>CAWCLH010000001.1:0-103581 GCA_963796315.1 uncultured Actinomycetota bacterium
CGTCGCGCAGCCCCATCGGCTCGACCCCGTGACGCTCAGCCACGTAGGGGTCGCCTTCCAATACCAGCAGCGCCTCCGGGCGGGTCCCCACCCGGTCCAGCAGCGCCGTCATGCGGTCCTGAAGGATGGGATCGGAGGCGCCCACCCGAGCCGTCTCGATCGCCCGGCGCACGTCGTCCAGACCCTTGCGGTGGATGGCCACCGTGGGGATGACCGGGACGCCCAGCCGGCGGGACAAGCGATGGGGATCCACGCCCACCCCGCGGGCCTCGGCCTCGTCCACCATGTTCAGGGCGACGATGGTCGGGATGCCCATGTCGATGACCTGCTGGGTCAGGAAGAGGTCCCGTTCCAGGTGGACGGCGTCCACCACGTTGACGATGATGTCGGCCTCCATCACGATGTCCCGAGCGACCGTCTCCTCGTCGTTGAAGGACGAGACCCCGTAGATGCCGGGCGTGTCCAGGACCACGTCGTCCCCCATGCGGCCGCTCGAGATCGCGACGGTCGTGCCCGGGTAGTTGGAGACATCGACGTAGAGACCGGTGAACGCGTTGAAGAAGAGCGACTTCCCCACGTTGGGGTTCCCGACGAGAACGATCTTGCGGGCGCCCGCAGGCGCCTCGACCGCCACAGGACCGTGGCAGCCGTGGCAACTCTCGGTCGCGCTCATCTCTTGGGAAGCTCTTCGATCAGGATGCGGGCCGCGAGGTTGCGGCCCAGACAGATCTCCTGGCTACGATGGCGGATGAGGACGGGGCCCAGAGCCAACGCTTCCGCATGGTCGACCACCGTTCCCTCCCCGATGCCGAACCGTATGCACTGCGCCCGGGCCCGGTCGTCCGGGATCTCGATGATCCTCACCGGACGACGTCCTCGGGTCTCGAGCAGTGTCATATCGAACCTCCCACGGCCTCCCTGCGAGGGTAGCCGGTGTGTACATATTAGGTAACCCTAACCTTGTGTGGCAGTCT
This sequence comes from uncultured Actinomycetota bacterium, assembly GCA_963796315.1. GTDB lineage: Bacteria > Actinomycetota > Thermoleophilia > RBG-16-64-13 > RBG-16-64-13 > CAWCLH01. The sequence continues at coordinate 975 of CAWCLH010000001.1, forward strand.
ACGCGAAGGTCCGGAGCGCGTCAAGAGCCAATCGACCAGAAAGAGCAGGAAAAGGGCAGGAAATGGACGAGGGCGTGAGGACCGGCGTGAGCCCGGTCAGATCCGGGCGTCGCTCCCGGGTGCGGACACCCCGACCGCCGGCCCGGCATCGTCACGCACGACGCGCCCCTCGGCCATCTCGATCGACCGAGTGCCGTACGCCAGCAACTGCGAGGTGTGGGTCACCAAGACGATGGTGACGCCGGTCTCCCCGTGGACCTGCTGGAACAGGTCCATGATCTCCCGTTCGGTGCGCTCGTCCAGGTTGCTGCTGGGTTCGTCCGCCAGGATGAGCTCCGGGCCGTTGATCAACGAACGGGCCAGGACCACCCGCTGCTGTTGTCCGGCTGAGAGCTGCCGGGGGTACGCCCGCAGCTTGTCCGACAGGCCCACCAGCGCGAGCAACTCGGCGGCCCGCTTGGCGGACACAGCGGAGCCATCGGCGGCGGTCGGGCCGAAGCCCGCGGGAAGGCCGACGTTCTCGAGCACGGTGAGATGGGGCAGGAGGCTGGGGAACTGGAACACGAAGCCGAGCCTGCGGTTCCGGAGCCGGGACCGCTCCTTGTCGGAGAGGCTCCAGAGGTCGATGCCGTCCACCGACACCTTGCCCGAGCTGGGCGTGGTCAGGCCGGCGGCCAGGTTGAGCAACGTGGTCTTGCCGGACCCGGAGCGCCCGGTGATCATGACGAACTCTCCCCGCTCGACCGCGAGGTCGACGCCCGTCACCGCGTGGACCTTCGTGCCGTGCAGGTCGTACACCTTGGCGACCTTCTGCAGCGAAAGCACGGTCACTCCCTCATCGCGGCGGCCGGATCCTGGCGGGTCACCCGATAGACCGGGATGAAGGCGGCGATCCCGGCCCCCACGAGCACGAGAGCCAGGCCGCCCAGGACGAATCCCGCCAGGGAGAGTCCCCCGGGGAAGAGGAAGGGGAAGCCGACCGAGGCCATGATCAGGTCGCGGAACAGGTAGACCACCACCGCCCCCAGGACGACTCCGGAAAGCCCCCCGGCCAACGCCAGCAGGAGCGCTTCGGAGAGCAGCGAGCGGAACACGATGAGGCGGGTCGCGCCCAAGGCCCGCAGCACCCCGATCTCGCGACGGCGCTCGTGCACCGCCATCGAGAAGACCAGGCCGATCAGCACGAGCGAGAGCACCAGCGTCAGGCCCAGCACCGCCAGCATCACCTGCCAGAGACCGGCCATCTGCCTGCGGAAGGAGCCGAAGAGCTCCGGGCTGGTGATGGTGCTGACCCCGGGCACCTCCCGCAGGATGGCGGAGGCGACATCCGGCACGCGCAGCCCCGGTTGGACGCCCACCATCACGGCCGAGACGCTGTCCGGCGGGATGACCAGCGGTCTCTCCGCCTGGGTGGTCGACAGGCGGGCCACCTCCTTGGCCGTCTCGAAGGTGAGGAACATGGTGTGGTCCAGATTGGTGCCGGTCGGCTCGAGGTTCGCCTTGAGGGTGACCCGGGAGCCATAGATCTGGATGAAGTCGTCTCCGGGGGGCGTGAACACGTAGATGCCACCCACGACCTCCCCCGACCGGAGCTCTCTTCCCACCGTCTTCTCCAACCACGGTCTGACCGTGAAGTCGGTGGCAGGGTCGTAGGCGACCATCAGCATGTCCGATACGGAGCAACAGTCGGCGTTCGCCAGCGAGGTCAGGTAGAGCTGCGGGGACGCGGCCACCACTCCCCGCACCTTGGCCACCCGGTCGAGCGTGGACGCCGGCATCCACACCTTCGTGGTGTGGCCCATCAGCAAGGCTCCCTCCACCTTCTCGATGCTGCCCTTCGGGACCACCAGGATGTCCGCCCCCAAACGTTGGTTGGCCAGGGCCAGGCTGGCCTGCGCCCCTCGGGCGATCAGGACGGTGGAGAGCGCCAGGCCGGCGATGACCAGCGCGCAGAGGAAGACCACCCAGCTGCGGAAGGGACTCCGCGCGATGCCTTTCAGGGCCAGGCGGAGCGGGGTCATGCGGCGGCGGCCTCGACCTTCCGCTCACCGAGCCCGAGGGCCACCAGGCCGGCGACGATCGTCAGCCCTCCCGCCAGGAGCAGCGTGGGCTGCATCACCTGGTTGCACGAGGCGGTGGCCAGGGAGCACACGCCGATCAGGCTGGTGGGCAGCAGCATGGCGAAGCCCCCGAGGCGATGGCGAGGACGGAGAGCGCCCGGGTGCCCTCCTTGCGCCGGGCAAGAGCGAGGAAGAGTCCCACGATGCCGAGGGGCACGGCCACGGCGATGGCGGCGCGCGCCGTCCAGAAGCACTTCATCGGCACCGTCTTGGTGGCGCCGGCCGTCATGGCGCCGCTGCCCCCGCTCATGGCGCTCGCCGCCGCCACGGTCAGCCCCTTGCCGTCGTGCTGACAGTTGAAGTACTGGGGAACGATCCCGATCACCAGCGCCAGCACGATCAGGACCACACCCACGAATCGCTGCGCAGACATACGAAGCCTCCGGTTCGACAACCTCTCTCCGCCATCGTGGGCGCCCGCCGGAGGCAGCCGGCCACGACCCTCTCGCGGCCGGGGACGGGGCGTCGACCGGCCGCCTCGTGACTATACGGGATGAGCGGCATCGGAGACGACTGCGGCCCCGGACACGCCGAAGCCCGGTCCGCGTGGACCGGGCTTCGGGCTCACAGCGACGACGCTGAGCGAGATGTCGTTACCGGCCGCTAGGCTCGGCATAGTCGGCATCGGCTGGCCGTGTGCTTCGGCTCCGATGCGATACGGACGCATCATCTCGTTGTCCTCGTGCTCGACGATGTGGCAGTGCCACACGTAGTCGAACATGCCGCCGGTCGTGCCGGGATGGCGTCGTTCGGCAGGAACGGGTAGCGCAGGAGGCGTGACGAGCTGGCCTGGATCGCCATATCTGTCGGCGCCCAGCGCACCACGAACGAGTGACGGTGCCTGGCGGCACTAGGATCGTGTCTTTCCAGCCGGCCTCATTCGCATTGGGAGGTTGCGGTGCTCCGATAAGGAACGGGGTGATGTCCGGGTTACCCCCGTACTTGCCATCCGGACGCAGGCGAGGGAGCGTAGGGAAGGGGCGGCCCATAAGCTGGGATGAACTCCCCACCGGAAAGGCGGCGGCATAGACCTCGTAGAAACCGGTTCCCTCATCCAGATCGCCTCGAAGGCTTGGCGGTTCATCAACTGGAACTGCGCGAGATGGGTGTGGATGGGGTGGGCGTCCATGGTGGTGTTGACGATCTCCCAGACCTCCGTCGTGCCTTCGGCGGGCATCTCCGTCAGCCAGTTGCCGGTCCCGTCGGGCTTGCCACCATTGACCGGATCCAGAGGCGGCGACATCATCTCGTTGGGATCGTTCTCGTCTGGTCTGAGCCCGTTCCAATGGGTGTTATTGACCAGAATCTCCAGGGGTCCACCGCCGTAGGTGATGCCGCGGACTTTTCTCGGGTTGTCGTTGGCATTTCGTTGAGGGTCAACTCGCGAGTGAGGTCCGGCTTCACATTACTTGGTAACGTGCCATTCCTGGGGTTTACCAGGCGCACGATGGTAGCCGAACCCTTCCTAATCGTGGCCCTGGGGCGGCGGGTTGAAGCTGGCGTCTGTCGGCGCAGCGCCGCGCACGACCTTGAACTGCATGATCTTGCCGGTTGTCGCCGGGTCGGACGGGTCCTGGCGGCCGACGACCCCACCGAAGGGCTCGTCGGGACCGAGGTTGTTCAGGACAGGTGGTCCCCGGGGCCACACCGGCAAAGTCCACGATAACATCGCCCGCTCGCCGGCATGATCACCAGTGGGTCCGACCGAAACCGGTTTGTCCAGAGGCCCTGGTCGGTACCGATTTGCCAATGGCCGGCCGCCACTCTCATTGCCTTGGAAGGTCAGCTCAGGAAGCGGGATTGACACCGTTGATCAAGCGGAAGCGGTAGCGCTGGCCTTGACCTCAGGTACGGCCAATGTTGCCGTTGACGGCGATGGTGCGAAACGTTGGGGATTCGCCGAAGAACTCCGGCTTCCAGATTGGGCTCTGAGAGTTCGGTGCTCGGAATGTAGCCGGGTCATTGCCCGTGGCGCCGTCGAAGAGAGCTGGCGCGAATTCGGTGTAGAACAGGGACCCGTCCTGTTGAACGACCGATCCTGGATGAGCGATGTCATCGTAGTAGGCTTGTTGAACGCGAAGAGCGCCACCCCGCGGCGCCGGTCCAGTGCAGCCCGGCCGGGAGTTCCAGCGTCCAGACGGCCTCGCATGCAGCACCAGGATAGTAGAAGCCGGCCGGACCGGCATACACGTTCAAGCGGGTCATGCCCAGCGCGTGGTCGTGGAACCAGATAGCGGTGCGGCTTCCTGACGTTGGGATAGCGATAGCATGGCCACAGTTCCCGTAGGTGTTGCCATCCTTGGAATAGAATCGTACCAGTTGCCGTGCTGGCCAGTGCTGGTGATTCCAAGACTCCGGAACTACCAGGCTCGAGGGCAGCCGGGTCCTCTCCGCCGTCAAGCGCGACGGCGGCCTGGGGATGGCGCCGGCGTAGTGATCGGGATTGCCGAGCCAGAGCCACCCGAGGATTGACGTGTCTCGGCAGTACATACCTGACGCCCCCGTGCGGGTTGGCCCAATGCAGGGTATGGTCGAGTGGCAGCAATTGTAGGACAGATACTTCCCGTTTGTGTCCTTGAGGTCGTTGATCCACTTCACCCGGACCGGCGGTTCACGGTGGCAACTCGACGGTGAGCCCGGAAGGCGTTGCGGAACCCTACGCTTGTGTCTGGTACCCGGCTTCACCGCATCCGCAGCCCCACAGGCCGTCGTAGGTCTTCGTCGAAGTTGGCCTGAAGGTGTGAGGCATCTGTTGCCCTGAACTGCCTTCATCGATCGATCTCGTAGTCAGGCTCGTACCCCGCACGATTGTCTGTGATCGTGCCGTTGGGCATGACCGGTGGGATCAGCATGGGACGGGTCGATGAACTCTCGATGGAAGCCGCCCAGAGGGATCGTCCGCCCGGGATCGCGGCCGAGGCGACGCGCTCGAAGCCGTGGAAGCGTGAACCAGATGTAGAGCACTCAGGATCCCGCCTGCGCTGATCTTGAAGAACTGACGTCGAGATATCTCTCCGAGCATGTTCGCTACTCGCTTTCTGGAGCCCGCCCGGGGGCAGTGTTTCCATCCCTCAACACGACTGCATTCACGGACCGAACACGGCATTACGATCCATGCGACCCCCTTCGTCATGGACCTGTCTAGACGTCGTGGCGCACACCCATGCTCATCGGCGAGGCGACGCCCGCCTGCCGATTCGGATGAGATGAGAATGAGACTAATCGAGGAATATTGCGGCCGCAAGACTGACATTTGTCATACGGCAATCCGTCATAGGACGAATGACCAGGTGCCGGGCGGCACCTCGGGGTCAGCGTGCGGGCGGCGTGGGCTCCTCGGCGGGGCGGGCGGGCGCCTCCTCCTGGAAGCGCAGCAGCCCGTAGGTGATGGAGTCGACCAGGGCCTGCCAGGAGGCCTCGACCACGTTCTCACTGACGCCGACGCTCCCCCAGGACTCGCGGCCGTCGGAGGAATCCAGCAGCACGCGGGTGACCGCGCCGGTGCCGCGGTCCTCGTCCAGGATGCGCACGCTGTAGTTGACCAGGTGGATCTGGGCCAGGTGGGGGTACTTGCGCTCGATGGCGAGCCTCAGAGCCTTGTCCAACGCGTTGACCGGACCGTTCCCCTCGGCGGTCTGGATGATCCGGTCGCCGTTGATGTGGACCTTGAGCGTGGCCTCGGTCATGACCTTGCCGTCCTCGCGCTTCTCCACGATGATGCGGAAGGACTCCAGCCGGAAGAACTGCACGGCCATGTCCAGCTCCTCCCGGAGGAGCAGGTCGAAGGAGGCGTCCGCCGCCTCGTAGTGGTAGCCCCGGTTCTCCTTCTCCTTGACCCGCCCCAGCACCCGCTCGGCCAGATCCTGCTCCTGCTCCACCCGGTAGCCCAACTCCGCCGCCCGCTTGCGGATGGTGCCCTTGCCGGAGAGCTCGGAGACCAGGATGTGCGGCTCGTTGCCGACGAGCTCCGGGCGGATGTGCTCGAACGTGCGCGAGATCGGCCATGATGCCGGCCACGTGCAGGCCGCCCTTGTGCGCGAAGGCGTTGCGCCCCACGTAGGGCTGGTGGGGGTCGGGCGAGATGTTGCAGAGCTCGGCGACGAAGTGCGAGACCTCGGTCAGCCAGGTGAGGTTCTCGTCGGCGATGCAGTCGCGGCCCATCGTCAGCTTGAGGGCGGGGATGATGGCGCAGAGGTCGGCGTTGCCGCAGCGCTCCCCGTAGCCGTTGACCGTGCCCTGGACGTGGAGGACTCCCTCCTCGACGGCGACCAGGCTGTTGGCCACGGCGCAGCCGGCGTCGTTGTGGGTGTGGATGCCCAGGGGTACGGCGCGGCCCAGTGCCTCCCCCACTTCGCGCACGGTCCGGCCCAGGCGCACGGGGAGAGTGGCCCCGTTGGTGTCGCAGAGGACCACGGTCTCGGCCCCCGCCTCGACCGCGGCGCGGAGGCAGCGAAGGGCGTAATCGGGATGGGCCTGGTACGCGTCGAAGAAGTGCTCGGCATCGTAGACCACCCGCTTGCCCTGCTCCCGGAGGAAGGCGACCGACTCCGCGATCATGCGCAGGTTCTCGTCGCGATCGACGCGCAGGACCTTCTCGATGTGCAGGTCCCAGGTCTTACCCACGATGCACGCCACCGGCGCCCACAGCCCGGCCAGCGTGCGCAGCACCAGGTCGTCGGCCGCCGCGACCCCGCGCCCGCGGGTCATGCCGAAGGCCGACACCACCGTTTCGCCCAGGTCCTCCCGGGCCACGCGCTCGAAGAAGGCCGCGTCCTTGGGGTTCGATCCGGGGAAGCCGCCCTCGATCATGTGGATGCCCAACTCGGCCAAGCGGACGGCGATGCGCACCTTCTCGTCCACGGAGACGCTCAGCCCCTCGCGCTGCATGCCGTCGCGCAGGGTGGTGTCGTACAGGACGATGTCCCGGTGGGAGCTCATGGGCTCAGTGCCGCCTCGCTTGACGATGGCCGCCTCGCCGCCGTCAGGCGCGCGCGCGCTCGTCCGGATAGACCGGCGTGCCGGTGCTGCCCGCGCGTTCCCGGAAGCGGGCCAGGAGGTCCCGGGTGACCGAGACCGGGGGTGCCGTCGCCGATGACGCGGCCGTCCACCTCGATCACCGGCACCAGTTCGGCGGCCGTCCCGGTCAGGAACGCCTCGTCGGCCGTGTAGACGTCGTAGAGGGAGTAGAAGCCTTCCTCCACCTCCAGGCCGGCCTCGGCGGCCAACTCCATGACGATCCTCCGGCTGACCCCGCGCAGGGCGCCGACGGCGGGCGAGGGCGTGCACAGCCGCCCCTCACGCACCATGAAGAAGTTGTCGGCGGTGCACTCGCACACGTAACCGTCCTGGGTCAGCATCAGCCCTTCCATGCATCCCGCCCGGTTGACCTCGATCGCCGCCATGATGTTGTTCAGGTAGTTGAGGCTCTTGACCGCCGGATTGAGCGCCTGGGGCGCGTTCCGGCGGGTGGAGCAGGTGACCAGCGCGAGGCCGTTCCGGTAGACCTCCTCGGGGTAGAGCTGGATGGTCGAGGCGATGATGAAGACCGTCGCCTTGGGGCACTTGATGGGGTTCAAGCCCAGGTCGCCCACGCCGCGGGTGACGACCAGCCGGATGTAGCCGTCGTTCAGCTCGTTGCGGCGCACCGTCTCCAGGAGGGCGGAGGTCATCTCGCCCTTGGTCAGCGGGCACCGCCAGGGCGATGGTCTGGGCGGAATCGTAGAGCCGGTCGATGTGGGCCTCCAGCTCGAAGACCCGGCCGCCGTAGATGCGGATCCCCTCGAACACCCCGTCGCCGTAGAGCAGGCCGTGGTCGAAGACGCTGACCTTGGCGTCCTGCTCGTTGACGAATTCCCCGTCCAGGTAGATCTGCATCCCGCTCCTTCCGCGCGACCCGTCTCGAAGCCTGTACGATACCAAATGCGCTTCGCACCGCCGACGGGCTATCCTAGAGAGGTCGGCCTTCGTCAAGGGACGGTTCATGCCGCTGGGCGGATACTGCGAGGTCTGCGAGCGCTGGGTCTGGGTGACCGGCTCGGGAGAGTGCCAGTTCGGTCACCCGGCCCACGCCGTGCACGACGTCCAGTTGCTCAAGCCGGAAGGCGGCGCCTTGGTGCTCGCCGGAGGCGGACCGGTGGCCCGATCGCGCGGTCCGGAGTGGTTCTGGCGACACTCCCTGTGGGTGCCCCTGACCTTCACCTTCGGCTTCCTGAACTGGGTGGCCTTCTTCTGGATCGGCGTCCGGGCCCGGCGCCTGAGCTGGATCGTCTCGGGTTTCGTGTACCTCATGCCCCTCCTGCTGACCGTGGCGCTGATCGACTCCCGCTTCCTGGGTCTGGCGATCGCGGTGCAGCTCTTCCTGTCGGCGGTCTCCATCCTGCAGGCGTTCTTGGTCCGCCCCCAGTACCGAGCCATCATGTTCGGCCACGCGCCGGCGGGGTCGCTCCCGCGGCCGCCCTCGCTGCTGACGCAGCGTATGCGGGCCCCCCTTCCGCGCGGCCTCGACGCGGACGTGGCCCAGGTCCTCCGCGACGCTCAGACCATGGTCGACGGCATCGCCCGCGCGGGCGACGGGATCGAGAAAGAGGAGGTGCGCCGGAAGGTGGGGCGTCTGTGCGCGTCGGCGCAGGAGATCCTGGACCAGCTCCGGAAGAAGCCGGCCCAGGTCGAGCTCGCGCGGAGCTTCCTGACGTACTACCTCGAGGCCGCCGATCGCATCGTCCGAGGCTACGCGGACCTGGCGCGCCGCAGCGCTCGACTCCCCGGAGCTGCGGGAGGCCCTGGCCGGCGCGGAGGCCTCCCTCGCCGACATCCAGGGCGCCTTCGACGACCAGCTCGCCGGCCTGCTGCAGCACGACCTGTTCGGCTTGGAGACCGAGATCGCCCTGCTGGAGAAGACCGTGCAGATGGACAACCTGCTGCGCCTGCCGCCCGTGCCCTCGGGCACCTCGCGCGGGGCCCTGAGCACACCCGACCAGCCGGCTCTGCCGGCCTCCTCGACACCAGACCCCGCCGACGACGCCTCGAGTGAACCACGGACCGGGAGGGCGACATGACCGACGAGACCGGCTCGCACCCACCGCTGCCCGACCCCACGTCCGCCTCCGGCCTCACGGGCACGGCCGGCCCCACCGACGCGGCCACCTCGACGCCGGGGCGCCCGCTGACGCCCGAGGAACGCGCCCAGGTGGACGAGATCCGGCGGGCGGTGGACGTCACCGACTCCCAGGCGGTGGTGCAGTACGGGCTCCAGGCGCAGGGCAAGCTGGCCACGTTCGCCGACACCCTCCTCCAGGACGTCCGCATGAAGGACGCGGAGGCGGGCAGGCGGGCCTTGAGCGAGCTGCTGGAACGCATCCGCGAGCTGGACGTGGACTCGCTGGCCAAGGGCTCGTCCGGGAGCCGGGTGCCGCTGATCGGCAAGTTCCTGGACGGGCTCAAGCGTTTCGACGCCCGGTATCAGAAGCTCTCCGGGGTCATCGAGCGGCTGCTCACCGGGCTGGAACGGACGCGGATCGGCCTGCTCCGCGACATCACCGTCCTGGACAAGATGTACGACCTCAACGTGGAGTACCTGCAGCAGCTGGACCTCTACATCGCGGCCGGCGACGAGATCCGGGAAGACCTGGAGACCCGCGCGCTGCCGGCTATGGAGGTCGAGGCCCGGACGTCGCAGGACCCCATGGTGGCCCAGCAACTGGCCGAGTTCCGCCAGGCCGCCGCCCGCTTCGAGCGCCGCCTGCACGACCTGCGGCTGACCCGCGCCATCGCCATCCAGACGGCGCCCCAGATCCGTCTGATCCAAGGGAACGATCAGAGCCTGGTGGAGAAGATCCAGAGCTCGGTGACCAACACCGTGCCCCTGTGGAAGAACCAGATCGTCATCGCGCTCAGCCTCTACCGCCAGCAGCAGGCATTGGCTCTGCAGAAGGACGTCACCGACGCGACGAACGAGCTCCTGATGCGCAACGCCGAGATGCTGCGCACCGGCTCGGCCCGGGTGGCGCGGGAGGCCGAACGCGGCATCGTGGACCTGGAGACCCTGCGGAAGGTCAACGACGACCTGGTCGCCACCCTGGAGGAGACCATCAAGATCCAGGACGAGGGCCACGCCCAGCGGATCGCGGCGGAGGTCGAACTCCTCAAGCTGCAGAGCGAGCTCAAACAGAAGCTGATCGGCCTCACCGGGCCGGAGGGCCGGGCCGCGCTACCGTCCTAGGGGGGTGGCACGCGGCCGTAGAACGTCCGATGAGCGGACTTGGCTAGCGTGAGCTTCTTCCCGCGCGTGTTGGGCGTGGTCAAGCGACTCCGAGCGCGACATGGCACTCGGCCCTCACTGGTCCGCGGCATGGCCGTGGTCCTTGTGTGCGTATCGCTCCTCACCGGCTCGGTTCTCGCCGTCCTGGACTCGACCCCGTCCGACGCATCAGCCCTCGTAGGAACCGACGGCGTTGAGCAGGAGAAAGAGCAACGCCAGGTCCTTGTTGACCGGTCAAGTACGTCGCCGTCTACCCAGAGGCCAGAGAGGAAGTCGAACTCCGGCCCGACATGACGAGCTCGCCCAGGAGATCGCGATACGGGGACAGCCGGTAGACGCGCTCACGCGGCTGGTGGGCCTACGGGAAGGTCGGGCGGCTACGATGTCTTCAGGTGACGCCACGGCGTCGATCTGCTCCTGACGCGAAGGTTCGCGATCGGCTTCGGACTCCGGCCACGACCTACCTCGTTCGTCGGCCGAGACTCTATCCCGTGGCTGGGCACAATGCCGGGCGTAGCCGAATGCCACGACAGCCAGGCTGCCTACGACGATGGCCTCGACTGCCAGTGCGCCCGCAGCCGCGGGAGCGATCTTCCAGTACGGTGTAGCCGCCCATGGCCAACAGCAAGACGAGTCGCACGACCTGGCCCACGGCCGATCCCTGGAGCTGGAGTCAACTGAAACCGGAGAAGACGATGAGGCCGCCGGCAGCGAGGCACACTACCCGCACGCGGCCACAGCGACCGGGCATTCGGCTTGCCGGCGAGCGCGTGCCAGATGGCGAAGGCGACGAAGACGACGACTCCCGCAAGCATAGTGGCGATGGGCACAAGAAGCTGCCGTCCACCCCAACCTCCATTTGTCCCTACGTGTTCCTTCTCAGGAAAAACTATACAAGCAGAAAGCATCGATCTCGTCGGCCAAGGGAACGGTCTTGACCCTGGCCATGGAGAGGGGATTCGCACCCGGCCACCCGCAGAGGAACGAGACCGTGAGCCCTGGCCGCTGGGGCCCAGACTCTGGTCGAGTATCAGCGTGGAGTGACAGAAAGGACCCGCCCGCAGCGGCGAGGCCGGCGTTGCTCCCGACGGGAGCACGGGCCGAGATGTCCGTGGACTAGCGTGTTCGGCTTCACCCGGCGGCCGCCCATGTTCAGAGTCGCAAAACCGCCGGCCTTCGTTCGCCTTCAGGCGTACGCGCGGCGCCGACCGTAGGCGCTGCCGCCGTTGGAGGAGAGATCCACCAGCAACGAGATCACCAGGACGACCCACTCGAACCCATGCACTCCGCCCACCGCTACCCAGGTGTAGCTGATGGTCGTCCAGGGCAGCAGGACGAGACCCGCGAGCGGAAGCAGCCAGCCGTGCCAGACCAGGCTCCAGCGCTCCGGGGCAAGGAACCACCAGAGCGCTCCGCCGAAACGCGGTCCGATGAACAACAGCGCCGCCCATACGCAGCACATACGCCCCTCCTCTCTGCTTCACCGTCGCGGCCACTCGGAGGCGCCCCGCGACGTGGACTCAAGGCGGCCTTACCAGCCGGCCTCCTCGGTCAGGCCGCCCTCGGCCACGTGACGGGCGACCAGGTCGCCGACGTCGCTGGTCCCCATACCCATCTTGCCCGCGGCCAACGACGGCATGCGCGAGACGGCGTGGATGATCCCCGCCTCCACCCAACGGGCGGCGTCCTTCTGGCCCAGGTGATCGAGCAGCATCTGCATGGAGGAGATGGCCGCCAACGGGTTGATGACGTTCTGCCCCTGATACTTGGGTGCCGAACCGCCCATGGGCTCGAACATGGCCGTGCCCTCCGGGTTGATGTTGCCGCCGGAGGCGATGCCCAGCCCGCCCTGGATCATGGCCGCCAGGTCCGTGATGATGTCGCCGAACATGTTGTCGGTGACGATGACGTCGAACCACTCCGGGTTCTTGACGAACCACATGACGATGGCGTCCACGTGGGCGTAATCCCGCTCGATCTGCGGGTAGTCGGCGTCGCCCACCTCGTTGAAGGCGCGCCACCAGAGGTCCCAGGCGTAGGTCAGCACGTTGGTCTTGCCGCAGAGGGTCAACTTGCCGTGGCGGTCGGGGCGCCCGGCATAGTCGAAGGCGTAGCGCAGGCAACGTTCGGCGCCCTTGCGGGTGTTGACGCTCTCCTGCACGGCGATCTCGTCCGGCGTCCCCTTCTTCAAAAAGCCGCCGGTGGAGGCGTAGAGGCCCTCGGTGTTCTCGCGCACCACGACGAAGTCGATGTCCTTGGGACCCTTGTCCTTCAACGGGGTGTCCACCCCGGGGAAGAGCTTGACCGGGCGAAGGTTGATGTAGAGGTCGAGGGCGAAGCGGGCCTTGAGGAGGATGCCCTGCTCCAGCACGCCCGGCTTGACGTCCGGATGGCCGATGGCGCCCAGAAAGATGGCGTCGTGCACGCGCAGCTCGTCGATGGCGGAGTCGGGCAGGGTCTCCCCCGTGCGCAGGTAGCGCTCGGCGCCGAAGTCGTACTCGGTCAGGTCGTAGGTGAAACCGGCCCGGTCCGCGGCGGCGGCCAGGACCTTCAGCCCCTCGCGCACCACCTCGGGTCCGGTGCCGTCGCCGGGGAGGGTCGCTAGGTTGTAGTGCATCCTCGCTCCTTGCTCGGTCGTGGAGCGGCCATTGTACCGCTCCCGCCGGGCGCGCGGCCGCCCGCGCGCGGCGTGCGGTCGTCCCTAGACGGCCTCGTCCGATCGGCGCCCGCGTCGCCGACTACCTCGGCTCGGATCGTCGCCACCAGACCTCCGGTCAGTTGAGGCGAGGCGCGAGCACCAGAATGAGGAACAGATACTCGGCCAGCAGTGCAACGAAGGTGAAGGTCACCATCGCCGGCAGCACGAGGGCCGGACGGCGACCGCCGTAGACCAGGCCCGCGACCAACGCGGCCAGAAGGGCGGCGATCAGCATCCACCAGGCCAGAAAGGACGGGAAAGCGACGTACCCGAGGAAGAAGCAGGCCCAACGCCACCACCACCAGGACGAACAGGGAAGCGGCCCGGGCGCCGGAGCCCGGACGTGCATCCACCGGCTCCGCGGGCATCTAGGCGATCTCCGGCCGCTCGCCCAGGCCGGCGGCGACCGCGGAGGCCACGGCGGCCGTGTTGCCCCACAGCGACTCGTACACCACCACGGCTTTCATCCCACTCACCCCTTCGAGCTACTTCACCTTCGTCCAGGTGTCCGCCTTGCAGCTGAGGCACTCGGGGAGGGGCTGCCCGTCTTCGAGGGTGACCCGCCGGCCGCACGCGGTGCAGCGGTAGATGCCCTCACCGGGGACGTCGCCCGCCTTGTAGATGGTCATCGAGACTCTCCTTCGTCGTCGGGCAGGACGCAGGTCTGCCGGGTCTTCAGGTAGGGCAGCAGGCCCCCCGCCGCGACCAGCTCCCGCATGAACTCGGGCAGGGGTTCCGCCTGGTAGTCGGCGCCGGTCGTCCGGTCGTGGATGCGTCCGGTGGCCAGGTCCACCTGGACCTCGTCGCCCTCCGCGATGCCGTCGACGGCCTCAGGAGCCACCAAGATGGGCAGACCGGTATTGAAGCTGTTGCGGTAGAAGATGCGGGCGAAGCTCTTGGCGATCACCACGCTGATACCGGCGCCCTGCAGGGCGATGGGGGCGTGCTCTCGGCTGGAGCCGCACCCGAAGTTCTCCCGGGCGACGATGATGTCGCCCGGCCGAACCTTGGCGGGGAAGGTGGGGTCGGCGTCCTCCATGACGTGAGCGGCCAGTTCCTCGGCGGTCTTCATGTTGAGGTAGCGGGCGGCGATGATCAGGTCGGTGTCCACGTCCCGCCCGAAGGTCCAGGCCCGGCCGGCCGGGGCGGCGGGTGCCTCTGCAGGGGTCGCCTGCCCTTCCGGCGGAGTGCCGTGCGCCGTCATGCCGCCCTCCTCGCGCCGATCTGGTCAGGGGTGGCGATGTGACCCGCCACCGCGCTGGCCGCGGCCACGTAGGGGCCGGCCAGGTAGACCTCGGACTCGGGGTGCCCCATCCGCCCCACGAAGTTGCGGTTGGTGGTGGCGACCGCCACCTCCCCCTCGGCCAGGATGCCCATGTGGCCGCCCAGGCAGGGTCCGCAGGTGGGCGCCGAGACCACCGCCTCCGCTTCCAGGAACACGTCGAAGAGGCCTTCGTCCATCGCCTGCTTCCACACGGCCTGCGTGGCCGGGATGACCAGGCAGCGCACCTCCGGATGGACCTTCTGCCCCCGGAGCACGTCCGCCGCCGCCCGCAGGTCCTCGATCCGCCCGTTGGTGCAGCTGCCGATGACCACCTGGTCGACCCTCACCCCGCCCAGCTCCGCCGCCGGCTGCGTGTTGGACGGCAGATGGGGCTTGCTGACCATCAGGGGGATCTGGTCCGCGCGCCAGGTGTAGGTGGCGGCGTACTGCGCGTCGGGATCCGAAGCGACGTACCGCGGCTCGCGGCCGAAACGGCCCTCGACGTAGGCCTTGGTGGTCTCGTCGGCGGCGATGATGCCGTTCTTCCCGCCCGCCTCGATAGCCATGTTGGCGATGCTGAAACGGGAGTCCATCGAGAGCGCGTCGATGGCGGAGCCGGTGAACTCCATCGCCCGGTAGAGGGCGCCGTCCACGCCGATCTGCCCGATGGTGTAGAGGATCAGGTCCTTGCCGGTGACGTACGGCGCGAGCTCGCCGTCGTACACGAACTTGATGGATTCCGGCACCCGGAACCAGACCTCGCCCGTCGCCATCGCCCCGGCCAGGTCGGTGGAACCCACGCCGGTGGCGAAGGCGCCCAGCGCTCCGTAGGTGCAGGTGTGCGAGTCCGCTCCGATCACCACATCGCCGGGGCCGACCAGGCCCATCTCGGGGAGCAGCGCGTGCTCCACGCCGACCCGGCCCACGTCGTAGAAGTGGACGATGCCGTGGTCGCTTGGCGAACTCGCGCATCTGCTTGACCAGCTGGGCCGAGCGGATGTCCTTGTTCGGGGTGAAGTGATCGGGTATCAGCGCGATCCGCTTGGGATCGAAGACGCAGTCGAACCCGGCCTTCTCGAACTCATCGATGGCCACCGGCGCGGTGATGTCGTTCCCGAGGCAGAAGTCCACCCGAGCCATGATGAGCTCGCCGGGGACCACGCGGTCCGCGCCGGCCGCCCGCGCCAGGATCTTCTCGGTGATGGTCATCGCCATAGGAAGCTCACCTCGGTCTGCTCATGCCGGTCGATCCGGCCGGATAGGCGCTCACAGCGCCGGACGACAAGGGCTGCATAGTTTAGAAGACCCACCGGTGAGTCACAAGGCATCCGGGCGCGCCCCCTGGCCGCCGGAGCCCGGGAGTCCAGGCGACGCGGGCGGCGGACCGACGGGCGGCGCCTACCAGCCCGACGTCACCGGGATGGCCGCAGCGTAGTCGAGGACCCGCTGCCCGTAGCCGATACCCGGCACGGCCCACTGCCCGCCCAGGTCGTAGACCGTCCGCACCGTCCCCTTGTGCTCGCCCGAAGCCGTGACGAAGTGCCGGGGATCGCCGGGCTGAGTCACCATCCCGGCGGCATCCGCCGGGACCAAGCGGCAGAAGGGCTGGTCGAAGTGGTCCGGATACACGTACCAGGCCAGGTGCGCGTAATGGGCGACGACCCCCAGCTCGGGGGTGGCGAAGGAATTGCCCGGCACCCCTCCGGTGGCCCCGATGCCCGCGTAGTTGAACTGCCCGGGCTCGACATCGCCGCCGTAGCCCAGGAAGCCGGTCTCGTGGATCATCTGCGCCCAGGCAAGGTCGGCTCGGATGCCGAACCGGCGCCCGTACGAGGCGTACAGCTTGGCCAGATCCTCCAAGCGTGATCCCGACCGGGCGGTTGCTCGACCGACTCTCGAAGAAGGTGACCAGGTCGGCGGAGGTCCCCAGGAAGCGACCGACCATGCCCGGAGGGTCGGTCCCCATCAGGTTGTAGAGGAGGGCGGCGGCCTGCCCTCGCGTGGCGGGCGCCCACGGACTCATGGCTTCCAGCGGGAGCTCCCGGAGCAGACCGTTGTACTGAGCGAGACGGGCGGCGGGACCGTGGCCGGGCGCGAAGTCACCCCAGACCGACTGGTAGGTCGGCGGCGGAGAGGTCAGCGGGCCGGCCGGCGGCTCGAGCGGCCATGGTCACCATCTGAGCGACGGTCACCGGCCGGTACGGGGAGAAGAGCCCCCGGGAGGTGGCCGTCGCCGCCCGCGTACCGTTGACGATGCCCTCGCGGGCGGCGGCCGCCACGTAGTTGTCGGGGTACAACCCGCCCGGACCGGAGACCTCCACGTCGCCGAAGGGGGAGACATCGGCCTCGGTCACCGGGAGGCGCATGGCCGCGACCACCATCTTCGCGAACTGCTGCCGGGTGAGCGGGCTTTCCGGAGCGAACTCGCCGCCTACTCCCGACACCACGCCGACGTCCGCCAGGACCTCGATCTGGACGCGGTAGGCGTAGCCCGTGGGGACATCCGGGAAGGGATACTGCGCCGCGGCCGAGCCGGGCGCGACCAGTCCGACCAGCCCCAGCAGGACCGTCGCGAGCACCAACGCCAAGGTGCGCCGGCGAGCCCCGGCGCCGGGACGATCGGGAGCCCGCAGGTGGGCACCATCGGGGTGCGGCTCGGAGAAATACCTGCTCGCGTTCATTCTTCCCTCCTCTTCTCCCTGAGCGTAGCATCGGAGCGCCACGTCGGCGACGCCCAAGAGGACGGTGCCGGCGACGCGGAGGCCGTCCGCGGGGCCGCGTATACTCCTTCTGGCAGCAAACAAGGAGGACCCCCCATCGTGGCCATCCGCGCCATCACCTTCGATTTCTGGAACACGCTCTACACGGACTCCGGCACCGACAAGGACGCCCTGGTGGACGTCCGCTTGGCCGCGCTCCGCGGGGCCCTGGACGAGTGCGGTCTGTCGCCATCCGATGAAGAGGTGCTCGCGGCCCACGCCGCGGGCTTCGCTGCCTACTCGGCCGCGTGGCTGGAGGGCCGGCACTACGGCGCCGCCGACCAGGTGGAGTTCATCCTGGGGCGGTTCGGCGGCTGCTCCAGCAACGGAGCCATCCGCCAGGCAGCCCACCGCATCGAGGAAACGGGATCGCTGGCCAAGCTGAAGCTGCTGCCCGGAGCGGCCGACGTCATACCCTCCCTCGCCGCCGAGGGCATCCGTCTTGGGCTGATCTCGGACACGGGCTTGACCCCGGGGCGGGTGCTGCTCGGCTTCCTCGAGCGGGACGGGCTGCTGCCGTTCTTCTCCACCCTGACCTTCTCCGACGAGACGGGTTTCCCCAAGCCCGATCCCCGGATGTTCCACCGCACCCTCGCCGGCCTCGGCTCCCGCCCGCGGGAGGCGCTCCACGTGGGCGACACCCCTCGGACCGACATCGCGGGCGCGCTGGGCGCGGGCATGTACGCGGTGCGCTTCGCCGGCGTCAACGACCTCGCCGAACCGCCGGAACCCCACGCGGTGATCCGAGACCACCGGGAACTGCGGGCGTTCATGGACGCCGTCCTGTAGCCGGACCATCGATGCAGGCCACGGGCGGAGGGGAGCACCACCTTCTCAGACCGGCCGGGCGCCGGGTTCCGGGACCAGCAGGACCAGCAGGACGGCCGCGAACACAGCCCCGGCAGCCCCCACCCAGAAGGGTGCCGCCGGCGAGACCCGGTCCCACAGCAGCCCGGCCACCACGCTCGCCGGCAGCGCGGCCAGGCCGATGACGGCGTGATACAGGCCGAAGGCCGTCGCCCGTTTCTCCCCGAACGAGAGTTCCGCCAGCAGGGCGCGGCCGTTCCCGTCGGCGATGCCCATGTAGACGCCGTAGAGGGCGAAGAGTCCCCACACCGCCGGCTGGCTGCGGGCCAGAGCCAGGCCCGCGTAGGCCAGCGCAAAACAGAGATAGCCGCCCACGACGACGCGCCGGCGTCCCACCCGGTCGGCCAGGAGGCCCATCGGGATGGAGAGGCCGGAGTACACCAGGTTGAACGTGAGGTAGAGGATGGGGATCAGGGCGGCGGCGACCCCCAGGTCCTGCGCCCGGAGGATCAGGAACGCGTCCGATGAGTTGCCCAACGAGAACAATCCGGTCACCGCGATGTAGAGCAGAAGAGGGCGCGGCAGGCGCCGGAGACCCGCCGCTAACCGGCGTCCCCCCGATGCCGCCGCCTCGACGGCCGAGGGGACGGGCGCGGCCGGCCGGCCGCGCTCCTTGATGAAGAAGACGATCACCAGCACGGCGATGACGGCCGGGATCATGGAGATCCAGAAGACGCGTCGATAGGACCCGGGATGGAGGGTGAGCAGGACGAAGGCTATGCCCGGGCCCAGCACGGCGCCGAACTGGTCCATGGCCCGGTGGAAACCGAAGCTGCGTCCCATCTCCCCCGGTCCGGCGGCGTCGGCCACGATGGCGTCCCGCGGTGCCGTGCGCACCCCCTTGCCGAACCGGTCGGTGAAGCGCATGCCCAGGACCTGCTCCCAGCTGCCCGCCACGGCGAGCAGCGGGCGGCTGAGCGCCGAGATCCCGTAGCCGATCTCCATCAGCAGCTTACGCTTGCTCAGACGGTCGCTCAGCCACCCGGAGCCCAGCTTCAGGAAGCTGGCGGTCGTCTCGGCGATGCCTTCGATCAGCCCGATCACCGACTTGTTGACGCCCAGCACGGACGCGAGGAAGAGCGGGACAAGCGGGTAGATCATCTCCGAGCTGATGTCCATGAAGAAGGACACCACTCCGGCGAAGAAGACGTTCCGGCGAAGCCCGAGGATGGTGGGCTCCTCGGGTGCGCTCACGAGCCGGCCGGGATGGGTTCGATGTCGAGGCCAGAGATGGAGACGCCCTCATCGCCCAGCCGTTCCACGACCTGCCGGCCGAGAGCGCCGGCGAGCCGGCGGGCGGAGCCCTGGTCGGCCGCCCAGGCGACGACCTGCAACCGGACTCCCTTGTCGTCCCCGTCGAGAAGGGCGGCCGAGACCTCGGGCCAGGGCAGCACTCCGGCGAGAGAACCGGCCACCTCGAGCAAGAGAGAGCGCACCCGTTCCAGGTCGGTGCCGTAGCCCACCCGCACCGTCATCACCAGGGGCACGGAGGGGTCGCGCAGGCTGTAGTTACGGATGACCTCGTTGGAGAGCACCTTGTTGGGGATGACCAGGCGCTGGTTGTCCCGGGTCCGGATGCGCGTGTAGAAGAGGCCGATCTCCTCGACCTCTCCCTGCTCGCCGCTGACCCCCACCCAGTCGCGCAGCCGGAGCGGCTGGACGAAGGCGATGACGATGCCCGAGACCAGATTGGCCACGGTCGTCTGAGCGGCCAAGCCCAGGATGATGCCCATCAGGCTGACCGAGGCGAACATGGCGACGGCCAGCTTCCTCAAGGGAGCGAAGTCCAGGACCACGAAGGCCAGGGCGACCCCCACCACCAGCAGCGCCGCCGCGGCCAGTTGCTCGATCATGCGGAACTTGGTCAGCATGCCGGGGTCCTGACCGGCGAGGCCCCGGCGCTCCACCAGCCGGTCGACCCCGCGACGCATCAGGTGGACCGCAAGCCAGGTGGCCAGCAGCACCACGACCGCCGCGAGGATCTGCACGTAGAGGTTTCCCGTGACCCAGGAGTCCATGCGGCCACTATAGCAACGGGCCCCGCCGACCAGGCGTGACCACCCGGGCCGCCGGGGAAGGGAGACGTAGAACGCCAGCTCCGGTGCCCCCCTTTCTGAGAGTGGCGCCGGGACCCGCACACGAGCGCCTGCGAGGTGAGGATGCCCGAAGAACGAGACCCGCTGAAGGAGTACCGGGAGAAACGCGACTTCAGCAGCACGTCGGAGCCTTCCGGCAGCGCTGCCCGCCCCTCGCCGGAGCGACCCGTCTTCACCGTGCAGAAGCACGACGCGTCCCGTCTCCACTACGACCTGCGCTTGGAGATCGACGGCGTACTGGTCTCTTGGGCGGTCCCCAAAGGCCCCTCGTTGGACCCTGCCGAGAAACGCCTGGCGGTGATGACGGAGGACCATCCGCTGGACTACGCCCGGTTCGAAGGGACCATCCCCGAGGACCAGTACGGGGGCGGCACGGTGCTGTTGTGGGACTACGGGTGGTGGGAGCCGGACGTCGAGCGAAGCGCCGCAGGGCGCGGCAAGAAGCCGGACGTTCTGCGCGAGCAAGGGCCGCGGGCCGCGGTGGACGCCGGCGAGCTGAAGGCGGTGTTCCACGGCGAGAAGCTCCAGGGCAGTTGGGCGTTGGTGCGGATGAAGGGACGGGGCGACAAGAACTGGCTCCTCATCAAGCACCGCGACGAGCACGCCCGGCCGGGCAGCGACATCGAGACCGAAGCGCCGCTCTCGGTGGCCACCGGACGTGACCTGCGGCAGATCTCGACCGACCAGGGGTAGACTGGGAGTCGGACCCCGGGTCGTCGGAGAGATCCCGGCGGCGCTCCTTCCCCGACAAAGGAGGCGTTGATGATCCTCGTGTCCGGCGCGACCGGCTTCGTCGGCGGCACCATCACCCGGCACCTCTTGGGCGCGGGGTTCGCCGTCCGAGCCATGAGCCGCTCGGTCGAGCGGGCCAAGGAGACGCTGGCGTCGACCGAGGAGGGCAGTCGGGCGCTCGACGAGGGACGGCTGACGTTCGTCTCGGCCGACGTCACCGAACGCGCCACCCTGCCCGAGGCGGTCCGGGGCGTGGAGGCGGTGATCCAAGCCGCGCAGTTCCCCAACGCGCCCATCGAGAACCCGGCCCGCGGCCAGACGTACATGCAGGTGGACCGCGACGGCACCCTGAACCTGTTGGCGGCCCTGGCCCAGGTCTACCAGGCCCGCACCGCCGGTCCGGGCATGACCCGCTTCCCGGAAGGAGCCCCCCGCTTCCTGTACGTCAGCGGCGCGAGCGTGACCCCGGACGCGAAGCCCGTGTGGGACCGGGCCAAGTGGCAGGCGGAGGAGGCCGTCCGCGGGAGCGGTTTGGACTACACGATCGTGCGGAACAGCCCCACCTTCGGGCCCCAGGATGTCTCGTTCAACCGCATCATCGGCTTCTCGGACTACCTGCCGTTCGTCCCCGTCTTCGGCGACGGAGAGGAACGTATCACTCCGGTGTTCGTCGAGGACGTGGGCCGCCTCTTCGTGCGTCTGATCCAGGAGCCCTCTGCCGCAAAGGACCTGACCCTCCCCTTCGGGGGCCCCGACGTGCTGACCACGAACCAGTTCCTGCGCCTGTACCTGGAGGTGCTGGGCCGCAGCCGGCCCATCCTCCACATCCCGAAGACCGTCGGGAAGCTGGCGGGCACCTTCCTGCAACTGGCTCCCCTCGACCGCAAGCCGCTGTCGGCCGGTGCCGTGGAGTTCACCACCATGGGCGCGGTGGCCGACCTCAGCCTGCTGCACGAACGCTTCCCCGACTTCCGGCCGACGCCGGTGGCGGAAGCCCTGCGTACGTATCTCGGCAAGGAGGCACGATGAACGATCCCGGCGACACCGAGGCAGAACGCGTGCGGTTCGACGCCTTGGAGAACGAGTTGGAGGAGAAGCGACTCGAGTTGCGGGAGCTGCGCGAGTCCCTCCCCGCCCACTCGGTCCGGCCCCACCAGATGATCGAGATCGAGGACCTCGAGGAGGAGATCGCCGAGCTCGAGGGCCGGCTGGACGCCCGGACGGGCTCGGGCGGCCGGGACTCCTGACCGCCTGCCGCCGAAGACTCGTGCGCCCGACCCGGCCCGCCTCCGCTACCAGGGGTGATCGAGGAACCGGAGGAGCTCCGGCAGGGTCTCCAGCACCGCGTCGGGGCTGACCGTCGCGGAGGCCAGATCCTCGCGCCGCGACACTCCGGTCAACACCAGGACGGCCCGCATCCCGGCCGCGTGGGCCATCTCGATATCCGTGTCCAACCGGTCCCCCACGAACAGGGTCTGCGTCGGCGGCACGCCGGTGTCGGTCTCGAGAGCCCGGGCCAGCTCTAGGCTGGGCTTGCCGATCACGACGTCCGGTTCCCGACCGGCGGCGGCGGCGATAGCCTGGACCAGCGCGCCCGCGCCGGGCAGGAGAGCGTGCTCCGCCGGGAAGGTGGTGTCCCCATTGGTGGCGACGAACGGGACGCCGGACGCCAATGCCGCCTGGGCGTGGGCCATGGCCCGGTAGGTGAAGCCACGGTCCAGACCGACGACCACGGCCAAACAGCCTTCCACGGGCCCCTCCTCGGCGTGGCGGGGCCGGAAGCCGGCGTCCTCGAGCTCGGCCAGGAGGCCCGCCTCGCCCACCACCAAGAGGGGCGCCCCCGCCGGCAGGCGCCCCCGCAGCCATGCCGCCGCGGCCGCTCCCGAGGTCAGGATCTGCTCCCGGCCGGCGGCGACCCCCATCGCCCGGAGCTTCTCGGCCACGTCGGCGCGCCGGAGCGTCGCGTTGTTGGTGACGTAGCGGACCAGCAGGCCCTGCTCGAGCAGGGACGCGATGGTCTGGGGCACGCCGGGCAGCACCTCCGCGCCCCGGTAGACCACGCCGTCCAGGTCCAGCGCGACCAAGCGGATGGGGAGGGCCGCGCCGTCGTCCGCCACTAGCGAAGTCCGATGGCGCGGGCCACTCGCCCCGCCCGCGTGCCGACGAGGTCGACGGCCTGCTCCGGGCAGAGCTCGTGGCAGCAGTAGCAGTGGATGCACCGCGAGTCGTCCACCACCGCCAGGCCGTCCTCCATGTGGATGGCGCCCACAGGACAGGCCCGCTCGCACGTCCGGCAGGCGGTGCAGCGGCCTGCTGCCGGCCGGACGCGTAGCTGGGTGGCGGCATCCAGGATGGGTTTGGCCAGCCGCGCGAGCATCAGGGGGCGGCCCAGACCGCCGCCCTGCCCGGCCGTCGTGGGCCACTCGAAGTCCGTGACCCGACAGATCCTCCAAGCTCTCGCCGAGGATCGGAGGGAGCGAGTCCAGTGCGGCGCGGCCGCGTCGCGCGGCCGCCCGCAGTACCGGGACGGCGGCCGCGTCGATGCCCACGAGCCGACACGCCGCTTGGTCGACGGCCACCGGGTCCTCGCCGGCGAACAACACCCCCAACTCCCGAGGCCGTCCGCCCGTCCCGGGACCGTCGCCCTCGAGCCCGACCACGCCGTCCATGATCGACAGCCGAGGAGCGACCACGTCGGCCAGGTCGAGCAGCATGTCCGCGAAGCGGTCGGGATCGCTCAGGCCTGCGTGGAAGCCGGCCTTGCCGTATCCGGGGATCGCGCCGAACAGGTTCTTCACGGCGCCCGTGAAGGTCATGTAGGTGTGGGTCTTCAGCTTGGACAGGGAGATGACCCCGTCCGCCCGGCGCAGGGCCCGCAGGACCTCCACGCGTTTGACCAGCACCGAGTCGGGCGCGGAGACCGCCTCGGACTCGGTGTCGAGGCTGACCTCCAACCCGATCTCCTCCGCCATGGCCAGGAGACCGGTCTTCGCGAACACCCGGCGCAGGGCCCGCTCGGTGTTCATGGTGGCCGGCCCCGGACTCTCGACCAGGACGGGGTGCGCCCCGGCTTCCGACACCGCCTGCGCGACCGCGCGCACGACCGCGGGGTGCGTGGTGATGGCCCTCTCCGGCGCCGTACCCAGCAGACAGTTGGGCTTGAGGGCGATGCGCTCGCCCGGATGGACGAACGCCCGCATCCCCCCCAACGGTGCCAGGAGGTCGTCCAGGGCCCGGCGCACCTCCGGTCGGTCGTACCCGTCACAGCGCGTGAGGGCGACGGGCGAACGGTCAGATGACTGCATCCAGACACTCCTCGGTACAATCGAGCTGCGGATGGCCGCCGGCTCCTTCGTGCGGCCGGGGCACATTCTACCCGCCGGCCGCCGAGGCGGCCGGGAAGCTCGACGAGAAGGGAGACGCGGTGGCGACCACGTTCACGACCACCCTGACCGAGAAGCTCGCGCGGACGCCCGGGACCATGAGCTTCCGCTTCGAGCGTCCCGACGGCTACGACTACCGAGCCGGACAGTGGTTCGTCATCACCCTTCCCGGCCCCGGCTCGGAGGAGGAGCGCACCCATCACTTCACCCTGTCCTCCTCGCCCACCGAACCGCACCTGGAATTCACCACGCGGCTGACGGGCTCGGCCTGGAAACAGAGCCATGGAGGGTCTCGAGACGGGCACCGCCGTGGAGGCGGAGGGTCCTTTCGGCGCCTTCGTGTTGAAGGATGACGTCGACAAAGGCCGTGTTCCTGACCGGCGGCATCGGCATCACGCCGGTGAGAAGCATCCTGCGAGACTTGGCCGACCGCCACGAGGACCGCCGGCTGACCGTGCTCTACGCCAACGAACGCGAGGAGACGGTCACCTTCGCCGACGAACTGGCCGAGTTGACCGAGACACTGCCGAGTGTCCGCATGGTCCAGGTACTGGCGGACCCGGGCCCAGACTGGCAGGGGTGGCGCGGACGCATCCGCCCGGAGATCCTCCAGCAGGAGCTCGAGGAGCCGGCCTCCTGGCACTACTACGTCTGCGGCCCCCCCGGCATGGTCCAGGCGATGCGCGAGTTGCTGTTCGGGCTGAAGGTCAACCGGCGGCTGGTGACGCTGGAGAACTTCGAGGGCTACGAGTAGGCGGGCCCCCGCGCCGGTCGGACGACCAGGGGCCCGGACTCCGCCGTCCTACCCGCCTACGCCCGGCCCAGAGCTTCCCGCAGGGCGGCGACGATCATCGGGACCGGCGGCGCGGCGTGGACGCCGTCGGCGGCGATGTAGGCGCGGCAGCCCAATCCACCGGTCCGCATGTCACGCACGCCCGGGTCCACGTCCACGCCGTCCACCATGATGGCGGGGCCGCCCACCATGCCGTAGGCCACCGACTGCTCCTCGGTCTCGATCAGGACCTCTTCCACCGGGTGACCATCCAACCCCAGCTCGCCAAGCGCCTGTCGCAGGGCGTCGCGCGCCTCGGCCGTGCGGCTCTCGTCGCAGCCCGACGACCGCAGCAACTGGATCTTGGGACTCATCTCACCGCTCTGGCTCATCGCTGCTCCTTCCGTCCCCGCCCAGCATCAGCCGCAGCACGCGGGGCAGGATACCGCCGTGCCGCAGATACTCCACTTCCGTGGGTGATTCCAAGCGGGCCACCGTCCGTACCGTCTCGGGCACGGACTCGGCAGCGCCCGCGCGGTGGATGACGACGGCCACCTCGGCGCCGGGACGGAGGTCGCCCAACCCCAGCACGTCGATCACCTCGTCGCCGGTCAGCCCCAACGTCCGCGCATCGGTGCCCGGCAGGAACTGGAGGGGCAGGATGCCCATGCCCACCAGGTTGCTGCGGTGGATGCGCTCGTAGCTCTCCGCCAGGACGGCGCGCACCCCCAGCAGGCTGGGGCCCTTGGCCGCCCAGTCGCGGGAGCTGCCGGTGCCGTACTCCTTGCCCGCGACGACGACCAAGGGCACCTCCTCCTCGGCGTAGCGCATCGCGGCGTCGAAGATGGGCAGGAGCTCTCCCGAGGGCTGGTGGACGGTCCAGCCGCCCTCCTGCTCGACCATCAGGTTGCGGAGGCGCAGGTTCGCGAAGGTGCCGCGCATCATCACCTCGTGGTTGCCGCGCCGGGCGCCGTAGGTGTTGAAGCGGGCCGGGGCCACGCCTTCGGCGACCAGGTAGCGACCGGCGGGCGAGTCCGGCGGGATCGAGCCGGCGGGCGAGATGTGGTCGGTGGTGACCGAGTCCCCGAAGATGGCACAGCAGCCGGGCGCCCAGGATGTCCGCGGGGAGGGCCGGCTCGCCGGGGTCGAAGTCGTCGAAGAAGGGCGGTTCCTTGACGTAGGTGGACGACTCCTGCCACGCGTAGAGGGCGCCGCGAGGCACGGCCAGCTCCTGCCAGGTGACGTCGCCGGCGAAGACGGTGGAGTACCGCTCACGGGCGAGCTCGGGGTCCAGCGCCGTCTCCACCAGGTGCTTCACCTCCTCGTCGGAGGGCCAGACGTCGCGGAGGTAGACCGGCGCGCCGTTGGGGTCGAACCCCAGCGGGTCCTTCACCAAGTCCACGTCGACGTTACCCGCCAGGGCGTAGGCCACCACCAGGGCCGGCGACATCAGGTAGTTGGCCCGCACCAACGGGTGGATGCGCCCCTCGAAGTTGCGGTTGCCGCTGAGCACCGAGGCCACCACCAGCTGATCGTCCCGGATCGCCCGGGCCACCGGGCCGTTGAGCGGACCGCTGTTGCCGATGCAGGTGGTGCACCCGTAGCCGACGATCTGGAAGTGCAGAGCCTCCAGGTAGGGGAGCAGCCCGGAGCGTTCCAGGTACCCGGTGACCACCCGGGACCCGGGCGCCAGGCTGGTCTTGACCCACGGCGCCACGCTCAGGCCGCGACGCACCGCGTTCCGGGCCAGCAGCCCGGCCCCGATCATCACGGAGGGGTTCGAGGTGTTCGTGCAGCTGGTGATGGCGGCGATGACCACGGCGCCGTCCTTGAGGGTGATCCACTTCTCCCGGCCGACCGGGATCTCCACCTCGCCGGCGCTGGCCTCCTCGAAGCGTTCGCCTTCCGGCCTGCCGCCCTCGCCCTCCAGGCGATCCAGCACCTCCTCGTGCGCGCCGACCAGGCAGACCTCGGCCGAGCACACCGTGGTGTCCGCCCGGCCGCCGGCCAGGGCCATCGCCGGGAGGGCCGACAGGAAGTTCTGCGGCACCCGGTCCAGGGCGAGTACGTCTTGAGGCCGGCGCGGCCCGGCGACGCTCGGCCGCACGCCGCGCAGGTCGAGCTCGACCACCTGGGAGTACTCCGGCTCGGGGTCCGCCGCCTCCCGGTAGAGCCGCTGCAGCCGGTAGTACTCGTCCACGAGTCGGACGTGCTCCTCGGGACGGCCGGTCAGACGCAGGTAGGCCAGTGTCTGCTCGTCCACCGGGAAGTAGCCGACCGTAGCCCCGTACTCCGGGGACATGTTCGCGATCGTCGCCCGGTCGGGGAGGCTGAGCCCGGCCAGTCCCGGCCCGAAGTACTCGACGAACCGGCCCACCACACCCAGACCGCGCAGCAGGCTGGTGACCGAAAGGACCAGGTCGGTGGCGGTGGCGCCGGCCGGCAGGCTGCCCAGCAGACGGACCCCCACCACCTGGGGCACCAGCATGCCGTAGGGCTGTCCCAGCATGACCGCCTCGGCCTCGATGCCGCCCACTCCCCAACCCAGCACGCCCAAGCCGTTGATCATGGTGGTATGAGAATCCGTGCCGATCACGGTGTCCGGGTAGGCCCACAGCTCGTCGCCGGTCCGAGCCAGCCGCACCACCGGAGCCAGGAACTCCAGGTTGATCTGGTGGACGATGCCCATGCCGGGCGGCACGACGCGCAGGTCGCAGAACTCCTGCTGGGCCCAACGGAGCAGGCCGTACCGCTCGACGTTCCGCTCCATCTCCAGGCGCACGTTGGTGGCGTACGACGCCTGCGTGCCGAACCGGTCCACTTGGACGGAGTGATCGATCACCAGGTCGACCGGCACGGTGGGGTTGATGACCGCCGGGTCGCCACCGCGGCGGGCCACCGCGGCGCGCATGGCGGCGAGGTCGACCACGCAGGGAACGCCGGTGAAGTCCTGCAGCACCACGCGCGAGGGCATGAAGGGGAGTTCCGGCCGCGTGGCGGCCTGGGGATCCCATGCAGCCAGCGCGCGCACCTGCGCCTCGGTGACGATGCCGGCCGAGGCCGAGCGCAGAGCGTTCTCCAGCAGCACGCGGATGCTGTACGGCAGGCGAGCAAGGTCTCCGAGCCCCGCCGCCTCCACCGCCGCCAACCGCGAAACCTTGACCGTCTGCCCGGCCAGGTCGATCTCGGCCAGGGCGCCGAACGGATCGACCGGGGACCTCATCGCCACGCTCGTTTCCTCCCGTTCCACCTCGCCGTCGTCCGGCGGGCCGTCGCCACTCTAGAACACCCGCTCCGGTCGGGCGCCGCTCGCCTCCCGATGGATGGCCACGTTGTTCAGCGCCCGCATGTACGCCTTCGCCGACGCCTCCAGCACGTCGATGGCCACCGCCTGCCCGGCGTAGGTCTTCCCCTCCACCTGCACGACCACGCGCACCTCGCCCAGAGAGTCCCTTCCGGACGTCACCGAGCGCACCCGGTAGTCCATGAGGGTCCCGGTCAGACCGACCGCGTCGTCCATGGCGGAGAAGATCGACTCCACCGAGCCGCCCGAGAAGGCGCGCCCGCCGTGGGCCTGGCCCTCGCGGCGCACCTCCACCTGACTGGTGGGGACGATGTCCGAGCCGGCCGAGACGTAGAAGCGGGTCAACGCGTAGAGGTCCTCCCGCTCCCGGATCTCCTCGCCGGCCAGGGCCTCCAGGTCCAGCGCCGTCACCGTCTTCTTCTTGTCGGCGATCTCCTTGAAACGCCGGAACGCCTCGTCCAGCTCGGAGCCGTCCAGGTGGATGCCCAGCTCCGCCAGGTGGGAGCGCAGGGCGTGCCGCCCGGAGTGCTTACCCAGGACGATGTCCGAATCGCCCAGGCCGATGTCCTTCGCATGCATGATCTCGTAGGTGGAGCGCTCCTTGAGCACCCCGTCCTGATGGATGCCCGACTCGTGGGCGAAGGCGTTCTTGCCCACGATGGCCTTGTTCGGCTGCACCTGATACCCGGTCAGGTTCGACACCAGGCGGCTGGTGCGGGCGATCTCGGTGGTGACCAAGCCCACCGGACGGTCCAGCAGATCCTGACGGGTGACCAGGGCCATGGCCACCTCTTCGATAGCGGCGTTCCCGGCCCGCTCGCCCAGCCCGTTGACCGCCGCTTCCACCTGGGTCGCGCCCCGCTCCACCGCCGCCAACGAGTTGGCCACCGCCAGACCCAGGTCGTTGTGGCAGTGGACGGAGAGGACCACCCCGGCCAGTTCCGGCACCCGCTCGTACAGCCGGTCGATCAGCCGGGCGAACTCGCTGGGCAAGGTGTAGCCCACGGTGTCGGGGACGTTGATGGTGGTCGCGCCGGCGGCGATGGCCGTGCGCAGCACCTGGGCCAGGAAGTCCACGTCGGACCGGGTGGCGTCCATGGCCGAGAACTCCACGTCACCGGGGCAGAGGGAGACCGAGAGCTCCACCATCTCCCGCGTCAGCTCGACGACCTCCTGCCGCGTCTTCTTGATCTGGTGCTGCAGATGGATGTCGGACGTGGAGACGAAGGTGTGGATGCGCGGACGTTCCGCCTCCTTGATCGCGTCCCAGCAGGTGCGGATGTCGCTCTCCACGCAGCGGGCCAGACCGCAGATCACCGCCCCCTTCACCTCTCGGGCGATGGCCTGGACGGCCGCGAAATCGCCCGGACTGGTGGCGGGGAACCCCGCCTCGATCACGTCCACGCCCAGCCGCACCAACTGGTGGGCGATCTCCAGCTTCTCCGCCTGGTTCAGGCTGATCCCCGGGGACTGCTCGCCGTCCCGCAGGGTGGTATCGAAGAAGACCACCGGCCTGCCGGCGTTCCGTCTGTTCTCAGTCGCGCTCATGGGCGTCCCTCTCCCCTGGTCCGATCGGTGCTGTCTGCGGATGACGTGCCGGAAGGCGCCGGCTGCGCGTGCTCTCTCCCCCTAGCGGGGGAGCAGGAGGAGGGAGAGGAGGAGGCCGAGCCGGGGCTCACCGGCGACGCACGCCGCCGAGAGGCGGGTGCTGCCGGGGTAGCCCACGAAGGCCGCTCGATCTCTCCATGACGCAGACATGGCCAAGAGAGTGTAGAGGACCGGGGCGGGAGGCGCAAGAACGGCGCGGGAGGGCTAGAATGGGCCCTCAACCGGGGCGGACCTCCGGGCAGCACGCGGCCGACGACGATCCGGGAGGGAGCGGGAGTTGGCACGGAGCGGACGCCGTCCCCTCAGCGCCCGGCGCAAGCGGGGGCTGATCAGGCTGGGGATCGCCGTGACGGCGCTGGCGTTCGTCTTCGTGGTCGCGTCGGTGGCCGCGGCCGAGTACACGAGCCGGGACTCCTTCTGCCACTCCTGCCACGAGATGGACCCCTACTTCACCTCGCGCCAGGCCTCGGCCCATCGGGGACGGGCCGCCTGCAAGGACTGCCACATCCCCCACGGGCCGGTCAGCTTCCTGAGGACGAAGGTCTTCTCCCTGCGCGAGGTCTACGTCCACGTCACCGGCCAGGTAAAGATGCCGCTGACGGTGACGCGGCGCGTGCCGGACGGCAACTGCACCTCCTGCCACGAGTCGCCGGGGAAGGTCTCCGTGGCGGGCTCCGCCTTCGACCACGCCGTGCACACCGAGAACTGCGTCACCTGCCACGCCCGCGTCGCCCACCGGCAGGTGCCCGTCGCCGCGGACTACCCGGCGAGCGTCAAGGACCCCGCCACCATGGCCGGCTGCCTGCAGTGCCACGACGGCGCCCGGGCCGCCGCTGCCTGCGCCACCTGCCATACAGCCCCTCACGTGGCGATGGGCGCCTGCGACCGCTGCCACGGCCTCAAGGACTGGACGCCCGGCGCCTTCGACCATCCTTTCGCCCTGACCGGCGCCCACGCCCGCCTGACCTGCGCCCGCTGCCACCCCAAGGACGCGAAGGCGGGACGCATCGCGGGCACGGACCTGGGCAAGGCCGACAAGCGATGCGCCTCCTGCCACAAGGCGCCACATGCGGCCTACGGGGAGTGCAACAGTTGCCACGCCGCCACGGCCTGGACGAAGCTCACCTTCGCCCACCCCAGCAGCATCCTCGCCGGCAAGCACGCCTCTGTGGCGTGCACGCGCTGCCACCCTCGCGATGCCGAAGGGCGGCCTGCTCAAAGGAACGACGCTGGGCAAGGCCCCGACCACCTGCCTGGGCTGCCACGGCGACCACCATGGGGGCCTGCGTGACTGCGCCCGCTGCCACACCCCCTCCGGATGGACCCCGGCGGACTTCA
Organism: uncultured Actinomycetota bacterium; assembly: GCA_963796315.1. Lineage (GTDB taxonomy): Bacteria > Actinomycetota > Thermoleophilia > RBG-16-64-13 > RBG-16-64-13 > CAWCLH01. Next base: position 32,173 of record CAWCLH010000001.1, read on the forward strand.
GCCACCCGGCGGCGGGCGAGCACGGCTACCGTTCGTTCAGCTGCCGCAGCTGCCACCCGCAGAGCTACGCCTCCGCCAGCTGCACCTGCCACGGCGGCAACGCCCCGGTCGGGGACTGAGCGCCGTCGGCCGAACGCCGAGCCCCGACCGCCGACGGTCACGGCCGGCCGCTGAGCGGTCCCCGGCGGGCGCCGGGCCTTCGGCGGTGAAGGCGGCCTCCCCCGGCCTACCCTCAACCCTGGGCCGAAGCCCGTTCCTCCAGGGGCACGTAGACGCAGGACTCCACGCCGCAGTACTCGCCCACGTAGTCCGACTGCGGCCGGTACAGCTGGGGCTTCTCCTGGGCCTCGGCGAAGCGCTCCTCGATGACGTGCGCCCCCCAGCCGGCGATGCGGGACACGGCGAACACCGGCGTGAACAGGTCGGAGGGGATTCCGAGCACGTGGTAGAGCGACGCCGAGTACATGTCGACGTTCGGGTAGATCTCCGAGCCCTTGCGCTCGCGGAACAACCGCTGCGTCGCCGCCTGGACCGCCACGGTCAGCTCATACCAGCGACGCTCGTCCGCGCGTTCGCCCGCGTGGCGGGACATCTCCCGGAGGATCAGCGCCCGCGGGTCGTCGGTCCGATAGACGGCGTGCCCCATGCCCATCACCGGCTCGCGTCGATCGAGGCGGCTTCGCACGTACGCTTCGACCGCCCCCTCGTCACCGATCTCCTGCAGCATCTGCATCACCCGGGTGTTCGCCCCCCCGTGCAGCTCGCCGGACAGGGCTCCCAGGGCCGAGGCGACCGCGGCGTAGATGCGGGCCCGGGTGCTGGCCACGGTGCGGGCGGTGAACGTGGACGCGTTCAAGGAGTGATCGGCGTGGAGGATCAGGGCCACGTCCAGGTCGCGGGCCAGAGCCGGGTCCGGATCCCGGCCTTGCAGCATCCGCAGGAAGTCCGCCGCATGGCTCAGGTCCGGCGACGGTTCGATGGGCTCCAGCCCCTGGCGGATCCGGTGCCAAGCGGCCACCAGGCCGGCGAACTTGCCCACCAGGTCGACGGCGCGCACGCGCATGGCCTCTTTGGAGCCGTCGCCGGGCCGCGGGTCGTCGGCGGACAGCGCCGCCGCCACCGACTGGAGCACGTCGATGGGGGACGAGTCGGGAGGATAGGCCCGCAGGAGATCGAGGTGCCAGGGCGAGAGCCGCCGCTGCCGGCCCAGGGTGGCGGAGAAGGAGGCGAGCTGCGTGGGGCCGGGCAGGTCTTGAAAGAGGAGGAGGTAGGCCACCTCCTCGTAGGTGGAGCGCTGAGCCAGGACGTCGATGTCGTAGCCACGGTAGATCAGCCGACCGGCCTGGCCGTCGACGTGACTGATGCGGGTGTCGGTGACCGTCACGCCCCGGAGTCCGGTGTTCTTGGTCGCCCGCTCGCGTTCCGCCGCCGACGCGTCGCTCCCGCTCGTCTGAGGCTCTCGATCGACGCTCACTGGACTCCCTCCTCGGGTGTTCGCCGTCATTGTACCCGGTACACCCGCAGCTCCATGCTGGAGCGCGAGTCCGCGCCGCGAGCCGAACCGCCCGCCCCGGGGTCCCGCTCTGGCGGCAGGATGGTATAGTCGCGGCGCCCGGCCATCGGTGTGCGGTCGGGTATCCCGCTACGGAGCAAGGAGTGCTGATGGAGCTCTCGGTGCGGGACGCATTGGCGCTCCCTCCGCTCGACCGCTCGGTCGTCCTGGCCGGAGAGGCGGGGCTCGATCGTCCGGTCACTTGGATCCATATCGTCGAGGTGCTGGGCGACCCCTTCCTCCTCGCCCGCGGCGCGCTGGTCCTGACCCACGGCTCGGGTCTAGAGGACGGCCTCTTCGCCCGTCGCTTCCTCAGCACGGCCTCTTCGGCCGAGGTGGCCGCGCTGGCCGTCGCTGGCGATGGCGGCGTCCTTTCTCCCGAGCTGGTCGCCCTCGCCGAGGAGTTGCGCCTCCCCCTGGTGGCACTCGACCCGCGGACGGACTTCTACGCGGTCTGCAGGCCGGTCGTCACCGCTCTGCTCGCCCCCGGCGACGGCGGGGGAGACGGCCTCTTCCCCAAGCTCGCCGCCATCCTCGCCCGAGGCGAGGGACTCTCGGCCATGACCGACGAGATCTGCACGACCCTCCGGGCCACCACCCTCGTCACCACCAGGCGCAAGCAGGCCATCGCCAGCAGTTCCCTGGAGGACGAGGAGGCGCTCGATCGATACACCCAGCTGCTGACGAAGACGGCGGGACTGGAACGCATCTTCCGCTCGCGGCCGCTCGTCACCATCTCGGACGGGCCCGACTCGGAGGATCCCCCTCTGCTCCTGCTGCCCATCGTCTTCGACCAGGACATCCACGGAGCGCTGGGGGTGGCCACCCGGGCGCCGGTGGACGAGGCGTTGATCCAGACTCTGGATGGGGCGGCTCGGGCTCTCGCGCTCCAACGCTACTTCTCACGCCTCGATTTCGAGTGCGACCGGAGGCAGGCCGTCGAACTGACCCAGTCGCTCCTGTCTCCTTCCCCCGGCCTCCAACCGGCCACGCGCCGGCGGCTGGTCGACGTCGGCTTCGACCTCGATCGTCCGTGGCGCGTGTCGCTGATCAGGGCGGTGGATGGCGAGGGCACGGGAGAGGTCGCGGACCCCGTGGGGCAGCTCTGCTCGCTCTCGCGGCACCTGGTCCCCTCGGACCACTTCCCCCCGCTGGTCACCTGCGGCCCGCACGGCATCACCATCATCATGGAGGCACACCCGGACGGGGCTCAGGCGGAGAACGAAGGGTTGAGGCGCATCCACGAGGAGCTCTGTGCCCACTTTCCGGATCTGGCCGTCTGGATCGTCTCCGGCGGCGCCGTCCCCATCGGCGACCTGGACAAGAGCCGGCAGGAGGCCGAGCGCGCCATGACCGTCGCCCGCGCCCACGAGCCGTCCGGCACCGTACTGGCCTTCGAGGACCTGGGAGTCGACTCACTGCTGCTCGACCTGCTCAGCTCGCCGCGCGCCGCCGCTTGGGTGACCGAGGTGCTTCGCCCCCTCCTGGCGTACGACGCCAAGAAGAAGGGACCCCTCCTGCGCCGTACGCTCGACACGTATCTGGCGCTCGACTGCAACGCGGACCGGACGGCGGAGAAGCTCTACCTGCACGCGAACACCGTCCGCTACCGCCTGCGGCTGATCGAGGAGCTGACCGGACGTCCCCTGGCGGTGCAGGACCACCGGACGGCGTTCCACGTGGCCCTGCGCTTCCTCTCCCTGATGGAGGAGGACCCCCTTCAGCCGGCCGAGGTCGGCCGGGCGCTGCCGCCCGCGGAGGGCTAGCTGCTCCTCGCCGGACCCGCGGTCATGCCGGTCGCGGCCCCCAGGCTGCGCTCGATGGCGGCAAGGTCCAGTCCCAGACCGACGATGTTGACCCGCCCGCTGCCCCCGCACGACCAGGGTGTCTCGTGGATGCGGCGGGACGCGAAGTCGATCCGCACACATCCGTCGGCCACCTGGAACACGCCCTTGGCCCGCCGGACGTCCCCGAACTGACCCGCGGCGATCGCCTCGAAGAGGAGGTGGAGCGCGTCCATGGTGAAGGTCTCCGGAAGCTCGGCGGAGAAGGACTCGTACCCGTCCAGCCGGGCGGTCGGTCCGTCGGGCGAGGGCAGGGCGGGCAACAGGTGCTCCACCTTGGACCAGTCGAAGGCGCCGTAGGTCGTGGTCAGGACGAGCGCTTCGTGGTTACGGCGTTCGAGGTCGTGGATGACCTGCCGCACGGTCTCCTCCGGAGCGAGATCGACCTTGTTGATCAGGATCAGCTGAGCCAGGCCGATCTGGGCGTCGACGAAGGTCGGGCTCATCTGGACGAACCAATCGTAGTCGTCCGCGTCCAGCACGAGCACGGTACGGATCTCGCTCACCAGACCCTCCAACTGCGGACTGGTCAGCGCCTGCAGGACGTCACGCATGGAAGCGACGCCGGAGGGCTCGATCACGATCCGCTCGGGGCGGATGGTCGCGGAGAGCTCCATCACCTGGGCGATGAAGTCGTTCTTGAGACTGCAGCAGATGCAGCCGCTGTCCAGCTCCCGGATCGTCGCCGCCTTCGGAGCCGAGCAACGCCCCGTCCACGCCCACCTTGCCGAACTCGTTGACCAGCAACACGGTGCGTGCGGGGTCGATACCGCCGGTCTCCAGCAGATGGAGGATCGCCGAGGTCTTGCCCGAGCCCAGAAAGCCGCCGATGACGTCGATGTGCATCTCGTGTGCCCCCTCGTTCGGCCGCGACCGGAGGTCGCGCCACCATCACGCCCCAACGTCGGCATTGTACAGGAGACCGCGTTCGCTGAAGTGTGATTGGATGCGGGTGATCGCGGGCACTCGCGTAGACTGGAGAACCGAAGGGAGGAGCCACGCCCACCTGCTACACCGCCTGCAGCTACGTGCCGCCCGGTCTGGTGCGCGCTGCCGGCCACCGCTTGGTGCGTCTGCAAGCGCGAGCCGCCGGTCTGACCGACGGCCGCCCGGGCGTGCGCGTCGCGGCGGCGGGCACCTGCCCGTACGCCATCCGCGTGACACAGGCAGCCGACCTTGCCCTGCGAGCGGATCCCGGCTCGGTACTCGCCGTGCCGTGGGGCTGTGACGGCCTTCGCCGAGCCGCGGACCTCCTGGGCGCCGCCTGGCCGGACCGGGTACGCTCGTTCCCGGTGCCCCGGGACGCAGCCCCGGCTTCCGTTCGGCTACTCGCCCGGGAGCTGCGGGGACTCGAAGAGTGGCTGAGGACGAACGCGGACCGTCATCCCCCGGATTCCGGGGACCGGGACGTCCAGGCTGTCGACGAGGACGTCTTCCTCGACCTCCCCGACGAGCCGCGGCCGGAGGGGGTCATGGTGGTCTCCGGTCCGCTGAGCCACGACGACCTGCTGTGTTTCCTCGAGGACCGGGGCGCGGGCGTGGCCGGGATCGAGTCCTGCTTGGGGCCGGCCCGGCGGACCGAGCTGCAGGCGCTCGCCGACCCGGCTTTGGGGCCGGACGAGCAGGCCCGCCGGCTCCTGGAGACCATCGTCTGCCCCCATCGGTCGCGGACCTTGCGCCGCCAACGGCTGGAGCAACGGTTCCGGGAGACCCAGGCGGGCGCGGTCGTCTACCTGCGCCAGACGTTCTGCGACCCCGGGGCCTACGACTCCCTCACGGTGGCCGAGCTCGCCGCCGAGATGGGCCTGCCCTTCCTGGAGCTCGACGCCGAGTTCCCGTTCCGGCTGGACGGACCGATGCGCACCCGCCTGGAGGCCTTCCTGGAGGCGCACCAGCTGGGCGGCTCCGTTCGAGAGGTCGAAGCGGCGCAGGCTGCCTGCGACCCGGACGACGTCTTCCTCGACGCCGACCTGTTCCTCGACCCCTCGGAGGCCTGAGGGTGGACCTGATCAGCCTGGTCGATCCCACCAGCGGTTCGCTGATCGTCCGGGCGGGGCTCCGGTTGTACCCCCTCTCTCTCCGCTACCGGGCGGCACGGGAAGGCACCGCGACCCGCTACCTCCTCTACCATGCGGTCCGCCGGTCGCTCGGACTCTACCGACCCGACGTACCCGCGATCTGGGTCTCCTACCTCTTCCCGCCGGAGTTGCTGGCGTCCTACGGCCTGGTCGGGTTGATCCCCGAACAGGCCGCCACCACGGCGCTGGGGTACGAACCGGTCCGGCAGCGGGTGGAAGCGGCCGTCAACCGGCTGCCCTTGTCCCGGGATGTCTGTTCGTACCACCGGGCCGCCCTCGCCTCGCTGCGCGACGGCCTGCTTCCGGCACCGGCGCTCTGTCTGGGGACCACTCCGCTGTGCGTGGGCAAGGAGCTCTTCCTGGAGCAGGTGGCGGCAGAGCACGGCGTCGACTACCGGACCGTCCGCGTACCCATCCCCCCGGACGAGGGCCCCGCCGCCACCGCCGACGTGGCGGAGGTGCAGGAGCAGCTGCGCGAGGTCCATGCGGAGATCGGCCGGGTCAGCGGGCGGACCGCGGACCTCAGGCGGGCGGCCGTCTACTCGAACCGGGCCGTCACGGCCTGGAACCGATTGAGCCGGGCGCGGTTGGACGGCGAGGTGTTCGTGGGGGGGCGGGAGTCGTTCGGCCTGACCTTCCTGGGGCAACTGCTCTGGGGTACCAAGGCCGGTGCGCGCGGCTTCGAGCGGTTGCTGACCGAGCGCGGGCGGGCGGATCTGCTCCCCGAGGGTCTGCGCGCCCAGGACGGCGGGAACGGCGCCGCCGGCGCGGCCGAACGAAGGGCCCGCCTGCTCTGGCTGCACACGGTCCCCCACTACGATCCGGCCCCCTTCCGACTGATCACCGAGCAGGGAGCCGTGGTCGTGTTCGAGGAGATGGCGCAGGCCGACCTCCCCCTGCTCGATCCCGACGACCCGTTCCCCGGGATGGCCCGACGTCTGCTGGAGCATCCCCTGTGGGGCACCTCGGCCCGACGGGCCCGCCTGGTCGTCCAGCTTGCCCGCCGCGGCCGGGTCGACGGGGTCGTGCACTTCAACCACCGCGGCTGCCGACACGGAGTGGGGTCGGTCCCCGTCTTGCGGGACGCCCTGCGCGAGGCCGGGATCCCGTTCGTCGCCGTGGACGGCGATGCGCTCGACCGGTCCTCGCAACAGGCGTGCCGCCAGCTGGAGACCTTCCTGGAACTGCTCGCCCCCGCCGGCGCGCAGGCCGGTCCAGGCGCGTCGGCCGACCGATTTCCGATAGACTAGCCCTCAGCCCGGCGTCCCGCCGGCGGACGGCGGAGGCGGACCTGGGCAGTCAGAGGAGCGGACGACAGAGCATGGCCGATACAGAACGGACCCTGGCAGTCTTCATCGATTTCGAGAACCTGGCGATCGGCTTCAAGCGCCGCCGGGGCGAGTTCGACATGGGGAAGATCCTCGAGCGACTCGTGGAGAAGGGCAAGATCATCGTCAAGAAAGCGTACGCCGACTGGGGCGAGTACAAGCAGTACACCCGGCCGTTGCACGAGGCCGCGATCGAGCTGATAGAGATCCCCAAGCGCAGCATGACCGGCAAGAACTCGGCCGACATCCGGCTGGCCGTCGATGCCATGGACCTGGCCTGGTCGAAGGAGCACATCGACACGTTCGTCATCGTCTCCGGCGACTCGGACTTCTCCCCGCTGGTCTCCAAGCTCAAGGAGAACGGCAAGCACGTCATCGGGATCGGCATGAAGGACTCCACCTCCGACCTGCTGGCCAGCAACTGCGACGAGTTCATCTTCTACGAGACGCTGGAGAGGCAGCCGGCCCCCGCGCCCACGCCGGTGGATGCCGACATGCCCCAGGAGAAGCGGGAGGTCTTCGAGCTGTTGCTGGAGTCGGTGGCAGCCCTGATCCGCGAGAACAAAGATCCCATCTTCGCCTCGATGGTCAAGGACACCATGCAGCGCAAGCGGCCCGCGTTCAGCGAGTCGGGCTTCGGCTACCGCAGCTTCAGCGAACTGCTGCAAGACGCGGAGAAGCGCGGCCTGATCAAGTTGCGCCGCGATCGGAAGGCCGGCTGGAGCTACGTGATCGAGGGCTCAGATTCGGTCGCGCCGACCCCCTGACCCCAGTCCCTATCGCAGCAGCTTCCGCAGCCCACGCAGCCCGATCAGGGCGGCGACGCCCCCGGCTATGATCGTGAGGAAGAGCGTGGTCCGGTCGTCGATGGGCTTGAAAGTGGAGGCCCCGTTCCGAAGCTCGATGTAGCCCAGAGGGGTGACCACCAGGCCGGCGCCGCCGCCCGAGCCTTCGCCCGACACCGTCCTTGCCGGACCCCGTGCCGCTTCCGCCCCCCAGCCCCATCCTCGCCTTGGCGACGGGGATGACGGTCACTCCGTCTCGCTCCACCGCCTCGCCGAACACGGTGCTGGCCTTCAGATGCGCCCCCAACTGTTCGGCCAGCTTCTCCAGGAACGATGGGCTGGACGGCCGGCCGCCCTGCCCGCTCGCCGCTTGCTGACCCATCTGTGCGTCCATCTCTGCCCCTTTCCCTCACCGCCCGCGGACGGCGCCGACGATCCGCGGACGCTCGGCCGCGCGGCGCCGCGCTGCGCTACGCCAGAGCCTGCTCCAGGTCGGCCACCAGGTCTACCGGGTCCTCTATACCCAACGAGAGGCGGATGGTGCACGGACCGATGCCGGCAGAGCGGCGGGCCTCCTCCGTGAGTGGGGCGTGGCTCATGGTCCAGGGCTGCTCGGCCAGGGACTCCACGCCGCCCAGGGACTCCGCCAACGCGATCAGCTTCAGCCGCGAAAGAAAGAACCGCCGGGTCAAGCGCATCGGTCTCCACATCGAAGCTGACCACTCCCCCGAAGCCGGTCTGCTGCTGTTTCGCCAGCAGATGCCCAGCGTGTCCCTCGAGGCCGGGATAGTAGACCCGACGCACCCGCGGATGCCCGTCCAGGAAGCGGGCGGCGGCGAAGGCGTTCCGCTCGTGTGCCCGCATACGGGGCCCGAGGGTCTTCACCCCGCGCAGCACCAGCCAGGCGTCGAAGGGGGCCTGCCCCAACCCCAGAGCGTTGATCAGAGTGCCCAGCCGTTCGGAGAGGTCCTCCCGCGAGGTCATCAGCACCCCGCCGATGACGTCGCTGTGTCCGTTCAGGTACTTCGTGGTGGAGTGCAGGACCAGGTCGACTCCCAGATCCAGTGGGCGCTGGAAATAGGGAGTGAGGAAGGTGTTGTCGGCGACCGTGAGCAGGCCGTGGTCGCGCGCCAAGGCGACGACCCCGGCGATGTCGGTCAGGTTGAGCAGGGGGTTCGACGGGGTCTCGATCCAGAGCATCCGCGTCTCCGCGCGGATGGCCGCTCGGATCGCGTCGATGTCTCCCATATCGACAAAGGAGCAGCCGATCCCCCACTCTGGCAGCACCGACTCGAACAAGCGGTAGGTACCGCCATAGATGTCGCGACCGGCCACCAGGTGGTCGCCGTTGCGCAGCATCATCGCGGCCGCCGTCACCGCAGCCATGCCGGAAGCCACCGCCCACCCGAAGCGGGCGCCCTCCAGACGAGGCCAGGCTCTCCTCCAATGCCGCCCGAGTGGGATTGCCGCTGCGCGTGTAGTCGTACCCTCGATTCGTGTCGACGGTATCGAAGCGGAAAGTCGTGGTCGGGTAGATCGGTGTGATCACCGAGTTGTAGGTCTCATCCTTGCCCACGCCCACGTGGACCGCCGCCGTATCTCGCTCCATCTCGCTGCACTCCCCGATAAAATCAATACCTTAAGTCAGCTATGCCCCAGGGTAGCAGACGCTCCCCGTCCGGCAGATCCTCGGGTCCAGGCGCGCCCGCCCCGCCTTGACCTGGAGGCTCCGGCTCGGCAGGATGGGAGCCCCGGACGACGCGGACCACGACCGACGGAAGGGACAGAACAGATGATGCGGCTGATCCTCGGGGCCATCATGTTCGCCGTCGGCGTCCTGGCCGCCATGCAACCGCCCATCAACGCGGCGCTCGCCCGGCGCACGGGGGCGCTGTCCGCGACCACGGTCTCCTTCGTCGTGGGGAGCATCGCCATCCTCACCCTGACCCTCATGCTGGGAGAGGGCGGGGGCTTCGCCCATCTGCGCCAGGTCCCTCGGTGGCAGCTCATGGGCGGGCTGATCGGTGCGGTCTTCGTGTTCGCGACCGTGGTCCTCATACCGCGGGTGGGCGCGGCGGGCGTGATCGGGGCCATGGTCGCCGGGCAGCTGGCCGGCGGCCTGCTGATCGACCGCCTGGGTCTCTTCGGGCTGCCCCAGATCGCCCTCTCCCCCGTCCGCCTCGCCGGCCTGGCGCTGCTCTTGCTCGGCGGTCTGCTCATCGTCCAGCGCTGACCGGCTCCGGGTCTACCCCGACCCGGCCACCAGGGTCACGCCGACGAGAACGGCCGAGGCGGCGAGCCACTGCCACCGATCGAAGCGCTCGCCCAGAAACACGACCGCCAGGATGGGCACGGTGACGTAGGAGAGTCCCAAGAAGGGGTACGCGAACGAGAGGTCGACCCGGGATAGGACGACGATCCACCCCATCGCGCCCAGCACGTAGAGCACGATCCCGGCCACGACCGCCGGAGTGCGCATCACTTGGCCCGCCAGCACGCCGGGGCGCCGCAGGCGATCGGCGCCGATGGCGCCCACCCGGTTCATCCCCATCTTGAGCAGTAGCTGGCCCAGCACGACCAGCCCGACCACCCCCAGGATCGGCAGGATCTGACTCACGACGGCGACCGCGTCCGTCCGCGGACCTCGCTCACGCCGATGGCCGAGACCCCCAGGACGATCAGCAGCACCCCGAGCCACCGAAGAGGGGGCACGTGCTCGCCGGAGAAGGCGCCGGCGGCGACCACCAGCACGTAGCTCGTGGCCGCCAGCGGATACGCCACCGAGAGGTCGACCCGGGAGAGCACCAGGAGCCACAGCACCGAAGACACGGCGTAGGCCGCCAGGCCCGCCAGAACGAGAGGATCGCCCAGCGCCGGGACCAGCGTGTCCACAACCGAGCGTCCCTCCCAGTGGGTCGCACCGGCCTTCAGCAGGATCTGCCCGGCCGAGCCCAACGCCACGCTGACCGCGACCAGCGAGAGGGAGGCCACATGCCCACGACGAAGACGGTGCGCGCCCGCGCCGCGGGCGCCGGATCCCGACACAGCCACGCTCAGCGCGGCCGGTGCGGGGGCAGACCGAGGATCTCCCGCGCCTCGGCGGGCGTCGCCACCGGTCGCTCGAGCTCGGCCGCCAGCCGGACGACGCGCTCCACCAGTTGGGCGTTGCTCGTGGCGAGCTCGCCCCGGCGGTAGTAGATGTTGTCCTCCAGGCCGGTACGGACGTGCCCGCCCATGACCAGGCCCAGCAGGTTCATGGGCAGCTGGTGGCGCCCGATCCCGCACACCGTCCAGGTCCAGCCCGCCGGCAGTCGCTGCACCAGGTGGATCAGCCCCTCCGGGGACGCAGCCATGGCACCGGGGACCCCCAGCACGAAGTCCACGTGCACGGGTGGGTCGAGCACGCCCTCGGGCGACCAGCCGCCTCGCGCCGTCCAGCATCCCGGTATCGAAGACCTCCACCTCCGGCTTGATGCCCCGCTCCCGCATGGCGGTCGCGAAGTGCTCGACTTCGGGCTCCGGATTGAGGAAGACCTCGGTGCCGAAGTTGCAGCTACCCGTGGTCAGCGAGGCCATGTCCGGCCTCAGATCGATGGGTACCTGGGCGACCGGCTGCAGCCGTTCCTCCGGTGACATGCCGACGGCCCCGCCGGTGGACACCTGCACGACGACATCGCAGCGGGCGCGGATCTCGGCGATCGCGGCGGCGAAGACGGCGGCGTCCTGGGTGGGACGGCCGGCCGCGTCGCGCACGTGGAGATGGACCATGGCGGCCCCGGCGGCGGCCGCCGCGGCCGCCGCCTCCCCGATCTCGCTAGGGCTGATCGGCAGGTACGGCGTCTGCTCCCGCGTCGACCTCGGCGCCGACCAGGGCGGCGGTGATGATGAGCGGAGCTCGAGCCGCGTCGATCAGTCGTCCGTCCTCGCGGCGGCGCGACTCTTCAACCCTCTCCCCCGGGTGAGGATCAGATCCAGGTAGGCCACCAGGTCCTTGGCGAAGTTCCACTGGGTCAGATTGATGGGCGTTTCCCCGATGCGGCTCGCGAGCGACTCGCGGAGGCAGGCCCAGTTGGTCCAACCGATCCTGCGGACGAGAGCGGTCGGATCCACGTCGCCGACGGGCGCGCTCATCTTTCGGACCAGCAGCTGCGGATCGCGCCAGTACTTGGCCACCAGCTCCGGCGCCTCCTGGTCCGGCGTCAGCACCAGCAGACGGGCGCGGTCTCCCAGAGCGGCGTAGCCGGCGTCGAACGTGCGGATCACCTCGTCCCGCTCGACGTCGTGGGCGGTCTGCCGGGCCAGGTCGTGCCAGTACCGAGCCAGGATCAGGAAGCTGAAGCGCTCGGTCTCGAGGAGGCAGGACACCTCGCTGTCGTTCTCGGCGGTCTCCCGTTCCGCAGGCGGGGGGAACCGGCGCCAGAAGTCCAGGGTATAGCCACCTTCGATGGCACTCTCGTAGCTCTCGCCGCGGAACCCTGCGTTCAGGAGCTCGACGAGCCAGGAGGTGGTCTCGAAGTTGCGGAGCGGCCCGAACACGTTCGAGACGAACTCGTCCTCGCGGCTCTCCCGCAGCATGCCGCCGTAGTAATCGTCCCGCCCGAACAGCTCTACGTACATCGCCATGGTGCCCCACTCCCCGTCTGACCGCTGGTCGTCTCGCCCGCCCGATGCTAGACGCTGCCTGGCGGCCTGTCAAAGCCCGCGCTAGACTCCCCCGGCCGGCGATCGACGCCTGGCACGACCAGACCAGGGAGGGAGCATGTCGGAGAGGGACCTCTCCAGTTCTAAAGAGAAGGCGGTCGCCGCTTTCTTGGCCGAGGGCGACGCGCACCGCAACTGTGCCCAGGCGGTCATGCTGTTCGTCGTGGACGCGCTGCACGAAGAGCCCGAGCGCATCGAGGTGGCGCGCTACCTGGGTGGAGGCGTCGGTCGCTCCGGCCTGACGTGCGGGGCCCTGATCGGGGCCGCCCTGGGGTTGGCGGTCCGCGACGAACGCCACCCCGAGGCAGGAGCGGCGCGAGCCGCCGAGGCCTGCCGGCAGCTGCAGCGGCTCCGCCGGGACTTCGAGGCCCGCTTCGTCGACACCACCTGCCGAGAGCTGTCCGGTTGCGATCTGAGTACCGAGGCGGGCCTCCAGCGCTTCGGCGCCGAGGGCGTGCGACGGACGACCTGCGTCGAGTACGTGGGTTGGACGTGCGACCGGCTGAGTCGAGCTGCTCTAGCGGTTCCCAGAAAAGAATATAGCCGGTCCCAGGGGGTAGGACCGGCTATATGCGGGGAAAATCGCTGTTTACCCTCGCGAGGCGGGATGGGGGGATCCCGGGGTTCGCGGTTGTCGGGCTCAGCTGAAAGCAGTGTACAGGGTCTTCGTCGATAGAACCAATATATTGTTTCTATTCTTGATATAGAATCTCTTTATCGGTGGGTCCTGTGGTCCGACCACCGACCAACACGAACGAGACCGGGGGTCTCCCCTTGGAACTCATGCAGCTTCGCTACTTCTCCGCGGTCGCGGAGACCCGCAGCTTCACGGCAGCAGCCGGACGCCTGCACGTCTCCCAGCCTGCGCTCAGTTACCAGATCAAGCAACTCGAGCACGAACTGGGCGCCAGGCTGTTCGACCGGACCAGCCGCCGGGTGTCCCTGAGCGCCGACGGGCGCATCTTCCTGCCCTTGGCGCAGGCCGTGCTCTTCAAGGCGGACGAGGCCGTCCGGGTGATGGAGGAGCGCCTAGGCGTGGAGACCGGGCAGGTGGACTTCGGCTCCATCCCCAGCGTGGCCGCCCACGTGATCCCGCTTATCCTCGGCAGCTTCTCCCGTCAATTCCCGGGCGTGAAGGTCAACCTCAGTGGAGGCGGGCACGGTCGAGCTCGAGCGTGCCTTGCTCGAGGGCCAGCTGGACGTGGCGATCGTCAGCGTGCCGGCCAACCCCAACCTGTTCGAGGTCCGTCCGCTGATCGAAGAGGATCTGGTCCTGATCGTGTCGATCCACCACCCACTTGCCCGGCGGGAACAGGTCAGCCTGCGGGAGTTGGCCGACGAGGACTTCATCATGCCGAACGCCACTTACGCGCTGGCAGACCAGATCCAGGCGGCGTGCCGCCATTCTGGCTTCGCTCCTCGCGTCGCCTATCAGGCCGGCCTGGATTCGCTACGCAGCTTCGTGGCACACGAGCTGGGGGTCGCTCTCTTTCCCCGTCTGGGCCTGGAGGGACCGGAGGATGCGGCCATCGTCTCCCTGCCGCTTGGAGGAGAACGTGACCCGGGTGCTCAACCTCATCCGGCGCAAGGACCGATACGCCACGGTCGCGACCCGTGCCCTGATGGTCCACGCCCGGAGCGTCCTGCTCTCGGCGCCCTTCTCACGGATCGGGCGTCCCCTGGCCGACCCATCGGAAGTGCGCCGTGAACGCCGCCCGCCGCTCCGGGCGGAGCTCGCCAAGGACTAGGACCGGGCAGAACCAGGGCGGACGCCACGCCGGGCTCGACCCGCGACCCGAGCTGCGGTAGAATCTGCCGCGCTTCTCAACACCCCGGGGGGTATCCGTGTTCCTCGCATTCCTCGCCCTCGAAGGCTTCAAGAGCTTCCCCGAATGGAACGGGCTCGAGCTCTCCCCAGGCATCTCGGTGCTGGTGGGGTTGAACGGCACCGGGAAGAGCAACCTCACCGACGCTCTCTCCTGGGCGCTCGGCGAGGACGATCGGGACGTCCTCCGCAGCGGCACGGAAGCCGACCTGGTGTTCTGCGGCAGCGAGGAGCTGCTGCCGAACTCCCAGGCCGAGGTCTCGGTGGTGTTCGATCCCCGGCCGCTCCGCAGCAAGGGCACCGGCCCCCTCCCTCCCGGGGTGGCCAAGCACGGGCAACGAGCCGAACACACCGGGCAGTTGCCGGAGGGGGCACTCACCGTGACCCGCATCCGGACGCGCGCGGGAGGCGACCGCTACCTGCTCGACGGACACCCCGCAACGCGCGAAGCCGTCCGGAAGGCCCTGACCGACCGCGGACTCGGGTTTCCCCTGGTCTCGGTCATCCGTCAGGGAGAGCTCGAGCGGTTGCTCCTCCTGGAGCCCGGGGAACGCCGCCGGGCCATCGAGGAGGCGGCGGGCATACCGCACCTCTCGCTTCAGGCCGAGGCGCTGTCGGCAGAGCGAGACGGCCTCCGCCTGGAGAAGGAGCACGTCGCCGGGGAGCTCGAGCATGCCCGACGGACCCTGCCCGGCCTGGAGGAGGAGGAGCTTCAGCTTCGACTCGCCCGAAGACTGGACGCCGACCTGGCGCTGGCGCGTTCATACGCCCTTGAAGCCGTCCACGCGGCCTGCGTGCCGTCCGGCACCGAGCTGGACGAGTTGCTCGAGTTGCTCGGCCTGCCCACCCTCGAGCGGGCCGGTCAGGAAGACGGGGGAAGCCGCGGATCAGACTGGGCCGACCGACGCGCGGAGGCGGTCCGACTGGCCCAAGAGCGGGCCGCGATGGGCGAGGTCAACCTCCGCGCGGACAGAGATCTGGAGCGCGTGCGCACGGACATCGCCGCACTGGAACGCCGCTCGGAGGAGCTGAGGGCCGCTTGTGACCGGGTGGAGGCCGAGAGCCAACGAGTACGGCAGAGGGTGCAGGCCACCTTCACGGCCGCTCTGGCGCGGGTGGAGCAGCGGTTCCGCGCGTACTACGCCCTGCTCGCCCCCGGGGGCGAGGCGGGTCTCCCTCTGGTGGACGAGCCCGGCGATCCGGCCGGATCGGGCGTCGAGGTGGTGGCCCGGCCCCCGGGCAAGCTCCTGGGCCGGGTGAACTCCCTCTCCGGCGGCGAGCGCTCCCTGGCGGCCCTCAGCTTCGCGCTGGCTCTGTTCCAGGAGTACGCCTCGCCCCTCATCGTCCTGGACGAGGTGGAACCGGCGCTGGACGACGCCAACATCCGCCGGCTGCAGGCCGTCCTCGACCTCGTGGCCGACGAGCGTCAGCTCATCGTGGTCTCCCACCAGCAGCGGGCCAAGGAGACCGGGGACGTGGTCTTCGGCGTCGAGCGGAACCTGGACGGCGCCAGCCAGGTCAAGTTCCGCTACGAGCCGGCCACCCGCCGGCTGGAGGTCTTCCGCCGGACCTGGGCGGCCCAGCATCTGCGGCGCGACGAAGGCCGGGCCGCCCGCCCGACGCCGCCGCACGGCAGCCGACCCGCGGTCGTGGACGCGTCCGGCTCACCTCTCCAGGCGACGATCGCCGAGCTGTTCGCCCCTGCCAGCGGGTCGAGCCGGACCAGCTTCCACGAAGACGGTACGTTCCGGGGCATCATGGACGCCATGCGAGACGCCGACCC
The DNA here is from genome assembly GCA_963796315.1 of uncultured Actinomycetota bacterium. Classification (GTDB taxonomy): domain Bacteria; phylum Actinomycetota; class Thermoleophilia; order RBG-16-64-13; family RBG-16-64-13; genus CAWCLH01. The sequence continues at coordinate 48,069 of CAWCLH010000001.1, forward strand.
GCCGGCCACGCCGGAGCCGTCCCCGTCGGACCCGGACGAGCGCTAGAGTTCCACCGCCCGCGCCTCGTAGAACCCGGGCATGGTGGCGATCTCGTCGAGCAGAGCCTGCGAGATAGGCTGGTCCAGGGCCACGCCCATGACCGCGCGGCCTTCCACCTTCTTGCGTCCCACGTTCATGAAGCCGATGTTGATGCCGCGCTCGCCCAGCGCGGTCCCCACCCGGCCGATCATGCCGGGCACGTCGTCGTACTGGAAGAAGGCCATGTGCTCCGCCGGTTCCAGGTCGATGTCGTGCCGGTAGATCCGGACGAGCCGCGGCTTGTGCTTGGGCCCGATGGTGGTGCCCCCCACGGTCAGCTCGCCGCGCTTGTCCTCGCTCACGACGGTGATGAGGTTGGTGTAGTCGCGGGCGCGCCGGTCCCTCTCCTCCGCGATCTGGAGGCCGCGTTCCTCGGCGATGCTCGAGGCGTTGACGAAGTTGACCGACTCCTCTACCCGGCCCTGGAGCATGCCCTTCAGCACGGCCACGGTCAGGAGGCGGGTATCGGCGTCGGCCAGGCCGCCCTCGTACCGGACGGTCAGCTTCTCCAAACGCCCGTCGGCGATCGAGACGATCAGGTTACCCAACATCTCTGCCAGCGGCAGGAACGGTCCCACCGCCTCCATGGTCTCGCCGGACACCGAGGGGATGTTCACCGCGTTGGAGACGAACTGACCCAACAGACCGGCGGCCACCTGCTCGGCGATGGTCACCCCGGCCTTATCCTGAGCCTCCCCGGTGGAGGCGCCCAGATGCGGTGTCAGCACCACGTTGTCCAGCGCCCGGAACGGTGAGTCCTCCGGCAACGGCTCCTTGGAGAACACGTCCAGCGCCGCCGACGCGACCTTGCCCGACCGGAGCCCCTCCAACAGGGCCGCCTCGTCCACGATGCCGCCCCGGGCGCAGTTGACCAGGCGCACGCCGTCCTTCATCTTGGCGATGGCCTCGGCGTCGACGAAACCCGCGGTCTCGGCCGTCTTGGGCAGGTGGATGGTGATGTAGTCCGCCTTGGCGTAGACCTCGTCGGGGGTCTCCGCCTGCTCTACGCCCATCTCGCGGAAGCGCTCGGCCGAGACGTAGGGATCGTAGGCGATGACGTCCAGGCGCAGTCCCTTGGCCCGCTGCGCCACCAGGGCCCCGATGCGGCCGAAGCCGATCAGCCCCAGCACCTTGTCGGTGAGCTCCTCGCCCTTGAACTTCGACTTCTCCCACTTGCCCGCCTTGGTGGACGCATCGGCCTGGGCGATGTGGCGCACCATGCTGAAGAGCAGGCCGAGGGTCAGCTCCGCCACCGCCAGCGAGTTCGAGTCCGGCGCGTTGGCGACCACGATGCCCTTCTTGGTCGCCACCTTGACGTCTACGTTGTCCACGCCGCTGCCCGCCCGTCCGATGACCTTCAGCCGGTTGGCCGGCTCCAGGACGTCGGCGGTGAGCTTGCTGGCCGAGCGGATGATCACCGCGTCGTACTCGTTGATGCGCTCCTTGAACGTCTCGTCGCTCATGTCCGTGACCACGTCCACCTCGAAGTGCTCCTTGAGCAACTCCACGCCGGCGGCCGCGATCTTCTCCTTGACCAAGACCCGCGCTCTGCCCTCCACCGCTCCTACCATCCTCGCTCCTCCATGAAGATCCGTTGGGCCGCGCCGACGCCGGTCCCAAGTTGACAGTCGTAGCCAAGCTCCCGCAGCGTCATCTCGAGCGCGGCCAGAGCCGTGATGATGTCGAAGGGCCCGAAGTAGCCGCAGTGGCCGAGCCGGAAGATCCTGCCCTCCAGCCGGCCCTGGCCCCCGGCGATGGTGACCCCGTACGTGACCCGCAGGGTCGAGGTCAGCTGCTTCCCGTCCACGCCCGGCGGCACGACCACGGAGGTCACCGACGCGGCCTCCGGGTTCTCTCCGGCGAAGAGCTCCAGTCCCAGAGCCTTGACCGCCTCGCGGGTCGCCCTGCCCAGGATGCGATGGCGGACGAAGACCCGCTCCAGCCCCTCGTCCTCGATCATCTCGAGGGCCTTCTCCAACGACAGCATGGTGGCCACTGGCGGCGTCCACGGCATCTGCGGATCGGAGAGATGCAACGCCTTCCGCGATTCCAGCCAGGACAGGTAGAAGGAAGGGTTCTGGGACCGTTCCGCGCGCTCCCAGGCCGCCGGACTGACGCTGCAGAAGGCGAGGCCGGGAGGGGTCATGAGCGCCTTCTGCGACCCGGAGCACACCACGTCGACGCCCCAGGCGTCGGTCCTCAGATCGGTGGCCCCCAGTCCGGAGACCGCATCCACCACCAGCAGGGCGGGATGCGGACGCACGATCTGGGCGATGGCCTCGATGTCGTTCACGGCGCCGGTGGAGGTCTCCGCCTGGGTCACGAAGACCGCGACGTAGTCGTCCCGTTCGGCCAGAGCCCGTTCGATATCCGCCGGGTCCACCGTCCGACCCCACTCGTAGTCCAGGACGGTCGCTTCGGCGCCGTAGGTCCGGCAGAGCTTCTGCCAACGCTCGCCGAAGTTGCCGCAACTGGCGACGAGGACCGGGTCGCCGGGGCTGAGCAGGTTGGCCACGGCCGACTCCATGGCCGCCGTCCCGGAGCCGGAGAACAGCACGATGTCATTGGCTGTCTGGAAGACGTACTTGAGGCCGTCCAGCACACGGAGGAACAGCTCCGAGTACTCCGGCGAGCGGTGGTGCATGATGCCGCGCGCCCCGGCCAGGAGGACCTCGTCCGGCACCGGCGTCGGGCCGGGCGTCAGAAGATACCGTTTGAGCACGTCGTCCCTCTCCTTCCCTTTCCTTCGGTCGAGGCGCACGGAGCGCTGCCCTGTCGCACCGGGAAGAGGGTCACCTGGAAGGAGGAGAAGACGTGCGCTACACAGCACGACGACGGCCGCCTGCCAGGAACCATCATCCCCCGGCGGTCTCCCGCCGGAGCCGGCACCGGATACTGCCCGAGAACCCTCTAGAAAGCCGGCCGCAGGGTTCCCAGGCCGCGACCCGTACCGCTACGGGCCCGGCCCCGGACCGAGCCGGCGGCTAGGTGGCTTCGCGGTCTGGCTGTCATCGTCGCATGTACCATCCGTCATGGCGCCGTCCTCGACGCGCGGCCAGTGTAACACAGGGCTCCGCAGTCCTTGCGTCGATCAGACCGGTCCGGCGGGGCGGACCGGCTTTCTCAGGGAGCCGTAGGGGTTTGCTCCGCGGCAGACGGGGAAGAGGAACTCCCGACCGGCGGAGAGGCGGTCGAGGATCGCTCCAGCAGCGGACCTCTCAACACGACGGACGAGGAGGATGCATGGCCGGCACTCTGATCGACACCCTGAACGACCTGCGGGCGCGCGAACTGGCGGTCATCGTCCAGTACATGCGCCACCACTACGTCATCACCGGGGCCGACGGCGCGGCCTTGGCCGGGGACTTCAAAGACGTCGCCATCACCGAGATGAGGCACGCGGAAGAGTTGGGCGAGCGCATCGACTTCCTGGGCGGCGACCCCACCACGAAGCCGACGGAGATCGCCAAAGGCGGCCACACCGTGACCGATGCCGCCCAGATCGACCTGGCTTCCGAGGAGGAAGCCGTCCGCCTGTACAAGGAGGCGATCAAGGAGGCCGACGCCGCCGGCGACGTGACTACCCGGAGGCTGCTCGAGGACATCCTGGCAGACGAGGAAGACCACGTGAACACGTTCCGGGTGATGCTCGGGCAGTGACCCGCCCCGCCGCTTGAAAGAAGACGGGGGTCCGCGGCCGAAGACGGCCGCGGACCCCCGTGTCTGAAGCACCGCCCTCGAGCGGAGACGGAGACCTTAGGCCAGGCCTTTGCCCCCGCCGATCCAACTCATCATCGAACGTAGCTTCTTGCCCACGACCTCGATGTCGTCTTCGGCTTCCATCTTGGTCAGCGCGTTGTACACCGGGCGTCCGGCCAGGTTCTCGAGGATCCACTCGCGGGCGAACTCGCCGGTCTGGATCTCCTCGAGGATCGAGCGCATCTCCTCGCGCGTCTCCTCGTTGATGATGCGCTTGCCCCGGGTCACGTCACCGTACTCGGCGGTGTCGGAGATGGAGTAGCGCATGCCGCTGATGCCGTGTTCGTAGATGAGGTCGACGATCAGCTTGAGCTCGTGCAGGCACTCGAAGTAGGCGATCTCGGGCTGGTAGCCCGCCTCGACCAGGGTGTCGAAGCCCGCGCGCACCAGTTCGCTCACCCCGCCGCAGAGGACGGCCTGCTCGCCGAAGAGGTCGGTCTCGGTCTCTTCCTTGAAGGTGGTGGCGATGACGCCCGCCCGCGTGCAGCCGATGCCGCGCGCATAGGCCAAGGCCAGGTCGCGCGCCTTGCCGCTGGCGTCCTGGTGGACCGCCACCAGCCCGGGCACGCCGCCACCCTCCACGTACACCCGCCGCACCAGGTGACCGGGACCCTTGGGCGCCACCATGGTCACGTCCACCGTCTCCGGCGGGACGATCTGGTTGAAGTGGATGTTGAAGCCGTGGGCGAACATCAGCATGTCGCCGGCCTTGAGCTTGTCGCGGACGGCCTGTTCGTACACCGTCTTCTGGAGCTGGTCGGGCACCAGCATGATGATGATCTGGGCGCGCTCGGCGGCGTCGGCGGCGTCGAGCGCCTCGAAACCGGCCTCCTCGGCCCGCTTGAAGCCCGGCGAACCGGGCGCTTCGGCGACGATCACCTGGACGCCGCTGTCCCTCAGGTTCTGAGCGTGGGCGTGGCCCTGGCTGCCGAAGCCGATCACGGCCACGGTCTTACCCTCCAGAAGCCCCAGGTCTGCGTCGTTGTCGTAGAACATGCCGGTCATTCCTCCCTGTCGTTGTCTGGTCGTTCTCGGTCGGTGGTGCTCAGGTGGCCCGCTGGCCCCGGCGCATGGCGATCTTGCCCGTCCGGGCGACCTCGACCAGGCCGAAGGGACGGAAGAGCGTCAGCATGGCGTCCAGCTTCTCCCGGGTCCCGGTCACCTCGATGACGACGGCCCCGCGGGACACGTCGATGATCTTCGCGCGGAAGATCTCCACGATCTGCATGATCTCCGAGCGGGTCTCGGCCGTGGCCGAGACCTTGACCAGCACGAGCTCCCGTTCGACGGTGGTGGCCGGTTCCAGGTCGGTGATCTTGACCACGTTGATCAGCTTGTGCAGCTGTTTGGTCACCTGCTCGATCGGCTTCTCCAGGCCGCCGACGGTGATGGTCATGCGCGACATGCGGGGGTCCTCCGTCTCCCCCACCGCCAAGCTGTCGATGTTGAAGCCCCGCCGGGCGAACAGGCCGGCCACCCGGCTCAGCACCCCGGGCTTGTTCTCGACCAGGACCGAGAGGGTGTGCTTCATCGGTCCTCCTCCATCATCATCTCGTTGATCGAGCCGCCGGCGGGCACCATGGGCCACACGTTCGCCTCCCGGCTGATCCGCACGTCGATGAAGGCCGGCTCGTCGCTGGCGAAGGCCACCCGCAGCACTTCCTCGAGCTCGTCCGGCCGCGTCGCGCGGAAGCCCTGGGCGCCGTAGGCTTCCGCCACCTTCACGAAGTCCGGCTGGCAGGAGATGCAGGTGGCCGAGTACCGGCTGTCCCAGAAGAGCTCCTGCCACTGCCGGACCATGCCCAGGTACTGGTTGTTCAGGATGACCACCTTGACCGGCAACCGGTAGTTGACGGCCGTGCCCAGCTCCTGGATGTTCATCTGGATGGAGCCGTCTCCGGCGATGTCCACCACCAGCTTGTCCGGGCGCGCCACCTGGGCGCCGATCGCGGCGGGGAAGCCGAAGCCCATGGTGCCCAGGCCGCCCGAGCTGATGAACTGGCGGGGATGGCGGGCCAGGTAGTACTGGGCGGCCCACATCTGGTTCTGGCCGACCTCGGTGGTGACGATGGCCTCTCCTTTGGTCACCTCCCAGATCTTGCGCACGGCGAACTCGGGCATGATCTCGCCCTGCGGGTCCTGGCGGATCTCCAGGGGATGCCTGCGCTTCCACTCCGCCACCTGCTCCATCCAGGGCAGGTGCCGCTCGGCCGAGAGCTCGTGCTTCTTCAGCTCGATCAAGAGCGCCGACAGCACGGCCTTGGCGTCGCCCACGATGGGGATGTCGACCGCGACGTTCTTGGAGACCTCCGCCGGATCGATGTCCACGTGGATGGTGGTCGCATCCGGGGCGAAGCTCTCCAGCTTGCCGGTGACTCGATCGTCGAAGCGGACGCCGACCGCCAGGATCAGGTCGCACTGCGTGACCGCGTAGTTGGCGTACTGCGTCCCGTGCATGCCCAGCATGCCCAGCGAGAGGTCGTGCTCCTCGGGGAAGCAGCCGATGCCGGTCAGCGTGTTGACCACCGGGATGTGGGCGTAGTAGGCCAGCTCCCGGAGCTCCTCGGAGGCGTTGGCCGTGATGACGCCGCCGCCGACGTAGAGAACGGGGCGCTCCGCCTCGGCGATGGCCTTGGCCGCGGTCTTGATCTGCTTGGGGTGTCCCTTGATGGTGGGCTTGTAGCCGGGGAGGTCGATCTCCTGCGCCTTGTCCGGGTCGTAGCGGATGTCGGTCGACTGGAGGTCGGACGGCACGTCCACCAGCACCGGACCGGGCCGGCCCGTGCTGGCGATGTAGAAGGCCTCGTGGATGACGGACGGGATGTCGTCGGCGCGGTCCACCAGGTAGCTGTGCTTGACGATCGGGAGGGTGATCCCCTTGATGTCCGCCTCTTGGAAGGCATCGGTCCCGATCAGATGCGTCTTCACCTGGCCGGTGATGGCCACCAGGGGGACGCTGTCCAGGTAGGCGTTGGCGATGCCGGTGACCAGGTTCGTCGCCCCGGGGCCGGAGGTGGCGATGCAGACCCCCACCTTGCCGGAGGCCCGGGCATACCCGTCCGCGGCGTGGGCCGCCCCCTGCTCGTGGCGGGTCAGGATGTGGTCGATCTCGAAGTCGTACATGGCGTCGTAGAGCGGGATGACGGACCCGCCCGGAAAGCCGAACACGACCTCCACGCCTTCGCGCTTCAGCGATTCGAGTAAGGCTCTGGCTGCTTTCATGGTCTCTCCAAGGGTGGACGTAGTGCACGGACCGGCGCGAGCGGCCCGAAGGAGGGAGCGGAAGGCGCGGACGTGCTCAGACGCCGGCCGACCCGGTGCCGCCGCCGCTCAGGACGGCCCCGGTATCCGCCCCGGAGACCATGGTTACGTAGCGGCCCAGCACGCCTCCGAGCCTCCGCTCGGGACGCTGCCAGGCCGACCTCCTCTGCGCGAGCTCGTCCTCGGCCACCTCCAGCGTCAGGCGGCGCCCGGGGATGTCGAGGTCGATCAGGTCGCCGTCACGGACGAGGGCGATCGGGCCGCCGTCGAACGCTTCCGGCGCGACGTGACCGACGCTGGCGCCCCGGCTGGCTCCGCTGAAGCGCCCGTCGGTGATCAGGGCCACGCGGTCGTCCATGCCGGCGCCGGCCAGGGCCGACGTGGGCGTGAGCATCTCGGGCATGCCCGGACCGCCCTTCGGACCGACGTAGCGGATCACCACCACGCAGCCCGGCTCGATGCCGCCCGCCTCGATGGCCGCCACCACCGAGGCTTCGTCGTCGAAGACCCGCGCGGGGCCGCGATGGGTCAGCATCGTCGGGAGCACTGCGGACTCCTTGACCACGGCGCCCTGGGGGGCGAGGTTGCCGAAGAGGACCGCCAGCCCGCCGGTCGGGCTGTGCGGCTGGGCCAGCGGGCGGATGACGTCGTCGTCTTGGACCGGAGCGGCGTCGTACTGCTCCTTCAGGGAGGCACCCGACACGGTGGGCACCGATCCGTCCACCAGGCCGGCTTCGCCCAGCCGGTTGAGCACCGCCATGATCCCGCCGGCCCGGTCCAGGTCCTGCATGTAGTTGGGACCGGACGGCGACATCTTGATCAGGTGGGGCGTGCGTCCGGCCACCTCGTTGAAGGCCTCCAGCCGCAGGGGCACCTGCGCCTCGTTGGCGATGGCCATGATGTGCAGCACGGTGTTGGTGGAGCACCCCAGGGCCGCATCCAGCGCCAGGGCGTTCTTGAGACTCGCCTCCGTCAGGAAACGGCGCATCCCCCAGCCCTGACGGGCCACCTGGACCGCCTGGGCCCCGGTGCGGCGGGCCAGGGTGAGTCGAGAGGAGTACGGAGCGGGGATGGTCGCGTCGCCGGGAAGGGCGAGGCCGAGCGCCTCGGTCAGGCAGCTCATGGAGTTGGCGGTGAAGAGGCCGGCGCACGATCCGCAGGTGGGACAGGCGCACGCCTCGAGCTCCTCGAGGTCCTCCGCGGACACTCGGCCCTGGAAGTATCCGCCCACCGCCTCGAAGACGTCCTTGAGATCCACCCGCTTGCCCCGGTAGTCCCCCGCGAGCATCGGCCCGCCCGAGACGACGGCGGCCGGGATGTCCAGCCGCGCGGCCCCCATCACCATGCCGGGGACCACCTTGTCGCAGTTGGGGATCAACACCAGCCCGTCCAGGCCGTGGGCCTGGACCATGATCTCGATGGAGTCGGCGATGGTCTCGCGGGACACCAGCGAGTAGTGCATGCCCTCGTGGTTCATGGCGATGCCGTCGCAGACGCCGATGACGTCGAACTCCAGCGGCACCCCGCCACCCTGCCAGACGCCGAACTTGACCTGCTCCGCGATCGACCGCAGATGCATGTGCCCCGGGATCAACTCGTTGTAGGAGTTGGCCACGCCGATCAGCGGGCGGGCGGCGTCCTCGGGCTCCAGCCCCAGAGCCCGCAGAAGGGAACGGTGCGGGGCCCGAGCGGCCCCCTGCCAGACCTCATCGCTGCGCTTCACGTGACGTGCTCCATCCTCGTACGCGTCTCCCGGGGTCGCCGACCAGCCGCCCGACGGAGGGCGTGCAGCGGCACGTCCCGGGAAGGAATAAGGACGCAGTCTGTCAGAAACCCAGGCGGTTTTCAACGCAGGAGACCGGGCTGGATGGCCGGTCGGTGCCCGCGAGCGAAGCCGGCCCGGGCCGTCGGTGACGGCGGGGAGCCGGAGGGCTCCGTGCTAGACTCGCGCGGCGGGAACCCGACGGCGAGGCGCTGGTGATCAAAGCCATCATCTACGATTGCGACGGCACCGTCATCGACAGCCGGCAGGCGCTGATGACCTTCTACGGCGGCCTGTTCTCCACCTTCGGCGTCGAGTTCTCTGCCGACGACCCCGCCACCAGGCACTTCTGCACGGCCCACGCTGCCCGAGAGGTCATCGCCCGGTACGCCCCTTCGTCCGCCGTGAAAGAGCGCCTGCACGCCCACGTGGGGTCCATCGACTACTCGGCCTTCGCCTCCTCCCTGCGGCTGGAGCCGCACATACCTGGAGACCCTGGCCGCGCTGCGGCCCGCCCACCGTCTCGCCATCGCCACCAATCGCGAAGGAGAGATGGCCGTGGTCTCCGCCCACTTCGGCCTGGAGCGCCACGTCGACCTGATCGTGACGGCCGCGGACGTGCCCCGGCCCAAGCCGGACCCGGGGATGCTCCTGGCCGCGGCCGAGAGGCTGGGCGTCGCACGGTCGGAGGTCCTGATGGTCGGCGACACCGTGGCCGATGCCCGAGCCGCGGCGGCGGCCGGCATGCCCTTCGTCGGGTACGCCTCGGCGGCACGGGGACATCCCGACTCGAGCGACGCGCCGGCCGACGACCTCCAGGAGGAGGGCGCGATCGCGGTCATCGACGATCACCGGCGGCTTCCCGGACTCCTGCGAGAACGGTGGGGGAACGCATACGAGCACGGAGAAAATCCGTAGAATCAGGACAATCCGCCGGCCTGACGGGCTCTGGTACCGTGGCACCATGGCCGCCGCCTTTCCGCGCCCTTCGCGCGGACCCCGGCCGCAGGGGGATGAACCTTCGTCCAGGAACCCGCGCACCGCACACCCACGCTCCGCCGAGGAGGAAGCGATGACGAACGAAACGCTGTGGAACGACCGCCTGACCGAGGTCCCGAGAGGACCGGCGAACGTCACCCACCTCTTCGCCGCCTCCGCCAAGAACGCCACCGTCGTCGACGTCGAGGGGCGCGAGTACGTCGACTTTGCCGGGGGGATCGGCGTGATGAACGTGGGCCACTGCCACCCCCGCGTGGTCGCCGCCGTCCAGGACCAGGCCGCCAAGTTCTCGCACACCTGCTTCCACGTCATGCCGTACGAACCGTACGTCGCCCTGGCCGCCAAGATGAACCGGGCCGTGCCCATCGACGGACCGGTCAAGACCATGTTCGCGAACTCCGGGGCTGAAGCCATCGAGAACGCCGTCAAGATCGCCCGGTACGCCACGGGCAAGGACGCCATCATCGCCTTCGAGGACGCCTTCCACGGACGGACCCTGCTCACCATGACCCTGACCTCCAAGGTCATGCCCTACAAGGCCAACTTCGGCCCGTTCGCGCCGGAGATCTACCGGTTGCCCTACCCGTACTGCTATCGCTGCCCGGTCGATTCGAGCTACGACTGCGGCAAGTGCGGGCTGGAGTGCGCCGACCTGGTCGAGGAGGCCTTCAAGAACTACGTAGGCGCCGACGAGGTGGCCGCCATCCTGGCCGAGCCGGTGCTGGGCGAGGGCGGCTTCGTGGTCCCGCCGCCGGGCTACTTCACCCGGCTGCGGGAGATCTGCGACGCCCACGGCATCCTCTTCATCGCGGACGAGGTGCAGAGCGGGTTCGGGCGGACGGGGAAGCACTTCGCCATCGAGCATTTCGGCGTCTCTCCTGACATCATCACCTCGGCCAAGTCGCTCGGCGCCGGTTATCCCATCTCCGCCATCTCCGGCCGGGCCGAGTTGATGGATGCGCCCCACGTGGGCGGTCTGGGCGGAACGTACGGCGGCAACCCCGTCGCCTGTCGGGCCGCGCTCGAGGTCTTCGCCATCATCGAGGAGGAGGACCTGCTCTCAAGGGCCGACCGCATCGGCGCCCGGGTGATGGAGGCGTTCAAGCAGATGCAGCAGGAACTCGCGGTCATCGGCGACGTGCGCGGACTAGGGCGCGATGGTGGGCATGGAACTGGTCACCGACCGGGACCGCAAGACCCCCGCGGACGAGATCACCAAGGCGCTGATCGCCCGGGTGACGCAGAAAGGCCTGCTGATGATCTCCGCCGGCACCCTGGGCAACGTGATCCGGCCATTGATGCCGTTGACGATCGAGGACGAGCTCGTGGAGCGCGGGCTGGACATCATCCGAGAGTCACTTGGTCGAGGTCTCCCGCGAGGCCGGCGTCGCCATCGCCTGATCCCCCTGGGAACACGATCACGGGAGCGAGCATGAGCAGGATCCTTCATATCGACCTCAGCGCGGCACAGGTACGGACGGAGGATCTGACCGGCGACCTCCGGTTGGGATTGGGCGGGAAGGCTCTGGCGGTGGAGCTCATGGAGCGCTACCTGGACCCCGCGGTCGACCCGCTCTCGCCGGAGAACCTCCTGATCTTCACCCCCAGCCTGCTGGCCGGGTACTCCTTCTCCGGCTCCGACCGCATGGCCGCCTTCACCAAGGGCCCGCTGACCGGGGCCTTCCTCGACTCGTACGCCGGCGGCACGGCCGCGCGCACCCTGCGGGAGACCGGCTGGGACGCGGTCGTCATCCGCGGGGCGGCGACGACGCCCATCCGGCTCCACATCGACCAGGAGGGCGCGGGACTGCATCCCGCGGACGACCTGTGGGGCATGGACGCCTTCGCCGCGGACGCCGCCCTGATGTCTCGTCTGCCGAAGCGCTCCTGCGCGTTCGTCATCGGCCCGGCGGGAGAGTCCCTCTCCGCCGTGGCTTCGGTCCAATCGGAGCAGGATCATGCCTTCGGACGGGGCGGCATGGGTGCCGTCTTCGGGAGCAAGAAGCTGAAGGCGCTCACCCTGTCCTCCCCGGGACCCGTACCGCGGAAGGAGCCGAGCCAGGCCTTCGCGGCCACCCGGGTCGCCGTCTCCAAGCTGGCCACCGACTCGCCCACAGCCCAGGCGTATCGCCGGCTGGGAACGTCGATGATGGTGGCGCTGCTGAACGAGGCAGGCGGCTTCCCCACCGACTACTGGGCTCACGGCAGCGCGCCGCACCGCGCCACACTGGAGGCCGAGAACTACACCGAGTGGGCCAAGGTGGAGACCCTCACCTGCCCCCCCTGCCCCATGCGCTGTCGCAAGCAGCTCACCATCCTGAGCCGGCCCCTACGAAGGCGCGACCATCCGCGGGCCCGAGTACGAGACGCTCTACGCCTTCGGCGGGCTCTGCATGGTGGAGCAGGCCGAGGACGTGCTCCGGCTGCACGAACGCTGCAACATCCTGGGCCTCGACACCATCAGCGCCGGCAACCTGGTCGCTCTCGCCATCCGGGCCGGGCAGTCCGGCCGGCTGGAGGACGCGCCCCGGCCGGGCGAGGTGCCCGCCATCGCTGCGCTGCTCGACGCCATCGCCAGGCGGTCCACGCCCCTGGGCGACCTGCTCGCCGACGGCATCCGGAACGCCGGCGAGCGGCTGAACATGGCCGACGAGACCGTGCACGTCAAAGGTATGGAGCCGGCCGGGTACGACCCGCGGGCGTTGCGCGGCATGGCCCTCGCGTACGCCACCAGCCCTCGGGGCGCCTGCCACCTGCGGGCCACCTTCTACAAACCCATCCTGTCCGGCATGACCAAGGACCTGGACCCGGCCGGCGTGGCCGCGCTCTTCGTCGACTTCGAGGACCGCCTGTTCCTCTTCGACTGCCTGACCATGTGCCGCTTCTACCGGGATTTCCTCACCTGGGACGACCTCCTGGTCGCCACGAGCGAGCTGGCCGGGCGGCCGGTCTCCCGCGAGGAGGTCCAGAGGCTGATCGGCGACCTGCACACCCGGATCCGCCGCCTGAACTTCGCCATGGGCCTGACGGCCGCCGACGACACCCTCCCCCTGCGCTTCCTGACCGAAGGACTCGACGGACGCGAGCCCGTGGGCCGGGAGGAGCTGGGAGAACTGCTGCGCGAGTACTGGCTGCTGCGTGGCTGGGGCGAGGACGGATCGGCCGTCCAGGGGGACGACCCCCAGCGCCGGACCGCTCTTGTAGGATCCCCCTACGGATCGGCGCGACGTTGGAGTTCCGGCCCATGGGAGGGCCACCGGCGGCGCGATACGCTCTCCTCGACGGGCACCCCCGTCAGAGACAAAGGACTGCGGAGGGATGGACCCCATGACGGCCAAAGACTGGCCCACACGTACCGAGCGGGCGATACTGCACCAACAGATCAGCCGTCTGCGCCCCCCCGACGCGCCGGCGACCAGCCGCAGAGCTTGGGCCGGCAGCACCTCGCTCGCGACGCCCACCGCGCGGTCGAGGGAGCCCGTCGGCCGGGGTGGATCCGCCGGCACGGCTGGCTCTCTCACTGACCGAGCCTCCCGGCCCGGACCCTTCGCCGAGACCTGGCGCCTCCGCTCTCCCCCCGGACGGCGGCGCACCGGCGCCACCCACGCCGCGGCACGCGTAGCGCGCACGCGGGCGCTATGATCGCCTGACAAGGGCCGCCGCGGTCCGAGCGCTGTGCCGACGGGGGGAACGTGAGAGACGCTGAGCGTTCGCAGCTGACCGTGAAGGACCTGGTCGACGAACCCGACCTCGGGCTCACCTTGGTGGCCGGCAGCCAAGGGCTTCACCGTCAGGTCGGCGGCGTCCACATCTCCGAGATGGTGGATCCCACGCCGTGGCTCGCCCCCCGGGACGTCCTCTTGACCACGGGCATCCGCATCAGGGACGATCCGGACACGCAGAGAGAGCTGGTCCGGCGGCTCTCGCAGGCGGGGATGGCGGCACTGGCGATCGCCAAGGGCGTCGACCTGGAGGCGGCCCCCGACGCACTGCGGCAGGCGGCCGACGAGCACGGCCTGCCGTTGCTCGAAGTCGACTACCAGACACCGTTCCGCGCGATCACCTCCTACATCTTCACCGGCCTGCTGAGCAGCGACATGCACCGCCTGCGCCGCAGCCTCTCCGTGCAGAGCCACCTCTTGTCGCTGATGGTGGAGGACCGCGGGACCGACCATCTGGTCTCGTCGCTCTCCATGCTGATCGGCGCGACGGTCGTGGTCTTCGACGCCGGCGGGCAGGTGGTCAGCCAGGCCCAACAGAAGGTCCATCTGGACGCGGCGCAGACGGCGCGCATCTGGCAGACGTATCGCGACGCCGATCGCGGGGGCGAGTTGCCCCGGGAGATCGGCATCGACCACCTGCGTTTGGCGTTCCGCGAGGTGCGCCTGCACGGCCGCATCCATCAGGTCCTGGCCCTGGCGCTGCCCGCCCGCACCCACCTCAGCGAGTTCGCGGACGTCGTCTTGACCTACGCCCAGAAGCTCCTGGCCTTGGACCTGCTCAAGTCCCGTGACAGCCTGCTGTTGCAGCGGAAGCTCCGGGCCGACCTGCTGGACGAGCTGCTACAGGGAGGCGAGGGGCTGGACGCGGACGCGGCCGAGTCGCGCCTGGCCGCCATCGACCTGGACCCGCACCGCGACCTCCTCGTCGGCGTGGTCGAAGCGGTCCGGCTGGCCGAAGGGCTGGCCGCCCGCGGGCTTGGCGCGCCCGAACAGGCGCAGGAGGTACGGCACCAGCTGCACGACTCGCTCGAGGCGACGCTCGCGAACGGTCGGGTGCCCGCCATCACCGCCGCGCACGGGGACACGGTCGTCATCCTCCTCCAACCGGCGCCGGCGCCGCCGCAGGAGACGCGCCTGCTGGGCGAGCGGCTGCGCGCCGACGCAGGCGCCGTGCTGGTCTGGGCCCGCCTGGCGGCGGGGTTCTCAGAGCCGTTTCGGGGGGCGGAGCGGGTGGCGCGGGCCGCGGCCCAGGCGCGAGAAGCGCTTCGGCTCGCGCGGGCGGGAGACCACTCGGGGGTCGTCCTCTTCGGCGAGCTGGGCCCCAGCATCCGGCTCCTGGAGAACCTCTCCGGGGAGCAGCTGGCTCTGTTCCGTCAGACGACCGTCGAGCCGCTCGAGGAGCACGACGCCGCCCACGGTGACCAGTTGGTGGAGACGCTCCGCGCCTTCCTCGACGAGGGACGCTCGGTCAGCCGGGCGGCCAAGCGCCTGTTCGTCCACGAGAACACGCTGCGTTATCGGTTGAAGAAGATCGAGGCGCTGCTCGGCCTGGACCTGGACGTCACCGAGACTCTGGTCGACCTCTACCTGGGCCTGCGCTCCGCCGCCATCCTTCGCGCCAGGCCGGCGGAGCGGGACGACCCCCGCCCGCCACGCCCGGACCGGCCCTCGGGCTGACGGCCGTCCTCAGTCGCTCGCGACCCTGAGGACCGCCGCGCTCCCTGGTAGATCCAGGGGTACTCGATGGGCGGGATGGGGGTGCTGTAGATCCCGCCGAGGGCGACGATGCCGCCTTTGTCGAGGCGACGGAGGGCAGTGGACGGCGAGCTCACCGACCGGAGCGAAGACGAGGCGGCGTCCAGCCGGACGCCGGGGTCCTCGTCGCTGTCGCCGGCCCAGACGGCGCCCAAGTCCCGCGCCAGGTCGCGGTGCTCCTGGGCCCGCGTGAACGCGTACACGTCCCAGCCCCGCCAGCGGGCGACCTGGGTGCACAGCGATGCCGCCGACGATCTGGTGCCCCGGCACGACGGGCGAACGGTGCGGCGGCAGCTCGCCCTCAAGGATGTGGAGGTCGGTGCGGCAGACGCCGCAGGCCCGCACCCTCAGCAGGACCTGGCCCGGAGCCGGGCTGGGAACGGGCAGTTCCATGAGCCTGAGCGGGCGTTCGGCCACGGGCTCGGGGGCCAGGAGTTGCATCGCGCGCATGGTCGTCGGCACTGCCGGCACCTCCCCCGTCACCACCTCAGTCGACCTTCAGCCCGACCCGATCGGCGCCGACGCGGGGGCGGACGACGACCCGGGGAGCAGCCACCAGCCGGTCGAGGATGCGCAGGGCCTGGAAACCCAGAGCGATGTCGACCAGCACGTCGGTCGCCTCGAGGGAGACTCCCAACAACTCCTCCACCTTGTGCAGCCGGTTCCGCAAGGTATTCGGATGGACGTAGAGCACCGACGCCGCGCGGGTGACCGTACGGTCCGCCTCCAGAAAGACCCGCAGCGTCTCCAGCAGATGCTCCCCGCGGTCCTCGTCGTACCGAAGCAGGGGCCCCAGCGTCATCTCGGCGAAGTACTCGAGCCGCTCGCGACTCTGGTTCTCCAGCGCCCGGATCCGTGGGCCGAGGTCCGAGAACAGCCGCACGTGCGTCTCCTCCCCGCTTCCCAATCGAGCATCCGTGGCCTCGCGGGCCTGCGTGTAGGCGCGGGGGACCGCCTCCGCCGTCCGGTAACCGTCACCGAAGCCCACCGTGACCGAGAGCTCCGGGAAGTGGTCGGCCAGCCGATGCCGCAACTGTCGGCCCAGCCCGCGCAGAGCCTCCTCTCCGTCATCGAGCAGCTGGACCAGGACGACGACCGAGTCGCTCTTGGTCTGCGACAGGTACGGCCGACGCAGATCGGAGAAGTACCCGTCCACCTGCTCCTTGAAGTCCGCCTTGAGCCGTTGGATGCTCTCCTCCTGGGCGAGGCTGCGCCCGGAACCGACCACCGACGAGAAGTGGTCGATGTCGCACACCAAGAGCGTCCAGACTCGGCCGGGCTCGAAGCCGAAGTGGGTGAGTCGCTCCTCCAGGTCCTCCGGTTTCCCCAGCCCGGAGAGGAGGTCGTCCAGCAGGCCGGCGCGCATCCGCTTCTTCAGCAGGATCTCGTCCCGCGAGCGGTGAAGCTCCAAGGTGAGCAGCTTGCGGACGTACTCCACCACCACGCGACCCATCTCGGACACGTTCTCGCCTCGCGGGTAGACGAAGCAGACCACCTGCTCCACCCGGCCGCCGAGCCGCACCTCCTCCAGCATGAGCACGTGGCCGTCGGTCTCCACCCGCCGCCCCTTCTCCGTGGCCCCTCCCCCCCGGTCGCGGTACGTGCGCCAGACGACGTCGCGCAGCTGCGGCGTGACCTTGGTCCGCGCGTTGGCCTGCGCCAAGACCGTGCCGATCGAGTCGAACACGATCACCGAGGTGGAGAGGAGCATGGCGACCGAGGAGGTCAGGTGGTCCAGACCGCGGTCCTCCAGGAGCAGCGCGAGCAGCCGGTCCTGGACCGAGAGGCTGCGCCGGAGCTGGTAGAAGCTCGCGCTGTGGAGGCTGTTGAACACCAAGCTGGTGATGGTGCGGAAGGGGATCTCGTACGGGACTTCGAAGAGCGGCAGCCCCACGCGGTCGGCCTCGGCGCGCATCTCCGGCGAGGTACGGTGGAGGTAGATGTCCACGGCGACGCCCAGACCGGCGCTCCCGGCTCCCGCCAGGCGGCGCACCAAGTCGGCCTGCCCCTCCAGGTCGTCGTGCAGGGCGAGCTCGGTGGTCAACAGGAGGTCGCCCGGCGCCAGCCACCGGGTCGGGTCGGGCATCTCCGAGATGTGGATCCCCCGCACCTCGTTGTCCACGCCGGCGCTGCCGGCGACCAGGCGGAGTCGGAGACTCTCTTCCCGGAGCACGTCGGCCACGGTCAGTCTGCCCGGGGGCACGCCCACTCTGCCTCCCCTCGAAATGCGCTAGCCGCGGTCCGGCGCCGCAGCTCTCCGGGCGATCGCCCGGCCCATCTCCATAGTACCGGCCCGGCCGCCCAGGTCGTAGGTGACGTCCTTCCCCTCGCCGATGACCGACCGGACCGCCTGGAACAGCCGGTCGGCCGCCTCCCTCTCTCCCAGATGGCGGAGCATCAGGACCGCGGAGAGCACCAGGGCCACCGGGTTGACCTTGTTCTGGCCGGCGTACTTGGGAGCGGAGCCATGGACCGGCTCGAAGACCGCGATCTCCTCGCCGATGTTGGCCCCCGGAGCCACCCCCAGGCCGCCCACCAGGCCGGCGCAGAGGTCGCTGAGGATGTCGCCGTAGAGGTTGGGGCACAGGAGCACGTCGTAGAGCTCGGGTTTCTGCACCAGCTGCATGCACATGTTGTCCACGATACGGTCCTCGAACTCCACGTCCGGGTAGTGCTGGGCCACCGTGCGCGCCGTGTCCAGGAAGAGCCCGTCGCTCAGCTTCATGATGTTGGCCTTGTGCACCGCCGTCACCTTGCGCCGTCCCTCCCGCCTGGCGTAGTCGAAGGCGAACCGCGCGATGCGCTCCGAGGCGAACCGGGTGATGATCTTGATGGACTCGGCGGCGTCCTTGCCCACCCAGTGCTCGACGCCGGCGTAGAGGTCCTCGGTGTTCTCCCGCACCACGACCAGGTCGATGCCCTCGTAGCGGGAACGGACCCCCGGGATGCTGATGGCCGGACGGAGGTTGGCGTACAGGTCGAGCTCCTTGCGCAGCGCCACGTTCACGCTGCGGAAGCCGGAACCGACCGGCGTGGTGATGGGGCCTTTGAGAGCGATCCGAGTGTCGCGCACCGATTCCAGGACATGCTCGGGGAGGGGCGTACCGTAGCGGTCCATCACGTCCACGCCGGCATCGACATCGAGCCACTCGATGGCCACGCCGGTCGCGGCGACGGCCTCCTTGGTGGCGGCCATGATCTCCGGACCGATGCCGTCGCCGGGGATGCAGGTCACTCGATACGCCACGTTTCCTCCTGTGCTTGCGGCTCAGACGTCGATGCGCGGCGCGATGCTACCAGCCGCGTACAGGGACCGCCAACGACCGTCATTGATCGTAGCGGAAGCCCACTCCCTTCCGGGAGGCGAAGTGCAGGTAGGCGATCTGCCCCACGGCCAGGTAGTGGCTCTCGCCCAGCACATCCTCCACGATCAGCCAGTCGCCGGCGGCGGCCAGCTTCTCGTAGACCGCGGTCGGGTCGCTGAGCGTCTGCAGGGAGACCTCGGTCCCTCCCGAGAAGTGCACCACCAGGGTACGGGTCGCGGAACCTTCCTTGCCTGCCATCAGTCTTCCTCCTTCGAAGGGTTCGGGGCACGCATCCGTTCGGCGGGTGCGCCGGGGAGCCCGCGTTGCGGACGTCAGGACGTCAGGACGAGCGCGGGGGCGGCGAGGGACTCGGCCGGCCGTAGGGGGACGCCGCCGAGCCGCTGCCACGCCACTTCGCCCGCTCGAGCGCGTCCTCGTAGGTCTCCAGCACCTCGTCCGCCACGCGCGGCCAATCGTAGCGCGCCACCGCCTCGAGGCCCCGGCGGCTCATCTCGGCCCGCTCCGCGCGATCCTCCAGGAGCGCGCGCTAGTTCGTCGGCCAGGTGGAACGGGTCGCCCGGGGCCACCAGCCGACCGTACTCTCCCTGCTTGAGGACCGACCGGTACGCCGGGATGTCCGAAGCGACCACCGGCAGGCCGGCGGCCAACGCTTCCGTGAGCACGATGCCGAAGCTCTCGCCCTTGAGGGAAGGCACCGCCAGGATCTCCGCCCGACGCATCGCCTCGATCTTCTCCTCGTGGGACACCCGTCCCAGCGCCCGCACCCCCTGCACGGGAAGGGGGAGCTTCGGCACCATCTTGGAAACGACCGTGCGCAGCTCGTTCTCGCTCGTCCCCACCAGCGTCAGGGTCGCCTCGGGCACGCGCCGGCGGAGCTCGGCAAAGGCCTGCAACAGGATGAAGAGGCCCTTGCGCGGCTCCGGGCGGCCGACGAAGAGCAGCCTCCCGGGCACCTTGCCTCCCCCGCGGGCGGCTGCGTAGGCTTCCACGTCGACCCCGTTGGGGATCAGCCGGTACTCCCCGGGGAAGATGGAGCCCACGTACTGACGGGCCGCCTCGGACACCACCACGCGCAGCGTCAACAGATCGATGATGCGGCGGGCATACGGGGAGAACATGCGGTAGCCCAGACCGCTGCCGCCGGCCGCGTGGAAGGTGCCGACCACCGGCACCTGGGCGACGACCACGGCGGAGGCAGCGGCCGACGGCGTGCAGGGCTCGTGAGCATGGATCAGATCGAACTCCTGCTCCTCCAAGATGCGCTCCATGCGCTGCAGCATCAGCGGCCAGACGTTGACCCAGGCCTTCGAGCCGTTGGAGCGGAAGGGCACGGCCGTACCCGCCGAGATGAAGCGGGGCGGCAGCGCCGCCTCCTCGGTCGGCCGGTGCAGGACCCCGGCCGGCGCGATGATCCAGGCATCGTGGCCTTTGGCCCGCAGTTGCGCAGCCAGGTTCTCGACGTGGTGGTTCACCCCGCCGGGAACGGTCCAGGAGTACGGAGAGACCAGGCCGATGCGCATGCGCTACCTCTCGCCGGCCGGAGCCGAGCCGCGGTCATTCACCAGTCTTTCCCACAGCGACCGCCGGTCATGCCGCCCGTCCCGCAGCGCGCCACGAAACCGGGTGAGCGTCAGGATCGCCACGAGGACGGCACTCCAGGCGACGGACCGGCGACTCCTGCCCAAGGCGAGCCGCACCGCGGGCAGGCCGGCGTAACTGAGCAGGACCGAGGGAGCGTGCACCCCCAAGACCGAGCCGCCGAGGAAGATCGGTGAGAGGACCGCCACGGCCAGGGGGTCCTGCGCCGCGACGCCACCCAGAGCCGCTCCCACGCCGCGTCCTCCCCCCACCAGGATATGCGCGATCACCGGGGCGACGGTCAGACCGCCGAGCAGATCGTCGTCCGCGCCCGCCACCCGACCGGCGAGGACGGGCACGGCAGCCTTGCCGGCATCCAGCGCCAGGACCAGGGCACCCGCGCCGGCGCCGACGCTCCGCCGGACGTTCGCGGCGCCCGGATTGCCGGTACCCACCTGTTCGATCCGAACCCCCGCCCGGCGCGGCCACGATCCGCGCCGAAGGCAGACAGCCCAGAGCGAAACCGCCCGCGAGCAGCGCCATCCTCGCCGACCGCCTCAACATACCGGCACCTCCGCCTTCCGATGCCATCGGCTGGAACGCAGCCCCAGTCCTATGGCGCCCAGGCCCATGGGGATGAACCAGGTGCAGAGTCGCCACAGCACCAGGCTGGGCACCACCAGGTCCGCCGGGACCGACTGGCCGATCAGCTCGAGGTAGCCGAACTCCGCCACGCCGGCGCCCCCGGGCAGCGGCGAGAAGGGCATCAGGATCTGGAGGACCGCCTGCCCGACGATGATGGGAGCCAGATCGCCCCGCCAACCCAGTGAATGGAGGATCAGCGGGATCAAGGCGAACATGAACAGCCAGTAGACGAACTGGAGCGCGACCAGGGGGACGATCAAGCGGACGCCGCCCGCCCGGAGGGTGCGGATCGCCGCCCGGAACTCTTCGACCCGGCGGCGCACGGACTGGGGCATGAGACCCAGGCCCACGCGGGCGCGAGAGCCAGAGGGCACCCAGGGCCCAGATGATCACCAGCGCGCCGACCACCACCAGGAGGAGGTCGCGCTGGAAGTGCGTGAGCGAGGAGACGCCCAGCGGCAGCAGGGCGATCGTCGCCACGGCGGCCAGCACGGAGGTGTGGACCAGCCCCTTGATCAGGACGACCGAACTGGCCTCGCTCAGCGACATGCCCAGACGGTGGAGCAGGTACATCTGGTACGGGATCTCCAGGCCTCCGAACGAGGTCGCCCCGCCCACCAGGTGGCTCTCGAAGGCCACCTCTCCCGACCAGAAGGTGGAGACCCGGCCGCACAGCGCGCGCACCAGGATGACCAGCGAGCCCGCGTCCGCCACGAGCAGGACGGCCAGCGACAGCATGACGGCCAGCAGCCATATCGGCCGGGTGGTCGCCCGAGTGGCCTGCTGGATGTCCTTCCCCACGTGCGGACTGACCAGAAGGATGACGGCGACCCCCACGGCGACGCCCAAGCCCAGCCCCAAGAGCAACCGGAGCCAGTGGAGCTTGCCGGATGCCTCGACCGAGGCCTCGGTGAGGCCTTCGATCTGCGCGGCCGGGCTCAGGTCGTCCGGTTCCGTCACGCCTGGACCACCGAGCGGAGCAAGGCACGGTACCGCCGGCCCACCACCTCCGGCGCATGTCGGGCGAGGGCCAGCTCGCGACCCCGACGCCCGGCCGCCCGCCGCGTTCCTTCGGGCGCGCCGAGCAGACGGGCCAACCCGGCGGCCACCTGCGCGGCCGACGAGCCATCGACCACGATGCCCGTCGAGCCGTTGATCACCGCCTCCACCGCGCCACCCGACCGGCCCGCCATCACCGGCAGGCCGGCCAGAGCCGCCTCGGCGAACACGAGGCCGAATCCCTCGACCTCCAGCCCGCCCCATCGGGTGCGGCAGGGGGAGGCGAACACGTCGGCTGCGGCGAACCACTCGGCGACACCCTCGTGAGCGAGCGACCCGAGCAGGTGCACCCGATCAGCGACGCCGTGACGCTCGGCACGGCGACGCAGGGCCGGCGCCAGCCTCCCTCCGCCGATCAGCGCCAGTCGCAGCTCCGGAAAGTCCGGCGTCAGCAAGGCCAGGGCGTCGATCAGCCGATCTTGGCCCTTCCGGGGCACCAGCCGGCCGACGGAGACGACCAGCCGATCCGGCACCCCCAGCCGCCGGCGGGCGTCCCGCACCTCGTCCGCGCTGGAGGGGGCGAAGCCTTCCACGTCCACGGCCGGCCGCAGGACGGCCGCCCGGACGCTGCCTTCCACCTGGCGCGCGGCCTGCGCCGCCGTGTAGTCGCTGACGGCCAGTAACAGGGAGGCCTGGCCCAGCACGGAACGGAGGGCGTGGCCCACGCCGGGCAGCGACGCCGGCAACGTGAGCTCCGCCCCTCCGAGGAAGATCAGGTAGGGGATCCCCAGGCGGCGGACCAGGGCGCGGGCCCAGGAGACCGAGGGGCAGCGGGTGGCCGAACTGCACCAGCTCCGCGCGATGCTCGCGGGCCAGCCCTACCGCCAGATCGAGCAGTCCCCGGGTCGGGACGAGGATGGAGCGCGGCAGGCGCACGACCCGGTACGGATGCGACTCGTCGAAGGCGGCGGCGTCCGGGTGGTGCGGGGCGACGATCACCAGGTCGTCGGGCGACAGGGTCTGCATGACGCCCCAGTAGTAGGACTGGGCGCCGCCGACCCGAGGCGGAAAATCCTGCGTGATGAAGACTGACCGGGGGACGCTACCGCCCGCCGTCTGCGACGGCCTGTTCTGACGATCGATCCTCAGGTCGGCTTGCGTGGGCAGGGGCAGACTCCCTCCGGAAGCGGGTGGATGGACGAGCCTACTCCTCCTCATCCATGACGGCGACGTGCTCGGCTTCCTTGCGCTTCTCGTCCTGCTGGATGAAATCCTGGTAGATGTACACCAGTTCCTTGTCGAAGAGCGCCCGCTTGAGGTCGACACTGATCTGGCGGGCCTGCACCAGCACAGCCGCCGCCTCCTTGTCGGAGAGATCGATGCCGAACTCCTTGAACTTGTGCTGGATGGTCCGGCTGCCCGAGTGCTTGCCCACCACCAGCTGACGGGTCAAGCCGACCTCGTCCGGGCTGAAGACCTCGTAGGTCAACGGGTTCTTGATCACGCCGTCGGCGTGGATGCCCGACTCATGGGCGAAGATGTTCGTTCCCACGATGGCCTTCCAGATGGGGACGGCCCGGCTGGACGCGCGGGCGACGTACTCGGACAGCTCCCGGAACCGGTTGGTCTGGATCTCCAGGTCGGTATCGTCCAGGTACTTCAGCGCCATCACCACCTCTTCCAGGGCGGCGTTACCCGTACGCTCGCCCAGCCCGTTCACGGACACGGTGACATACCGGGCGCCCGCCCGCAGGCCGGCCAGCGTGTTGGCCGTGGCCATGCCGAAGTCGTTGTGACAATGGACCTCCACGTCCAGCTGGACGGTCTCCAGGATCGTCTGGACGCGCGAGAACATCATGAAGGGGTCCAGCACGGAGAGAGAGTCGCAGAAGCGGAAACGGTCGGCGCCCAGCTCCTCAGCGAGGACCGCGTACCGCAGCAGGAAGTCCATGGGCGTGCGCGACGCGTCCTCGGCGGAGACGACGAAGGGCAGCCCGCGCTCCCGTGCCACCTGAGCAGACTCCGCGACCCGGTCGAGCACCCACTGCTGGTCGTGCCCGTACTTGTGCTTGATGTGCTGCAGGGAGGTGCTGACGGAGAGGACCACCGCCTCGACCCCGCAGTCCGCGGCTTGGACGACGTCGTTCGGCTCATTGCCCCGGCAGAAGGCGAGGACGCGGGCGGACAGCCCCATCGAGGCGACCTCACGGATGGAGTCCCGCTCCTCCTGGCACAACCAGGGGCTGCCGACCTCCAGCTCGTGGACGCCGACACCGGAGAGCAGCCGGGCGATGTGCGCCTTCTCCTGGTTGGCGAAGACGACGCCCGCGGTCTGCTCGCCGTCGCGCAGGGTGGTGTCGACCAGGTACACCGGATGCCCGGTCTCCCGGAAGCGGGCTTCGAAAGGCGTGCGTCGCGGGGGTCTACCGCTCATCGGCCACCTCTGCCAGCGCGCTCACGGCGTCGGTAACCGCCTGCAGAGCCGGGTCTTCCCCAGCGACCTGCACTTCGCGCACCTCGTCCCGCACGCTGTCGATCTCGGCCCGATAGATCTCCAGCAGCTCCTCGTCGAAGAGGGCGCGCTTGAGGGCGACGCTCTTCGACCGGATCCGGCAGGTGAGGATGGCGGCCTCCTCCGGCGAGACGCGCACGTGGTGCTCCGTCAGTTTGGCCATCAGCGAGTCGGCTCCGGAGTACTTGCCCAACACGATCCGGCGCTGCAACCCCACCGCCTCCGGAGGGAACACCTCGTAGTTGGAGGGATCCTTGAGGGCGGCCGACGCCCGATTCTCGCTCTCGTACACGAACAAGTTGGCCCCCACGATGGGCTTCCACGTGGGCAGGGGCCGGTTCGAGGCGGCGGCCACGTACTCCGACAGCTCCCGGAAGAGGTCGGTGTTCAGCGGCACCTCCATGCCCTCGATGTAGCGAAGGGCCATGGCCACCTCCTCCAGGGCGGCGTTGCCGGCACGCTCGCCCAGCCCGTTGACCGTCGTGTTGACGAAGCGGGCGCCGGCGCGGATGCCGGCGATGGCGTTGGCGGTGGCCATGCCGAAGTCGTTGTGGGTGTGCATCTCGATATCCATGCCGCTCACGTCGATGACCGTCTTGATCTTCATGAAGGTGTTGAAGGGATCGAGGATGCCCAGCGTGTCGCAGAAGCGGAGGCGGTCGGCCCCGGCGTCGCGGGCGTTCCGGGCAAAACTCAGCAGGAACTCCATGTCCGTGCGGGACGCGTCCTCAGCGTTCACCGAGACGTAGAGGTTGCGTTCCTTGGCGTAGTCCACCGCCTTCTTGACGCTCTCCAGCACCCACTCCCTGCTCTGCCGCAGCTTGTGCTCGATGTGGATGTCCGACGACGACATGGAGATGGCCACCGCGTCGACCCCGCACTGTATGGACGCCTCGACATCGGACACGACGGCCCGGTTCCAGGCGAGGATGCTGCAGTTCAGGTCCATCGCGGCGATCTGGCGGACGGCTTCGGCCTCGGATCCCCCCATGGTGGGGATGCCGGCCTCGATCTGGTAGACACCGACCTCGTCGAGCAGCTTCGCGATGCGGAGCTTCTCCTCGTTGGCGAACACCACGCCGGCCGTCTGCTCGCCGTCGCGGAGGGTGGTGTCGTCGATGCTGACCGGCGCCGGTGCGCCACTCGACGGCCGAGGCAGGAGAAAACCGCCGAAACTCTCCCGCATGTCATCTCCTTTCAGCCGGAAGGCGACAAGTCTACCACGGCCCCCCTGCCCACGGGACGTCTCCCAAGCGCCCTCGAACCCCCAGAGACGGACCGCCGCACAGCGGCGCGCTGCGCGGGCCGGGGTCTTGTCGGATGGCGGCGGCGGGTTTACTCTCGTCAGTCCATGACGATAAGAGCAGGCACCATGAAGAGCGACGAGCAATCCACCCCGCCCCGTCCTCTGGATCTCGAGGCCGCCGTCGCGCACCTCCGGGCGCGGGGACTGCGCCTGTCCCGGCTGAAACGCGCCGTCCTCGACCAGTTCGCTGCGGGCGGCTGTGCCTTCTCGGCCGAAGAGCTGGCCGCATGCATCCGCCTGGAGGGAGACCTGTCCCCCCTCTACCGCTGCCTCGCGTCGCTCGAGGGCGCCGGAGTCCTGACCCACTTCTACCTGGACGACGGCTCCCGCCGCTACGACCCCAGCGAGGCGTTCGGTCGACACCATCACCACCTGGTCTGCGTCAACTGCTCGGGCATCATCCGGGTGGAGGGGTGCGGACTCAAGCGCGAGGTCGCGCGCCAGGCGCAGGCCGCCGGCTACCTGGTCCAGGACCACGATCTCACCCTCCGGGGGCTCTGCCCCGCCTGCCGGCGTCGGGAAGGTGACGCGTGACCCGTCGGACACTGCTGGCCAGGGTCGTCGCCGTCACCGGGATCCTCGCGGCGGTGGTGCTGAGCGCGGGCTGCGCGACCGGCGCCTCCAGCGACAGCCGCCCCCTGGTGGTCACCACCACGCCGGTGCTCTACTCGCTGACGGTCAACGTGGCGGGCCCGGACGTCCGAGTGGAGAATCTGCTCGCACCGGGGGCCTCTCCGCACCAGACCACCTTCACGCCCGAGCAGGCCAAACGGGTCGCCGCGGCCGACCTGCTGGTCATGAATGGGGCCGGCTTGGAGCTCTGGGCGGACGGCCTCATCCGCAGTGCCGGCCGAAAGGACCTGCGGACGGTCGTGGCCAGCCGGGGCGTGCAATTCCTGCGCCCGAACGAGCCGGTGCCGGTGCCGGGAGGCGGCGGAGGCGAGGCCGAGCCAACGAACGTCGACCCGCACGTCTGGCTGGACGCCCGCAACGCGATGCAGATGGTGAAGAACATCCGCGACGGACTCAAGGCACTGGATCCCGCCCACGCCGCCGCCTACGACCGCCGGGCCACCGCCTATACCGTCCGGCTCCAGACGCTCCACCGGGAGATCCTCTCCCGGACCTCCCGCTTCCCCCGCAAGGACTTCGTGAGCTTCCACAGTGCCTGGCAGTACTACGCCCGAGCCTACGGGCTGCAGCAGGTCGCGGTGCTGGAGCAGTTCCCGGGGAAGGAGCCGAGCGCCCAGTACCTGGCGGGACTGGTGGATCTGGTGGACCGGCTGAAGGTGACCGCAGTGATCGCCGAGCCCCAGTTCTCGGCCCGGCCCGCCGAGGCGCTGGCGCGGGAGACGGGGGCGACCGTCTACACCGCCGACCCCGAAGGCAGCACCTTGAGCGGGTCGGCCTACGAGGATCTGATGCGTAGCGACACCGACGTCTTCGCCCGGGCCTTGGGCGGCGCTCCGTGAGCGACCTCTATCCCAACGCCGCCCTCCTGGTGCAGGATCTCTGTCTGCAGCTGGGCGGGCAGACCATCTTCGAGGACGTCTCCTTCGTGGTCGACGAGGGCGAGATCGCGGTCGTCATCGGGCCCAACGGCGCCGGCAAGACCATGTTGATCCGCACCGTGCTCGACCTGATCGAGCCCGACCGGGGCACGGTGACCATCCTGGGACGGGACCACCGTCGTCTGGGTAGCGTGCGCGACCGCATCGGCTACATGCCGCAGCGCCTGGACTTCGACCGCACGTTCCCCATCACCGTGTACGAGGTGATGCTCCTGCGACTCCGTCAGGGCGGGTTCTGGCTCCACCGCTCGGCCAACCGGACACGGATCGAGGAGGCACTGGAGCGGGTGCACGCCCAGCGCCTGATCGACCGGCGCATAGGACGTCTCTCCGGCGGGGAGCTGCAGCGCGTGCTGCTGGCGTATGCGCTGGTCACTCGGCCGCAGCTCCTGATCCTGGACGAGCCCGCCGCCGGCGTGGACGTGGCCGGCGAGGACACGTTCTACGAGTTGATCCACAACCTCCGGCATCGGGAGAACCTCACGGTGGTGATGGTCTCGCACGATCTGGACGTGGTCTTCCGCTACGCCGATCAGGTGCTCTGCCTGAACCAGCGCCTGCTCTGCCGGGGCGTACCCCAAGACGTGCTCCGGCCCGAGGTCATCGAGGAGACCTACGGCGCGATGACCGGCCGCTACCAGCACCACCATCAGGAGCACGCGGACCACGAGGAGCACCCGTGACCGCGTTGGTCCTCCCCGGCATCCTGCAGTACCCCTTCATGCAGCGGGCCCTGCTCGCCGGGCTGGCGGTGGGCTTTCTCTGCGCGGTGGTGGGCGTCTACGTCACCCTGCGTTCCATGTCGTTCTTCGCGGACGCCATCGCCCACTCGGCCCTGGCCGGCATCGCCTTGGGGGTGCTGTTCGGCGTGGCGCCCGTGCCGGCGGCGGTGATCTTCTGCGTGGTGGTGGCGTTGGGGATCACCTACCTCACCTTCCACAGCGAGCTCACCTCGGACACCGTGATCGGCGTGTTCTTCTCCGGATCGATGGCGCTGGGGGTCCTGCTGATCGGTCTGCAGACCGGCTACCAGACCGATCTGCTGTCCTACCTGTTCGGCGACATCCTCTCCGTCAGCAATCTGGACGTCGTCCTGGCCGTCGGCCTGGCCGCGATCGTCTCGGCCATCATCTTCTGGAGGTCGACGGTGCTGATCAAGATCGCCTTCAATCGCGACCTCGCCCGGGTGGAAGGGGTGCCGGTCGTCCTCTGGGACTACGTCTTCCTGACCCTGCTCGCCCTGACCGTGGCGGTCAGCCTCAAGATCGTGGGCATCATCTTGGTCAGTGCCCTGATCATCGTACCCGCCGCCGCCGCCCGCAACGTCGCCCGGGACTTCCGCACACTGGTGGGGCTGGCGCTCGGTATAGGGGTGATCAGCGCGCTGGCCGGTCTGATGTTGAGCTACTACCTGAACACGGCCTCCGGACCGACGGTGGTCGTGATGGCCGTGGGCTTCTTCGTCGCCTCCTACTTGGGGCGCCTGCGCGGCTAGCGGGAGCAGGCCCGCGGCACGCCGTGAGCCAAGGCACGCCCTGGCGGCCTGCCCGGCGGCCGGTCCGGCGGCCTGATCAACTCGGTGAACGGCTCATTCCCCGGCGCGCCGCTGCAGCTCACGGGGCACGACGCAGGTGCCCCGCGCCCGGCACGCCAGGACCGGCTCCGCGAGGAGGTCGGCGGCGGAGGGAGCCAGGTCGGGCCTCGCCACGATCACCTTCCGCGCTTCGAACTCCATGGAGCGCGAGGTGCGCCCCACCCTGGTGATGCGGCCTCGCGCCTCCACGTAGTCGCCGGCCCGGACCGGCTCCAGGAACTCGACGGAGTCGTACGCCACGAAGAGGCCCTCGTCGCCGTCCCGGGCGATCAGCAGCTCCGTGGCCAGGTCGCCGAACAGGGCGAGGACCCGGGCGCCGTCGACCAGGCCGCCGCCGTAGTGGGCATCATGCGACCCCAGGCGTAGCCGGATGACCGCCTCGTACCTGCCGACGTCGGCGCCCGCTGCCGTCTCCGCCGCCCCGTCTCGCCGCTCCCTCTCGCCCATCCTCGCCTCCTCGCCCGGTTGCGCCGATTCTACCGCGCCGCCGACCGTGCCTACCCGACCGGGACGAGGGTCTGGATGTCCGCCTGATCCTGGTAGACCGGGTGGCTCAGGTAGCGCTCGCCGGTGTCCGGCAGCACGACCACGATGAGCTTCCCCTCGTTCTCCGTGCGCCGAGCCAGGGTCAATGCGGCCGAGGCGGCCGCTCCCGAGGAGATACCGGCGAGGATGCCCTCCTCGCGGGCGAGGCGCCGCGTGACCGCGTACGCCTCCTCCTCGGTCACGGTCAGGATCTCGTCTACGACCTTCCGATCGAAGACCTCGGGGACGAAACCGGCGCCGATGCCCTGGATCTTGTGCGGCCCCGGCTGACCGCCGGACAGGACCGGCGAGCCGGACGGCTCGACCGCGACGACCCTCAGTCGAGGACGCAAGGGCTTCAGTACCTGGCCGATCCCGGTGATCGTCCCGCCCGTGCCCACGCCCGCCACCACGACGTCCACCAGCCCTTCCGTGTCGTACCAGATCTCCTGGGCGGTCGTCGAACGGTGGATGGCGGGGTTCGCCGGGTTCCGGAACTGTTGAGGGACGAAGGCATCCGGCAGGTCCGCGGCGATGGACTCGGCGCGGCTCACCGCCCCCTTCATGCCTTCACCCCCGGGGGTCAGAACCAGCTCGGCCCCAAAGGCCTTGACCAGCGCGCGTCGCTCCTGGCTCATGGTCTCGGGCATGACCAGCACCAGCCGATAGCCCTTCGCGGCGGCGAGCATGGCGAGCGCGATCCCGGTGTTCCCCGAGGTGGGCTCGACGAGCACGGTGCTTCCCGGCGTGATGGATCCTTCTTGCTCCGCCGCTTCGATCATGCTCAGTCCGATCCGGTCCTTGACCGAACCGCCCGGGTTGAACGACTCCAGCTTGGCGGCCACGGTGGCGAGACCGTCCGCGTTGACCCGGTTGAGCCGGACCAACGGGGTCGAGCCGATGGTGCTGGCCACGTTGTCGTAGATGGGCACGTGCTTCCTCCTGTGGTGCCGCGAATCGGTAGGACGCTCTTCCCGACCGTTCATTGTCATTAAACAATATCCGGTTAGTCAGGATTTGCCTGACCAGACTGTACCGGCTGCCAAAGGAGGTGTCAACCGCCCTCTTCGTCCTCAGCCAGCTCGATCAAGCCCTCGCCCGGCTCCGGGAGCTCCTCGGCCAGATCCTCCTGATCGGGCGGCCAGCGCAGCGAGACGAGCACGGACCCGGCGATCATGGCCGCGATGATCAGCAGCGAGATCCAGATATGGAGGTGGACGATGTCCGACAGGAGCATGCGCACGCCCACGAACACCAGGACCAGAGCCAGACCGAACCGTAGATAGACGAACCGTCCGATCATGCCGGCCAGGAGGAAGTAGAGAGCGCGCAACCCGAGAATGGCGAAGGCGTTCGAGGTGAAGACCAGGAACGGATCCCGCGTGACGCTGAAGATGGCCGGGATGGAATCGAGCGCAAAGAGGATGTCGGTCGTCTCCACCACCACCACCACCGCCAGGAGCGGCGTGGCCACCCGTCTGCCGCCCTCCCGCACGAAGAAGGAGTGCCCGCGGTACTCCGCGGTCATGGGCACGAAACGGCGCACCAGGCGCAGCACGGGGTTGTGCGCCGGGTTGACCTCCGACTCGGTCCGCGTGGACATCCGCACCCCGGTGATGACCAGGAAGATGCCGAACACGTAGATCATCCAGTGGAAGGCGGAGATCAGCGCCGCCCCCAGGGCGATGAAGAGGGCGCGGAACACGAGCGCGCCCATCACGCCCCAGAAGAGCACCCGATGCTGATAGGCGGTCGGAACGGCGAAGTACACGAAGAGCACGGCGAAGACGAAGATGTTGTCGACCGACAGGCTCTTCTCGATCAGGTAGCCGGCCAGGTACTCCCCGGCCGCCTGTCCGCCCAGCCAGACCCAGATGACTCCGCCGAACCCCAGCCCCAGCGTGATCCATATGGCGCTCCAGGTCGCGGCCTCCCGGGTGCTGGTCTCCCGCGCCTCCTTGTGGAGGAGCAGGTCCACGGCGAGCATGCCCAGGATCACCGCCATGACCGGGAACCAGGCCCACCAGTGCACCACCGCTCCCACCTCCGTTCGAGGACCGCTCCGGGAACCGTACCCTGAATCCGCCGGCCGGGCCACTCCCGGCGAACCTACGGTACGCTGTGGTCATCAGCGACCGGCGGAGGTGAGGGGTGGACGAGCGGGAACCGCACCAGACGAGCCGGACAGACCTGATGCCGCAGCACCCCGACCGGTCCCTCCCCCTGGTCAGTGGACGCCTCGCCCGCGGGGACAGCTACGTACCCATGCTGGGGCTGCTGCTATACCATTGCCGATTCGGACGAATGTGTGGCGATATTTGACATATTGCGACCAACATGATTTTTGATGATGACAGCAGTGGGGGAACCGGAAGCACCGGGGGTCTCCGTGTCTAACCGCATCGACCAAGTGGACCAGGCCATCGTGTCGCTGCTGATAGAGGACGGCCGCATGTCCAGCGCCGAAATCGCGCGGCGACTGGGGAACGTCTCTGAGCGGGCGGTCCGGTACCGCATCGAGCGCCTGCGCGAACGCAAGACCATCGACGTCCGAGCCGTGGTCAGCCCGCGGGCCGTCGGTCTGGGAGTGACCGCCGACATCATGGTCGAGGTGGAGCCCGCCCTGGTGCGCGGCGTGGCCGAGCAGATGGCCCGACTCGAATGGGTCAGCTACGTCGCCTTCTCCACCGGCGCTCGAGACCTCAGCATCCAGGTGTACGCCCGGGACAACGAAGACCTGCACCGCTACGTCACCGACGTGGTGGGCCGGGTGCCGGGAGTACGCCGCACCACGACCTTGCTCGTGCCAAGAGTCGTCAAGGACGTCCACGACTGGCGCATACCCGACTCCTGCGTCCGGCGGAAGGCGTCCAAGCACAGCAAGGAGACGACCTGACGTGGGAAGCGCCGAACACCCGATGGACGATTTCGTCATCACCTTCTTCAACGCGGGGGTGGGAGCCACGCTGATGCTGACCTTCTCCTCAGTCCTCCTCCTGGCCTCGTACAAGCTCCAGCGACGCCCGGCCGGCGCCCGGATCAAGGCCCCGGGCGAGGAGTGGGCCCGCCCGGCGAGGCAGAACACGGTGTAGAACGGGGACCACCCCTCGACCACGGAGATCACGCATGACCACGACGACGAGAGTGACCGAGCGAGCCCTGGCCATCACCGCTCGCGAGAGCGCCAAGTACCGGGCGATGACCCCAAGAGTCAGGCGGCCACCGACCGCGCCCGCCGCGTGCTGCCCCTGGGCGTCACCAGCAACTTCCAGTTCTTCGAGCCGCATCCGGTGGTGATGGCCAAGGGACAGGGCAGCCGGCTGTGGGACGTCGACGGTAACGAGTACCTCGACTACAACATGGGGTACGGCTCGCTCCTGGCTGGGCACTCGCATCCTTTGCTGGTCGAGGCGATCACCCGGCAGGCGAGCCAGGGGACCCTCCTGGTCACCCCTCATCCCCTGGCCACCGAGGTGGCGGAGGAGCTCTGCCGCCGTTTCCCATGGACTTGGTCCGCTTCACCAACTCGGGCACGGAATCGACCATGGACGCGTTGGCCTGCGCGGGCCTCCAACGGGCGGGACATGATCATCAAGCTGGAGGGTGGCTACCACGGTCACCACGATCTGGTCATGGTCTCGGTCAAACCCCCGCTGGACGAAGCCGGACCGGCGGACATGCCGACGCCCGTCCCCTACTTCGCCGGGATCCCCAAGAGCACCGTGGCCGAGTGGTGGTCATCCCGTTCAACGACCTGGACGCGCTGGAGCGGGCGTTTCAGGCCCACCCCCAGCAGATCGCAGCCTTCATCCTGGAGCCGGTGCCCGAGAACATGGGCATCGTCCTGCCGGACGACGGCTACCTGGCGGAGTCATCGAGATCTTCCACCGGCGCGGCGCCCGCTCGAGTTCGACGAGGTCAAGACCGGCATCACCTCGCACCCGGGTGGGGCATCGGGCATCTGGGGGGTCAAGCCGGACCTGATCTGTCTGGCGAAGTCCATCGGCGGCGGGCTGCCGGTGGGCGCGTTCGGCGGGCGGGGCGACGTGATGGAGCTCATCACCAACTGGACGGTGGCCACCAAGGCACCTTCAACGGCAACCCGCTGGTGATGGCCGGCGCCAAGGCCGTCCTGACCGAGATCTGCACCGAGGAAGCCTGGGTCCAGGCGAAGGCCCAGCACGACCGCCTGATCGACGCATGTCAGGAGATCATCGACGAGCACGGGCTGGCGGCGCACACGGTGCGCTGCGGTGCGAAGGGCTGCATCACCTACGTACCCGAACGGGTCAGGAACTTCCGGGACTACAAGAAGACGGACTTCGACCTGGCGTACGCCCACTGGATCACCATGATGACCCACGGCATCTTCCTGCCGCCCGGCCTGGACGAGCAGTGGTTGGTCTCCGTCCAGCACTCCGCCGCCGACATCGACCAGCACGTCGAGGTGTTCCGCGCCTTCGTGGAGGAGGTCATGGCCTAGGTACGGCTAGACGGCAGGTCTCGCCGCTCCAGACCCCAGGCAGCCACTCCAGTAGGAGCGCGGCGATGAGCAGCAGCACCCCCTGATGTTCCCAGTTCAGACCTTCGCGGAAGGGGTTCCCGGCCCGGGCCAGCAGGGAGAGCTGCCGGTCCACGCCGGGAGCCCGAAGAGCGGCGAGACCAGGTCGAACAGCAGGTTGGCCACGATCAGGACGCCGGTCAGCGCGGCCGCCGAGAAGGGACGCCACCACCCGGCCACGGCGAGGCCGAAGCCGAGAAAGACCAGCAGCAGGGCTATCGGCGCCACCATGGCTACCAAGAGCCGACCGGGGTCCACGCGGACCGAGGCGACCTGGGCGGAGACCAGCGTCGCCGCCCAGGTGATCAAGAGGGCGACCAGCCCCGCCAGGAGCGCGGCAGCCACCGCGAAAGCAACAACCGGGTCCGACCAGCAGGTAGCCAGAGCGAGGGCGAGGTGGTCGGCCTCGAGGTCGCCGGCCCAGCGCCCCACCTGTAACCGCGAACCCGCCCAGACCGGGCCGGCGAACCCGGAGAAGATCAACATGCTGATGGGTTCGTCCCCGAAGAAGTCCCCGTCCGGCGACCTCTGCCAGTGGCCCGGCCTGGCGGTGATGTCCTCGAGAGGTCCCCGGAGCCCACGATCGGTCAACGTGAAGATCGCCATGTAGATCGAGAGGCCAAGCCCCCAGGCGACGGCCACCCCCCTGAGCGCCCAGGCGTCCCGCAGGGCCGGGCCGCGAAGCAGGCTGCTGGCGTCGACGTGCAGCCACGCGGCCCAGCGGCGCGACCCAGCCGCGTTCAGGTCGCGCCGATCGAAGAGGACCATGGAGAGCACCAAAGGCCAGGGTGGCCGCCGCCAGCAGAGCCAGCGCCCCGAGATCGACGCTCCGCCCCGGCACCAGGGGTCGAAAGCGTCGAGCGCCCCGAACGGCGAGAGCCGGCGGGTAGGACGAAGCCCGCGTGGGACACCGCCAGGTTGGTCATGAGGTAGCTGACCACCAACAGCACGCCGAGAACGGCTCCCGCGCCCGCCCGGCTATGGAGCAGTTGGGCGACCAGGGCTGTGGCGCCTCCCAAGAAGACGGCGGCCAGAGCGAGCCCCACCCCCGCCCACCAGGCACCCCCCAAGGAGAGCCCCCGCGCCTTGTCCGACCAGTCCGGCCACCAACAGGGGGAGCAGGGCCACCAGGAAACACTGGCGCCCAGCACCAGGGCCTGTGCCGTCAGCAGGCGGCGACGAGCCAGCGGCGTCGCGAGAACGATGTCGGCGGCCCCGCGCCGCTCCTCTCCGACCGTCAAACGCGACGTCGTCAGTATGGCGAAGACGCTGAGCAGGACGGCCATCACCCCCAGGACCCGCCAGGTGACGAACCCCCCGAGCGTGTCCAGCGCCTCGGCCCGGCCCAGCAGCGGCTCGAACGTCCGGGCGAGGGCCTGCGCCGCCGCCGCGAACCGGAGCGCGTCGGCTCCGGAATGCACCTCGGCCTTGAAGGCCAGCACGACCACGACGAGGGCGGCGCTGGTCGCCCCAAGCCAGATGAGCGTCGAGCGCCGCGTCCGACGAAGCCACAGGCGGATGGTGGGCCACACCGCGCCTATCCCTCCCCCGGTGCGCCGTAGAGGGGGAAGAAGAGCTCCTCCAGGCTGGGCCGGCGGCTCTCCATGGAGACCAGCGGCTGCGTCGCCGCCAAGGCGAGCAAGGGCCGGGGGTCGCCCCGGACGGTCAGGGCGAGCAGCGTCTCTCCCGGCACCTGGGTATCTTCCCCGGCCACCTCCACCACGCCCGGGACACCCCGGAAGAGCTCGGGGCCCACCTCCCCGCGGAAGACCAGCCGCACGAGATGAGTGGTACCGGCGCGAAGCTCGTCGATGCCGGTGACGCGACCAGCCCCCCGTCGCGGATGATCCCGACCCGGTCGCACACGCGCTCCGCCTCCGAGAGGATATGGCTGGAGAGGAAGACGGTCCGGCCTTCGTTGCGCACCTCTTCCAGCAGCCCGTAGAACGTCTGCTGGACCAGGGGGTCGAGACCGGTGGTGGGCTCGTCGAGCAGGAGGAGTCGGGGCCGGTGCATGAAGGCCTGCAGCAAACCGATCTTCTGCTTGTTGCCGTGCGAGTAGGTGCGGAACGGTCGGGACAAGTCGACGTCCAGGCGATCCGCCAAACCCGCAAGGACGGCGGGCTCCACGCCGCCGCGCAGGCGAGCCAGGTAGGCCAGGTTCTCCCGACCGGTCAGCTCAGGCCAGAGCGCGAGCTCGCCGGGAAGGTAGCCGACGTGCCGGTGGATCTCGCCCCGCTGCGCGCGTACGTCCCTGCCGAAGATCGCCGCCCGCCCGCGATCGGGCCGGATGAAGTCGAGGAGGAGGCGGAGCGTCGTGGTCTTACCGGCGCCGTTCGGCCCCAGGAAGCCGTAGACCTCGCCCTCCCGCACCTCCAGGTCCAGGTCCAGGACGCCCCGCACCGGACCGTACGACTTGGTCAGCCCCTCCGTGAGGATCGCGGATGCCGGCATGAGCCCTCCCTGGTCGGTGCGTGCGCCCACGACAACCTCTACACTAGAGCGGCGCGGGCGTCCACCACCCGGGGGAGCTTCTCGTGGAAGACTTCGAAAAGCTGGGGGCGTTCTACCTCGGCCGGGAGTACGACCTGGCTACAAAGAAGGCGGAGAAGACCTCGCTCCTCTACGATTCCAAGGACCTCGTCACCCACGCCGTGTGCGTGGGGATGACCGGGAGCGGCAAGACCGGGCTGTGCATCGGGCTGCTGGAGGAGGCGGCCATCGACGGCATCCCGGCCATCGTCATCGACCCCAAAGGCGACCTGGCGAACCTGCTGCTGACGTTCCCCGAGCTGCGCGCCGGAAGACTTCCGGCCCTGGGTGGACGCCGGAGGACGCCGCCAGACAGGGAGTCGCCGCTGACGAGTTCGCGGCGCAGCAGGCCGCCACGTGGCAGAAGGGCCTGGCCGACTGGGGCGAGGACGGAGAGCGCATCGCCCGGCTGAAGGCCGCCGCCGACTTCAGCATCTACACGCCCGGCAGCAACGCCGGGCATGCCGGTCTCCATCCTGGAGTCGTTTGGAGCGCCGCCCGCGGCCGTGCTCGACGACGGAGAGCTGCTGCGCGAGCGGGTGGCCACGACGGTCGACCGGCCTGCTGGGGCTGCTGGGCATGGAGGCCGACCCCATCCAGAGCCGGGAGCACATCCTGCTCTCCACGCTTCTTCAGCCAGGCCTGGCAGGCGGGGCCGGACCTCGACCTGGCCAGCGCTCATCCAGCCAGATCCAGAAGCCGCCGTTCCCCAGAGTCGGCGTGATGGACCTGGAGATCCTTCTACCCGGCGAAGGAGCGCTTCGGCTCTGCGATGCGCTCAACAACCTGCTGGCCGCGCCCGGGTTCCAGGCCTGGCTGCGAGGGCGAGCCGCTCGACATCGGCAAGCTGCTGCACACGCCCGGAGGGCAAGCCGCGGATGTCCATCTTCTCCATCGCCCACCTGGCCGATAGCGAGCGCATGTTCTTCGTCTCGCTGCTGCTGAACGAGGTGCTGGGCTGGGTGCGGACGCAGCCGGGCACCAGCAGCCTGCGGGCCATCCTCTACATGGACGAGATCTTCGGCTACTTCCCGCCGGTGGCCAACCCGCCGTCCAAGCAGCCGCTGCTGACGCTGCTCAAGCAGGCGCGCGCCTTCGGCCTGGGCGTGGTGCTGGCCACCCAGAACCCGGTGGACCTGGACTACAAGGGCCTGGCCAACACCGGCACCTGGTTCATCGGCCGGCTGCAGACCGAGCGCGACAAGGACCGGCGTGCTCGAAGGGCTGGAGGGAGTCGCCGCGGGCGGCACCGGCGGCTTCGACCGGCAGGGATGGACGCAGACGCTCGCCGGCCTGGGCAAGCGGGTGTTCCTGATGTACAACGTGCACGAGGACGAGCCGGTGGTCTTCACCACGCGCTGGACGATGTCCTACCTGCGGGGTCCGCTGACCCGCGCGCAGATCAAGACGCTGATGGACCCGCGCAAGGCCGCCGCCGGGCAGGCGGCGCAGGCCGGGACGGCGACCATGGCGACTCCGGCGGCGCCGGCCGAGAGCACGCCGGCCCCCGGTGCCGCCGCCGCGCCGCCGGCGGCTCCTGCAGCCTCGCCGGACGCGACGACGCCGACCCCTCCTTCGCCGGGGGCCCCGCCGGCCGTCCCGGCGGCGGCACCGGCCGCGCCCCTCTCTCAGCGGCCGCTCCTGCCCTCCGGGATAGAGGAGCTGTTCTTCCCGCTGCGCGGGCCCGTCCAGGCCGAAGCCGTCCTGGAGTACCGCGCCTCCGTCCTGGGATCGGGGCAGGCCCGGGTGACCGACGCCAAGCGCGCGGTAGACACGCTGCTCTCCGTCACCGCCCTCGCTCCGCTCGCCGAAGGCCCTCTCCCCCTCTCCTGGGATCAGGCAGCCCGCCTGGAACTCACGCCGGCCGATCTGGAGACCCAGCCTCGCCCGGAGGCGCGCTTCGCCCGCCCGCCGGCCGCCGCGACCGATCCCAAGAGCTACACGGCCTGGAAGCGCGACTTCGTGGATTGGCTCTACCGGACCCAGAGCGTCCAGCTCTTGTACTCGCCCGCCTTCAAGCTGACGTCGCTGCCGGACGAAGCCGAGGGGGACTTCCGCGTGCGCCTGGCGCAGGCGGGACGCGAGACGCGCGACGCTCAGAAGGAGGCGCTGCAGCAGAAGTACGCCCCGAAGCTCGCCTCGTTGGACGAACGCCTGCGGAAGGCCGCACAAACCGTCGAGCGGGAGGCGGAGCAGGCTCGCGGCGCGAAGATGCAGACGGCCATCTCGTTCGGAGCCACGCTCCTCAGCGCCTTCACCGGACGGAAGACCCTGAGCACCGGGACCCTCGGCCGGGCCACGACGGCGGCGCGGGGCGTCGGCCGCTCCATGGACCAGGCCAGCGACGTCACCCGCGCCCAGGAGACCGTCGAGTCGCTGCAGCAGCAGCGGGCCGACCTGGAGGCGGCCTTTCAGGCGGACGTGGAGGCCCTCGAGGCCAAGACCGACCCGACGGACGAGCAGTTGGAGACGGTGACGGTCCGCCCCAAGAAGACGGACGTCTCCGCGCAGTTGATCGCCCTGGCCTGGGTGCCCTACTGGGTAGACGCCGAGGGAACGGCGACCGCGGCCGTCGGCTGACCGAGGGCTCTCTCCAGCTGGACCGGATCCATCGGCGGCCGGCCTAGATGATGTCGAAGCCCGCGATCCGGCGTGCCGCCCCGGAGCTCCCGCTCGACGCCGTCGTGAAGGAGGTTGACTGGTCGCTGGAGCGGGGAGACAGCCATGCAGCGTGAAGCTCCGTCGCTCTGCGGTCGCCGTACAAAGGAAGGATCATGCTGCGCGTCCTGACCTGGCACATCCACGGGAACTACCTCTTCTACCTGGCCCAAGCCGGACTCGAGCTGGTCGTGCCCGTCAAGGAGGGCCGGCCGGAAGGGTACGCTGGTGCCCCCCCGGGCTTTCCCTGGCCGGAGAACCTGCGGGAAGTGCCTGCCGAGGACGTCACCGAAGTCGACCTGGACGCGGTCCTCTTCCAGTCCAAACGGAACTACCTCGTCGACCAGCACGAGATCCTATCGCCGGCTCAGCGCCGACTGCCCCGCCTCTACCTGGAGCATGATCCTCCCCGCGAGCAGCCGACGGACACCCGTCATGTGGTCGACGACCCCGACGTGCTCCTCGTGCAGGTGACCCACTTCAACGACCTCATGTGGGACTCCGGGCGCACCCCCACTCGCGTCATCGAGCACGGCGTGCTCGTGCCGGACGACGTCTCGTACACCGGCGAGGTGGAACGGGGGCTGGTGGTGGTCAATGGTCTTGCCTCCCGCGGCCGACGCCTGGGCAGCGACGTGTTCGAGCGGGTGCGTCGGCAGGTGCCGCTCGACCTGGCCGGGATGCAGTCCGAAGTCCTGGACGGCCTGGGCGAGGTGCCCCATGACCGTCTCCCCGCGTTCGCCGCGCGCTACCGGTTCTTCTTCAACCCCATCCGCTACACCAGCCTCGGTTTGGCGGTGTGCGAGGCCATGCAGGTCGGGTTACCGGTGGTCGGCCTGGCTACGACGGAGATGGCCACCGCCGTAGACAACGGTGTCACCGGGTACGTCGACACCGACGTGGAACGCTTGGTCCAGCATATGCACCGGCTCCTGCGCGATCCCCAGCTGGCCCGACGCCTGGGCGAGAACGCCCGCCGACGCGCCCGGGAGCGCTTCGGCATCGCCCGATTCGCCGCCGATTGGGAACAGACCGTGCGAACGGTGGTCGAAAAGGGGCGCCGCCGAGGCCTCCCGGGAGGGCGGGCGGGGTCGCGCACGGATAGCCGCCCCGATCGAGGAGGGGACCGCATGAACCGACCGATCTCTCCGCTCCCAGAAAGCCGGTTCACCCTCGCACGGACCTTCAGCGCCGGCGAGGTGCTTCGCGCCTTCGTGAGGACCGCGTGAGCCCTGCCGCGGTACAGGGCTGCGTTGGCTCCAGACTGGAGGGCATCCGCCTGGCATCGCCCGACAAGGCGTCTCGGGATCCCTTCCGACTGAGGGAGAGACCCGAAGAAGGGCGATTGCCGGCGTCGGCATCTGGATAGAGATCACAATCGCGGATCCCGAACCCTGCAACCGGAGAAAGGAGCTCAGCGGATGACGTACAAGGTCGGCTACTTCGTGGGGAGCCTCGCCGCCGGCTCCATCAACCGGATCCTGTCCAAGGCGCTGATCAAGGGTGGCGCCGCCCGACCTGGAGTTCGTCGAGATCCCCATCAAGGACCTGCCGCTCTACAGCTACGACTACGATGCCGACTATCCGCCCGAGGGGCGGGCGCTCAAGGAGGCCATCGCGGACGTCAACGCCGTGCTGTTCATCTCCCCCGAGTACAACCGCTCGATCCCGGGAGCCCTGAAGAACGCCATCGACTGGGCCTCGAGGCCGTGGGGGCACAACTCCTTCGCGCGTAAGCCCTCGGGCATCATCGGCGCCTCGACCGGGCGCATCGGCACGGCCGTGATGCAGTCCGACCTGCGCAGCGTCCTCGCGTTCTGCGACTCGCCGCAGCTCAACGTCCCCGAGGCCTACATCCATTTCACCCACGAGGTCTTCGCCGACGACGGCGAGGTCAGGGACGAGGACATGAAGGCGTTCCTGACGCGCTACATGAATGAGTTCCGGGAGTTCATCATCCGGGTGATGACCGTGGTCCCGCAGAGCGGGTCCTGACCGGAGGAGGCGAAGGGCCTCAGGCGTCGGTGTCCGCGTCCCTGCGCCTTGGGCTGCAGGGCGGTCCCGGCTCTGGCCGCCCGAACCGCCGCCGACAGCGTGCCGATGTCGTACGCCCCGTGGTGCCGGCGGCCGTTGAGGAAGAAGGTTGGCGTCCCGGAGACACCGCTCAGGTCGGCCGAGTCCACGTCTTCCGCGATCCGTGAGGCCCCCGCGTGCCGGCGCAGGTCGTCCGCGAAGCGGTCCACATCCAGTCCGAGCGTGCGCGCGTAGCCCACGAGGTCGTCGGGCGTGAGGTTCCCCTGGTGGCCCAGCAGCGTGTCGTGCATCTCCCAGAACGCCTCCTGGGCCGCGGCGGCCTCGGCCGCCTCCGCCGCCAGTTGCGCGTGCGGGTGGACGTCGTTCAGGGGGAGATGCCGCCACACGTAGCGCACGTCGCCGGCGTCGGCCAGCAGCCGGCGCACTACCGGCTCCGCCTGGCCGCAGTAGGGGCACTCGAAATCGCCGTACTCGACCACCGTCACCGGTGCCTTCTCCGGCCCCCGGATGTGGTCCCGGGCGGGATCGACCGGCGCGGCGAGGTCGACGATGACCTCCGCCGTCCCCAAGAGCGCCCGGAGGCGAAGGGGTCTGGGCAGCCGACCCACCGCCCGGAAGACCACCCACGTGACCAGCGACGCGCCGAACGCCGCGATCAGGATGCCCAGCTTGGCTTCCTCGAGCTCCGCCCCGTGAAAGGCCAGCGTGGCGATGAGCAGCGCGACGGTGAACCCGATGCCGCCGATGGTGCCGCCGCCGGCGACCGCGGCCCAGCCGACGGGGGGCCGCAGCCTTCCCCGGCTGAGAACCGTGGTCAGCCAGGAAACGCCGAGGATGCCCACCGGCTTGCCCACGACGTAGCCGATCACGATGCCCAGGGTGATCGGTGAGACGAGCGCGCGGGAGACCAGCCCGCCGTCGATCGCCACCCCCGCGTTGGCCAAAGCGAAGAGCGGCACGATGACGTAGCTGGTCCAGGGATGCCAGAGCTGCTGGAGGCGGTCGTTGGGCGAGATCGCCCACTGCAGGCTGGTCCGGGCCGATGCGGCGAACCCCGGGGTGGGTTGCTCTCGGAAGCGGCGAAAGAGACGGGAGGCCTGCTCCAGATCGCCCCGGGCCGCGGGGTAGGCGTATGCCAGCAGGCCCATGACCAGGCCGACGACCACCGGGTCGATGCCCGACTGGAGGACGGCCACCCAGGCCACCGTTCCCAACACGAAGTAGATGACGCCGTAGTGCACGTGGCGGGCCCGCATCAGCACGATCACCCCGAACACCACCAGCGCCGCCACGAACGC
Source organism: uncultured Actinomycetota bacterium (assembly GCA_963796315.1). Lineage (GTDB taxonomy): Bacteria > Actinomycetota > Thermoleophilia > RBG-16-64-13 > RBG-16-64-13 > CAWCLH01. Next base: position 90,545 of record CAWCLH010000001.1, read on the forward strand.
TCCCCAGGCCAGGTCCTGGGTGTACACGGTGGCGATCACCACGAGGGCCACGATGTCGTCCACGACGACCACGGTGAGCATGAAGGAGCGCATGCGGTCGGGGAAGCGCGGACCCACCAAGGCCAGCATGCCCAGAGCGAAAGCGGTATCGGTCGACATGGCGACGCCCCAATCGGCCACCGAGGGGCGGCCGAGGTTGGCGGCGACGAAGATAGCCGCCGGCACGACCATGCCACCGACGCCGGCGAGCAGCGGCAGCGCCACCCGGCGCCGCTCGCGGAGTTCGCCCATGTCGAACTCGCGCCGGGCCTCCAGTCCCACGACGAAGAAGAAGAAGGTCATGAGCCCCCCGTTCACCCACTCGCGGAGATCCTGCGAGAGGGCCCAGCCACCCAGGCGCACCGAGAACTGAGTGCCCCAGACGCCCTCGTAGGAGGACGGGTGCACGTTCACCCAGACGAGAGCGGCCACGGTGGCCGCCAGCAGAAAGACCGCGCTGCCCGTCTCCGTGCGCAGGAATTCCCGGAGCGGCGTCTGCAGGTGGCGTGCCCAGGCGGTGCGCCCGGAGAAGGAGGCTGCGGGCGATGGACGCTCAGCCACACTCGCTCCCCTCGCAGACGGCCGTCGCCGGCCGGACCGGCAGCTCCTCCGGTCCCAGCTTTCCCAGGCGCCGCACTTCCGGCCAACCCACGGCGACGGCGCCTACCACCAGCACCGTGCCGAACCCGCCGGCGGCGACGGCCGGCACCACGCCGATGAGGGAAGCCAGGGCGCCCGACTCGAACGCGCCCAGCTCGTTGGAGAGCCCCAAGAAGACATAGTGCACGGCGTTGACGCGCCCACGCATCGGATCCGGGGTCCGGGTCAGCACCAGGGTGTTCCGGATGACCACGCTGACGTTGTCCAACCCGCCCAGCAGCGCCAGCATCGCCAGCGACAGCCAGAACGTGCGCGACACGCCGAACACGACGGTCGCGACACCGAAACCGGCCACCACCACGAGCAGCGTCCGCCCGGCCCTCTGGAAGGGCGGCCGGTGGGCGATGATCACCGCGGCGACGATGGCTCCAATGGGCGGGGCCGACCGCAGGAAGCCGAGCCCGGCGGCGCCGACGTGCAGGATGTCCCGCGCGTAGATGGGCAGCAGCGCCGTCGCGCCCCCCAGCAGTACCGCGAACATATCCAGGGTGATGGCGGCCAGGATGACCTTCGTCCGGCGGACGAAGCGAAGGCCGGCGAGCAGGGAGTCGAGGCTGAGCGGCTCGGTGCTGCGCTCCACCGGACGGGGCTGCAACCGCCACAACAGGAACGCCACGACGACCACCAACGCGGCGACGATCACGTAGACCAGGCCCGCGCCGCCAAAGGCCGCGACCAACAACCCCCCGGCGGTCGGCCCGATGACCGTGGATGCCTGCCACGCGCTGCTCTGCCAGGTGGCCGCGCTGGTGAAGTCCTCGGGAGGCACGACCTGGGCCAGCAGCGCCGACGTCGCCGGCGACTGGAAGGCCCGAGCTACCCCCACGAAGAACACGCAGAGGTAGATCAGGGCAAGGGAGCCACCGCGTCCAGGAGAGGGCGGCCAGGCCCAGCGCCGCAGTCGCCAGCAACGCCATCGCGAGCGTGGCCACCCAGGTGCGGTCGAACCGGTCGGCGACGTGCCCGGCCGGCAGGGCGAGGGCCACCACCGGGATCACCTCCATCAGCCCGACCATGCCCAGGGACAGCGGGGAGCCGGTCCGCAGGTACAGCTCCCATCCCAGGGCTACCCCCAGCATCTGGGAGGCCACCACCGACAGGAAGTTGGCCGACACGAGCAGCCGAAACCCGCTCGAGCGCAGGGCTCTGTACGGGTCGTTCAGCGGGAGAGGCCGGAGCTCGGGACCGCGGTGGTCCGGCGCCTCTTGCGGCTGAGGGCCAGCAACGCCAGATCGTCGCGAAGGTCGCCTCCGGTAAACTCGGTGACCCGGCGCAAGAGGTCCCGCATCAGCGGTCTGACCCCGTCGGCATTCGCGCGCACGACGTCCTCCACACGCTGCTCGCCGAAGAGCTCCCCGTCCCGGCGGGCCTCGAGCAGCCCATCGGTGTACAAGAGCAGCAGGTCGCCGGGAGCCAGGACCTCCGTCCCGATGCGGTAGACGCTGTCCGAGAAGGCGCCCAACGGCAGCGATCCGGTGGAGAGCGACACGATGGTGCCGTCCGTCCGGCGCAGGACGGCGGGAGGATGGCCCGCCGCGCAGAAGCCGACCTCGCCGGAATGGACGTCCAGCAGCCCCAGGAACACCGTGGTGAAGCCGGTGAAGCCGGTCTGGCGGCCCAGCACCTTGTTCGCCAGGCTCATCACCCGCTCCAGCGAGAAGCCGCCGAGGAGATAGGCCCGCAGCGTGTCGCGGACCAGCGAGGCCTGCGTCGCGGCGCGCACGCCGAAGCCGCACACGTCGCCGATCAGGAAGGCGGCCTTGCCCTCCTGGGGTGAGAAGACATCGTAGAAGTCGCCGCCCACGCGGGCCGCCTGCGTGGCCGACCGGTACACGTGTGCCACCTGGATGCCGGGCACTCGGGCCGGGACGGAGAGGACCGCGTCCTGCAGCGCGTCCGCGATGGCCCGCTGCTCGTGGTAGAGACGCGCGTTGCCGGCCACCTCCTCCTGAAGCCGGCCGAGCAGACGGCTGTTCTCCAGCGCCAACGACACGGAGCTCCCCAGTTTGCGGACGAAGTCCACCTGGGCCGCTCGGAACTCGGCCATGGGTGCCCGGTTGAGCAGGATCAGGACCCCGAAGACCTGCTCACGCACCCGCAGAGGCACGGCGATGAACGACCGCAGGCCGGCCCGCAGCAGGGCCGAGGAGCGCAGCCGCCGCTCCTTCCGGGCGTCCTCGACGATCAGCGGTTCGGTCTGCCCCGCGACCGCGGTCGCGATGGGGAAGCCATCGTTCGCAAGCGAAGTTCCCGTCGGGTCCTCCGGGAGTCCGTGAACGTAGGCCACGCTCCAGCCGCCCGGACCGGGCGACTCGATCACGGCGGCCTCGGCCGGCAGCGCGTCCGCGGCGGCCCTCACGACGTGCCTCATCACCTCCTCCAGCGACATCGAGGAGGTGATCGCCTGGTTCAGGTCGTTGAGGGCCCGGGCCAGGCGGGAGCGCTCCTCGGCGCCGCCCTCGCTTCTTCGGCGGCCGCCCTCGCCTCCTCGGCGATCTTCGTCTGAAGGCGCAGCTCCTCCTGCCGCGCCGACAGGGACAGGTTCTGACGGCGAAGCTCCCGGTTCGCGGCGGCGAGCTCTTTGGACGTCGCGTGGACGGTAGCCAGCAGGCGGTCGCGCTCCATCTCCGCCTGCTTCCGGGCGCAGATGTCCTCGACGACGGCCACGAAGTAGGAGTCCTTGCTCTTCCCATCGCCCACCAGCGATCCGGCCAGGCTGACCCACACCGCCGAGCCGTCCTTGCGGACGTACCGCTTCTCCATCGAGTCTGGGCACTCTCCGCGACGGAGCCTGTTCGCGTAGGCGAGGTCTTCTCGGCGATCGGCGGGATGCGTGATGTCGCCGAAGGTGAGCATCGCGAGCTCGTCCGCGCCGTAGCCGACGATCGCCGCGAACCTCTCGTTCACCCGCAGTAGACGACCGTCCAAGCCCACGTGGGCCATCCCCACCGCGGCCTGATCGAAGGTGACGCGAAAGCGCTCCTCCCGCTCCTCCAGCTCCTGCTTGCTCCGCTCCCGCTCCATGGCCACGGCGACCTGGTCGGCCACCGCCCTCATCAGGTCCAGCTCGTCCCCCCGGAACTCGTCCCGGGTGGTGGTGCCGAAGGAGAGGGTGCCCAGCAAGGTGCCGGCTGCCATCAGGGGATGGCACGCGTAGGCCCGGATGCCGAACGATCGCACCAGGCCGGTCAGCGGGATCGTCCGATTCGAGGATGTGCTGCGCGACCAAGGGTGCCCGGTCCTGCGCCACGCAACCGCTGACCCCCTGCCCGTAGTCCAGCCACTCGATGCCCTCTGCCGATCCCTGGGGAACGCAGGTAGAGGCGTTGAGGCGAAGGCGGTCCTGGGAGGGAACGGCCAGGTAGTTGAAGAACGCCTGGCAGCCGAGGTAGTCAAGGACGCGGCCGCACAGCGACCCCACCACCTCCTGAGGCCGGTCGCACGCCAGCAGATCGCTGGCGGTGGCCGTGAGCAGCTCGAAGCGGGCGCTGCTCCGTTCGGCGGCTTCCTGGACGCGCTTGGCCTCGGTCACGTCCTCCGCGATCACCGCCACGCCGCCCGAGAAGGGGATGGCCCGCCGCTGCACCCAGCGGCCCCGATCGGGAAGGAACTCCGTCCATTCCCGCGTCCGCCCCGACTCGGCCGCTTGGACGTACTCGCTGCCGGGCGAGACACCGGCCACGTGGGGAAACACCTCCCACAGGACGCGGCCCAGCAGCTCCTCCTTGGGATGGCCGGCCAGCTCCTCTGCCGCGTGGTTGAGGTAGGCGTGACGCCACTGCTCGTCGTACACCACGAACGCGTGCGGCAGGCTGTCGAGCACTTGGTCCAATAGGTCGCTCTCGGTCAGGACCTCGATCAGGCCGGGCGGGAGCGGCAGCGTCGGCTGCGCACGCGGTTCGCGCCCGGGAAGGAAGAAGGTGAGGGCCACCAGGGTCCCGCCGTCGGGCTGCGAGTAGAGCGCCAGGTGGTCGGAAAGGGTGGCCATCAACGGGAGCCCCAGCCCCCGGTGTTGCCTCTCGGATTCGGAGCCGGGCAGCCGGAACTCGCCCAGACCGAGCACGCGCACCTCCAGGCGGTCGGTGTGGAGCTCCAGCTCGATCCGCACCTCGCCGGCGGTCTCCGCATGCTCCATGGCGTTCGCCGTCGCCTCGGCGGTCACCAACTTGATATCGAACCGCCGGGCGAGGTCGAAACCCGCCTCCTCCGCCAACTCGTCCACGAAGCTGCGCACGTCGGCCACCCGCTTCAGGTCGGCGGGGACGACGAGCGACCGGCATTGCGCGTGGAAGGCGGGCATGCCTCCGGCCTGCGTCACCAGGGAGGCATCGGGCAACAGACAACCATGCAGAAGACACTACTGCGAGCCGAGCGGCTGTGTCTAGCGGCGAGGGATGAACGGGACGGCGATGTCCGCTCCGGGGCGGTCCCGAGCGTGGTTGCCAGGGTCATGGGTACCGCCCAGCTAGTCGGAGAAGATCTCGGTCCCCTGGGTCAGCGTGTCGGCGAGCAACTCGATGGTGATGATGCCGGCGACCCGGTCCGCGTCGATGGACCCCGGGGCTCGGTCCACCCCCGCGCCGGGGTCCACCTCCTGAGCCCGGCCCGCCACCAACGCGTACCGAAGCCGCGCCGTCCGCAGCCGCCCCAGCACGCTGAGCAGCTGTGTTTGGGGGGGCACCACCACGTAGTCGTGGAGCGTCAGGTGCCCTGAGCGCACGTGGGGGTCCCGCTCGGCCGCCTCCAGGACCTCGTCCTGCTCGACCACTCCCGTCACCCGGCCATCGTCGTCAGCCACCAACACGTAGAGCGGTGGTTCGCGCTCGTCGGCGGACGAACGGGGCTCCGCACGCAGCAACTCCTCCAGGGTCCAAGAGGCGGGCGCCACGGCGAACCGCCGGTCCATGAAGACCTCGGCCCGTCGGCGAAAGTGGAGGTCGGCCTGCATGGACTCCGGCATGTAGTGTCCCCGGCGCGTGAGCTTCATCGTGTAGATGCTGTCCCTGAGCAGCGCTTTGCGGATACCGTAGCTCATGGCCACCGTGATGGTCATCGGGATGATGACGTTGTAGTCGAGGGTCATCTCGAAGATGATGACGATCGCCGTGACGGCGGCCCCGGTCGAGCCGCCCAGGACGCCCGCCATACCCGCCACCGCGAAGGCGACCGGGCCGGCGACCATCCCCGGAGCCAGCCGGTGGAGGACCTCCCCGTACGCGGCCCCCAGCGTCGCCCCCATGAAGAGGGCGGGCGAGAAGATGCCGCCGGAAGCACCCGATCCCAAGGTCAGGGCGGTAGCGAGCAGCTTGAGCACGAACAGGATGAGCAGCAGGTAGAGCGGCGGCCCGAGGCCGGACAGGATGTCCTGCACCGTGGCGTAGCCGACCCCTTGGATGTAGTAGTAGCCGGTGGTGCGGAGCAGCACGTACATCATCACCCCGACCGCCAGCATCCCCAGCGCGTGGCGGAGGTAGTAGCTGGACCTGATCCGCCCCTCGAACAGGTCCTCGAAGCTGTAGATGGAGCGGATGTAGAGGACCGAGACCAAGCCGAGCAGGGCCCCGAGGGGGATGAAGGTCAGCAAGAGCAAGGGGCTCGTGACCGAGAACTGCAGGTTGTCCAGGGCGGGGATCGTGAACGAGGGGTGGTCGCCGAAGGCCAGCCGTCCGACGTAGGCGGCGGTCACGGTCGAGATGGTCACCGGCACCAGGGTCCGCACGCTCAACTCGTGGAGCATGAGCTCGATGGCGAACAGCAGTCCGCCCACCGGCGTGTTGAAGGTGGCGGCGATGGCGCCGCCGGCGCCGCCGGCGATGAGTGTGACCCGCTGCCAGTAGGGAAGGCGCAGCCACTGCCCGAGGCTCGAGCCGAAGGACGAGCCAATCTGCGCGATGGGCCCCTCGCGGCCCACCGACCCGCCGGTGCCGATCGACAGCGCCGAGGCCAGCGACTTGACCACGGCGACCACCGGGCGGATGACCCCCCGGTGGTAGTAGGTGGCGTCCATCACCTCGGGCACGCCGTGCCCCTTCGCCTCGGGCGCGAAGCGAGTCACCAGGAACGAGACCCCCACGGCCCCGATCACCGGCACCAGCACCACGGCCGGACCCCAGGGGCTCGGCGGCGTGTGCACGGTGGCGTCGTACGCGAAGGAGAAGGTCCCGAGGAAGAAGAGGTTGTGGATCACCGCGATCAGTCCGCGGAACACGATGGCGCCCAGTCCGGCGACCGCTCCCGTCACCACCGCCAGCAAGGAGACGCCGAGCGCTCCGAACCTGCGCTCCGGCCGAGGACCCGCGGGGTCGGCGGCAGCGCTCACACCTCTTGCTGCTTTTCCTGTCCGAACTGCTCCTTGGACTGCGCGCGGTAGCGGTCGTGCTCTTCCTTGCTGCGGTGGAAGACGTCCACAAGGGGCCTCCTGGGCGTCGGCGTTCGTCTTGTGACTCCCCCCGACGCCGCCCGAGAAAACCCCGGGCCCTGCGCAGGACTCCCGGCAACGAAGCCTCGCGGAGCGGCTTCCGGGGCACCGAGGAACGGCCACCCGATGACCAGCCGCTAGTGTGGAATGGTCTTTGATTGTAGGATGACAAAGTCTCTCATCATTGAACGAAGGATTGCGAGTTCTCATTCAGCAAGGGGTAAGCGGGTGCGGTTGGAGCGATATGAGAGGCTGATGGAACGAACCAAGGAGGCGGTCCTGATCGTCGGCGAAGACGGTGCCGTCGTCTTCGCCAATCAGTCCGCGGCGGCCGTGCTCGGCCGGCCCGCCTCCGAGCTCGTGGGACGGCCCTTCACCGACGCTGCCCGCGATCTTCGCACGCTGGATGACGAGCCCTTGACCGACTCAGCCACCCTGGTCGACGAGGTCTTTCGAGGCGGCCGACCGGTCGGCGCCATCCCCTACTTATCCCATCACGCCGACGGCACCATCGCCATCGTGTCCTTGAAGGCCCAACCGGTCGCGCTGGACCACGGCGTTCAGGGCGTCGGTATCGAGATCGCGGAAGCCAGCCAGCCACTTCTGGCCGCTACTGGCCTCTCCAGTCCCCTATCGCGACCGGAGTGGGAAGCTCATGCGCGCCGCCTGCAGGGCCTTGCCCAGATGAGCGGCCTGTTCACGTCGACCACGAGCTCGGTTCAGGCGTTCGAACAGGTCGTCGAGTACGGCCGGGTGCTTTTCGACATGGATAGTTGCGTGGCGTTGCGTGAGGAAGAAGGCAGCGGACTCTTCGTAGTGGCTGCGGCTGCCGGGTTCGAGGAGCCACCCGAGCCTTCTCTGCGGAGCTCGGACGTGCATCGCCTTGGCCTGGACCGCCCGGTTCCGGTGATCATCGCCGACCTAGCGGCGGTCGCCCACCTCGAGCTCTTCTCTCGACTGCGGGCGGCGGGTTACCGGTCCGCCATCGGACTCGGTCTGGTCACCAGCGAGGGAAGCCATGGTGTCGTGGTATTCCTCCATCGGGAGCCGGCCAGGCTGACCGAGGAGGATCTGGTCGTGCTCCGGCTCTTCGGGACGATGTCGGCGGCTACGCTCAGCACGGCCGAGCGACACGAGACCGATGCCCACTTGGCCCAGACGGTCCAGCAGGCGCTGCTGGCCGTGCCCCATCGACTGCCTGGGATCGAGCACGCGACGCTCTATCGCTCCGCCACGAAGGGTGCCGAGGTGGGCGGAGACTTCTACGACCTGTTCGCCCTGCCGGACGGCCGCATGGCCTTCCTGATCGGAGACATCTCGGGCAAGGGTCTGAGCGCGTCCATCCTCATGGGCGTGTTGAAGGACACGGTCAAGGCGTACACCTACATCAACAGCGACCCAGCCGAGATCATGCAGCTCTGCAACACCCTCCTCTTGGATATTGCGCCTCCCTGGATCTTCGCCACCGCGTTCCTGGCGTTGTACGATCCCATCGCGGAACAACTGCACTATTGCGGCGCGGGCCATCCTCCCCCCATGCTTCTGCGCCCCGATCGCTCGGTCGTCAATCTGGAGCCGCGCTCACCCGTCTTGGGAATACTCAAGGAAGCGCGGTACACCTCGGACACAGCGGATTTCGCGTCGGGTGACCTGCTCTTGCTCTACACCGATGGAATGACTGAAGCCCGGTCCGAGGAGGGTCTGCTAGGGGAGGAGCGGCTGATGCGATACTTGTTGGAGTCGCCCAGCACCGATGCCCGGGCGGTGCTGGAGCATGTCTTCGGGGCGGCACAGGAGTACGCCGGGGGACAGTTCTCCGACGACATCGCACTGTTGGTGGTGCGGGCCAAGCCAAGGGCGGAAGACTGAGCGTGCATCTCTTCCTCGTCGAAACCGACCCTATCTCGGCTGACTCAGTCGCCTTCTTCTTGGAGAGAGAGGGATTCGCCGTCACCTCGTTCTTCGACGCAGCTGAAGCTTTGGCGACGGTCGCGGAGCAGCAACCGGACCTCGTCATCACCGAGATCATCCTGTCCGGCATGAGCGGCCTCCGCCTCTGCGAGCGGCTGAAGGAACGCCCGTCGACCGCCGACATTCCGGTGCTGGTCCTCTCGGTGCTTCTGGCCGAAGAGCGTGCGCGGGCTTCCGGCGCCGACGGTTTCTTGCTCAAGCCGGTTGACAAGGCGACCTTGGCCCGGACCGTCCGTGAACTGTTGCAGACCCATGCAGGAGAGGCCCGATGACCCCACGAGTGACGAGCGGAATCGCCGGGTTGGATACCGTCCTCAATGGAGGGTTCCCCCGAAACTCGATCACCATGCTGATGGGGCGGCCGGGCACGGGGAAGACGATCCTCGCAACCTCCCTGCTCTTCGCCAACGTCTCGCCACAGCGTAAGGGACTCTATATCGGGACCGTCTCCGAGCCTTTGGCAAAGATGGTCCGATACATGCAGCAGTTCGACTTCTTCCGCCCGGAATTGGTCCAGGACTCGATCGTGTATGAGGATCTGAGCGCGGTCATCCGGGAGGGAGACTTCAACGCCGTCGTCCGCCGAATGATCCAGCTGGTGCGCGAGAGGGAACCTGCCTTCCTGGTGGTGGACAGCATGCGCGCTCTTGCCTCCTTCGCCCCTTCCTTGGAGGAGTTCCGGCGCGGAGTGTACGAGATGGCCTCCACCATCGCCTCCTTGCCGATCACGGCCTTCTGGGTGGGGGAGTACGTAGACGACGACATCGACCGCTACCCGGAGTTCGCGGTCGCAGACGGGGTCGTGGACCTCGTGCTCAAGAGGATGGGGGTCAAGGACGTGCGTTTCTTGCGGGTATTGAAGATGCGCGGTACCGACTTCCAGGGCGGAGAACACGCCTATCGCATCTCGAAGAACGGCATCGCGGTCTATCCGCGACTGCTCCCCGTGAAGGAACTGGGCGACTTCCACCTGACGGAAGAGCGTTATCGCACCGGGGTGGATGTGCTTGACGCCATGGTGCAGGAGGGTTTTTGGCGAGGCTCATCCACCGTGGTCTTCGGCCCTCCGGGGTCGGGCAAGACGCTGCTCGGCCTGCACTTTCTCTTCAAGGGTATCGAGGGCGGGGAGAAGGTCCTGCTGGTGAGCCTTCAGGAGAACCGCGTGCAGCTCACACGAGTCGCTGCGGCGTTTGGCTGGGACGTCACGGCGGCCATCGAATCCGAGATGCTCGACCTCTTCTATGTCTCGCCGGTCGACGTCTATATCGATGAGCTCATCATTGAAGTACTTGATCGAGCTACGCGCGCCGGCGCGACGCGGGTGGTGATCGACAGCCTGAACGACTTGGAGGTGGCCGCGCCTGACCTGCGGCGCTTTCACGACTATATGTACGCCTTGGTGCAGCAGATGACGGTCAATGGCATCTCGCTCTACATGACGAGCGAGGTGAAGGATCTCTTCGCCACCACCTACCTGTCCGAGTTCGGCGTGAGCCACATGTCCGACAATCTGGTGCTGCTGCACTACCTTCGCGAGGAGTCGCTGGTGAAGCGCGCCATCGCGATCCTCAAGACGCGCGCAAGCCAACACGATCCGCGGATACGAGAATTCCGCATCACCGATGAAGGCCTTGTGATCGGCGAGCCGTTCGGTACCTCGTCGAGCTTCTGCTGATCAGGGGTCCAGATCTGGGATCCCTCGGGCGGGCAACCCGCAGAGTAGTCCCGCCCTAGGCGGACTGGTCCACCCGGCGGCCCAGGACGTAGGCGACCAGGCCGACGGCCACGAAGACCGCTAGCCCGCCGCCTACGAGCGCCCAGCGGTACGGGCCGTGCAGGCGGGAGACCCAATCGGATGCGAAGTAGGCGGCCGTCGCCCAGAAGGCGACCCAGAGGGCGGCGCCGAGGGCGTTCAGCGGCAGGAAGCGCTTCCAGCCGTAGTGGAGGGTGCCGGCGACGATGCCGTTCAGCTGCCTGAGTCCCTCGATGAACCGGGCGATGACGATCACCCAGGCCCCGTAGCGGCCGAAGAAGGACTGCGCGTGATCGAGTCGCGGGGGGGTGACGAGGTAGTGACCGCCGAGGTGAACGCGGCAACCAATGCCGAGGATCAGACGGCGGCCGCCATAGTGGCCGATGGCGTAGCCGATGTTGTCGCCCACGACCGCCGCGGCGAAAGCGGCAAGGGCGACGAGGAAGATGTTGAGGTTGCCCTGCCCCGCCTCGACCGCCCCCGCGATGAGGACGGTCTCGCCCGGTGAGGGAACACCGAAGTCCTCGACGAGGATGAACAGGACAATGGCCGCGTAGCCCCAGGTCTGCAGCAGGTGATTGACGTCGATACCGAACAACGGCCACCCTCACGTCCGCCAAGGAGACAGCGCACCGGATCGGGCGAAACGGTCCGGCTCCCCTTCCTCTACCCTTAGTCGAGGCTGGGGAGTCACCACGAGCGCCGAAAGTGTAGGGGGCCTCCGGGTCGGCGATGCAGACGGTTCATCCCGATGGGGCGCTCCCTGCTCGGTGCACGGGCGCCTGCGCCTAGCTACTGGTGGTGGTCCCGCTCAGGCCGAGGCCGGACTTGATGATCCCCACCAAGGCTGCCACTTGGCCCTCGTTCAGCTTGTCCTTGAAGCCCGGCATGGTACCGACGCCGTTCCGGATGGCACTGGTCAAGCCGATGACGCTGGTGTCCTTGTAGGCGCTCATCGCCGGTCCCTTGGGACCTCCTTCGCCCTTAGCACCGTGGCAGCTGGCGCAGTGGGCAGTGTACCCGGAGGACTCGAGGACCGCGTCGCTGACCGCGCCCTGCAGGCTGCTACCGGTGCTGCCCAGGGTGGTGCCGCTCGGAAGCGTGGCCGGCGGCTGCGTCTCGGTCGCCGTGGGGGTCACCGCGGCCGTGGTCGTGGTGGTCGAGCCGCTGCACCCGGAAAGCAGCATCAGACCCAGCACCAGCACCGCTCCCAATGCGATCAGCCGTCCCATCATCGCTTCCTCCCGGGTCAACGTTTCGGTTCGCGGGCTCAACCCCACTGAGGAAGATCAAGGCCCGTCGGTGATCCAACCGTACCGAGGCCCCTCCAGCGGCGGTAGCACCACAAGGGCGCAAAAACGGTCTAGAGAGGAACCACGGGCAGCCGTTAGGCACGCGGCAGCGGGGGAGAACCAGGCGACCCGTCGCGACTCCGTCCTCCCTCGGGTCGAGCGACCACGATCATCCCCACGGAGTCCTCGTCGAACGGTGAACGGTCATAATCACCGTAGAGCAGAACGATATGGAAGCCCGAGCGGGCGAGCAGGTGCTCCATCTCGTAGCGATACAGGAGGCGCAGAGGAAACGTCTCAGTGAGACGCCGAGCAGACCCATCTGCTTCGGTGATCTCGTAGGTCATCTCGCACTCGTTGCACTGGAGTTTGCGGTCGTACTCGCAGCGTGACATCCATTTCCGAAGGCGACGGCCTTGGGTCCAGGGGACGATCTCGGAAGGCGCCTCCTCGGCAGGCGGCGAATCGGTTTCTCCCACGGCCGGAGCCGGATCGGGGTTGAAGAGGTCCAGCACCAGCGTCCCCAACGGCGACAGGTGTGCGCGCGAGGTCGCGAGGCAGGCGAGCTGCTCCTCGATCGTCCGCAGGTGGTGGAAGGTGTTGAAGGCACAGAAGATGGCCCCGAAACAGCGGTCCACTTGGTAAGAGGTCATATCCGCTTCGATGAGCTCCACTCGCTTGCTTACCTCTGGCGGCAGGTGGCGGAGCTTGGACCGGCAGCAGTCGAGCATGTGAGGCGAAGAGTCAAGACCGGTCACCTCGTGCCCAGCCTCAGCCAGCGGTAGCAACACGTGGCCCGTCCCGCAGCCCAGCTCGAGTATCGGCCCGCCGTGGATCTCGGCGGCGAGGCCAAGCCAGAAGGCGATGTCGCCGCGCCCGTCGTAGACGGCGTCGTAGATCGCCG
>CAWCLH010000002.1:0-64530 GCA_963796315.1 uncultured Actinomycetota bacterium
GAGCGGGCTCCCGCGGCGGCCTGCGCGTAAGCGTCCGCCAGCGTCATGGCGGGCTCGGGAGAGAAGGGATTCAACCGTCCGGCCCAGGTGGTCGCAGCGATCGCGGAGGCCGACGGACCGCCGCTCTCGACGGCCTTCTCCACGTAGCGCTCCGAGATGGTAGAAGAGGGAGCTCGACGTCACCAGGACACCGCGGCGCCTGCTCACAGCGACCCGAACGAGGAGCGGGCTCACCCCTCGGGCTGATCGCTCCCGCGCGACGCCGGCTCCGACCAGTCCGCCCAGCAGCAGCACGGCGGGCCAGGTCACGCCGCCCAGCTGCCACAGCCAATCGGCAGAGGAGTGGACCAGCCAGGCGCCTGACGCCAGCAGTGCCGCCGCGATGGCCGCCTGGTTCTCGGGCCGCCGGGCGCGCAAGCGCAACATCCCCCGAACACCAGCGTCCCCCCGATGAATAGCGCATACGCCCCGATGCCCGGCAGCCCGAGCTCGGAGAGCACCTGCACGGCTGGCTGTGAGGCTGCCGCACCGACATGGTCGTCGCCCGGTGCTGGAAGTAGTAGGGCTCGTAGTTCTGGGCGCCGAGTCCCAGGAGGGGCCTCTCCAACGCCTGGCCGGCGATGCGCCATGGATGAGGCGGTCCGTTGAAGCCGAGGTCGGTGATGCGCGCCATCCGCTCGTCCTTGGTCGGCCGTCGCCTGGGTCCACGCGCGGTGCGGCGAAGGCCGTGAGGTCCCCTTCCGCCCTCCGGAGTTGGAGAAGCCCAGCCCGACGCCCAGCAGAGCAAGCACCACCAGCGCCACCCCGATCCCGCGGACCCAGCGTCGGTCCAGCGGCGGAGATTGCTTCCTTCGATCACCGACACCCCGGCCAGACGACGAACGCCGCCGCCGCGCACACGAGCAGAGTGAGCAGGGCGTGGTGCACCGCGCCACGGAAGGCGGCCTCGCTGAGGGCGGCGGCGGTAGGGCTCTGAGCCGACCCGCCTGGTCGTTGCGCCCAGACCGCGACGAGGGCCGGCCAGGCAACGGCGGTGAGGCCCACGACAAGGGCGAGGTTCACCAACCCCCGGAAGCGATGGGTGTCAGCACGACGAACCACGGCAGCACGATGACGAATGTCCAGAGCCCTCCCCGCGATTGCGGGAGCACCGCGAGCCCCGCGAAGATCGACCGCCTCCCGAGACCAGCAGCCCCCGGCGCCACCAGGCCTGGGTCCTCGTCGTCCCTAGAGTCAGGGCCAGCCAGAGCCCCATCACGAGCAGGGCGGCCAGTCCGTTGAAGTAGCTGACCGGGTACTGCAGACGGCCGCCGACAAAGGCGTGGAGGATCTCGCCCCCGAAGGCCAATCGAACCATGACGCCGGCGGCGATCGCTCCGATCGCTCCCAGCACGCCGAACGTGAGCCAGCGCAGGCCGCGCGGCCCCGCCCAAGCCACAGCCACCGCGGCCAAGCCCGCCCCCACCAGGTAGAGCAGGGTACGGTCGGATTCCTCCCAGGCGTTCGTCCGACTGCCGGCCCACAGGAGACTGGCGATCGTCCGAGGGCCAGGAATAAGAACACGCCAAGCAACGCTCCCTGCAGCCGCGTGAAGCGGGGTGGAGGCCCAAAGAGGATGATCACCAGGGCCACGCCCGCCACGAGGATGGCGAGCGGCATCCAGGATTGAGCGAAGTAGGCGCCCGCGCGAAAGGCCAGCAGCACCTCAATCGCAGACAGGAAGAGCAGCAGCCCGAGCCCGAGACGCTGGTGGGGGAAAGACGGCTCCGTACCGTTGTTGAGGGGGCCGGGGTGCATGACGGAGGAGGATAGCACCCGCGCCAGGCATCCTTGCGTCCAGGATATTCAGCGCGGGCGCCCGATTCAGACGTCCCGAGGGTGCCTCTGCGTTTGCCCCGGACCCAGATACCACGTAGAATCCCCCGCTATGAGTGCCCCTCCCGAGCTCTTCGAAACCACCAGGACCGTCCGGCTGTCCGACTTCCTCAAGGCGGTCAGGGAGCGGAAATGGGTGATCATCGTCACCGTCGTCGCCTTCCTGGCCCTCGCGATGCTCAGCAGCCTCTCCAAGACCCCCGTCTACCAGGCGACCGCGAAGCTGATGCGGCAGGAGACATCTGTGGAGACTGATGCTCTTCGGCACGCAGTCCACTCCCTACGTCGACATCCAGCGGCAGCTCCAGACGGGGGCCGACCAGATCACCAGCCAGGCGGTGGTCAAGCGCGTCAAGAGCGCCCTGCAGTCCTCCAAGAGCCCCGACGAGCTCGCGGCCGCCGTCTCGGCCGCTCCCGGGCCAACGCCAACGTGATCACCGTGACCGCGTCCAGCACCTCGCCCAGGAGGCGGCCACCTTGGCGAACGCCTTCGCGACGCAGTTCATCGCCCAGCGCAAGGCGACGGCGAGAAGACCATGCAGAGCGCCCGGGCCGTGGTGCAAGAAGCAGTTGGCCGGGATCACCGGGCCGAGCGCGCCTCCGACCGTGGGCCGCGCTCTGCAGCAGCGCCTGGAGCAGCTGGACATCGATCCAGCAGCTGCAGACCGGCGGGTACGACTCTCGCAGCCCGCCACCGTCCCGACCGCGTCCTTCTCTCCCCAACCTCTGCGCAACGGCGTCCTGGCGGTGGTCGTCGGCCTGGTGCTGGGCGTCGGGCTGGCCTTCCTCTTCGACTTCCTCGACCGACGCATCAAGGACGAGGAGCGCATGGAGCGGGAGTTCGGGGTGCCGGTGCTGGCCTCGGTCCCGCTGATCGACACCAAGCAGGCGAGCGCCGAGCGGCCTACCCGACCACGCGGCCGGTAGGCTTCGTCGGTGAGCGCTATCCGCTGCTGGAGTCGTACCGGACCCTGCGCTCCAACCTCCAGTACTACGGGGTCGACCGCCGGCTGCAGGCCATCGTGATCACGAGCGCGCTGCCGCAGGAGGGCAAGACGGTGACCGCCGTCAACCTGGCGTTGGCGCTGGCGCTCTCCGGTGCCCGCGTCATCCTGATCGAGGGGGACCTGCGCCGCCCGAGCTCGCACAAGTACCTGGGCATCGACGACCGCTTGGGCGTCTCCAACGTCCTGGCGGGGACGCACGAGTTCAACGAGTGCCTGCAGCTGGTGCGGGTGGACGACTTCGTGCCCGCCGAGGCGCGCCGTCCGACCCACGACGGCGGCAAGAGCCTGCTGCTGCAGAAGAACCTCTTCTGCCTGGCGTCGGGCCCCCTGCCGCCCAACCCGGCCGAGCTGGTCTCCTCCGACCGCATGGCGCGAGCTGATCGAGCAGGCCAGGGAAGATGCCGACTACGTGATCATCGACTCCCCGCCCGTGGGCCTGGTCGCCGACGCCCTGAGCCTGGCCGGCTACGCGGACGCGGTGCTCGTCGCTGCCAGGATGAACAAGACCACCACCGACGAGGCCCGCGAGGCCCGGGCACTCCTGGAACGGGCCGGAGCGCGCCCCATCGGGGTCGTGGCGAACGGGGTCAAGCCCTCCCGCGGCTACTACCGCTATGGCACCTACTCGGCGGCAGAGCCCTCGAAAGTCCCCGCTTAGGCGACGCGACCCGGCAAAGCAAAGGCGCCCGACCCTCTCTCGAGAACGGGGCGCCCTGTTCGCTGGAGCCTGAGCTCCTGACCGGCTAGCGAGCCCACTTCCGGATCAACACACCGCCGCCAAGCAGCGCCGCGCCGCCCAGGAGAGCGATCGCCATCTCGAAACCGGTGAAGGGGAAGGTCCCTTCCTCTTCGCCTGCCGTGAGCGCGGCCAGTTCCGCGTTGATCGCGGCATGCAGGCCGGCCACCTGGTCGGCCGACAGGTACTGATCTTCTGTCGTGCCGTCGAGAGCGGCCTGCAACTCGGCCTGCGTATACGTGCCGTCGAGGTCTCCGTCCGCCAGGAAGTCGTTGACGATGTCCTGCGTGGTCGCGGCATACGCTACCGTGCCCATCGCCAGGAGCGCTAGGAGCGCCAGCATCAGCACCACTGTGACCCTCTTCATACGTGACCCTCCGTTCGTCGTGGCCCTAAGCCATAGCCTATGGAACGCGAGACTGCCGACAGGCTTTTCCGCCGGCTGACTCTGCGTTCCCAGTATTCGCTCCCCGCAGCGAATGACCTTCCCGTGGGAGCGACCGTTCCACTCTACTGAATCCGGCTTGCATGCGCAACTGCAAGTAGCGCACAGGAAGTTCTAACGACAGAACCTACTCCAAGGTGCGCAACGCCTCGGTCACCACCTTCGCGCGGGGGTTCTGGCGCAGTGCTCGCTGCAGCAGCGAGCGGGCGAGGTCGGACCGTCCGGCGTCCACGGCGGCGGTACCCGCTTGATAGGCCAGAAGCCAATTCTCAGGCTCTCGCTCAAGAGCGATGCAGCCGCGCGTCGAGCGCCCGTGCACGCCCCTCGGCGGTGCCCGCCCTGGCCTGGACCGCCGCTTCTGCGAGCGAAGGGCGACGCCGAGAGAGGATCGAGGGCGGCGGCCGTCCGGGCGGCTTGGAGGGCCTGCGCCGGGTGCCTGGATGCCAGCGCGTATGCCCTCTCGACGTAGCGGATCGACAGGAACGGGAAGAGGCCGGACAGCAGCGCGGCCAGGCACACGACGGCGAGCAAGACCACGCGGCCTGGGGCAGGGACAGGCTTCGCCCCGAGGTCGTCGCGACGGTGTCCTTCCGGCGAATGCGGGACGCGCCGGCCATGCCCCCTAGGAGCAGGATCGCCGGCCACGTCACCCCGCCCAGCTGCCAGAACCACTCCGCCGAGCCGTGCACCGCCCAGGACAGGAAGGCGACCACCATGGCGGCCAGCACCGCCTGGCGCCGGTTTCCCGGGTGTCCAGGCGGGCGCGCACGGCCGCCATCAGCGCAACCGCGAGGACCGCCAGCCAGAGCACGAGACCCGGGAGCCCGAGTTCGGCCAGCACTTCCACGGGCCGGCTGTGAGCATCTCGGACATTGTTGTTGCCCGATTCGCGGTGGCGGACGAAGTAGGTCTCGTAGTTCTCGGCCCCCAAGCCCAGCAGCGGCCGTTCCTCGAAGGCCGCCAGGCCGATGCGCCACAGTTCCAGCCGACCGCTGGGACCCACGTCGGCGAAACGGCTCCCAGCCGTTGTCGGGCCCTGGTCCGACGTGAACTGCGTCCAACGAGCCTGCACGACCCTGCACCACGCCCTCCGGTCCCCGTGCGCGGTCAGCAAGCCCACCGCTCCGACGACCAGCGCCACGACGAGAAGGCCGACGCCGATCACCTGCCGAGCGCGGGGGGACAGGGGGCCGCGCAGCCGCTCCACGGCGAAGCTGGCTCCCCACAAAGCCACCGCGACAAGAGCCGACAGGGCCATCCCCAGGAGCGCGGCCTGGATCGCACTGCCCACCGCCGCCTCTCGGCCGGAGTGAACGGTGACTGTACACGGCGTTCAGCCGAGACCAGTTCACCGCGACCGCGCCGATCAGCAGCGCGAGATTGGTCAACGCCCGGAATCGATGGGGGCTGACCGCCACGTAGATCGGCACGAGGAGCACGAAGGCCCAGAGGGCTCCCCGAGACTGGGGGAGCACGGCCAGTTGCGCCAGAACCACGGCCCCTGCGAGGAACACCCCTTGGAGCCACCAACGCCGCCAGCGGCCGAGGGACAACCCCAGGGCCAGCCACACGCCCATCATCAGAAGCCCGGCCTGGCCGTTCCAGTAGGTCACGGGATAGGAGAGGCGGCCGCCGCCGGCGAAGAGCTTCAACGGCTCCGCCGAAGTGGCCAGTCGGTAGAGCGTCACCGCCGCGACCGACGAGATCCCAGCCAGCACTCCTCCCGCCAGCCAGAGTTCGCCCCGTCGCCCCGTCCAGGAGAGCGCCGTGACGGTGAGCGCCATCCCCAGCAGGTACAGCAGCGTGCGGTTCGTCTCGTACCAGGCACTCGCCGGGATGGCCGACCACGAGATGCTCAGCGCCGTCCAAGCGGCGAGGGCCGCGAACAGACCCAGGCTCACGAGGGCGCTTCGGGGAGGCCAGGGCAACGGCCCCATGCCGAAGACCACCGCGCCGAGCGCGGCCACAACGACCAGGACCGGAAGATAGACCCGAGGAAAGTAGCCCGAAGCCCAGAACGCGAGCAGCGGCCCGACGGCGACCAGCAACAGCAGCAAGACGAGGCCGGCCCATCGGGCGAACGCCGGGGATTCAGAGACTCGACGGCCGGGTGGTTCGACGCCACCGGGCTAGTACGCACCCTTGCGCGTCAGGACCACGTGCATGGTCTTCAGCACGATGCTGAAGTCCAGCCCCAACGACCAGTTCTCCAGGTAGAAGCGGTCCAGCTTGACCATCTCGTCGAAGGTCAGGGTGCTCCGCCCCGAGATCTGCCAGAGCCCGGTGATGCCCGGTTTTCCCCGCAGCCGGCAGTAGTGGGGGGACTCGTAGCAGTCGACCTCGCTGGGCAGCGGGGGCCGCGGTCCGACGACGCTCATCTCCCCGTGCAGCACGTTCACGAACTGGGGGAGCTCGTCCAGGCTCAGTCTGCGGAGCATCCGGCCCACGGGGGTGACCCGGGGGTCGTCCTTCATCTTGAAGAGATGGCCCTCGGCCTCGTTCCGGTCGCGCAGCTCCTCCAGCCGCTCCTCGGCGTCCACGTACATGGTGCGGAACTTGAGGATGACGAACGGCCTGCCGTTGCGTCCGACCCGCTCCTGCTCGAAGAGCACCGGCCCGGGCGACGTCAGCTTGACCGCGAGGGCGATCGCCAGGAGTACCGGCGATCCCAACAGAAGGACCGCCGTCGAGAGCACGACGTCGAACGCCCGCTTGAAGGTCTGCTGCGCCCGATCGAGGGGATCCACGCTGGTGTCGATCACCGGCAGCTCCTCGAAGCCGACGAGCTTGGCCGAGCGGTACGACTGCTCGAAGAGGGACGGGACCACGTGGAAGGGCACGTTCGCCGCCGTCAGTGACGCGGTGACCTCATGAAGGACCCCGCTGTCCGCCTCGTCCAGCGCGACGATCACCTCCTCCGCCTCGACCAGCTTGAGAAGCTCGGCCGCCTCGCTCACCTCGCCCAGGACCCGCAGGGCGATCGGCTCCCCGTCCTGTTCGTGCGACACCTCGTGATCGGGGGCGCCCAACATCCCGGCGACCCTCACGCCGAGCCAGGGACGCGCGTCCAGAAACGCCAGGAAATCTCGGGCAGCCGGTCCTCGTCCCACCACCAGCACCCGTCTGACCGACTGGCCCAGGGCGAAGAGGTGCGTCTGCCGGCGACGGAGCTCGAACCGCGCGGCGACCATGACGCCGCCCATCACGAACAGATTGATGACGATGACCATGCGCGACAGGCTGGTGAACCCAGTGAAGAACCCCTTGGTGGCAAAGACCATCCCGGCCACCAAGAAGTAGGCCAAGACCAGGTTCTTGACCACCGCGAAGCTGTCCCGGACACGAGAGAAGCGCCGTTGGGAGGAGTACTGTCCATCCCGGAAGAGGAGCACGAGGGACACCAACCCCAGGGCGACAAGGGTGAGCCCGTGGGCAGTGCGGGTGGTGGGCGAGTGCAGGCCCCGCGAGGGAAGCATGAGGTAGGTAGCGAGGAAGGCGGTCGAGGCCGCGACCGAGTCGACGGTGGCAAGGACCCGCCGAGGCCGGATCCAGCCGTCGTACGCCGGCGACTTCCTCTCGATGTAGGCCGGAGCCGTGTTCCAACGCGCGATTCCTTCTCGCCCAGGAGGGCCGGCCTCGGGGCCGGTGACTAATTGCTCATCTTAGCAGGAGAAACGGAATCGCCCCGGAGGAAGTCACCTCAGTCTCCGTGGCTACCCAGCCAGCGCGGTGGCTAGTGCCGGTGCGTATCCGCCAAGCCTGCCGCGAACTCGGCCGGCGTGGAGACCGCGAAGCGGGCCGCGACTGCCTCGCGCAGGCGAAGATCGCCGGTGACAAGCACTGCCCCAGGCACCACGCGGAGCAGGGCGACCACGTGCTCGTCACCGGCCGGCGGGTCGATGCCGTCGGCCGGCGGATCCCCCACCGGGTCTGCGGACGGCTCGCGGAACATGGCGTCCACGACCAGACCCTCGAGTAGGCGGTCGACCTCCTCCTCGCTCAGGCCGTGACGTGCGGCGATGGCCGGTCTCAGAAGCACCCGGCGATACTCGGCCAGCAAGGCCCCCGATAGGACGAAGCGCAGCCTCCCGGCCGCCATAGCATCGAGGATCCGGCCGTTCGGGATGATCCCTACCCGCCAGCACGCCGCTGACCACGACGTTGGTGTCGATCACCGCAAGGACGGTCAAGAGCGCTCGACGCGCGCGGCCTCCGTCTCGCGCAGCGCCAACTCCATCGCCTCCGCATCCGTGAGACCGGAGGCGGCGCGGGCACGGGCCACGATCTGCTCCGCGCTTTCCCGCGTGCGGATGCCCGCCAACTCCAGGCTTTCGTCGATGATGGCGGTGACGGTGGTGCCGCGCCGAGCGGCTGCTTCCTTGACGGCCCGGTGGCGTTCTTCGCTCAGGGTTATCGTCATCCGGGGCATGAGGACTCCTTCGGGCAAGGCTGGTGCTTTAACACATCTACACTTTAGCACCATGTCACCGCGCGAGTATTCGCTCGGCAGCCGGCAGTCACAGATCGACAGTCCGTCCGCTGTCGTCGGAGCGCAGTCCCGTGAGTGTCTCGAATTCGATACCCACCCGAGTGCCAGCGTCACGGCGGAATGCTTCGTAGGCCTGCCAGAAGCCCTTCTCGCCGCCCGAGAGTCGCGCGAACCGGCGCTCGGAAAGGAGCACCGCGACAGGACGGCCTCTACGGGTAAGGTTGATCTCCTCGCCGGACTCGGCGGCGTGCACCACGCGAGAACTGATTCCTTGCCTCGGCCATGGTGTACTGCCTACTCACGGTTCTCTTCCCGACCGGTGGCCATGAAATCTTCGGAGAAGGCCGCGAACCTCGAGAGTGCATGGGCCAGCGTGCGGCGGGCAGGGCGGATACGGATCTCGTCGCCGACGCGTTCGATCTCCACCTCGAGGTCCGAACGCTCGTAAGCGAGTTCCGCGGGGATAAGCACCGCCTGGGAGTCGCCGCTCATGAAGATCCGGGTAGTAGCCACGGGCGGCCCGCCTTCCAGAATCATCGACTGAGCAAGCCGGCGACCGAGAGGTCTTCGTCCAGGGCCTCCCAGTGGATCCCCACGGCTCCCCCGATGAGCCGCCAGGCACGGCGTTCTTGATCTGTTGCCGATCCGAGACGAGGAAACCATTGGAGCGGGGCGGCGATCTCCCGACCGTCTGCGAGCGTGACCCGGAGCATCGTACCGTCGAAGCACACGTCGGTGGCCAGCGGACCCGGGCCCGTGCGATGTCCTTCAGCTCCTCCGGTGCGCATCCCAACTCTCCAGGATCTCGTTGCTGTGCAGCCCGATTATACGCTTGAGACGGGCGGCAGAATGCGACAGACGCGTAGTGGTATTGTCCTATGCAGGCAAGGAGGTGTTCGTAGTGGCCACGCAAGGCATCCGATCAGATCCCGAGGTGATGATGGGCAAGCCCGTCGTTGAGGGCACGCGCGTCACGGTCGAGCACATACTCGAGGAGCTCGGCGCGGGCCAGACCATCGAGCAACTCCTCGAAGTCCATCCTCGCCTCACACGCGATGGCGTACTTGCCGCCATCCGTTCGGCGCTGAAGTACTGCGCGCGGATGTCGCCTATCCGGTCTCCACAGAGGTCACCAACGGTCATGAGCGAGTCCTGCTGAGACGACAAGCCGGTCTTCCTCGGAGGCTAGCGCTCGAACCAGTCCTCATCCGACAGGCCGACCCGTTCTCGATCCGCAGGCCCGGGTACCCCTGAAAATCCGACTCGTTGTTGGTCACCAGCACGACATCAAGTGCCACCGCGTGCGCCGCTATCAGCTTGTCCAGGGCGTCACGTTTGCGGTCTCTGGTCGCCGCTCGTATCGGACCGTACGCCTCTGCGGCTGCGGAGTCGAATGAGACGGCGGGTATGTCCTGCACAAGGAGATCGAGCGCCGCCCGATGTGCTCTCTCGCTGGCTGAGCACGTCACCCCATACTCCAGTTCTGCCGAGGTGATGGCTGAGATGACTACCTCGCCAACGTAGCATCTCGCAAGCTCGCACGGATACCTGGGGCGATTGATGCTTCATCAGGTAGATGCAGATATTCGTGTCGAGCATATACTTCGGTCTCGCAGCGCATCCCGCTCGGACTCACGGTTCTCGTCCGGCAGGTGGCCATGAAGTCTTCGGAGAACGCCTGGAACCTCGACAGCACATGGGCCAGGTCGGCGGGCAGGGCGGATGCGGATCATGTCGCCGACGCGTTCGATCTCGACATCCAGGTCCGAACGTTCGTACGCGAGTTCCGAAGGGATGCGCACCGCCTGGGAGTTACCGTTCCTGAGATCCGGGTGATGCTCATGGAAGCACCTCCCTCTGTGTGTACATGTACATACTACTCCAACACCCGCTAATCGCACGGTCTCTTACCAGGCCAGACTGGTCGGGCTCACTCCCACCACCCCAGCTGGACGCCGACGAACCCCGGGGCCCGCGCGATGGCCCTCAGCTCCTCGGTGCGCGTCCGAACTCTCCAAGGAAACGTCGGCAGCGGCGCCGAGTGACTCATCCATCCAGGGCGTAGTCCACCGTTCGGGGATCCTCGACGAACATCGAGGCGTTCAGGACTTCGATGCCCACCACATCGCCTTGGTCGTCGAAGTCGAAGATCAAGCCCGGTCTCGCTTCGTCGCTCTCTTCGATCGGCCTGTCTTTGAAAAGGATCCGCAGCACGTCGACCTCGGGGTCATAGGAGATCCTCATCTCTTCTCCAGTACTTGGCGACCTTGCTCGTCCGATGACCCGCATCGGTTCAACCGACCGACGACCCACAGAACACCTGTCGGTTCAACCGAGCCTGTACGCCGATCCCAGTCGACGACCAGCGCGGGATCCGCGTGCTGCTCACGTCCTGATGCGCCGCGACCGTCACCCTCCGAGAGGACCCCTCATCCTCGAACCAGGGTGAATCCTCCCGATGCTAGGTTCAATCAGACCTTGGGCTGAGGTTGAAAGGTGACTGGCGGTGGCTAGGTGCACGGCAGCGAGGCGAGGCCCCGCCCCGCTCAGCCCCCGTCGCCGTGGGCCGGCCCGGCCTGGTCGTCGTCAGCAGGCGGCGCGTCGGGCTCCTCGTCCTTCCAGCTCAGGCTGCCCTCGCCCGGCTCGTTCCCGCGGAGGCCGCCGTAGAGGGCGCGGCAGGTGGGGGAGCCCTTCTTCGCCTCCCGCAGGGCCTCGGAGCCCTCGGCGCAGTGCTCGCTGTGCTCCAGGGCCTCGACGTAGGGGCGGGGGGAGCGCAGGAACGCGGTGATGTCCTCCCCGGGCGCGGGGACGAGCTCGATCAGCCAGGCCTCGCCGTAGGGGTCGTCGTCGAAGAGTTCCGGGTCATCGACCACCGCATCGTTGACGGCGAGCACCGTCCCGCTGACCGGCATCAGCACGTAGCGCATGGTCTTGAAGGTCTCGAAGAAGGCCAGCTCCGCGCCGCGCTGGATCTCGTCCCCCGGGTCGACGAAGAACTCCACCGACTCCACGCCGCCCGCCAGCAGCACCCCCACCTTCGAGACGCCCACGCGCAGGACGCCGTCGCGCTGCTGCACCCAGAGCTCCTCGTCGGGATCGTAGAGGCGGTCCTCCGGGATCTCCACCGTCTGGCCGTAGAAGCCCTCCAGGTAGATCACGTGCCGGCCTCCTCGGCCGCCGGTGGGGTTGCGGCAGCGTCGTCGGTCGCCGGCGGGGCGGCGGCGGAGCGTCCGTCCGAGGCTCGGCGTTTCGCCTCGGTCCCCCAGCGCCGCCCCCACCACCGCGCGCAGCGCGTCCTGCTCGGGGATGCCCTCGCTGACCAGGCCGGCCTCCAGCAGCACGCAGGGTATGGGGAGGTGCACGCCGGCCAGCCGCCGCAGCTCGCGGTAGCGCTCCGCGCCCCGGCGCTCCTTCAACGTCACCACCTCCACCTCCACCGCTCCGTCGAACTCCGCGGCCACCTCCCGGGTGGCCTCGATCGCGTAGAGTCAGGGAACGCAGTGACCGCCCTCGGAGATGACCTGCAGGGCGAGGGGGCGGACGGAGCGCCGGGCGTTCGGGGCCCGGGGCGGCCACCGGTCCGGTCCGGTCCGCGGGGTGCACCGTCACGACGTCTCCTCCGGCCAGGGAGCGCACCACGCGCCGGCCGGCATCAGCTTGATGCGGAGCTCGTCCACGCCCCAGCCTGCCTCGCGGAAGTGGACGTCCGCCCAGTGCTCCTCCCACTCCATGGCCAGCAGCTCCACCTCGGGCGACTCCTCCAGCACCCGGCGCACGGCCGGGCCGCAGGTCACTCAGCCACGCAGCAGCAGGCGCACGGGGACGACGTCGGCGCCCGGCGCCGTCCCTTCAGCCGTCGATTCCGCCAGATACGGTGTCTCGTCGCTCAGCATTCGAACCCCTCGAACGTCTCGATCTCCGGTACCGCCTCGTCCAGCTTCCGCCGCAGCTCCGGGTCCTTCTGCATCTTGAAGGCGCACATGCCGGCGCAGTGGAAGCACCCGATGTCCACCTCTTCGTACCCCAGGGTGCCCTCGATGTCGAGCGACTCGTCGTGCAGGCCGCTGGGATTGGCCGTCACCTGCTGGCGCTCGAACGCGTACTCGGGATCTTCCAGCATCTGCAAGGCGATGACCGCCGCCCGCTCCGCCAGCGACTTGGCCAGGCGCTGGCCCGAGGTCTCCGGGAAGGGGCGCACCCGGCCGATGGCCTCCTTGGTCTCCGAGCGCACCCGCGGGGTGAACAGCCGGGCCGCCGGCCGGATGCCCACCAGGTTGAGGGCGTTGGAGCCGCAGCGATGGCCGCACCCGTCCAGGACGATGACCGGGTACGCCTGCACGGCCTCCGTCTCCTCGGGCACGCCGGTGACCACCGGGGGGATGGAGACCAGCTCCACCCGCCCAGGCAGGAGGTCCTCCGCCAGGATGTAGCCGGCCAGCCGGGTCACCGACGACACCGGGTCGCCGATGCCGCCGCAGGGGAAGATGGTGACGCGTTCGACCGCCATCAGGCCCCGCCTTCCGCGCCCGCCGTGCCCGCGGCCGAGCCCCCGTCGCCCGCCTGGCCCGAAGCCGAGGCGTCCTGGCGGCGCTCCTCCGGCAACGGCGGCATGGTGACCGGGCGGTAGATGCCCGGCTCCACGCGGGCGAACTCCATGACCCCCTCCATGTTGGGCGCGCTGCGGAACCACTTCTCCGGCTGCTTCTTGAGCTCCGGGCGCTCGAACCGGTAGGGGTCGCCCTTGGCCATCATCTCGCCGGCGATACCGGCCACCCGCTCGGCGACGTGGCGCGAGAAGCTCAGCGTCACGCCGGAGGGGAAGCGGCGGCTGCCGCCGGTCAGGTCATAGCCCTGGGCCTCGGCGTACTCGGGCATCAGGAAGCGGACGGCCGGGGTGATGCCCGCCAGGTAGAGCAGGTTGGTGCCACAGCTCCACTCGCAGCCGTCCAGGGCGAACGAGGGGCTCTTCAAGACCATGAGGACATCCTCCTCCACCCCGCGCAGGAACGCGGGAGCGCAGGAGATCAGGGTCTTCTCGGGCAGCAGATCCTCGGCCACCGCGTAGGTGGCCAGCCGGGCGGCCGTGGCGCCCACCCGGGTGATGCCGCCGCAGGCGTGCATGCAGATGCGGCGTACCGCCAAACCGAGTCTCCTTGCTCCGAGGGAGGATGGAGGGGCGGCGCCTCGCCGGCCGCCGCCCCACCGATGCAACTAGTTCTAGTACTCGGCCATGAACTTGTCGTAGGCCTTCTGCATGATGGCGCGCTGCTCGTCGTCGTTCGCCGCGGCGATCAACTTCTCGTAGAGTTCGTCGATCTGCGGGATCACGCTCTCGTAGCAGAGCTCGGTGCCGATGCAGAGGGTGGGAAGGACCCGTCCCTTGCGCTCGACAAACATGTTGATGCCTTCAGCGTTCTTGATGGACCATTCCTTGTACTCGATCTGGTCCTTCGCTTCCGGCTCGAGCGTATTGAGTACATCGACCATGTACCCGCACGCCGGTCATTGGAGGGAATCGAGGGTGAGGACCTCCACTAGGATCTTCTCAGCCAATTGACTCGCCTCCCCTCAGGCCGATACGCCGGCGACCGAGCGCTTGGGCTCGATCGACGGATAGGGGACTTCGGGATAGTGAGCGTAGTACTGCTCGTACCAGGTCTTGGCGTCGAGGCACTTCTGCACGTTCTCAACGGGAACGTCGTAGGGCATGTCTCAGCCAGGGGAGAAGGTGTAGCCGATCTTCCCGCCCGCCGCCAGGCTGACGATGGCGTCCTCGCGGGGATCGATGATCCCAAGAGAGAGCGCCAGGGTGAGCTTGAGGTTGCCGCCGAAGCCGCGGCCGTACTTGAGCGCGCAGTCGCGGACGTAGTTCATGTTCAGCTGCTCGTCCACGCAGACACAGCTGGCCCCGGTGTACATCATGTTCTCGACGATCTTGGTCGCATCGCCGCAGATGTACAGCGCGGAGGTCTTGCCGGCCTTGTGGATGTTGTCCAGGGCTTCCTGGCAGGCCGGGATCACGAAGCGGTCGTACGTGTCGGGACGTACCTGGGAACCCACCGGCTCGACCAGCGCGACGATGTCGCAGCCGATCTCCTCGGCGTAGATACGGGCCGACTCGGCGCACACCTTGCCGGCGAGGAGCATGATCTCTTCGGCCAACTCGGGCTTGCGTACCATGTCCGTGAAGAACTTGGCGCCGCGGAAGTGCGAGGCCAGCGTCAGGGGACCGCAGGAGAGACCGATCAGAGCGGTGTCCGGCAGCTGCGCCTTGACCTTCTTGCCGGCCTCGATGATCAACGGCCAGCGGCCGTCGGTCGGCCCGGGCACCTTGGGATTCCACTCGGCCAGGGTCATGGTGGCGAGCGGGTGCTCGATGACCGTGGGCGGGTTGTCCTCGAACCACTTGGCCTTGATGCCCATGGACATGGCTTCGACCGCGAGGTCGAACACCAATGGGATCCCATCGGCCTTGTAGGTCTCGGCGGCGTTGACGACCGCCTTTGCCAGCACGTCCGCGTCCTGCAGCAACGTGTCGGCCTTCTCGCCGATCAGGAACCCGGCGTGGACCCCCACGTAGGGCACCCACGGTACGACCGGGGTGTAGCGCCCTTCGTAGGCGTCGATCACAGCTTGCTTGCCCATCGTCCTCCTTTCGTGATGACAGAGCGGGGGGTTACCCCGTGCGTTGCTCCGGCACCTCCTTCCGTTCGTGCGGTTCTCTCTATGGGTGACCGCCGGCCGTGCCGGCCCGGCGGGAAGCCCCGTTCTGGATTCAGCCGGCCGCTTCGAGGTGGGCGGCCGTGCAGGCCACCGCGCAACGCCCGCACACCCAGCGGCCGGTGGTCTGTTCGTTCTGGCGAAGCACGCTGCGGCAGCGCTCCGTGTCGACCAAGCTGACCATGCCGTCCTCCCGCCGCCAGGGCCGGCCCGAGATGGCGCCGGCCGGACAGGCCTTGACGCAGCGGCGGCAGCTGCCGCACGCGCTCTCCAGGGTCGGACGCCCGGTGACGAGCGGGGCATTGGTCAACAAGGTGGCCCAGGCCACGTGCGGGCCGTACTCCGGGTGATTGAGCAGACCATGCCGCCCCACCCATCCCACGCCCGCGCAGGTGGCGGCCGCCTTGTGGGAGAAGGTACGGGTCACCCGGGAGGAGAAGGGAGACTCCATCGGGTCGCACTCGGGCGGGCAGGCGAAGTATCGGTAGCCCTGGTCCCGCAGGTACCCGCAGAGCGTCCGCAGCGCCTCCTCCAACACCACCTGACAGTGCCGGTCCCGGTGATCGCTGAGCGCGAACACCAGTGCCTCGTCGTCCATGGCGCGGGGATCGTCACGCAGCCGCGCCAGCGCCGGATGGGCGACCCCCAGCGCGATGCCGCGCGGCAGGTGCTTGAAGCCCAGGGGCAACGCCTGCTTGAGGTCGCCGAACCCCACCACGTCCACCCCGGCCTCGCCGGCGAGGCGGTGGATGCTGGCGGCCAGAGAGGAACTCTCGGCGGTGCCGGACCGTATGTAGGGTGCTGCCAGCGTCACGATCGGAATTGTCCCCCCGTTGCACGGTGCCTACGGTCGGCGGGCGGGGGAGTCGCCTCCCCCGCCCGCCGTCCTTTTTGCGGTTACATCTTGCGGAGCGCGCCCACCATCTTGATGGCCTCGGAGACCGCGTTGGAGGCGTTCTCGGAGTAGCCGTCGGCGCCGAACATGTCGGCGATCTCGCCGGTGACCGGGGCGCCACCCAGCATGATCATGACGTTGGGGTTCTTCTCTTTGAGCTTGATGATGGCCTTCTTCATGCCCATCATGGTGGTGGTCATCATGGCGGAGAGGGCCACGATGTCGGAGTTGGTGGAGATCTGCTTCTCCACGAACTCGTCGATGGGCACATCGGCGCCCAGGTCGTGCACGGTGAAGCCCGCCACTTCGAACATCATCTTCACCAGGTTCTTGCCGATGTCGTGGACGTCGCCTTCCACCACGCCGATGACCACTTCACCCTTGACCGCTTCGCGGCCGGCCATGTCCACCTGGGGACGCAGGATGTCGAGGCCGGCGTAGAGGGCGTCCGCGCACATGAGCACCTCGGGGACGAAGTACTCCTGGGAGTCGAAGAGCTCGCCCACCACTTCCATGCCGGCGGCCAGACCGTCCATGATGGCTTCGTAGGCGTCGAAGCCTTCGTCCACGATGGCGTTCGAGGCGGTGACGACCCGATCCTCTTCGTACTCGATGACACCCTGCTTGAGCTCCTCGAGCAGCTCTGCTTTGCGTTCCTCAGAGGCCATTGCTCCTCCTTGTCGACATACCGGCCATCATTGCATCATTCAGGATAGTTGCCACTCTATCGTATCCGTGGACTGTTGGTAGGACCACTGTACGAGGGACCAATCGTCCTAGCCGCCGATGGGGTAGCGTCCGTACTCCTCGGCCGCTTCCATCATGGCGATGGCGTTCAGCAGGGAGCCGTTGGGCGGGAACTCGCAGCCGGTCGACAGGATGAAGCCGCCACCGGGGGCGAGCACCTCGATCTGCTCCTTGCACTTCTCCTTCACCTGCTCCGGCGTGTGCAGGATCATGTCCGGGCTGGGCGGGACGTAGCCGATGAGGCAGGTCTTGTCGCCGTACTTCTGCTTCAGTTCCTGCGGCGTCTTGCAGTCGTCGGGCAGGAAGGCGAAGCTGATCGCCTCCGGCGCCATCATGTCGATCTGCACGTCGAAGTAGACGTTGTTGCCGCAGTTGTGGACGACGACCGCGCGGCCGTGCTCGTGCACCCGGTCGGCCAAGCGCTTGGTGAACGGACCTTCCATCTTCATCCAGAGGTCCTTGCTCATGATCGAGCCGGAGGCGAAGAGCGTGTCCAGCACCACCGCGTGGGCGCCGTTCTCGCAGAGGGCGTCGATGTAGTCGAGCAACACCTCGGTGATGATCTCTTCGGCCTCGAGCACGACCTGGGGGTTCTTCATGCAGTCCAGGAACAGCTTCTCCGCGCTGCGGAGCATGGAGAGGATACCCAGCGGGCCGTACACGAAGGTCATGACCGCCGTATCGTGACCCAGAGCCTTGACGACGCCCTCGGTGTAGCGCTGCATATGGCTCATCCGCGGGGTCTTGCGCGGATCGATCTTCTCGATCTTCTTGTAGTCGTCCAGCGTCTTGATCAGGTTGTCCCGGTAGACCGGGTGCGGCGTATCCTCGATGGGGAAGACCATCGGGCCGCCGAAGTCCGCGCCTTCCACCGAGAGGTCCACCAGCAAGAGGACCCCGTCCATGCCGATCAGCTTCTTGGCCTGGATCATGCTCTCGACCGCGAGGTCGGAGTCGGTCGCCCAGTCCTGATAGTTCACGCCCAGGACCCGGCGGTTGGCGCCGCACACCAGCGGCCCCGCCGGCACCCGGTCGCTCTCCTTGTGCTGCAGCGCGTTGACGACACGCTCCAGCCCTGTCATCTCTCCGGTTCTGATAGCCATGGTCTCTCCCCTATCGTTCGTTCGGTCCCTGGTCTGACCCTCGATCGGGTCGGGCCTTCGCTCTTACGAGGCCCCCCTAGCCGGCCCTCGCACCTCCTTGTTCCCGGTTGTCCGTCAAGACGGCGGCCAGGAGTTCGCTCACTCCGGCGCCGGAAAGGAGATCCACTCGATACACGTCGCGGTCGGGCACCAATTCTCGCACCTGCCGCTCGAGGCCGTCGGCCGCCTCCGAAGGCGCGGCGTCGACCCCGGTCAGCACGGCGAGGTCGCTCTGCTCGAGCTGCTGCCGGGTGATGTGCGCCATGTATTCGCCGAACGGCTCGTCCGGAGAGCGGGCGTCCAGCAGGGTGACGATGGGTCCCCGCTCCACCCGCGCGTCCCGCCCCGCCGCGGCGATGGAGTTCCCCAGCTCGAAGGGGATGACGATGCCCGACGGCTCGGCGAACAGGGTGGTGACGCCGGCGCGCTGCATATCCTTGATGGCCTTGACGAAGCTCCCGGCTTCGGAGCAGCCGATTCAGCCACCGCCGATCGCCTCCACCGGGAAGCGAGCCTCCAGATCGTCCAGGGAGGTCTCGCCTGACTGGTTGACGATGACCCCCGGCCGCTCGCCGCGGGCGGCCGCCTCCGCCAGCAGCAGGCGGATGAGCCGGGTCTTGCCCGACCCCAACAGGCCTATGACCGAGATCACCCTCATGCGGTCGGCTCGTCCTCCTCGGCGCCGAACTGCTCGCGCAGCTGGGCCAGGTAGGCCTCGTCTTTCTGGAAGTCGTACTCGTCGAAGTAGAGGTGCTCCCGCTCCTTGACCACGCGGAAACCGTGCCGTTCGGCCTCCAGATGGGCGCCGTGCAGGGTGGCCTCCTTGACCTGATCCTCGCTGATGCCCTGGACGATGGAGTTGATGGCCACGTAGAGGTCGTCGGCCGGGCCCGCAAGCTCGCCGTGGAGCTGGGCCGGGTGCTTGATGCCGATGGTGTCCGCCTTGAGGCTGCCCTGGGCGCAGACCAGGTGGGACTTGATGTGGCCGATGAAGCGCGAACCCATGGCCACGCACTCCCGGGCGATCTCGTCCATGGCCTCGCGCAGCATGTCGCCGATGTCCGCCGGGTCCACCGGGCGGTCATGGTGCAGCTTGATGGCCACCCCGTACCCGCTGACCCCGAAGTCCAGGTAGCAGCCCTCCGGCTCGGCCGGGTCGCCCAGGCCGGCGTCCACCGGCCCCGCGTCCTCGAAACCCGCTTGCTCTGCGTCGTCAGGCCGCACGGCTATGCCTCCCCCGCGATACGGGCCACCAGCTGAGGCAGACCCTCGCCGGTCACCGAGGAGACCCGGATGAACTCCGCCGAGGGGATGTATTCCTTGGCCGCCGTCTCCGCCTCGACGAGGTGCGCCTCGTCCACCAGGTCCACCTTGGACACGGCCACGATGTCGGCGTCGGCCAGTTGGCTGGTCACCAGGCGACCCATCAACTCCATGTCCAGCAACTCGTCCGGGCGGGTGGCGTCGAAGAGCACGATCACGTTCCCCAGGTCGATGCTGATCTGGCGGCCGCTCATCGCGGCCGCCGCCTTCACCTGACGGGGGATGGCCACACCGGTGGGCTCGACCAGCACCAGGTCGGGCTCGAACGACTTGGCCAGCTCCACCAGGGTCTTGGCGAAGCTGGTGGCCACCTCGCAGCAGATGCACCCCCCGCCGATGTCCTTGACCTTCATGCCGGACTCTTCCATCACCTTGCCGTCCACCGGGATCTCGCCGATCTCGTTGACCACCATGGCGATCTTCAGCCCCCGCTCCTCGTGCAGCATGCGCGACACCCGCAGCAGCAGGGTGGTCTTGCCACTGCCCAGGAACCCGGCTATCTGCACGATCCTCATGGGCGCTCCTAGGTGGTCAGGTTGCGGTAGATGCGGGGCAGCCGGGTGGGGAGATGGGCCACGTCCTGGATCACCGTGTAGCGGTTGACGCCGAACAGGTCCTCCAGGTAGTCGTGCCCCTTGGGGTCCACCGTGATGCAGAAGGCGTTGACCCCCTGCCGCCGGCCCTCCTGCAGCGCGTTCTTGGTGTCTTCCATGGCGTACTGCAGGTCCCCGTAGCCCACGTCGTAGGGGCGGCCGTCGCTGAGCAACACCAGCAGCTTGGACGTGGCGTCGCGCTGGGCCAACCGGGCCACCCCATGGCGCACGGCGGCCCCCAGCCGGGTGTAGTCCATCGGCTCGATCCCGCCGATCCGCGCCGCCACCCGGTCGCCGAACGGCTCGGAGAAGTCCTTGATGACGAACAGGTCCACCAGCTTCCGGCCGTGCGTGGAGAAGCCCATCATGGCGTACTGGTCGTCTAGCTGACCGATAGCCTCCCCCAACAAGACCAGGCCTTCTTTCTCCACGTCGATGATGCGGCGTTCCCCATCCACCAGCTGATCGGTGGAGTCGCTCATGTCGAGCAGGAACAGGACCGCCACTTCCCGCTTCTTCTTGTCCCGCCGGATGAAGACGCTGTCGGTGATCGGGGCGCCCGCCTTGGCGTCGATCACCGCCTCCACCAGCGCGTCCATGTCCAGCTCGTCGCCCTCTCGCTGGCGGAAGAACCGCCGTATGCGGTCCGGCCGCAGCCGTTCGAACTGCCGCCGGATGAGCAGCACCTCCCCCTGGTACCGCTCGAGAGTGGCCGCCACGAAGCCTTCGTCGCCGGAACGCTGGGGCCGTTCCCGCACGGTGCACCACCGCGTGCGGTGGTCTCCGACCGCGTGGTCCCACTCATGATAGGAGAAGATGTCGCACTCGCCAACCCCCAGCTCGTCCTCCGGCTCCTCCTCCTCGAAGGGCAATAACTCGTCGTTTTCCTCGGCTTTCCCGTGGAACGCCATCTCCAGCCCCTCGACCACCTCGCTGGGATGCAGACTGCCCGGCACGTCCAGCGGCACCCCCGGCAGCGGCTTGCTCGCCCCCGCGCCGGCACCGGCCCCGTCGCCGTCTCCCATCGCGGCCAGCGTCAGCCCCAGCAGCAGGTAGTCGTGGTACGGGGGGTGCGGCACCGAGGTGAGGTCGAGGAGTTGTTCCTGCTCCACGATGGCCGCCGGCCCGTACCACAGGGGCTCCACCAGCCGGCGCAGGCGGTCCGCCGCGGTCACGGAGTCGGCCGGCTCCGCCGCCGGCTGGTCGAGCGGAGCGACCGCCGCCTCCACCTCCAGCGGACCCCGCCGGCGGCGCCAGGATCGGGACTCCGAAGCGGAAGGCGGCCAGGTGGGCCCGCAGGGCGGCCGGCGTCAGCCGGGCCACCTCGACGGACTTCTCCGGGTCCAGGTGGCCGTAGGTCTCCCGGAGGACCAGCTCGGCGTCCCGGCGCAGGCCGGGCAGGGTGTGGAAGAGGGCCGTGTCGATGCGGAAGTCCTCGCAGACGCTGAACAAGAACCGGTCCAGGTCGTCCACGCGCTTCTCGGTCGACAGCAGGCCCCGGTCGCGCACCAGCGTGTCCGCGAGCTCCCGGTCCTCGAAGCTGCCGAAGCGGTCGTGCGCGGCGGCGTGGAGGGCGACCAGCTTGTAGAGGGCGAAGGGAGAGGTCCCCCCGCAGGCCAGGGAGGGACGCACGTAGAGGACGTCGCCGTCGCTGAAGGCCGGGACGTCCGGCGGGATGGTCGCCGGGTCCAGCAGGTCGTACATGCTCTTGACCAGCGCCGGACGCCCCAGAAAGGCCTCCAGCATCAGGGCGATCTTGCCCCGGAACGCGGAGAAGGAGGTCTCCCGGCACAGGAACTCCACGGCCTCCTGGCTGCGCTTGGACCCGTACGACATGAAGAGGACCAGCTCGTCCTCCCGCTGGGTGATGCGGAGACCCAGCTCCACCCACTCCACCAGCTGGGCCACGGGCATGCTGGCCACCAGCGAGGGCAGCGCGTTGTAGAGCCCCTTGACCGCGTGCCGCGACCGGTCGGCCACCCGCTTGCCCAGGTCGGCGAGCACGGGCAGGTCGTCCTCGTGCAGCCAGTGGGCGGCCTTGGCCACCGACTGCAGGAAGCCCCGCGCCGCCCACCATTCCGTCTGCCAGAGGGCGATGGCCCCCGCGTGCCACTGCCGGAGGAAGTCCATGCCCCTCCGGCTCAGCAGGCTGGGCGCGGATTCCATGAACGTGGAGGCCAGGTCCACGTCGCGGGACAGATCGAGGGCCCGCAGGGTCACCTCGTCGAAGTCCGCCGGGCTGAGGGTGCCGGCCAGGTCCCGGCACATGCCCAGATAGGCTCCGACCAGTCGGGGCGATCGCCCGGCGAAGCGGGTGGCGGCGGCATGGGCCGACTCCCTGAGCTCGGGATGATCGCTGATGGCCCGAAGCCCGTCGGTGACGGCGGCGAGCACCTGCCGCTTGTCCCGGATACGCTGCGGCGAGAGGAAGGCGGCGATCTCCACCCACAGATCGCGGTCGGGCGGCGCCATCTCGTCCAGGACGGGCAGCGAGCGCTCGGCGAAGGCCCGGGCTTCGCCCTCCAGGCCCAAGAGCCAGTCTCGCTGTGGAGCACGGTCGGTCAGGGAACCCCCCGTTCCTCGTCGGAGACGTCAGGCCGGAAGAACGGCCTCTGCGCGTGAGATCAGGCTGGGAAGACGGCTTCCACCAGGTCGCGGAGCGTATCCAGCATGTCCTCGTCGTCGGTCAGCGGCTTCGCCATGGCCACGTCCGCCGCCCGGCGGGGAGCCAGGCCCCCGTGCATCAATCGCCCGGCGTAGACCAGCAGGCGGGTGGAGACGCCCTCCTCCAGTCCGTGATCCCGCAGGTTGCGGATCATGGTGCCCAGCTCCACCAGCTTCTCGGCCGCGTCCCGGTCGACCCCGGTCTCCTTCACCACGATGTCCGTTTCCAGCTCGCGGCTGGGGTAGTGGAAGTCCATGGCGAGGAAGCGCTGCCGGGTCGACTGCTTGAGGTCCTTCAGGATGCTCTGGTAGCCCGGGTTGAAGCTGATCACCAGCATGAAGTCGTCGTGAGCCTCGACGATGTGCCCCTTCTTCTCGATGGGGAGCACCCGGCGATCGTCGCCCAGGGGATGGATGACCACGGTGGTGTCCTTGCGGGCCTCCACCAACTCGTCCAGGTAGCAGATGGCGCCGTGCTTGACGGCCAGGGTCAGCGGGCCGTCCACCCAGACCGTCTCGTTGCCCACGAAGAGGTAGCGGCCCACCAGGTCGCTGGCGGTCAGGTCTTCGTGGCAGGCGACGGTGATCAGGGGGAGCTCGAGCCGGTAGGCCATGTGCTCGAGGAAGCGGGTCTTGCCGCTGCCGGTGGGGCCCTTCAGCATGACGGGCAACTTCAGCTCGTGCGCCTGCTCGAACAGCTGGACCTCGTCGCCGGTGGCGAGGTAGTACGGCTCGGTCTGGATGCGGTAGCCCTCGATGGAGAGCTCTTCGCCGCGGTGCGATTCCTGGGTCATGCAGCGTCCCCTTTGCTCCCGGTCGGCCGGAGGCCAGAAAGTACCACATGTCTAGACGGCATACCCCCGCAGGGGGCAAAAGAACGCGGGCGGGGGAGTCGCCTCCCCCGCCCGCCGTCCTTTTTGCGGTTACATCTTGCGGAGCGCGCCCACCATCTTGATGGCCTCGGAGACCGCGTTGGAGGCGTTCTCGGAGTAGCCGTCGGCGCCGAACATGTCGGCGATCTCGCCGGTGACCGGGGCGCCACCCAGCATGATCATGACGTTGGGGTTCTTCTCTTTGAGCTTGATGATGGCCTTCTTCATGCCCATCATGGTGGTGGTCATCATGGCGGAGAGGGCCACGATGTCGGAGTTGGTGGAGATCTGCTTCTCCACGAACTCGTCGATGGGCACATCGGCGCCCAGGTCGTGCACGGTGAAGCCCGCCACTTCGAACATCATCTTCACCAGGTTCTTGCCGATGTCGTGGACGTCGCCTTCCACCACGCCGATGACCACTTCACCCTTGACCGCTTCGCGGCCGGCCATGTCCACCTGGGGACGCAGGATGTCGAGGCCGGCGTAGAGGGCGTCCGCGCACATGAGCACCTCGGGGACGAAGTACTCCTGGGAGTCGAAGAGCTCGCCCACCACTTCCATGCCGGCGGCGAGACCGTCCATGATGGCTTCGTAGGCGTCGAAGCCTTCGTCCACGATGGCGTTCGAGGCGGTGACTACCCGATCCTCTTCGTACTCGATGACACCCTGCTTGAGCTCCTCGAGCAGCTCTGCTTTGCGTTCCTCAGAGGCCATTGCTCCTCCTTGTCGTTCGTCCGGGACACCGGCCTCGCCGGAGCCCCCTGCTTGCTTTCTCCGCCTATCTGAGTCGGGAGGGTGGCCGGCCGCCCGCAAGGGGCGGCCGGCCCGCACGCGGTCCCGGCGTGCGTCAGGCTTTCCGGCGCGGCGTCATCTTGTGCTGCGCGTCCGCCCAGGCCTTCATGTTCTCGGCGGGGGTCTGCGGCCAGATGTCGCAGCCGGGCCATACCGCGTCGACGCCCTTCTGGGCGATCTCGTCGACGTCCTTGGTGATGCTCTCCGGCGTCCCGTTCGTCAGCTGGTCGTACGGGTTCAGGTTGCCCAGGATGACGATGTCGTCGCCCAGCTTCTCGCGGCTGGCCACGACGTCGTTCTTCTGGTCGACCGACACCGTGCTGTGGAGCTCCGCCATGTCCGTGATGATCATGTTGGTGTCGCCACAGATGTGGTAGACCTTCGGGCCGTCGATGGCCTTCAGGATCCGGTCGGAGAACTGCTTGATCTGCTTCTTGAAGGAGCGCGGAGAGAGCACGTCCGAGGTCGCGCCCATCTCGCGGAGCGTGATGAAGTCGGCGCCGGCGGAGATGTACGCCTGCGCTTCGGCGATCAGGCCGTCGCTGAGCTTGTCGAGGATGGCCTCGATCCGGACCGGGTCCTTGAAGCTGCCCTTGAGCAGCTCGTTCAGGTCCATGACCTGGCTGGCCAGGGTGAAGGGACCCAGGATCCAGGAGCCGACCGCGTAGTCGTCGCCGAACTTCTTCTTGAGGATGCGGATGGCGTCCATCACCACGGGGACCCGTCCGGCGGTCGCCATGTCGGTCGGCATCGTCAGGTCGTCCGCGCTGTGCACGAACTTGTCGCGCAGCGTGGGGTAGAGGATGTCCTCAGAGTGGGCGTAGGTGTTGAGGGTCGCGCCCAGCGCCTCGGCCAGGACTCCCATGTCAAACGGCACGATGGGCGTCTCGATGCCCCCCACCTCGACGCTGCCGGCGGCCGCGTCGGCCATCTCCTGCGGGTCCAGATGGACGTGCGCGAACTTCAGGTTGTACTTCTCGAGGCCGGCAACGATCACGTTGCCAAAGCCGCTCGAGGCCGGCACCACATCGATGGGTTTCCCCGTGATGAGGTTGAGCACTCGCTCCTTCGACGTCATAGCCATATGCTTCGCCTGCTCCTTTCGTGTTCTACCCGACCCGGTGGGGGACTCGCGGTCCCCCACCGGCACCTGCCAAGCGCGGCCTTCAGATCAGGCCTCGCCCTTAAGGGTCTTGATGAAGTCCGGGAACAGCTTGTAGACCGGCGTGGACTCGTTGCCGGTCAGCTGGCCGGTCTCCGCGTAGTTCATGGTCGAGACCATGGCGTGCGCGGCGGCGACGGCCGGGAAGACGTGGTCGTTGCCCCACATCGGGCCGCTGAAGATGAAGTCTCCCCAGAGCGCGATGGTGGCGGCATGCGTACCGGCGTCCAGCCCGTTGAAGGCGGTATCGCCCCAGGTCTCCTGGTTGTCCTTCCACGTGGACTTCTGCCACATGTAGGAGCCGTTGGCCGAAGCGGCCCCGGCGGGCAGGCCGTACTTTTCCTTGATCAACCGGTTCGACAGGGCGCAGATGCCCGTCGACGGGAGGTTCATCACCGAGGAATCCACCAGGATGCTCTCGAAGCCGCCCGGCTCCAGCTTGGCCAACATATCGTCCAGCGAGGCGATGCGCCCGCTGGGCAGCTGGTTGACCATGTCCATCACCACGGTGACGACGTGCTTGATGCCCAGTTCCTTGATCTGCTCCACCTCGGCCGGCACATCCGGGCTCCAGACGGTGACCGAGTTGTACAGCAGCTTGTCCTGCAGGCCGAGCTCGGCGACGTAGCGCGTCGCGTCCATGCGGGGCTCGAGGTTCCACATGTCGATGGCGAACGGCATGTCCGTCGTCTCGACGAAGAAGTCGATGTACCCCTTCATCTCGTCGCCGGAGTTGGCCACCATGGCCACGATGGTGGGCATGCCGTAGAGGTCGGAGAGCTCCTCCAGCCGCTTGATCTGATCGCCGGCCATCTGCTTGTTGAAGGTGCGCGCCCGGCGACTCTCGACGCAGGGGTCGCCCTTCTGGAACAGCGAGGGGATCAAGAGCGGAGCGTTGACGCCCGGCTGACCGCCGACCTTCACGTTCCCGATCTGGAAGACCTTCTGTTCCTTCTCGAAGCTGAAAAGCTTGCTGGTTTCCACCATGCTGGCCTCCTAACCCTTCACGAGGTCGCCGAGTCCCTCTTCCGCGAGCACCGCGTGGAGGTTCGGGAACCTGTCCTTCATGTGCGGCAGATGCATGGCCATCATGAACTCGCGCTCGAACGTGGGTTCGACGGAGAGCTCGACGTACTCGACCTTGCGCGCCCACTCGTCCGCCTCGAGACGCTTGTTGGCGTCGAGGAGGGCCATCCGGGCACCGTCGCCGGCCGCGTTGCCGACGGCGTAGGCCTTGGTCACCGGGACGTCGGGGAACATGCCGATGGTCAGGGACTCTTCGCGATCGATGAAGGAGCCGAACGCTCCGGCCAAGACGACCCGATCAAGGGTGTCGTAGCCCAGCTTGCCCATCATGATCTTGGCGCCGGCGTACATGGCGCCCTTGGCCAGCTGCACGGCACGCACGTCCTTGATGGTCATGGTGACGTCGCGGCCGAGAGAGGTCTCGGGCGCCCAGGCCAGCACGTACTCGTCGCCCTGCTCGCCCTTGCGCAGCCGCGGGTTGTCGATGCCCTTCACGAACTTGCCGGTCTTGTCGATGATGCCCGACTTGAACAGCTCGGCGACGCCGTCGATGATGCCCGAGCCGCAGATGCCCTTGGTGCCCAGCTCTTCCGGGGGCAGCTCGTCGGACCACTTGTCCTTGCCGATCAGCTTGTACCGGGGCTCTTTGTTCTCCGGGTTGATGTAGATCTTCTCGATGGCGCCCGGGGCGGCGCGCATACCGAAGTGGATCTGGGCGCCTTCCAGGGCGGGGCCGGTGGCGCAGGACGAGGAGATGAGCTTCTCGCGGTTGCCCATGATCAGCTCGCCGTTGGTGCCGATGTCGATGATCAGGCCGCGGTCGTCCCGGTTGTAGGGCTCCTCGGCGATCAGCACGCCCACGTTGTCGGCGCCGACGAAACCGGCTTCGTTGGGGAGCACGAAGACGTTGGCGCCCTCCGCGAAGAAGAGACCCAGGTCGCGGGCCTTGATGTTGATGGAGTGGTGGAGGGCCGGGGCGTAGGGGGCGAGCCCCAGATGCTCCGGATAGATACCCAAGAAGCAGTGGTGCATGGCCGTGTTGAACACGATGGCCAGTTCCAGGATGTCCTTGTGCGTGAAGCCCACGGCCTCGCAGACCCGGGAGGCGATGGTATTGATGCCCTCGATGATGGCGTCCTTGAGCTTGTGGATGCCGTCCTCGTGGGACATGGCGTAGGTGATGCGGCTCATCACGTCTTCGCCGTAGGGTACCTGCGGGTTCATCATGGAGTCGTAGTTGATGACCTCGCCGGTGGTCAGGTCGCAGAGGTACGCCGCCACCGAGGTGGTGCCCACGTCGACCGCGAGCCCGATCGACCGCTCGATCTTACCCGGGTAGAGCTTGACGATCTCCGGTGCCGGACCGCCGGTCCAGACGCACACCGTGATCTTCCACTGCGCTTCGCGGACGAGGTCGGGCATGCCGAGCAGGACCTGGTAGTCCAAGATCGGAGCGTCCAGCCCGTGCTGGTCCTTCAACGCGTCGCAGATCCGCTCGTAGTCGCCCAGGGGATCGTGCAGGGTGGGCGGGATCATCTCGATGTAGTACGACTTGACCGACGGGTTGACGTTGATCTTCCGGTCGGTGACCGCCTTGCGCACCACCTGGCCGCCGGCACGCGCTTCCTCGGGTACGAAGACGACGATGTCGCCCTGCACCTTGGCCACGCAGGCCAAGCGGAAGCCCTGCTCCACGCGCTCGGGAGTGAAGAACTTGTCCTCGACCGGAAAGCGCTTCGAAACGTGATCGCGAGAGGAGACGACGCCGAACTTCTCGAAGAAGCCGTCCTCGATCCGCACCTTGCACTTCCCGCAGGTGCGCTGCCGACCGCAGATACCTTCGATCTCGACGCCCAGATCCTGGCTGGCCTCGAGGATCGACTTGCCTTCCTCGACCAGACCCCGGTTCCCCGCGGGCTGGAAGATGACCGTGTGCTTCTTGGTCTCACTCAACAGTCTGTCTCCTTTACTCCGATAGTACGACTGTCGCTTGCCTATCAGGTCCCGGCGGTCGCCGGAACCCCCTTCCAAGGACGTCCGGCTCATTTCGCCGGACACTCCCAGTGACGCCTCGCGCGTCTCCCTCGATCGTGCCGTCACCCAAGCAGCAAAAAACCCTCCGAGTGTCAGCAACCTGCTCTCTGCCTCGAAGAGCGTGGATGGTCCTTGTTCTCCTGGGAGTTTTCTGGCTCGTCCCCTGGGGGGACTCACAGTGGCGGGACCGCGCCGGATTCGCACCGGACTTGCCTCGTTCCCCGCCGGTGACATCCGTTCCACGGATACCTCGGCCGGGCCGTCTGGAGAAGCGACGATATGGTACGTACAGTGCTAGTTCTCAGAGCCCCCTTGACGAGAACCGCTCTCTGGTCCGCAGTCTAGTGGTCAGACCAGTGAACGTCGTCAGTCTGACAGACGACCCGCGGGGCTGTCAACCCCGACTGACCAGGAAAGACGGCCTGACCGGTCCGCTGAGCTTGCGGCCCGGGTTATTCGTCGTCCGGGTAGACCCGCCCCCAGCGGTGGGTGAGACGCCCTAGGTCGCGCAGGTGCGAGGAGACCAGGTCCCCGGCCAGCCGGGCATCCCGGTTCTTGACCGCACGGTAGATGCTGACGTGCTGATGGAGCACCAGCAGGGCGCCGTGCGGCCCATTGAGCACGTCCTGGCGACGCTGCGCCATCAGGCCGAGGACGGTGTCCTGCATCTGGCGCAGCACCTCGTTGCGCGAGGCTTTCGCCAACGCTCGATGGAACTCGCCGTCCGACTCCAGCGGCGGGCGACCCTCCAGGATCTCCTCCTGCATGGCGACGATGGAGGCCTTCAGCGCCTCCACATCCTGCTGAGTCGCCAGGATGGCGGCCCGTTCAGCCGCCTTGCGCTCGAGTGCCTCCCGAACGTCCAGCACCTCCAAGAAGCTCTCGCGCTCGCGCACCAGGTAGGCGGCCAGCACGCTGACGATCTCTTCGGTCCGTCGCCCCCGCACGAACAGCCCCTGACCGGGGCGGGCCTCGATCATGCCCCTGGCTTCCAAGATGCGCAGCGCTTCCCGCACGCTGGTCCGGCTGACGGCCAGCTGGTCGGCCAGAGCCCGCTCGGAGGGGAGCTGGTCCCCGGGCTCCAGACGGCCGGAGGAGATGAGCGTCTGCAGTTGGTGGACCACGTCTTCGTAGAGGCGCCGGCGGCGCACCGGGGTCAAGGCGAGCGAGACGTCCGCCTCGTCCTCGGGTTCCGGCTCCTTGTCGAGGTCGCCCGACTCCCGGTTCAGCTCGATCAGGCGCTCGAAGATGGCCCGAGCCCGGGCGGTCGGAACGCTGCGCGTGTGGGAGCTCGAACTCCCCCCGCTGGACGTGTTGCTGGTCGACATAGCCGTCTCTCCCGTCACGATGCCCCGGCACGCGGCGTGCCGCTCTGGCTCGATGTCTCCAAGGTCAGAATAGCTTCACCCCGTTGATCTCCATCGCGAAATCGCATCCCAGGAAGACCGCCGCCCGCCTGCACATGATCATGCGCGACAGAAAGATCTCGAAGTACTCCATGACGCCCGAGATCGAGGTGTCGATGGTCAGCTCCAGGGTGATGCTCCGACCGTGCGGATCGACGTTGAGGAACGAACGCTCCGCCGCATAGTTCACCCTATCGTGGATATCGATGGACGTGGTCTGCGGGTCGCGGACTCGGCTGCGATGCACGTCGGACTTGTCGGCCAGGATCAGCGCCGCGGCCACCGGATCGAGCACCTGACCCAGCGTCTCGTCGTGGTTGCCGATGGCCCCCATGACGACGACGTACTCCTCCGGACGGAAGCCGACCTCCTTGAGGATCTGGTAGGTCAGGATGGCCGCCGAGTGGGCGTGGCTCTGCCGGTCGATGAAGTTGCCCACGTCGTGCAGGTAGCCGGCCACGGCGGCGAGCTCGGTCGTCTCCGGCGGGTAGCCCAGCCGGTCCAGGATGTTGAACGCGATGTGGGCGACCAGCGAGGCGTGGCGCTCCCCGTGCTCCGTGTACCCCAGCAGGGCCAGGTACTCGTCGGCCTTCGTCAGGAAGGCCACCACGTCCGGGTGGGACAGCACGGCCTCGAACCGGGGCATCTCCACCAGCCGGTCCGGGAGCTTGTTCCGCGAAGGCCGGTCTCTCATCAGTACTCGATCCCCTTCTGCGCCCGCGTGCCGCTTCGGAAGGCATGCTTGACGGCCCGCATCTCGGTGACCGTATCGGCGGCCTCGATCAGCTCCTGCTTCGCCCTCCGGCCGGTGATGATCACCGAGAGCTCCTCCGGCTTCGACTCGAGGAAGGCCAGCACCTCCTCCACGTCCAGAAAGCCGTAGTCGAGGGCGAGGTTGAGCTCGTCCATGACCAGCAGATCGTAGCGGCCGCTGGCGCTCAGCTCCAGGCAGAGCTCCCAGACGGTGCGGGCCAACTGCCGGTCCTCGTCCAGGCCATCCTTCTCCCAGGTGAACCCCGTGCCCCGCCTGGCCAGTAGGATATTGGGGAAGCGCTCGATGGCCGAGATCTCTCCGTACGTCCACTTGCCCTTCATGAACTGGACGATGGCGACCTGCTGACCGTGGCCGGCGGCGCGGAAGGCGGTCCCCAGGGCGGCCGTCGTCTTGCCCTTGCCGTCCCCGGTGTTGATGATGATCCTGCCGCGTTTCACGTCCCACTCCCTGCAGCGGTACCCGCGCAGGGGAGGGGACGGCGTCCATTGTCTCAGCCCTGCGAATCCTGAGATAGTAGAGTACCAATATCAGCGAGGTGACGCGTGGACCCCTCCCCTTTCCCCCACCGACCCGGCAGACGCCGTCGCTCGGCCCGCACGATGATGATCGCGGCCGGGGGTCTGGCGCTTCTGGCCCTGCTGGCCGGGGGTCTCGCGCTTCTGCTGAACCCCCTCACCGGCCCCGAACTGCGCGACTACGTGCGCGACCGCTACCTGCGGCGCTCCGCGCGGCTCGTGGAGCGCACGTGGTGAGCCACCGTTGATCGCCGGCCGACCCGCCCCGGGTCGTCCGGGGCTTCGTCTCCCCGACGCGCGTCCGCGGGGATCCAAACGGGTACGGTGTAACCAACGGGGACCACCAGAGCGCGGCAGAACGCGGCCCCTACCCACGTCGCCTTCATCGGTGAGGACGAGCACACGA
The DNA here is from genome assembly GCA_963796315.1 of uncultured Actinomycetota bacterium. GTDB lineage: Bacteria > Actinomycetota > Thermoleophilia > RBG-16-64-13 > RBG-16-64-13 > CAWCLH01. The sequence goes on from CAWCLH010000002.1 coordinate 31,628, forward strand.
CCATGAGCAGAGTCGACCGGCAGCAGACCGACTCACCCGGACGGAGACGTCTCGCCCGGATCCTTGGGTCGCTCCTCCTCGTGCTCTTCCTGCTCGGGGCCGCGCCGGTGGCCGGCCCGGCGGGCACGATGTCGCCCGCCCGCCCGCTCACTCTGTCGGCCGCCCGGGCCTACCCGGTCGACGGCCTCAAGCTGGACGCCCAGGCCCTCTCCGCCCACTTCGCGGTCCGGGCGCAGAAGGAGACGACCGCGAAGAGCACCTTGGCCAAGGCCGAACGGGCCTGGCAGACGCTGGCGCCCCACTTCCCCACCCCTCCCGGCCGGATCTCCATCGCCGTGATCGAGGACCCGAAGCTGTATGCACAGATCCAGCCGGCCCCCATGACGCGGGGCTTCGCCACCTTCGGCGGCACGCGGATCGTGCTCAGCGGCGACCAGCTGGACCAAGAGGTGGTCACCCACGAGCTCGCCCACATCCTGCTGGGCCTGAACGTCTCCCCGGGGCTGTCCCTGCCCGATTGGTTCAACGAGGGCTTTGCCCAGTTCGCCTCGGGGGCGCGTCCCGATGCGCTGCAGATGATGTACTACGCCAACCAGGGCGACCTGCTCTCCCTGCCTCAGCTCAACAAGGTGGACGCCCTGCACAGTCCGAATCGGGAGTTGGCCACTCTGCAGGGGCTGGCCGTGGTGGACTTCCTGGTCCACACCTACGGTCAGGAGCGGTTCTGGGAGCTGGTACGGTCTCTGCGCACGGCCGACTCGCTGAACCAGGCCATGCAGAGCACCTACGGCTTGACCGACCTGCAGCTGGACAAGCGGTGGGCCGCCTACGCCGACCAGAACTACAGCCTGCTGTCGGGGCCGATGCTCCGGCTGTTCGGCCTGGTGGCCTTGGGCGGTCTGGCGGTGCTTGCCACGGGCGTCTTCCTGGTCAGGCAGACCCGACGCCGAGCGGCCGAGGGTCCCGACCTGACCTGGACCGAGATCGAGGCGGCGCGCGATGCGGAGGACCGGGCGCGGACCGAGCTGGAGCCGGGCCGGCCGCCCGACGATGCCGGCGGCGACGAAGGCCGGCCCGGGCCACCCGACCCCGACCGGGTTTGACAGCCCTGGGAGCGCTTCCTACACTGGGACGGCCGTCTCCGTTCTCTCGCCCCTTCGATGCCGGGCAGAAAGTGATGTCACGAGGATGAACCGCCGGTGGCTGTGGGTGATCGGGATCGGCGTCGTCCTGCTGCTCCTGCTGCCCATGCCCATCGCCGAGCGGTACACCTCATCCACCCAGGACGGCCAGTACCTGCTCCATCCCGTGCGGTCCTACCGCTTCCTGATCTCGGCGGCGCTCGTGAGTCCCTCGGCCGCCCTCAACACCAGCGGGAAGGCCCTCGACCAGGCCAAGCGGGACCTCGGGCCGGCCTTCTCGCCGACCAAGGTGCAACTGCTCTTCCTTCCTCAGGACCAGCCCTACGTCTACACCACCCGGGACGGGGCCCAGCTGCGGCTGGAGCACCCCGAGCGGTTCGTCTGGGAGGTCTGGGGGACCAAGAGCGGCGAGAAGACGGCGTCCGACGTGATCGCGCTCATGGGTTACGACAGCGGCAAGGTGCTGGCCCGGTTGCCGTAGCCGCCGGCCGAACCCGGCTCTCCCTCCGGAACCCCGGGCCGCGCCGGCCCCGGGGGTGCCGGGCTACCTCAGGGCGAACGTGCCGGGGCGGGCCACCAGGGCCAGCATCATCTCCTGCTCGAAGGGGGCCAGGAGCAGGGTCATCTGCTCGAACTCCACGGTCATCGTGTCCAGCCTCCCGACGTTCATCTCCCCGCCAAAACGCTGGGCCGTCGTCACCATGTCCACCAACAGCGCCGAGATGGTATCGATGTCCACGCCCGCCGTCTGGGCGCTGTTGATCACCAGTCCCTGATCGGAGACCAGGATCGCCGCCAGCATCCCGGGGATGTCCAGGTAGCTCTCTATCAGCTCGAGCATGGGGTCCTGCATGAGCTCATCCCTTCTTAGGCGGCGGGAAGCGCGTTCTTGATCTGGAAGCCCAAGATCTGCGCGGTCCGCCGAGCGAGGCTCTCCGAGTCATAGACGAGCTCCAGCCCCTGCGGCCGCGCCACGATCTCGGAGAGGTACATGCTGCTGCGTTCGAGCGGGCCGGCGGTCTCTTGCGAGAGCATGCCCTCGGTGGGCCAGGAGATCAGGGCATCCCCGGAGACGAACAGGTCGCTGGTCTCACGACGATCGAGGGCGACGGCCAAGCGCACCGACCATCCCCGGCCTGTTTCGGAGGTCTCGAGCGTGAGTCGCATGATTCATCATAATCGAACGGCACGCGGCAACGCCACACACGGGGTGCCCGACGGCACGGAACCGGAGGGCGGAGCCGGCCGTCTAGAAACGATCGAGGATCCGGCGAAGGTGGGCCAGGTCGTCGAATGCGAGCTCGATACGTCCGCCCTTGCCCGTGCTCTTCACCGTGGGCAACACCTCGAAGAGTCCGTAGAAGCGGTCGCGCACCTCGTCCAGAAGCTCTGACGGGACGGCGCCCTGGCCCGGCTTCCCTTTCTGCACTTTTGCTTGACCGGCGCTCTCAGAAGCCGTGCGCACCTCCGCCTCCACCGCGCGGACGCTGAGGCCGCGTGCCGCCGCCCGGCGGGCCAAACGGAGTTGCTGTCCCCTGGACGGGAGCCCGAGGATGGCGCGGCCGTGGCCTTCGCTGAGCTCTCCGCTGACCAGGAGGTCCTGCACCGGGGACGGCAGGTCGAGCAGCCGGATCTTGTTGGCGATGGCCGAGCGGCTCTTGCCCACCCGCGCGGCGAGGTTCTCCTGGGTGACTCCCAGATCGTCCCGCAGGACCTGCAGGGCGAAGGCCTCGTCGATGGCATTGAGCTGCTGGCGGACGACGTTCTCGATCAGCGCCAGCTCCAAGCTCTCCGTATCGGAGGCTTGGCGGACGATGGCCGGAATCAGGCTGAATCCTGCCTGCTGGGCCGCCCGCCACCGCCGCTCGCCCGCGATGAGCTCGTATCCGTCGTCCACCGGCCGGACGATCACCGGCTGCACCAGACCGGCGGCCTCCAGCGACCGTGCCAGCTCGCCCATGGCTTCGGCATCGAAGCTGCGGCGAGGCTGGCGGGGGTTGGGTCGGATGGCGCCGACCGGCAGGTCCACGACGGTGCCCGCCGCCGAGGTGGCGGCGATAGGAGGCGGCCGGCGTCGAGGCGGGCGAGCCGCCGGGGCCGCGTCGGAGGCCGGCGGCTCCGGGGCCGCCGGCCGGCGGCGGCTGCGCGGGGCGGGAGACGCTGCCGGCCGGCGCTCGGCGGGGGCACGTTCCTCCTCAGTGCCTTCCGGCGCCGCCGGGCGCGCGGCGCGGGCGCCGGCGCATCTCCCAGGAGCTCGGCCAGGCCCCGGCCCAGAGCGGGTCGCTTCTTAGCCACGTTCGGCCACCTCCTCGGCGAGATCGAAGTACGCGTCGGCCCCGGGACACCGCGGGTCCAGCATGAAGACCGGCAGGCCGTGGCTGGGGGCCTCGGCCAAGCGCACGTTGCGCGGCACGACCGCGCGGTAGGTCAGGTCGGGGAAGTGGCGCCGCACCTCGGTCTCCACCTCTCGGGCCAGGTTGGTGCGCAGGTCGACCATGGTCAGCACCAGGCCGCCCACCCGGAGCCCGGGGTTCAGGCGACCCCGCACCGCCTCCACCGTCTCCAGAAGCTGGGCCATGCCCTCCAGCGCGTAGTACTCGGCCTGGATCGGGACGATGACCTGGTCCGCCGCCACCAGGGCGTTGACGGTCAGCAGGCCCAGTGACGGAGGGCAGTCGATGAACACGTAGCCGTAGCCGCCGGGGCTGCCGTCCGGCCGCTTCCGCCGCAACGCCGGACCGACGGCGTCCCTCAGCCGGAACTCGCGCCGCTCCAGCGTGGGCAGCAGGACCGCGGCTCCGGCCAGATCGGGAGACGAGGGAGCGAGGTCCAGACCGGGTACGCCGGTGGGCCGGATCACCTCGGCGAGGGTCCGCTCCCCCAGGAGCACCTCCAGGATGGACGGCTCGCCCGGCGCGACCCGCATGCCCAGACCGGTGGTGGCGTTGGCCTGGGAGTCCGCGTCGATCAGCAGCACGCGTTCTCCGGCCTGAGCGAGCGTGGCGGCCACGTTGATGGCCGTCGTCGTCTTGCCGACCCCGCCCTTCTGGTTCGCGATGGCGTAGATCACTTGGTCCTGCCTCCGAGCGGGCTCTTCTGCGGCACTCCCGGGCGCCGGGGATAGGCCGCGGGCGTGGGCCTCTCCTTGACCGAGAGGTAGAGCCAGCGGTTCTCTGCCCCGGGGAACGACTCCACCCGCCTCCCTTCCAGGCGACCGCAGCCCAGTATAGCGAGGGCTCGCTCCCCCTGGAGGCGCTCCTCCGGATCCACGGCCCCCTTCATGCCCGCGAACAGGCCCCCGATACGGAGCAGGGGCGCGGCCAGTTCCGCTATCGCCGGCAGCGAGGCGACCGCCCGCACCACGGCGACATCGAAGGTCTCCCGGGCCGCTCCCCGGCCGAGGTCCTCCGCCCGGGCACAGGTCACGATCAGGTTGTCCAGCCCCAGCCGCTCGCCCACGGAGGAGATGAACCGGCACTTCTTACCGGTCGACTCGACCGCGGTCACCGTGAGGTCCGGGCGGGCGACGGCCAGCACCACGGCGGGGAGGCCTCCGCCGGAGCCGATGTCCACCAGGCTGCCGGCGGCGCGCACCTCCGGCAGGTGCAGGAGCGACAGCGAATCCAGCAGGTGCCGGTCTTCCACGGCTTCCGGATCGCGCACGGCCGTCACGTTGTCGGCGGAGGCCAGCAGCAGGTCGGCGAAGAGGGCCAGCCGATCGAGGGCGCCGACGGGAAGATCGTACTGCCGATAGTACTCGAGTCTCCGCAACTCCACCCGGTCAGGCCCGCCCGGCGCGGGCTTCGGTATCCACCGACGAGCCGTCGGACGGGGCCGCCCCGGCGGCGACCTCCCGCCGATGCAGGTAGAGCATCAGCACCGCCACGTCGGCCGGGGAGACCCCGGCGATGCGGGACGCCTGTCCCAGCGTGCCCGGCCGCAGCCGGGTGAGCTTGTCGCGGGCCTCCACCGTGATGCCTTCCAGCGCGGAGAGGTCCAAGTCACCCGGGATACGCACCGACTCCGTCGCCGCGTGACGGCGGACGTCGGCCAGCTGCCGCTGGATGTAGCCGTCGTACTGCGAGCCTCACCGCCGTGTCTTCCAGCGCCTCCCGGGAGAGGCCGGCAAGGGTGGCCCTGGCTTCGGGCTCCAGCAGGGAGAGCAGATCGCCCATCGAGACCTGCGGCCGGCGAAGCACCTGCGCCGCCGGCGAGGACTGGGCGATGGGGGCCGTCCCCAGGGCCTCCAGGGCGGCGTTGACCTGGTCCGTTCCCCGTACCTGCAGCTCTTCGAGCAGCGCCCGCGCCCGGTCGACGTCGCGGTAGTGGGCTTCGACCGCCGCCAGTTGTCCGTCCGAGAGCAGCCCCAGCTCGTGCCCGAGGGGCGCCAGCCGTTCGGTCGCGTTGTCGTGCCGCAGCAGCAGCCGGTACTCCGCCCGGGAGGTGAACATGCGGTAGGGCTCGTCCACCCCCTTCGTCACCAGGTCGTCGATGAGGACGCCGATGTAGGCCTGGTCGCGCCGCAGGATCAGCGGGGGCTCGTCCCGCACGTACCGGGCGGCGTTGATCCCGGCGATCAGGCCCTGGGCGGCCGCCTCCTCGTAGCCGGAGGTCCCGTTGATCTGGCCGGCGGAGAAGAGACCGTGGACCGCCCGCGTCTCCAGAGACAGGCCCAGCTGCTGGGGGATCAGGTAGTCGTACTCCACGGCGTAGCCGGGACGGGTCAGCCGGGCATGCTCCAACCCGGGCGTGGCCCGGACGATCAGCTCCTGCACGAACACCGGCAGGCTCGTGGTCAGCCCTTGCAGGTACATCTCGTGCGTGCGGGCGCCCTCCGGCTCGACGAACACCGGGTGCCTCGCCCGGTCCGGGAAGTTGATGATCTTGCGGTCGATCGAGGGGCAGTAGCGGGGGCCCTTGCCACTCACCGACCCGCTCTTCAGCGGACTGAGATGGAGGTGGTCGGCCACCACCTCGTGCGTGTCCGGATTGGTGTAGGTGAGGTAGCAGGGCAGCTGGCGCCGGGCGGCCGGCTTCTCCCAGTGCGAGAAGTGCAGACCCGACTCGTCACCCGGCTGCTCCACCATCCGGCTGGGATCGATGGTGCGGCCGTCGATCCGAGGCGGCGTCGCGGACTGGAAGCGGGCCAGCTCGAGTCCGTGGGCCTCCAGACTGCGGGACAGGTGCATCGCGGGGAGCTCGCCCACCCGCCCCGCGGCGTAGGTACGATCGCCGATCACGACCTTGCCCCGCAGGAAGGTGCCGGTGGCCAGCACGACGGCCCGGGCGGCCAGACGGCGGCCGTCGGCCAGCACCACCCCCCGGACGGTTTCACGTGAAACGTCGAGGGAAGCGGCCTCGCCCTGCACCAGGACGAGGTTCGGCGCGGCGGCGAGCATCCGCTTCATCCAGTCCTCGTAGAGGCGCTTGTCGGCCTGGGCGCGCAGTGCCCGCACAGCCGGCCCCTTGGACGTGTTCAACATCTTGATCTGCACGAACGACCGGTCGGTGACGCGTCCCTGCACCCCGCCCAAGGCATCGATCTCGCGCGTCAGCTGCCCCTTGCCGACGCCACCGACCGCCGGATTGCAGGGCATCAGGGCGATCTTATCGATGGAGAGGGTCACCAGCGCCGTCCGAAGCCCCATCCCGGCGGCGGCCAGGGCGGCCTCGCTGCCCGCGTGGCCGGCGCCGATCACCACCAGGTCGAAGTGGTCGGGCGCCGAGTGTCGGTGGTCGTGTCGAGGAGTGGTCGTCATGAGGAAGAAAGGGTACCAGGACCGACGGCGCTTGCCACGGGCGTGGCGGCGCGCCCACGTCCGCGCTTGCGGGACCGCCGCCCGCCGTCGCTCGCCGATCCCGGGCTGAGCGGTCGACCGCCGCCCGCCGGAGCGGCCGCTAGGGTCCGGCGACCTCGCCCCCCACGGCCTGGACCACCAGACGGGCCACCCCCACCCCGGCCAGCAACGAGCCCAGATAGCCCCGGGCACCCGCCGCCTGCCCGGCGACGAAACACCCCGGCACCTCGGGCAGCGGGGCAAAGCCGGCCACCGACGGAAGCACCTCTCCCCGGACCACGTGGGCCGGGCGCACGACCGCCAGACCCGGCAGCGACGCAGCTTCCCGGTCGAGTCCCCGGTCCCCGTCGCCCCCGATCGCCCCCGGGAGATCGACCGACACGTACCACTCTCCGGTGGCGGCGCCGTCCGGCCACACGCCGGCGGGCGGCCGGCCCACCACGCCCCCTCCTTCCCCGCCGGCGGCGTCCTCGCCGCCGAGCAGGACGCAGCCGGTGGGAGCCCGGCCGGCCTCGGGCAGGGGCGGGAGGCCGTCGGGGCGGAGGGCGACCAAGGAGGAGTCCGGGATCACATCCGAGCAGGGGACCAGGCGGCGGACCTCGCCGCCGAACGCCTCCGCCAGGTCCGCGGCGCCGCCGGTCCAGCTGATGCGCGCTCCCACCGAGACCTCCCTCGGCACCAGTCGCACGCCCCGGCCGACCACGTCGTCCCGGAGCGCGTCGGCGGCGACCTCGCCCAAACGGCCTCCGGGCGTCTGCCGCCCACCCATGTCCACCCGGCCGCCCAGGGCCAGGCCGCACGGCCAGCACGCAGGCCGAGCCGCGGAACACCTCCCCGAACACGGTCTCCACCCCGACACCGCCCCCGGGGTCATCTTCCCGCCCCCTGACGGCCACGGCCAGGCCCTGCCGGACGTCGACCTGGGGATGGTTCTCGAGCAACCACTTTGTGTGGATCGCCACTAATCTCCGGTCGATCAGCCCCAGGGTCGCCCAAGCCCTCCACGCAGAGCAGACCGTCGCTCCAGGCCGGCCTGAACCAGGTTGGAAGTGCCTGCAAAATACCGGTGACGCCCTCGACCGATGAACCTGGCGGACCCACCGCACCCGGTGAGCGTGCCGTTCCCGCTGTGCCCGGTGAGGCCGCCACGGTCGGTGGGCTGGGGAGGTCGGACGCCACCAGCACCGGCCCATAGCCCGGGAGGCCGAGCGTGTCCAGGGAGCTGGTCAACAGGACCACCGGCAGTCCGGCCTCGGCCAGAGCGGCGGCCGCCGCACAGCCGGAGACCCCCCCGCCGACCACGATCACCGGATCCAGAGCGGTCGAGGCCCGGGCGTCCTGGGCAGAGGGCGACACTCTACTTTCCGATGCAGAAACGGCTGAAGACCTCGTCTAGCAGATCGGGGACGAGCTCCTCGCCGGTCACCGCGCCCAGCTGCCCGATCGCCGAACGCAGGTCCTCGCAGACCAGTTCCTCGCCCGTCCCCTCCCGACTGCTCGCGAGCGCCTCCCGCACCGCCTCCAAGGCGCCGTCCACCAGCAGGCGCTGGCGCTCCGTGGCCACCAGGGGCTCGTCCAGATGGAACGCCCTCTCGCCCAGCACGGTCTCCGTGATGGCCGAGCGCAGCCGGTCCAGGCCTTCACCGCTGGCGGCCGAGACCAGCAGCACCGCATCCGCGCCCCCCTCCGCTCCGACGCGCTCCCGGTGACGGCGGGAGGCGTCGAGCAACGCGGCCCGGGCGGCGTCTCGGCGGGCCGGCGATGCCAGGTCGACCTTGTTGGCCACCAGCAGGCAGGTGCGGTCGGGCAGGAGCTCCAGCAACGTCCGGTCCTCGTCGTTCAGCGGCTCCGAGGCGTCGAAGACCGCCAGCACCAGGTCGGCCTCCTCCATGGCCCGGCGCGAACGCTCGATGCCCAACCGCTCGACGGCGTCCTCACTGGGACGCAGGCCGGCGGTGTCCACCAGGTGCAGGGGGATGCCGCCGATCTCGGTCAGCTCCTCCACGGTGTCGCGGGTGGTGCCGGGGATGGCGGAGACGATGGCGCGCTCCCGCATCAGCAACGCGTTCAACAGGCTGCTCTTGCCGACGTTCGGCTTGCCCACGATGGCCGTGCGCACGCCCTGCTGGAGCATGCGGCCCAGGAAGGCCGTGGCCAGGAGGCGCTCCAGCGCAGCCCGTGCCTGCTCCAGCTCCACCTCGAGGAGGGGCCGGTCCAGGGTCTCGATATCCTCGTCGGAGAAGTCGATGGTGGCCTCGACCTGGGCGAGCGCCCCCACCAGCGACCGCCGGACCTCCCGCAGCCTGCCGGACAGTCCGCCCTCCAGCTGCCGCACCGCCGCCCGCAAGGCCACCTCCGTCCGCGCCTGGACGATCCCGGCCACGCTCTCCGCCTGCGCCAGGTCGATCCGGCCGTGGAGAAAGGCACGCCGCGTGAACTCACCCGGCTCGGCGGGGCGGGCGCCCAGTCGGCAGAGCAGCCGCAGCACCGCCCGCTGGGCGGCGACGCCGCCGTGGCAGTGCACCTCGACCACGTCTTCCCGGGTGTAGGTGGCCGGCGCCCGCATGGCCACCAGCAGGACCTCGTCGAGGACGGGGCCCTCGGGGTCCACCACGTGGCCGTAGACCAGACGGTGGCTCTCGTCGGGGGCGAAGGGGTCGCGGCCCGCTCGGACGGCGCTCGGCCCGGCCGCTGGGTCCCTCTCCTCCGGCGACCGCGCCACTCCGGGCACGAACACCCGGCGGCCGATCTCGATGGCTCGAGGGCCGCTCAGCCGCACCAGCCCGATGGCGCCGGTCCCGGGAGGGGTGGAGAGGGCGACGATCGTGTCGCCCTCGTCGACGGGAGGCAGCGGGCTGTCGGGCACGACGGAGAGCGGGTCCGGACTAGGACCGGACCGGGGTGATCACCACCGAGCGATAGGGCTCCTTGCCCGTGCTCTCGGTGGAGACTCCCCGCATCTCCTTCAAGGTGACGTGGACGATCTTCCGCTCCGCCGAGGTCATCGGTTCCAGCTGCACCGGCTTCCCGCGCCGCAGAGCTTCCTCGGCCCGCCGCTCGGCCACCCGCTCGATGCTCTTGCGCCGGCGCTCCTTGTAGCCCTCCGCGTCCAACTCCACCCGCTTGCGCGTCTCCGGGCGGGGGTAGAGGGCGATGCTCGCGATGTACTCGATGGCGTCGAGGGTCTGGCCGCGCTTGCCGATGAAGACCCCCATGTCCTCGCCCGAGATCACCGCGGAGACGGTGTCGGCGGTCTCCGTGATGCGGATGGTGGGGTCCAGCCCCAGATGCCCCAGGACCGTCTCCAGGAAGTCGCGCAGTGCGGCGCCGCCGGCTTCCGGAAGCGCGAGCTCCTCCTCGTCCTCGTCGAGGAACTCCACGTCTTCCAGCTCGTCCTCGTCCTCCGCGGGCGGGCCGAAGAAATCGTCCTCCACCAGCAGGCGGACCTCGACCACGGCATCCTTGCCGCCCACCCCGAGGAAACCCTCCTCCGGCGGAACGAGGACGCTCACCTCGTACTGGTCGTCTTCCAGCTCCCCGGGAGCGAAGTCGAGCTCGGCCAGGGCCCGGCTGACGGCCATCTCCACATCGCGACCGCTACCTCTTGCTACCCTTGGCCTTCGGCTTCGGCTTCCGCTGTTTGGTCTCGCCACTGGACCCTCCACTCGACGCCACCGCGGGCGCCAGCGCCGGCGGTGGCAAGGTCTTGGTGATGATGTACTGCTGCGCGACCGTCCACAGGTTGGACGTGACCCAGTAGATGAACAGACCGGCGGGCCACCGGCCGATGAACATGATGACCCCGATGCCGAGGGGCATGAAGTACATCATCATGCGCTGCGAGGAGTCCTGCGTCAGGGACATCTGCATGGAGCTCAGGAACTGGCTCCCCACGTAGATCAGCAGCAGCGCCAGGTCGAACTTGGTGATGTCCTTCGCCAACCACCAGGGCTGGCCGTCCCCCCACAGCCGGATCCAGAGCCAGGAAGACCCGGTGAACTTAGCGGTCTGGTTCTTCAAGGTGTAGAAGAGCGCGAAGAAGACCGGCATCTGCAGGATCAAAGGCAGACAGGAGCCGAAGGGGTTGACCTTGTTCTCCTGGTAGAACTCCATCATCTTCTGGTTGAGGACCTGGCGATTGTCCTTGTACCGGGCCTGCAACTCCTTCATCTGCGGCTGCAGGGCCTGCATGGCCCGCATGCTCTTGAACTGGCGGTAGGTCAGCGGGATCAGCACGATCCGCACCACGACGGTCAGGAACACGATCGACCAGCCCCAGCTGTGCAGGAAGGAGTAGCCGAACTCCAGGATGGCGAGCAGGATGTTCTCGATCGGCTTGAGCAGGTCTTGCAGGAACGGCATCAGGCGGCCCGCTTGAAGAGGCGCTGCCGCTCGACGGGATCGAAGCCGCCGTCGCTGAAGGGGTTGCAGCGCAGCACCCGCCACACGGCCAGGACCGTGCCGCGGGCGATCCCGAAGGTACGGATGGCGTCGATCGCATACTGCGAGCAGGTGGGCTCGTAGCGGCAGGAGCGGGGCAGCAGCGGTGACAGGCCTCGTTGGTAGAGGCGGATAGGCGCGATCGCGATCTCTTTCATCAGGCTGATGCCTGCTCCTCTCCCGGGGTCACGAGCGAGGCCTTCCCCAGCACCTCCAGCAGCTTCGCCTCCACCCCGGCGAGACCGCCGCGGTCGAGAAGCTCTGCCAGGGGGCCCGTGCGATGAACACGAGGTCCATCTCGCCCTTCATCCGGTGTTCGTTCAGCCGATAAGCCTCGCGCAGGGCGCGTTTCAAACGGTTGCGCTCGACGGCGGACCCGAGACGCTTCGACACGGAGAAGCCGACCCTCGGTGCGCTCTCGTCGGCACGCTCAGGACCGGCTTCCGGACGGCGGAAATAGTACAGAACCAGGTACCGGTTCGCAACCGAGCGACCCGACCGATAGACGCGGTCGAAGTCCTGCGAACGCGAGAGGCGGCTGCGTCGGCGGAGCACTCGCGAAGCTCCCGGATCAGCAGGAAAGGCGCTTCCGTCCCTTGTCGCGGCGGCGCTTCAACACGGCGCGTCCGGCACGCGTGCTCATACGCTTGCGGAAGCCATGCGTCTTCTTGCGCTTCCTCTTGTTCGGCTGATAGGTCCTCTTCACGTTCCCTCGCTTCGGTGCGCCGGCGCGGAGCCGGAACTAAGCGTCGCTCTTCCAAAGACGAGGCAGTATACGTCCCGCCCGGTAGGCCGTCAAACCGAGGCCGTACGTCGCCTCCTCCCCGGAGCGTCCGGCCGTGCGCCTCCGGCAATACACAGGCCGGCTGTGGAAAGTGGGGATAAGTGACCCTCCGGGCGGATGAGAAGCCCCTCATCGTGTGGATGGCCTACCCGCCCGGACGCTGACGGCGGACGCATGACCGGCCGGTTCTTTCCTTTCCAGCAGAGTGGAATGCTTTTTTGAGTCGACGTGGCAAGTCCTAGACACGGTAGCAACCGTGCAAACAAATCCCTTCGCCCGCCTCCGCATCGGAATCGAAGAGGCCCTGGTCCGAAACGGTCCTATCCCCAACTTCCCCACCTGGGCGAGACGCAGACACGACCGGCTGAAACAAGAGCCCCTTTTGTCCCCAGCTGTGCAATAGGCTGTGGATAACTACGAGAACTACCTGCAGAAAGGCGGTCTCTCCCCGCGCAACGTATCCGGCTCACTGAATGATTATGGTGGAATTTGGCGGCGTTTGGCGGCCGGTCGGGGCGCCGAGCCTGTGGAAAGTGACCACGGACGTGGGTAAGATGGGCGCTCGTTTCGGGATGGAGGAGAGAGCGTGGACGCCGAACCCGCAGAGCGCGACAGCGAGGCGACGGGACAGCGGCCGGCCGTCTCGATGGAGGCGGCCGTCTCGATCTACCAGAGCGTCGACGCCGCCCCCATGGTGGAGCGGCTTTCCGCGGAGGCGCCGGAGGATCTCATCGGCACGCTGACCGAGCGGGTCTGGTCGCTTGCCTCCCAGGCCGGTGGCGGCATCCCCCGAGAAGCCGTCCACGCGGTCGTGGAGAACCTGGTCCACGCCGACTTCGACCAGGTGGTGGTCAGCATCCTCGACGGCGGCAACACGGTGCGCGTGGCAGACCGAGGACCGGGCATCGCCGACAAGCGGAAGGCGCTGCTTCCCGGGTTCACCACGGCGACGCCGGCCGCCCGCAGCCTGCTCAAAGGGGTCGGATCGGGCCTGGCCGTGGCGCAGGCGGCGATGACCCTTCGCGGCGGGGGCCTCGAACTGGACGACAACCTGGACGGAGGGACGGTCGTCACCCTCTGGCTCCCGTCCGAGCAGGCCGGACTCGAACCGGACCGGCCGGAGCTCCCGAGCCACTCCGGTGTCCACGACAGAGCGCCAGCTGAAGGTCCTGCTCCTCCTTCTGGAACTCGGGCCGACCGGGCCGACGCGGCTGGGTGAGGAGCTGGGCATCTCCTCTTCCACGGCCTACCGGGAGATGGTCCGCCTGCAGGAGACGGGCCTGTTGGAGACGGACCCCGAGGGGCGGCGCACACTCACCGCCAGCGGCTTGCGCCATGTGGAAGCTGTACTATAGTGCGCTGACCAGAAGCCACCCTCGAAAGGTCCGAAGTGGAACATCACAACGCCCAGGCTATCTGGCAGGAAGCCCTGGCGATCATCGCCTCCCAGATCAACGACGGCACCTATCGCATCTGGTTCCAGTCCACGGTGGGTGTCGGGTTCGCCGACGACGTCTTCGTCGTGGGCGTGGCTTCCGATTTCGCCAAGGATTGGATCGAGACCCGCTTCCATTCGCTCATCAGCGACGCGGTGTCCCAGGTGGTCGGTGACGTCGTGCAGTGCCGCATCGTGGTGTCCGAGGATGCGGCGGAGGAACCGGCGAACGGCACCAAGGCCGACGCCGCCGGCAGGGTGGACCCGACCATCACGTTCCCCGGCCCCGATGACCTGGACGTCACCCACGAGGGTCCGGCGATCACGCGTCACGCAGGCGCCCGGCCGCGGCCGGCAGCGGGGTGGGCCTGAACGACAAGTACACGTTCGAGAGCTTCGTCATCGGCGCGTCCAACCGCTTCGCCCACGCCGCCGCGCTTGCCGCCGCCGAGTCGCCGGGCACGGCCTACAACCCCCTCTTCATCTACGGAGGGGTGGGCCTGGGCAAGACCCATCTCCTCCAGGCGATCGGCCACTACGTCATGGACAACTCCCCCGATCTGCGGGTCCGGTTCGTCACCATCGAGATGTTCACCAACGACTTCATCAACTCACTCCGGGACGACTCGATCGGCGGGTTCAAGCGCCGTTATCGGCAGAACGACGTGCTCCTCATCGACGACATCCAGTTCCTCGAACGCAAAGAGGGGACGCAGGAGGAGTTCTTCCACACCTTCAACACCCTCTACGAGGCGGGCAAGCAGATCGTCCTCTCCTCCGATCGGCCGCCCAAGGCGCTGCAGGGGCTGGAGGACCGCCTGATCAACCGCTTCGAGTTCGGCCTGATCACGGACGTCCAACCGCCGGATCTGGAGACGCGGATCGCCATCCTGCGCAAGAAGGTGCAGGCGGAGCGGGTGCAGCTGGCTCAGGACGAGGTGCTCAGCCTGATCGCCTCGCGCGTGCCCTCCAACATCCGGGAGCTCGAGGGGTGCCTCACCCGAGTGGTCGCCTTCGCCTCGTTCTCCGGGCGGCCCATCGACGCCTCCCTGGTCCGCGAGGTGCTCAAAGACATCCCCGAGACCCCCGGGACCCGCATCACCATGGACCTCATCATGACGACGGTGGCCGACCGGACCAGCATCTCCTCCACCGAGATGAAGAGCGACAAGCGGACCCGCAACGTGGTGCAGGCCCGACACATCGTCATGTACCTGACCCGGGAGCTGACCGATCTGAGCCTCCCCAAGATCGGGGAGCGCCTCGGTGGGCGCGACCACACCACCGTGCTCCACGGCGTCAGCAAGGTCGACCGGCTCCTGCGCGAAGATCGCGAGCTGTACGACCTGATCCAAGAGCTCACCAGCACCATCAAGAGCGCTCGGTGACGGGCGCCTGTGCGCAACCCGGGGGACGCCCTGGGGAACGTGGGGACGGCCGGCCGAGTGCGTGCGCAACGGTACAAAGAGACGCCCTCGCCGTCCACTCTGCCTGCACACCCTTGTCCCGACCGGACCAGCCGTTCGTTCGTGCCTGGACCAGACAGTTGTCCACAGTATCCACAGGACTCACCACAGCTACCATGTTCTTTATTAGAGAAAGATTAGGAGTAGGGGAAGAGGGGACACCGATCGACGCGACGCGGAGGGAGAACGAACGATGAAGGTCCGAACTGAGAAGGCCCACCTGGTGGAGGCGTTGTCCGTAGCCGGCAGGGCGGTGTCCACCCGGAGCTCGCTGCAGGTGCTGTCCGGAGTGTTGCTGCAGGCCGGGTCCGAGGGGTTGGACGTCTCGGCGACCGACATGGAGATCTCCATCCGTACGCCGCTGGCCGGTTCGGTCGAAGAGCCGGGGGCCGTGGTCGTGCCCGCGCGTATCCTGACCGATATCGCCAAGAACCTGCCCACCGGCGAGCTCATCATCGAGCAGCGCCAGGGCGAGAACCAGGTGGAGGTGCGCGCCGGCGAGTCCCTCTTCTCGCTGCACTCCCTCCCTGCCGGCGACTTTCCCCGCTTCCCGGTGTTCCCGGTGGAGAACGGGTTCACGGTGCAGAAGGCCGGATTCCTCAGCACGATCGACCGCGTGGCCCCCTCCGCGTCGCGCGACGAGACCCGTCCCGTGCTGACCGGCGTCCTGATCCACGTCACCAAGAGCACGGTGCGCATGGTGGCCACCGACAGCTACCGGTTGAGCGTCAAGGAGACGCCGCTCGAGGCCTCCGTCGCGGATCGGATCGAGGCGATCGTGCCGGCGCGCTCGCTGACCGAACTCTCCCGCATCGGCGGGTCGGCCGGCGCCGACAGCCTGACCGTGATCCCCGGCGACAACCAGATCCTCTTCCAGGTGGACGGCGTCTGGCTGATCTCCCGTCTCATCGACGGGCAGTTCCCCAACTACCGGCAACTCCTGCCGGAGACGTTCGAGCATGAGGTGGAGGTCGATCGCGAGGAGTTCCTCGAGGTGGTACGCCGGGTGGGGCTGCTGGCCCAGCGGAACGCGCCGGTGCGCCTCCGTTTCGCCGAGAACACGCTGACCATCTCGGCCGAGTCGCAGGACCTGGGCAGAGCCCGGGAGAGCGTGCCCGTCCGTTACCAGGGCGACGAGCTGGAGATCGGCTTCAACCCCGAGTACCTGGAAGCGGGGGCCCAGGCTGTCAGCGGGAGCACGGTGCACCTCAAGTTCATCAGTCCGCTGCGGCCGGGCCTGCTCAAGGGCGACGAGGACGACTTCCTCTACCTGATCATGCCGATCCGGCTTTCGGACTGATCCCCGCGGAGGCAGCATGAGTCGGGGCGAAGGGGGAGCGGAGGTCCGTCGCGTGGTGGTGACCCCCGGTACCACCCTGGGTCAGTTTCTCAAGGTGGCCGGCCTGGTGGGTACGGGGGGGCATGCGAAGGCCTTGATCCAGGACGGCGCGGTCCTGGTCGACGGGGAGCCCGAGCTTCGCCGAGGTCATCCGGTGGCCGACGGCGCCCTGGTCGAGGTGGAAGGCCGGCGTTTCCGGGTGGTGGAACGCGGCGCCTCCTGACACAGGAGAGGGCGTGGCCTTGGAACGGGTGCGGTTGATGAATGTCCGCTCTCACCCCCGGCTGTCCGTGGAGATGGGACCGGCGTTCACCGTGCTGGTGGGGGTGAACGGCGCCGGCAAGACCTCGGTCCTGGAGGCGATCCATCTGGTCCTGACCGGCAACTCGCCCCGGACGACCTCTCCGCGCGAGCTGATCCGGGAGGGGGAGGAGGTGCTCCGGGTCGAGGCGGACCTGCGCGATCCGGCCGGCGAGCCGGTCACCGCCGCGTTCGCCTACGACCGGGCGGGCGAACGTCGAGCCAGTTGTGCGGGCGTCGCCCAGCTCGACTGCAGCCGGGTCGCTTCCCTCCTGCCGGTCCGGATGTTCCTTCCCGACCACCTGCAACTGGTCAAGGGCGGGCCCCGGCCGCGCCGCCACTACCTGGACCGGCTGGCCGGCGCTGCCGACCCGGCCTTCCGGCGGGAGACCGCCGGCTACGACGAAGCCCTGAAGCAACGGAACCACCTGCTGCGCCGGGGCATCGTGGGAACGGACCACCGTCCCTGGGAGACCATCCTCGCCACGCAGGGGCTGGCGGTGGTGGCCGGGCGCCGCCGTCTGCTCGGCCGGTTCGCTCCGCTCTTCACCCGGGTGCACGCCCGGCTGGCGGGAGAACGGGCGCCCGAGGCCACCCTGGTCTACCGCACCACCGTCGGCGATCTGGACCAGGCGGCGTATCGGGAGCGGCTGGCCGAGGACCGGGAGCGCGACCGGCAGAGCGGGTTGACCCGGTTGGGTCCCCATCGCGACGACCTGCGGGTGCTCCTCGACGGGAGGGACCTGCGGGACTACGGGTCGCAGGGGGAGCAGCGCACCGCGGTGCTCGCCCTGCTGCTGGCCGAGCGCTCCTGGATGGCCGAGGAGCGGGGCCGGGTGCCGCTGCTGCTGCTGGACGACGTCATGAGCGAGCTGGATGAGGCGCGCCGCCGGGCGTTCCTCTCGTTGTTGGAGGGCGGCCAGGCGGTGATCACCACCACCGACCTGCACTACTTCGCCCCCGGTGAGCTGGAAGGAGCCACCGTGGTGGTCCTGGGAGAGTCTGCCGCATGAGCCGCTCTCCGCAGGACTTCGACCGGCTGGGCGACCTCCTGGGGATCACGGGCGGCCCGTCCACCCCGCCCGAGCGATTGGCCGCGCTCTGGGCCGGCACGGTCGGCGAGGAGGTGGCGCGGCACACGGAGCCCCTCTACCTCCGCGACGGCCGTCTGGTGGTCGCCACCTCGTCGTCGGTCTGGGCGCAGAGTCTCGACCTGATGGGCGAGCAGCTGCGCGGAGCCCTGAACGACGCGCTGGGCGACGACGTGGTGCGCGAGATCCGCTTCCGGCCGGCGGGCTGGGACCCGGGGGGCGCCCGCGACGGACCCCGGGCTCTCTCCGCCTCGGGCGATCTCGGCGGCTCGGACGACCGAGAAGGCGCCTCGGGCGGGGGCTCAGGAGCGGGGGCGGCGGGGCTCCCGCGCCGCCACGGTCGCTCACTGCGGCCGAGGAGGCGGAGATCGCGCGCGTGCGCGCGAAGGCGCCCACCCCCGAGTTGGGAGAGCGGATCGCGGCCGCCATGCGGGCCTCCTGGACCCGGCTTCCCCGCCCCGCGGAGGACCCGGGCGAAGTCGGACCGCTGATCCGAGGCTCCGGGCGGCGGCACGCCCCGCAGGCGGGCCCGAAAGTACCGCTAGGAGCGGGATTCGTCCGCTGGCGGCGGTGCAAACGGTGGGGGGAGAAGGCCCGTTTGTGCTATTATTCCTAGGGCGAGAACCCCGTTCCTCCTCTGCGGACATCGCCCTTTTCATCGCCGTCGGTGCACCCTGTGCGCCTGCTGCCCTGAAGGAAGCGCAGAGGCCGAGCGAACACAGATGAGGAGCACCCAGGGAGCGTGGCAGAGCACACCTACGACGCCGGTGACATCCAGGTCCTCGAAGGTCTGGAACCGGTCCGCATCCGCCCCGGCATGTACATCGGCTCGACCGGGTCCCGAGGGCTTCACCATCTGGTCTACGAGGTCGTCGACAACTCCGTCGACGAGGCCCTCGCCGGCTATTGCGACACCATCGACGTCCGCATCCTGCCCGACTCCAGCGTGCGCGTGCAGGACAACGGCCGCGGCATCCCGGTCAAGGCCATGCCCCAGCAGGGCAACCGGCCCGCCCTCGAGATCGTCATGACCAAGCTCCACGCCGGCGGCAAGTTCGGCGGCGAGGGCTACAAGGTGTCGGGCGGTCTCCACGGGGTGGGCGTCTCGGTGGTCAACGCCCTCTCCGAGACGCTCGCCGTCGAGGTGTGCCGCGACGGGTACCGGTACCGGCAGGAGTACCAGCGAGGCGTCCCGCAGGGCGACATGGTCCGGCTGGAGAAGTGCAAGGAGACCGGCACCACCACCCATTTCCGCCCCGACCCGGCCATCTTCGACGACCTCGACTTCAACTTCTCCACGTTGGCCCAGCGCCTGCGGGAGATGGCCTTCCTCAACCGCGGTCTCTGCATCACGCTCTGCGACGAACGCCCGCCGGTCGAAGAAGCGGCAGAGCAGGACCTGGGAGTGGGCTGGGAGACCACCGAGTTGGTGGACGAGGAGGCCGAGCCGGAGATCGCCGCCGAGGCGGTCGCGCTGCTGACCGAGATCGCCCGCGGGGAGGCGCACTGCGTCACCTTCAAGTACGACGGCGGCATCGTCGACTTCGTCCGTCACATCAACGAGAAGAAGGACTCGATCCACGACCGGATCATCTACTTCTCGGGCGAGGAGTCGGACTACCAGGTGGAGCTGGCCCTCCAGTGGAACGCCGGCTACAGCGACAACGTCTTCTCCTTCGCGAACAACATCAACACCCACGAGGGCGGTTCGCACCTCTCCGGCTTCCGGGCCGCGCTCACGCGGACCATCAACGATTACTCCCGCTCGAAGGGGCTGCTGAAGGAGAAGGACGAGAACCTCTCCGGCGAGGACGTCCGCGAAGGTCTCGCCGCCATCCTCAGCGTCAAGCTGAAGAACCCGCAGTTCGAGGGGCAGACCAAGACCAAGCTGGGCAACTCCGAGATCAAGGGGTTCGTCGAGGGCGTGGTCAACCTGAAGCTGGCCGAGTTCCTGGAGGAGAACCCCGGGGAGGCCAAGCGCATCGTCCAGAAGACGGTCCAGGCCGCCCACGCCCGCGCCGCCGCCCGCAAGGCCCGCGACCTGACCCGGCGCAAGAGCGTGCTGGAGAACACCACGCTGCCGGGCAAGCTGGCCGACTGCTCCATCAAGGACCCGTCGGCCTGCGAGCTCTACCTGGTGGAGGGCGACTCGGCCGGCGGCTCGGCCAAGCAGGCCCGCGACCGGGGTTTCCAGGCCATCCTCCCGCTGCGCGGCAAGATCATCAACGTGGAGAAGGCCCGGCTCAACAAGGTCCTCTCCAACATCGAGATCCAGGCCATCATCACCGCGATGGGGACGAACCTGGGCGACGAGTTCGACATCGAGGGCGCCCGCTACCACAAGCTCATCATCATGACCGACGCCGACGTCGACGGGGCGCACATCCGCACCCTGATCCTCACCTTCCTCTTCCGCAACATGGCCGATCTGATCGAGGCCGGCTTCGTCTACATCGCCCAGCCGCCGCTCTACCGAGTCAGCCAGAAGCGCCAGGAGTTCTACGCCTTCAACGACGAGCAGCTGGAAGACGTCATGGGCCGCATCGGCTCCAACGGCGGGGCCAGCATCCAGCGGTTCAAGGGCCTGGGCGAGATGAACCCGGAGCAGCTCTGGGAGACCACCATGAACCCCAACACGCGCACCCTGCTGCAGGTGACCGTCGACGACGCGGCCCTGGCCGACGAGATGTTCACCGTGCTGATGGGGGACAAGGTGGAGCCGCGCCGGGAGTTCATCGAAGAGAACGCCAAGTACGTGCGCCGGCTGGACGTGTAGCGTGGACGGCAACGGCGCGCTCGAGACCTTCCACGGGCGGATAGAGCAGGTCGAGATCGCGGAGGAGATGCGCTCCTCCTACATCGACTACGCCATGAGCGTCATCGTGGGCCGGGCCCTGCCCGACGTGCGCGACGGGCTGAAGCCGGTGCACCGCCGCGTGCTGTTCGGCATGCACGACTCCGGCATGCAGCCCACCAAGCCGCACCGCAAGTGCGCCCGCATCGTCGGCGACGTCATGGGGAACTTCCACCCGCACGGCGACTCGGCCATCTACGACACCCTGGTCCGGATGGCGCAGGACTTCTCCATCCGCTACCCGCTGATCGACGGCCACGGCAACTTCGGCTCGGTCGACGGCGACTCCGCCGCCGCCATGCGCTACACCGAGTGCCGGCTCTCCAAGATCGCCGTGGAGATGCTGCGCGACATCGACGCGGACACCGTCGACTGGATGCCCAACTACGACGAGAGCCGCGAGGAGCCCCGGGTGCTCCCGTCGCGCTTCCCCAACCTGCTGGTCAACGGCAGCTCGGGCATCGCCGTGGGCATGGCCACCAACATCCCGCCGCACAACCTGGGCGAGGTCATCGACGCCACCGTCGCCCTCATCGACGACCCCACCTTGGACAGCACCGCGCTGATGCAGCACATCAAGGGTCCCGACTTCCCCACCGGCGGCATCATCATGGGCCGGAGCGGCATCCGCGAGGCCTACCAGACGGGCCGGGGACGGGTGGTGGTGCGGGCCAAGGTCCACACCGAGCAGATCCGGCAGGGCAAGACGGCGCTCATCGTCACCGAGATCCCGTACATGGTCAACAAGGCCCAGATGATCGAGAAGATCGCCGACCTGGTGCGGGAGAAGAAGATCACCGAGATCTCCGACCTGCGCGACGAGTCCGACCGCTCGGGCATGCGCGTGGTCATCGAGCTGAAGCGCGAGTGCGTGCCCAAGATCGTGCTGAACAAGCTCTACAAGCAGACCAACCTGCAGACCACCTTCGGCGTGATCAACATCGCGCTGGTGGACGGCGTGCCGCGCACGCTCACCCTGCGGGAGATGCTGCGCTACTACATCCTGCACCAGCGGGAGGTGGTCATCCGGCGGACGCGCTTCGAGCTGGACAAGGCCCGCAAGCGCGCGCACATCTTGGAAGGCCTGCTGATCGCCATCAGCAACCTGGACGAGGTCATCCGCATCATCCGCTCGAGCGAGGACACCGAAGCCGCCCGCATGGGCCTGATGAGCCGCTTCGGCCTCTCGGAGGAACAGGCCCAGGCCATCGTCGACCTGCGCCTGCGCAACCTGACCGCCCTCGAACGCCACAAGATCGAGGAAGAGCACCGCGACCTGCTGGAGCGGATCGCCTACCTGGAAGGCATCCTGGCCAGCGAGAGCAAGGTCTACGGGATCATCAAGGAGGAGCTGCTCGAGGTCAAGGGCATGTACAACGACGAGCGGCGCACGGAGATCGCCCCCTCCGAGGACGAGATCGACCTCGAGGACATGATCGCCGTGGAGGAGATGGTCATCTCCATCACCCGCTCGGGCTACGTCAAGCGCCTGCCGGTCTCCACCTACCGCCTGCAGCACCGCGGCGGGGTCGGCGTCATGGGCATGGACCTCAAAGACGGCGACTACATCGAGCACCTGTTCATCACCAGCACCCACCACTTCCTGCTGTTCATCACCTCCCGGGGCAAGATCTACCGGTTGAAGGTGCACGAGCTGCCGCTGGGCAGCCGGCAGAGCAAGGGCCGGGCCATCGTCAACCTGCTGCCGCTGGCGCAGGACGAGGAGATCAAGGCGGTCATCGCCACCAAGGACTACACCGACGCCAAGTACCTGGCCTTCGCCACCGCCAACGGCATGGTGAAGAAGACCGCCTTCCTGGACTACAACACCAAGCTGAAGTCCGACGGCATCATCGCCATCCACCTGCAGGACGACGACGAGCTGGTCGCCGTGCGGCCCACCAACGGAGCCGACGACCTGATCCTGGTCTCGTCCGAGGGGAAGGCCATCCGCTTCCCCGAGAGCAACGTGCGGCCGACCGGCCGGGGCACCCAGGGCGTGTGCGGCATGAAGCTGGGGCACGGGCACCGGGTCATCGGGATGAGCCGCGCCCAGGACGACGCCGACCTCTTCCTGGTCACCGACGGCGGCTACGGCAAGCGCACCCCCATCTCCGCCTATCCCACGCAGCACCGGGGCGGCCAGGGCGTCATCACCATCCGGGACACCGAGGACCGGGGCGACATCGTGGCGCTGGCCTACGTGCGCAACAACCACGAGCTCATGCTGGTCAGCCTCGAGGGCATCATGATCCGCATCCCGGTGAAGTCCATCCGCCCGACCGGACGGAACACCATGGGCGTCAAGGTGATGAACCTGCGGGAGGGAGACCGGGTGGCGAGCATGGCCCGGGTGGTCATGGACGCCTCCGCGTCCTCGATGCAGGAAGAGCTGGACCTGGACGTCGACCCGAACGTGGTCCAGATCGACGGCGACGGCATGGACGCCGACGACCTGGCCTCCGACGCTGACGACCTGACGTTCGACGCGGACGAGTCGGACCTCGAGGCCGACGACCTGGACGACGACGCCGACTGAGCGTCCCGGCGGGCGGCGCTCCTGCCGC
The DNA here is from genome assembly GCA_963796315.1 of uncultured Actinomycetota bacterium. GTDB lineage: Bacteria > Actinomycetota > Thermoleophilia > RBG-16-64-13 > RBG-16-64-13 > CAWCLH01. Next base: position 54,844 of record CAWCLH010000002.1, read on the forward strand.
CCGACCGAGCTCTACGAACCGAGCCTGAACAACGCCAGCGGCGGCTATCGAGCCGCCGCTGCTCTGCGCGGGCCGCTGCCGCCGGCGGCCCCTACTTCACCCCGGCCTTGACGTAATCCGCCAGGGTCTTGATCTGCTCCTCGGTCAGCGTGCCCTTGAAGGCGGGCATGGGGCCCCCGCCGTTGGTGATCTGCGCTTCGATGCGATCGAGCGTGAGGGTGGGGCCCAGTTGCTGCAGGTTCGGTCCGCGTGCCTCCCTCGCCGTTGGCGCCGTGACACGCCGGCGCAGTTGTCGGCAAAGAGGCTCTTGGCGTCGGTCGCGTCCGCCGGCGGTCGTGCCGGTGGCCGTGGTGGCGGTCGTCTCGGTGCCGGGCGAGGTCGCCGTGCGCAGGGTGGTCTCGATCCCCAGGGTGGTGGGGGTCCCTCCGGCCGTCGATACCGTGGTCGCCGTTGTCCCCCCGCACCCGACCAGGGCCCCGAGGGCCAGCAGGGCCAAGGCCGCTACGATCAGCAGCATGGTCCTCGTCCGCATTCCCCGCTCCTTCCCTTGGCCTTCCGACGCTGCCCCGTCTACCCTGGCCCGGCGGCTGGGTAAACGGACGTCCGCCCGCCGGACCCTGACGGGCGGATGCCCGGCGCGCGGCTCGAAGGCGATCAGGCGGTGACCCGGTGGACCTCCTCCGCCGTGGTCAGATGGGCAAGCACCTTGCGGACGCCATCCTCCCGGAGCAGCAGCATGCCCTCGGCGAGGCCGTGGTCGCGGATGTCGTCGGCGCCGGCCCCGGAGACGATCAGCCCGCGAAGCTCCTTGGTCACGGGCAGCACCTCGTACATGCCGACGCGGCCGGCGTAGCCGGTGTGGAAGCAGTGGCGGCACCCGACCGCGCGGGACACCGTCGACCTCTCGGTCTCCGAGCAACTCCCGTTCGATGGGGCTCATGGTCTCCGGCGTCAGGGCCACCTCCTCACGGCAGTGTGGGCAGAGACGCCGGGCGAGGCGTTGCGCCACCACGCACTCCAGGGAGGAGGCCACCAGGTACGGGGGCACGCCCATCTCGGTCAGGCGCGTGATGCGTGGAGGCCGCGTCGTTGGTGTGCAAGGTGGAGAGCACCAGGTGCCCCGTCAGCGAAGCCTCGGAGCAGATCACGGCCGTCTCCGCGTCCCGGACCTCGCCGATCATGATGATGTCGGGGTCGGCGCGCACCAGCGAGCGCAGCATCCGGGCGAAGGTCAGGCCGATGCCCGGCTTGACCTGGGATTGGATGATGCCGGGGATCTTCCGCTCGACCGGGTCCTCCACGGTGTAGATCTTGCGGGTGGGTTCGTTGAGCTCCTCCAGAGCCGCGTAGAGCGTGGTCGACTTGCCGGAGCCGGTGGGCCCGGTGATGAGGAGCTGGCCGTGAGGCTTGCAGAGGGCCTGTCGGAGGTGGAGCAGCGACACCTCGTCCATGCCCAGCTCCTCGAGGGAGATGTCGAACATGCTCTCGTCCAGCAGGCGGAGGATGACGCTCTCCCCGTGGACGCTGGGCAGCGTGGCGATCCGCAGGTCCACCGACTGGTCGGGCGCGCGATAGGTGGCCCGGCCGTCCTGGGGAAGGCGCTTCTCGGAGATGTCCATGTCGCCCATGATCTTGACTCGGGAGACGATGCCGCCTTTGAGGTTGTTCGGGATCTGGGTGAGGGCGTGCAGCACGCCGTCCACCCGGATGCGCACCTGCATGTCCCCCAGCTGGGGCTCGAAGTGGATGTCCGAGGCCCGTCGCTTGAGGGCGGCGTCGAGGATGTCGTCCACCAGGCTGACCACGGAGGTGTCCTCGGCGTCCTCCTGATCGTCGGTCATGCGGTAGGGCGACCGGGTCGACTCGAGCTCGGTGCCGCCCAGGGAGCCGCGATTGTTGAAGAGGGAGTCGACGGCGCTCTCGAAGGTGGACGCGGTGGTGACGACGGGGGTCACCTCGTGGTTGGTGATGACCGCGACGTCGTCCAGGGTGAGGACGTCCAGGGGGTTCACCATGGCGAGGATCAGGGTGTCGCCGTCGAAGTCCACCGGGACCACCTGCCGGGCGCGGATGAACTTCTCGGTCAGCAGGCTGACGGCCCGCGGGTTCGGAAAGACCTCGTGCAGGGAGACGAGCGGCAGCTTCTTCTGGGCGGCCAGGCCGGCAGCCAGCTGATCGTCGGTGATGTAACCCAGACGGAGGAGCGCCTCTCCCAGCTTGGCCCCGTTCTCGCTCTGGTACCGGAGCGCGCGGCGCAGCTTCGCCTGGGTGATGTCGCCCGTCTCCAGCAGCACTTCGCCAAGCGGGCGGGTCCCGTTGATGCTCTTGGCCGCCCTGGTCGTTCCGCCCTTGGTCATCGGCTTCTCCGTATAGGGGGGGTAGGTATTGCGAGGTCCGGGTTCTGCTATAGTCTCGGCACCAAGAGGCCTGCTCATGAACGGCCCGACAAAGGAGACCTGCGTCGATGTTCTTCTGGGATTGGACGCTGATCCTGCTGGCCCCCGCGTTGCTGCTGAGCGTGTACGCGCAGTGGAAGGTGACCTCCACCTTCAACCGCTACAACAAGGTGCCGTCCGGACGCGGGCTGACCGGCGCCCAAGGGGCGCGCCAGCTGCTCGATTCGGCCGGCCTCAACTCGGTGGCCATCGAGGTGATCGGCGGACGGCTGACCGACCACTACGACCCCCGTTCGAAGACGCTCAGACTCAGCGCCGACGTGGGCAACAGCAACTCTCTGGCCGCGCTGGGCGTGGCGGCCCACGAAGCGGGCCACGCCCTCCAGGACGCCAAGGGGTACGCTCCCATGAAGCTGCGCTCGGCCCTGGTCCCGGCGGCGAACCTGGGCAGCAACGGAGGCTTCATCCTCTTCTTCGTCGGCCTGCTCTTCGGGCGCAACATGATGTTGATGAACCTGGGCATCCTGCTCTTCTCGGCCGCGGTGGTCTTCACTCTCGTCACCCTGCCTGTCGAGATCAACGCCTCCCGCCGCGCCCTGGCCCTCCTCTCCGACAAAGGCATCCTGGTGTCGCAGGAAGTGGACGGCGCCCGCAAGGTACTGCAGGCGGCGGCCCTGACCTACCTCGCCGCGGCCCTGATGGCGGTCCTCAACCTGGTCCGCCTGATCCTGATCAGTCGGAATCGCTAGAAGGGGGCCCGCCGCTCGCCGGGCCTGTGGACCCGTCTCTCCGGGGACCGCGCGGCTCTTCTGTCCTTCAGTAAGCCACGCGGCGGCGGACGATGCCCTACGACCTTGGATGGATCCTGGCGCGCGGCCGCGTCAAGGCCGCCTACGCTACAACGGCGGCGTCAAGGCCGCCTACGCCACCGCCGGGGGCGGGTGACGCCTAGGCCACGGCCGGGGTCCGGTCCAGGTACCGGTCGACCGCCTCGATCACCTGCGAGATGCGGAACGGCTTGATGATGTAGCCGTCCAGCCCGGCCTGCCGCCCCTTCTCCTCGTCGCCCCGCATGGCTTTGGCGGTCAGGGCGACCACCGGGATGCCGGCCGTGCGGGGGTCGTTCTTGAGCTGCATGGTGGCCTCGTACCCGTTGACCTCGGGCATCATCAGGTCCATCAGGACCAGCTTCGGACTGCCCTGCCGGGTCAGCCGGACGGCCTCCCGCCCGTTCGACGCCCGCCCCACCTCGTGCCCCATGCCTTCCAGCGACATGGAGACGATGTTGAGGATGTCCGGATCGTCGTCGGCCACCACGATGTACGCCACGGCTGCCCCTCCTACGCGATCTTGGTGACCACCAGGCGGCCGGCCGGGGCCAGAGCCTGGGGGATGGTGAAGATGAAGCTGGACCCGGCTCCCAGCTGCGACTGCAGGCGGATGGTGCCGCCGTGCAGCTGGATCAGGTCCTTGGTGATGGCCAGCCCCAGACCGGTGCCGCCCTGCTTGCGGCTGGAGGAGCTGTCCACCTGGGTGAAGCGCTCGAAGATGCGTTCCTGGTCCTCCGGGTCGATGCCGATGCCGGAGTCGGTCACCCTGACCTCCACCTCGCCGTCCGGCAGCGTGCGCGCCTCGATGCCCACCGAGCCGCCCTCCTGCGTGTACTTCACCGCGTTGGTGACCAGGTTGGTGAGGATCTGCCCGAGCTTGGCCGGGTCGGCCAGCAACGGCGGGAGCTGGGCGGGCAGGAAGGTGGAGATGCGGATGCGCTTCTCCTTGGCCCGAGGCTTCAGCGTGGAGAGGACCGAGCCCAGCACGGAGCGCAGCTCGGTGGGCTCCAGACTGAGCTCCAGCTTGCCCGCCTCGATCTTCGTGAGGTCCAGGATGTCGTTGATCAGGTCGAGCAGGGTCTCCCCGCTGTTGAGGATGCTGCGCAGGAACCCGCGCTGGCGCTCGGTGATGTCGCCCGTCATCCCGGAGAGCAGCAGGTCGCTGTAGCCGATGATCGAGGTCAGCGGGGTGCGCAGCTCGTGGCTCATGGTGGCCAGGAAGTCGCTCTTCAGCTGGTCCAGGTGGAGGAGCTCCTCGTTCGCCTCGGTCAGCTCCTGGGTGAAGAGCACGTTCTTGACCGCGATGGCGAGCTGGTTGCAGAGGCTGTGCAGCAGGGTCACGTCGCTCCGTTTGAAGCGCTGGCCCGGCCGGGTGAAGAGGTAGAGGGTGCCCAGGTACTCGTCTCCCACCCGCAGCGGGGCGGCGAGGAAGTCGGAGAACCCCTGCCGGTCCAGGGCCCGCAGGGTGCGGCCGTAGCGGCCGTCCTCGGCGTCCTGGCCCACCACGAACTCGCGGATCTCGTCGACGTACGGGGGCAGCGCGGCGGCGAAGAGGGCCAGCGCGCCCGCCTCCTCCACGTTCAGCCGGGCAGCGATCCGGGGCTCCCCGAACTCGCCGGAGATGAGGGTCACCATGCCCGAGTCCACGCCCACGAAGGTGGCGAGCCGGGTCAGCGCCCGCGGCAGCAGGATGTCCAGGTCGTGCAGGCGGCCCAGGGCGCGGCTCATCTCGTCCAGGATGCTCAAGCGGCGGTTGCTCAGCTTGACCCGGTCGAGCTCCCGCTCCAACGACTCCTTGGCGTCGAGCAGCTCGGCGTTCGAGCGCAGCAGGGCGTTGGAGAGCATCCCCGAGAGCAGCGCGATCAGGAGGAAGGCCGAGACCCGCACCAGGACGGCGTCGAGACCGTCCACCGAGGAGATCCCCTGCCCCGCCAGCAGGTCCTGCGGCTGCCATCCCGCCGCCTGCAGCACGGCGAACCCCAGGTACAGCGACCCGCAGAGCCCGGCGGCCAGGTAGCTCGCCCGGGCGCCCAGCAGCAGGCTGGCCGCCACGATGGGCCACAGGTAGAAGATGGCGAGCGAGCTGCCCGCCCCCGACGTGTTGTAGACCAGGAAGGTGACGAACAGCGAGTCGACCAGCACCGTCCCCCAGGAGACCGCCCAGCGGTGGCGGCGGAAGGCGAAGAGGAAGAACGGCAGGTTGCTGAGGAAGACCACCACCGCGGGCAGGGTGACCGTCCAGCCGTAGCCGTCGACGTCCGCTTGGCTCGCGAAGAGCAGGGCGGCGGTGGCCACGCAGCCGCTCAGGATCGTACGGGCGATCAGGAGATCTTCCAGCCGCCAGTAGGATTTCCGTATGCTCTCGACGAACGCCATAGAGAGTCGTCCCTTAGACGAAGAGGAGAGTCGTTCGCTTGTCCGTCTCACGCATCCTGCTCGCTCCCACGCATCGCACCGGTCTGGCTCACGCCCTGGCCGCCGCCGCCGCCGAGATCGTCGGCGGGCAGGAGCGGCAGGTCCGCTTCCATCATCTGGGCCCCGTCGCGCCCTCCCGGGCCTGGGACCGCTGGGAGGGGTCGTCGTTCCTGGACCCCGCCCTCTACGACCCGTCGTCGCTGGTCCGCCTGTACGACGAATCCACCTCGGGGGCGGCCCTGTCCTTGCTCGCCGCCAGCCGGGGCCTTCTGGACGCCCCCGAAGGCGCGTCCTGGACCCCGGCCGACGTGGCCCGCTCCCTCGACTGCCCCGTCGTCCTGGTGATCGACGTGCGCGGTTGGGGAGAGGGCATCGCCGCCCTCGTCGCAGGCTTCAACGAACGACTGGGCGATTTGAAGCTTGCCGGCCTGATCCTGGCGGGAGTGGAGGACCGCGCGCACCAGGAGGTGCTGAAGCGCAGCCTCGCCGGCAACGGCGCGAAGATCGTGGGCTGGTTGGACGAGGGGGCGAGTCTCGGCTGGACCACGCCGGCCCCCGGCCCTCAGGGGCTACCGCTCTCGGCGGCGCTGCTGCGATCGGTCGCCCGCCAGGTGGACGTGGCCGGCCTGGAGCGCCTGGCCGGGCAGCGAGGCTTCCTCCACCGCGCCAAGACCCGGCCCGCGCCGGCGCCTGAGGGCGAGCCGCCGCTGGTCCTGGTGGCCGGCGGGCAGGGGTTCACGCCCTGGAGCCGGGACTCCATCGACCAGCTGGCCGTCGCCGGCTGCCGGGTGCAGCGGTTCGACCTGCTGGCCGACGAGGCTCTTCCCCCCGGCGCCGCCGGCCTCATCCTGGCCGGCCATCTGTGGGCGGAGACCCTCCCCGACGTCGCCGCCAACGAAAGCCTGTTGGCCGATCTCGCGCGCCGGATCGCGGAAGGCCTGCCCACGCTGGCCATGGGCAGCGGGATGTTGCTGCTCCTCCGCCGCCTCGCCGACGACCGCGGCCGCTCCTTCTCCCTGGCCGGCGTGGTCCCGGCCGAGGCCGAACTGGTCTCCCGGCTGGACGAGCCCCTCTACCTGGGGGTCCAGGCGGAGCGGGACACCGTCCTCTTGGCCGCCGGACAGCGCGCGACCGGCTGGGTCCTGGACGACCTGGAGCTACGGCAATGGCCCTCCCACGCGCTGCCCCTCAAGGTGACGGCGCCGGGGGGCAGGCAGCAGTGGCTGGAGGGCGCCGCGACCCCGCGCCTGCTCTGTTCGCGGGTGCTGCTGCATCTGGCCTCGGTCCCCGGCGCGGCGGAGCGGTTCGCCGCGCGCGTGCCGGGAGTATGCGGAGGAGAGGTCGGGTTAGGCAGCGGCGCGCTTGCCGAGGAGAGGCCGACATGGGCGACGGCGGGCGTTGCCGAGGTGGCTCGGCGGCCCGTAGGCCTCCGGCGGGCGGCGGTCAGTCGGCCGGCTCGGTGTGACCTTCCAGGTAGATGCGGTGGTCGATCAGGGCCACCTCTTTGAGCGTCCCCTGGACGCGCAGCTGGTCGCCGAAGAGGTCGCGCAGCACGATGCGGTCGCCGTCCAGGGTGAGGCTGACCACGTTCTCCATGATCTTCTCGGGCCCGTCGTCCTTCAGCAGGTAGGCGTGCGCCTCGCACATGTCAGGCCTCCAACCACGGCTGCAACTCGTCCACCAGGGTGCGCTTGGGCAGGGCGCCGATGAGCTTCTTGACGATCGCTCCATCCTTGAACACGAGCATGGTCGGGATGGAGAGGATGTCGTACTTGGCCGCGAGCTCCTGATGGTCGTCCACGTTGACCTTGGCCACCAGTCAGGGTCCCGGCATGCTCTCCCGCCAGCTCTTCGAGCACCGGTCCCATGGTCCGGCAGGGCCCGCACCAGGGCGCCCAGAAGTCCACCAGCACCGGTCCGTCCGCGCGGACGACGCGCTGATCGAAGTCGGCTGCGGTGGCGTCGAAGATCTGGTCGCTCATCGGTAGGCCTCCCATCCGGAACCCTCAAAGGTCGAGGAAGACTATACCATCGGCCATCCTCCCGACTCGCCTATCGACGGGCCCCGGCCCCCGTCCCGACGCGCCCATCGACGGCCCCTCGCGGACGCGCCGGAACGGAAAGATGGGTCCTGGCGTGGTAGCCTATCCACTCCCTTTTTCGCACTATCCGAGCGGCAAGGAGTCAACGGTGGCCGACCCGACCGTCAAGACGCAGAGCGACCACGTGGTCGATCAGTACCGGGAGCAGATCTCGGACAACGACCTCAAGATCGTGGAAGCGATCAACAAGCGCATCAAGCTGGTCCAGAAGCTGAAGGAGTACAAGGCCAGCCAGGGCATGGACTTCGTCGACGCGGCCCGCGAGAACTGGGTGCTGACCTACCTGAGCCGCGCCAACCGGGGCCCGCTCTCCAACGAGGCCTTGGGCGAGGTCGTCACGCTCCTGCTCCAGCTGACCAAGGACGAGATCGCCCGGATGGAGAGCCAAGCCTGAGGCAATAGCCAGACGCGAGCGCGGCTGAGGCGGAGCGTCGGCGCGGCCAGCGGCCGGCGAGCGGGGGGAGCCTAGGAGCTGAAGTCCTCCGGCGTGACCTCGTCCAGGAACTCGCGGAACTCCTTGACGACGTCCTCCACGTCGGCCTCTTCTCCGTCGGCGTCCTGGTCGAACTCGATGCCGTTGGCGTCAAGCAGTTCTTGGGCGGCGAAGATGGGCGCCTCGGTGCGGACGGCCAGGGCGATGGCGTCCGACGGGCGGGAGTCCACGTCGATCTCGTCGCCGTCGCTCTTGAGATGGAGGACGGCGTAGAAGGTGTTGTCCTTCAGTTCGGTCACCAGCACGTGCTCCAGGCGGGTGGCCAGATGACCGAGGATGTTGGTCAGCAGGTCGTGCGTCATGGGCCGGGGGAGCTCGGTGTCCTGCAGCTTCATCAGGATGGCGGCGGCCTCCGGGTGCCCGATCCAGATGGGGAGGTAGCGGTTGCTCTCCTCACCCTTCAGGAGGACGATCGGCTGCTTGTTGACGACGTCGAAACTGACGCCGTACACCGCCATCTTCTCGAACCCGTCCATCTCCACTCCAGCCCGGTTCTTGGTGCTGTTAGCTTACCCCATCGCAGGGCGGCCGTCATGGGGCCTCCTCGCCAACAAGCCGGATTCCAGGCACTTTGCCGCTCTTGGACTTGGGGCGAGAATGCGGGTAAGATACGTGGGCCGTCGGGACGGTCGGCGGTACGCGCGTGGGCCTGTAGCTCAGTTGGTTAGAGCGCATCCCTGATAAGGATGAGGTCCGTGGTTCGAATCCACGCAGGCCCACTCTCCTCTCCGGTTGCTCCCGAGTCGTCGCCTAGGCTATAGACTGGCCTTGAACCGTCGGGCTTGGCGCGGTCGCCCGCAGGGGTCCGCATCCGTTCCGTGGGGGATTAGCTCAGCTGGGAGAGCGCCGCCTTTGCACGGCGGAGGTCGCCGGTTCGATCCCGGTATCCTCCACTTCTATCCCGTCCCGCGTCCTGGCTCGCCGAGGTCGGAGGTGCCGCCCGTGTTCCGTCGCATCCTGGTCCCCGTCGACGGTTCCGAGCCGGCCCTGCGGGCCGCTCGGCTGGCTCTGGAGTTCGCGCAGAGCCGCATCACCACGGCCGCCCGACTCGCCGCGGCCGACGCCAAGGCGCAGGGCGCCGCCAGTCCCGCCCCCGAGGCCCAGTCGGCCGACCTCCGCTCCCCAGATCGTGCTGCTCACGGTCGTGTCCGTGCCGCAGGCCCTGGTGCTCGTCGCGGGCGTCGAGGGAGTGATCGAGGAGTACGTCGACACGACCGGCCGCGAAGCGCTGAATGACGCCGAGCGCCTCTTCGCCGAGGCCGGCGTGGGCGTGGAGACCATCGTGCGGGTGGGCTCGCCGGGCGACGTCATCGCCCGGGAGGCGAAGCTAGGGGCCTTCGACGCCGTCGTCATCGGCAAGCGCGGCCTGGGCCAGGTCCGGGGACTGCTACTGGGGAGCGTCAGCGACCGGGTGGCCCATCATGTGGATGTGCCGGTGGTGCTGGTGCCGT
>CAWCLH010000003.1:0-217838 GCA_963796315.1 uncultured Actinomycetota bacterium
TCACGACAACTCCGACACGGGGGACGGATCATCCGGCGGCCGGGTACCCACCGGTAGGTGCTCCCGTCGGCGCCACAACGCCCCGGCCGCCAGATCGTGCACGGCCGCGGGCACGCCAGAGAGATATGCCAGCACGGTCGCCCACTGCCGCTCGCCAAAGGGTGGCCTCAGGTAGCAGGCGTACGATAACGGCATCGCCAACCCCAGCACGACCGGGGTCCACAGGCCGGCGGCCACGCCCAGGGCGAGCGGCGTGAGCCAGTACCAGGGATAGACCACCGGCAGCAGGAGCAGGAAGAGCGTCGCGGTCCACGCGAAGGCAGCCGGGGCTCTCTCCCTTCCCGGCAGCCGAAGGGCGATCGCGACGGCGGCCAGCACGAACGCGGCGCCCAGAAGCAGACGCACGGCTCCATAGGGAAGCACGAGCTGAGCCAGCGCGAAGAGCGAGGCGCTGAAGCGCGGCTGGGCACCGGTGTCCTCCAGCGAGCCGAAGGTCGCTCCGGAGAGCAGGTAGGGCACGTACCAGACAGCGGCGGCCGCCACGAACCCGCCCACGAGCGGCACCGGCCGGGCCCGCCGTCCCAGGAGGGCGGGGATCAGCAGGACGGCGGGAGTGAGCTTGAGCGCCGTGCCCAGACCCAGGGCCACCCCGGCCAGCAGATCACGTCCGCGAAGGACGAACAGCAGGGCGGCCAAGGCGGCCACGGCCAGTCCCACGTCCAGGTGGACGGAGCTCCAGGTCTCCTGCAGCACCAGGGGATGCAGCAGGTAGAGCAGCAAGACCTCCCGGCGTCTCGCCCGGCCGACCAGCAGCGCGAGCAGACCGGCGACGACGAGGTCCAGTGCGCCGAAGACCGCCTTCAACCCCCACAGACTGCTCGCTCCGATTCGCGCCAGCCCCTGAAACAGCAACTCGGCCAAGGGGGGATAGATGGTGCGGACCCCTTGATGGTTGACCAGGGACCGGTCCGCGTAGGGAACGCCGTCCAACTCCGGGGCGTTCGGCGGATAGCGGTAGGGATTGATCCCGGCCACCTGCACCCGTCCGTCCCAGAGGTAGCGGTGGTAGTCGTCCGAGAGGGTGGGCGTCCCGGGCAACAGCAGCAACCGAAGGACCGCGGCCACCACCAGCACCGTGGCCAGGCTGAGGTGCGTGCGCGCCCAGCACGCCAGCAGGTAGCCCGCCGCCGCGAGACCATACAGCCCGAGGTAGAGTGACGTGTGGACGCGCAGGTCCCCGACGACGGCGAAGCCGGCGACGGCGACCGCTTCGAGACCGAGACCGAGGAAGGCGACCGGACGTGCAGGGCTCATCTCCCGACGATAGCAGAGGCGCCGCCGGCCCGGCCGCGGCGCCGATGCCCGGCGGCCGGTGGGCCGTGGTCCTCCCGGTCCTCGACGAGGCGGAGGCTCTCCCCGGTCTGCTGGCCGAACTGGCCTCCTGGCCGGGCCTCTTGGAACGCGCGATCTTCGTCGACAACGGCTCCGCCGACGGCAGCCGGGAGTTGCTCGGCGACGCGGGCGTACGCCTGGTCCGCGAGGAGCGGCAGGGCTACGACTTCGCCTGCCAGGCCGGCGCCCGGGTGGCGAGCGCCGCGGGAGCCGAGGTCGTGGTCTTCATGGAGGCCGACGGCACGGACGATCCGCGGGACCTCCCCCGGCTCCTCGGGCCCACCTTGACTGCGGACCTCGACCTCCTCGTGGGCGCGCGGGCTGGGTCCGCTCGCGGGCGTGGCGCCATGCCCCTGCACCAACGCTTGGGCAACCGACTCACCGTCACCCTCTTCCGGCTGCTGTTCGGCCTGCGCATCCCCGACAACGGCCCCTTCCGCGCCGTGCGCGTGCCCTTCCTCGAGTCGCTCGGCCTGGTGCCCCAGGGATTCGCCTGGACCACGCAGATGCTCCTGGAAGCGCACCGGGCCGGTGGACGCATCGCCTGGGCCCCCGTCGCCCACCGGCAGCGACGCGGCGCTTCAAAGATCGGAGGGACCTGGCAGGGGTCGGTGAGAGCCGGCCGCGCCATCCTGGGGACGACGGTGACCCTCTGGCTCCGTTCCCTCGGCGGCGAGGGTCGGGCGCGGCACCGGACCGATCACCGCCGCCGAGAGGATCGACCGGGTCAGTAGAGCGGGACTCGCGGCCGTGGGTCCCGATCGGCCAGCCAACCGTCGACGCCGGCCGTCCGGCCGGCCCGCGTCACCGCGACGACCAGCAGGATGGCCAGCATCAGCAGGTAGGTCCCGTACCAGTCGTTGGGCGCTCCGATCGACGCCAGCAGCAGGTTGACGCTGAACCCCATCGCCACCACCGCCGAGACCGGCGTCAGGAAACCGACCACGAGGAAGACGCCCATCACAGCCCCCTCCAGGATCATCTGACCGATGCGAAAGACGGCCTCGTGAGGGACCACGACCTGGCGCAGGAAGTCGGCGTAGAGAGGGAGCGAACTGCTCGCCGCGCGGGACTGGATGAACGGTACGTACTCCGAGCCGTAGAGGCCCTTCGCCAGATTCTGCACCCAGACCGACAGGAAGAACAGCCCCATGAACACACGGAGTCCGGCGAGAGCCCGCCGGTTCAGCCGCTCGGACTTCCCGGCCGCTTGGCGCTCAGACCGTGAGATCACCGGTGTCTCCCCGCCGGCTTGCTTCGCCGCGGTGGCGCACCTACATCGTGCCGACGCTCAGGATGTTGCCCTCCGTGTCCAGGAACCAGGCCGCCTTCTCGCCTTCGACGGTGGCCACGCCCTTGACCGTCTTCAGTCCGATCTCGGGAATGTCGTACTCCTGAAAGACCACCCCCCGGCCCCGGAGGTCGTCCATGACCGCGTCGAACTTATCGGCCGGTACGCGGAACGACAACGTCGTGTTCTTCGGGGCCGGCATCCCGGGCCGTTCGTAGACGCTGACCACCGTGCCGTCGCCGGCGCTGAAGGTCCCTTCGCGAGTGGGGCCTGACTGTTCGCCAGGCTCCAGTCCCAAAGTCTCGATGTAGAACTTGGACGCGCGATCGAAATCCTCCGCCCGAAGAACAGCGGCCGCAGGATAGTCGGACAGACCGGCCATGACTCCTCCCTTCAAGACGCCTGCGGAAGGTCCACCGAATCGGGTGCTCCGCAGGCACTATCGCAGCGGTAGTAACTACCCTATCGGGACCCTGCCCAATCGTGGTGCGGCGCAGTGGATGGGCGGGTATATGCTTTCCTCCGTGGAAGACCATCCCGCAGTCATCAAGGCCTCGCGCGCGGCCCGCCTCCGCGGGCAGGTCTTCCTCCCTCGACGCGCTACGACCGGTCGCAGGCGCCGGGACGTGTGGCGTCTGGCCGTCGGACTGGCCGGGTTCGGACTCTCCACCCTTTGGGTCCGGGTCGCCCGGTTCCCCGCGCTCCCAGGTCCGGAGCGGGGGGACTCTCCGGTCGGCTCGATCGTCTCGCCGCTGACCACGGCGGAGCGGGAGGTCTTCGGCCTGATCAACAAGGCACCCGACGCCCTGTACGTGCCCCTGTGGACCGTGATGCAGGTCGGCTCTCTGGCCGCCGTCCCGCTGTTCACGGCCGCGGCCCTCGTCGGGCGTCGCCCGCGGCTGGCGGCGGCCGTGGCGTCGAGCGGGACCACCGCCTGGCTGGTCGCCAAGCTGGTCAAAGTGATCGTCGCCCGGGGCAGACCGGACACGGTGCTGGCCCAGGTCATCATCCGGGGACAACCGGCGGCCGGCCTCGGCTTTCCTTCGGGCCACGCCGCCGTGGCGGCCGCCCTCATGACCGTGGCCTCCCCCTACCTCTCGCCCCCAGCTCGGCGCGTCGGCTGGACGGTGGTCGTCCTGGTGGGGATGGCCCGGATCTACGTGGGAGCGCACCTGCCCCTGGACGTCGTGGGTGGATTCTCCCTGGGGCTCATCGTCGGCTCGTCGGTCAACCTGGCGCTCAAGGCGCCCCTTCTGCCCCTCGGGCCCTCCGAACCCACCCACGTGGGAGGAGCGCACGAGCCCGGAGCCGGCCGAGCCGCCTAGAGCTCTCCGCGCCGCTGCAGCAACACGAACATGATCCAGCCGGGCACGATGGGCAACCAGAAGGTCACCAAGCGGAACATGAAGACCGCGGGCACCGCCACGTCGTTGCTGATCCCGATGGAGGTCAAGCCGGCGATCAATGCGGCCTCCACCGCTCCGATCCCCCCGGGGGTGGGGGCGACCGAGGAGATGGCGGAGCCGACCAGGAATACCACCCCCACACTGGCGATCTTGACGTCCCCGCCGAACGCGTACACAGAGAACACGAACGCGGCCACGTAGGCCAAGGTGAGGAACGCGGAGCCTCCGAACAGCCCGGCCAGGCTCAGAGGATGCCGAGCCACCTCGGCCATGCCCTGCAGGGAGCGCATCAGGGGCGGTAGGACCCGCCTGCGCAGTATCCTGCGCCCCGCCGGCAGGAGGAACAGTAGTCCGGACAGCACGAAGACCGTCGTCAGCCCCACCAGGACGGTCTGCCCGGAGGGGAGGAAGTGGATGGCCCCGGCACCGCTGCGGCCCGCCCAGACGAGGAAGAAGAACGACAGGGCCACGTGCGTGACGAAGCCGGCGACCTGCTGCAGACCCACGCTGGACGATGCGACCGCGAGGTCCACCCCGCTCTTCTGGAGGAAGCGCACGTTGGTAGCGATGCCACCCACCCGGGCGGGAGTGATGCGGTTGACAAACGAGCCGGCGAATTGGGCGGCGAGGGTCCCACCGAAGGATAGCCTGCGCGGCACCGCGCCCATGAGCCCGATCGCGGCGCCGACGTACGTGAGCACCGAGGCGGCCAGCGCCCAGAGACCCCAGGTCCAATCGGCCTCACGCAGTCTGGAGAGAACGCCACTGACATCGGCCAGTTGGGGAATGAGCAGGTAGACCGCCAGCCCCAGGGCGACCAGCATGAGCGCCGTGCGCGGTTTGATGCGATGGAGATCCTCCGGCTCCACGTCGCCCGCGTCGCTGGCCTTGGCGGCGTAGGCGCGGAGCTCGTCGATGAGCGGCTTTCGGGCCACGATCGACTTGCGGGTGGCCGTGCTCAAGGCCAAGGGCTGGATGCGGGGCGCCGCGCTCGCCACCGGCTCCTTCCCCAGCACTTGGATGGCGGCGTCGACCGCCCGCTGCGGTCCCACCTTGACCGCCGTGGACGAGAGCAGCTCCGCCGCGTCGGTGTCGAGCATCTGGTCGGTCGCGGCGATCTCGGCGAAGCCGAAGTCGATCATCCAGGGCACGCCATCGGCCGCGAGGAACACGTTGGCCAAGCGAAGGTCGCGGTGGGCGATGCGGTGCGTCCGCATCGCCTGGACCTCCCGCCAGATCCCACGCAGCACGCCGTCCGTCAGGGCCTCATCCTCCACTCGGTCGAGGGAACGCCCGTCGATCCGCTCGTAGGCGAGGAGGAACCCGTCGTCCCCCACGTTGGTGGCGGCGACGAGACGCGGGGTGTGGATGCGCTCGTCGTTGGCGTACAGGGCCACGAGCGCCTCGTGTTCCACCATGCGTTGCACCGTGGAGAAGGGCCGCCGGTCCCCCACGTCCTTGACACGGAGAAAGCGGTAGATCCGGAACAGCAGATCCGCACTGCGCTCGTCCCGTCCGAGCACCTTGAGGAAGAGCTCCCGACCGTCCCGAGCCATACCGAAGTAGGGGGTCGAGCTGCGGGCATCCACGCCCGCCCGCCACAGCCGCGCCAGCGGAAACCCGGCCCGAGCGGTAGCCTCGACGATGGCCGGGCCGCGCGGTCGTCGGTTTGGGGCGCCGAACACCAGCAGGACGCCGGCGCCGCTGACGATACCGACACCGAGGGCGGCCACGAGGTCGACGGGCAGGACGTCCCCCGACACGATCCGGAACACCGCCGCCACGCCCACCGTCACCCAGCCGGCGCGACGCCACCCGCGACTGATCCAAGGAGAGCCCAGCACGACCACCGCTACCAGGCTGGCCACCCAGTAGGAATCCGTGGAGGGGGCGGCAGCGATCCAGCCAGGCCGGTGCACCGCCTCCAGGAGCGCCGGCGGGCCCACCCGCGATACGACACCGGCATCCAACACCCACAGCAACAACTGCGCCGCGAACGACGTGATGAACAACAGGCCCAGGAGCCGGTACTTGCGGCGATACAGGACGACGAGGCCCACGAGAGCGGGAAGGAACGAGGCGAATCCCTGGAAGGCGTAGTAGAGCACCCGCACCAGAGCCTCGGGCATCGTGTCGAAGAGATCCAGCAGATCGCGCTCGAAGCCCACGAACGTGTTGGCCGTGGCCGTGGCGAGCAACAGACCGAACAGCGTGACGACGACACCCACGACCAGCCGGAGCACGTCCGAGGTTGAACGGACGTGCCGGTCGGCCGGCGGTTCGTCGATCTCGACCGGGCCGAACTGAAGTCTCGACACACTGGGGACGACTGCCATCCCGTCCCACTCCTTGGCAACAGCCCGCGCGCCTTCGGCGAGCTAACAGTTCCCTAACATGTGACAATTGCTACCCACTTGCGGGGCGATCGACTCATGGGAACAAGAAATCAAAAGGAAAAATCCGCACGGTGCGACGATTTGACCGTTCAAGCTTGCGGCTGGGTCGGAGGTCTGCCCCGAACCCTGATGGCCGCGACCGGTCCCACCGGGCAATTCGCCTCGCACACGCCGCAACCGGTGCAGCGCTCGCCCACCACGTGCGGCCGCTTGAGCGTCACCGCTTTCCCCTGGAGATCGACGGTTCTCTCCTCCTGGAAGACGATGGCCTTCTGCGGGATGGGGCAGAGCTCCTCGCAGACCAGGCAGTCCGTGGCCTCCGCCCAAGGCAGGCAGCGGCTGCGGTCGATCGCGGCGCGGCCGATCACCCGCCGGCGCTTCTCCTCCAGCGTCAGCGGCTCGATGGCGCCGGTCGGACAGACCTTGCCGCATTCGTGGCAGCTCCACTCGCAGTACGCGCGGGAGAACTCGAGCTGGGGCGTGAAGAGCCCCTCGATCCCCGCCCCACTGAGGAGACTCGGCTGGAGGACGTTGGTCGGGCAGACCTTGAGACACTGACCGCAACGGCTGCAGAGGGCCAGGAAGGCCGCCTCGTCCTCCACCGCGCCGGGGGGCCGCACCAGGAACGGGCGCTCGTCTGCCGACGCCCTCCCGGTCCAGAGGAAGAGACCCCCCGCCAGCGCCGCCGCCCCCGCTCCGAGCAGCGCGCGCCGCGAGGGGTCGTGAGCCGACGTCGGAGAAGGGCGCCGGCCGAAGCGGACGGCGCCCGTGGGACAGGCGGCGGCGCACTCGAACCCGAGCTCGCACCGACTCAGATCGGTGAGCGTGGGGTCCTCGCCGATCGCGCCCAGAGGGCAGACCGCCTGACAGCGGCCGCACCCCGTACAGCGGCCCGCGTCGACGACGCGACCGTAGCGACTGACGCGAGCGACAAGGCCCAGGAGCGCCCCCAAGGGGCAGAGGTGGCGGCACCACAGGCGTCGCTCCACGAAGGAGAGGGCGAGGACGGCCGCGAGGACGATCAGGATCAGAAACGAGAGCCGGTAGAAGAGGGGGGTGGAGAAGACCAGGCGGCCGGCGAGGAGTCCGTTCGCCGCGTCCACGCTCCCCCGAAGCGGCGGGGCCAGGTAGAGGAGGTCCCCCGTCAGCCGGAGCACCCGGTCCAGAGCAGGGTAGAGGAGGGTGGTGGCGGAGCGCGTGAGGAGGACCAAGGGGTCCAGGACGAGGAAGGCGCCCACGCCGAAGAGCAGCAGACCCAGACACCCGACCAGGATGAAGGCCGGCAGCGAGCGCAGGAACGCCGGCCCCGTGCGCCGCTCGGAGCCCCGGGGTCCGGCGAGCTCGACCACCGCGCCCATGGGGCAGACCCAGCCACAGAACCCCCGACCGAGCCCCAGAGGCAGAAGGAGCATCGCCAGGGCCAGGAGCATCTCGGGCCGCACCACCCCGTTGACCAGCGAGTTGAGGGCGATCAGGGGATCGGCCACCAGGTACGCCCCCAGGAAGGCCCGCCCCAGCGGCCACACCGTCAGCGTCAGGAGCCCGAGGAACAGGGCGAGCGACAGCAACTGGGTCACGCGCCGCAGCTTCTGGGGAGCCGGTCGGCCCCTCATCGCGGCCGGACCCTCGCCGCGCCCGTTCGGCCCGACCGCCGCGGGGCGGTCACGCCCGACCTTCCACGATCCGCACCCGGCGCAGGTCGGTCTCACCCAGACCCTGCTCCTTGGCATTCCGCAAGAACGCGAAGTCCTCCGGCCTGCGCCCGAAGAACCGGGTGCCGTAGGCATCGACGGACACCTGGCTGGTCCCTGCGACCACGGTCTTCGCGGTGACGATATCCTTCCGGTCGCCGCCCGTGGGGCCGTTCCGCACGAGCACCCGGTAGGCGTCCAGCACCACCAGGTGCGGCCGCACCAGGGTGTTGACGTCCACGATCTTCTGCGCGAAGTCGACGTGGATCACGCCCCGCTGCCCGCCCATGATCCCCATGAGGTTCTTCATGGCCATGGTGCACCCCGCCATGGAGTGGTGCTTGGCGATGGGGACATTGATGAAGACGTCCGCCTCGAAGACGTCCGAGACCAGGGGCCAGGCCGTGAGGAACCGCCCGTGGGGGATCGCCACGGTCTCGAAGTTCCGGTCCGAGAGGTACTTGACCCGGCCGTCCGCCTTGGCGACGGCGGCCGCGATCCCCGATTCCTGAAAGGCCGGCCGGGCGGCGCCGGTCGGCCGGTCGAGCACGGTGACGTCGGCGGCGCCGGCCTCGAAGCAGAGGGTGACCAGGGTGCCGACCACCTCGGGGTTCGTCGTCGCCGCGTACTCAGGCGCCCGGCCGGTCAGGACGTTCGGTTTGATCACGACCCGGGCGCCGCGCTTGACGAATCGCTCGATGCCCCCGAGCGCAGCCACGGCGGCGCGGACGTTGGCCCCGGGAACGTCGCCCCGGAACACGGCCAGGTCCGGAGGCGTGGGGGCGGCCGTCGTCGCCGTCGACGGGGTGGTGCCCGCGGTGGTCGCATCGGTCGACGTGGTCCCCTCTCCCGCCCCAGGCCCGGTCGAGGTGGTGGGGCCGGACTCGGGTGAGGACGCCATCCGCCGGTCGGCCGCCGACTGCGATTCCTCCGACCAGGAGAGCAGCCGCCCGCACCCCGACAGCCACGGGGGAAGGCCCGCCAAACCGACTCCCGCGGCAAGCAGCCGGCAGAAGCGACGGCGGTCCATGACGGGACCGGTCCGGGAAGGACGGGCGGGACGCGGCATGCCCGTCAGTCTACCGCCTTCCACGGGCGGAGGCATGCGAGGAGGACGGAACAGACAAGAAACCGCCGAAGACGCCACATCCTGCCGGCGTCTCCGGCGGCTACGGCCGCCCGACTACCCCCCGAGCGGCGGTCGCACTAACGCGGCACGACCATCAACGTGCCCTTCATCCCGCTGGTGTCGTGCAACATGCACAGGTAAGGGAGGAGTCCGGGACGCACGTCACCCACGACGAGCGAGTACGTCGTTCCCGGGACCGGGTTCATCAGCCCCGAGTTGTACATGCCCGAGCGCAGCAGCGGAGACGGTGTCGACGGGGAAGGGAACAGCACGGCGGGGTTGATGTACAGCAAGGGCGGGACATCACCCGGTTGAGGAACGGGGGTGACCAGGCCGGGATCGGGCTGGCCGTTCAGGAAGGTCACGGTATGCGGGGCGACGTTGAAGGCCGACATCTCCCACACCACCGTGTCGCCCGGACGAACGACCAGCTTGTCCGGGAAGAAGCGCATCAGATCGATCTGGCCGCTGTTGTAGCCCATCATGACGTGATGCGTCATCGTGCCGTCGGGATTCACCGTGCTCGGCTCGATCTGCTGCTGGGCAGCCTGCATCACCGCCGGGATCTCCTGCCGGGACCGCGCCATCTCGCGCCGACCCTCGGCGAGGGCTTGATTCGGCGAGGGGATGGACGTACCCGGATCGACGACCGTGACCTTGCCGGACATCATGGCTCCGTGCACCAGGCAGAGGTAGTCGTAGGTGCCGGCAGCGGTGAAGCTGAGGTCGAAGAAGCGATACTGCCCCGCTTCGCGCCCCATGAGACCTGAGTTGACGAAGGTGGTGTTGTTGCCGAGTCGGCCGTCCGGTGCAATCTGGTTCACGGCCATGGGGTTGAAGAACAGGGGACTCGGGACCATCGGGTCCATCGGGAACGTCAGGTCCGGCAGGAGCAGGTCCGGTGCCGCGCCGCCGCCCAGGAAGGTGACCGTGTGGATCTCGTTCGTGTTCTGGACCCAGTGGACGGTGTCGCCGACGTGCACCGTCAGGTCGGCGGGGAAGAAGGCCATCACGCCGACGCCGGCGTGGGGGTTCTCCAACCCGACCAGGACGGTGTAGGTCTGTTGATGGCTCGACGGGGGAGCCGCGCCCGCGGCCGAAGCCAATCCCACCGCCAACACTGCGGCGACGATGATCAACGAGCAAAGCTTGAACGCGCGCATGTCTTCCGCTCCCTGGCTAGCCGTCTTCTCCTCGCTCCGGGACTCTTCGGATACCTACCGGCTTTGGGCCCGAATCAAACGATGTCCGGCTTGACCGCTTCGAGAGGAGCGAGGATATTTGCCTCTTCGCCCCTTACTCCTGCCGGCCCAACGCTCGAGGTCTCGAGGAGCAGCCCGTGGGGAAGCCGATCGATCCTTTCCCCGGCGAGGGACTGACTTTCAAGATCGCCGCCGCCGTCATCGTCGTCCACTCGCTGCTGCACTCGTTCGTGTTCGTCCGGCCGGGTGCGGCGCGGTCCGGCCATCTGCTTGCAGCCTTCGTAGCCGTGCGGCCTGGTCATCGCCGCGGCCGCCCTCTATGAACGCCTGGACGCGGGCCTGCGCGCCTCCCTCGCGCTGCTGCTGGGCGCGACGACGCTCGTGGCTGGGGCGGTCGCCGTCGTCGATGCGACGCGCGGAGGGCCGTGGGTCCGCGACGTCACCGGCTTGCTGCTCCTCCCCACAGCCGTCGCCCTCCTCGCCGTGGGCGCAGGGGTGCTCTGGGCGTCGCGCAGGCGCGGCCGGAGCGTCTGGTGGCGCCTGGGCAGACGCGCGCTGCTCGCCATCGCCGCTCTCTTCGTCGCCTACTGGGTCGTCCTGCCGGTGAGCTTCGCCATCGTCGCCACCGAGCGGCCGCGCGACGCCGTGAAGGTCGTCGATCTGGGCCGGCCCGGGCAGGCGGTCTCACTGCGGGCGCGCGACGGCCTCAGGCTCGCGGCCTGGTATGTGCCCTCTCGCAACGGCGCCGCCGTCGTCTTGTTCCCGAAGGGCTGGACCACCGGCCAGGCCCGCATGCTTGTGCGCCACGATTACGGCGTGTTGATGGTGGACCCGCGGGGCTACGGCGGCAGCGAGGGAGACCCCAATGCCTATGGTTGGGGTGCCGTGCGCGATATCGACGCCGCGGTCGCCTGGCTACAGACCCGCCCCGAGGTCAGCAAGGGGCGCATCGGCGGTCTGGGGCTCTCCGTGGGTGGCGAGCAGATGATCGAGGCGGCGGCCGGCAACGAAGGGCTTCGAGCGATCGTGAGCGAGGGAGCCGGGCTGCGCTCGGTACGCGAGAGCCTCGCCAAAGTGGGGCCGAGCGCCCTCGAACTGGCACTGCAGTATCCGGCCGACCTCGTGCAGACCGCGGCCGTGTGGGTGCTGAGCGGGGAGTGGCCCCCGCCGGCGTTGCCGGAAGCGGCGGCGCGGATCTCGCCCCGGGCCGCGTTCTTCATCTGGGGTGAAGAAGGCCAGGAGGTCGAAGCGGCGCTGAACGTGCCCTCCTACCAGGCGGCCGGGCAGCCCAAGGAACAGTGGGAGGTGCCGGGCGCGGGCCACACCGGCGGTCTGGGTGCCCAGCCCCGGGAGTACGAACGACGCGTCGTGGGCTTCTTCGACCGCGAACTGCTGGGGCATCCGTAGACCGGTGCCGGCTACCTCGCCGGATCGGTTGCGCACCCCTGCGTGGGCAGGAGCGGTCTCCGTGGCCTAGCGGTTGAGCCGCCAGATGCCCGCCGTCAAGACCGCGGCGAACGACGTCCACAGCTGGTAGGGCACGAGGAGCAGACCCGCAGGCCGGTGGACGCGCCAGAAGGCCACGACGGTCGCCGTCACCAGGCTCCACAGCAACGCGGTCTCGATCAGCGCCCAGCCGATCCGTTTGGCCCCGAAGAAGATGAGGCTCCAGGCGGTGTTCGCCACGAGTTGGAGCGCGTAGAGGCCCAGAGCGACGCGGACCCGCGCGTCCCCCTGTCCGTCCCTCGTCCGGCGCCAGACCAGCCAGGAGGCGAGGCCCATCATCAGGTACAGCGTCGTCCAGACGGGTCCGAACGCGCGGTCGGGTGGCCGCCAGCGCGGCTTGCGAAGCTTTGCGTACCAGCCGGGTATCGCCGCCATGGTGGGCACCGCACCGGCCGCCCCTGCGATCAGCGGCAAGGCCAGCGCCAAGATCAGTGCCAAGAGGCTTCGGTCGCGGAGCTTCATCCGGTCGCCGAGCCCATGCCGAACTGCCGGGCGCACCGGATCGACCGCTTCTCCACGCCACCGCCTCTGGGCAGGGATGCCGTGCTCTTTCCGGTGGGTCCAATCGAGATCATAAGCGGTTCATTCCCACGAGAAGGCGTACCTACCCGCGACCGCATATCCGACCATCGTGGCCGGAGGAGGACGCGAAAACGCCTGTGAGCGGACCCTGGGAGGGGCCGGCAGCCGCCGGCCCCTCTGCGAGAGCCGACTACGTCGCAGGCGCCGACCCGTCGAAGGCCGAGCTCACCTGCCACTGCTCCCAGACATGACCGGCCAGGGCCGGCGAGGGAGAGAGGGCGGGCTTGCCGGGATGCCAGCCGCTCGGGGTCACCTCGCCCGTCTCCCGGACGTACTGGTATGCCTGCACCTGCCGGATCAGCTCGAGGGGGTTGCGACCCACGGGCGGAGTCAGCACCTCCATGGCCTGGATGATGCCATCCGGATCGATGATAAAGCGGCCACGCACATCGACCAATGCCACGTCGTCGTAGATGCCGAAGGCCCGCCCGATCGCCCCACCCGGATCGGAGAGCACGGGATAGGGCACGCCCCCCTCGATCATCTTCGAAAGCTCTGTCTCCTGCCAGACCCGGTGGCTGAAATGGGAGTCGACGCTGGCGGCGAGGACTTCGACGCCCAGTTCTTGGAGCTCAGGGTACTTCACGGCGACCGCCGTGAGCTCGGTCGGTCAGACGAAGGTGAAATCACCCGGATAGAAGCAGAGGACGACCCATTTCCCTCGGTAGTCGGACAGCTGGATCTGCTTGAACTCCAGGCCCACGAGCGCGTTGGCTTGGAAGTCCGGGGCCGGGCGGCCCACCATGACGCTCATCGGGACCTCCTCGGTGGGGGGACGAGACCGGTGCGGTTGCTGCGGCTTTGTCGGCGGGGATGACCCCGGCAGCCGGGGTCACGCATCCTTCTCCAGGGTTGGGCATCGTGCCTCCTGTGGACGAGCGCCACCCCCCGAGGGCGCGTTGTCACGACTACCCTTACTCTATGGCAGCGGAAGAGCTTCGGCGAGCGGCGGGGCCCGAGCGAGCGGGCTCGGGCCTCTGATCGAACGGCCGCGAAGACTCTCAGCCCAGATCCCGCTCGACTCTCGTGCTCAGTCCCTGAAGACTGTCCATGACCCCCTGGATCTGGGTGTGCATCTCATCGAGACGCCGGCGCTCGGCGCGCACGAATCGGGTGTACGGTCCGACGGCCTCGCGGATGCGCAGCAGGCTCCGTTCGCTCTCGTGCTCGAACTGCTCGATGAGCGTCGCCATCAGCCGGGAGCGCAGCTCGGAGATCTTCTGCGTGAGCTCCGTCTTGGCTCTCGCCCGCCGGGCCGGCAGGATGAAGAGCCCCACGGCGGCCACGAAGCTTGCCGCCAGGATGCCGGTCACGTCGACCAGGGTGGTCGTGGCCAGCGCGGCGATGATGGCCCCCAGACTGAGGGCGCCCACCTCGATCACGGCCAGCCCGGCCACCGAGTTCTGCACCGAGTCGGCCAGGCGGTTGGCCTCGGTCTCCGAATCATACGAATCCACCGTGCGCTGAGCGGCGCGGCCCAAGGTGTCCAAGAGCTGTCTGCGCTCCTGATCGAAGCTGCCGATGCTGCCGATCACGCGGTCGGCGTGGTGCGTCCTGCGCTCCATGACGTGCTGGTTCAGTGTCTGCCACTGCCGCAGTTCCGCGCTCACCATCCAATCGATGATCTCACCCACCTTGCTCTCGATCTCGGCGGGGGCGCCCATGACCACTTTGCGCTCGAACTCCTCCCGGACCCGGGTCTTCTTCGCCAGATCGAAGATGCGCCCCAGGCGGATGGTCTCGTCCAGGAACTGCTGACCGCGTTGTTCCAGCTCGTGCAGCACGTTGTCGACGTCGCTCAGCCGGAAGCGGAACTCTCGGGTGAGGTCTTCCTTGTAGAGGTCGAGCTGTCGGTCGATGCTGTCCAGGGAGGCCAGGTCGTCCGCCAAGATGTCCAGCCGGCCCTGCGTCGCTTCGCGGTACTTCTGAGCGAGGTTGAGGCCGACGCCCAGGGGATTGAGCAACTTCAGCCTGACCCGCTCGCCTTCGTCCAACGTGTCGACCAGGTAGGTCTCGAAGGCGGCGAAACCGCTCTCCCGCACGAGCTCTCCGTCCCCGTCCCCGGCCGTCTTGGCCTCCAGCGCCCTGCGCGACGAAAGCGAGAAGACGTCGGGCGAGAAGCCCAGCAGGCGCTGGGCGTTCTCCACGACGAACCGCTCGATCTCGGCCACGTCGCCTTCCGAGTGGAGGATGTCGGCCTTGTTGATGACGAAGACCAGTTTCTTACCCCAGCTGCGGATCTGCTCGATGAAGGCCCGCTCGCTCTCGGTGAAGGCACGGTCGGCCGAGGTGACGAACAGGACCAGGTCCGAACGCGGGATGTACTGCTTGGTGATGGCCTCGTGCTCGCGGGCGAGCGCGTTCGTGCCCGGCGTGTCCACGATCTCCACCTCGCGCAGCAACTCGACCGGGGCCCTCATGTGCTGGATGCCGTCGCCGCCCACCTCGCTGGCCACTTCGTCCCCGTAGACCAGCGTGTGGATGCGCCTGGTCGTCGGGGTCACTCCCTCCTCGAGCAGTCGGGTGCCGAGGAGGGCGTTGATGAAGGTGCTCTTGCCCGAGTTGAACTCTCCCGCCACCACGAGCAGGAAGAGCTCGTCCAACTGGCGGATCGAGCGTTCCAGGACCTCCTGGTCCT
The DNA here is from genome assembly GCA_963796315.1 of uncultured Actinomycetota bacterium. GTDB lineage: Bacteria > Actinomycetota > Thermoleophilia > RBG-16-64-13 > RBG-16-64-13 > CAWCLH01. Next base: position 15,234 of record CAWCLH010000003.1, read on the forward strand.
CGCGGTCGGCGTCGTGCCGGGCGAGGATGACCTGGAGGTCCGAGAGGAGGGCCCGCTCCTCGGCGAGCAGCCTCTCGTGCTTCTCGGTGAGGATCCTTCTGGGCATGATCCCCTTATGCTTAGGCCTTGCTGCCGGTCCGGCGGAACACGAGGGTCACGATGACGAGCAAGATGACGGCACCGATGATGGCGCTGACGATGCCGCCAAGGTCGAAGATAGAGGTGTCGCCGAGACCGAGGATGACGGTGAAGACCACGTATCCGATCAGCGCGCCGCCCAGGCCGATAACAAAAGATACCAGCCAGGACACAGGACCACTCATGTTCTGAAAGGCGTCGTTGGGCACGATCACCCGGGCGATGACGCCCGCTATGAGGCCGAGGATGATTGCTCCTACCATTGTCTCTCCTTTTGTACGATGACCCTGCCCTTCACACTATCAGGTCGTGAAAGCTCAGGGCTGGTTCAGCCGACGCCGTCGCATCCGCAGGCGCCGGACGGCGAGGATGGCTGTGATAAGCAGCGCCACCACCAGGATGACGGCCAGGACGGGCGCCGCCAGGGCCAGGACGCTGAGGATCGACGCTCCCACATCCTCCACCGTGGAGACCACCGGAGCACCCACCCCCACGGTGGACACGTTGACCACGGGTCGCGCGGTGGCCTTGACGGAATGCACGCCGGCGGCCGGACGCACCACCGTCTGGATGGCGTCGTTGACGTGATCGACCAACGGGATCTTGTCCGCGGCGACATCGACCACCAGCAGCAGCGCGATGAGGGCGATCGCCCACCACGACCCGATCAGATCGTAGGGTCGGCTCAGGTCGACCCATCCGAAGTACTGCGCCAGCGCAAGCGCCAGGAGCGGGATGTAGGCGTTGAGGCCGGCCGGTGCAGCCAAAAGGCCAGGCCCGACAGTGGATCCACGTGCACGACCTCCCGCGCCGACTCGTCAGCTGCCGCCGGGGCCAGCGTAGCCCAAAACCCGCGGTGCTGCGCCGAGCGTCCGATCGGCGGCGTCACCATCCTCCCGGTCCGCCGCCGGGCGGGTGGCCCGACGGCTTTCGTATAGGGTGAGCTGAGCGGGTCCGCACTCCCCTACACTGGGCAGTGAGAGGCCGACCGAGCCACGTCCAGGAGGAACGATGATCACCGCCGAGAGCTGGCCCTCCCTCGTCTACCAGGAGTGGGCCCCGACCAAGAAGACGCTCCACTTGTGCACGCAGATGCTCGGCAAGACCCGGCTGGCGCTGGCTCCGCCTCAGCCCGAATGGCTCCACGCGAGCCTGTACCCGGGCACCCGTGGGCTCACCACCGGCCCCATGCCCTATCAGGCGAAGACCGTCACCGTGGGTATCGACGTGTTCGATCCGTCGTTGCAGATCCGGCTGAGCGACGGGCGCCGAGCGCGCCGTGCCGCTGGCACCTGGACGCTGCGTGGCCGACATCTGGGGAGAGTACCGGCACGCCCTCGACGGTTTGGGGATCGAGGTCGACCTCTGGGAGAAGCCGCAGGAGATGGCGGACGCCACCCCGTTCTCCGAGAACGCGCGCGAGTGCACCTTCGAGCCGGAGCACGCCCGGCGGTTCCACACGGTGCTCTCGTCGGTCTACGGCGTGCAGGAGGAGTTCCGGTCGCGGTTCTTCGGTCGCAGCGGAGTCCAGTTCTGGTGGGGGACGTTCGACCAGGCGGTCCTGCTGTTCACGGGCAGGAAGCTGGCCGCCCCGGACGACAAGGGCTACATCATGCGCTACGACCTCGACGCGGAGCATCTCAACGCCGGCTGGTGGCCGGGCGATGACGATTCCCCCGAAGCCGTCTTCTACGGGTATCTGGTGCCCCGGCCGCCCGCCTGCGAGACCGCCCCGATCGAGCCGCACCACGCCAACTGGGTGGAGGGCATGGGCGAGTGGCTCCTGCCGTACGAGGCCGTCCGCACGGCGGAGGACCCCCGCGGAGCCCTTCTCTCCTTCCTCGAGAGCATCTACCGGGCGGCCCGGACGCTCGGTGGCTGGGACACGAAGTCCTTCGAGTACACGCGGCCGGGCCCTCCGGCTCGGACGTGAAAGGGAGCGGGCAGCGATGAGCGAGTGCCAACACATGGCGAGCGTTCCAGTACCCGAACCGGAGTCACCGACCGACGGCTGCCAGGAGTGCCTCGAGATCGGGCAGCAGTGGGTACACCTCCGCAAGTGTCTCGAATGCGGCCACGTGGGTTGCTGCGATCAGTCCATCGGCAAGCACGCCACCAAGCACGCGCATGCGACAGGCCACCCGGTGGTCCGCTCGGCGGAGCCCCACGAGGACTGGCGCTACTGCTACATCGACGGGGAGTTCACCTAGCGTGTAGGGAAAGAGTGGGGAGACCATGGCCGACCGCTCGACCGCGACGTCCATAGACGAGTACATCGCCGAGTTCCCTCCGGAGACCCAGACGGTGCTGGAAGAGATGCGGGTGCTCATCAAGGCAACGGCGCCCGACGCCACCGAGACCATCAGCTACGCCATCCCCACCTTCGACCTGATGGGGAAGCATCTGGTCCATTTCGCCGGGTACGAGGGGCACGTCGGCTTCTATCCTGCCGCGAGCGGGATCGCGGCGTTCAAGGAGGAGCTCAAGCCATACAAGAGCGCGAAAGGCTCCGTGCAGTTTCCTCTAGGCCGCCCGCTGCCCACGGACCTGATCCGCCGGATCGTCGCATTCCGGGTCGAGGAGACCACGGGCACGAGCCGCAGGTAGGACCACGCACCGCAGCGGATCGTCCATCTGCCGCGGTCCATCTGGACAAACCATTTCGTTCCCCATAGTGTTGGCGTCACCGGCTGTCTAGGTCTTCCTAGGCGCACGTCGGCGGGAGAAGGGTCTCTGGGAAGCGTCAGCACCGTTCGGCGACAGGTGTAGCTGTCGGTAACGGTCGGCCGGATGGGGGCCGACCAACTGACGATCGCCGGACATCCTGGGATGCCCCGAGACTCGATCGCTCCTCAGGCTGGACCGTGTCGGCAAACAGGAGAGGAGAGAGGGATGGGGAGAGGGATGGGTGGCGTCCGCCTGCGCGTGGTCCCGATCATCGGCGTGCTGGTCGCGCTGCTGGTCTTGGCGATCGCGGGGTCGGCGGCGGCGATGCCGGATGCCAAGGGTGGCGGCGGAAGCGGGGTCGGTCTGACCCCGAGGGTCGACAACCGACCGGACCCCCTGGGCACCAAGCAGGCGGCTCTGAAGCAGACAGCCTTGGAGAAGAAGCTCGACGGCAAGGTGAAGGGGAAGGACAAGAACGGTGTCGTCGAGGTGGACGAGGGCGAGTTCGTCAACTTGGCGCTAACGAGGGCGAAGACCCCGTCTTCACGATGCTCGGTGAGTTCAACGACTTTTCGCACAACAACATCGCGGAGCCCAACCGGACCTTCGACAACAGCACCATCTGGGTCGATGACTTCAGCAGAGACTACTTCAACAAGCTGCTGTACGATGCCTCGCCGGGTGTGAACTCGATGGCCAACTACTTCCTCGAGCAGTCCAGCGGCCGCTACACCGTGTACGGCGATGCCACCGACTGGACTACCGTGCCGAAGGGCTACGCCTACTACGACGACAGCGTGGGCGGCGAGGACACCTCGACGAACGTGTGGCTGTTCCTCCAGGACATGGCGGACGGCTGGTACGCCGATCAGATCGCGGCCGGCAAGACGCCCGCCGAGATCGACGCGTACCTTGCGCAGTTCGACGTCCTGGACCGCTACGACTACGACGGCGACGGCGAGTTCAACGAGCCGGACGGCTACATCGACCACTTCCAGGCGCTGCACGCGGGTGAGGGCGAGGAGGCCGGCGGCGGCGCGATGGGCGCCGAGGCCATCTGGAGCCACAGCTGGTACGCGAACTACGCCGACATCGACAAAACAGGTCCGTCCCCCGACTTCCTCCTCGGCGGCCTGCAGATCGGCGAAGAGCAAGTACTGGATCGGCGACTACACCATCCAGCCCGAGAACGGCGGCGTGGGGGTCTTCACGCACGAGTTCTCGCACGACCTCGGCGTGCCGGACCTCTACGACTACAACTACCGCGAGAACAGCACCGGTTTCTGGACGCTCATGTCCTCCGGCTCGTGGCTGAGCGACAGTCCCTACGACATCGGGTCGAAACCGGGCGACCTGGGCGCGTGGGAGAAGTTCCTGCTTGGCTGGCTGAACTACGACGTGGTCAAGCGTCAGGGCGCCGAAGATGAGCCTGCACCTTTAGAGACGGGCACGTACATGCTCGGCCCGACGGAGTACAACTCCACGCGGCTGCAGGGCCTCTTCGTCGTCCTTCCCGAAGTACAAGGTCACAGAGTTCATCGGCGCGCCCTACGCCGGCTCGATGTTCTACTTCAGCGGTGCGGATAACAACCTGCGGAACACCATGACGAAGGCGTTCACGCTCGACGCAGGCACCCAACTCTCAGCGAAGGTCAACTACGGCATCGAGGTCGGCTACGACTACGCCAGCCTGATCATCTCAACGGACGGCGGGGATACGTGGGATACCGTCCCCACGAACCTGTCGAACTCAAGCGTGGAAGCCAACAGCATCGACGGCTTCTCCAATGGCTGGGTCGACCTCACGGCCGATCTGTCGGGCCACACGGGCGACGTCATGCTCGGCTTCCGGTACATCACCGACGGCGGCGTGTCCGAGGCCGGATTCATGATCGATGACCTCGCCATCACCGGATATGAACTCGATGGTGCCGAGACCGACACCGGCTGGACCTTCGACGGCTTCCGAGACGACGACCGGCGTCGAGGACAAGGAATACAGCCACTACTACATCGCCGAGAACAAGGCGTACTGGGGCTACGACTACACGCTGAAGGTCGGCCCCTACAACTTCGGGTTCCTCAACGATCCGAACCTCGGCAACTACGTGGAGCGTTTCCCGTATCAGGACGGGATGCTGGTGAGCTACTGGAACACGAGGTACAACAACAACGACACGGACCCGAGCCGTCCGGGCACCGGCATGCTGCTCTACGTCGACTCGCACCCCCAGGCCCTGAAACGGCCCGACGGGCAGGTGTGGCGCAACCGCGTCCAGACCTACGACTCGACGTTCTCGCTGGACCCCACGGACGCCATCACCCTGCACCTCAACAGCCGGGCATCCAAGATCAAGAGCCTGCCCGGCGTGCGGGAGTTCAACGACCTGACGTCGTACTACGACATGAAGAACCCGTACGGCAGCGTCCTCCTGCCGAAGACCGGGATGAAGATCCGCATCGACGGGATCAGCACCTCCGGCTGGTACATGCAGGTCACGGTGAGCCCGGCCAAGAGCCCGGCCAAGTAACCGCCGACCAATACGTCGGGGACCACCCGCAGGTAGGAAGGAAGGGCGCCTCCCAGGGCGCCCTTCTCCTTTCCCCGTATCCTTGCCTCGCCATCGCCTACGGCCAGCGCCCGCCTACACGACGCGGCCGAGGAGGCCGGCCCGGCGCTGGGTCACCGGTGGTGCAGCCGCTCTGCGCACCCCTTCGTTGACGGGCGGTGCGCCCATCAACTCTCCACCTCCGCCCGTAACCCACCCGTAAGGAATCCGAAAGGCGCCGGTAATCCTTGGCGGGTACGTTCACCTCGTAAGCAAATGGCCGTCTCGACAGAGGCGGCCGGAGACAAGGAGAGCATCATGGCAATCGCACGATCACCCCTCGCCTGGCTGGCGCTCCTGGCGGCGATAGCCCTCACGGTGGTGGCCCTGTCCGCGACGCCCGCCTTTGCCGCGGCTCCACCCGTGGTCGGCGGAGATGGGACGACCCCCTTCTTGTGCGTGAATGTGGGCGCCGGGGTGCTCAACCATCGTCCGGACGCCGGGCTGCTGGGTTCGGGTGGCTACACCTTCCTCCCGGGCCACAACCAGGCTGGAGCCCACGCCAACATGAACGCGGTCAACCCCCAAGGGCCGGCTGCCTCTCCGGGTCCAGGCAACGGCAACAGCGATTGGTCGCCGATCTGGCCGGCGCCGGTGCAGTGATGCAGTGATCACCGCACTGCGCGGATGAGAACCTACTGCGCACTGCGCGGATGAGAGCCGGAGTCGGTGGGCCAACACGAGCCTCCCGATTCCGGCTCCGTCTGGCGGGGAGAGTGGCTTGAGACCCGACATCGGGTAGTCCTTGGTGAAGATGGAGCCGCGTAGGGAGCTGGAGAGAATACGGACGGATCGGGCGGTGACGCACAATGATCCTCGTGGTCGAAGACGAGCCGAGCATCCGGGAGATCGTCAGCCTGTACCTTCGCCGGGCCGGTTTCCAGGTGAAGGTCGCCGCCGACGGGGAGGCCGCCCTGGCGTCACTGGGGCGCGAGACGCCAGAACTGGTGATCCTCGACCTCATGCTGCCGAAGGTGGACGGCCTGGAGGTGACCCGCAGGATCCGGGCTCAGGGCGACACGCCGCTGATCATGCTCACCGCTAAGCGTGACGAGACCGATCGCATCGCCGGCCTCGAGATGGGGGCCGACGACTACGTCGTCAAGCCCTTCAGCCCCCAAGAGCTTGTCAGCCGGGTGCGGGCCGTCCTGCGGCGCAGCCAAGGTCAGACAGTGCCCCCGCCCTCCGATCCGGCACTGGAGCTCGACTGGTTGTCGATCGATCCGTCGGCTCGATCTGTCCTGGCACGCGGGCAGCCGGTCTCACTCACCGCCCGGGAGTTCGACTTGCTCTGGCAGTTGGCGCGCCACCCCCGGCAGGTGTTCAGCCGCCGGCAACTCCTCGAGGTGGTGTGGGGCGTCGAGGACTACATCGATCCCAGCACCGTGACCGTGCATGTCAGGCGCCTGCGCGAGAAGATCGAGGAGTCGCCCTCCGCACCGCGACACATCCAGACGGTCTGGGGTGTCGGCTACCGGTTCGAGCCGTGAGGGAGGTCGAGATGGACCCCTCCGCCGAATGGGCCGGGAGGCCGTCACCGCGGGCTTTCGCCTTCTTCCTGCTTGCCCTCGTCGTCACGCTCGCGGCCTCCATGGGCGTCTTCGCCCTCCTCCTTTCCCCTGGCGGAGCGGACCTCCGTTTCATGGCGGCCCTCTTCGCCGGTGGCACCGCGGTCACGGCGGCCGTCGGCTTCGGCGTGTTTCGCCGGGGCTGGGGTATGTCGCTCCCCCGGCTGTTCTGGAGCCTGCTGGCCGGATACCTGCTGGCCGGTCTTCTCACCTTCTCCGGCGTCTGGCTGACTGCCCGGCTGATGTTCCTGGACCGGCACGATCTGCTCTTGGCCGCGGCCCTGCTCCTGTTTGCGACGGGAAGCGCCGTCTCCTTGGGCTCTCTCTTCGCCCACGCAACGGCCAGCCGGGTGGAGACGCTCGCAGGGGCAGCCAGGGAGGTCGCCGACGGCAACCTGCAGATACGCGTACCGGCCGCAGGACGGGACGAACTGGCCGGCCTGGCGGTCGCCTTCAACAGGATGACCGGACAGCTGGCCGAGGCGGCCGACCGCCGGACGGAGGTGGAGACCGTGCGGCGCGACCTCATCTCCTGGGTGGGCCACGACCTGAGGACGCCGTTGGCCTCGGTGCGCGTCATCATCGACGCCTTGACCGACGGACTGATCGAGGATCCCGACACCAGGCGGCGATACCTCGCCACTGCTCGGCACGACATCGACTCCCTGGCCCTCTTGATCGACGACCTGTTCCTGCTCAACCAGCTGGACAGCGGTCGGCTCCCCCTCGACCGCCGCTCCAACTCGCTGGCGGACCTGATCTCCGACACGATCGAATCTCTGTCCGTCCTGGCCGAGCAACGGGGAGTGACGCTCTTCGGGGAAGCGACGCCGGACGTCGACCCGGTCCTCTGCGACGCTCAACAGCTGGAGCGCGTGCTGGCCAACCTGGTCGAGAACGCCCTGCGGCACAGCCCTCACGGAGGCTGGGTGAAGCTCAGCGCCTGGAGCACGGGGCGGCTGACTCAGGTGGAGGTGACCGACGTCGGACCGGGGATCGCCCCCCAGGACCTTCCGCACGTGTTCGAGCGATTCTACCGGGGAGAGAAGTCCCGCAGCCGGGGCGATGGAGGCGCCGGCCTGGGGCTGGCGATCGCGAAGGGCATCGTGGAGGCACACGGCGGCGAGATCAGCGTCCGGAACGCGCCCGACGGAGGAGCCGTCTTCTCTTTCAGCATCCCGAAGGCAGCCTGAGCCGCGACCCTCGACCGCCCTGTCGCCTCTCGGACAGACGGTGCGAGCTCGGCCCACGCTCAGGCGGGGCGAGCGTTAGCCATCGGCCGACGGGGGCATACAACGAATGAAGCACTACGCAAGGAGAGGGCAGCATGGAAGGCCTCGAAGGGAGCGGCACCCCGCAGCTGAGCGAGAGCGCCGAGCTACAGCCACCTGCGACGGCCTGAGGGCCGGATCGCGTACGACGTGGCCGGTGACGGCCCCCTCGTGGTCTGCCTTCCCGGCATGGGCGACCTTCGCTCCAACTACCGGTTCCTGGCTCCGGCGCTCGTCGCCGCCGGCGCACGGGTCGCGACCATGGACCTCCGCGGCCACGGCGACAGCGACGCCACCTTCTCCGCCTACGACGACGTGGCGGCGGGGACGGACGCGCTCGCCCTGGTCGAGCACCTCGGAGGACCGGCGATCCTCATCGGCAACTCGATGGGGGCCGGAGCGACGGTCTGGGCCGCGGCCGAGTCCCCGCACCTGGTGGCGGGACTCGTGCTCATCGGTCCCTTCGTGCGCAATCCTCCGATCGGCAGACTGAGCACGCTGGCCTTTCGTCTGGGGCTCCTGCGGCCGTGGGGGCCGGCCGTGTGGAACACCTACTACCGGTCCCTCTACCCTGGCCGGAAGCCGGCCGACCTGGCCGAACACATGCGGCAGTTCCGTGAGAGTCTCCGCCTTCCCGGTCATTGGCGTGCCTTCGTCGCCACGACGCGCACCAGTCACGGACCCGCCGAAGCCCGCCTGGGCGAGGTTCGCTCCCCCGCCCTGATCGTGATGGGCGAACGCGACCCCGACTTCAAAGATCCGGCGGCGGAGGCCGATTTCATCGCCCGCGAGTTGGGAGCACCGGTGCTCATCGTCCCCCACGCGGGGCACTATCCTCATGCCGAGTATCCGGAGGTCGTCAGTCCGGCCGTGGTCGACTTCGTCCACCAGGTATTCGGCGCGACGCGATCCGCGGCCCCCGCAGCAGGCTAGACGCCCAGGCAGAGTCCCGGGAACCCGTCCGCTGACCTCGGTAAGGCTCAGCGCGACGCGAGACCTACAAAAAGGGTAGCGATCCGGATTAAAAAGTATTAGAATCCGAAGTGACCCCACCAGCGAAGGCCACGAACAAGCTGCCGCTCGCTGTGAATTCTTTCACAGGACGGCCGAGGCAAGAGGGCCTACGATGAGCCAGCGGATACCCGTCGACGTCATCACCTGCGACCCCAGGCACTACGTCCGCTGCGCCCACATGCTGGCGGTGGTCGACCTCCTCCCCCAGGAAGTCCAGGACCTCATCGAACGTCGCGAGTGGACGCTGAGGACGCGCGACGGACTGCGCGCGTTCCGTCTCTACGACGTGCACACCATCCCCACGCTCTGCGTCGACGGCCGCAAGTGCTTCGAGAATCAGGTCCCGACCTTGGACGAGTTGTACCTTGCGCTGGTGACCGCCGCCCGCACCGACGAGCAGCAAGAGGCCATCCTCCGAGCCTGGTCTCGCACCGACGATGAGTACGAGCCGCAGCTGGCAGACCTGACCCGGACCATGCGGGTGCCCTCGCCGAACGCAGGCGACGATTCTCCCCAGACTGTCACCGACCCGGTCCAGCCGTCGGCCCCAGCGGTGTCCTTGCAGGAGGACCCGGATGACCGCCAGGCCGTCGACATCATCAGGGCGCTGGGGCACCCCCTGCGCTTCGGTATCTTGCAGCTGTTGGCCCTGTCCCAGACCGGGCGGGCGCTTACCGATCCCTGCGGTTCGTGCGGACTGGTCTGCGCCACCCGTCTGCGAACGGTGTTCGACATCTCGGCTCCGGATCTGAACCACCACATGAAGATGCTGCGCCAGGCGGGACTGGTGGAGACGCATCGCGACCGAGCCTGGGTACACTACCGGCTCCGGCCCGGCTCCCTGCGGATCGTGGCCGACGCCGTGAACGGACTGATGGAAGCGGCCACTGCACGACCGGGATCGCGCGGCTCGAGACGGCACCCCCGCGCCGACGTCCGACTGCCCCGGCGAGGTCGACCTCGGCCAGAGTAGTGAAACAGTTCACAAATGAGAGGCGGTGTGTATGGAAGAGTGGATCAGGGCTTCGCCTCGTCGACAGGGGTGAAGCCGGGAGCCCCACCCATGCGGTCGGTCAAACCGGAGCGTCTCGAACCCTGACCTCCGGGCGCGAGGAAAGAAGGAACGATGTACAGCGAGCTCATCCCCATCGACATCGTCGTCGTCGACCCGTCGCACTACGTCCGGTCGAAGATGATGATCGAAGCCCTGGACCTGCTGGCCCCCGAAGTGCAGCCGATCATCGAACGCCGCCAGTGGGACCTCACCACTCCCGAAGGCGTGCGGGCCTACGGAGCCTTCGGCGTCCATGTCGTCCCGACCATCTGCGTCGACAGGCACCGTTGCTTCGAGAACAGGATCCCCACGGTCGACGAGCTCTACTTGGCGCTCGCCACGATGGCCCGGACCGACGAGCAGCGCGACATCATCACGCGCGCCTGGGCGAAGGGTACCGCGGACTACGCCCCCGTCCGGCCGGAGATCACGCACGCCGCTTAGCGTCGGTCAGGGAGCCGAGTCGCCCGCCGTCCGCCTTCCCGGCGGACCTCCGGCGGGCGACAGGCTTGCCTCATCGCGGGCCGCGCCCCTGCCGGCCGTCAGGCGAGGGGCGGATGCTCCGGTCGCCGTCGGAATCGGTCCAGGCTCAGATACACGACCGGCACGATGATGAGGGTCAGGAGCGTGGAGCTCACCAGGCCCCCGATCACCACCACCGCCAGAGGCCGGGAGAGGAAGGAGCCCTCCCCCAGACCCAGGGCCATGGGCGTCAGCGCCAGGATGGTGGCCACCGCCGTCATCAGGATGGGCCTCAGCCGGCGCCTTGCCCCCTCGACCACCGCCGACCGGGCGTCCATCCCTGCCTCCCGAAACTGCTCCACCAGGTCCAGCAAGACGATGGCGTTCGTCACCACGATGCCGATGAGCATCAAGAGTCCTATGAGGCTGGCCATGCCCAGACTCGTGCCCGTCAGCAGCAGCAGCACGACGGCGCCGACCGCCGCGAAGGGGATGCTCACAAGAAGGATGAGGGGGTGAAGGAGGCTGCGGAAGGTCCCCACCATGATGATGTAGACGAGCAGGATGGCCGCCAACATGGCCGCGGCCAGACTGGAGAACATCTCGCCCATCTGCTCACTGGCCCCCGCCGCCGCCCACCGCGATCCGGCGGGCATCTGCACGGCCTTCAGCGCCGCCTGTACCTGACTGCTGGTCGCGCCCACGTTGCTGCCGGTCGCGTTGGCCGACACGGTGACGTTCCGCTCGCCGTCGCTGTGGGTGACCTGGACCGGCTCTCGCACCTGCTTCACCTGGGCCACGCTGCCAAGGGGCACCGTGCCCGAGGCGGTCGCCAGCGGCAGGACCGCCAACTGCTGCAGCGTCAACCCGCCGCCCAGAGGCAGGGTGACCAGGGCCGGCAGCGGTCCGGCATCGGTGGGGAGCGTGCCGGCCGGCATGCCGTTCAGGACCATGCCCACGTACTGGCCCACCTGCGTCGCGTCTAGGCCGACGGCGGCCGCCTTGGCGGCGTCCACCTGCACGGCGGCCTGGGGCATGCTCTCCGAGAGGTTGGAGGAGATGTTGGCCAGGCCGTCCACACCCTGAAGGGCCTTGACGACGAGGACGTTGGCCTGCCGGAGCACGGCCGGATCGTCGGCGAAGATCTTGACCTCGACCAGGGAACTGTCCCCACCCATGCTGCTGCCCTCGGTGACCGTGATCTGACCCAGATCGTCCCGGGAGGCGAAGACGGACCGTAGGTGGGAGATGAGGACGGCCTTGTCTGCTTGCGGGCTGGTATCGATGGTGAATTGCGCCCGGGACGACGACGCGCTCGTGCCGCCGCCGGGACCGAACAGTCCCCCGGTGCTTCCGATCGTCACCTGGTAGGTCTCGACGCCCGACGTCTTGGCCAACACCGTCTCCACGCCCGCCGCCGCTTCCGACGTGCGGGCGATCTGCGTGCCCGGCGGCAGCGCCTGCGCCAGATTGATGGTGGTCTCGCCTGATTGGTCGAGCAGGTTGGTCGACAGCAACGGCGTCAACGCCATGGCACCCACGAAGACGGCGACGGCGGCGAGCACCGTGATGGCCCTGTGCCCGATGGCCCACCGCAGAGAGGGGAGGTAGAGCCGCTGAAGGCGAGTGAGCTCTTCCCTGTCCCGGTGACCCACCCGATCCTTGGAGAGAAGCCAGGTCACGGCGACCGGTACCACCGTGAGCGAGACCAGCAGGCTGGCCACCAGGGCGAACGTCACCGTCAGGGCGAAGGGCCGGAAGAACTCAGAGGCGATGCCCCGCACGAACCCCAGAGGGAGGAACACGGCCACGGTGGTGAGCGTGCTGGCGGTCACGGCCCTGGACACCTCCCGGGTGCCCTTGTAGGCCGCCTCGGTGACGTCGTCACCCTCCTGCAGGTGCCGGTACGCGTTCTCCAGCACGACGATGGAGTCATCGATGACCCGCCCGATGGCGATGGTGAGACCGGCCAGGGTGAGCATGTTCAGCGAGTCCCCGCGCCCCCACAGGATGATCAGGGCGACGATCACGCTCAGGGGGATGGAGAGGCCGGCCACCACCGTCGACCGCCAGCTGCGCAGGAAGAACAGGATCACCAGAACGGCGAAGATGGCGCCGATGATGCCTTCCCGCCACATCGACGAGATGCTCTTGGTGATGTAGGGAGCCTGGTCCACCACGGTGGTGATGACCACCCCCTGACCGAGCTCCTTCTCCAAAGCGGGGAGAAGCGCGGTCACCTGGCGAGAGATGTCCACCACGTTGCCGCCGGCCGACTTGGTGAGGGCCACGCCCACCGACTCCTTCCCGTTCGTCCGGGTGATGGAGGTGGCGGGCGTGGGCTTCACGCTGAGGGTGGCCACCTGGCCCAGCGTGACCGAGCCCGGTGAGGACGCGGCCTGACCCAGCACGGCCGACGACGGAGCTGGACGCGTGCCCACCACGGCAGCCACACCGGTCTGTACGGGCAGGGACTCGAGCGCCGCCAACCCGCTGGCCGTACTGGTGACCCGGACGGGCACGGAGGAGTCGCCGCTGGTCACCTGGCCCACGGGCAGAGAGACGTTGGCGGAGCCGAGCGCGGCCACCACCGCTTGAGGAGTCACACCGGCGCGGGCCATCTCTGCCGGCCGCAACGCCACGTCCACCTGGGACCCGGCCAGCCCGGAGAGCGACACCTCCGCCACCCCCGGCACCAGTTGCAGACGCGGTACTAGCTTCTGCTGCAGCAGGACACCCAGCTCGCGTGGCGGCAGCGACGAGCTCACGGCCAGTTGGAGAACGGGGAAGTCTCCGAAGTTGAGGGCCTTCACCTGGGGCTGACTGCCGGTCGGGAGTTGAGGTCGCAGCCGCTCCACCACCTGCTGGGCCGATGCCTGCGCGCTCTCCATGTCCGTGCCGTACTCGAAAAGGGCCACCATGATGCTCATGCCCTCGTTGGAGTAGGAGTCGAGCTCCTTCAGACCAGGAAGGGCTTTGAGACCGGTCTCCAGAGGGATGGTCACTCCCCGCTCCACGTCGGCGGGGGCCGCGCCGGGTTGCACGGTGAACACGGTGATGGCCGGATACTCGATGCTCGGGATGAGCTCCTGTCGCAGGCTGACCACGGCGAACGCCCCGAAGACCAAGATCGCCACCACGGCCAGAGCCACCACGGACCGGTTCCGCAGCGACCAGCGCGTCAACCAACTCATGTATCACTCCTCTGCAAAGATTCTCGGCGCTGCCTCACCAAGGCCGCTCCCAAGCCGTAGGCGCGAAAGTAGCTGCGCCACGCCTCTACGGAAAGCGGTCCAAGGCACGCTCGCTGTACGGCGTGTTGCCGCGCGAGGCCCAGCTCAACGCCCTCTCCACCTCACTGCCGATGTTGGCCAGCTGCTCGAGCAGGGACAGACGCTGCCATCCTCCCGCGGCGAGCCCCGGATGTCGCGCCGTCACTCGCTGATGAGGGCGCCCACGACGGCCAAGATGCCTCGTTCCAGGTCGACGACGGCTTTGACCATATCGCCGAACCCCTCCTCGGCCATGGCCCGCAGGTCGGCCAGGGAGATGCGGGAGTCGATCGTCTTCATGCCGCCGACCTTAGCACAGGCTTCCGATAGAGCGGACCGGCGGGCGTCCGGCTGAGGAAGGCCCGCGACCGCATACGGGAAGGCCAGCAAGCGCCCCTAGGAGGGCCTGCGAACGCCTACAGGAAAGCCAGCTGCGCCTCGCACGCGCCGGACGGACCGCGGCTCTGAAACGGGATGACGATCTCGCCGTCCGCGCTGACCTTGATGGGACGTCCGCCCCAGAGGTAGGCGGAGTGCATGGCGGTCGTCCGGGCTCCGTGATAGCCCTGCACCTCGGGATTCGAGCGGATCATGGCGCCGAAGGCCAGCACCCCATCGTCGTCGAAGAGCACCGCCCCGTCCAGCGAGGCGATCTCGAGGAACAGCCACCGCTTGCGCGGGGCGAGCTTCGTGTCGGTCATGCCGATGGGGCGGATGGCGTCCGCCAGCATGCGCCGGACCCGATCGCCGCGGGGGCGAGGGCCGCCGATGACGGCCTCGTCGGCGTTGATCACCTCCTTCAGCACCTGGCCCGCCGGGTCGTACACCAGCAGGGCCCCGCGCGCGCCGTAGCTCAGGTCCAGCATCACTCCGAAGAGATTGGCGCTCAGTCGATACTCCCCGAAACTGGCGTAGACGTCCGTCTGCAGGCGCGCCGCATCGTAGATGTACCAGCCCCCCCTGCGCCGGGCGGCGATCATGCCCTCGAAACCCAGCACGATGAGGTCCCGGCGGGCGGTGAGGTGAAGCGAGTAGTCCCCGGGTGCCAGCAGTGACTGCAACGGTTGCAGGAACTCAGGATGCAGCTTGTACTCCTCGGGAGGTTGGACGTCGAGGTAGGAGACCTCGTCGTACCCCAGATAGCGCGCCTTGGAGTCGACGCTCAGGTATGTCTGCGGGAAGCCGGCCAAGGGGTCCAGCACCAGCTGCAGGTCGGGCGCGTCCACGGGGACCGAGCCGACGGCCGCGCCGCGCACGATCAGGTTGCGGGTGACCGGACGGTTCTCGTAGGTGCGGTAGCTGAGGACGTCCAGGTACGACACCATACGGTTCCAGGCGATGCCGGGAGCGTGCAGGCGAAGCCAGTGCAGGGCGAGCTTCTCCCGGATGGAAGCCAGATAGCTCCGGGTCGGAGGCGAGGGCATGGTGGCCGCCCACTCGGCCACGTCGGCGTTGATGCGCTCGAGCAGCCGAGCGTGCATCGGTCCGTGCGGGCGGAAGCTGTAGAAGGAGAAACATCCCTCGGGCGGCAGCAACTCGTGGGCGGTGGGACCGGTGGCCGCCACGTACCACGTGGGCACCGAATCGACGATGGCCTGCATCAGGATCTTTGTGTCCGCTCTCACGCGCCCACTCTATCGAAGCCCGGGGACATTGGCCCGCTGTCGGGGGTTGTCAGCCCCCGGTCGGCGGGTGTAGCAGGCGCCCCACCAGCTTTTTGGCCTCCGCGGCCCAGAGGACCGTGCTCGCCAGGGCGACGGACACCAGCCAATCGCCTGCGCCGAGCGGCGTCGTTCCGAACGCCGCGTTGAGGAAGGACAGCTGCACGACCGAGACCTGCAGCGCGGCCGACAAGGCGATCGCGCCCCAGAGCAGCCGGTTCGTGAACAGGCGGTGGAAGGCGCTCGTGGTGTCCGACCGGGCGTTGAAACAGTTGAAGAGCTGCGCCAGCACCAGGGTGGTGAACGCCATCGTCCGGGCCTCGACCAGGTCACCCGAGCCACTCAGCAGGCCCCCGGGAAGGGAGCGGTCGAACGCCGCCAGCGTCGCCGCCGCCATCACGAGGCCCACCCAGACGATGCCGAACCACATGCGGGCGTCGATGACTCGGTCGGTGGGACGGCGGGGCGGATGCCGCATCAGATCGTCGGCGGGAGGATCTACCCCCATCGCGAGGGCCGGCGCGGTGTCGGTGAGCAGATTGATCCAGAGGATCTGGGTGGCCAGGAGCGGCACGGCTACTGCCGCCCCGGTCCCCTTGAGGCCGATGGGCCCGGCCAGGACCACGCCGAAGAACATCGTGAGCACCTCGCCGATGTTGGACGAGAGCAGAAAGCGCAGGAACTTGCGGATGTTGGAGAAGATCGCTCGACCCTCGCGGACGGCGGTGATGATGGTGGCGAAGTTGTCGTCGGCCAGGATCATGTCCGCCGCTTCCTTCGCCACGTCGGTGCCGGCCATGCCCATGGCGACGCCGATGTCCGCCGACTTCAAGGCCGGAGCATCGTTCACGCCGTCGCCCGTCATGGCGACGATGTTGTCGTCCGCCTGCAGAGCGTCGACGATCCGCAGCTTGTGTTCGGGCGACACGCGGGCATACACGGAGACCTCACGCACCGCCGCCGCGGAAGTCCCGATCGTCCAGCCGGTCGATGTCCATGCCGGTCAGGACTCGAGGGTCTGCACCGACGATCCCCAGGTCGCCCGCGATCCGGGCGGCGGTGCGCGGGTGGTCGCCCGTGATCAGCATGATGCGCATGCCCGCCGCGAGCGCGGCCGCGATGGACTCCCGCGCCTCTGGACGCGGCGGGTCGATGATGCCCACCAGACCAAGGTAGACGAGCTGGCTCTCCAGCGATTCGTCCGCCTGCGGCTGCTGGTCATCCGGCAAGGGCCGATAGGCGACGGCCAGGGTGCGCAGAGCCTGGTCGGCCAGCCGATCGACGGTCGCCAGCACCTCATTCCTTCGTTGAGCAGTCAGGGGACGCATCCGACCGGCAGCCCGCTCGGCCGTGCATCGCCCCAGCAGCACGTCCGGGGCCCCTTTGGTGACCACAGCCACGCCGCCACCCCGTTCGGCGTCCGCCTGCAACGTGGTCATGAGCTTCCGCTCGGAGGTGAAGGGCACCTCCCCCACTCGCTCGAAACGGCCTTCCCGCTCTGCGGTCAGACCCTCGATCTTGGCCTCCGCCACCAGGAAGGCGGCTTCCGTAGGATCGCCCTGGATGATCCACTCACCGTCCACCTCCCGCAGGACGGCGTCGTTGGTCAGGCTCCCCCCGACCAACACGAAGCGGACCTCGCCCAGCAGCGCGGGGTCGTCCAGGGGGCGGCCGTCCACGGACAGTCCGCCCTCCGGCCGGTATCCGGCGCCGCCGACGTCCACCTCGCCGGAGGCCGTGGCCACCTTCGTGATGGTCATCTGGTTCTGGGTGAGCGTCCCCGTCTTGTCCGAGCAGACCACGCCGGCCGATCCCAGCGTCTCCACCGACGACAACTTCTTCACGATCGCCCGCTGCCGCGCCATGCGCTGCACGCCGAGTGCCAGCACCACCGACAAGATGGCCGGGAGCCCTTCCGGGACTGCGGCCACCGCGAGCGATACCCCCACCAACAACACCGTGACGACTTGGGAGGCCTGGCGGATATCCGTGGTCAGCAGGATGGCCGCCACGACGACGATCGAAATGATGACCACCGCCAACCCCAGGGCCCGCCCGATGCGCGCGATCTCCCGTTGCAGGGGAGTGGGCTCATCGCGCGTGCGGCCCAGAAGGCGGGCCACGTTCCCCATCTCGGTCGCCATGCCGGTGCCGGTGACCACGGCCCGGCCGCGGCCTCGTGTCACCGCCGTACCGCTGAACACCATGTTGACCCGGTCAGCCACGGCCGTGGCCTCACCCACCGGCGCGACGGCCTTCAGGATCGCCTCGCTCTCGCCGGTGAGGGCCGCCTCCGCCACCATCAGCGAGGCGGCCTCCACCAGACGGGCGTCCGCGCTCACCGCGTCCCCCTCCGCCAGGAGCAGGAGATCGCCCGGAACGACGTCGACCCCCGGGATGCGCTGCTCCCGCCCGCCCCGCACCACGCCCGCGGTCGCCGCAGCCATCCGCTGCAAGGCGGCCACCGCCTGCTCGGCCCGCGCTTCCTGGACGTACCCCAGCACCGCGTTGAGCACGACGATCACGGCGATGACGAGGGCGTCGAAGGGGATCTTCTCCCGGCCCTCCAGGGCCCAGGCCACGACGGACACCAGGACCGCGCCGAGGAGGAGGTAGATCAGCGGGTCGGCGAACTGGGCGAGGAACTTACGCCAAGCGGGCACGCGCTCGGCGGCGTCGAGCCGGTTGGGCCCATAACGCTCGCGCCGAGCCGCCGCCTCCGCTTCGCTCAGGCCTTGCCTGAGGTCCACGTCCAGCTCGGCGACCACCTCCGCCGAGTCGCGTCGCCACGGTTCGTTCTGAGCCTTCGTACTCATCGGCTGGCGAAGGCCTACCCCCGGCCTGGACCGGCGAATCCCTGGCGGAGAGACCCCGTGCTATGCTTTTTTGGTGCGGTCTCGCATACACACGCCTGGGTCCATAGGGGCCAGGATCGAGAAGCCTCCTTCCAACCACGCCGTCTCCTCGCTCGTCCCTCGCTCCCCCGCGGCATGATCGTCCACCTGGTCGACGGCACGTACGAGTTGTTCCGGCACTTCTACGGCCTGCGTCGCTTCAGGAAGCGCGAGGACCCGCCCCTGGGAGCCGTGCGCGGAGTGGTACGCACCGTGCTTGGCATGATCGAGACCGGCGCGGATCACGTGGCGGTGGCGACCGATCACGTGATCGAGTCCTTCCGGAACGAGCTCTGGCCGGGCTACAAGTCGAGCGTCGGCGTCGATGCGGCTCTGCTCGCGCAGTTTCAGCCGCTCGAAGACGCGCTCTCGTCCATGGGCGTGGTGGTGTGGCCCATGACCGAGTTGGAGGCCGACGACGCGCTCGCCTCCGCCGCCCACCTCGCGGCCGCCGACGGGCGCGTGGAGAAGGTCTGCATCTGGACGCCGGACAAGGACCTGGCCCAATGCGTGCGCGCCGACCGGGTGGTGCAGGTGGACCGCCGGAGCGGCACGATCCGGGACGCGGAGGCCGTTCGGCAACGATTCGGCGTCGAACCGAGTCTGATCCCCGACTATCTTGCGCTGGTGGGCGACGCCGCGGACGGCTATCCCGGCATCCGCGGCATCGGCCCCGTCACTGCCGTTCGTCTGCTGAACCGGTACGGGCGCATCGAGGAGTTCCCGGCCGACGTCCTCGGAGAACGGCTACCGCTGGCACTGCTCTTCAAGGACCTGGCCACGCTCCGGACGGACGCCCCGCTCTTCAGCGACGTGGACCGGCTCCGGTGGGACGGACCGGCCGGAGGGTTCGCCTCCTGGGCCCAGCGCATGGGCGATCCCGGCCTGGTGGAACGCTGCCTGGCCATCTCGCGGAGCCGATGAATGACACGCCGCTGCCGATGACGAACCGTTGGATCGCCCAGAGACGCCTCCGCACTCAGGGCGTGACCGGGCGCCCCTTCTCCACGCCGGTCGATGTGGTCAAGTGGCTGGGCGCGGTCCAAGCGCAGGACTATCTCGGGGTCTTGTGGGCCATCGGACTTCGGATGCCGGCGGCGACCGAGACCTCCCTGGAACGCGCCATCCTGGACCGATCGATCGTGCGCACGTGGCCCATGCGCGGCACCCTGCACATCCTCGCCGCCGAGGACGTGCGCACCTGGCTCGCCCTGACGGCGCCGAGATTGCGCGCGGTGATCCGCAACGCGGTAGGACGGCGCGGCCTCGATCTCGACGACGCCGCCTTTGCCCGCGCGGACCGCGTGCTTCGGCAGGCGCTGGAGGGCGGGAGACTGCTGACCCGGGCCGAGCTGGGAGCCGGCCTGGAAGACGCGGGCATCGCCACCGAGGCGCCCAGGCTCAGCTACATCCTGCAACGGGCGCAGGCTCAAGGTCTGCTCTGCCACGGACCCCGGCGCGGCAGGCAGCTGACCTTCGCACTCCTGGACGAGTGGGTGCCACGCGGCCGGCCGATGGAACCGGTCGAGGCCCTGGCGACGGTGGCCGGTCGCTACTTCCGCGGCCACGGCCCGGCCACCGTGCACGACTTCGCCTGGTGGGCCGGCCTCCCGCTGTCGCAGGCCCGGTCGGGGCTCGAGCTGGTACGGTCCGACCTCGCGCCTAGGCGCGTCGACGATCAGACGTACTGGTACTCCGAGGCGACACCGTCCGGGGATCTGGCGGCAGACGCCCACCTCCTCCCTCCATACGATGAGTTGCTCATCGGCTACAAGGACCGATCCGCCACGGTCGGACCTCACAGCGCGGACCGTCTCGCCGCCCCGGAGACCCTCGTGGGAAAGTCGACGATCGTCGTCAACGGCACGGTGGTGGGCACCTGGAAGCGCACCCTGAAGACGCGTTCCGTGCTCGTCACGCTCTCCCCGGCGGGGCCCCTCGACCCGAGGGCGCAGAGGGCGATCGACGCCGCCGCCGAACGCTACGCCGCCTACCTCGGACGCTCCCTCGTGATCGCCCGCTCATGAGCGCCGGGTCTCCTACAGACTCCAGTGCTCCGGAGACGGCCGGTGGGACTCGAGCCACTCGTCGTGGTGCGACAGACCCTCCTCCCAGAGGCGTCCGGCGCACCAGAACACGGTGTCGTCCTTCTCCACCACGGCCCCGTCCAGAGCGACCAGCCGATCGCGCAGCTCGCCCGAATCGATCCTCTGCAGCGCCGCCTCCGACTCGGACCACGTGTTGAACGACTCGAGCTTGAAGCGCAGGTAGTGGATCAGATCGTCCACCTCGTCGGCCTCGAACCGCAGGCTGTTCTGGTAGTCGAGCCGGTCCACGGTGCCGAAGAACCGGCCAAGGCGTTCCGCTCCGTTCTCCGTGCAGAAGCGGACGACGATGGCCAGCCAGGGCACGCAGGCCTCGGTCAGCTGCGCCAGCCGGAACAACGAGAACACGCTCTGGGCACAGTGGGTGACTGCCAGGAATCGGCCCCCAGGGCGCAGCACACGGGCGATCTCGGGCAGGATCTGAGGGAAGAAGTAGAGGGAGTAGGTCGAGACCACCAGATCGTAGGCCTCGTCGCGCCAGGGCAGCCCCTTGTCGATGGTCATGTGCACGAACTTGGCCCGACGCCCGGCCTGCCGCACGCGCGACTCGAAGGGTTCGCGGTTGATCCGGTGGGCGTCCACCCCGGTGATCCGGGCTCCCGGGGGGAGCCGTTCCGCGATGGCCTGCGCCATGAATCCGAACCCGCAGCCGAGGTCCAGCACCTCGTCCGCCCAGGAGAGGTCGACTTCGGAGAGGGCGACCTCGCGCACGTCGCGCTGGTTGGTGGAATGCCGGCGGATCAGCGCGGACACGGCCTCGTGAGACCGCGGATCGCGGTAGCTCCAGAGATCCTCGGCTGCGTCTCGCTGTCGCACTGCTCGCCGCCGGACGGGGGAAGAGCGCCCACTTGGCACGAGGGCCCGTCCGGCCAGCCTCCTTGCAAGACTCTCGCACCACCCGCTGGGGAGCGCAAGGGGCGCTCCCTTTTCTGCTACCGTTCCCACACCCGACAGAGAGGAGCCAGGGCATGAGCCTGAAAGGCACGAGGACCGAGGAGAATCTGCTGAAGGCGTTCGCCGGCGAGTCGCAGGCGCGCAACCGCTACACCTACTTCGCCTCGACGGCCAAGAAGGAGGGGTTCGAGCAGATCGCGGCCATCTTCCTGGAGACCGCCGAGAACGAGCGCGAGCACGCCAAGGTGTTCTTCAAGCACCTGGAGGGCGGCGAGGCGGAGATCACTGCCTCCTATCCGGCCGGCGTCCTCGGCACCACCGCCGGTAACCTGCTTGCGGCGGCCGAAGGCGAGAAGCTGGAGTGGGGCACGCTCTACCCCGACTTCGCCAAGGTGGCGGATGAGGAAGGGTTCCCACAGGTGGCCGAGTCGTTCCGGCAGATCGGCGAGGTCGAAGCCCATCACGAGGCCCGCTATCGGGCGCTGCTGGCGAACGTGGAGTCCGGCCAGGTCTTCTCCAAGCCCGAGCCCGTGCGCTGGAAGTGCCGCAACTGTGGCTACGTCAGCGAAGGCACGGAGGCACCGGACATCTGCCCCGCCTGCAAGCACCCGCGCGCCCACCAGGAAGTCCTGGCCGAGAACTACTAGACGATCGTCGCTCTGGTCGGCGGCGGACGGCCGCACCGTGGCGAAGCCCCGTTGCCGACCAGAGAGTGTCAGTCGTATCTTCACCGCCCTTTCACAGTTTCCCCACACTCGCTGCATAGGGTGAGGCCACGCCACGACGGAACGTGGCCCGTGGACACACTCAAAGCAGGAGGACGAACTATGCGATTCGGGACCAAGACCATCATCACCGGCGCGGTCGTGGGGTTGCTCGCGCTCGGTCTGACGGTGCCGGCTCTGGCCGCCACCGACGCCCCGGTGGCGGGGACGGCCTGGGGCGGCATCTGCCGTGGCACCGGCGCCGCCGCCAGCGCCGTGTCGAAGTTGCTGGGCATGGAGCCAAGCCAGATCGCCGCCGAGCGGCAGGCAGGCAAGAGCCTGACGGACATCGCCGCGAGCAAGAACGTCAGCAAGGACGCTCTGGTGAGCACCATGCTCGAATCGCGCAAGGCCGTGCTGGACCAGGCCGTCAAGGACGGGCGGCTGACCCAGGCCCAAGCCGATCTGATGCTGAAGAACATGCAGACCCGGATCGACGAACGGGTCAGCGATCCGACCGTCGGCCCGCGTAACGGCGGCCCGGGCGGCGGTGCAGGAGCGGGCTGCGGCCAGGGCGGCGGCCGCGGCGGCGCCGGACTCGGCATGCGTGCGGGTCAGGCGTTCGGCGCAACGACGGGGGCTTCGCTCTAGTCCCGCCGATCCGCGCCGTCTCGACTCCCACTCACAGGGCCCCTCGGACGGGGTCCTGTGACGACAAAGGGCCCCCGGTCTCCCGGGGGCCCTTTTCTTTGTGCGTGGATCGCGTGGTGCCGGCTCTACATACCGTTGCCCATGATCTCCGTCAGGTTGAAGATCATCTTGGCCGCGTGGGCCCGGGTAGCGGTACCGTTCGGATCGAAGGTGGTGGCTGTCTTGCCGCTGATGATCCCGTTGGCGAAGCAGACGGCGATCGCGGCCTTCGCTTCGGGGATGACTCCAGCAAGGTCGGTGAAGCGCGCCATGTCTGCAGCCGCCGCCGGTTCTGAGCTGGTCACCACCGATGCGCACGATCATCATGGCCAATTGCGCGCGAGTGATGTTGTTGTAGGGACGGAACGCATCGTCAGCGTAGCCTTGGACGACCCCGTTCTTGGCTGCCTCCTCGACGTAGTCGAAGGGGTAGCGCGCCCCCTCAGCCTGCGTCAGCGGACGCGGCACGTCCTTGAAGGTCGGATTGTCCCAGTTGGTCCAGGCGACGTCATGGAACCCGAAGGCGATCACGAGCATCTTCGCGGCTTGGTCGCGCATCAACAGCGCGTCTGGCCGGAAGGTGTCGTCCCCATAGCCATCCACGGCTCCCATCATGCCGAGGCCTTGGATATAGGTGAAGAACGGATGGGTGACCGGGACGTCTTTGAACAGGGGCGTCTCCGGCGGGGGGGTAGGATTGGTGGTCGTGGTTGTGCCCGACGTGGTGGTCGTGGTCGAACCGGTAGTGGTGGTCGTGGTCGTGCCCGACGTGGTGGTCGTGGTCGAACCGGTAGTGGTGGTCGTCGACGACGGAGTCGTTTCCGCCGACTGCACAAGCTTCATACTCGCGGCGAAGCCGGCCCGCGCGTACCGGAAGTTGTGGACACCTTGGCTACCGTCATGTTCAAAGAACATCACGTTCGTCTTGGCCTGTGCGAGCAGAGCCTTGCCGCGGTCGGTCATACCGGCGGGCGTGCCCTCGGCGGCTGTGATGGCCGCCTTCAGCGAGGCCAGGCTCGCCTTGAACTCGTTCTGCCAGCCGTCGATGTCGCCCTGGAGGGTCGGCCGGGTCATGGTCTGGTGGCAGGGGGTGCAGGAGTCGCCAGGGTTGCGGGTCTCCGTGGCCCAAGCCTCGGCGTCACCGGGCATCATGACCTTGAAGCTGTGGCTCATCCGGTCCGTTCTGGTCTCCGGCATGTGGCAGTCGACGCAGGTCGCGTTGCCCATCGACGGTCCCATCGGCTCCAAGCCGATCAGCCCGTAGCCGGCAACCATCTCCTTCTGGGTGGGAGTCCAGTACTTCATCCCACTCGCCTCTACACTCGCGTCTTCCGCGATCTTGGCGGTGTGACATGAGGAGCAGACTTCGTCCCCGCCCCGGATGGACAGAGGATTGCTCGAGTTCGGCTCGTGCGCGTTGTGACACACGGCGCACTCGATATCGAACTTATCCGTGGCCGCGCTGGGGGTATACCCCGCGAGCATGGTCTGATCGTAGCCGTTGGCCTTCAGATAGCCCTCTGCGGAGTGACACTCCATGCATTCCCCGGTGACGTCCGGATAGGGATTTCCCAGGGAGTTCTTGAGCGAAGCCCGCGAGTCGGCGTGCGCGCTTATGTTCCACTCGTTGTAGTAGACGTGGTTCATGGTGCGGTTGTGGCCGGACGGGTAGAACCGTGGGTTGCTGCTGCCGGCATCGTCTGCCGGTGTAAAGACATGGAAGTAGTCCGCCAACGGCTCGTCCGGAGTGTAGCCGTTCGGGTTGCTGAACGAACTGCTGCTGCCGAGACGCGTCTCGACGGTTGATCCGCTCACGTGGCACTGTCCGCAAGCCTCGGAGGCGAGTACGTCGCGGCCGAGGACCTTGGTGCCCGTTCCCATGTGGTTGCCCACTTCGCCGCTACCATGGCAGTTCTCGCACTGGATGCCAAGGCCGGCCCACGCGGTCGGGGTGGACGGGGTGATGACGGATCCGTTGCCCAGGGTCACCTCCGCGTTCGCCGGACGGGTGAGGCCCAGATTGTGGCAACCGCCGCAGCGCTGGAAGTAGGGGACGGTCTCGACCGGATTGCCTTCCAGTTCCCATTCGTCGAGAATCGGGTTGAATCCTATGGGGTCGAAGAGCGGGTAGTCGTCAGATGGGTTGAGCGCCGGGATCCAAGAACCGGCCGTGTCGGTCGCTTCCCCACCCTGGTACTTGCCGATGTACTCCTTCATGACACCCGGGGCACCTACTTGGAGGAAGAGATCTTGAGCGTTGAATTGGATACCTTCCTCACCTCCGGACGGCGATGGCCAGAGGTCCGATCCGACAGCCGGGACTGCCAGGTCGAGGCTGCCCCCCATGAGCGGGTCGATGACCGCCATGAACGCGCCGTGACGCGACTGCAGATACGCCTGACTGATTCCGCCCGATTCATGACAACCGGTGCAGTTCTGCTGACCGGCATAGGTAAGACCGAACGCGTTCGTTGTTGCCGCCTGAGCGGTCCCCGCCAACGCCAGCACTGCCAGCAAGGCGATGAGTAGGACCGCGGTTATTCGTCTCTGCACGTAACCCCTCCGTCGTCGTATCTGGTCCGAACGCCTCCCCGGCTACTTCACAGGCGCCTCCTCCAACATTCCGATCACCGCGCATTATTGTGCAAGTCTTCACAATAAATTACGGCAACCTCCCCGTTTACATCACGCTTACGGAATACTACCGCTCCTGGCCGCCGACCGTCAACGCACGCCGTGGAAAGCGCTTGTGACATTCAGTGGACAGCGGCCACCCGCTGCTCTGCGCCCGCGGTCTCCCGGGCCCCATTACCCGAGCTCCGGTACAGCAGCGGCACCCCGAGGAGCAACGCGCCCCCGACCAACCAAGCCACAGGGATGGACGGCCGCTCGGAGATCCAACCAAGCCCGGGCTGCCCTACCGCCCCGCCGGCGTCCTCGAAGAAGGCGTCCAGGGAGAGGACGGTGGCCCGCTGGGCCGAGGGGATGTGGTCGTTGAGGTACGACTGGCGCACCGGCCGGCCGATTCCGAACAGCAGCCCCCAGGCGAGCCACAGCACGATCACGATGGTGGCGGGCAGAAAGCCCGGGCGGCTCGACACGAGGCCGACGGCGGCGATGCCGAACGCGAGCAGCGCGGTGACGCCCGAGGTCACCTGCAGCACGCGGGTGGGTTCCCGGCGCAGGACGCCTTCGCGCATGACCCGCTTCACCAGCGCGCTCCCCACGATGCCCATCAGGGAGAAGGCGGCCGTGACCACCCCCAGCAGCCACACGTAGTTGCGTCCCAGCAGGTCCAGGATGTAGGGCTGCAGAGAGTAGAAGGCGAAGATGAACACCGTGCCGTTCAATCCGCTCGCCCAGAGCAGAGGACGAATCACCCGGCTCCGCCACCCGTACGAGACGCTGGCGCGGAGGATGCTCTGGGTCTCAGCGCCGAGGGTGGAGACCTTGAGTGGCCGCGGTGTGAATCCGAGGTCGCGGACGAGCAGGGCGGTTACCAGGAACGCCACCGCCAACAGACCGGCTCTAATCAAGTACGGAATCGAGAGGCCTATCTGTCCGAAGATCCCACCCATCAACGAGCCCGCCAACATACCGACACTGGTCGCCATCTGTCCCCAGGCGAAGACCCGGTCCTTGGGTCCTTCCCACTCGGTGGCGTCGAGAGCATCCACCAGCCAGGCCTCCAGGGCACCGGTCATGCAGGTGAAGCCGAACCCGATGAGGACACTTGCCCCGATGAACCCCCAGATCCCCCACCCCCACACCGGAACCAGCACGTAGAGCAGCGTCGCGATGAGCAACGTGGCCATTCCCAGCAGCAGCGACGCTCTGCGGCCGATGGTGTCGGCCACCACGCCGGTGGGGACCTCGAAGACCATCTGCCCGACGGTGAACGTCGCGTTGACGATCATGACCTCGAACAGGGAGAGACCGCCGTTCCTCAGCAGGAAGATGGTATTGACCGCCCAGATCAGGGATGAAGCGAGCGTGAAGAGGGTGGAGACGCTCAGATAGCCGACGACCACCCGGCGGGATGACGAACCGCCCGTGCTCGGGATGTCGGGTGCGAGGCTCACCCCTTCATTGTCCCGTGCCCCGCGATCGTCAAACGGACTCCGGTGGGTGGCTCAGTCAGCCTGCGGAGGATCGGATTCGCACCCGGCGGACGGCCAGCAACGCCACGTCGTCGCGGAGGGTGCCCTCGCTGTACGCCGTGACGCGGTCCAGCAATTCCTGAGCTCAAGCCCCGCACGTCCTCCCCCCAGCGGGACAGCGAGCTCGGCGACCCTCGCCTCTCCGAACAACTCTCCATCCCGGCGTGCTTCCAAAAGGCCGTCCGTATACAGGAGCAGCACCTCTCCCGGCAGGAGGGTGCTGTTCCTCACCTCGTACCCGACGCCGGGGAACACGCCCAGCGGAGGAGCGTAGCCCCCCAGCTGCTCCACCCCGCCGCTCCGCCTCCGGATCAAAGCGGGGGGATGCCCGGCGGAGGCGTACTCCAGTCGACCGGTATCCGTCCGCAGGAACACCGCGAAGACGGTCGTGAACGGCAGGAGATCGGTCTGACGGACGAGGGACTCGTTGGCCAGGGTCATCACGTGCTGCAGGGGTAACCCCTGCAGAGCGTAGGCCCGAAGGGTATCGCGCACCAGGGCGGCCATGCTGGCCGCTTCCACCCCGTGACCCGAAACGTCGCCGATCACCAACACGACATCGTGCTCGGTCAGGGCGAACACGTCGTAGAAGTCGCCGCCCACCATGGCCGACTCGGTGGCGGAGTGGTACAGGAAGTCGACGGACAGGTCGGGGATGTCGGCCGGCACCCGCAACAGGGCCTTCTGCAAGGTGTCGGCGATGTTCTTCTGAGCTTCGTAGAGACGCGCGTTCTCGAGAGCCAGCGAGATGGACGCCGCCAGCTTCTCGATGAAGTTCACCTGCGGACGGGTGAAGTTCCGCGGCCGGTCGTACTGGGTGGCGAAGAGCACACCGAAGACCTCTCCGTGGGCGACCAGGGGGGCGACCATCAGGGCACCGATCCGATAGCGCTCCATGACCTCGCGATTGACCCGAGGGTCTATCAGCGCGTTCGAGATGATCACGGCGTGCCGCGTCCTCGCGGCCAGCATGGCGTGCGGCATCTCCTCGTCGCTCAGCAGCACGCCCACTCGGCTGGGGTCGGTTCCTGCATAGTAGCTGACCTCCCAGCCGGCCGGGCGGCGGACGGTCAGGGCCACAGAGTCCGTTTGCAGGAACCCCAACGCCTTCCCGATCGCTTCCTCCACCAGCGCGTCAGGATGCTGGGCGGCCAGGATGTCGTGGTTGATCTCGACCAGCGCCTGGCTCAATCGCTGCTGCTCATCGCGCTCCGCCTCGGTACGCTTGCGCTCGGTTATCTCGGGCGATAGCACCGCCAGACGTCCTTCTCCGATCGGGTAGGCGCGGACGTCGAACCAGCGATCGCCCAGCTGCCACTCGAACGTGGTCGGCACCCGCTGCTCCATGGCCTGACGGAGTCGCTGCTCCACAGGTGTGCCCACCAGTTCGGGAAGCTCGACCCAGAGCACCTTCCCCAGGAGGACCTCGGGGTCGAGACCGAGCGCGCGGAACCGCTCGGCATCGACCTCCCCGATGTACGAGAAGCGGAAGTCGGCATCGTAGACGGTGAACCCCTCGGAGGCGCCCCGGAGGACCTCCTCGAGCAGCTGCGCGTCCTCCGATCGATCCGGAAGCGTGGTCATGACCCTTCGCTCGTCAGACCGGAAACACCTGGCCGCCGGCCAGCTCCTCCCCCGGCTCGCCCTCCGCCGGCGGCTGCCCGCCCGCGATCCACATGGCGCCCGCGGCACCGGCGGCTCCGGCCAGCATCGACGCCACGGCCCACGGAGTCCCTCTCAGCTCCCAGCCCAGGCTGCGGTCCATCGACAACGGTCCCGGACCGCCTTCCACGAGCATGAACAGAGCGGCCAGCAGGACGGCATTGTATTCGTAGCCGCCCTCCGTCGCCCACAGGCCTTTGTCCCAATGGACCGTGCGCGTGGCGGTGATCTGCACGGCGGCAAGCGACGCGGCCGCTAATGGCGTGCCCAGTCCCAAGGCGAGCGCCGCCCCACCTGCCGTCTCGGCCGCCCCCGCAACGAGCGCGTTCCTCCTCCCCGGACGAAGCCCGATGGACTCGAAGAAGTCCGCAGTGCCCTCCAGCCCGTGGCCGCGGAACCAGCCGAGCAGCTTCTGCGTGCCGTGCCCGACCATGAGGAGGCCGACGATCACCCGCAACACCAGACGTCCGACGCCCACCGCTCCTCCTCTCACCGGGGACCTGCTCCCACACGTTTCCCGGGTTGGAGGATCGCCACACCGGGCGCGCGAAGGCCGACCGGGCGGGAGGCATGCGAAAGGCCGACCGGGCGGGACCGCCCGGTCGGCCTGGATGAAGGGGGGCGAGCTCAGTCGGAGATCAGGCTCCGGCGGCGGTGGTGGAACCGCTGGTCCCACCCGAGCTGCTGGGCGTGGTGGTCGAGCTCGTGGGGGCGGTGACTCCCAAGGTCTTCTGGACCATGGTCTCGATGGACTGATCGGTGTCTTGCAGCGCCTGCTGGTCCTTTTGCAGCTGCGCCTGCTGAGTCTTCTGCTTCGCGAGCAGCGCGTCGAAGGTCTTCTGGTCGGCCGCGCTCATCTTGTCTCGGAGGAGCTTAAGCACGGCCTCCTGTTGCTGCTGACGGTACTGCTGCCACTGCTGCGCCTGCGCGCTGTCCATCATGCCGTGGCCGCGACCGCCGCCCCCGGGGCCGCCGCCCATGCCCAGATCGCCAAGGCCGAGCCCCGGACCCGGCACGGC
Organism: uncultured Actinomycetota bacterium; assembly: GCA_963796315.1. GTDB lineage: Bacteria > Actinomycetota > Thermoleophilia > RBG-16-64-13 > RBG-16-64-13 > CAWCLH01. The sequence continues at coordinate 45,078 of CAWCLH010000003.1, forward strand.
AGCAGCCGTCGTGGTGGAGGTGGTGGAGCCCGAGGTCTGGGCTGCGGCCACCGCGGCCAGTGCCAGGACCAGCACGATGCTGGACGCGGCCACCAGCCACTTCTGTCGGAAGAGTCGCCTCATCGCTGACCTCCTCGGTCGTCGCTGTCGGGGTCCTCCCTACCGGACGACCCCTCGTCGTCTCTCCACCACTGTGCGCCCCGGGGCTGGGACGGGCCTGTGCCCCGCCTGGGCATCGACTGGGAATCGCCCGCCTCTGGCGGCGCTACCCCCGACCGTTCGCGACGGATGCGCCCCCTGCGCCCTACGAGCCGGTCGTCGTCGCCGTCGCTCCGGCGGACGCGCCCCCGCCCGGAGGCCCGGGGAGACCCGCCGTCTGCCCGGCCGGAACGATCTGGATGCGTGTGGCAGTGACGCTGCCGTCGGTGTTCGACGAGCCCGTCACCAGGACCGTGGCTCCGGTGCTGACGTCACCGATCTTGCCCTCGCTCGACTTGCTGACCGTGGTCGAGCCGGAGTAGAGGACGTTCTTCGTGCTGCCGCCCGGTAGCTTCACGGTGATGCTGGTGTTGTCCTTGGCGACCACCGTGCCGTTGACGAAGCCGCCGCCATCCGGTCGGACACCCCCCGCACCCGAGCCGGTCCCGGTGCGCGCACGCCCGCCGAACGCTCCGCCGTTCTCCTGGAAGTACTGCTGCAGCACCGTCTGCAGCTGGTCGGCCGGAGTGGCCTTGAGCGCCGCCACCGTGACGGCGCCGGCACTTGCTCCTCCGCCGCCCACCTGCTGTCCCGCGAAGAACGCGGCGACGCCCACGATGATCACGGCGGCGGCGCCGATGAGCCATGTGCGATTCATTCCCTCTCCTCCAGTGATCGTGCGGTCCGAACGTTGACGAGCGCGGCCCTCACTCGAAGCGCAACGCCTCGATGGGGTTGAGACCGGCGGCGCGGGTCGCCGGATAGAGACCGAAGATGATGCCGATGGCCGCCGAGACGCCGAAGGCCAGCAGCACCGAGGTCGGGCTGACGTGGGTGGTGATGTCCGCGAAGCGCGTGACCCCCCAGGAGGCCGCCCAGCCGGCCACGATGCCGATGGCCCCCGACAGGAAGGTCAGCATCAGCGCTTCCAAGAGGAACTGTTGGATGATGTCCCAGCGGCGCGCGCCCAGCGCCTTGCGCAGACCGATCTCCCGCGTCCGCTCGGTGACCGTGGTCAGCATCATGTTCATGATGCCGATGCCCCCGACCAGCAAGGAGATGCTGGCGATGGCGGCCAGGAGCAGCGTGAAGGTGTTGGTGACGCTGGACGCGGTGGCGACGATGTCGGCCTGGTTGATCACCTGGAAGTCGGCGCTGGCCGGGTCCGAGATCTTGTGGCGGTCCAGCAGGAGGTTGGTGATGTCCGCCTGCAACTGGCTCATGGTCTTCTCGGAGGAGGCCTGGACGCTGATGGAGCTGACCGTGGTCGAGGTGCCCGCCAAGTAGCGCTGGGCGGCGGTCAGCGGCACGTAGATGGCGTCGTCGGCGTTGTTGAAGCCCGGATCCGCCCTTCGCGACCGTCACGCCGATGACCTTGAAGGTGGTCCCCTTGATCCGGATGCTGCGGCCGACCGCGTCGATCGCGCTGCCGTCGGTCGTGGTGCCGAACAGGTCGTCCCGCGCGGTGGGCCCCACCACCGCCACCCGCGCGGCGGACGCGTTCTGCTCGTCGCTGAAGAACGACCCCTCCTCGAGGGTCACGTTGCGCACCGCCAGATAGCTCGGGACCGTCCCGATCACCGACGTGTTCGTGTTCGTCCCGTTGGTGGTGATGACCTGATAGCGCCCGCTCAGATCGCGGGGCGACGGCCGCCGCCTCGCCGATCTGGCCGGCGATGGCTTCGGCGTCGGCCAGGGTCAGCGTACTGGCGCTCCCCCGCGCCTCTCTGACGCCCCCGGAGAAGCTGAAGCCGGGCTGCACCATGACCAGGTTCGATCCGATGGATTGGATCCGGCTCTCGATGGAGCCCTTCGCTGCCCTGGCCGATCGCGACCATGGCGATCACCGAGGCAATGCCGATGACGATGCCCAGCACGGTGAGACCGGAGCGCACCTTGTTGACCGAGACGCCCAGGTAGGACTCCTCGGCGATGTCGACTGAGCCTCATCGCCCGCCGCTCACGTCGCCGACGATCCGCCCGTCCTGCATGCGGACCAGCCGCTCGGCATGGGCGGCGACGGACTGCTCGTGGGTGATCAAGACGAGGGTGTGGCCCCGCTCGTGCAGGCGCCGAAACGTCTGCATGATGAGATCCCCGGTCGCGGTGTCCAGGTTACCGGTCGGCTCGTCCGCCAGGATGAGCGCCGGGTCGTTGACCAACGCTCGGGCGATGGCCACCCGCTGCATCTCGCCCCCGGAGAGCTCGTTCGAACGATGGTCCCAGCGCTCCTCGTCCAGGGCGACCATGGCCAGCGCCTCCCGTGCCCGCTGCTCGCGTTCGACCCGCGGCACCCCCGCGTAGACCAGGGGAAGCGTGACGTTCCGCAAGACGGTGGCCCGAGGAAGCAGGTTGAACGACTGGAACACGAAGCCGATGCGTTCCCTGCGCAGGTCGGCCAGCTCGGTCCTCGGAGAGCGAGGAGACATCACCTCCCTCCAGCCGGTACTCGCCGGAGGTGGGCGCGTCCAGGGCACCGAGGAGGTGCATGAGCGTCGACTTGCCCGATCCGGACGGCCCCATGACCGCCACGTACTCCCCGTGGGCGACGTCCAGGGAGACGCCCCGCAGGGCGGCCGTCTCCACCCCCCCGTTCCGGTAGACCTTGGTCAGGTCCCGGCAGACGATCATCGGTTCGCCGTGACCCGGCTTCCTGCCTCATCGTCCAAACCCGCCCGCCTGCGGCCCTCCCGCGGGAGGCCCCCCGCCGCCGTTCAGCACGTTGAAGCCGCGGTTGGAACGGCCGGCGGAGCCGGCGGTGGTGGTGGACGTGGTCTTGTTGGGATCGATGGTCTGCGTCACCACCTTGTCGCCCAGGGCGACGCCGCTGGTGACCTCGATGGAGGCGTCGTCCGACGCTCCCGTCTGGACCGTTCTCGTCTGGGGCGACCCGTTGACAAGGACCTGGACCGAGGCGGACCCATCCGCCGCCGTCTTGACCGCGGCGCTGGGCACCGTGAGGACGTCCGAGCTCACGCGCGTGATGATGGCCGCGGACACGGTCATCCCCGGCCGCACGCGGTCGTCCAAGACGTCGGGCTTCACGACCACATCGTAGGTGACCACGCCCGAGTTGTTCGTCCCGGTGGTCCCGATGCGCTCCACCTTCCCGGTCAGGGTGAGATCGCTGATGGCGTCGAACGTCAGGGTGGCCTTCTGGCCCACCTTGACCGAGGCGATGTCGGTCTCGTTCAGGGTGACGTCCGCCCGCTGGGAGCCCAGGTCGGAGAGGACCAGCACGGCGCTGCCCGAACTGCCGGAGGCGGTCGAAGCGGCCGCGGAGGAGGCAGAGGTGGCGGCAGACGCGCCGGCCGCCGAGGCCGCCGAGGTGCCGGATCCCGCCACCGCTCGACGACGTGGAGCCGGACGCGCTCACAGTGTCGCCCACCGCGACCGAGAGGCGTCGTCAGCACGCCGCGCGTGCGGGGCCGTGACCACTCGCTTCTTCAGCAGGGCAGTGGCGTCCTCGTAGTGGCCCAGCGCCGCCTCCTGTTGCCGCAGGGCGGCGGAGTAGGAGAGCTTGGCCGCAGCCAGGCTGTCCTCGGCCACCGTGAGATCCGTGTCGCTGACGTCCTTGCCTTCGTCCACCTGGGTCTCGAGGTCGTCGAGCTTCTGGGCCGCCTGCGACCTGGCAGCCCGGGCCTGGAGGACCCCGGCCTGCGCTTGGTCGTACGCGGACAGTGCACTCGCGATGTCGTCGTTGATCTGGTCGGCGCCCACCACGAAGAGCGTCTGCCCCTTCTTCACGGTGTCGCCCAGCCCGACCGAGACCTTCTCCACGGTCCCGCTGACCGGGGAGGACACGGAGTACATGTCCTGCAACTCCATATTGCCCGTGCCGGACACCGAGGAGACCAGGGTCTGCCTGGACACCGCCTGCGTGACGTAGCGGACCGTGCCCGCGGTGTGGCCCTACCACCACACTCCGGTAGCCGAAGAACGACGCCGCCGGCCGCGACGAGGATCAGCAGAGCGGTCAGAGTGCGCCGGTGCCGGGAGATCCAGGCGCTCATGACGCGCACCTCCAGAGACGGTGGGGGACGGACATCCGGACCTCCTGTGGCCGCTCGCTGGCTTCCTTGCGTCCAGTGTGAGAAGCGCGGCTGGCTGCGGGCTGAGGGTTGCCTGGGAGATTCCTGAGAGACGGAGTCCGGAACGCGGGGAGGCCGCGTCCGAGGGAAGACGGCGGCCTCGAGGAGGAGGATCCTTGCGCGGAGTCGACTGTTTGTCAGGAGCGAGGCAAGCCCGGGCGCTCGACGGCGGTCGCCTTGGTGACCGGGACCACAGGGGCCGGGGGCAGCGGCAGGACCACCTGGAACAGGGAGCCGCCGTCCGCACGCGCGGCTGACCTCCGCGGAGCCCCCGTGAGCGGAGGCGATGGCGGCCACGATGGAGAGACCCAGCCCGCTCCCTCCGTGATCGCGGCCGCGCGCCGGATCTCCGCGATAGAAGGGTTCGAAGATGCGCGCGGCCACGTCGGCGGAGAGCCCCGGACCCCGGTCGGCCACGGACAGCACCGCGTGGCCGTCGTCCATCCGGACCGCGACCTCGACCGGGCTCCCGGGGGGAGTGTGGACCAGGGCGTTGGTCAACAGGTTGCAGGCCACCTGGCGTAGACGCACCTCGTCGCCCACCACCGTGACCGGGTCGGGACGTCTCGACCTCGATCGAGCGGTCCGGAGCGGCGGCCCGCGCGTCTTGAGCGGCGTCGACGGCTATGGCGGCCAGATCGACTGGGGCCGCCTCCAAAGCGCGAGACTGGTCGAGCCGGGCCAGCAGGAGCATCTCCTCCACCAACACGCCCATCCGCGCCGCCTCCTCCTCGATCCTCCGCATGGAGGTCTCCAGGTCTTCCGGCCGTTGGCGGGCGCCCCGCCGAAAGAGCTCGGCGTAGCCCCGGATGGACGTCAGCGGCGTACGCAACTCGTGCGAGGCATCGGCAAGGAACCGACGCAGCCGTTCCTCCGAAGCCAGCCGCTCCGCAAAAGCCCGCTCGATCTGCGCCAGCATGCTGTTGAGGGCGATGCCCAGGCGGCCCACCTCGGTGCGGGCATCGACCGACTCCACCCGGCGGGCAAGATCCCCCCGGGCGATGGCGGCGGCGGTTTCGCCAAAGTGCTGCAGAGGACGAAGGCCCTGGCTCACCAGCCACCAGGACAGGGCCGCCAGCCCCAGCAAGACCGCCAGGCTGAGCACCACCTCCACCAGCACGAGCCGGTGCAGCGTCTGGAACACCTCGCTCAAGGGCACGGCGACCACGAGCGTGCCGGGCCCCTCCCGCTCCTTCAAAGCCAGGGCGCGGAAGAGCAGGGACGAGCCTCCCACGGCGCCGACCGTGAACGCCTGCTCCGGCGCCGGACCCGTCCCGCCCGTCGGCAGGACCTTGGGCAGATCCGGTCGGGCGATGGAGCTCACTCCGTAGGCGAACTGCACCCAATCGACCACCGCGCCCCCGCCGTCACGACGCTCCCCATACGTCCCCGGAGGCAGCATCGTCGGACCCCCGATGGCGCGTGCGGCCGGGGGAAGACCGGACGAGGAGCCTTGCTCGCCGCTCCTCAGCGCGAAGGCCACCGAGCCCACGGCGGAAGGGAGCTGCTGGTCGATGCGGCTGACCAGGAACGAGCGCAGTGACGTGTAGGTGGCCACGTCCGAGACCACCAGACCGACGGCCACCAGTCCGACCACCACCAGGGCGAGGCGCAGGCGGAGAGACATCCTTATTCCTGGGGCAGGCGCAAGCAGTAGCCCACGCCGCGGACCGTGTGGATCAGCTGAGGGCCGTGGGCGTCGATCTTCTTGCGGAGGTAGCTGACGTACGTCTCCACGACGTTGGCGTCGCCGCCGAAATCGTAGTGCCAGATGCGGTCCAGGATCTGGGTCTTCGAAAGGACCCGCCGCGGGTTGAGCATGAGGTAGTGGAGCAGCCGGAACTCGGTCGGGGTGAGGTTGACGGCGCTGTCCCCCCGCCACACCTCGTGCGTCTCCTCGTCCAGTTCCAGGTCGGCGAAGATCAACCGCTCCTCGTCCTGCCCTGTCTGGCCGGACCGGCGGAGGATGGCCCGGATGCGGGCGATCAGCTCCTCGAGGCTGAAGGGTTTGGTGACGTAGTCGTCCCCACCCCCGGTCAGGCCGCGCACCTTGTCCTCGGTGGCGTCGCGGGCGGTCAGGAACAGGATGGGCACCCGTTCCCGCCGGGCGGTGAGCTCGCGCGCGACCTCGAAGCCGTCCCGATCGGGCAGCATGATGTCCAACACCACGAGGTGCGGCCGGAAGCTGCCGACCCGTGCAAGGGCGTCCTTGGCCGTGTGCGCGATCGCCACCTCGAACGACTCGTAGCGCAGGGCCATGCCCAGGAGGTCGGTGATGCTGGGCTCGTCATCGACGACCAGCACGCGAAGGCTCTCTGCCATGCCGTCACCCCTTCTCTTTCCGTATTGTAGCCCTCACGCTAGGCTGGGCGGCTAGCAGGAGACTGGGAGCGAGCTGAGAGGATCCTGTGAAATGTGCTGGCGGCCGGCAGGCGTCAGCGGGGGACGGCACGGAAAGAACGACCGCACTCCGCTACAGTGGTAGGCATGACCACCCTGTTCGTGGACGCCGACGCCTGCCCGGTGACCCGGGACGCCATCTCCATCGCCCGGTCGATGGGGGTGGGCGTCGTCCTGGCGGGCAACGAGTCGCAGAACCTGAGCCGCTACGCGGGGCGGGACGGCGTCGACATACTGCAGGTGGGGACCGGCCGCGACTCGGCCGACTTCGCCATGGTGCCGCGCCTGGCGCCGGGCGACGTGGTGGTGACGCAGGACACCGGGCTGGCCTCCATGGCACTCGGCCGCGGCTGCCATGCCCTCAGCCCCCGGGGGAAGGTGTTCTCCTCCCTGACCATCGAGCTGGAGATGGAGGTCCGCCACGCCGAGCAGCGGCTCCGCCGAGCCGGGGGACGGACGCGCGGCCCCTCCCCCTTCGTCGATGAGGACCGGGACCACTTCCGCGAGTCGCTGCGACGCGTGCTGCGGGAGGCTTTGGCGCCCGAGACCTAGGACCGGCTAGACTCTGGGGCGTGCACACGTGCGTCGCCGACGTCCACCCAGGGAGCCAAGCCTGTTCATCCTCGAAGAGCCGTACGTCTCCGACTACCTGCGGGACACCGCGACCGAGTCCCGCCTGCCGGTCCTCGACACGCCGCTCGCCCGCCGTTTGCTGGCGGGCAGGCCGGCGCAGCTGCTCTCACCGGATGCCTTCGCGCGGGCCCTCCGCCGCCCCGGCGCGCGGCTCTACACCAACTCGGAGAACGCCCTGGGCTGGGTCTCAAAGGAGATGGGCGGAAGCGAGCTCGCCCGGCGCGTCGCCCTGTTCAAGGACAAGGTCCGCTTTCGCGAGCTGCTGGCCGACCTCTACCCGGACTATCGCTTCCAGGGCATCCCCCTGGACCGGCTACGGAGCTTCGATGCCGCCTCCTTGAGCGCGCCTTTCGTGGTGAAGCCGGCGGTCGGCTTCTTCAGCCTGGGGGTGCACGTGGTGGAACGCGCGGAGGACTGGCCGGAGGTCGTGACCCGCATCGAGGAGGAGGTCGGCGACCAGGCCCGGATGTACCCCGACGAGGTCCTTGACCTGGGGCGGTACGTGGCCGAGGAGGTCATCCCGGGAGACGAGTACGCGGTGGACGCCTACTTCGACGGCCGCGGGGAGGCGGTGATCGTGAACATCCTGGCCCATCCGTTCTCCGGCACGGAAGACGTCAGCGACCGCGTGTACTTCACCTCCCCGGCTGTGATCCGGCGCTGGAAGGACCCGTTCGCCGCCTATCTCTCCCGGATCGGACGGCGGGGCGGTCTGATCGACTTCCCCGTCCACGCCGAGCTCCGGGTGACCGAGGACGGGCGGATCGCCCCCATCGAGATCAATCCCCTGCGTTTCGCCGGCTGGTGCACCACGGACATCGCCCGCCATGCCTACGGCCTGAACCCGTACCTCTCCTACCTGCAGGACCGGCCGCCGCAATGGCCCCGCCTGCTGGCCGACCATGACGGCAGCACCGTCGCCATGGTCATCGCCGACCTTCCCGCCGGGGTGGACGGCGAGTCGGTCGCCTCGATCGACTACGAGGGGTTCGCCGCCCGCTTTTCGGCCCCGCTCGAGCTGCGCCGGGTGGACTGGGCCCGCTATCGGGTCTTCGCCTTTCTGTTCTTCCGAGTGGCCTCGGAGTCGGCCGACGAGCTGGGCGAGGTGCTCCATGCGGACTTCCGTCGATACCTGCGTCTGAAGGCAGGATGAGCCCCGTGCCTCCCTTCGCGCGCGGCGATCGCGTCCGCCCCACCCGCTTCCTCCTGTGGATGGGCCAGGGGGCCGCGATCGCCAGCATGCTCCTGGGAGTGACGGCGTTCATGGTCTGGCTGACGGACGTCGGCGCCACCGTGGCGGCGCCGTTCCACACGGTGTTCCCCACCACGGCCCTGTGTCTGGCCATGACGGGCTTCAGCCTGATGGTGGCGTGGCAGGGGGAGCTCACCGGGCGCAACGCGGTACTGGTGCGCACGCTCGGCGTCCTCGTCGTGCTCGTCGCCGGCTCCGCCCTGCTGCGGACCGTGGCGGGCGGATGGCCCACGATCGAGAGCCTGCTGAGTCACCTCCCCGGATCGCGCCGGGTCACCGCCATCGTTCCGCCCAACGCCGCACTGGGCCTCTGTTCATCGGACTGATGCTCGTACTGTACGACACCCAGTGGCGGGGGCATCATGCGGCTCGGTTCTTCGTCCTCCCCGCCGTGGGGATCGCGTTCTTGGGCTTGATCGGCAGGCTCTACGGAGCCGAGGCCCTGGCTCGGTTCCGGCACTTCGCCGCCATGCCCTGGGGGAGCGCCCTCGGCATCCTGCTGGTAGGCGTGAGCGCGTTCCTCTCGAGGCCTTCTCGGCGGTACTCCTCGTTGTTCGTCCTACCGGGGCCCGTGGGAGACGTGGTCCGCGTGCTCGTGCCCATCGTCTTCCTGCTGCCCGTCGCTCTGGGGCTGCTTGTACTGAGAGGCAGCAAGCTTCAGCTGTACGACGTGGGATGGGCCTCGCCCTCTTCACCCTCGCCACCATCGTCACGCTGGTGGCCATCGTCCTCACCACCGCCGACCGGCTCCGTCGCACGGAGGACCTGCGGATGATGGCCGAGGCGGAGACCCAGCGCCTGAATGTCCACCTGTCGCGGCAGGCCGCCGATCTGGCCGCCGCCAACAAGGAGTTGGAGACGTTCAGCTACTCGGTCTCGCACGATCTGCGCGCCCCCCTTCGCAGCATCGACGGGTTCAGCCAGGCGCTTCTGGAGGACCACGGACAGGCCCTCGACGAAGGGGCCCAGGACTACCTCCGCCGGGTGCGCGTGGCCAGCCAGCGGATGGGGGAGCTGATCGACGGTCTGCTCAACCTCTCCCGTCTCTCGCGCGCCTCGCTGCAGTACGAGGCGGTGGACTTGGGCCGGCTGGCGCGAGAGAAGGCAGACGCCTTGCGCCGGCGAGACCCCGGTCGCGACGTGGCCTTCGACATCGCTGAAGGGATCGAGGTGCAGGGAGACCCCCGCCTGCTTCGGGCACTGATCGATAATCTCCTGGAGAATTCCTGGAAGTTCACGCGGAGCCACCGGCGGGCCGTCATCGAGTTCGGGGTGGCGCGACGGGACGCCGAACGCGCATACTTCGTCAGGGACGACGGTGCCGGCTTCGACATGGCCTATGCGGAGAAGCTGTTCACCGCGTTCCAGCGACTGCACCGTACGGACGAGTTCGAGGGGATGGGCATCGGCCTCGCCACCTGTCTGCGGATCGTCCGCCGCCACGGCGGCCGCATGTGGGCGGAGGGCGCAGTGGAACAGGGAGCGACCTTCTACTTCACCCTGGGGGGCTGAGCGATGCGTTCGAAGATCGTACTGCTGGTGGATGACAACGACGACGACATCGAGCTGGCCCTGCGGGCCTTTCGCATCCACCACCTGGCGAACGAGGTGATCGTCGCCAAGGACGGCATCGAGGCGCTCGACTTCCTGCACTGCCGGGGGGAGCACCACCATCGCGATCCGGACCACCTGCCCGAGGTCGTGCTGCTGGACCTGAAGATGCCCCGTATGGACGGGCTCGAAGTGCTGCGACGCATCCGGGAGGACGAGCGCACCAAGTGGCTTCCGGTGGTGATCATGACCTCCTCCACGGAGGAGGAGGACCTGGCCCGCAGCTACGAGTCGGGGGCCAACAGCTACATCCGCAAGCCGGTGGACTTCTCCCGGTTCGTCGAAGCCGTCCGGGAGCTGGGATTGTACTGGCTCACGGTGAACCAGGGTCCTCCGCTCCCCACCCCCGATCCCCAGGGATGACCGCCGAAGCACATCCCTCGCTCCTGCGGGTCCTGCTGGTGGAGGATGACGCCGACGGGGCGGAGCTGGTCGCCCGCGCCCTGCGAAAGCACGGTTTCGCCCTGGACCTCCTCCGGACCGACTCCCGGGATGGATTCCTCCGAGCGCTCGTGGAGGATGCGTGGGACGTCATCATCGCCGACTACTCCCTGCCCGGCTTCTCCGGGGTGGAGGCGCTCGGTCTGGCGAGGGACGCCCGCCTGGACGTCCCCTTCCTGATCGTCTCCGGCACCATCAGCGACGAGACGGCGGTGGCGGCCATGAGGGCCGGCGCCGCGGACTACGTGATGAAGGACAATCTCGCTCGGCTGGGCCCGGCCGTCGACCGGGAACTGCAGGAGGCGGCGCAGCGCCGGCGCCGGCGAGAAGCGGAGCGCGACGCCGCCTCCGCCCAGGAGGAGGCCCGGGTCCAAGCGCAGTTGCTGGCCGCCGAACGCACCATCTCGGAGACGCTGCAGGCCGGCCTCTCCATGCTGCCCGAGGAGATCGCCGGTCTGCGTTTCGCGCACCTCTACCGTTCCGCCACCGAGCAGGCCCGGGTCGGCGGCGACTTCTACGACATCTTCACCATCAGGCAGAATCGGGTGGGCATCCTGATCGGCGACGTCTGCGGCCACGGGGTCGAGGCGGCCCGGATGGCGGCCAGCACCCGGGACACCGTCCGGGCCTACGCCTACGAGGACGGGTCGACGTCGCAGGTGTTGCGGCTGACGAACGCGGCGCTGCTGCGCACCCGCGCCCGTAATGCCTTCGTCACGGTCTTCTTCGCCATCCTCGATCTGACCACCGACGAGTTGCTCTACGCCTCGGCCGGCCACCCAGCGGGGCTGCTGGGCCGGGAGGACGGAGCGGTGGAGCAACTGCACACCGGCTCGCCGCCGCTGGGCATCTTCGCCGACCTGGAGTTCTCCATGGCCCGCACCACTCTCACGCCCTCCGATCTCCTGGTGGTGTACACCGACGGTCTGATCGAGGCGCGTGTCGAAGGAGAGCTGTTCGGGGACGAACGCCTGTCCGCACGGCTGGCTCAGGTGATGGACCGGGACCTCGACGAGGTGCCCGGCCTCCTGCTCGACGCGGTGGTGGCGTTCGCCGGCGACCAGTTCAGCGACGACGTGGCCATCGTGGCCGTGCGCCGTTCACCCGCGGACACCCTCCCGGGTAACGCCCCGGCGCCGGGCCGACCCGCGCGCGGTCCGAGCCGCCTGCCGACCCGCGCGGTCCGAGCCGGCCCCGGCCCCGGAGCGGCGGCCTGCGCGAACCCCACCCCCGGCGCGCGGGGACAGGGTCGTCGGACGCAACGGCGCGATCGCTGCTACAATCCGTTTCTATGTTCATCGAAACAGAATCCAGACGAGAGGGGAGCCGGGGAATGGAGTTGGATGCGGCGCTGCGACTGACCAAGGCGCTGGCCGATCGCTCCCGGCTGCTGATCGTGCGCGCCCTGACCGACGGTCCCCGCTGCGCCGAGGAGGTGGCCATCGCCGTGGGCGTGGCCCCCTCGACGGTCTCGTTCCACCTCAAGAAGCTGGCGGAGGCCGGCGTGGTGACGGCGGAGCGGAAGCAGTACTACAGCGTCTACCGGCTCCGCCCCGAGACGCTGGCCCTGCCGCTGAGCGAGGTGGTGCGCTTCCAGGATCCCGACCGCGTCGGCCGGGAGGCGCGGGCGGCGCGCGAGACCCGGCGGGTGGTCGATGCCTTCTTCTCCGGGGGCCGCCTTCTCCGCCTCCCGGCGCAGCAGCGCAAGCGCACCATGGTGCTGGAGCAACTGGCGCCCTTGTTCGAGCCGGGCGGCGTCTACCAGGAGCGCGAGGTGGACGAGCTGATCCACTCGGTCTACGACGACCACTGCCTGCTGCGTCGCCTCCTGGTGGACGAGGGGTATCTCTGCCGAGCCGCCGGGGTGTACCAACGCTCCGACAAGCCGGCTCCGTACGCCCTGGACGAGCCGGGCGTGGGCCGGCGCGGCGGTACTCGGCGCGCGGAGACGCCGGAACGAGGAAAGGATGGAGAGACGAGCGTGAACGAGACGCGCAAGGCGCTCAAGCGCCAGTACAAGGAACGAGAGAAGGTGGCCGGGATCTGGCACGTCAAGAACGTGCCGGAGGACAAGGAGTTCCTGGGTTCCAGCCTGGATCTCCAGAACCGCCTGAACGGCCAGGAGGTACGGCTCAAGGCCGGGATGCACCCGAACAAGGCCCTGCAGGCGGACTTCGACCGGCTCGGCCGCGAGGCGTTCGTCATCGAGGTCGTCGAGACCGTGCAGCACCGAGACGAGCCGGAGTTCGACGTCAAACGCGAGTTGGAGAAGCTCGAGCGGCGCTATCTGGCGGCGGCAGACCCATCGCGCACCTACAACAGGAACGACCACATCCGGTTCGGCTGAGCCCCGCATGAGCATGATATCCATAGCGCACGGGAGTGAGCGAGGAGAGGTCGGGGTCCATGCTGACGGTCATCAAGAAGACGCGGAGCGACACGGGCATCACCACCGCCAGCTGCATCGGGGAATCCTGCGACGGTAGTTGGCTGCGGCTGACGGCCCCCACCCGCGACGAGGTCGGCGCAGGCGGCGGCCGCGCTCGATGTGCCGGTGGACGTGGTGGCGGCCGCCCTGGACGAGGAGGAGACGCCCCGGCTGGAGGTGGAGCCGGAGTACCTGCTGATCCTGCTCGACGTGCCGCACATGGAAGAGGAAGGGGATGCGCGGCTGCTCTACCAGACGTATCCGCTCGCCATCATCCACACCCCGACCGCCATCGCCACCGTCTGCCTCAAGGACAGCGTGGTGCTCCGCCGTTTCGAGGTGGGCCGGGTGCGCGAGTTCTCCACCGTCCAGCGCTCCCGCTTCACCCTGCAGATCCTGCGCGAGGTGGCAGCGTACTACTTGGCTTGCCTGCGACGCATCGATCGGATCAGCACCGAGACCGAGAATCAGCTCCAGCGTTCACTCCGCAACGAGGAGCTGATCCGGATGCTGTCCTTGGGGAAGTCGCTGGTCTACTTCTCCACGTCGCTGAAGTCCAACCAGACCGCGCTTCGCCGCATGATGCGCCTCGACCTCTTCAAGCAATATCCCGATGACGAGGACCTGCTGGAGGACGTCCTCATCGAGATGGAGCAGGCCATGGAGATGGCCGACATCTACACCAACATCCTCAACTCGACCATGGACGCCTACGCTTCGGTGATCTCGAACAACCTCAACGTGGTGATGAAGGTCCTGACCTCGGCGGCCATCGTGCTGGCGGTGCCCACCGTCATCGCCAGCCTGTACGGCATGAACGTCACCGGGATCCCGTTGGCGGACACGCTCGGCGGGTTCTGGTGGGTGCTGCTGCTCTCGGCCGCGCTGTCGCTGGTCACGGGCCTGTGGCTCAGACGACGCGGCATGTTCTAGCCCCTGCGGGGCGCTCACGGCGGGCTAGGCGGGCCCCTCGATGGGTACTTTCGTTGAGGAAGTATTCGTTGAGAACAGGGCCTCGACCACTCGTCTGGAGCCGGGGCCGTTCGCTGGAGGTCTTCTGATGCAAGACATCTTTCGTCGCGGGGCGAAGCAGCTCTCGATACTCCTGGGCTCTCCCTGGGCTTTCTTCCTTTCCGTCTTCTTGGTTCTCCTTTGGGGGGTGAGCGGTCCGATCTTCGGCTACTCGGACACTTGGCAATTGGTCATCAACACCGCTACAACCGTCATCACCTTCCTCATGGTCTTCATCATCCAGAACACGCAGAACCGTGACTCGCACGCCCTACAGCTCAAGCTGGACGAGCTGATCCGGGCCCAACGAGGTGCCCGGACCGGGTTGGTGAACCTGGAAGAGCTGAGCGACGAGGAGCTGGAGAGGCTGCAGGAGGAATTCAAGCGGCTGCAGCAGGAGGACGCTTCCGGCATAGGCCAGGACGGCGAGACCTCCGGTGCCGAGGATGACCAGGACCGTACCGGCCAAGCGGGTACCGGCCCGACGGACGAGGGCTCCCGGCCGGCAGCTGACGAGGAGGGCGAGGAGGGCTCCAGGCCGACGCGCATGGCCGCCTGAGGCCCGCCACGCGAGGGTCAGCCGGGGGGGTAGCCGGACGGGGAGCCTGCGGTTATACTTCCGCCGGAAATGATTCACGGCGAAACCACCCCCCTCTCCACCCCCGCCCCTGATGCCCACGGCCCCGGTATGGAGAACAGCCTCGACCCGCTGTCGGCTGCGGTCTTCACCGCCTTTCGGACCGCGTTCCACCAGCAGCGGCGGCTGATGACGAAGGCACTGGCGGACGAAGGGGTCCATCCCGGCCAGGCCGCCTGCCTGCGTCTGCTGGACCAACGGGACGGCGTCAGCCAGCGGGAACTGGCCGACAGCCTACATCTGTCCCGTCCTCGGGTGACGGGGATGGTCCAGGAGTTGGAGCGCGAGGGCCACGTGACCCGCTGCAACGACGAGCAGGACCGGAGGCTGACCCGAGTCCACCTGACGGCCAAAGGCCGCCACAAGGCCGGCGAGTTACGCGAGGTCTTCGCCGAGTGCATCGGCCGCACCATCGGGGCTTTGCCCGAGCACGACCGGCGGGAACTCATCCGCCTGCTGGAGGCGCTCGACGAGACCACGGCCCAAGCGCTGGAGGAAGACCGTTGAGGCGCCTCCTGCTCGCCTACCTCCGCCCCTACCGCCTCCAGACGATCCTGACGACTCTCCTCGTGCTGGTCCAATCCATCGCGAACCTGTACCTGCCCGACCTGAACGCCAAGATCATCAACGAGGGCGTGGTCAAAGGCGACACCGGCTACATCCTGCACGTGGGCGGGTGGATGGTGCTGGTGGCCTTGCTGGTCGGCGTCACGTCCATCGCCGGCGTGTGGTGGGGTTCGAAGGTGGCCATGCTCTTCGGCCGGGACGTGCGCAGCGCCCTGTTCCGAAAGGTGGAGACGTTCTCGCAGGCCGACGTCAACCGCTTCGGGACCCCTTCGCTGATCACCCGCAACACCAACGACGTCCAGCAGGTGCAGATGCTGGTGGCGCTCGCCCTGAACATGATGATCATGGCCCCGCTCATGTCCATCGGCGGGATCATCATGGCCGTGCGCCAAGACGTCCCTCTTTCGGCGCTGCTGCTCGTCATCCTCCCGCTCATGGGGGTCGTGATCGGCGCCCTGATCTACCGGGCGGTCCCTCTATTTCGCTCCATGCAGGTGAAGATCGACCGGATCAACCAGGTCATGCGCGAGACGCTCTCCGGCGTGCGGGTCATCCGGGCGTTCGTTCGGAACGACTACGAGGAGCGACGCTTCGACGAGGCGAGCACCGACCTCATGGACACCAGCCTTCGGGTCATGCGCCTCTTCGCCCTGATGATCCCGTCGCTGTTCGCCATCCTCAACTTCTCCACGGTCGCCATCATGTGGTTCGGAGGCATGCGCGTGGCGAGCGGCGCCATGCCCATCGGCAACCTGACCGCCTTCCTGCAGTACGTCATGCAGATCCTGATCGCGGTGCTGTTGGCCACCGTCATGTCCGCCATGATCCCGCGCGCCTCCGCCTCCGGCGACCGCATCCAGGAGGTCCTCGACGTGGAGCCCTCGGTGGGAGACCCCGAGGCTCCCGTGCGTCCGATCGCTCTGGACGGCGGGCGCCCGCCCCTGCCGATCCACCTCGAGTTCCGGGATGTAGAGTTCCGCTATCCGGGGGCTGAGCAGCCGGTCCTGCGTGACATCAACTTCACCGCCTCGCCGGGTGAGACCACGGCCGTGGTGGGGTCCACCGGCAGCGGCAAGTCCACCCTGATCAGCCTGTTGCCCCGCTTCTACGACGTCACGAGCGGCAGCATCCTCATCGACGGGGTCGATATCCGCGACGTGGCCAGGGATGACCTCTGGCGCCTGATCGGCTTCGTGCCGCAGAAAGCATTCCTCTTCTCGGGCACCGTCGCCAGCAACCTCAGGTACGGCGACGAGAAGGCCACCGACGAGGAGCTTTGGCGGGCGTTGGAGACGGCCCAGGCCCGGGACTTCGTCCAGGAGATGCCCGAAGGCCTGCAGGCGCCCATCTCGCAGGGAGGCAGCAACGTCTCCGGCGGGCAGCGGCAGCGACTGGCCATCGCCCGGGCGCTGGTGAAACGGGCTCCCCTGTACGTCCTGGACGACAGCTTCTCGGCGCTCGACTTCACCACAGACGCGAAGCTGAGGGCCGCGCTGAAGCAGCAGACCGCAGATGCGCTTGTCTTCATCGTGGCCCAACGGGTCAGCACCATCATCAACGCCGACCGCATCATCGTGCTGGACGCCGGCACCATGGCGGGGATGGGGACGCACGCCGAACTGATGCAGAGCTGCGAGACCTACCGGGAGATCGTCTACTCTCAGCTGTCCGCGGAGGAGGTGGCGTGAGCGACGGCGTGAACCGGAGGCCGGAGGACAACGCCCCACCGCCCGGCGCCGCCGCCGGACCCCCGGCGGCGCCCGCGGCTCAGGCCGGCGCCCCGGCGCCGGCCCCGCCCGTCGCGGCGCGGGGGCGTCGCGGCCCGGGGGGCGGAGGCCCCTTCGGCGGCGGCCACGGCCTGTTCTCCGCGCCGGAGAAGTCCAAGGACTTCGGGGGCTCCTTCCGCCGCCTGCTCCACCGGATGCGGCCGGAAAGCCTCAAGCTGACGCTCGTCATCCTCTTGGCACTGGTGAGCGTCACCTTCACCATCGTCGCTCCCAAGATCCTCGCGCGCGCTACCAACCTCATCTTCGAGGGAGCCGTCAGCGCGCGGCTCCCGGCGGGCGTGACCAAGGAGCAGGTGATCGCCGGGCTGCGCGCGCGGGGAGAGACCCGGTTGGCGTCCATGCTCTCCAGCATGAACCTGCATCCCGGACAGGGCGTGGACTTCGCCGCCCTCAAGCGGGTGCTCATCATCGTCGCCGCCATCTACATCTTCAGTGCCGTGTTCGCGTGGCTCCAGGGGTACATCATGGCCGGCGTCGTGCAGCGACTGGTCTACCACCTACGCGAGGACGTGGACCGGAAGCTCGCCCGCCTCCCCCTCAAGTACTTCGACGACCACCCCCGGGGCGACATCCTCAGCCGGGTGACCAACGACATCGACAACATCTCCAATACGCTCCAGCAGACGCTTACCCAGGTCATCACGGCGCTCTTCACCCTGGTCGGCGTTCTGGTCATGATGTTCTGGATCAGCCCGGTGCTGGCCGTGCTTTCGCTGGTCACCGTGCCGATCTCGGTGGCGATCACCATGGTGATCGCCCGCCGCTCGCAGAAGCAGTTCGCCCGCCAGTGGGAGCACACCGGCCGCTTGAACGGGCACGTGGAGGAGATGCACACCGGTCACGCCATCGTGAAGGTGTTCGGGCGGCAGGAGGAGGCCAGCGCGATCTTCGACCAGGAGAATGAGCGGCTCTACGAGGCGAGCTTCAAGGCTCAGTTCATCTCCGGGATCATCATGCCGTCCATGTTCTTCATCACCAACCTGAACTACGTCGCCATCTGCGTCCTGGGCGGCCTGAGGGTGGCCAGCGGCACCCTGTCGCTGGGCGACGTCCTGGCCTTCATCCAGTACTCCCGTCAGTTCACGCAGCCCATCACCCAGGTGGCCAGCCTGGCCAACATCATCCAGTCGGCGGTGGCGTCCGCGGAGCGGGTATTCGAGCTGCTCGACGAGGGCGAGGAGATCGCCGAGCCGGCCGAACCGGTCAGGTTGGGGCGCATCAGCGGCCGGGTGAGCCTGCAGGACGTCTCCTTCCGCTACGTGCCGGAGACACCGCTGATCGACGATCTGGACCTCGAGGTGCTGCCCGGCCAGACGGTCGCCATCGTCGGGCCGACTGGGGCGGGAAAGACGACCTTGGTCAACCTCCTGCTCCGCTTCTACGAGATCGACGCAGGCTCCATCGCCATCGACGGCGTGGACACCCGCCGGATGACGCGGGACGACCTGCGCCGGCTCTTCGGCATGGTGCTGCAGGACGCCTGGCTCTTCAGCGGGACCATCCAGGAGAACATCGCCTACGGCCGGGAGGACGCCACCGTAGAGGAGATCATGGCCGCCGCCGAAGCGGCGCATGTCGACCACTTCGTGCGCACGCTGCCCGACGGCTACGAGACGCGGCTGGACGACGACTCCACCAGCATCTCCACGGGGGAGAAGCAGCTGCTCACCATCGCCCGGGCCTTCCTGGCCGACCCGCAGATCCTGATCCTGGACGAGGCCACCAGCTCCGTGGACACCCGCACCGAGGTCCTGATCCAGAAGGCGATGGAGCGCCTGCTGCAGGGCCGGACCAGCTTCGTCATCGCCCACCGGCTCTCCACCATCCGGGACGCGGACACCATCCTCGTCATGGACCGAGGAGCCATCGTCGAGCAGGGCACCCACGCCGACCTGCTGAGCCGGCAGGGGTTCTACGCGGACCTCTACTACAGCCAGTTCGCGGAGCCGCTGGTGGAAGCCTCCTAGACCGCCGGCACGGGAGCGGCGGTCCTCAGCAACGAGAGGACCACGCGGTACGCCCGCCCGAGCGTCGGGAACGCTCAGAAGACCGTCTCCGCGCCGCGGGTGAGGCGCAGGGCGAGCAGGGCGGCCAGACCGAGCACCGCGATCACCAGCGCCATGGGCACGGCGGTGGCGGTACCGGCGATCCCGACGAGCGGGGCGACCGCCGCGCCCACCACCAGTTGGAGCACTCCCAGCAAGGCGGAGGCGTTCCCGGCGGCCTCAGGATGCCGCGCCAGCGCCAGTGCCGTGGAATTGGGCAGGACGAAGCCGCCGCTGGCCACCAGGACGAACAGCGGGATGAGGATGGCGGGCAGACCGGGGATGCCGACGAGCACCACCACCAAGAGGGCGAGACCGGCCAGGCAGTTCGCGGTCAGACCGAAGGTCAGCAGCGCCTTCGGCGAGAAGCGGCCCACCGCTCGCGCGTTCACCTGGGCCATCAACGCTTGACCGGCGCCGTTGACCGCGAAAGCCAGGCTGAAGAGCTGAGGGGAGGCGCCGTAGATGTCCTGGATCACAAAGGGCGACCCGGAGATGTACGCGAACATGGCGGCGAAGGCCAGACCGGAGGCCAGGGCGTAGCCCATCAGTCCCCCGTCCCTCAGCAGGAACGACATCGTACGGACCGACGAGGCAAGGCCGCCGCCGTGGCGTCGTTCCCGCGGCCACGTCTCCGGGATCCCGACCGCGGAAGCCAGCAGGATGAGCGCGCCGATGACCGCGAGCACGGCGAAGATGCCGCGCCACGTGGTCACCCGCAACAGTTGGGCGCCGATGACCGGGGCGAGGACGGGAGCCAGGCCGAAGACCAGCATCAACCGAGAGTAGAAGCGGACCGCGGCGACCCCGTGGTAGAGGTCGCGCACCACCGCCCTCGCGATGACGATGCCTGCCGCTCCCCCCATCCCCTGCGCGACCCGGGCCACCATGAGCAGCGGCAGGGAGGGCGCCACCGCGCAAAGCAGCGACGCGATCACGTAGATCCCCACGCCGATCAGCAGGGGTGGGCGTCGGCCGTACAGGTCGCTCAGCGGCCCCGCGATCACCTGCCCCAGTGCCAGTCCGATCAGGACCGCGGTGAGGGAGAGCTGGACACCGGTAGCGCTCGTCTGCAGATCGCGCGCGATCTGGGGCAGCGAGGGCAGGTACATATCGATGGAGAGGGGACCGAACGCTGAGGCCGCGCCGAGGGCGAGGATCAGTGCGAGTCGGCGCCAAGAGCGCGGGGCAGCGTCCAGAGGGTCGCCTTTCTTGCCGAGGGTGGGACTGACGACGGCAGTGCGGGTACTATAACGCGATGCCTCTGCCCACCCGCACTCTCGGACCGCGTGGACCCCAGGTCTCCATCCTGGGGTTCGGCTGCATGCGCCTGCCCGTCCTCGACGGCCGGCACGAGCGCATCGACGTGGCTCTGGCCACCCGGATGCTCCGGCACGCCATCGACGAAGGCGTGAACTACGTCGACACGGCCTGGCCCTACCATGGCGACTCGCGCACCGAGCCGGGGAGGAGCGAACCCTTCGTGGGGGAAGCCCTCGGCGACGGCTACCGCGACCGGGTGCTCCTCGCCACCAAGCTGCCCAGCTGGCTGGTGGAGAGCCGCAGCGACATGGACCGGTACCTGGAGCGCCAGCTGGAGCGGCTCCGGACCGACCACGTGGACTGCTACCTGCTGCACGGGCTGAACGCCGGCTCCTGGCAGAACCTCCACCGGCTGGGCGTCCTGGACTTCCTGGACGCCGCCCGGGCCGACGGCCGCATCCGCTACCCGGGTTTCTCCTTCCACGACGAGGCGCCGGTGTTCCCCCCCATCGTCGACGCCTACGACTGGACCTTCTGCCAGATCCAGTACAACTTCATGGACGTCGCCTACCAGGCGGGAACGGCCGGCCTGCGCTACGCGGCGGAGCGGGGTCTGGGCGTGATCGTGATGGAGCCGCTCAAGGGTGGCTGGCTGGCGCGCCGCGTACCCGACGCGGTCCGGGAGGTGTGGGACTCGGCTGCTTCGCGGCGCTCGCCGGCCGAGTGGGCGCTCCGCTTCGTCTGGGACGAGCCCGAGGTGAGCCTGCTTCTGAGCGGCATGTCCGCCATGGAGCACGTCACCGAGAATCTGAAGGCCGCGGCCGCTATCGCGGGTCCGCGTTCGCTCACCCCGCATGAGCGCGCCTTGTTCGACCGAGTACGCGAGGTGTATCGCTCGCGCATGCGCGCCGACTGCACCGGCTGCGAGTACTGCCTCCCCTGCCCGTCGGGGGTGGATATCCCCGGGGTGTTCGCACTGCTGAACGACGCCTACCTCTACGAGGACGTGGCCGGCGCCCGCGGTCTGTACGGTATGCGTGCGGCCGGCAAGGCATCCGACTGCACGCAGTGCCACGAGTGCGAGGAGCGCTGCCCTCAGGGTCTGGCCATCCCGGACCTCCTCGAGGAGGCGCGCCGGCTGTTCGAGCCCTGACCGGCCGAGCCCGCGCCACCCACGTGACTCCCGCTGCCCCCGCACACCCGTCCTCCTCCGGCCTCCCGGCGACTCCGCGCGCGGGCTCGGCCGGTCCCGTGAGCCAGGTGGCGGCCTCGCTCGGGATCCGGGAGGCGCAGGTGGAGGCGGTCGCCCGTCTGTTGGAGGAGGGCGGCACCGTCCCCTTCATCGCCCGCTACCGGAAGGAGGCCACCGGCAGTCTGGATGAGGTGGCCATCGCTGCCGTCCGGGACGGCCTCGCCCGGGTGAGCGAACTGGAGAAGCGGCGACAGGCGATCCTGGGAAGCCTCTCCGAACGCGATCTGCTGACCGAGGACCTCCGGACGGCCCTGGAGGCGGCCTCCACCCTCACCAGCCTGGAGGACCTCTACCTCCCCTACCGGCCCAAGCGGCGCACCCGAGCGACCATCGCCCGCGAACGCGGGCTGGAACCTCTGGCCGAGACGCTGCTCGGGCAGGATGCGGGGGAACGCCGGACGCCGGACGAGCTGGCCCGGCCCTTCGTGGACGAGGACGCCGGGGTGAGTTCCGTCGAGGAGGCGTTGGCCGGAGCGCGGGACATCGTCGCCGAGTGGGTGAGCGAGGACGCCCGCGCCCGCGCCCGTCTGCGCGACCTGTCCGCTCGGCGCGCCACCCTGCGCAGCCGGGTGGCGCGCGGTAAGGAGGAGGAGGGCGTCAAGTTCCGCGACTACTACGACTGGGAGGAGCCCGCCGCCCGGGCGCCGTCGCATCGGGTGCTCGCCCTGCTCCGCGGCGAGGCCGAGGGCATGCTCACCCTGCGGGTCGCGGTACCGGAGGAGGAGGCGCTCGACCTCCTGGTACCCCTGTTCGTCCGGGGCACGGGGCCGCTGTCCGACCAGGTCCGCGCCGCCGTGCAGGACGGCTACCGCCGGCTGCTGGCTCCCTCCCTGGAGACCGAGGCGCGAGCCGAGGCCAAGGCCCGCGCCGATCAGGAGGCCATCCGCATCTTCGCCGCCAACCTGCGCGAGCTCCTGCTGGCGCCGCCCCTGGGGGCGAAGCGCGTGCTCGCGGTGGACCCCGGCTTCCGCACGGGCTGCAAGACGGTGGTGCTGGACGCTCAGGGGCAGCTCCTTCGCCAAGTGACCATCCAGCCGCACCAATCGGCCCGGCTGCGGGAGGAGGCGGCCGCCACCGTGCTTTCCCTTGTCAAGGAGCACGCCGTGGAGGCGATCGCGGTGGGCAACGGGACGGCCGGACGTGAGACGGAGGCGTTCCTGCGCGATCTGGACCTGCCCGCCTCGCTGGCGGTGGTGATGGTGAACGAGAGCGGGGCGTCCGTCTACTCGGCGTCGGAGGTGGCCCGGGAGGAGCTGCCCGACCAGGACGTCACCATCCGGGGCGCCGTCTCCATCGGGCGCCGGCTGCAGGACCCGTTGGCCGAGCTGGTCAAGATCGACCCACGCTCCATCGGGGTCGGCCAGTACCAGCACGACGTGGACCAGGCCGCCCTCAAACGCAGTCTGGACGACGTGGTGCTGAGCGCCGTGAACGCCGTGGGGGTGGAGGTCAACTCCGCCAGCCGTTCGCTCCTCACCTACGTCAGCGGCCTGGGTCCCCAGCTCGCCGCCAACCTGGTCGCCTACCGGGACGAGCATGGCCCGTTCGCCTCCAGGAAGCAGCTCCTCAAGGTCCCCCGCCTGGGTCCCCGCGCCTTCGAGCAGTCGGCCGGCTTCCTGCGCATCCGCGACGGCGCCGTCCCCCTGGACGCGACGGCGGTGCACCCGGAAAGCTACCCGGTGGTCCAGTCCATGGCCGCCGACCTGGGGGTGTCGGTGGCCGACCTCCTGCACGACACCGGCCTGCGCGGGCGCATCGACCCCCGGCGCTACGTCCGCGGCCCCGTGGGGCTGCCCACCGTCACGGACATCCTGGCCGAGCTGGAGAAGCCCGGACGCGACCCCCGCAGCAGCTTCACCGCCTTCAGCTTCCACCCCGACGTGCACACCTTGGACGACGTGGAGCCGGGCATGCGCCTGCCCGGCATCGTGACCAACGTGACCGCGTTCGGCGCCTTCGTCGATGTGGGCGTGCACCAGGACGGGCTGGTCCACGTGAGCCAGCTGGCCGACCGCTTCGTGCGCGACCCGGCCGAGGTGGTGCGCGTGCACCAGCAGGTCGTGGTCACCGTGCTGGACGTCGACCGCGCGCGCCGGCGCATCTCGCTCAGCCTGCGCCCCTCGCAGCTGGAGCGCGGCGCACCGGGCTGAGAGGTTCTACAATATCCAGGGGAAGCCTCTGCCGACCACGGAGCGGCCCTCCGACCACACCGATCGTAAGGCCTTGTAGCCACGCGGCCCGGGTAGACCACCGGGACCACGACAACAGCAGAGATCCAGGAGGAACGAGCATGCCGATCATCACCGTGGAAGGACCGATCCTGGAGGACGTCGACAAGAAGCGGGCCTTGGCGAAGGCCATCACCGACGCCACCGTGGAGGCGTTCGGCCTCCCGGCGTCGACGGTCGTCGTCATCATGCACGAGAACACCGGCGAGTGCGTGTCCAGCGGCGGGGAGCTGATCTGCGACCGCGACGCCATGCGCGCCGGCGGTCCGGGCACGCCGGCCTGAGCCGAGACCACCGCACCGCAGGGCTGCGCTCCCGACCGACCATGCGCATCAGCATCGACGCGTCGGTCTTCGACCGCTTCCCCGCCTATCGCCGGGGAGTCGTGGTCTCGCGGGGACATCCGGAACGACCTCGCGGACGCGGAGTTGGAGAGCCGCCTGCGGAAGGCCGAGGCGGCCGTGCGGGAACGCCTGGGCGGCGATTGGAGGAGCGACCCCCGCCTGGCCGTCTGGCTGGAGGCCTTCCGAGCGCTGGGCATGAACCCCAACCAGCGTCCCCCGGCCGTCGCCGCCCTGGTCAAGCGGGTGAGCAAGGGGTCGTCCCTGCCGTTCATCAACGTACTGGTCGCCCTGATGAACGTCACCTCGCTCGAGCATCTGGTCCCCTGCGGCGGCGACGACCTGGCCGCCGTCGAGGGCGACCTGACGCTACGGCCGGCGACCGGAACCGAGCGCTACCGACCGCTGGGGACGCCCGAACGGCTCGACCCACCCGATCCCGGCGAGCTGATCCTGGTGGACGGAGGCGGAGAGGTACTCTGCCGAGGGTGGTGCTGGCGGAACAGCGACGTCACCAAGCTGACGGACGGGACGACCGCCGTGGCCCTCAATCTCGACCTGATGGGGTCGGTCGTGTCCCTCTCGGAGGCGGAGCACGCGACGGATCGGCTGGCCGCGGACCTGCAGCGCCACTGCGGCGGGGAGGTGGAGTGGCACCTGCTGACCGCCGAGTGCCCGGGGGTGTTGGTGGACCGGTGAGGCGACCCATGGGCCAGACGCCTCGTGGACAAGACAGCCGAAGACCGGCGACGTTGGCCCTTTGGTTCCTTCCTTGGTAGCATGGGCTGCCACTCGCGTACCCGGGGGGGTAGCCCCATGCAGACGATCCACAGCGATACCCGAGGAAGGCGCGCGCCGTGCGCCGGAGCCCACCAACCCCGTCCCATGTGGCCCCGCCTTGCGCTGGCCGCCCTCGCCCTGCTCCTCGTGCTGCTGGTCGGAGCCGGCCCCGCCAGCGCCGACAAGTTGGACCAGAAGCAGAGCGACCTGACCGACGCCCGAGCCCGCCTCTCCCGGCTGCAGGGGGAACTTGACGGCCTCGCCTCCGACTACGCCCGCACCGAGTCCAGGCTGTACTCCCTGGACGAGAGCGTCGCCAAGCTGAGCAAGGACCAGCGCCGCGCCGAGAAGGACCTCGGCAAGGTCCGAAGCCAAGCCGACCGCCGGCTCATCGAGCTGTACAAGGGCAACCGCAGCGGGATGAGCGCGCTGCTGGAGATGCTCTTCAAGGAACGCGACCTGAGCCAGGTGCTGGACCGGGTCGCCCTGATGAACCGGGTCGCCTCGCAGGACCAGCGACTGTTCGACCAGGTGCGCTCGCACCTGACAAAGGTCAAGAGCCTCAAGAGCGACCTCTCCTCCGCCCGCGCCGAGCAGGTAGCCAAGGTGCGCGAGCTCGAGCGGGCGCGTGGCCGCATGGAAAGCAGGCTCGCGGCGGCCGCCACCGAGTACCGCCGCCTGAAGCAAGAGGTGGCGACGCTGGCCGAGGCGGAACGCCAGGCGAAGCTGCGGGCGGCCGAGTTGGCCGCCGAGCAGGCCGCTCAACGCCAGGTGGCCTCCGCGCGCGGCGCCCAGACCTCCCCGGGAACATCCTCTGCCCGAGTCGCGCGGACCCGGTCCGCGCCGACAGCGGCCGCACGCCCGACCGCGGTCCGCAGCGGCTGGGTGTTCCCCGTCGACGGGCCCCACTCCTACATCAACGACTGGGGCTTCTCCCGTTCGGGCGGCCGCAGCCACCAGGGCACGGACATCATGGCTCCCCGGGGGACGCCGGCGGTCGCGGTCGTCTCCGGGACGATCTCCAAGACCGGGTACGGCTCGGGCCTGGGCGGGACCACCATCTGGCTTCGGGGCAGGGACGGCCGGAGCTACTACTACGCGCACCTGAACAGCATCGTGGGCGGTATCCGCTCCGGGGCGTCGGTCGGCGCCGGGCAGACTATCGGCACGGTGGGTAACAGCGGCAACGCGCGCGGTGGGGCCACTCACCTGCACTTCGAGATCCACCCGGGGGGCGGATCGGCCATCAACCCCTACCCCATCCTGCGCGCCGCCGACTGACCGCGGCCGTGACCCCGTCGGTCCTCTCCTCCTTCCGCCTGGACGGCAAGGTCGCGGTGGTGACGGGAGCCAGCCGGGGGATCGGTTTGGCGTGCGCCCAGGCACTGGCCGAAGCCGGCGCCACGGTGACGGCGGTAGCCCGCGGCGGCGAGGCGCTCGAGGAGGCCGCGGCGTCGTTGCCCGGGGGCCGGGCCATCGCCTGCGACGTCACCCGGCCGGAGCAGGTGGCCGCCTGCTTGGCCCAGCTTCCCCACCTGGACGTTCTCGTCAATAGCGCCGGGGGCAACCTGCCCGAGCCCTTCCTGGACGTCACCGAGGAGCACCTGCGGGAGCTCCTGGACCTCAACCTGATGGGCACCTTCCGCGTGACCCAGGCCGCCGTGCCCAAGATGGGGGAGGGCGGCTCGATCGTGAACGTCTCCTCGGACCTGGGCCACGTGGGCATGGCCGGCAGGACGGTCTACTGCGCGGCCAAGCACGGGGTCGAAGGGCTGACCCGGGCGCTCGCCCTGGAACTCGCCCCGTCCGGTATCCGGGTCAACTCGGTGGGTCCCACCTTCATCGACACCGCCCTCACCCGACCCTACTTCGCCGACCCGGAGTTCCTGAAGCAGACCCTCGGCCGGATCCCGTTGCATCGCATCGGCCGCGTCCAGGAGGTGGCCGCCGCGGTGCTCTTCCTGGCGTCGCCGGCCTCCTCGCTTGTCACCGGTGCCGGCCTCCTCGTCGACGGAGGCTGGACCGCGCAGTAGCGACTGCTGCATGGAGGGGGCCGCGCCCTGGGTATGCCTCAATACGTCAGGCGCACGGGCCGCTCTCGGACACGGACCGCCAAGGAGATACATGACCGACCAGCATCAGCCCGCCAGAACGGACGGACACCGCCCTCGCGACGAGGAGACCATCCGCTGCGAGCAACTGACGAAGCGCTATCCCGGAGGCGTGCTGGCGGTCGACCACCTGGACCTGACGGTGCACGCAGGCGAGATCTTCGGCCTATTGGGGCCGAACGGCGCCGGCAAGACCACCACCGCGGGCATGTTGACCACCCGGGTCATACCCACCGGCGGACGGGCCATGGTGGCGGACATCGACGTGGTCGCCCATCCGGCGCTGGCCAAGCAGGTCATCGGCGTGGTGCCGCAGACGAACACGCTGGACCGCTCGCTGACCGTCTGGGAGAACCTCTACTACCACGGCCGTTTCTTCGGGATGAGCGCGGGCCAGGCCCGGTGCGCCGCGGACGACGCGCTGGTGGAGTTCCGGCTGACCGAGCGGGCAAAAGCGCCGGTCATGGCGCTCTCGGGCGGGATGGCTCAGCGCCTGATGGTGGCTCGAGCTATCCTCCATCGGCCGGCGGTGCTCTTCCTCGACGAGCCCACCGCCGGGCTTGACCCCCAGAGCCGGCTGGCCCTCTGGGAGATCCTGGGCTCCCTCCACCACGGGGGGCAGACGATCTTCCTGAGCACTCACTACATGGAAGAGGCGGACGCGATGTGCGACCGGGTGGCGATCATGGACCACGGGCGGATCCTGGGACTGGACACCCCCGCGGGGCTCAAGGAGTCCGTCGGCGCGGACACGATCGTCACCGTCAGCTCGACGGGCGACTTGGACGACCTGGCCGTCGTGCTGGAGCGCGAGGTCGAGGGAGCGACGGGGTCCCTTCGGGTCGGCGGCAACGTCCAGCTGCACGTGAAGGGGACGCAGGGGGTGCTGCCGCGAGTGGTCAACGCGGCCGACCAGGAGGGCTTCACCGTCACCGACCTCTCGGTGGCCGAGCCCACCCTCGAGACGGTCTTCATCAACCTGACCGGAAAGGAACTGCGCGACTGATGGCGACCCTGCTTGGTCCTCGCGCGGCCGACGAGTGCTCGGTCGTGCCCACCCGATCCGCGGCCTCGGCCAGCTGGGCCGCCTTCAAGGCGTTGTTACTGCGAGACCTGACCGTCCTGCGCAAGAACCTGCGGGAGTTCATCCCCCGTACCGTGATCCAGCCGTTCCTGCTGTGCTTCGTGTTCCTCTACGTCTTCCCCAAGATCGGCAACGCCGTCGGCGGGAGCGGCGCGCCCGCAGAGTCGGAGTTCGCGACGATCCTGGTGGCCGGCGTGGTGGGACTGTCCATCATGTTCCAGGGGATCCAGGCCGTCGCCCTGCCGATGGTGCAGGAGTTCGGCTTCACCAAGGAGATCGAGGACCGAGTGTTGGCCCCGTTGCCCGTGTCGATGGTGGCCGTCGGCAAGGTGACCGCGGGGGCCATCCAGGGGCTGGTGGCGGCGGCGATCGTCTTTCCCATCGCCGCGGTGGTCCACGTCCCGGAGATCCACATCCACCTGGCCGTGCACTGGGCCGTGCTGCTGACCATGCTGCCGCTGGCCGCCGTCACCTGCGCCTCCCTGGGCCTGACCTTCGGCACCATCTTCAACCCTCGACAGGTGCCGATCCTGTTCGGCATCATCGTGCTGCCCATGACCTTCCTGGGGGGCACCTACTACTCCTGGACCGCGCTGGCGCCGGTCAAGATCGGCGCATGGTCGTGGCTGCAGACCCTGGTGCTGGTGAACCCGCTGATCTACGTCACCGAGGGGTTCCGCGCGGCCCTCACCACCACGGGGCACATGCACCTGTACGTGATCTACCCCGCTCTCCTTGCCTTCTGCGCGCTGTTCCTGTGGCTGGGCGTCCGGGGGTTCAAGCGACGAGTGCTGAGCTGACGGCCCCGGACGGCCTTCGAACCGCTCCGATGGCACTCATACGCTATACTGCTTTTCACTACACCGAAGACTCGGTTGTCCCGCGCCCTTTCCCCTGTGATCTCGCCCGGACTCAACTGCGTCTGCAATTCCGCAGTGCGATCCGACGAGACGCACGGCAAAGGAGCTTCATTTGCCCTTCCGTACCCTGGGCCTCAACGCAGGCCTGCTCAAAGCTGTCCACGCCATGGGCTACCAACAGCCCACGCCCATCCAAGAACAGGCCATCCCCCTGGCCCTCGACGGCCGGGACATCGTGGGATGCGCCCAGACGGGCACCGGTAAGACGGCCGCCTTCATCCTCCCCGCCCTGCAGCGGACGCAAGGACGCCGGGGCCTGCGCACCCTGGTGGTCACCCCCACCCGCGAACTGGCGGCCCAGATCTACGACGTGGCCCGGGACTGCTCCCGCCACACCGGGCAGAAGGCCGCCGCGGTCTACGGCGGCGTGGGCTACACGCCGCAGGTCACGGCCCTGCGCCGGGGCGTCGACCTGTTGGTGGCCACCCCCGGACGCCTGCTCGACCTGAGCTCCCGCCGGGACGTCGACCTGTCGCAGGTGGAGATCCTGGTCCTGGACGAGGCGGACCGCATGCTGGACATGGGGTTCTGGCCGGACGTGCGCCGCATCATGGCCCTGCTTCCGCCCCAGCGGCAGACGCTGCTCTTCTCGGCCACCCTGTCCTCCGACGTCCTCAAGGTCGCGGCCAACACCCTGACGGACCCGGCGCGCATCGAGGTCGCTCCCAGCGCCACGCCCATCGAGGCCATCGAGCAGATGCTCTACCCGGTCAACGGGCAGCAGAAGACCGACCTCTTGATCCGGCTCCTGGAGAAGCACCAGCTGGATAGGGTGCTGGTCTTCACCCGGACCAAGCACCGGGCGGACAAGGTCTGCCGCCACCTGGAGCGGAGCCGCATCCGGGGCGCGGCCATCCATTCCAACCGGAGCCAGGCGCAGCGCCAGCGCGCCCTGGACGGGTTCAAGAACGGCACCTACCGGGTGCTGGTGGCCACCGACATCGTCGCCCGGGGCATCGACGTCGACGCCATCTCCCACGTCATCAACTACGATCTCCCGGTCAACGCCCAGGACTACGTCCACCGCATCGGGCGGACCGCCCGGGCCGGAGCCACCGGCTCGGCCATCAGCTTCCTCGCGGCCGAGGAGGCGCGACGAGCTTCGGGACATCGAGCGCCTGATCGGGACCACGCTCCCCTGTCACGACGTGGACGGGTTCGCCTACGAACAACGGCTGCTTCCGGACCCGCGGCGGGACCACCGCCCGCCCGTCCGCGCGGCGGCCAAACGGAACGGCGGTCCCAGGAACGGGCAAGGCAGAGCGCGCTGGGGGGGCTCCCGCCCGCGCTGAGCGGAACTGAGCCGAGCGGGGTCATCGGCTGTGGGGTAAGCTCACGACGATGACCCCCGATCAGACCGTCCAGCACCAGATCGCCGTCGAGACCCCGGCCTCGACCCACCGCCCTCCCCGGTCCGCCCTCTTCCAGCTGGGCATCGTCTGCGGCGCCAGCTTCGTGGTGTGGGCGGGGTTCGGGGCGATCCTGCCCTACCTGCCCATCTTCCTGCAGGAAGAGGCCCACGCCTCCGTCGGCCTGATCGGCGTGATCGCGGCCGGGTACTACGTGGGCACCTTCGCCTTCTCCGGCCCGATGGGCGTGCTCAGCGACCGGGTGGGGCGAAAACCCCTGTTGGTGGCCGGTACGGCGCTGTACGGCGTCTCCACCGCCCTCTTCCTCTCGACGACGCATCCCGGGTGGTTCCTGGTCTTCCGGTTCCTCGAGGGGGCGGCGGCCGGCACGGTGACGCCCACCGCCCTGGCCTTCATCGCCGACCTCACCACCGACGAGACCCGGGGCCGAGCCTACGGATGGCAGACCAGCGCCCAGTTCGGCGGCTTGGTCGCGGGGCCGGCTCTGGCCATCGTGCTCTACTCGCTCGCCGGCGGAGAGGGCATCCGCGCCTTCTACAGCATCTTCCTCTTCGGCACCGTCCTCTCGCTGCTGACATCGATCGCGCTGCTGGTGTTCGTCCGGGAGCCCACGACCCGTCAGCGGCGGGCCCAGCGTCCGGCGCGGCCGCCCTACCGCACCCTGGTGACGCGTCCGGTGGGTGCGTTCCTGATCGTCGCCTTCACCGGCAACGTCGCCATGGGCGGCTGGGAGGTGCTGTGGAGCCTCTGGATCCGGCACCTGGGCGGCTCCATGGCCTTCGTCGGCGTCACGTGGATGGCCTTCAGCGTGCCCATGCTCTTCTCGTTCGCCGCCGGCCACCTGGCCGACCGCTTCAACCGCTTCCATCTGATGTACTGGGGTCTGGGATTCGCCGCGCTGGCGTGGATCTTCTACGGGGTCACCCGGAGCCTGGAGTTCTTCCTGGCGGTCAATCTCTTGGAGGGAGTGGCCGTGGCCATCGCGATCCCGGCGAAGCAGAGCTTCCTCGTGCAGGTGAGCCCTCCCGCGTGGGTGGGCGCGATCCAGGGGCTCGAAGGATCCTCGACACAGCTGGCCGCCCTCGTGGGCACCCTGAGCGCGCCCCTGCTCTACTCGGCCATCTCCGGCAGTACCTTGGCGGCCGGCGGCCTCGTGGCGGTCGCCGGCCTGTTGGCCACGGCGCCGGTCCTCAGACGGGAGTGGACTCGGCTGCAGAGCCTCGGGATCGGTGCAGGCCGGAATGGGGTTGGAGACGGTCGACGAGCGGCCGGGATAGAACGCAGGCGCTCACGGGGCGGCTCGTGACCTCACATCGTCGGCGGAGGCCGGCGCCGTGGCGCCGTTCGCCGCCGTCGCGGGGTGGCCGGCCCGCCGCCAGGTGCAGTAGAGTAGGCGAATCGATCGCCGGCCGGCCTCGCGACGGCCGGCGATCGACGGTGAGAAGATCCAGGAGGTCGTATCGATGCGCAGAGTCCCCCCGTTCCTCGCTCTCGTGGCCCTGGCGGCCCTTGGACTGGTCCTCCTTACCGGCTGCGGCGGCACCGAGGAGTCGACCACCACGGTCCCGGCCGTGACGCAGACCACCGCCGCCGGCGACACCCCGTCCGCCTCCACCGGCACGACCGCGGGAAGCGCCGCCACCGGGGCGCGCGGACGGCACCACCGTGGTGATCGAGACCAGCTTGGGCGGCATCACCGTAGCGCTGGACAAGGAAAAGGCCCCCACGACGGTGGCGAACTTCCTCGCCTACGCGACGTCGGGCTTCTACGAGGGCACCATCTTCCACCGCGTCATCCCGGGGTTCATGATCCAGGGCGGGGGGTTCACCGCGGACATGCAGCAGAAGCCGACCAACCCGCCCATCAAGAACGAGGCCGGGAACGGCCTCACCAACCTCCGCGGGACCATCGCGATGGCCCGGACCTCGGTGGTCGACTCCGCCAGCAGCCAGTTCTTCATCAACCTGGTGGACAATCCCTCCCTGGACCACCAGGACGAATCCGCCGCAGGGCTTCGGCTACGCGGTCTTCGGCAGGGTTACCGCCGGCATGGACGTGGTGGACAAGATCGCCGCCGTGCCCACCACGAGCCAGGGCTCGTTCCAGGACGTGCCCCAGACGCCGATCGTCATTCGAGAGCGTGCGGGTGGTGGCGCCATGATGCCCATCGGCCCCCTGATGATCGAGCACCGGCTGATCGAGCGCGTGATCGCCGACATCCGGCTTCGTCTGGAGGCCCGCGGCGGTCCTCCCGCCTTGGACCCCGACTACATCGACCGCTGCGTAGACTTCATCCACACCTACGCCGACCGCTGCCACCACGGGAAGGAGGAGGAGATCCTCTTCCGAGAGCTGGCGAGCAGGCCGCTCGAGCCCGAGCTCGCCGCCCTGATGCAGGACCTCCTCGAGGACCACCGGCGCACCCGCGCCCTCACCGCGCGAGTGGTCCAAGCGAACGCCCGGTACCGAGGCGGCGACGCCCACGCCCTGACCGACGTCGAGCTCGCTCTTGCCGAGCTCATCAACATCTACCCGGCGCACATCGAGCAGGAAGACAAGCACTTCTTCAAGCCGTGCATGGCCGTGTTCTCCGAAGAGGAGCGTCAGGCCATGCTGCGCGAGTTCGAGGCGTTCGACCGGACGCTCATCCACGAGAAGTACCGGCAGCTGGTGGAAGACCTGGAGGCCGGCCGGGCCTGACCGCCGCGCCCGCCTCGAAGCCGGCGGCCTTCTACGGGTGCGATCGGATGCGGTCGATCGCACCGGTCGCGTCCGCCTCTAGTGGTGTCCGCAGGTGGCGTCGGACTGTTCGATGTCGCCCTCTGAGGAAAGCGTCGACCGCGTCGGTCGCCCGGCCCGACACTCCGCAGTAGAGCTGGAAGCCGGCCGCTTTCAGCGCCTGCTGCATCGGGGCGCCCATGCCGCCGGCCAAGACGACCTCGACGTTCTCGCCCCGGAGGAAGCCGGCCAACCCCCCGTGGTCGTGCTGCAGGCCGTCCACGGTGTGGACCGCGCTCTCCACGAGACCGCCGTCGCCGGCCTGCGCGATAAGGAACGCCTGCGTCTGCCCGAAGTGCTGGTTGACGTGGCCGTTGGCGTACGGCACTGCGATGACCATGGATCCTCCTGTCGAGGGCCGGCGCCGACGCCGGCCCTGTCCTTCGTTGCGGTCAATGATACCCCTGTGGGTATCGGTCTGGCCACCAGCGACGGCCGAGAGGACTCAGGGCGTGCTCGCCGAGCGCGAAGCTATGGCATTCCTGACAGAGCTGGTTGCCGCTGTGGGGGGCCCGAAGAGGGGCCGGCAGCGACGCGGGCCGCCTCATCTGGGGATGGCAGGCCAAGCATTGCTCTCGCCCCGGTATCCAACGGTGTGGCGGGTGACACCGCTGACAGCCCGCCTTGGCATGCGCGGCCACGGTGTGAAGACCGGTCAGGGCTGGGTGGCAGCCGGTGCAGTCCTTGACCGGCTCCTTTTGGCCCGGCGCCGGATGGCAGCTGCAGCCGAGAGAGCGCATCATGGGCGCCTTCGGATCGAACCCGTGGCAGGTGGCACAGTCGGGATCCGGGCGTTGGGCTGGACGGTGACACTGGTCGCAGAGGATCGTGGCGTGCTTGCCGGTGAGCGCCATCGGATGCCAGTCCGGCTGCGGTTGCACCCACTCCAGCGGAACGCCGGTAAGCGGTATCCGCCGTTGTGGCTGCGTGTGGCAGAGGGCGCAGTCCCGGCTGAGGAGCTCGCCCTTCTGGTTGACGTGTCGTCCGTCGTGGCAGCGGAAGCAGCCCGGCCACTGCTTGTGCCCGACGTTGTTGTAGTAGGTACCCCACTGGACGTTCATCGAGGGGAACACGTGATGGGTCCAGATGAACGTCACCTGCTCGGTCGCCTGCCGGATCTGGGCGGCGGAGGCCGCGGCCACCGAGGGGTACTGCGTGCGATAGAAGGACTGGATGGTCTCCGGGATCCGCCGCCGAGCCTCCTCCTCCGTTGCATACCGGGCGGTGAGGGCCTGCAGAGAGACCCGCTTGAGGGAGGGCAGGTCGGCGGGGAGCATCCCCCCCGCCAAGGCGTCGTCCAAGAGGTCGTCCGGATCGCCGAACTGGTGGGTAGCCCGATTGTGGCAGTCGAGGCAGTCCATCAGGTGCTGCGTCTCGCGGGCTAGGTCGGCGGCAGTGGCGGTGGTGTCCTGGCTGACGTAGGTGTCCACCGTCCCGTCGTGACGCTTGACCCGCACCCAGGGCACCACCTGCAGCTTCTCGTCGGCCGCCACGAAGGACACCTCGACCGAGGGGTCCACGTGCCAGTGGATCCCACCCGTCTGCGCGGGGTTCAGACCTCCTCCGACCTTCAGGCCTAGCGTGAAGTACTGCAACGAATTCACCGCGTCGAGTTGGTAGTCGGGAAGGGTGCGGGTGATGGTGCCGAGAAAGGCCTGCGGCCAGTGACACTCCTCGCAGGTGTCCCGCGCCGGGCGAAGGTTCGCCACCGGCGTGGGGATGGGCCGGGGGTAGGTGTTGAAGGTGACGGCGAAGAGTTGGCGCACCCCCGACAGCTTCGAGCGCACGTACCAGGACGCCCCCGTGCCCACGTGGCAGGCGACGCATCCCACTCGGGCGTGCGGCGAGATGGTGTGGGACACTCCCTCCGGCTCCATCACGCTGTGACAGATGTCCGCGCAAAACGTCACCGACTCGGTGAAGAGGAAGGCGTTGTAGGCGACGAACGCCAGCAGCGCGAGGCCCGAGATGAAGACCACGATGACCACCGTGAACCGGCGTCGCAGATGGGGGTCGTTGAGGTCCAATCGCGGGTAGGCGGCGCTGACCCGGGTGGGGTCTTTCCGCCGCCGAGCGCTCTCCCGGCGCCCCCCCCACAGGAAGAGGAAGATGCCGATGAACACGATGCCGGGGAACACCACGAAGGCGAGGATGCCCAGGTAGGGGCTGCCGGGACCGACGCTCAACTGCCAGGCCAGGGCCGCCAGGATGAGCAGCAACCCGACGATGATGATCACCTGTCCGGCGTAGCTCATCGGGTTGTTGTGCAGGCCGACCAGCGGCCCGGACGGCGGCTCCCCGCCCGGCGGGACCTGGTCCGGCGGCTCGCGGTCCGGCGGCTCGCGGTCCGGCGGGACCTGGTCCGGCGACTCGGGTCCGGCGGCTCGCGGTCCGGCGATTCCCCAGCCGGGCTCGACGCAGGCTCGTCGTGATCCATGACCGATGACCCTCCCAGCCGACCGTCCGACCCGTGTCGGCTGCGGTGATTCCCGACCCGGGCCCATTTGACTCATGCCAGTTGGAGCGACCCTCGGCAGGGGAAGGATGCCAAGGGGAGGCAGTGCTAGTCTCGGCAGAGCCACATGGACGACATCCTTCACAGCTTCTCCCTTCCGGTAGCCGAGTGGTTCCGGGCGACCTTCGCGCGGCCCACGCCCCCGCAGTCCCTGGCCTGGCCCGCGATCAAGCGGGGGGAGCACACCCTCCTGCTGGCACCCACCGGGTCCGGGAAGACGCTGGCCGCCTTCCTCTCCTCGCTGGACGACCTCCTCCGCGAGCCCCTCTCCGGCGGCGACGGCGCCCGGCCGGGAGCGCGGCCCGAAGGCGCTTCCGGAGGTCGTCCTCGGCCGGCCGGTATCCGGGTCCTCTACGTGTCGCCCCTCAAGGCGCTGAACAACGACATCGAGCGCAACCTCCGCGTGCCGCTGGCCGGGATCCGGGAGGCCGCCGACCGGCTGGGGATGACCCTGCCCGAGATCGACGTCCGCGTCCGCTCGGGGGACACGCCCTCCCGTGAGCGGCAGGCCATGCTCAGGCGGCCGCCGCAGATCCTCATCACCACGCCGGAATCCCTCTACCTGATGCTGACCGCGCCACGGGGGCGCGAGCTCTTCCGCTCGGTCCACACCCTGATCCTGGACGAGATCCACACGCTGGCGGGCACCAAGCGCGGCGTCCATCTGGCTCTCAGCCTCGAGCGACTGGCCCGCCTGGCCGACCAGCCCGTCCAGCGCATCGGCCTGTCCGCCACCATCCGCCCTCTCGACGAGGTGGCCCGGTTCCTGGGCGGGGCCGACTGGAAGCGACCGGGACCTGGTCCCCCGCCCGGTCACCGTCGTCGACGCCGGCAACACCAAGCCACTCGACCTCCTGGTGGAGACCCTGCTGGACGACGACGGCCGCGCCCCGGGCGGTTCGCTGTGGCCGACGGTGGTGCGGCGGGTGGCGGACCTGATCCAGGAGCACCGGACCACCCTGGTGTTCGCCAACAGCCGCCGCGTCGCCGAGCGGACCGCGGACTGGCTGAACGAGGAGCTGGCGGCGAGGGCAGCGGGGCGGCCCTCGCCGCTGTTCGAGCGGGGGACGCCGGTCGGCGTGGGGTTCATGGGACTACCGCGGGAGCCGGGAGACGACGGGCAGGCCCCTCCCATCCGGGCCCATCACGGCAGCATGGCCAAGGAGGCGCGGCTGGAGATGGAGCGCGACCTCAAGGCGGGCCGCCTGCCGGCGCTGGTAGGTACCAGCTCGCTGGAGTTGGGCATCGACATCGGCTCGGTCGACCTGGTCGTCCAGCTGCAGTCGCCCAAGGCGGTGGCCCAGGGCCTCCAGCGGGTGGGGCGCTCCGGCCACCTGGTGGGCCAGACCAGCAAGGGCCGCATCCTGCCGCTCTTCCGCGAGGACGTCATGGAGAGCGCCGTCATCGCCCGGGGGATGCTGCTGGGCGAGGTGGAGAGCACCCGCACGCCGCGCAACGCCCTGGACGTGCTGGCCCAGCAGATCGTGGCCATGGTGGCGGTCGAGGACTGGGAGGTGGACGCGCTCTTCGCCCTGGTCCGGCAGGCCCACCCCTACCGCGACCTCAGCGACCGCGCCTTCCGGGCCGTGCTGGAGATGCTCGCCGGCCGCTACCCCAGCCAGGTGCACGCCCAGCTCCGTCCGCGGCTGTTGTGGGACCGGACGCACGACCGCCTGGCCGCCCTCCCCGGCGCCCGGCTCTCCGCCGTGACGAACGGCGGCACCATCCCCGACCGGGGCGCCTTCGCCACCTATCTGCCCGACGGCAAGACCCGCATCGGCGAGCTGGACGAGGAGTTCGTCTTCGAGACCCGCGTGGGCGACACGTTTCTGCTGGGCTCCCAGGTGTGGCGCGTGCTGGAGATCACCGAGGACCGGGTGACCGTCACGGACGCGCCCGGGGCGGCGCCGCGCATGCCCTTCTGGCACGGCGACTACCCCTGGCGCCCGTACGAGCTGGGCCGCCGGGTGGGCGAGTTCAGGCGGCGGACCGCCGAGCGGCTGCAGGGAACTGCGGGAGGAGCTGGGCGGCGAACGCTTCGCCGAAGTGGCCGAGCGATGGGACCACCCGGCGGTGCGGGCGGAGATAGACCGCCTGCGCGGCGAGTACGCGTTGGACGAGCGATCGGCCCGGCTCGTGCTGGACTACGTCGCCGCCCAACTGGATGGCGCGGGGGTGATCTCGTCCGACCGTACGGTGCTGGTGGAGCGGGTGGACGACCCCTTGGGCGAGCCCCGCCTGGTGGTGCACTCCCCCTTCGGCGGCCGGGTCAACGGCCCGTGGGGGCTGGCGCTGGCCGCCGCCCTGGAGGAGCGGACCCAGACCGAGGTGGAGGTCCTCTCGAACGACGAGGGCATCCTCCTCCGTTTCCCCGCCTCGGATGCGGCCTTCCCCGCCGACCTGGTGGCGACGCTCGGTCCCGCCGAAGCCCGCGACCGCCTGCTCCGCGGCCTGCCGGACTCCGCCCTCTTCGGCGCCCAGTTCCGGCAGAACGCGGCCCGCGCCCTCCTCCTGCCGGGCGCTCGGCCGGGACGCCGCAGCCCCTTCTGGCTGCAGCGCCTGCGCGCCAAGGACCTGCTGCAAGCGGTACGGCGCTTCGAGGACTTCCCCCTGCTGGTGGAGACCTACCGGGACTGCCTGGAGGACGTCATGGACCTGCCGCACCTGGAAGAGGTGCTCGCCGGCATCGAGCAGGGCGAGATCCAGGTGGTCGTCCGTGACTCCGTGGTGCCGTCGCCGGTGGCGCAG
The DNA here is from genome assembly GCA_963796315.1 of uncultured Actinomycetota bacterium. Taxonomy (GTDB): domain Bacteria; phylum Actinomycetota; class Thermoleophilia; order RBG-16-64-13; family RBG-16-64-13; genus CAWCLH01. The sequence goes on from CAWCLH010000003.1 coordinate 83,570, forward strand.
GGGCTCCTCATGGCCTTCTCCGGCCACTACCTCTACGAGTGGGATACGCCCAAGGCCGAGCGGCGACCGCGCGAGCTGCCGGTCGACACCGCCCTCCTGCAGGATCTGCTCCACGACGTGGACCTGAGCGGTCTGCTGCGTCCGCAGGCTCTGCTCGAGGTCCAGGAGAGGCTGCAGCGGACGGGGTCCCGTTCCCGCGCCCGTACCGCCGACGAACTGCAGGTCGTCCTGCAGGAGCTGGGCGATCTCTCCCCGGACGAGGTCCGGGAGCGTGCCGTGACGGACCCCGGTCCCTGGCTGCAGCAGCTGGCGGACGAGGGCCGCGCGCTGCTCTACCCCATCCCCGCCGCCGATCCGACGGGCGGGGACGAGCGCCCGGTCGAGCGATGGATCCCGGCGGAATACCTGCCGGAGTACGCGGTCTCCTTCGGCGCCGCCACAGGACCGGCGACGGGGGGCGGACCTGCCGCCGGACTGCCGCAGGAAGCCGCCGCCGACCGCGACGAGGCCCGGCGTCTGCTCCTCCACCGCCTGCTGCGGCACGCCGGACCCCTGACCCGGGAGGCCATCCGGGCGCGCTACGCCTTCCCCGCCGAGTGGCTGGACGCCGAGCTGGAGAGGCTGGTCGCCGACCGTCGGCTCGCCCGGGGCCGGTTCACGCCGACCGAGAACGCCCCCCGCCCGCCCTCGGTCGGCGACGACGGGCGAGCCGCACGGAGTACCTGCACGTGGGCGTCCTCGAACGAGCCCACCGGCGCACCCTGGGCATCCTCCGCGGCGAGGTCCGCCCGGTCCCGTTGACCGTGTACGCCGACTTCCTGGCGCGCTGGCAGCACCTCGCCCCCGCCGATCGCCTCACCGGCGAGGAGGGTCTGCGCCGGGTGCTGGAGCAGCTGCGCGGAACCCCCATCCTGGCTCCCCTCTGGGAGCGCGACGTCCTGCCGCTTCGCCTCGGGGCGTACGACCCGGCGGCCCTGGACGGCCTTTTCCGCGGGGGCGAGCTGGTATGGGTCGCCTCGGGGGGCGTCGACCCGCGGCGGGCCCGCCTGCAGCTCTTCTTCCGAGGAGAGGGCGGACTGTTCGTGCTCCCACCCGATGAACCACCGACGTTGAGTTCCGAAGGCGCGGCGCTGTACGAGCTGCTGGGGCAGGAGGGCGCGCTCTTCTTCGCCGACATGACCGCGGCGCTGGGGCTGGACGCCCCCGACATCGAGGCCGCGCTGGGGGAGCTGGTCCTTGCCGGGCTCGTCACCAACGACGGGTTCGACGCGGTGCGGCATCTGCTGCGCTCCGGACCCGTCCACGGCGCCGGCGACCTTCCCCGGCCGAGCTCGCTGGAGGCGCAGCTGGCCGAGCGGCGAAGGGCGCAGAGAGGTCCCGGCCACCCCGGCCGCCGGCCCCCCCGGAACGTGTACCGCGCGGCCAGCCTGAAGGCCCACCGGGCGGTCGACCGGCGCCTGACCTTGGAGGAGATGGGCCGGTGGACGCTGGTACGCGGGGTCCGCGTCATGGGCCGACCCCCGGCCCCGAGGAGCGGGCGGTCCGGCTGGGTCGGCAGCTGCTCGCCCGGTACGGCATCGTCAGCCGCGAGCACGCCGAACGGGAGGAGCGCGGGGGAGATTGGCCTCTGCTCTACCGGCAGCTCGAGCGCATGGAGTTCCGCGGCGAGGTCCGGCGAGGGTACTTCGTCCAAGGCCTTCCCGGCGTGCAGTTCGCCTCGGTGGAGGCCTTGGACCGCCTGCAGGAGGTGGCCGGTGCCCTGCACACCGAAGGCGACGGTGACCTGGTCCTGCTCGGCGCCGCCGACCCGGCCAACCTGTTCACCGCGGGGACCGCCGCCCGCGACCCGGAGCTGCTGACCGTGCCCCGCCTGGCCTCCTCGTGGCTGGTGCTCCATCGCGGCCTTCCCCTCCTGGCCGCCGACGACCGAGGGGCACGGCTGCGGGTGGCCGCCCACGCCGACGAGACGCTCCTCCGCCCCGCCCTCCGCCTGCTGATCGATCATCTGGCCAAGTCACGGATGCCGGTCGTGGTCGCCCGCTGGAACGGGCAGCCGGTCCTCGACAGCGCCGGCCGCGACCTCCTCTCGTCCTTGGGCGACCGCTACGCCCGGCTGCTCAGCCTGTCGTCCCCCTTGGACGAGGGGCCGGACGTCTGACCGGGGCGCCCCTGGGCCGCCGGGCAGCCGCCCGGCGGACCAGGTCGGGCGTCACCTCGGCCAGCGACACCACCACGACGTCGGCCAGGTCGAGCGCCCGGGCCCCCGGAGGGAAGGCTTGATTGGGGACGGCGATCACGCCCATCCCGGCGCGATGGGCGGCCTCGATCCCGTTGCCGGAATCCTCCACGGCGACCGAAGGGGCGTCGACCGCGCCCAACCGCTGCAGTGCCAGCAGGTACACGTCGGGGGCGGGCTTCCCGCGCGCGACCTCATCCGACGACACCCACGCTCGAAAGCAGCCCTCCAGACCGGTCGTCCCCAGCACCCACTCGATGACGCGGGCGGGCGACGACGAGGCCAGCCCCAAGGGGAACGCTTCGGCCAGCCGCCGCACCGCCTCCACCGCTCCGGGCAGCAGCGGCAGGTGTTCCGCATAACGCTCGAGCAGGAGCGCGACCACCCCGCCGATCACGTCCTCCGGGCTCAGGGGGACGCCGAAGCGCTCCCGGATATGCCGCGCCCACTGCAGCGAGTTGGCGCCCATCACCGCCCGCTGATCGTCGGCGGTCCAGCGTCCTCCGAAGCGGGCGGCGTAGTCCCGCCGCACCTCATGCCACAGCTGCTCGGAGTCGATGAGCACGCCGTCCATGTCCAATACCACAGCCGGCGGCCCCGGATCTCTGGTGCGTGTATCCTCCATGGGAGTCTCGTACCCTTCGGACCCCGCTCCGGAAAACCCGCTCCGCCTGGGCAGGCGTGGAGCTGGGTACAAGCCTGACGGAAGGCGACCGGGCGGCCTGAGCACGAAAGGAGCCGGCATGGAGGTCTCCAACTCGCAGGTCCAGAACGTCCCCACTCTCCAGGTAGAGGGCGAGATCGACCACGGCAACGCCCCCCGCCTGATGTCCGCCATAGAGGAACAACTGAAGGACGGCTCCCGCTTCCTGCTGATCGACCTCAGTCGGGTGGACTACATCGACAGCGGCGGCATCTCCGTGCTGCTGACCGCGCTGCGCCGCCTGCGGAACAGCGGGTGGCTCGGGGTCATCAACCCCACCGCGGGGGTCCGTCGCCTGCTCGACATGGTGGGCCTGACCATCGACCGCGGGTTCCGCGTCTTTTCCGACTCGGAAGAGGCTCGGCGCACCATCCTCGGTCTGGGGACGCCCGCCGCATCCTTCGGCGCCGACCTACCCGAGCCGCCGGCAGGCGGGCCCGCTGCGGGCGAGACGTCCGGGGACCACGGCCCCCCCGGAGCGTAGTCTCAACGCCCTCCCCGCCCCCACCGACCGCCGCCGTCGGGCAGCCGATTGGGGACCTTGCACCGCAGGCGCTAGAATGGCGCTCCATGACCACTCGACTTTCCAGCGGCGGCGTCGCCGCCCCGTCCACCCCCCTGCGGCGGCCGGCCACGTGCGCACGGGAGCCGGCGTAGGTGGGCACCCCCCGCTCCCTGGCTCCGGTCACTCGGAACGTCTGGTGGCTCCTCGCGGCCATCCTGGCCTGGGAAGCGGTCCAGGTGCTCAGCGAGATCGGGCCTCCGACCACCCGGGGCATGCCCATCAACCCCTACCAACTCCTTCTGCTCTTCGTCATGCCCGGATTGGTCGGCCTTCGCCTTCGTGCGGCTCTTTCTGGCCTGCGTCCAGTCCTCCTACGGCTCCCTGAACACCTACACGCTGGCGTCCAGCCCCTTCGCCTGGGTCTTCTGGCTGGGCCTGGCCATCGCGATGGTGGGGCAGGGGGTGCACCTCTCCGCCGACGCCCTGCACACGGCTCTGCCCTCGGTGGTGGCCCACGGAGACTTCGCCGCCAAGGTCGAGTTCTTCGACGAGCAGTTGGGGCACTGGCTGCTGGGCACGGGCTTCCTGGCGCTCACCGGGGTCATCCTGGTCCTGGGCCCCGGCTCCGCGCAGCGGGCCTACGGCCTGGACCGCCTGCTGATCGGCCTGGGATCGGTGGCGACCTTCGGCTTCGTCGTCGTCTTCATCGGGGTGCAGGGGCAGCAGATCGTCCTTTCCCTGCTGGGCAGCGGCCTGTTGACGGCCATCGGGCTCTGGGTGCTCCCCCGCGGCGAGCGGACGCACGACCCGGTGGGGCTCCTCATCCTTCCCGGGGTCCTGAGCGGCGCCCTGGTGCTGCTGGCCTGGGGACTGGTGGTCGGAGGGCAGCCCGCCTGGCCCTGGTAGCCGCGACCGGATCGTCGGCAGCCGGATGGCGGCGCCGGGCCGCGGGACGACGGTGGGGGCGGCCCCGAAACCGGCTTTGCTATACTCGCCTCTGCCGCGATCCGGCCCCCCGAAGGCCCTCGCGCGCCGCGGAGAGATGTCCGAGTTGGCCGAAGGAGCACGACTGGAAATCGTGTAGGCGGGGGTAACCCGTCTCGAGGGTTCGAATCCCTCTCTCTCCGCCTACCTCCGCCCCTGCCCCGCCGGGCAGCGCTGCTATACTCCCGGGGACCGTGCTAGGTGGGGAGGTAGCGGTGCCCTGTACCCGCAATCCGCTATAGCGGGACTGAATCCCCACCCGAGGAGCGAGTCTGTGAGGTCTGCCGCCGGCAAGTGGTGCTGACGGTCGAGTCCCACGCAATGGGAATCCGTGAACCGGGTCAGGACCGGGAGGTAGCAGCCCTAAGCGGACCCTCTCATGTGCCGTGGGGTAGCTTGGCCCGAGCCGTCTACCGGTGGGCGCTCGGAGCCTTGTCTTCGATGGTGGGTGCACGGTCTTTATCCTTCGGTCCGCCGGTTCCGGCGGGCCCCCTTGCTATATCCTGACGGTCTCGAGAACCCGCTCGGAGGAGCGCTCCGGCCATGTCCGGTCTCCCTGTACCGCAAGTATCGCCCGGTCCGGCTTCGAGGATGTCGTCGGGCAGTGCGCACGTCACCCGCACGCTGATCAACGCCATCCGTCAGGACCGGGTGAGCCACGCCTACCTGTTCGCCGGGCCGCGCGGCACGGGCAAGACCTCCACCGCGAAGATCCTGGCCATGGCGCTGAACTGCGAAGCGGGCCACGGCAAGGCCACCGCTCGATCCGGACGGCACCTGCCCGCACTGCGAGGCCATCCGCCGCGGGCAGCTCGCATGGACGTCCTCGAGATCGACGCCGCCTCCAACCGCGGCATCGACGAGATCCGCGACCTGCGCGACCGGGTGCAGTTCGCGCCGGTCGAGGGGCGCATGAAGGTCTACATCGTGGACGAGGTCCACATGCTGACCCCCGAGGCCTTCAACGCGCTCTTGAAGATGCTCGAGGAACCGCCGGCCGCACGTCGTCTTCGTGCTGGCCACCACCGAGCCCCACCAGGATCCTGCCCACCATCCTCTCCCGCTGCCAGCGCTTCGACTTCAGGCGCCCCACGCTCGGTCGAGCTGGTCAAGGTGCTGGCCTCCGTCGCCCAGAGCGAAGGTATCGAGGTGTCCGAGAACACGCTGTCGGTGATCGCCCGCGCGGCCGCCGGCAGCTTCCGCGACGCCGTGGGGACCTTGGACCAGCTCAACTCGTACTGTGAGGGGACCATCGGTCTGCAGCGACGCCCTGGCCATGCTGGGGGTGGCCGAGCAGGACCTGCTCTTCGAGCTGGTGGACATCGTCGACGAGCGCGACAGCCAGTCCGCACTCCTCTTCGTCGAGCGCCTGGTCCAGGGCGGCACCGACCTGAACCAGTTCCTCAAGGACGCCGCTGGGACACCTGCGTGACCTCTACGTCGTGCAGCACACCGTGGAACCTCCCGCCAGCATCGGCGTCAGCGAAGAGCACCTGGACGGCTTGCGCAGCCAGGCGAATCGGGTGTCCACCAGCGTCCTGCTCGACTTCATCGACCTGCTGGGCGAAGCTCAGCGCGCCGTTCGGCAGGGGGCCGATCCCCGGCTGGAGCTGGAGGTGCTGCTCATCAAGCTGACCCGCCCGGACACCGACCTGTCCCTGCGCGGCCTGGCTGCCCGGCTGGACCGGCTCGAGACGGGAGGGCCGCCGGACACCTCGCCCCGCCGGGAACCGGCACCCTCCCCGCCGGCGGGCACCAGGGGGCCGGCCCGTCCGCCGGCGCCGCTCGGACCGGACGCGCCGCCTCGCCCTGCAGACCTCCCGCGTGCTCTGCGGGCCGTCCCCGACTCGGGTGTGGTGACGGAGGAGCCCGTCGCCCGGCCGGCCACCGCCGGCGCGCCTGCACCCGAGACCGCCGACCCCCCCGCCCCGCCGGTGCAGGTCGAGGCCGACCTGGGGACGCTAAGACGGGCCTGGCCGGTCATCCTGTCGGCCATCAAGCGCGAGAGACCCAGTCTCCACGCCATCATGTCGGAGGGGCGTCCGGAGGCGCTCGAGGACGACACCCTCGTCATCCGCTTCGCCCAGGGCATGGAGTTCCACGTCACCCAGCTGGCCAAGCCCGATAACGAAGGTTTCCTCCGAGAGACGTTGCGGCAGATAACCGGCAGGAACCTGGCGGTGTCGCCCCGACTGGCGGGCGCGCCGGTCGAGCGAGCCTGCCGCTGAAAACGAGGGTGCTATCCTGACCAACGAGGAGCTCCTGCAGATCTTGAAACAGGAGTTCGACGCCCGGCCCATCGACGGGGACTCCCAATCCTGACGCGGACGAGGTGCCATGAATCCGAACTACCAGAAGATGATGAAGCAGGTCCAGAAGATGCAGGCCGACATGGCCAAGGCGCAGGAGGAGCTGGCCAAGGAGACGGTCGAGGCCTCTGCCGGTGGCGGCATGGTGACCGTGACGGTCACCGGAGCCCTGGAGGTGCAGAAGGTCACCATCGATCCCACGGCCGTCGATCCCGATGACGTGGAGATGCTGGAGGACATGATCCTGGCCGCCATGAACGAGGCGCTCCGGACCGCGCAGGACCTGCAGAACAAGCGCCTGGGCGGCCTGACGCAGGGTCTGGGCGGCGGTCTGAACATCCCCGGCCTGCCCTTCTAGCCGGCTCCGGCCGCCGACCCGTCAGGTGTACAGCCGGCCGGTACAACGGCTGATCGACGAGCTGGCCAAGCTGCCGGGTATCGGTCCCAAGACGGCGCAGCGTCTGGCCTTCTACCTCCTCCGGCTCTCGCCGGAGGAGGCTCTGCCGCTGGCGCAGGCCATCATCGAGGCCAAGGAGACCATCGGCTTCTGCGCCCGTTGCTTCAACCTGACCGACGAGGAGCTCTGCTCCATCTGTCGCGACCCCCGCCGGGACCCGGCACTCCTCTGCGTGGTGGAGGAGCCGGCGGACATCATCTCCGTGGAACGCACTCACGAGTTCCGCGGCCTCTATCACGTGCTGGGCGGCGCCCTCTCCCCCATCGACGGCGTCGGCCCCGACCGCCTCAAGCTGCGGGAGCTCTTCGCCCGCGTGCGGAGCGAGGGCACCAAGGAGGTGATCGTCGCCACCAACCCCACCATGAGCGGCGAGGCGACCGCCCTGTACATCGCCGAGGAGCTGCGGCCCGAGATCGAGGCCGGCCAGGTGCGCGTCACCCGCCTCGCCGCCGGGCTGCCGGTGGGGGGCGACCTGGAGTACGCCGACGAGGTGACCTTGGGCAGGGCCCTGAGCGGGCGGCGCGAATTGTAGGCAACACCTGCTGCACCGTCTGCCAGTGACCGTCCACTGCCGGGGAGGAGAACCATGGATGCGGGCCGCTCGTTCACGTGGATGCTGGGACAGGAAGGCTGGGTGGGGAAGGTGCTCATCGGGGGCCTGCTCTTCTTCGTCCCGATCGTCGGCTGGATCCTCATCGCCGGGTACTTCCTCCGCACATTGCGCGCGGTAGCCACGGGCGACGAACAGCTGCCGGCCTGGGACGAGTGGGGCGACCTCTTCATGAAGGGGCTCGTCGTGGTCGCGGTCGGGATCATCTACGGCATCCCCGGCGCCATCCTGCAACGCATCGGCTTCAGCTTCCTCTCGCCGCTGTGGAGCCTGCTGGTCCAGTTCGTCCTGCCTGCCGCCCTGCTGCACTACGCCACGAGCGACGAGAACTTCGGAGCGTTCTTCGACTTCCAGTGGATGATCGACTTCATCAAAGCCAACCTCGGCAACTACATCCTGGCCTTCGTCCTGGTCATCGTGGCCGAGTTCTTGGCCCTGCTCGGCCTGATCGCGTTGGTGGTCGGCGTGTTCTTCACCTTGTTCTGGGCGGGGCTGGTGTCCTCACACCTGTACGGTCAGGTCTACCGGCTCAGCCCTGAGCCCAAGTAGCCCCGTCGCCGCCCTGCTCCCCGGCGACCGGAGGAGCTCCGGGCGCCGGGGCGAGCGTTGGCTGGCGGTGCTCGGGCCGCTGGTGTACGGCTCCCTGTTCGGGGCCGGACTTCTCCGCGTCACTCCCTGGGGACGGCCGCTGCTGTCCTTCGTCCTCGCCGGGGTCGCCGTCGCGGTGATGGCGCGGACCCGGACCGCGGCGCTGCCGGCGGCGGCGCTGGTCGGCCTCCTCCTCTTCGCCGCCGCCCAGCAGTGGTTCGATGGCCTCTCGTGGACGCGGCCCACACACTGGCTGGTCCTCCTGCTTGCGCCGGCCGCCGCCCTCGCCGCCTGCGAGGTCCTCCGGGTCGTGCGCGCCTGGCAACTGGGCGCCCTGCTGGTGCTGGTAATGACCGTGCTCTTCCTCGTCCAGGCGCAGACCTACCTTCCCGTGATGGACCGGTACATGCGGGCGGAGCCACGGCCGGAGACCTACTCGTTCGATCCGGTGTTCTTCAGCCGGGTGTTCTACCTGGTCGAGAAGCACCACCTGGGCTACTACGAGGCCTACGGCAAGGCGTCGCGGGAGGACGCGCGCTTCACCGAGCCCATCACCAACCTGGCCGGCTGGCGGACACCGGTGCTCACGCGGCTGTGGACCACGCTGTTCGATTCGACGCACCAGATCACGGTGGGCTACATCTGGGCCGCGGCCGTCTCGCTGGTGCTGGGTTTCCTGCTCGCCGCCCGCCTCTCCGACGTGGGCACGGCGCTGGTGGTGCCCGCGCTGCTCTCCCCGTACTATCCTGGCCGCCCTGGACACGTACCACTTCCTCTCCTACGAGATGTGGGCGGGCTTCTTCGCGATGGCGGCGGCGACGCTGTTCGCCTACGGCCTCCGACTACCGGCGCTGCCGTTCGCCCTGGGCGCCGCCGCCATCCGGGAATGGTTCGTCTCGGCGCTGCTGGCCGGCACAGCCGCCCTGGGGCAGCGACGCCGCTGGCTCGCGGCCGGAGCGTGGGTGGCCGGCCTGCTGGCCGTCTTGGGCTACTACGCCTTCAACCTGTGGCGGGCCAAGCAGTATCTGGCCACCCAGCACGTGGCACCGAGCACCGGGACCCAGGGCCGGCTGCTGCAGGGAGGACCTCTCTTCGTCCTCTACACGCTGCAGTTCAACGCCCGCTTCTACGCGCACGTCTACGTCGTCCCCTACGCGGTCTTCTTCCTGGGTCTGGCGGGGGCGGCCGCCCTGATCCGCCGCCGGGAGCTCTACGTCCCCACGTTGCTGCTGGTCCCGGTGCTCTTCTTCCTGCTGACCGGCTCGGGAGCCAAACCGGGCGACCCCTACGGCGACGACGTCTACTACTCCGGCGCCTTCCTCCCCTTCGCCATGGTGGCGGCCTGCTGCGCCGGCCAGCTCTTCCGAGGGCCTCGCGTCGCTTGCGACGATCGGCACCCAGATGGTAAGGTTCGGCGCTACGGCTCCGCGACTCTCCCCCGGTAGCCGGCTTTCGGCCGGCGATCCTCTTGTCAGCAGGGAACGAGGGTGCTCCCGCCACCGTCAGTGCCGGTACCCCGGAACAGACGATGGCACGACCGGGAAGGCGGCGCCTCCACGTCGCAGGGTCCCCGAGCTCACAAGGAGTGATGCAGTGAGTGCCAAGCTCACCGAGGTGCGGTGGCATGCCCGAGGCGGCCAGGGCGCCGTCACCGCCGCCAAGATGGTCGCCGAGTTGGCGGTCGAACGCGGGAAGCATTTCCAGGCCTTCCCGGAGTACGGGCCGGAGCGCTCCGGGGCCCCCATCGTCGCGTTCACCCGCCTGAGCGACGATCCCATCCAGACCTATGCGCCCATCGAGCACCCCAACGTGGTGCTGGTCCTGGATGCCACCCTCCTGGGGACCATCGACGTGTGCGACGGGGCCAGCGACGGCGCGACGGTCATCGTCAACACCGCCGAGACCCCGGCGGAGGTCAAGACCCGCGCCCAGTTCCCCCCCGGCGTACGGGTCATGACGGTGGCGGCCAGCGAGATCTCCGATGCCACCCTGGGCCGCAACCTCCCCAACACCCCCATGGTGGGTGCGGTCGCGCGGGCCACCGGCCTGTTCACGCTGGAGGAGGTCGAGGATCATCTTCGCAAGAGCTTCGGCAAGAAGTTCGCGGCCGAGGTGGTGGAAGGCAATCTTGAATCAGTGCGGCGAGCCTACAACGAGGTGCAGGAATGAAGTGGGACATCTCCGACATCCAGAACTGGGGACCGAGCAGGCATAATCCCGGCGCGGTGATCCCCGAGGCGGGCAATGCCCGCTACTATCGTACCGGCGGCTGGCGGACCGACCGCCCGGTCCGCGATGCCGAGAAGTGCACCCAGTGCCTCTTCTGCTACTTCTTCTGCCCGGACTCCTCCATCCTGATCGAGGACCGGCGGGTGGTCGGCTTCGACTACGACCACTGCAAGGGCTGCGGCATCTGCGCCAGCGAGTGCCCGGCGGACTGCATCGAGATGCTGCCCGAGGCGGAGTTCCGCGGGCTCGACGCGGCTGAAGGAGGCCAGGCGTGAGCACGACCGAGGAGAAGCTTCTCGCCGTCACCGGCAACCAGGCCGTGGCCATGGCCATGAAACAGCTCGACCCGGACGTGGTGGCGGCCTACCCCATCACCCCGCAGACCGACGTGGTACAGACGTTCTCCGAGTACGTGGCCAACGGAGCGGTCAAGGCGGAGTTCGTCACCGTCGAATCGGAGCATTCCGCCATGAGCGCCTGCATCGGCGCGGCGTCCGCCGGCGCCCGCACCATGACGGCCACCAGCTCCGCCGGGTTCGCCCTGATGTGGGAGGTGGTGAACATCGCCGCCTCCATGCGGTTGCCCATCATCATGACGACGGTCAACCGCGCCATCTCCGGCCCCATCAACATCCATTGCGACCACTCGGACTCCATGGGCGGCCGCGATACCGGCTGGATCCAGATCTACAACGAGGATGCGCAAGAGGCCTACGACGCGACCGTCATGGCCTTCCCCATCGCCGAGCACGCCGACGTCCGCCTGCCGGTGATGAACATGTACGACGGCTTCATCATCTCCGGGCGCCATCGGTCCGCTCCGGGCACTGGACGACGCACAGGTCAAGGACTTCATCGGCGAGGCGCCGACGGGCATCAACCTGCTGGATGCGTCGCACCCGGCCACCTTCGGTCCCTTCGACGGCCTGCACGGCTGGTACTTCGAGCACAAGATCGCGCAGAACCGCGCCATGGAAGCGGCGCTGCCACGTGATCCAGGAGACCTACGACCGCTTCGCCGCGATGACCGGCCGGCAGTACCAGCACCTGATGACGTACGGGATGGACGACGCCGAGGTGGCCATCGTGGTGATCGGCTCGGCCGCCGGCACGGCCCGGATGGTCCAGGCCCAGCTGCGGGCCGAGGGCATCAAGTGCGGCATCGTCAAGATCCGTACGTTCCGGCCGTTTCCCAGTGAGGCCATGGCCGAGACGCTCTCCGGCGTCAAGGCGGTCGCCATCATGGACCGCGCGGACTCCTACGGCGCCCAGGGCGGCCCCCTCTACCTGGAGACCCTGGCGGCCCTCTACCAGCGCAACGTCCAGGCCAAGACCGTCAACGTCGTCTACGGCTTGGGCGGCCGGGACGTGTTCCCGCGCAACATCGAAGAGGTCATGCGTACGCTGGACTCCGCCGCCAAGGGCGAGACGGAGCTTCCGTACGGCCGCATGTACCTGAACATGAAGGGAGAATAGGCAGATGGCGACGAAGCTCTCTCCCAAGGAGTACGTCACCCGGCCGGAGCGACTGGCGGGCGGCCACCGGCTGTGCGCGGGCTGCGGCGCCGGCATCATCGCCCGGCAACTGCTGATGGGCGCCAAGGATCATCCGGTGGTGGTCTCCAACGCGACCGGGTGCCTCGAGGTGTCCACGACCATCTATCCGTACACGGCGTGGAAGGACTCCTACATCCACTGCGCCTTCGAGAACGCCGCGGCCACCATCAGCGGCGTCGAGGCCGCCTACAAGAGCCTGAAGCGCCAGGGCAAGGTGGCCGAGGACTACAAGTTCCTCTCCATCGGCGGCGACGGGGGCTCCTACGACATCGGCCTGCAGGCCATCTCGGGGGCTCTGGAGCGCGGCCACGATATCGTGATCGCCTGCTACGACAACGGCGCCTACATGAACACCGGCTTCCAGCGCTCGGCCGCCACCCCCCGGGGCGCCTGGACCACCACCAGCCCGGCCGGCAAGGTGGTGCCCGGCAAGCAGCAGAACCGAAAGAACCTGACCGCGATCGCCGCCGCGCACGGCATCCCCTACGTGGCCCAGGCCTCGCCCCACAACTTCCGCGACCTGATCTCCAAGGCGGAACGCGCCTTCGACACGCCCGGACCGGCCTTCATCAACATCCTCTCGCCCTGCCCGCGGGGTTGGCGTTCCAAGGACTCGGAGGGCATGGACCTGGCCAAGGCCATGGTCGATTCCTGCTTCTGGCCCCTCTACGAGGTGGTCGACGGGGACTACATCCTCAACTACGATCCCAAGAAGCGGAAGACCCCGGTGGCCGACTGGATGAAGCGCCAAGGCCGCTTCAAGCACCTCTTCAGGCCGGAGAACATGCACTACGTCGAAGAGATGCAGGAGTGGGTCGACCGCGAGTGGGAACGGCTGGGCAAGCTCGTCTCGCTGACCGCGCCACCCGCCGGGGAGTAGCCTCAGGCCACAGCTCCGTCTCCGCGAGGGGAAGGCCCGACGGGGCCTTCCCCTTCTTTCTTGCCGCACCGGACCCTCGACTTCGTTTCTGTTTCCTTGTGCGGGGTATCACGTTCAATCCGCCTGGTCCGAAGTCGGACGCCCTCGACTCGTCGGAAAGGATCGTGATGGACAGCGTGGCACTCCGTGGATCGCGCAACCGCTACCCCCACCTGACCGAAGATGCCTTCGTCGCGGGCCTGAGGATGATGGGGTGGGCCCCGGAGAGCGGCAGCCGGATGGTGACCCGCACGCTGGCGCGACTCGCGCGGACCCCCACCGAACGGATGGTGGCCGCCTGGCTGGAAGAGTGGTTCGGAGCGCGAAGGACCGGGGGGCCACTTCGCCCGCCGCGTGTCCGAGCTGCATCCCCGCGTGCGCAGGCACCTCCTTGCCCGCATGTTCACCAACTTCGTCGGCGATCCGGCGTGGTTCGACGAGTTCGAGCACACGTACGGCTTCACTCCGCCCTACGTCCTCGCCCTCAGCCCCTCCATGCGCTGCAACCTGCGCTGCGCCGGATGCTACGCGGGCGAGTACGAACGCGCCGACGATCTGCCGGAAGAGGTGGTCGAGCGGGTGATCACCGAGGCGGAGGAGCTCGGCATCTTCATCTTCGTCATGATCGGGGGCGAGCCGTTCATGTGGCCCCCCTTGCTGGACGTCATCGAGCGGCATCCCCGCTCCGTCTTCCAGGTCTACACCAACGGACTGATGATCGACGACGACGTCGCTGCGCGTCTCGTGCGGCTGGGGAACGTGGTCCCCGCGGTCAGCATCGAGGGCGGTCGGCAGGCGACCGATGAGCGGCGAGGAAAGGGCGTGTACGATCGGGTGCTCCAGACGATGGACCGCCTGCGCGAGCACCGCCTCCTCTTCGCCTTCTCAGCCACGGCGACCTCCCACAACATCGATGAGATCGTCTCCGACGAGTTCATCGACCTGATGGTGGAGAAAGGGGCACTCTACGGCTGGTACTTCTCCTACGCGCCGATCGGGCTCGACCCCGACCTGACCCTCATGCCCACCCCCGAACAGCGGCAGCAACTGCGCCGGGAAGTGGGGCGGATACGGCTGGAGAAGCCGATCCTGACCGCTGACTTCTGGAACGACGGCCCGCTGACGGGCGGCTGCATCGCTGCCGGGAAGATCTACCTCCACATCAACAACCACGGCGACGTGGAGCCCTGCGTCTTCTGCCACTTCGCGGTGGACAACATCAAGGAGCGGTCGCTGAGCGACGCGCTTCGGTCACCGTTCTTCCAAGACCTGAGGAAGGCTCAGCCGTTCGGCCACAACCTTCTTCGGCCCTGCCCGCTCATCGATCATCCGGGCGTGATGCGACGGATGGTGGAGAAGCACGGAGCACGGCCCACGCACCGGGGCGCGGAGTCGTTGGTCACCACTCTCCAACCCGGCCTGCACGAGTACGCGGAGGGGTTGCGTGAGGTGACCGCGCCGATCTGGGCGCAGGACTTCCGGTGGGTCGAGACCTGGCTCGAAGGCGACCGTCGTTGGCAGCGCCGGCGGGTGACCGGCCGCGACGCCGAAGAGGACGAGGCGCGGGAGAAGGCGGAGGCCGGCGTCGCTCAGGCGCGCAGCTAGCGGACGAGGAGCACGGGGCACTCGGTCATGTGGAGCACCTGAACGCTCGTGCTTCCCAGGATGAGGCTGCCCGCGCGGCCGAGTCCCCGGCTCCCCATGACGATGAGGTCGGCCCCGATCTCCTTGGCTTCGTCGACGATGGCGGAGGCGGCGTTGCCCATGGCCATGACGACCACGGTCTTCGCTTCGACGCCCTCTTCCCGGAGCAGGGCGGCGGTGTCGTTGACCGCCATCTCCGCAGCCTGCTCGACCTCGGCCTCCAGGCCCTCGACGCCGACGGCGCCCATGCCCAGCCCCCCGTACATGGGGTGGATGACGGCCACCCCCAACACCTCGAGCCGAGCCCCCAACTCTCGGGCCAAACCGGCCGCGTGGTGGGCGGCGCTCAGGGAATGCTCGGACCCGTCGGTCGCGAGCAGGATGTTCTGGTACACGAGCGTCTCCTCTTTCGCAGTCACGGCCTTCACCGTGACGCTAGCAGGATGGAGCGCCCAGGACCAGCGGTCAGGCGGCCCCGACGCGCAGGGACAGCAGGCGCGCAGGAACCGATCCCACGTTGGTGACGGCGTGCTCGACGCTCCCCGGGTACCCGAAGCTGCCCCCGGCTTCCAGGAGGTGGGTCTGCCCGGCCACCTGCAGTTGCAGCGACCCGTCCAGGACGTACATCCACACGTCCCCGCCTTGGGTATGCGGCAGGAGCCTGCCCGTCCCCGGCTGCAGCACGATCTCGTAGGGATGGATGGAGCCCGCGACCGCGGGGAGCAACTCCTCGATGTCCGCGTCCTCCGCGTAGCTCTCCGTCACGGCCTGGCGCTGGTCGGGCCTCACCACGTCGGCCTGGGTCAGCGGAGCTTCCTGTTCCAGCAGTCGGACGACTCCGAACCCCAGGATGCGGACGAGGCGGATCAGCAGCTTGAAGGAGGGGCCACTCGTGCCCCGTTCCAGGTTGCTGACCTGGGCGCGGGTGACGCCCAAGGCCTCAGCGAGGTCGGCCTGCGCCAAACCCAACTCTTCCCGGCGGGCGCGGATCAGGGCGCCCATCTCCTTGGAATCGGTCATGGCAGGCACACCAGGAGCATCTCGGCGAGCTCTTCGCCATCGTTCCGCCAGATCTGCGGTCCTTCCCCGCGAAGCGATACGCTCTCGCCCGCCGAGATGGGGACCCACGTGCCGTACGAAAGGGCCTGAACCGTGCCCCGTATCACGTACACGAACTGCTCGGAGCAGGTCTCGGCCGGGCCGACGCGCCACTGGCCTCGGGGGACCAGCCGAAGGCGCAGGGGCACCAGCGATAGATCCCCGGGTACCCCCAGCGCATCGGTCTCGACGCTGCGGTTCTCTCTACTCGTGCGTGCGTCCATCGTCCTCACAGTCGCCACCCCGGCGCCTTCTCTAGGAATTGGTCAGACCAGTGTAGTGCACCACAACTCACCCCGCTCTACAAGTGGGGAAGCAGACTTCGTGGAGGAAACTCTACACATCTAGACAGCAAAAAGACAGCAGAAGCACCAGACGGGGAACCGTCAGCCTCCGGTCTCCTCGTCCGCCGCCACCATGACCCGGTTCCGGCCGGAACCCTTGGCCTGACGGACCGCGGCCCGAGCGGCGTCGACCAGACGCAGCGCGGTGACCCCCGCGGGGGGATGGAGGGCGATGCCCACGCTCACGCTGATAGCGCTCCACAAGGCTGGGACGCAGCACGAAGGCGTGACCCTCGACACGTTCGCGTATCCGCTCGGCCACCACGCGGGCCGAGTCCCCGTCGGTCTCGGGCAGCAGGAGGGCCATCTCCCCTCCGGACACCCTCCCCAGCACGTCGGTGGACCGTATCGCGCCCTGTACCAGCTGCGCCACCTGGGCGATCACGCGGTCGCCAAAGCGGGCACCGTATCGGTCGTTGATCTCGCACAAACGGTCCACGTCCACCACCAGGCAGGCCAGCGGACGAGAGTAGCGGTTGCTCCGGGCGACCTCCTGCCGGAGCTGCGCAAAGAAGTGGTCGGACGTGTAGGCGCCGGTCAACGAGTCCCGCACGGCGATCTCCTCCCTCTCCTCCAGCAGGAGAGAACGAGAGAACGCCAGGCTCAGCAACGGACGCGCTCGCCGCAGCGGTTCCGCGCTCGGGGGGGCTGCGGACGAGGTCGCCAAGAGCAAGACCCCCGAGACAGAGCCGCCGTGCTCCAGACCGATGGCCACGAAGCTGCGCGCGTCGGGCAGTCCCGGGTCGCGGGCGAAGGGCACGCCGGTCTCGACCGCGAAGCCCCGGCGCAGGGCGTCCTTCACCGGCCTGGGCATCGAGGCGCGCGAGTAGCCGGGAGCGAGGGCCGCGGGCTCGGACACGGCGTCCCCACCGTGCTCCGCGTAGACGACATGGAACTCGTTCCCCGGCGCCCGACGAGCGAGCAGCAGGACGTGGTCGGCCGGCCAGGCTGCGCGCAGGAGGCCGGCCACGGTGGCAGCGTACTGGGCCACGGGCCCGGGCGCCCGCACGGCCTCGAAGATGCGGTCGCAGAGCACCTGCCCCGAGCGGTCGTCATCCAGCCGGACCTGCAGCTCCTCCAGCTTCTCCTGCCGATGCTGGGCGTCGCTGACCGTGTCCAGCGCCATCCCGCGCAGGTCCTCCAGCGCCCGGCGCAACGGACGGAGGAGCTCGTCTCCATCGGGCTCCCAGGGGAGGTCGCCCCGCAACTCCCGCTCCAGACGGGTGATGGGGCGCACGACGCGGGCGCGTACCAGGTAGTACTGGACCGGCAACAGGACGACCAGGTGCACCAGCAGAGCGCGCCCGCGGCGGCCAGACCGGCCACCTCCGGACCCGTTCTCAGCACGACCGAGCAGAGGACCGCCACGAGCAGGGCGGTGGCGAAACCGGCCAGCACGGTGAAGGAGCCGAAGCTCGTCCAGAACAGCTCACTCGGGCCGCCTCGCCCGCTTCCGCCTACCCAGTCCTTCAAAACCGGCATGTCCTTCGGTAGAATCCCCTGTCTTCTCTGACTATCGACCCGCATGACGAGAGGGTTGAGGACGTGACCGCACGCGACGACGACGCCCGCCACCTGGCGTCCCAGCCCACCGACAGCACCGGGCTCCCGGTGACCGTCATCGCTCCCCAGGCACCGCGCGGGCGACGTTCCTCGACCGTGGTGATGAAGTTCGGGGGAAGCTCGGTCGCGGACGCGGCGTGCATCCGGCGCGTGGCCGCCCGCATCGTCGAGGTGCACGACGAGGGGCGACCGGTGGTCGCCGTGGTCTCGGCGCGCGGGGACACCACGGACGAGTTGATCGCGCTCGCCCGGGAGATCTCCGCGTCTCCCCCGGAGCGGGAGATGGACATGCTGCTCTCCGCCGGCGAGCGCGTCTCGGCGGCGTTGCTGGCCATGGCCATCCACGTCCTGGGCCATGACGCCCTGTCGCTCACCGGATCGCAGGCGGGCATCGTCACCGACTCGGTCCACACCAAGGCCACCATCCTCGACATCCGTCCCTTCCGAGTCCAGCGGGCGCTGGACGAGGGGAAGATCGTGCTGGTCGCCGGCTTCCAGGGCGTCTCGACCGAGAACGACGTCACGACCCTGGGCCGGGGCGGGTCCGACACCACCGCCGTCGCCCTCGCCGCGGCCCTGAACGCCGAGGCGTGCGAGATCTACACCGACGTGGACGGCGTCTACACCACGGACCCCCGCATCGTCCCCGAGGCGCGGAAGCTCGAGGAGGTGTCCTACGAAGAGATGCTGGAGATGGCGGCCACCGGCGCCAAGGTGCTGATGGCCCGTTGCGTGGAGTTCGGGCGCCGATACGGGGTCCCCATCCACGTCCGCTCGAGCTTCACCGACACCCCCGGAACCTGGATCAAGCAGCGAGAGGAGGAGATGGTGGAGCAAGCCATCGTCTCAGGCGTGACCTACTCCCTGGAGGACGCCAAGGTGACCATCTACCGGGTGCCCGACCGCCCGGGCGTGGCCGCGGCGGTCTTCACCGCGCTGGCCCAGGCCCACGTCAACGTGGACATGATCATCCAGAACGTCTCCGAGGGGGGCACCACCGACATCTCGTTCACCGTCATGGAGGACGACCTCCCCGCGGTCACATCCATCCTGGAGGGCCTGCAGTCTGCCCTGCAGTTCGACACCTTCGAGACCGACATCACCATGGCCAAGGTCTCCCTGGTGGGCGCGGGCATGAAGACGCACCCCGGCGTCGCGGCCAAGGTGTTCGAGACCCTCGCCGAGAACCTCATCAACATCGAGATGATCTCGACCAGCCCCATCAAGATCTCCTGCGTGATCCAGAAGGGACAGACCGAGCGCGCGGTGCGGGCGCTCCACGAGGCCTTTCAGCTGGACAAGGAGAGCATCGAGCGCGAGGAGATCCCCGGATGAGCATCGAGACGAGCGACCTCTACACGGCCATGGAGCACCTGGTCTCGCACAAGACCAGTCGCGAGGAGCTGGCCGCCGGCATCCCCATCATCGAGCGCGGCAGCGGCTGCACCGTCTGGGACACCACGGGCAAAGAGTACCTCGACATGTGCGCGGGAGTGACCCGGCCGGTCGCCGTGGGGCACGGGCGCACCGAGCTTGCCCAGGCCATGGCCGCGCAGGCGGAGAAGCTGGCCTACTTCACCCCCATGTCCTTCAGCAACCCGCCGGCCATCGAGCTCGCCACGAAGCTGGCCGAGATCCTCCCCGGGGACCTGAGCGAGGTCTTCTTCGCCAGCTCCGGGTCGGAAGCGGTGGAGTCTGCCCTCAAGCTGGCCAAGCAGCACTTCTTCTACAAAGGCGAGCCCAAGCGCTTCAAGATCATCGCGCGGCGGGGAGCCTACCACGGCCAGACCATGGGGGCGCTCAGTATCCTGGGAAGCGTCCAGCCGATGCGTCAGGTGATGGAACCGGGCGTGCCCGGTGCCGTGTTCGTCGACGCACCCTACTGCTACCGCTGCCCCTGGAACCAGCGCTACCCGGGCTGCGACCTGCTGTGCGCCAAGACGGTGGAGACCACCATCCAGTTCGAGCTGCCCGAGATGACGGCGGCGGTGATCGGCGAGTCGGTCATGCAGGGGTACGGCGCCCTCTCCATGCCGAACGAGTACTGGCAGGAGGTGCGGGCCATCTGCGACCGCTACGGCGTCCTGCTGATCGTGGACGAGGTCATCACCGGGTTCGGACGCACGGGCACGATGTTCGCCACGGAGCAGCTGGGTATCCAGCCGGATATCCTGACCATGGCCAAACAGATCACCTCCGGCTACGTGCCTCTGTCCGCGGTGGCCGCCCGTCCCTCGGTGACCGAGACCATGCCGATCTTCCTGCACCTGCACACCTGGGGAAGCCATCCGGTCGCCTGCGCGGTGGGATCGCGGAACATCCAGATCATCGAGGAGGAGGGGCTGGTGCAGCGGTCCGCCGAGCGCGGCGCCTTCTTCCTCGCCGCCCTGAAGGAGCTGGAGCGCCACCCCCTGGTCGGCGAAGCCCGGGGTACCGGACTGTGGTGCGCCCTCGATCTGACCGCGGACAAAGCCACCCGGGCGATGTTCTCGGCCGCCGACCACCCGGGCCCCTCCCTGGTGCGCCGGGCGCAGGACAAGGGGCTGATCATCAAGATGATGGGACCGGCGCTCGAGTTCGCGCCGCCCCTGATCATCTCCGAGGAGGAACTCTCCCGCGCCGTCGACATCCTCGACCAGGTGCTGAGCGAGGAGGAGCAGGCCCGGGGGATCGCCTGAAGCTACGACACGTGCGCGACCGGGAAGCCGGCCTTTTCCAGGTCGGCGACGACCTCGTTCACGTGGTCGCGGTTGATCCTCACCCAGTAGGTGTAGAGCTCACCCCCCGGCTGCGGGAAGCTCATGATGGAGCTGAACCAGGCCTTGTGCCGGTCGAGGATGTCGACGATGGTGCGAAGCGTCCCGATGACCGGCTGGACGTTCTCGATCGTGATGCGGCTGTGCTCCTCGCCGCCGGCGAAGACCCTCATCAGGATGTCGAAGAGGTCGGCCGAGGTGATGATGCCCACCAGGCGGCCGTCCTCCACCACCGGCAGCGAGCCGAAGCGGTGTTTCGACCCGATGAGGGCGGCATCTTCGACGGTGGTGTCCGGCGTGACGGAGATGGGGTCGGCGGTCATGATGTCCGCCACCCTGATCTGGTCGACCAGGTAGTTGATCTCGCCGATCGAGAAGGTGGTGGCCGGGGAGGGAGCGGACCGGCGCAGGTCGCTCAGCGTGACCATGCCCACCAGCCTACCGTTGTCCACCACCGGCAGGTGACGGATCTCGTGCTCCCGCATGACATCCGTGGCCTCCTTCATAGAGGCCGACGGGCTGACGGTGATGGGGTCCTTGCTCATCCACGTCCGCACTAGCATCGCTTTGCTCCTCCTTGATCGATGGGAACGCCGCTACCCGATGCGCTCTCCGGCCTTGGGACCCACGCTCATGTCCCAGACTGAATCCACCAGGATGCGCACGACGTAGACCACGGGCGGCAGACCCATCTGCAGGTCGGCCATCTGCTTGGTCACGGTATCGAAGAGCTCGCCGGTCTGGATCATGTCCGCCGTGCCTTTGACCTGGACCGCGATGCGCTCGTCGGGATCGAAGATCCCCACCGCCACCTTGCTGTTGTACAGCAGGTTCTCCCTGGTCTTCTTGGAGAAGATGTCGGCGAAGTACAGGTGCTCGTCGTCCAGCAGCGCGCCGCTGCCCTTGATGGCGACGTTCGGCCAACCGTCCTCGCCGATGGTCGCCACCCAGACGTTGTGGCCCTTGCGGAGCAGTTCCTTGACGTTGTCGGGTATCGTGGCCATGGGTCCTCCCTGATCGTGGTCGTGGTGTGGCCTAGGCTAGCGTGGGTCTGGACGGCAGCGGGGTCGCCTCCAGCGCCCGGATATCCTCGGGACGGGAGATGAACACCAGGCGGTTTCGGACCTCCGGTCCGGGTTCGTTCCCGGCGTAAGGCTCGACCGTCGCCAAGCCGTTCACCAGGCTGAAGGCGCTAAGCCCCTCCGTCAGGTCGAGCAGACCCTTCGCGCGCACCACCTTCGCCGGCAGCCGGTCGAGCCATTCTCGGAAGTCGCGCTCGCTCCCGCCAGGCCAGGTCACCACCAGCGAGAGGAGACGGTCCGGAGGCGTGACCTGGGCGCTCTCGTCGCAGAGCAACTCGTCGATATAGTCGTCGAGCTCGTCCTCGGAGAGGGCGGGGACCACGTGCGCGGCGGCGTCCACCAACACCCCGTGGCGGAACAGAGCGTCGAAAGTCACGTCCGCGTAGACGGCTTCATAGAACTCGGCCTGGGCGTTGAAGCTGCGGACCACGTCCTTGATCGCCGACACCTCGTCCGGATCGGCCAGGTCCATCTTGTTGATGATGAACACGTCCGAAGCCTCGAGCTGCTTCTCGATGGCGAGGAAGGACTCGTAGGTATCCATGAAGTTGACCGCGTCGATCAGACAGAACTTGTCCCGCAGCCGGAAGGCGCCGCCGAAGATGGGCAGCTGAAGATCCCGGTCCAGGTCGGAGGGGTTGGCCACGCCGGTCGTCTCGATCAGCATGACGTTGGGCCGGACGTTGGTGGCGATCTCGTGCAGCGCCTTGATGAAGTCGGTCTTGACGCAGGCGCAGAAGATGGATCCCTTGCTGATCTCGATCATGTCGAGGTCCTCGCCCTCGACCAGCACGCCGTCCAGCCCGACCTCGCCGAACTCGTTCATCAGGATCAAGAAGCTGACGTCGTCGGGGACGTGGGCCACCAGCCGGTTCAAGAAGGTCGTCTTGCCGCTGCCCAGGAAACCGGAGATCAGGTAGACGTCGGTGTGGCCGTCCACGGTCACGCCTCTCGAGCCCGCAGCAGAGCGACGATGTCGTCGGTGGAGAGGACCCTTCCCGACGAGACCACCTGGTCGTCGATCGCCAGAGCCGGCGTCACGAGGACGCCCATCCGGAGGAAGGTGTCCACGTCCTCGACCTTCTCCACGCTGTGGCCGCCCTCCAACCGGGCCGCGGCCTGGCTGGCATGCTCGTACAGCTCGTTGCACTTCTTGCAGCCGGTCCCGAGCACCTGTATGCGCATCTGACCTCCCACTCTCCCATGCGGTCCAACCTTCGTACCGCCATCCTAGCACCAGCGGCACGCGGGTCCGGCGAAGGCGCGGCTCTCGCGGCGTCTGGAGGAGCGGGGTTGCAGGACGGGCGTCTCTGAAGGAAACTGTATCTATGTATTTCGATACCTCCATCTGTGGGGGAGCGGGCAGCTGATGGATGCGGCTACCGCCTCCGTCATGGCCGGCGCCGACGTCGCCGAGTTGGCCCGATTCTTGAAGACGCTGTCCGAGCCGGCCCGACTGGCGGTCGTCCTCGCCCTGACCGGTGAGTGCCGGCCGGTGTCGGACGTGGTGGAGGCCACCGGGCTGCCTCAGCCGCTCGTCTCCCACCACCTGCGCATCCTGCGCGACGCCGGGGTCGCCCGGGCGGAGCGTCGCGGCGCCTTCGTCTACTACTGACTGCGCTCGGCGATGGTCCGGGAGACCGTCGTGACCGCGCAGGAAGGCGCAGGCCCCTTGGCTCGGCAGGCGGGCGCGCCCGGCAAGGAGAGATCGCTATGAGCGAGCCACCGGAGGCCGACCGGTTCCCGGAGTCCTGTCTCATCTGCGGAGAGACGCTCGAGTACCTGCAACAGGGCGAACCCGTTCCGATGCGCCTGGTGCGGCCGCGAGGAGACGGGCAACGTCGTCTGTCCGATGGGTCACTACATCTGCGAGAGGTGCCACGGTGCCGGCTTCCTCGCCTCGGCGGGGCCGGCGCTGGAGAGGAGCCAAGAGACCTCGCCCTTCCGGCTGGCGGAGGACCTCCTCGGCCAACCGGCACTTCCGATGCTCGGGTGCGAGCATGCGTGGGTCGCCGCCGGCGCGGTCATGGTCTCGTTGCGCAATCGCCCGGAGACCGGGGTGACCCAGGCCCACGTGGACGAGGCGCTGTCCCGCACGACCAAGCAGGCCATCAGCTCGTACTGCGGCTTGACCGGCGTCTGCGGGGTGGTGCCGGCCCTGGGGGCGTGCCTGAGCGTGCTGGTGGGAGCCCACTGCGGCAAGGGCCCGGAGACCCGACTGACCATGGAGTTGGTCGGCCGCCTGGCGGGCGTCACCGCCGCCGAGGCCGACCCCGGGTGCTGCAAGGCCTTCGTCCGCTCGGGGATCCGGGAGTTCGCCGAGTTTGCAGAGGAGCGGCTGGGCCTGACCTTCCCCGACCCAGAGCCCGTCGTCTGCCGGGACAGCGCCCGCCATCCCCACGGCTGCCGCGGACCGGCGTGCGCGTACCACCCGGAGAGAGAGGAGCCCCCCATGCCCAGCCTCGCGCCCACGACCGGACCCGCGGCTCAGGCCCGCTACGACGACTTCTTCGCCCTCGCCTACAGTGACGGCGTCCTCGATGCCAAGACCAAGGTGCTGGTCTCCTTGGGGGCCTCACTGGCCGCCGGCTGCGGGCCCTGAACGGCCTACTGCCTCTCGGTCGGGAGGGATCTGGGTCTGACGGACGAGGAATGCGCGAGGTGGCGCACGTGGCCATGACGGTCGGCGCCTCACGCATCAAGGTGCTGGCCGACGCCGAACTAACACGAGCGCATCCCGCGGACACGTCCGCACCCGAAGCCCAGGCGGCTCCTCCTGCCCAGACCACTGCCGGATGCCGAGAGGTCGCCGGCCGGCTCAAGCGACGCCCGGCTTCGTCGCCGCCGGGGCGGAGGTGGGCGCGGACGGGGGCTGAGGCTGAGCGGGTGAGGACGCCGGTCCGGCGTCCACGCTCACCGAAGGTCCGGCCACGGAGGCAGGGGCGGCAGCCTCCTCCGCGGCGTCCGGCTGAAGCTAGCGGCAGCGGCGCCCGGAGGGCGCCGGCCGGAACCGCCAGGACCCGAGAACGACGAACGCGAGACAGGAGGAAGCAAGAATGGCAGCGGTCAGTCCCCACATCGACCTGATCTCCAAGGGCCCGTCCTGAGTGCTCTGCAACCTCGCCGTGGATGCGATGGAAGAATTGGAGAGCGAGCACCCGGAGGCGTTCACCTGGGCCATGGTCGACGCTTCCACGCGTGATGGCGTGAAGCGCCTGCAGGAGCTACGGCCCGGAGCCGGCCGTCAGATCCCGGTGCCCGGCATCCTGGTGGACGGACAGATCGTCTTCGACCGGATCCCGGAGATGGAGGAGTTCACGGAGTGGGTCGTGGGGTTGGACGGCACCCAGGACTAGACGCGCCGGACATCAGTGACCGGGCAGTTGGTGACGCACGTCCATCCGCGTGATCATCACCTCCGGTGACGTCTCCAGGACCGCCAGCACCGCCTGGGCCACGTCTTCGGGAACGAGCTTCGGCCGGGCGGCGAACTCCGGACGGGCGGTCATCGCGGTCGCGACCATGCCGGGGAGGACGTCGATCACCTTGATGCCCTGCTCACGCACCTCCTCGCGGATGGCCTCCGAGAACCCCATCACTCCGAACTTGCTCGCGGTGTAGGCGGATGCCCGCGGCCATCCGTGCACCCCGGCCCCAGACACGATCTGGACGATCGCCCCGCGGACCCCGTCCGGGGCGGGCGACTGAAGGAGCATCTGACGCACGGCCGCGCGGGTGCACAGGAAGACGCCCGTCAGGTTGACCTCGAGGGTCCGACGCCAGTCCTCCGCGGTCGTGTCCGTCAGGCCCGCCATCGTCAGCACGCCTGCAGCGTTGACCAAGACATCCAGCCGTCCGAAACGGGTGAGCGGTCTCCCCGATCAGCGTGTCGACCGAGTCCTCCCGGGTGACGTCCACGACGTGCGGGTGAAGGCTTCCGTCCTGCGCTCCACGTCCCGGGGTCGTCTCGGCAGCGTACGCTCGAAGTCCCGAGCCACCGCTTCCAGACCGTCCCATCCTCGGGCGGCCGGCACCACCCGCGCTCCCTCGCGCGCCATAGCCACTGCGATCGCCGCGCCGATCCCGCGGCTCCCTCCCGTCACGATCGCCACCCGGCCGCACAGACCGCGGCCCCATCGGCCCCGGCTCTCCTCGCCGGTCGGTCCGGTCATCCCCTCCACCTCCTGGTGTCGTCCCACCGTACCCACGACGCCCCGGGACCCATGCGTGAAAGCGGTTCGGCCGCTCCCGGGACAGATGCCGCTCGTGACAGGTAGTGCAAAAGAGCCGATGGTAAAATGCGCGGCGTCCAAGCCAAGCGTGCTCCGCCCGGGGCGACAAGGAGGCTGTCGTGGGAAAGCGGTACCGAGTAGCCGTGGTGGGCGCAACCGGCGCCGTCGGCCACGAGATGCGGGCCATTCTCGCGCAGCGGGGCTTTCCGACCTCCGAGCTGATCGCCCTGGCGTCCCCGCGCTCGGCGGGCATCCAACTGGAGTACGGCTCCGAGTGCGTGGAGTGCGTCGCGCTGGAGCCCACCAGCTTCGAGGGGGTCGACCTGGCCCTGTTCTCTGCCGGTTCCGACATCTCGCGCCGGTATGCCCCCATCGCCCGGGACGCCGGCTGCGTGGTCATCGACAACTCGGCCGCTTGGCGCATGGACCCGGAGGTCCCCTTGGTGGTGCCGGAGGTCAACCCCGAGGCCGCCGCCGGCCATTCCGGCATCATCGCCAACCCGAACTGCTCGACGGTCCAGATGGTGGTCGCCTTGAAGCCGCTGCACGACGCCGTGCGGGTCAGACGAGTGGTGGTCTCCACCTACCAGGCGGTCTCCGGCACGGGGGCGAAGGCGGTGTCGGAGTTGATCCGTCAGTCCGACGAGGTGCTGGAGGGCGTCTCCCCGCTGATCGAGGTCTACCCCTACCAGATCGCGTTCAACTGCCTCCCTCAGATCGACGCCTTCCTGCCGGACGGCTCGACCAAGGAGGAGCAGAAGATGGTCGACGAGACTCGCAAGATCATGGAGGACGACTCGATCGCGGTCACCGCCACCTGCGTCCGAGTCGCCGTGCAGAACGGCCACTCCGAGTCGGTCAACCTGGAGTTCGAGAGCGAGATGACCCCCCAGCGGGCTCGCGAACTGCTGGCCCTGGCCCCCGGCGTGGAGGTGGTGGACGATCCCACCAACCTCCGCTACCCGATGCCCATCGACGCCTCTACCACCGACCCCGTCTACGTGGGACGCATCCGCCGCGACCCCACCGTCGCTCACGGCCTGAACCTGTGGATCGTCGCGGACAACCTGCGCAAGGGCGCCGCGCTCAACGCCGTGCAGATCGCCGAGTTGCTGGACCGCCAGGACCTCATCCGCGTGCCCCGGTGACCCGTCTCGCCTGACCCCGGCAGAGGCCGGGGCCTTGGCTTCGCGGGGGTTGACCCGCCCGAGGTCTCGTGGTACTCGTTAGAGAGCACGTAGGTGCTGGGTGTCGTCGGGCCGGGAGACCGGCCGACGGAGAATAGGGAATCGGGTGCGACTCCCGAGCGGTCCCGCCACTGTGAACGGGGAGCGATCCCGCAGCGACGCCACTGTCCTTCGTTCCCGCTTTCGGGGACAAGAGGGATGGGAAGGCGCGGGCGAGCGACGATCCGTGAGTCAGTAGACCTGCCCAGTGACCGGTAGGCCTCTCGCACGAAGAGGCCCTGCCAGGGGATGATGGCAAAGTCTCCGGCCTTTCGAGGCTGGGGGCTTTTTTCGTTTGCGGCCCCCGCCTCCGGTGTCGTTCCGTACGGACCGAAGGGGGCGAGAGATGGGGATACTCAGGGGACAGCGGAGGACGGGGGCGCGGGCGGGGCCGGCACCGGGCCGAATAAGTCGACGGCGACTGGACGGTGCGGCTCCCTGGCTCGCCGCGGTCGCCACCGTGCTGGCCATCGAAGCGACCGTGCACGCCCTCAGGGTGCCGGCGTACGTCTTCCCGGCCCCGTCTGCCGTGCTGCTGGAGCTGGCGCGCGACCGCTCTCTCCTGCTGGGCCACGCGGCGGTGACGCTGGCCGAAGCCGGCTTTGGGCTGGTGTTGGCCGCCGCCGCCGCGCTGCTCTTCGCGGCGGCGGCGGTCCACTCACGTCTGCTGGACCGCGTGCTCTCGCCCCTGGTGGTGATCTCGCAGACCATCCCCGTCATCGCGCTCGCGCCCCTGCTGGTGCTCTGGTTCGGCTACGGGGCTACGCCTCGGGTGATCGTCTGCGCCCTGGTCGCCTTCTTCCCTATGGCGGTGACGGCGCTCCAGGGACTCAGCACGGTCGACACCGAGCTCCTGCTCCTGCTGCGATCCGTAGACGCGTCCCCATGGGACGTGTTCTGGCAGGTCCGCGTGCCCTACGCGGCTCCCCATCTGGCCGCGGGACTGCGGACCGGGGCCACGTTGAGCCTGGTCGGAGCGGTCGTCGCGGAGTGGACCGGGAGCGACAGCGGCCTGGGTTACCTCGTCCTTAGCGCGAACGCGCGTTTGGCCACGAGTCAGGCCTTCGCCGCCGTCGTGCTGATCACCGCTCTCGGCCTCCTGGCCTATTCCGGCTCGCACCTGGTCGAAGACCGCGTCGCCTGGTGGCGCCGCCAGAGCCTCTCCTCCGACACACCACAAGGAGTCTGACATGCGTTCGCTTCACGCCCACAGCCCCATCCGCTCCCTCCCGGCGCTGACGCTCGCGCTGCTGGCGCTCCTCGGCGCGGTCGCCCTGGCCGGCTGCGCGGGGGACTCCTCCGCGGGGACGTCCTCCACGTCCGCGGCATCCGCCACGCCCGCCGCCGCCACCGGCACGACGGAATCCGCGGCTCCTGTCCCGGAGGTGGCGCAGGTCGACCTGATGATGGATTGGATCCCCTGGGTGCTCGATATCCCCATCGACGTGGCGCAGGCGAAAGGCCTCTATAAGGAGGCCGGGCTGACCGTCAAGCAGACCGTCCCCTCCGACCCCACCGACGTGGTCAAGTTCGTGTCCACCGGGCGAAGCCAGTTCGGCCTGTACTACGCCCCCGACACGCTGATGGGTGTCGCCGAGGGCGCTCCACTGCTCTCCGTGGGCAGCCTGATGCCCCACGCCCCGGTGGGCATGGCGGCAAAGCCGGGCTTCAAGCTCGCCTCCCCCAAGGACCTGGAAGGCCACACGGCGGCCGTCCCCCTGATCCCGTCCACCCGCGCCTCGTACGACAGTCTGCTCGCCGCCGGAGGCGTGGATCCCGCCCAGGTCAAGCTGGTGGACCCGGGCTTCGACCTGGTGGCTCCGCTGCTCAAGGGGACCTTCGACAGCGTGGCCTTCACCGAGTTCGGGGAGCTGGTCGAGGCGGAGCAGACCGGTCAGAAGCTCGACTTCCTCGACTTCCGGGATTGGGGCACTCCCGACTTCGCCTTCCTCAACGTGGTCACCACGAACACGTTCGCCCAGAAGAACCCGGCGACGGTCCGCGCGTTCGTGAAGGCCACGTTCGCCGGTCTACAGTACGCGGCGGCACACCCCGAAGAGGCCGTCGACCTCTACGTCACGGCGCATCCGGAGCTCAAGAAGGAGCTGCTCCTGGCACAGTGGCGCGCGGCCCTGCCCTCGATGGCCCAGGAGGCCGGCGGTCATCCCGCCGGCTGGCAGGACCCGGCCGCGTGGCGGGCCCTGAACGCCTGGATGGTCGAGACCAAGCTGCTCAAGGAACCGGTGGCGATCGACACAGCGGTGAGCAACGACTTCTTGCCGGCGGCCAAGTGACGTGACGAGTCAACCGCAGCAGGGGGCGGTCGGGCTGGAGCAGCCCGACCGCCCCGACTCCTCCCGAGGAGCGGACGTCACCATCGACGCGTTGTCCGTAGGCTACGCGGACCACGGCGGTTACCGGCCGGTCCTGGCCGGCGTCGACGCGCGGCTGGAGCCGGGCCGGTGTCTGGCGGTGGTCGGCGCCAGCGGGTGCGGCAAGAGCACCCTCCTCCATGTCCTGGCCGGCCTCCTGGCCCCCTCCGCTGGGCGGGTGACGGTGGACGGGCTCACCGTCGCTGATCCGGGCCACGCCAGCACCGGCCACGCCGCCTACCTGTTCCAGCGCGACCTGCTCCTGCCCTGGGCCTCCGCCCTGACGAACGCCACCCTGGCCGCCCGCCTGGCCCACGAGGACGTGCGGTCCAAGCCGGAGACCGAGGCCCGGGCTCGAGCGCTGCTGGTCGAGTTCGGCCTGGGAGACCGGCTGGACGCTCACCCGCATGAGCTCTCCGGCGGCATGCGCCAGCGAGTGGCGTTGGCTCGTACGCTCATGCTGCAACGAGGGCTGGTGCTGCTGGACGAACCGTTCGGCAGCCTGGACACGCTGACCCGGCGGGAGATGCAGGCGTGGCTCCTGGGCGTCATGGTCGACCACCCGGCCACCTGGGTCCTGGTCACGCACGACGTCCCCGAAGCCGTCCTCTTGGGCGACCGGGTGGCCGTCCTGACCGGAAGCCCGGCCCGTCTGGCCGGCTCCGTCGAGATCCCGCTGCCTCCGGAGCGGCGGCGATCGGCGGCTCACGATGACCTGGCGGCCGGACTGCTGCGCCGTCTGGGCGACGATGTCTATCGCCTGCTGGAAGACGGGAGGTGCGCGTGATGGCGCCGGACGCCGAGATGCTCGAGACTACGCTCACGGCCATCCGACCGGTCTCGCCCGAGAAGCAGGCCGCCGCGCAGGCGCGGGCGGACCAACTCGCCATCCCCCGAGGGAGCCTGGGCCGGATGCTGGAGCTCTCGGTCAGGCTGGCGGCCATCCAGGGCACCCTGCGTCCCTCCTTCCCGCGGAAGGCGGTCATCGTCATGGCCGGCGACCACGGGGTGGTCCGCCAGGGCGTGAGCGCCTTCCCGGCCGAGGTCACGCCCCAGATGGTGGCGAACTTCGCCGCGGGACGGGCGGCGATCAACGCCCTGGCCGATGCCGCCGGCGCCCGGGTCATCGTGGTGGACGCCGGCGTCGCCGCCGACCTGTCGACCCTGGTCGCGGCCGGGGCCATCCTGGACCGCAAGGTCCGTCCCGGCACCGCAGACATCAGCGAGGGCCCGGCCATGACCCGGGACCAGGCTCTCCGCTCGCTGGCCGTCGGCATCGAGGTGGTCCGGGCGGCCCACGCCGACGGGCTCGACCTGGTCGCCACCGGAGACATGGGCATCGGCAACACCACGCCGTCTGCCTGCGTGACCTGCATCTTCACCGGAGAGCCCCCCGCGAAGGTCGCCGGACGAGGCACCGGGTTGGACGACCGCGGCCTCGACCACAAGATCGAGGTGATCGGGCGAGCGCTCGCCGTCAACCGGCCCCATCGAGCCGATCCGGTCGGCGTGCTGGCGGCCGTCGGAGGGACCGAGATCGGAGCCATCGCCGGCGTCATGCTGGGCGCGGCCTCCATGGGGCTTCCCGTCTTGGTCGACGGGTTCATCTCCACCGCCGGCGCGCTGCTGGCCTGCGCGCTCTCGCCCACCGCGCGGGACTACCTGATCGCGGCCCACCGCTCCCGCGAGCAGGGGCATCGGCTCGCACTCGCGCACCTGGGCCTGCAGCCCCTGCTGGACCTCGATCTGCGGCTGGGGGAAGGCACCGGCGCGGCGCTGGCCATGCCACTGGTCGACGCCGCTGCCACCCTGCTTGGCGGGATGGCCACCTTCGCCGAGGCCGGGGTCACGCCGGGGAACGACACCCCCTCGAGACTCGGCTCCGCCCTGAAGGGACCGGCATGAGCCTGTGGTCCAACGGGATCGCGGTCGCGGGCGCGCAGGACCTGGAGGATCTGGCCACGGCCTCCTGGCTCTCCGAGACCCTCTTCGCCGCCCTGGAGCTGGACCTCTTCGCCGCGCTGGGCGAGGCCGACCTCCCGGTCGCCGATCTGGCCGAGCGGTGCGCGGTCGACCCGGAGGCCCTCGACCGGCTGGTCCGAGCGTTGCAGGTACTGGGGTTGGTCTCACTGCACGAGGGCAGCGTGGCCGCCACCTCCGTGGCCCGCCGCCACTTGGTCCCGGGGGGGCCCGACTTCCTGGGCCATTCGCTGAGCTATCGGCGCCGTCTGGCCGCGACGTGGACCACCCTGGGCCAGGCGGTCCGGCAAGGGGGGTCGACGGTCCGGGCGCCGGAGGACGAACCCGAAGAGGCGTACCAACGCCGGACCAAGGACTACGTGCTCGCCATGGACGACGTGGCCCGGCACAAGGCCGCCCTGATCGTCGATCGGGTCGAGTTGGATGGTCTGCCCCCGGCCGTGCTGGACGTCGCCGGCGGGGCGGGCGCCATGGTCGCGGCCTTCCTGCAACACGCTCCGGAGTGGGATGGCCTGGTGGTGGACCTGCCGGAGGTGGTGCGCCAGGCGGACCTGGTATGGCGCGGACGGGCGCCCGAGGGCGACGAGGCGGACGCCCCGCTCGGCCGGCCGAGCATTCCTGGGACTCGACCTGCTGGTCGACGGACTTCCCCCTGCCCCCACTCCCGACGGGCGATGGGGTGTCGTGGTCGCCTCGAACATCGTCCATGCGTACGGCCCCCAGGAAGCCTCTTCCATCCTCCGCCTGGCAGCCGACGCCCTCGCTCCCGGCGGGATCCTGCTGGTGCACGACTTCTGGACGGACGGACAGGGACGCGGCCCCCTGAAGAGCGCCCTCTTCGACCTGCATATGCTGCTCAACACGTACCAGGGCGAGACGTACCCCTGGGCATGGGCCAAGCGTCTCCTGGAGGAGCACGGCCTGGCCACCCGAGCGCCCGTCCCGCTGGGCGGACGGCTCGGGGACGAGGACACCGCCCTGGTCGCTGCCGCCTGGGATCCTGCCGTGCTTCAGCGGGTCCGCCTGACCGCCCTGGAGCGCCTCGACACCGTCGCCCGCGGGCTGGGATTCGCGCGCACCGCGGCTTTGACACCGGCGGAGGTGGTGACCGGGGCGTGGGTCGAGGAGAAGTGCCGCCACGGCTGTGCGGGGTATGGGCGGGGTGGTCAGTGTCCCCCCCGCTCACCTCGAGTGTCCGATCTGCGCGAGGTCCTCGCCTCCTACTCGCATGCCCTGCTGGTGCAGGGAGAGCCGCCCGGCGGGGAATTTCACCGGCGCATGCTGGCGCTGGAGAAGGAGGCGTTCCTCGAGGGTCACCATCGAGCCCTGGCCTTCGTGGCCGGACCCTGCCGGCTCTGCCCGGAGTGCGCCCCCGACGATTGCCGGCACCCCCGGTCGGCACGCCCGGCGATGGAGGCGAGCGGCATCGACGTCTACGGCACGGCCGCCGCGGTGGGTTGGGACCTGCGGGTGGTCACCCACCCCGCCGACCCCGCGACGTACCTGGGCCTCCTGTTGGTGCGCTGAGGTGCGCGTGCTGCTGGTCCAAGCTCCTTCCGTCGAAGGCCCGGCCTCGGAGATCGTCGCCCCCCTGGGACTGGGGGCGGTGGCGGCGTCCGCCCGCGAACGCGGCCACGAGGTGCGGCTACTGGACCTCAACCTCGAGCCGGACGCGCCCCAGGCGCTGGCCGCGGCACTGTCCGACCAGCCGGACGCCATCGGCGTGGGCCTGCGCAACATCGACCCGCTGGCCAACCGCCGTCACTCGTTCCTTCCCGCCTTCGCGTCGGTCCTGGAGACCGTCACCCGGCTCGCTCCCGACGCGCCCATCATCGTCGGCGGCGCCGGGTTCTCGATGTTTCCCCGGGTCCTGATGGAGCGGTACCCCGCCATCGACGTGGGCGTCGTCCTGGAAGGGGAGGAGACCTTCCCCGAGGTGCTCTGCCGTTTGGGACGTCGGCGAGCCATGGCGGCGGCTCCGCGCGCCGAGGAGGTGGCCGGCCTCCCCGGGACCATCGTCCGGGTGGCCCGCCCGGCGGGCGACGGCCCGTTCGCTGATGGGAACGACCCGGGAGCCGGCGCCACGGCCTCGCCCGAGGCCGTCGGCGGGTTGGTGGTGGGCGCCACCCGGCCGCGCCTGCCGGCGGAGCAGCTGGACCGCGTGCGTTCCTGGCTGCCGGCGCTGGTGTCTCCGTACCGGGAGAGCACCTCGTACGCGCCGGCGGCCGGCGTGGAGACCAAGCGGGGCTGTCCCCTGCGCTGTTCCTACTGCGTCTACCCGGCCCTGCAGGGGCGCCGGCTGCGCTTCCGCAGCCCGGCCACCATCGCCCGAGAGGTGCAGTCACTCCACGAGGAGGCCGGCATCGAGTGGGTGCATTTCACCGACCCGGTGCTGAACGTGCCCGCTCCACACTTCCGCGAGCTCTGCCGGGAGCTGATCGCCCGCCGGGTCCCGGTCCGCTGGACGGGATTCTTCCGGGAGGACGCACTAACGGCCGCCGATGCCCGGCTCGCTGTCCAAGCGGGCTGCGCTGCCTTCCAGTTCTCCGGTGATGGCACCTGCGACGCCACCCTGGCTCGGCTCCGCAAGGGGCTCCGCCTGGACGACATCCTCAGCGCCGCCCGGCATGCGGCCGCCACCGAGGCCCTGTCGGTCTATCACTTCATGGTGAACGTGCCCGGCACCGACGCCGCCGTGGTGCGGCGGGCGCACGAGCTGGTGGAGCGTCTCCACGAGCTCCACTCGGCGAGGGCCAACTTGGGGGCGATCGTCCTGAACAACCTGCGCGTCTATCCGGGCACCCCGCTCGCGCAGGAGCTGCGGTCCCAGGGTTGGGCGGTCGCCGACGAGGACCTGCTCTACCCCACCTACCACGACCCGGCG
Organism: uncultured Actinomycetota bacterium; assembly: GCA_963796315.1. GTDB lineage: Bacteria > Actinomycetota > Thermoleophilia > RBG-16-64-13 > RBG-16-64-13 > CAWCLH01. The sequence continues at coordinate 117,848 of CAWCLH010000003.1, forward strand.
CCCTTCGGCCGCTTCCGCTACGAGCTCGAGGAGCGGGCCCAGCGGTCAGACTGGCGAAGCCGCATCAGCTCCGTGCCCTCCCGTCCCCCGACCGCAGACGAAGGAGTCCACCCCGTGAACCCCCAGCGCGTGACCCTGCTCGAGCATCCCCGTCAGTCCAGCTGGAAGCACATGAACGATGTGGCCAATACGCCGCTCTCCTCCAGCCTGATGACCGGCTACGCCGCAGCCGTGCTGGAAGAGGCGGGGCATCAAGTCACGGTCGTGGAGGGGAACCTGGGCGGTCTCTCGCCCGAGCAGACGGTCGCGACCGTGGAGCGGTCGAGGCCCGACCTCCTCTGCGTCCATGCCGTGTACGACTGGTCGGACGGCGCCCAGCTGCGCTCGCTGGTCCAGGCGGTCCTCGCCGAGGTGGGACCGGTCCCGGTGCTGCTCTACGGCTTCTACGCCACCTTCGCCTACGAGCACCTCCTGTCCGCGGTTCCCCGGCGCGGTGGCGGCCGTTCTGGGCGAGCCCGAGGAGGGCCTGCGGGAGGCCGCCGCGGTCCTCGCCGACGGGGGTCCGGCGACTGAAGCGTTGGCCCGGGTACCCGGCCTGGCCGTGCTCGACGAGGGGGCCGTGCGGCTGACGCCCCCTCGCCCGCTGATCGCCGACCTGGACGCCCTGCCCTTCCCGCGCCGCACCCCGGAGATGCTCTCCCTGCGAGAGATGAACGTCGCCGGCAGCCGCGGGTGCTACGGCTCGTGCACGTTCTGCACCATCAACCCCTTCTACGGTGGCCGCTCCCGGTGGCGGCCGCGTGCGCCAGAACGGGTGGCGGACGAGATCGCCGCCCTCCTCGCGTCGCACCCCGACAAGGACCGCTTCTACTTCGTCGACCCCAACTTCTTCGGTCCGGCCCCACGCGGCCGGCGGCGCGCGCTGACCCTGGCCCGGCTCCTGCGGGAACGATTCGACATCCGCTTCGGACTCGAGGGCCGGGTCGACGACATCGACGAGGAGGTGGTCGAGGCGCTGGTGGCGGCCGGCTTCGACGAGATACTGATCGGGCTGGAGAGCGGCTCGGACGAGACGCTGCGCCGGCTGAACAAGCACACCTCGGTGGAGCAGAATCGGCGGGCGCTGCGCATCCTCCGAAGCTACGGGGTGGAGCCGAACGTGGGCTTCATCATGTTCGAACCGGAGAGCTCCCTGGAGGACATCCGCGTCAACCTGGCCTTCCTGGAGGAGGAGCGACTTCTGGACCGGCTGGCCGTCACGGCCAACGTCCTCTACCACCAACAGATCCTGCTGGCTCCCACCCCCGCATACAAGGCCGCCCGGGCCGCCGGGGTTCTCCAGGTGGACCCGGCGAACCCGTACGAGGGCATCGTCCCCTATCGCCATCCCGAGGTCGCGTTCCTGGCGGAGACCATGGCCGAGGTCTGCCGCCACCTCTTCGCCGGGCTGCCACGCTCGGTCTGGCTGGACGAGGGCCGCGGCCCGGCGCCGGCGCTTCAGGAGCTCAACGCCTTCGTGCTGGGGCTCTTCCGCCGGCTGCTGGACGAGGTGGAACGGGGTGGGACGCTGCCTCCCGCGGAGGAGGCGGTAGAGGAAGGTCGGGCGGCTCTGACGCGAGCCCTGGCTGCACTACCGCCGGCCTGCGGCTGACCCTCGGATCCTTCCAGCGATGGTCAGCCCCCCGGGAGGGACGGCGGTAGCGGTTCGAGCGCCCGTCGCTGGAGGGCGGCCAACACGTCGTAGAAGTCCTCGTACGGCAGGAAGGGGACGCCTTCCGCAGCCAGGTACTCGGCCAATCCCTGACGGGCGAACACCAGGTCCGCCTCGCGGGCGGCGCACCGGTCGGAGTAGCCGTCGCCCACGTAGACGACGGGACCCTCGAACGGACCGTGGGCCTCGATGGTCTCGGTCTTGCAGATACCGCATCGGTCTGCGCACGGGGCCGAGGAGGGGGGATAGGAGACCTGAGTCCCCGTGCGAGAGAAGTGCGCGTCGCCGGCGTGGACGTGCAGGTGACCAAGGCCGGCGTCGGCCAGCACCGCGTCGATCACGACCCGGAAGCCGGCGCTGACGATCACCAGCCGGTGCCCCTCGTCCTCGGCCCAGCGCACGAACTCCGCAAAACCCGGGCGGACGACCGCATGGTGCCGGATGAAGGCGAGGACCTCGTCCTCACCCGCCCTCACCTCCCTGAACTCCTCTTCCATGGCCTGCAGCAGCGACATCCGCCCGCTTCGTAGGCCCGCCTCCGCGCGCTCCCAGGCGCCGGGGGCGAAGTGACCGACCAACAGGTCCAGGGTGTCCTCGGTCGTGACGGTGCCGTCGAAGTCGCAGACGATGAAGAGGTGGGGACGAGGGGCCATGAGCAGTATCGTACCCCGCTATACTCGGGCGGGGCGCCCCCGTACGACCAAAGTCCCATTTCCCTGCCCCTTCCCGCCCCGTAGAGTCGGCCGGCCAGGACCAGGCGGCCGGGGGAGGCGCGGTGGGTATGTTCACGACCAAGAGGCGGGCACAGGCGGTGCTCTTCGACATCCTGACCAAACAGGACTTCGAGCAGGTCGAAGGCGAGGTCCTGCGGCCCCCACACGACGGGCGAACGGCGCCCTTGCCGGACGGCCTGCATCCGCAACTCGCGGACGCGCTGGGGGCGCAGGGGATCCGTCAGCTCTGGCTGCACCAACGGCGGGCGTGGGACCTCTCTCGCGGGAAAGACCACATCATCGTCACCACCGGCACCGCCTCGGGCAAGAGCCTCTCCTTCAACCTGCCGGTCCTCCACGACCTGCTGACCGATCGCCGAGCGACCGCCCTCTATCTCTACCCCACCAAGGCACTGACCCAGGACCAGATCCGCCGGCTGCGTCCCCTGACGGCCAAACAGGTGGAGCTGGCCGTCTACGACGGAGACACGCCCCCGGAGGCCAGACGCCTGGCCAGGGAACGGTCGCGTCTGCTGCTGACCAATCCCGACATGATCAGCATGGGCATCCTCCCTCACCACGAGCGCTGGGGAGACTTCCTGTTCAACCTCCGCTGGGTGGTGGTCGACGAGGCCCACGTGTACCGAGGGGTGTTCGGCAGCCACGTCTCGAACGTCCTGCGCCGCCTGAGGAGGGCGGCCGACATGTACGGCGCCCGGCCCGCGCTTCATCCTGGCGTCGGCGACCATACGCAACGCCACCCAGCACGCCCAGAACCTGACCGGCGTTCCCTTCACGCTGGTGGACGACGACGCCGCGCCCACGGGGCGGCGCAAGATCGTCCTGTGGAACCCGCCCCTGGTGGACGAGGCGCTCAACCTGCGACGCAGCCCCACCGTCGAGGCGGCGAACATCTTGGTCACCCTGATGCAGCGGGGCGTCCGCACCATCGTCTTCACCAAGAGCAGGAGGGGCGCCGAGCTGCTCTACCAGTACGCGGTGGATCGCTTGGAGGAGACGGACAAGGCCCTGGCGAAGCGGCTCTCCCCCTACCGGGCCGGCTACACGCCCGAGCAGCGACGAGGCATCGAGGAGCGGCTCTTCGACGGCGAACTGCTGGCCGTCGTGTCCACCAACGCCCTCGAGCTGGGCATCGATATCGGGGCGCTGGACGCCGCCGTCACCGTAGGCTATCCGGGGACCGTGGCCAGCCTGTGGCAGCAGTGGGGCCGAGCCGGGCGCGGGCGGGGCGAGAGCTTGGGCGTGTTCGTCGCCGGCAACGACGCCCTCGAGCAGTTCTTCCTGCGCGAGCCCGTGGAGCTCCTGGACCGTCAGGTGGAGGCGGCCACCACCGACTTCACCAACCCCTACATCCGTGGCCGCCACCTGCTCGCCGCCGCGTACGAGTCCCCTCTGGTGGAAGAGGACTCCGTCTTTCTCGGACCGGGCATCCGCGAGGCGGCCAACCGGGTGATGACGGAGACCGGCGGCCTGCGATACAGCGGGGGGACCTGGTTCATCACGGGCGACGGCTACCCCGCCGCGGACATCGGCCTGCGCTCCTCCTCTCCCGACCAGTTCACCATCGTCGACGAGGAGACCGGCGACATCCTGGGCAGTCAGGAAGCCGATACGGCCTTCCTGTCCATCCATCCCCACGCGGTCTACCTCCACATGGGCGAGAGTTGGTACGTCACCGACTTGGACATCGAGGGCCGCGTCGCCCTGGTGCGGCGCTTCTTCGACACCTACTACACCCAAGCCCGGAAGGAGAGCGCCACCGACATCTTGGCCGAGGAGACCCAGACCCGATTCGGGCCCCTGGGCCTCCACCTGGGCACGTTGGCGGCCAGCAATCAGGTGACCGCCTTCCAGAAGAAGCGGCTGGGGGGTGACGAGGCGCTGGGCATCGAGGAGCTGGACCTGCCCGTCCAGCACTTCCTCACCGAAGGCCTGTGGTTCACCGTCCCCCTGGAGCTCCTCCCGTCCGAGGCGGACCTCGGCCGGCTCCCCGGCGCCCTGCACGCCATCGAGCACGCCATGATCGCTTTGTTGCCCCTGCTCGCCATGTGCGACCGGGGAGACATCGGCGGTCTCTCCACGGCCGTCCACCACCAGACCGAGTTGCCGACCATCTTCATCTTCGACGGCCACCCGGGCGGGGTCGGCATCGCCCGGCAGGGCTTCGAACAGTTCGAACAGTGGGTGCGCGACACCCGAGCCTTGATACGCGACTGCCCCTGCGAGGCCGGATGCCCGTCCTGCATCCAATCGCCGAAGTGCGGCAACTGGAACGAGCCGCTGGACAAGGAGCTGGCGGTCACCCTCCTGGATGCCGTGCTGGCCGACCTGCCCGCCGCGCAGCCGGTGTCCCTGCCCCCGGCGCCGAACGCTCCCGTCAGATGAGCACGACCGCTCGGCGCTACGTGTCGGTGATCGGGCCGGGGGACGCCACGCCCGAGCTCATCGAGCTGGCGGAGGAGGTGGGGCGGCGTCTGGCCGAGCTCGGCGTGACGGTGGTCTGCGGGGGATCGGGCGGCGTGATGGAGGCGGCCGCCCGGGGCGCGCGGGAAGCCGGCGGGTCGGCGCTCGGCATCCTTCCCGGGCACGACCGCGCGCGCCGGTAACCGGTACCTGGACGTCGTCGTCACGACCGGCATGGGCGAGGCCCGGAACCTGGCCGTCGTCAGCACGGGTGAGGCAGTGATCGCGGTGGGCGGGGCGTACGGCACGCTCTCCGAGATCGGGTTGGCGGCGAAGATCGGCCGCCCGGTGGTCCTCCTGCGCAGTTGGCGGCTGGAGCCGGGCGGTGCGCCGCCGCCCGGCGATGTCCAGACCGCGGCGACCGTCGCAGGAAGCCATGGGCTACGTCAGGGAGTGGCTGGACCTCTGACCTCAGGCGGCCGGTCAGGTGGACGCCGCCTGCTGCGATTCGCGGAAGGCGGCGATGTAGCGCAGGGCGTAATCGTCGCGGCCCAGCACCAGGTCGGCGGCCCGCACGGCCGTCCTGACCAGCGCCACGTCGACGCAGGGGGCGGTCGAGGCCGGCCTGGATGGCCATGGCCAGATACGCCCCCGTCAGCACCGGGCGCAGGGGGAGTCCATGCGAGATGTTCGAAGCCCCCTGGGTCTGGTTCACTCCGAGCTCCGCCTTGACCCGGCGCACGACCTCCAGGGTGACGAGCCCGGCTTGGGTGTTGGCCCCCAGGGTGAGGGTGAGGGCGTCCACTATGACGTCTTCGCGGGGGATGCCCGCTTGCTCGGCACGCTCCACGATCTTGTGGGCGATGGCGACCCGCGTGTCGGCGTCCTGCGCGATGCCGTTGTCGTCCAGGGCGAGGGCGACGACGGGGACCTTGAACTCCACCACCAGGGGGAGGATCTCCTCGAGCGAGGACTCTTCCCCGGTGACGGAGTTGAGGATGGGCCGGCCGGGAGCCACCTCGAGCGCAGCCCGCAGTGCCCTGGCGTTCCGGGAGTCGATGCAGAGGGGCACGTCCACCACGGAGGCGACCGCCTCCACGGCCCGGGGCAGCATGTCCACCTCATCCACGCCCGTGGCGCCGACGTTGATGTCCAGGATGTCGGCACCGGCGGCCACCTGGGCCTGGGCCTCTTCCTTCACCACCGAGAGGTCGCCGGCGCGGAGTGCTTCGGCCAAGCGCTTCTTCCCGGTCGGGTTGATGCGCTCACCGATGAGCACGGTGGGTAGGTCGAGGCCGATGACGACCTCCTGCGTTGCGCTCCGAACGCGGGTTTCCATGATGGACGAGCCTCCTTCGCCGCGTGGGCCGCCCGTGAGGGCCCCGCGCCGGACAGTGGTGCAACGGGGACCAGGTGGGGAGACCCAGGGCGTCTCCCCACCGCGGGACGGAGCTTAGGCGTAGACGCCGTACTCCTTGGCGGTCTTGACCATGGTGTGCAGGTTCTCGGCTTTGCCGTCGTCGGCGACCGCGCCGATGTCGAGGATGAAACCGCCGCCCTTGCCCGCCGCGTCGATGAGCTTCCGGGTGTAGTCGGCCACCGCCTCCGGCGTGCCGGCATGCAACAGGGACAAGGGCATGTTGCCTTCGATACAGGCGACCTGGCCGATGGTCTCCTTCGCCCGGGCCATGTCGGTCTGGTCGAACCGCCACACGGTCGCGCCCTTGGGCAGGTCCATGATGGCTTCAAGACGCGAGCCGTAGCGACCTTCGGCGAAGAGGAAGGGGATGAGCCCCTCGTCGATCAGGCCCAGGATGACCTTGCGCAGGGTGGGCCAGTAGAAGGTCTTGAACTGCTCGTCGCTCATGAAGCCGTCGGCGCCCTTGTGCAGTGGCATGAAGATGACCGGGCGTGGCGAGCGCAGACCGGCGCGAGCGCCCAGTCGATGGCCATCGGCACCATCCGCTCGCACGCCTCCAGGACCTTGTCCGGATAGCGGAACATGTCGAGGATGACGCCCTTCGTGCCGCGGAAAGTGTCGCCCAGGATGTCGAATGGCGCCTTGGAGCTGCCCGCGAAATAGCCCGGGTAGCCCATCGCCATCATCTTGGTCACCGTCGGGAACGCTTCGTCGCCCCATTCGCGGATCAGCTGCCCGGCCTTGGCCAGACGCTGCAGACTCTCCTGCATCTCCGGCGAGGACCAGGCGCCCAGGCTGCCGGAGACGAAGGCCAGCTCGATGAAGTCGAAGAACGGCGGGACGTCCTTGAACCCCTTGAAGGCCTGCACCGTACGGGGTAGGTACGTGCGCATCATGAAACCGCTGGGGTCGGCGATCAGCTCGTCGTAGTCCGTGTCCAGCATCCACTCGCGCTCTTCGTACTGGTAGGGAGCGTCCTTGGCGACCCCGTGCCCCGGCCAGGAGTACAGGTCGTAGCCGATGGCCTCGAGCGCCTCACTCGGGACCGTGTATATCAGCGGACTCGACATGAAGTCCGGGTCGAACTCGACGGTGAAGTCCGTCCACGCCTTCATGGCCCGCTTGGTGTCGGTCATGGCTTCGTACGGGGTCAGGCCCCCCACACCGCCGGCCAGAAACCGGTGTTGAGGCTGATCGGCACCCGATCCGGCGTCCCGCTCAGGGTGATCGCCGTCACGATCCGGTCGATGCGTGCCTTGTAGTCCGCCTCGGTCTCCGGGCTGTCCCACTCGATGGCAGGATGGCGCCAGTCGTCGATCCGCTTCGCGCGCCGCTCTTCGGCGCTCATGTCCGCCCAGTCCTTGGTGACCGTAGACATCTCAGGCCACCCCCACCGCTTCCTTGGCATACGCGACGGCGTCCATAGCGGACTCGCCGTACGCGTCGGCTTTGACGAAGTCGCGCACCGTGTCGTCCATCTGGCCCCCGCCGATGATGATCCTCATACCGTCGCGCAGGCCGGCCGCCTCGATCTGCTCGACCGTACTCTTCATGGAGTCAAAAGCCACGCTCAGGAAGCCAGAGAGAGCGAGCACCTGCGGCTTGTTGTCCCGCACGGCCTCGACGAACCTCTCTTCGGGGACGTTGATGCCCAGATCGATCACCTCAAAGCCGTTGACGTCCAGGATGAAACCCACCAGGTCCTTGCCGATGTCGTGGATGTCGCCGCGAACGGTGCCGAGGACCACCTTTCCCAGCTTCTTGCCGCTCCCGGCCTCTGCAGAGACCATATGAGGCTTGAGCACGGCGCCGATCTTCTTCAGCATCTCGCCGGACATGATCAACTCGGGCAGGAAGTACTCACCGCTCGAGAACCGATCGCCCACCACCTGCATGGCTTCGGAGCAGAGAGCCAAGATGTCTTCGGGCTTCGTGCCCTTCGCCAGCTCCTCGTCGACGATCCGAAGGGCGTCCTTCTCCTTCATGGTGGACAGCGCTTCTACCAAGGGGTGTGCCATCTCCCTGCGTTTCCTTTCTCTCGCCCTCGCGTGCGTCCGCGCACGACGCATCCTATAGTACGTCGATGGAGCTAGCCGAGCCGCTCGCGGCGGACCTCCGCCGCCCAGGCGGCGTAGGTCCGGGCAAGGGCCGTCCCCCGGCGGCGGATGACCTCGTCCAGCCGGCGGGCTTCGGCCGGCAACCCCCAGGGGTCGAACCCCTCCTCCACCAGCATCCCGCCGCTCTCCCGGACCCAGAGTCTCCAGCATGGCGGCGTCGACCTCGGGGTGGAACTGCGCGCCATACGCCCATCGGCCGGACCGGAAGAGCTGTACGGGGTAGAGCAGGCTATGGGCCAGCCGGACGGTGCCCGCTGGCAGCTCGAAGGTGTCGCGATGCCACTCCAGCACCGGCTCCGGAGGGGAGAACAGGGAGGCGACGGGGTCGGCCTCGGCGCCGTCGTCCAGGATGAGGGGAACGAACCCCAGTTCCCGGGGCAGGCCGAGTTCGGCGCCCGGGAAGGACGGGCTGCCCAGCACGTGGGCGAGGATCTGAGAGCCCAAGCAAAGGCCCAGGATGGGCCGGTCCCGCCGCAGGGCGTCCTCGGCCAGATGCAGGGAGTCGTCCAGGAAACCGAACTCCTCCCGATCGTGCACGGCCATGGCTCCTCCCAACAGGACCACGGCGTCGTACTCTCCGTCCTCCACCAGCGTCCGCACCAGCCGGCGCGTCCCGGAGGGGTCCGCGAAACCGCGCAGGACGAGGAGGTCGGCCGCGGCGGCAAGGGCAGGTGAGAGCACGCCCAGATGAGCCCGCGCCGTGTGCTGGACCACCACGACCCGGGGACGATCGGTCACGGGGTGGGCTCGGCGGCGGCCGGGCGCACGACCAGACCCTTCTCCGCCATCGACTCTCGCACCCCGGCCAAGAAGTGCTCGGCCGCGACGCGGGCCGCCCGCTCGAGCCTCGCCTCGTGGCGCGGCGCCTGCGCCACCAAGACCCGGGGGTCCACGTAGGTGAGCGGAGCCAGTTCCTCGGCATTGGCGGCCACCCAGTCGGAGACCATGCGTTGCGTCACCTCGAGGTGGAACTGTAGCCCGTAGGTCCAACGCCCGGCACGGAACGCCTGATTGGGGTAGAAGGGGCTGGACGCCAGAGGCCAGGCCTTCTCCGGCATCTCGAAGGTGTCCCCGTGCCAGTGAAAAACCGCGTCGCCCGAATGGAAGCCGTGGAAGAGCGGATCCACCCGGCCGCGGTCGGTCAGGTCCAAGGGGAACCAGCCGATCTCCTTTCGCAGCCCGAGCGTACGGCCCGGGCGCACCTGCGCCCCGAGGTTCCAGGCGATCAGCTGGGCTCCCAGACAGATGCCCAGGACCGGAAGCTCCGCGCGAAGGGCGAAGCGGGCCAAGCGCAGCGAGTCCTCCAGCGCTTCGTCCACCGCATGGTCGTACACCGACTGCGGACCGCCCAGCAGCACGAGGGCGTCCATCGTCCCGTCGGACATCACCCGGTCGACCGTCCGCCGGTAGGTCATCGGGTCCCCGAAGGCTTCGAGCGTCTCGATCTGGGCCGCGTCGCGGAAGGGCGCGTCCAAGGTGCCGAGCCCCTCCAGCGGGGCGTGCTCCACGACCACCAGACGCGGGCGGCCGCTCACGGCCGCCGCAGCCGGTCGACGAGCTTCTCCACGTACAGCTGGGCGACCTCGTTCCGCAGGTGACCCCCGCTGCGCGCACTCATCAGGTTGAGGACCGTCACCTTCTCGTTGATCTCCCGCACCGCATCACGCAACCTGGCCTCCTCCTGGATGGTGGGAAGCAACTCCTGCAGGCTCCGCACCTCCTTGCGCAGCTGAACCTCCGGGGGGAGGCAATCGGCGTGCTTGAGGATGCGGTAGACAACCCGCAGGTCGCGCGGCACGCCGCGCTCGTCGGAGAAGTCGAAGGGTCGGCCCTTCCCCTGGAGCTCGTCGAAGGCTCCCTCCTCCATGGCCTGGCGTATCCGCCGTTCGGCGATGGCCGCGAAGATATCCATGAGCAGAGTAAAGCACTTGGTCGCTCGGGCTCCCAGACCTCCGCGCCTCTAGTACTGCACCTCCTCGACCGGCGGAAACCCGTGGAGCCGGCGACCCACCTCTCCGTCGTGCCGCATGCTGGTCTTGTACAGCTCGTACCGGCCGTCACCGGAGACGTCGAGGGGGGCCGTCTTCGCCCGGATCCGCTCCAGATCGCCGGCGCCGAGAGGATGGAACCCGCGAGCCACGCCCAGATTCGTGTCCAGATCGCGTCGGCTCTCCATCCCTTTCACCACGGTCGAGACCGGCAGGCTCAAGGCGTACGCCAACGCCTCCTCCGGAGTGACCACGCCGCTGCGGACGATCTCGCCGTCCCCGAACGACTTCATGCCGATGACGCCCACCTGCTGTTCCACCAGCCGCGGGAGGACCAGGCGCTCGAAGCTGCGGAAGTGGGCGTCCATGACGTTGAGCGGCAGCTGCACCGTGTCGAAGGTGAAGAGGTCCAGCATGCGCAGGTGGATGGCCGGATCCTTGTGTCCGGTGAAGCCCACGAAGCGTACCTTGCCCGCCCGCTTCGCCTCATCCAGCGCCTCGAGTGCGCCGCCGGGGGCCGACGCCAGGTCGGGATCGGTCTCGTAGACCACCTCGTGCAGCTGCCACAGGTCCAGGTGGTCCGTGCCCAGCCGGCGCAGGCTGTCGTCGAGCTCCCGCAGGGCGCCGGCCCGGTCCCGCGACTCGAACTTGGTCATGAGGAAGACCCGGTCGCGGTAGCCGTCCCGCAAGGCTCTCCCCATCCGCTCCTCGCTGCGCCCCTCGTGGTAGCCGGTGTTGTTGTCCAGGAAGGTGACGCCCGCGTCGACGGCGGCCCGGATCAACCGCACCGCCTCGGCCTCCGGCACCGACGCCAACCCCACATGGTAGCCACCCACCCCGATGATGGAGACCTCCTCGCCGGTCTTGCCGAGGGGTCGCCGTGGGATCTCCATGCTGCTGCACCTCCGCCGCGTTTCCACGTTGTGCCACCAGGTATCCCCGCGGCGCGCCCGCCGCAACCTCCGCGGGAGGGTGCCGGCTTCGTCAGGGAGTGCGCGCTTGCCCGAGCGGGAAGCCTTCCCTAGCATGGAGAGGATGCCCGACGGAACCACACCCGCGCGACGAGCCGACCCACCCCGGGTCCGCGCGGCGCCCGCGCCCGACGGCGAGCCTGCCGTCACCTCCCTCATCGTCGCCCAAGGGCTGGTCAAGCGCTTCGAGCGGGTGACGGCGGTGGCCGGCGTGGATTTCGAGGTCCTGCCCGGCGACTTCCTTGGCTTCCTCGGTCCCAACGGAGCCGGCAAGACCACCTTGATGAAGCTGATCTACGGCCTGGCCGAGCCCACCGAGGGGACCCTCACGGTCTTCGGCCAGGAGGTCCGCCGGAGCGGACGCGACATCAAGCGCCGGCTGGGAGTGGTGCCCCAAGAGAACAATCTGGACCCGGACCTCTCGGTGTGGGACAACCTGAAGCTCTACGGCCGCTACTTCGGGCTGCGCGGCCCAGCGCTCGAAGCGCGGGCGGCCGAGTTGCTGGACTTCATGCAGCTCGACGAGCGGCGCGACACCGTCATCATGAAGCTCTCCGGGGGGATGAAGCGGCGGCTGGTGATCGCCCGTGCCCTGCTCAACCAGCCCGAGGTGGTGATCCTGGACGAGCCGACCACCGGGCTGGACCCCCAGGTGCGCCACCTCATCTGGGACCGGCTGGCCGCGCTGCGGAACGAGGGCATCACCTTCCTCCTGACCACCCACTATATGGAGGAGGCCCAGAACCTCTGCAACCGGCTGCTCATCATGGATGAGGGCTCCATCATCGCCCGGGGAGAGCCGCTGGAGCTCGTCCGCACGTACGTGGGCGAACACGTGCTGGAGCTGGCCGCCGATCCAAAGGAGGATCGGGCGATCGCGGACGCGTTCCCCGACCTGGAACGCCAGTGGAGCGGCCGGCAGCTCTACCTCTACGCCCGGCGGTACGACGACCTCCTGCCGGTGATGGAGCGCTACGCCGGCCGGGACGCCCGCGTCCGTCCCGCCTCGGTGGAGGACGTCTTCCTGAAGCTCACCGGCCGGGAGATACGGGAGTGAACGTCCCCACGGGCCACGTGCCCTCTCCCGCCCCGGTGCCGTCCGCGGCGTGGCCGGGCCCGGAACCTCCCACGGGGCGCCGCGGCCTGGCTGCGGTGACCGGCCGCTTCACTCGGGTCTGGTATCGGGACACGTACGTCTATGCGAAGCGCTGGACCACGAACCTGCTCCCGCCGATCGTGGAGCCCTTCCTCTACCTCTTCGCCATGGGCATCGGCGTGGGGCACTACATCCAGGAGATCGATGGGGTCAGCTACCTGGACTTCGTGGCCCCCGGCATCATCGCCACCACCGCCATCCTGCGGGCCACGTTCGAATGCACCTACGGCTCCTACTTCCGCATGAGCTTCCAGAACACCTTCGACGCCATCATCGCCACTCCGGTCAGCGCGGAGGAGGTGGCCATGGGCGAGGTGTTCTGGGGCGCCACGCGCAGTCTGATCAATGTCGTGACGGTGGTCGCGGCCCTGGCGGTCCTGGGGCACGTGCCCCTGCCCTGGATCCCGGTCATCCTGGGCTTGGGCTTCCTGGGTGGCCTCAACTTCGGCGCGCTGTCCCTGCTCATCACCAGTAAGATCCACCAGACCGAATACTTCAACTTCTACCTGAGCGGGCTCATCCTGCCGGCGGAGCTTTTGACCGGGGCCTTCTTTCCCGTCAGCCGCCTGCCTGACGTGGTCCAGCCCATCGCCTGGGCCATCCCCCTGACCTCGTTGATCGACCTGACACGCTCCATCACGCTGCACCGGCTCTCGTGGACGTCGCTGCTCGAGCTCGCCTACCTGCTGGTGACCACCGCCATCTTCCTGGAGCTGGCCCTGCGCGGCATGCGTCGGCGGCTGATCAGCTAGAGGCGCGTTCGTCGGCCGGTCGGCGGAGCGCAATGCCTGCGCACCCCCGGTCTATACTGCGGCCATGGCCGCCGCTCCCGTCCCACCCGTCATCGCCTGCGAGTCCGTCCAGAAGCGCTTCGGGGGAACCGTCGCCCTGGCCGGCGTCAGCCTGACCGTCCAGCCCGGCAGCCTCTACGGCTTCCTGGGGCCGAACGGGGCCGGCAAGTCCACGCTGGTCAAGATCCTGACGGGCCTGGTCTCGCCGTCCGCGGGCGAGGTACGGGTGCTGGGGGGCCGTCCGGGCGAACGCGAGGTGCAGGCGCGCGTCGGCTACCTGCCCGAACTGTTCCGCTTCCCCGGCTGGCTGACCGGGCGGGAGGTGCTGGACTTCCACGCGAAGCTCCTGGGCGTGCCGTCGGAGGCGGACGCCCTCTGCCGTCTGGTCGGACTGACCGAAGCCCAGGAGCGGCGCGTGGGCCAGTACTCGAAGGGGATGCAGCAGCGCCTGGGGCTCGCGCAGGCGCTGGTCGGTCATCCGGACGTCATCTTCCTGGACGAGCCCACCTCCGCTCTCGACCCGTTAGGACGCCTGGAGGTGCGCGACGTCCTCCTCCACCTGAAGGAGCGGGGCACGGCGGTCTTCCTCAACAGCCATCTCCTGACCGAGGTGGAGAAGGTCTGCGACCAGGTGGCCGTCATCGATCGCGGCCGGATCGTGGCCGAGGGGCCGACGGAGGACCTGCTGGCCCGCAGCGAGGTGGATGTGAGCGTCGGGGCCAACCACCCGGCGGCGCGGGCGGAGGCGCTGCGGCGGCTGCCGGGGGCCTCGCTACGCCGACGGGCACCTGCGGATACCGGTCGCGACCGCGGACGACGTCCCCGCCATCGTGCGGACAGTGGTGGAGACGGGGCTGCCCGTCTACGAGGTGGGACACGCGCGTCGCTCCCTCGAGGAGATGTTCGTGGCGTTGGTGGGCCCGGGCGAGCGGTCGGCTCCGAAGCCGTCAGGCGCCGCGGGCTCGGGAGGCGAGACGCCGTGACTCGCCGCCATCAAGTGGACCAGGTGCTGCTGCTGACCCGACTCACCTGGAAGGAGGCGCTGCGGCGGCGCACGCTCTTGCTGGGCTTCCTTCTCACCGCGGGCTTCATCCTGCTCTATGGTCTGGGCGCCTACTTCGCCTTCCGCCACTGGGAGACCTGGGCGGCGGCGGACGCCGGCCGGAGCGGCGGCCCGGGCGCTGTCCAGGGTCCGGTCAGCCCCTCCCTGTTTCGTGATCTGGCCGCCTATCAGATGCTGACCTTTGGCATGTTCATCACCAGTTTCCTGGGCGCCATGCTGGTGATCTTCGCGGCCGCCGGCATGATCGGCGGCGACGTGGAGAACGGGACGCTGCAGACCATCGTCACCCGCCCCATCGCCCGCAGCCAGATCCTCGCCGGCCGCTTCCTGGGGTACGCCACCATCTTCCTGGTGTACCTGGTCCTGCTCTGCACCAGCCTGGTCGTGCTGACCCGGGTCTACACCGGCTACACTCCCCCCGCGCCCGTGGCGACCGTCCTGCTGCTGGTGCTGCAGGGAGTGGTGGTGCTGGGGCTGGTCTCCGTCGCTTCGGCCCTGCTCTCGTCGCTGACCGCCGGCATCGTGGTCTTCATGGCCTATGGCCTGAGCTTCGTCGGCGGGGTGGTGGAGCAGATCGGCACCTTCCTGAGCAGCGGCACCGCCGAGACGATCGGCCGCGCGGTCGGCTATCTGGTTCCAACCGACCCGGTGTTCCGCATGGCCATCCATGGGCTGCTCCCGGATCTGGGACCCCTCAACGCGCTGCAGCAGCAGATGGGTCCGCTCGCCGGGGTGCCGCCCCGTCCGGGACTCATCGCCTACAGCCTGCTCTACCTGGTAGCCTCCCTCGCCGCCGCCGTCGTGCTGTTCGCCCGAAGGGACCTGTAGCCGCGCCACTCAGCGGGCTCCTTGTGGTCACTCCGTCTTCACTGAAAGGACATTGCGCCTTTCCAGGTCTTCTGACACAGTGGAGTCATGGTCAGGCACCGCTTGGGGGACTGCGGGTCTTCTGCCCATGATCCCACCGACGATACCTTTCCCGGTATCCCGGCCTTCGGGCCCACTTCTATCCCTGGGGGTAGCGTGGGCTGCCCTCATCACAACCGTAGGAGGAGGCAGTACATGGCGATCGGTGAACAAACGTTCGGTTTCTTCATCCCCACGGTCACGCTGATGGGCGTCGGCTGTCACAAGGAGCTCGCCGCCAAGGTCCAGCAGTTGGGTGGCAAGCGGCCTCTGATCGTGACCGACAAAGGCATCACGAGCGCCGGCCTGACCGACCAGATCGTGACGCTGATCCGGGATGGCGCAGGGGTCGAGCCGTTCGTCTTCGACGAGACCATCCCCAACCCCACCGACACCAACGTGCACGACGGAGTCAAGGTCTACCAAGACAACCAGTGCGACATGCTGATCACACTGGGTGGCGGCAGCCCGCATGACTGCGGGAAGGGCGTCGGCCTCGTGGTCAGCAACGGCGGCAAGATCCATGACTACGAAGGCGTAGACCAGTCCACCAAGCCGCTCCCGCCCTTCATCGCCATCAACACCACCGCCGGCACTGCCTCGGAGATGACCCGCTTCTGCATCATCACCGACACCAGCCGCAAGGTGAAGATGGCGATCGTCGACTGGCGCGTGACTCCCAACATCGCTATCAACGACCCGCAACTCATGGCGGGCATGCCCGCCTCGCTGACCGCGGCCACCGGCATGGACGCCCTGACCCACGCGGTCGAGGCCTACGTCTCCACCGCCGCTACTCCCGTCACGGATGCGTGCGCCATCAAGGCCATCGAACTGATTGCCCAGAACCTGCGCGCCGCGGTCGCCAACGGCGCCGACATGGCCGCCCGCGACAAGATGGCCTACGCCGAGTACCTGGCGGGCATGGCCTTCAACAGCGCCAGCCTGGGCCACGTCCATGCTATGGCACACCAGCTCGGCGGCTTCTACGATCTACCCCACGGGGTCTGCAACGCGATCCTGTTGCCCCACGTGGAGCGATTCAACATGATCGCCAAAGTCGACCGCTTCGTGGACATCGCCAGGGCGATGGGCGAGAAGGTGGACGCCTACTCCGCGCGCGCCGCCGCCGAGAAGGCCCTGGAGGCCATCAAGACTCTCTCGACCGACGTCGGTATCCCCGAAGGGCTCACCGAACTGGGCGTCAAGGAACAAGACCTCCGCACCATGGCCAAGAACGCTCAGAAGGACGCCTGTGGCCTGACCAACCCGCGCTGCCCGACCGAGGACGACGTGGTCGGTATGTACGCCGCCGCCCTCTAGGCGAGAGGCGGACCTGGCGCGGGTTCCGCCTTACTCGCCGGTCACGACGGAGAGGGGCCGCCCAGCGGCCCCTCTCCGTCACTTTCTCGTATCCCTCGGGGGTCTCCGGCCGTTCCAACAGGGGCAACCCGCGACCAAGGACGGCCGATGATGTACCGACTCGCAACTGTGGAGCCCGCGCTCGATCAGGATCTGGTCCTGGACCACCTGTCCCAAGTGGCCATGGCGGTCGACCGCCTCTGCTTCCACGAGTCCACGCTTCCCCCCTCCTCGCTGCGCGTCCAACTGCGCCGCGCCGCCTTGGAAGCCTTTTCCCACGCGGCCCAGGCCCAGGAGCCGGTGCCGGACGACCTGCACCGTCAGTTGCTGAAGCGCACCTTGGGCGCGCTCTACCAACTGGAGACTCTCACCCGAGTCGCGGGCAAGACCGGTTCGGTCACCGAGGGAGACGCCGTCAGGACCGTGGCCATGGTGGAATCGGCCGCGGCGGCCGTCCGTCAAGAGCTCGAAGCCGCCTGACGCGCCGCAGGTCCGGGGCCCCGCCGGCGCAAGCCGCTGGATACAGGGGCACGAGGCCGGCCGCCCCGCTCCCCGTCCGTTTTCCCCGCTCTGGTAGACTTCGCGCATGGCCGACCGACCCCCTCGCCACCCCGCCACCGAGCAGCTACTGAGCACTATCGCCCGCCGGAGAGAGCGTCGCTCCCAACTTCGGATCGCCCTGGCGGCGGGGGTGGTGCTGGCGGTGATGGGCGGCTTCATCGCCGGGGCGATCGTCCTTCGTCAGGACCGCGAACGCGTCCTGGCGTTGTCCCCCACCGACACCGTAGCCGTCTCTCCGACGACCGTAGCCGTCGTCGTGCCGGCCCACGCGCCCACCACCCCCTACAAGCCGCCCACGACTACCACTCTCAGATCGACGGGAGCGTCCGGCGCGACGCCGCCCACCCGGCCGTCGACCGCGACCACGGCGCCCCGCACCGGCACCACGGCGGCGCTGCAGCGATGGACGGTGGTGATCGACCCCGGACACCAGGGACACGGCAACAACGACCTCGAGCCCATCGGTCCCGGAGCGAGCGAGCGGAAGCCCAAGGTCAGCTCGGGCACGGCCGGCGTGGCCACGGGGACCCCGGAAAGCGCCTTCACCCTGGACGTCGGCCTCAAGCTGCAGCGAATCCTGCAGGCCCGCGGCGTGAAGGTCCTGATGACCAGGACCGGCCAGGACGTCGACCTCTCCAACATCCAGCGGGCCCAGATCGCGAACCGGGCGAAGGCCGACCTGTTCGTTCGCCTCCACGCCGACGGGGCGGCCGACCGCGGCGTGCACGGAATCCACACCCTCTATCCGGCCGCCGTCGCCGGCTGGACCGACGACATCGCGACGCCGTCCAAGCGCGCCGCCGCCTTGGTGCAGCAGGCCGTAGTCGCAGCCAGCGGAGCGACCGACCGAGGCCTGGACGCCCGGAGCGACATGACCGGCTTCAACTGGGCGGACGTACCGGCCGTTCTCCCCGAGCTGGGCTTCATGTCGAACGCCGAGGAAGATCGCCGGCTGGCGAGCGATCGCGTACCGGCAGAGGCTGGCCCAGGGGCTCGCCGACGGCATCATGCGGTTTCTCCAGGGCGGCTGAGAGCCGCCTGCTATCATCTGACGCTGGCCCGGCCCCCCGGGCCGCAGCGTCGTGCGCGGCCGAACGGGCCGCGGGCGGTGTGGCCACCGAGGCTGGTGTGAGGAGGATCATGGAGCAGGCA
Organism: uncultured Actinomycetota bacterium; assembly: GCA_963796315.1. GTDB lineage: Bacteria > Actinomycetota > Thermoleophilia > RBG-16-64-13 > RBG-16-64-13 > CAWCLH01. The sequence goes on from CAWCLH010000003.1 coordinate 136,183, forward strand.
CAGCGCATCACGGTGATCGGCACCGGCTACGTCGGCTTGGTCACCGCCGTCTGTCTGGCCAGCCTGGGCCACCGAGTCACCGGCATGGACCTGGACCCCCTCAAGATCGAGCGACTGCGGGCGGGCGACGTGCCCATCTACGAGCCGGGGCTGGCCGAGCTCATGGCCAAGCATCGGGATCGCCTGTACTTCACCGACGATCCGGCGGAGGCCTACCCGTCGGGCGAGTTCATCTTCGTCTGCGTCGACACCCCGCCCACCCATTCCGGCGACGCCGACCTCTCCCGCATCTGGCAGGTCATCGAGAACCTGCCTCCCGAAGACGGCTCCCGCCTGCTGATCGTCAAGTCGACCGTGCCCGTGGGCACCGGAGCGGCCATCGAGGCCGACCTCGCCCGGCGCGGGTACCGACACATCAGCTACTGCTCGAACCCCGAGTTCCTGCGGGAGGGTTCGGCTATCCGCGACTTTCTGCAACCCGACCGGGTGGTGGTCGGCGCCCGGCGAGCCCGAGGTCCGCCAACGGGTCGCCTCCCTGTACGCGCCGCTGGACGCTCCCGGGGTGCTGACCGACGTGGCCTCGGCCGAGATGATCAAGTACGCCTCCAACGCCTTCCTGGCGACCAAGATCAGCTTCATCAACGAGATCGCCAACGTGTGCGAGCAGGTGGGAGCGGATGTCGCGGGTCGTGGCCGAGGGCATGGGTCTGGACGGCCGCATCGGTCCGCACTTCCTGCAGGCCGGCGTCGGCTACGGAGGCAGCTGCTTCCCCAAGGACGTCTCCGCCCTGAAACAGCTGGCCGGCAACTCCGGGTACCACTTCCAACTGCTCACGGCGGTGATCGAGGTCAACGAACTGCAGAAGCGACGGGTGATCGGCAAGCTGAAGAACCTCCTGGGCGATCTGCGGGAGAAGCGGATCGCGCTCCTGGGACTGGCCTTCAAGCCGAATACCGACGACATCCGGGAAGCGTCCTCCATCGTCCTGGCCGGCCGGCTCTTGGCCGAAGGGGCCTCGGTCGTCGGCTACGACCCGGTGGCCATGCCCAACATCAAGGCGCTGCTCCCCGCTCTCGACTACGCCACGTCGGGGTCGGAGGCGCTCCGGGGCGCCGACGCGGCCGTGCTCGTGACGGAGTGGTCTGAGTTGCTGGAGATCGACTGGGCGGCGGCCAAGCAGCAGATGCGCCGCCCGGTGATCATCGACGGACGCAACGCCCTCGACGGTGCGGCCCTTCGCGCGCTGGGTTTCACGTACGACGGCATCGGCCGCCCCCGGCCGGAGTAGCGAAAGCGGCGGGAGCCAGGGTGCGACTCGCCTGGCGGGAAACGGAACGCTCCATCTCACCCATTGCCCTGGTCCTGTTGGCGGTCGGCACGGTCGTCCTGCTCTCCTTGGCCCTGCCGGCCGTGCGGACGCTCCTGACCGTGAACCAAGCCGGCGTGCTGCTCAACAAAGGGCGCACCCAGGCCGACCCGAAGAACGTGGAGCAGGCTCTGACCCAGCTGGACCGGGCCTTGGCCTCCGGAGAGCGGCTCGACACTTCGTTCTGGCGTACGTACGGGGCGGCGGCCGCCCGAGTCCCGTCGGAGCGATCCTTCCGTCGGCTGCTCGCGGCCCGGCAGGCGGGGAGACTCGACCGGTGGGGTCAACTCTGGTTGGGCGAGGTCTCGGCCGCCACCGGCCACTGGGACGAGGCCCACCAGGCCTACGCGCGCATCGACGCCACCAACCTCCTGGTGGGCCGCGGGGAACGGGCACTCGATGCCGGAGACCGGACGACGGCGCGCAACTGGTTCTCCCTGGCCGCGGTCAGCATCCTGGCCGCCCAGGACCGGACGGCGGCCGAGGCCGGCCGCAGGCTGCCCAACGACCCCGCTGCCAGCGACCCCATCCTCCGGGCCCCGGGCCGGGAGGCGATCGCGCTCCTGCGCATCGGCCGCGGATTCCTGGCTCTGGGGCTGCCCGGTGAAGCGACCGGGATGCTGGAACGGGCGATCTCCGCCATGCACGTCGACCCCCCGGGGTTGCGCGAGCAGCAGGGCATCCAGCTCTCCCTCGCCCGGGCACTGACGGAGACCCTCCCCGCCACGACCGACCCCAAGTCCACGAAGGACCGCGCCCTTGCCGTCGAACGCATCCGGACCCTGGTGCAGCGGGCGGTCGACCTGAATCGAGACTCGCCCACCTACCTCAGCGCGGGGCGCATCATGGAGCAGGCCGGCGACCCCGATCGGGCGATCGCTCTGTTGGAGGAGGCCGTCCGGTTGGCCCCGAGCGATCCGCGCACGTACCTGGCGCTGGGGCAGGTCCTTCGTACCCATGGGCTGACCTTCACCGAGCGCGACCTGTATGCCCGCGGACTGACTCGCCTGCCCGACAGCCCCGAACTGCTGACCGCCTACGCGATGTCGCTCTACCGGACGGGCACCCCCGAGCAGGCCTTACCCGCCTTGGAGACCGCGGCGAAGTCAGGGTCCCGGGACGCGTATCTCTTCGCGTATCTGGGCGACGCCTACCGGAAGCTGGGCAGGTCGGCGGAGGCCCAGGATGCGTACGAGCAGGGTCTCAGACGGAACCCCGAGGCCTCGGTCCTGCGCAAACGACTGGCTCTCTTCACCCACCCCGGGGGCATGCTGCGGTGAACGCGACTGCCGTCCGCACCTCCTCCGTGCGTCTCGGCCGAGGCCTGATCGGCGCCGGCGGCGCGTTGGTGGCCGCCTCCGCGCTCGGGTCGCTGTTGGTGACGCCCGACCGGGGCGCCTCCCTGCCCTGGGTGATCGTGGCGGTGACGGGGAGCCTGGTGCTGTTTGCGGCCCTCGGACTGCTGAGCCCGGGTCCGCGCCGGCGACCGGCCCCTGGCGAAGCGGCCGTGGGCGCCGTCAGATCGCTGCAATTGGCTTTGGGTCTTGCCGTGCTCCTGACCTTCGTCTTCGCCACCGCCTGGCCGACCTACAAGCTCTCCTGGCTGGGACCGGTGTACGCGGCCCTGCCGTCCGTGCGTTCCTTCTCGGACACCTGGATGGCGCCCGGCATCCAGCCGAACCAGGCCGGGGGCGTGCTGGCGACCTTCGTGGGCTTCGCGTTCGCCATGCTCCTGATCCCGGGCACCAGGGGCCGACGCTGGCCCTGGGCGTTGCTGGCCTTCGGCGGTCTGGCGGTGGTCTTCCTCACGGGTTCGAGGATCGCGCTCGCCGGGATCGCGGCAGCGGTCCTGATGCTCCTGATCATCCGCGATCGTCGCTGGCTGTGGTTGGTGACGACCCTGGTCGTTCTGCTGATCGTCCTCTCCCTCGCGTGGCCCGCTGCCATCTCCCCGGTGAACCGGCTCCTTCTCCACGACGAGACCCTCGATACCAAGCTGGTGGCTCGTCTGGACATCTGGGCCTCCGCCCTTCGCGGGATCGAGGATCACGCGTTCACCGGGATAGGACTGGGCGTCTTCAACGAGGTCATGCCGTTCCGATATCCCTACGAGTCGGTGGGTCTCTCCTACTCAGTATCGCAAGCCCACAACCTCTTCCTCGACGTCGCCCTCACATTGGGACTACCCGGATTGGCCGGTTTGGTGCTACTTCTTGCCGGAATGGCAATCCTCATCCGACACTTAGCCCAGTCGTCAGCCGGGTCCTCCGTCCGCCCGCTCGCTTACGGCTTCTTGGCTGCAATAGTCGTCTTTCTCGTCTTCGGTGTGACCGATTCACTCAGCTTCTCCACTCCTGCAGGACTGCTGCTGTGGTTGTGGGCAGCCTCTCTCGCCGTACTTGCAGTTGTCGCGTCTGATTAGGCAAGACTCCTCGATGCTCCAAAGCAGTGTTATAGTCGAAGTCTGGAGTCAACACCTTGTCGAGACAGCTCATCGAATCGGAAGAGAGGAAGTCAATGGCGAAATCTTCGTACACGTTGGTACCTCGAGCCGTGCCTTCGCGACAGCGGACCAGTTACTATAAGCAGATCATCGAAGAATTCGCTGGGATGAAGGAGAACAGCGTCCTCGTCGCCGAGACCGGCCGCAAGCCCGTGACGTTGGTCCAGGGCCTGCGCAAGGTCGTCGACAGCGAAGGAGCGAGTGATATCAAAGTGGTCCAACGCGGAGACGAGACCTTCCTCGTTCGGGAGTAGCACCACTTTCAGGCAAGAGCGCCGAGGCCCGGGGCGGCGACCGTCAGGTCGCTGCCCCGGGCCTCGGTCTTCTGCCGGCCCGCCGTCGCCATGGGGTGACGGCGGGGGAGATGATGCGCCGTCGGGGTGGTGCGGCCCTCCGGCGCGGAACGTCCCACGGCGACCCTTACCCACTAGCGGTCGGCGGCCAACCACTCCCGCAAGGCGCTCACTTCCGTGCCGTACTGGTGAGCCACCTCGCGAAGCGGGCGCGACACATCCTCCGTCGCCGGCGCGCCGAGGGCGCGCGAGGACCGCGGAGGCGGGCACGGCGAAGCCTTTCGCCACCTCGTCCACCGTCATCATGCCTTTGACGTCCTCGGGCGCCATGGTCGCGCCGGGTAGCGCGGCCTCCGCGTCGCCGCCTCCGGCTTCGTTCTCCGCGGAAGGCTGTGCGGCGCCCACGGTCTCTCCGACGTGTTCGCTTCCTGAACCAGCACCCGACGCCCGAGTCTGCCACGCTCCGGCCGCCATCGATCCGCTGATCACCACCACGAACAGACCCACGGCGGCCAGCGGGCGCAGCACGGGCCGGAGCGCTTGCGGCCCCAGTCCCCTCAACCGGCCGGCGACACGCCGCGCGGCAGGACCTGAGCCCCAGGAGACGTGCAGAGCGTCCGTCGGACACGCGCCGACGCACTCGGCGCAGAGCGTGCACTGCCCGCTGGCGACCCGGTCGACGCTCGCCACCTCGAGTCCCAACGCGCAGGCCGCGTCGCAGCGGCCGCAGTCAACGCAGGCCGCCTGCTCGCGCCTGATACCCGCCGGCGAGAAGCGGCTGACCACCGACACCACGGCACCGACCGGACAGAGATACCGGCACCAGAAGCGCTCCACCAGCACGCTGGACACGATGATCCCACCCAGGACCGCGTAGGCGATCCAGGTCTCGAACTTGAAGTGGAAGAGGACGCGGAAGGGATCGTAGTCCGCGAAGACCAAGGTGCCGAAGCGGGCGGTCAGGAGGACGATCAACCCGAAGGCCACATACCGTAGCGAACGCAAGAGACCGTCGAGCCGCCGGAACCGCGGAGACTGCAGGCGCGAGGCGCGGCGCGAACGCCGGGCTCCCCAGCGGGCCAGACGGCCACCCGGCCCGCCGAGGCCAGGCACGACGGCGAGCAGCCGGGCCGCCCTCCGGCCCACCGCGTGGATGGCATCCTCCACGGCCCCCAGGGGGCAGAGCCATCCGCAGAAGGACGCCCTCCCCACGAGACTCATCCCGAGCACCCCGCCCAGCACGACGAAGCTCGAGAGCGCCGTCTTCTGCAGGAAGGCGCCGTCGGTCAGGAGCTTGGGCAGCGACTCCACCGCCCCGAACGGACAGTAGGCGTCGATGGGACCTCCGCGAAACAGCTGGGCGTGCCGCAGACCTACCCAGGCCACCAAAGCGACCACCGCCACCTGGGTCAGTCTTCGCGCGACCTTCCACCACGGCGTCCCCGCCCTCCGGTCCTCCCCGGTCCCTTCCACCGTCCCCATCTCGAGCCTCCCATCGTGCCGCTGCCACCGACCGCACCCCGTGGGGTCGCTGCCAGGCTACGGTGGCGGCGTGTTCGAGGTGAAAGGAAAGTGTGTGGGAATCGTAAGGGCGACGGGCGCTCGGGGCAGCCCGCCGGAAGGCCTACTCCAGCGCGAGCAGCTTCTCGAGCACGGCCGCGGTCTCGGCGCGGGAGGCCGGCCGCAGCATGTCGTAGCCCGGGCCGACGTCGAGCAGGCCGTCCAGCAACCCGTTCCACGACGCCTTGGCCGCGGCCGCGTCGTGCGCCGGGTTGAAGCGGCCGAAGGGCGGCAGGTAGCCCGGGGGCGGCTGGCGCAGAAGGCCGGGGTACAGCGAGTCGGCGGCACGGACCGCCATGGTGACGATCTGGGCTCGGCTGACGCTGTTCCGAGGACGGAAGGTCCCGTCCGCGTAGCCGCGGACGATCCCGAGCTCGGCAGAGAGGGCGATGTAGTTGTCCGGATAGAGATCGGTGCTCACGCGGGGCACGTCCGAGAAGGGCGGGACCATGTCCGCGGTCGGTGTCCGGCCGACCGTCAACAGGATCATCTTGGCGCATTGCTGACGAAGCACGGGGTCGTTGAAACCAAAACGGCCGTCACCGTAGCCCAGGATGATGCGCCGATCCGCCAGGATGGCGATAGGAGGCGTGTACGCGCTGTCCGGCGACGCGTCGCTCATCGTGGGGACGTCGCCGAAGGTCATCGGGGGAAACCCCGTCCACGTCCCGGGGTGCGCGGCCGCCTGCTGCACGGCCGCACCGGCGTCCAAGCGGCCGAACCCGCTCGCTTCGTCGAATCCCAACGGCCCCAGGTCGACGGTGGTGTCCTGCAACAGCTTCTGCAGCCGGTCGGGCGTCAGCGAGGGGTCGACGGAGAGCATCAAGGCGGCGGTGCCGGCCACCAGAGGCGAGGCAAAGGAGGTGCCACCCCAACTCCTTATCGCCGAGCCCAGATCGTAGCTGAGGATATCGACTCCAGGGGCCACGAGGTCCAGTTCCCATCCGGTCTGGGAGAAATGGCCGACGCGGTCACTCTCGTCGCTCGCCCCCACCGAGATGACCCCATGAAACCCCGACGGGTAGTCCACCGGGCTGCTGCTGTTTGGCGGAGGCCAGTTGCCGGACGCCGCGACAATGGTCACCCGACGGGACAACGCGTAGGTCACCGCCTCCTGCTCCTCCCGGCTGAAGTCGGTGTCCCCCGCGCTGATGTTGATCACCCGCGCGCCGTGGGTGACCGCGTAGACGATGGCCTCGATCTCGGAGGCGGTAGAGAAGGAGCCTTGATCTGACAGCTTCACCGGCATGATCTTGACGTTCCAGGCCACCCCGGCCATGCCGTACCCATTGTTTCCCGAGGCGAGCGCCACCCCAGCGACCCCGGTCCCGTGGCCAAAACGGTCCTGGACGGACGCAGCTGCCGAACTCTCGTCCAGCACGCTGTACTGGTCGACGATCCTGCCTTGGAAGTCCGGGTTGTTCAGGTCGATGCCCGTGTCCAGCACGGCCACTTCGACCGCGGGGTTCCCGACGCTCACGTCCCAGGCGGAGGGCATCCCCACCAGCGGTAGGTCCCACTGGTAGGCCGGGACGGAGATGTTCGGCGGATACAAGGGATCGTTGGGGATCAGACTGAAGCTGCGGAAGGTCTCCCGGCTGACCCAGTCCACGCCTTCGGTGGCCTCGAGGAGGGTACGGGCGGCGTCGCAGGCGGCTTGGTCCTTGAAGGTCAGCACCGTCAAGCCCAACTCTTTGATCGGCTTGACCCGCTTGACGCCCAGGGCATCGAGGTCGATCAGGCTGCCCAGCGTGTGTCCCGGCTCGAGCTTGACGATCAGTCGGCGCGGCTTGGGCTGCTGTTGCCCTTTCTCCTTCGCGCTCCTCGCACCCGTCGCAAGACCGACGTCAGAAGGGGCCGACGCGCCGTGAGTGGGCGCTTCCGCGGCGGCGGCCACGCCCGCCAACGTCAGCGACACGCCGACCATCGCCGCAATGATCACGAGGACGACGACCGACCTAGAGAACCACACCTTCACGAAGGCCCCTTTCCGCCCACGGGGATCGCCGACCGCGTCCGTCCACTCGCAGTGGTGACGAGCCGCGGCGACGGACCTTGGGAGTGTATCCGACAGGTCTGGGATGCTCCACCTCTCCCGGCTCAGCGTCGCGCCGTTAGAGCGTCACCACGAAGCGGGCGAGCCCGTCCCGCCACTCGGGGAGGCACACGCCCAGCGCCGCCGCCTTGCCGCAGTCCAGGACCGAGTTCCGGGGGCGCCGAGCCTGGGTGGGGAACGCGTCGGAGGTGACCGGCTCCACCGGGACCTCGAGCCCGCCGAGGCGCAGCGTCTCCTGGGCCAACTCGTAGCGGGAGCACGAACCGGAGGCGGTCAGGTGATACAGGCCGGTCGCTCCTGCTTCCATCAGGTCGAGGATGCCGGCGGCCAGGTCCACCGTGTAGGTGGGCGAGCCCACCTCGTCGGTCACGACCTTGAGCACCGAGAGACAGCCGGCGAGGCCCAGGATCTTCCGGGGGAAGTTCGGTCCCCCCGGACCGAAGACCCAGGCGGTGCGAACGATGAGGGCCTCCGGGTAGCGGTCGGCCACCAGCCGCTCCCCCTCCAGCTTGGTGCGCCCGTAGACGCTCAGCGGACGGGGCTCGTCGTCCTCGCGGTAGGGACCATCCTTGGTCCCGTCGAAGACGAAATCGGTCGACACGTGGACGAAGGGCAGCTTCAGATCCCGGGCCGCCACCGCCATGATGCGCGCACCCTCCGCGTTGACCAGGGCCGCCCGCTCGGGCTCCTCCTCGGCCCGCTCCACGTCGGTGTAGGCGGCGGCGTTCACGACCGCGCCCGCCCCCGGCATCCCCGCCAGGCGCTCCACGAAGCCCTGCAGCACCATACGCACGGCGCGCTCGTCGGTGATGTCGAGCTCCGTCTCGTCATAGGGGGAGACGGCGATGCCTCGTCCCCGAGCCACCGCCTGCGCCGCGCTTCCCAGCATGCCCCCCGCACCCACGATCAGCGAGTTCCCGCACGGCTTCAGCTCCTCTCCTCATACCAGCGGGTGCGCCAGCGGGCGAACTCCTCGGTCTGGTGCTTGATCTTCTCCCACCACCCGCGATGATCCCGGTACCAGCGGATGGTGGAGCGCAGGCCCTCCTCGAAGTCCACCTCGGGCCGCCAGCCCATCCCGCCGAGCTTGGCGCAGTCGAGCGAGTAGCGCCGATCGTGGCCGGGACGGTCCGGCACCCAGCGGATGGCCTCCTCGCCCAGGCCCAGCTCGTCCAGGATGATGCGCGGTGATCTCCCGGTTGGTGCGCTCGTTGCCGCCGCCGATGTTGTAGACCTCGCCCGGCTCTCCGTGCTCGAGCACGAAGGCGATGGCGTCGGCGTGGTCGTCGGCGTGCAGCCAGTCGCGCACGTTCAGCCCGTCGCCGTAGAGGGGCAGCTGCTCGCCCTCCAGGGCGTTGGTGACGAAGAGGGGGATGAGCTTCTCCGGGTACTGGTGGGGACCGTAGGTGTTGGAGCCCCGGGTGATGAGGACGGGCAGGCCGTAGGTGCGGTGGTAGGCCAGCACCTGCAGGTCGCCGCCGGCCTTGGAGGCGGAGTAGGGGCTCGAGGGGTCCAAGGGGTGCTCCTCGGTGAAGGAGCCCTCCTCGATGGAGCCGTAGACCTCGTCGGTGGAGACCTGGAGGAAACGGGCGATGCCCAGCTCCCGCACCACCTCGAGCAGGGTGTGGGTGCCCAGGATGTCGGTGTGGAGGAAGGCCTCCGGCTCGGCGATGGAGCGGTCCACGTGGGTCTCGGCGGCGAAGTTCACGATGGCGTCCACCCCAGACGCCGCCGCCGTGACCGCCTCGCGGTCGCCGATGTCCGCGTGGACGAAGCGGTAGCGGGGATCCGTCCTCCACCTCGCGCAGGTTCTCCAGGTTGCCGGCGTAGGTGAGCTTGTCCAGGTTGACGAGCTCAAGTGCCGGGTCGCGTCGCCAGCATGCGCCGGACGAAGGTCGAGCCGATGAACCCGGCCCCGCCGCAGACCAGCAGCTTCATCGGCTGCTTCACGCCCCAGTCGTAGCCGATGGAGGGGTCGTCGAAGGGCAGCCGGTACTCGTCGGGCTCCTCGTAGTCGTAGAGCTCCGTGGGCAGGTTGATGATGCCCGCCGGCTCGGTGCCCACCGCGGTGAAGCCGTGGTAGACGCCGGCGGGGATGATGAGGAGGCGCTGGCGCTGCCAGCCGATGACGAAGTCGTTGGTCTCCCCCTTGGTGGGAGAGCCCTCGCGCGAGTCGTGCAGGGCCACCTTGGCCATGCCCGAGACGCAGACGAAGTGGTCGGTCTGCTTCTTGTGGTAGTGCCAGGCCTTGACCACCCCGGGGTAGACCCAGGTGATGTAGCACTGGCCGAAGGCTTGGAAGTCCGGGTCGTCCGAGCGCCACATCTCCATGAGCATGCCCCGGTCGTCCGGCATCACCTTGAGGTCTTTCAGCTTCACGCCCTCGATCACGTCCGCCCCTTCCCTCTACGCGTTCTCCGGTCGATGACGCCCGTCGGCCGCCTCCCGCAGGACCTGCAGGAGGTAGCGCCCGTAGGTGCTCGAGCCCATCGAGCGGGCCCTGCGTTCCACGTCCTCGGCGGAGAGCCAGCCCTTGCGCAAGGCGATCTCCTCCAGGCAGGCGATCTTGAGGCCCTGGCGCTCCTCGATGGTCTGGATGAAGTTGGCCGCCTGCAGGAGCGACTCGTGGGTGCCCGTGTCCAGCCAGGCGATGCCCCGGCCCAACTGCTCCACCTCGAGCTCGCCCCATTCGAGGTAGCGGCGGTTGACGTCGGTGATCTCCAGCTCCCCGCGGGCCGAGGGCGCGAGCCCCCGGGCCACCTCCACCACCCGCTCGTCGTAGAAGTAGAGGCCGGGCACGGCGTAATGGGAGCGGGGCTCCGCCGGCTTCTCCTCGATGGAGAGGGCGTGGCCCGCCTCGTCGAACTCCACCACCCCGTAGCTGCTCAGGGTCGCGGACCCAGTAGCCGAAGATGGTGGCCCCGCGTTCCCGCCGGGCGGCCGCCCGGAGCGACTCCACGAAGCCGTGGCCGTAGAAGAGGTTGTCGCCCAGGATCAGGCAGCCGGGGCCGCCCGCCAGGAAGTCGGCCCCGATGACGAAGGCCTGGGCCAGACCCTCCGGCCGAGGCTGCTCGGCGTAGGAGAAGGCGAGGCCGAAGTCCGCGCCGTCGCCCAGGAGCTGGCGGAAGAGCGGGCAGGTCCTGCGGCGTCGAGATGATGAGGATCTCCCGGATGCCGGCCAGCATCAGCGTGGACAGCGGGTAGTAGACCATCGGCTTGTCGTAGACGGTCGAGCAGCTGCTTGCTCACCACGCGGGTGGCCGGGTACAGGCGGGTGCCGGACCCGCCGGCAAGGACGATGGCTTTCACGGGGCCTTCCAGTGGACGACGTATGGTCTCGGGATTCTAACAGTCGCTCTTGCGGGGCGCCTCTCGGCCGGGCCGAGTGTCGTGCTCACTCGGCCCGGGAGGTGACGTCAGAGCGTCCCTTCAGGTCCGCCCCGGTGACGACGACCCCCAGCGCCGGGGCGCGCGCGCCGGCAAGGATATGGCTCAGCCGGCGCATCTCGTCCACCGTGTGCGCGCCCAGCCGGCTGACGACCAGGATGCCGTCCGCCTCGTCAGCCAGATCCAGCGCATCGGCGGTGACGAAGAACGGCGGGCCGTCCAGGATGACGTAGTCGGTGATCGAGGCGAGTTCCTTCAGCAACTCCCTCATCCTCTTCGCGCCGAAGAGGCCGACGCGGTCCTCCACCTCGGAGCCGCTGGGCAAGCAGTAGAGATTGGCCGCCACCCGCTCTTCGGGCCGGCCTCGCACCGGCAGCACGTCGCAGCCGGAGAGGCGCGCGACGGACACCGGGAGGACGGCGTCGCGCCACGCCACGTCGCCCCGCAACACGTCGGACAGCCCTCGGTGATCGTCCATCTGCAGGTAATGATCCAGGCTCGGGTGCCGAAGGTCGCAGTCCACCAGGATCACTCGGTCGCCCGACACCGCCATGCAGAGAGCCAGGTTGGCCGCGGTGACCGACGTGCCCTCTCCCGACGTGGCGCCGGCGACCAGCAGCACCCTGACCGTCCGGCCGAATCCCCTCCTCTTGAGCGACGTCGCGAGCCCCAGCGAGGCGACCAGCAGCGGCCCCTTCTCGCCCGCGAACCCGATACCGTCCCGGCCCTCCGCTGTGCGGCCGCCCCACCTCCCCACCGCGGGCACCGAAGCGAGGACGGGCAGGTCCAACTCCTGCTCGATCACCGACCGAGCCCGCACCCGGCGGTGACGAAGCCTCAGGAGCGACACGAGTCCGACGCCCAGCGCGGCTCCGGCCAGCGCCCCCGACCCAGCGTAGAGGAAGCGCCCGGCCTGGCGGGGGACGTCGGCGGCCAAGAAGGGCCAAGGCGCCGCGACGAAGGACAGGCCGAAGCCGGCGGCCGCGACGAGGGCCGCGAACAACACCACGACCCACCAGTAATGGCGGAGGGAACGACGGAAGCGGGACTCCAGCAAGCCATCTTCCCGAGCGGGCCTGACCATGCGATGCCGCATCTCCTCGTAGCGCTGCAGCTACAGACTATCGGGAGCGGTCTCCCCTGGCCACCCTGATGACGGTACGGGCTCCCGGGAGAGGCTGCGCCATCGGGTCTCTCTGCTAGCATAGGGGCGACAAGATGCGGCGAGCGCACCTGGCCGGGTGTCGGCGCCCCAGCGCTCGAAGACGACGGAGGCAGACGTGGCTGACATCATCGACATCGCAGTCGTCGGAGGAGGCCCGGCCGGCTTGGCCGCAGCGCTGTACGCCGGCAGAGGCCGGGCCAAGACGGTGGTCTTCGAGGCCGGATTGCCCGGCGGCCAGATCGTCACGACCGAGTGGGTGGAGAACTATCCGGCCTTCCCCGAAGGGATCTCGGGTCCCGAGCTGGGCGACCTCATGCTCAAGCAGACGCAGGCGTTCGGCGCGGAGATCCGCGACTTCACCCCGGTGGAGTTCATCCGGCCGGCCGGCCAGGACTTCGTCATCAGCGCGGATGGCCAGGACTACCAGGCCCGCTCGGTCATCGTGGCAACGGGAGCCGTGCCCAAGCGCCTGGGCGTGCCCGGCGAGGAACGGTTCACCGGCCGCGGCGTCTCCTGGTGCGCGACGTGCGACGGAGCCCTCTACCGGGACAAGGTGGTCGCCGTCGTGGGCGGCGGGGACTCGGCGGCGCAGGAGGCCTTGTTCCTCTCCAAGTACGCCAAGCACGTCTACATGATCCACCGGCGCGATCAACTGCGGGCCACGGAGTGTATCGCCGAGCGGTGCTTCCTGGACGAGAAGATCGAGCCGTTGTGGAGCCGGGTGGTCTCCGAGATCGTCGGCGAAGAGGGCAAGGTGGCCGCAGTCCGCCTTCCATCGACCAAGGGCGAGGACGAACTCCTCGTGCCGGTGCATGGGGTCTTCATCTACGTGGGCGTCGACCCGAAGAACGAGTTGGTCAGCGAACTGCTGGAGCTGGACGAGGCGGGTTACGTGATCACCGACGACCGGGGCGTCACGTCGCTGCCCGGGCTGTACGCCGCGGGCGACGTCACCCGAGGCGAGCTCAAACAGGTCATCACCGCGGCAGCGCGGGGCGCGTCGGCCGCGTTCAACGCGATGCACTACATCGACGAGAAGGTGTGCTCCGTCTGACCCGGAGGAAGCGACGCAGGGGGTGACCGCCATGCCCGACTTCGACGAGCGCGACGTCGCCGAGCAGGAAAGCTGGCGCACTGAGGTGGCGAGACCCGATCCCGGGCGCTGCGAGGTCTGCGGCCGGCCGGCGGGCGGTGGCGCGGGCCTGTGCCGGCCCCACAACTACGGCACCGTGTTCGAGCCCGTCGTCTGCTACCTCTGCCCGGACTGCATGGCCGACGTGGAGCGATTCCAGACCTGAGGGCGCGCCACCGACGAGTCCGCCCCACCGGGGATGCCCCTCGGTCCCGGGCAGGCGGCCGGCCGACAGCCGTCGGCCGCGTCTACTCTCCCTCGCCGCCCTGTCCGGCCGGGCGGTGGGTTCCGGCGGTCTCCGTCCCGTAGCCCTGTTCCCCCAGTTGCTGGAGCGCCGACCGTTCCCGTTCGTTCAGCTCGTGCTGGAGCCGTCGTGCCTGCAGTTCCCGCTCTCGCTCGACCGAGACGCCCGGGGCCTCCAACGGCCGGTCCGGGTCTACGGTCAACCGCTTGTCGTGGCCGGCCAGTGGCTTGATCCGCTCGCCGTAGGCGCTCGCCGCGTGCCCGGTCTCGTCATCGTGACTCATGTCCTCTCCTCCAGATGGTCCCGTTTCTCCATAGATGCCCGGGACCGGCATCCGGGAATCGTCCCCTCCCACCCAGGAGAAGCGGGAGCCGGACGACCGGCTCCCGCCTTCACCGGCGAGAGAGGCGCGCGTGGCCGGCGCGCCACGTCCTTCCCGGAGCACTCAGTGCAGAGGCACCCGCACCACGTCGTAGGGGGTCGTGTCCGTGGGCGGAGTACTGAAACGAGCGTTGACCGCGTACAACGCCCCGGCGAAGCGGGCGATCGTGGTCGGCACGTCGAACGCGCTACTGGTGATCACCTGCGCCACCCGGCCGGAGGAGAGGTCCGGGGCCAGCCGGATCACCGCGATCTGGTTGGACATGTTCTGGACGACGTAGAGGGTGCGCCCCTCGAGCAAGATGCCGTCGCCGTTCAGCACGGAGTCCCCACCCAGATCGATGGCGGTCGCCACGCCGGTCGAAGGATCCACGGTGTAGAGGGTCCCGAGCGCGCTGTTGACCACGATCAGGGTCTTGCCGTCCGGGGTCGCGGCGATCCCGTTCGCGTTGAACCCACCCATGACGGTCTGGAAATCTCCGGTCAAGGGAAGCGAGGTGAGACCTGACGGTTCAGGCCGTCCGCCGGGAAGCAGCGGCAGCTTGTACAGCATGGGCGACACCGAGTCGGTGAAGTAGGCGGCGTCACGGGTGACGATCACGTCGTTGATGAAGGAGGCCACGGTGGTCAGGGTCAGCTGGGCGACGTCGGCGCCGGTGGCTCCGTCGTACACGAACGCCTGGCCGGTCGGTCCCCCGGCCACGAAGAGCAGATCGCTCCGCTTGTCCAGCTTCATGCCCACGGAGACTCGTCCGACGGGAGGCGTCATCAGCACCGTGCCCGAGCCGGTCCGCAGATCTCCCTTGAAGATCGCGCCGTTCGCCAGGGAGCCGGTGTAGAAAGTGCTGCCGCGGCCGAGGGCGATGCCCTCCGGCTGGAATCCGTCCGGGAGCGGGATGGTCGAGGGGAACATCGCCGCTGACGCCGGGGCGGCCAGGAGCAGCGTCAACATCACGGCGGCGATGGCCAGAAGCACCCGCCGCCGCACGCCGACGCCCGCACGGCCTGGACGGGGAGACGAGCGGGCATCGGTCGCCCAGAGGACTGTTCTCGAGGCTTCCATGAGGACCTCCTGCCGAGTCGGGGATCGTGCAGATCGGGGTACCGCCAAGGTACCCAGCCGGTGGCCGTCGTATCCCGGCTCAAGTTCCGTGAGTGGCCGAACGATAAGCCAGGGTAGGCGAACGCGCGACGTATCTTCGGTGGGGGCCGCCTTGACCGGGACAATCATCTCGTCATCGGCCGGCGCAGCCGGCACGCAGGGATGATGGTCGCCAACCTTCTGATCGCCTGCCTCGCGGCCGTGGCCGCCTGGTACGCGGACCGGGCCGGTCGACGAAGCGCAGACCCATCGACGGGTTCTGGCTGGCGGCGGGTGGCCCTAGCGTGCGTCCTGGTGGCGTTGGGGGACCTGTTCAGCGCGCTCGAAGGCGACCGCGCCGCCGTGTTTGGCGGAGCGGGTCTGATGGTCTACGAGACCGCCCGTCTGGTCTCCTACGCGCTCATCGCCTCCGGCGTCCTCACGTTGACGCGGCCGTCCAACCCGAGCGTGGCGAACCTGGTCAGGAGGGTCGACGCGGCGGTCGTCCTGGTCTGCGGCGCGGTGGCGCTGCTCGCCGGTGGGTGGCTGCCGGAAACGGCCCCGCTCTTCGGTCTGCCGGTGCTCCTGCCGGTCGCGAGCGTCCGATGGCTACAGGCTCTCGTGCTCGTCTTTGCGGCGGCCGTCCTTGCACGTTCCTCGCCGCGCAGGCTCTCGCTGCCTCTCCTCGCCGCGGTCCTCGCCGAGCTTGCGGCCGTGACCGCCCCGGTCTACGCGGCGGCATTGACCCCCGCAGGGGTGAGCGCGCTGTCCCAGGGACTCCACGGGCTCTTCGTGTGCGGCGTCTGCGTCACCGGTCTGAGCGTACGGTCCGCGGAATCGACCACCCCGGCGAAGGTCGCCGTCCCGTCCGGCCTCGGCGATCAACCCCGTCCCCTACGTGGCCGTCGCGACCACCTTCTACGTCCTCACCACGATCGCGGGCGACCAGAACAGCACCCTGATGCTGGTAGGCGCTGCCGCCTTGTGCTCCGCGGTGCTCATGCGGCAGTTCGTCCTGGAGCGGGCGTCGGCGTTCCCATCGCTGCCCGTTCCCCCTCCGAGCGAGGGAGACCGCCTGCAGGCCCTTCTCACCAACTCCTCGGACCTCATCTTGGTGCTCAACCCCGACGGTACCGCTCAGTACTTCTCGCCGTCGATCAAATCGATCTTGGGATACGGCGGCAACGTGTTCTGGTCGCGTTCGCTCTTGGAGTTGGTCCACCCCGAGGACGTCGCCGGGGTCCGGAGCCTGTTGACGGCGGCGAAGGGGAGCGTGTCCGGAGCGGTCAGAGGCGAGTGGCGCCTGCGCGACGCGGCGGGCTCGTGGCTGCATCTCGAGGCCATGGTCACCGACCGCACGGCCGAGCGAGGCGTCGGGGGCCTGCTGCTCAACATCCGAGATGTGACCGAGCGCAAAGTGCTCGAGCGGCAGTTGCGCCACCAGGCCCTGCACGACCCTCTCACCGGTCTGGCCAATCGCGCCTTCCTGCTGGACCGGATCGCGAAGGCCTCAGCTCACCCGCGGCTGGACAGCCGCGTGGTGGCTCTGCTCTTCCTGGACCTCGACGACTTCAAGAACGTCAACGACAGCCTGGGCCACGATGAGGGAGACAAGCTCCTGCAGGAGATCGGTCTGCGGCTCGCGTCCCGGTGTCGTACGAGTGACCTCGTGGCCCGTCTGGGAGGGGACGAGTTCGCGGTGCTGATCGAGAACGCCGCGAGCCGCGACGAGGCGGAGGAGGTGGCCGGGCGCATCTTGCGGGACCTCCGATCCCCGTACGCCCTGCTCCGGGGCCGGCTGCTGCCGTCCATCAGCATCGGGCTCGCCTACCTGGAGCCGGGACTCACGAGCGCGGAACTCCTGCGTCGAGCCGACGTGGCCATGTACGCGGCCAAGCTGGCAGGGAAAGAACGGGATCAGGCATTTCGACATGGGCATGGACGAGCCGCTGAAGCGCCGCATGCGCCTGCAGAACGACCTGCGCGACGGGCTCGAGCGGGGGGAGTTGAGCCCGCGATACCAGCCGATCATGTCGCTGGCCACCAGACAGGTCGTCGGGGTCGAGGCGCTCGTGCGATGGGAGCATCCGGAACTCGGCCTGCTGCCACCAGGGGAATTCCTGCCGGCGGTCCAGAGCGCGGGGCTGATGACGCAGCTGGGGGCCAAGGTACTGCGCGAATCGTGCGCCGAAGCCCACGGCTGGCGCAGCGTGTCACGCGGACCGCGACGTCTTTCTGTCCGTCAACCTTTCCGAGGAGCAGATACGCCAGACGGACCTGGTCCAGACGGTCGCCACCACGCTGAAGCAGCTGGGCTACCCCGAGGATCTGCTGGTGCTCGAGATCGCCGAGAGCGCCGTGATCAACGACGAAGGCTCCCGTCGCCGGCTGCGCGAGCTCGAGAGCCTCGGCTGCCGTATCGCCATCGACGACTTCGGCACGCAGTATTCCAGCCTGAGCTACCTGCGGTCCCTGCCCATCCACTGGCTGAAACTCGACCAGTCGTTCGTCCGCTATCTGGAGTCCGATGCCAAGTCCCGCCACATCGTGAGGGCCGTGGTCGAGTTGTGTCATTCCCTCGAGGTCCAGATCATCGCCGAAGGGGTGGAGAACGAGGCTCAGCACGACATCCTGGCGGACCTCGGCTGCGAGTACGGCCAGGGCTTCTACTACCTCGAGCCCACAGCAGGCTACGAGTTCCGCCGCCTGCTGGGCGGAGACCTGCGGATCGACCGATCGGCCCCCCCATGGGTCCAGCAGGGACCGCAGAGGGAGGAGGAAACGATGGCCGAGGAGGACGGCGCTGCGCGTGAGTCGCTCCGATCCACCATCGAGGATCCCGCGGGTCAGGAGGCATGCACGGTGGACGAACGACCCCTGCTCGTGACTCAGCTGTAGAAGCGGCTTCCATCCGGCCGCTCGAAGGTGCGCGACAAACTTGACAATGCGTTTGCACGAGCGTAGAACGTTAGGGAATGGTAAGGAGCGGCTCCCGCTTCGCCGAGGTCCGGCCGATAGTGGGTCGAGGATGCGGATTCAACGGGGACGAACGGAGAGGCCTGTGGATGCTCGCGGTGATCGATCCTTGAGAGATCGTGGGATCAGAGGTGGGTCGGCTCTGCTTCTCGCCGTGGCCTTGCTGGCGGTGCTCGTGGGCGCCCAGCCGGCGCTCGCTTACACCGACGTGGCCCAGACGCACCCCTATGCCGTAGCGATCGCGGACCTCTCCGATCGTGGCATCGTGGCAGGGTACGCCGGCGACACCTTCCGGCCGGATAACCCACTCTTCCGCGCACAGTTCGCCAAGATGATCTGCGGGGCCATGGGGCTGGTCGTCACCGAGGCGACCCCGTACCCCTTCAACGACCTGGGGCCGGATACCGCAAGCCTCTATCCCCACGAGTACGTGGGCGCGGCCGCGCAGGAGAACATCATCCTGGGCTGGGCCGACGAGACCTTCCGCCCGTACCTCAACGTGACCCGCGCCGCAGTGGTCACCATGGTGGTGCGTGCCGCCAGAAACCTCCACCCCGGTCTCTTGGACGCTCCCCCCAACGGCTACCTGGGCACGCTCGGGACCTTCGACCCCACCCATGGGCCGAACATGGCCTGGGCCGAGTACAATCAGCTTCTGGAAGGAGTAGTCGGGTACGGGAAGGGCTGGGATCCCTGGGCTTCCATGAGCCGAGGGGAGACGGCCCAGGTGCTGTACAACCTGCTCCGGTCGATCAACAGCGACCCGCCTCAGCCCGACCACGCCGTGACCATAGACCCCAGTTGCTCCGCCTGTCATCAGAGCGATCTCACCGCCGAGCACAGCCGCGACGGGAACAGCGCCGCCGCGGACGGCTGCTCCGCCTGTCACCCTCTGCCCGCCGGCTTCGTCTGGACGGGGAAGTGCGACGACTGCCACCGGGCCGGGGGTCTCGCCCCCGTCATGCACTCCGCGACTGATTCCCCCCATGACTCCACCCAGACCGACTGCGTGCGCAGCGGGTGCCACCCCGCCAGTGTCAGCACGATCCACCTGGGCGTGGGCAGCTGTACGCTGTGTCACAGCGCCGTCAAGTCCCCAGCCGGCACCGACTGCTACCTCTGCCATGCTGCCGGCTCCGGCGATCACGTCGCCATCCACGACCCGGACGGTGCGCTCCAAAGCGCCTACGCCGGCTGCGCCTCTGCCGGCTGCCACGCCCTGAACCTGGTGAGCGAGCACGTCACCGGCCAAGGCCTCGCCTGCGACACGTGTCATGGGGCTTCGGCTCCGGTCATGACCAAGATGGCCATCGCCGCCTTCCAGACCACCGGGCTGAAGCAGGGGTGTGACGTATGTCACGGCCAGTCCGCCGGTGACCACGCATCCGTCCATGCCTCGACGGCCGGCCAGGACTGTGGTGCCTGTCACGAGCTCAACCTAGTGGACGAGCACCTGACCCGTACCGGGTTGACCTGCGCCACCTGCCATCAGAGCACGGACACCACGGTCACGGACGCGATCGCGGCGGGAGACACGGACTGCGGCGCGTGCCACGATGTCGCGGCCGCTGCCCATACCAGCACCAAGTCCGGCGGCTACTGGCCGTACGACCCCAAGACTCAGGTATTCATCGGTAGTGGGGTCGTCCAGGCCAGCCCGACCATCAGCCCCCACGCGGGCTACTCCACCACCACCGGCAAGTGCAAGGTCTGCCACGCGGTCCACGCCGCCGGCATGACCGATGAGGCCGGGACCGCGCTCCTGCCCAGCGAGGATCTGCTGCGGTCCACGGACGCCAATGCCTGCACCTTCTGCCACCTGACCGGTGGTACCTTCGCCATGGACCCGTACTTCGATCCAACGGACCCCGTCAACACCTCCATCGCCAACTACTACTCGAACGACTCGGCGCCGCCCACCGGCACCACCAAGTGGAACCTGAACGGCGTGTCGGACAGCTCCGCCGGCCGCTCCGGCCACAGCGCCACCCACGGCCACGATAACCCGCAAGGGGTGGCCGCCCAGTTCAAGTCCTACAAGGGCTGCGTCTCCTGTCACGCCGTCCACGGGGCCAACACCATGGGCCAGGGCGAGTTCATCCTGAAGAACGACCCGGCCAAGGGCGTCACCGCGGCCGTGGGCTCCGGTTGGGGCGGCGGCACGGGCTACGGCTCCAAGCAGGCCCCCACCACGACCCAGATCGAGTTCTGTGAGGACTGCCACGACGGGACCAAACTCGTCGCCAGCGACGGCGCGGTCACCCCGATCGTCTCCCAGGCCGACTTCGACACCTACTTCCCCAGCTGCGGTAGCAACGACGCGAGCGGCGCCGTCTGCCACAACAGCGTGCAGAACTCCATCACCCAGAGCGTGGCCCAGTTCGGCGCCTTTGCCAACTACTCCCACGACGGGCGTTCGCACATCATGACCCAGGAACTCGATGACATCGCCGGCAGCGTCACCTCGATCGGCGCCGAGGGTCTCACGCGCCGCCAGCAACAGCTGCGCCACCTGCCACAACGTGAAGAAGTACAACGCCGGCCATGGGCATCACCCAGGGCTACACCTTCCCGCACTACGCCCCCTCCAACGAGCTCATCCAGGGCTACAAGTACATCTCCAATAGCGACGGTCCCTGCATGAACTGCCACGGCGACTTCGTGGGCAAGACCTTCTAAGAAAAGAAGAGCCCACTCGAAAGAGCTCGCAGCCTCCCGGGGGGGCCGGACCGTACGGTCCGGCCCCCCCGGGCTTTTTCTGGGGACTTGCTGGAAGACCCAGCGCCCCTACGGCATGGACGGTGCCGAAGGAAGGGGTCAGGCCACGGCTACCTCTTCGACCACCCGGTTCGCCGTCACGAACTTGGCCAAGACCAAGGCGTAGACGATGACTCCGAGGAAGACGCTGACGTAGTTGAGCGCCGACAGAGCCGTGTACTGATAGAAGAACCCGTAGACATACACTCCCAGGACCTGGGAGCCGACGAACGCTCAGACGAACCCCCACTGCGGCGGAGCGAAAGGACTCTTGACGAAGTAGGTGGTGAAGTAGTCCCTGATGAGGTAGACGGCCCCCACTCCCCAGACCACCGCCAAGGCATAGGAGGCGGTGATCAGGAGCGAAGGCGAGCCGGGCAAGTCGGTCGCCACCTGGGGCTGAAGAAAGCCAGCGATCCGGTAGGCGCTCAGGCCAAAGAGGCAGGAGATGGGGACGATCAGGAAGAAGGCCGGCAAGATCGGGTTGGCCGGGAGCTTTCCTGCCTTCACGTGGTTGTAGGTCAGATAGGCGACCTTGTAGAGCAGCACCAGCAAACCCACCCCCAGGATGAACAGGGTGCCCACCGTCGCTACGTCGCGAATCACCTGGTTGCTGGCCATGGCCACGATGCCGGACCCGGTGAGCGCGACCAGACCAAAGGCGAAGGCATCGAGCAGCCAGATGAAGTTGAACTTGGTGCGGTCAATGCCCTGGGCGAACCAGGTCCGGCCGAAGGTCACCTCCAGATAAAGGAGGGCCACCAGGAGCAGGCCGAAGACGACAAGGAACGGTGGCATCATGGCCTGCATGTGAGCAGCCAGCTGAGGGACGAAGAAGCCGAACGGAGCCCAGATGACGTTCACCGTCATGGATAGCGAAGCCACGATGGCGAAGATGCCCGCGTTGGCGTTTCCCTCCGCGTTGTTCCGGAAGGCGCGGTAGGCTCCCGGCTCTCGGAGCCACTTCACCAGACGGTAGACGAAGTAGACCGTGAGACCGAAGTTGAGGAGCGTGAAGGCCAGCATGACCGCCACGAGAGGCGCATAGAAGGCAACCTGGCCCGGGGAGAACGTGCTCCACGGAACCTTGGCGGACGTGATCGGCCCCTTGCCATGGGCGATTGCGAACTGCAGGTAGTTGAAGGCCATGAGGGCCACGCCGCCCGCGGCCAACGACGACTGGAAGAGAAGAGGATGGAACGGGATTCTCAGTTTCACCTAGCTCTCCTTGATGCCCCCGTAGACTGACTTACAGGTGGGAGAGCTCTTGCCCGCCTTGGCGGCCTCGGCCGCTTCTGGCGTGGCGTGCTCGGTCCCCTTGAGCTTCGTCGCATAGGCCTGGGCGTCGAGCAGACGGCTCTCCCAACCGGCCTCCGGCCGGATCTTCACGAGCCAGGTCCCGTACGGCTCGGTGTTCACCGACTCGGCCGTCGCAGCCGGGTTTGCCTCGATGACCCGCCCCGCCAAGGGACTGAGGAAGTACTTCATGTTCTTCTTGGTGGTGGCAAACGCGATCTCCTGGTCGACCACCAACTCCTCCCCCGCCTCCGGAAAGACCTCTAGGTCGATGAGGGCGACGGTCAGGGCCACCCCGGGCTCCGAGACCCCCACCACGGCAAGGTCACCCTCGCGCTTGATCCAGTACTGACGGGCGCCGTCGTAGAGCCGGTCCTCCGGCAGTTCGAAGTCCCTGCCCAGAAAACCTTGAAGTTCCGCCATCCCTGCCTCCTTGTTCTCGTGCACCCACCTCGCGGCGAGCCCGTCCCCCGTTCGCAGTTGCTCCAGGAGCACCTCCCGGAGAAGATCACAGGCCTGGACCATCTTCGGATAGGCCACCCGGTAGTAGACCTCGTTGCCGTCCCTGCGCGTGCGGACGAGGCCCAGGTGGCGCAGCACGGCAAGATGCTGAGAGACCAGGGGCTGTCTCGTTTGCACTGCCTGCGCCAAGTCGTTCACGCTGCGCTCGCCGTCACTGAGGACCTTCATCAACTCCACGCGCAGGGGATGGGCCAGGGTCTTGCAGAACTCCGCGTGCATCTCGAAAACTCTCGGATCCATACGCGGACCCGGCACTCGCTTCACCACTCTCAGTAGACGATCACCTTGTCAGCCTCCATCGTCCACTCAGCGAGTACGTCCATCGACGCGCGCGTAGTGCCCTCCACGAGGGGCAGGGACGCCAACCCACGGGCGTCCATACAGGTTCCTCATAATCCGATGGCCGCCTGCTTGGCGACGAGTCCCTTGAGCATCCGCTCGACGGAGTAGTAACCCTCGGGGCACTTCTGCCCCGCGATCGCCGAGGCCGTGGCGTCTGCCGTCAGGAAGAGCTTCACCTCGGCGTCGTCCTGCTTGGCTACTGCGAGCGCATGGCGTAAGGCGTTGTAGGTTCGCTCGGAGCCGTAAGGTGCGTCGTTCAGGACGAAGAGCACGGATGTCATGGAACCCCCCCGGGTGTGGTCTAGAAGTCGGAAGCATATCGCAGTCTTGCGATATGGCAAGGTGCTACGTAGGGGTCCCGTCCTGCACGTAGGCATGGCCGGTCTCAAGGGCCGCTCTTGCCCGCTCGAGTTCCCGGCCGAGGTAGACGGCATGGTCGAGACTCTTGAGAAGGCCCCTCTCGATGAGGGCCTGGGCGAGCGAACTCGGGTCCGTGCCGACGATGACCAGGGTCCGCTCGTCGTCGTTGGTGTAATGCTCGACCACCAGACGATCGCCCGCGTGGTCGCAGAAGATGACGAAGTAGCCAGCCGCGTCCTTCTGGAAGCCCCGGACGGCCGGGCTAGTGCCGACCGGTGGAACCTCGATCGGTGCGGCGGGAGCGTCGAGCGCTGGTCCTTCCACTGCCGCCGCTTCCAGCCCGGCGAGTTCATCGGCCGCAGCTTCAAGCGCCTCAGAGATCGCCCCCGGATCGACAAGGCCGCGATGGTCGATGACCGACACCCGTTGGCGGAAGAGGTCGATCTCCTCGGCCGCCAGGTTCCTGAGCAGCGGCCGGCGTCCCTTGGCCTCCAGAATGCGCTTGGTGGGACCGTCCACTCCTTGGCTCTTGAGACAGAGGAGAGCGTCGCCCGCATAGTGGCCGGTGGGGGCCGAGCCGCCCGTCTCGGGACCGACCAGGACGACCGTGCGGATGGACGGGTTCGTCACCACGTTGCGGACGAGTTTCTCCACACCCAGGTTCTCGGTGGCCATCGGACCGACGAGTGCAAGCCGGGGGTGCCCCTGGGCGGCGAGGGTGCGGGCAAGGTGGGGATCACCAAGGGTACAGAGGGCGAGCGGGCGAGCGGCATCAAGAACGACGATGTCGGCCTGTTCCACCGGCCACCCGCCGCCCCCGACTATGGACGCCTCGGCCAACGGCTCAGGTGTGTAGGAGGCGAGCGCCTCCTCCAGTCGGTCTCTCACGTCGTGGAACTGGTTCGCCACCGGGACCGGGTGGCAAGGGTTACATCCCGCTCAGCCGTGCTTGCCTTCGCCGGCATCGAGCAGCCGACGAAGACGGTCGCCCCCCTGGGTCAGGTCGGAAGGAATCGGTCCTTCGAACAACTCGGCGTGCCCGAGGACGACCTCCAGTGATTCCAGCATCTCTTCGGCCACCTCCCGGTAGCAGTGGCAGGACAGGCACTTGCCGTGATGAGTGCCGATCCGTTCGAGCTCGAGAGCGACCTCAGCGAGGTCCCGCTGAATATCTGGTGCGATCATGTGAACATCCATTCAGCGCGTTCGGTCATTTCCATTCGGTACGCCATGTGAAGACGCGAAGGATGCCCCCGGGGTGACTCGAACACCCGACACGAGGTTTAGGAAACCTCTGCTCTATCCCCTGAGCTACGGGGGCGCGGCAGAGGATTCTACCAGTCGGTCTCTCCTCGATGCGCCTGACTCGTGGGCACCCCACGGCCCCCACCCCTGACCGCCGGCTCTGCGGGTCGGCATATCACCTCGGGTTCTCCGGCCCGCGCCGGCCACGATGCTCTACGTCGGAAGTACGTAGACCTCGCGCGCCGCGGCCTCGGCGAAGTCGTCCATCTGCTTCTGGGCGTCCACTCCAGCCTTGGACTTGCGGGCGATGCCGCCCAACACGCGAACCAATGTGTCCACATCCTCTTCGCTGTTCTCGATGCCCAAGCTCACCCGGACGACCCCCGGCAGCTCGAACCGCCGAAAGACCCTCAAGATCACGCCTTGGAGTCGTTCCTGCCACGGAGCGACCCCGATCATCCGCTTGACCGTCAGATGGGCACAGTGGCAACCGGATCGCACGCCGATTCCTCCCCGCGCGGCCAGTTCCCGCGCCACCTTGTGGGCGTTGACGCCCTTCAGGTCAAACGGGATGACACCGCCTTTGTGGGCGAATGCGGGTGAGACAGGATCGGCGATGCCGTAGAGCTTGAGACCAGGGACCCGCGCCATTCCCAGCAGCGCCTGCCGGGTCAGAGCCTGTTCGTCCTCCTGGATCACGTCCAAGCCGATCCGCTGCAGAAGCACCAGCGCCTTACCGAGCGCGGCGATGCCCCCTACGTTCTCCTCGGCGGACGACCGGATCAGCTCCCTCTCGGTGGGGCTCAAGTTGAGAAGCCCCTTTCTGGCCACGAGCACTCCAGTGCCGAACGGCGCGTACGTCTTGTGGGCCGAGAAGGCGAGGTAGTCGATCCCGCAGCTTTCCATCGCGACCTTGCGGTGGGCGACCAACTGCGCCGCATCAACCAGCAGGCGAGCCCCGTGTCGGTGAACGATCCGACTGATCTCCTCCAGATCGTTGAACACGCCGAGGACGTTCGACGCGCCACTCACGGCCACGAGTTCGACTCGCCGTCTCCCGTGCCCACCTCGCTCGTTGTACCCGCGCAAGAGCGTCTCGAGCTCGCTCAGATCCACGAAGCCGTCGGCGTCGATCGAGAGGCGGATCAGCGACGAGTTCGGGACCGTGCGCCACGGCAGTTCGTTCGAGTTGTGCTCGAGAAGGGTGTTGATGACGACCGGCTCGGCGCCTTGATCGGCATCCTTGCCCAGACTCTCGGCTACCAGGTTGATGGCTTCTGTGGTGTTCGAGGTGAAGATCACGTCGTACTCCGACAAGGGTGCGCCCACGACGTCGGCGACGACGGCCTTGACCTCCGGGATGATCGCCCGCTGCACATGCCTCGGCTGGCGCCACGTCTGGCGGACGGCATTCCATATGGGCGTGAATGTGGGCGTGCTGGCGCCGTTGTCCAGGTTGACGTAGGGTCGGTCGCCCTCGACCGTCGGCACACGGACACCACGACCGATGAGCGTTTGCCGGAGTTCGTCCAGCAGTTCTTGGCCGGAGTATTCGTCGAGGTCGTCGTGGCGCACGATGTCGGCCGCGGTGAGGTTCTCGGCGGTCGCGACTTGGAAGGCGTCATCGCCGAGACGCTCGATCAGTCGCAGTGCCTTGGCGAACGCGATGATGTTGACGATCGCGGGCGTTCCGGCCTCGAATCGGTCCGGCGCACCGGCCCAGATGACCCAACCGGGGGAGACGAGCCTTGCCGTCCCGCCGCCGGTCTGGAACGGAATGTCCTTGCGCAACACCGTGCGGTCGACGGCCAACGCCCTCACGCCCAGCGGCAGGCCGATGTCGTGACTCGACATGGCGTGAGAGCTTCCGGGCTCGAGTTGCGCCTCGAGTGCCTCGGCAGCTCGGGGTGAGCAGAAGATGACGACGTACCTGCTCTTGCTTAGCCCCAGATAGTCCAGAACGATGTCCCTGGCCTGTTCGAACAGGTGCGTGGATACGACCGAGTTGTGCCCGCGCCCGCGGTGCACGTTGGAGTAGGTCTCCAGCGCCGCGTGCACTCCTCGCTCGAGCTCGGCGAACGCCTCTGCTGCGTCAGTCTTGACGGGCGACATGTTCGCTCATCTCTCGAGGTCGACCCCGATGGCCGGGATCGTGGCGACGGCCGGCATTGCTGAGGTGGCCGGCATTGCTGCGACGGCCGGCATTGCTGAAGTGGCAGGGTGAGGCCACTTCCACGCGTACCAGATGATCAGCAGAGCGCACGCGACCTCCACAGCCGCAAAGAAGAGGTAATGAAGATAGTTCAACGGTCCGCCACCTATGACGTAGGCGATGGTGATGACACCCGCAACCATGTTTGCCCACCGATTCGCACGGTACTTCAGTACCCGCGATAGCACGATCATGGCAATCGGAATCTCCGTCACCACCGCCGCTCCCAACAAGAAAGCTGAAGTGATATGAACTCCGCCAGCTTGACCTGTCATCACTTCCTTCAGGAATCCGGGATACATGAACGAGAGAATATCCGCGAAGACCATGTTGAACATGAGGAATATCCACAATGTTGAGAGTCTTACCGGCATACTTGACATTCCGGTGGTCCGTTCTTCCGTATTCATTCCCGACTCCATTCTTGAATGCGACTGACGAGACTCCCGTGGCCCACCCGGGGACCGAGCTATCCTATGCAGACTCCGCAAGCATCACGCCAGGCCCTCACTCACGCCGAGCTCCCCCACGCTCTTCTCGAGCCGCGTCCTCGAGGTGACCGGAGAGGCATTGAACCCCTTGGCCAGCAGCCACACCGCCAGGACCATCTCCTGGACACCTATGGGGATGTTCAAGACCGTGTTGACGGATGAGAAGCCGAACTCCTGAGTGAAACCGGCATACACGGTCGCCACCAACAACAACCCGGCGCCGACCAGACCCCAACCCGACAACCATCGGGGGATGAGCCGTGATCTGTACAGCAGGTAGTAGTACATGAGAGCACCCAGGGCAAACGGGAGAAACGCGATGAACCCGTGCGTCCAGTCACGCAGCGCAAGCAACAGGTCCCGCGAGACCAGCCAAGAGGATGAATCAGGAGATCCGGCCGCCACAGACTCCTGGCTCACGGTCAGTAGTGCCAGCAGGCTGAGACTGCCAACAAGAACGAATACGCCCTCGACGACCCTGCCGGCAACAGATCCAAGAGCAAGGGCTCTGTTGTACCTCCTCAGGACCGGATACAGTCCTACCGCAATACCAGCACCGGTCGCAGCCCAGACGAACTCGATGAGCGCCGTCACTACTACCCGGTTGTCGTTCGCCGCCAGCCTGGCGAGACCGACCGGGGTGTCCAGCAGCGAGCCCAGCGGAACCACGCTCAGTATGCTCGCGACCGAGCAAGCGATGAAGAGCACACCCACGGCTATGGCGTTTCCTCTGTATGAGTTCATCGCTTCTCGCCTCCACTGTCCGAGTACTGGAACACGTCGTCAGCGGGACGCCAAGCACCCGGCCACTCCGGCTCGCCCGGTATCTCAAGACCAACGATACAAGCGGGAAGCATCAAGTCCACCGGCCAGGAGAGCGGCCCTGCCCCTGGCCATGGAGAGGGGATGCAACCTGGCCACGTGCCCATTCAGCGCGGTGGTCGTCTCGGCGGTGAGCGGCTCCTCAGTCCTCGCCGATGCTCACCAGGTCGAAGACGTGGACACCCCAGGCGGGCAGGTCGAGGTAGAGGCCGGGAGACACCAGGCTCGTGCCGGAGCGGTCGTACTCGGAAGGACCGATGAGATCGCGCAGGGAGATCAGTCGCCCCACGAGGTCGGGGAACGGCAGCGAGACGTAGCATTGGCTCTGGTGGGGGGAGTAGTTCGCGACCATCAGCAGGCGGTTGTCTCCAGCCGCCCAGCTGAACGCGACGAAGTCCGCCGCCGTGGGGTTCTCCTCCCAGGCCCGGTGGGGCTCGAGCAGTCGCCACTCGCCCTCGCGAGCAGCCGGCGTCCGCAGGGCGCGGAGCAGTCCCGCATAGAGGTCCTGGACCGCCGGGTCCATGGGCTCGTGCGGGGCCCGGCACAGATGCATGGGCACCCGCGTCCGCCTCCCCTCGAACTGACCCTGATGGAAGAAGCGGAGTCCCGGCGCCAGGTAGCAGATGGCAGCGGCGGCGCGATGGATCTCGGGCTCGAAGATGGCGGCCGCCCGCGACTCGTCGTGATTCTCCAGAAAGCGGGCGAGCCGTTGCTGGTAGGCAAGATCGGCACGGAGGTGCTCTCCCACCTGCACCGCCCGCCCGTCACGCAGCCGGTCGTACAGCTTCTTGTCGTACGTGAGGTCGAAGCCCTGCTGCTGCAGTTCCCACTCGAGATCCCAGTACACCTCAGCCAGGAAGAGGAACTCCGGGTGGACGTGGCGGACGCCGGCGATGGCTTCGGGCCAGAAGGGTTCGGCCGAGATGCCCCACGTCCTCTCGAAGACGTCCGGCAGCAAGAGCATGGCCATGTCGCAGCGCACGCCGTCGCAGCGGTCCGCCACTCGGAGCAGTTCGGCACGCATCGCGTCGTGCAGGGCCGCCTCGCCGTAGTTGAGCTGCAGCGTGTCGGGCCACCCCGGAAAGTACGGGTCGCGGCCATGCGCCAGGATGAGCGGACGGTCGCCCGCAGCCGGCCGGGACACGTAGTTGGCCGGCTCCCGGTCGAGGTCGTCGTGCGTGCCATGAACGTAGCAGTCCGGCCGCTCGCGCACCCAGGGATGGTCCAGGCCGGTGTGGTTGGGGACAAAGTCCAGGATCAGGCGCAGCCCGCGCTCGCGGAGACGCGCCCGAAACCGCGCGAGGGCAGCGTCGCCTCCGCAGGCATCGGGCACGGCGTAGCCGGTGATGGCGAAGGGCGAGCCGCAGATGTCCTCCTCGGTGAGGTCCGGCAGGGCCGCCCGAAACTCTTCCTGCCACTCCGGCGTCGTCCGCGACACCTCTCGCCCGGCCTCCCCCGTCTGCCAGACGCCGAGCAGGTAGAGGTAGGTGAAGCGAGACTCGGCGAGCACGTCGAGTTCCGAGTCCGAAAGGTCGTCCAAGGTGGCCGGGCGTCCCAGCTCCCGTGAGAGGTCGGCCAGCCGCAGGCGGGCGTTCAGCTGGTAGAGCAGGGGATTGCGGTCCTCCGTCACACCTTCTCCTCGGAGGAGGCGGCTGCCGATTGCTCGGTCGAGGGCTGGAAGTAGGCGAGGCGAGGGGCGGCGGCCTCGAGGAACATCTCAGGCGTCAGGTAGCCCATCATCTGGATCACCCGGGCGATGCTTCCGGTCCATCCCGTCTGGTGGCTGGCTCCCAGACCGGCGCCGTTGTCGCCGTGGAAGTACTCGTAGAAGAGCAGATGGTCGCGCCACTGCGGGTCGGTCTGGAGGAGTTCCTGGCCCCCGAAGACCGGCCGACGGCCGGAGCCGTCCCGCAGGAAGAGACGCTGCAACCGTTCACCCAACTCCATGGCCACCTCGAACAACGTCAACTCGTGGCCGGAACCCGTGGGGCACTCCACCCGGAACTCGTCTCCGTAGAACGCGTAGAGGTTGAGCAACGCCCGAAGGAGCAGCAGGTTGATGGGCATCCAGACAGGGCCTCGCCAGTTCGAGTTGCCGCCGAACATGGCAGTCGTCGATTCGGCCGGCTCGTACGATACGCGGTACTCCTGGCCCGACACATCGAAGCGGTAGGGGGCATCAGCGTGCGCGCGCGAGAGAGAGCGGATGCCGTATGGGCTGAGGAACTCCTGCTCGTCGAGCATGCGGCTGAGGACACGCCTCAGCTTCTCTTCGCCAAGCAGGGACAGCAGACGCCGCCCCCGGACACCGCGTCGATCCAGCCGTGCCAAGTTCGTGAAAAGTTCCGGGTGCCGAGAGGAGAACAACTCAACGTGCTGGGCCGCGGACGGCATCTTCTCCGCGAACGTGCCCGGGAAGACGGTGCTGGCGCACAGGGGGATCAACCCCACGATCGACCGGACCTTGAGCGGCGTCGAGGTCCCGTCGGGCAGGCGAAGACGGTCGTAGAAGAACCCGTCCTCCTCGTCCCAGAGGCCATCCGTGCTCACACCCACGCCGTTCATGGCCGAGGCCACCCAGACGAAGTGCTCGACGAACTTGACCGCCATGGTCTCGTAGGAGGGATCCTCCAACGCTAACTCCAATGCCATCTGGAGCATGTTCTGACAGAAGAACGCCATCCAGGCGGTGCCGTCCGCCTGCTCGAGGTAACCGCCCGTGGGCAGAGGTGCACTGCGGTCGAAGACGCCGATGTTGTCCAGCCCCAGGAACCCGCCCTCGAAGACGTTGCTGCCGCCGGCGTCTTTACGGTTGACCCACCACGTGAAGTTCATCAGGAGCTTCTGAAACGCCTCCTTGAGGAAGCCCAGGTCAGCGTGGCCGGTGAGCTCCCGCTCCGCGCTGAAGATGGTGGAGGCCGCCCAGGCCTGCACGGGTGGGTTGACGTCGCTGAAGTTCCACTCGTAGGCGGGCACCTGCCCGTTCGGGTGCAGGTACTCAGTCTTGAGGACCAGGAGGAGCTGCTCCTTGGCCAGGTCAGGATCCACCGAGAGGAGCGCAGTAGTGTGAAAGGCGAGGTCCCAGGCAGCGTACCAGGGGTACTCCCACTTGTCCGGCATAGAGACGACGTCCGAGTTGAACAGGTGGTACCACTGCGCGTTGCGGACACCCTGCGCCGCAGCCGCACCCCGATCGACGCCCTGCTGCTCCAGCCAACGCGGCACATCGTACAGGTAGAACTGCTTGCTCCAGAGCATGCCGGCCTCCGCCTGGCGGAAGACCACGCCTGGTCGTCACTCAGTCCCGGCGGTGTGATGGACGCGTAGAACTCGTCCGCTTCCGCCCGTCGGCTCGCTATCAGCTCGTCCACCTCGTCCGGGTCGAGGGCGGCCGCAATAGGCACGTCACTCAAACGGAGTCGAAGCTGGGCACTGCCGCTCGGTGGGACGGTGACTCGATGGTGGATCGCCGCTTTCGTCCCTGTGGCGGCCGGATTGACCGCCGCCCCGTTCCCGTGGACCACCGCCTGGTTGATGCCGTCCTTGACGTAGGGGGAGGGATTGGGTCGGCCCCACAAGCGCTCCAGGTTGCTCTCGTTCTCGGTGAACAGGAGCGGCTCTGGCTGGTCGCACACGAGGTAGCGGTCCCCCATGAGCGGATGCGTGGCTCGGATCCCCCCCCCGGCGTCGCTTCCGAGCGCGGTAAGGACGGGCCTCGTGTCCTCCGGATGCGTCCACCAGGTGTTGCGGAACCAGAAGGTGGGCAGGAGGTGCAGGTCCGCCGCTTCCGGGCCCCGGTTGTGGACCGTGATCCGCGCCACGAGATCGTCCGGGGTGGCCTTCGCGTACTCGACCTCCACGTCCCAGTAGCGGTCGCCGTCGAAGGCGCCCGTATCCAACAGCTCGTACTCCAGCTCGTACCGGTTCCGCGCGCGATTGGTGGCGATCAGGTCATCGTACGGGAACGCGGTCTGCGGGTATTTGTACAGCAGCCGCATGTAGGAATGGGTCGGCGTGCCGTCCAGATAGAAGTAGCACTCCTTGACGTCCTCGCCGTGGTTCCCCTCGCCGTTGGTGAGGCCGAAGAGACGCTCCTTGAGGATGGGATCCTGACCGTTCCAGAGCGCGAGAGCCAAGCAGAGCAGCTGCTGGTCGTCAGAGAGACCGGCGATGCCGTCCTCGCCCCAGCGATACGCCCGCGACCGCGCTTGGTCGTGGGTGAAGCTGTTCCAGGCGTCGCCGTTGGAGCTCTCGTCCTCCCGGACCGTCCCCCACTGGCGCTCGCTCAGATACGGCCCCCATCGCCGCCAGGCCACCCCGTCGTTGCGGGCTTGAAGTAGCCGAGCCGCTTCGTCGTTCACAGGATCACCATGCCTAGTCGCGGGGGGATTCACGGTCGATGCGGAGCGGTTCGTCGTAGATCTTGCCTGGCCCGTGGAAAGCGCCCTACCCCCGGCTGGTTGTCGGGGGTAGGGCCCGGACTACGCCGCTCAGTGGCGACGCACGCATGCAGTCAGCGGTCAGTCTCTGACCGGGTTCCAGGCAATCAAACCGATGACGATGAAGACGTAAAGGGTGATCATCAGGATCGACCAGATGGGATAGACCGGCAGCCAGAAGAACTCGGAGATGGTCGCCAGCGTGATAGCGATGACCCCGACGACGCGGGCCCAGGTTTGCCCGGCGAGGACCGCGAGACCGGCAAGGGCGACGAAGGACCCGAGAATGAACATCCACCAGGCCAGCGCGCTCACGTCGACGAAGTAGTAGCCGGTGAAGCCGCGCACCACCCACTGGTCATTGAAGATTCCGATAAAGCCGGCGAGGGCTCTGAACGAGCCCACCATGATCATGACAAGACCGCCCGTCATAGCCCAGGCGCCCCATCTGTCATCCATCGCAACCTCCCCGGTCGTGTACTGATCCATCTCTTCCTGTCTGATCGTTTCCATCTCGCCCATATCACTCATTGCTACCTCCGCGCTTGGTCAATCGGTGTCCCTGGCAAACGCCCCTACCATGGCAAGTTCTGCCCACCTCCTTTGAGTGACGGTCGGGAGCCCCACAGCAGGCATCCCTGCATCTTGGGCCGACTGCCGGTCCCCACACACTTGGGTTTCCTTTCTAGAGAGCCCCGTCCTATCCTTTTCAGGTGAAAGCTGACGTGAAGCGTATCGAGGCAACCTATGTGGTAGGGGGCGTGGTCGGCGGCGTGGTGGTGGACGTGGTCGGCGGCGGCCCCAAGGAGACGGCGATGGACACCGTGGCGCCAGGCGGGCTTTGAGCCCCACCGGCCGGCGCCTGCGCCCCCACGTCACCTTCCGGCACACTCGAGCTGTAGAGCTCGACGACCTCCACCTTGAAGCCTGCGGCCTCGAGGGTCTGCGTCGCCTCCTGCTGGCTCTGACCGACCACTTTGGGAACGGTAACGGCGTCCGCCGGGGGGGACCCCTGGGAGACCACGAGGTTCACGCTGCTGCCGTTCTTCGTGTAGACGTCGCCGGGCGGGCTTTGGTCCATGACCTTACCGGCCGCAGTCGAGGAGCTGTAGCCCTGGCTCGTGGTCACCTGGAAACCCGCGCTCTTGAGCGTCTGTGCGGCGGCCTCTTGGCTCTGACCCACAACGTTGGGCACCTGGGAGTAGGGAAGCGCTCCTTGAGAGACCGTCAGTGTCACCGTACCGCCCTGCTGGAAGGTGGAACCCGCTGCCGGGGATTGGCTAATCACGTTGCCCGAGGGCACCGAGGCGCTATAGGTCTGGGTCACCTCCGCCTTGAAGCCGGCCGTCTCCAAAGCCAGGGTGGCAGCAGACTGCGATTGCCCCACGACATCGGGCACGTCTGAGACCTGGGCCTGGGGAGGTCCGGTGGACACGGAGAGGGCGACGCCGGTGCCTTCAGGCTGGGTGCCGCCGGCGGCCGGTGATTGAGAGACAACGGTCCCGGCCGGCACGGTGTCGCTAGCGCTCCTCGTGACCTCACCGACATCGAACCCAGCCTGCTGCAGCGTCTTGGTTGCCGCCGACTCTTCCTGCCCCACGACGTTCGGCACCTCGACCTGCTTCTGTCCCGCGATCGTCACCGCGACCGCCGAATCCTTCCTTACCCGCTCTCCAGCCTCGGGGGTCTGCGCGATGACCGTGCCCAGCTTCGTCCCCTGCGGCGGGTCCGGCTTGTACGTCACCTCTCCCAAGACGAGCTCGGCATCGGTCAGGGAAGCGGTAGCTTGCACCAGGGTGAGCCCGCTGAGCTTGGGCGTGTCCACCGTGTTCCCCGCCGCCCACCACGCGGCGAAGGCCGCGAGGAGGGCCAAGACCACCACGGCCCCCACGAGATAGGGCCAGATCTTGCGCTTCTGGGGTTGAGCCGCGGGAGTGCCCGTGACGAAGCCCAAGGCTTGGCGCATCTCCTCAGCCGAACCGTACCGCGCGGCCGGATCCTTCTGCAGCGCGCGCATGACCACTTGGTCCACCCCGCCCGGGACGCCCGGCCGCCGCTGACTGGGCGGAAGCGGAGGCAGAATCGTCTGTTTTTGCGCCACGTCGCCGGCATCGCCGCCGTCGAAGGGCGGCCGGCCGGTAAGTAGCTCGTAGAGAACGATGCCCAGCGAGTAGACGTCCGAGCGGGGCGTGGCTACCTGTCCTTGGATCTGCTCGGGACTCAGGTAGGTGGCGGCGGATGGAGGCGCGTCCGATGCAGGGGCAACCGCCGCGCCCGCCGCTCCGGTCCCTGCCCCCACCACCTTGATCTCATTTGAACCGGCGGGCAGCAGAATATTGGCCGTCTTCACATTGCCATGCACCAGCCCACTCGATTGCAGGGCGGCCAACGCGGACGCCGCCTGCCGGGCATACTCGGCAGCGAGTGGCACACTCAGGGGTCCGCTCGCGTCCACCATCGACTTGAGGTCGCTCCCGGCCACGTAGTCCCGGACCACGTAGAAGTCACCGTTGTCCTCGCCCCATTCCAGCACCCTGACCAGGTTCGGGTGGGTGGGCGCACCCGCCTCGAACAGCCGGGTCAGCCTGCCGACCGTCTCCGCGCCAGGTGCAGGCAGAATCTTCACGACGACCGTCCGGCCATCGGCGGCTCGAGCCTGATACGTCTGGAACGCGCCCGCCGAGTCGAGCCGCTTCTCCAGCCGGATGTTTCCGCCGACTATCCTGGCCTGGGTCGACTCCTCCATCGCGCCTCTCCCATCTCCGACTTTGTCCAAAGGTCAATGGCTAGCACCATCAGGAGGATCCTTGGCAGCCTCCGTAGCTGGTTTCACGATAGAAGACACCCGAGAGAGAGGACAGCACCAAAGAGGGCTAATGATGGTGCAGAACGTCGTCGGTGCAAACTCAAGAGCGAGACGTCGACAGCTGGAGGCGCCGATCTCTCGTGGACGTCGGAGTCGAATACGACCTTGCGTGCCGTATGCGCCGAACTGAACGAGACGTTGTCGACCGGCCAAATCCAATGCACGCCTGCACGGAGCCCCGGCTGCACCGTTATTGCACCCTATTGGTCGTATCAATGCTCGCGGCACTTCGGTACAGTCAAATCACGGTGGGGAGCAAGCTGCAACCCGCCGTGGTGTCATCGCCAGGTGAGCGATCAGCTTCTGGCGGGTTATTTGTATTTCAACAATAGGAGGACGCGATGTTTAATGGTGGGCTGTTGTACTTCTTCTGGTATATGTGCATCATCTACCTCTTCTTCATGGTCATCTGGATGTTCATCCGGGTGTTCGCGGACATCTTCCGCCGGGAGAACCTGACGGGTTGGGGCAAGTTAGGCTGGATTCTATTGATTGTTGTCCTCCCCTTTATCGGCGTCCTGATCTACATGATCGTGCGCCCCAAGAACACTGAGCAGGACCTGCGGGAGATGGCACAAGCGCAGGCCATGCAGGCGCGGGTTGTCGGGGGTTCGGCCGTCGACGACATCGGCAGGGCTCAGGAGTTGCTGGACAAGGGCGCGATCACGCAGGCCGAGTTCGACAGCCTCAAAGCCAGGGCACTCGCCTAGGCAGGGGCATGACGATGGGAGGAAGCCATGTCTGAGCGCAAGGATGAACAGTTGGTCGTCTTTGCCGGCGCGTACAAGTCCGTGGATGACGCACGGGCCGACTTCAAGGGCATCAAGGAGATCCACAAGGAGTCATGGCTCGGCCCGTACGAGGGAGTGCTCTTCACCAAGGAGGCCGGCGGCAAGATCAAGATCCTCGATCGGGACTCGAGCATCCGCGCGGCCGGGGCCGGGGCGGGTGTCCTCGCCGGCGCGGTCATCGGCCTGATCTTCCCGCCCACCATCATCGCCGGTGCGGCGGTGGCGGGGACGGCAGGCGGTCTTCTCGGCCACTTCTTCGGGACCTTCAAGCGGAAGGACGTCGCCGAGTTGGGCGAACTGCTCGACGAAGGTGAGGCGGCGGTCGTCGTGATAGGGGTCCCGACGCCCGAGTTGGGTGCCCAGAAGTTCCTGAAGCGCGCGGCCAAGGTGGCGAAGAAGCAGGTGGACGCCGACGCCGACGAGATCAAGAAGGCCATCGACGAGGCCGCCACACTCGACTAGTTCGAGTTCGCCATTTCATTACGTCGGCGCCGCACGAGCGGCGCCGACCCGCGCTTCGGGTGGGCCTGCCCGAGCCCGTGGGGGGCAGGCCCACCCTTCGCACTGCCTCGGGCTGCTCCTCCAACTGAGTCTCCCCCGCCGCTGAACCCGGCTGCCGCTTCGGGATCCGTCCCGTGAAGAACAGGGCGACGACGCCGAGAACGGCCAGCACCGCGAGCGCGCTCCGCAGTCCGACGATCTGCGAGCTGTTGTACTGGTCGATGACCTCATTGGTGAGATCATCCGAGGCGCCCACTTCGGTCATCCGCGTCCTAACGTCCGCTTGCGAGATGAACGGAACGCCGCTTGCCAGATTGACGCTCGCCTGCGTCTTCACCTCCGGCGGCACGTTGGGGTTCTGCTCGATCCCGGTCAGGAACGAGGTCGTGAGCACGGCGATCAGCACGGACCCTGCCAGGGCCGTACCGATCGAGGCGCCGAGTTGGGCTGCGGTGTTCTGAAGGCCGCCGACATCGGAGCTCTTCTCGGTGGGCACGGCCGAGACCGTCACGCTGCCGAGTTGGGAGGCCAGCGCCCCGATGGCGAACCCGATGATGACCATGGGTAGGAACACGATCGAGGAATCCGCGCCCACCTCGAGGCTCGTGATCAACACCAGGATGCCGACGACGAGCCCGAGCAACCCGAAGCGCACCACCCGACGCGGCGAGGCGTCCGGCCGCAGGCGCGGGATCCCCATGGCCGCGACCAACAGCGCCAGCGACAACGGCAGGAGGCGCACACCGGTCTCCATGGGCGACAGCCCCAGCACCACCGAGAGGAACAACGGCACGATGAAGAACACCCCGGCCTGGATCAGGAACTGAAACAGGAAGGTGATGAGGCCCCCAACCAGCTGCCTGATGCGCAGCAGGGCGGGCGCGATCAGGGGTTCCTTGCCGGTCCGCTCCAGACGCTGCTGCCAGCGGAGGAACAGCCAGAGCAGGAAGAGGCCGGCGATGATGAACCAGAACGTCAGCGAAAGGCCGAACAACGAAGTGGCGCCGGCGGTGGGTATGATCCATCCCCATACGGACGACTTGAGCACGCCCAAGACGAACAGCGCGAGCCCGGCCGCCGAGATGGCGGCACCGATCAGGTCGAGGCGAGGGCGTTGCTCCACCGGAGAGTCTGCGGCCCGGCGAGCCAAGAACAAGATGGCGATCACGATGAGCACCTCGCCTGCGAAGACGTAGCGCCACGAGAAGTAGGTGGTCATGAAGCCTCCGACCACCGGGCCCACGGCGATCGCGATCGCGCCTGCGGCGGCAACGAGCCCGTAGGCCCGCGGCCGCTCCTCGGGCGGGAAGTTGCCGGCCACCAGGGCAACGATGGCCGGCATGATCAGCACGGCTCCGAAGCCCTCGAGAAACGACCAGCCGATGATGAGCACGGTCAGGTTGGGCGAAAGAGCGGTGGTCATCGAGCCGCAGCCATAGATGATGCAGCCCAAGGAGAAGGCCCGCTTGCGTCCCACGATGGTCCCGACCTTGCCGCCCAGGACCATCAGGCTGGCCATGACCAACGTGTAGAGCGTGATCGCCGTCTGCACGCCGGTGACCGTCGTCCCCAGATCCCCCGCGACCGTGGCAATGGAGACGTTCATCACCGAGGTGTCGAGGGTCATGAGGAACTGGCCGGTGGCGAGGGTGAAGAGAATGAGGCCGGCGCCGGCCGCGGCAGCACTCGCCCCCACCTTCCCAGCGGCTACCTCGTTGGACATCGAATCCCTCCCTGTCGCCGGTGGAAGTGCCATCGCGGGGTCGTCGATGACCGATGGACCTCATGTTCAACTCGCGTCCCATTCTATCCTTCAGCGACCCGGAGACAGCCGGCGCCGTCGCTCAGACACTGCACCGTTCTTGACCCGTTTCGGTGCTGGAAGCCGGCCCGCTCCGCGGATAGCGTCAGGTGGACGCCGGAGGCTCTGAAGCGCGTCCACTCGCCTACGATCTGACGCCGGCGCGAGCGGGGAAGGGCCCAGATAAACCTCTTCAAGAACCGACAGTACTTCGATTCGCGGAACGCCGGGCGGGACGCCGCGGCGGGCCTCACGCTGGGCATCGAGAGCATCCCCGATGCCATGGCTGCCGGTGTGCTGGCGGGGGTCAATCCGATGTTCGCCCTCTACGCCGTGATGGTGGCCACGCCCATAGGCGCGTTGTTCTCTAGCTCTGTCTTCATGAGCGTGCAGACGACCAGCGCCATGTCCCTGCTCGTGGCCGATGTTCCCCAGGTCCACGGGGGCACCGAGGTGACCGGCACCTTGTTCATGCTCACGTTGATGACCGGTCTGCTGATGCTCATCGCGGGGCTGCTCAAACTCGGGGGCTACCTGCGTTTCGTCCCGAATGCGGTGCTCATTGGCTTCATCAACGGGGTCGCCGTCCTGATCATCCTGGGTCAGCTCGGGGATCTGACCGGCACCTCGCCCGAAGGCGGCAACAAAGTGGCGCAGGCGTGGGACCTCTTGCGCAACTGGCAGAGCATCGACCCTCGATCGTTCGCGGTCGGGCTTACCTCGATCATCCTCATCGTCGCCCTGCGGAACACGCGACTCAAGGGCTGGGGCATGGTGGTCGCCCTGCTCATGGCCTCGCTCATGGTGACTCTCTTCCAATGGGACAACGTGGCCGTGGTCAGTGACATCGCCGACATTCCCGGCTCGTTGCCGCTGCCGTCGCTGCCTGACTTCTCGGCCTTTCCGGCTCTGATCATCCCAGCGGTCTCGCTGGCCTTCGTCGGTCTCGTCCAAGGAGCCGGCATCAGCCAGAACTACACGAACCCCGATGGAAAGTACCCGTCGGCATCGGGTGACTTCGTCGGCCAGGGGGCGGGCAACATCGCAGCGTCGGTCTTCCAGGGTATGCCGGTCGGCGGCTCGCTCTCGGCGACCGCGTTGGTCCACAGCGGGGGAGTCCGCTCTCGAGCGGCCAACATCCTGGCGGGGGTGACCATAGCCGTAGCCCTCCTCCTGTTCAGCGGCCTGGTCGGGAAGTTGGCCATGCCGGCGCTGGGCGGTCTGCTGATCGTCGTGGGCTTCGGCACGTTGAAGCCGCGTGAGATCGACCTCGTCGCGAGGACAGGCTGGGTACAGGCCGTGATCGTGGCGAGCACGTTTGTATTCACCCTGCTCGTCCCCTTGCAGTACGCGGTACTGATCGGACTCGTGCTCTCCGTGG
This sequence comes from uncultured Actinomycetota bacterium, assembly GCA_963796315.1. Classification (GTDB taxonomy): domain Bacteria; phylum Actinomycetota; class Thermoleophilia; order RBG-16-64-13; family RBG-16-64-13; genus CAWCLH01. The sequence continues at coordinate 176,154 of CAWCLH010000003.1, forward strand.
TCCTGCATTGGGTCAGGCAGTCGAATCGGATGACGCTCAAAGAATGGGTCTTCACACCGGGTGAGCCTCTGCCGCGCGAGCAGGATCCTCCCGACCGGCTGCCCGGCGACAAGGTCACCGTCATCACGCCGTACGGCAGTGGGCTGTACGCCACGGCTCGGCTCATGGAGGCCCAACTGCCCGAGGTCACCGCGGAGAGTCGCGGAGCGGTACTGATCCTCAATCTCCGTCAGCACGACGAACTGGGGAGCACGTTCCTCGGCATGCTCGATCGATACGCGGACAGCCTCCGAGAGAGCAGCGCCAAGCTCATGCTGGCGGAAGTAGGGCCCCATCTGTACTCGCAACTTCAGCACACCGGACGGCTGAGCACCCTGAGGCCCCGCAACGTGTTCCGGCGCTCCGACACCGTGGGAGCCTCGATCGTAGAAGCGCTCGACGCAGCCGACGAGTGGGTCGCAGCAGGCGATGAGAACGGTCAAACGGCCGGTGGGGTCGCGTAGCCATGAGCGAGGACGCCCCACTCGCGAGCCCGAACGACCTCACGACGAAGGAGGATCGGCCAGCGACGAGTCCGCGCGCCGGCGCTATCGCCGGACTGCTGTTCGCCGTCCTGTTCGCGGTGAGCGTCGTCCTCATCCACCTGTCGGCGGCCGAAGCGGGCACCGACCCCGGGGGTTGGCTGGCAGAAGGGTCGGGATGGTTCTCGTTCGCCATCGGCCTCATGCCGTTTGCCGGCATCTTCTTCCTCTGGTTCATCGCCGTGGTGCGGGTGCAGCTCGGCCGCTTCGAAGACCAGTTCTTCGCGACCGTCTTCCTGGGGAGTGGGTTCCTCTTCCTGGCCATGGTGTTCGTGGCATCGGGAGTCGCGGGCGGCATAGTCGTCGGTTACGCTCGGGACCCAAGCGGTTTCGGAGGCAGTACCTCGTACACCTTCGCGCGCGACATCGTCACCGAGATCTTCACGGTCTACGCGATGCGCATGGCAGCCGTCTTCATCTTCTCCCAGGCCACTTTGTGGCTACGCACGGATGTCATGCCCCGCTGGATGGCTCTCGTGTCGTACGCCGTGGGGCTCGTGCTGCTGTTTGCCGCGACTGGCTCCTACCTGCTGGTCCTCGTGTTCCCGTCCTGGGTCTTCCTCGTGAGCCTCTACATCTTGATCGTGAGTCGCTCCCGCCGCCGGGCAGAGCTGGGGGCGGGCTGACCGCCGACGACCTTCACCATCAGAGACCCGTCCAGCAGACGTCCTGACGGGGACGCAATCCGTCCCAGATGATCTCTTCGATCTCCAACAGCGCCTCGGCGGCCGTCAGACCGCCCGCTTCCAGCAGGTCTTCGTCTCGGATAGCGAAGGCGACGTATCTGAGAGTTCCCGCAAGGAAACGGGCGTTCACCGGTCGGATCTCCCCCTCCTGAGCGGCCTCGTCGATCAACGCGGCGTACCGACTGATGAAACGGTCCGAAATACGTCGATAGGTCCCACGGGTCGACTCAAAGCGCTCCACGTCACGGCGAAAGGCATGAGAGAGGGGGCGAGCGCGCTCCGCACCCGTCCGGTAATAGCGGCGGGCTCGCTCTGAGGCGGTGTCACCCTGACGCGCGTTGACCTCACATTCTTCCAACAGAAGCTCGCCCCAGCGGCGGAGGGCCAGGACGACGAGGTCGTTCTTGCTCGGTGCGATCTTGTAGAGCGTCGACTCGGAGCACTGGAGTTCTCGAGCGAAGTCAGCAGTCCGGACCTTCATGAAGCCCCGCTCGGCGCTGAGGCGCATGACCCCATCGAGCACTTCATCCCGCCGGGCTTGGTCGAGTCGTCTTGGCACTGTCGGTCTCCCTGCTTTCACTTGATTGGCCTCGAAGGATGATCGGTCGTCGACTCGCCGACATCCTATCTCGCTTGATATAGAGAAGTATTAGCAGTAGGTTGCTACTCGACGCCACTACCCTGACACGCGGCGAGCCGATTCCGGCCGCGTCGTGAAGACCTTACAAAGGAGGAGCCCGTCATGGCCGCTGCAGAAAGGGTGAGCACCACCGTACCGTTGAACTGGAACGAGGTGTGGTTCACCAACTGCCCCATGGTGTCGGCCAACAACGTGGACCAGGAGCTGGGTTGGTGCCGCGAGGAGTTCAAGAAGATCGGCGTCGAGTACGCCTACTTCCGCCACGCACCCGAGAACAACTGGTACCCGCACTACATCCACAATCTGGACAACCTCGTCCGGTTCGGCGGCCTCTACCCACCCATCCACGTCCACGCCGACCTTCGCCGCACCCGGCTTCTGGGGGCCACGTGGGTGGTCGAGGGCGGTTGCATGGCCGTGCGCGCCCGCGACCCGATCTTCCGAATGAAGGATCTCAAGGGCAAGAAGATCGGCATCTCGAAGAGCCTGAATACGATCAAGAACGACTGGTGGCGGATCCAGGAACACATGGGCATCGAGAACATGCTCATGCTCAACGACATGACGGTGGACGATATCGAACTCGTCGAGTTCCCCTACCCGGACGACTGGTACGACAAGCCTGAGATGTTGCAGGTGCAGATGAACAATCCGTCCGAGCTCTGGATGCGTCGCGACCACAAGCACGACTACGCCTTCCGCCCGCTGGAGAAGGCGCTCCTGGCCGGCACGGTCGACGCCATCTACACGCAGAGCAAGGTCTTCCAGCATCTCCAGGAGGCGACGGGCCAGATTAAGATGATCGAGGACCTGACCCGCTACCCGGACTGGACGGTGCAGGTGGCCAACACCCCGGCCGTCATCACCTGTACCGACGTGATGGCGGATGAGCACCCCGAACTGGTGGTCGCCTACATGAAGGCCATGATCAAAGTGGGGCGCTGGGCCAACGAGCACAAGCACGCCGCGGCGGCGATCCTCAATCGGCAGACGTTCTACCTGGACGCCGAGGACACCTACCAGGGCATCAAGCATGTCGACATGGTGCCGAGCCTGAGCGCGCAGAACATGCAGTGCATCAAGATCGGCAAGGACTTCATGGTCGGCCACGGCTACATCAAGAATGACTTCGACGTGGATGAGTGGGCGGCGCCGGAGTTCTTGGAGCAGGCGGCCCTCGAAGTGCTCAAGGAGGAATGGGAGAGAAGGAGTTGGAGCAAGCTCCCTGAAGGCGGCGGGCTCGAGGTGGAGGGCACGCGGCTCGGGTAGCCTCTGCACGCGGGCGGGAGGGTGGCCGCCCTCCGCCCATTTCCCCTGGAGCGGCGAACGAAGGAGGATAGTATGACCGAGTCGCAACCCACCGGCTCCATCGCCAAGGAACGGCAGACGAGCTTGGGCCTCTACGTGACGGCGAAAGAAGCGTACGACATGTGGCAGGCCGACCCTGACGGCGTGAAGATCCTCGATGTCCGCACTCCCGAGGAGTTCGTCTTCGTCGGCCATGCTCCTATGGCCTTGAACATCCCCTTCGCCTTCCTGGCGTATGAATGGGATACCGCGAAGAAGGGATTCCCCTGGGAGCTCAACCCCGACTTTGTCGCGGCCGTACAAGCCCGGTTCAAGACCGACGACACGATCCTCGCCTCGTGCCGCAGTGGAGGCCGCAGCGCGATGGCCATCAACCAACTCGCGCGAGCCGGATTCACGCACGTCCACAATGTGCTTGACGGAATGGAGGGAGGCAGGGTCGATGACCCGGATAGCGTCTTCCACGGCATGAGGATGAAGAACGGTTGGAAGAACTCGGGCCTGCCCTGGACGTACGACCTCGATCCGGACCGCATGGTGCTCCCCGAACGGGAGAGCCAGACACTCGATCCCGGGAATCTGCACGACTGACGAGTAGCGGGGATAGGAGCGAGCGTGTGCCGCTGGCCCGCGTACTCAGGGTCTCCGGTACTAGTCTTCGTTGAGGCCCGGCTCGTCACCCTCCCCTGACGAGGCAGCAACCGGCGCGGCCCGGCCCATGTGCGGGATGAGAGGCTCGAAGATGAAGAAGGCCGTGGACGCGAGGTAGAGTCCCACCGCGACCCGGGGCTCCAGCGTAGCCACCACGATGGCCAGGGCGAGCAGACCCATGCCCCACCAACGCCCTCGCACGAACGCCTCCAGATCCACTGCGGCCACCTCGTCAGCGACAAGGTCCCTCCTGCTCGCGAGATATCTGCCGAGCAGGCTCAGCATGAGGGACGCGAGCAGCAGATCAACGCCGAACACCACGGTGGCCACGCGCGCTCCCTCGTCCCGGGTATGCGCGCCCATCAAGCTGGTGGTGAAGGGTATGACCGACACGAAGAACAAGGCCAGCAGGTTGAGGCGGAAGGATGCGCCCGTACCGGCTTTGACAAAGCGGGTGAGATTACTGTGAGAGATCCACCAGCCCCCGATGAAGACGAAGCTGACGACATAGGAGAGATAGACGCGCCACTCCTCGAGGAGGGCCTGGCCGAGACCGTGGCCCTCGGTCGGGACCTTGATTTCCAGCACCAGCAGCGTGATGGCAATGGCCAGAACGCCGTCGGAGAAGGCCTCGAGGCGCTGCTTGGGCAGCAGGTCGTAGCTTCGGGCCATGTCGCAAGACCTCCCTTGGCCGTGTGACGCCTCAGCTATGGCGCGTGCTGACGGATCAGTCACACCCACGGCGGCGTGCGCACACGATACAACAGTCGCAACCCCACCTGGCGGGCCGACCTCCATGAGGAGGGTCCGGGCGCAGGGAGAGGGGGGGTCGGCGCAAGCCTCGGTGCGACCAGAACGCATCGAGCATCGGTTCCGCCGCCTTGCTCGGCTACACCCCGGGTGGTACCATCCCGCGGACAAAAGCCCCCGCACCCCGGTGTTTTCCGCGGTCGCAAAACTTCATAACCTGGGACGCACCCCCACGCGAGGTCACACTCTCATACTCAGAGCGACGGGGAAACGCGATGGCTTCACGTTCAGGTCAGATCTCCCGGACCAGGTGAATGGCCGCATCTGGCTACATTCCTGGGTAACCTCGGCACTCTGATGAGTCCTCTGCGGCCTGCTCTTGGCCGGCACTGGGCGCGGGGTTCTGCGTGAGATGACGACCGCGATCCAGATTCTCCGCCCTAAGCTCCGACCGCCGCGGCTGGGTGCCCGACTCGAACGGCCACGACTGTTCGCCGAGTTGGACTCGGGACTCCTCGGGCACTTCACCTTGGTCGCCGCTCCTGCCGGCTATGGCAAGACCACTCTGCTCGCCCAATGGATCCAGCATCAGGATACGCCGGCCGCCTGGCTCTCGCTCGACGAGAGCGACAACGATCCTGCCCTGTTCCTGGAGGAGCTCGTGGCGGCCGTCACGACTGTGTGGCCCGACTCTTGTCGTGGCATACGCTCGTTGCTCGCTCGATCGGGTCTCCCGCCGCTCGAGCTGCTCACTCAGCAGCTTGCCAACGATCTCGATGACCTGGACGAGTTCATCCTCGTGCTGGACGACTGCCAGTACCTCAACGATCCTGGCATTCTGGGGATACTGCAGAGCCTGATCTTCAAGCCCCCCGGCCCGATGCACCTCGTCCTCTGCTGCCGAGCGGATCCGATGCTGCCATTGGGCTCACTGCGCGGGCGGGGGCTGGTCCGCGAGGTGCGGGCGTCGGATTTACGGTTCAGCGACGGGGAAGCACTCGCCTACCTCGAGCAGGCACTCGGACAGCAACTGGCCGAGGATCAGATCAGGCGCCTCGTTGACCGGACTGAAGGGTGGATCGCCGGGCTGCACCTGGCCGCCCTATCGATCCTCCGCCGGGAGGATATGCCCGAAAGCATCCGCAATTTTGCCGGCAGCGACCGAAACGTCGCCGACTACCTGATGGAGGAGTTGTTCGTCCGGCTTGATCCGACGGTCCAACGGTACCTCACGGTCACCTCGATCCTCACTCGCCTATGTGCACCGCTCTGCCAGGCGGTCATGGCTGACGTCACACTCGACGTCGTTGAGGGACGGCCGGTCCTGGAGTGGCTGGAAGAGTCGAATCTCTTCGTTGTCTCTCTGGACGAGCGGCGCGAGTGGTACCGCTATCATCACCTGTTCCGAGACATGCTGCGCCACAGGCTCGAGGCCACGTGGCCCAAGGAGGACGTGGCCGGGCTCCACATCCGGGCGGGTGACTGGTACGCGGACGAGCACCGCGTGGACGACGCGCTGGACCATTTCCTGAAGGGGCGAAGACCCGACCTGGCCGCAAGTGTCATCGAAATGCATCGCAGGGAGGCAATCGACCAAGAGCGGTGGCGCTCTTTGGAACGCTGGGTGCGAAAGCTCGGCGCAGACGTGGTCGACACCCGTCCGCGTCTGGTGCTGATCTATGGCTGGCTGGCCCACAGACGGCTAGATTTCGAGAACATGGCCCGCCACAGCGACCGGGCGGAACGGTTGCTTGACGCGCAGGAACCGACGCCTGGGGATGAGGACATCCTCCGGGGCGAGATCGCTACGATACGGGCGGTGGTCACCTACTGGCGTGGTGAAGCCGATACCACGTTGCTGCACGCTCGCAGCGCGCTGGCCCTTCTCCCCCCCGACTACGCTGTCGCGCGGGCCACGGCCACCGTGATGCACGGTGGCGCCCTTCAGCTCTTGGGGCAGACCCAGAAGGCGTTCGAGGTCTTGAACAGCGGCTCCAGCGGGGAATACGGCAGGGGCATCCACCCACGGGTCATGACCGGACTGGCCTTGGTTGGGTTCATGACCGGGGACGTGGAGCACGCGGGCCGGGTCGGAGACATGTTGCTCTCCCAGGCGACCGAGCGCGGGCTGCAAGAGAGCACCGGCTGGGCCCACTACTTCGCGGGGTTGGCCGCCTATCTCAGGAACGACCTCCCAGCCGCCGAGGATCACTACGAGGCCGTCGAACCGTACTCTGCCCACGGCATCCCGGGCCTGCAGTCCCTCTACGGTCAGGCGTGGGTCCGGCAGGCTCAGGGCAGGCCGGAGGAAGCCCTTGAGGTCATGGACCGATGCCTCTCCTTCGTCTCCAATCTCAATCTTCCGTTGGTGCCCGAGGTCAGGCTGCTACGCGCACGGCTGGCTGCCTTGTCCGGTCGGCCCTCCCACGAGGTCGCGTTGGCGCGGAGCTTCCTTCCGCCCGTTGGTGACCCGGTCCCCGCGATGCATGTCTGTTACGAGCACAGCGAGATCAACGCCGCCGCCATACTGGTGCTGGAGGGGACCGAGGATGACCTGACGGGATGTCAGGATGCCTTGGCGCAGCTATTGGCGGCGGCGGAGGCCAACCACAACACCTTCCGGTCCATCCAGTGTCTGATCCTGCAAGCGCTGCTCTTCGATCGTCAGGACCGAAACCTCGAGGGGCTGGCCCCTCTGGACCGGGCGGTGGCATTGGCCAGACACGGGCGGATCCTTAGGTTGTTTCCGGACATGGGCGACCACGTTGCCACCCTGCTGCACGCGCTCCATCTCCGAGGACCGGCCGACCCCTTCGTAGACGAGCTGCTGGCAACGTTCGCCGCGCCCATGCCCCCATCGGTCGACCCGGCTCCGGGCAGCGACTTGGACGCCGGTCGCCAGTGCCTGCTCGACTGCCTGCTGACCAACCGCGAGCTCGACGTCCTCGAGCTCCTGGACCAGCGCCTGAGCAACAAGGAGATCGCGCAACTGTTGTTCATCGCACCCTCCACCGTCAAACGGCACACCCTCAGCATCTACAGTAAGTTGGGCGCTAACAGCCGCCGGGAGGCGGTCGTCAGGGCGCACGAACTGGGGTTCCTGCACACCGATCGGTAGCCGACTCCTCCCGGGCCGCCCTGACCGTTTCTTCGCCATTTTGGTGCTGTCGAAGGGTTCAGGGGCGGCGTAGACTCCTCATTGTCCGTAGGCTGCGCCAGCGCATTCCAGGAGGTCGTCTGATGGCCGGCAAGATCGAGGACTACGCGATCATCGGCGACACCAGCACCGTCGCGCTGGTGGACCGGAGTGGCTCCATCGACTGGTGGTGCGCGCCTCGCATTGACTCCAGCGCCTGCTTCGCCGCGCTGCTGGGCGACGAGAAGAACGGGCGGTGGATCATCGCGCCTCGGGCGCCGATCGCGAAGGTCGGCCGCCGGTACGAGTCGGAGACCCTGGTCCTGGAGACGCTCTTCGACACTCCCGAGGGAAGCGTTGCCGTCCTTGACTTCATGCTGCCCGGCCACCCTCAGCCCACCATCCACCGGGTCGTGGAGGGCCGGTCGGGAACGGTCACGCTCGACATGGAATTGACGGTCCGCTTCGACTACGGCTCCATCGCTCCCTGGGTGAGGCCGGTAGGTACCGGGCTTGTCATGGTCGCAGGACCAGATGGCCTCCGTCTCCACAGCCCCGTTCCCCTGGAGGATCGTGAGGGCACTGCGGTAGCCTCGTTTGCAGTCAGGGCGGGCCAGCGGGAGGCCTTCTCGCTCACCTGGTTTCGCTCGGACACCGAGCGTCCCGCTGCCCCTCGAGAGCCTGGCGGCTCTCGACCGTACGCGCGAATGGTGGCAGGCATGGGTCGCACGTTGCACCTACGAGGGCGGCTGGCGGGACGACGTGATCCGCTCGCTCATCACCCTCAAAGCCCTCACGTATGCCCCAACCGGCGCCGTGTGCGCCGCCGCCACCACGTCGCTCCCCGAGGAGATCGGCGGCATCCGCAACTGGGACTACCGGTACTCCTGGCTCAGGGATGCCACGCTCACCCTGCAGGTGTTGGTGACGTGTGGGCTACCTCGAAGAGGCGACTGCCTGGTCTCACTGGCTGCGGCGCGCCGTCGCCGGCGGGGGGCGGGTTCCAGATCATGTACAACGTCGAGGGTGGGCGACGGCTCACCGAGCTCGAGCTGACGTGGCTCGCGGGCTACGAGGGCTCGGCTCCCGTGCGCATCGGCAACGAAGCCTCCACCCAGTTTCAGCTCGATGTGTACGGCGAGGTGATGGATGCGGTGCGGACTGCGGCGAGCGCCGGGCTGCCTGCCCAGCCGGGGTACGGCCCGCAGATGGCGCTGGGACTGATGGGGCGTCTGGAGCAGGTCTGGAACCAGCCGGACGACGGCATCTGGGAGGTGCGCGGGGGCCGCCAACACTTCACCCATTCCAAAGTCGATGGCCTGGGTCGCGTTCGATCGTGCCGTCCGTTTCGCCGAGAGGATCGGCGCCGACCGATCTCAGGTCACGCGCTGGACGCGACTGCGGGACGAGGTCCACACTCAGATCTGCGACCAGGGCTGGAATCCGGAGATCGGCAGCTTCAGCCAGTACTACGGCTCTTCCAACTTAGACGCGAGCCTCCTCATGCTCGCCCCGCTGGGCTTCCTCCTCCCCGATGACCCCCGTATCGTGGGGACCGTCGAGGCGATCCAGAGGGAGTTGGTCCACGACGGCTTCGTGCGCCGCTATCAGACCGAAGGCGCCAACGTGGACGGCCTCGCGGGCGATGAGGGCACCTTCCTGCTGACCACCTTCTGGTTGGCCGATAACCTGGCGCTCATGGGGCGCCATGACGAGGCCGTCGAGGTCTTCGAGCGCCTGCGCGGCCTCTGCAACGACGTCGGACTGCTCTCCGAGGAGTACGATCCGAAGGCCGGACGCATGCTGGGCAACTTCCCTCAGGCATTCTCCCATCTGGGGCTCATCAACACGGCGGCGAACCTGTCGATAGCCGAAGGCCCGAGCCTCCAGCGATCGAGCCGAGCCGGTCAATCGGTGACGGACGCTCCATCCAGCTGATGCACGCTCGGCGGCTCACCGGTGCCGAACCGCAGTTCGGTGACGCTCGAGTAGTGCTCTCCCGGAACGAGCAGGGCCGAGCCCAGATCGGGTCGGTTCGGGGCGTCCGGAAAGTGCTGGGTTTCGAGCGACACGGACCCGTGGACCCCAAAGGGCTCCTGCAGATTGTTCCCTGTGTAGAGTTGCACTCCGGGCTGGTCGGTCCGGACCGTCATCCACCGGCCGGAGGCCGGCGCGTCGAGCACGGCGGTGGCCCGCAGCACGCCCGCCTGACCGCGGACGGCGAAGCAGTGGTCGAATCCAGGCGGATGGGCCGTCATGGCCGTCCCCAGCCTGGTGCGGGTCCGCAGGTCGAACGGTGTGCCGGCCGCCGGCTGGAGCGGACCGGTGGGAATGCCGGCGTCATCGACCGGGAGCACGAGGTCGGCGGCAAGTGCGAGGTGATGCTCGTCTACCGTCGTCGCCCCGTCCAGGTTCCAGTAGCCGTGGTTGGTGAGATTCACGACGGTCGGGGCGTCCGTGACTGCGTCATAGCTGATCCGCAGAACGTCTCCTTGGATCTGGTAGGTGGCTGTGGCGGTGACCGTGCCGGGAAATCCCTGGTCGCCGTCAGGACTGACGAGCCGGAAGAGGGCCGCGCCGCCGTCGTCCCTCGCCTGAGCATCGACCAGGTCCCAGACGCGGCGGTCGAACCCGTCCGGTCCACCGTGCAGCTGGTTCGGCCCCTCGTTGGCCAGCAGCGACACGTCCCGCCCGTCCAAAGGGAAGCAGGCGCCGGCGATCCGGTTGGCGTAGCGTCCGATCGACCCGCCCAGGTGGGGGTTTCGGGTCCGGTCCTCGTAGTCGGCGAGCGTCGGCAACCCGAGATGGACGGGCCCATGCCGCCCCGAAGCGTCCGCGGTCTCTACTCCTCGGATGGCCGCGCCCAGCGTGAGCAGTCGCAGTGCGACGGCCTGACTCGAGATCAAGACCTCCCGGACGTCGGCGGCGGGGCGCCCAGGCGTTCCCGCCACGGCGCCGATCATGCGGACCTCAAGCATGGACTCGTCGTCTTGGTGATGTTGTCGTCATCTGGAGTCCAGAGTATACGAAGAGGACGGAGACTGTCAGGCTCGCCAAAGGCGGCCATGACTCTCCGGCCGCTGCGGAAGCTCGAACTGCAGTAGATCGGAAAGAGATGATCGCGAAGGTAGCATGTGTGGGTCGAGTAGCCGGCGGTTCGTGGCGTGTGGCGCGCTCCGCCGGTTGGATGAACGAAATCGAGCAGAGGGACGGAGAGTGTGATGAAGTCCACCATGGCACCGAACGTGGCTGGAGTAGGCGCCCCGGGGCGGCGCACGGTCTACAGCATGTGCGGCATGTGCTCGGTGCGTTGCCCGATCGAAGTGACGGTCGAGGACGGGCGGGCGGTCTGGCTCGCAGGGCAATCCGCACGACAAGGCCATCGGCGCCAGCCTCTGCGCCAAGGGGTCGGCCGGCCTGGCTTTCGAGTACGACGACGACCAGCGACCGCAGACACCGCTGATCCGCATGGGTCCGCGTGGCGGCGGCCGGTGGCGGCGGGCGTCCTGGGACGAGGCCCTCGACTACATCGCCGACAAGCTGAAGGAGACGATCGAGGCCTTCGGCGGGCGCGGCATCGCGCTCTCCGATCGCGGCGGCCCCTTCACCGACCTGACCCGGACCTTCGTCCAGGCGCTCGGCTCGCCGAACTACATCACCCACGACGCCGTGCTGCACCGCCAACGCTCACAACGCGGCGCGCACGCTCTTCGGCTTCAGCCACGAGGGGCTCATCCCCGACCTGGGGCGCGTGAAGCACCTCGTGCTCTACGGCCGCAACATCGTCGAGGCACTGATGGTCAAGGAGGCCAAGGCCTTCATGGCCGCGCTGGCCAGCGGGATGCGCGTCACCTACATCGATCCGCGCGTCACCTTCACCGCCAGCAAGGCCACCCGCTACTGGCAGGTGCGCCCGAACAGCGACTACGCGCTGAACCTCGCCATCATCCACGAGGTCCTGAGGCAGAAGGTGTACGACAAGGACTTCGTCGCCCGCTTCGTCTCGGGCATGGACTACCTGAGAGAGGCGGTCAAGGACACGACGCCGGAATGGCAGGAGCGCCACACCGGCGTTCCGCCGCGAGCAGATGCGCGCCTTCGTCGAACGAGATCGCCGCCGATGCGCCACACGTGATCTTCAATCCGGGCTGGGGGACGGCGCGTCACAAGCAGTCGTTCTACGTCAGTCGCACGGCGCTGATCCTGAACGCGCTGATGGGCAACATCGAGATACCGGGTGGGTTCGTTCTCGGCGAAGACACCCGAGTTCTACGGCCGCAAGGGCCTGAACCAGCTGACCGACCGTGTGCCCAAGGTCGAGGGGCCGCGCGTGGACGGCGCCGGTACCGATCGGCCGCAGTGGGATCCGGCGATCGGCATGCTCCACCAGGCCTTCGCCGCCATGGAGACGGGGCAGCCGTACAGTATCGGCGCCTACTTCGCCTACCGCCACGATCCCGATCACCGGCCTCCCCGATACCGAGGCGGCGAAACGCGCGCTGGAAAAGCTGAAGCTGTTCGTCTCCATCGACGTGCGCTACTCGGAGGCGGGCTGGTTCGCCGACGTCATCCTGCCCGAGGCGACCTACCTCGAGCGCGCCAATATCCTGTGCCAGATGAACGGCCCGGTGCCGGTCTTTTCCATGCGCGACCAGGCGATCGCGCCGCGCTTCGACAGCCGTCCGGCCTGGTGGATCTTCCGCGAGATCCTGCGCCGCATGGGCCTCAAGGAGGCGCTCGACTTCGAGACCATCGAGGAGCTGTGGAACTATCAGCTCGACGGCACCGGTGTCACCGTCGCCGAGATGCGCGAGACCGGCGTTCGTCGGCTCTGGCCGACGCGCCGAAGCTGATCGCCGCGCGAGGAGCTGAGGTTCCCGACGCCCTCGGGGAAGATCGAGATCGAGAGCGCGGTCCTGAAGCAGGCCGGGCTGCCCAGCCTGCCGCCCTACGTGGCCAAGGAGGCGCCGACGGGCGATCGAGTTCTCGCTGCTGTTCGGCGAAGACGGCGACGCTCGACGCACGGCCAGTCGCTCAACAACCCGCTCCTCAACGAGCGAGCGCCGGAACAGGTCCTCTGGATCCACCCGGACCGCGCCGCGGCCGCTCGGTATCGCCGACGGCGACGAGGTGGAGATTCAGCGGGGGCGGGCGGTACGCCGGCAGGATCAAGGCCAGGGTGACACCCGTGGATCCATCCGGAGGCGGTGTTCATGCTGCACGGCTACGGCGCCACGGTGCCGCTCGCCACGCGCGCCCTCGGCCTCGGCGTCGCCGACCAGCGCCTGCAGCACGGCAAGCTCTACGACTTCGACCCGGCCGGCGGTGGCTGCGCTCTGACCGAGACCGTCGTCCGGATCAAGCGCCGCGGCGGCGGAGGCGGGAGGCGGCCGAATGAGCAAGTACATCCTTCGCCACGACGAGGCGAACTGCATCGGCTGCCTGGCCTGCGAAGTCGCACTGCAAGACCAACAAGGACCTCGGTCCCGGTCCGGACCCGTGCAAGATCATCACCGCTCGGACCCGGTCGACGTCGACGGATTAGCCGCGGATGCGCATTCGTCTTCATGCCCTGCTTCCACTGCGAGGATCCGTGGTGCGTCAGGGCCTGCCCGACCGGCGCGATGCAGAAGCGCGAGAAGGACGGCATCGTCTTTGTCGAGTCCAGTCTCTGCATCGGCTGCAAGAGCTGCATCGCGGCCTGCCCCTGGGGCACGCCGCAGTGGGATCCGGCCACGCGCAAGGTGGTCAAGTGCGACTACTGCATGGATCGCGTCGATGCCGGGCTGCAGCCGGCCTGCGTCACCAAGTGCGTGACCGGCTGCCTGTCCTTCGGTGTCGCCGACGAGGCTGCCCGATCCGCGCCGCGAGCGCTACGCCCGCCACCTGCTCGCCGAGCCGCTGGGTCGACGGCGAGGAGGAGCCATGAGCGAACTCCGGACTGCTGCCCGCGTGGCTGGACGCGGACGCGGCCGCCCTGGCGGGCGCCGTGCCGCCGGCGCAGACGCTCGCCGGCGCGCTGCCGGGCCTCGACCCAGGCCCAGTCCCTGACGCCGTCTGCAGCGGCTGCAGCGCGTGCAGGCGTCGGGCCTCGCCGAGTGCGGCGCGTGCCGGCGAACCGATCTATCTGGCCTGGCGGCAGTTCCTGCGCGGCCATGGGCCATCGACGCTGGTGATCGACGCGACCGACCTCGACGTCCGCGGCCACGCGGCACGGCCGCCGTCCTCGACAGCGCTCCCTGGCTGCTGGCCGAGGGCGTGCTGATCGCTGCCGGCCTGCGCGACAGCCGGACGGTCGAACTGCGCCTGCCGACCGAGCTGACCGGCCACGAGGCGGCCTTCCTGAACGCGGTCGACGCGATCCGGTCGCTCGCCCAGGTCGCCATGCCCCGCATGCAGCTGGAGGTGCTGCGCGACAGCCGACCGAGCTGCTGGGGCGAGCGACCGGCCGCCGACCGGTCGCGGCTGATCCACACGCCGGAGACCTGGTGCCGGATCGCCCTGCTGTTCGCCGGCGCGCCGGACCTCGATGCGTCGCTGCTGACGCTGCGGCGCGGCATGAAGCAACGCGGCCTGGTCGAGCTCGACCGGTCCGGGAACCTGCGGCGCCAGATCGACGGCCTGGGGCGGCGGCGTCGAGGTGACAGGCCAGGACGCGGTGCTCGTCTTCGACGACGGCCTGGGCGGCTTCCTGCCGCTCTCCGCGGCGGACCTACCATGCGATGCCGCTGTCGTTCGCGTCCGCCGGCATCATCCCGGCGCCGTCCACCCTGATGGTGATGGCCGAGGGCGTGTGCGTCGTCAAGCAGACCCGCCGCGCGCTCTATCGCCATTGGCAGCTCGCCGAAAGCGAAGGCGGTACCGGTGCGCGCGCTTGCTGGCGCGGGCCGCGCGCCTGGTGACCGAGATCACTCTCGGCCGCGGCGGGCCGGCCATCTCGTCGCCCTTGACGAGAGTCGCGCTCGAGCTGGCCACGCAGGGGCTGGCGGCCGCCTGGCCGCTGGGCAGCTCCCTGCGCTACTACCGCGAGCAGTGGGAACAGCCACGCCCGGCGCGAGTCGTGCCCGGAGGGCATCTGCCTGGAGCGCCATGCCGGCGCCCTGCCACGGCACGTGTCCGGCCAACATCGACATCCCCAGCTTCATCGCCCACCTCGGTCACGGCGACTACCGCGCCACGATCGAGGTCATCCGCCGCGACAACCCGCTGCCGCTGGTCTGCGGCCTGGTCTGCCCGGCGCCGTGCGAATCCGCCTGCGTTCGCGGCGGCAGCAACGGCGCCGTCTTCATCCGGCCGATGAAGGCCAAGGCGGCCGAGCACTGCCTCGCCGAGGGCGGCTACCCGCAAGCCCGAGATCGCGCCCGACACCGGCAAGCGCATCGGCATCGTCGGCTCCGGCCCGTCCAGTCTGACAGCGGCCTACTACCTGCGCACCTACGGCCACGAGGTCGAGATCTTCGAGGCGCAGGAGCAGGCCGGCGGGCATGCTGCGCTACGGCATCCCGGCCTATCGCCTGCCGCCCGACCTGCTCGACCAGGAGATCGACGCAGATCCGGGTGCTGGGCATCCAGATCCACACCAGCACGCCGAGTCGCCAGCCTCGAGGCCTTTCGCAAGGACTACGACGCCGTGTTCCTCGGCCTGGGCACGCAGCGGGCGCGCCTCATCCCGATCGACGGTGTCCATCAGCCCTTCGTGCTCGGCGGCATCGATTTCCTGCGCGCCGTGCGCAGCGGCGAGCCGGTGCGGGTCGGGGCCGCGGGTCGTCGTCATCGGCGGCGGCAACGTCGCCGATCGACGTCGCCCTGACGGCGTTGCGGCAGGGCGCCCAGCACGTCGACATGGTCTCCCTCGAGAAGCGTCGCGAGATGCCGGCCAGCCCGCACGAGATCGAGAATGCCGTCGCCGAAGGCGTGCAGCTGCACCCTGGCTGGGGCCCGCTCCGCATCGACGAGGATGGCGAGATCACCTTCCAGTTCTGCGAGCGGACGCGCGACGACGGACGGGCAAGTTCGATCCGGAGTTCGACGCCGTCACGCCTGCTGACGCTCGATGCCGATCAGGTGATCCTCGCCACCGGTCAGGGCACCGACCTGGCGATCCTCGAAGGCAGCGAGGTCGAGAACAACCACGGCTTCATCGTCGCGGATGCGACGACGCTCATGACCAGGGTGCCGGGCGTCTTCGCGGGTGGCGACGCCGAGCATGGCCCGCGAACGGCCGTGGAGGCTATCCGCTCGGGGAAGATCGCGGCGGCATCGATCGATGCCTGGCTTCGCGGAGTACCCTTGGACGCGTCCATAGGCCAGCCGGTGCGCCGGGCCGAGGTCGTCCCCCTTCAGGTCCTTGCGCATGATCGCACTTACCTGCCCCGAGCCGTGATGCCAGAACGGAGCGTCGAAGAGGTCCTGGGCGAGGGCAACTACGTCCGGATCGAGGAAGGCCTGACCGATGCGATGGCGCACGACGAGGCCGGCGCTGCCTGCGCTGCGACTGTGCATCGGGTGCGGGCTGTGCATGGCCGACCTGCAGCGAGATGGGCGATCGAGGCGCTGCGCCTTGGCAGACACGACGGCCGGCCGGCTGGCGTACTTCGACTTTACGCGGGCGGCGGAACGGTGCATCGGCTGCGGGGCCTGCACGCAGGTCTGCCCCACCGGCGCGATCCACCTCGAGGATCGGGACGGAGTGAGGCGCACCGTCATTACGGGAACCGTCGTACAGGAACAGCCGCTGCTGGCCTGCAGCGAGTGCGGTGCGCCGACGAGACGCCCGCGCACCGAGCTTACGTCCGCGATCGTCTGCCGGACCATATGGCGGCACTCCTCGACCGCGAGTCTGCCCGACGTGCGCACGGCTACGCGCCGATCGTCCCCTATTGGCAGCACAGCACGCGACGCCGATCACACTCATTCATTCTGCAAGGAGGGACTCATGAAGGCAGTCACCGTCAAGCCCGGGGTCGAGGGCTCAGTTCGCTACGAGGAAGTCCCCGAACCTGACGAGAGCACCGGGTCCATCCTCGTCGAGGCGGTGGCAGCGGGCATCTGCGGGACGGACGTGGAGATTGCGTCGGGCGCGTACGGCTGGGCGCCCCCCGGGCGCGACCGCCTGATTCTGGGTCACGAGTCGCTGGGTCGCGTCGTTGACCCGGGGCCTGACCGCAGCGTGAAGGCCGGCGACCTGATCGTCGGCATCGTACGACGCCCCGACCCGGTCCCGTGTCCCAACTGCGCCGTCGGCGAGTGGGACATGTGCCGCAACGGGCTCTACACCGAGCGGGGCATCAAGGAGATCGACGGATTCATGTCCGAGCGCTGGCGGATCGAGCCGGGCTTCTTCACCAAGGTGGACCCCTCGCTCGGCCTCCTCGGGCGTGCTGCTGGAGCCAACGACCGTGGTCGCGAAAGCCTGGGAGCTGGTCGGGGCCATGCGGGCCCGGGCGTTCTGGCACCCCCGGCAGGTGCTGGTCACCGGCGCCGGTCCCATTGGCATGCTGGCCGCGCTCATTGGCATCCAGTCAGGGCTCGACGTGCACGTGCTCGACCGGGTCACCGAGGGCACGAAGCCGCAACTGGTACGCGACCTCGGTGCCACGTACCACGCTGGGGCCGTCGCCGACATCGGTTTCCAGCCCGATGTCGTCATCGAGTGCACCGGGGTGGGCCTGGTCATCATCGACTCGCTGCGGCAGGTCGCCTCCGGCGGAGTCGTGTGCCTCACGGGGGTGGGCAGTGGCGGAGGCTTGAGCGGGTTGTCCCCCGCGGACGTGGCTAAGGCGCTCGTCCTGCAGAACAACGTGATCGTCGGCTCCGTCAACGCCAACCGCCGGCACTTCTACCGGGCCGCCGAGGCGCTCGCGGCCGCCGACCCGACGTGGCTGGAGCGCCTGATCTCACGTCGTGTGCCGCCCCAGGATATTGCGCTTGCATTGGAGCGCAGCCCCGACGACATCAAGGTCGTCGTGGACTTCGAAGCCTGATGATGGGCGGGGTGCCTGCGGGAGGCCGGGTTGCCGTCGCCTGCACGGACGAGCAGAACCGGCTCGGTGAAGGGGTGCGATGGGATGACCGGCGCGGTGAGTTGCTGCGCGTGGACATCGTGGCCGGGCGGGTCTACCGCGACCGGGTCATGGACGACGGGGCGCTGGTCTCCATCCGCGTGTACGAGCTGCCTTGGACCGTCGGAATGATCGCACCCGTCCACGGAGACGAAGGTTGGCTGCTCGGCGCCGGGCGGGGCTTCGTCTACTTGGCGCCCGACGGCACTCATCGGACCATCGCCGAGGTCTCGCCGTCCGGGACCAGGATGAACGACGGCGCCTGCGACCCCCAGGGCCGGTTCTGGGCCGGGACCCTGGCCGACGACCACCACACCGGAGGTGGCGCGTTCTACCGGCTGGACCGGAGCGGCCGGACCGAGCAGATGCTCGATGGCATGACCATCCCCAACGGCGTGGGGTGGAGTCCGGACGGACGGACCATGTACCTGGTGGATAGCGGCCCGCGCATCGTCCGGGCGTTCACATTCGACTCCGAGCGAGGCACCATCTCCGCCGGGCGGGTCCTGGTCACCGTTCCCGAGGACGTCGGCTCACCGGATGGCATGACGGTGGACGCGGCCGGCGACCTCTGGGTGGCCATCTACGGGGGTGGGCAGGTTCGGCGCTACTCCCCCGACGGCCTGCTGCTCGAGGTGCTCACTCTGCCGGCCAAGCAGAGTACCTGCTGCGCGTTCGCCGGTCCTAGCCTCCACCGACTCTACGTCACGACTGCCACCGAGAACTGGACCGACGAGCAACGCAGGGCCGACCCGGCCGCCGGCTTGGTGTACCGGATCGACACCAACGCCACCGGCCGCCCGGCTGCTCCGTTCCGCCCCGACCCCGCGTGGTGGCGGGAGTTCAGGCACTGACGGGGGTGTCAGCCAATGCGTGTGGCGCCCGACAGCGATGATAAAGGTTCCTCCGGACCGACGGAGACCGCCGAGCCGGCAGGGGCAGCGATGCTGGAAGTCGGGCGCATCGACGACGACGGCGTTGCCGTCCTGTCGTTTCGCGGGGGGTTGGTCCGCGAGACGGTCGAGGCAGTTCGGTCTGAGCTAGCCGGACTCCTTGCATCCCCCGGTCCCATGATCGCGGTGGACCTCACGGAAGTGACGTATATCGATGCAGCCGGCATCAGCGCCCTGCTCGACGTCGTCGAGAGCCTCCCGCCTCGCCGCCGGCTCGCCCTGATTTGTCCCGCCGGCGGCGTCCGGCGTGTCCTCGACTTGATCGGCCTCTGCTCTTCCCAACGCTGCATTGTTGTGGGCGACAAGTCAGCTGTTCGGGCCGCCCGACAGTCCGCCTGAAGGCCTTCCAGGGTGGTGATCGGGCTGACGAGACGATACAAGAGAGCCCAGATCGTCAAGAGCGCCGAGGTGGTCACCCCCTGCCCGCTGGTCTCCTTGGTCGCATGGTCATGCGATCCCTCCTTCACCCGGCCAGGCGGACTCGCCGTCGTGCGCGGCCGGGCGGTCGGATAGGTCCTGCGGCTCGTCCCGGCCCCGCTGCCAATTGGCCAGCGCGTGGGCTTGGGACAGCGTCGCGAGCGTCAACTCGCGGAACTGCCCGTAGAGCTCGTCGTACAAGGGTCGCAGCTCGTCGCGTGGCACGACCGGCACGCTCGTCTGCCGCCATTCGGTCTCGAAAGTAGCCTCTCCGACGGAGATGGCCGCGAGCAGCGCGGCGCCGACGCTCGCTCCGGATGCACTCCCGCGCACGTCCTGCGCAAGTCCGGTCACGTCAGAGACGATCTGTGGCCAGAGCAGGTGAGACGCGCCGCCGCCGCTGCTCCGCAGACGTCCAACGGTCCCCCCAGCCTCGTGCATCGTCTCCAGATTCTGCCGTACCGCGAACGCCGAGGCCTCCAGAAGCGCGCGGAACACGTGGCCGCGCTGGTGGGCGGGGGTGAGCCCGAAGAGCGCCCCGCGGAGGTTGGGATCGAAGAGCGGCGTGCGCTCGCCGGAGAAATAGGGCAGCGCCAAGAGGCCCCCGGAGCCCGGGCCGGCGGCGGCTGCCTCCTCGTACAGGACGTCGTACGGTGGGTCGCCGGCCAGCCCACGCAGCCAGCTCGTCAGCGCGCCGGCCGAGCCCACGCCGGCGCTAATGTTGAGCGAGCCGGGCGTGAAGCCGACGGTGCTCCACAGCCGTCTGTCGGGGCGGGCAGGGCTATCGACTTCGACCAGGAACATGCTGGTTCCGTAGACCAGCAGACCCTCGCTCGGCCGGCGCAAACCCGAGGCTGCCACCTCAGCCCACGAGTCGATGGTGCCGCCGCTGACCGGAGTGCCCTCGGCAAGCCCCGTGGCGGCGGCCGCCGTCGGGCTCACCTGGCCGCAGGTCGCCTGAGGCCAGACCAAGCGAGGCAGCGCCACGCCGGGAGCCACCCGGTCGACCCACTCGTCGACCCACGCGTTGCGCCGCACATCGTACAGGGGGGCCCAGTGGCCGGCGGTGTGATGGTCGAGCACGTACGCGCCCGTGAGTCGAAACAAGAGGTACGAGGCCGTCCCGAAAACGCGTCGGGTGGCAGCCCATACGGCCGGCTCCTCCTGCATGAGCCAGCGCAGCTTGGGACCGACCGACTGACTCGTCAGCTGAGAACCGCAGCGGGTGAGTATCTGGGAGACTCCGAGCTCTTCGGTCAGGCGGGCGATCTGCTCACTCGCCCTCGTGTCGATGCCGTAGAGGATGGCGGGCCGCAGAGGGCGTCCACCGAAGTCGGTCGGCAGGAGGCAGGGACCAAGTCCGCTCAGCCCGACTGCGGCCACCTGCCGGGCTCGACCATCCACTAAACGGCGACACACCTCGACCGCACTCGCCCACCAGTCCTGCTCTGCGTCCTGCTCGGCCCAGCCGGGCCGCGGGCGCGAGATACCATGAGGAAGCTCGGCGGCGGCCTCCAGCCTGCCGTCTCGGTCGACGAGCACCCCTTTGGTGCTGGACGAGCCCACATCGAGGCCCAGAAAGAGTGCTCCCGTCTCGTCGTCCAAGCTGCCCCCCGGCACGGCTGCTTCGCCTGCCTCAAGAACGGGAGCATACAACTCCTCGAGGGAGCTGCGCGAGCGCTGAAGGGGTGCTTCCCGCGCCGTACCCCATGCGCCGTTCTTGACCCGTTTCGGGTCTGGCAGTCCCCCAGAGCGGTGGGTAGGGTCGAAGGACGGACGGCGGCAGCGGTAGCGTTGGCGTGCGACCGAGGGGACTCGCGCGGGTAGCCGAAGAAGGGGACGAGGATGGAAAGCTGGAGCCTGGCGATCATCGCGGCAGTCATCCTCGGCTACGCGGGAGTATCCCGACGGCTGGAGCGGACAGTCCTCACCGCGCCGATCCTCTTCGTCGGTGCCGGCCTACTCCTGGGCGGCGAGGTACTCGGCTGGCTTGATCTGGGGATCGAGAACGCCGGCGTCCGCGCGCTTGCCGAAGCCACGTTGACCCTGGTGCTCTTCGCCGACGCGTCCCGCATCGACATCGTGGCGCTGCGCCGCGAGATTGCGTTGCCGGCCCGGCTGCTCGGAATCGGGCTGCCGCTGACGATCGCTGCAGGCACCGCGATCGCCGCGGTCGTCTTTGCTCAGCTGACCTGGCCGGAAGCGCTCATCCTTGCCATCGTGCTCGCTCCGACTGACGCAGCACTCGGGCAGGCGGTCGTCACCGATCCGCGGCTCCCTATCCGCATCCGGCAAGGCCTGAACGTCGAGAGTGGTTTGAACGACGGCATCTGCGTGCCCCTGCTCTTCATCGCCCTCGCCGTCGCCGAGGCAGGGGCGGACGCGATCACGGTCAGCCACGCTGTGCAGTTGGTGCTCGAGGAGATCGGCTGGGGGCTGGTCGGGGGCGTCGTCGCAGGCGGTGTGGGCGCGCTCTTCCTCGGCTTCGTCGAGCGCCGAAAACTGGTCTCGGACCACTGGGTGCAGGTCATCCCGCTGGCCGCTGCCGCATTGTCGTACGGGATCGCGGCGCCCCTCGGGGGGAGCGGTTTCATCGCCGCCTTCGTGGCGGGCCTTGTGTTCGGGGTACTGCGGCGTTCGGATGGTGGTGAGGTCACCTATCTCCTCGAGGAGAGCGGTGAGGTGCTGAATGCCGGCACGTTGATCGTCTTTGGCGCCGTCGCGCTCGGCCCCGCGCTCCGCCTGGTCGACTGGCGGATCGCGCTGTATGCGGTGCTCAGCCTGACGATTGCGCGCATGGTTCCAGTGGCGCTGTCACTCATCGGTCTGCACGCCCGCCGGCCGACCATGGCATTCGTGGGCTGGTTCGGCCCGCGAGGGCTTGCCTCCATCGTGTTCGCCGTGATCGTGCTGGAGGGATCTCCCCTTGCGCACGTCGACGTGGTCATCACCACCATCCTGGTCACCGTGGCCCTGTCCGTGTTCGCTCATGGATTGACGGCCCTGCCGTTCACCAACGCCTACGCGCGCTGGTTCGCAGCACACCCAAAGCCGCCCGAGATGGAGAGCGCAGTCGTGCACGAACACCGGGTACGCCGGCCGGTCCTTCCCCCCCGAGGGGAGCGCGCTTCGTCGGGTTCGACCGCCGCCCACTAGCCCGGGGACCCTCGGTGCGGCCGGCGGTCCGCGGGGCGCGCGCGAGAAATGGGCCGTTCATGGGCCGTTTCGGTTCTCGTCCGCTCACTCTGCTACCGCTAGGCTGAACAAGAGGGAGCGGCCACAGACCGCAGCTCCTCGTCGCGATCGATGCGGCCACCGATGCGGTCGCCTTCCGTACCCGGGCCACCTGAAGGAGGAGAGAGAGTGAGCAACGACTTCGAGCTCATCATGGGCGCTTACCAGAGTGTCGAGAAGGCACAAGACGACTTCGAGCGACTGGTGCGGCTGGTCAAGGAGAAGAAGGTCCGAACCGAGGGCGTCATCTTGGTCCGTCGAGACGAGGACGGCGAGGTGACCGTTACCCAGACAGGGGACAAGCTGGGACGCAAAGGTATGGGCTGGGGCGGCGGAGTGGGCATAGCGGTCGGCCTGGCGGCACCGCCGCTCTTGGCCGCCACGGCCATCGGAGCCGCCGGGGGCGCACTGGCCGGGAAGTTCGCAAAACATCGCGTGGACACTGGGCTCGAGTCGGGCCTGGGCGAGAAGCTCAAGCCAGGGACGGCCGCGATCATCGCGATCGTCGAGGCTGAGGACCGCCTTGCCGCGGAGCAGGCGCTCGCAGGCTCCCCGGCCAAGTCGGTCGCACCGATGGACAAGCAGGGCGTGAGGGGACTTGAAGGATGCCTTGGCCGAGGCGGCCGGCAAGTTCAACCCCGACCGCACGGTCCTCCCGATCCCAGACAGGGCCTTCGGCGGGACGGCCGGGCGCACACTGGATCAGTCCGTCGCCGATTGGTCGATGATTCCCGGCCCGCAGCCGCCGGAGGGCGCGCCGAACGTCCTCGTCGTCCTCATCGACGACGCCGGCTTCGGGAACCCCAGCACCTTCGGGGGGCCTATCGAGACGCCGAATATGACCCGGATAGCGGACATGGGGCTCACCTACAACCGGTTTCACGTGACCGCCGTTTGCTCCCCCACGCGCTCGGCACTGCTCACGGGTCGCAACCAGCACCGGGTCGGCTTCGGCTCCATCGCGGAATACCCGGGGCCCTTCCCGGGCTACACGGCGGCCGTGCCGAAGAGCTGCGCTCCGTTTCCTCGTGTCTTGCGAGACAACGGGTACGTGACCGGCGGCTTCGGGAAGTGGCACCTCACCCCGGACAACGTGCAGGGGGCGGCCGGTCCCTTCGACCGCTGGCCCAGCGGCTGGGGCTTCGACCACTGGTGGGGCTTCCTCAGCGGCGCAGCGGGACAATACGATCCCATCATCACCCAGGACAACTCGACCCTGGGCGTGCCCGAGGGCGAGGACGGCAAGCTCTACTACTTCCCGGACGACATCACCGACAAGGCGGTCGAGTGGCTCCATGCGGTCAGTGCCCAGGACCCGCAGAAGCCATGGTTCATGTACTACTCGACCGGCTGTGCACACGCGCCGCACCACGTCGACTCCGAGTGGGCCGACAAGTACAAGGGTAAGTTCGACGCGGGCTGGGACGAGTACCGCGAGGAGGTCTTCGAGCGTCAGAAGAAGCTGGGCGTCGTCCCGCAGGATGCGGTCCTCACCGAGAGACCCGATCTCTTCCCGGCCTGGGATTCCCTGTCCGACACCGAGAAGAGGCTCTACGCCCGCCAGATGGAGGTCTTCGCCGGCTACTCTGAGAACGCGGACTGGAACATCGGCCGGCTGCTCGACTCTATCGAAGAGATGGGCGACCTGGACAACACGCTGATCGTCTACATCTGGGGCGATAACGGCGCCAGCATGGAGGGCACGATCACCGGCTCGTTCAACGAGATGACCTTCCTCAACGGCATCCCGCTCACCCCCGAGCAGCAGCTGGCCCTTATCGAAGAGTACGGCGGCGTCGAGGCCCTGGGTGGGCCGGACACCGCGCCCCACTATGCCGCCGCCTGGGCCTGGGCAGGCAACTGTCCCTATCAGTGGGGCAAGCAGACGGGCAGCCACCTGGGCGGCACCCGGAATCCGATGGTGGTCTCGTGGCCTCAGCGCATCAAGGACGCTGGCACCATCCGCTCGCAGTTCACCCACTGCATCGACGTGGGCCCGACGATCCTCGAAGCCGTCGGCCTGCCCGAAGCGAAGACCGTCGACGGCATCGAGCAGGAGCCGATGGACGGCACGAGCTTCTTGCACACCTTTGAGGACGCGGATGCCGAGGAGCGTCACACCGTCCAGTACTTCGAGTCGTTTGGGAACCGCGCCATCTACCAGGACGGCTGGTGGGCCTGTGCGAGGCTCGACAGAATCCCGTGGGACTTCTCGCCGGAGACCATCAAGAGGCTCGCGCCGGGCGTGTACAACCCGGAGAACGACAGATGGGAGCTCTACTACCTTCCTGACGACTTCAGCCAAGCGAACGATCTAGCCGCCGAGGAGCCGGAGAGGCTGGCGGAACTCAAGGAGCTCTTCTGGCAGGAAGCCGAGCGAAACAAAGTGCTGCCGCTGCTCGGTGGCATGTCCATCTTCTTCGGGATACTGCCGCCGCTTCCGACGGTCACAAGATTCACCTTCTACGGCGACGTACAGAACGTGCAGCGCGGCATGATCCCGCGGATCCTCGGGCGCTCGTACTCGATCGAAGCCGAGCTCGTCGTACCCGAGAGCGGAGCGGAAGGCGTGATCGTCGCCAATGCAGACGAGATGGGCGGCTTCGCCCTCTGGGTGGACGGCGACGGCATGCTCCGCCACTCCTACTCGATGCTGGGCGTGGAGAAGTACAGCCAGGTTGCCACCGAGAAGATCCCGACCGGCGAGGTCACGGTGCGCATGCAGTTCGATGCAGATGAGGTCAAACCAGGGAGCGGAGGAGTGGCCTCCCTGTGGGCCAACGGCGGCAAGATCGGCGAGGGTCGGATCGACCGGACCGTGCCCGTCGCCTTCTCGAGCTACGCCGGCATGGACATCGGCCGGGACAACGGTCTGGTGGTGGATACGGCCTACAAGGACAAGGCCCCCTACGCCTTCACGGGTACGGTCAAGAAGGTCATCTTCGACCTCGCGCCGGGTCACCTCGATGACGAGAGAGCGCTCCACGAACACTCGGCGATCCAAGCGGTCGGTACAGGCGCCGCAGGCTAGGCTCGGTCGTTTCGGTACCAGACTGGCGGCGGCGGAGGGTTCCCTCCCTCCGCCGCCGCTCAACGGCGATCACCGCCGCTAGGATGAGGCTCGGCGCCTTCGGCATCCACTCGGCGATTCACCGGGGCGAGGCTAGACGCGCTCCGTAGGTTCTCCAACGTCCTCAGCCACGGGAGCCTGCCTGCCTGACGTCTTCCCGGTCCTTGTCACCTGGGTGGATGCCGCCGGCCCACCTGACACCCGTACTACGGTGATGTAGGCTGCCACGACGCCGACGACGATCAGCGCAGTCGTTCCCAAGCCAGCCCCGGACAGCATGACCGCCAGGATGACTGAGGCGAGCGGTAGGCGCAAGACCGACACGGCGCAGGCGCCGATCAGGACAGCCACTGCCGGGGTCTGAGCGAAGCCGGGGAGATGGCCCGCGAGCACGCCGGCCGTGAGACCCAGGAAGATCGCCGGGAACGTGGGACCGCCCCGCGCGCTGCCCAGCGAGACGCCCCAGGCGAGCCCCTTGAAGATTACAAGGGCGCCCAGAGTGGCGAGAGACAGTATCCCCGCCTGGCTGACGACCGGGGCCATGGCCTCCTGGCCGGAGAACAGGACCGCCCCCGCCGGGAAGCCTGTCAACTCGGAAAAGACGATCGCTAGGGCACCGACGACAAGTGCTGCGCTCGGGACGACGATGTAGGGCCGCCACGCTACGAGGCCGGCGACGCGACGAGCGATCTGCATGATCAGCAGGGTGACGACGGCTGCTGCCACGGACAGCACGATGGTCCACGCAAAGTCACCGGCATCGGGATGCGGGTAGGAGGGCAGCGCCGGAAGGGTGATCGCGTAGTCGCTGGAGCTGAGCCCGGTCAGGGAGCCTACGCCCACGAAGACAAGCGATCCGATGCCCGCTGCCGTCAAACCGGGCAGGAGAACAAGGGGAAGGGTAGGTCCGCCCAGGCCGGCGGCTTCGATGATAATGATGACGCCTATGAGTGGGCTGCCGAAGACCGTGGCCAGGGCGGCGAAGCCGGCGGCAGCGGTCAGGACCAAGCTGGCCCTTTCAGGCACCTCCCTCTTGCTCCGCCGCAGCATGAACAACGTCAGCCCCGTCCCCAGGGCAATCAGGGGAGCCTCGGGGCCCAGCACGAGGCCAAGCCCGATGGTGGCCACGGAGGCGAGCAGGATCCCCGGAAGCTCCGCAGGTTGCGTGGGCGGCCCGGCCGTTAATCCCTGCGAAGGCTCGTGTCCTCCGTGACCGGGAAGACGTGCGATGGCGACGGAGATGAGTACGCCGGCCACCAGGAGGACGGGCAGGGGCCACCACCACGGCGGCGCTCCAAAGCCAAGAGCGCTAGGGAGACCATCGTACGCCCACGCCTGCAGGACGTGCACGAACTCGAGGTAGCACCAGGAGGCCAAGGAGACCAGGACGCCGATGAGCGCCGCCAGCACGAGAAGCCGGGGGTAGCCCCGGCTTCGTAGCACCGCATCCACGTCCGTCGCGGCCAGTGCGGGGGCATCGACCTGTGCGCTTTCCTCCTCCATCTCGACCATCGGACCTGTGGCCGGAGGTCCTTCGAGCGCTCCCGCCACAGGTCCCGGTCAGGTCTAGCGTCTATCCCGTCGATCGTCTCGTCGATCGTCCCGCCGGTTCACCCCATGGGCCACCACCGCAGCGGTGCCCACGACCGCGGCCGTCCGGGTAACCGGTCCTCCAATAACACCTCGTCGACCCACGCGAGCTCTTGCTAGTGGCACGTCAGGCTCCTTCCGTTTGAGCTTCTTCCATGTCCGCGTCGAGGGCGGCGAGTATCCCTTGGGTCGGGATGCGGCCGCTGGCCACGAGCTGACCACCCGATCGGCGGATCGATACGGCGAACGGAGCGGCCCAGCTGTTCTCCCAGACCAGCACCGCCGCGACGCTGCCGGGTTCGATGGCGGCGGCAATGGCGTCAACGTCCTCTTCCGCGAGCAATTGTGCAACTTCAGATCCCAACTCTCGCAGGGCCGCAACGTCCGCGTGTTCGAACTCCTCCAGTTCGAATGCCTCCACCGAGCCGTCCGCTTCCTTGATGATGAAGAGCAGGTCGAGGACGTTCACGAGCCCCCGGTCGACGAGTGACGCCAACTCCGTCGCCATCTCCCCGGAGAAGTTCGCCTTGCCGGCAGGAAACTCCACCACCACGTAATCAATAGGCCCTAACTCATCGGCGCTGCGTTCTCTCATGTCTCACCCATCCTTGCTCGTCCAGAAGCCCCATGTCGTCGCTCATTCCACTCTACGTGGGCAGGTCGGGCGCCACTACGACCAAGAGGGTGCAAGAACGGTGCAGACGGGAAGACAGAGCGGCCAGGGTTCACCGGGAAGGTACGCCGTGATGGGTAGCCACCGAACCGAAGCGCTCTGCACCGTTGTTGACCCGTTTCGGTGCTGGAAGCCCGTCCGGCCCAACGGTAGGGTTCACCATGCCGGTGTGCCGGAATGCACGCGGCGATGCGGCATCGGTGGGATCACGAGGAGGGGGCGGCACATGGTGGAGCACATCCCGTCGGAGCACGACATCCAACGGCCGAGAAGGAAGTACCATTCGGAAGGCTGGGTCAACTTCGCGCTCATCATGACGATGCTCCTAGGTATCGCGAACGCGATCATCGGCGGGCTCGCCCTCGGCAAGGACCAGGCCTCGACGGTCGGTCCGGTCCTGGTGGACCTGCAGCAGTGGGGTTGGATGCTGCTGATCTTCGGGCTGCTCCAGGTCGGCGCCGCGATCCTCCTGTTCGCTCGGAAGAACTATGGACGCATCTTCGCGATGCTGATCACCGCCCTCGCCGTGGTGGGATGGCTCCTGCGTCTGGGGGAGTTCCCCCTCGGCGCCGTTGCCGGCGTCGTCCTGGGGGTCCTCGTCATCTACGGCCTGTGGGTGACGGGCGACTACTTCGAATGATGTTCGGCATCGCCTACTGAGGAGAGACCTGTGGGCCCAACGCTAGGCGAGATCCTCCCTCTTGCCATCGGCATCGCCATCAGTCCGGTGCCGATCATCGCCGTCATCCTCATGTTGATCACGCCCAAGGCGCGCAGCAATGGTCTGGGGTTCCTGGTCGGCTGGATGCTGGGACTGGCGATCGTCGGGGCCATCGCCCTGATCCTCGCCGACACGGCGGGCGTCTCGACCTCGAGCGGCCCGTCCACCGCCGTCAGTGTCATTACGCTCGCGCTCGGCCTGCTCATGCTGCTGATCGCTCTGCGACAGTGGCAAAGTCGGCCGGCTCCCGGCGAGGAAGCGAAGATGCCCAAGTGGATGGCCTCTCTGGACTCCTTCACCACGGTCCGATCCGTCGGGGTGGGCGCCGTGCTTTCCGGCGTGAACCCCAAGAACCTCATCCTCAACCTGTCGGCTGCGTCCATCATCGCAGAGGCCGGATTGTCGGCGGGCGAGCAGGCAGTGGCCCTCGCAGTGCTCGTCGTCATCGGCAGTCTGGGGATCATCGCCCCGGTGGCGGTGTACCTCTTCATGGGCGACCGGGCCGGGCAGTTGCTCAGCGGGTGGAAGACCTGGCTCGCCGCGAACAATGCAACCGTGATGTTCGTGCTGTTCCTCGTCTTCGGGGTGAACCTCATCGGAAAGGGCATCTCGGGTCTTTCGGCATGACGCCCGGCGGGACCTCTTTGCACCAATCGTGACCCGTTTTGGCTCTATTCGCGCAAGCCAGGGCGGACTACGGTTGAGCGAGGAATCGCCGACCCGGGAGCGGATGGTCTGATGAGGACGCTGCCCTTGCTGCGAAGTTTCAATTACCGGGCGCTCCTCGTACGGTTCGCCATCAGCGTCCTGGTGCTGCTCTTCACCGTCTGGATCGTGCCTCACATAGCGTTCGCGGGGGAACGGCGCATCCTCTCCGTGCTGGTCATCGCCGCTGTCTTCGGTGTGCTGAACGCCTTCGTGAAACCGCTGATCCAGTTCCTGGTCCTGCCCTTCCTCTTTGTCTCGTACGGCATCGTGGTCGTCCTCATCAACGCCTTCATGCTCTTTCTGCTCTCCCTCATCTTCGAGCGGTTCGTCGTCGACCGGCTGTTCTGGACGATTGTGGGAGGCATCGTGGTGGGCCTCCTGGGCAACGCCTTGGAGAACCTGGTCGGCCTGAGGGCTCCCATCCTGGCGGAGGCTCTCCCGCAGGTGACAGCGCAGGCGCGGCGGCAGGAACTGGGCCCGGTGGGGAGGCTGGTCAAGGATGCGGAGCTCTCGCCCGAAGTCGGTCGGATGGCCAAGGGGGAAGGCGAGGGGGGAGTGGAGCTGGAGCCGGTCGTCGAGATCGCTCCGTCGGACGGGACCGGCAGGTCCGAGGCTGGGGGTGAGGCGTGAGACGCACGACGCTGGACAAGGTTCGAGAGAATCTGCGCCTGCAGCAAGTGTACAACGTGTTCCTCCGCTACGGAGGCGACCTGGCCCTCAGCCGCTCGGACATGCTCTACGGCATCCGCTCAGGACTGCAGCGCTGGATCTGGCAGCTGCCGCCCGACCTCGAGCCGCTCTCCACGCCGGTCAAGGTCCGCCTCATGATCGAGGAACTGGGCCCCACCTACGTCAAGATGGGCCAGATCGTGTCGAGCCAGGCCTCGGCCCTCCCTCAGGAGTTCGCCGTCGAGCTGGAGAGGCTCCAAAGCAACGTCCCGCCCTTCCCCAGCGACCAGGTGCGCCAGCGTGTGATCGAGGAGCTTGGGGCCCCACCGGAAGACCTCTACGCTTGGTTCGAGCCCGAACCCTTCGCCGCCGCCTCCACGGCCCAAGTGCATCGGGCCCGGCTGGACGACGGCACCGATGTTGCGGTCAAGATCCAGCGACCCAACATCGGTGGCCAGATGAGGGCCGACATCGGCATCATGCAGAACGCCGCCCGTGTCTTCTCATCGCGCTCGGAGACCGTCCGCTCAATGGACGTGGTGGGCATGCTGGAGCAGTTCGGCGGCGGCGCCCTCGACGAGCTGGACTATCGGGGAGAGGCGTTCAACGCCCGCCGTTTGGCCGAGAACATGGCCTTGATCGAAGGGGTGCACATCCCGGAAGTCTACGGGGACCTCTCCACGTCGCGCATGATGACGATGGAGTTCGTCCGCGGCGTCAAGATCACGGATGTAGCGGCCATGGACGCGGCCGGCGTGGACCGCGAGAAGGTGGGGACGGCGGCTCTGCGTGCGCTGGTCAAGCAGCTGCCCATCGACGGCTTCTTCCACGCCGATCCCCACCCGGGCAACATTCTGGTGAATCTCGACACGGGCGTCCTGACCTTCATCGACCTGGGCATGGTGGGCGAGCTCGATGTCCACCAGCGGTTGCAGCTGGCTCAACTGATGATCGCGGTCTCCCGCCAGGACGTCGACGGCATGGCCCACGTCCTGCGCGACCTCAGCGTCCCCTTCACGGGCAAGGTGGACGACAAGGCGTACTACCGAGAATTCCAGCGGCGTGTCGGCCGCTACATGTCCGCCGGCGGCACGCCCTCCTTCGGCGGGGCGGCCACCGAGGGTTTCGATCTGCTGCGGAAGCACGGCCTGCGCCTGGACCCGAACCTGACCCTGGCGGTCAAGGCGCTGGTCCAGACCGAGATCATCGCCAAGACCCTCTATCCGGGAGGAGGCCTCGCCACCCAGGCGCTCCCCATTCTGGAGGAGCTGGCCTTCAAGACCTTCACCAAGGAACGCGTGGCGGACGAGCTGCAGAAGCAGGTGATCTCCACCGCCCGAGACGTGGTCAAGCGTATCCCCACGCTGTCGGAAGCCACCATGAAGTGGCTCGACCAGTATCAGAAGGGTCGCCTGGAGGTCACGGTGGACACCTCCGAGTTGGCGAAAGAGGTGGACAAGCTGAACCGGCTGGGCCGGGAGGTCGTCCTGGCCATCCTGCTGGTGGGGATGATAGTCGGCTCCGCCGTAGCGAGCACACTCCTGGACGGAGCCGCGCAGGGCTCGGCCGAGACATTCCTGTTCCGGCTGACCTACGTCGGCTACGCCCTGGCCATGCTGCTCGCCTTCGTCATCGTCTTCCGGCTGACCTGGCGCTGGCTGCGCCGGCGACCAGCCGAGGGGGACTAGACAGCGATGACCGGCAGACCCGAACCGCCAAGCGAGGCACCCGTGGTGGAACCCGCCGCACCATCCACGGACGGACGCACCCGGTCTCTCTCAGCGCTGGCGCTCCTCCTGCTGACCCTGGCCTCGGCGACCATCGTGCTTGGCGGTCTCATGGGGGCGCGAGGGATCTTCAGCGGACTGTTCCTCGCCCTGGTCCTCGTGCTCACGCTCAGTCCCGCCCAAAGGTGGCTGGTCCAGAAGCGACTCCCGCGCTGGCTGGCGTTCTTGCTCGTGTTCGGGAGCGTGCTGGCAGGCGTTCTGCTGCTGGGGCTGCTGATAGCAGTCTCCGTGTCAGCCGTGGTGGACACCTTGCCGCAGTACAAGCCACAGATGCAGGAGACGCAGGCGAGCATCCAGAAGACCCTCGAGAGCCTGGGCTTCAACCAGTCGACATCTGAGTCTGCCGGCAAGACATTGGATCCGGAAGCCTTCATCCAGAACGCTCATGACCTGGCCAGCTGGTTGGTCAGTGGGATCAGCGGGCTCGTGATCACGCTTATCCTCTTCGCCTTCATGCTGCTGGATGCGTTCGGCTTCGAACGGCGACTGGGTGGGATCGTCTCACCTGGGCTGTTTACTCGGCTGTCCGACTTCTCCGTGAGCCTGCGCCGGTTCGTGGTGCTCACGTCCACCGTCAACTTCCTGGTGGCGCTGTTCAACACCCTCTTTCTCCTGCGCATGGGAGTGGAGTTCGCGGTCCTTTGGGGCATCCTCTCCTTCTTCCTCGGCTTCATTCCCAACATCGGTTTCGTGATCTCTCTGGTGCCGCCGGCGATCTTCGCGCTGCTTCAGTTCGGTTGGACGAGCGCCCTCACTGTCATCATCGTGTACATCGTCATCAACGGAGCGGTCAGCAACATCGTCCAGCCCAAGCTCATGGGTACCGGCCTGCAACTCCAACCGTTCGCTGTCATGTTCTCGGTGATCTTCTGGGGCTTCATCCTCGGCCCCATCGGAGCCATCCTCTCCGTGCCCATGACGCTGCTGGTCCGCTTTGTCCTGGAAAGCTGGCCCGACACCCGCGGCCTCGCGTATCTGATCTCCACCCTCGGCCGCACGCCCGATCCGGACGAGGTTAGGACCGCCCCGCAGCCCGCCGACGCGGAGCAAGCGCGCGCCTGAGACGCGAAGCCCGGTCTCTGGAGACCGGGCTTCGCGTCGGGAACCAGCACCAGGTCGACACGACGCTGGAGAGACGGCCGAGTGGAACCCGTGCTGCTCCTACCGCGCCTTCTGAAGCCTAGTTCATCTGGTCGATCGCGGCCGTGATGGCCAGGATCACGATATCGTTCTGACCAGGCGCAATCTCCACCCCGTAGCTGTCGCGCACCCGAAACCACCGTTTGGAGACCTCGGCGATCGTCTCCCGTCCCTGCTCGATCTTGTACTCGTGATCCACGAGGTTGCCCTGGACATCGAGGTCCGGACCGTCGGCCACTTTGACCGAGTATCGCTGGCGCAGGGGGTCGATGAGGGCCTTCTTCACGGTGGCCAGCGTCGCCCCGTCGGGGCCTTCGATGACCGTCGTGTCCTTCACCCGAAGCATCTTCTCTTGAATCTTGGCCAACTCGCGTCCGTGCGCGTCCTCGAAGGCGAGCGTGTTCCTCACCCTTAGGGCCTTGCCGTCTACCTTGAAGGCACGTTGTCCGTCCGCGTTCTCGATCCAGTAGTCGTCGCCGACGGAGACGAGCTTCTCGCGCATCTGGTAGCGGTTGGCTCCCCCACCGTGCCGCTCCTCGCGCCGCTCTTCGCGTCGTTCGCGTCCACGCATGAGTGGCACTCCTTATGAGTTCAGGATCTCGGCCTTCTGCTGGGCGAACTCCTCCTCGGTGAGGATGCCCTGGGCCTTGAGCTGACCGAGTCGCTCGAGCGCCGCCAGCTTGTCGTCCATGCTAACGTCTGCAGGCGCGGGCTCGGTGTAGGTAGGGGCCGGCGCCTGCTCCACGTACTGCTGCTCGGCGCTCTGGTAAGCAGCCGCGTTCTTGCTTGCCTGCCGGCGGTTGACCGCGTTAGCGGTCGCGGTCGCCGTGCCCGCGACCACGGCGGTGCGGGCTATACCTCTCATCAGTCCTGGCATGGTGCGCTCCTTTAGTTGGCGAGATCGGCTAGGGCATCGTCGACCACCGGCGCCGGGATGCGCCAATGCATCGCGAGCTCGACCCCGGCGGCTTCGATCGAGTTGAGGAACCCGACGGCCCAGGTATTCTCGACCGCCAAGGCGACCACGGCGGAACCCGGGACCATACCCTCCCACATCATCTCGGCATCCTCGGCATCGAACAGGCCGCGAGTCCCCGTCTCGATGAATCCGAGCGCCGCGCGGTCCTCCGGCGCGAGATCCTCGATGTCGAGACTCAACCGAGTGCCGTCCTCAGCCCTCACCAGCAGCATGGCGTCGAGCAGGCGGATCGTGCCCGTCCCTACTAGCCGCTCGAGCTCACCCAGAATGGTGCCGTCGAACCGTGGGTGGCCAGAGGCCAGCACCACGACATCTACCGGTCCGTACTCCATGACATCCCCTTTTCGAGGTCGACTCTAGAAACGACTCTGCGCGGCGTCGGATTGTGCGACTCCATCTTGACGTTACCGGAGCGTCGGTGCGGCTTCCAGCACCGAAGTGGGTCAAGAACGGTGCATCGGGGCTGATGCCCGCGCGCACCGGCCGACATACGGCCGCCGGACGGATTCCACGTGAGCCATTCCTGACCCCTTTTGGCCCTATCTCTTGACCCGGAGTCGGACTATCGTTTGTGGAGGGAAACCTGCGACTGCGACATCGAGTCTCGGTCAACAAGCCTGACGGATGGTGCGCGCAAGCGCCAGATCGTCTGATTCGGAGGGAGATGGCGGTGGAACTCACAGTGATCCTGCAACTGCTTCTGGTCGTCGGTGCGAGCATTATGCTCTTGTCGCCGCCACGGGAGGGGAACCAACCCCGCGAGGATCGTCGTCTGCCGCCTGACGGCCGCTTTGGCCTTGCCGTTGTCCCGTTTCGATCCGCCAAGCCGGTGAGGCCCAGCGAGGGGCGCCATGAGCACTGAGGACTCACCCGGCGCGCCCGAGGAGGCGACGGCCGCACAGGCGGAATCCTTGCCGGCGCAGCGGCCGGCCGGCGAAGAGTTGGCCAGCGTCGTGGAGGAGAACGAGCGGCTCAAGGCAGAGCTCGAGCGCCGGGAGTCGCGGGGCCACGCGCTTGCCACCACCCGGCGAATCGTGGTGGGCGCTCTGGTCGTGCTGTCGTGCCTGAGCGTAGTCCTGGCCGGCGTGGCTTGGTGGACCCACCAGACGCTTCTCAATACCGACAGCTTCATGAAGATCGCTACACCCTTGGCAGAGAAACCCGAGATTCAGCAGGCGGTCGCCGTCTACACCACGGACGCGATCTTCAACAACCTGAACATCCAAGCACGCATCACGGATGCCCTGCCGGACAAGGCGCAGGTGCTCAGCGCACCCATTACCAAGGCCGTGCGTGACTTCACCGAATCGCGGCTGCTCGCGTTCACTCAGACACAGACGTTCCAGGACCTCTGGACCCAGAGCTTCCAGCTGGCCCATCAGGGAGCGGTTCGGGTGCTGCGAGACGAGGCCCCCAACGTGAGCGTCGTCAACGGTGACGTCAGGCTCAATCTCTTGCCCGTCATCGCAACCGGCTTGGAGCGGGTGGCCGAAGGGGCCGCAGGACTCTTCAACGCGAACGTGAACGTCGACTTGGCCACGAGGCCCGGCGTCCAGGATCCCCAGGTTCTTCGTCAGAAGCTCGAGACCCGGTTCGGGGTGACCCTGCCGGAGACCTTCGGTACGGTCCGGCTGATGGGCGCCGACCAACTCGCCTCCCTGCAATCCGCGGTGAAGCTCTTCGACCGCTTGGTCTACGCGCTGTTCGCGCTCACCATCGTCCTCATCGTGCTCGCCCTCGTGCTCTCCCGCCGGCGGCGGCGCACCTTGGTCCAGCTCGGGGTAGGCGTCGTGATCTCGCTGCTCGTCTTACGGGTGGTGACCCAGCGTCTGCAGGCGATGGTCATCGACAGCATCGCCGATCCCACCGGTCGAGGCGCAGCCCGGGTCGGGGTGCAGACCGTGTTGGACAACATCCGCGCGGTGGGCAATCTCATCCTTGTCTTCGGACTGCTGCTCGCCATCGTGGCCTATCTGCTGGGCAGGCCTCGTTGGCTGATGGTGAGCTTCGCGTGGGTTCGGCGGATCACGGCCTCGCAACCGGGAGGGAGCGCGCTCGAGCGGTTCGTGGCCGGCCGTTACGACTGGCTGCGCCTGCTCGGCCTAGTCGTCGCCGTCTTGGTACTGCTCTGGGTGGGCATCGGGTGGTTGAGCGTGCTGCTGTTGGCGGCATTCGTCGCCGCATGGCTCATCGGGCTACGGGTACTCCACGATCGAGCGCTTCCCGCAGATGGCCGAGGCGAACTGCCGCCCGGGGCGACGCCTACCCTGGAGGACCCGGAAACCGAGGTGCCAACGGCCGAAGTACCCTCGGGGTAGGAGGACGCCGTAGCGCACCCGGCCGGTCGCTGGGTGGGCGCTGCTATCCGGTCTCGAGAGCCTCGACCGAGAGCACCGTCGCGTTGATGCCGAACAGCGCGTCCAAAAGGCCGGCGAGCGCGGCCTGGTCCTGCACCAGCGTTCGAATCACCGTCACGGCCTGGGGGCCCTCGTGGACGACCGCAAGGGTCATATCACACATGAGCGCGCACCACGTCTCGTCCAAGGCCCCTCGGACCCGGATCTCATAGAGGGCGGGCACATCAGCAGCGGTGTCTCGGTCGCCTCCGGGTCGCATGCACTCGCTCCCTGCGCTTGTCGATGGCTACTTCATTGAACCTAGACCAGCAAGGGACGAGGAAACAGCACCAGAAAGGTCCAAGAATGGTTCGGTGCACCTGGCAGGGCATGAATCGGCGACGGCGCGAGGGCCCGCCACGTGGAGGTGTGCTACCGCAGGGTTGGGAAGAGCCCCTGGCGCGCCGCCTTGACTGCCGCTTCACGCCGGCTGTTCACACCCAACTTGCTGTAGATGCTGAGGGTGTGACGCTTGACGGTGGCAGGAGAGATGACGAGACGGCGCGCTATCTCCTTGTTGCTCAGGCGTTCCCCGAGCAGCTCGAGCACATCGAGTTCTCGGTTGGTCAGCAGGCTCTCGATCACGGGTTCCTGGGCGGCCGATGAGCGAGGAGCAGGCGTCGAGGCGGACGCAATTCTGGTCGGCGCGAACGAGAACATCAACTCCTCCAAGAACGGGTCGGTGCGGCCGCGAACACGGAGCGCCTGCAGCAACGGGAGCACCCGATCGCCCATCTCGGGGAACAGCCGGACAAGGCGACCGGGTCTCGCCAGCGCTACCGCCGACCCTAGCGCGCCTACTGCTTCGACCGTACGGGCCTGCCGGTCGAACAGCAGGGCCTGCAGTATGAGACCCTCCACGGATCGGAAGACATTGTCGCTCGCTTCAGCGCTGGCAAGTATGCGACCCAGGGCCACCTCGCACGCGCCCAAGTCATCCGCGCTCCCCTCCTCCAGCAGCAGTGCGATAGCGCTGTAGAGACCGAACTCGTAGCAGACCCCCAGTGAGAAGGGTGGAGTCGCCGCTTCCGGAAGAAGGCCTCGGGCCAGAGGGACCTCGTCTGCCGGTCGATCGGACAACGCGGCGAGACGAGCTCGCAGAAGCTTGATCTCGGGCACGAGTGGGAGCCCGAGGTCCAAGACGAAGGAGAGGCACTGGTCCATGACGCTGAGGGCCTCGTCCGGGCGGCCTTGTGCGTGACGGATCCAGGCCAGACCGTAGAAGGACTGCTTCGCAGGTACGACGTGGGATCCATACGGTTCGACGAGTGCGAAGTGATGCTCGGCGAGAGACAGGTCGTTGCGAAGGTACGCGGCGAGGCCAAGGAAGTCATGAGCCCAGCCCGTACTCTCCTCGAGCCCAAGATCGGTGGCCTGAGAGAGCATCATCTCTGCCGTATGACGGGCTTTGTCCACGTCGCCCGTCATGAATGCCACCAATGCCAAGCCGACCATCACTCGCGGGTGAATGCCCATCCCGTAGTCCCCTAAGGAGGCGCGATCCAAGACCTGGAACGCCTCTGCCCGCCGAGCGAGGAGGTGAAGACCCCCGCCCTCGAACACAGTCGCGGTGGCCCGGGCGACGCGATAGTCCCCGGGGAGCAAGGTCAGGGCCCGTTGAGCCTGCGACAGGGCGGTCTCGCCGTCCCCCCGCCAGTAGCTCATCTCCGCCCTCATGACCGCGATCTCCCCCCGGAGAAGCCCGTCGTCCTCGTAGGGGCGGGTCCTGCAGGTCGAGCAGCTGTTCCGCTCGGTCACGGTGCCGGGCCAGTTCCACCCAGTCTTGTCGTTCGTGGGCCAGCCAGACATAGATCATTACCAGCCGGGGATGGGTGTCCACCCCGTCTCCCAACTTCCGCACCCACCGCTCCAGCGTCCGCCACCGCTCATGCTCGACCGCATCCCGGCGATGCTCCTCCACCACCGCCTGGGCCAGGTCCATCCTCTGCACCTTGAGGAAGTGGCGAAGCGCTTCGTCCACCAGGTGATGCTCAGCCAGCCACTGGCCCGCCCGGATATGAAGGGCGTCTACCTCCTCGCTCGGCCACGTCGCGGTCAGCCAATGACGCAGGAGCTCCCGGAAGAGATGGTGGTAGCGGAACCACTCCCGCTGGTCGTCGAGGGAGAACACGAAGAGGTTCGCTTCCTCAAGCCACTCGAGCACCGGGCGTCCCTCGACCGAGTCGAGGCCTTGCTCACCCGTGACCGATCGGCAGAGCGATTGACTCAGCCGCTTCCAGGATCGACGTGGCCATGAGGTACTGTTGGAGCGAGGGATCGAGCGTCGTCAGCAACTCCTCCATCAGGTAGTCGGCGATGTACCGGTCGCTGCCCGCAAACTCCCGGATACGCTCGTCCAGGTCCTCCCTGCCTCGAAGCGACAGAGCGACAAGATGAAGGCCCGCGATCCATCCTTCGGTCCGGCTCACCAGAGCCGCTACCTGGCTCTCCGCCAAGGGCTGTCCGAGCGCCTGCTGCAAGTAATGGACCGCCTCGTCCTCGCTGACTCGGAGGTCTGCCGCCCTGACCTCGTTCATGAGTCCCCGCCCCCGCAGCGCCCCAAGCGACATCGCGGGGTCCGCCCGAGTGGACAAGGCGAGGTGCAGCGGGCCGGGGGGCTGGAGGGCCAGGTGGCGTAGGATCGTCAGGACGTCGCTGTTGTGACATGATGGCAGTCATCCAACACCAGGATGAAGTCATCGAGCTCATCGAGGTCGTTCGCAAGCTCCCGGGTCAACAGTTCGACCGGCCTCGGTCCCACCCCGCCCAGCAGGGCAGCCGTCGGCCGCGACAGCAGTCGGCAGTCACCAAGCGGATCGACGCGATCAGGTCCTCCAGGAACACAGTCAACTCGTTGTCGCCCTCGTCCAGCGAGAGCCACGCGGCAGGAAGTTCCTGATGCTCGATCCATTGCGAGAGCAGGGTCGTCTTGCCGTACCCGGCTGGAGCGGAGACCAAGGTGAACCCGCCGACAAGCCCCTGGTCGAGCGAGGCAAGGAGCCGCGGCCGCTCCAGTTCCTGTTCCCGCCGGCGGGGCGGTCGTAGTTTGCCCGCGGGACCTGGGTCGTCACTTCATCTCACCCGGACTTCCCGCGAGCTCCGAGCCCGCCACCAACCCGCCTCCGTGCTCGCCGAAAGCCGGGGTCGGGTTGGCGAGCACACCGACCGACCCGAAGTGGCCTCGACCGGGCAAGCGCGCCCGCAGTAGGAGCGTTTCGAAAAGCCGCTGTCCTTGGTCTACAAGCCCCCAGCGGCAGAGGCCGCTTCGAACGCAGCGCTCGATGGCCTGACCCAACGGAGCATCGTCTCCCAAACGGGATTTGTCTGCCCCGTCACTGCCGGCGCAGAAGCTGGCCCAAGAACCGGTTCCAGCGTCAGCAATTCCGCCTCCGTCTGAAAAGAGTCACCCGCGCCGGATGTCACCTGGACGCGGATGGATGCACCTCGGCGGGCCCGGTGCACCAACATTGGCCCCTTTTGGCGCTATCCGCCACCGCATACCGCTTCTAAGTTGAAGGGGAAGGCGATCCAGACCGATGGAGGAGGCGCGTGGACGACAGGTGGGCCGGTTGGGCAGCAGCCGGCGGCATTACTCATGATCATGGTGGGCTCGTTTAGAGCGTTCACCGGCTTCATCGGTCTCTTCAACGACCAGTGGGTGGTACGGGGATTCACCGGCTACTACTTTATCGACATCCGCGGCCGCCTGGTGGATGCTCGTCCTCGGCACCTTCGTCGTGCTCGCCGGACTAGGGGTCCTCGCTGGGCAAACCTGGGCCCGCGTCGTCGGCGTCGTGGCCGTTACTCTGGCCGCGATCTCCGAGTTCCTCTGGCTGCCGATTCTACCCCATCTGGTCGATCATGATGATCGCACTCTATGTCATGGTGGTGATCGGGTTGATCACCTGGAAGCCGGTCCGGGTCTGACCCCGGCAGAGACCGGACCCGGCAGCCGGTCCAGGTCCGGACCTTGGGCGCCGGCGGACCTGCTGCTCGGGAGCTGCGGGGCCACGCCAAGCGGCGGTGAGCGGAAAGCGAGGTGAGGCAGGTGCCCAAGGGAAGCCGAACATCTCGTGCTGTGGGGAGACGACATCGGCTACTGGAACATCAGCTACAACAACCGCGGGATGATGGGCTACGAGACGCCTAACATCGACCGTCTCGCTCACGAGGGAGTCAATTTCACCGACTATTACGGCCAGCAGAGTTGCACCGCCGGCCGCGCCGCCTTCATCACCGGACAGAACCCGATGCGAACCGGGCTCACCAAAGTCGGCATGCCGGGTGCTGACTTCGGCATCAGGGCGGAGGACCCGACCATCGCCGAGCTGCTCAAGCCGCAGGGCTACGCCACCGCGCAGTTCGGCAAGAACCACCTGGGAGACCGCGATGAGCACCTGCCCACCAACCACGGGTTCGACGAGTTCTTCGGCAACCTCTACCACCTCAACGCAGAGGAGGAGCCGGAGCATGAGGACTATCCCAAGGACCCCGCCTTCAGGGAGCGTTTCGGGCCGCGAGGTGTGATTCACAGTTGGGCGATGCCCGACGGCACGCAGAAGATCGAAGACACCGGCCCGCTCACGCGCAAGCGCATGGAGACCATCGACGACGAGGTGACCGAGCGCACGCTCGAGTACCTCGAGGAGGTCTCGAAGTCCGACAAGCCGTTCTTCCTGTGGTGGAACTCGACGCGCATGCACTTCCGAACCCACGTGAAGGAGGAGCATCGGGGCATCAGCGGCCAAGACGAGTACGCCGACGGGATGGTCGAGCACGACATGCACGTCGGCATGATCCTCGACAAGCTCGAAGAGCTGGGACTGGCCGAGGACACTATCGTCATGTACTCCACCGATAACGGCCCGCACTTCAACGCCTGGCCCGACGCTGCACTCACCCCCTTCCGCTCCGAGAAGAACAGCAACTGGGAGGGCGCATACCGCGTGCCCTGCCTGTGCGCTGGCCGGGCAGGTGGCAGGAGGACGTCACGCTCAACGGCATCGCCGCTCACCAGGACATGCTCACCACGCTTCCTCGCCGCAGCAGGCGAGCCCGACATCGCCGAGAAGTGCCGCGCGGGGCATAAGATAGGCGACGTGACCTACAAAGTGGTCCTCGACGGCGAAGATCTGATGCCTATCTGTCCGGTGACGTGGAAGAGAGTCCCCGGCATCGCTTCTTCTACGTGAACGACGACGCACAGGTCGTCGCGCTCCGGCTCGACGACTGGAAGTTCGTCTTCCTGGAGCAGCGCGCCAAGCAGCTCGCCGTCTGGATAGAGCCC
Organism: uncultured Actinomycetota bacterium; assembly: GCA_963796315.1. Lineage (GTDB taxonomy): Bacteria > Actinomycetota > Thermoleophilia > RBG-16-64-13 > RBG-16-64-13 > CAWCLH01. The sequence continues at coordinate 217,591 of CAWCLH010000003.1, forward strand.
TTCGTCGAGTTGCGCGCCCCGCGCATCTTCAACCTGCGCAGGGACCCCTTTGAGCGCGCGGTCGACCAGGCGAACACGTACTTCGACTGGCTCATGGACCGCATTTACATGCTCGTCCCGGCTCAGGCAGAGGTGGCGAAGGCGGTACAGGAGTTCGCGGAGTTCCCGCCGAGGCAGAAGCCGACGAGCTTCAACCTCGACAGGATCCTCGAAAAGCTGGAGAGGGCGAGGGCGCGTCCAGCTGACCG
>CAWCLH010000004.1:0-97652 GCA_963796315.1 uncultured Actinomycetota bacterium
AGGGTGCGGGGCAGACCTCCGACTCCGCCGCGGGCATGACGGGGCGGAGCGGGCGTCTTGAGCACCAGGTTGACCGACGACCCGACGATGAGCCCCAGGGAGAACCCACCCACGACGTCCAGGGGCAGGTGCGCTCCCACGTAGATCCGGGCCACCCCCACCAGGACGACCACCGTCCAGCCGACGCGCCGAGCTGGGGGCGAGAGGTAGGGGGAGGCCACGGTCATGAGCGCGGCCGCCACGGCGGCGTGGCCCGAAGGAAAGCCGAGACCGGCCGCCGGTTGTCCCCGGATGATGACCTGGGCCAGGATCATGTCCGGTCTGGCCCGGGCGACGATCTCCTTGACCAGCTTGGCGACCAGCCAGGCGGTGGTCCCGCTCGGGCCACGGCCGCCGCCAGCCGCGGGCGACGCCCGACGAGGGCCACGGCCGTGAACAGCGGGACGGCGGCCAGAGAGCCGACCTGCATCACGGTCCACAGGGGCATGTACAGGGCGTCGGGTGCCTTGTTGATCAGGCCGAAGACCTCCCGCTCCGCCGTGGTCAGCGGCGAGACGGAGCCGACCGGAGAGTCGCCTCGCTCCGGCCTTGGGAGCGGGGGAACCGGTCGACCCGGACCCAAAGGATGGAGAGTCCGAAGCCGACCAGTCCGACGGCCAGACGCAACGCGTCCCGGCGCCGGCGACCGGTCGTCCCGCGTCGAGGAAGGAAGACCTTCCCGCGGAAGCGGGCCGCGCGCGAGGTCTCGATGACTGCGAGATGGTCTTCCACGGGGAAAGCATATACCCGCCCGTCCACTACGCCGCACCACGGTTTGGAGCAGGGTCCCGATAGGGTAGTTACTATCGTTGCGATAGTATCCGCGGAGGGTCCCCGATTCGGTGGCGTTCCTGCGAAGCGTCTTGAAGGGAGGGTCATGGCCGGTCTGTCCGACTATCCTGCAGCCGCGGTTCTCCGGGCGGAGGACTTCGATCGCGCGGCCAAGTTCTACACCGAGACTTTGGGACTCGAGCCCGGCGAACAGGCAGGCCCCACTCGCGAAGGGACCTTCAGCGCCGGCGACGGCACGGTGGTCAGCGTCTACGAGCGGCCCGGGATGCCGGCTCCGCAGAACACGACGTTGGCGTTCCGCGTACCGGCCGATAAGTTCGACGCGGTCATGGACGACCTCCGCGGCCGGGGGGTGGTCTTTCAGGAGTACGACATTCCCGAGATCGGACTGAAGACGGTCAAGGGCGTGGCCACCATCGAAGGCGAGAAGGCGGCCTGGTTCCTGGACACGGAGGGCAACATCCTGAGCGTGGGCACGATGTAGGGGCGCGACCGCAGCGAAGCGAGCCGACGGGGAGGGCACCGGTGATCTCACGAGCCGAGCGCCAAGCGGCCGGGAAGTCCGAGCGGCTGAACCGGCGGGCTCTCGCCGGGCTCCGTGTGTTCATGGGGCTGTTCTTCCTGTCGGTCTGGGTGCAGAATCTGGCGAAGGGCCTCTACGGGTCGGAGTACGTCCCGTTCATCCAGTCCCGCGCAGCGAGCAGTTCGCTTCCCCTCTACGCCGACTTCCTGCGCCAGGTCGTGGTCCCCCACGAGGCCGTCTTCCGCATCGGCCAGATGATCCTGGAAGGGGCCGTGATGGGTGTCTTCCTCGTGGTCGGTTTCCTGACGCCGGTCTCGGCGGTGGTGGCGATGGGGTTCAGCGTCAACCTGCTGCTGGCGTCGCTCGGAGCGCCCAACGACTGGTACGGGACCTACCTGCTGATGCTGGCCATCCTGCTGGTCGTCGCGGTGACGCGGGCGGGCCGGACGGCCGGCGTCGACGGTTGGCTGGCCGATCGGGACCCGCGGCCGCGATACCCGCTCTACTGAGCCGGTCGATCCGGTCGGCGGCGGTGATCGGTCCAGTGCCTCGCCCGACCCTCGCCGCCGAGGGACCGGAGCCAGAGGGTCACCGTCGTGCCCAGGATGGCGCGGCCGGCACTCACCGACCCCCGCCAGGTCCCTCCGATCTTTGAAGCGCCGCGTCGCTGCCGGTAGGCGACCGGGACCCAGGCGATCCGTCCACCGGCCCGGTGCGCCTGGAGGAGCATCTGCGTGGTCCAGGCGAATCCCTGCGGCACCAGGTCGAGCGACTCGAGGAAGGGCACGCGCACGGCGCGGAAGGGGCCGTTGTCGGGGATGCGCAGGCCGAACAGCAGCCGGAACAGGGTGACGGTGAGACGGTTGCCCAGCCGTTGGCGCAGGGGCATGGCGCCACCTCCGCCGGTGGACCCAGCCCGCGTGCCCACGAGGAGGTCGAGGTCCGCAGACAAGGTGGGCCCGAGGAGCCGGGGGAGGTCCCGCGGATCGTCCGTGCCGTCGGCCTCCATGAAGACCACGACCTCGGCTCCCGCGGCGCTCGCCACCCGGGCGCCGGCGTGGCAGGCGAAGTCGTAGCCCTGCCGCTCCTCGCGGACCAGGCGCACGCCCGCGTCGCAGAGCAACTCCCGGCTGCCGTCGGTGGAGCCGTTGTCGACGAAGATCGCGCGTTCCAAGAGGCCCGGCCAAGGAGGCCAGTTCGGCCAGCAGACCGGGGAGAGCCTCCGCCTCGTCGAGGACGGGGAGGACTACGGCCCACCGGCCGCCGGGCATCGCGCGCCGCGGCCGGGCCGGCGGCGCCTCTGCTATCGTCGGGAGATGAGCCCTGCACGCCCGGTCGCCTTCCTCGGTCTCGGTCTCGAAGTGGTCGCCGTCGCCGGCTTCGCCGTCGTCGGGGACCTGCGGGTGCACACGTCACTCTACCTCGGGCTGTATGGTCTCGCGGCGGCCGGCTACCTGCTGGCGTGCTGGGGGCGGAAGCACCTCAGCCTGGCCACGGTGCTGGTGGTGGCCGCGGTCCTTCGGTTGCTGCTGTTGCCCGGGACGCCCACGCTGTCGGACGACTACCACCGCTACCTCTGGGACGGACGGGTGCAGGTGGCCGGGATCAATCCCTACCGCTATCCGCCGAACGCCCCGGCGTTGGACGGCGTTCCCTACGCGGACCGGTCCCTGGTCAACCATCAAGGGGTCCGCACCATCTATCCACCGCTGGCCGAACTGCTGTTTCAGGGGCTGGCGCGAATCGGAGCGAGCAGTCTGTGGGGGTTGAAGGCGGTCTTCGGCGCACTGGACCTCGCCGTCGCCGGTCTGCTCGCGCTGCTGGTGGGCCGGGCGAGACGCGGGGAGGTCTTGCTGCTCTACCTGCTGCATCCCCTGGTGCTGCAGGAGACGTGGAGCTCCGTCCACCTGGACGTGGGGCTGGCCGTGGCCGCCTTGGCCGCCCTGCTGTTCGTCCTGCGCGGACGCGATCTGCTGGCTGGGGTGGCCCTGGGTCTGGGCACGGCGCTCAAGCTCACTCCCGCCGTCCTCCTGATCCCCGCCCTCCTGGGACGGCGGGCACGGCCGGTGCCGCTCGTGGGCGGGTTCCTGGCGGCCGCCGGCGTCTGGTACGTGCCCTACCTGCTCACGGGAGCGACCTTCGGCTCGCTGGAGGACACCGGAGCCCAGCCGCGCTTCAGCGCCTCGCTCTTCGCGCTGGCTCGGCTCGCGCTTCCCTATGGAGCCGTGCGTCTGCTTCTGGGCGCCGCGTTCGTGGCTGGCCGCCGTCGCGATCTCCCTTCGCCTGCCGGGAAGGGAGAGGGCGCCTGCTGCCTTCGCGTGGACCGCGACGCTCTTCCTGCTCATGCTGCCGGTGGTCTATCCCTGGTACTGGCTCACGCCGCTCGCCCTGGGCGTGGCCGCCGGGCTGTGGACCCCGGTCGTGCTGGGGTTGGCGATGCCTTTGTCGTACGCCTGCTACCTGAGGCCACCCTTCGGCGAGCGGCTGTGGGCGACCGTGCTGGCGTATCTCTCGGGCGTGCCCGCGGCCGTGCACGATCTGACGGCCGGGGCGCCGTGGCGCGGCGGGGGCACTACCGGTGGGCACCCGGCCGGCGGATGATCCGTCCCCCGTGTCGGAGTTGTCGTGAGGGCCGCCGCGGGCATCGACGCTGCCGCCGGCGACGCCGGTGGCCGTGGTCGTCATGGCCCGGCCCCCGTTGCTGGGGAAGGTGAAGACCCGGCTCGCCCGGGACATCGGCCAGGACCGGGCGTTGGGGACCTACCGCCGCTTGCTCCAGTCGACCTTCGAGGCGGTCGGACGGGTACCGGATGTGGACCGCCTGCTGGCCCTGGAGGAGGGTCCGGCGTTCCTCCCGCCGACCGGCTGGGCGACGCTGCGGCAGGAGGGGGAGGGCCTCGGGGCGCGTCTGGCCGAGATCTTCGCCCGGCTCTTCGCCGCGGGTCAGGCCGGGGCCCTGATGGTGGGCAGCGACAGCCCCGCTCTGCCGACCGCCTACCTGGAGCGCGCCGCCTCCCGCCTGCGGGAAGGTTCGCCGGCGGTGCTCGGTCCGGCTACCGACGGAGGTTTCTACCTGGTTGGCTTCTCCCGGGATGCGTGGATGCCACGCGCCGAGGAGCTCCGCGAGCTCCTCGCGAGCATCCCCGTGGGGACCGCCGGCGCCTACGCCCACGTGGCCGAGGGGCTGGAGCGGTCGGGCGTCGGGCTGGACGTGTTGCCTCTCTGGGTGGACGTCGACGTCGCCGCCGACCTGCCCCTGGCCGAGCGGCTTCTGGGGACCGGAGAGCCGGAGCGGGGAGTCCCCACTCGAGCGTTTGCGGGAAGTCTACCTGCACGTCACCGACCGGTGCGCGGGCACCTGCCTCCACTGCTACAACCGGGCGGGGGACGCTACCGACGAGCTGACCCTCGCGGAGTGGGACGAGGTGCTGGGGCAGGCGGCGCGGCTGGGAGTGGAGCAGGTGGTGATCCTGGGCGGCGACCCGTTCCTGCGCCCGGACATCTTGGAACTGGTCGACGCGGCGACGGGACGGTACGGGGCCGCCGTGCGCCTGTTCTTCAACAGCCCGGTGTCCCAGGAGCAGGCCGCAGCGCTGGCGGCCGTGGGGCGGGGACGCTTCACCCCGCTCCTCAGCCTCGACGGCCCGGCTCCGGTCAACGACGCACTGCGGGGTCTGGGCAATCACGACCAGGCGCTGGTCTCCGCCGGTCACCTGCTTCGCTCGGGTCTTCGTCCCGTGGTCAACACCGTCCTGCTCCGCCCGGTGCTCGAGAGCCTGCCGGAACTCGTCCGCGAGCTCTCCGCCGCCGGCCTCGACCGGCTGCACCTGATCCTGCCCCACCAGCGAGGGGGGCTGGAGGAGCAACCCGACCTGGTCTCGACCGGGGCCCAGATGGCCGAAGCCCTGGAGCGCGCGGAAGCGGTGGCGGCCGTGTCCGGCGTGACCATCGACAACCTGAGCGGGTGGCGCGCGCGGTTCCGCGCGCGCCGCGACCTCTGCACGGCCGGTACTTCGTTGCTGGCCGTGGGTCCCTCCGGGCGGGTGTACGCTTGTCCGATCGCCGTGGGCGACCCCGCGCTGGAGGTGGGCGATCTGCGCCGCGAGGACGTTGGGCACGGTCTGGCGCTCGTCTCCGGGACTGGGGCTCGTGCGCCACTCCCATGCCCGCGACCGGCGGTCGTGCGCGGCCTGCCCGGTGGTCGACGCCTGCGGCGGCGAGTGCTGGATCCAGGCGCACTATGCCGGGGTGACGGCGAATGCCGCCCGCGGACCTCAGGCGGACTTCCCCTACTGCGGTCTGGTCCGGCCCCGCCTGGAGCGTCTGGCCAAGGCGGAAGCCGGGGAGGAGAGGGCATGGGCATCGCACGAAGGCCGGCTGCAGCCCTTCGAATGCATATGAGGATACTGAGGGCCGGGGTCCCGGCCAGAAGGAGAAGTGGGAGCATGGGTCGTCTCAGAGGATCGCGCCCGGGAGGGGCCGTTCTCGTCGTCCTCGCCGTCGTGCCTCGCTTTGGCCGGCTGCGCCGGCGGCGGGACGGCGTCGACCACGGCGAGTCCCACCACGTTGGCGGCCGCCGACTCCGGCGCGCGGCCGGGGGTCGAGCGGCGCACCCCCAGCGGCAAGGGCGCCTATCGGGACATCACCCCGGAGGAGCTCTCCCAGATGCTGCGCCACAAGGACTTCCTCCTCATCAACACGCACATCCCCTACCAGGGGGAGATCGAGCCGACCGACCTGTTCCTGCCGTACGACCGGGCGGCGGAGCTGGTCTCGAAGCTGCCCGCCGACAAGGGCGCCAAGATCGTGGTCTACTGCCGAAGCGACCGCATGAGCACGATCGCCGCCACGGTCTGGGCGGACATGGGCTACACCAACCTCTACCAGCTGGTCGGGGGCTTCGAGGCCTGGGAGGCGCAGGGTCTGCCCCTGGTGCATCGGTCGACCCCACCACCCTCGTCCTGAGTAGCTACTCCGTTGGGACCCGCAGCGCTTCGAGCGCCCTGATCAGCGCGTCGAGGGCGCCTGGACGGATCGAGTAGTAGATCCACACGCCGTCGCGCCGGCCCTCGATCAGCCCCGCTTCCCGCAACAGCTTGATGTGGTGGCTCAGGGTGGGCGCGGAGATGTCGAAGAGCCCGTTGAGTCGGCAGACGCATACCTCTTTTTGGGCACAGCAACTCTCCTCGTCCAGGCCGAACCCCTGCTTGTCGGCGAGCACCTGTACGATCCTCAGGCGGACGGGGTGGGCAAGCGCCTTGAGCGTGTCGACGAGGGCCTGGTCCGACTCCTCCTGCGCCGCTGTCCGGGGGATGTCGTTCGTGCGTTCTGCCTTGATCGCCATGATCGATCGCTCCGATCGTCGTTCTCAAGAAAGACTACCAGCCATTCCCCTCAGACGACCAGGTTGAACAGGTAGCCCACGAACAAGATGCCGGTAGCCACCACACCGATGAACACGGCGATGAGCTTCAGCGACAGCACTTTCCGCAAGATGACCATCTCCGGGAAGGAGAGCGCGATCACGGCCATCATGAAGGCGAGCACGGTGCCCAGGGCGGCTCCCTTCTCGAGCAGGGCCTGGACGATCGGGATGATGCCGGCCGCGTTGGAGTACATGGGGACGCCCAGGACGACCGCCGCCGGCACGGACCACCAGGCGCCTTTGCCCATGACGGAGGCCATGAAGTTCTCGGGCACGTAGCCGTGGATGATGGCCCCCACGGCGATACCGGCCAGGACGTAGGGCCAGACCTTGCCCACGATCTCCCGGACCGCCTCGAGTCCCAGGCGGATGCGCTGCCGTGCGTCGGGCCGCTCTTCCTCCGCCTCGCCCACCAGGGTCTGGTAGACCCAGGGCTCGACCCAACCCTCCAGCTTGAGCCGCCCGATCACCCATCCGGCCACGATGGCGATGGCGAGCCCGGTGGTCAGGTAGATGGCAGCCACACGCAGGCCGAACAGCCCGTAGAGCAGCACCAGCGCGATCTCGTTGACCATCGGCGCGGCGATCAGAAACGAAAAGGTGACGCCCAGCGGCACCCCCGCGGTGACGAAGCCGATGAAGAGCGGCACCGCCGAGCAGGAGCAGAAGGGGGTGACGATGCCCAGCCCCGCGGCGAGGACGTTCCCGGCCGATTCGCGCCGTCCGGCCAGCAGTCGTCGGGTGGTCGCGGGCGTGAAGAACGTCCGTATGATGCCCACGCCGAAGACCACGAGCGCAAGCAGCATCAGCACCTTGGGTGCGTCGTAGAGGAAGAAGGCCACCGCCGAACCCAGCCGGGTCTCTTCGGAGAGCCCGAGCACGTCTTGGGTCAGCCAGTGGGAGAGGGGGTTGAGCTGGTGGTAGATGAGATACCACGCCACCACTCCAACACCGATGGCGAGGAGGGAGCGCAGAAGCGGGCCACGATCACGCGGCCGGCCGCTCGACGTCCGGCGGGGGAGCCCGTAACCGCCGAGGCGTCACCGCCGCAGCAGCCGGCGAGCGGCAGGTCAGGGACCGTCGGGGCCGGCTCGAGCACTCTTGCCGTCGGGTCTGCTACGCAGCAGGCCGCTTGCTGGTCGGTCATCTTAGACCGCCCCTGACTCCTGGGCGGCCGCCGTCGTCAGCCAGGTGGACACCTCGGCGATGTCGGGCAGTCTGCCCGCGCTCAGCAGAGCCTCGTTGATGACGAGGGCCGGTGTGCTCAGTACGCCGTAGCGCATGATCTGCTGGTAGTCCTCGACCTTGCTGAGATCGGCGGGGATCCCGGTCTGGGTGATGGCCTGCTGGGCCACCGCATAGAGTTTTTGGCAGTTGGCGCAGCCGGGTCCCAGTACCTTGACGTCCATGATCAGACACCTCCGGATAGGACGGTTTGCATCTCGCTGACTATGATACGCATACTTCGACAAAAGTCAAATTATATCCGTCGTGCGGAAGTGACCCAGGATCTGAGACTCACTCTTTCCCTGAGCGATCATGTCCCTTGTTTCCGCCTTCATCTGTTCCGCCGCCTCGCTCTGGTGCTCGGCGACCGTCTGTGTCCAGCAGCACGGCGCGATGAGCTTGCCGTCGATCGCCCGCGCGAGGGATTCTTGCTGCGGCGTAAGTGCGGCGGTAGCGGTGCCCCCGGATAGGAAGAACGCACCGCAGACCAGCGCCACCAAGACGATGGGACGGAGCGGCGCCCAATGCAGCCGGTGTCTGCTCTTCATGCTCGTGCCTCCTCGTCCCAGTACTCCGCTCTCGCGGACAGGCTGGGGCTGGTCGACGGTCGTCTCGTCGGTTGCCGAATCGGATCACGCAGTGAAGGTCAGATAACCCGCCGCTACGATCAGCCCCACGCCACCGAGTCGAGTGAACGCCGGCGTGAAGCGACTGAGGGAACGCAAAGCGGGAACGGTGCCAGAAGCGATTCCTATGAGCATGAGCGGGACGCCCTTGCCTAGGCCGTAGATGAACAGCAACAGGGCTCCGGTCGCGGGGTCCTTGCCGGCCGCCGCCAGGGTCGCAATGACGGCCAGGACCGGAGTGGAGCACGGAGAGGCGACCAGACCGAAGAGCACGCCAAGCGTGGCAGCTCCGAGGAGTCCCGAGCGCCGGGGTTGCGTCACCGCGCGTCGGTTGAGCCTATCCAGCGGGAGTCGAATGGCGCCGAGGAGGTGCAACCCGAGCACCACACAGATCGCAGCCACCAGGTAGGACGCCCAGCCGGTGATCAGGATCGCGCGCCCTAAGAGCCCCGCAGCCGCACCGATGACCGTAAACACAGCGCTCATCCCGAGCACGAAGGCCCCAGCGAGCACGAGACCCTGGAGGTAACCCGGCCGGCGCGAGTCGGTCTCGGCCGAGCCCGCGACGGTGCCGGTGATGTACCCGAAGACCGCCGGCATCATGGGGAGCACGCAAGGGCCAAAACCGGCGAGCAGGCCGCCGGCGAAGGCGACCAGGAGCTGGACCGGGCCCAGACCGCCGGCCGCTAGATTCTGAGCCAGTGTCTCCGCGAAGCTCACGATCCGGCCAGTTGGTCCAGGCGTTGCGTGAGCTCGGCCGGGCTCAAGACGCCTGTGTAGGTGTCGAGGACCGTCCCGTCACTCTTGATGAAGAACGAGGTGGGGATGTACTGGAACTGGAATCGTCCGGCGAGCTGTTGCGCGGACGCATCGTCGGTGATGGCATTGACAAAGGTGACCTTACCCGCGTAAGCGGGGATCACCTCGGTCGACGTTGGCCGAGATCTCCACACAGGGGTCGCAGGTGAGGGAGTGGAACAGCAGGTAGATGGGTCCCCCCTTCGCCTGAGCCTGTTCGAAGGCAGCGACCGCATCCCCTCTTTGCATCGTCACCGAAGCCCCGGCATCGGCATCGGCGGGCTGTGACTGCTGTGTCTTCAGGATGAGGACCACCAAGAAGAGCGCGATGACGGCTAGGATCGCCAACATCTTCCAGCGGCCGGATAGGGTAGAAGCCACGATCACTCCTTTTGTAGGTCTCGCTCACGGCAGCAAGCCGAATTGCATGTCGCTCATCCGTTCTTCGCCGGCGGCTCATCATGCTCGGCAGTTCGAAGAGTCTCAAAATATCTGGGGAGAACGGATGCTCCGGCGGGTCGGATAGTTGGACAATCATCGAACTATGGTCCAAGATGACACATAGCGGACTCCTTCACAAGCGTCCGCGGCTGGGCGCCGACGGGCATCGACCCGGCAATCGAGTGAGGAGGGGAGTGGATGAGTGTGGTCACGGAGGAAGCCGGCGGCGAAGTACTCACCTTGCAGGTGGAGGGCCTGACCTGTTCCTGCGAAGCGGGGATGCTTGAACGAGAGCTCACCTGTCTTGCCGGCGTATCCGACTGTAGCGCCGATGCCGTCGCGCAGCGGGTCCGCGTCTCGTTTGACTCCTCCCGGGTGACCCCGCAGGACATCGTCCGGTCGGTAGCGGCGATCGGCATGACCGCCTCCTTGGTGTCCGAGAAACGGCAGCTGAGCGGCTGGTGGAAGGAGCCGCAGCAGCTCGCACTCTACGGTTGCGGCATCGCCATCCTGGTCGCATTTGGCCTGGCCCAAGCCGGAGTCCCGTCCGTCATCAGCAACGCCGTCTACGTGCTCGCCGTGCTTATCGGCGTCTACTATCCGGCCCGCAAGGCGCTGATCGCGCTCATGAACCTCACTCCGACCATCCACCTCCTGATGCTCATCGGTTCCGGCGGGGCCATGATCCTGGGGATGTGGGCTGAGTCGGCCATACTGATCTTCGTCTACTCCCTGGGCGACGTGCTCGAGTCCTATGCGGTGGACAAGGCCCGAGGCGCCATCCGCTCCCTCATCGCGCTCATGCCCAAGGAGGCGTTGGTGCGGGTGGACGGTCGCGAGGTGTTGACGCCGTCCGAAAGCATCCGCGTGGGCGACGTCGTAGTCGTCCGCCCGGGGGAGCGCATCCCGGTGGACGGCACCGTCATCCAGGGGGCGTCATTCGTCGACCAAGCCGCAGTCACCGGCGAATCGATCCCCGTCCGAAAGGGAGTCGACGACCCGGTCTTTGCCGGCACCATCAACCAGAGCGGGGCGATGGACGTCGCGGTCGACAGGCCCGCGTCCGAGACCATGCTCTCGAAGATCATCCTGTCGGTGGAGGAGGCGCAGGCCAAGAAGACCTCCTACCAGACCTTCTCCGACGCCTTCGCCAAGTACTACACCCCGGCGATGTTCGTGCTGGGCGTGCTTGTGGCGGTGGTCCCACCGCTGTTCTTCGGAGCCGACTGGCACGAGTTCCTGCTCCGTGGTCTCGTGGTCTTCGTCGTGTCCTGCTCGTGTGGGCTTGCGCTCTCCGTGCCCACCGCGGTGGTCGCCGCCATGGCCAACGCAGCCCGGAACGGGACGGTGTTCAAGGGAGGGGCCTATCTGGAGGTCGTGGATAAGGTCCAGGCGATCGCCTTCGACAAGACCGGTACGCTCACGATCGGGCGGCCCGAGGTCACCAACGTGCAGACCTTCGATGGGATGTCGCACTCGGACCTCCTCGCGGTGGCCGGTGCGATCGAGTCTCGATCTACGCATCCGTTGGCGGCCGCCGTCTGCCGCAAGGCCAGGGAGGTCGACGCCTTGCCCGCGACCGCGGTCGAGGGCTTTCATGAGGTGTCGGGACTAGGGGTGCGGGCCACCCTCGGCGACCAGCAGTACTTGCTCGGTAATCCCAGACTCCAGCTCGAGAACGACGTCTGCCTCGTGGACGCCGAGGACATGGTCGCCCGACTGGAGGATCAGGGCAAGACGGTGGTGCTCGTCAGCCGGATGGCCCGTCTTATCGGCCTCTTCGCGATAGCGGACCGAGTGAGACCGGCAGCCAAGGAGGCCATCGCAAGCCTCAAAGCCTCCGGTGTCCGCACGGTCATGCTGACCGGTGACAACGAGCGCGCCGCCCGTGCCATCGCGGGTGAACTCGGGGTGGACGAGTACGTCGCCCAGCTCCTGCCGACCGATAAGGTAGACGTGGTGAGGCAGCTCCGGGAGCGCTACGGGGCGGTGGCGATGGTGGGGGATGGGATCAACGACGCCCCCGCCATGGCCGTCTCCAACGTGGGCATCGCCATGGGGGCCGCCGGCTCGGACGTGGCCGTCGAGGCAGGGGACATCGTGCTCATGTCGGATGATCTCTCCAAGCTCGCCTACCTGCGGGAGCTGAGTAGGCGGGCGGTGAAGACCGTCAAGCAGAACATCGTGGTCTCGCTCGTGAACGTCGCCTTCATGGTCACCATGGCGCTCATCGGACTGCTGGGGCTGGTGTCGGGCCTGCTCCTGAACGAAGCGAGCGCGCTGGTGGTGATCTTTAACGCCGTGTGGCTGCTGCGCTGGAAGAGCAGTGCAGCTCAGGACTCGGCGGTGAGCCCGGGGCCGGTGGCGGCCCACGAGAAGGTCGCGTAGGGATCCACGATCGGAGAAAGGAGGAGCGATGGCGATGGAAGCGGCGTCGTTCCGGTTGGAGGGCCTCGGCTGTTCCTGTGAGGTCGGAATCGTGGAGAAGCGGCTGAAGAAGCTCAAAGGAGTGCAAGACTACGAGGTGAACGCCTTCACCAACCGCCTGAAGGTGTTGTTCGACCCAGCGGCGGTCTCCGTCGTAGACATCCAGGCGGCTGTGGGGAAGGCCGGGCGTGAAGGCTGTGCCCCTGGTGTCCGCCTGACGGTCCGCCACAGTGCCTCTTCGCAAGATCAGGAGTGAGATGTCCGCAGCGTTGGAGCTTTCTATCGATAAGTTCGTCTTCCGAGTGGCGACCGACCGCCTCTACGACGAGCAGGGGGTCTGGGTTCTGCTGGAAGAAGGTCGGGCAAGGATAGGTTTCTCCGACTTTCTGCAGCAACGCAGCGGCGACATCGCCTTTGCTGAGGTGAAGCCGGTCGGTGCGGTCCTCGCCACCGGCGAGGAGATCGCCAGCATCGAGACCATCAAGGTGAACCTGGCCGTCGCCACGCCGATTGCCGGGCGCGTGCTGGAGACCAACCCGTTCATGGATGCAGAGCCCGAGCGGGTCAATACCGACCCGTACGGGGAGGGCTGGCTGGCCGTCATGGAGGCAAGCGATTGGGAGAACGATCGGCAGCGGCTGCTGGACCCGGCCGCGTTCCTTGCACTCATGAAGCAGCAGGCCCAAGAGGAGTTGGGGACGTGAGCCTTCCGCGCGTCATCGTCGTCCCCTGCAGCGGGATCGGGAAGTCCTACGGCACGGTCAGCCGGGAGGCGGCCTTCGAGGTGGTGGAGGAGCTTCGGCCCGAGACCACCCAGATCGTCGCCCTGTCCCTTCTCGTGCTCGGCGACGAGGAGACCCGCGCTGCCGTGGCCGAAGCCCCGGTGATCACCCTGGACGGTTGCACGCTGGGCTGTGCCTCGAAGATGGTCGAGGAGAGCGGAGGTCATGTGAACCGAGCCTTCCGGGTGATGGACGTCTACCGAGACCATCGTGAGTACAAGCCCCAAGGGATCGCCGAGCTGAACCTGGGTGGGCAACGTCTGGCTCGGGTGCTCGCGGGGGAGGTCGCGGAGGAGGTCGACCTGCTCCGTTCGGAAGACTCCGGGGCCGAAGCATCCGAGGAGGCCTGAGATGCCCGATCTGCCGAAGAAGAAAGTGGGTATCGTGGCCTGCTCGGGAGAGGAGTTGGCCGAGGGGACGATCGCCCGCCTGGCCGCCCTCCGAGTCCTGGAAGAGCTGAGGCCCGACTCGACGGTCACCATCTGTCTGCCGCTCTTCCTTGCCGGTGGCGAAGGGGACCGAGCGTTTGCGCGTTTCTACCCGACCATCGCCATCGACGGCTGCGAGAAGCGCTGCGCGGCCCTTGCGACCGAACGGTACTCGGGGAAACCCGCTGCCGAGCTCGTGGTCTCGGCCATCGTGGCGGACGGCGGCCTCGAGCCTGTGGCCGGGCGGCGCCGGCTGAATGAATCTGGTCTGAGCGCCGTGACGTTGGTGGCTGAGCAGACCGCCGAGAAGGTCGACCATCTCCTCGGGGTCCGCTGGGATCGCCGGGCGGGGAGAACGGCCGACGTCACTCCAGAGGAATCGGCTCCATCAGTGGAAGGCGCCGTGTGCTCGTGCGGCTCGGGCATACCCGCGCAGGACCTACAGGTCGAAGGCGAGACGTTGACCGTGGTCGCCCTGCCGCTGCTGCTCGACCAATTTCGACTTTCGGGACGGTTGCCCGGACCTGACAGCGCGCGGGACCTGCTACGCGAAGTGCGTGTATACAACCGCCTGCCGGCCCACGCCGAGGAATCCTATCTGCGGGCGCTCGAGCTTGCCTTCTCGACCTTTCTGTTGGACAGGGGGTGAGGCAATGTCTCGGACGTCCGTCTACCATGCTACGGTCAGCTGGACCGGCGAGCACCGGGGACGGGTGACTCTGGGCAACGGCCCCGAGCTCGACTTCTCGGCGCCCCCGGACTCTCAGGGTCACGCCGGCGTCCTCACCCCCGAAGATGCCTTCGTCGCTTCGTTGAACACCTGCGTCATGCTGATGTTCATCTGGGCGGCGGAGCGCTTCAAGCTGGACCTCGTATCCTACGAGTGCCGAGGTGAGGGGACCAAGCTCATCGAACTCGACCGCACCGAGACCTTTACTGAGCTCCGTCTCTTTCCCCGCATCCGACTCCGCTGCGGCGATGAGGGGCAGGCGGAGGTCGAGAGAAGAGCAGATCGGGCGCTGCAGTCGGCACGCAAGTACAGCCTCGTGGCGAACTCCGTGAGATCGAACGTCGTGATCGAGCCAAAGATCGACGTGGTGTAGGGGGTTTTCTCATGCTTCAGATGAAGGTCCGGGGCCCGGGATGTGCCAACTGCTGGCGGCTGGAACAGAGGTACCAACTGGGTTCGACGTCGGCATTTGGCGAAATCAGTGGTGACCGAGTGGGCGAGCAACGGAGCGGCCGTCTTTGTCGTTGCTGTCTCCGCGAGAGGACTGGTTGCGGCGGAGAGCGTTCTCATGGATCGGGTGATCGCAGAGGGAGTCGGCTTTGGCCTTCCGTCAAGGAGGTGCAGCTCCTGGTGCGCCCTCTTCAAGAGTCCGAGGCCAAAGGCATGCGGACGCCCCTGCGACCATGAGCATCGACCCGCTCCTTGTCCCCTCGGTCAAGCGGCCTTGACCGGGTGGGCCGTTTCGACTATCGTCAAATAACGATGGAGAAAGCCCCCGCCGACTCTTGTGCTACTGGCCTCTGTCCCCCGGCCACGGTTGATGGTGGTCGCCCGCTCATAGGGGAGGCAGCCACCCAGGAACTGGCTGCTCTTGCGAAGGCTGTCGGTCACCCGGCAAGAGTCCAGATCCTGCGGATCCTGGCCGAACGCGAAGCGTGCGTGTGCGGCGAGTTGGTGGAGGAGTTCACGTTGGCTCAGTCCACCATCTCCGAGCATCTGAGGATCCTCAAAGCCGCCGGCCTTATTCGAGGAGAGATCCGGCCACCGCATGTCTGTTATTGCCTGGAACGTAGCCGCGTGACCCGTCTGAAGGCGCTCATCACATCGTTGTAGCCGTCGCTGTTTCTCCCCAGGTGTTACGTACGAACAAGGAGACTCGGATGCACCGCCCTCCTCGTCTCGATCGTCCCGACGCTGGGGAGCTTCCCGGCCATGGCCGTCGGCGTGTTCGCGGTCCGGACCTGGTACCAGTCAGGCATCCGGGACGCCGAGTACATCGAAGGGAGCACCTGTGAGCACTGAACCGGAGACCTGCTCTCCACAGCTTTCTGTCGTCAACCGTTTCTTGTCGCTCTGGATCATCCTCGCCATGCTCATCGGAGTGGGTCTGGGCTACCTGATTCCTTCAACTGCTGACTTTATCAATCGATTTGCCGTGGGCACTACGTCCATTCCCATCGCTATCGGTTTGATTCTGATGATGTATCCCCCGCTGGCGAAGGTCAAATATGAGGAACTGCCCGGTTTCTTTCGGAACTATCGCGTGCTAGCGCTTTCCCTGGTACAGAACTGGATTATCGGACCTATCCTGATGTTCTTCCTGGCCATTCTTTTTCTGCATGACTACCCCGACTACATGGTCGGCCTGATCATGATCGGCCTGGCTCGCTGCATCGCCATGGTCATCGTGTGGTGCGAGCTCGCCCGAGGGGATAATGAGTATTCGGCAGGGCTGGTAGCCTTTAACGCCGTATTTCAGATGGTGTTCTACTCGATTTTTGCCTACATATTCATTACGATTCTTCCTCCTCTCTTCGGGTTGAAGGCTGTGGAGGTCCACGTCACCATCTGGCAAATAGCCCAGAGCGTGCTCATCTATTTGGGCATACCATTCTTTGCTGGCATGCTGACGCGGTTTTACTTCCTCCGCACGAAAGGGAATGAGTGGTACGAGAACGAGTTCCTTCCTAGAATCAGCCCCATCACCCTTATTGCCTTGCTGTTCACCATTGTTGTCATGTTCTCCCTCAAGGGTGAGATCATTGTGCAGTTGCCCCTCGATGTGATTCGCATCGCTATCCCACTGCTCTTCTACTTTGTAATCATGTTCTTCGTCTCCTTCTACATGGGAAGGCGGCTCAGCGGGGAGTACAGCAAGACGGTGACCATTGCCTTCCATGCGTCTGGCAATAACTTTGAGCTGGCGATCGCCGTTGCCGTTGCCGTCTTCGGTCTCAATTCCGGCCAGGCCTTCGCTGCCGTGATCGGGCCTCTGATCGAGGTGCCGACGCTGCTCGCTCTGGTGAATGTGGCGCTGTTCCTTCAGCGTAGGTTGACTTGGACGTCTCGGGAGGCGCTCGCGAACCCTTCTGTCAACTAGGCGCACGACCGCGCATAGAGGTGACGAATGCACAGCCTGGTCACGACGTTCGGGAGCAAGGAGCAATTCGAGCGAGGCAGTGCGATCTTGGACGCCCTGGGTCTTCCGTGGGAGGCACTCACCCCTGCACCAGGGTACCGACTGGTCGCTTCTCCGGCGCTGGTGGCGGATGAGACCGCGCGCGCGAGTTTGGCTCGCAGTGGCGGCCACGCCTTCATGTGCGCGGGTTGGGTCGACTATCGCCGGTCTCAGCTGCAGGTGCCGGACTGCGCCCCTGTCCGCTTTGCCGAGAGCCTGTTCGATCAGGCGGGGATCGGAGTCCTTGCGCCCTGCGTGGCCGATCCCAGCCGTATCCGTGTGATCGCGCAGGTGGAGGGCGACCTCTCCCCGGCCTTGCCCTACCTGAACGCGCTCATGGAGCGAGCATCGTACAACCCACGCGCGTCGGTCCTCACCTACATGGACGGGTATCGATTGGTGTCGGTGCAGGCCCACCGGATCACGGTGGCCAAGGCGGACGACATCGTGGACGCGTGGCGGACCCTGGAGGATGTCCGACACCGGGTGGAGGCGGCGTGGGCCGCTCGTGACAGCATCGTGCCCTCGTACGAGACTCGGGAGCGACCCCCCGCTCTTGAGATCTACAAACGGTTGCCGCGGACCAACTGCAAGTTGTGCGGCGAGCCGGCCTGCCTCGCGTTTGCGGTCTCGGTATGGCGCGGCGATGCGTCCGTGAGCGAGTGCGAGCCTGTGTACGGCGAGGGCGGCCGGCATGCTGACCTACGCGAGGCCCTAGAGGAGGTGTGTGCAGCCCTGGGCGTGTGAGCGGACCCCACTAGCGTGTAGCTTCGGCGAGTGGTTGTGAGCTACAAGACGATGAAAGGAGATCCCGATGGTCGTCGATGAGCATGCCGAAACCTATCCCCTGGAGCCCTCTGACGTGCTGCGCTATCTGCCCCAGAGCGACTGCGCGAAGTGCGGCTTCGCCGACTGCGCGGCCTTCGCCGAGCAGCTCATCGCCAAGTCCTGCCGGGCGGCGGACTGCCCCGAGCTCGCCACCCCCATGGCGGAGGCGCTGGACGCCGTGCTGCCCCTGATGCCCCGCATCCTTCCCTACGACCAGTGGATGAAGACGGTGGAGGAACCTTATCGGGCGTACGGCGATCCCGGCCCCGAGTCCCCCGTGCTGGTCACCGGCAACTTCGTCGACACCATCACCGTGTTGGACGAGATCTTCACGGCCTCCGGCGTCTCCCTGCACCTCGTCATCGCCGACACCCACGGCTACAGCATCGACAATGCCGTCGAGGAGCGCTGGTTCAAGGCGGGCAACGTCTTTGCCTCCATGAACACGGGGGGCGTGCCCCGGCTGGTCCGTCACACCGAGCTGCTCATCCCCGGCCTGGCCGAGGACTTCCGCAGCGACGTCAAACGGGTGACCCGCTGGCGGGTGGAGGTAGGGCCTGTCAGCGGCTTCGAGATCCCGCTCTACCTGGCCTCGCTGGCCTGAGCGGGCGTATGGTCGGTGCCGTGAAAGGAGAACTTCTGGACGCCGATGACCGCTGAGACCCTCGCCTTCTTCTTCGACGTTCATGGCAACGCCGCGGCGCTCACCGCGCTGTTGGCCGGCATCGATCGCCGTATTCCCGTGGGGACGGTCACTCCCGACGCCCGTGCGGGGTTGAGACGGGGAGAGATCGGCTAGGATGCTTGCATTTCAATACTCCCCAGGGTATGCTGCCATTACTTCGAAGAATCTCGAATAAGGAGAGCGCGATGCGCGGGAGCAAGACAGGAGAGAGCTGGGGGCCGCTGGTCCTGGTACTTGGTTTGGCCGGTCTCGTGGTCATGGCCGACAACTGGGTGGTCTCACCGCTGCTGCCGTCGATCTCCTCGGCCGTGGGCGTCCCGGTCTCCCGAGCCGGTGTGCTGATCGCCGCGTACATGCTGCCCTTCGGCCTCTTCCAGCTGGCCTTCGGGCCGCTGGCCGACCGGGTGGGCAAGTTCCGCACGGTGACGGTCACCCTCGCCGTGTTCGCGGTCGTCACCGCGATCGGGCGGCTTCATGAGCTCCCTCACCGGTCTGGTGGCGGTCCGGGCGCTCACCGGCATCTTCGCGGCCTCCACCATGCCGGTGTCCCTTGCCCTCATCGGCGATGTGGTGCCCATGCAACAGCGCCAGCGCGCCATCGGCACCTTCATGGGTATCGCCTTCTTGGGCCAGGGGCTCAGCATGGCGGTGGGTGGCACCATCGCCGCCGTCTTCAGCTGGCGGGGGGTCTTCATCGTCTACGGGGTGATCGGTCTGGCGGTCGTGGCTTTGCTCGTGAGCAGAGGCAAAGAGTTCGCCACACCGCCCGCTCCGTCCAAGGGATCGTTGTGGGCTCCCTATCGGCATCTCCTCGGCCGTTGGCGCAGTCTGCGCATCTACCTCATCGCCCTGGGGGAGGGCGTGCTGATTTTGGGCCTGTTCAGCTACCTCGGTGCACTGCTTGCCGAGCGTCACGGCCTGGGTCCCTTGGGAGTGGGTTTGTCTCTCACGACCTTCGGTCTCGCGTCGGTGATCTTCGGGCGTGTGAGTGGCCGGCTGGCCGTGCGTGTCGGTCGGGCGAACTTGATCGGCCTGGCCCTGCTGCTGGGCGGCGGTTCCGCCCTCGTCCTGTCGCAGGTGGCCAGCCTGCCCGTGGCGCTTCTCGCCATCTTCGCCTTGGGAGCCGCCTTCATGCTGGCGCACTCGAGCGTCCTCACCATCGCCACCGAGCTTGCCGCTCACCATCGGGGGGTGGCCATGAGTCTGGTTGCCTTCGCCTTCATGGGAGGCGGTTCCGTGGGTACCATGCTCGCGGGTAGGGTCATCGCTGCCGGCGGCTTCGATCAGTACCTGCTTGCCTGGGGCTTCGGTTTGGTGGTGCTCGCCGTGTTGGGCAGGGTAGCCCTGGCTGGGGCGGACCTCCTGGTGCCCTCGGGGGCGCCGGGGCACGAGAGGGCCGATGAGCCCCTCGTGCCGGCACCGGCGACCGAACTCTCGTAGTCCGCTCCGGACGGAACGCCCGGAGCCGAGCTTGCCGAACGACAGGAGCCGGATGCGCAGGCTGTTGCACGTGCTGGCGGCCGTGCTCGTCGGTTCCGTCGTGGCCGTGTCGTGCGGCTGTTCGGTGGCCGGCACCCCCGCTGAAACGGGCGCTCGGAGCGCAGGCACGGCTGTCAGTGGCCGCGATTCCGTTCTGGCCCGTGCTTTCGCCGATCGGGCCACGGATCTGGAGGTCGAAGGGCAGGGCACGGTGTCCAGGCTGCTGCCGGAGGACACCGACGGGGCCCGCCATCAACGGTTCATCCTCCGGTTGGATTCAGGGCAGACCCTGCTGGTGTCGCACAATGTCGACGTCGCTCCGCCAGTGGCCCGGCTGCGGGTGGGCGACACCGTCTCGTTCAAGGGTGTGTACGAGTGGAACGCTCAAGGCGGCCTGGTGCACTGGACGCATCACGACCCGGCCGGGGCCCACGCCCCGGGATGGATCAGACATGGCGGCCGGACGTACCAGTGAGGGCTACGAGGCGGCCGCCTTGCCGAAGCGGCGCACGTAGCGCTGGTTGAGGTCCAGGCTGAAAGGGACGAACGCCGACGCTTCCGGGTCCCAGAAGAGGATCGTGTCCTCTCCGTCGACGACCCGAGCCCAGCCGTTCCCCAGCTGTCTCCAGATGAAGAGGCTGATGGCGTTCACCCTCTCGTCGGAGGGCCTTCTCGCCTTCGCCGCTCGCTGATCGGGGTCGGCGTCTTCCGCACGATCCAGCTCCGCCGAGAGGGCGAGATGGCGCCGAGCCTCGACCGCGACCAACTCGGGCAGCCACGGATCGGTCTCCTCGCTGAGACCGGAGCGATCCCGTCTGACCGACAGCGACCCAGCGACGACGCGGTCCCACAGAAGGCCGGCCGCCTGCGTCCGGGCCGCCGGTTCCGCCGAAACCGGTAGGTCACGGGCGGCCTCCCGGTAGAGAAGCAGCCAGAGCCAGCTGTGCGGCCCCTCGGTGCGGGGGGGCAGCAGCATCATCGTGTACTCTTCTGGGGCACGGAACGCGGGTGGCCGGACCGCGCCTTTACAGCAGCACCACGGCGTCGACGAAGAGCTCGTACTCGTCGTCCTCGTCCAGATCGTGGATGAGGACCTTCTCCACCTCGCCCTCGCCGCGGACGGCGAGCAGTCGCGACTGGAAGAGCACCTTGACGTCGGAGCGCTTGACCTGGCCGGCCAGGTCTCGTCGGGTAGGCCGAGCACGTCGAACTCGGTGAGGTAGATGACACGCGGGGTGACTTAGGTCAGGGCGAGCGCGAGCTGGGCCGAAGCCGGACCCTTGTCCACACGAGCACGCGCTTGTCCTGCAGCTCCGCGGGGTCGTCGACGACGGTGTACACGCCCTTGCCGGCGTAGTCGTCCACGCCCTCGATGACGGTCGCCTCCCGGGCTCCGCAGCCCACCCCGGCGGCCGCGATCTCGTCCGCGCCCAGCGGTTTCAGCCGTTTGCCCGACCGCCAGTTCTTGATGGCGTCGTGCAGGGCGTCGGCGGCCAGGTTCGAGCAGTGCATCTTGACGGGGGGCAGGCCGTCCAGCGCGTCGGCCACGTCCGCGCGGGTGACCTCCAGAGCCTCGTCCAGCGTCTTGCCCATGACGAACTCGGTGATCATGCTGGACGTGGCCACGGCCGAGCCGCAGCCGAAGGTCTGGAACTGGATGTCCTCGATCCGGTCGTCCTTGCACGCGGACGTACATCTCCATGAGGTCGCCGCACACCGGGTTGCCGACACGGCCGATGGCGACATCGTCGCCCTCGAGCGTGCCCACGTTGCGCGGGTTCCGGAAGTGGTCGAGCATCTTGTCGGAGTATTGCGTCGATTTCATCCGGACCTCCTAGTGTTCCTCGTAGAGCGGCGACATGTCGGCGCAGACGCGCCACGATGCCGGGAAGGACCTCCATGACCCGGTCGACGTCGGCGTCACTGCTGTACCGGCCGAAGGTGAACTCGAGGGAGCCATGGGCTTCCTCGTGGAGCAGGCCGCAGGAGATGAGCGTGTGGGACGGTTCCAGGGTCTTGGAGGAGCAGGCCGAGCCGGTGGAGGCCGCTATCCCCTCGTCCTTCAGCAGCAGCAGGAGCAGGGACTCGCCTTCGATCCCTTCGAAGCGGAAATGCGCGTTGTTGGGGAGGCGCTCCACCGGATGGCCGTTCAGGTGCGAGTCGGGGATGGTGGAGAGCACCTCGTTGATCAGCCGGTCGCGCAGCGCGGCGAGCCGGGGCGGTTCGGTGGCCAGCTCCTCGCCGGCGATCCGGGCGGCCTCGGCCATCCCCACGATCGCCGGGCAGGTTCTCGGTGCCCGATCGCAGCCCGCGCTCCTGGCCTCCGCCTATGGTGACCGGCCGCGAGCCGGACGCCCTTGCGGACGTAGAGCGCCCCGAGTCCCGGGGGGACCGTAGATGTCGTTGCTCGAGATCGAGAGGAGGTCGACCGGCACCGCGGACATGTCGATGGGCAACTGGCCTTCGGCCGCCACCGCATCGACGTGCAGCACCACCCCGGTGCCCTTGAGCATCTCGGCGATGGCGGCGATCGGCTGCACGGTGCCGATCTCGTTGCTGGCCCAGCCCACCGAGACGAGGATGGTGTCGTCCATGATGCGCGAGCGCAGCTTGTCGGGGTTGATGCGGCCGAACTGGTCGGGCGGCACCTTGGTCACCCGGAAGCCTTCCTTTTCCAGATACTTGCCGATGTTGTGCAGCGAGATGTGCTCGACCTCGGAGATGATCGACGTGCTTCCCGGCCCGCTTGTTGCGCAGGCGATAGCCGATGAGGGCCAGGTTGTTCGACTCGGTGGCCCCCGAGGTGAAGACCACCTCGTCCGGCTGCCGCGCCGAGGAAATCGGCCACGGCGGTCCGGCTCTCCTCCAGCGCCTCGCGTGGCTCGGTCGCCGACGAGCGTGGAGGGAGGCCGGATTGCCGAAGCGCTCCGCGAAGTAGGGCAGCATGGCGTGCACCACGCGCGGGTCGACGGGCCGAGCCGACTGGTAGTCCAGGTACACCTCGTTGTCTGGTCAGCGGCGGCACACGCTCCTAGAACCACATCGTGGCGCCGGCGTCGAGAGCGAGGTCGTTCAGCGTGGCCGCGCCCACGATCTTCACGCCGTCGATGAGCTCGACCGTCTCCCAGCCGAGCATCTGCTTGGACGCCTCGCACACCAGGATGGGGATGCCCATGGCCATCGTCTTGTCCAGCATCTCTCGACGCTCGGGAACGATGCCCATCTGGATCTTCTCCGCCTCCCCGGGCCGGAGGACGGCAGGCCCATGCCCAGGTAGTAGACCGTGGGCTTGAGGTCCATCGCCTTGGCCGACTGCGCGAGCACCAGCGGGGAGTACTGGCGCGTCGGGCTCGTTGCTGGTCTGCACGTACAGGATGGCGTTCTCGTCTTTCATGGTCTCCTCCTAGCGGTCCTCTGCGGATGAGGAACCGCTTGTATCTCCCAGATCCTCCACCAGGAGCATCTCGTGGCCGGTCCGTTTGGCGAACCGACGAGGTCTTCCTCGGCGGCGGGATCGTCCGTGAGCACCTCGAGGACGTCGCCCACCTCCAACGCGTCCATGGCCTCGCGCGTCTGGAACAGCGGTTCGGGGCAGAGGAGGCCGATGCAGTCGAGGGATTCTTGTGGCGCTTCGTGCTGGCTCATGTCGGAGCTCCCAACTCGTTAGGGAGAGACTCCCCGGATAGCGCCCAGAGCATGCGAGACGTCGGTCTCCCGTGCGGCGTCGCCCATTGTCTCGTCCGCGTCAGTCTACTCCGTGGGGCGGCTCGACAGCCGAGAAGACGGGCTCCAGCATGACGTCCGGATGGTCGGTCTTCGCCTGCCTCAGCCAGTAGATGTCGGGAAACAACGCCAACAGCATGCCGTCCGTCCGGGTCAGTACCTCGACCCGGTGGGCCTTCCTCAGCGTGGCGGCTCCTTCGTCGTCCGTGCGCCGGGCCACGGAGTACGGTAAGGGGGTGAGCTCCACCGGGGCGCCGAACTCGTGGGCCATCCGGTGCGAGGCCACGTCGTATTGCATGGTCCCCACCGCGGCGAGCACGGGAATGTGGCTCTTGCTGTCCTGCTGGGACAGGATCTGCACCACGCCCTCCTCCTCCAGCGTCCGTATCCCCTGCCGGAACTGCTTGTAGCGCGAGGGGTCCACGGCGCGGACGCCCGCGAAGTGCTCCGGCGAGAACGAGGGGATGGGCGGGAACTCCACCGGTTCCTCATCGTAGAGCGTGTCGCCCAGTCGGAGGTCGCGGGCGTTCACGAGACCGACGACGTCGCCGGGGAAGCCCTCCTCCATGGTCTCCCGCTGCCGACCGAACACGACCTGGGCGTAGTTCGTCGTGAATGCGCGCTTGGTCCGTTGCACGGTCACCGGCATCCCCCGCTGGAACCGGCCGGAGTTGATGCGCACGAACGCGAGCCGGTCGCGGTGCCGCGCGTCGAGATTCGCCTGGATCTTGAACACCTGCCCGGCGAAGGGGGCATCCAAGGGACGCAGCCGGCCGGCGACGTCCGGGCACGGGCGGGGTGGGGGAGCCAGATCGACGAGCGCGTCCAGGAGGAGGCGTATGCCGAAGTTCCACAGGGCCGAGCCAAAGAAGACCGGCGTGGTCCGCCCGGCCAGGAACGATCGCGATCGTGGTCGGCCCCGATCGCCTCCAGCAGGTCGAGCTCCTCGGCGGCGGCGTGCTCTTCGGGGCCCTGATCGCGCAGGCGGTGACGGTCGATCCGCTCCTCCGGGGCTTCGGTCGCCCCCCGGGCGGTGCGGTGGAACCGCCGGAAGAGCCCGTCGCGCCGGTCGATCACCCCTTGGAAGGAGCTGCCCGTGCCGACGGGCCAGGTGACCGGGGTGGGCTGCACGTCGAGCTTCTCCTCGATCTCGTCCAGCAGGGCGAGCGGCGAGGCTGCCGGGCGGTCGCATTTGTTCACGAAGGTGAGAAGGGGAGTGCCGCGCGACCGGCAGACCTCGAACAGCCGGAGGGTCCGTTCCTCCACGCCCTTGGCTGCGTCCAAGACCATGACCACGGCGTCCACCGCTGTCAGTACCCGGTAGGTGTCCTCGGAGAAGTCCCGGTGGCCGGGGGTGTCCAGCAGGTTGAGGGCATGGCCGCGATGCTCGAACCGCAGCGCGGTGGAGCTGACCGAGATGCCGCGCTGCTGCTCGATCTCGGCCCAGTCGGAAACGGCCGCATGCCCGCCATTGCGGGCCTTGACGCTGCCGGCCACCTCGATGGCTCCGCTGTAGAGAAGGAGCTTCTCCGTGAGGGTCGTCTTGCCGGCGTCCGGGTGCGAGACGATGGCGAAGCTCCGCCGGCGCGCGGATTGGCTGAGGACCAGCCCGGAGCTCATCGAGCGCACCCGCCCGGACGATCGGGACTGATCTTCCTGGACGACCGGGACAGCTCCGGCCCTGGCTCCGCACCTGCTCGAGCGCATCGCGGGCGGCGGCCAGCCTGGCTTCCAGCCTGGCCGCCCGGCTCTCGGCTTCGTCCAGGTAGTCGTGCAACCGGTCCGAGAGGGCCTCGCGCTCAGCCTCGTCGAGGGAGCCTTCGCGAAGGCGGTCGACGGCGTCGAGCATCTCCCTGGTGGACTCGAGGGTGAGGTCGAGCACTCGCAGGCGCCGTGCCAGCTCCAGCCGGACCAGGTCCTCCTCCGTGTAGAGGCGGAATCCGCCGCTCGTCCGGCCGCTGGGGACCGCCAGGCCCACCTCCTCGTAGTAGCGGACCGTGCGGAGGGACAGTCCCGTCCGCTCCGCCGCCTCGCCGATCTGATAGAGCCCATCCGCACGCAAGAAGAACCACCCTTATCGTCCCTCGTCGTCAGACTGGTATTCTACCCTAACGTAAGAGTAGGTTCGGGCTCGGCGAAGGATGTCGGGACCCGGCCACACCAGACCGGACCGCACTCGCGGTCGAAAGGAGACGTGCCTCACCGAATGGCACAGAACGAGATCCCTCTCCGCATCATCCCGCTCGGCGGACTTGATGGGATAGGCAAGAATATGACCGTCCTCGAGTACGGGGACGACATGGTGGTCATCGACGCCGGCATCATGTTCCCCGACGACGACCACCCCGGGGTGGACCTGATCCTTCCCGATTTCACCTACGTCGTGCAGCGCCAGAGGAAGCTGCGCGGCATCGTGATCACTCACGGGCACGAAGATCACACGGGCGCGCTGCCCTACCTGCTCAAGGCCCTCGACGGCCACCCGCCCGTGTTGGGCACCAAGCTCACCCTTGGACTGATCCGCGGCAAGCTGGAAGAGCACCGCGTCAAGCAGGCGAAGCTGAAGGAGATCCGCGGAGGCGGACATGTCTCGCTCGGCCCCTTTCAGTTCGACTTCTTCGCGGTGAACCACTCCATCCCGGACGCGGTCGGGATGTTCGTCCGCACTCCGGTGGGGAACCTGGTACATACCGGCGACTTCAAGCTTGACCAGACACCCATCGACGGGCGGCTGGTCGACTACGGCGCGCTCTCGAAGTTCTCCAACATCGGCGTCGACCTGCTGCTTTCCGACTCGACCAATGCCGAGACCCCCGGCGTGACCCAGTCCGAGGCCTCGGTGGGACCGGCGCTGCGCAGCATCATCGAGGGTGCGCAACAGCGGGTGGTCGCCGCCTCGTTCTCCAGCCACGTCCATCGAGTGCAGCAGATCTGCGACGCTGCGGTCGGCGCTGGACGCAAGGTCGTGATCACCGGCCGTTCCATGATCACCAACACCACCATCGCCCGCGAGTTGGGCTACCTGGTCATCGACGACGCCGACATCGTCGACGCGTACGAGGCCTCCCATCTGGCGCCGGAGGAGGTCGTGGTGATGTGCACCGGTAGCCAAGGCGAACCTCTCTCGGCGCTGGCTCGCATGGCGAACGGGGATCACAAGACGGTGAAGATCGAGCGGGGGGATACGGTGATCATCGCCGCCACGCCCGTGCCCGGCAACGAGCGGGCGGTGAACCGGGTCATCAACCGACTGGCCAAGGCCGGCGCCACCGTGGCCCACCGCGGGACCGTGCATGTCCACGTGTCGGGCCACGCCGCCGCCGAGGAGCTCAAGCTGATGCTGAACCTGGTGCGGCCACGATGCTTCATGCCCGTCCACGGGGAGACGCGCCATCTGGCGGCCCACGCCCGGCTTGCGGAGGAGGTCGGTCTACCCGCGGAGCGGGTGTTCGTCCTCGAGAACGGGGACTGCCTGGAGATGACGCAGAGTGGTATCTCCCTGGTCGACAGCGTCGAGCACGGCGTGGTCTACGTCGATGGTCTCGGCGTGGGCGACGTCGGTCAGGTGGTGCTGCGTGACCGACAGCAGCTGGCCCAGGACGGCATCATCACCGTCGTCATGACCGTCGACGCTCAGTCCGGCAGGATGATGGGCGAGCCGGAGTTGATCACGCGGGGCCTGGCCTTCGGCGCCGAAGGAAACGACCTCACGGCGGACGCGCAGGCCCGCATCGCTCAGACTCTGGCGAAGACGTTCAAGGAGGGCGCGACAGACCAGGCGGTGATCAGGAAGGCGGTGCGCGATTCCCTCTCCCAATTGTTCTGGGAGCGGGTGCGCCGGCGGCCGATGATCATCCCGGTCGTGGTGGACGTCTAGGCGTCCAGCCTCGGTTCGGGGAACCACACTCTGGTGTCGATCTGGCCGCAGTAGACGTAGTCGAGACCGTTCCCGTCTCCCCCGCCGGCGGGAATGAACATGGCCGCGTACTCGTTCACGTAGAAACGCCCTCCCTGATGGCCGAGCGTGTTCCTCACCTTGGCCGGTTCGCTGGCTATGCACTTGTTGGGCAACACCTGCGATAGCAGCACCAGACCAGGGTCCGACGATCGTCCGGCGGGAGGGTGGTCGTCGGTCAGCGCGGGCGTCTCGTAAGCGATGTCGGCGCCGCCCTCTTGCAGTACGTAGGGGATGCCCGGGTGCGGACCCACCCAGCGCTCCCCGTTGTTGAGGCCGCTCCCGTCCGGACGCTCCGGCCTGCCGGTGAGCCGCTGACCTTCGAACTCGTAGAGCAGATCGTCCTCGAGCCGGCCGGCGTAGTAGTAGAGCGGCCCCGCCCCCGGTGCTCCGTCGTCTTCCACGGGAACGACGATGTGACGGTACTCGTTCACGTAGAATGCTCCGCCGGGTCGAGCGCCCACGGCTGTCCTGATCGCGTTGATCCGCTCGGCGAGGTCGGCGCCGGCGCCCTGCACCGCCAGGTACCGTGGCCCTTCCGCGGTCTCGCTCCGGACGGTGACCTTCCAGTCCCCGTCGACGAGACGGATCGCATACTTCGCGAGTCTGTCGACATTCTGCGGCCAGACCCCGGGATAGAGTTGCGGCGCGTTCATCTCTTGCCCTCCTCGCCTGTCGTCTCCATGACGTCCCCTCATGTGCGGATCGACCCGTCGCGGCTCGCGGCCGGTGAGGTCGCCGGCGTCTCCCCCCGTCCCCTGGCCAGCCGGTCGTCGGCCTCCTGGGCGAGGTCGCGTAGACCTGCTGCCCTCAGCTTCAGCCCAGCGGAGATGGCCTCAAGACACTGGGCCCCTGCCGGCGTCAGGCGATAGACGCGTCGATGAGGGCCGGAGGTCTGAAGCTCCCACTCCGACGAGAGCAGTCCCTGTTGCTCGAAGGAGCGCAGGAGTCGATAGACCGACCCCTTGTCCACGGCCACCATGTTTCCTACCAGGGACGCCACCTTCTCCAACAACTCGTAGCCGTGGATGGATTGATCGGCGATGCTGAGCATCACCGCGGCGGCGAGCACCGTCGCCCGGTAGGGACCGCCTCCCGCCTCCCGGCAGCAGGGCGGCGCTCCGCCCGATCCTTCACGCCCACAGTCCGACGCCCGTCGTTCGGCAGCCACGCCTACTCGCGCATCCTCGTAGAAAGGTTCATCTAGGTGCAATCTGCATCCAGTATGTGCCGGTACCTCCTCCGGGGCAAGTGACCGGGCGGGGGAGGATCCTAGGCCGAGCCGCTCTCGCTCACCGGCTTGGGCGGGAGCCCGCACAGCGTCTGGCATCGCGCCCCCGGCTGCCGGGGGGCGGCTAAGCCCCCAGGAGTTCGGCCCAGCGAAAGCACCCCATGACATGGTCGTTGACCATGCCGGTCGCCTGCATATGGGCGTAGCAGATAGTGGGTCCCACGAAGGTGAGGCCGCGCTGCTTCAGATCGCGGCTGAGCCGCTCGGCCTCCGGCGTCACCGCCGGGACCTCCGCGAGGGTCCGCCAGTGATTGTGGGTCGTCCTGCCGTCGACGAAGCGCCACACGTACGCGTCGAATGTCCCGAACTCCTCTCGAATACGGAGGAAGGCCCGCGCATTCTTGACGGCGGACTCGATCTTCAACCGGTTGCGCACGATCCCCGGGTCCGTCACCAGCCTTCGGATGTCGTCGGGTCCGAACGCGCCCACGATCTTCGGGTCGAATCCGGCGAACGCACTCCGGTAGTGCTCTCGCTTGCGGAGGATCGTCATCCAGCTCAGTCCAGCCTGCGCCCCTTCCAGGACGAGGAACTCGAAGAGGAGTCGGTCGTCGTGCACGGGTACGCCCCACTCCTGGTCGTGGTAGGCGACGGCCAGGGGGTCCTGCCCCGCCCACTCGCACCGCTCCCGGTCCCGCACTGGGATCACTCCCTCGCCCCGTTCTCATGCCGCCGACTCGATTGGCCCGCCGACCCCGGTCGGAGTTCGTCCACCGTCTGGAATCGCGTGGCCAGATGGTACGTCTCCACCTCCACTCGAACGATGACGCAACCCGGCGAAGCGACGAAGTCGGCTACGGAAGGGTGCTTCCTGACGAGGAGGGAGGCGAGGGCCGCCCGCTCGTCTCCCTCCACGGCTGCCGCCCGCCCGGTGGCGGTGATGGCCAAGGCGTCATGCAGGTCGGACTCTTGGTTGGTGCGGTCGTCGATGAGGAGGGCCACCCGGGGCTCCGCTGCGAGATTGGCGAACTTGCGGCTGGCGCTCAGGGTGGCGAAGGTCAGGAGGCGCAGATCGGGGCTCGCCGCGAAGGCGACCAGGGACGCGTAGCTCTGTCCGTCACCGTGGGTCGCAAGGGCGGCAAAGCGCTTCTCCTCCAGGAGTCTGCGCACGCGGTCGAAGGTCTGTGTCCGTCCGGTCACGCGCTCGAGCATAGCGGGCGCCTTCCCCCGGCACAACGCGAGTGCCGGTACCGTGAACGCCAGAGAGGACCGCCCGCGCGGCAGGGGTCAAGGCAGTGGCCGGTCGCCGGCAGGCCGAAGACCTTCCCCGACCAGAAGGACCCC
This sequence comes from uncultured Actinomycetota bacterium, assembly GCA_963796315.1. Classification (GTDB taxonomy): domain Bacteria; phylum Actinomycetota; class Thermoleophilia; order RBG-16-64-13; family RBG-16-64-13; genus CAWCLH01. The sequence continues at coordinate 29,942 of CAWCLH010000004.1, forward strand.
TTCAGATGGGCTCCATCCTCATTCCCGTCAGGGCGGAAGCGTCGGGGGCTCGGTCTCGCCCGGCCCGACGGCCTCTGACCTGCCGCAGGGTGAAGACCAGGGCGCCGATCAGGGTGGGGAACACCCACGTGCTGAGGCGCCAGAGGATCAGGCTGGCGAGCGCGAGCTCCGGCGCCATCGTCCCGCCCAGCACGTGCAGGTACCCCACCTCAGCCATCCCGGCGCCGCCGGGGAGTGGGGAGAAGGAGGTGAAGAAGGGCAGGAGCGCCTGACCCATGATGACCGGGAGGAGCGGACCGCTCCATCCCAGCGACAGCAAGATGCACGGCGCCAGCGCGAAGGTGGCGATCCAGGTGACCGCCTGCAGTCCCACGACCTCCACGGCCACGGCGGCGCCGGCGGCGCGGATGGAGCGGAGGGCCGCTCCGAAGTCCTGCAGTCGGGAGCCGATGGCCCGCGGCAGGAGGGAGAAGCCGCGGGACCGGCCGAAGGAGAGCCAAAGGATCAGCCACGCGCCGACAAGCAGGCCCACCAGGATGAGCGCGACGGTCCGTTGCCGCGGCGTGACCGGCGACGGCACCCCGGGGAACAGGGTGAACCCGGCCAGTGCCGCCACCAGCGACACGTGGACCAGACCCCGGATGACCACGACCGAGGAGGCTTCAGGACCGTCCAGCCCCAGGCGTCGGAGCCGCAGTACTTGGTAGGGGACCTCCAGGCCACCGAAGGAGGTGGCCCCCTCCACCATCTTGCTCTCCAGGACGACGCCCGCCGCCCCGAGGCGCGACACCCCGGGTGAGAGGGCCCGGACCAGCACACTGAGGGTGGCTGCGTCCGCCGCGAGGAACAGCAGGAGGGCCAAGGCGGCCCCCGCCAGCCAGAGGGGTCGGCCGACGGAGAAGAATGCCGCACCCACATCGGCCCCGTCGAGCCGGGATCCGGCGACTGCGACGACGGCGACGGTGGCAGCGAGGGCCAGCGAAGGTCCTACGATCGTCTGCACCCGCCTCGATACCCGCATTGCCCGGCCTCCCTCGGTGTGGCGACTTCCTCCTCCTCCACTATGGTCGAGCGAGCGAGAAAGTTCCCCCCACGACCGGGCGGACTGCAGGTGGCGGCTGGGTGGTCTTGGTCCCCTGCAACTGGCCAGGTAGGGGAGGGTGGGGGCCGCGAGTCTAGGCGTCCGGGCTCAGGAGGCCGGCGTCTTCCCGTCCGACGCGAATCCGGAGAGGATGCCCACGGCAGGCCTGAGCGCCGTCGGGCAAAGGGTGTAGTGGGTCCAGATACCCGTCCGTCGGGCTTCGACCAATCCCGCCTCCCGAAGGACCCGCAGGTGGTGGCTCAGGTCGGGCGCCGAGATGTCGAACAACGCCTTGATGCGGCACACGCACACCACGTCATCGTCACAGCATGGGTTGTCCATGAAGCCGAAGTCGTGCTTGTGGGCGAGGAGCCAGAGGATGCGCAGGCGGACCGGGTGACCCAGGACCCGGAAGAGCTTGGCCGTTTCACCGTCCGGAGCCGTCGCCGGCCAAGCTCGAGCGGGCTCGGTGGGGGCTTGGAAGCGATCTTCGCGATCGCCGGAGGTCTCCGCCATGCTGCCTATCTCCAGAAGGGATGGGGTCGGATTCCATCCTAACCCATGCAGGTGGGGGGACGAGCGGGGCGGGGAAAGGTGAAGGGCCCCGGGAGAACGGATCCCGGGGCCCGAGGTGGGGGGAGACGGGGTCTCAGGTCAGCGGGCGCGCTCCTGGGCCAGGGCCGGTTGACCTTCCTGGGCGGGCTCCACGCGCAGGTCGGGTATCCACCCGAGTGGACGGGGCAGCCACCAGTTGCCGGCGCCCAGGAGCTTCATCGCGGCCGGGACGAGGACCGAGCGGACGATGGTGGCGTCGACCAGGACGGCTACCGCCAGTCCGAAGCCCATCTGCTGGAACATCACCAGGTCGCCGGCGGCGAACCCGCCGAAGACCGCCACCATGATCACCGCCGCCCCCGTGATCAGCCTGGCGGTGGACGTCAGGCCGAAGGCCACGGACTCGGTGTTGTCGCCCGTCTCGTCATACCGTTCGCGGATGCGGCTGAGGAGCAGGACGTGGTAGTCCATGGAGAGCCCGAAGAGGATGGCGAACAGGAAGATGGGAAGCCAGGCTTCGATGCGTGGAGTCTGCTGGAAGCCGAGCAAACCTGCGCCCACCCCGTGCTGGAAGACCAGGACCAGCAGTCCGTAGGCGCAGCCCACGCGACAGCAGGTTCATGACGATCGCCTTGGCTGGGACCACCAAGCTGCGGAACACCGCCGTCAGCAAGAGGAAGCTCAGGCCGAGCACGAAGGCGAACACCCAGGGGGTGTAGGTGGAGACGTCGGCGAAGAAGTCGACGTTGGCGGCGGTCTGGCCACCGACCAAGATCGAGACGGGTACGGCCGCGAACGCCGCCGGGATGTGCTCGCTCCGCAGTCGGCGGACGGCGTCTTCGGAGACCTCGGCGTTCGGATCGGCGGTCAGGGAAAGGGAGAGCAGCGAGATGGCACCCGTCTTGGCGGGTTGCACCGTGCCCGGTCCGGCGAACGCGGGGTCCGCCGCCACCCGGTCCTGCAGGCGGCTCACGGCCTGGGCGACGGCCGGGTCTGCGGTGCCGCCCTCGATCACCACCTCCACCGGGGCGGAGAGGCCGAAGGAGAACTCCTTCTCCAGCATCTGGAAGGCCGCCTTGGTCCTGGCGCCGTCCGGAAGGCTGGCGACGCTGGCGGTCCCGGGATTCAGGTCGAGGTAGAAGGAGGCGGCGATGAGCATCGGCACGATGGCTACCGTGAGGCTGACGACCGGACGGGCCATGACGGTGTGGGCGAGCCGTTCCCAGAACGTGCGGGTCCCGCTGAAGTCGCCCGGCTGGAGAGCAGCGGGAGCGGCCCGGTGACGGGAGACACGAGCCCTCAGAGTCTGGGGAACGATCCGGCCGACCAGACGCCGGGGGCGAAGACCGTTCACCCGATCGCCCAGCAGAGCCAGGATGGCGGGCAGCAGGGTGAGTCCGGCGAGGATGGCCACGCCCACCACCATGACGGCGCCGGCGGCCAGGCTGCGGAAGACGGTGGAGGGCATGACGAAGAGGCCGCTCAGGGCGACGATGACGGTCATGCCGCTGAAGAGCACGGCCCGGCCCGCCGTGGCTTGAGCGCGGGCGATGGCGTCCTGCACGCTCAACCCCTTCTCCCGCTCCTCGCGGAAGCGCGAGACGATGAACAGGGAGTAGTCGATGCCGACCGCCAGCCCCATCATGGTGATGATGTTGGTGACGGTGAAGGTCATGTGCCAGGCCTGGCCCACGAGGGCGGTGAGGCCCAGGGCGGCGATCACGCTGACGGCGGCCAGGATCACCGGCACCGAGGCGGCCACCAGGGCGCCGAAGACCAGCACGAGGATCACCAGGGCCACGCCGATGCCGACCGTCTCTCCCGTCATGGCGTCGTGCTCCGCGATCTTGGTGTAGTCCTCTCCGGTGGAGGCCATCCCGGCGATGAGCACCTGATAGCCGTCGCGGCCGTCCGCCGCGTCGACGTGCTCGATCACCTTGTCCACGTTGGCGCCGGCCTGATCCAGGCGTGCCGGCCAGGGTCACGGGGATCAGGGCCGCGTGACGGTCCTTGGAGACCATCCCGGGATCGGGTACCTGAGCGTAGGTGACGACGTTCTCCACCACTCCGCCGCCCAGACCGCGGATGCCGGCGGCGATCTGCTCCGCGTGTTGCTTGAAGGCGGGATCGTCGACCGTGCGCCCCTCGGAGCGGAGGATGACGAGCTCGGTCACGCGGGCCGGTCCGCGGAGCTCCTTCTCCAGGAGTCGCTGCGCCTGCAGCGATTCGGGCTCGTTGGTGGAGGCACCCGTGGTGGTGAGGGCGCTTCCCAGGAGCGTGGCGATGAGGACCACGGCCGTCAGTACGGCCACGATCCAGATGCCGACCGTGCGCCACGGATGGCGGGCGCACCACCGGCCGAGTACGGCGAGCTTTGATTGCGTCATGGCGATTCCTCCCCGTCCAGCCCCGGCCCCGAGGCTCCTGCGCGTTCTGTCCTGCGACGACTGTAGCGAGGCCGGCGCGCCCGCTCTTCCGGCGGGTGGGGGGATCGAGGGCTGTCCGGCCAGCGGGTCTTTGGCCTGGCCGGCTGGAGGGGTCGGGGTGTCGCCGGCCTCGGCCGGCATCGACGGCGGGACTTAGTCGCCCCCCTCGCTTCGGCCGCCTTGGTGGCAGCGGATGCAGTCTGTCAGCTCGGTGGCGGCCCGACCCTCGTGTTGGGCTTGGACGCGGGCGGGGGTGTGCTCGTGGCAGCCGTAGCAGGTGTAGGCGCTGACGTCCGTCGGATGGCAGGTCTTGCACGAGGGCGTGCGCTCCTCGCTCCCATGGTCAAGGGGGAAGATGGCGTGGTCGAAGGTCACTTGGTCCCAGCCGGCGGCGTTGTGGCACTGCCCGCACTGCCGTCCGAACGCGCCTCGGTGCTTGTCGTCCTTGGCGTGGCACGAACGGCAGTCCTGTGGTGTCTTCTTGAGGGCTTGGAGGGAACCGGCCTTGGCGTGGCACTGTTCGCACGGCAGGCCGGCATGCTTGCCGGTCAGCTTGAACGGCAGCGTGTTGTGGTCGAAGTTCGCGCCCGCGCGGCCACTGCCGTCGTGGCAGGGCAGGCATTCGCTTTCCGAAGGTGGCCTCGTGCCTGCTCATGAACGTGGCGTCGAGGGCGGCGTGGCAGTCGGTGCAGGTGGCCTGGTCGAAATGGGCTAGGTCCTTCGGATGGCACTCGGTGCAGGTGACCCTGGCACCCTTGGCCGTTCGCCGGTGACTGCTCAAGGAGTAGCCGGTCAGATCGTGCGGGAAGCTGGCCCCGTCGACCACGGTGAGCGCGCCGGCGGGTCCGTGGTGCTCCGGATGGCAGCCGCGGCAGGTGGGGGACGACCGGGCTCCGACCAGACCGCCGTGGAGGCCGTTGCGGGCCTGGATCTGGGTATCGACATCCGCGTGGCAGGCCAGGCATCGGTCGGCCATGGTCTGCGAGCTCCAGGGGGCGGCGTGACAGGCGCCGCAATCACCGGCCAGCTGAGCGTGACTCGTGACGCCGCCCAGGGGTTGGGCCCTGGCCTGCGCGTTCAAGGGCCCGGGGCTGAACAAGACCGGGCCGTCAGCCAGCGTCCACGCGAGCACCCCCAGGAGGGCGAGGGCGGCTACCAGGACCCCCGCGGGGGACACGAATCCGAGGCGGGGGCTCACCGCAGCATGGTCGCGTAGTAGAGGGCGGCGACGACGTGGACGAAGGCCAAGACGAAGAGGACCCACGTGAGGGGGACGTGCAGAGAACGCCACGTCGCCAACGTCTGCCTCTCGACCGACAGCCGACGGAGGCGGCGATCGAGACTCCGGCCGTCTCGACCACCTGCCCCGTCATCCTCTCAGCCGGATCGGTTCCCCCCGCGGCCGCTCCAAGGGCCACGGCCGGGACGATCACAGGCTCGATGCCGTCGATCGTCCGGGGGACCGCGGTGTACAGGTAGCGGCCGACCAGGCCGGAGACGGCCACCACGAGGGTCAGCAGCATCACCAGTCCGGCCAACCCCCGGAACCGCATGGAGGTGTGGAGCAGTACCAGGTAGGGTCCCACCAGGCCGGTGACCATGTGGAAGCGCAGCCAACCCGCCATGCTTCCCCAGCGGGCGTCGGTCAGCTGCTTGCGGATGGAGTACAGGGTCTCGGTCATCAGCATGAGCAGGAAGCCCGCCACGCCGATCCCATGACCCACGAGGCCATACGCCGCCGGGAAGGCGCCCGCCTGCCGGTAGGCGACGAGGTAGGCGGCCGTGAGCGCGACCATCGCGACGAGCGCGTACCAGAGCTCTCGATATCGCCTAAGCACGGCGCGCTCTCCAGTCCTGCCAGAAACCGTGCACGAGCTCGGCCACCGGAGCCCCCGGCGTCCGCAGGCCTGCCGCGATGCCGCCGACGTCCGCCCGGGCGGCGACGAGCTCCTGCAGGGCGAAGGACAGGTTCTGGTCTCCCATGACCAGGGCCCCCACGATGACGTCGTCCGCAAGCGCGAGCCGGACGTGGGCGTCGCCCTCCTGCGTCTCCACCATGGACGACTGGCCCAGCTGGCGCCAGGTCTCGCTGTCGCCGCGGGCGATGCCCTCCAGGTCGGCATCCTTGCCACTGCCGACGGTGCCCATGATCGTGATCTTGAATCCGGCCAGCCGGGTGACGTTGAGGGGTGGGCCCTTGTCGTAGGCGTGCACCGGTTCGCCGGCCATGTTGAGACCGGCGACCCGGCCCTTGGTCACGGCCGAGCTCCACAGGACCTCGAGGGCGCGTCGACCGGTCGGCGCGTCGTACACCTCGGCTACGTCGCCGGCGGCGAAGATGTCGTCGTCGCTGGAGCGCAGGTACTCGTCGACCAGGACCCCGCGCCCGCAGTCGAGCCCGGCCGCCTGGGCCAGCTCCTTCTGGGGAAGGACGCCGATGGCCGCGGCCACGAGGTCGCACGGGATGGTGGAGCCGCCGCTCGTCTCGACGGCCGCGACCCGGCCGTGCCGGCCGCGGATGGCGGCCAACTCGGTGTAGGTGTGGATCTCGACCCCCCGCGCCCGCAGCCCCTCCTCGACGATGAGCGACTCGGACTCGGAGAGGACGTTGCTCCAGTACCGGTCTTTGCGCATGAAGTAGTGGACGTGCACCCGTCGAGCCCTCAGCCCCTCCACGATCTCGAGGGCGGTGATACCGCCCCCCACCACGACCGCGGACTTGGCCCGTCGGCTTCTGCGGATCAGGTCGCGGGCGTCGTCCATGTCGTCCAGCTTGACCACGCCTTCCAACTCGGCTCCCGGCACGTTGACGGGGGTCGCTCGAGAGCCGGTGGCCAGCAGCAGGCGATCGTAGGGGAGCTCTCGGCCGTCCTCCAACGTCACTCGGTGGGAGGCGGGGTCGACCTGCGTCGCGCGCTCGACCAGCAGCCGGAGGTCGAGGCGGGCGAAGTCCCTGCGGCGCGAAGGGGAAGAGCCCCTTCTCGGGCACTTCCTTCGCCAGGTAGTAGGCCAGCCCCGGCCGGGAGTAGTAGCCGTGGGGTTCCGCGCCGACGATCACGATCTCGGCGCCTGGGGTCCCGGTGTCGGATCGCTTCTGCGGCCGATATGGCCCCCGGCCCGCTGCCGACCAAGAGGTGGCGGCGGGTCATCTCAGGGGGTGTCCCGGTTCCGGTGGGCGAGCTCCATCGCCGTGGTCCTCTCGAAGCGGAGGACTCCTCGGGGACACCGCTTCACGCACTCGCCGCAGGTCAGGCAGTGGCCGTCCTTGACCGGCTCGCTCTGCCACACGTGCCGACGCACGTCGATGGCCATGGGGCAATGGAACGAGCAGATACCGCACTGGACGCAGCGGCTGGGTTCCGGCACCACCCAGGCGGTCGCAAGCACGGTGTGTCTCGCTCTGTCGGACGCGAACCAATCCACGCGGCGCATATTACCTGCTTGCGGACGGATGGACAGGGTCTTGGCCCGGCATCATCCCACGGTCAGCGTCCGGTAGAGCACCTTCGCCGCGTGACCGCGGGTGGCCGTCCCGTAGGGGTCGAAGGTGGTCGGGGAGGTGCCGTCGATCAGGCGGTTGAACCGGGCCTTGTTCACCACTGCCACGTCTCCGGGGGCGACGTCCCGGAAGCCCGAGGCGTACCCGGCGGGAGGATCCGCCAGGCGGGTGCCGGCGCCGCGGAGCACGACTCGGATCAGCTGGATGCGGGTCAGCCGGTCTCGGGGGCCGAAGAGCCCGTTGCCGTAGCCCTGCACCAGCCCCGCCGCCGCGGCCTCCTGCACGTAGTCGAACGGGTAGGCCGATCCGTTCCAGAGGACGTCGGGGAAGTGCGGAGCCGTTTGGTCTTCCACCACCGCGGTGTGCAGGCCGAAGGCCAGCACGGCCATCTTGGCGATCTGCTCCCGCAGCACCAGATCGTTCACGCCGAAGCGGCCGTCGGCGTAGCCGTCGACGATGCCCTTCTCCGCCAGGTACTCGATCGCCATGAAGAAGGGGTGCGTCGGGGGCACGTCGGAGAAGAGGCTGCCGGTGAAGGAGACCCGCAGGATCCGGTCGTCGGCGGCGATCGGTGTTCCGCTCTGGTCGCGGTTGCTGGTGCCGATGTAGAGGGCGCCGTCCGGTCCGACCTGGATGGACCGCAACCGTCCGAACTGTCCGTCGAAGAGCACGTCCTCCCGGGCGGCGCTCGTGAAGGCCGCGTCGGCGGGCGTCAGCCGGCGAAGGTCCTGCTCCTTCAGCGTGACGAACAGGAACGAGCCTTTCCACCCCGGGATCTCGTCGCGTTCGTAGAAGGTCGCTCCGGCCGGAGCGATGGTGGGAGTCCAGGTGCGGACCGGGTTGACGAACCCCTGCAGCACCGTGAAGCCTGCGACCAGCGGCCAGCCGAAGTTCCCACCCGCCACCAGGTGGTTCACCTCGTCGTTGACCGCCGGCCCGTGTTCCGTGACGAAGGGTCTCCCGTCACCGGCGCGCCAGGCCAGACCCTGTGGGTTACGGTGACCGTAGCTGTAGACGAGCGATCCGGGCAGCGAGCCGGGGAACGGGTTCCCGGGCGCCGGGGCACCGTCGCGCGTGATCCGCAGGACCTTGCCCGCCGCCGACGAGAGCTTCTGAGCCAGGGTCGAGGTGCCCGTGTCCCCCACCGTGACCCACAGGTTGCCGTCCGGGCCGAAGCCCAAGCGCCCGCCGTCGTGGATCGTGCCCGCGGGCAGATCGTTCACCAGCACCAGCTCGGCGCCCACCGCGGTCGTCTGGTAGGTCAGGCGGCTCACTCGGGTCCGAACGCCCGAGCCCGAGGGGTAGGAGTAGGCGACGTAGAGGTAGGGCTGCGTCGGGAAGGCCGGATCGAGGGCCAGCCCGTAGAGCCCGGCCTCGCCCACCTGGGCTACCGGCAGACGCCCGAGGGTCTGCACCTGCCCGGTCTTCGGGTCGAGTCGCTTGATACTCCCGGTCCGCTCGGCGACGAGCAGGGTCCCGTCCGGAAGGAACCGCATCTCCCACACCACCGAGAAGCCCGTCCCCACCACGTCCACCCGCAGACTCGACTGGCCCACCGGGGTGACCGCGGCGGCCGGCCCGGCCGCCGCCCACAGCCAGCAGATCAGCGCCAGCGCGGCGGCGGCGGGCCACAGCCAACTCCTGAGTCCGCGTCGCCGGCTGGTGCTGGTGCCTCCTGGCGGTCCTCGTCGCGGTCATGACCGCGACGGATCGTCGTCGTCCGGCAGTTCCAGAGTCGCGGAACCGCCCGACGCGGAAGGCCTTGGGCGTCGGGGTTCGCGTACGAAGCTATCCGGCGGGGGTTCGTGAGGACTGCGGGGCGGTCGCCGGCGAAGGCCGAGCCTGCGCAGTGCGCGCTCGAACAACGAGAGTCGCGGCTCCTCGTTCATCGTGAGTCTCCTCCGCTTCGACAAGCTGGGGCCGAGTCCGACTCGGCCCGTATCCAGGTTCATACCACTCGCGTCCTCACGGCCAAACCGCCTCGCGGCGACGCGCTCCCCGCCGCTCGATCCTCAACCGGAGGGGAGGAGTTGGGGAGCAAGGTCGCGGGCCCAGGTGCGCATGGCCTCCCAGTGGCGGGCGTCGCCGGGGGTGGCCCGGATCACCAGGAGCACGAAGAGCTTCTCCCAGAGCCTGAGTCTGGTGAGGTCGAGGCAGCCGGCGAAGAACGCCACGCTCACGGGCCGCATCCCCGGCGCCTTCTTGCGCGCCGGCTTCAGGTAGTGCGCGGGCCGCGCGTAGCGCTCCTTGAGGCTCAGCCGACCGGGCACTCGCGGCGGCTTGGCCAGCCAGGGATCGACGACGATGGCAGCACCATCCACCTGGTCCTCGCCGGTCTCTGTGAGCGACGCCGCCGTGATGAAGAGGGCGGTCGGGCGGGCGGCCAGAGCATCGCGGTGCCTGGCGACGTACCGCACGGCCTGTCGGTGCCACCCCATGATCATGGGGCCGCCCACGACCACGGCGGCGTACTGGGAAGGGTCGGGATCGGAAGCGGCTGTCGACACGTCCACCTCCATTCCGGCGGCCCGAAACTCGGCGGCCAGCGCCTCCGCCACCTCGGCGGTGGAGCCCGACCGCGTGGCGTAGACCACGAGAATGACGGGTCGTCCTTCGGCCGTCACTCCCGAGCGCCCTCGTCGGCCTGCATGACCCCGAAGACGATGCCATCCGGGTCGGTCAGATAGGCCAGCCAGCCCACGCCGGGTACCGGCATCTTCTCGACCAGGACGGACCCTCCGGCGGCCTTCGCCCGTTCGACGACCGCGTCGACATCGTCCACGTCGACCGTGTTGATCACGCGCTGGTCGGTAGGAAAGGTCTGCGGTCCGATACCGCCGTTGATGCCGGGTTGGTCGTCCGACCCGGTGGTCACCAGCCAGTACGGTTGGTCGCCCCAGCGCTCGGACCTCCATCCCAGGACCTGCTCGTAGAACGTGGCCGTGCGCTCGGGGTCTTGCGTGAAGTACTCGAAGTGCACGAGGCGGTTCATGTGGATCCCCTTCATGGCGAGAGGCATCGGCAGTCCGTTCTTCTTCCCCGACGCGGCCTGATCGACTCACGAGGGGCGCGGTCGTCGAGGCTCCCAGGTGGCGTCGCTCGGGGGCCGCGGGGGAATACGAGTGCCAGGACGTGCACCGCACCGGTCGGTGCTCGTCTGTCCTCGTCGTCTCGCCGTGAAGGGCGGCCCCGATGGCTCTTCGCGAAGCTGATCTGTCTCTGCGCCCGGCTGCTCCGGCCGACCTGGCCCTGCTTCGGCACTGGGATGAGCAACCGCATGTCATGGCCGCCGATCCGAACGACGACTGGGCCTGGGAGGTGGAGCTCCGGCGGGATCCCGAATGGAGGGAGATGCTGATCGCAGAGCTTGACGGGCGGCCCATCGGCTTCATCCAGATCATCGATCCGGCCCGCGAGGACAGCCACTACTGGGGCGACGTCCCGGCCGGTCTTCGGGCCATCGATATCTGGATCGGGGAGGAGGCCGATCTCGGGAGAGGGTACGGGACGCGCATGATGCGGCTGGCTCTCGACCGCTGTTTCGCCGACCCTGAGGTGAGGTCGGTGCTCATCGACCCGCTCGCCGGTAACACTCGGGCCCATCGCTTCTACGAACGGCTGGGCTTCCGTTTCGTCGAACGCCGCACTTTCGGCGAGGACGACTGCTTCGTCTATCGGCTGGACCGGGAAGCCTACGTGCAGGCCGGTGAATAGTCGCCGGGAGGTGCCGCGAAGGAACCGCGTGCTATTTGCTCAGACTGGCGAGGTCCACAAACAGCCACTTGCCGCTTTCCTTCTTCATCGATGCGACCTTGCCGCCTTTGAAGGTCACTGTAGCGACACCGCTTTCAACAGCGATGGTCTTCGCGTCGGACTCGTAGGCTACGTCCTCCGCCAGTTCCTTCCTCCCCTCAGAAATGAAGGCCGTCTTCATGTACGCGGCCAGATCGCTCGTTCCCGCCGACACGAACATGGCAGTTTCCGGATTCTCTGCGCTGAACTGATCGGCTAGGGCCCTCCAGTCGAAGTACTCAGCCACGGCCGCAGGATCCTTGTCATTGAGCGCCTTCGCGAAGTTATCCAAGGTCTGTTGGACCTCTGCCTTCTCTCCTCCCCCGCCGCAGGCGACCACCACCGCAGGAAGGCCGATAAGAAGGAGGAGTGTCAGCACGACGCTGCAGACCTTGACTCCACCTGCGCGCGCGGTCCTCTCTGTCACAGCAGCGTTCCTCCGTCGGGGTATCGAGTGGAGAGGCGCGGTTCCACGGGGAGGCGTTCGTCGCCGCCAAGCGGGTCCCAGCGCGCGACGTCGGGACCCGACAGCAGCTCCCAGCGACCGGAGCCACCGGCCTCGCGCGCGCCCAGCTCGAAGTGGAGCATGGCGATGCCGCAATCCAGGCGCTTTGAGATTCCCGGGGTATCTCGCCCCCCGAAGGAGATCCGGACCACCCCGTCATCCGCCTGCGCGAAGCGCCAAGGCTGGCGGTTGGTGGCCGAGGGCGCGATGCGGGCCAGCTCGACTCCCGCCCGAGCCCAGGCGGGCCACCGAGCGACTCCGGGGGCGATGGTGTCTAACGGTCGGCGTTTGCGGGCCCGCACCATGCCGCTGGTCGCTCGCTCTCCCATGGTCGTGCGCTCCCGCGCGTATCCCAGCGCGGAGATCGAGTACACGTGCTCGTGGGCGCCAAGACCCAGGACTGAGGCGACCACTCCCCGGCGCACGCCTCCACCGATCCAACAGGTGTCAAAGCCCAGGGCCGTCGCCTCGAGCACCGCGGCCTCGCCTGTGTAGCCGGCCCTGGCGGCGGCATCCGGCAGACGCCGATCACCCACGAAGACCAGCGCCGACGGCGAGCTTACCTTCCCGTAGACCCCCAGGAGCCAGCCGGTGAACATCTGGGGCGGCGCGTCGAGCAGCAGCGACGCACGAGCCCCTTCGAACGGGGAGTACTTGCGGCAGAAGGCCGCCAGGCGCTCGGCGGCCGCCCCGTCCACCGTTCGCGGTTCGTATCCGCGGCGGGAGCGCCGCGCACGAGCAGCCGCCGCCCAGCGGGCGATCGGTAAGTCGGCCGGTGGTGTCGGGGGCGTGTGCATCCCTTTATGCTACCGGCTCTCGGCCGGGAGTGGGCACGCCGGCCTGATCAACCCGATCGGCTTCCCCTTGTGGATAGTCCTGGCCGCCTAACTGGTGTTCGGTGCGAGTCCGAGGTTGTCGAAGACGTCGCTGACCGGATGCAGGACAGTCGGGTCGGCCTAGCGCAGGACGTGCAACCAGAGGAGCAACCCGCCCCAGATGAGGCTGCTGAGGATCAGCACCACGAGAAAACCGGTATCACGAGTCTTGTGACGAAAGACGGCACGCCCCGTCCAGCCTCCCAGGAAACCGCCCGCGAGTGCTGCCGCGTGCAGGACTGACTCGGGCACCCGTCGTTCCCCGCGCCGCGCACGCCGCTTGTCCAGCCCGTAGAGGGCGAACGTGACAAGACCTGCGGCGCCAAGCCATGCGAGATACCAGTCGACTCCTAGCGCTAAGCCCAGCGCAGCGGTGCCCACAAGCGCCGCGACCAGAGCAATGAGGCCGTAGCGCCGGTAGGGCGAACCGGGGCGCATCCGGGCTGAGATCCTACCCCTCCTGCTGGCTTTGGTCCCCATCAACGAAGCGGTGGGGGGGTGGAGCTAGAAGTGCGAACAGGCAGCCCATGGGACCCTCCGTCTGGAACGTACGGCGCGGCGCCCGCCTGTTGTGCCGGGGATCCGGCGGAAACAGGCTTCGGGTCACTATAATCGCGGGAAGCAGGGGGGTCAAACGACGGAGCCAGGCAAGCGCCGGGCCGGGGGCTCCCCCCTGCCGCCGGGTGGAATCGGGTGGTACGATTCCCAAGTGGGGGCTGCGTCAAGGGTTCCCTCGCGGACCTAAGGCCACGGCCAGGGGAGGACCGATGCGGATCCCTACACCGGACAGTGCCTCCCCTGGACGAAGGGCCTTCCCGGCCCTCCTGCTGGCCTTGGCGGCCTCACTCGTCCTTTTCGCCACCGGGTGCAGCCTCATCGTCGGAGCCGACACCAAGGTCAACCCGGACGGCTCGGGCACGATCGGCGTCCGCATATCCGCGGACAAGGAGCTCCAGTCGGCTCTCGGACAGCAGGGCGCAGGGGCAAGCATCGACGGAGCGTTCGCGGCCATCGAGCAGCAATTGGGATCGGGGTGGAAGACGACCCGGGGGACGGACCCGGACGGAACCCAGTGGGCCGTGGCCAGCCACGACTTCAAGGACGCCGCCGAGTTGCAGCAGCTGACCAGTGGCTCGGGTTCGGTGGCTTCCCTGTACTCCGGCTTCTCGGTGGAGCGTGTCCAGCACCTGTTCCGGATCGACACGACGTTCAAGGGCACTATGGACAGCAGTCGGGCCGCGAGCCAGCCGGACCTGCAGGGCCAGCTCTCCCAGCTGCCGGCCGCCTTGCTGGACAGTGTCGTGCAGGTTGAGAACCGGATCACCCTACCGGGCACCGTGAAGGGCAACAACGCTACAGAAGTGAGGGGGAACACCCTGCTCTGGCGGGAGAGCGGCGCGGCAGGCTCCATCGACATGCAAGCCAGCAGCGTGACCTACCGCTGGGGGATGATCGGCCTCTTTGTCGGTGCTGGAGCCGTTGCGGTCGTGGTGGCCGTGCTGCTGCTCGTGTTCCTGCTCGTGCTTCCCGCGCGGCGCCGGGCCGTCCCGGCGGCCGCGGTCGGGGGCCCTGTGGGCGCCGGGGGCTACGGGTCTGAGGAGACGGTTCCGGTGGCGCGGCCGGTGGCCGCCGAGGGCGACGCCGGCCTCGCTCGGCTCCTCCGCAGGCACGGCGAAAGGCCTGGGCGCGGCTCCCCTCACCGAGGACGATCGTGCCCTGGAGGCCGCCGGCGCGGCGCGGGACGAGCGGGCTCTCGGTGCCTCGACCGCCGCAGCCGACGACCGGGCTCTGCCGGCCCCGCCCGGTGAGACCGACGGGGACCAGATCTCGACAGCGGCCGACGCAGAGGGCGACCCACCGGAGGAGTAGGCACCGCTGTCCCGACCTCGTGCACCCATACCCGTTATTGCAAAGAGAAGAGGCTTTGCTCGGCGGACGCAAGTACAACCGGGGTCATATGGCACTGCAAAGGCGTCTCTCGGAGGTGACCCCATGAAGCACCTGTCGGCGGTGACTTCGATCGTTGGTGTGGGTGTTCTTGCACTCGTCGCGTTCGTGTCCGGCGGATGCGGGAGCACCGCGGACGATGCCGCCGCGCTCGAGGGAAGGGTCTGGAAGGCGAGCGAGATCGCCGGGCTGACCTCCGTGCTTGCGACCAAGGGGAGTCAGGCGACGGCCGAGTTCTCCGCGGGCCGGGTCTCCGGATCGGGCACGGTGAACCGATTCACCGCCGCCTACGCGGCGAAGGCCGGCAACAAGATCAGCATCAGCGCGGCGGCGTCGACCCAGATGGCGGGACCGCCGCCGGCCATGGCGCAGGAGCAGGCCTACTTCGCCGCCTTGCAGAAGGCCAGCCGCTACACGGTCAGCGCCGACTCCCTGACGCTTCTCGACGATCAGGACGCGATGCTTGTGAAGTACTCGGCGGTCAAGCCGACGAAGCTCACCGGTACCCAGTGGCAGGCGCTGGCCTACAACAACGGCAAGGGTGGATTGCAGTCATTGGCCGCGACGAGCACTATCACGGCCATGTTCGCCACTGATGGGAGCCTCTCCGGCAATGCGGGCGTCAACCAGTACCAGACGAAGTACACCACCTCTGGACAGGACCAGATGACTATCGATGCCCAGATCGGCGCGACGAGTATGGCGGGGCCGGAGGACCTGATGACCCAGGAGGCAGCATACCTAGCCGCCCTCCCCAAGACGGCCACCTTCACGATCGAAGGCGACGAATTGTGGCTGCGCGACGCGGACGGCGCGGCCCTCGCTCACTACGTCGCCAAGTAGGGCGCGGCCGCTTCGCCCACCTTATCGGGGGGCCGCTTGGTCACTGCTCATGAGGCGCGCCGCCCGGTCGGCTCAGATTGGCTGCCACATCCGGAAGCTACGCAGTGGTGCGATCAGTCGTAGAGGGTCGTCTTGGCCTGCTGGAGCGCCTGGAGGGAGGCCGCCCGCCCGCTCTCCCGCTTCATGGCGTTGGCGGTGGGGGTGCTGGGGTTGGGCCTTCACGGGCCTCGCCTTACGCGGCTGGGCCTTCTACGCCTACTTCACCTCTTGTGTGGCGGCCATCTGCCTTCACGTCCCGAGAGAAGTGTGGTGACTTTCCTCTTCCACTATGCACGAGAGAGGAAGGAGGTTCCCCGCGCGACTGGGGGGACTGAGAGTGGCGACATGGAGAGTATTGAGCCCCTGCAGCGGGCCAGGTGAGTTGGACACCCGTCGGCCGGTCGCGGCCGTGCGCGGATGTGGTCTCGTGGGCTAGGTGTGCTAGAAATGCAGATGTCAGAGAGACGCATCCGGACAAGGCGGAGGAGTGGGCCCGTGGCCGGCGAGCCCGTTGGGGTGATGATGGTCGACTACGCGCGGTCGTGTCGAACGGCGCTCGGGCTGTGACCGGCCGTCGAAGCGGTCGCCTGGCCCGCCGTGCCCCGAGCCAGGCCGTCCGCGTCGCCATGGTCGTCGCGACCTTGTTGGTAGCGCTCGCGGGCTTGACCGCCGGCTGTGGCGGGTCCGGAGCCGCTCCGGACAAGGTCACCCTCCAACTCAACTGGTTCCACGAGGCGGAGTTCGTGGGCTACTACGTGGCCGCGGCGAAAGGCTTCTATGATGCCCACAACCTCGAGGTGACCCTCCTCGAGGGAGGGCCCGAAGTCCCGGCCCGGGACCAGGTCCTGAACGGCGCCGCTACCTTCGCCGTCAGCTCGTTCGCCGAGCAACGGGACATCGTCTCGGCCAAGAAGCCGGCCGTGGCGATCATGGCAGCGTTCCAGATCCCCCCGCTGGTGATCTTCGCTCTGACTGAATCCGGCATCCGCGAGCCGGCGGACCTCGTGGGAAGGAAGGTCGGGGTCACGACAGAGTATTGGGAGACGGTGTTGCGGGAGACGCTCTCGGCGGCAGGGGTGGATCCGAACCAGGTCACCGAGGTCAAGGTGACCACGGATGACATGCCCATGCTCTACGACCATCAGGTGGATGCCTGGCTGGGCTATGCTCAGGACGAGCCCATCCGGGCGCAACTGGCGGGTCACCCAGTGACCGACATCTTCCCAGCTGACTACGGAGTCGGTGGGTATGAAGGCCTGGTCGTCGCGAACACGCGTACTCTCGAGGAACAGCCGGATATGGTGAGGCGATTTGTCGCAGCAAGCGAGGAAGGTTGGCGCTACGCTCTGCAGCACTCCGACCAAGCCGCCGCCATCCTCGACAAACAGGCACCCGAGGGCGGCCTCGAATTCCAGAAGCTGGCGGTGCGCGCGGTCGTCCCACTCGTGGACACTCCCCAGGTCCCCATCGGATGGATCGATTCCGCTCGCTGGCAGCAGTTGATGGGTACCTCCTATGATCCCGCCAACCCGGGCTACACGATGCGGTTCAGTCCGGCCACACCCTAGGGTGATGGCCTCCGCCCAGTTCTCGCGCCCGGACTGACCGCGAGAACCGCACCCACCATGCGCTTGCACCTCCCCCGAGCCAGGACCATCAAGAGCCGGTCACTGGTCTACTTCGTCCTCATCGTCGTGCTGACGGCCGCCGTCATCAGCGCTGTGACCATGGTGCTGGGCGCCCGCGACGCGCGCAGCCGGGTCGTTGGCCAGCTCAAGTCCGTGGTCACGTTGAAGGAGCAGGAGATCTTCTCCTGGACCAGCGGCCTGAAACTCAACCTCGACATCGTCCTTTCAGAGGAGAACGTCCCGCAGGACTTGCGGACCCTGACTCGGAGCCCGTCCTCCACCGACGCCTATCGGACGGCCTACGCTCGTCTGCAGGGGCGCTTCACCTGGGCTGCCAACCGGATGGGCCTCTTCGAGGAGCTCTTCTTCATGGACGACAAGGGCACCGTTCTTTTGTCTACCGCCCGCGGCCATGAGGGCGAAAGGCTCGGTATCCACGACTATTTCATGAAGGGCATGAGAGGGCCCTATCTCCAGGAGCCCTCCTACTCGCTTTCCCTGGGCGAGATGACGATCGTGTCCAGTGCCCCCGTCACCGACCTGGGCGAGACGTTCGGTGTCATCGCCGGACGGGCGAGCCTGGCCAGCCTCAATCGGACCATGATCGAAAGGGCAGGGCTTGGCGACACCGGCGAGACGTACCTGGTCGGCTCGAACAACCGTCTCCTGACCGAGCTGCGGAACCCCGGCTACCCGATACCAGACACCTACATCCTGACGGCGGGAGCGGATGCCGCCATCCGCAGCGCCGGCGCCGGACATGCCTCCTACACGAGCTACGCGGGGAATGGGGTCATCGGCGTGTACGACTGGATACCCCAGCTCAGGGTGGCCTTGATCGCAGAGCAGGGGGAGTCCGAAGCGCTACACAGCACTCGGCTCGTCCTTGTCACCATAGCCGGGGTGGCCCTACTGGCCGTCGCTCTGGCCATCCTGGCGGGGATCGTCCTGACGCGGACGATCGTCCGCCCGCTTGCCGACCTGGGCGTCACGGCGGAGCGCATCACCGCCGGGGATCTGGATGTGACGGCCGAAGTGCTGCGGGAAGACGAGATCGGCACCCTGGCCCACGCCTTCAACCGCATGACCGTGCAGCTTCGTGGCCTTGTCGGCAAGCTCGAGAGGCGTACCGATGACCTCCGGGCCATCAACGAAGCGGGCCGACACATCAGCTCCTTCCTCGAGCTCGACGAGCTCCTGCCCTACGTGGCGCGGTCTCTCCTCGAGACCTTCGGCTACGAGAGTGTCCGGATCCTCTTGCTGGACGGCGAGAGCAGCCGGCTCCTCTCTGTGGCAAGCACGAGTGCGAGGAGACGAGGCAGCTCTCCTCGCCCGACCTGGCCGGCCTTCCGATCGTGGACGCGGTGGCCAGATCTGGGGAAGCGGTGGTGTGGAACGAAGCGGCCCAGTCGGAGACCACGGCGGGAGGCGGCCCGGCCGGAGAAGGTGAAGGTCGGTCGGAGATCGCCGTCCCCATACGGGTGGGAGGACATCTTGCCGGCGTCCTGAACATGATCTCCGTGGGCCACTACGAGCTCGATGAACAGGATCTGTTCGCGGCCCAGACCCTGGCCGACCAACTCGCCGTCGCCATCGAGAACTCGCGTCTCTATCAGCACGCCGACGAACTGGCGGCGAGCCGGGAGCGCCAGCGGCTCGCGCGCGACCTGCACGATGCCGTCAGCCAGACGCTCTTCTCCGTGAGTCTCATCGCCGAGGTCCTTCCGCGTATCTACGAACGCGACCCCTCCCAGGGAGAGGCGCGGTTGGAGGAGCTGGGCCAGCTGACCAGGGGGGCACTCGCCGAGATGCGCACTCTCTTGCTGGAACTACGTCCGGCCGCCTTGGCCGACGCCAACTTGGCCGATCTCCTCAAACAGCTCGCCGAGGCTGTCACCGGGAGGGCCCGCATCCCCATAGAGCTGCGCCTCGAAGGCTGCGGTGAGCCGCCCACCGATGTGCGGATAGCTCTGTATCGCATCTCTCAGGAAGCCTTGAACAACGTGGCCAAGCACTCGGGCGCGTCGCACGCTACCCTCAGCCTCGCGTGCGACGAGGAGGAGTTCCGCCTCGTGGTGGAGGACGACGGCGCCGGGTTCGACCCGGGTGCTGGCGGCGGGGGACAACTCGGTCTGGGCATCATGCGGGAAAGAGCAGCGGCGGTCGGCGCCATCCTCGAGATCGTCTCGAAGCCCGGGGAGGGGACCACCGTCCGTGTGACCTGGCAGCCGGCCGCGCCCTCCGCCTGACCATCCCGCTCATGCGACCGTCACCATCCGCCCGCCTAGCACTCGGCCGTGGCGGCCTCGTTCCAGGTCAAGACCTGCTCTTCCTCCGCCCGGGCTTCCTGGGTGACGGGGACGGTACCGCGAGGGAGCGTGAGCAGAGCCGCCACCAAGGCGGCGGCGGCAAAGAGTGCGGCCACCTCGAACCCCACCGCCCAACCGTGCACGAGCGCGTGGTTCATCACCGCGGGCGGCGGGCCGGCGGTGCCCGCAGCGCCGGGGAGGACGGAGCCAGGCGGCACCGCGCCTCTCAGCCGGGACAACTGGCTCGCGATATCGTTCTTGGTCGCCGTCGCGGCGACGGTGACGAGGGCGGCAAGGCCCAACGTCCCGCCCACCTGCTGCTGCACGTTCAGCATGGCCGAGCCGATGCCCGCGTCCCGACGCTCCACTCCGGAGACGGCCGTGAGGGTGACCGGCACGAAGAGCAGACCCATGCCCAGGGCGATGATCATCATCGCGGGCAGTATGAGCCCCAGGTAGGTCGACTCCAGGGTGATGCGGGAGAGCCAGAACAGCCCTCCCCCCAGGAGGAGCGTGCCGGGCACGATCAAGGCCCGCGCGCCCACCCGCGGGACCAAGCGGCTCGCGATCTGAGCGGTGATGATGATGGTCGCGCTCAGTGGCAGGAACGCGAAGCCGGCCACGATGGCGCTGAAACCTAGGATGTTCTGCACGAACTGGGTGAGGAAGAAGAAGAGCGGCAGCAGTGCTGCGCCCATGCCGAGCATGATCAGGTAGCTTCCCCACCGACTGCGGCGGTTGAAGAGGCGCAACGGCATCAGCGGCTGCCGGCTTCGGGCCTCTATGGCCACGAACGCCCCGAGCAGGGCGGCGGCCAGCGCGAAGGAGACGACGGTAGCCGTGTTGCCCCAGCCATCGGAGGCGGCGTGGATGAACCCAAACGTCAGGAGTCCCACGCCCGCAGTCCCCGTGAAGGCTCCGGGGAGGTCGAAGCGCCCGGTCATCCGGTCTGCCCGGGGGAGGACGTAGACCGCGGCGACGGCCAGCAGGATCCCGATGGGGACGTTGACGAAGAAGACCCACCGCCAGGAGAGCGCGTCGGTGAGTATCCCGCCGAGCAGTAGACCGATCGCCGAGCCCGCCCCGGCCACGGCCGCCCAGACCCCGAACGCGCGGTTGCGGGCGGGGCCCTCTGGAAAGGTGGTGCTCACCAGAGCGAGTGCAGTCGGCGAGGCGATGGCCTGCCCCGACCCCCTGGAGCGCCCGAGCGGCGATCAGCCAGGTCTCACCGGTGGCGAGACCGCCCAGCAGGCTGGAGCCGGTGAAGAGCAATATGCCCACGATGAACATGCGGCGCCGGCCGAGTATGTCCCCCGCCCGACCCCCCAACAACAGTAGGCCCCCGAAGGCCAGCGCGTAGGCGTCGAGGACCCAGGCCAGGCCGGTCCGCGAGAAGTCCAGGGCCGTCAGGATGTGCGGTAGCGCTATGTTGACGATGGTGATGTCCAGCACCACCATGAGTTGTGCTCCGGCGATGACCGCCAAGGCCAGCCCGGGGTGATCGACGCGCGCCGTCGGGCGGGCACGCAGAGATGATGCCGGTGTGGGTAGAGTGGCCATGTCGACCCCCTCGAGGACGCGTTCGGCAGTCGTCACTGCACTGCCGATTTCAAAGTTGGTACCCATAATGAAGCATAGCAAACGCGTCGGCCGGGAGACACCGACGGCCCCGCGTCCGGCGGACCGCCGCGCCTGCTAGAAGTGAGTCCCCGAGAAAGGAGCAGGCTGGACGGCGAAGAGGGCGTCTGAGCGGGCGACGGCGCCGGGAGCGCGCTCCATCACCAAGCCTGCGTCCGCCAGACGGGAGAATGAGACGCCGCCAAGCAGGACGGAACCAAGCGCCGCCACCCCCAAGGAGACGTCGGCCGGCCCATGAGTCGACCGGCGACAGGATGCTTCCCCGTGGTCGGCGGTCAACTCGTAGAGGCCGTCGTTGTCCGTGAGTAGCTCATCCCGCACCTCCAGTCGGAGAAAGCCGTCGGATGCGTAGCTTCGGGAGGCCAGGCACCGGGCGACGTCGAGGGGCCGCACCCACAGGTCGTCGGCCAGGGTCAGCGTGCGGAGCTGGCGAGGCTGGGTGAGCTGCCACCGGAGCCCATCGTCCACGGCCAACCGCAGCACACGGACCTCCTCCACCAGATCGAGGTCGAGCAGGTACTGCCACAGCGCGAAGCGGACGGCGGGCGTCGGGGCGGCTAGATCGATCACCTCGATCGTGCCTTTCGCCAGACCCTGGGCCCAGTCGGGGAGGAAGCGGTAGATGGCGAAGCCATCCGGCTCTCCCTCGATTGACTCGTGCACCAGGATCAGAAGCTGCCCTTTCTCCTTTCTCTCCTCCAGCAGCCAGTGCCTCCAAGATTCGGGATCGCGGCTGACTGCTCCCACCTGCCCACGGCGCACCTGGTCCCATATCGGTGAGAGGGTGTCGAGCGGCACCTCCTCCTCGATTAGGCGCATCTCGCCGGGCGTGTCTGCCGGCGAACGGAATTGAGCCTGTGCTCGGCCGATGGATGCCTCCAGGTGGAAGGTGGCGATGCCATAGCCGAAGCGCTGATAGAGATCACTCTCTGCCGCCACCAGGCAGCTGAGCAGCTCGCCCCGACCGCGGGCCTCAGCCAACTGGCGGTGCATCATGCCCCGGAGGATCCCTCGGCGACGATGGGTAGGAAGCACCGCGATCCAGCTGAGGCCGCCGGCCGGGACGGTTGTCAACCCGGGTAGGGTGAGCTCCAGCGACAGCATCGCCGAGGTGCCGACCAGCCGCTCACCCACGAAGGCGCCCAGACTCCGTTCCAAAGGGAAGCCGGCGGGTACTGTCCGGGACGCCTCCGCGGACTCGCCGAAGGCCAGGGCGTCGACCCATTGGGCGTCCGGGATCTCGGCGGGCCGGAGCGGCCGGAAGTGGATGCCGGCGCTCGTCAGTGATGCCGCAGGGCGTCGATCAGCTCGCCCTTGTCCATCTTCGATCGACCGGGGATGTCGACCTCTTTGGCTTTGTCGTACAGGTCGTCTCTCGTCCATTCCTCGTACTTGGGAGACCGTCCTCCCTTCTTCGCCGTGCTGTGTTTGGGTGAATTGGCGATGCGAGCCGCCTTCTCCTTGCTCATGCCTTCACGGCGGAGAGCCTCGTATCGCTCCTCGTCCTTGATGCTCGGGTTTCCCTTGTTCGGCATCTTTGGTCACCTCGTTCCCATGACTCGACGTGCCTTGTGGCCACGCGGTGTCCCTACCGTGATTCCCGGTGCGCGCCGGGCATACACCGGCTTATTGCAGCGGATCGGTCCTGCTGACCACCATGCTGCTCAGCGGTGAAGAGGACCTCGAGGTGCTACTCGGCGCTCAGGATGACCTTGAGCGCCTTCTCCTTGGCGGCGTTGCCGAAGACATCGTAGGCTTCCATCATCTCGGACAGCTTGAAGTGGTGGGTGACAAGCTGTCCGGCATTGAGGGCGCCGGACTCGACGGTCTTGAGCAGTTGCGGCGTGGTGCGGGTATCCACCAGCCCGGTGGTCAACGTGATGTTCTGGATCCACAGCTTGTCGAGCTTCAGCTCGACCGGTCTTCCGTGGACGCCGACGTTGGCGATGTGGCCGCCGGCCGTGACGATGTCCTGGCAGATGTCGAAGGTGGCAGGGATGCCGATGGCTTCGATCGCGACGTCCACGCCACGGCCGCCCGTGAGTTCCATCACCTGGGCGGCGGCGTCGCCGCCCGCGTTGTCGATGAGGGTGGTGGCGCCGAACCTCTTAGCGACCTCGAGGCGGTTCGGGTCGACGTCGATCATGATGAGCTCGCCCGGCGAATAGAACTGCGCCGTCAGCAGCGCGGCGAGACCGACGGGGCCAGCGCCGACGATGGCGACGACGTCACCAGGGGAGACCCGGCCGTTCAAGACACCGACCTCGTAGCCGGTGGGCAGGATGTCGGACAGCATGACGAGCGCGTCCTCGTCCGATCCCTCCGGAATCGGATAGAGGCTGTTGTCTGCGAACGGGATCCGAACGTACTCGGCCTGGGTGCCGTCGATGAGATGGCCGAGGATCCAACCGCCGCCGTTCTCGCAGTGCGAGTACATGCCCTTCTTACAGCTGCCACACTTGCCGCACGACGAGATGCAGGAGATGAGCACCCGGTCGCCGACCTTGAAGTTGGAAACGGCGGCACCTACTTCGTCGACGATGCCGACGCCCTCGTGGCCGAGAATACGGCCATCGGTGACCGCTGCGACATCGCCCTTCATAATGTGGAGATCCGTCCCGCAGATCGTGGTCTTGCCGACGCGGATGACGGCGTCGGTCGGCTCCTGTACCGTCGGCTTGGGCTTCTCCTCCCAAGCGCGCACGCCGGGCCCGTGATAGACGAGTGCCTTCATCTCAGACTCCCTTCCGGAAAAGACGACAGCGGCCGCCACGCGGATGCCTGGGGCGCCATATCCACGGCGGCGAGTCGAAGAACGCGCGGGCGGGCGGCCTTTCCGCCGCTACGGCTGCTTGAGAACGAGCTCCTCGTCGCAACAGCGGAGGACGCAGCCGCCACCCTCAACGGAGCAGCTCCCGCCGTGCTCGCCTTCCTCCGCGCACGATTTCACGACCTGGAGTTCGAGCCCACAGTCCGGGCAGACATAGACCTCGCCGGCTTTCATCTCAGTGCAGTTGGGCATGTGGCCTCCTCGCGTCTGTGCTGTGCCGGTCGCACGCACCCCCCTGGCTGGCAACCCATGAGGTCTTCGGGGCGCACGGCTCCGGAAGAACAGGTCTCTAGCCCTGCCGAGTCACCCCTACCCGGCTCGGCGAGGGCGCAATCCTTGGCTCGGGGCTGTGCTGTCCTTACGGCGCGGAGTCGCCGGCTCGATCCGAAACCTTATGAGAATGGCGCGCGTAGGGTTCAGGTAGAAGGGTGCATCGACGACAACGAGGGAGGTCCGCCATGGCTACGCAATCCGAGTCGTATCCAGCCCGCCTAGCTATCGACTATCCGGAGAAGCTCGACCGGCTGACGTCATTCTTCCGGCTGATCTGGGCCATTCCGATCGTCATCATCGTGTCACTGCTCTCGGCCACCTCGACCTCGACCGTGACCATCGTGAGGGAGAGCGGCGAGGTCGTGTCCAAGGCCACCAGCAGCGGGGGCGGGATCGCGGCCGGTCTCTTTTTTGCGACGCTCCTGATGATCCTGTTCCGACAGCGGTACCCTCGCTGGTGGTTCGACTTCGCGCGGGAATTGACGCGTTTCGAGGCACGGGTCGGCGCCTACCTCGCCCTCCTCACCGACCGGTATCCGTCCACCGTGGAAGAGCAGTCGGTCCACCTCGAGATCGACTATCCCGACGTCGAGCGAGATCTCAATCGCTGGCTGCCCCTGGTCAAATGGCTGCTGGCCATCCCCCACTACATCGTGCTCGCGGTGCTCGGATTCGTGGCCATCTTCGCGATCATCATCGCTTGGTTCGCCATCCTGTTCACGGGCCGCTATCCACAGGCCCTCTTCGACTATGTCGTCGGGGTCGGCAGGTGGGGACTGCGGGTACAGGCGTACATGGCGCTCCTGGTCACCGATCAGTACCCGCCCTTCAGCCTCAGGTAGCCGGCCGGCGACGTTGTGATAGGGGTTCGCGCCGAGCGACGGGAGGGGGTCAGATCCAGCGCCGCACGCTGCTCGTGTACGCCTCGTAGTCCGGGCCGAACTTGGCGGCGAGGATGCGCTCTTCCGGCACGATCTGGAAACGGTCCATGTAGGCAACGAAGGCCGCGGACAGGATGAGGGAGAAGAGATTCGAGAGCAGCGCCGCAAGGCCCAGAAGCGCGAGCAGCGTCCCCAAGTACATCGGGTTGCGCGAGAGGCGGTAGACACCGCCGGTGACCAGATGGCTTGCTCCGGTCGGGAGCGGTGGGATTGAAGGTCGTACCGGCCCGGGCGAAAGCTACCCGGGCGGAGAGCCACGAGGGCGAGGGCCGCGATGAACAGCACTCCCGCGACGGGCACACGATAGGCGAGCGGTACGTCGAGCGACGGCGTCCTGGTCGAGACGAGCCACATCACCCCGGCCACCACCAGCGCGACCACATCAGGCGGGACCTTGAGTGCGAGCCTGGACAGAGTCAGCCGCCGACGTAGGCCGCCAGATGCTCCCCGGTGAGGGTCGAGCGGGCGGCGACGAGGTCGGCGGGCGTGCCCTCGAAGACGATGCGGCCGCCGTCGCGGCCGGCGCCGGGGCCCAGGTCGATGATCCAGTCGGCGTGCGCCATGACGCCCTGGTGGTGCTCGATGACGATGACCGACTTGCCCGAGTCGACCAGCCGGTCGAGCAGGCGCAGCAACTGCTCGACGTCGGCCAGGTGCAGCCCACTGGTCGGCTCGTCCAGGACGTAGATGCCGCCCTTCTCGCCCAGGTGGGTGGCCAGCTTGAGCCGCTGGCGTTCGCCGCCGGAGAGCGTGGTGAGCGGCTGGCCCAGGCTGAGGTAGCCCAGCCCCACGTCGGCCAGCCGGTCGAGGATGGCGCCCGCCGCCGGCGTGCGCGCCTCGCCTGAGCCGAAGAACTCCCGGGCCTCGGTCACCGGCATCGCGAGTACCTCGGCGATGTCGCGGCCACCCAAGCGGTACTCCAGCACCGCCGCCTGGAAGCGCTTGCCCTCGCACTCTTCGCAGACGGTGGCCACGGTCTCCATGAACCCCAGCTCGGTGTAGATGACGCCGGCCCCGTTGCAGGTGGGGCAGGCGCCCTCGGAGTTGGGGCTGAACAGCGCCGGCTTCACGCCGTTGGCTTTGGCGAAGGCCTTGCGGATGGGGTCGAGCAGCCCGGTGTAGGTGGCCGGGTTGCTCCGCCGGGAGCCGCGGATGGCTCCCTGGTCGATGGACACCACACCCGCGCCGGCAGGGATGGAGTCGTGCAGGAGCGAGCTCTTGCCGGAGCCGGCGACGCCGGTGACGACGACCAGCACCCCGAGGGGGATGTCGACGTCGACGTCGCGCAGGTTGTGCGCCCTGGCGCCGCGGATCTCCAGGGTGCCGGTGGGCGTCCGCACCGTCTCCTTGAGGGCGGTGCGATCGTTGAGATGGCGGCCGGTCAGGGTGCCGCTGGCCCGCAGCCCCTCGATGGTGCCCTCGAAGCAGACACTGCCGCCCGCCGTGCCGGCGCCGGGGCCGAGGTCGACGACGTGGTCGGCGATGGCGATCGTCTGCGGCTCGTGTTCCACGACCAGCACCGTGTTGCCCTTGTCCCGCAGCTGCAGCAGCAGGTCGTTCATGCGCTGGATGTCGTGGGGGTGCAGGCCGGTGGTGGGCTCGTCGAAGACGTAGGTGACGTCGGTGAGCGAGGAGCCGAGGTGGCGGATCATCCGGGTGCGCTGGGCCTCGCCGCCCGACAGCGTGCCCGACGGCCGGTCGAGGGAGAGGTAGCCCAGCCCGATCTCCACGAAGGAGTCGAGGGTCTGCTGCAGCCCGGCCAGCAGCGGGGCCACCGAGGGCTCGTCCAGGCCGCGGACCCACTCGGCCAGGTCGCTGATCTGCATGGCGCAGGCCTCGGCGATGTTGATGCCCCCGATCCGCGAGGCGCGGGCGGCCTCATTCAGCCGGCTCCCGCCGCACTCGGGACAGGTGGTGAAGGTGACCGCCCGGTCCACGAACGCCCGGATGTGCGGCTGCATCGCCTCCCGGTCCTTGGAGAGCATCGACTTCTGGATCCTCGGGACCAGCCCCTCGTAGGTGAGGTTGATGCCGTTGATCTTCCGCTTGGTCGGCTCGCGGTGGAGGAAGTCGTGCAGTTCGGTCTCCGTGTAGTCGCGGATAGGCTTGTGCGGGTCGAGGAAGCCCGACTCGGAGAAGATGCGCACGTTCCAGCCGTCCGCGGTGTAGCCGGGGATGGTGATGGCGCCCTCGGCGAGCGACTTGGAGTCGTCGTAGAGCTGGGTCAGGTCGATGTCGGTCACGCTGCCCATGCCCTCGCAGCGCGGGCACATGCCGCCGGTGACGGTGAACGTGCGGTGCACCCGCTCGCCCGCGCCCCTCTCGACTATGAGCGTGCCAGACGCCCGCACCGAGGGGATGTTGAAGGAGAACGCGCGGGGGGAGCCGATGTGCGGCTGCCCCAGCCGGCTGAACAGGACCCGCAGCATGGCGTTCGCGTCGGTGACGGTGCCGACGGTGGAGCGGGCGTTGGCGCCCATCCGCTCCTGGCCGATGCTGATGGCCGTGGTCAGCCCCTCCAGCAGGTCGACGTCCGGCCGCGCGAGCGTCGGCATGAAGCCCTGCACGAAGGCGCTGTAGGTCTCGTTGATCAGCCGCTGCGACTCCGCGGCGATCGTCTCGAACACCAGCGAGCTCTTGCCCGACCCGGAGACCCCGGTGAACACCGTCAGCCGGCGCTTCGGGATCTCGATGCTGACGTCCTTGAGGTTGTTCTCGCGCGCGCCCTGCACGCGGATCACGTCGTGGGTATCGGCAACGTTCGTCGCCGGTGATTGCATGTCGGTCCGGTCGCCAATGCTCATTGTGTCCCCTTTCTACCGTGTAGGCGCCCCCGCCTAATCTCCTTCGGCGTCATCAACCCGAAAACGCGGGTTCAATCGGGCGGCCCCGGGAAAAGCCAATGGTAAGCAGACTTTCTCCAGGGATGAACGCACGCGGCCGATCCCGAAGGAGGCGGATCGTGACGGAACAGGCGCGTGGCAATCGGGACGTCATCTTGCGCCTCTTCGAGATGATCAATACCGGCAGCATTGAGAACATAGAGGAGGTAGAGGACGAGGATGTACTGACCGTGCACCCGCAGACAAGGGAGCGCGTGCAGGGTGTCGAGGAGTACAAACTCATGGCCCGTGGATTCCAGCAGCTCGGAGGACTCAGAGTAGGCGAGGAGGGCAGGGAGTTTATCGGGGGTGATGAGGAACGTTATCTGCTCACCCCCCTCTTCACCATGGTGAAGATCCAGGGCACCGGAGAGACCCTCGTCGTGACCTCGAAGAATCGTTATCCCGACGGATCGGACTGGTACACGATCGGCCTAGTGACGTTCCGCAGGGGCAAGATCCTGAAGCAGGTGCTCTTTTTCGGACCGACATTCGATCCCCCCGACTGGCGGGCTCAGTGGGTCGAACCCCTGGAGAGCGCGAGCGGTGTTCAGGTGGAGCAGCGCGGGACGGTGGCGCCGGGGGTTTCCAACCAAGTCAATCGGGATGCAGCGATGCGCCTATTCGCGCTCATGGACCTGGGCGAGTATGCGCATCTCGACGAGGTCTTCCGGACGGAGGTCGTGACCGAGTATCCGCAATCCGGTGAACTCGTGAGGGGCCTCGAGAACCTGAGGAACGTCATGAGCCACTATCCGGGCGGCCACCCGCGGGTGAGCCCGGAGGAACGCGTGTTCGTGGGCGACCGCGGAGAACATCGCTTACCCACCCCCACCGACTCGATGCTCAGGATCCACGATGCCGGCGACCGGCTGGTCTCGAGCATTAAGACCCGCTATCCCGACGGTTCCGACTGGTACACGGTCTCTGTCTTTTCCTTCTTGGAAGGCAAGATCTCGAAACAGGTGGTGTATTTCGCCCCGGTAATGCCCGCGCCGGAGTGGCGGAGCGCAGTGGGTGGTGGCGGATATCGGGGAGTATTGACCCCTTCCCACCGCCGCCCGCTAGCCGGAGACCGCTTGGAACAGGTCGAGCCAATCCCTGTCCGTCCTTTCCGTTGGCCAGGTAGCCCCCTCCTGGTCGGCCACCCGGCCGCAGTGTCGTCGATGCTTCCTCTCGTTTGGGTCCCCCACGAGGCGGATAGACGGCAGGGAAGAACCTCGATGGCACTCCCAAGATCGAAACCAGTGTCTGCGCGGAATCCCCGGCCACGCGAATCGGAGAGAGGCTCGAGGAAGGAAGAAGTGCCAGGAATGGGCCAGTTGCCGGCAGCGATGGCGAAGGAGTTCCAAGCAGGCTTTGGGGGGGAGGTGCTGCTTCCCCGCGACGCCGTTTACGACCAGGGACGCCGCATGTGGAATGGCAGGAGCCGGAGGGGGCCGCCGAGCTTGAGGGCATCTCGAGTTCGCCAGCCATAGCTCTACGCCCTGTGTGGGCGACTGCTCGGCTACCAGGAGGCCATGCGCTAGCGGCGTTCGAGTATCGAGCGGGGATAGCCACCCTCAGAGAAACGCCTATGGACCGGAGGTCGAGCAGGCTATGACAGACAAAGACACCTTCCTCGCCCTGGAACGGCGATTTTGGGACGCCATGAAGGACCGCGACGGCGCCAGGGCGATGGAGCTTAGCGATGACCCCACGGTGGTCGTGGGAGCCCAGGGGACGGGTGAGATTCCCCGGCCGGCCTTGGGGTCGATGCTCGAGGCGCCCACTTGGCAGCTTCTCTCCTACGAGATCGAGGACCTCATCGTGCGGGAGGTGGCTCCGGGCACGGTCATCACCGCCTACAAGGTCACCGAGGAGCTCACGGTGGACGAGAAGCCCCTCACGCTTGAGGCCTACGACTCGAGTGTCTGGGTGAAGCACGACGGCACCTGGCTGTGCGCTCTTCACACCGAGAGTCTGGCCGGGGATCCGTTCGGGCGGGACAAGACCAAGGCGTAGGGACGATCGAGGCTAGACCGAGGGAGGACGACACTTCCGCTTGGCGGTAGGAATCAGGCAGGATGGCCATCGAGGAGATCATCGACCGGCTCTACGGAGTGCCGCTGGCCGAGTTCACCCGGGCGCGCGACGACGCGGCGCGTGAGCTGCGGAAGTCCGGGCAGCGTGAAGCAGCGGAACGGGTGAAGGCGCTGCGCAAACCGACGGCGGCCGCGGGCGCGGTGAACCGGCTGGTCCGCGAGCACCGCGGCGAGGTGGAGCGGTTTCTGCGTGCGGCCGCGGTACTGCGAGAGGCGCAGCTCTCGGGCAAGGGCGACCTGACCTCGGCGACCAGGCAGGAACACGAGGCGCTCGAGCGGCTGGTCCGTGTCGGCGGCGAGACCGTGCGCCAGACACTCCTCGCCGCCGCCGTCGACGATGACGCAGCGCGGCAGCTGCTCGAAGCACGGCTGGAACGGCCACTCGAGCCCCGCGGCTTCGGTACCCTGCTCGCCCACCTGCCTCCCTCCGCCAGGAGAGTCACCGCGACCACCACCGCGGAGACGAAGCAGCCCTCGTCGGAGCAGGAACGGCTTGATGACGCGACTGCCCGCTCCAGCCTGAAGAGAGCGGAGGCTGCGTTCAGCGCTGCCCAAGCCGATGAGCGCCGGGCTCGAGACCACTGGGAGCAGGCCCAGAGGGAACTCGAGAAGGCGCGGGTGGCCGTCGAGCAGGCCCAGCGGGACCTCGGTCAGGTGCACGGCTCCTAGGCCACGACCAGAGGGGCTCAGGTACGTCGATGCCTTGGCACTCGTGCACGCTCCTGTAGACGCGAGGGTCACGGAGGTTGAGCTTCTGGAGGATGCGGGTGAGGTGTGTCTTGACCGTTGTCCTCGTATCGACCACCGCCGAGATCGAGGAGCGAGAGACTCTGCTCGGCCGCAAGGCGACCTTCAAGGACTTCGGACCGGCGACCTGGGCACTCGCGCTCCTCGGGAGGACGCGACCCTCTACTCTCACGCCCCGAGGGCCGGCCGATCGCCCGGCCCTCGGGGGCTTCGTCAGGTCTCACCTTCGCCTTACACCGGTTCGCTCGTGCCCGCGACTCTAGCTCACGGCCCTCAGGCAGAAGCCCACATCATCTTGATTGTAGTTGTGGAGGTCGGGGTGGCTGTTGACGATCGAACGGTCCCAAGCCTGGAGCACGATCACGTAGCCGCACGGAGGCATGCCGGTCGTGTCCAGGCTCCAGAGATCGCCGGGGGCGGGTGAAGTCTGAGTAAGACCCGACGCGGGGACCGGGCTGTTCGGCGACATGCTGGCGGGCAGGGTGACGAGCCGGTAGTGCCCGAAGTGCGTGTCGCGCGCGACGAAGCGGCCCTGCACTGTGGTGGCGACCGTGAAGTCCTTGCAGTCTCCGCCGCTCTCGATGTGGATGTCCAGCATCGGCGGG
Organism: uncultured Actinomycetota bacterium; assembly: GCA_963796315.1. GTDB lineage: Bacteria > Actinomycetota > Thermoleophilia > RBG-16-64-13 > RBG-16-64-13 > CAWCLH01. The sequence continues at coordinate 61,441 of CAWCLH010000004.1, forward strand.
GTCGTCACCGTGCTTGGGGCTGTGTTGTCGAGTTGGATCCGGTTCCAAGGCGTGCTCCCCAGGAAGACGCCGCCTGGGGTGAACAGCTCGAGCCGGATCTGCCACAGGTCGTCCCCGGGTGGGGCCCACTGGCTATACAACATGCTGAAGAGGTTCTGGCTCACGGGGAGGTAGTCGAACATCCCGCCGAGTCCGGCGAAGTGACTGCTGCCGTTCCCGTCGTGGTCGGTTACCCACACGGGATCCGTCAGTTGGATCTGGGGCCCGCCGGCTGTCACGTTCTGAGCCCAGAGCTTGTACTTGTGATTGGGGACCGGGTCGGACTGGACATGGATCACCCCGCCGAACGGGCAGGAGCGCGCATGGTCGTGGGGATCGGCGAACACGCCGGGCCCCCAACCGGCAAAGGGAGCGAATGGCTTGGTCATCCCCGTCGTCGAGGTGAAGATATTGGCGACCCCGATCCCTCCCAGGATGCTGATCTTGGGCTCGATCTCGGCGGGCTGCCCAGGCTTGATCTGGACGTGGGCATCCAGTCGATTGCCCCAGTAAGGGATGGCATCCGGGTCGACGGCGGACGGTGGGACGTTCCAGGAGAGGACCGCTCGTATCCGCCCGATCTTCGGCTTCTCGCAGGGTCGGCGGTGCGCGCTCAGATCGACAGGCATGATCGCCGCGTAATGCAGGCCACCGGCGGGGATCGCGGCGATATCGTACACGGGCACGGTGGCGGTGCCGACGTAGCTCCAGGTACAGGTGTCGTCCCAATCGGCCCAGAAGCTCACATACTCGGTGCTGCCCTTACTGCAGAGGCCGCCCGAGTATCCGTTGGGCCTCTTCACGACGAACGTGCCGACCAGCCAGTCGCGGTTGTAGTCCAGCCCCAGGCAGCTCAGCTCTTCATAGCTGACGTCTCCCTCGGTCTCCTCTAAGGCCCCGATGATGGATCCCCAGTCGAGGCCGAGCTTCTCGAACTCGGCGATCTTGGACGACAGTGCCTGCTGGTCGAGCATGCCGCCGGCAATGGCAGGGTGGACCTCCGCAAAGGTGAACCGGTGGGGCTCGACCGTGCCCGCCAGGGCCGCCTCGCCGGCCTCGTTCTTCGTGTAAAGCTGGACCAAGTTCTCCGCACCGAAGGGCGGGGGATCGGGTATGGGTATCGGCTCGTGCTTGACGAGCTCGAGTTCGAGAGGCAGCTTGATCTTGGCCTCGATGGCCAAGGAGTCGACGAGGTCGACAAGGTACCGCGTCCGTGGTTTGATCTGGATATGATGCTCGAGGACGTTGCCCCAGACCGGCGTCCAGCCGGCGTTCCCGGCACCGGCCGGCGGCGCGATGTTCCAGGAGAGGATGCCCCGGACCCTGGGGAGGACCGGTCGCGCGCAGCTATCCCGCTTCGGTTCGATCGGCTGGGTAAGCACGAAGACGAGCGGTTTCGTGGGCTTTGCCGCGCAGTCTTTGCCCGTCGGGATGTCATGGACATCGACCGAGGCCAGGCCGACGTCCTCCCACCCGCCGCCGTAGTCGACAAAGAACCGGACGTACTCGGTTGACCCAGGCCCGCACGGTCCTCCCGAGTAGCCGGAGGAGAAGCTTGACGGGGACCGTCGCTTCAAGCTGGTTGAGATTCGGATTGAAGCCGATACAGGTCAGCTCTTCGTACGTGGTGTTCCCAGCTAAATCAATGACCTTTTCGTAGGGACTATCGATGAGATTGCCGAAGTAGTTCGGATTCATCGCCAACAGCGAGTGGAACTCGAGCCTCTCCTTCTCGACCTTCTCCCTCACCGTCGAGTGCTCACCGTGTTCACGCACGTGCTCATTCTCCCTCTCCATCACCCCTCCTCTTCCATTCTTCCGTGGCTCGCCACGATGCAACTATTTCTGTTTCCGCCCAACTAATGGCGTTACAGTCGACTTCTCACTATCATCGTACGCTTTCCATCACTTTTGATTATGTTTTGGTTACACCAGGATTAGATTGTCTTCATGAAGGGTGAACGGGTGATCCGCGGATGAGGGCGGGTTGACCCACGCGCGCTTGGCGTCCGGGAGGACCTCGCCGACCAGCCCGGCGGCTTGGCCGGTGAACGGGAAGAGCTCACCGAAGGTTCCTTGGGCTATGGCGTCCATGATCTGCCCTCGCAGCACCTCCGCCTGCTCTCTCGCCTCGGCCCGATGCCCCGGCGATTGACACCGGGGCTCTCAAACGAGTACTCTGAACGGAGTACTCGTAAAGGAGCACCAGCCCCTTGGCCCTTCGGAACCGAAGCAATCCTCTCGCCCTTGCCGTGCTGGTCTGTCTCTATGAGCGACCCATGCACCCCTACGAGATGGCCACGACATTGCGGCAGCGCGGCAAGCACGAAAGTGTTCGCCTGAACTACGGATCGCTCTACAGCGTCGTGGAGTCGCTTGCCCGACGTGGACTGGTGGCCCCCAAGGAGACCGTACGGGCGGGGCGGCTACCTGAACGCACCGTGTACGCACTGACTGATGCCGGACGCTTGGAGATGGCCGACTGGCTCACGGAGCTGGTGTCCACGCCGGTCAAGGACTATCCGAGCTTCGAAGCTGCTCTGTCCTTCTTGCCCGCGCTCCCGCCACATGAAGTGGCCGCGCTCCTCGAGGATCGGGCACGACGGCTGGAGCTCGAACTGGCGGCATGGGAAGCCACTCGTGGGCTCGTCCGGAAGCGGCGCCTGCCTCGACTGCTGTGGATCGAGGGTGACTTTCACGCGGCACTGCTCCGGACAGAGTTCGAGTTCGTGGAGCAACTGGCCGCCGACATCAGGTCCGGCACGCTCGAAGGGTTCGGAATGGTGGCAACAGGCCCACGAGCGGGGGGATGGTCCCATAACGCCACCGCCCCTCGACGATTGAATCGTTCCGCAGTTCCCTACCGGACAAGTGACGAAAGGCGACCGTGAGGAAGGCAGATGCAAAATGATCACCACACGGGGTCTGCGAAAGAGCTTCCGCACCAAGCGAGGCGCCATCGAGGCCGTCCGCGGCGTCGATATCGATGTGGATCGGGAGAGATATTCGGCTTCCTGGGGCCGAACGGCGCGGGCAAGACCACCACACTGAGGATGTTGACCACACTCCTGCCGATCGATGCCGGTAGCGCCACCGTCGCCGGTCTTGATGTCGAGAGTCGCCAAAGGAGGTCCGCAAGAGGATCGGCTATGTGAGCCAACTGGGAGGTGCGGACGACCTAGCCACCGGGCGAGAGAACATCGTCCTTCAAGGGCGACTCTACGGAGGCGATCGAAGGGGTCAAGCGACGGGCGGGCGAACTGGTCGAACTCCTGGACCTGTCCGAGTTCGCCGACCGTCGGGTCATCACGTACTCGGGCGGACAACGGCGGAGGCTCGACGTCGCCCTGGGCATCGTGCACCAGCCGCCGGTGCTGTTCTTGGATGAGCCCAGCACTGGGCTCGACCCACAGAATCGGGCAAACCTCTGGGAGCACATCCACGCACTGCGGGAGCAGGGAACCACCGTCTTTCTGACCACCCACTACCTGGAAGAGGCGGACATGCTCTGCGATCGCGTCATGATCATCGACCACGGGCGGATCGTGGCTCAGGGGACCCCACGCGACCTCAAGCGCCAAGTCGCCGGCGACAGCGTGCTCATCAGCGTGAAGGACGGCGATCGCGCGGCGGAGCGTGCAGAGCGGCTGTTTCGAGAGCAGCCCTACGTCCGAGAGGTCACCCTGGAAGGTGACCACATCCGCCTGTACGTCGAGGAGGGGAGTTCCGCCCTGCCTCATTTGCTCCGGTCGCTCGATGAGGAGGGGGTCGAGCTTCGCACCATGAACGTGTCTGAGCCGACCCTTGATGACGTCTTCCTGCGGGCCACAGGCCGTTCGCTTCGTGATGCGGGTGGGACCGAAGCCAGCGAGGAGGTGATCGCGTGAAGCTGACGCGCGACATCGATCTGCTGTTCCGCCGCTATATGACGCAGATGCTTCGCACCCCCGTCTGGCTGTTCGTGGGCTTCTCGACCCCCATCCTCTATTTGGTGTTGTTCACCCCATTGCTGAAGCACCTCTCTGGCGGCCCCGGACTCCCTCAGCGGAACGTCTTGAATGCGTTCCTGCCCGGAATCCTCGCGCTCCTGGCGTTTTCCAGCGGGATCGGCCTGGGTTTCAGTACGGTCTTCGAGTTGCGTGCCGGCGTCACCGAGCGGCTTCGCGTGACCCCGGCCAGCCGCTTCGCCCTCCTTGTTGGCCCGATCCTTGCGAGTCTGGCCCTGATGCTGGTCTTCGACGCCGTCCTGGTGGCTGTTGGGGCCGGGCTTGGCTTTGACGTGCACATGCTTGGTCTGGTCGTCCTTGGCGTGCTCCTCTGCCTGCTCGGCGCAAGCATGGCCGCGTTCTCGATCGCGGTCGCGCTCGTCACCAAGGAGATCAACGGCTTCGCCGCGATCATCAACGGACTCAACCTGCCGATCCTCCTGCTTGCAGGAGTACTTCTTCCCATGTCCCTCGGCCCGCTGTGGATGCGCGTGCTGGCGCATTTCAACCCGCTCTACTACCTGGTTGAGGCCTCACGGTCCCTGGCCGCTGGAGTCTTTTCGAGCGCCAGCGTGTGGCAGGCCTTCGCGGTCCTCGTTCCGCTTTGCGGGCTGGCACTGGCTTGGGCGACGAGCGTGTTTCGCAAGGCGGTCGCGTAGCCGGGCGACGACCGTTTAGGTCTTACGCACACTGTCGAAGTCCTTGGTAGAGCGACGATGATCGCGAGCGAAGCACGCCCCATCGACTGTGAAGAGGAGGCATCATCGTGGCTGTTCAGAAGGTAGTCCGGTCTGATCGACTCGAGAGTGACCCGACCGCAGGAATGGTGCGAGAGGAGGCTTTCCACACTGAACGATCCTGGGCTGGGCTCGTGCGGACGGCCCCCCATATGACCTCTGGTTGGCATCATCACGGAGACAACGAAACCACCATCTATGTGGTGTCAGGAGCCTGTCGCCTCGAATCTGGGCCAGGTGGGAAGGTCGTCCTGGAAGGCCATGCTGGCGATTTCATGCTGGTCCCACCTCAGACGATTCACCGCGAATCGAACCCAAGCGAGAAGGAGAGTCATCTGATCGTGGTGAGGGCAGGCAGCGGTCCCCCCACGATCAACGTCGAAGGGCCGGAACAGTAGCGGTCGTGAAGGTTGCGGGGCGTCCTGGGCTCTGCCGCCCATCAGATCCAGGTTGCAGAGGTGTTCGGCAAGGAGGATGTCGGCGGCGAGCAACAGGTAATGGACGGGATGGGAGACCTCGTCGCCTTGGGGCTTCCCTCCGGTGGCGTCCACCCCGCAGTCGGCGGCTGCCCGTTCACACCAGTCCGACGACCGCGAGCCACAGCAGGGAGAGCGAGACCATGGTGAGTTGCATGTCGGCGATGACGATGCCCCTGCCGTGTCGGGTGAAGAAGCGTTCGACGGCCGGGTAGCGCGCCGCTAGGGGCGTGACGGTAGCGACGGCGAAGCCCAATCCGTTGATGCAAAAGATGACCAGCGTCAGATACAACGCGGAGTTGTGGGACCTGGCGCCTGGCATGAAGAGCCAGAGAGCGCTTCCGTAGAGCAGCACGAGGCCGGTGCCGAGAGCGGCGGAGACGTACGTCTCCTTGACGCGGATCATGCCGAGGCCGTCTGCGGCCATGGCGATCAGCACGGATCCCAGGGCGAGTGACAGCGGCAGCAGGATCGCCAGGATCTTGGCCGGCCGCTCGAGGCCGAACGTCTCGAGCAGCGGACGAAGCGCGAACCAGGAGACGAACAGCGTCCGGTACTCGATGGTCGACGCGAGGCTGAAATGCACGCGCGGAACCACGTCGCCGCTCTGGTCGCGATGCGGCAGGTACGAGATGAGAAAGGCGTTTCCTATGTAGTAGAAGTAGGCGACCACGAACATGATGACGACCGTGTTGAATGAGGCGGTCGCAACATCTGCCCGCTCGCGCGCCAAGCTCACCAGGAGAACGATCCCGGTGACGGCGAAGCCGGCGAGGCCTCCCATGATCGTCACGTGAACCTTCGCCGTGTCGTACAACTGCCACGGATGCGCTTCCAGCCGAGCGGATCGGCCACGAGCGAGGTAGAGGGCCGTAGGTACCCCGATGGCAGTCGCGACAACGAATCCGACGATAGCCTGATTCATCCGTTAGGCACCTCACTCCAGGTTGAGCTGCCAGGAGACGCCGAACCGGTCAGCCACCCAGGCGAACCTCCGGCTGAAGTCATAGCTCGTCGAGCGGCATGAGCACCTGACCGCCGTCCGAGAGCCGCTCGAAAGCCTCCTCGAGCTCGCCCTCAGTCTCGCAGTCGACGAAGATGGAGACGGCTGGGGTGAACGTGAACTCGTGGACCGCCGGACTGTCGAAGCAGCGGAAGCGTTGGTCCCCCAGCCGGAACACAGCGCGTTTGATCCCGTTCTCCGGCCCCTGCTCGCCGGGGCCGTATCGTTCGAGCGCCTCCACCTCCCCCCTGAAGAGCGACACGTACAGGTCCAAGGCCTCCTCGGCCCCGCCCTGGAACATGAGAAAGGTCGAGAACCCATGGCTCATATTGCGTCCTCCAGAAGGCGTGGTGGATCGGGCACCCGATCTTGGTCCGGCCCGATGTCTATGCAGAACGGTTTCCTGACCATCCACCGATGGAGAGGTCGTCGTACTCATGGTACCCGAGCGTGTCCGAGAGAAGGTCGGCCACCAGCAGCTAGCCGGGGCAGATCGCGCTCACCAGGCTCATGGCCGCCTCGCCGGCCTTAGGCAGGCCAGAAAGGCCGGGGGCCGCCGGACTCGCGGCCCCCGTTCGAAATCCGGGCGTAGAGCTCGCACAGCTTGGGATTCCGGAGTCAATGAGCGGAGAAGCCTTTCCTTGCGTTCCTGTGCGCTCGGCATGGGAACGAGCCTCATGATGGCAGGGTAGCTCTCCGTGTCCGCGTCGGTCTCGGGGATCTTTCCAACTTCCATGGCCCCCCCTCTTGGATGTCTGGCCCACCTGGTCCCAATATCCGGGGTCCGGCAAAAGATGAGCCAAACAATGGCCAAAGTCGGAGCACCCTGCCGAAGTGACGGGCGGGAAGTGACCGTCGCTGGCCACCCCCGCCACGTACCGTCCAAGCTCGAGAGAGACCGTGAGTTCAGTTCAGATCCTGCCTGCGGAAGAGAACGGTGGCCGCGACCAGGAAGACCATCGTGTAGGCCGCTATGAGCAGGGCCGCCACGCTCGGCTCGAGCGGCGTGTAGGGACCCTCGATCTCCATCCCCAGCACCGCCGGGGCCAGAGCGTTGGGCAGGTACGCCACCATGTCGGCGGCCCAGCCCCCGATCATGCTGCCGATCTGCACCAGGAGGATCTCCGCAAGCAGCGTCACTCCCAACCCGCCGCCGACGGCGACGAGCATCGAGCGTCCGGCCACCGCGAGAAACAACGCCAGAGCGGCGTAGGGGACCACGGCGTACATCCCGAGGAAGGCCGTCCGGGCGAGGCCCGCGATCTCGCCGGCCAGCGGACCCACCGTGCCGTGCTCGGCTTGGGTGAAGACGGCCGCGATGGGCCCGGCGACCGCGGCGGTGATCAGGAAGAAAAGTCCGATGGGCAGCAGCAGCGACGCGAACTTGGCCCAGAGGAAGGTCGAGCGCGACACGCCTCGGCTCAGCCAGAGGTGCAGGCTGCGCCAGTTGTACTCGTGGGCCATGATGGCGCCGGCCAGCACGATCGCCAGCACATGGCCCATGGTGGAAGTGCCGGTCTGTTCCAGCATCTCGCCGAGTTGCCCGGCCATGGTGACCGGGGCATCGCTGCTCAGCTCGCTGATGGTGTTTGTGAGAACGGCGAGGAGGGCGGTGACCGCGGCCAGGAGGGAGGCCTCCACCCAGAAGACGCCGCTTCTGATTGTCTTTGCCTGCTGTGCCCTGAGTACGTTCAAGAACATGAAGGCTCCTTTCCGGTGGCGGGCTCAGGCGGCCGGTCGGGCGACGACGAGGCGTTCGCCCGCCTCGCCCGGTTCGGCCACCCCATCGGCGGTGAGGTCGAGGAACACGCTCTCCAGGTCGGCCCGGCCGGTGGTCACCTCGTTTGGTACCACTCCCCGCTCCACCAAATGGACGATAACGGCCTCGCTGGGCACGCCCTCGATCTCCACGTAGTGGCCGTTCGGGCGCACGGCGGTCACACCCGCGAGCGAGCCCAAGGCCTCAGCCGCCCGCTCGGTGCCGTCGACGCGGATGCGCACGACTTGCCCGCCGCCCAACAACTGCGCGACGGTGCCCTGCGCCACGGCCCGGCCGCCGGCAAGCACGGTGACCCGGTCGCAGACCTGTTCCACCTCGTGGAGCAGATGGCTGCTGAGAAACACGGTCACACCGTCGTCGGCCAGTCTCCGCACCAGTTCGCGGATCTCGCGCATGCCGGCCGGGTCGAGGCCGTTCGTGGGCTCGTCCAGGATGAGGAGCTCGGGGCGGTGAAGCAGCGCCGCCCCCAATCCCAGCCGCTGGCCCATACCCAAGGAGTAGCCCTTCACCTGACGCCCGGCGGCATGAGTGAGGCCGACGAAGTCGAGGACCTCTTCCACCCGCCGGTCATCGACTCTCCGGGTAGAGGCGGGCCAACAGCCGTAGGTTGCTGCGGCCGCTCATCGACGGGACCATGCCGGTTGCGCCCAACAGCGCCCCGACCCCCCGCAGCGCGCCGGTGTCCGCCGGGGTGACCGGCCGACCGAGTACACGCACCGTTCCTGCCGTCGGATGCAGCAGCCCTAGGCACATGGCGATCGTGGTCGTCTTCCCCGATCCGTTAGGCCCGATGAAGCCGTAGACCTCCCCGCGCCGGACCTCCAGATCGAGATCGCTGACGCCGGTGACGGCCCCGAATCGCTTCGTGAGGCCGAGGACTTCCAGTACCGATTCGCTCATGGTTGCTCCTCGCAGGAGGGTGCAGTTCACGATCACACTCTGGCAGGCGGTACGAAGGCTTGCTTCCGGCAGGGGGACGGATTGGCCCCGGGCCGATGGCCGGAAGACCGACCCCCCACCTGGCCAGGTCAGAAGTATGACCCAACCGGGCCGCGAACCGGGGACACTTGGCCTGACGGCGGAGTCGCGGTAGCGGGCCGCGTCTCCAGGGTGAGGCGAGGACCGAGGACTCCGGGCCTGGTACTGGGCTGCAATGATGAGTCAGGCGATATCCGCGGCCGACAAGGGGACCGTGATCGAACTGATCCGTGGCGCTGAACGAGCTCATCTCAGCCCGTCGAATGGACCATGCTTGCTTCGCCTCTCCCCTGAAGATCCATTGGACGCCATACCTGTCAAAGAACTGCCCGTACGTCCCAAAGGGCAGGTCATGAAGCGGCTGAAACCATTCTTCGCTCGCACCATCCGCAAGTCTTTTCGAAGACCGTCCTCAGTTCGTCGTCTGTCTCGCTGATGACGAATACAGCAGACATGTTGCCTAGTACCGGCTCAAATGCTGGGGATGCCATCCAATCTGTTGCAGATATCTCTAGCGCGCCGCTGACTAGATGCGCATTGATGATCCTGTCGTGTTTCTCCATCGGAAACTGACCCTTCATAGGACTATCACCGAGTCTTGTAAGAGTCAGTTCCCCTCCAAGACACTCTTGGTAGAACGTCATTGCCTCAGCACAGTTGCCATCGAAGAGCAGAAATGGACTGCAACGCAGCATCCGTCGCCTCCTCGCTCACTGCTTCTTTGCACTACGATACACACCAGAACACCCGCGTTCATTTGAAGGGCTGTCTAGCTCCGTAGGGAGCATGCCTAGCTGTTAACCACGATCGCTTTGCGTTTGTAGACTGCCACGGACAGAAGATAGGAGACGACGAGAAGACCGAGCATCCAGGCTATGGCCGTCCAGACCTTGGGGCCGGCCGTGCCGTTGACCAACAGTGAACGCATCGTCTCAACCACGGGAGTCATCGGCTGATTCTCGGCAAAGCCCCGCAACAGCGGTGTCATGGAGTTCGTCGGCACGAATGCGGGGCTGATGAATATGAGCAGAAGCAGGATGTAGCTGAATGCACCGGCCCCCTCCATCGTCTTAGCGAGCAGGCCGAAGAAGATGGCCAGCCATGTCGTTGAGAGCGTGAACAACAGCAGGATCCCGGCAAAGACCAACCATCCCATCACTCCAGCCTGTGGCCGGAAACCGATCGCGAACGCCACCAAGCAAGACCAGCAAGGATGAGAAGAGGTTGGACAAGGTGGATGATGCGACCTGCCCGCCTAGAATCGACGACGGCGCGACCGGCATCGTCCTGAAGCGATTGATGATGCCGCTCTGCACGTCAATGCTGAGGCGTACTGCGGCATACGAGATGCCGCTAATGACCGTCATGACGACGATTCCCGGCACGATGAAGTTGATGTAGCTTACCGAGCCCGTCTGCTGCCCCAGCGCTCCACCCCACACGTAGACGAACAGGAGCATGAGGGCGATCGGCATCAGAAGCACGGTAATGATCGTGTCTGGACTGCGGGTGATATGGCGGAGACTGCGCTTGGCCAGCGTCCAGGTATCTGCGAACTGCGCGCATCATTCGTCCTCCCGACTGGTGCCGGTTATCTTGAGGAATACGTCGTCGAGCGTAGCCACTTTCTGGGAGAACTCGGTCGGCTCGATTCGAGCATCCGTCGAGTCCGACGAAGATGCTGGCTACCTGAGCTACCGTGCCATCGGTGGTGATCGTCAGCGTTGCGCCCTCGCCTTCAGTATGGGCGTCGCTGCTTGCCAAGCGCTCGTTGCAGCAGCATCACGGGTCTCTTCGTCATGGAAAGTCAGCTCGATCAGCCCACCCGGCACGAGCTTCTTCAGCTCGCTGGCTGTTCCACTGGCGACGATCCTGCCCTGGTGCAAGACGGCGATGTCGTCGGCCAATTCATCGGCCTCTTCGAGATGCTGCGTTGTGAGGAATACCGTCGTCCCGCCTTCGGCCAGCTTGTGGATCGTCCGCCACATCTCATTGCGGGCTTCCGGGTCAAACCCGCGTGGTCGGCTCGTCCAAGAAGATGACTGCAGGACGACCGATCAAGCTCATGGCGATGTCGAGGCGGCGGCGCATCCCACCGGAGAACGTCGACACACCGCGATCGGCCGCTTCCTCCAACCCGAACCGCCGCAACAGGTCCGCTGCGGTCTTGGCGGAGTCGTCAACATGGCGCAAGTCGCCGATCAGCAGTAGGTTCTCACGACCCGTCAGCCGATTATCGACGGCGGCGAACTGCCCTGTCAGGCTGATCTCGTTGCGCACCTTGTCCGGTCGCGCCGCAACGTCGAAGCCGGCCACCGTGGCCGTGCCGCCATCGGCGTTTATGAGGGTCGTCAATATGTTGATGGTCGTGGTCTTGCCGGCGCCGTTACTGCCCAGCAGGGCAAAGACCGTCCCTTTCTGCACGCTGAAACTGACGTCTTTCAGAACTGAGACGTTCTTGTACGACTTGCTGAGTGACTTGGCTTCGATTGCTGCTTCCATGGTTAGTCTCCATTTTTGCCCGCGAATGAGCGGCGGATGATGATGTTGCCCATGGAGGTCCGAGCGCGGACCTCGACTGTGCCGGTGCCCTGTCCCGGCTCCTCTGTCGGGTCTAGGTCGTTCTGGACGACCCCGTACTTCGTCTCGAGATCCAGCCAGGCGGCGACGCCATCCCGCACACCGACCTCGACCGTTCCAAAAGCGCTCTGGGCGACGACTACCCCGTGGCTGACCTCCCCGAGGCGCACGTCCCCATTGGCCGTCTTGACCGACACGGTCTGGCGCGTCATATCGATGGAGACGGCGCCATTGGCGGCGTTCACGCGCGCATCGCCGTCGATCTCGCCCACCCAGGTGTCGCCGTTACGGTTCTTGATGACCGCAGGGCCATCGATCCTGCCGACCCTCACCCTGCCGGCGGTCGTGATCTCGGCCTTGCCGCTGACCGCGTCGACCGTGATGTCCCCGGCGCCCGACTTGAGCTCCACGGGACCCGTACTCTCGAGCTGGATGTCGCCCATTCCGGTGTGGTATCGGCACTCGCCGAACCGACCGGTGGAGCGGAGCGCGCCGACACCCGCCTCAGCGCGTACGCGCGAGCCCGTCGGAAGCTGGATCCGGACGTCGATCGACTCGCTTCCGCCCCAAGGGGCCCACTTTCGCCACCCCTTCGGCGCCCTTATCAGCAGGCTGCCGTTCGCATACTCGACGCGGGTCTGCTCCGCCGCGGCGACGTCCGACTCCTTCGACGGATTGGTCGGCTGGACGTCGACGACGGTATCGGCGCGATCCGTCGCCACCAACCACACGTCTCCGACGCCGAGCTCGATGGTCACTGCGATAGGTTCAGGCGTAGTGAATCTGGACATGGGATTCCGTTCTACCGAGCCCACCCCGTATAGCGCTGTGCGCCTTGGGGGTTGCGTGGTTCGCCCCGAGGGACTGCGTCCGCTCGGTCGACGGCGGCGGCGACGACCCGAACGAGCCAGGCGTTGAGCGACAGCCCTTGACTCGCGGCCGCTTGTTCGGCTCGAGCCTTGAGGTCATCCGGCAGCCGGAGATTGACCCGCGAAACCGTGGCTTCGTCGCCGTCAGCCACAGGTCGGGGCCTTGTGCCCACTCGGCGCCAGGCGTTGGGGGGGAAATCGCGTTCGTCGGCGACGTCCTCGCCCGACGACTCGTACGTCGGGAGGTTCACCACGAACTCGGGCTCACGTCCTCGGAGGCGCACTTCAACGGAGCCCGGCGCGAGCTCGAGTGTGATCTCCTCCGCTGCCGCGGCCAGTGCATCCTGCACCGTGAGCCGCATCGCTGAGTCCAGCGGTGCGAGGAGGCGTTCGGCCAGAGCGCGCGCATCGTCCCCGTAAGCTTCGGCCGCGAGCTCCAGCTGACGATGGATGCGTTCGACGTATGGTTCGAGGTTCATGGCGTCATTGTAGCGCCAGAATAGTGTCACGACAATGCCACAGCGGGGCCACCAAGCGGAACTCTCGGCCGACTGCTCACGTGCGGGACGCTGTGAGGTGCAGTAGCGGATGTCCTGGGTATCACATGGCCTGCGGTCGGCCATGCCCGCAGACTCGGCCGGCCCCCGTGACATACCGGGCATGCGAGCATCGGGGAGGGCGTCATGCTGTGGATGAAGATCGAATCCGAGGGCCTCGCCCACTTCTCGTATCTGATCGGCGACGGGGGCGAGGCCTTGGTCATCGATCCCCGGCGCGACGTGGACGTCTACGAGCGGGCGTTGACGAGGGCCGGTTGCCGTCTTCGGTACGTGCTGGAGACCCACCGGAACGAGGACTATCTCGTGGGTTCCGTGGAATTGGCCGGGAGCACCGGTGACCGAGGTGGCGCTCGCCGAGTTCGACACCGGCGAGGCCACCCAGAAGGTCCTGGAGTACCTGGTGCAGCATCACGGCCCCGAGCTTGCGGACGTGTGGCTGGCGCGGGGGGAGGTGCTGGAACTGGCAGCTGAGCGGAACTACCCACCTTCCTACCAGGAGCGTTTCTCGCCCATGCCCCTCTCGGCTCCCTCCGACGCCACCCTGGTCTATCGGACGGGGACGCCGGTGGTAGTGCCAGACTTGAGTCGGGCCGATCCGGCGGTGAGGGAGAGGTATGAAGCCATCGGTGTCGAGCTGGGGGCCTACGTCGTCCTGCCCCTGCGTTCCCGGGGCAAGACCATCGGCACGCTTCACTTCGGTTGGCACAAGGCATGGGCCATCGAACAGGAGGACGTGGACTTCTACTCGTCGATAGCCAACGAGCTCGGGGTGTTGATAGAGAACGCCCGGCTCTACGAGGCGGAGCGGACGGTGGCGGAGCAGCTCCAGGCGGCCCTGCTGTCGGTGCCCCCGCGGGTGGAGGGCATCGAGTTCGGTCACATCTACAGGACCGCCTCGGAGGCGGGCAAGGTGGGCGGCGACTTCTATGATGTGTTCGCCCTTCCCGACGGGGCCGTCGGGGCCATGATGGGTGATGTGTCCGGCCACGGGCTCTCAGCGGCGACTCTTGCCTCCTTCTGCCGGGAGACCGTCCGGGCCTATGCCCTGCATAACCGCTCGCCGCGCCATATCCTCCGTCTCACGAACGAGGCGCTCATCCACCGGCACGGCCACGGGCAGTTCATCACCCTGGTGTTCGTCCTGCTCGACCCGGCTACGGGCAAGCTGAAGTACTCGCTTGCCGGGCATCCACCCCCTGTCCGAGTGTCAAGCTCGGGAGTCGGCGTCACTCGGTGGAAGCCCTGCCCACCCCTCGGGGTGTTCGCAGATGCCCACTATCTCACCGGCCGCTCCACGCTCGACCAGGACACCATGCTCGTCTTCTACACCGACGGCATCACCGAGGCCCGCAGGGACGGCATACTCTTCGGCGAGGACCGCCTTACCGCTGTCCTCTCGGCGCTGGCGAAGGAGAGACCCGATGCGCTGGCCCGGCGCGTGTTGGAAGAGGTGACCGACTACGCCCGCGGCGATCTGCGGGACGACGCGGCGGTGTTGGCGTTCAGGTTGGCTCGGGGGACGAGGGCCTAAGCCTGCCCATCTGGCCCTTGGACAGTGTCCCCTGCACGATCTTGAGGGACACGCCTCGGGCGATCAGCAGCCTTGTCGCTCACGATGTCCGGTCGATCAGACCGCCCCAACTGCCGGTGAACAACGTGCACGTGTGCGCTCGCTGGAATGCTCTGGGTTCTTCACGGCACACATTCTACGGAAACGCTAAAGAAAGCCGATTCTTGTGTCGATGACAGTCGCCGGAGGGCTATCAATAACGAAAGGAGGCCTTTGACCTAGCCCCTCTCGATCGTCAACTGCTCCGTAAAGGGCAAAGCTCGGGAAACCGAGTGACGCAAAGCCACGGGTCTACGGTCCTTTGGGCTAGGACGGCCGGGCTGCCGGAGAGATTCGGCATGGTGGCCGGCGGGTAGCCGGCGCCGCCAAGGAGTGGTTACACATGTTTTCCAGCGCTTCTACTATCCGGACGCGGCGGGCGGTGCTGCTTGCCTTCGCCGTCGTGCTGGCGTGCGTCGCCAGCATGGTCCTCCCTGCTGGCGGCTGGGCCGCCGCTAACGACAAGATCCACCCCAGCCTCAGGCAACTGGCCAAAGACAACCCCCGGGCGCAGGTGCGGGTCATCATCCGCGGCGCCGGAGCCTCCTCGGCCCAGCTCACCGGCAAAGTCGAGGCGAAACACGGGCAGAAGGACAAGGACCTACCCGTGGTGGGCGGCCTCTCGGCCCAACTTGCCGTGCAGGACGTTCTCAGTCTCGCTGATAGTCCTGACGTCCTCTACGTGACGCCCGACGCCCCCATGGTGCCCACCAATGCCTGGGACTCTCTGCCCGGCATCTCCCCTGACTTTCTCGGCACACTCTATCCGTCGATCGTTCGCGCGCCCCAGTTGTGGTCGCAATCGCTAACCGGTGCCGGGGTGACCGTCGCCGTCATCGACAGCGGCATCCGAGAGAACCTCGCTGACTTCCGGCAGCCCTCCGACAAGTGGAAGAAGCTTGACGCTGTCCTCTATCCCGACAAACGCATCCTCAAGAGTGTGGTCTTCTCCACTCACACCCACACGGGCAACGACAAGTACGGGCACGGGACCCACGTGGCGGGGATCCTGGCCGGGGGCGGGCGCAGGTCCGCTGGCAAGTACATCGGCATCGCACCCCAGGCCAACCTCATTGACTTGAAGGTGGCGGACGATGAAGGCGTGGCGTACGTAAGCGACGTCATCGAGGCGCTGCAGTGGGCTATCGCCAACCGGACGACCTACAACATCCGGGTCGTCAACCTGTCGCTGGAGTCACACGTTCCTGAGCCCTACACCGTCAGCCCACTCGATGCCGCTTGTGAAGTCGCCTGGCTCTCCGGCATCACGGTGGTGGTCTCCCAGGGAAACTCCGGGCCGGAGAGTGCCCTGTTCCCGCCAGCTAACGACCCGCTCGTCATTAGCGTGGGCGCCGTCGATACCAACGGGACCGTCGACGTCGCAGACGACACCGTCCCCCCCTGGTCGGGCTCCGGGATCACCCCGGAGGGCTTCGCGAAACCGGAACTCGTCGCCCCTGGCCGTCGGATCGTCTCGGACCTGTCCGAAGCGGGTTCGAACCTTGGCAAGCTGTATAGAGATCGAATCGTCGACAAGAACTATCTCAGCCTTTCGGGCACCTCGATGGCGGCGCCTGTCGTGTCCGGCGCGGCCGCACTCATCTTGCAGGCTCACCCCCAATGGACACCCGATCAGGTCAAGGGGGCATTGACCGCGACCGCGCGTCCCCTGGATGTCGCCGGCTCAGGTGCAGGTGAGATAGACGTCCTGGCTGCGGCATCGCTCAGCGTCGCCCCATTTGCCAACCGTGGAGTCTCGCTGGTCCCGTCGGTTGCCGCGCTTGCAGGCATGGCTGACTTCGACGCGGCCACCTGGAACGCGGCCACCTGGAACGCGCGCCACTGGAATGCGGCCACGTGGAACGCGGCCACCTGGAACGCGGCCACCTGGAACGCGGCCACCTGGAACGCGGTGATGTGGAATTCGGTCAACTTCTGGGGGAATTTTCCCGATTGAAAGGAGTGTCTTCGCTCGCGGCTTGAGTCGGCGAGCATTCTTCGCGCTGGAAACTGAGAGGGGCCGTGTCACAGACAGCGGAACGGCCGGGGGAGAAGACCCTTCCCCGGCCGGTCATCGTTCTCATCGCTTGCCTGGTGGCAGTCGCCGTTGCGCTGTGGCGGGTGTGGCCGCCGTGGCACCTGGATGGCGAACTCGTGGGCGCCGTAGCCTTGGCTGCTCTCGCGCTCATCGCTCAGCTGACCCCGATCGATCTCTACGGCGCGGGACGAGTCTCCACCAGCGGGATACTGATACTCGCCGCGGGGATGCTGCAGGGGGTTCCCGGCGCCCTGCTCCTCGCCACGCTCGTCGCGCTTCTGCAATGGGGAGTGAGTCGGGGCCGCTTGCATCGGTTGTTGTTCGACCTCGGCATGCTCAATGCCGCCGGCGCGGCGGGGGCCCTCGTCTACCTCGGCATCTCGCCCTTGGTGTCCACCGAGGTCTCGCCGTGGATCGCTCCTATCGGCGTGGTTGCCGGCCTTGGCTTCTACCTCGTCAACATCGGGCTGCTAGCTCTCGTGATGGGCCTCAGCGAGCACCGACGACCCCTGGCCGTGTGGGAAGAACGCTTCCGCTGGCTCTGGCTACACTATCTAGTCTACGGGCTGCTGGCGGCGTTCATCGTCCTCGCCTACCGTGCTATTGGAATCTTGGGGCTGGCGGTCTTCTTCGTGCCGCCGACGATGCTTCGGTACGTCATGAGGCAGTACGTCGCGCGAACCGAGCAGAGCGTGGTCAAGCTCACGGCGGCAAACCAGGAATTGGTGCAGGCGCATGACGAAACGTCCCGGGCGCTGGCTCAGCTGCAGCGCAACTATGAGGCGACCCTGCTGACGCTGTCTGTCGCGTTGGACAGCCGGGACGCGGAGACAGAGGGACACTCGCGGCGCGTCGTGGAGTACGCGAAGCTCATTGGGGCCGTCTTGCGCCTGTCCGACGAGCAATTGGCGGACCTAGTGCTCCGGTGGCCTCTTACACGACGTCGGCAAGATCGGTGTGCCCGACCGCATCCTCCGAAAGCCGGGGCCGCTGGACCGAGCGGAGTGGGAACTGATGCGGGCCCACTGTGAGATCGGCTATCGTATGCTCGCCCATCTACAGTTCCTTGCCAAGGCATTGCCGGTCGTCCGTCACCATCATGAGCGCTATGACGGAGCGGGCTACCCCGACGGTCTGGCGGGTGCCCAGATCCCTCTGCTCGCCCGGGTCTTTGCCGTGGCCGACACGTTCGACGCCATGACTTCGGACCGGCCCTATCGTGCGGCCTGTTCGCCTTCGACGGCTCTCGAAGAGGTGCGACGCTGCTCAGGGACGCAGTTCGATCCCCTCATCGTGGATGCATTTTGCCGTGTGCCACTGGCTGAATTGGAACGAGTAGCGGGCTCACGAGCGCCGCAGCCGGAGACCGGGACCCGGGAGGTTGCCATGGGCAGCGAAGCACCGCAATCCCCGCGACACGTGGCTGTGCTGGGCGCTGACGCCTGAACCGGCCGAGGCGGCACCTGGGCGACCGAGTGGGGTAGAGGGCACACCCAGAGGCCGCGGGTCGGTTGATTCCGCCGGGAGAGCCGACTCCGTTCAGCCGCCCCGGCTCGGGGGAAGTTACCAAGTGTGGGCGCGTTCCTCGACCTCCTCTTCGACAACCAGACGGCCGCTGGGCGTCTGGTGTCCTCGGCGGCTATCGTCGGCGTCGCCTTCGTGCTCTCCTTCGGTCTGGACCTGGTGCTCCGGCGCCGGATCGATGAGCCCCTCACCCGTTACCACGCTCGGAAGATCACCCGCTACATCCTGGCGGCCGATAGCCCTCATCGTGGTCGGGCTGGTGTGGCGGGCCTTCGCGGGGCGGATCGGGCTCGTCCTGGGCCTCCTGGGAGCCGGCCTGGCCTTCGCCTTGCAGGAGGTCATCGGGGCGGCGGCCGGCTGGGTCAACATCATCTCCGGCAACATCTTTCGTGTGGGTGACCGGATCGAGATGGGCGGCGTGCGGGGGGACGTGATCGACCTCACGCTGCTCCGCACCAAGCTGATGGAGATCGGGTCGCCCGGGGAGGATGCCACCTGGGTCCAAGGACGCCAGTTCACCGGACGGATCGTGGCGGTCTCGAACAAGATGACCTTCACCGAGCCCGTCTACAACTACTCCGCGGCCTTCGAGTACATCTGGGAGGAGCTGACTGTTCCCATCTCGTATCGCAGCGACTGGGAGGAGGCGGTGAGGATCGTGGAGGAGGAGGCCCGGGCGGTGTCGAGCACGGAGGGGGCGCGTGAGGCGATCCGAGCGATGCTCCGGCAGTATCCGGTACCGTACACCGAAGTGGAACCCCGGGTGTTCGTTCGGGCGACAGACAACTGGATGGAGCTCGCCGCTCGCTTCATCGTGCCGCTCCGCCAGGCCCGAGTCATCAAAGACGGGATGTTCCGACGAATCCGGGAGCGGCTGGACGAGGCGGGGATCGAGATCGCCTCCGAGACAGCGGACATGACGGTGCGTTTTCCGGAGGGCACGCGGCCCGAG
Source organism: uncultured Actinomycetota bacterium (assembly GCA_963796315.1). Classification (GTDB taxonomy): domain Bacteria; phylum Actinomycetota; class Thermoleophilia; order RBG-16-64-13; family RBG-16-64-13; genus CAWCLH01. The sequence continues at coordinate 80,572 of CAWCLH010000004.1, forward strand.
TCTAGTACTCGCCCTTGATCACGAAGAAGGAACCCCGGATCGTCCCGGCCAGCTTGGACTTCTGCCTGGCAAACTTGAATCTTCCTTCGAGCTCCTTGGGGACTTCCATCCCCTCCGAGAGCTTGAAGCCGACCGCGCGCTTCTTGGGATCGCCGATGGTGTACATGACGTTGACCACCAGGCCGTCCTCGTAGAAGACATAGGCCATCCTGATGTCCTCGACTTGAAAGAGCGACGTCTCCAGCGGCCTGGCGGCAAGCTCGATATCCCTTTCCTCCTTGAGGATCCGTTGCACATAAGCCAGCACGTCCGGGCTCTCGTCGACCGTCGCGACTCTGAACTCATGCTTGTACTTGTTCATGAAGTACCGCGCCTCGTTGGCACGCAGACCGGCGAGTGCCTCCGCCACAGGCGAAGACTCCAGGCCGGCTACGGACACATGCTCGAAGTCCACGACCTCGGACACTCTTCTCCCTCCTTGTTCCTGTTCCCCTGCGGGCCGGGAGAGCTCCAACCCGCCGTGGGCCGCCGGCGAAGCCGGTCCAAGAAGGCAGGCATCGAGAATCCCGGCGGCCGGGCCAATCTGCAATCTACCCTGATCTGGGCGAGCAGCGTCATCCCCTGCCAGAGTCTTTTCACGCCCCTCCGGTTTGCCCGATCGGAGGGCAGGCGCGCCCTGGTCAGTGGGATGGTTCAAAGCCTGCTCGTGTGGCCGGTCTCCGGCGGTTGTCGACTCCATAGAATGGTAGTGGTGAGCAGCCGGCGCATGCCGACTGGGGAGACCACCGGTTTGCGTTCGGCTAGCCACCGATGAGCAGGAACGTCGAGGCGGAGAGGCTCGGCCCGTCAAGGAGGGCGGTGATGGGTATCTTGGTCGCATACGCCAGCCACTACGGTTGGACCCAGGGCATCGCGGAGCGGATCGCGGAGACGCTGCAGGAGGCGGGACTGGAGGCAGCGGCTCGGCCCGTGGCGGATGTGCATGGACTGGAAGATTGCGAGGCACTGGTGATAGGGAGTGGCGTGTACTTGGGTCGCTGGCTCAAGGAGGCCAAGGAGTTCGTGCAGCTCAACCAGGGGCTGCTGAAGGGACCGACCCGTGTGGATGTTCAGTAGCGGGCCGGTAGGGGCCAAGGCCGCGGAGGCGGATCCCCGCGAGTTGGCGGACGATGCCCTGAGGGCCAGCGAGAAGGCCGAACTCGAGGAGGCCCTCCGGGCGCGGGACCACATCGTCTTCTCTGGTGGATTCTCGAGGAAGGGCCTGCGGTTCTGTGACCGGATGGTCGCGATAATGCCGGCCGCCCGCGCTGTGCTGCCCGAGGGTGACTTCCGCAACTGGGAGGCGATCAGAGACTGGGCCGCGAGTATCGCGGCAGCCTTGGTGGCCGACGACGCGTCGAGACAAGGTGGGCGCCGGCGCACAAGAACGGATCGCCGGGGCTCTGATACTGGCGACGATATTGGTCGCGCTTGTCTCCTTCGTAGGGCCGGCTTGGTTCCCCGCGAGGGGGGAACCATAGCGGTGCAGGTCAATCATCGTCAGGGGAGGTCGACGTGAGCGACTTCAACCGGACGCACCTTCTGGAAGTGCGCACGATCACGGTGCCCGTCCACGACCAAGAGCGGGCACTCGAGTTCTACACCAACAAGCTCGGTCTCGAGACCCGGGTGGACGTCACCTACGGCCGCGGGCAGAGGTGGATCGAGGTGGCCGTACCCGGGGCGGCTACCACCATCGCGCTCGCCACGCCCGATGGGGAGGGAACGGTCGGCGTGGATACCGGCATCCGCCTCAGGACCACCGACGCCGAGGCCGACTACGAGCAGTTCAAGGCTCGGGGCGTCTCCGTCGAGGGCGAGATCCTTCGCTGGCCGGACGTCCCCGCCATGTTCACTTTCCGCGACCCCGATGGGAACCGACTCTACGTGGTCGAGGACGCTGCGGGGACCGGGCAGACCGCCGGCATGCGCAAGCGCTTCGCGGTGCTCGTAAAGTCGAATGCAGAGGTCGAGGCGGGAGCGATGCCGAGTGAGCGGGACCTCGATGCCATGACCCGGTTCAACGATGAGCTGGTCGAGTCGGGCGCCATGCTCGCCGGCGAGGGCTTCCATGCCAGCCGCGACGGTGCGCGCCTCACCTACCAGGGTGGCGACGTGCACGTCCACCCGGGTCCGTTCCCGCAGCCCGAGTCTTTGGTCGCCGGCTACTGGATCATCCAGGCACGCTCCCTCGAGGAGGTCGTCGAGCTGATGAAGCGGGCACCGATGGACATGGGGTCCGAGTCCGAGGTAGAGATACGCCAAATCATGGACGCCGAGGAGTTCGGTGTCGAGTTCACGCCGGAGCTGCGCGAACGCGAGGAACACCAGCGGATCAGGATGGAGGAGAACGCCAGACGCAGGGCCGCATGAGGGAAGCCGACAGGCCCTGATGGGGGAGAGTGGGCGTATGCCTACTCCCCCTCAGCGGATTGGGTCGTCTCTTGAGCTGATCTCGACGTATCCGTCCGTGCCGTTCACACGGACCCGCTGCCCATCCCGGATCAGCCGAGTGGCGTGCTCCACCCCCACGACGGCCGGCAACCCGTACTCGCGCGCGATGACCGCGCCGTGGGTCATCACGCCCCCGACCTCGGTCACCAGCCCCTTGATCGCGACGAACAGGGGGGTGAAGCTCGGGTCCGTGTAGGCGGTGACCAGGATGTCGCCCGCTTCGAGGTCGGCCTCCGCGAGGTCGAGGATGACGCGAGCCCGCCCCTCGACGATCCCGACAGAGACCGGTGAGCCGATGAGCGCGCCGGCCGGGAGGTCGTCGCGCCGGTACGCCCCGGCGATCGCCTCGCCGTCGGAGGTGAGCACCCGCGGCGGCGTGAGCGCCTCATACGCCCTGAAGGCCTCCTTGCGTTCGCGGACCAGCCGGTCGTCCACACGCTTCGTACGTACGACGTCCTGGAGCTCTTCGAACCTGAGGTAGAGGATATCCTCCCGCTCGTGAAGCACGTGCGCCTGCACGAGGCGGTCGGCTTCTTCCAGCAGGGCCAGTTTGTAGACGTAGTAGCGGCTGACCATGCCGTACTTCGGATACTCGCGGTAGCCGATGAAGGTGCGGACGCGGTCGATCATTCGCTTGACCTCTTCGGCTTTGTGCTCTCCGTCCGGCAACGCCCGCACGCGCTCGAGCAGCTCCTGTTCTTTCTCCCGAGCCTTCTGGCGTCCTTGCTCGAAGCGCCGCTTCGCCTCGCCAGGCTCGAAGTTCTTGACGTTGCTGAGGATCATCGGCAGGAGCGTGGTGGGGTGCTCGCTCCACCGCGGCTTGGTGATGTCGATCTCGCCGACGGAGCGCATGCCGTACTTGTCGAGCCAGGCGATGATCGCGTCTCGTGCTTCGCGCCCGCCCGCGAGCTTGGGCAGTTCGTCCAGGAAGCCTTCGTTCTCGACCTGTTGCAGGAACGCAACCACCTCCGGGTGCGGGCGGATCGCGTCGGCGACGTCCAGGAGCGCCAACCCCATCTCCGATGTGACGTTGTCGGGGACGGACTGTGTGAGCGTGTCGGCGGCGTTCTTCTCGCCCAGCCACGCCTGCAGCTGCTCGTTGAGCCACCAGCTGGCCTCCATCGCCGTCATGAACACCCGGTGGCTTCTCGGGTCGAACAAGATCCGCTTCAGCTCCTGAATGTCCGCCTGGATGAAGTCCAGCAACGCCGATCCCGACTTGGTCCGGATCTCGCGCCTGAGGGTGGCGATAGAGGCCTGGCTCTGCGCGATCAGCTCGGCCACGATCGCCGGGTCGGGCTCGAGCGGGGCCGGCGCCCCGCCCGCCGGCACCCCACCTGTATCCTCGTCCGGAAGCGACCGAATGAAATCGCCGCGGTCGAGGACCGTCTGCAGCGCGTCTCCGATCAGCGGATCCGATTTCCCCGCAAGCCCCAGGAGGGCAGCGCGGCTCGCAGGCGAAGCCAGTGCCCGGGTGACGTCAACGAACAGCCTCCCGCCTGCCTCGGCCATGGGCCGCGGGGTCGTCATCTGCCAGAAGGAGAGTCCCAGGGGCTTCATGGCGTCGGTCATCATCTGCTGATGACCGACGGAGAGGTAGACGTGGTTCTCTCGGTCGCCGGCCTCCGGGATGGGGAACAGCGTCGTGATGGGCCGGCTCTGGACGATCTGGAAGCCATCGTCGACGAGACACCATTCAATGTCCTGGGGGTGGCCGAAGTGCGCTTCGATCCGCCGGCCCAGCTGTACGAGCCGCACGATCTGTGCGTCCGAGAGCACCGGCTGCGCCTGACGTTCCGGCTCGATCGCGTGCTCTTGCGTCCCGCCTGCGGCCGAGGCGTGGATCGCTCGCTGCTTGGTGGCGACCGTCTTGGCGACGACCTCGCCGTCTCGTACCTTGTAGACGTCAGCGTTCACCCGGCCGGAGACGAGGCCCTCGCCGAGACCGAAGCCGGCCTCCACTGACGCGACCTTCCGGTTCGAGGTGACCGGGTCGGCCGTGAACAGGACGCCCGCCGCCCGCGGGAAGACCATCTGCTGGACGACCACCGCCATCTGCACCTGCCGCTGGTCCAGTCCGTTCCGCAGCCTGTAGGCGACGGCCCGCTCGTTGAAGAGCGACGCCCAGCAGCGGATGACGTGCTGGAGGATCGCCGCCGCTCCCACGACGTTCAGGTACGTGTCGTGCTGGCCGGCGAAGGAGGCGGTCGGCAAGTCCTCCGCCGTCGCGCTCGAGCGGACGGCGTAGGCGGCTTGGTCGCCGAGCCTGGCGAGCGAACCGGTGATCGCGGCCGCTAGATCCTCGGGGATGGCGACGCGTTCGATGGTGCGGCGGAGCTCCGCGCTGAGCCTGCCGATCGCGTCCTGGTCGTTTGGCTCGAGCCGCGACATCCGGTCGAGCTGATCGTCGATCGACGACGCTTCCGCCATGAGCCGCCGGAACGCGAGCGTCGTCACGCAAAAGCCGGCCGGCACGCGGATACCTTCGATCCGCGAGAGCTCCCCCAGGCGCGCGCCTTTGCCGCCGGCGACCGCGAGTTGTGTCGCGTCAATCTCCTCAAGACCCAACACGTAGCCGCTCATCCGCTCACCTCCCTCTCGGGGCTCGCCCACAACGTCCTCATATCGTCCTCTAGACCGGAACCAGTTCTCCGATCCTCTCCTGCCGCATTCTCTGGTCTGGAAGCGGGTGCCGATAGGGCTCCGGTGCCGGTGCTGGTCCCGGCCAAGGCCTACGCCGCCAGCGCGAGAGCGGGCTGTGTTGTTTCGCTTTTGCAGGGCCGGAGCACACCTCAACCTGCTGTGCAACATAAGAACGGACGCCAAATGGAGAGAGTCTGTCCGGTCCAACATCCTCGGGAGACTCAGGCAAAGGAGTCGTGATGATTCGCAGCAGCTTGGTGCGTGGGCTGGCGATCGGTCAGGGGTTCTATTACCTCGGCACGGGCGTCTGGCCGCTCCTCAGCATGCGTACCTTCGAGAGGGTGACTGGTCCGAAGACCGACGACTGGCTGGTGAAGACAGTAGGCGCCTCCCTGGCGGCAACGGGGACGACTCTTGCTATCGCGGGCATCCGGGGACGGGTGAGTCCGGAGATCTCTCTTCTTGGATCAGCGAGCGCCGCAGCGCTGGGCACCGTTGACGTGGTCTATGCGGCGAAGGGGACCATTTCTCCCATCTATCTGATGGACGCCGTGGGGGAAGCAGGCATCGTCGCTGCCTGGCTCTTGTTGTACCCCTTCAGCGGAGCCAGGAGATAGATACAGAGGGGCCTGACGTCTTCCATTGAGGCCATGTCGACATCTGCTATACGGGAAAGCAATGCGGATCGGTGGTGCCGAGGTTGCGCCCGCCCGGTGTCTGCCAATCAACCACGCCAACGTTGAAAGGCTCCTGGAGCGAGCATTCCCGCCATTCCTCGACCATCTCATCCCAGGCGCTGCCAGACTCGGCTTCCTCGTAGGCCGCCGAAGGAGCAGCAGTCACCAAGCGATAATGCAACCAATCGAGAATCGGCCGCAACGCCACGAGCGGACGCTTCCTGTCGGTAATCGCTGCCACTGCTTCCTCCCCACTGTAGTAGACGTGGGAGCGGTCTTCCCATCAAGCGAGACGCGGGAAACTCTGCCGAACAGGAAAGAGGCTAGTCGCCCGACTACCTGGCTAGTGGGTGGTGACGGCCGCGGCCTTCCCAAGAGTCGACCGCCGCCAGGCGCTCAGGGTTGTGTGCGTCAAGTTGTGCAGAAGTATCAGAGCCATGATCTGCATGCGTGACATGGTGGTCGGCTTGATCAGGCTGCCTCCTCCAGCCGTCGCATCTCTTCCTTCTTCTGTTCGGCGAGGAACTGCAGATTGAGGTAGCGGTGCTCCTCGAGCCAGCCCTCGTGGGTCTCGGCGGCCAGAGCCCGGATGAGGCGGAGACAGCTCTCCTGATTGGGGAAGATGCGCACGACGCGGGTGCGGCGCTTGATCTCCTCGTTCATGCGCTCGAGCATGTTGGTGCTCTTCAGGTGCTTGTGGTACTCCCGGGGGAGCCGGTAGAAGGTGAGCGTCTCTGCGATGCTCTCCTCCACCCAGTCGCAGAGCTTCGGGTAGGTCTGTTGCCAGCGCGTAAGCCAGGCGGCGAGGTCCCGTTCTGCTTCCTGGAGGTTGCGCCGGTCGTAGAGCCACCTGAGTTCCTGCAGGCAGTCGTCGTCGGCTTTGCGGGGCATGTGGTCGAGCGCATTCCGGAGGAAATGGACGTAACAGACTCCCAAAGTCAACTTGCTTGCGATGGTGTAGGCGCTCCGGGCGTGGGGCGGGCCCCTAGTCATGGTCCGCAAGTCCAGTCCCTGTCAGGCCGAGACTGGGCGCTCGGGATCGTAGAGGGTGCCGTCCTGCGAGCAGCGCCAGAGGATGCGGGCCAGGACGACCCGACTCCCCGAAGCGCTCGATGCGCATGCTGACCGCGATCGAGCGCAGCCAGATACCGTTCCCGGGTGGGGAGATCGATGCGCTTCAAGGTATAGGCCCACCAGTTGAAGGTGTCCCGGAGACGGCTGTTGCAGGCCCTGCGAAAGCGGACCCGGGTGACCTTGCCCGAAGAGCGGGTGACCGGGGCGAGTCCGGCCTCCGCAAGAAGCGTCCCCACGGCGGGGAACCGGGTCCGGTCCTCACCGATCTCTGCCAAGAGATTGGCGGAGACACCGGCCCGGCGCCGGGGAAGCTCGCGAACAGCGGGGCGTCCGGGTGGCGAGGGTAGACCTGGGCGATACGTTGATCGAAGGCGGCCAGCTGCTGGTTGAGGAGCGCAACCTGCTCCACCAGGGCGAGAGCCCCGAAGCTGCGCCCGTCGGTACTGCCGGGAGAGGCGCTCAGGAGGGCCCCGCGTAGCCGCTCCACCAGGGCGTCCGCCGGGACTCGGCCGGAGAAGCCGTGGCGCGAGGTGAAGCGCTCCACGGCGCCTCGCCGAGATGTGCGACGCCTCTGGGGTGGGATACTCGCGGATGAAGCAGAGGGAGATCTTGCGGTAGAGCGAGGAGAACAATCGAGCCGCCGCGCGGTGATAGCATCGAGCGCTGCCATGAGCTGCGCTTCGATCTCCTGCTGGGTTTCGAGGATGCGGCGCCGGTCGCGACGCAGTGCCCTCAGTTCGGCCAGCGTCGCGCTCATCGGCGTGAGGGCCAGCCAGCGCCGGATCTCGTGGCGCAGAGTGTCGGCGAGCACGTAGGCATCGAAGCGGTCGTCCTTCTTGGGGCGCCTGGTAGCGCTCCCGGGCCGAGCGGAGATCCGGGGGCTCACCGGATAGACCGGATGACCCCAGGCTTGGAGGTTCTCCACCAGGAGCCCCTCGGCCCGTTCGACGGCTACCGGGCAGAGCTCACCCGTTCCAGCTAGGAACGTCCGCAGTCTGTCCAGACCGTCCCGATCATGGCTGAAGCGCTGGTTTGCCTCGACACACCCTCGTGGTTCACGAGAGCCGCTTGGTGGAAGTGGCCTCCCCAGTCGATCCCTGCGAAGATGGTCATAGCACCTCCTGTGAGGGGTGTGGCTCACCCCACAGGCGTGCCCCGCCGGTCGCTGGTCACGGCACTCTTGGCGTGCTACTCCCAATGGCCGGTCGGGAGCCCGCCACCGGCGGGAGGGACAGGTCTGCCGAAGGACCTCACTCAGGGTCACGCTGCCAAGGCCCTCTCCCGCCGGCGGGGGTGACGGACGAGAACACCCCGTCCGGCTCCATTGTGCACTGACGAGCCGCTGCCAGGCGGCTTCGGGCAGGATCTCCCGGAGGGCCTTGCGCAGCCCGGCGTGGTCGTCGGAGACCACGAACTCCACGCCCGGAGAGACCGCGGTCGCGCAAAGAGAGGCAGGAAGTCCCGCCAGGTCGTCTGGCTCTCCCGGTTGGCGAGTTCCACCGCCAGCACCTGGCGGAAGCCCTCCTGGTTGATGCCGATGGCGATCAAGACGGCCTGGGAGCGGATCACCCCACCTTCTCTGACCTTCTCGTAGCGGGCGTCCACGATGAGGAAGGGGTAGGGCTCCTCCAGACGGCGGCGGGCGAACTCATGGAGCGTCGCGTCGAGCGTCTTGTTGATGGCGCTGATGGTAGAGGCGGAGAAGCTCGTGCCGCAGAGTTCCTCGGTGATGGCCTTCACCTTGCGGGTCGAGACACCTTGGACGTACATCTCGGCCAGCGCGGAGACCAGGGCCTTCTCGGAGCGTTGATAGCGTTCGAAGAGCTCGGTGGAGAAACGGCCGTCGCGATCCCGAGGGACACGCAGCTCGAGCTTCCCCACCCGGGTCACGAGCGTGCGGGGGTAGTAGCCGGCCCGGTAGCCTAGGCGGGTGTCGGTGCGCTCCCCGGAGGCCGGCGCCGATCGTCTCGGTCATCTCCGCCTCGAGGATCTCCTGCATCACGTGACGCACGAGTTCGCGCATGAGGTCGGCATCTTCGGCGAGGAGGGCTTTCCAGTCGGCGCCCGTGGCGCATAAGCTTCTTCTGGGTCATGGTGTGCTCCCGTCTCGGGGTGATCTTGGCAATCACATGCATACCATGACCCTTCTGCTCTCCTCCCGGGCTTCTGCACACAAGTCCGCACACTACCGCGCTCAGGGGATCCGACGGCGAATGGCTGAGGTGCTCACGAGTGAAGGGCCGGCTCCCAACAGGGAACCGGCCCTTTCCGACCGGCCGACAGAAAGGGCGGCCCGTCCGCTCAGGTAGCCGATAGAGGCAACCTACCGCGCCTCTTGCCACCGCCAGAGCATCGCAGCCGCCTGCGCGCGGTTGGTATGGCTGTCGGGATGGAAGCTCCCGGCCGTGTCGCCCTGGACGACACCGAGCGAGTACATGTGGTCGATGCTCGCGACCGCCCAGTGACCAGCCACGTCGCCGAGGTGCTGGTACAACTCGGTCATGGGCATGGCGGGGGAGGACAGGCCCAGGTAGCTGCGCGCCCGGTCCATCATGGCGGTCATCTGCGCGCGGGTGATCGGATCGTATGGCCCGAAGGTGCCGTCCGGGTGCCCCATGATGATACCGGCCTTGGCCATCACCGCTACGGCCCCGTCCGCCCACAGACCGTGCGTGTCAGAGAAGTTCGAGGTTCCGACCGGCGAGACGCCGAGCATGCGCGCCATGACCGCCGCGAACTGGGCTCGGTTGATCTGGTCCATGCCGCCGAAGCGGCCGTCCGTGTAGCCGTACATATAGCCGGCACTGGCCATGTGGGTGGCCATGTCCGCGTACCATTGCCCCGACGTGTCCGAGAACATCATGCCGCTTCCCATGGTGGTGCTCCCGGTGCCGGTGCCCATCATGGTTGTGACGGTGGTGCCGGTGCCCATCATGTTGGCAGCGGTAGTGGCAGTGCCCATCATGGTGGTGACGGTAGTGGCGGTTCCCATCATCGTGATGCCGGTCGTCCCACCGATCATGCCGGTGCTGTTCCCGCTGTATGCCTGCGCCGCGAGCGCCAGGGCCAGCACCAAGAGTACGGTGAGCGTACCCAGTGAGGCGGCCCTCTTCGCATTCCTCATTTTCGTTCCTTTTCGCTGTGTCGCGATTCCGGGAAAGTGACTACTACGGACGGTAGTATAGCGGACTGGGTCACGGCCAGCCTCAGGTCCCTGCAAAGATTGCTCGGATGGGGAGGAGTCGGCGGAGAGTTGCTTCCGCCCGTTCCGCCTTGGAGGCGGGCAAGAAGCCCCGAGGGTCCGGCCACCGAGGACCGCGTCGTGACCAGGTGGCTGTCGCGCGCTCGGCCGGATCAAACAACAGGAGGCCCGGACTCCTTCAACAGGAAAGGGAGGCCGGGCCTCGGGCAACCTTGGCGAGGGTCAAGGCGGCGTTAAAGGCGGCCGCTCGCCTCACCGATACGGACATACCCCCGCTGGCTTCCTCCTACGCCGACAGCAAGTGCGGGGCTCTCTCGCTAGCCTGTTCCTCTCCGACCTGGGAAGCCCCCAGTAGCCGAACCTTCGCAGGCGCCCGCTCGATGGCGCTGGGCCGGCCCCGTATAGGACACAAGGCCGGCCGGATTCCGCCTCCTACTAACGGCCCACCGCCCCGAGAGGGAAGGCGCAACCGCTCCAGTGGCCTGTCCAACCCGGTCCCCGGCGCTCGGTTCTCAGCTCGCTCCCGCCTACTCGGCGCCGTGGCCACGCCTCCGCTCGATCCTTCGCTTCAACCCCTGCAGGGTGCCTGTGGTCTGGTAGAGGTGCAGGGGCTCCAACGCGAGGAGCTCGAGCGGGAGCAGCAAGCGGGGCAGGGGGGCGGCGTGATCGCGGGCGAGCAGGCGAGTGCGCCCGTGGGGGAGAGGCTCGAGCACGAAGGCCCAGCCAGACTCTCCCTTCCCCTGCCAATCGAGCACGAGCACGTGCTCGGGCTCCAGCGTACGGACGTGCCAGGCGAGCGGCTCGATGAAGGGGAGGTCCCAGTAGGTGCGTACCAAGTCCCCCACCTCGAGCCTCTGCCACTCCGGCACGACCGTCTCCGCGTTCTGGATCCGGGTGAGGGTGAGCTTCTCCGGCCAAGCGTGCGTGTAGAAGCCTCCCCGTCCCTGACCCATCTGCACGAGCCAGGGCCAGACCTCGGCGGGCGGCGCGTCGATGGTGATGGCCTGGGTGAGGGCCCGGGAGGAAGGACCCAGTTCGTCTCCCGGAAGGGGTCGGCGCTGCTCCTCCTCGGTCGCGCCCCACGATCGCAGGCGGGGGCGGGTCAGCACGAGGTAGAGACCCGCTTCAACGGTAGCGAAAGCCGCGCCGACGACACCGAGGATCAGGTTGGCCCGGGCGCGGGACGTCATCGCGATCGACCCGTTATCCCTTGGCCGGCGTCTTCCTCTTGGGGATGAACCAGGTGATCACCGCCACCAGCCCGATCACCGCCATGACTGTAGTGGTCGTATCAGCGGAAAGGTGCAGAAGCCATACGCACACGGCGTAGACGATGCCCAGTCAGGCCACCAGCCCTATGATGTTGCCCAGCCACCTGCCCATGATCCACCTCCTGATCCTCAACTGGACGGCCGATTCCCCGTGCTCGCCTCTTCAGTCTATGCCGCCCCGGTCTCCCGTGCACCCTGCCGACGAGGCGAGAACGCGGCTGGTTCGAACCCTTCCAGGCAAGACCCGCGACTCACAGCCAAGGCAAGCTCGGCCGCGCCGCCGGTTCCGCGGGAGCCGGGTCCCTAGGCGACCGGCCGGCGTGAGGAAGGAGCGAGATGAAGGCAGACCTTCACACGGGAGGAGCGGCAGGAGGTGGTCATCTTTGAGAAGCGGATGCCGGCCTCAGGCGGCCTTTTGCCCCAGAGAACCCTCTGGCGCCTGCCCCTTGCAGATTCCCGAGTAGGACCCGTAGCGACAGGCATACACCTGAGTGAACTGCGCGCCGAAGAGGAAGATCTGCGCGGAGTAGTAGATCCACAGGAGCAGCAACGCCAAGGCAGCGGCACCGCCAAAGGCCGCAGCCGAGCCGCTGTGACCGAGGTAGAGGCCGATCAGAAACTTGCCGATGGTGAAGAGGACCGCGGTGACGAACGCGCCCAGCCACACGTCCCCCCAAGGGATCTCCGTGTCCGGCAGGACACGGAAGATCAGTCCGAAGAGTACTGTGACCACCGCCAGAGAAAGCAGCACGTTGGCGAGCTGGAGCAGGAGCCCAGGCATGGGGATCACGCTCGACACGCGCCCAGCAACTATCCCTATTGCGGCGGTCAGGACCAAGGACACCAGGAGCAGGAAGCCGATGGCAAGGACCATGGCGAAGCTCAGCAGGTTCGAGCGAAGGAAACCAGTGATGCCGCCCCCCTTGTCTGGGAGCTCCCAGAGAGTGTTCAAGGAGTCCTTCAGGGAGCGAAAGACTCCGGCCGCGCCGAGGATCACGAAGATCATACCCAGCACCGTGGCCACGATCCCTGCCCCGTGGCTGCCGGCGTTCGTCAGGAGGCTGTCGATGAAGCTCCGGCTCACTCCCAGCTGTGAACTGACTTGCCCGACCAGGTTTTGCTTGGCGGCGCCTTGGCCGACGAAGAAACCCACCACAGCGATGACCACCACGAGCAGCGGAGCGAGCGCGAACACGGTGTAATAGGAGAGGGCTGCGGCCAGGCGTGACGCTTTATGGCGCTGCCATTCGTGCACTGTCTCACTGAGGACCCGGTAGCTGGGCCGAAGTCGCCCGGGAATACGCGTTTCGATGCTCATCGTTGCCTCCGTCGCTTGTCCGCCGGCGTCGCTCGCTAACAAGAGACCCCCGCAATGGCTGGCAATAACGATATACCCGGTCAAATTGGCCTCTTTACCTCTCGGTACATAGCTCTTGCGCTGGTGGCTCCGGTTCCAAGAACCGGCAACCCGGCGCCGGGCGCGGCTCTTGCTCGCCAGCAGAGAACACGAATCACCTGCTCACAACGCCTTTCCTTCTTCTTCGATCTTGCTCCCGAATCGGCGGGCGTAGACTTGGGTGAATTCGGCGCCGAGCAGGGCAACCTGGGCCGTGTAGTAGACCCAGAAGACGAGGAGCACCAAGGACCCCGCCGCTCCGTACATGGACCCGACGCTGCTCGTTCCGAAGTACCACCGCAACACGAGCGTCGACAGGGTCACCAGCAGGCCGGTCGCGGCCGCTCCCATCGCCACATCCGACCAGGCGATGTCGACGTCAGGTAGCACGCGGAAGAACACCGCGAAGATCAGCGAGAAGATGGCCCAGGTCACTCCCATGTTGACGATCTGAAGGGCGAGTCCGGGCGCGGGAAGCGAGGACGCCACCCTCTGTATGAGCCCGAGGGCGGCATTCATCGATACCAAGACGACCAGGAACAGCCCCGCGGCAAGGACGAGCCCGAGGTCGACCAGCCGGCTCTTCACCAGCGGCCAGACACCGCCGCCCGGCTGCGCTTCCCACATGGTATTCAGCGCTCCCTTGACGGCGGACAGGAACCCGGTCGCTCCCAGAAGGACGGCCGCGACGCCGACGCCGGTCCCGACCGGCCCCGACCCCGGCACCCCGATGTTCTTCAGGACGAAGCGCACCCCGTTCGCCACCGTCCCGCCGGCCGTCCGACTCACCGTCTGGATCAGTTGCTCCTGCGCTGCGGACGAGCTCCAGACCCACCCTGCGATGGCGACCACGACCAGAAGCGACGGGGCCAGGGAAAGCAGCGCGTAGAAGGCGATCGCCGCCGCCAGACGGGAGGCGTGGTGGTCCCACCAGCTGGACAGGGTGGCTTTGAATGTGTCCCAAGCGACTGCCGCGCCGTGACGAAGCAGACGCCGAGCGCGTGAGGTCAGGCTCCGGCGCGGTTCGGGCGATCGTGGACTCGACCGGCTGGGGTGTGGCATCGGGCTCTCCGGCGGCCTGCTGGCTTTGCGACGTGATACCCGTCTCCGAGCATCCGCTACACCGTTTCGGCGGCCACGCCCGGGGCCGGGCCTTCTCGCCATTGTTTTCGAGAGACAACGCCGCGGGAAGCGTTTCCTAACGGCTTCTGGCCGGGAGACGCCGTCTTGGGGAGGGAGTTTCTTGCAGGACGAGGTCGAAGAGCGGGCTCCGAGCAGGGTGAGCCACTGAAGGACACCGGTCCGACCGGGTCCGCGCCGATGGGCGGCTCGCCGAGGGCCGGCCGGCTGGGAGGCGACGACTACTCGTTGTTGCGGAGGCTCCTCCTCCTCGCGTTCGGTTTGGTGATCCTGCTCTGGCTCGTCTACACGGTTCGCGAGCTGCTGGTGCTGGTGGGGTTCGCCTTGGTCCTCGGCATCGTCCTCGAACGCACCCGTGGTATGGCTGGAGGAACGCGGCCTGCCCCGCTGGGCCGGAGCCACCGTGGTTCTTCTGGCCGTCGTCGTCACGGTCGGACTGGTGGGCTGGCTGGTGATACCAGTTCTTGTGGAAGACGTGGTCAAGCTCGCAGGGAACGCCCCCGACTACCTGGACGCCCTCGGACAGCGCCTGACGGCGCTCACCAAGAACGTCCCCGCGCTCCACGGCAAGCTGGACCTGAGCGGCCGCTCCGTCGGCGATTTCCTTCCACCCCTCGGCTCGATCGTGACCCGGGTCGGCCGATACACCTTCACGGTCCTGGGGGTCCTGGTCATCGGCATCGTGCTGTTGGGGATCGTCGTCTACCTCATGTTCGATCCGACCCCTTCCTATCGGGCGTACCTGCTGTTCACCCCCGCCGCTCACCAGGACCGGGCTCAGCGCGCGTTCATCGCCGGCTCTCAGGCGGCGGTCGGGTGGGTCTGGTCGAACGTGGTGGTCGGGGCGGTGGAGGCGGTGATCGTCGGGCTCTTCCTGTGGCTCATCGGCGTTCCCGGAGCCTTCGTCTGGGGCGCGTTCGCCTTCATTGCGGAGCTCGTGCCCGTGCTCGGGGCTTACCTGATGGCCATCCCACCGTTACTCGTCGCCCTCTCGATCCGGCCACTGCTGGCTCTTTGGGTCCTTCTGTTCTATCTGATCTTCAACCCGCTCAAGGATCACATCGCGTTTCCGCTGGTGCGCCGCACCACCATGCAACTGAACCCGGTCTTCCTGCTGTTCGTCACCGTGGCGGCCGCTGAGGCGTTTGGACTGATCGGCGCTCTCATCTCGGCGCCTCTGGCCGGCTTCATCAAGGCGTACTACGAGGAGTTCTACCTGGGCGCCCGCCAGCAGGATGAGGTGTCGCAGCGGGTCGAGGAGATGGTGCGGTTGGATCAGAAGTCCGCGAACCCCCGGACGGTGACGGATAGGGTGAGTCCCAGCCGTGCTCGTGGCTACGTGATTCCCGGGATGGATGAGCACCCCCAGGAAGAAGCGGCCCGCGCCGGAATCAACGCTGCCGGACACCCACACCAAGAACGCGATGAACGGCCCCATGCCTCCGTCCGTGGCCTTGAACGGCCAAGTCCTCCTGTTGTTCGGCCTGGGCACTTACGAGGTGCCTCCCTTCCGTCTCCGCGTTCCGCCCGCCTCTTGTTACTGCACTTCTAGCGTAGGTCCCGCCAGGAAAGAAGGCGCCGGTCGAATGGAGGGGACTCGGGTCGGTCTATCGGGCAGGCCGAAACGAGTGAGCGGAATCCGGTACCATCGAGCAATGACGATCCAACGGATGGACCACGTCGGCATCGTGGTTGACGACCTCGCGGCCGCGACCGAGTTCTTCGTCGAGCTCGGACTCGTGCTGCAGGGCGAGGGGTCCGTCGAAGGTCGCTGGGTGGACCGCGTCGTGGGGCTCGAGGGCGTACGGGCGGACATTGCGATGCTGCAGACTCCGGACGGCCACGGACGACTCGAGCTGTCGAAGTTCCACTCGCCGTCGAACCAGGGCGACAACCGCGACGCGCCGGCGAACACGCCGGGTATCCGCCACATCGCATTCGTCGTCGAGGACATCGACGCCGTCGTTGCCGGCCTGCGAGCCCGCGGCGCTGAACTCGTCGGCGAGCTGGAGCGCTACGAGGACAGCTACCGGCTCTGCTACGTCCGCGGCCCGGAGGGAATCATCATCGAGCTAGCGGAGCAGATCGGCTAACCGCCCTGCTACGAGCTGGTCTCGGGGATGAACGTCATCAAGCGAAGCCGAAGAGAGGGGGGAGCAAAGCGACCGCCGCGCTCGCCCAGATGGCGAAGATCGGCAGGTAGCTCGTCTGCCACCGCTCGAGGCGATGGAAGGCGACCCGCCCGGCGAGAAAGCGGACCGAGAGCCAGGCCGCCCAGGCCAGGTTCACGAGCAGCACCAGGTTGAGGCCGAGGGCCGCTACCCGATTCGGGTAAATCCGAGGTCGCCGACCCGCGCAAGCATCGAGCCGAGCACCATCCCGTTGAGCACGAGGGCGCCGGCGACCGCGACGAGCTGAATCCATCCGTGAGCCCTGCCCGGCGCGCAGACTCCCGCGCCGATAGTCCGTAGAGGACGAGCGCGAGGACCACCATCAGCAGGGCGTCAAACACCACCAGTCGGTCGCGATCGAAATTGCGCCGAGGCCTGTGACACTGCGTAAATGACGGCGGAGGGGCCGCCAGCATCATGGCGAAGAGCGGGGTGAAGACCATGGTGAGCACCGGCGTGGAGATTCTCCACCACACTTTTTCTTGGCCTCCACCAGCCAGGCGGCCACGAGCACCGCGCCGGCCGCCCCAGAAGGCAGCACCCATTCGGCTACCCCGGGTGGCTCCATCAGGTGGGTGACCGGTTTGGAGGACCACTGAGGGTGAGGCCGACCAGCACGCCTCCACCGAGGGCGATGAGCACGTAGTAGATGAACCACTTGCCCGTGAACCCGGACGAAGTCCATTCTGTCGCTGTGGGGAACGAAAATCCGTCCTCCTACATAGGGATAGAAGAGACCGAACCACAGCGCAACCGGTAGGCGGATCGCCACCAGCAACTCCGAGTGGACGAATCCGGATTTGTAGGGATAGAGGTTGACGACCAGGTGGCTACCAGGAACGGCGCCAAACGAGCAGGCCCTGACGCAGGGTCAACTGGCGCCGCAGAGTGAAGTACCCTGGTGAGGAACGGCAGGACCAACAGGCTTAGGTTGCGGAAGAGCGCGGGGGAATCCCCCTATCCGGAAAAAGCCGAACGCGAGCCGGGCGATCTGAATGGCCAAGCCGGCCGCCA
>CAWCLH010000005.1:0-14249 GCA_963796315.1 uncultured Actinomycetota bacterium
AGCGGAGGCTGCCGTGCCGAGGTGCGCTAGGGAAAGCGTACCAGGACAAGGCCCGGGCGTTATCCCCTGCTCGCCGACGCGCCTCCATCTCCACCAGCCCGTGCCGATCCGCGGGTAGCTCGGACGTCGACCCAGTACAATGGCCCTGCGCGATCGGCGCGTATGACCGGAAAGGGTGGAACGGCGATGGGTATCCTCGAACTGCGCGACATCACGTTGGAGCTTGGGGGCAAGCTCGTCCTGAAGGACCTCAGCGTCGACTTCTGGGAGGGCCACGTCCACGCCCTCATCGGCCCGAACGGGGCCGGCAAGTCGACGCTGGCGAGCACCATCATGGGGCTGCCGGGCTACACGCATCACGAGGGGGACATCCTGTTCGACGGCGAGTCGCTGCGCGGCGTGCCGGTCGACGAGAGGGCCCGCCGTGGCATCACGCTCGCCTGGCAGGAGCCGGCCCGTTTCGAGGGGTTGCGCATGGACCGATTCATCGCCGCCGGCGCCAAGGACAAGAGTCGGGACAGGGTCAAGGAGATGCTGGGCCGCGTCGGGCTCGACCCGGAACGCTACCTCGCGCGCAAGGTCGACAAGACGCTCTCCGGTGGTGAGCGCAAGCGGGTGGAGTTGGCCTCCATCCTGGCCATGGAACCGCGCTTGGTGCTCATGGACGAGCCCGACTCGGGCATCGATGTCGAGGCGCTCCAGCGGATCTTCGAGGTCCTCGCCGACTTCAAGGCGATGGGTACCACGGTCGTCATGATCACCCACAGCACGGCGGTGCTGCAGCAGGCCGAACACGCCTTTCTCCTGTGTGACGGCCATATCATCGACAAGGGCTCGGTCGACAAGATCAGCGGCTACTTCGCCGACAACTGCATCCCCTGCGGCCACGAGAACGCACCCGAGCCCGACGAGGAGAGGATGCTCGCATGACCGACGTCGCGACGGCCCGCGCCCTGCTCGAATCGCTGGGTGCCTTCGGAGCGCACTTCACCGGCGAGGATGTCGCGCATCTGGAAGTGAACGGGAACGAGGTCGTGGGCTCGCACCTTGTCCCGGGTTGGATCTCGAGGTGGAACAGCTCGATGACGGGATCGAGGCGCACATCCGCCTGCGGGAGGGGGTGAGGCTCCCGAAGCCAGTCCATCTCTGTTTTGGCATGCTGCCCACCGAAGGCCTGCAACACATCGTCATGCAGGTCGACGTGGAGGCCGATTCCTCCGCCTCCGTTCAGGCGCACTGCACGTTCCCCAACGCCGTCGACATCACCCACACGATGGATGCGGTGGTGAACATCGGTCCGGGGGCGGACTACGAGTACTTCGAGCGGCACCTTCATGGGCGCGACGGCGGCGTGCTGGTCGTGCCCAAGACCATGGTCCACATCGGCGAGGGCGGGCGATTCAAGACCGAGTTCGAGCTGATCCAGGGGCGGGCGGGCGTCATCGACTTCGACTACGAGGCGGACTGCGACGCACAGAGCATCCTCGAGATGATCACGCGCATCATCGGGCGGGGCAGCGACATGGTGACCATCCGCGAGACCGGGCGCCTCAACGGCGACGGCGCCCGCGCGGTGCTCAACTCCTACTTGGCTCTGAAAGACGAGGCCCGCGCGGAGGTCTACAACACCCTCTCTGCCAGCGCGCCGTACGCCCGGGGCCACGTGGACTGCAAGGAGATCGTGCAAGGCCACGCGTCGGCCATGGCCGTCCCGGTAGTCGAGGTGAACCATCCCCTGGCTCACATCACCCACGAAGCCGCGATCGGCTCGGTCGACTCCAAACAGCTGCAGACGTTGATGAGCCGGGGGCTCACCGAGGATTCGGCCACCGACCTGATCATCGAGGGGCTGCTCAGCTGACACCACCGAGATTGCGCGGGAATCCGGGGGCGGATACAATGGAGTGGCAACCAAACAGACCGTAGCCGCGCAGGGTAGGCCGTCGTGCTGCAGGTGGAGCCCACTCGAATCAGTGGTGTGGCAGGCCTCAAGGTCCGCGGAGAGGTCGATCACGAGAACGCCGACCGGTTGGGTGGTCCGCTTCTCGATCTGATCACGCAGGGTCAAGCCCAGCTCGTGCTCGACCTCCGGGATGTCGATTACGTCGACGGGGCGGGCCTCAGCGTCCTGCTGATGGCCACCGAGCTTCTCCCACCCGGCGGCCGGATAGATCTTCTCGATCCCCGCCCGGACATCCAGAGGATCCTTAGGCTGTCGGGCTTGGCCGAGGGACCCCGCTGTCGCGTCGTCTTCGCTCCGATCGACCTGGGCGACACTCAGCCGGCAGAGGTTGGCGAGGCAGGACCTTCCCTGGGGCTCGCCCCGAGCTCCTCCCCGTAGCGGTCGTCGCCGGGCCGCCGCGAACCGCCTGCCGCGCGAGATTCCACCGAGTCCCCTTCTAGGTTTGAGGTCGACGGTGCGCGGGCGAAGGCCGTAGTATGGAAGGAAAACTGAGAGGAGGAGGTGGGATGGGGCGGTCCGACCGGCTGGCGGGGCTTCGCGAGTGGGCTCGGTCGAGCCTCTGGCTGCTGCCGGCCGTCTCCGTCCTCGCGTCCGTGGCCCTCGCCGTCGCGCTCCCTACTCTGGACCGACGCGTGGAGTACGTCGAGCAGGTGCGGTTCGTGTTCGGCGGAAGTGCTCAAGCCGGCCGCTCGATCCTCTCCGTGATCGCCGGCTCCATGGTCAGCCTCGTCGCTCTGGTCTTCTCGATCCTGATCGTGGTGTTCCAACTCACCAGCGGCCAGTTCACCCCTCGGGCCCTGCGGACCTTCCTTCAGGACAGAGCGAGCAAGGTCGCGCTCGGCGTCTTCCTGGCCACCTTCGCCTACTCGTTGACCGTGATGCGGGCCATCCGCGAGAAGAGCGACAACGTCGTGGAGTTCGTGCCGCGGCTTTCCGTCACGACTGCGTTCGTCCTCGCCCTGCTCAGCATGGGCGTCTTCGTGTACTACATCCACCACGTCTCGCTCTCCATCAAGCTGAGCTCCATCCTGGCGCGGATCCACTCCGAGGCCGCAGACGCGATCGAGCGATTGCTGCCTGACGAGGAAGCCGGCAGACGCGGCGGTGAGGGCCGTCGCGGGCTGCGTTCAGCCGACGACCCGGCCCGGCAGCGACAGGCCCCGCGGGTGATCCTGGCTCGACGTGCGGGCTACATCACCTCGGTCCGGACCGACCAGCTGCTCGGTGAGGCGGTGAAGGCGGACGCCGTCATCGAGGTGAACCGGACCGTCGGAACGTTCGTGGCCCTCGGCCGCCCTCTTCTCGAGGTCCGCCCACAGGACGGGGACGTGGACGAGTGCAGACTGGTGGGGATGGTGCATCTCGGGGACGAGCGGACGATGGAACAGGACCTGGGCTTCGGCTTCCGGCAGCTTGCCGACATCGCCGTTCGGGCGCTCTCGCCCGGCGTGAACGATCCGACCACCGCGTCCATGGCCGTCGACCGCATCCAAGACCTCCTCCTTCGGGCCGGGCGGCGCACGCTGGTCGACGACTGCCGCACCGACGAGCGGGGCACGACGCGGGTGTGGGTACCGCGGCAGAGTTGGGAGCTCCTCGTCCATGAGGCGCTGCACGAGGTGGTGCACTACGGGAAGGACAGCCCTCAGGTAGCAGCCAGCCTGCGCTCCCTCGTGTCGGAGCTTCGAGCCGAGCTACCGGCCGAGCGGATGTGGGTGGTCGACCACGAGGTCGAACCGCTCGGCGCGGGCAGTGACGCGAGCCCTCCGTAGGCGCCCCCTACTGCGGTTTGCCAGGCTGCTGGATGCCGATCTGGTTGCCCTCCGAATCGATGAAGTAGCAGATGGTCTCCACCATCTCGCCCATGTCGGTCGGCGGTTGGACGATCCGGCCTCCGGCCTCCTCGATGCGCTTGGCCATGCCGTGGATGTCGCCCATCGCGCTCAGATAGATGCGCGGACCGTCGCTGCCCGGACGGACGTCCTGGCGCGCCACCAGATCGAACGCCACCGGGCCCATCTCCTGTGGCGGGACGGCCACCGGCTGCCCGGGGAATGGCTGCGCGAAGTCCACCTGCAGCACCTTGCCGTAGAAGGTCATCGCCCGCTCGATATCCAGGACCGGTATGTCGGCCCACACCAATACGTTGGCCACGACAGCTCCCTTCGTCTCTCCGGGCTCGCCCGGCTCATTGAAGAGTACGTCCCCGAGGAAGTCGCCTCGTAAGCAGAGCACGCGGGCCGATTGCCAATGAGCATGCCGCGGTGGTATATCGGTGATGCACGCCGACGCTTTTCTCTGTCCACCCTCTGGAGGGACGATGTCGAACGATTGGGGCGCGTTCATCGGGTTCCTGGTGACGCTGGTCGGCTTCTTCGGCCTGCTGGGGTTGTTGACCTGGGTCCGAGACATCCTCGTGAAGCGCTACGGCCGCTGAGCCCGCTTGACTCAGTACGGACCCATCGGGGACGTCTCGCAGGGCGACACCTTCTCGGCCTCGTCGTTGTAGTCTGGTGACGCCGGCCGCCGGGTCGGCGGCCTGTACCTCGAACTCGGAGCCTGCTGGTGCCCGTATCCCCACGGGGGAAGATCTTGGTGGTGGAGGACGACCCCTCCTTGCGCGAGGTCGTGGCGTTGGGGCTTCGGCGCGAAGGGTACCAAGTGGTGGAGGCCCGCGACGGGCAGGCCGGCTTGGACCGGTTCGCTCAGGAGAGGCCGGACCTGGTCCTGCTCGACGTCATGCTGCCCGGCTTGGACGGCTTCGAGGTATGCCGCGCCATCCGGCGCACCTCGCTCGTCCCGGTCATCATGCTGACCGCCCGCACCGACACGGTGGACGTGGTGGTGGGGTTGGAGTCGGGAGCGGACGACTACATCACCAAACCGTTCGAGTTCCCGGAGCTTCTTGCGCGTATCCGGTCCGTCTTGCGCCGGGCACGAGCGGCTGAGCCCGGCGAGTCTCCGCTTCGCCTGGGGCCCTTGGAGCTGGACCTCGGCTCCTACACCGTCCGCCGCGACGGGGAGGAGCTGAACCTGACCGCGACCGAGTTCCGCCTTCTTGCCGCGCTGGTCCAGCATCGAGGGCAGGTGTTGACCCGAGACCAGCTCCTCGAGCAGGTGTGGGGCTACACGTATCTGGGCGACAGCCGTCTGGTCGACGTCCACATACAGCGGCTGCGGGCGAAGGTGGAGCCCGATTCCGCACAGCCGGAGCTCATCCTGACGGTCCGCGGCATCGGCTACCGGTCGGCCAGGTGACCCCGTTCTTCGGCGCGGGTCTGCAGCGACGCCTCACGCTGGCGCTGGTCCTCTCGGTGATGGTGACCACGCTGGTCTTGGGCGTGGGGTCGTACCTGGTGATCAGGTACTCGCTTGAGCGCCGGGCCCGCGACGAGGCCGTCAGCCAGTCCCGCTTCAACCTGGTGCTCGCCCGCAGCATCCTTCCCCCGAACCCATCGCCTGACGACTACGATGCGTTGCTCCAGGCCCTCGCCATCCGGGGTTCTTTCGAGACGCTGCTGTTGGCCGACGGATCGCCCTACGTGTCCGGGCCGCAGGTCTCGCGGGCGCTCGTCACGCCGGAGCTGGCCGCCCGGGTCGACGCCGGCCGGCTGGCTTACCAGACGGTGTTGCTCGACGGGGTTCCCGCCTACGTCGTGGGTGGGAGAGTGGACTCGACGACCTCGGCCTACTTCTTCTATCCGCTCGACGACGAGCAGGCGGTCCTGTCCCGGCTGCGCGCCGGGCTTGCGGCGGCCGGCGTCGTACTGGCCCTGCTGGGCAGTATCCTCGCGGCCGTCTTGGCGCGCCGGTTGGGTCGCCCGATCCTTCTGGCCAGCGCGGCCGCGTCGCGCATGGCTGCGGGAGAGCTCGAGGTGCGGCTGCCGCCCGCGGCCGGTGAGTTCGGGGTCCTCTCTTCTTCCTTCAACCGGATGGCCCAGAATCTCAGCGAGAAGGTGGAGGCCCTCACCGCCTCCGAGGCGCGGGAGCGCCGCTTCGTCGGCGACGTGGCCCACGAGCTGCGGACGCCGCTGGCGGCGCTCGTGGGGGAGGTGTCGTTGCTGGAGGAGCAACTGCGGGAACCCGCGGCCGCGTCGCTGCCGGACGACACCAAGAAGGCCTTCGCGCTCCTGGCCCGCGACGTGGGTCGACTCCGCCGTCTGGTGGACGAGCTCCTGGAGCTCAGCCGCATCGACGCGCAGGCCCCGGAGCTCGCCTCGGAAGAGCTCGATCTCTTGGACTTCCTCGGTCGGCTGGTCGCCGCCCGTCACTGGCCGGTCGGCGTGACGACCCACCCGCCGTTCGCGCCCGCCACCGGCGGGGACGACGCCTTTCGTCTCCTGCTGCGGACCGACCGTCGTCGGCTGGAACGAGTCGTGGTCAATCTGGTGGAGAACGCGCTTCTCCACGGAGCCCCTCCGGTGGAGATCGATGTCGCCCCGGGGGAGGGCCGAGGAGGAGGGGAGTTGACCATCTCCGTGATGGACCACGGGCCCGGGATCTCCCCCGAGTCGCGGGAACGGATCTTCCAGCGGTTCTTCAAAGCCGATCCCAGCCGCAGCTCGCCCGGCAGCGGGCTTGGACTTGCCATCGCCTGGGAGAACGCCCGACTGCTGGGGGGAAGGCTTACGCTATCCGAGGCTCCCGGCCCCACCCGCTTCGTCCTGCATCTGCCGGTGCTCTCTCCCGTGGCGTCGGACGAGTCGTTACCGGACCGTTACTCTCCCGTAGCCGGTCCGTGACCGGCGACCGCCATGATGGAATCAAGAACGGACGCGCCAGAGAGGAGTACGCCATGAAGGCCAGCATCGACAGTTCCCCACGCAGGCGGTCAGGAGGAGTGCCCGGCGCGCTGGTCGGCGTGGTCCTCATCGCGCTCGTCGGGCTCGTCGTCGTGAGCGCCGGCTGCGGCGGTGGGTCGCCGGTGGGCGATGCAGGGACGGTGCCTCCGGTCAGCACCACGGCCGCGGGATCGGACGGGGAAACGACGAGCACCACCGGTGCCGGTGGGTCGACGGGATCCACGACCGGTGCGTCCCCCTCGACCTCGTCCGGCTCTTCGGTCACCACCAGCCCGTCCACCGACCTGGTCCAACTCAGCGTCTACTTCGTTTCGAGCGAGAAGGTGCGGCCGGTGCACCGGATGGTTCCCCGCACACAGGGCGTGGCGGCCGCGGCCGTCCAGGAGCTCGTGAAGGGGCCCACCGCGGCCGAGAAGGGACTCGACGGCCGCCTGAGCAGCGCCGTCCCGTCTGCCACCCGCCTGCTGGGGATCTCGGTCAAGGACGGCGTGGCTCTGGTTGACCTGTCCAAAGAGTTCGCCTCGGGCGGTGGCTCGCTCTCCATGAGCCTCCGCCTGGCTCAGATGGTCTACACGCTCACGCAGTTCCCCACCATCGACAGCGTGAACTTCGCGCTCGACGGCAAGCGTATCTCGGTGTTCGGGGGCGAGGGCATCATCCTGGACCACCCGGTGGGCCGGAAGGACTATGAGGAGCTGACTCCCGCCATCCTGGTGGAGGACCCCACTCTGGGCGACCGGGTGACCAGTCCGCTGAGCCTTCGCGGCACCGCGAACGTCTTCGAGGCCGTCTTCCAGGTCGAACTGCTCGACGGCAACGGCGCGGTCCTGGCGAAGACTCGAGTGCAGGCCAGCTCCGGCACCGGCACCCGGGGGCGCTTCGCCGCCACGCTGCGCTTCTCGCCTGCGACATCCGAGGGGAGGTTGGTCGCGTTCGCGCTGTCCCCGAAGGACGGCTCGCGCATCGATGTGGTCACCATCCCGGTGCGCTTCGCCCGGTAGGCGTCGGCGTGCGACCCTCGCAGACCGCGGTCCCAGGGAGCCGTCCGAGGGCTCCCTGGTTCGTTCCCTCGCAGGAAGCGCGTCTCTGCCGTACACTTTGCTCCTGATGACAGACTCGAGTACAGCCCCCGAGCCCCGTTCCGCCCGCATCCTTGTGGTGGAGGACGACGACAACGTCCGGCACCTGGTCGCCGCCTATCTGGAACGCGAGGGGTACGAGGTGGTGCTTTCGGATGACGGCCGCGCCGGGCTGGAGGAGGCGTTACGACAGACGCCGGACCTCCTGATCCTCGACCTCATGCTCCCGGGGCTGAACGGGCTCGAGCTTGCCCGGGAGCTGAGGGCGGTCAAGGAGGTGCCCATCCTGATGCTCACGGCCTTGGGGGAGGAGGAGGACGTCCTCGCCGGCTTCGAGGTCGGGGCGGACGACTATCTCGCCAAGCCCTTCAGCCCGAAGGTCCTCGTGGCCCGAGTCCGGGCGATCCTCCATCGCTCCGGCTTTGCCGGCGAGCCCGAGCGGGACCGCTTCAGCTACGCCGGCCTGACCTTGGACGGGCTGACCCGGGAGGTCACGCTCGAGGGTGAGCCTGTCGAGTTCACCGCCGCCGAGTTCGACCTCCTCCGCATCTTCATGGAGCATCCCGGCTGGGTCCACAGCCGGGAGAGCCTGCTGGAGCGGGTCAGTGGCTACGCCTATGTCGGCGACTCACGGGCCATCGACGTGCACGTGGCCAACATCCGCAAGAAGCTGGGAGAGGACTCGTCGGCGCCCCGGTACATCAAGACCATCCGCGGGGTCGGCTACAAGTTCGACGCCTCGGGGGCCGGTGACGAGGATGAGTCCTAGCCGCAGAGGAGGGCCGATCCCCCTCGGGTGGAAGCTGCTGCTCTCGCATCTGCTCACCGTCGTCGTCGTGCTGGGGCTCATGGGCTACGCCTCCCGCTTGCTGGTGGACCGCGTCATCGGCGGTCGTCTGAGCGAGATGGCCCAGTCCGTCCCTCCTTCCATCGTCGACAGTCTGCGGGCCTCGGTCAATCGTGGCGTGGATCAGGCCATCCTCGTGGGCATCCTCCTCGCCGTGGCACTGGCGGTGCTCGTCGGCTCCGCGGCGGCGAGGTGGGTGACGCACCCGCTGGTTGCCATGGCCGACGCCGCCCGCAAGATCGCCGGCGGTCGATACGAGGAGCGGGTGGATTACCACGCGAGCGACGAGATCGGTGACTTCAGTCGCGCCTTCAACGACATGGCCGGTCGGCTCGAAGAGACGGAGCGCGTGCGGACGGAGCTACTGGCCACGATCGCGCACGAGCTGCGCACGCCGCTGACCAGCATCCAGGGGTACATGGAAGGCCTGCTCGACGGCGTGGTGGCCGAGGAGCCCCAGACCTACGATCTCGTGCGCCGCGAGGCGCAGAGGCTCTCCCGGCTGGTGGACGACCTGCAGCGGCTCTCTCGACTGGAGGCCGGCGCCGAGCGGTTCGAGCCCCGCGCGGTGGAGGTGGGTCCGGCGCTGAACGGTGCGCTGGCCTGCGTCGCCCCGCAGTTCGAGCAGAAGAGCCTCCGGGTCTCCGTCGATCCGGCCGCGCCGGAGAGTCGGGTGTGGGTCGATCCGGACAAGCTCCAACAGGTCCTCCTCAATCTGCTGGCGAACGCCCGTCAGTACACGCCCGAGGGCGGTCTGGTCCGGCTGCGCGCCGAGGAGGCCGGGGAAACGGTCATGGTCTCGGTCGAGGACACAGGGGTCGGGATCCCGGAGGAGGATCTGCCCCACGTCTTCGAGCGCTTCTACCGCGTCGAGAAGTCGCGTTCCACTCGGGGTGGGGGAGCCGGTATCGGGCTGGCCATAGCCCGGAGCATCGTGCGGCAGTCGGGAGGCTCCATCCAGGCGGAGAGCCGGATGGGAGAGGGGACTACCGTATCGTTCACGCTGCCGCGAGCGGCCCGTTCGTGAGGGGAGAAAGCAACATCCCGGCATGCACCAGGGCATCGTGGACCGGCCCATGGACATGCCCATGGAGCGGGGTCACTCCGGCCTTGATTCAAGCCGCTCCCGAGCGGTGCCGACAGAAACTGCAGGTGAGGGGTCCCGTTGAGCGAAAGGGACTCCTGTCGGGCAGCACCTGGAGCGGTAGACGTGTGAGCGGTCCTGCGGGCGCGCCAACGCAGCAACCCCACGTACGGAGCCGTTCCAGAGCTCATGTCCAGGGGGCGGGGCGACTCGTCCCCTGGATAGTCTTTCGGGCCCAGCGGCGGCCTGCCGCTCCCGGCGCCTTGTGCCGGCCCTTTTTCGGCGCCGGTTTGGCTCCGCCTCTTTCACGCGCATACTACGAGTGACGATATCGGCGCTCGAAGGAGGTGACGCGATGGAGTTGGTGCTCGATCAGAAAGAGCGTGACTACCTGCTGACCGTTCTGCAGGAGATGCAGAAAGAGCTGATCCACGAGATCAACCACACGGACTCCGGCGACTACAAGGAAGGGCTGCGCGAACGGACGGACATGAACGAGCGGCTGATCCAGCGGCTCGAGGCCGCGAAGGTCGCCGTCTGACGCGTTCGGCAGGGAGAGGCGGCGCCTCCGTCCCGACCCGGCCGAGGCCCGGCTGTCAGGCGAGGGCGGCGCTCACCCGGGGCAGAGCGCGCTCCAGTTGCAAGCGCATCAGCGCCTGGTTGCCGTCGGCGGTCAACACCGCGGCCGCGTGCAGATGCGGGCCCTTGCCCGTCGCGCCAGAGCAGTGGACTACGACAGCGGCATCCTCCGCATGGACGACCAGCGTACGGCACGCTCCCAGTCCCTGGCGACGACAGACACGCCCCGCCGCGCGAAACACATCGTTGAAGACCCCTGCCAGCAGGGGCAGATCGACGTCGGCCAGGACGTCGGTCCATAGGAGGTCTCCCGTGCGGTCCAAGATGGCGCTCGCCTGGTAACCGTCGACCTCTCGGATCTCGTCCAGGAGGCTCTTCGCGGGGCTCTGTGGAACGGACGGCGGCGTCTCGCTGGCCCCGGCATCGACTGCGTCCGATAGGTCTGATGAGGTGACCGGTCGGAAGAACCGGGGTTCGCGGTGAGGGGCCGGCGGCACTTCCTGGGACTCGAACAGATCGCCGAACAGGGGGAAGTCGTCGCCCATCATGCGGCCGGAGGGGACCTCGTCCGAGCCTTCGGCTGTCCGGGGAGGTCGGTGCACGGGGAGGATGCGCCGGAGCAGGGCGACTCGATCCTCCAACTCCTTCCAACCCATGTCGATGGTCCGCTCGCCGAAGTGGGCGGTGGGCTGGTAGAGGACCTGCGCGTCGGCGGCATTGGCCAGGAAGGCGACGGCCTGCACGCCTTGACCTTGCCACGGCCCTTCGATGACGATGGCATCCACCACCGTGCCGTCGGTGAAGAAGACGATGCCGAAGAGCTCGTCGTTGAAGACCACCATGCTCCCCGTGCATCCCGCCTCGCCCAGTCTGCGGAGCCGCCCCATGAGGTCCTCGTCCGCGTGGCCTTGGAGGATCGCCTGGAAGCTCTGGATGTCTGGCATCGTCCGTCCTGCTCGAGCGCGCGGCGGCGCATGGGCTACTCATCCTTTCGCGGGGGAGACGGAGGTTCCTTCCGACGGACCCGCCCGAGCGCCGGGCGGCCTGTTGGCTTGCCCCTGACCGGTGTGTTAGCATCACCGCTCGGTCGCTCGCCGGCCGGCGGTATGGCGTGCCCCCATCGTCTAGTGGCCTAGGACATCGCCCTTTCAAGGCGACGGCGGGGATTCGAATTCCCCTGGGGGCACCTCTTACTTCTCCGGCGACGCCGGCCCGCTGCGGGCGGGCAGCACGAGCGAGCGCTGGGGCGCATAGCTCAGTGGGAGAGCACCTGCCTTACAAGCAGGGGGTCGCAGGTTCAAGTCCTGCTGTGCCCACCTTGAAGGGGTGCGAGCGCGGACGGCGCGAAGGCGTCCGTTTCGCGGGGGCGTAGTTCAGTTGGTCAGAACGCCGGCCTGTCACGCCGGAGGTCGCGGGTTCGAGTCCCGTCGCTCCCGCCTCGATCGAGGCCCCGGGTAGATTGCCCGGGGCCTTCTTTGTGGGCCGGGTAGAGAGGGGCGTCAACCCGATGCCTGGCCACCGATCGGGCGACGACGGGCCGAGAGTATCCGGTACACGCCCACCTTCACCGCGTCGAGCACGAGGAACGAGACGAAGGCCCAGCCCCAAGCGAGTCCTACGTACCGCCAGGGCAGCGGATCCATGAACAGGCCGGTGACGGCGATGACCGTGGCGAGGATCTGTGTACCGATCACGGCTGCGAGCAGGACATTGGCCGGCCGGACACTCCAGAACGGCCCCCGGGTACGGGCGATGAAGACGGTCAGATGGCCGGCCACCGATAGCTTGAGGTAGAGCAGTGTGCGGAGGGTCCCCTCGTCCAGGCCGATCACGTTCGTGCCCAAGAGCAGCAGCGAGAAGCTGGCGCCCACGCCGACGACCCCCAGCACCGTGGCGAGCGCCAGTACGTCGCGCATGTCCCACCGCTCCGGCTGGGAGGAGGCGTTCACCCGGTCGAAGGCGATGGAGAGAATGGCCGCGTCGTTGAGCAGGGCGAGCAGGACGATCTGGGTCGCGGTCACCGGGAAGAAGCCCAGGACCACGATGGACAGCGTGACAAAGATGACCACCCGGATCGTCTCCGTGATCCGGTAGATCGCGTAGTTGGTCATCCGGCGGAATATCTCGCGGCTGAGGCGGAGGGCCTCCACGATCACAGACAGGCCGGGTGCCAGCAAGACGATGTCGGCGGCGGCTCGTGCGGCGTCGGTCGCGCCGGCCACGGCCACGCCCGCATCGGCGCGGCGCAGGGCCGGCGTGTCGTTCACACCATCACCGGTCATCGCCACGATGTGGCCGCTCTGCTGCAGCGCCTCGACGATGCGATACTTGTGCTCCGGCACCACCTGCGCAAAGCCGTCGACCGAGCCGATCTTCGCCGCCAGTTCCGCTCCCCCCTCAGGCAACTCCCTGGCCTCGAGGAAGATGTCTCCCAGGCCGACCTCACGCGCGACTTCACGGGCTATCTCCACCCGGTCCCCGGTGATCATCTTGACCTTGAGGCCGAGCCTCCCGGCCTCGGCTATGGTGCTCGCCGAATCGTCGCGCGGCGGGTCGTGCAGGGGCAGCACTCCGAGCATCCGCCACGTCCCGCCGGCGTCGCGGCGGGCCACAGCCAGGGAGCGGAAGCCGCGCGATCCCAAGTCTGCCACCGTCGCATCGGCTACCTTGCTGTCGACCCCGCTGAGGGCCGTGATCGCCTGGAGAGCTCCCTTCGCGACCTCCAGCTGGCCGCCGTGAGGGTCTCGAACCCGGGCCTGTGCGAACTTGCGCTCCGGATCGAACGGCTGGAACTCCATAGTCTCGTACCCGGCCATCCACTTCTGCGGGGTGCCGGCGAGGATGGCAAGATCGATAGGATCGCGTCCTTCTCGCCTAGCCGCGAGCGCCGCCGCAAGGACGACCTCGTCGGGACCGACGCCCGGATCGAGCGCGACCGCGTCGGCGAGAGTCAGCCGGTTCTCGGTAATCGTGCCCGTCTTGTCGGCGCAGAGCACGTCGACGCCGGCGAGCTCCTCGATGGCCGGTAGGTGGCTGACCACGGCCTGACTAGCGGCCAGAGTACGCGCGCCGATCGCCATGGTGACCGAGAGCACCGCCGGCAGGGCCACGGGCACCGACGCGATGGTCACGACGAGCGCGTATTCCAGAGTGGTCGCCAAGGGGTTGCCCCGGGCCAGCGAGACGGCGACGATCACGGCCACGAGCGCCAGCGCCAGCACGATCAGGTAGCGTCCGATGCTCAGGACTGCGCGCTGGAAGTGGCTCGGCGGTGGCTCGGCTCCGGCGAGCTGGGCGGTACGCCCGAACATCGTCCGCGGCCCAGTCTCGGTGACTACTGCGCTGGCCTCTCCTCGCGCCACCACGGATCCTGAGTAGAGTTCGTCGCCCCTGCGCTTGTCCACGGGCAACGACTCGCCCGTGAGTGACGCCTGGTCGACCTCGCAGGAACCGTCCACCACGCGGCCGTCGGCAGGGACGATTTGGCCCAGCTCGACGTGCACCAAGTCGCCGGGCACGAGGAGCCGGGCTTCCAGCGTCTGCCAGCGCTCGTCTCGACACACCCGCGCCTTGACCGCGAGCTCCTTCTTCAGGGCGATGATCGCTCTGCCCGCCTGGTTCTCCTCCCAGAAGCCGACCGCCCCGTTCACCATCAGCAGCACGGCGATGACGGCGAAGTCCGACCAGCGCCGGACCAGCGCCGTCAGGACCAGGGCCGCTTCCACCATCCACGGGATGGGGCCCCAGAAGTGCGATGCGATCTCGAACAGCAGGCTCCTCCGCTCCTCCGGGATCTCGTTCGGTCCGAAGCGTTGGAGCCGTTCAGCCGCCTCGGTGGAGGTGAGGCCTCCGGTCCGCGAGGCTGCTTCGACTTCACTCATGACCCACCGATTCC
>CAWCLH010000006.1:0-146744 GCA_963796315.1 uncultured Actinomycetota bacterium
AGTCAGGCAGGGAAGAAACCATGGGGCCTCACGGAGCCTATCGGCTTGCCCCCGGTACTCTTCCCTGTTCCTTCAAAGAGTGGTTCCCGTTAGGAGCGCAAGCCATTCCTTGGAGTCCCGGGGCAGCCCCGCTTGAGTTGAACCGTATCGCCCCTTGCACTGACCGTCCCCGGCATTGCCGTGCCTGTTTCTCTGAGGCGGGGGCTATGCCGCCCTCGAAGGGTCGTGGTAACCCGCGTCGCAGGGCGCTGATAGTCACTTCAGCAGTCGCGAGGACCTGAAACGGGGTA
Organism: uncultured Actinomycetota bacterium; assembly: GCA_963796315.1. Lineage (GTDB taxonomy): Bacteria > Actinomycetota > Thermoleophilia > RBG-16-64-13 > RBG-16-64-13 > CAWCLH01. Next base: position 291 of record CAWCLH010000006.1, read on the forward strand.
CGGACGGGGCAGCGGTGACCCCGGGCCTGAGGCCCGGGGTCACTGCGCAGCAAACTTCCGTAGGCGGACTCCTCTTAAGCGGAAGCGGGCAGCCGCACTGCGAGACGCACCAGGCTACGGCCTTCCTCGGTCCGCCCGATGTGGACCTCATCGATGAACGCGATGAGGCTCGTAAGGTCGAGATTGGTGGTCGAAAGGAGTCCGCCTTCGTCCCTGAGCACAGCCTGGAAATCGAGGCCGTTGGTGATGTCCAAGATGAAGTGCTCCTCCGCCGCCCGGGCGCTCACCTGGATGTCCTCGGGGTGCACCCCCAGGCGCGTGAAGAGCGAGAAGGCGATCAGGCTCGCCGTGGCAAGCGCCTCGCCGACGACGCCATCGAGCGAGATGGAGGCGAGCATCCCCCGTACGAAGGTGGCGACTTCCGGCAGGGAGTGATCTAAAGGGGAGAAGGCACGAGAACCGAGGGAGATCCCTCCATCGCCGCTGCCGCTCCCGTTGGTGACGAGTTCCATCGCGCGCTCCTTGATCCTTCGAGTCGCTAGAAGCTTAAGCCCGCTTCTACCTCTCAGATGGACGGCGTTTCGCGAGGCCCTTGGGTGCGAGCACGCAGCTCATGTGAAAAGAGAAAGGCGTGCGTCACGCTAGGGTGACGCTGCAAGAAGTATACCCTTCCTCAAGGCGACGGATTCCTTTCCCAGTGGACATTGCCTGTACGGCCGGATTGTTGGTCACAGGGCTCGTTGGTGATGAGGTGCTGGGCTCGTCCGGAGAATCTCGGTCACTCATCTACGGCCCTGCCATCTCCTCCATCTCGTGCTGCGCGTCGACGCGCTCCCGGTATGAGCTGAGTGTAGGCCGAGACGGTGAAAGAGACCTGGGAATACGTTCCTTGATGCGCAGGGACTCGATGCCCGCTTAACCCGGGGGTCGTTGGCTCGAGTCCAACCCGGCTCACCAAGAGCCTGAGGAAGGAACCACCGGCCGCGTTCAAGTTCGCTTGGGCTTGGGCCACGTCGAAACGGCGAGGGACGGATTGCCCAAACCCCTTAGCGAAAGCAAGGGTCGATCGGCGTTCCTCGTGCACGCAGACTCGCCTGGTCGGCACGGCCGGCTACATCGTGGTGAGATTGATGATGTTGTCCTCAGAGTCCTTGAACCAGGCCGCCTTGTTGTCGCCGAATTCCGCCACGCCGTTGACGGTCTTCAGTCCAATCTCCGGAAGGTCGTACTCCTCGAACACAACGCCCTTGGCTCGGAGCTCCCCAACGATGGCGTCGAAACGCTCCGCGGACATCCCGAAACCCAGGGTCGTGTTCTCCGGGGCCGGCATACCGGGGCGCTCGTAGATCATCACCATGGTGCCGTTTCCCGCTTCGAACATGCCTTCCTGAGTCACTTCCGTGGTCGACTCCTGGGCCTTGAGGCCCAACACTTCGGTGTAGAACTTCTTTGCCCGATCGTAGTTCTCTGCCCGTAGGACTCCAGCGACAGGAATGTCTCCGAGACCAGCCATGCCAATCACCCCAGTTCACGAGGGTTTCCCTCACGACCCCCTCGAGGAGGTCGCGAAGATGCCCGACTCGCGTGAGCAACGGGTGCTCACTCGGGAACTAGCTACCCCGTCCGGTCCGCCCCTAGCCGTTGAATCGCCCTTGTTCCAGCGGCATGACCAAGTGACCAGTGACTCTTGTTCGGGGTGACAAGCCGGCGCTGCAAGCGGCTCCTCAGTGGGGTGCATACTCTGGGCATGCCGTCTCGTCAAAGGGGAGACGTGGCACGTCCAGTCGAAGCCCGTCGAGGTTGTGAGGAGATACCTGAGCTCTCCTTTCGGCATATGCTGAGGAGACACGGGGCGCGCCGAGGGGGAGGAATACGCCATGCCCATCTTGCTTGAGGACCGAGATCTCTCGTCGGACTTGGAGGGAGTCCGCTCACTAATTCTGGTGCCATGTCGGTTCTGCCCGGCGGCGAATCTCGCCGTACGGAGCAGCACCCCGTACTTCGATCCCCTCCGCAAGGGGACCAGGACCGAGGCATACGAGGCCTACATCCGGGAGTTAAAGTCGTCCCTCGAACGGAGGGGCATCCGGACGGATATGTTCGACAGTCACCTGCCGCAGCACACGGTCATGTGCATGTGGGGAGCCAAGCGGCGAGCCGAGCTCGCGAGGAGGGCGGCGGACTACGACGCCGTGCTGGTGCTGGGCTGCGATGCTGCGGTGGAAAGCGCGCGCCACGCCGTGGACCAGGACAAGTGCCGGGTGATCGCCGGCATGGAGGTCCGCGGGATCATGAACGTGATGCCGGCTGTAGGCTCGCAGATGAGCCTGTCGCTTGAGGTCGTGCACAAGACGCCGGGGCGGTTTGGTCCCTCGGAAGCCTGACACCCGGAGGTACACGGGTAGAGACCCCAGATCGAGTCGCGCCCTTGAGCGAGGCCGGGACATGACCCAAGGATGCATCTGACGACAGACACGAGGCAGACATGGGCGATACGAGCGATAGGAGCGAGCGGACCGGTGGGCAGCAGAGCCCGGGCTTTCGCATCATCCCTGAGCTTTCCGTACGCAGGGGAAGAGAGGCGATCGACTTCTACAAGGCGGCCCTCGGTGCCGTTGAGGTCTACCGCGTAGGGGGAACGCCGGAGAACGACCCCGTGGTCATCCAATTCCAGGTGGGGGAAGCTTCCTTCTGGGTCTCTGACGAGTCGCCCGAGGACCTCAATTTCAGTCCGGAGACCCTGGGAGGCGGGACCATCCGCCTGCTGCTCGTGTGCGACGATCCAGAATCCTTGATGCGCCAGGCAGTAGCCGCGGGCGCAAAGGAGATCACCCCAGTCGGCGAGGATTACGGCTGGCTGCTAGGTCGAATGGAAGATCCGTTCGGGCACCATTGGGAGATCGGCAGACCGCTCGGTCCCTGGCCTCCCGAATAGCGTGGGGCCCGGCTGCGAAAGCGGCCCGCTCCCGGGGATTCAGACCCGGACGATCATCCTTCGCTAGCGGCCTTGGCAGGTCGCCGGCACCTCGTCTGATCGCTGTCGTCGCCCGTCGACGTGCGCCTGGCATCAGCTGTCTCGACGAGGAGGGGAGGGGCGGAAGTCCCCTGCAATCGCCCAATGCCCCCGACCCCCTTGTGCGATTGCACGACCGATCGGCCCCTCCCACCCCCACGTGGTAGACCCAGTCGGGGTTGAAGAGCGTAGAGGCGTCGAGGAAGAAGCCCGAACGGGCCTCGGAATCCGATATGCGGCTACGCTGGTCTCACAGTCGCGCACAACCTGACAAACCCGACATCGGGCAGTGTCAGGTTTGTCAGTTCGGCGGGGACAGGCTCACCCGTCCGGCCATGCAATACGATCGATCGGCGGGAGTCGACGTGGCCGCTGTGCCACGAAAGCAGGAACTGAAGAACTCCCCAACGCGAGGTTCTTCCGTTCCTGCTTTGATGCGCGACGTTCACACCAACGGCACGGCGCGGCCCGTGGCGGTCGCCAGTCTACGCACACGCAGGGCAGCGCTCTTCTGGCGGGTGCAGGCGCGCGACGACGGGCGAGGCGTATTGCCGGAGCAGCCCGGCGCGGACCACAGGGTCGTCGAACTGGCGGATGTACTCCGCCGCGCGCTCCGGCGTGCACCAGCCGAACGTCACCGACTCGAACTGCCGGCCGACGATCTCCTGTGGGGTCTCGTGGTCGATCTCGACCACGGCGAGCTCGAAGGCTCCGTCCTCGCTCGTGGAGTCGTTGAAGTACGCCACCGGACCGCGCCTCCAGGCGCTGCACAAGGTCCAGCTGCGTTGGGTGAACGCGTCGGCCAACTCCTCGGGGGACAGGCCGGTCGCGTCGGTGATGCTCCAGGTCCGATGCGCGTGCATCATGGCTTGCCCCTCCGATCGTCGCGTGGCGGGCCACCTACCGCAGCCCGCCCCGGTGACGCGGCCGAGGTCTTCACGCGGGCCTGACAAGTGGTTGACCGGACGTCTCCACCATTTCCTTCGCCGGTCTCCTCAGCAACAGTCAGAACCGTCTTGGACAATCGCCGAGGAGGGAGAACCGTGGCCGAGCAGGGGAAGGGGACGTATCGCTTGGTGCCCAGCGAGCTGCCCCAGCGCCGGAGGAGCAGCCGCTACGCGGAGATCATCCGGGAGTTCCGGGCAGGCGACGCGGAGTCGGTCTTGATCGCCGAAACGGGCAGGAAACCGCTGACACTGTGGCAGGGGCTGCGGAAGGCACTGCAGGTCGAGGGGATTGAGGATGTCCGGGTGGTCCAGCGGGGAGAGGAGACGTACCTGGTGCGGACCCGGATCCCAAGCAGCCAGGCGTGAATAGCTCGGGCCGTGTCCCCGTCGCTGGACGTTCCGACCCTTAGGCTCTCGTCAGCAGCCGGCAGCAATCGCACAGGGCGCGGATAGGTCGTCTCGTCCGCCGAGTGGGACAAAGACCTGCAAAGAGGCCAACGGGACAACGTTTGAACGCGGGGAACTCGGGAGTTCAAATGTCGACTTCCCCTATTGCAGGGGGGGCTGAAGGGGCAACGGTCGGAACTCACTCAGGCCTGGTGGAGACTGGCAGCTTCTCGAGGGTCGCTACGGCTCCCGCCTCCCCCTTCTGCGATCAGAGAGCTAACCCACTGGCCTGGTCACTTGACGCTCTCTGAACTCGGTCATCAACACCTCAGGTTCGTCGCGGTACCGCCGCGCCAACTCTCGTCCCCGCGCAGATATCTCAAGATGCTTGTCGCTCCAGAGAACAATCTCGAACAAGACCGGCGTGAGGTCGAGTCCCTTGTCGGTGAGCGCGTAGACGTGGCGCGACCGGCCCACCTCTCTCTTCTCAAGGATGCCGGCCGAAGTGAGCGTTTCCAAACGATCGGCCAGGATGTTGGTGGCGATGCCCTCGGCTGAGGTCAGCAAACCACTGAATGTCGAGGCGCCCCGGAGCAACACGTCCCGTATCACCAGGAGCGTCCACCTGTCACCGAATAGCTCCAGAGCCAGGTTGACGGGGCAACTCGACCGATTCTCACGCCGCTTCATGAGGCCAAGTGTGCCCCAAACACTTGCATGTTGCAAGCACCGAGTAACTTGCAAGTTGCAAGTAGTCCGACGCTCGGAGTGCGGGCAGCTTCAGAGAGGAGACTGAGCGAAAGGGGTGGGGGAGTGACAGAAGAATCGCACGACGCCATCATGGCATTGGGTGCCGGCGACGTCGGTGCTCCTGGCCTGCGAGATACTCGAAGACGAGTTGCTCCTCGCCCTCGAACGGTCTCTTCCGCCAGACCAAAGGCCGCCCATCGTGTGGCTGGAGAGCGGTCTGCACAGCATTCCCGAGGATCTGCAGCGAGAGCTCCAGGTTCTCGTCGACCGTCTGGACGCGGGAAGAGCGACCGGAAAGCCGGTCGCTCTTCGGGGAGTGCGACCGGGCATGGGACCGGCGGAGGATCGCCGGGAGGTTGTGATCGTGCCGCCCGGTGGATGAAGTCCTCCTCGCCCTCGGCTATTGCGGCAACGGCCTCAAAGGACTCTCGGCGCGGGGCCTCTCACTCGTCTTTCCGCGAGTCGACGACTGCGTCTCGCTTTTTCTCAATCGCGGCTGTACCCGCGAGGAGATAGTTCGCGACGCCCGCTCCTTCTACCTCACCAAGGGCTGGCTCTGCCACGACAACCCCTTCGACAAGGACTTCGACCTATGGGTCGAACGTTTCGGCGAGGAGCGGGCGCGTCGTCTGCGTAAGTCCATGGTGCGCTCCTATCGGCACGTCGTCATGATCGACACCGGAGCCTACCCGATGGCCGACTGGGTACCTCGCAGCCGCGCTTGGGCGGAAGGACTGGAGCTCGAGCACGAGACGGTGCTGGGTTCGGTCCAACTACTCGAGCGGATGCTGGCCGGTCGCCGGGATAGCGAGATCGTGGTCGTCTCCCCAGGAGAGGAGATCGGCATCGGACCTGTCTGAGGTCACGTGATGGCTGTGTAGTCAAGGCTCCGGGTTCTTCTGTCCGTCCTCGTCCGCCTGATGGTGACGCGTTTGTCACCAAAATGTCACCAAACGCCCCCCAGAGACGCGAAAACCCGGCCTGTCTGACCGGGTCTCCTGGCACGATTTTCCTGCAAAAAGCGGAGAGGGGGGGATTCGAACCCCCGGTACCCCTTGCGGGGCACAACGGTTTTCGAGACCGCCGCATTCAACCGCTCTGCCACCTCTCCGCGAGCAGACGTGATTGTAGCGGAAAGGTGAGTCCGGTCGCCAGCCGGGGTCATGGTGCTGCCCCGAGTGCCACGGCGTCGGCCGGGATCACCTCGGGTGATCCCGGCCGAGACGACAACGTGGGGCGGCTGGGCCATCGGCACGACCGCGCCACCGCGATCGCGCCGGCGCCGCGGTCGCTTGCGTCAGAAGGTAGACAGGTAGTCGGCCAGCTTCTCGAACGACTGGCTCCAACCCTCCTTCGCGTTCGCGCCGTCTTCTCCGCCCATGCCGACGTGCTGCAGAGTGAGTGTGGTCTTTCCGTCGTGCTCCTCGAACGTGACGGTGACCACGGTCTCCAGCGGCATGTCCGAGTCCATGCCGTAGTAGGAGGCGGGTACGATGTTGCCGTCCGGATCGGTGAAGTAGTCGCTGTAGACGATGCGCTCGAGGCTCGACGATCTCTCGATAGACTCCCTTGGACCAGAAGTCCTGGCCATCTGGCGATCGCATGCAGGTGCGCACCTCTCCACCGGGTTTCAGGTCCACGGTGGCGTATGGGACGGTGAAGGCGGTGGGGCCGAACCAGCGCTTGAGCTGCTCCGGGTCAGTCCAGGCCTTGAAGACCAGGCTTCTTGGCGCGTCGAAGATGCGCTTGATCACGATGCGATCCTGCTCCTGGCCGGGATGGATGGGATCAGGCTGGGCTGTCATGGTTGATCTCCTCTTGTTGTAGGTCGTGGAGGTAGTCGTCTAGGCGGTCGAGGCGCCCGTTCCAAACGCGTTCGACGGTCGTGACCCATCGTTGGATGGGTTTCAAGGCCTCCGGGGTCAGCCGGTAGAACCGCTGTTTGCCCGAGGCCCGCACGCTCACGAGGCCGACCTCGCGTAGGACGCGTAGGTGCTTGGAGATCTGCGGCTGTCGGGCGTGGAGTGACCGGGCGATGTCGTTGACCGATCGCTCCCCCCCTCGGGCGAGCAGATCGAGTATCTCGCGTCGCTGAGGCTCCGCGACTGCATTGAAGGCGTCTGATGTCGTGGTTGCACGGGCCATGGTGTTTGCATTCCCATACGAGAATATGTCAAACCCAGGAGGAGCGCCGGCGGCTCCCGAGAGCCTTTGGCGTGGGCGTGGCGGTCAGCGGCGAAGACGCGAGAGCAACCACCCGGCGAGGAAGGAGAGGACCGCCACCAGGACGACGAGCAAGGAGAGGGGTAGCTGCGTGGACCAGAAGAGCCAGTCGACAGAGACGTCCGCGACGTTCTGGACTATCAGGATGATCACGAGCGCCGCCGCCACGCCCGCCGCGATGAGCCGGTAGGGGATGGATCGTCCCCGTTGTGGGGTCCTGTCGTCGCGTGCCATGCCCGCACCTCCGCGCGCTCGTTCAGTTCATAGCCACACTATTCACACCCCGACGGCGTGACAAGGTTCCCGCGCCTCTAGCCGAGGGATTTGCCTCTCCATAACCGTGGTACCGGGCCTTTCAGGAGGTGGTCATGCTCCGCACAATGTTCAGCGCTCCCCGGGATTGATCACCCCGTGGTCCTGGGGCTTGGGTGCGAGAACGGGCCCCGTTGACCTGGTGGCACAGCTTTGTGAGCGAAGGTTCCCGGCAGTCGCCTGCTACTCCCCGAAGCGACGCACCGCCCGAAGGTGCGCCTTGGCCGCCTCCACCTCGCGGTCTCGGGGTGGGGCGGTCGTCACCAAGGAGTCGAGAAGCCGCGCCGAGGCCCGTGCCACCTCGTTCACCGCACGATCGAACGCCTCCCGGTTTGCTGCCGAGGGCGCCGAGTAGCCGCTGACCTTCCGTACGTACTGGAGGGCAGCCGCGCGGATCTCCTCCTCGGTGGCGGGGGGGTCGTAGTTGTAGAGGGTCTTGATGTTCCTGCACACGCTGCTCTCCTCCTGCATGTCGTCGGGCTGGTCGAGGAACGTCTTGGCCAACGCGAGCGACCACTCGGACGGTCACGGGCGTAGCCCTCCTCTCTCGGCGGGATGTCGCGGTTCGGGCGTCCGGCCCGCCTCCCATTGTAGAGCGAGCGGAGGTCCGCCGGGGGAGAGGCCCAGGCCACAGAACAGCCGATTCGGAAGCCCAAGAACCCCGCTCAAGCGCGCATCCCAGGCGTCGATACAGAAGAAGCGGAGAGCGCGGCTCGGGGTGCCGACTGGGGCGGAGCCGTCGCTCTTCTGCGTAGCCCGTCGTCCTCTTGAACAGGGGTGTGGCATAGCAACGCGGGAGCTTCCACGGACGGTGAGTCGGATCACTGTCGCGGTCGGTCATCGGCCCGCTCGGCTTCGGCCTCCTGGCCTGCGTGGCCCTTTTCCTCGTGTTGGGCCTGACGCTGCCTTCCGGGAGCGCGCTGAAGAGCGCCGTCGTCCACGCCGGCCTGATCGTCCCCCCGCTGGTCGGGTCGGTGCTCTTCCGGCGGGCGTCGAGGCTGCCCGTCGGCCGGGACGAGCGGTGGGCTTGGCGATTGCTGTCGGTCGGCCTCGCCTTCACCTGCCTGGGCTTCGTCCTCGACGCCGCCTACGCCGCCGTTGTTGGGCGCCCGATGCCCGATCCCTGGATCGCGGACGCGGCCTTCCTCCTGTTCTATCCGTGTGTCGGAGCCGCGGTGCTACTCCTGATCCATCGCGTCAGCACCCTCGGGCGGGGACTGACCGCCGTGCTCGACGGGTTGATCTTCACCCTGGGAGTCGTGGGGCTTTGGTGGCAGCTCCTCGTCGGGGGGAGGCTGCTGAGCTCGGTCGGGCTCTGGTCGACCGGAGTGGTGGTGGCCTACCCGGTGGGAGACATCCTGATCCTGTTCGCGCTCGCGTCCATGTTCCTGGGAAGCGCGCTCGACGGTCTGGCCTTGCCGGCGCTCTTCCTGCTGTTGGGCGCCCTCGTCGCCGTCGCCGCGGACGCGCTTCACGCCTGGCGAGTACTCCTCGAGCAGGGCGGGACCGGCGGGTCGGACGTCCTGTGGACGATCGCCTTTGCGCTGATGGCTTTGGCCGCCGTGGTTCGTCTCCGCTCCTTCGTCCCGGGCCTGATCGGGGGCTCCGCGGCGCGATTCGTTCGAGCCGGTCGACCTGGGGAGCTCGCGCTACCTGTGGATGTCGCTGCCCTACCTGTCCTTTCCGGCGGCGGCTTGGCTCCTCTATCGGCAGCTGCACTCCGGCGGCCGGCTGCACTCCGGCTGGGTCGTCGGGTTCGCCATCGCCTTGTTGGCTTTGGTGATGGCCCGGCAGTTCCTCTCCCTCGTGGAGAACTATCAGCTGAGCGACTCGCTCCGGGGGCTGTCCCGCGACCTGGAGGGGCGGGTGGAGCAGCGGACCGAGCAGCTGAGCGAGCGCACGCGGCAGTTGGACTCCTTGAACCAGGTGGGCTCGGCGCTCTCCCGATGCCTGACCACCGACGACGTGCTCGCCTGCGGCGTGCGACTCTCGCTCCGCGCCTGCGGCTGCACGGCCGGCGTGGTGTGGCTGCTCGGAGAACATGGGGTGGAGGTGGCGGCTCACCGAGGATTGGACGATGCCGGTCTGTGTGCCCTCGCCGGTCTGCCCGAGGGAGCGGGAACCGTCGCCGAAGCGTTCTCCGGGATGGGCGTCACCCTGTTCCAAGGCGGAGAGCTTGCCTCGCTGTCTGGGGTCGGAGGAGCGGACCCGGCCCTCCTGGTGGTGCCGCTGATGTCCCGGGGAGTCGTCTTGGGAGCCGTGGGCCTGCTGCTGGACGGCGGGCGCGAGCTTCGGGACGACGAGCTTCAACTCCAGCGGTCGCTCGGCGCTCAGATCGGGCTCGCCCTGGAGAACGCCCGGCAGTACGATCGAGCCCGCTTCCTGGCGGACCGCGACTCCGTCACCGGTCTGCTGAACCATCGTGCGCTCCATCAGCGCTTGGAGAACGAGGTGAACCGAGCGCAGCGCGCCGGTCGGATGTTCTCGTTGGTGATGATGGACCTGGATAACTTCAAGCTGTTCAACGACACTTATGGCCACCCGGTGGGCGACGAGGTGCTGCGGGAAGTGGCCGGACTGTTGGCGCAGACGGGACGCACCTCCGACGTGGTCGGTCGGTACGGGGGCGACGAGTTCCTGATGATCCTGCCCGAGACCGACAGCCGGGGAGCGGTGGAGATGGCGCAGCGGATGCGGGATGCCCTGGACGGTCATCCCTTCCTCGCGCCGGACGGCCTGCACGTCCCGGTGCACCTGAGCTTTGGCGTGGCCGCCTATCCCGAGCACGGCCGGAAGGTCAACGAGCTGATCGGCTACGCCGACGCCAACCTCTACCTCTCCAAGGAGCATGAGGGAGAGACGTGGGTGGCGGGCGCGGGGGGCGAGTTGGACGACATCAGCGACATCGGTATCTTCAGCATCCTGCAGGGCCTGCTGAGCGCCGTCGACAGCAAGGACCGCTACACGCGCGCTCACTCGGACGACGTCACCGCCTACGCGCTCGCTCTGGCGAGCCGGCTTGCGCTGCCGGAGGAGGCCCACCGGAGTCTGCGGATGGCCGGGCTGATGCATGACGTGGGCAAGATCGGCGTCCCCGACCGCATCCTCCGGAAGCCCGCCCGACTGACCGCCGAGGAGTACGAGCTGGTCAAGCGCCACGCGCTCTTGGGCGAGATCATCGTCAAGGAGGTGCCCCACCTGGGCGAGGTCATGGCCGCCGTCGGGAGTCACCACGAGCGGTACGACGGCGGCGGCTACCCGCGTGGGCTCAAAGGGGAGGAGATCCCCCTGATGGGCCGCATCCTGGCGGTGGCCGACGCCTACGCGGCCATGACGGCCGACCGCCCCTACCGGAAGGCGCTCACTCCGGAAGCCGCTCGGGCCGAGCTGCGGGCGGTCGCCGGTACGCAGCTGGATCCGGCCATCGTCGATGCCTTCCTGGAGGTGCTGGGGGACGGTCGGCGCCCGATGGCCAAGCCGGCCTAGCCTCGCTTCCTCCGGCTATCGCCTGCGGGCGAAGAACTCCCGCAACAGGAGGCGGCTTCGTCGGCCAGGACGCCGCCTCGCACCTCCACCCGGTGGTTGAAGCCGCTACTGCCGGTCACGTCCACCACGCCTCCGGCCCCGCCGCCCTTCGGGTCACTCGCTCCGTAGACCAGGCGCGCCACCCGGGCCACCACCAGGGCGCCCGCGCACATGGGGCAGGGCTCGAGCGTCACGTACAGGGTGGCGTCCAACAGCCGCCAGCCGCCCAGCAACGCGGCCGCATCGCGCAGCACCAGGAGTTCGGCGTGGGCGGTGGGGTCCCGCCGTGCCTCTCGCTCGTTGCCGCGGGCGCCCAGCACCTCGTCGCCCCGTACCAGGACGGCTCCGACCGGCACCTCGCCGCGGTCGCCCGCCTGCCGCGCCTGTTCCAACGCCAGCTGCATGAAGGGCCGGTCCTGGGGGTCGGCGCCCGACCCCGCCGGCGTAGGGGTGGCGTGGGTCTGGGGGGGGCGGAGTCGGTCGGAGGCACTCATCAGGACGACTAGTCTAGCGCTCCGCGTGAGAGCATGGGCCCGAGGTGTCCGCCACGACGACAGCATCCGGGGTGAGGCCGGCGGCCGGCCGGCGCGGCCGCGGGACGTTCGCCGTCACCGCGTGGGTCTGCCTGGTGGCCGCCGGGCTCCTGCTGGGGGCCGGCTGCTCGACGAGGCCTGCGTCCGGTCCGGCGGTGTCGATCCAGGCCGACGCGGGTTGGGTGACCGTGCGGGTGGAGGTGGCCGACACCGACGCCGAACGCGCTCGGGGCCTGATGCAACGGCAGACCCTGCCCGAGGATTCCGGCATGGTCTTCGTCTACTCCAAGCCCGCGGAGCACCTCTTCTGGATGGAGAACACGCTGATCCCGCTCGACATGATCTTCATCGGGCCCGATGACCGGGTGGTGGGGATCGAGTCCCGGGCGGAACCGCTCTCCAGGGAGGTGCGCGGACGGGGCTGGATCAGCCGGGCGGTCCTGGAGGTGAACGGCGGATGGGCGGCCGAGCACGGCGTGCGGGTGGGCGATCGGGTCCGTTTCGACCGGGTCAGCTTCCCGGGGCCGTCGCCTGCGCGTTGATGCGCGACGTGATCAGGTGGTCCCTCCAGGCCCCGGCCAGGAAGAGGTAGTCGCGCGCGTAGCCCTCGACGGTGAAGCCCAGACGACGGAGAAGCGACCCGCTTCGTTCGTTGGTGGGCATGTAGCTGGCGACCACCCGGTGGAGACCCTGGTCGGCGAAGATGAAGGGGATGGCCGCGCTGCAGGCCTCGAACATGAGACCCTGGCCCTCCGCCTCCCGATCCAGGTGGTAGCCCAGATAGCAGCTCTGCATCGGCCCTCGCATGATCGCGGTGAAGTTGCATTGACCGACCACGTCACCGTCCGGGCGGTCTCGTCTGAAGAGGACGAACCGCAACGAGTGACCCTTCTGGTATTCGATCCGAGCGGCGTCCAGCTGCGGCCGCCAGAACGACTCGGAGAAGTACCCCGGCGGGCGGGTGGGGGACCAGGGCGCATGGAACTGCTCGTTCCTGGAGGCGTAGTCGGCCAATCGCTTGGCCGCGGAGGCGGGGGGAAGGGTCAGGAGGAGCCGCTCGGTCTGCAGCTCGGGCAGGCGCATGACCCTCCGTCAGGCCGTGTCGGTGCCCGACAGGCCCTCGGTCGCCGCCTGCCAGGCCTCCTCGCGGTCGGCGAAGAAGCGCAGGCCGTGTCCGGGCGCCACGACCACGTTGAGCAAGGTCATCACGTTCGGGGAGGGGTCGACGATGCCGAGCCAGCCGCCGGCCCGCACCCGCTTCATCACGCGCAGCAGCACTGAGAGGCCGCCGCTGTCGATGTAGCGGAGCTCGCCGAGGTCCATCAGGACGATGTGCTGCCCCTGCGTCGAGCGTTCCACCACCTCGGCGAGCTCAGGCGCGCTGTCGTGATCCACCTCGCCGCCCACGACGATGAGGGGTACGGGTCCGCTACGCACGATCTCGACGTCCATGTCCTCACGCCTCCTCGGGTTAGCCCGCCCGTAGGTCACCACAGCTACCCCGTAGCAGCGTGGACTATGCGTCCGGGGTGAAGAGTCGCTGCTCGGTACCGGGGGCCGGTCCGGAATGGATCGCTCGGCGGCGTCCGGTCAGGTGCGGGGGTGGCAGAAGACGGTGAGTCCCACCGACATCCCGCCTTCACGGCGATGACTTAGCGTCAGTCGGTCGGTCAGAACCGCCATGAGGGGCAGACCCATGCCGCGGTTCCGTTCTCGGTCGAGGGGGCGTTGGATCACGGCGAAGTCCCCTCCGCTCACGACCTCGACCGTGACGCTCTCGGGGGACACCTCCGCTCCGATGGTGATCAGGTCGCCTCCTGCGCCCGAGTGCTCGATGGCGTTGGCGGCCGCCTCTGATGTGGCTACCTTCAGATCGAAGGCGCGGTGCTGATCCAGGTCGAGGGTGTCGGTCACGTGCTCCACGAACCGACGAACGTCGGACAGGCGTGCCAAGTCCGAGGGTACCCGCGTCGAGTACTGATATCGGCCATCGTTCACCGGCACCTCACACGGCCTGGTCCGATCGGGAGCGCTCTCACTTGAAGATACGCGGCACCGAGAGAATATCCTCTCCATGCTGGGTTTCTTCCCATTCTCGAGGAGCGCGACGCCTGCGAGCCGTTGCTCTGACCTCTGTTATCGACATCTCGGGGGGAATGCTGAGCTGTCCGAAGGATGGGGCGTTCTGTCCGAGACGGCGGGTAGACTCGGTAGGAGCAATCGAGGGGACGGGGGGATCGTGATCGACCAGACGCAGTACCGCATCAACCCACACGCGCCGACGTACGCAGCGGCTACCGCCCGCGCCCTGGAGAGGAACGCCGCACCGGAAGACCACGGCTTCTACTCGTACCCCGACGTGCCGGGGGCGTCGCAGGGGTCCGGTGGAGGCGGATTCCTTTGGTTCCCGGACTGCGGGCGCATGTTCGCCTACATCGAGGAACACCTGGGCGGCGGCGCCGGCGTGGACCGAGCCGACGGGGGCGATCGACCAGGAGCGTGTGCGCGCGGTTCGCGAGCGCGCTGACAGCTGGTCGGTCGGCGGACGCGGCCACGCTGGGAGTGGTCAACCGCTTGCTTGCCGGTCGATATCAGATCAGCTGGTGGGGCCGTTTCGGGGACCTGGTCGGGGGAGAGGGCGACGTCGTGCGGCAGTTGCGGTCCGACTTTCGGGTCTGCGACGCCGACGAGGAGGGACCCTCGCCGTCCGGCCGGCCGATAGAGGAGCACGAGTTGGACGCGTTCCGCGGGTTCCTGCGCGAGTACGGGCAGTAGGGGGGAGGCGCACAACCTCTCCGAGGGGCGGCGGGCCACAGCCGGAGGTGGAACAGGGGCGTGGTCTGCCATACTCGTCCGAATGGACCCATTCGGCGTATCCGTCGTGTCGATCGCACTGCGCACCGCGGTGGTCTACTTCGCCATCCTCCTGGGCCTCCGCGTCAGCGGCAAGCGGGAGATCGGCCAGTTCACCCCGTTCGACCTCGTGATGATCCTGCTGATCGCGAACGCGGTGCAGAACGCCATGGTGGGCCCGGATACGTCGCTTCTGGGAGGCTTGATCGCGGCGGCGGTCCTCCTGCTGGTGAACGTGGTGGTGTCGAAGGCGAGCAGCCGAAGCGCCCGCATCCGCGGTCTCACGCTGGGTGTCCCCCGGGTGCTCGTGTCGGACGGGCGGCCGGTGGAGCAGAACATGCGGCGCGAGGGGATCAATCAGGAGGAGCTGGAGGCGGCCATCCGCGAGCACGGCATCTCCGATCTGGGCCGGGTAAGCTGGCGGTCTTGGAGGTGGACGGCAGCATCAGCGTGGTGCCGGAGGAATCCACCGTGCTCAGCTCCCGGCCCCGGAAACACGCTCGCTACACGCGCAAGCATCCGTAGGGACGCTCCGCGTCGCCTCGTGGCGAGGCGGTGCCGAGCGTCAGTCTTTGGACCCGCCTTCCTCGAGCGTTCCTGATCATGCGGTCCTTGTCGGCGACCACCTCCTTGATGAGGTCGCGCATCGACACCATGCCGACCAAGCCCTTCTCGTCCAGCACCGGGAGGTGGCGTACCTCTTTGGTCGGTCATCAACTCCATGGCTTCGTGGATCGTCTGGTCCGCCCGCAGGTAGAGGACGTCGCGAGTCATGAACTGGTCCACCGTGGTGGTGTCGAAGGGCAGTGCTCGCCCGGCCACCGAACGGACGAGATCTCTCTCCGAGATGATGCCGACGACGCCCGACCGATCACGGACGAGCAGGGCGCCCACGTTGCGCTCCACCATGATCTGTACGGCTTCTTCGGCGGTCTGGTCCGGTTGCACGACCCAGACCGTGCTGCCCTTCGCGCGTAGCAGTTGACGTATGCTCCGGATCACTTCCTGGCCTCCTGCGTGACTCGCCCTCTCCCTAGTGCTCCCCGGTCGGGCCTCCCGGTAGTCCTCGCCCGTCGTCGCGGGTCGCGGCTCGATGCCTTGACCCTGACGTTACGTCATGGTCTACGCTACAGGGACGAAGAACAAGGGACAGGGCACGGAGGCAGGCGGGCAAGATGGCACTCACGGTAAAGCAGGTGGCGGCGATCGCCAAGGTCAGCGTGCGGACCCTGCATCACTACGATGCGGTCGGTCTGCTGAGCGCCTCGTCCCGGAGCGAGGCCGGATACCGCCTGTACGACGACGGCGACCTGGAACGGCTCCAGCAGATCCTGTTCTTCAAGGAACTGGGATTCGCATTGGGGGACATCCGCCGCATCATGCTGGACCCGAGCTTCGACCGCCGAAGGGCTCTGGTGGCCCAGCGGCGGCTCCTGGCGGAGAAGGCCCAACGGACCGAAGCCATGCTGACGGCCATCGACCTGGCGCTGTTGGCACTGGAGGAAGGAAGGATCATGGACAAGGACGAGATGTTCGAGGTGTTCGGCGACTTCGACCCTCAGGACTACGAGGACGAGGTCAAGGAGCGCTGGGGGAACACGGCCGCCTATCGAGAGTCGATGCGACGCTCAGCCGGATATAGCAAGGCCGACTGGGAGCGCTTCAAGGCCGAGGGCGATGCGATCAACCGGGAGATCAGCGACCTGATGGACGCCGGGGTCCCGCCGACGGATCCCCGCGCCATGGACGCGGTCGAGAGGCACCGACTGCAGATCGACCGCTGGTTCTATCCCTGCTCCCACGAGATGCATCGGAACCTGGGAGAGATGTACGTGGCCGACCCTCGATTCACCAAGACCTACGAGGATATCCATCCGGGCATGGCCGAGTACGTCCGGGACGCCATCCGCGCGAACGAGCAGAGGCAGGTGGATTGAGGCCGGGCGCGTCGGCACTGCCTGGTGGCCGGTCGGGTCTTCGCCGGAGGACAAGCCGAGGTCGAGCGCGAATCAGTGTACGAAGCATGCACATGAAAAGGAGGCCTTATGGGCGGGTTTAAAGCATTCATCCTACGAGGGAACGTCGTCGACCTGGCAGTCGGTATCGTCATCGGTGTCGCCTTCGGAGCGGTGGTCGCGGCGTTCGTTGCCGATTTCATCACCCCACTTATCGCTGCCCTCTTCGGGAAGCCGGACTTCAGTTCGCTGTACTTCACCATCAACGGCAGCAAGTTCATGTACGGCCACTTCTTCAACGCCATCCTCTCCTTCGTACTCGTCGCGGCAGCCGTCTACTACTTCGTGGTGCTGCCGGTGCAGCACATGGTCGAGCGTTCCCGGCGCGAACCTCCGGCCGATCCCACGACCAAGAAGTGCCCCCACTGCATCAGCGAGGTGCCCCTCGACGCCACCCGCTGCGCCTTCTGCACGTCGGAGCTCGCGGTCTGACCTTCCCGCCCGACGCGGACGCCCTCGCCTATTCGGTCGACGGCGTCCGCCGGGATGAGTGTGGCTCTTTTCCGGCTCTTCACTCCGTGCTCTGAACGAACGAATCGCCCCATCTCGAGCAAAACATCCGATTGGGAAGTAGCCCCTTGAATCTGAAGTCATGTGCGCTACCATAGAATGTATCAACAGTTACAAGGCATCCGCACGATCGCGGCGCTCGGCGCAGCGGCGCGGGTGTTTTTGGACGAAAGGGGACGCACATGTACGGCAAGGCGGTCATCGTACCGACGCTTCCGGTGTCGGACCTGGATCGGGCTCGGAAGTGGTACGTCGATAAGCTGGGCTTCAGGGTCGACGAGCGCGGGTCGTTCCCCGAGGGCGTGCTGTTGGAGGCCGGCGACTTTCGCTTCGCTCCTCTACAGGACCGAGGCGCCACGCGGCGGCAACACGGCGCTTTCTATCATGGTCGATGATTTCGACGCGTGGGTCCGCGAGTTGCGGGCACATGGCGTGGTGTTCGAGGACTACGACATGCCCAACCTGCATACCGAGGACGGTATCGCCGACTACCTGGGCGTGAAATCGGCGTGGTTCAAGGACTCGGAGGGCAATATCCTCGCCGTCGGCGACGGAAAGGCCATGGAAGGTCTGATGGCCAAAGCCGCCTGACGTCGCCTCTGTCCCTGATCCGAGGAGAAGCCCCGCACCTGCGGGGCTTCTTGCCGTTCGGGCCGGCGCTGGCCGGGCAAAGGTTTGCTCTTACTTCATAATGGGAAGCGGTATGCTGTCATCGTCTATCGAAAGGAGGCTGGCGATGGCTGAACTGGCTGTCGAGAGGCGTTTCGCCGCCCATCGAGAAGCAGCGGCCGTCCATGGTCTCGTTGGAGGCTTGGTGGCCGGAGTCGTCATGTGGCTGGTTCTGGGCATCCTCTTCGCGGTCCGCGGGGATGGGTTCTTCCACGAACTCAACCTGTTCGGATCGGTCTGGTACGGTGCCCTGATGACCACCGCTGCTGCCAAGGTCTACGGCATCATCACGTTGGCGGTCCTCTCCGCTCTCATCGGAATCGCTTTCTCCTATGCGATCGTCTACATCCACGTCGAGCCTATCGTCACCGGTCTGGTCTTCGGCGTCGTCGTCTGGTTCTTCCTTTATGGAGTCCGGGGGGCGATCGGGACCTTCTTCACCACGGAGTTCCTCGGCTGGGTGCTGCTGGTGGCCGCAGCGTTCTACGGGGTGGTCATCGGCCTCTTCGAGGACTACGCGGACCGTCGGCGCTTGTCCAGGATGGAACACTGAGCGAGCACCGTCGTGACGTCGAACGCGGCTTGACTGCGGCTTGAGTCATCGTCGAGGGCGCCCAGCGGGCGCCCTCGACGCGTAAGCTTGGGGGTCCCTTCTCTCTCGGCGCGCCGGCGTCGAGCGCCCGCGCGATCCCTAAGCGTGGGCCCGGTAGAAGAGCCACTTGGCGACCTCGGCGGCTACTCCGTAGGCGATCAGGAAGCCTCCGAGGGCCGGGAAGAACACCAGCGGCACTCGAGTGAAGCCCAAGGGCCCCGCGAGTGGGGAGAACGGGATGGCGATCACCACAGCGACGACCAGGAGCGTGGCCGTCAGAAGGCGCCTGCTGGGGGTGCTGCGGAAGAACGGTCGCCGGGTGCGTATCACCAGGACGATCAGTGAGGCGGATGCCACCGACTCCATGAACCAGCCCGTCCGGAACTCAGCCGGACCGGCGTGCAGGACCCACATCAGAAGAGCCGAAGGTCGCGTAGTCGAAGACGGAGCTCAGCAGGCCGAACACGAGCATGAAGTCGCGGATGAACGTGATGTTCCACCGTCGGGGCCGCAGGACCATCTCCGGGTCGACGCTGTCGGTGGCGATGGTCATCTCGGGGAAGTCGGTCAAGAGATTCGTCAGCAGGATCTGCTTGGGCAGCAAGGGCAGGAACGGCAGAAACAAGGACGCTCCCGCCATGCTGAACATGTTGCCGAAGTTGGCGCTGGTGGCCATGAACACGTACTTCAACGTGTTGGCGAAGGTCCGCCGGCCTTCCTGGACCCCCCGGCCGAGCACGGCCAGATCCTTCTCCAGCAGGACGAAGTCGGCCGCCTCTTTCGCCACGTCCACGGCGGTGTCGACCGAGATGCCCACGTCTGCGGCATGGAGCGCCGAGGCGTCGTTGATGCCGTCCCCCTGATAGCCCACCACGTGCCCGGCTTTGCGCAGCGCCAGGATGATCTGCTCTTTCTGGTTGGGCTCGATCTCGGCAAAGACGTCCACCCGGTCCACCTGACGGCGCAGGGCTTCCGGGGTGAGGCGGCGGAGGTCCTGCCCCGTCAGGACCGTCTCCGTGGAGAGCCCGACGGCCCGAGCCACGCTGGCCGCCACCAGGGGATTGTCCCCGGTGATCATCTTGACACTCACCCCGAGCCGGCACAGCTCGTTCAGGGTCTCCTCGACCCCGGTCTTGGGCGGATCGAAGAACACGAGGAAGCCCAGGAAGGTCATGTCCCGCTCGTCGTCGCGCGTGATCTCCGGTCCGCTCGCCCACGTCCACGAAGGCGACGCCGAGCACCCGATATCCCTGCCCGCTCAGCTCGCGTGTAGCGTTGCTCAGAACCCGTCGCTGCACCGTCGCGAGATCGACCGCCGGGGTGCGCCAGTCGACTCCGGTGGCGGGATGGGTGGTGGCGACCCGGCTACAGACGGCCAGCACGTTGGTCAGCGTGCCCTTAGTGATCAGCAGCCGTCTCCCGCCGTTCTCGACCAGGATGCTCAGCCGCTTGCGAACGAAGTCGTACGGCACCTCGTCGAGCTTCGTGAACCCCGAGATGTCGAGCGGCCGGAAGGTCCGGATGGCGGCGTCGATGGGGTTGCGGAAGCCGGTCTCCAACGAGGCATTGAGGTAGGCGAAGAGGAGGACGTGCTCGCTCTCCTGCCCCTGGGCGTCCAGGGCCTGGTGCAGCCGGACCTCCCCCTCGGTCAGGGTCCCGGTCTTGTCGGAGCAGAGGACGTCCATGCTGCCCAGGTTCTCTATCGAGGCCAGGCGTTTCACGATGACCTTCTCCTGCGCCATCCGCTTCGCCCCGTGCGCGAGGTTGATGCTGATGATGGCCGGTAGAAGCTGCGGGGTCAGCCCGACCGCGAGCGCCATGGAGAAGAGCAGCGAGTCGAGCACCGTGCCGGTGCAGGGTGACGTTGACCGCGAAGATGGCAAGTACCAGGAAGAGCGTCACCTGGAGGAGCAGGAAGCCGAAGTGCCGGACGCCGTGCTCGAACTCGGTCTCGTCGGTCGGTGCCCGCAGAGACTCCGACACCTGCCCGAGTTGGGTCGCCTGCCCCGTGCGCACGACGAGCGCCCGAGCCGTGCCGCTGACCACGTGCGTGCCCATGAAGAGTGCGTTGGTGCGCTTGGCGAGCGCCGTGTCTGCCGCCAGCACGCCGGTGACCTTCTCCGCCGGATAGGTCTCGCCGGTCAGGGTGGCCTCGTCGGCGAAGAGCTCGCTCGACTCCAACAGGCGCGAGTCGCCCGGGATGATGTCGCCGGCCCTCAAGAGGATGACATCGCCGGGAACCACCTGCTCCACCGGGATCTCCACCGCCTTCCCGTCGCGGAGCACGGACGCCTCCACCCGCACGATGGCGAGCAGCTTCTCGACCGCGTCCATCGGCCCCTCGCTCCTGCCAGAAGCCCAGCAGACCGCTGGCGGCCACGATGGCCAGGATGATCGCCGCGTCGGCACGGTCGCGCAGGAAGATGGAGAGGCCGGCGGCGAAGATCAGGATGAGGATGATGGGGCTCTTGAACTGCCCGATAAGGAGGGTAAGGGTGTCGACCCGCTTGCGCGGCCGCAGGAGGTTGGGTCCGTACCGCTGGAGCGCAGCCGCGGCCTCGGCTCTGAGTCAGGCCCTCAGGCGCCGTTCCCAACGAAGCGAGAAGCGCGCCGAGGGGCACGCTCCAGAAGGGCTCGGCAGCCCCGCCCTCCTGGCCTTGCGGGTCATCTGGGTCTCCGCGCGTCATCGCCCTCCGCCTCAACCTCCGCCCTCAAGCTGGAGAGTCGCGCCCCGACACCGGCTCCTCAGGTCTGGTCCATCTTCTGCCCGGCCAGCCGACCTTGGGGCCCAGAGCCAAGGTCAGACCGGGGACCAGGGCGGTCCGCACCAGGAAGGTGTCGATCAGCACGCCCAGCGCCACCCCGATGCTGATCTCGGCCAGGTCCTTGACCGGCTGGGACAGCAGGATGAGGAAGGTGCCGGCCAGGATCAGCCCGGCGCTGGTGAGCACCCCGCCGGTGGCCGACAGGGCGCGCACCGTCCCTTCGCGCAGCCCGTGGACCAGGGCCTCGGAGCGGATGCGGGTGGTGATGAAGATGTTGTAGTCGCTGCCCAGCGCCACCAGGAAGATGAACAGGTAGAGCGGGATGCGGTAGCTGATGCGCTCCCAGCCGAAGAGCTTCTCGCAGATGAGGATGGTCGCGCCCAGGGCGGCCAGGTAGGAGAGCACGTTGGTCAGCAACAGGTAGGCGGGGGCGATGATCGCCCGCAGCAGGACGGTCAGGATCACGACCGACGACCACCAGAGCGATGATCGCCACCAGGATCGTGTCGTGGTTGGAGATGGCCCAGGTGTCGGCCTGGGTGGCGGTCGGGCCGCCGACGAGGACCTCCGCGCCCGCCGGAGCGACGGCCGCCCGGGCAGTCTGACGGAGTTGACGGACCTGCTCCAACGCCTGCGTGGAGTAGGGGTCCCCCTTGAAGATCACCTGGAAGCTCAGCAGGGCGCCGTTGTCCGCCGCGCCCGTGGGGAAGGCGGCGTCCACGCCCGGAGAGGACGTGAGCGCGCCGAGTACCGCGCCCACGGCGGCCTGGTCCGGCGGTCGCCGATAGCGCACCAGGACGGTGGTGGGAGCCAGGCTGCCCTGGGGAAAGTGCTGCTCGAGGAGCTGATACCCCTGCTTGGAAGGCATCTCCTTGAGGAAGTCATCCGTGAAGCTGAAGCGTGGGCTGTAGAAGAGGCAGCCGAGCGCCAGCACCACGAGGAAGACGGTCACCGCGCCCGCCGCCCGCCGAGGGGAGCGCGCCACCATCTCGGCCACTCGGGGCCAGACGTGCGGCCGCGCGAGGTCACCCGATCGCGGCACTCGAGGCCAGAAGGCGCGCCGGCCGAGGACGGCCAGCATGGCCGGCATCAGGGTGAGGCCGGCGATCAGGGTGACGAAGACGCCTCCCCCCAGGACGGGGGCGAACGAGGTGTAGTCGCCGTAGGTGGCGAAGGCCAGGGTCGCGACGGCCAGGGTGACGGTCAGCCCGCTCGCCGCGATCGCTTCCCAGGTCTCGCCGAGGGCGGTCGCCAAAGCTGCGCGGGTATCCGGCTCGCTTCGCAGTTCCTCTCGATACCGGGAGATCAGGAGGAGCCCGTAGTCGGTCCCGGCCCCGAACAGGAGGATCACCATCAGCGAGGTGGCCTGCCCGGATACGGTGTCGCCTGCCGCCGTGGCGATGCGGGCGATGATGCCGCCGGCGACGAAGTAGCCGAACCCGACGGTGATCAACGGCACGAAGGGGAGGACGGGAGAGCGGTAGATCAGCAGGAGCAGCACGAGAACCAGGAACACCGTCCCCACGAGCAGCTTGATGTCGGCGTTCAGGAAGATCTTGTAGACGTCGGTGATCAGGCCGCCGGGCCCGGTCACCCGCACCTGCATGGCCCCGGCGCTGTCGCCGAAGTGCGCCCGGATGGCATCCACGGAGTCGCGGAACCGTTCCTCGCCCGGGTTGCCGCTCAGGCTGGCGAACAGCAGGGCGCCTTTGCCGTCCTTGGAGAACTCGGTCCGCGCGCCGCTGATGGGTTGGGCGCCGCTCTTCAACCAGGTCTCGCCCGCGGCGATGGCCGCCTTGTCCGTCGCCGTCAGAGGGGCTGTGGAGCTGTAGACCACGATGATGGGGGTGCCTTTGGCGTTGGGGAACGAAGCCTGTTGCAGGGCGTCGGCCCGCTTGCTCTCGACCGATGCTGGGAGGGACTTGGATGCATCGTTGCTGGTGACGCTCTGGAGTGTCGGGCCTGCGGCAAGCACCCCGGCCACGACGATCCATGCCGCGATCACGACCCACGGGTGCCAACCACGCGTCGACCAGGTGACGATCCGTCGCATCTGCCCTCCCGATTCCTTCGGTTGCCGAGACGGAATGAACTATATCGATGCCTTCGTCCGCGTCACAAGGAGCCGGCGGGGGCTCCCTCTCCGCGGGGACGGCATAGAATGGGCTGGACATGTTCCACCGGTCCGGTGAAAGGGGTGCGGCCATGGCGGGTCCGATCGACGCGGTGTTGGTCTTCCACAACGCCTTCCGACGAGACATGGCCCAGATCGACGCCGCGGCGCTGGCCTCGGCTCGCGGCGAGCCGGGGTATGCGTCCACGATCGAACGTTTCCGCTTCTTCAACGAGGTCTTGGTGTGGCACGCGGACGGGGAGGAGTTGGCCATCTTCCCCGCGTTGGAGAAGGTCGCGCCGTCGGTCGCCGAGGCCTACATCCAAGACCATCGGGGTCTGGACGCTGCATTCGACGCCTTGAACGCCGCGGTTGGAAGCCCGCGATGCGCTGGAGACGGCTCGGGCTAGCGCCGCGTTCAAGTTCCACCTCGACCTGCACCTGGCCAAGGAAGACACGCATCTCTACCGCCTGGTCAGGGAACGCCTCTCGCTGGCCGACCAGGGCCAGGCGGTCGGCCTCATGGCCAGCAAGGTGCCCCAGGACCGCTTCCCGGAGGCGATCGCGTGGTTGTTCCCGTTGTTGGGTCAAGCCGACCGCGAGACCATGACCCGCATCTGGGAGACGACGCTGCCCGCCGAGGTCTTCGCGGGCGTGCAGCGACTCATCCAGAAGGCCGTCGGCTCAGCGTAGGCCGACTAGGCCCGACGAGAGGAGAGCGCCATGAAGCAGACCCTCGGACCCAGTCTCTACCTCATGCCCACCCCCATCACCCTTATCGGGGCCCAGGTCGAGGGCAAGCCCAGCTTCCTCACGGTCGCCTGGGTGACGATCGCAGGGACGAAGCCGCCCCTGCTGCTTGCCGCCCTGAACAAGATCCACTTCAGCAACCACGGCATCAAGGAGAGCGCCTCCTTCAGCGTCAACGTGCCCTCGGCCAAGCAGGTGGTCGACGTGGACTACTGCGGGCTGGCCTCCGGCGCAAAGGTGGACAAGAGCAGCATCTTCACGGTGTTCTACGGAAAGTTGGGCACGGCCCCCTTGGCTGAGGAATGTCCGCTGAACTTCGAGTGCAGGCTCGTCCAGGTCGTCGACCTGGACGGCAGTCACGAGCTGTTCGTGGGCGAGATCGTCGAAACCTACGCCGACGAGGAGGTCCTCGGCGAGAACGGGCTGCCAGAGCTAGCCAAGGTCGACCCTCTGGCCTTCGCCATGCCCGAGAACAACTACTGGCGCGTGGGGGAAGTGGTGGCGCCGGCCTGGAACATCGGACGTGGGCATCCGGCCGCTGCGCCCGATCAGTAGGCGCGAGCGGGTGCGGCTTCCTCCGCAATCCTGGGTTGCCGCGCCTCACCGCCCCCCAATACTGTGCTAAAGTCGCGCATTATTGCGGATTCAATGAGGTCGATCTTCGGCGCGCCGGCGTTCCGCCACCGCGCCTCTTATCGGGGGGTATTACAGATGACCGACGCCATCGCAAACACGCGTGAGGTGCTGACCGACTGCACCCTGTGCTACCACAGCTGCGGCACCCGGGTGACGGTGCAGGACGGCAGGGCGGTGAAGGCGGAGGGGCTCGAGGGTCATCCCATCAACAAGGGTCAGCTCTGCCCCAAGGGCGAGGCCATGCTCGACGCGGTCTACAACCCGGACCGCATCAAGTCCCCCATGAAGCGTGTGGGCGATCACTTCGAGGAGATCTCCTGGGACCAGGCCCTCGACGAGATCGCCGCCAAGCTCAATCAGCTCAAAGCCGATTTCGGGCCCGAGATGTTGGGGGTGTTCAGCGGGTCCATCGGCGTCGAGAACCTGGAGATGGCCGGTCTCACGCAGCGTTTCAAAGCGGCCTTTGGCTCCCCCAACTTCTTCTCGGTGGAGAGCGTGTGCTATCGCATGCGCATCCGGAGCCGTCAGATCACGTTCGGCAAGTACCCCACCGAAGAGCTCGACTCCAACCTGTACATCCTCTGGGGCCATAACCCCGACGAGAGCGACTTCCCCCTGAAGCTCGCCTTGGAGGAGAACCTCGCCAAGGGCGCCAAGCTCGTCGTCATCGACCCCAAGCGCATCCCGCTCGCCGACAAGGCGGACATGTATCTGCGCATCCGCCCTGGGGCGGACGGCGCGCTCGCTCTGGCCATGACCAACGTCATCGTCACCGAGAACCTCTACGACGCCGACTTCATCGAGAAATGGACCTTCGGCTTCGACCAGCTGGTCGATCACGTGCAGCCCTTCACTCCGGAGTGGGCGGAGGAGATCACCTGGGTCCCCGCCGAGCAGATCCGCGAACTGGCCCGGCTCTTCGCCGGGACCCGCGGCGCCGGCATCTACCAGGGCACCTGCACCCTGGACCAGACGGCGGGCGGCACGCAGAACAGCCGCGCCATCTCGGTGCTGCAGACCATCACCGGCAACATCAACGTGCCCGGCGGGTGGGTCATCAGCCCGCGGCTGGCCTTCGGCAACGTGGGGATGGCCGTCGAAGGGCGGCCCCTGGGCATGGACGAGTACCCGCTCTTCATCGAGGTCTGGGGCCGGATGAGCCCCTACGGCGTGGTCACCCTGGTGCCCGAGTCCATCCCGGACAAGCTCAAGGCCTTCTACGTCGTGGGCGGCAACCCGGTCGTCTCGATGGCCGACACGAACGCGTTCCGCGAGGCCTTCAAGCGGCTGGAGCTCCTCGTCGTGCACGACCTGGTGATGACCGACACCGCGGAGTTGGCGCACTACGTCCTGCCCGCCTGCTCGCACCTGGAGAAGTGGGGAGTGGCGTACACCTACAACGTCTGCCACTGCCTGCCCTATCTCATGCTGCGCAAGCAGGCGATCGAGCCCTTGTACGAGGCTCGATCCGAGTGGTGGGTCTTCACCGAGCTCGCCAAGCGGCTGGGTCTCGGCGGGGACTTCCCCTGGACCTCGGAGGAGGAGCTGGTCCGCTACGAGCTGGGGCCCAGCGGTCTCTCCTTCGACTACCTTTTGAACGAGAAGCCGGAAGGCGCCTTCTACCAGGAGAAGACCTACGAGGTCGTGCCCGGGCTGTTCAAGACCCCCTCGGGCAAGATCGAGATCTACTCCGAGGCCATCGAGCAGGTGGGCTACAACCCGCTGCCGGCCTACGTGGAACCGTACCGCAGCCCCCGGAACGCGGATCCGGAGCTCCTGCGGCGCTATCCCCTCATCCTCTCCACCGGCAACCGCAGCTACTACTACACCCACGGCCAGTTCCGGAACGTGGCGGCGCTGCGCGAGAAGAACCCGGAGCCACTGGCGGAGCTGAGTCCCACGACCGCGGCCCAGTTCGGCGTGGCCGATGGGCAGGAGATCGTCATCGAGACGAACCGCGGTCAGGTCACGATGAAGGCCCGGCTGGAGGAGCGGGTGGCCGACGGCGTGGTCATGGTTCCCCACGGCTGGTCGGGCGAGCAGTGCGCCAACCTGTTGACCGACACGCAGTTGCGGGAGGAGATCCTGGGCTATCCGGACATGAAGTCGCTGCTCTGCGCCGTGCGGCCGGCGGGGGCGTAGCCGACCAGGGCGAGGAGGGTGCGGCACCGCCCCGCTGGGTGAGGCCCAGACCTCGGCTCGCGTCTCTCGCATCGAACCGGGGAGGTCCTCCGTGCGGGTCGCCGTCGTCCATGGCTACTACCTTCACGACTCCGGCAGCGGGGTCTATGTCCGCGAGCTGACGCGCGAGCTGGTCCGGCAGGGCCATGATGTCACCCTGGTCTGTCAAGAGCGCAGCCCGGAGCTCTACGACTTCATCGACGCGGTCTACGACTTCGACGGGACCAGACTCGTGCCGGGGCTCGTGGACGACTCGCGGCAGCCGGTCCACTCCGGGCGTTGCCGCCTCATACGCCCCCGCCTGCACAGGCTGCTGGTGTACGTGGACGGGCCCTTCCCCGGGTTCGCGGGCGATCGCGTGGCCGCCTTCCAGGACAGCCCGGCAGGCTGGATCGAACGATACGCGCAGGAGAACCTGGCCGCGTTGGGCGCTGCGTTCGCTGCCTGGCCGCCCGAGGTCGTCCTGGCCAACCACGCGATGATGCAGCCGCACCTCGTCAAACATGCGCTCGGCGGACGGGCTCCGTACGTCGCGACCGTGCACATGTCGGAGCTGAACTTCAGCGTCAAGCAGGATCCCCGGTTGGTGCCCTACACTCTGGACGGCCTGGACGCGGCCACGGCGGTGGTGACCGTCTCGGCGGCGAGCGCCCGGGACGTGACCGCCTGGGCATCGCAGCAGGACCTCGAGATCGCAGCCAAGACCTGCACGGTCGCACCCGGTGTCGACACGGGCACGTTCGTTCCGCCTGCCGGGCGAGAGGCGGCGATCGAGGCCCTGCGCCGCGAGGTCCCGTTGCCGCCCGCGTTCGAGCTGGACCCCGAGGACCGCATCATCGCGTGTGCCGGCCGCCTGATGTGGACGAAGGGCCCCCAGCACGCCGTCGCCGCGCTTCCCCTCATCGCGACGCACCATCCCCGCGTGCGGTTGTTGATCGCGGGGGACGGCCCTGCGCGGGTGCCGTTGGAGCGGCTCGCGGGGTTCCTGGGGGAGGGAGACGAAGAGGCCGCCCGCGCCCTGAGCCTCGCCGAGCCCGAGCTTCGCACGCCGGCCGAGTTCGGCTCAGTGATCCCCAAGAGTCTCCCGCACCTGCGGGGACTGCCGGTCGGGACACCGTCGGTGGCGTTCCTCGGGCATCTGAGCTCGGCTCAGCTCGGCCGTGTGTTCGCCTGCGCCGACGTCGCGCTCGCCCCGTCCGTGTTTCCGGAGGCCGTGGGGTTGGTCGCCATCGAGGCGTTGTCCGCGGGCGCGCTCCCCGTGGCGAGCTACCACAGCGGCCTCGCCTCGGTCATCGACCCGGTGGCCGGCTTCTTGGCCGATCCGGCGTTCCAAGCACTGGTTCCCGGCCGCTGCTCTGACCGAGGAGCTCGCCCGACTGACCGGCCACGTCTTCCAACGCTACCCGACCGCCGAACCTGCTTTTCGCACGCGGCTCCACGACCTCTGCGGCCTGCGCTTTCCCTCATGGGAACCGGTGGCGAGGCGTTATCTCGAGCTGGCCACCGGCGTCATCACGCCCGTCTAGGGATCACGACCACCGGTCGCGGCAGACGATCTCGCTGGTCGGCTTGCGGCCTTTCGGCCGTGGACCCCTCACCGGATAGCCGAGCGTCATGACCGCGATCACCTTGACCGACTCGGGGATCCCGAGCACCTCGCGGACGAGATCCTGATGGAAGGCGCCGATCCAGCACGTGCCGAGCCCCTCGGCCGTAGCCGCAAGGGCGAGGTGTTCCATCGCGATGGCCACATCCACCGGGTCGCCCGGTACGCCGCACTGCATCACGCGCTCGGGCAGCAGGCCGACGCCGGCGATCACCACCGGCGCCTGCCCTACGAACTGCTGGTCCGCACAGGCGGCCACGAGCCGGCGGCGGACGTCCTCGTCCTGGACGACGACGAACTTCCACGGCTGCCGATTCGAGCCCGGACGGAGCCAGGCGGACGGCTTCCAAGATGCGATCCAGCTTGTCCTGCTCGACGGCCCGAGGCTGGTACGAGCGGACCGAATACCGTGACTGCTGCGAGTTCGAGAAAGTCCATCGCCGCCTTCTGCTGGTGGGTGGGGGCCCAAGAGTCTATCGGTCCGATGGACCGTGGACAATCGCGGCGGCTAGGGAGACAAGCGCTCAGGCTGTGACTCCAACCTTATGCCTGTGCCGCGCCAGCGTGCCTGGGGACGCGTGTCTGCCCTTCTGATGAGCGAGCTGTAATTTGACGCTCACTTACGAGCCAGAATAGGTTCATTGAGTAGCAGGAATAGCCACAGAGGAAAATGCATTCCAGTAGGAAGAGAAGGGGAAACGATCATGGCCTTGACGTATGGAGATCTTCGCAGACTCATAGCGGCTGAGAAGCTCGGCTGGCAACCACGGGCCGACCGGCCCGACTACGTGCGTCTTCCGCTTTACTCCTTGGGTGCATCCGATGAGGGGCTCGTTCCCACGGCGAAGGCGCCAAAGTTCGACTTGCGCAGCCTCGGCGTCAGCGGCAACCCGTTCCTCGCCGTGCGCCGCGCCGAACGTGGCCTGATATCGGCCGAGGCGGTGCGAGACGTCTACCGACCAGGATGTTACGTCGACTCGGGCTTGAGGAGGAATCGATCGAAAGGCGGTTCCCTTACCCCCTGATGGCGGCGCTCCACCCGGCTCTGTCGACTGGCGGCAGCGCTGGGGCCAGAACTGGATAACCAGCACCAGGGATCAGAATCCGTGCAATGCGTGCTGGGCTTTTGCCGGAACCGCTTTGGTCGAAGCCATGGTGCGCATCGAGCATGCCACTTGGACCCGTCTCTCCGAGGGCGACGTCCACCGGGGCGTGGGTAAGACCTGTCCCGACTTGGGGAACCTGGGTGAGGTGTCCACTTTCTTCGCCGGCCACGGCATCTGCGACCCCGGCTCTTGGCCGTGGCGCACCGACTCGCCTCCGTACGCTCCGACGCCGGACCGCAACGGCCGTTCGGTCCGGGGTCCCGCCTTTGATGTCGTCTCGGTCGCCAACTCAAGAACTGGTTGGACACGGTCGGCCCACTGGTGACGTGGATCGATGTCTACAACGATTTCAGTGGGGTCAACGGCACCGTCTACCGCCGCAGCACTGATCCGTCCAATGCCTTGCGTGGCGGCCACTTCCTCTTGATCATCGGCTACAGCGACACGCTCGGCGCATGGCTTTGCAAGAATTCGTGGGGCACCGGATGGGGCGTCAACGGCGTCGGCTGGATCGCCTATGGCCAATGCAGGATCGACGACTTCGGGCGCTACGGGGTTCGCAACACAAACCCGGATCCGTGGACCAAGCGTCGCCTCCACAACGGGAACCTGTACGAGAGTGGCAACGGTGCCCTGCACCGCAACCTCGAGGTTGTCGGTGCCAACGGTTCCCGGGTCCAGCAGAGGTGGCGGGAGGGGGGCCCGCCGTGGACGTGGGGAGTGGCGTCGGCGTTCGCCACCGACGCCGCGGCGTGCCCAACACTTGGTCGGAACGACGTACAACCGCAACATGGAAATCGTCTACCCGACCACCGGCGGCCGTCTCCACCATTGGTGGACGGGCGGTGGTGGGAGCGGGCCGTGGAACGATGGAGGCGTCTTCGGCCCGACTGGCTGTAGCGGGATACCCGGCTTCGTCCAAGGCGACTACAACGCCCCGGGCAACTTCGAGGTGGTGGTCTCGGTGGGCCATCAATTGCAGCACCTATGGCGCGACGGGGGCGGGTGGCATAACGGTGCGCTGTTTGGTGCCAACATTGCCCGGTCGGGTGCCACACTCGTACAGGGCACCTACGGCACACCGCACGGCAATCTGGAATGCGTGGCGGCCCGCACCGACGGCACCATGCAGCACTTCTGGCGGAACGAAAGTACGTTCGCGTGGAATGCAGGGGCCATCTTCGGGACCGGTGTCGTCAGCCCCCCGGTGATGATACAAGGGCAGTACGGTATGCAGAACGAGCTTGGTCCCAATGGCAACTTCGAGCTTTGCGTGGCGGTCGGCGGGCGCGTTCAACACTGGTGGCGGTGGAACTCGGCCGGGGGCGACCTGGGGTGGCGGCACAGCGCCGACTTCGGTCATGACATCCAGGCCGTTGCAGGCTTGTGTGAAGGATCCTGGGGAATGAACCTTGAGGTGATCGTGCTTCGAACCGACGGCCAACTGCAGCACTACTGGCGCGACGGCTCTGGCTGGCACGAGGGCCCCGTGATCGGGCCCGCATGACCATCGACCTGTCGGGCCTGCCTCGGCACGTCACGCTGGCGGTAGGGGGAGCTTTGGAGTTCCCCCTGCCGTCCTACGCCGACTCGGGCAATGTCTGGTCGGCCACGTGCGTGCGCGGCGAGGGGGTGGCCCACGTATCGGTGGAACTGGGTGAGGTCCCTGCGAGTGTCGACCCTGCCCGGCGACGGTACCGCCGAGCCCCCGTCCGCTCATGCTCGTCCCGGAGACGCGCAGTGGTGCGTGGGCTGGCCTCCGGCGAGGCGACGTGGCGCCTGGTGCTGTCCCGTCGCTTCGATCCCTCGAGGCCGGCGGCGACGCATGACTTTGACGTGACCGTCGTCGCGGCTTCGTAAGAGGAGATCGTGATCGCGGCCGATGGGCGGTACAGCTGCCGTGCGTCTGCTCGGGCTTCGGGGGTACCCTCAGTTGGGTAGGGACTCCTCAGCGAAGGGAGGGGCGATGATTCGGCGCACACACATGGTCGTCGTGGCGGTCTGCCTGGCGCTCGTCACGGGGGTCATTGTCGGCTGCTCGAGCTCGGGCAACTCCAACGGCGGCTCCGGCGGCAGCCCGAGCACCGGAGCTGCGGGCACGATGGGCGGCGGCGGGTCGAGCGGCGCCCCCGGCGGCATGATGGGCGGTGGCGGCTCGAGCGGCGCCCCGAGTGGCGGCATGATGGGCGGCGGCGGTTCGAGCGCGAACACCTACTCCTCGGTGGGGCAGCGCATCTTCCTGACCGGCGTGGGCTCTGACGGTCGGGAGATCTCGCGCGCTACCTCGGGGGCGTCCCAAGGTGCGACCATGATGGGTGGGGGCGGCTGCGCGTCCTGTCACGGCGCCGATGGTCGGGGTGGGACGGTCAGGATGACGACCGGAAGCACCATCGAGGCGCCCGACATCACCTACGACGCACTTCTCCAGTACGGCTTCACGGACGTGACCATTCCGGAAGCCATCCGCAACGGACTGGACGAGAACGGCGACCCGCTGAACGAAGCCATGCCGCGCTGGCAGATGAGCGACGCCGACTTGGATGCGACGATCGCCTACCTCAAGACGTTGAGCGGGCACTAGGGGGTCACCCCGGCGTCCCGGCGGGCAGGCCGGTCGAGGATCGCAGCGAGTCGCCATCCTGCCCGCGACTCTTCCTCCCCCTCCCCCTGGTCAGATGGCCAGGAAGAAGACTCCCCACCCGCCCTTGATCGGTCCGGTCCGTAGCCGGGCGCCCCGCGGCGCCTCAAGGCGCAGAATGAGGACGGTACAGGGAAACGCCAGGCGCGAAAGCAGAGGCGGGCGATATGCGGGTGATCGTGGCAGACGGGCGGCGAGAGGTGAGGTCGGGCCTCCAGGTGCTCTTCGAGCAGGAGCGGATCGAGTTGGTCGGCGAGGCGATCGACGCGGACTCTCTCTTCGCCGCCGTGTCGAACCACGCCGCCGACGTGCTGCTGCTGGACTGGGAACTCATGGGCGCCGGCACCTCTGCGGCGATACAGGCACTTCGATCCGCGGCTCCGGAGCTTCGGATCGTCGTCCGCAGTGGCAGGCCTGAGTTGAGGAGTCTTGCGCTCGCCGACGGCGTGGACGGGTTCGTGACCAAGGCCGAACCGCCCGAGCAGGTGCTGCGGGCGATGGACAGGGCCGTCGGCCAGACGGCCGGGACGGCGAGGACAAACGGGGAGGAACGAGATGAGACTACTGCGCAACGTCTTCCGCAGGAAGCTGCGGGCATTCCTGACCATCTTCGGCATCACCATCGGGGTGTTCGCCCTGGTGGTGATGGGGAGCATGGCCGAGAAGATCAACCTGCTGGTCAGCGGCGGCACCAGGTTCTACGCCGACAAGGTGACCGTCTCGGACGCGTCGGCCTCCACGATGAGCATGTCGACGCCGCTGTCGATCAGCAAGATCGGCGAGATCGAGAAGGTGCCGGGCGTGCAGGCCGCGTCCGCCACGCGTCGCCATGCTCCTCTCCAAGGAGGGGTCCGCCATGACCATGGGCGTTCCCGAGATGATCATCGGGAGCGACATGCGTGGGTCGCAGTACGAGTCGTTCAAGATCACCTACGCGGAGGGCCGGGCGCTGCGGGCCGAGGACCGGGGCAAGGTCGTGCTCGGTTCTGATATCGCCAAGAAGCTCAAGGGCGAGGTGGGCAAGACGGTCGATGCTCCGTGACACTCCCTTCCAGGTCGTGGGCATCATGGACAAGACGCTGACGGCCCCGGACAACTCGGCGTCGATCAGCCTCGCCGACGCCCAGGTGCTGTTCGTCAAGGACCTGCCGGAAATCGTCCGCAAGCGGGTGCAGGCCAGCATGATGGCGACCGGCCTCACCGTCTACATCAAGAAGGGCGTGGATCCCGACCAGCTCGCCAAGACCATCGAGGCGCAGGTCCCCGGGGTGAACGCCGCGGGTCCCAAGGGCTTTCAGGAGACCGTCGCCAACGGCACCAAGATCCTCAACTCGATCATCTTCGGGGTGGCGCTGATCTCGCTCTTGGTCGGCGGCCTCTCGGTGGTGAACACCATGACCATGTCCGTCTTCGAGCGGACCCGAGAGATCGGCATCCGCAAGGCCATCGGGGCGTCGCACCGGCAGATCGTCGGCCAGTTCCTCGGTGAGTCGGCGGCCATCGGTCTGCTGGGCGGCCTGGCCGGGCTGGCCCTGGGCTACCTCGCCACGCTCGCGTTCAACGCCGCGGGCAACAGCGCGGGCACGGCCCTCTTCCTGCTGACCACCCGCCTCGCGGTCGGAGCGGTGTTGTTCGCCCTGGTGCTCGGACTGGTCAGTGGGCTCTACCCCTCCTGGCACGCGGCTCGGCTGAACCCGGTCGCGGCTCTGAGGTACGAATGATGGACCGCGGGACGCACACATCCACCACCATGCGCGGGGGAGCAGAGGCAATGGAACCGATCATCACGGCCAGCGGGCTCACGAAGCGATACACGCTCGGCAAAGACAACTACGTCGACGCGCTCCGCGGGGCGGACGTCGAAGTACTGCGCGGCGAGATGGTGGCCATCATGGGGGCCTCCGGCTCCGGCAAGTCCACGCTGCTCCACCTGCTGGGCTGCCTGGACACGGCCGACGCAGGCACCATCGAGCTCCAGGGTCGTCGCGTCGACAACCTGCGCAACGGCAAGGTGAACGAGATCAGGAGGCACGAGCTGGGCTTCATCTTCCAGGGCTACAACCTGGTCCCCACCCTCACGGCCGTGGAGAACGTCGCCCTGGCCGCTGAGTACGCGGGGCACTCGCGCAAGGACGCCACCCGGCAGGCGCTGCGGGCTCTGGACGCGGTGGGGCTGGCGGACCGCGCCGGGCACCGTCCCAGCGAGCTCTCGGGCGGGCAGGCACAGCGGGTGGCCATCGCCCGGGCCCTGGTCAACGACCCCGTGGTCATCCTCGGCGACGAACCGACGGGCAACCTGGACACCGCGAGCTCGGCCGAGGTCATCGCCATGATGCGCGACATCAACCTGAAGACCGGCACCACCTTCGTGCTGGTGACGCACGACCCCGACGTCGCCGCCGCCTGCGACCGCACCGTGCACATGCGTGACGGCGAGGTCGTCCTGGAGGAGGTCTCCGTCCCGGTGGAGCGGGAGGCCGCGGCCGTCCTCGCCCTGCCGGCGCGTCCGGCTCCGGCTACGAGGGGCCTGGTGGCTCCGGCGTGACCGCCGACGTTCGACGTGCTCTGGGCGGCCGCGCGGCGACCTCCCCAGCGCGGCCGGCCTCCGTTCTGCGGAGGCCGGCCTCTTCCGTTTGTCGGCGGGCCGCGGGTGACTTAGAATCGTCGGCGATGGACGTCGAACAAGAGGATGCCTCTTTGCAGGCAGAACCGAGCGGCGACGCCGGGCAGGACGCCTCCGCCCCGTCCGCCGGGGCGGAGGCCCCGAGCGGCGGCATCACCCGGCGCCGCTTCCTTCAGGTGGCCGGAATGGCGGCCGCCGGCCTGGCCCTGCAGGGGTGCAGCCGGGCCGCCCAGAGATCGACCAGCACGTCCTCCCGGCCGGTGCAGCTCGTGTACCAGGACTGGCGCACCGAGTGGTTCCCGGCGATGGCATCGACCATGCTGGCCGAGTTCCACGCGACCCATCCCGGCATCCGGGTCTACTATGTGCCGGACCCTGAGAGCGAACGCTTTGGGGAGACGATGCTCTCCGAGATGCAGGCGGGATCGGCGCCAGACGTCTTCCAGGGGAACGGGGTGTTCTTCCCGACGTGGGACCAGAAGGGTTACACGCTCGACCTGCGTCCCTTCGTCGAGGCCGATCTCGACCAGGCGACCATCGACGACTGGGACCCGGCGCAGTACCGCGCGTTCTTCGCACCCGATGGGCGCCAGTTCGGGGTGCCCAAGTATCACGGCGCCCTCGCCCTCTACTACAACCGGGATCTCTTCGAGGCCCGGGGTGTCTCCCCGCCCTCCGCATCCTGGGACCAGGACGACTACCTCGCCGCGATGAGGCGGGTGGCGCCCGCTCCCACGGCCGGCACGCGGGACCTGTGGGGGAGCATGCTCTCCATCGACTGGGACCGGCTGCAGGTGCACGCGAACGCGTGGGGAGGGAACTTCGTCGATCCGAAACAGCCCACGCGAAGCGCGATGGCCGATCCGCCCTCCCTACAGGCGATGGAGTGGCTGCGGGCACGGATGTGGGACGACCGCGTGATGGCCACCTTTGCCGACGTGCAGAACCTGTCGCTTCCCCAGGCGTTCGCGCGCGGGCGCCTGGCCATGGTGGAAGACGGCTCCTGGGCCCTCAAGGACATCCTGTCGAACGCCAAGTTCCGCGTGGGTCTTGCCCCGATGCCGGCCGGTCCCGCGCGGCGGGTGACCCTCGCGACGACCGATGGGTTCGGCATCTACGCGGGCACTCGTCACCCGGAGGCCGCCTGGGAGTTGGTCAAGTTCTTGATCAGCAAGGAGTATGGCAGGGCCATGGCCCGGGCGAACCTGCTGCAGCCGGCTCGTGCCTCGTTGGTCGACGAGTGGGCCGGGTTCGTTCGGGACGAGTTCCCCGGCCCCGCACGCGATCTGGACGTAGCCGTCTTCGCCGAAGGCCAGCGCCAAGGGTACTCCGTGACGGCCGAGGTGTTCCCCGTTCAGATGGACGAGGTGACCCGTCTCTGCGACGATGCGTGGGAGCTGCTCTTCACGCTGGGCAAGGCGCCCACGAGCTCGTTGAGCCAGGTGGCGACCGACATCGACCGGCTGCAAGATCAAGCCGCCAGAGCGAGGAACCGACCGCTCGGACCTTTCGGTGGGTCGGGCTGACGATGATGGTGCCGGGAAAGCCCCCGTGGTGGCGGAGCATCCGCACGCGGATCATCGCGTGGTCGTTCGTCCCGACGGCCATCATCCTCGTCGCGGTGGCCTTGGTCACCTTCCACGCCTATCAGCGGGTCACCGAGGATCTGGTCGTCCAGCGCAACCGCGAAGTGACCCGTCTCTCAGCGGCGCAGGTGGCTGGGGGTCTGGCGGAGTACGCCCGGGTTCTCGACGGTCTGGCGCGCACGAATCAGATCTCGGGCGGCTCGATCGTCGAGCAACGGGCAGCGCTGGCGAACGCCGGCAACGGCCTCGCCGCGTTCGATGCGGGCGCCGTCCTGTTGAACGCTCATGGTGCGTTTGTCGCCTCCTACCCTGCTCGCCAGGAGATCAACGGGCCTGAGATCGACTGGTCGTCCCGGACGTACTTCCGGCAGACCCTGCGCAACGAGGGCCCCGCCTACTCGGACGTGGTGGCGGACGGCCCCAATGGGGAGGACGTCGCCGTGGTCGCGGTCCCGATCATCTCGGGCAGGGGCGAGTTCGTGGGGACCCTCGCCGGCATGTTCCGCGTGGGGGCGACGTCGGTGAGCGCGTTCTACGGCGACTTGGCCAAACTGCGTATCGGGCAGTCCGGGACCGTCTATCTTCTTGACGGCAGAAGTCAGGTGATGTTCGCACCCGATCCCCAGGAGATCGGCCGGACCTTCCCGGCGGGTAACATCGCGGGCCGGGTGATGGCGGGTCAGGTGGGGGCTCTTCGCACTACCCAGATCGACGGACACGACGCGGTGGCGGGCTACGCGCCCGTCCCCGGGACCAGCTGGGGACTGGTGACGGTGGAGGACTGGTCGTCGGTCATCCAGCCGAGTCAGGGATATCGCCGCTTTCTGCTGGGCCTTATCGCCTTGGGGGTGGTCCTTCCCACCTTCGTGGTGACCCTCGGCGTGCGGCGGATCACCCGTCCGATAGAGGTCTTGACCGGGGCCGCCCGCGACGTGGCCGGCGGCGACTTCGATCGGACCATCGCCGTGTCGACTCACGACGAGATCGCCGTGCTGGCTCAGCAGTTCAACCACATGTCGGCCGAGCTCAGGGACTCGTACGCCCAGCTCGAGCAACGCGTGGCCGAGCGCACCCGTGAGCTGGCCACGCTGAACGCCGTGGCGAGCGTGACCAGTGGCTCGCTCGATCTGGAGCGCATCCTGGAGGATGCCTTGAGCATGACCCTGCGGATGACCGACCTGGAAGGGGGGGCGGCCCTTCGGGTGGACGCTCACGGAGAGCCGAAGCTCACCGCCATACAGGGGGTGTCTCCTGAGATCGTGACCGTGGTCTCGGACATGTTGGCCGAGAGTCGGTCGGAGTGGATGAGCGAGACCGATTCCTCACCCGCCCTTCTGAAGGTGACGAGCCTGTCGGAGGGTCCGCTGCGAGCAGCGCTCGAGCGAGAGGGGTTCAGCGCGATCATCCGCGTGCCTCTGGTCGCCAAGGGGGCCGTGCTCGGTGCCTTGATCCTGGGCAGCGCGCAGCCGCTCGATCTCAAGAGTGAGGACATGGACCTGTTGGCCGCCATCGGTGGGCAGGTCGGCCTTGCGGCCGAGAACGCCCGGCTCTACGAGCACGCGGAGGAGTCAGCCACGGCCGCGGAGCGGAACCGCCTGGCGCGCGACCTCCACGACGCAGTCAGCCAGACGCTCTTCTCGGCCACGCTGATCGCCGACGTGTTGCCCCGCATCTGGGAGCGCGACCCGGCCGAAGCCGGCCGTCGCCTGGAGGAGCTTCGTCACCTCGCCCGGGGCGCCCTGGCCGAGATGCGGGCGCTCTTGCTCGAGCTGCGTCCGGCCGCCCTGGCCGAGGCCGAGCTCCCGGATCTGCTCCGCCAACTCGGCGAAGCGATCACGGGACGGGCGCGTATCCCGGTGGAGCTCGACGTGGGAGAATGCTGTCCGCTCCCCCCGACGTGAAGATCGGTCTCTATCGGGTGGCCCAGGAGGCGTTGAACAACGTGGCCAAGCACTCGGCGGCGACATCGGCGCTGCTGCGGCTGGTCTGCAGCGACGACGGCGTCGAGTTGGTCGTCGAAGACGACGGACGGGGGTTCGATGTGGCGCAGGTGGGCCCGGACTCGTTGGGCCTGAACATCATGCGCGAGCGGACCGAGGCCATCGGCGCGCAGCTGGAGGTACGGACGGAAGCTGGAAACGGGACCCGGGTCATGGTGAGCTGGACACCGGTGCTCGCCCCGGCCACAGGAGGGAGTGCAGATGCTGCGGAGTGAGCAACAGGGCGCGGACGACGCCGGTGCGCCTTCTCGCATCCGGGTGCTGGTCGTCGATGACCACGCCGTGGTGAGGAGCGGGCTGACGGCCTTCCTGTCGGTCTACGACGATCTGGACCTGGCGGGGGAGGCCGGAGGGGGCGCCGAGGCCATACCGGATCTGTGCCGACGGCTGCGTGGACGTGGTGCTGATGGACTTGGTCATGCCCGAGGTGGACGGCGCCGCCGCGACGAAGGCCATCCGCGAACTCTGTCCGCAGACGCAGGTCCTGGCCCTGACCAGCTTCAAGG
Source organism: uncultured Actinomycetota bacterium (assembly GCA_963796315.1). GTDB lineage: Bacteria > Actinomycetota > Thermoleophilia > RBG-16-64-13 > RBG-16-64-13 > CAWCLH01. Next base: position 39,130 of record CAWCLH010000006.1, read on the forward strand.
AGGACGAGCTCGTGCAGGGAGCGCTCCAAGCGGGCGCCATCGGCTATCTGATGAAGAACATCTCCGCCGACGAGCTGGCCGAGGCCATCCGGGCCGCCTACGCAGGCCGGCCCACGCTGGCCCCAGAAGCCGCCCAGGCGTTGATCCAGGTGGCGACGCACCCCACGGAAGAGCCCTTCGGGGCCGACCTGACCAAGCGCGAGGTGGAGATGCTGGCTCTGATGGTCGAGGGGCTCAGCAACCCCGAGATCGCCGAGCGGCTGTTCCTCAGCCGCTCCACCGTCAAGTTCCACGTGAGCAACATCTTGATGAAGCTGGGCGCGGCCAGCCGCACCGAGGCGGTCTCCATCGCGCTGCGGCGGGGCCTTGTCTGAGCCGCCGGGAAGGCCTCGCCGGCGCGACGCAGAGAGGCGTGTTGTGTCGCGGGCCGTCACGACCTACGCTATCTACAAGGAACGTGATCCTACTGCCTTGGGATCCTCGAGGCACTCGGCATGCTTACTGTCCGCACATACGGCGCCTTTCCCCCCGCGCGCCTGGTCGCGTCCTTCGTGCCCGGTCGGCCCCCTTCGCGTCCGCCGCCGACCGGCGGCCAGAGCACCGAGAGGACGTCGCCGCGAACGGGCGCACCGTGGGTGCGCGCCAAGATGATCGACGCGGAGGGGCAGCCATGCAAGCCTTGAATCTCACCGAGGAGCAGCGGGCCATCCTGGCGCGCGAGATCCTCCGCCTGCTGAAGAACGCCGACGAGTATCGGGCCGATGCGCAGTCAGCGACCAGTCCTTGGGAACGCGGCTTGGTCGACGGGAAAGCGATCGCGAGCCAGTCGAGCGCGATCCGACTGGGCCAGTTGGTCGGGTTGGTCCACACCGGGATGGCCGAGACCGTGGAGGACGAGGTTCCTCGGTTGCGTCATTTGGCGGAGGAGGTAGCGTCCCCCGCATGAGCACTCGCCCGCCCTCGCCCGGGTGACGGGCGGAGCGTTGGCGCGGGAGAGACGTCGCCGGACCGGGGATGGTTTCCGGGCCAGGCGCCTTCAGGACGATCCCCCGCGCCCGGAGCGGCGCTCCGGGCGCGGGGGACAGCGGCGGGTCGTCGTCACTGCCGGGTTGAGCTGGGCCCTCTGCTTGGAAGAAGGGCCCGGCCAGTTCATGCACTCAATCGTCGTGGGCCCAGGATCCAGAAGACTCCTCGTGCCTGCGGTCTGAGGAGGACGTGTCCGTCTGCTCGACTGCTTCGGGTCCGCTCGCTCTCGTGCCACGCGGATTCCGTGTCCTGCGAGGAGTCGTCCGACCGGGAACGTTCCACGTCCGAGGTGGCCTGGTGCTCCGCTGACGACCCGCTGATCTCGTCGGACTCTCGTCCCGCGGAGTCTTCCGACTCATGTTCGATGTCAGCGTGGTCATCGTCGTCGGTGTCCATCGACGGCGCCGGCGGCGTCGCTCCGGTCACGTTGCCGTCCGGACCGGGCGTGACAGGGCCCGCGGTCGTGTCCGTGGAGCCGGACGTTCCGGTTCCGGCGGTCGTGTCCGTGGAGCTCGGACGTCCCGCTCGTCGGCGCCGTGGTCGGCGTGTAGAACGTGTGGCAGTTCGTGCACGTGCCTCGAGGTTCGTGGGGCGGAGTTGTCGTGCCGACAGGAATGGCCGGGGCAGCGGCGGCGACCGCCGCTGCGACCAGGAGTCCGGCGCCTGCGACGAGCATGGCGGCCAGCCAGCGGCCTCTGTGCGTGGGCGTCTTCACAAGACGACCTCCTTTTCGATGACGTTGCGGAGGTCAGTCTCCGGCCCGGGGATTACAGGCTACTTAGTCCTTGGTTTGAGTCCTGTCATCGACCGCCAGCATCAGTCCGCTGTTCGCCGTGGCAAGTGGCAGTGAGAATCGGAAGACCGCCCCGCCTTCGGCCCTGTTCTCGGCCGTGAGGGTCCCGCCGTGCGCGTCCAGCAGGCGCCGCGCGATCGCCAGACCAAGGCCACTCCCGCCTCCGGCCTGAGGTCGTCGGTCGCCCGGGGACCGGTAGAACCGGTCGAAGATGCGTTCCAGGTCTTCGGGCGGGATCCCCGGGCCGTCGTCGGCGATGGCTACGCTCGCCCGACCGGCCTCCACCCCGCAGGTGAGCGTGATGTGCCCCCCGTCGGCGGTATGGTTGACGGCGTTGGAGAGGACGATCAGGAGACCTTGCAGAAGCATGTCCCGGTGGCCCCGGACCCAGATGCTCCTGTCCTGCCGGATCTCGAACCGGCGTTCCCCGAGGCTGCGCGCCATGTGGACGGCATCCTCCACCGTCTCCGTGAGGTCGAGGACCTGGTAGGTGCGGACGAGACCCGCCTCGAGTTGCGCGAGGGCCAGGAGGTCGGAGACCAGAGAGCCCATGCGCCGCAGTTCGCGTGACACCAACTCCAACGTGGCCTGTTGCTCCGTGTCGAGCCCACCCGCCTCAGACATGACGTCCAGATGCCCTTGCACCACGGTCAGAGGGGTCCGGAGCTCGTGCGAGGCGTCGGCGACCAGCCGACGTTGCTCGCCGAAGGCTGCCTCCAAACGTTCGAGCATGGCGTTGAGCGACTCCACCAGCAGGCCCACGTCGTCGGCGGGTCCGTCGTAGCTCACCCTGCTCGAGAGCGAGGAGTGGGTGATGTCCTCGGCGGTGCGGGCGGCCACGTGCAGGGGGCGGAGCGTGGCCCGGGCGACCAAGCGCGAGAGGGCCGCCACCAGCACCACGACCAGAAGACCCGCGACGAGCGAGATGCGGACCAGGTCTCCCGCGATGGCTTGAGTGAGCGTTTGCGGCACGGCTGCCTGAAAGACCGCGATGGGACGGCCGGCATCGCTCAGCAGTGGGACGGTCGCCACCCGGTAGCGCGTGCCGCCGGCCTCCACCGTCGAGAACCCCTTGACCGCCGTGCCGGGGTCCACGTTGCTCAGGTTCTGAGGAGCGCGTTCGAGGCGAACGTCGCTATTCGCCAACACCCTGCCGTCGGCGAACCGCACCAGCAAGACGGTGGGCGAGCCCCCACCGGTCCGCCCTTCGAAGTAGGCGCGGGTGGCCCGTTCGAGGTCGACGTGGTCGGTTGCTCCCTTCGGGACCACGCTCGCTTGGTAGGCGGCGGCCTCGTTCAGCAGCGTGCGGTCGAGCTCCGCCGACATGCCCTGGCGGAGCAGGGAGTATGCCAGGAAGAACAGCAGAGCCACCGCCACGGCCACGGCGACGGTGACGGCGAGGGCGACCCGAGAACCGGCCGAGAGTCTCCTAACCCCGAACACGGTAGCCGACGCCCCGTACCGTCTCGATCACGGACGGCTCACCGTCGACGTCGAGCTTGCGCCGAAGGTAGAGCACGTAGACGTCGACGACGTTGCTCTCGGTATAGAAGTTGATGCCCCACACCGCATCGAGCAACTCCTGACGTTTCATCACCTCGCCGGCGTGGCGCATCAGATACTTCAGCAGCGCGAACTCACGAGCCGGCAGATCGAAGGAACGGCCGCGGCGCGTCACCGTGCGCGCACGCGTGTCGAGCACGAGGTCGCCGACCTCCAGCACATCCGATCGGCTCTGGTCCTGTCGGGTGAGGGCGCGGATCCTTGCGGCCAATTCCCGATAGGCGAACGGCTTGGTGAGGTAGTCATTCGCGCCCAGGTCGAGGAGCCGTACCTTATCGTCGATCGTCTCCCGCGCGCTGAGGACGAGCACGGGGGTGGTCACCCGCTCGGTCCGCATCTTCTCGAGGACGACGTGTCCCTCCTGATCGGGCAGCATGAGGTCGAGGAGGATGAGGTCGTGCTCTCCTCCGAGACCCCGATACAGTCCCTCAGACGCCGATGCCACCCGGTCCACCACGTGCCCTTCCGAGGAGAGACCCTTCGTGATGAAGGAGGCGATGTGGTCTTCGTCCTCGATCAACAGGATCCGCACCGTCAGTCGCCACCATCGGAGTCGTCGCTCTCGCGAACGGGCGGGCGGATCACGATGCGTTCGGAGTCGCCCGGCTCCTCTTGCCGTGTCGCTTCGCCGGCCGTCGTGAGCGTGCTCTTCGAGGAAAGGCCGCTGAAGGTCTCGGGCCCGGGGGCCGTGGCGGTGACCGCGCCAGAAGAGTCGGGGGTGCGAGGGGCCTCGGGGGCCGTCGGCGAGGGCTGCGACGGGGAACGGTCCGCCTCGCCTGCTAAGGGCGGCGTCGCCGGCGCCCCACCGGGCTGCGTCGGGGGATCGCCCTCGGTGTTTCCGGGAAGGGGTGCCGGCGATGCGGGCAGAGTCGTCCTTGCCGCTGCGCCGAGCCCAGTGCCCGTGCTTGGCAGACCCGTCTCGCTCGGGCGTGGGGGGACGACTGCCTGCGACACCGTCAGCACCGGGAGCTCGCTTCCGCTCGGGCCGCGGCCGCGAAGGACCGCGTCGAGGAAGACCCCACCGGCGAGGACGGCCAATCCTGTCACCGCGAGGACGAAGACGACGCTGCGCCTGCTCAAGGTCTGCATCTTCCCCCCGGTCCTCGGTCTCTGGCGCGTTCCCCTGGTCACCGCGCTCACCTGCCAGAGCCGTGCCTGCTCCTGGGCGCGTTCGGTTCGATCATTCTCGCACGCTGCGCGGGAAACGACAGGGGGCGATCGCGTGAGCCCCGCCCGACCGGGTCACCTACGCCGCTCACAAGGGAAGGGCGTTGGTTTGTTTCGGTTCAGGGAAACAAGAACCCGTGAAACCAACTGCTCGCCGCGGCGAGAGTAGCCCGCCATCGGTCGCCGCCCTGTCGCCCGCGGCTGTCCGTCATCGGAGGCGTCACCATGCACGTCCATCTTTCCCTTGAAGGTCTCTCCCGGATCTGCGCGCGTCACCCGTGGCGCACGCTGGCGATGTGGCTCGGGGTCATGCTGGCCGCCGCCGGACTGATCGTCGCCCTTCTCGGGAGCGCGCTCACCACCCAGCAGAACTTCACCGGGATGCCTGAATCGCGGCGGGCCGACCGCTTGCTGCAGGAACGACTGGCCGGTCCCCCCAAGGCGCGCGAGATCGTGATCGTACGCAATCCTGCGCTCACCGTGGACCAGTCCGCCTTCCGGCAGAAGGCGGACTTCCTCTATGGACAGGTCATGGGGCTCGGACCGAGCATCGTCCAATCCGGCGTCAACTACACGACCGCGCCGCTTCCCGCCCTGGTCTCCGCCGATCGGCATGGGGCGCTGCTGGTGTTCACCCTCAGCGGCACGATAGACGAGGCGGGCGCCAACGTCACCAAGTTGCTGGACATCACCAAGGCGGCGGACGGAGAAGGTGGGTTTCAGGTGCTCTCGACCGGGCTGGCGAGCATCGGCCACGACTTCCAAATGACGGCCGAACGGGACCTGCGCACGGGTGAGGTCTTCGGTGTCGCCGTTGCGCTCGTCATCCTGCTGCTGGTGTTCGGGACCGGAGTCGCCGCCCTCATCCCGGTCGGGCTGGCCTTGGTCGCTATCTCGGTCGCGATCGGTTTGGCCGCCGTGGTGGGCCAGTTCTTCCAACTCTCCTACTTCGTCACCAACATGATCACCATGATGGGTCTCGCGGTGGGGATCGACTACTCGCTCTTCATTGTCTCCCGCTATCGTGAGGAACGTCGCGCCGGGCGGGAGAGGGAAGACGCTGTGGCCCGTACGGGAGGTACGGCGGGCCGCTCTGTCCTCTTCAGCGGGATGACGGTCATCCTCGCTCTCACGGGGCTGATGATCGTTCCCACCAGCCTCTTCCGTAGCTTGGCCATGGGGGCCATCCTGGTGGTTGCCGTGGCCGTCGCCGGTGCGTTGACCCTGCTGCCGGCGGTGCTCGGGCTTCTCGGCGACCGGGTCGACGCATGGCCGGTCCCCTTCCTCCATCGGAAAGTGGACATCTGCGCCCCCGCGCGCCGGGGCGGCTTCTGGGACCGGGTCACCCACGCCGTCATGCGCCGCCCGGCGGTGAGCGTGGCCCTGGCCACGCTGCTGCTGCTGGCGGCCGGGGCCTCCGCGCTCAATCTTCGAACCGGCTCCGCCGGCGTGACCAGCCTGCCCGAAGGCACCGGCTCGAGGCTGGGCTTCGAGGTGCTGCAGCGTGACTTCTCCACGGCTCTGCTCGACCCGGTGCAGATGGTCGTGGACGGCGACCTGAGCTCGCCCAAGGTGCAGCAGGCCCTCCGCGCGCTCGAGCAGTCCGTGGGCCGTGACCCATCGTTCGGCGGCTTCCTGCCGCCGCAGGCAAACAAGCAGGGCGATCTGCTCCTTGCTTCCGCTTCGCTCCGCGTCGATCCCAACAGCTCCGCGGGCTTCGATGCCGTGCGCCGGTTGCGCGATCAGTACATCCCGCCCGCGTTCGCGGGTAGCGGGGCGGCGGTCTACGTCACCGGGGCCACAGCGCAAAACGTCGACTTCTTCTCGATCATCCACCGCTACACCCCGTGGGTGTTCGCTCTGGTCCTGGGGTTCAGCTTCGTCCTGCTGATGGTGCTGTTCCGCTCCCTCGTGGTCCCGCTCAAAGCGCTGGTCATGAACTTGCTCTCGGTGGTCGCCGCCTATGGCCTCATCGTTCTCGCCTTCCAGCGAGGCTGGGGAGGGCCGGTCTTCGGCTTTCAGCGGCTGCCCTTCGTCGACGCCTGGATCCCGCTCTTCCTGTTCTCGATCCTCTTCGGTCTGTCGATGGACTACCACGTGTTCCTGCTCTCCCGCATCCGGGAGCGCTACGACCTCACCGGGGACAACGCCGAGTCGGTGGCGTACGGACTGCGTACCACCGCCGGCATCATCACCGGTGCGGCCGTGATCATGGTCGCCGTGTTCGCCGGATTCGCCGCGGGCAGTCTCGTGATCTTCCAGCAGCTAGGCTTCGGACTTGCGGTTGCGGTGCTGCTCGACGCGACCGTCGTGCGTTCGGTCCTCGTGCCGGCCGCCATGAAGCTCTTGGGGAACGCCAACTGGTATCTGCCGCGGCACCTTCGCTGGCTGCCAGACCTGCGAGCGGAGGCGCAACCGGAGCTCTCGACCGCAGAGAATGGCTGCCCCGCGAGGATTCGAACCTCGACTAACTGATCCAGAGTCAGTCGTGCTACCGTTACACCACGGGGCAGGGATGGAAAGCGCGCTCCGGGCTCTCACGATTGTGAGGCCGTCGAGCGTGCGTCGGCGCTGGGAATTGTAGCATCGCGGCCGTGATGTGCCGCGCTCGTTCTGCCGGTGGGCCAGGCTAGCCCCCGCCCTGCTTCCTCTCGATCCTGGCCCAGGTGTCTTTCAGCGTGATGGTGCGGTTGAACACGGGGATCCCCGGACGGGAGTCCTCCGTGTCGGCGCAGAAGTAGCCGAGCCGCTCGAACTGGTAACCGCGCGCCGGGGACCGCCTCGGCCAGCGATGGCTCGAGCTTGCAGCCCTGCAGGGTCTCCAGCGACCCGGGGTTGAGAGTCTGCGTGAAGTCCTGGCCCTCGGGCACGTCCTCCGGGTTCTCCACCGTGAAGAGCGTCTCGTAGAGGCGTACCTCGGCGTCGACCGCGTGGGCCGCCGACACCCAGTGGATGGTGGCCTTGACCTTCCGCCCGTCGGGCGTGTCCCCGCCGCGCGTGGCCGGATCGTAGCGGGCGCGCACCTCGACCACCTCGCCGGTCTGCGGGTCGCGTACCACGCCGGTGCAGGTGATCAGGTACGCGGAGCGCAGCCGCACCTCCACCCCCGGGCTCAGGCGGCGGTATTTGGGCGGCGGCACTTCGCGGAAGTCGTCCTGCTCGATGTAGACGACACGGGAGAACGGGACCCGGCGGGTGCCCATCGCGGGATCCTCGGGGTTGTTGACGGCCTCCATCTCCTCGACCTGATCCTCCGGGTAGTTCTCGATCACCACCCGCAGGGGCCGCAGCACGGCCATGGCGCGCGGGGCGCGGAGATTGAGGTCCGCGCGCACGAAGTGCTCCAGCAGCGCCAACTCGACCAGGTTCTCGCGCTTCGCGACCCCGATGCGGTCGCAGAACGCGCGGATCGCCTCGGCCGGGTAGCCGCGCCGCCGCATGCCGGAGATGGTGGGCATGCGCGGGTCGTCCCAGCCGCGTACGTGCCCCTCCTGGACGAGTCGCAGCAGCTTGCGCTTGCTCATCACGGTGTACGTCAGGTTGAGACGAGCGAACTCGCGCTGGCGCGGGTGGGCCCGGGGCAGCTCGAGGGCTTCGAGGATCCAGTCGTAGAGCGGCCGGTGCACCTCGAACTCGAGCGTGCAGAGGCTGTGGGTGACGCCCTCGATGTAGTCGCTCAGGCCGTGGGCGAAGTCGTACATGGGGTAGATGCGCCACTGGTCGCCCGTGTGATGGTGCGAGGCGTGGCGGATGCGGTAGAGCACCGGGTCGCGCAGCCAGAGGTTGGGCGAGCCCATGTCGATCTTCGCGCGCAGCGTGCGGGCGCCGTCGGGGAACTCGCCGGCGCGCATCCGCTGCGAACAGGTCGAGGCTCTCCGCCACCGAGCGGCCCCGATAGGCGCTCTCCTGACCCGGCCGGTCGGGCGCGCCGCGCATGGTGTCCACCTCCTCCGGGGTGTGGTCGCAGACGAAGGCCTTGCCCTTGCGGATCAGGTCGAGTGCGTACTCGTAGAGCGGCTCGAAGTAGTCGGAGGCGTAGAACGGCTCCAGCTCCTCACCGCCGTGCTGATCGGGCATGACCGGGGCGAGGTAGTAGTCCTTGCGGCCCCCGACGTCCCGCTTCTCCGCCGACCGGCCGACGGGCTTCAGGGCCAGACAGTGGTCCGCCCACCCGGCGATGAGCCATTGCACGTCCGCGGTGATGGAGTCGACGTACTCGACGTCCTCCTTCGTCGGGTTCGTGTCGTCCATGCGCAGGTTGCATCGTCCGCCAAACTGGCGGGCGATGCCGAAGTTCAGGCAGATGGACTTGGCGTGGCCGATGTGGAGGTAGCCGTTGGGCTCCGGCGGGAAGCGGGTCACCACGTGGTCGTAGCGTCCCGCGGTCAGGTCCTCCTGGACCATCTCCCGGAGGAAGTCCTGGTGCTCCTGCCCCGGCTGGTCTTGGTTCACGTTCGGGTCCTCCTGCTTTCGACAACACTGTAGCAGCGCGCCCGGCTTCGTAGGCGGCGGTCGCGCTCGTCCCCTGAGGCTCCAGCGCCTCCGAAGCGGCCTCATTGAGCACGGGACACGAGGAGTAGAATCGAAGCTCCTTGTCACGATCGCCGGCCGGCGGGCAGGCTTGGTGCACAGGGTGCAGGTTGGCGCGGTCGATCCCGGAGGAGGACCACGGACATGAGCGGTTCGGGTAGGGCTACTCAAGCGACCGGCGGCGGCGCGTACTTCCTTGGCATGATCGGTGCGGTCGTCTACTACCTGCAGCAGGCAGACGGTGCCTGGGCTGTGATCCTGGCGTTCTTGAAGGCCTTCGTCTGGCCGGCCTTCCTTGTTCATCATCTCTTGGGGCTGTAGACCCAACGTGACCGGCGCCGACCTGCCGCCCGGGCACGAGGTCGGGTGTAAAGACGCATCGGCCGAGGTGCGGTTCTTCCGTGGTCTTCTCGTCTGTGATCGCAGCGGTGGCCGCGCTGGTCGTCCTGCTCGCCTTCTGGATCCTGCTGCCCCGGTCGCTCGCGGGAGGCGACCTCCCGGACTATGCGAACGCGTACCGGCCCACGGCCCAACACCTGGCGTCCGGTTTGGGGTTGGTGGACTCGCGCGGTCGTCCGGCGGTCACCTATCCGCCGGGGTTGCCTGTGGTCCTGGCCGGCGTCTTCATTGCCGCGAGGGAACTCGTCATCTCCGAGAGCACAGCGGTGTTCGGGCTGCTCCTCGTGCTCTCCATGGCCGCGGCCGTGCTGGTGTTCTTGCTGGGAAGGGACCTCTGGGGGACGATCCCCGCTCTTCTTCGCCACGGCAGCTCTGGATCACCTACCCCCTCACCCTCTGGACGTGGAGACACCCGGCAAGCGAGCCGCTCTTCATACCGGTGCTCCTCCTCGCGGTGCTCTTGTTCTGGCAGTCCCTCGGCGCTCCGCGGGTCTCGTGGCCCCGGATGTTCCTCGTCGGCGCACTCGTCGGGCTGGCGACGCTGATCCGTCCGGCCGCCGTCGGGCTGGGCTTGGTCTTGGCTCTGTTCCTCTGGTCTGTGACTCGGGATCGTCAGTCGCGTTGGCCACGGGTCATCCTGGTCGTCGCCCTCCTCGCGGGGAACCTTCTCGTGCTCGCCCCCTGGGAGGCGTACGTACTCGTCAAGACCGGCAGACCGGTCGTGGTCACGGTGAACGGTGTCCCCAGTGTCCGGGACGGGCTCACCTACGCAGCGGATGACAAGGGCTACCGGCAGGCTACCTGGACGCCGGATGGTGCCCGCCAGGTCATGACCGACCTGCATGCCCGTTTCGGCGAGATGGACTCCTACGGCTCGGTGGTCCGGGAGTTGGGAGCCGAGTTGCGTGACCATCCTGTGGGCGTCGCCGAACTCTTCCTTCTCAAGGTCGCCCGCAGCTGGTTCGCCACGGACAGCGGACAGCTGGAGATCCCTCTTCTGCTCATCCAGACCGTCTATCTGATCCTCATCGTCACGGCCAGCTGGATGGCATGGCGACGAGGAGGGCGATACCGCACGTTCGTCGTCCTGGCGTGGCTGATCGCAGGCTACTTCTGGTTCATGACCATCATGGTCGTCTCCATCCTGCGCTACATGGTTCCGGCCATGGCGCTGCTCTTCGTGCTCCTGGGGACGCTTCCCGGTTCGTACGCCTCCTGGAAACGTGGTCGGGAAGCCCCGGTGAGCCGGGACATCACTGCTTGAGCACCCCGTACTTGACGATGCACAGCAGCGCCCGCGCCGCGTCCTTCCAGCCGATCTTCTTACCCTCGGAGTACGTGCGTGGGCGGTACGAGATGCTCACCTCGTACACCCGCCAACCGCCTCGAGCGACCTTGGCCGTGATCTCCGGATCAAAGCCGAACCCGTCCTCCTCGATCGTGATCGACGAGATCACCTCCCGGCGGAACATCTTGTAGCAGGTCTCCACGTCGGTAAGGTCGAGGTTGGTGGTCATGTTGGAGAGAAGCGTAAGAAAGCGGTTGCCCATCGTGTGCCAGAAGAGGAGGACCCGATGGGGGCTCTGGCCGCGGAAGCGGGAGCCATAGACCACGTCCGCCTTCCCCTCGATGATCGGCTGCATCAGCAGGGGAAGCTCGTTGGGGTCGTACTCCAGGTCGGCATCCTGGACGACGATCATGTCGCCCGCGGCTGCTTGAAAACCGGTGCGCAGCGCTGCCCCTTTGCCCAGATTCTTGGGATGGTAGAGCACCTGGGTGACCAGGGGGGCGATGTGGCTCCGAAGGATGGCACGAGTGTCGTCGGTGGAACAGTCGTCGACCACGATGATCTCGGGGTCACCGAGGGGCGCCTGGCGAACCCGGTCGACGACGTGCCGGATCGTCTCTCGTTCGTTGTAGCAGGGGATGACGACGGTGAGCCTGAGGTCGTCGTTGGCCATCGGCCCTTCCTTTCCGTCAGGACGGTGGCCTAGTCTCTCATGAAACCACACGGTCTCCGGAAGAGGCCTGCTCGCCTTCCCGCCTCCACCACTTCTCGTGGCGTTCGCGAGCGACCGAGGCGCTCATGGTGCCGCCGGCCATGGCGCGCAGGGAGTCCCTACCATGGCGGGTCGAGAACGTGTGGAGCAGGTGCCCGACGAACAGAGCGATCGCCGCGGCCGCCAGGACTTGATGCAGGATGAGCGCGCGCGAGACGAGCCAGGCAGGCACGTGTGGCTTGGCGAGCAGCAGGGAGCCGGTGCCCGCCAAGCCCGTCGCCATGGCCGCCACGATGATCGAGTCGGCCTTCTGACCGGCGTTGAAGCGGCCTTGCGGAGGCATCTCCCGGCGAAGCAGCGTATGCGCGCGCAGCGCGCGCGAGAACCACGCCTTATCGTCGGCATCCCAGAGGTCGACCTCACGCACATCGTTCGCCAGTTGCCGGTGGTCGACGACGAGGAAGAGAAGCAACGGCACGGCGATCATGAAGACACCCATGCCCCCGTGCAGGTGGGTGACCGCCTGCCGGGAACCCGCCATCCAGACCCGGGTGCTCGGGATCCACGTGAGGAGACCACTCGTGAAGGCGAGGAGGAAGAACGTTGCGTGAGTCCAATGAGCCACCCTCTCCACCGGCAGGAAGCGCAGCAGCCGAGCCTCGGGCGGAGATGGGGCGGCCGCGGCATTCAGGGCATGCTCGCTCCCCTGCGGCTCGAGTTCGGCCGGTCCGGGCTCAAGCGGCGCGTCCGCCGGGCTCACGTCGATCTCGGCCTCGGCCGGATAGCCCCGTTGCTCCCAGTATCCTTGGTAGCCGGCGGCTCCGGCCGCGATCGACTCTACCCGGACCACCCACTTCACGGACTTGTACCCGTAGTTCCCGGGCACGAGCAAACGCAGAGGCCGGCCATGGTCCGGAGTAAGAGGCTGGCCATTCATCTCCTGAGCCATGAGTACGGCCGGGTGGAGAGCTTCGGCGATAGTCAGCGAATCCGAATAGGCCCCGTCACCGGAGTGGAAGACCAAATGGGTCGCCCGCGGGTCCAGGTCGGCCCGGAGCATGAGTTCGCGCAGTCTGACCCCCTTCCAGCGGACCCCGGGCACGGTCCACCCCTCCACACAGGTGAAGTCCTTGGTCTCCTCCACCTGGGGCAAGGCGGTGAAATCGGTGAAGGTCAGCGTGAGCGGTCGCCGGACCAGGCCATCGACCTTGAGCCGCCAGGAGGCCGCGTTGAAATCCGGAGCGCTTGCCACGCTGTTGATAGGGAAGCCGCCTGAGCGGAGTCGCGGAAAGATCTCCGGACCCAAGACGAGCGCGAGGATACCGGCAGCCATCAGGCCGAGAAAGGCGCGACGTCCGACATGTGTCTCCCCGGGGGCGGTAGACCCACCTGTCGGCTCTGATCGGTGTCCGCTCCGCCCGTTGCTGCTCATGACGTGCTCCAACCTCCCCACGCGGTGCAGGTGCCAGAAGAGCTTATCGGACATCCTCGGGGGAGGCGCCGCTCAGCCGCGAGTGGCAAGGGCCGCCGAGTTGCCTACGTGGCATTCGCGACATAGGCTAAGGGCATGGACTGAGGGAGGAGCGACCGGACAGGAGGCAGCACCGACGAAAACGTAGAAGGTTGGGCCACACTCGCGTCGGCCGTGCCCAGAGGGCCGGCAACAAGGGGGAGCCATGCGCGCGAGAATCGTATCCCTACCGGTTCGGCCCGGTTCACTCGACGAAGGTGCCGCCATCTACCGCGACTCAGTCATCCCTGCCGCGATGGGAATGCAGGGGTGCAAAGGAGCCATTCTGCTGGGGGATGACGGCGCTGGGCGTGCTCTATCCATCACTCTCTGGGAGACGCAAGAGGACCTGCTCTCGGGCGAGTCGAGCGACTATCTGCAGGCCCAGATCGCAAAGTTCGCGACCCTAGCCACGGGGTCTCCGACGACTGAACACTTCGAAGTGCCCTGCTGGCAGTTCTGACGCCGGACGAGCGAGGCGGCTGACCAGCCGAACCCACAGGGGGACTCCTCCCTCACCCGCGAGTCGGTCGCGGCGTTCAGCCGCCCGTAGCCCCACGCGGCCCCGAGGCCTCCACCTTGTCTTGTTGCGGCTTGGCGAGAGGGGAAGCATTGGCCTGGCAATGACGTTCTTGAATTCGAACCGGCGTAGTGTCGACTCAGGCCTTCCACAGGCAGATCTGACCGCTTTGCGCCAGTTCCTCCCGACGAACTCCCCTAGCCTCCTCGTCGCCGCGTCACTGGGAGACTGCCGCTACGTGAGCAAGCACTGGTGCGGGCGAAGGAGGAGACGGTGGGGGATGAACCTTCCTGGAGTCCGGTCCCAGACGTGGAGGGGAATGCCACTCGCTGCTACTGTCCGGACTGCCCCAGCAAGCCCGACGACGATACGCTTCTCTACTGTGGCCGAGGCCTGAGTCATCTGCGCGTGCGTACTGTCGGCTGCATCTGCACGAGCTGTCCCGTCTACCGTACCTACGCGTTGCGGGACGGATACTTCTGCGCCGTCGACCCCCAGCGCTGGGACGGATTTCGCCAACACCGGCGTCGGTAAGAGTCCTTATGCAGTCCGGCGGTCGGGTCATTTCAAGGCTACCTCGGCGCGCTAGGCAGCGGTCGGGTTTCGCGCGAGCGCGCCTACGGTAGCTTCGTCACATGGTCCGCGCCCTGGGCATAAATCACGTCGCCCTCGAGGTGGGTAGCGTCGATGAGGCGCTCGCCTGGTACGGCCGCTTCCTCGAATTCGAGTTGCGCGGAAGAAGGGGCGGGATGGCCTGGATCGACCTCGGCGACCAGTTCATCGCGCTGGCCGAAGGTCGAACCCAGCCGGCCGACAGGGAGCGCCATTTCGGTCTCGTGGTGAGTGACAAGGAAGAGTTGCGCCGGCTGCTACGGGCCGCCGGCCTTGACGTTTCGCCCCAGGGCGGCCTGATGTTCCTTGACCCCTGGGGCAATCAGGTGCAGGTCGTCGATTACCGTGAAGTCCAGTTCACCAAGGCGCCCGAGGTGCTGCACGCCATGGTTCCCGCGGGCCTCGAGAAGACCGAATCGGCCAAGGCTGAGCTGCGGGCGAAGGGCATGGGAGGTCGGTAGCGCCCGCGGTCTGCGTCTGCCTCGAAGTGACTCACGGGAGATCATTCTTGTCGTGGTCATCGCCTTGGTGCGCTTCGGACCGCGGCGCCTGCCTGAACTCGGGTCGTCGCTCGGCTGCGCGATCACCGGGTTCCGCAAGGGACTGAAGGAGAGTGAGGAGGAGATCCGCATCCTGGGAATCTCTGGGCGAGGCCGATCGTCACTCAGGCGGGGCTACTCGTCGAGGCTGACTGACCGATCATGTCGCGTCAAGTGGCGCAGCGGCCGTCCCCCCAGGGCCGCCAAGGCGTCGCGGTTGTCGTATGGGAGCAAGGGGAACAATAAGGCGGTCTGATCTGTAAAGACGAGGATAGGAGCCGTCATGAGTGCTTCATCCGTCAAGCCGACGGTTGTTGTCTTGGGCGGCGGGTTCGGGGGACTGGAAACCGCGACGTACCTTCGGAGGAAGCTGGGGGAGACCGTCTCGCTGACGCTCGTATCTGACCACAGCCACTTCCTCTATCACCCGAGCACCATCTATGTCCCTTTCGGGAAGCGACCCGGAAGGTTGAGGTTTGCGCTGGAGCGTCCTCTGGCTCGCCGAGGCATCGAGTTTGTCCACGGAGCAGGTGCTCGACGTCGATCCCGATACCCGTCTGGTCACCGTAGAGAGAAACGGAGAGCGGCAGCAACAGTCCTATGACTATCTGGTTATCGCGACAGGGGCACGAGTGGCGCCGACTGAGGTGCCCGGTCTGGAAGAGTTCGGCGAGAGTCTTTGGAAGATCCCCGAGATGCAGCGGGTTGCCAGTTCGTTTCACCGGGTCCTTGACCGTGCCCGTTCGGGACAGACGGCGACAGCGCTCTTCGTCGTCACCCAAGACAACAGGTGGCCGGGGCCGGCATATGAGCTCGCTTGGATGTTCGACACCTGGCTTCGGCGGAGAAACGTCCGCACGTCGGTGGAGATAGGATTCTTGACTGCGGAGCCGGGTCTCCTGAGTTTCCTGGGGAGCAAAGTCCAGAAGCTGGCAGAGCGAGAATTTGCCGGTCGCGGGATAGGCACCCACACCGGGATGACCATGCGGCGGGTTGAGTCGAATGCGGCCCATTTCCTCGGGCCCGCTGGGGAGGAGATCGAGCGCGAATTCGATGCGCTGGTCGCTTCTCCCCCGTACGTGGCAAGCGTGAGGTATGAGTCGCTTCCCAGCGACGAGCGAGGTTTCGTTCTGACCGACGGGACCGGGAGCCAACGGGTCCGAGGTTGGCCGAACGTCTATGTGGCCGGCGATGCAGGGGACTTCCCGGTGAAGCAGGGTTCGCTCGCGGCCTTCGAGTCGGTGGCTGCGGCCGAAGCAGTGGCCGCGGACATCTCGGGCGGGAGGGCACGCTACTCGTTCGACCCCGTCCTCGTGGCGGCGCTGGAGGAGTTCGACAAGGCGCTCTATGTGCAGGTGCCGCTCGCGGCGACAGGAGACTCGAGCGGTGCCGTGGGTATTCCGCCCTGGCCGTGCGTCCTCGTATCGGGCGGCGACCGGCTATGTCTGGCGGCTTCCCAAGATGAGCCTCGCCATGTACTTCCCCCTCCGTTACCGGCAAGGTCTGCCGTCACACATGGGCATGCAGTTCACCGGCATCCAGCAAGGGCGGAAACTCATGGCCCGTCTCTTCGCCCGATAAAGATGCCAACGCCGAAGACGGCCGTTCCGACCGCCGGGAGTACAATCTCATTAGTCCGTGTACTGGGGCTAAGGGACCGCCGAGAGTGTGAACCCGCACTCGGGGGCCTCGCGAAGTAGCGTCGATCCGGCGCATCTGCCAGAGGGATGTGGAGCATGTACCATCTGGCCGTTTTCTTGCCGCTGGCCGCGCTTGTCGTCTTCTGGCTCCTGCCCGTCGTTCCGGCGCTGCTCGTCTACGTCGCTATCTGGGCGGTTTCGGCGTTGGTCTCGATAGCCGTGTATCAATGCTCACCGGAGGCAGGTGATCACCGGTGCGGAAGGTCTGATCGGGGCTCTCGCTCTGGTCGTGAGGGCGGAGGAGGGTCGGATCGTGGTCCGAGTGGAAGGCGCGCTTTGGTCGTCGGATACGGCCGGCTTCCGTGAACTGCCGACCCCGGGCGACAGCGTCATGGTCGTGGGGGTGGCTGGAAACAGCCTTCTTACGATGCCGCTCGACAGCCGGTTCAGGCGGTTTTCCAGGTCAGCAGGCTGAATGGGGAGGGACTCTGGAGGCGCCGCCGGCATTCCGCCGCGGGAGGGTGCGGCGGTGCACTATCGATGCATGCATCCCGGCGATGATGAGTCTGAGTCTTTGGCTCTCGTCATGCGCGGGTTCGACCGCTTCGTCAGGTCCGACTTCTCAGAAGAGGGCGCAGAGGAGTTCAAGCGAAGTGCCTACTCCCTTCTGGTCGGGCATCCCCCGGGCCACGCGGTCTCCGTCGCGGAGAGTGACGGCCGTCTGGTTGGCGTGGTCGACGTCAAGGAGGCGATGCACATCAGTCTCTTCTTCGTCGAGCCGGACGTGCTCGGCCGCGGGATCGGCCGTGGGCTGCTGAACCACGCCATCTCCCGGGCGCGCGCGGCGAAGCCGGGGCTGACGCGACTCACGGTCAACTCCTCGCCCTGGGCGGTGCCTGTCTACCAAGCGCTCGGTTTCGTCAGGACCGGGGAAGAGTCTGAGCAGCATGGCATCCGCTTCGTGCCGATGGAGCTGCAGTTGGACATTGAGCGGGGCCTGTCACCCGCGCCCAAGCTTGAAGACGGGCCGTGGGGGACAGAATCCGACTGACGAGGAGGCAACGGGTACCGGCGGGCGGGGCCGTCATGGCGACCGGATCGCGAGGAGGTCGCCGACTTGATCCGCCGCCGCCTCTTGTCGAGTCCGGCCTCGAGTGAAAGGAGGAGGGGTGGCATCCCTGACGAAGGGCCAGCTTCTGCGGCAACTCCACGGGGTCCTCTACCACGCATTCTTGCTTCACGGCAGGATACTGGCCAGGATGCTGACGGCCGCGAAGTGCTCGCCCGTCGCGTGGAACTCACCGACCAAGGCGTTCTGTTCGAGGTGGATGACGGCGGGGATGGTCCCCAGCGTTGGCTGATCAGCGTTCGCCGGCTGCCGTAGGCACCCCACTGGCGGCGTGGCGCGGGAAACTGGCGGCCCGCATCGAGGAACATCGCTTGCGAGAGACGGAGCCGCCGGTCCGGAAAACGTCCACAGGTAGTTCAGGATGACGAGACAGGCATTGAAGACGAAACCCCCCGGTGTACGGGGGGCTTGTCATGCGCCCAGCAGGATTCGAACCTGCGGCCTTTGGATTCGTAGTCCAACGCTCTATCCAGCTGAGCTATGGGCGCAACTGGCGGAGAAGGAGGGATTCGAACCCTCGGAAGGAGCATTCACTCCTTCACTCGCTTAGCAGGCGAGCGCCTTCAGCCTACTCGGCCACTTCTCCGGACCTGTACCGCCTGCGATGGGGAAAGGCGCATCCCCGGGCGGGCGGACGCTTATTGTACCAGAGGGTCGGCTCGCGACCCCTATTCCATCCCGTGCACCGGGATCAGTGCGCCGGTCACCGGAGCCGAGATGGGCGCACAGAGAAAGAGGATCAGGTCGGCGATCTGGGCCGGCTGCACCCACTTGGTCGAAGTCGCCGTCAGGCCGGTAGCGCCGGTTGTCCGGCGTGTCGACGTTGCGTGGCAGCAGCGCGTTGACGCGTATCTCGCGGGGCTTGAGCTCCAGGGCCAGACTTTTGGTGATCGTATGCACGCCGGCCTTGGACACGGCGTACGCAACCTGCCCGCCCTTTCCTTCCACCGGCTCCTCGCCACCCATGAGCACGATGGAGCCCCCGGGGCTGACGTGGGGCGCCGCCGCCCGCAGCGTGTAGAAGACGGCGTGCAGATTGGTGTCGAGCACGCCGTGCCAGCGGTCGTCGCCCGTGGTCTGCACTTTCCCCGGCTCCCAGTGGCCGACCAGCGTGACGACCGAGTCGAGGCGGCCGAAGCACTCCACCGCGGCGCGGACGGCCTCCTGTGCCTGGTCGGGTCTGGTCAGGTCGGCGGTCCGTATCAGGCAATCACTCTCGGGGACCCCCAACGAGGCGACCAGATCCTCGAGCTTGTCGTGCGACCGAGACACCAGGACGATCTTGGCGCCCGCCTCCATGAACCTCCGAGTGACGGCGGGTCCGATCCCCCCGGTCGCTCCGGTGATCAGTACGATCCTGCCGGACAGGTCGAACGGTGCTGCCATCGCTCCCCCTTCGCTCCCGCGCTCGTGGGCGCCGCCCTCTTCCATTATATCGGTCTACCCATTCTAGCGGTGCCTTCCGCGATGGTGACTGAGGCGTCTCGGAGCCCGGCTGGGACTGGCCGTGCGTCGCGGCGCGGCAGAAAGAAGGGACCCCGGGGCGAGGGTCCCTTCTTGGCTGCGGGCCGTCTGTGGGCCTACGGGCCGTCCATCGCTCGAGAACGTGAGATCAATGGTCGTCGAACGTCCGGTTGACCTTGTCTTTGACGTCATTGGCGACTTCCTTGGCCTTGCCCCTGGCCTTTTCCTTCTCGCCCTCGCGCTTGAGGCGTTCGTCGTCGGTCATCTCCCCGACGCCTTTCTTCACACGGCCCGATACTTTGTCGCTGAACTCACCCATCAGTCCGGTCCTTTCGTTCGGTCCCTCGACGGCTCGGGGCGCTCGTCCCGCCCCGCCGAAAAATCGTTCATTTGCTGGTTAAAGTATCCCCGGATGGGTGGCGGCACAAACGGTTTTAGGCAAGCAGGACGATCTTCCCGCGGACTCCGCCCTGCTCCAGACGGCGGTGCCCGTCGCCGGCGCGTTCCAAGGGTAGGACGGAGTCGACCACGGGGCGAAGCAGTCCGCGATCCACCAAGCGGGTGAGGTGCTCGAGCGTGGCTCGATCGTGTCTCAGGAAGAGGAACTCGAGCGTCTGGTTGCGCAGGTAGGCGGGGGCGAGGTCCCCCGTGGTGGAGACGATGGTGACGAGCCTGCCGCCGCAGCGCGTGGCCGCCAGTGAGTGGGCCAGCGTCTCGCCGCCCACCGTGTCCAGGGTCAGGTCCACCCCTTCGCCGTCCGTGGCCGCCAGTACCGCTTCGACGACATCCTCGGAGGCGTGGTCCACGACGTGGGCCGCGCCCAGCTCGCGGCAGAGGTCCGCCTTGGGTGCTCGACAGGTGGCGATGACGCGGGCGCCGGCCGCCCGGGCGATCTGGACGGCCATCGAGCCGACGCCGCCGGAGCCACCGTACACGAGGACGGTCTGGCCGACCCCGACGCCGCCCCTCTCGACGAGCGCTTGCCAGGCCGTCGATCCCGCCAGAGCCAATGCCGCCGCTTCCGGGTGGCTCAGCCCGGAGGGCTTGTGCGCGACGATGGTCTCGGGCACGACGTGGTAGTCGGCATAGGTACCGTTCGGGCCGATCTCCGGCGTGTAGAACACCTCGTCGCCCGGCCGGAAGTCACGCACCCCGTGACCGGTCTCCTCCACCACTCCGGAGACGTCGTACCCCAGCACCGCTGGTGGCTCGAGGGCAACACGGGCCCGTCCCGCGCGCAGCTTGAGGTCGACAGGGTTGACCGTGGTCGCCCGAACGCGGACGAGCAACTCGCCGACGCCGGCCTCCGGCCACGGCATCTCCCGCACCTCGAGGACCTCCGGACCGCCCCTGCGAGTCATGACCACTGCTCGCACGGGCTCCTCCTCACTGGACGGGTGTCGGGATGTCGGAGCAGCGGCTTTACGCGGGGGTCGCGCGCCCGTCGTCGTCGTCCCCAGCGGCGCCCGGATCCTTCCCTCGCGACTCCGTGTCCGCGCCGGTCTCGGATGGCTCGCCTGGCTCCGCCAGAACGGGTTCGGTCAGGCCGGCAGCTTCGGCGAGGATGGCCTCGGCTGCCCGTTCCACCTCGGCCTGGACCTCCTTCTCGGAGACCGGCCAGGCCCAGACGTCCCAGGTCTGCGTGGTGCCCCCACGCTCGAGAGCGACCGGTTTCTTCTGCTCCCACCGGGTGATCCGGTACAGCCGGTCGCTCCACCAGACCATCTCGCCGATCGCGTGCTCGGGTTCCTGGAAGGGCGCGCGGTGAGTCGTGAAGAGGCGCCGTTCGCCTCGGCTTCGCCATAAGAACTGTCGTATGCGCTCGATCATCATATCTACAGTCTACCCGCGTTCCTCGAAACTAGCCTGCAAAAGGTGGACTTCGTCGGACGGTTGTGCTGCCGGGTGGGGCACGGTGTAGCGGAACGAGAGGGTCTCTCCTCCGCCGTCCCCGACGCGCAGGGGGAACCGGACGCGCACCGTACGAGTGGAGCACAGCTGCTCGGGTCCGCCCTTACCATCTGCACAGTATGGCACCGTCACGTCAGCGTCCACCGTTGCCTCGCCGGAGCGCAGGCGCAGAGGGAGCTCCGCCGGGAACGCCGGTCCCACCAGCCGGCGGCGCTGCCGTCCACCGGGGAAGGCGACCACCGGGTTGGACAGCCAACTCCACGAGAGGGGCGTGAGGGGGTCCGGACGCAGACCGGGCGGAAACTCGATGTCCAGGCGAAGCAGGGCGTCCCCGGGTCGCAGGTGCTGTCCCTGCAACTCCACCACCTCCTCCGAGGCCTGCTCGGACGGAGCCAGGAGCGCGTGGATGTCCCGCAGGACGGCCGTGCGCGTCTCCCCGGACCCGAGGTCCACGATGCGGACGGCCTGATTATTGGTGTCGGCCACATAGAGCGAGTCGCCGGCCACGTCCAGGCCCCCGGGCTCGTAGAACAGGGGCGCTGTCGCCGTCGCGCCACCCCCGACCCTCTCCCAGCAGGGTGCGGACCTGCGCGCCGGCGGGGTCCACGGTCTTGAGCTTGTCGTTGTAGGTGTCGGCCACGTACAGGAGGCCGTCGGCCGGGCGGTAGGCGATGCCGAGGGCGTGCTGCAGGCGGGCATCCGGGCCGCGTCCGTCCTGGTCGCCGAAGTCGAACAGCCCGGTGCCGACCAGGGTGCGCACGCTGCCGTCGTGGAGGGATGCGGCGCGGATGGCGCTGGCCTCGGGGTCGGTGAAGTAGAGCCATTCGCCGTCGGTGGCCAGTCCGCTGGGCTGAGCCAGACTCGCCTCCTGGGCCGGCCCGTCGTCGATGCCCTCCCGCCCGCTGCCGACCCAGGGCTCGATCATCCCGCTCTCCAGCGACAGCAGCCAGAGCTGGTGCGAGCCGGCCATCGCCACGTACAGGAAGGGCCAGATCAACTCCAGGTCCCACGGCGAGTTGAGGTCGACGGTGGGGGCTCGTCCTCCTCGCCCAGGGTACTCCCGCGATTGCCGGCCGGTGCCGACCACCGTGGTGACCGACTCCATGCCCAGGTCGATCAAGCGGATGGCGTGGTTCTCGGTGTCGGCCACGTAGAGTCTTCGTCCGTCCGGGCCGAGGGCCATGCCCTGCGGGTGTCGGAAACGCGCGTGGGCCGGCTCGCCGTCCACGAAGCCGGGCTCCGGGCCTCCGATCACCTGCTCCACCCGGAGCGTGTCCAGGTTGGCGACGACGATGCGATGGTGATTCGAGTCGGCGATGAAGAGACGCCGTTCGCCCGCGTCCACCAGCAGCTTGCCGGGGTAGGAGAGCGCGGTCTCGGGCAGGCCTGACTGTTCCAGGGCCAGCCCCAGAGGCCGTCGGTCGATCGCACCATCGGCCTCGAACTCGCGGATCAGCCCTCCGATGGCCCGGTCGAACGGCTCGAAGACCTGTTCGCCGGCGTGCTTGCCCACCACCCGGCCCTCCGGATCGATCAGGACCAGCGTCGGCCAGGCCCGCACCCCGTACGCGCGCCAGACCAGGAAATCCCGGTCATTCGCCACCGGATGCTCCAACTCGTACCGGAGGATGATCTGGCGCAGGTTGTCGGTCTCGCCCTCATTGCGGAACTTGGCCGAGTGGACGCCGATCACCACCAGGGCGTCGCCGTACTTCTCCTCCAAGCGCTTGAGGTCCGGGATGATGTGCATGCAGTTGATGCACCCGTAGGTCCAGAAGTCCAGGAGCACCACCTTGCCCTTGAGATCGGCCAGGCTCAGAGGGCGGTCGGTGTTCAGCCATTCCAGCGGGGGGAACTCGGGCGCGCGGACCGTGCCTGCAAACGAGCGCGCAGTCGGCATGATCCTCCTTCGTCCTGCGGGGTCTAGGGAGTGATACCCATTCGCGGGACGCAGGATGCAAGGAGTCTGGGCTACCGTCGTCCGGAGGGGGGCAGGGTGATGCGCCAGCAGTGGTGGATGCGCGGGTTGCGGGCGAAGTCGGGGGGGATGGTCTGGGGCGTGATGTCCTCGACCCGGAGGGGGGCTAGGCCCGGCTCGTCGATGGTGAACCGGCGGCGGTTGCTGGAGAAGATCAGGATGCCGCCCGGCTTGAGCAGATCGGCGGTCCGCCTGATCAACGGCACGTGATCGCGCTGTGCGTCGAACGTCCGCTCCATGGCCTTGGAGGTGGAGAACGTGGGCGGGTCGAGGAAGATCAGCCCGAACCGACGCGGCCCGCGGTCGGGGCCACGGGCCGGACGAGCAGCGGCCTCATCCAGCCACTCGAGCACGTCGGCCCGGAGCAGACGGTGGCGGTCCGAGGCGAAGCCGTTCAGCTCCAGGTTGCGGCCGGCCCACTCCAGGTAGGTGTTCGACAGGTCGACCGTGGTGGTGGAGTGCGCGCCGCCGGCCGCGGCGTAGACGCTCGCCGTACCCGTGTAGCCGAACAGGTTGAGGAAGTCGCGTCCGGGGGCCAGGTCGCGCAAGAGGGCCCGCGTGGGCCGATGGTCCAGGAAGAGGCCGGTGTCCAGGTAGTCGGTCAGGTTGACCAGGAAACGCAGGCCGGCCTCGTCCACCTGCAGGAAGGACCCGCTCTCGGCCAGACGCTGGTACTGGGAGGGACCGCGCTGCCGGCTGCGCGTCTTGAAGATGACGTGTTGCGGGGGTACCCCCAAGACCTCGGGCAGCACGGCGAGCGCGTCGCGCCGCCGGCGGGCGGCCTTGCGTGGGTCCACGGTGGCCGGCGGAGCGTACTCCTGGACGTGGACCCAGTCCGCGTAGCGGTCGACCGCCAACGAGTAGTCGGGCAGGTCGGCGTCGTAGAGCCGGTAGCAGGTGACGCCCTCCCGGCGCGCCCACCCGCCGACGGAGCGCAGGTTCTTGCGCAGCCGGTTGGCGAAGTCCTCCGCGCGAGGCTGCACGGTCTCCGGCACCCGATGCGGCCGGCGGGCGGTCGCCGCAAAGTCAGGGCCCAGTGCGAAGAGCAGCAGCCGGCAGCGGAGGGCCCCATTGTAGAGGGTGTAGGCCTTGTAGGCCCGCAGTCCCAGCTCGTGGGCCAGTTCCTCGTTGGCGGTGAACACGGCGCCGCGCCAGCCGGGGAAGGTCTCGCGCATACGGCTGCCCAGCTCGGCGTACAGGTGGCGCAGCTGGGGCACCGAGCCCAACCGCTCGCCGTAGGGCGGGTTGCTGACCACCAGACCGGGCGTCGCCCCGGATGGCGCAGTCAGCGAGGCGAGGTCGGCCTGCTCGACCCGCACCACTCCCTCCAAGCCGGCCCGGGCGACGTTCTGCCGGGCCTGCTGGACGGCGGCCGGGTCGGCGTCGTAGCCGATCACCGGAGGGATGCGCTCCCGTCCTCGGCGCTCCCGCTGGGAGGCCTCCTCGAGGAGACCCTGCCAGGCAGCCGGATCGTGGCCGCGCCAGCCGAGGAATCCGAAGTGCTCGCGGCGAAGGCCGGGGGCCACGTCGCCGGCCAGCAGCGCCCCCTCGATCAGCAGCGTCCCCGAGCCGCACAGGGGGTCCACCAGCGGCCCGCCCTCGCCGGCGAGGCGGGCCAGCCCGCGCGCTGCAGGATGGCGGCGGCGAGCTGCTCCTTGAGAGGGGCCTCCACCTGCACCCCCGGCCGGCGGTAGCCCCGCCGATGAAGGCTCTCTCCGGAGAGGTCCAGGCTGAGCACGGCCTCCGTCCCGTGCAGGTGCACGTTCAAGCGGACGTCCGGGGCCACCAGGTCCACGGAGGGGCGCTCCCCGGTGGACTCGCGCAGCTGGTCGACCACGGCGTCCTTCACCCTCAGCGCGGCGTAGTGGGTGTGCCCGATGGCGGCCCCGGTGGCGGTGACGGTGACCGCCAGGGTGGCTCCCGGCGCCAGGTGCCCCCGCCAATCCACACCCCGCACCCCCGCGTAGAGGGCGTCCGGATCCGGAGCCGGGAAGGTCGAGAGCTCCAACAGGATGCGGCTCGCGAGCCGCGACCAGAGACAGGCGCGGTACGCGGTGGTCAGCGGACCGGCGAAGGCGACCCCGGCCCGCGTGGGACGGGTCTCCTCGGCGCCCAGTCCCTGCAACTCCTCGGCCAGCAGCTCTTCCATGCCCTTGGGGGTGGTCGCGAAGAGCCGCAGGCTCACCACGCCATCCGATCCACGGAGTAGCGGTGGTCGGGTTCGTGCACGCCCACGTCGACCTCCCGCCCGAGTGACGGCAGCCGCTCCTGGAACCAAGCGAAGGTCGTCATCATCGCCTCCAGACGGGTATCGAAGTCCTCGCCCCGGTCCAGGCTCCATTGCAGGTGCAGCCCTCCCTCCTGGGCCTGATCGCGAGGGAGCTCGCGGGGAGGCAGCACCCCTCCCCAGGAGAGCCGGGAAGCGGTGTCGCCGTCGACCCGATAGAGGCGGACGGGGTCGCCCAGCCAGCCTTTTCGGGACGGAGGCTCGTCCAGCAGCTCTTGGCGCACGCGCGGATCGGCCGCCGCCGACTCTTCGGGCTCGAAGGAGAGCAGGCAAGGCCCCGGGTCGGGGGGAAGCAGGGCCCGCAGCTCGCGGGAAAGGTCGCGGACGGTCACGGCCGTCGCTTGGAGGAGGCTCCGTCGCACCCGGTCGAGCGCCGAGGCCGTCGCGGAACCGGCGAGCAGGCCCCAGGGTGTCTTGACCACCGTGGTGTACAGCCGGGCCGGATCCTCGGGCAGGAGTCCTTCCCGCGGGGGCTCGGCGGCCGGCGCCGATGAGCGCTCCCCCGCGAAAGGGGACGGCGATGATGAGGGTCATGGGTGAGTGGACCATCCGATCGAGGGACGAGACGTACGCCTACCTCGCACAGCATACCGCCGGTGGCCCAGGCGGGGTGGCGGTCGCGGCCCGACCACTCCCGGGACGGCGGTAAGCCGCGCCGCCCGATGGGTACATCCGCTGCAAACGAGGAGGGAAGGAGCGGGAGGTGAGTCAGGCAGCCATCCGACGTCGCGCCCCCGGGCGCCCAGCCTCCGGCCGGGCGCCCGGTGTCGGCCACCGGCTCTCCGCATCTCTTCCTGGTTCCCTCGGAGCACGGCCCCGCGTCACCGCCGGCCACCGACGCGCCCTTCAGCCCGGAGGAGGCCGCCGCTCGTCTCGCCGAGCTGCTCGCGTCCGAGGAGGAAACCGAGCTGGTCTACGTCAGCGAGGCGATCGCCGGGATCCGCCGGCGCCGACGTGGCCGGGGTTTCAGCTACCACTACCCCGATGGAGAGGTGGTGCGCGAGCCGGGCGTGCTCGCGCGCATCCGGGCTCTCGCCATCCCCCCGGCGTGGCGGGACGTCTGGATCAGCCCGGTGCCCCAGGGCCATCTCCAGGCCACCGGCCGCGATGCCAAGGGAAGAAAGCAGTATCGGTACCATGAGCGCTGGCGTGAGCTGAGAGATGCCGGCAAGTTCGACCGGTTGGTCCGCTTCGGTCGGGCGCTGCCGCGCATCCGGGAGCGGGCCGGCCGCGACCTGGACCGGCGCCGACTCAGCAAGGAGAAGGTGTTGGGCGCCGCCGTCCTGTTGCTGGACCACACGCTGATCCGTGTGGGCAACCCCGAGTACGTGCGCCAGAACGGCGCCCATGGGTTGACGACCCTGCGGGATTCGCACGTCACGGTGACCGGGGACCGTCTTCGTTTCGTCTTCCGGGGCAAAGGCGGCAAGGTCCACACCGTCGGGGTGGAGGACCGGCGGCTGGCCCGAGCCGTGCGGCGGACGCAGGCCGCTGCCGGGCGAGGAGCTCTTCCAGTATCTGGACGACGAGGGGCGCGCGCGCCCGATCACCTCCGCCGACGTCAACGGCTACCTGCGCGAGATCTCCGGCGACGACTTCACGGCCAAGGACTTCCGGACCTGGGGGGGCACCCTCGTCGCGGCGCGGGTGCTGGCCGTAGCCTCCCGATGCCCTCCGGCGAGGAAGGCGTGCTCGCGCACCGTGAACCGAGCGTTGGACGCGGCGGCGGCGTCGTTGGGCAACACCCGGGCGGTCTCCCGGCGCTCGTACGTGCACCCGCGGGTCATCGACGCCTATCTGGACGGCTCGTTGGTGGAGGAGTGGCCGCGCCTGATCGCCCACGCTCCCCAGAACGGACTGCGGCCCGAGGAGTGGGCGCTGATCGAGTTCCTCAAGCAGCGCGAGGGCTAGGCCGGGGCTTCCCGTCCTTTCGGTCTAGCGGCCGGCCAGGCCCGTCCGCCGGGGGAGAGATCCAGACTGAGCGTGACGACCGTGCCGACTCCGGGCACGCGCCGGACGGCCACCTCATCCATCAGCGCGATCATCAGGGGGAGGCCCAGTCCCCGGTGGTCGCGGGCCTCCGAACGGCCGGGGTCGGGACCGGTGAACGCGCCATTGTCGGTGATCTCGAGCACCAAGCGGTCGCCCTTGACCTCGGCACACACGTCCACGCGGCCTGTGGGCCCGCGGGCGTGCTCCATGGCGTTGGCGCAGGCCTCCGAGACCGCCACCTTCAGGTCGAAGGTCCTTTCGTCGTCCAGCCCCACGCTCTTCGCCACGGCTTCGGTGAACCGCGCGCACCTCTCCCAGCTCGGAGAGGCCGGTCTCGGTGCTCATATTCCAGCATCGATCGTCCATACGCTCCCCAGTCACGTCTGTCCAGGGTGCACCCTACCCGTTCGCCCACTCCGTCAAAAGGAGCACCAGGTTGCTCCATCCTTGCCATCGGGATAGGCTGGAAAGGCCGGGAAATCCTTCACAAGCGACGCCAGCCGACCCACGGGCTGGAACGGGGTCCTCGCGGACAGGCTTGGAGGCGCACGGTGCCCAGCGAAGGCCAGACCAGCGGACGGCGCCTGCCGATGCCGGCGGGCGGCGACCTCGACGCGCTGATGGCTGCGGAACAACGGCTTGCCAAGCAGCTCGAGGAGACTAAGGATCGCGCGTGCCGCCTGGTCCAGCAGGCGCGCGACGAAGCGGACGAGGCGGAGCGACGCTTGGAGACCGACCTGGGTGAGGCGGCGGCCGGTCTGGAGGGCCGGCTGCTCTCGGAACGATCCCAGGCGATCGCGGAGATGGAACGCGCGTTCAAGGCGGAAGCCGAGCGCTTTCGGGACGTCGGCCAGGACCAGATCGAGGCCTGGGCCGAGTCGGTCCTGGCCGTCCTAGTGGAAGGCGAACCGCAGTGATCGTGCCGATGACCAAGGTGCGGATCATGGGCCCCCGCCACCGCCTGCACGCGACCCTCCTGGTCCTGCAGGACGTCGGGCTGGTCCACCTGGCCGACCCCTGTGGCGACCCCGGGCCTCACGCCGGTCAGGCTCGAAGGCAGGCAGGCGGCCGAGCGTCTGCACCTGCGTCGGATCCTCTCCGCGGTGGAGGCGACGCTGGTCGGACTGGAAGGCTTCGGCGGTCCCGGCCCCGAGCCGCTGGGTGTCGCTCCGACGCGCCCCGCCTTGGCCCGCTGGGCACGGTTGGCCCGCCGGCTGGAGCCCGAGGTGGCCGAGCCTGCGCAAACGGCTCGCCGACCTGCAGGAGGAACGGGCGCTGATCCTCAAGTACCGGCCCTTCCTCGACGCGTTCGGCGCGTTGCTGCTGGACGAGGGCCGCTGGACCAACGCGGCGGCGTACCACGTGGTGCTCCGTCGCGAGGACGGCGGGGGTACTGACCCGGCTGGAGGAGGCGCTCCGGGCGGTGCTGGGCGAGGAGTTCGAGCTGCGGAGCCAGCCGCTCTCCTCCGGGGAGTTGGCGGTGCTGATCTTCGTCACCGCCCGGGTCGCCGCGCGGGTGGAACGCATCATGGGTGAGGTCCGTCTCCAGGAGATCCCCGTGCCGGCGTCCTTCGGCGGCGGCTCGCTGGCCGACGCCGCTCCGTTGATGCTCTCGCGCCTGGACCTCATCCCGGCGGAGCTCGACGCGGTCCGGGAGCGGCTCGAGCATCTGGCCGGCGCGCATCGGGGGGAGTTGGAGGCCGGCCGGAGTGCGCTGCGCGATCGGGTGGAGGAGTTGGACGCGCTTCCGCTCTCGTCGGTCACCACCCACGCCTTCGTCATCGACGGTTGGGTGCCGGCCCGACAGCGCTCTGACCTGGAGGGAGAGTTGACTCGGCGTTTCGGCACCGAGGTGGTGGCGGAGGAGCTGGCCATCGGAGGGATGGGATGCGGACGAAGCGCCGGTGGTCCTGCGGAACCGCCGGGTGGTCCGGCCCTTCGAGGCGGTGCTCCGGCTGCTGCCTCCGCCTCGCTACGGCAGCATCGATCCCGTGTGGTACGTGGCGCTCTTCTTCCCGTTGTTCTTCGGTCTGATGCTGGGTGACGTCGGTTACGGGGTCATCATCGCGGGATTGGCCTGGCTCCTGCATCGGCGCTCGCGCCCGGGCACCTTGCTTCGCCAGGTGTCGGAGATCGCCGGCATCTGCGCGGCGTCCAGCCTGTTCTTCGGCGTGCTCTTCGGCGAGCTGTTCGGCGATCTGGGGCGCCGGCTGTGGGGCTTTCGTCCCCTGGTGTTCGACCGGGAGGAGGAGATGGTCGCCTTCCTGGCCGTCGCCGTCGCCATCGGCTTCGTCCATATTCTCATCGGACTGGTGTTGGGGGTGCTGACCGCGCGGCGGCGCGAGCCCCGGCTGGCCCTGGCCCGGGGGTTGACCGCGGGCATGCTGGTGCTGCTGGCGATGGTGCTCGGAGCGGCTGCCGGCGTGCTGCCCGAAGCCATCGTCCTGCCCGGCGCGGTCCTGCTCGGCCTGGGGTTCCCGGTGTTGGTCTTCTGTGAAGGGGTGGCGGCGCCGGTGGAGTTCCTCTCGACGGTGGGCAACGTCCTCTCCTACGCGCGTCTGATGGCCCTGGGGACGGCCTCCGTCATGCTCGCCCTGGTGGCCAACGAGCTTGCCGGCACCGTGGGGAACCTGGCCCTCGCCGTGCTGATCGGGGTCCTCTTCCACGCCGTCAACCTGGTCCTGGGCCTGTTCAGCCCGACCATCCACTCCCTGCGTCTGCACTACGTCGAGTTCTTCGGCAAGTTCTACGACCCCGGCGGCCGCGCGTACCGCCCGTTCACCCACTGGCACCCCGACGCCAATCAATCGAGCTAGGAGGAAGGACATGGAGGTCGCCCTCGTCATGTTGAGCGCCGCGCTGGCAGTGGGGATCCCCGCTATCGCCACCGCCTGGGCCCAGTCGAAGATCGGGGCCTCCGGTGCCGCCAGCCTGGCCGAACGGCCGGAGCTGACCGGCACCATCATCGTCATGCTCGCCATCCCCGAGACCATGGTCATCCTGGGCTTCGTGGTCGCCGTCCTCATCATGCTCCGCGCCGGCTAGGCGCAGGTGTCATGGCCCTGGACGAGCTGATCGCTGCTATCGGTCGCGACGCCGCGGACGAGGTGCGGCTGGAGTGGGAGCGGGCGGAGGAGGAGGCCGCCACCATCCGGGCGGAATCAGATGAGCGGCTGCGGCGGCGGCGCGAGGACGCGCTGGTCGGGAGGGAGAGGGAGCTTCGCGCCGAGACCGAGGTCCAGCTGGCCGTCGAGCGCCGGGCCGCCCGGCGGGACGTGCTGTTCGTCCGGGCGGAGCTTCTGGAGCGGGTCTTCGAGGCGGTCCGCCGCCGGCTTCCGGACGTGCTGACCGAGGACCGTTATCGGGAGAAGGTCGTCGAAGAGCTGGAGGAAGCGGTGTCGTACCTGGGGGGGCGGACGGCGCTGTTGCGCTGCCACCCGGCGTTGGTTCCCATGCTGGAGGCGACGGCCCGCGCCGCCGGCCTGCAGATCGAGGCCGACCCGGACGTGGGCTCCGGCTTCATCCTGGTGTCCTCGGATGGCGGGCTGGAGATCGACGCCACCCTGGAGCGGCGATTGGTGGAGTCGCGCCCCACCCTGGCTTTGCAGGTGGTGCGCGATGTGGAGAGTGGCTCGTCCGCGCCGTTGGCGGCGCATGGCGGGTCGATGTCGTGACGGCGTGGGAGGACGTGGCGGCGCGGTCCCGGGGTCTGTCGTCTCGGCTGCTGGATCTGGAAGAGCGCCGCACGCTCGCGCGGAGCGCCGATCTGCAGGCGCTGGCCACCGCGTTGGAGGAGCGCGGCTTCCTCCTCGTCCGGGCGGGATCCGGACGGGTCTCGCCGGATGCGCTCGAGTTGGCGGTGCGTCGTCGGGCGGCGGAAGCGCTGCGGACCCTGGCGGCCCGCGCGGCCGAGCGCGCCGGGTCGCTCCAGATGGTCTTCGAGGACGAGGACCGGCGCAGCCTGCGGGCGCTGCTCCGCGGCGCCGTCCAGGGAGCTCCGGCCGAGGAACGCCTCGCCGGTCTGGTCCCCACGCCTCGGATGCCGGAGCGGGCTCTGGAGGAGCTGGCCCTGGTCGACTCGCCCGCGCAACTCGCCACGCTGCTGGTGCTCTGGCGCGACCCCTACGCCGCGGCCTTGGCCCGCGAAGCCAGACTTCCCCACCCGGATCTGTCCCGTCTGGAGACGGCCCTGCGCACCACCTTCTTCCAGCGGGCGACCGGCGCCGCGTCCGACTCGGCGATGCGGCGGTACCTGGCCGAGTTGGTCGACCTGGAGAACGCCCGTGCCCTTCTCCTGGTGGCCGGCCAGCGCGGGGAGGCCGAGGGGGAGACGGGGTTCCTGCGAGGGCGGGCGGTGGCTCGATCGGCGCACGTTCCGTCGGGTCCTGCGCACGGCAGAGAACGCCGCCGAGGCAGCGGCTCAGCTCGGGGAGGCCGGCGTCTCCACCCCGTGGCCCCGCGTCTTCGAGCGGCACGCGTCCGACCCGGCCCGTCTGGACGACGCCCTCCTGGCCACGCACATCCGGGAGCTTCGTCCCCGGGCTTTGCGGGAGCCGCTGGGCATGTGGCCGATCCTGCTCTTCGCGCTTCGCCTGCGCGCCGAGGCGCTGGACCTCCGCAGGCTGATCTGGGGCATCTCGCTGGGCGTGCCGCGGGCCAGACTCGGGTCGGAGCTGGTGGAGGCCTAGATGTCCTACGGGGTGCACATCGTCTGCCGGCCGGAGTCGGCGATCGGATTCGGCTTGGCCGGCGTGGCGGCAGACGCGGTGACCAGCACGGAGGAGGGGATACGGGAACTGACGCGTCTGGCCGGCGAGCCCGACGCGGGCGTGATCCTGGTGGAGGAGGAGTTGTACGAAGCTGTCCCGGAGGAATTGCTGCGAGAGATGGGGCGGCGTCCGCTCCCCATGGTGGTCCCGTTCTCCGGGCCCGCATGGGAGGCCGGGGCGCGAGGGGGCGGAGGCATACATCGTCGAGCTGCTGCGGCAGGCGATCGGCTACCGCGTCCGGCTGCGCTGAGGCGAAGCGTCGATCGAGAAGGAGGAAGCGGGAGTGACCGACCCGACGAGCGCGTGTCGCATCGTCCGTCTGACCGGGGCTCTGGCGGAGGCCAGGCCCATGAGGGAGGCCTCGTTGTACGAGCTGGCCCAGGTCGGCGACCGCCGTCTGTTGGGGGAGGTCATCCGCTTGGAGGGCGACACCGGGACGCTCCAGGTCTACGAGGAGACCACCGGACTCACCCTGGGCGAGCCGGTCAGCCTGACGGGACAGGCGCTGACCGTGCGCCTGGGTCCGGGCCTGCTGGGGTCCATCCTGGACGGCGTGGGCCGGCCTCTCTCACGGCTGGGCGGCGCGAGGGCCGCCTTCATCGAGCCGGGCCTGACCGCCCCCACCCTCGACCTGGAACGGCAGTGGAACTTCCAGCCGTCCGTCCGGCGGGGCAACCGGGTGAGCGGAGGGGACGTGCTGGGGACGGTCGAGGAGAGCGAGGGCGTACCCCACCGCATCATGGTGCCGCCCGGCGTCGAAGGCGAGGTGGCCCGCCTGGAGCCGGGAGACTACGCCGTGGAGGACGTCCTGGGCGAGCTGAGCGATGGCCAGCCCCTGTGCCTGAGCCACCTCTGGCCGGTGCGCCGGCCCCGGCCCGTCGCCGAGCGCCTGGCGGCGGACGAGCCGCTGGTCACGGGGCAGCGCATCTTCGATCTGCTGTTCCCCATCGTCCAGGGCGGTACGGTGGCGGTGCCCGGGGGATTCGGCACGGGTAAGACGGTGATCGAGCAGTCGCTCGCCAAATACGCGGCCGCCGACATCATCGTCTTCGTGGGGTGCGGGGAACGCGGCAACGAGATGGCCGAGGTGCTCAACGAGTTCCCCCGGCTGACGGATCCCCGGACCGGGCGCTCGATGATGGACCGCACCGTGCTGGTGGTCAACACCTCCAACATGCCCGTGGCCGCCCGGGAAGCCTCCGTCTACCTGGGCATGACCATCGCCGAGTACTACCGGGACATGGGCTACCGGGTGGCGGTGATGGCCGACAGCCTGTCCCGGTGGGCCGAAGCCCTGCGGGAGATCGGGGCGCGCCTGCAGGAGATGCCGGGGGAGGAGGGCTACCCCACCTATCTGGGGAACCGCCTGGGGAAGCTCTACGAGCGGGCGGGCAAGGTCCGTGCCCTGGGGCGACCCGAGCGTGGCGGCGCCCTGACCTTCATCAGCGCCGTGTCTCCCCCGGGGGCGATTTCTCCGAGCCGGTCACGCAGGCTGCGCTCCGGGTGACGGGGGGCCTTTGGGCCTTGGACGCGGCCCTGGCCCATCAGCGCCAGTTCCCCGCCGTGGACTGGGAGACCAGCTACAGCCTGTACACCGAGGTGACCGGCCGCTGGTTCGCCGCGAACGTGGGCGCGGACTGGCCGGCCCTCCGCCGGGACACGCTCGAACTGCTGCAACGCGAGCGCGAGCTGCGCGAGATCGCCGGGCTGATCGGTCCGGAGGCGCTGCAGGACGAGGACCGTCTGATCTTGGATTCGGCGCACACCATGCGCGAGCTGGTGCTCGGGCAGAACGCGTACGACCCGAACGACGCCATCTCGTCCGTGGAGAAGACCTACCGGCTGGCCGTCCTCGCCCGGGACCTGTTCCGGGCGGCCCGGGGGCTCCTGCTGGCGGGCACCTCGTTCGACGATCTGGACCTGCGGTCGGCCCGGCACGCGCTGGCCGCGGTGCGGAGCGCCCCCTACGCCGAGGTGGAGGCCCGGGCGCTGGAGGCCGCCGCCGTCATCGCCGCTCTGGGAGGGCTGGGGACGTCGCCGGGCGGGGACCCGACCGACGGGACGTGCTGGCACCGGGCGCGGTGACCCCGTGACGGCCGGCGTCCGCACCTACCACGGAGCCCGGGGCGCGGCGGGACCGCTGATCTACCTGGAGCGGACGCCCCGGGTGGCCCTGGGCGAGTGGGTGAACATCCGTGCACAGGGCCAGCCCGACCGCCGGGGGCAGGTGATCGACGCCGGCGAGGAGGTCACGGTCATCCAGGTGCTCGAGGAGACCATGGGTCTGCCGCCCGCCCTGGCGGACATCACCCTGACCGGGCGCACGGCGACCACCGTGGTGGGCAGAGAGCTCCTGGGGCGGGCCTTCAACGGGGTGGGCCAGCCCATCGACGGGTTGCCGGAGCCGGTGGGCGAGGCCATCCGCTCGGTCTGGGGGGCGCCCATGAACCCGGCGCGCCGGGCGCGCCCCTCCGACTTCATCGAGACCGGCATCTCGGCCATCGACGGCATGAACACCCTGGTGCGCGGTCAGAAGCTGCCCGTCTTCTCGGGACCGGGACTACCCGGGCTGGAGCTGGCGGCACAGATCGTGGCCAACGCCCGGGCGCCCCGGGAGCAGGAGTTCGCGGTCATCTTCGTGGCCATCGGCATCACGTCGCACGAGACGCACAGCTTCCTGGACCGCTTCGAGCGAAGCGGGGCCATGGAGCGCAGCGTCCTCTACATCAACGAGGCCCGCGACCCCACCATCGAGCGGCTGCTGGCACCCCGGGTGGCGCTGGCGCAGGCGGAGTACCTGGCCTTCGTGACCGGGGTCCAGGTGCTGGTGGTGATGGCGGACATCACCCACTACTGCGAAGCCCTGCGAGAGATCGCCACCGCGCGGGAGGAGATCCCCGGTCGGCGGGGGTACCCCGGCTACATGTACACGGACCTGGCCGGCATCTACGAGCGTGCCGGCATGCTGGTCGGCGCGCGATGGCTCGATCACCCAGATCCCCATCGTCACCATGCCGGACGATGACATCACGCACCCCATCCCGGACCTGACCGGGTACATCACCGAGGGTCAGGTGGTGCTGAGCCGGGAGCTGCACCGCAAGGGCGTGTTCCCTCCCATCGACGTGCTGCCCTCGCTGTCTCGCCTGATGAACGCCGGGATCGGCGAGGGCAAGACGGCGCGGGAACATCGGGAGTGGTCCAATCAGCTCTACGCCGTCTACACGCAGGGCCGGGAGGCCCGGATGATGGCCTCCATCGTGGGGGAGTCGGGGCTCAGCGACGAGGACCGCCGCTCCCTGGCCTTCGCCGACCGGTTCGAACGAGAGCTGGTCGGGCAGGGTCCCGGTCGGCGATCGGTGGCGGAGACCCTGGAGATCGGGTGGCAGCTCCTCGAGACGTTGCCCCGGGACGATCTGCTCCGCCTGAGCGACCGGACGTGGGAGGAGCGGCAGAAGGCCCGAGAACAGGTCCGGCCGGAGCGCAGGGCGGCGGTGACGGCATGAGCGGCCTGCAGGGAGTGGCTGCCACCCGCATGAACCTGCTGCGTTCGCAGCGGCGCTTGGGTCGCGTGGAGAAGGGCGTCGACCTGCTCCGCCGCAAACGGGAGGCCCTGGTCACCGAGCTCTTCCAGCGCGCCCGTCCCGCCGTCGACGCCCGGGAGACCATCGCTGCGCTGACCGGCGAGGCCTATCCGGCGTTGCTCCGCGCCCTGGCGGAGGAGGGATCGACCGGCCTGCGCGCGCTCGGCTGGCCCAGTCGGGAGGTGCGGGTGGAGATCGAGCCGGGACAGGTGTGGGGCATCTCGGTCTCGGACATCGTCGGCCGGCCGACGCTCGGCCGCACGCTGGGCTCGCGGGGTACGCCCCCCGGCAGCGTCTCCCTGGCCGCCTCCGACGCGGCCGACCGTTTCGAGGCCTTGACCGACCTGCTCCTGGACGCGGCTCCCCGGGAGATGCTGATCCGCCGTCTGGGCGAGGCGCTCGCGCAGACCTCCCGCCAGGTCAACACGCTGGACCGCCGGGTCGCGCCGGCCCTGCGCGACCAACTCGCCACCATGCGCCGCGCCTTGGAGGAACGCGAGCGGGAAGAGCACCTACGCCTGAAGCACCTGGTCCGACGCCGGGCGGAGGGGCAGCGGCATTAGGTCCGTCCCACTCCCGGGAGCACCTCCGCGGTGCGCCCTACGGCCGGCGAAGGTAGAGGCTGAGGTCCACCCGGAGGGCGCCGCCCCCCATGCGGGAGATGCAGACTTGGTCGGTCAGGGCCACCATGAGCGGAAGGCCGAAGCCCCGGTGTCGCCGAACCTCGGAGTCGGCCGGCGAGCGTTGCCGGAAATTGCCCTGGCTGAGGACGGAGACCGTGAGCTTCTCGTCCTCGAGCCAGCCCTCGACCACCACCGACGAGGTCCGGCGGGTGGCGTGCTCGATGGCGTTGGCGCAGGCCTCCGAGACGGCGACCTTCAGATTGAAGGACTGCTCCTCGCTCAGGTGCGCGTCGCGGGCCAACCTGTCCACGAAGTGGCGCACCGTGGGGAGCGCGGCGAGGTCCGAGGCGGCAGAGACGGAGCCCAGACAGGAGCCCGGGTCAGCCACGTGGTGCCTCGTCCTGCGCCCGGGACGCCGCCTCGGCCGCCCGGCGATCGGGGAAGATCCGGAAGGTGTCCTGCGTCGTCAGTCCGATGATCTGCAGCAGGCGGTAGACGTCCGGACAGGGGTTGATGACTCCGAGCCAGCCGCATCCCCGCAGGCGCTGCACCACCGTATAGAGGACGGAGAGACCGCCGCTATCGATGTATGAGACGTCGGTGAGGTCCAGGAGTACGCGCGTGACCTCGGGGGTCATCGCCTCATCGATGGCCACCGCCAGCTCGGCCATATTGCCGTGATCGATCTCGCCCTGGATAGCAAAGAGCGGGACATCGAAGGTCCGGGACACGGCGATCCGCAAGGGCTCCTCCTCGTGTGGTGAGTCCACAGCTCCAGCCGATTGCTCGCGGCCGTGGCTCTACCTGCTCTTTTCTCCAGCCGGAACCCTCGGAAAACCTCCGGGATGCGGTTCGAGCTCCCGGGCGCCGGGGCTTAAGACGGGCGCCCGATGGCCGGCCGCCGCTTCGGCTACAATATATCGTCCTGTTGCGCGCCTCAGCCGCCAACGGATCCCTCTTCCCCCCAGCTACCGTGAGGATGCTCCGTGACACCTGCCCGCACGATCCGCAACGTCGCCATCGTCGCCCATATCGACCACGGCAAGACCACACTGATCGACGCCGTCTTCCGCGCCGCCCACACGTTCCGGGATAACGCCCGGGTCGAGGAGCGGGTGATGGACTCGAACGACCTGGAGCGTGAGCGCGGTATCACCATCCGAGCCAAGCACTGCACCGTGGAATGGCAGGGGTATCGCATCAACATCGTGGACACGCCGGGCCACGCCGACTTCTCCGGCGAGGTGGAGCGGGTCCTGTCCATGGTCGACTCGGTCCTCCTCTTGGTCGACGCGAACGAGGGCCCGATGCCGCAGACGCGTTACGTGCTGCTGCGGGCGCTGCGCTTGGGCTACCGGCCCATCGTGGTCATCAACAAGGCCGACCGTCCCCGGGCCGACCCACAGGGCGCGCTGGACCGCACCTTCGATCTCTTCCTCGAGCTGGGCGCGACCGACGAGCAGGCCGACTTCCCCGTCCTCTACGGCTCCGGCCTGGAGGGGTGGCTGGTCCGCGACCTGGAGGCGGACGAGCCGGTGGGCCTGGACGCTCTGTTCGAGACCATCGTGGAGCGCGTGCCGCCACCCGAGGTGGAGGAAGGTCCCTTCCGGATGCAGGCTGCCACGCTGGCCTGGAGTGACTACCTGGGGCGCATCGGCTGCGGCCGGGTGCTCTCCGGGACTCACCGGCAGGGGGACCCCCTGCTGCGGACCGTGACCGTCCGTGACGAGGAGGCCCCCGAGGGCTGGCGGGTCGAGCGCACCGAGGTGGGTAAGAGCACGCACCTGTGGGTCACGCGCGGGCTGGACCGCGCCGAGGTGGAGGAAGTGGCCGCCGGCGACATCGTCTGGCTGACCGGTCCGGACGACATCACCCTGGGCGACACCCTCTCCGCTCCCGAGTTCGAAGCGCCCGCCCTCCGCCCCTGGACGTGGAGGAGCCCACCGTCTCCATGAACTTCCTGGTCAACACCGGCCCCTTCGCCGGCAACGAAGGGCGCGCGGTGACGCTGCGGCAGCTCAAGGACCGCCTGGAGCGCGAGGCCCGGGTCAACGTCGCCCTGCGCGTGGAGGACGTCGGCCGAGCGGACGGGCTCAAGGTGTCCGGACGTGGCGAGCTGCATCTGGCCATCCTGATCGAGGAGATGCGGCGCGAGGGTATGGAGCTTTGCGTCTCCCGCCCGGAGGTCATCACCCACCGCGCCGCCGACGGCACCTTGCTGGAGCCCATGGAGGAGCTGGTGATCGACGTGCCCGAGGAGTACCAGGGCGCGGTGATCGAGAAGCTCGCCCGGCGCAAAGGGGAGATGACCGGCCTGGAGCACCAGGGCATGGGCAGCGTGCGGCTGCACTTCACCATCCCCACCCGCGGCCTGATCGGCTATCGCACCGAGTTCCTGACGGACACCCGGGGCATGGGCCTCATGTCCTCCCGCGTGGTGGACTACGGTCCCTGGGCCGGGGAGGTGGCCCACCGCGACCGGGGTTCGTTGATCTCGCTAGATGAGGGCGTCGCCACCGGGTACTCGCTGGAGAGCCTGCAGGCGCGGGGCACGCTGTTCATCTCGCCCATGGACCGGGTGTTCACCGGTATGGTGATCGGGGAGCATACCCGTCCCGCCGACCTGGCCTGCAATCCCACCAAAGCCAAGAAGCTGGGGAACTATCGCGCCGAGAACAAAGAGATCGACGCCGGTCTCAAGGTGCCGCGGATCTTGACTCTCGACCAGGCCCTCGAGTGGATCGCCGCCGACGAACTGGTGGAGGTCACGCCGGCGTCCATCCGCGTGCGCAAGTCGCTCCTCGGCGCCGAGGAGCGCAAGCGGGCGGATAAGCTGGCCTCCGTCGCGGTCTGAGGCCGGGCAGGAGGACCCCGACCGACGGAGAAACAGTGTAGCGACCGCCGGTTCTCTCCGACCGAGCCCGGTCCGGGGTCCAACCACTCTCGAGAGGAAGGTAGCCGATGGGCGTGACCCTACTCCTCTGCGGCGTCTGCCTCGTCCTGCTCGTGACCATGCTGGCTTCCCTGGCGCTCCTGGACGCCGGCCGCCGAGGGCCGCAAAGACATACCTGACCCGGGAGCGTCCGGTCGTGGAGGTCCAGCCGGGTGGGCGGGAGGCGTCGTCGTCCCCGGCGCTCTTCACGCTCAAGGCACGGGGCGAGAACCCTCTCCTTGAGGTCTTGAGTCCTCCCGAACCTAAGCTCTGAGCAGGATCTCCGTGCTTCTGGACGGTGAGGGGGATGTGGGAGCGGGGGTGCGGGGTGAGGTCTGGAGCAGATGCCCAGGCCGCGTTTCGTGGGTGAGCCGCAACGACGGATGACCCGTGTGGTCGCCCCTGTAGTAGCAGTGAGCTGCGTCGGCCGCATAGGCGGTTTGGATCAAGACCACGGGTTCACTCCCTTGGGTCGCGACCCCCACGACTGGCTCTTCAAGGAAACATGAGCCGGTGTCGCTGAGACTGATGGAGGTGTCCGGACCGCAGCCGTCTTGCTCCTCGACCGTATCCAGGATGCGCCTCAGCTCGGCGATGGTCATCTCGCCCCCCATCGTTGGTTCGCACTGAACCTGGTCAAGCAGTCTACGGAGGTCATTCTGGGAAAGCAAACGGGAAAAGCCCGCACGATGCGGCTGTCGAAGAGGGGGGGAGATCCGGGGCACGAGGACCAGCTCGCTCAGGGCCCCGCCGAGGGACAGGGTGTCCCCCGCCTCGGCAGGGACCTTATGTTGCCTCATCGGTGCCACCGACCCCAGCACTCTGAAGTAACGCCCGCATCTCCATGGCGTTCTTGATGGCGTAGCCGCCGGGGTCGTTGTTGAAGTAGCAGAACACCCGGCGGCCTTCCCGCACCCACCCCGCGATGGCCGGCACCCAGGCTTCCAGGTCGTGGCGGGGGTAGTCGCCCTGATACATCTTCCCCGGTCCGTGGAAGCGCAGGTAGACCAGGTCGGCCGTGGCCACGCGAGGCGGGTGCGCGTCGCCGGCATCGTCCAGGCAGAGGGCGACGCCGTGCTCGGACAACATCGCCAACAGCTCGTCGGAGAGCCAGCGCCGGTCCCGGAACTCGAAGACAGTGTCTCGGCCCCGGGGGAGCAGCTCCAGGAAGGCTTCCAGCCGCGGCAGATCCGGCTCGAATTCGGGCGGGAGCTGGAACAGCAGAGGCCCCAGATGGTCGCCTAGGAGCGCCGTCCTCTCAAGCAGCCACCCGAGACTCTGCTCACTGTTTCGCAGGCGCTTGAGGTGCGTGATGGTGCGGCTGGCCTTGACCGCGAAGACGAAGCCTCCCGGGACCGTCGCCGCCCAGCGGCGGAAGGTCTCCTCCTTCGGCAGCCGATAGAAGGAGTTGTTCAGCTCCACCGTGCGGAACCGTTCGGCGTAGTAGCCTAGGTAGGCGTTCTTCTGCAACGTCGTCGGGTAGAAGACTCCTCGCCAATGCTGGTAGTACCAACCTGACGTGCCGACGAGAACGCCGGCGGTCGGCCGTGGTTCCCGAGGAGAGTGGTGTCGAGATCCGGTCATCGAAAGGGGATGATCGTCGTCAGGCGTCGATCGCTCCGTAACGCCTCCCTGCGGGTCGTCCTCCGTGGCCTCACTGGGTTGATTCCCGGGGGGCGGTCGTATTCGAACCCCGCCCGCGGGCGTGCGACGCGGCGGCATGCTTGGGCCGGGACGATGGGGGGTGGCCGGTGAGCCGCACCGACGCCTCCGTCAAGGTGGCTGCGCACTATCGCCTGCAGACGTCTCCGGCGGCTCGTTTCCTTCGCCCGTTCCGGCGATTCATCCAGAACGAGGTGTCCGGTGGGATCATCCTGCTGGTGGCCACCCTGATCGCGCTCATCTGGGCGAACTCCCCGTGGGGCGAGTCCTATACCGAGGTGTGGGAGACCCACCTCGCTCTCACGCTCGGGGAGACCAGTGTCTCGCTGACCCTGGTCGAGTTGATCAACGAGGCCCTAATGGCTTTGTTCTTCCTCCTGGTAGGCCTCGAGATCAAGCGGGAGGTCCTGTTCGGCGAGCTCTCCTCGCTTCGCCAGGCCCTGCTGCCGGCGCTCGCCGCGGTCGGCGGGATGATCGTGCCCGCCGCGCTGTACCTTGCCGTGACCGTGGGTCGGGAGGGAAGCAACGGGTGGGGGGTCCCCATGGCCACCGACATCGCCTTCGCCGTGGGCGTGCTTGCGCTGGTGGGCCGACGCGCGCCGGGGGCCCTCAGCGTATTCCTGACGGCGCTCGCCATCGTGGACGACATCGGGGCGATCCTCGTCATCGCGGTGTTCTACTCGGATGGCGTCGTCCTCTGGCCCATGGCCGCGGCCCTCGGGGTCGTGCTGCTCCTCCTCCTGGCGAACCGCCTGCGGGTGTGGCGCTTGACCGTCTACGTCGTCCTGGGTGGCCTGCTGTGGGCCGCTTTCCTGGCCTCGGGTATCCATGCCACGCTGGCAGGGGTCGTGCTGGCCCTGACCCTCCCCGCCGTCAGCTACCTATCCATCCCCACCTTCGTGGGGCAGAGCCGCCGCATGCTGACCGACTTCGAGGAGGCCGCGGACATCGAGGAGTCGGTGCTGTGCAGTCAGGATCGCCAGGTGCTGGCCGAAGCCCTCGAGGAGGCGGCGCGAGGTATGCGCTCGCCGTTGGCTCGCCTGGAAGACGCGCTGCGGCCCTGGGTGATCTTCGGCATCGTCCCCCTCTTCGCTCTGGCCAACGCCGGCGTGCATCTGCAGCGGACACCCCTCGCTCTGCTGCGCGAGCCGGTGGGTCTGGGCATCATCCTGGGCCTGGTCGTGGGGAAGCAGGTGGGGATCTTTGCCACTGCCTGGGCGGCGACGCGGTCGGGACTGGGCGCGGTGGGCGAGGGAGTTAGGAGCAGCCATCTGTACGGGGCGGCCTGGCTGGGCGGGATCGGGTTCACCGTCTCCCTGTTCATCGCCACGCTCGCGTTCCGCGACACCCCCCTGCTGTCCCTGGCCAAGGAGGCCATCCTCACGGCCTCGGTGGTCTCCGCCCTCGGGGGCTGGGTGCTGTTACGGGTGCTGGGACGGGGGGACCGGGCAGCGAGGCGATGACTCGCGGGACTGCCGGCGATGCACCGCCGGCAGGTCATGGCTGAGCCTGCAAGGTCGACGGACGCCCAGGAAGGCGAGGAAGGCTACAATCCGTTCATGCGTCACGCTCGAACTCGAATACTCCGCTGTCTGTTCTTCCCTGTCGCCTTGGCTTCGCTCGTGATCGCGGTCTGGCTCTCGGGCTGCGGGGTGGGCGTCACCTCGAGTACCACAATTCCAGCCGGCTCCGCCGTTGTCAGGACCATGCCCACCTCGTCCACGACGACTGTCGGGGACGGCGCGACCACCTCCCGGCCGTCGACAGCGCCGGCCGAGCCCGTGACGAGCACGACCGAGAGCTTCCCGCCCCTCGCAGAATCGGCCCGGGCGCTCCGGGTGCCGATCTTGATGTACCACCTGATCGACT
Organism: uncultured Actinomycetota bacterium; assembly: GCA_963796315.1. Lineage (GTDB taxonomy): Bacteria > Actinomycetota > Thermoleophilia > RBG-16-64-13 > RBG-16-64-13 > CAWCLH01. The sequence continues at coordinate 81,629 of CAWCLH010000006.1, forward strand.
CCCATCCGCCACGGGGCCCCTACGGACCCGGTCTCACCGTGCCGCCACAGACATTCGAGGCGGAGATGCGGTTCCTCGAGGAGGGCGGCTACCACAGCGTCACCTTCGCCGAACTCTACGGGGCCCTGGCTGGGACGCGACCCTTGCCGGCGAAGCCTGTGCTGCTGACGTTCGACGACGGGAACCGCGACAACTACAGCGTCGCGTTTCCCATCCTCCGCCGGCACCACCTGGTCGCCACCTTCTTCGTGATCACCAAGATGGTGGGACGGCCTCCATCCATGACCTGGCAGCAGCTGAGCGAGATGAGTCAGGCAGGCATGACCGTGGGTTCTCACACGGTCTCGCACCTGGACCTGCGCACGCTGTCGTCTGGGCGGCTGCGGTCCGAGCTGATGGATTCGAGAGCGAAGATCGGGGACGAGTTGGGCACGGCTCCGGTCGTGCTCTCCTACCCCTCCGGTGAGTACGACCGCAGAGTCGAGGCTGCGGCCGCTCAGGCGGGCTACGTGATGGCCGTCACCACACACTCCGGCAGGCGCATCGATCCTCAACGGCTACTCGCACTCCCCCGAGTGCGAGTAGCGGGCGGTCTCCCGGTCCAGGGATTCATCCAGGCACTACGCTGAGAGGACGCGCCTTGGGAGTGGGCCGACCCCTGAGGATCCCCGGCTCAGTACCGGCCCAGCAGCTTCCAGATGCCGCGGTGGAGCGCGTGCGCGCTCGTCGTGGGCGCGTTGTACATCACGGCGCAGCCGCCGGTCTCCAGAGCCACGCCGCGCTCCTGACACAGGGCAACCGCTTCCGGAGTGTCGGTCATCTGATGGATCCATACGCGGTCGATGCCCCTGTCGAGCACGTCCTCCACCACTGCGGCGGTGCGCTCCTTGGCCACTTCGATGATGGCGGCGTCTACATCGGAGGGCAGTTCGCCCATCGAGGCCAGTGCGCCCTCAGTCGTTGCGCCCAGGTCGACCGCATAGACGGTCTTGCCCTGCTCCCGCAGGAAGCGCTGCGTTAGGGCGGGAAACTTGCGATCCCGGGTGTCGCCGATCAGGGCGAAGCGGTCGGCGGAGAAGAAGTCACTCTTGGTCGACACGGTCACCTCCAACGCGCGCGGGTCATGATGGATGCCCATGGAGACGAGTGCGTCGTCAACGACGGGCCTCCTTACGAGCTTATCCCACCCCGGCTGCCTTGACTCATGCCGGCGGCCCGTTTCTCCATCGCACCGGTTTGACGGGCATCACCGGGCACCATTAGACTTCGTTGTCTAGACGACCCATCAGAGGAGACGCCGGGGCGCTTGCCGCGGCCGGCCTCGTCACCCTTGAAGAGAGGTTCCATTGATGAAGCCCTCCGCCCGTCCCGAGAACCCCAACTTCTCCTCCGGTCCCTGCGCCAAGCGACCCGGCTGGGATCTTTCCGCGTTGGAGGGCGCTCTGGTCGGCCGCTCCCACCGCTGCGCGATCGGGAAGGCCCGCTTGAAGGAGGTCATCGATCGGTCCGGGGCGATGCTCGGCCTCCCCGGCGACTATCGCTTGGCCATCGTCCCTGCGTCGGATACGGGAGCCATGGAGATGGCCATGTGGTCGCTCCTGGGAGCGCGGGGGGTGGATGCCTTCGCCTGGGAGAGCTTCGGAAAGGGCTGGGTGACCGACATCCAGAAGCAGCTCAGGCTGTCCGACACGCGGGTATTCGAGGCCGATTACGGCCGGCTGCCGGACATGACGCAGGCCGACCCCGCCCGAGACGCCGTCTTCGTCTGGAACGGGACGACCTCGGGGGTGAAGCTGCCCGACGGCTCCTGGATCGCCGACGACCGGGAGGGCCTGACCCTGTGCGACGCCACCTCGGCGGTGTTCGCCATGGAGTTGCCCTGGGACAAGCTGGACGTGATCACCTGGTCCTGGCAGAAGGTGCTGGGCGGCGAAGGGCAGCACGGCATGTTGGTGCTTTCCCCACGAGCAGTGGAGCGCCTCCTCTCCTACCAACCCTCGTGGCCACTGCCCAAGCTCTTCCGCATGACCAAGAGCGGCAAGCTGATGGAGGGCCTTTTTCGGGCGGAGACCATCAACACCCCCTCCATGCTGGCCGCGGAGGATGCGCTCGACGGCCTGCGCTGGGCCGAGTCCGTGGGCGGTCTCCCGGGGCTGGTGGAGCGCAGCCAGGCCAACCTGGATGCCGTCGCCGGCTGGGTCGAGGCGACGGACTGGGTGGAGTTCCTCGCGGAAGACCCGGCGACCCGCTCCTCGACCTCCATCTGCCTGAAGATCGCGGACCCTTGGTTCGCCGGACTTCCGGGCGAGGACCAGGCCAAAGCGGCGAAGCGCGTCGCCGCCCTGCTGGACGGGGAAGGCGTGGCCTACGACGTGGGGGCCTACCGCGACGCCCCTCCCGGACTGCGGCTCTGGGGTGGCGCGACCGTGGAGACCTCCGACCTGCAGGCGTTGTTCCCGTGGCTGGACTGGGCCTTTGGGGAGGTCAAGGCGGGCGCCTGACGGTATGATGATGGGCACCGTCACGCGGCCCAGGCGAACGAGAGGGAGTAGATGATGGAGCAGCAAGCGGTCAAGCTGTACGCACTCAGCACCTGCGGACACTGCCGGAACACGAGACGGGCCCTGGACGAATGGGGTGTGGTCTACGACTGCGTCGAGGTCGATATGCTGACCGGGCAGCAGCGCGAAGACACCATCGAGGATGTCAAGAAGGTCAATCCCAAGCTGTCCTTTCCCACGTTGGTCGTGGGCGAGACGGTGATCGTCGGCTTCAAGGAGCAGGAGATCCGCGACGCCCTGGGACTCTAGCGTGGACACTCAGGAGCTCTATGAGCGGCTGAAGCGGGTCAACGAGCCCAAGGGGTACTTCTTCAACAAGGACAGGGCCTTGGTCGACGACCTTCTGGACGGCCTCCTGCTCAACAAGGAGCGCTACGGCTACATGCTCTGCCCCTGCCGTCTGGGTACCGGGGATCGGGAGAAGGACCGCGACATCATCTGTCCCTGCGACTACCGGGAGCCTGACGTCGCCGAGTACGGGGCGTGCTACTGAGCGCTCTACGTGTCCGCGTCGTGGAACGCGGAGGACCATCCTTGTGAGTCCATCCCCGAGCGCCGCCCCCCGGAGAAGTCGGGTCTCGTCTAATCGGTTGACACGGTCCGCCCCCTAGGTCTTTGCTTGAGAGGACGGGGTCCACAGCGGTCTAGGGGGAGGCGACCATGTACGCGCGACTACTCAGCGTCCAGTTCCCGGAGTTGACCGACGAGCAGGCCGAGCTCGGAAGCAAGACCTACGAAGAGATCGTGACGCCAGGCGTGCGTGATCTCGAGGGTTTCGAGGAGATCATGTTGCTGCTCGACCAGGCTGGGTCTCGGATCATCTCCCTCAGTCTGTGGAAGGACAAGGACTGCTGCGAGGCGGGGGCGGACAACGCGGCCCGATTGGCCCAGACGGTGCTCCAGAAGGCGTCCCTGCGCGGCGACGTGCGCGTGGACTCCTTCGAAGTGCCGGTCCGGGTGCAGCGATGACGCGGCCGGCCGGGGCCGCCGGCCGCGCCTAGCTCGGGCGGCGGCCCTCGGCCGGTGCTCTTCTCCGTCGGTCACTCGACTCTCTCATCGGACGAGTTCCTGGCGCTGGTCGCCGAGCTCGACCTGGTGGTCGACGTGCGCTCATACCCGGGATCGCGGCGCGTGCCCCACTTTGCTCGGGAGGCTATGGAGCAGTGGCTGCCCGCGGCCGGCATCCAGTATCGATGGGTCCCGGCGCTGGGCGGCCGCCGGCGTCTGCCCGCGGGAGCGGCGCCGGGAGGCTGGGAGAGCGAGATGTTCGCCGCCTACGCCTGGGCCATGGCCGAGCCCGCCTGGTTGGCGGCCGCCGACGAGGTGCTGACGTGGGCGGCGGCCCCGGCCTCGCCCATGGTGGGGTTGCTGTGCTCCGAGGCGGTGTGGTGGCGGTGCCACCGCTCGATGATCGCGGACTACGTCGTGTGGCGCGGCTTTGACGTCGTGCACCTGCAGCCGCAGCGGACTCGGCACCGAGAGGTCATCGGTGATCGACTCTCCCGCTATCCGGCGTCGGTCGTGCGCGCGTGGGAGGAGTGGAAGGCCGCGTTCAGTGCCGGTCTAGAGCAACGAAGTTGCAGAACGGCGATAGCGGGTGTGCATTTGCAAGCGAGGTATGTCCGCTCGCTCAGGCGATCACTTGACCGACCCGGCCAGCAGGCCCTGGACGAAGTACCGCTGGAAGGCGAAGAACACGATCAGCGGGATGATCATCTGCAGGAACGCTCCCGGTGCGATGATGTCGATGTTCGACCCGAACTGTCGCAACTGGTTCCGCACGAACACGGTCAGCGGGGCCGACCGGGAGCTCGCGAACACCATGGCCACCAGCAGGTCGTTCCACACCCAGAGGAACTGAAAGATCAGCAGAGAGGCGATGGCAGGGAGTCCCAGGGGCAGGATGACGCGGCCGAAGATCTGCAGTTCGCCGGCGCCGTCCATGCGGGCCGCCTCCAAGAGGTCTCGCGGGATGCCGATGAAGAAGTTCCTCAGCAGGAAGATGGCGAAGGGCAGGCCGAAGGCGACGTGGAACAGCACCACGCCGGGGATCTTGCCGAAGAGCCCGACCTTTCCGAAGAGGTTGGCGACTGGTATCAGCGCCGATCTGGATGGGTACCACCAAGAGCGCGACCACGATCAGGAACAGCCAGTCCCGTCCCCGGAACTCCATCCAGGCGAAGGCGTAGGCGGCCAGCGACGCGATGATGACCACCAGGATGGACACGGGCACCGTGATGAGCACCGTGTTCCAGAGCGCCCGGATGATGCCCTGGTTGGACAGCAGGTTCTGGTAGTTCTTCAGGGTGAGGTCGCTCGCGTGGGCGAAGGCGGTCCACCACCCGCTCTGGGAGTTGGCGGCGCCCGGTGCGAAACGACGAGACCAGCAGCCCCAGCGCGGGTACGAGCCAGGCCACGCCCACGACGAACAGGAAGATGGCGGCCGGACCCTGCGTGACGAGCCGGACCAGTCGGCTGCCCAGCGATCGCTTGGGGACGGCAGGAGGTCGTTCCTTGGGGGCCGTCGCTCGACGGGGGTGGCTCCTGCGGCTGCCGGGACCGGTACTGGATCGGTGGGCATGGCGGTTCCCTCCTTCCCCTACTGCTCGGAGCGGAACCGACGCAGGTTGAAGAGCATGGCGGGGAGCACCAGCATGAAGAGCAGGATGGCCAGGGCGCTCCCCAGCCCCTGGTTCTGGCCCGCCTCCGAACGAGACGCGCCACATCTCCAGCGCGATGACGTTCGCGTCGTTCTGGACCGACCCGGGTGGGATCACCAGGACGAGGTCGAACACCTTGAGCACGTTGATGACCAGCGTGACGAAGCACCACCAGCAGGACCGGTGCCAGCAGCGGACCGGTGATTCGGCGGAACACCTGCCACTCGTTCGCCCCGTCCACCCGAGCGGCCTCCAGCACGTCGCGCGGGATGGCGGCCAGCCCGGCGGCAATCAACACCATGGCGAACCCGGCCCAGATCCAGATGTAGGAGATGATGATGGAGGGAGTGACCAGGGAGGGGCCGAGCCAGAGGATGCCCCCCCAGGCCGGGCGGAAGTTGGAATCGGCCAGCCGCAGCGTGTAGCTGCCCGGCTTCAGGTCCTTGAGCACGAAGGTGCCGTCAGGCGCCGTCTTGGTCGACGCCACCACCTTCTGGCCGGAGAGGGCCTCGACTTTGACGCTCGGTAATCCCTTCTCCTTCGGGTCGATGACCCCCGTCTTGCCGCCGCCGCCCGGCGTGAAGTCCACCCATACGGTTCCAGTGATGGCATTCTGGGCGGCGGTCGAAGGCTTGGCCGTCTGCGCGGTGTCGGGTATGAGCCGCGGGGGGATGGCGACCAGGCCCAACTTGGCGGTCGCGCCCGGCGAGTACGGTTTCTCGCTCACGTAGGCGTCGCCCTGACGCTTCAGGACCTGGTCGGGGGCCGGCCGGGCGGTGGGGTAGGCGCCGGGGGGTCGGAAGACCTTCGAGATGCCCACCAGGGCGGCATTCGCCAGTCCCAGATTGGGATCGTCCTGATACACCAAGCGCCAGATCACACCGGTCGAGAGAAAGCTGATGGCCATGGGCATGAAGACGGCTACCTTGAAGGCGGTGGCGAAGCTGACCCGCTCGGTCAGCACGGCGAACACCAGACCAAGGGCCGTCACCAGCATCGGGGCGACCAGCACCCAGATGACGTTGTTCTTGATCGAGGTCAGGGTGCTGGGGACGTGAACATGTCTTTGTAGTTGCTCAGCCCACGAACCGGCTGCCGCCCACGTCGAAGAAACTGCGGACGATGGTGTAGAGGATGGGGTAGAGGACGAGGGCGCCCAGCGCGATCAAGGCGGGGGCCAGGAAGAGCAGCGCCTTCCACGAGAACCAGTTGCGCCGGTGAGGAGGCGGCGGGCGTCGCGCAGAGGTGGCGGCCGCGGGACCCGCGGTCGCGGCCTGGGTCGACTCGGCCGGATCGGCGTGGGTCGGATCGGCTCCCGGCCCGCCCCGCCGGCCGCCGGCTCGGGAGAAGACTCCCGAGCGGCGGTCGACGTGCTGGTCAGAGTCGCTACGGGACACGGTCCCTCAGATCATTTGCCGAAGGCTGCCGCGGCGTCTGCTTCGAGCTTCTGCATCGTACCGGCGATGTCCTGGGGTTCCTCAGGAAGTCCTGCAGGTCCTTCCACTCGCCCTTCGAGGGCGTGCCGCCGAACGCGGGCGGCGCCAGGTCGGACATGTCGAATCGGACATCCTGCGCATTGGCGATGGCCTGCGCGGCCCGGGCGCTGATCTCGTCGGGATAGGCGGAGGCGGCCACTGCCTTGTTGGGCGAGCTGAAGCCGCCCAGCTTCGCCCAGGTGGTGGATGCTTCCGGCGTGGTCAGGAACTTCATGAAGGCCTTGCCGGCCTCGCTGTCCTTCATGAGGACGGCCATGTCGCCGCCGGTGACGACGGAGGGCGGGGAGTTGTTGATGGACGGGAAGTCGAAGAAGTTCGCGTCCGTGCCGAGCTTGGCCTTGGTCTGGCCCGAGATCACGCCGGCGACGAAGTCACCTTCGTAGACCATGGCGGCCTGCGGCGGGGTGGTGAAGACCTTGGTGACCGAGGTCGGGAAGTCGGCCTGGAGGGCGCCCGTCGTGCCGCCGGCCAGGTAGCCGGACGTGCCCCAGATCTTCTGGAGATCGGTGAGCGCGGTCTTGACGCTGTCGTCGGTCCAGGGGATGGCGTGGGTGGCCAGCTGGTCGTACTTCTGCGGACCTGCGGTGCGCAGGTAGACGTTCTCGAACCAGTCGGTCAGGGTCCAGCCGTCGGCGCCGCCCACGGAGAACGGGGTGACGCCGGATTGTTGGATCGTGTTGGCCGCGTGAGCAGCTCGTCCCAGGTCTTGGGCGGCTGCACGCCCGCGTCGTTGAAGACCTTGGTGTTGTACCAGACGGTCGACTTGTTGGCCGCCTTGAAGAGCAGGCCGTAGAGCTTGCCGTCGACGCTGCCGAGATCCTTCCACACCGGAGCGTAGTTGGTCCCCATCTCCGTGCCGATGACGTTGTCGAGGGGTTGGAGTTGGTTCTTGCCGGCGAACTGCTTCATCAGGCCGGGCTGGGGCAAGAAGGCCACGTCCGGTGGGCTGCCGCCCTGGATCCTCGTGCCCAGCACGGTGGCGATGTCATCGCCGGTGGAGGTGTATTGCACCTTGGCTCCGGTCTGCTGGGTGAAGAGGTCGGTGACCGCCTTGAAGTTCTTCTGCTCGTCGCCGGTCCAGACCGCCGCGACCTCGAGCGTCTGCCCGGTGAGGTCGGCGGCGCCTCCCGCACCCGTCGTGGTGGGGCCGGCGGTCGTCGCGGTGCCGGCCGAGGTGGTGGTCGAACTGTTGTTGTTCCCGCAACCCACGACCACCAGGGCGAGTGCGGAGAAGAGGAGAAGGAAGAACAGAGGTCGTCTTACTCGCATGGCACATTTCCTCCTTGTCGGGGTTGCCGCCACTATCGCCCGTAGATGCCGAGGCCGGTCTCCGGGTCGAAGAGGTGGACACGGGCTGTGTCGACGGCGAGCTCGATCGGCTGCCCTTCCTGGGCGTCCGTCTTCGGGTTGAGAGCCGCCACGAAGGCGGAGCGCCCATGCTCCGCCTCGCGTTCGAGTTGCTCGAGGTGCTCGGAGCCGACGTCCACGGCCAGGTCGCGAACGTCCTCCGTGAGGACGATGGGGGCATCGATGGTGAAGTGCAGGAGCTTCTCGGAACCGAGCGACTCGATCAGGTCCGGCACGACGCGCAGGCGCCGGTCTTCCGGGGCCTCGACGATGGCGGCGTCATCCATGTCCTCGGGACGGATACCGAGGATGACCGTGCGCCCCTCGAATCGACCGACGTCCGGATGCGACTCCAGCACGGAGTCGTCCAGCCGGAGCTTGGTGCCGCCGAAGCTCACCTCCAGGTGGCCGTCCGCTCGCGCCAACTCCGCCTGCACCATGTTCATGGCCGGCGACCCGATGAATCCGGCGACGAACAGATTGAGCGGGTGCTCGTAGAGGTACTGCGACGAGTCGACCTGCTGGAGCCGACCTTTCTTCATCACCGCGACGCGGTCTCCCAGGGTCATGGCCTCGGTCTGATCGTGGGTCACGTACACGGTGGTGACGTTGAGATCGTCCTGGATGCGGGCGATCTGAGCGCGGGTCTGGACGCGCAGCTTCGCGTCCAGGTTGGAGAGGGGCTCGTCCATGAGAAAGGCCTGCGGGTTCCCTCACGATGGCGCGACCCATGGCCACCCGCTGGCGCTGCCCGCCGGAGAGGTTGCGTGGCTTGCGATCAAGCAGTTGGTCAAGGCCCAGAATCGTCGCCGCTTCGTGCACCCGCCGGTCGATATCGCCCTTTTCGTGCTTGCGGAGCTTCAGCGAGAACGCCATGTTGTCGTACACGGTCATGTGCGGGTAGAGCGCGTAGTTCTGGAAGACCATGGCCACGTCCCGGTCCTTGGACGCGAGGCCGTTGACCACCCGGTCCCCGATGCGCACGACGCCGCCGGTGATCTCCTCGAGCCCGGCGATCATGCGCAGAGCCGTGGTCTTGCCGCAGCCGGACGGCCCCACGAGGACCATGAACTCGCCGTCCTGGATCTCCAGGTCAAGCTCGAAGACGGCCTGGGTGCCGTCCGGATACACTTTGCTCAGCTCTTCCAGGGCTATCTGCGCCATGCCACCTCCCGGAAACTGCTGGGTCATGTCCTCGCTCTTCCCCCGCGCACGCCGAAACAAACGATGCTTGCTGCCAGGACAGTCATGGATACGCCGGCGAAGCCGGCCGGCGAAGCTGGCCGGCGAAGAGAGGTCGGTCAGGCCGCCGGGGCGTCGTCCTGGAAGGGATCCTCCCGGGTCATCAAGAGCAGGGCGGGTGCGGGCCATGAGGCGGAGGGCGGCAGGGTCAGGAGGCGTTGCAGGACTCGGGCCACCTCCGCGCGGGTGACCGGCGCCCATGGGAGGAAGTGCGGCGCGGTGCCCGGACGAAGAGTCCAAGGGGTTCCAGCGGACGGCATCAGACCCCGCGTGGCGACCTCGGCAGCGACACCCTGCAGGCCGGCGGGGACATCGACAAAACGAAGGCGATAGTCCCGCACCGTGTCCATTCTCAGGATGGGGTGAGACCCCGTGCCACGGACGGGCCCGTCCAGCGACACCGCCAGATCCAGGCGCAGCACGACCGGACCTCCCACCGGGTCCGGATCCCGGCCGACGAGGTTCCCGGTAGACGAGGGGAGGTCGGCGACGCGCCGGAGTATCGCGTCCAATTCCCGCCGCCGCACCGGCCGTTCAGGGGATAGGGCCACTCCTCTCGCGGGCCGCATCACCCCCGCGTCGATAGCCGCTTGGACCGCCTGTTCGTCGGGGGTCAGCGGCCGAGGCTTGGGCACGGGGACGCGGGCGGGAGCGGGGATGGGCTTGGGGGACGGCGTCGACGGAGCGGCCGGCGCGCCGGCGGCAGTCGATCCCGCCAGCAGTTCCGAGACGGTCACCAACCGGAACCCTCGCGCCTTCAGGCCGGCGATGATCCCCGGGAGGGCCTCGAAGGTGTGGGGGGCGTTCAGATGCATCAGGATGATGGACCCGTTCCGGGCGTCGGTGACGGCCGACCGGGTGATCGCCGCCGCCGAGCGCCCTTGCCAGTCCTTGGTGTCGACGTCCCAGAGGACGATCGCCCGCATGCCGTCGGCCGCGGCGGCAGCCGCCACCCGGGCGTCGGTCTCGCCGTACGGCGGACGGAAGAGGCGCGCCGTGCTGTGGCCGGTCTGCCTGCGGAAGGCGTCCGTGCCCCCGCCGATCTCGTACGCCATCTGCGCCGGGGACAGGGCGGCCACGTGTCGGTGGTTCATTGAGTGATCGCCCACCTCGACGCCGCTGGCGGCGATCGCTCGGGTCAGGCTCGGACTACCCACGACGTTCTGTCCGATCACGAACACGGTCGCCTCGGTGCCGGTGCGCTGCAGGATGTGGAGCACGGCGCGCGCGCCGGCTCCGTTGAGGTTGTCGTCGAAGGTGAGCGCCACGCGCGGCACGGCGCGGTCGCCGTGCCCGACGGTCGGGATGGGGGCCTTCGCCTCGGCGGACCGCGCCGGGAGGACGATCAGGCAGAGCACGAGGGCGAGCAGAAGGGTGAGCGTGTGGGCCGGTCGGAGCAGACGTGGCTCCTCGGTCGATGCCAGTACCGCGAGCGGCCGCGTGGCCGGGCGGCGGACGCGACTATTGTATCGGCTGCGGCCTGCGTTTGCCGACGGCAGGGGCGATGGGAGACACTGGACGGGTGCCCGGCCGCCGGCCGCTCGGGCCCGACGATCACCGATGGCGAAGGAGGGAGGTGGCGATGCCGCCCGTTCCGATCCCCCAGATGTTCTATCTCAGCGAGATCCTGGGCAGCTCGGTGTACGACGAACGCGGGCTTGTCGTCGGCACGCTGCGCGATCTTGCCGTGGTGATCGGCGCGCGGTTTCCTGTGGTCAGCAAGGTCCGCGTGCGCAAGGGCCGCTCCTCCTTCCTCGTGCCCTTCTCCCAGGTGATGGGCATGCAGGACAACCGCCTGATCCTCCGCGACCCCGTGCCTCCTCCCGACGTCGGATTGGAGGAGCGGGACCTCCTGCTCTGGCGCAACGTGATGGACAAGCAGATGGTGGATCTTCACGGCCGCAAGATGCTGCGGGTCAACGACATCGCGTTGGGTACGGTGGGGGGCCGGCTCTGCGTCACCGGGGTGGCGATCGGTTTCTCAGCCGTGCTCAGGCGGTTGGGATTCTGGCGCGTGCTGGGCAGGTTGCCATTTCTGCGGCTGCGCGAGGTGGTGGTCCCCTGGGACACCGTGGTCCCGCTGACCTACACCTCGCCCAACGTCAAGGTGAACGTCCAGTTCGAGCGACTGGCCAAGCTCCATCCCGCCGATCTGGCGCGGATCCTGGGTGAGCTCAGCCAGGACGAGCGGTCGCGGATCCTCGATTCCCTGGACGACGAGCAGGTGGCCGACATCATGGAGGAGTTCGAACCGCGCGAGCAGGCCCAGATGCTGGAGTCCATCCGGGAAGGCCGGGTAGCGGAGGTGGTGGGTAAGATGGAGCCCGACGACGCCGCCGACATGCTCCAGCAGCTGGCCCCGGAGGAGATGACGGAGATCCTGCTTCACATGCAGCAGGAGGACGCGGCACAGCTCAAGGATCTCCTGCAGCACGAACGGGACTCTGCCGGCGGGTTGATGACCAGCGATTTCGTGGCCGTGCGGGCCAACCTGACCGCCGATCAGGTGCTGCGGCAGCTGCGGGAGGAGTTGCCCGACCTCCCCGCCGAGAACGTGTTCACCATCTTCGTCGTCGACGACGAGAGCCAGCTGCGGGGGGTGACCAACCTGCGCGACGTGCTGGTCGCCCCGCCCGAATCGCGCCTGTGGCAGATCATGCGGCCGGACCCCGTCTCCGCGACCGTGGAGGACGACGAACGCGACGCCGCCCGGCTGGTGGCCCGCTACGACCTGCTCGCCCTGCCGGTCTTGGAGGAGGGCCGTCTGGTGGGCATCATCACGGTCGACGATGCTCTGGACGTCCTGCTCCCCGCGGAGTGGAAGGAGTACTTCGCCCGTGAGCATTGAGGAGCAGGAGACCGGTTCGGGACCCGGCCGGCGCCGGCGCGCCGCGCTCTCCCGCGCCCGTTTCTCCCGGGTACGGCGTCTGGGGGCGATCTTCGCTCGGAACAGGCTGCTCCTGCTGCTGGCCGTGATCGGGCCGGGCATCATCACCTCCAACGTGGACAACGACCCCGGGGGCATCACCACCTACTCCATCGCCGGGGCGCACTTCGGCTACAACCTGCTCTGGATGATGATCCCTATCCTCCTCAGTCTCATAGTCATCCAGGAGATGTGCGTGCGCATGGGGATCGTGACCGGGAAGGGCCTCGCCGATCTGATACGGGAGAACTTCGGCATCAAGGCCACCTTCTACGTCTTGGGCGCGCTGCTGCTGACCAATATCTTCAACACGATGTCGGAGTTCTCCGGGGTGGCCGCCGGCTCCGAACTCCTGGGTCTGAGTCGCTACGTGGCCCTGCCGCTGGCCGCGGCCGGGGTGACCACCCTGATCCTGCGGGGGAGTTACCGGGTGGTGGAGCGGGTCTTCCTGGCGGCCTCTCTCTTCTACCTGGCTTACGTGGTGTCGGCCGTGCTTGCCGAGCCCGACTGGGGTGAGATCGCGCAGGCCACGGTGCATCCCCACGTGGAGTTCTCCAGCGCCTACCTGCTGCTGATGGTCGGCCTGATCGGCACGACCATCGCCCCCTGGATGCAGTTCTATATCCAGGCCTCGACCGTGGAGAAGAACATCAAGCTGGAGGAGTTGCGCTACGCGCGCGTCGACGTCACCGTGGGGTCCGTGACGGCGGTGCTGGTGGCCGCCTTCATCATCATCACCTGCGGCGCCACCCTCTACAAGGCCGGGGTCCAGGTCGATTCGGCCTCCCAGGCGGCCCAGGCACTCGCTCCCCTGGCCGGCGAGTACGCCACCGCGCTCTTCGCGTTCGGCCTCCTCATGGCGGGGCTGTTCTCCGCCGCCATCCTGCCCCTGTCCACGGCCTACCACGTGTGCGAAGGCATGGGCTGGCCGGCGGGGGTCAACAACCCGGCACGCGAGGCCAAGCAGTTCTACGTGCTCTACAGCCTGATCGTTCTGTTCGGCGCCATCCCTATCCTCGTACCGGCCCTGCCCCTAGTGAAGATCATGTACTTCTCCCAGGTCCTCAACGGCATCCTGCTGCCCTTCGTCCTAATCATGATGCTGCGCTTGGTCAACGATCGAGACCTGATGGGAGAGCACGTCAACGGGCCCGGCTTCAACATCGTCTCGTACGCCACCGTGGCGCTGGTCGTCATCATGACGGGGGCCTCCGTCGTCCTGCCCTTCTTCAGCTGACCTCCCCAGGAGAGAACCGTCCCCGACCCGAACGTGACCCCTGAGCGACCGCGCCGCGGAGGACAGGCGTCGACGCGACGAAGGTGGCGGTGCGGACGTACGCCTGAGTATGGGCGGGTACAATGAGACAACAGACGCGAATCACGGGCGGCGATGCCGCCCCAAGACGGCGAAGGACGGATGCATGGACGATGACCGCAAGCAGTGCGGAGCCTGTAACAACCTCGATGCCTACTGGGCGGAGAAGGCCCGAAAGCAGCAAGCCGAGAAGGGACTCCTCAAGGAGACGATCGAAGGCGCGACCATAGGGCCACGTGCCGATAGGGGCTCGGACAGTCCGGCCGCCGACGACGACAAGACGCCGGAGGGGGCGGGCTAGGTTCGAGAGGTCGGAGCAGACGCTCCGGCGCGGGCCGGCGTGCTCCTGGTCCGGCGCGGCCTGGGCTCCGGTTCCCGGGCCATGGCCACGATCGCCAGGTCGTCCCGCAGCCGGCCCCGAGAGAACCGTTGCAGCTGCGACAGGATGCGGCCTGGCAGCTGTTCGACCTTGTCCCAGCTCGAGCCGGCCACCAGCTTGGCGAGCCGGGTCTCCCCGAAGAGTTCGCGGCCGCGGCGTGACTCGATGACCCCGTCCGTGTAGAGCAGCAGGAAGTCCCGAGACCCGAACGTTTCCCGCCCCGGGGTGTAGAGCGCCTCCTCGGAGACGTTCAGGGCGGGGTTGAACCTGTCCAACGGCGTCACGCCGCCCCCGTCGCGGCCGATGAAGGCCGGCGGGTGCCCGGCGGCACAGTAGGCGAGGGTTCCGGCCGTCAAGTCGAGGGTGGCCAAGAACAGGGTGGCGAACCCGGGGGTGTCCCGCAAGAGCAGGGCGCGGTTCGTCTTGGCCACGACCGACTCCGGACGGTCCTCGTCGAGGGCGTAGGCCCGGACCACCTCCCGCACGAGGGACGCGGTGGTGGCGGCCTCGATGCCGTGCCCGGAGACGTCGCCGATCAGGATCGCGATCCGGTCGGCGTCCAGCGAAAACACGTCGTAGAAGTCGCCGCCCACGTAGGCCGCCTCGGTGGCGGAACGGTAGAGATGTCCGACGCGGACGCCGGGCAGGGAGCCGGGCAGGGTCAACAGCGCCTGCTGCAGGGTCTCCGCCACGGTGGCCTTGTGCTCGTAGAGCCGGGCGCTGTCCAGCCCGACCGCGATCTGGGCGGCGATCGTGCGAAGGAAGCCCAGATCGTCGGCAATCAGGGGATGCATCCGGGGCCAGCCCAGGCTGAGGGTGCCGATGATGCCCTTGCGCATCCAGAGCGGCAGGATCACGGCGGCGCCGACGGATGGCAAGTGTCGCCGCAGCTCGACCCGTTCTGCCTCCTCCAACCGCCCGACGTCCTCCACCACGAGACTTTCCCCGCTGGTCACCACGCGCGACGCCGACCAGGGACCATCTAGGCGGAGGGTCCCGCGCTCGTCCGGGTATGCTTCGTGGGCGGACGTCCCGGCGAGGGGACGGAGCAACGAGCCGAGCTCGTCCAGTTCGAGGATCATGGCGTGGCTCAGTTCGAGCTCCTGCACGAGCAGCTGCACCCACCGTTCTGCCGACTCCCGCACCTCGCTCAGGGACAGCGCCACCGAGCTCACCCGATGCAGGATGTCCGACCGTCTGGCCCGTTCCCGTTCGGCCTCCCGCAACTCGTGCTCCACTACGAACAGCCGATCGTTCTCCAGGGCTTGGGCGAGCGTGTTGGCCACCGCCCGCAGCATCTTGAGCTCTGCCTCGAGAAACGGCCGACGGCCGGGAAAGGAGAGCTGGAGGACTCCGGTGACCCGGCCTCGGTAGCGGAGCGGGCAGACGACGTAGCGTTCGTCCGACTGATCCAGGCCGGCGCCCGCCTCGGCGGCGCCGGACGACGAATCGGCATCCGGATCGCTCAGGGGGCGGCCCTCGCGGATGGCGCGCTGCGTCAGGGACGTCCGCACGCTCGTTGGGACGACGGTGGCCTCCTGGGAATCTCCGATGCTGGCGATTGGCTGGGGCGGACCGTTCTCGCGTTCGAGGAGCGATACGGAGCCCGCCCGGGGGGAGAGGTGCCGGCGCAGCGCGGAGAGGACCGCGCGGGCCGTCTCTCCAGGGTCGAGGTCGCGGCCGGCCGCCAGCGCTACGTCCTGGAGGAGGCGCGTGCGGCCCAGTTCTTCCTGCGCCTGACCAAAGAGCTGCGCGTTCGCGATGGCGAGGCTGCAGCGGTCCGCCACCAACTGCATCAACGCCTCCTCGGCCTGATCGTACCCGTGGGGATGAAACCAGTCCACGTGGAGCACGCCGATCACGTCGTCCCCCCGGCGCAAGGGGACGGCCAGCACCGATTGGATCCCGGCTTCTTTGACAAAGGGGAGCGAGACCCGGCCGTCGACCATGACGTCCGCCACGTGGATGGGCAGCCCCTGTTCGGCCACCTGCCCCGCGACGCCCTTGCCCAAGGCGACGCGGTACCCGCGTTCCAGGACGGCGCCGAAGCCGGCAGCGGCGTGCACGACCACTTCATCGCCTTCCCGGAGAAGGATGGCGGCCGCGTCCAGGTCCATGACGCCGGTCAGGTGGCTCAACAAGGACTGCAGCAGCTCATCCAGATCCAGCGTGCCGAGGACGGCTTCCATGACGCCGGAGACCGCCTCCAGGCGCTGGAGCAGGCGCCCACGTTCGCTCTCGGCGGCCCTCCGCGAGAGCTCGTGGACCTCGTCGGGGATCTGGGCTAGGGACCGGGCTTCTCGTTCTCGCCAGAACGCGAGCCGATCACCCCAGGCGATGGTGAGCGACACCAAGACCTCGCCGTCAGGTCCGACGCTGAGGCTGTACTCGTCCACCAAGGCGGCCATAAGGGAGAGGCCCAGCCCGCGATGTTGGTAGCCCAGGTCGCGGCGCAGACCTCGGCGGAAGCCTCCGTAGCTCACGATCTCGAACCGCAGCCGGTCCTGGTAGAGGGCGGCCGTCAGCCGATTCTTGCGAGCGGCCTCGCCGTGCTCGATGGCGTTGGCGGCGGCCTCCGAGACCGCGACCTTGACGTCGAAGCCACGGGCCTCGGTGAGGTCCGTGGAGGCGAGTATTCCATCCACGAAGGCACGGACGTGACGCAGTTCGGTCAGGTCAGAGCCGAAAGACAGGGTGGTGGAGCTAGGAGACGGTCGGGGGCCAGTGATGCGGCTGGGGAGTCAGCGGATGAGCTCACGAGGAAGGGAACAGCACCTCGGTTCGACGGCATTGGACCCGGCAAGTGTACCAGCAAGCACCCCGTGCCCGTCACCGGGAGCAGGGGCAGGGGATCACCGGCCACCCCCGTCGACCGGGGTGAAGCTACCTTCTCCTCAGCCGCCGAAGGAAGTCCGCCGCCAGGGCGATGAGCACGGCTGTGGAGATAGCCACGGCCGCGAGCTCCGCGGGACGGGGAACGAAACGGAGCTCTACCCTATGCCTGCCCGGCGGGAGATCGAGCTGCACCAGCCCGTCGGCGCTCTGCAGGACAGCGTGTCGGCCGCCGTCGACGGTGCTCTTCCAATGATCGTTGTACTGCACCGGCAGAGCGCGGGGCCCGGCCGACGGCAGCACCAGATCGAAGGTCTCGTGGCCGGGTTCCACCGTCTCGCGCAACCGGCGGTAGTCGGCGGGGAGATCGTGCGTGCGGTACACGGCGGTGTTGCCTTTGCGATAGACCTCCTTCAGATAGCGGGATCGATAGGGAGCGCGTTTGTACGTCAGGACGTAGGCGACATCGAACCTGAAGAGCAGGGGTCCCTCCCGGTCATCGTTCCGGATCGGGCTGCGGAAGCGGTCCATCAGCTCCAGGGAGAGGTGGGCGGCTTCCACCTGCTGTCCGCCGAGCGAGCGCATGCCCGCCTCGCGGTTGATCAGCGAGTCGACCGCGTAGGTGCCGAAGTAGGCGCCGTCGTCGAAGTCGACCGCGGGGAGGACGACGCTGTGAGCGGGGGCGTTGGCCCGCATCCAACGGAGACCCCCTTGGAGATCAGCGTAGGCGGCGCGCGGTGGACTCATGCTCGACGGTCCGTATGGTGCCATGGGTGATCGTCTGGAACTTGGGTAGCGCCAGCAGCAGGAGACCGACGATCACAAGCGGGACCAGCACCGGCAGTCCCCGCCGCACCCTGCGGGAGCGTTCCATCGCCCTGAACGGCAGCTCGACGGCGATGGCGGCCAGCAGTGGCAGGAGCACCCAGAGGAACATGACGGCCCGCACTTGGAGCGCATCGCGCACGATGCGCACGCCCAGCCCCAGTAAGCCGGCGGCCTCCCCCAGAGGTGAGCCGCTGGGGACCAGCAGGTCGGCGGTGACGACCAGCGTGACCGGCACCAGCACCACGAGCGACGCCGCCGTTCGACGAAGGTCGCCCTTGCGCGCGACCAGCCAGAGGCAGCCGGCGAGGCCGGCAGCGGCGAGATAGCCGGCGAACGGGGGCAGGATGGTGCGCCCGCGGACCAGGTCGGCGGCGAGGCCGGGCAGCTTGAACGGCACCCAGGCGACGCTCGGCCCGGCCAGCCACTGCGACCCGAGGAGCGCGAACGTCCAGAAGAGCGAGACCAGGAAGCCGATGGCGGCCACAGTCAGGGCCGGCCGAAGCACGGCTCTTCCTCGGAACACCAGGGCGATCAGCACGAGGCAGGCGACGAACAGGAGCGTGTAGACCCCGGCGATGATGCTGGTGCACAGGATCCACGCCATCAGCAGGCCGGCGGCGACGCGGCGGTCGCGCTCTCCGCCCAGGGTCTGCTGCAGGAGACCCCACAGCACCATGAAGGGGAGCAACGAGAAGATGGCGGTGTAGAGGCCGATCTGGTAGATGCCGTGCGGTCCGACGGCGAGTCCCGAGAACGTCAGCGAGACGATCGAGGCGGCCAGGGCCGACCGCGCGGGGAAGCCCAGGCGGCGGGCCAGCCAGTAGAGGACCGGGGCGAAGAGGGCGTACATCGCTGCCGGTACGAGCTTCATGGCCAGCGGCATGGAGATGGCCCCGAACGAGACGATCCGCAGGACGGCAGGCACCAGGAAGAAGCCGGGGGGGTACAGAAGGAACATGGGCTCGCCCAGATACCACCCGGGGTACCAGCGGAAGACGCCCAGGTCGTGGAGATTGAGGCTGGAGAGGAAGTGCTCCGCCCGTACGAGGTGCCCGGGACCGTCCCAGTTGGCCACGTAGCCGGGAGCGAAGGACGGAAGGGTGGCGGCGGCGGCGAGGACGACCAGGAGGAGCAGCACCGCCGGCACCGCGGCTCGGCGAAGCAGGGGGAGCGCTCTGGCCTTCATCGAGCCAGTGTAGCGCAGGGCCGGACGGGCTCAGCCTCTCGCGATCGGCTTCGTGGCCGCGGCCGCTGTCCGGCACGACTGCTAGAGTGCCTGGATGTCCTCCGCCGTCACAGCCTCCGCTGCTGAGCAGGTCCTCCGCGATGTCTTCGGCTTCCGCGAGTTCCGGCCGCTCCAAGGCGAGATCGTCCGCCACGTCGCGGCCGGCGGCGACGCCTTCGTGCTGATGCCGACGGGAGGGGGAAAGTCGCTGTGTTTCCAGATCCCGGCGCTGCTTCGGCCGGGGACGGCCATCGTCGTCTCCCCGTTGATCTCGTTGATGAAAGACCAAGTGGATGCCCTGGGGGCCGCCGGTGTCTCGGCCAGGCGGTTCGACTCGAGCCTCGATGGAGCGGAGGCCCGGGAGGTGCTGGCGATGCTCCGGGAGGGACGGTTAGACCTGCTCTACGTCTCGCCCGAGCGGATGGCTTCAGAGTCCTTCCTGCGCGTGTTGGGATCGGTGCCTCTCGCGCTCCTGGCTGTCGACGAAGCCCACTGCGTGTCGCAATGGGGTCACGACTTCCGTCCCGAGTACGTGCAGTCGGGCGCGCTTCGGGGGCGGTTCCCCGGGGTGCCGCTGGTCGCGCTCACGGCCACCGCCGACGACCAGACACGCGAGGACGTACTGCGCCACCTGGGCCTCACCGACGCACGGGTGTTCGTGGCCGGCTTCGACCGGCCGAACATCCGTTACCTCGTGGCCGACAAGCGCCGGCCCCTGGAGCAACTGCAGCGGTTCCTGGCCACTCATCGGGAGGAGGCCGGCATCGTCTATTGCCTGAGCCGTCGGCGGGTCGAGGAGATGGCCCAGAGCTTGCGGGCGGAGGGCGTCCACGCCGCCGCCTACCACGCCGGCCTCCCGGGGAGGAGCGGACCCGCGTGCAGGAGGCCTTCCAACGGGACGATCTGCAGGTGGTGGTGGCGACCGTCGCTTTCGGGTTGGGCATCGACAAGTCGAACGTGCGCTTCGTCGTGCACGTGGACATGCCCCGGAGCATCGAGGCGTACTACCAGGAGACCGGCCGGGCGGGCCGCGACGGCCTGCCCGCCGACGCTTTGCTCCTGTACGGCCTCGCGGACGTCATGATCGCGCGCTCGCTGATCGAGACGGGTCAAGACCCCGGCCAGGTGCGCGTGGAACTGCACAAGCTGCAGGCCATGGTGGGGCTGGCTGAAGCGCAAAGCTGCCGCCGTCAGGCGCTGCTGGGCTACTTCGGGGAGCAGACGGACGGGTCCTGCGGCAATTGCGACGTGTGCCTGGACCCTCCCGACTGCTACGACGCCACCGAAGACGCGCAGAAGGCCCTCTCCTGCGTCTATCGAGTGGGCGAGCGCTTTGGCCTGGGCCACGTCATCGACGTGTTGACCGGGGCTCAGACCGCGCGGATGGGCCAACTGGGCCACGATCGGCTCTCCACCTACGGCATCGGTGCCCACCTGTCCAAGGCCGCCTGGAGCGGTCTCTTCCGGCAGCTCATCCACCGGGGTTTCTTGCGCCAGGACCTGGCCCGTTATTCGGTCCTGGGTTTGACACCCGCCTCCTGGCGGGTGCTGCGCGGCGAGGAGCGGGTCGTCCTGGCCCGTCTCCGAGCGGACCCCCTGGGGGTCGGCCGGGATCGGTCGCGGGCACGGAGTCGACGCGGACCGGCGAACGAGACGGACCCGGCACCCTCGGCAGCCGAGCAGGAACGCTTCGAAGCCCTGCGGTCGTTGCGGAAGCGGCTGGCGGACGAACAGGGCGTGCCGGCCTACGTGGTGTTCTCGGATGCGACACTCTGGGAGATGGCTGCACGTCAGCCCCGCGACCGGGAGGAGATGCTCGGCATCGGTGGCGTGGGAGAACGGAAGCTGGACCGCTACGGAGACGCCTTCCTCATGATCTTGGATGAGACGGAGGCGGTCTCCGACCGCGCCCGGCCGGCTGTAACCGGACGGGGGACGCGCCCGGCTAGAGAACGCGCGCCGCTAGAAGATGATCAGCAGGCAGGCCAGCAGGCCGACCGCCAGCAACACGGGGTAGAGCGGCGGCACAGAGGTCGGACAGGGGTCCTGGGTCACCTTGCCACCGCGCGCACCCGAAGGTGGACGGCTGACTCTTCGCCAGAACCCCTCTTTCCGCTCCCAACACCGAGGAGAAGGGCAGAAGCAAGAATAGGAGGACCGTTCCAGGAAGGTGAGGGCGTCCACGGTACGGTTTTACTCCTCGGTGGCGGGCTCGAAGAGATTGAAAGGTCTTCCACCGAGAGCCGATCCAAGAGCCACAGTTGGCTCGGCTTAGTCCTTGCTTCCTTCTCGGCGTCGGAGAAGTTCATTTCGTAGGTCTTCCAGTCGACTCTGTACTGAACATGGCACCCGCCTCGATGGAGACGATCCGCGCATCCGCGCACTCATATTCTTCCCCGGACGCGGCAGAAATCACGGGGCCGGCCGATCTTCTTCGGTTGCGGGCCCGTATCCGGATATCCCGGGGTGTCGACCTGGCCGCATGCGGGAACACTCCCGAAACCATGCGACCACTCGACACACCTGGTTCGCGACGGTGGGCCACTGGCCGGTGATCCTCTTCCTCCTCGTGATCCCGGTGACGGCCCTCTCCTGATCGTCGGGACTGTCGTAGCCGGCCGCTCGACGTCGGCGCGGGCTGTGACGGTCTCCTCCAGGTGGTCTGCGACGCGCCGCCGGCGGCCCCGACTCCCGGGGCTGGACCGCGGACCTCGCGCCCGGGCTGACGGCGAGCCAGGTCCAGGCGCTGGCCGACCAGTGGACCCCAGCATCGTCACGTCACACACGTGTTCTCGGCGACGGTCGGGACCATCAGAGTCGCTCGGGACCGGATAGTGCTCCGCTCCGATGGTCTCATCCTGACGGCGACCACGTGGTTCGGGGCGGCCGGCGAGGGTCGGACATCACCGTCACCCTGGCCTCCGGGCCGCGCCTGAGCGCCCGGGTGGTCGGAAACGGACCCCGCCTCGGACGTGGCCCTGCTGCGCGTCGGACAGCGCGGTCTTCCCGCCGCCAGCTTCGCCGACGCCCAGGACTCAGTGGCACGGGGCGATGCGGTGATCGCGGTCGGCCGCCGGAACGTCCTTCGCATCAGGTGCTGGCCGGTTCGGTGATGAGGTTGAAGGCGAAGGTGGTCATTCCGGGGAGCCCGGGATGGGTGCCGTCTTGGGACTACGGTTCCGCTGGTCCCGGGCACGTCGGGCAGTCCCTTGATCGATGCGCAGGGCCGCGTGGTTGGCCTCGACATCGCGGGGCTCATCGATCCGGGCACGGGCGAGAGCTACGGAGGGCTCTCCGTTCCGGCGACAAGGTCCTGGCCGTGAGCCGGCGGTTGCTGGCGCGGGCGGACGCCGGCACGCTGACGGCGCGCGCTTCTAGCTCTAGTCCTCCTCGCTCCCGACACCTGGGCTCCCGTTCGCGGGACCTATCCTGCCCGTGTCCCCACCAGCATGTCTTCGCGGAGGCCCCGATGTCCGATGTTCACGAGTACGGCAAGGCCTGGTGTCCCTTCTGCATCCGCGCGAAAGGACTCCTTGCGGCCGGAGGGGTGGAGACCGCGAGACCGATGTCACCACCGACTTCGCACTGGAACGCGAGATGGTCGAGCGGTCCGGCCGACGGACCGTGCAGACCTTCATCGACGGGGATGGCGTCGGCGGCTCAACGACCTCAGCGGCGTCTCGATCCATTCTAGGAGTTCAACCACCTGCTAGACGGCGTGAGGCAGGATCAAACCCCAGCTCCGAGCAGCGGGCGTCTCCACGCCTCGACTAGCAGACCCTCTCGCCGCTCTCCTTGTCCGCCCTGCTCTCTCTCGGCCTCGCGGTCGCCGGGGTCCGCATCAGGCTGGGAGACCCCTCCAGGAGCGCTCGCTCTGCTGCGCTTCCTCGTCGCGTCAGCCGTGCTCGGTGTACGCGGTCGCCACGCGGATGAGGTCCTCCGGCGCTCCGCGACCTACCGGCCGTCCTTGGGCTCGGCTTCCTCGGAGTGGCGGTCTACCACGTGTCTCGACTACGAGGAGGTCGCCGTCACCGCGGGCGCGGCCAGTCTGCTGATTGCCGCCGGTCCGTGTCACCGCCCTGTTGGCGACTTCGTCCTAGGGGAACGGCTTCGTGGTTGGGGCTGGGTCGGGGTCGGCGTCAGCTTCGTAGGCGTCGGCCTCGTGACCATGGGCAGGGAAAGGCTTCGGCGTCGATCCGCGGCCTTCCTCATCCTGCTCGCGGCGCTGAGCACGAGCATCTACTTCGTCTTTCAGAAGCCCTATCTCTCCATCTACGGGCCGCTCGCCTTCGCCGCCTACGGCCTGTGGGCAGGCACGCTGTTCATGCTGATGTTCCTGCCGCAGCTTCTCGCGGCGTTGCCGCGGGCGTCCGTGGGGGCCACGCTGACGGCGGCGTACCTGGGCGTGTTCCCGGCCGCCCTGGCATACGTGACCTGGGCGTACGCCCTCTCGCGGGCGCCGGCGGCCATCGTCACCAGCTTTCTCTACCTCTCCCCGGTGCTGGCCATCGCTATCGCCTGGGTCTGGCGGGGCGAGGTCCCGACGCTGCTGTCTCTGGGGGGAGGAGTATTCGCCGTGGCAGGGGTCATCCTGGTGAACAGCCGAGGGCGATGAGGAGATCGAATCAGCCCACGGCCGGCGGGAGGACGCTGCGAAGGCTGGGTCGCCGGAAGGGACGGGCCGCCCGACGCCGGCCGCGCCGGGGCGGCCGGCCGTCCGCGACTTCCAACGCAGCCGCGTCTACACGGGCGAGGCGCAGGCGCTGGAGCACTTCCCGCAGCTGACCTTTGCGAGCGTCCTCCAGGTGCAGGCCTACCTCGACGACCTCGTCGCCTCTCCCTGGTTCCTGCGCCGGTGGCCGCCCGTGGCCGTCACCGTCAAGGACGGCCGAGGCAGTCGCCGCGCCCGCACGGACGGGCGGGAATGGATCGCGCTGCCGCGGGCGATGCGGCGCGAATGGGTGGTGTTGCACGAACTGGCCCATTGCCTGGCGCCGGACAAGCACGGGCCCCTCTTCTGCTCCTGCTACCTTCAGCTGGTCGCGCGCCAGCTGGGGACCGAGGCGGAGGCTGCTCTTCGGGGCGCCTTCGATCAGCACCGGGTGAAGGTGGGCGTCGAAGCGTAGCGGCGGAACGGAGAGATGCAGGAGGGGGAGGACGATGCGGGCGATGATCTTGGCGGCGGGGCTCGGGACCCGCCTCCGGCCGTTGACCGAGCTGCTGCCCAAGCCGATGCTCCCCATCGCGAACCGCCCGGTCTTGGAACACCTGCTGCGGCTCCTGCGCCGTCACGGCGTCACTCAGGTGGTGATCAACCTCCATTGGTTGGCAGACGCCGTGCGCGGCTACTTCGGCGATGGGCGGTGGCTGGGGATGGAGCTGACCTGGTCGTTCGAGCCCACGCTGCTCGGCACCGCCGGGGGGATCAAGCAGGCGGAGGCCTTCCTGCAGGAGGGCACCTTTCTCGTCCTGCTTGGCGACGTCCTCACCGACATCGACCTGACCGCCATGGTGGCCGACCACCATCGCACCGGCGCTTTGGCAACGCTGGCCGCGCGCGAGGTGGACGAGCCCGCCAGTTCTGCGGTCTGGTCCTGGAGGATCGGGGCTGGGCGCGCGGCTTTCGGACGAACCCCCCCTGGCCTGCCGGCCCGGCGCTGCAGAACTGCGGGGTCTACGTGTTCGAACCGGCGGTGTTCGACCGGATGCCCTCGGGACGCTACCACCTGGGCGATCAGCTGTTCCCTGATCTCTTCGCCAGCGAGACGCCGGTTCTCGCGCACCGCACCAAGGCGTTCTGGAGCGACGTGGGGAGCGTGGAGGACTATCGCAGAGGCAATCAGCAGGCGGTGAGCCAGGCCGTTGCGGTGGAGCTGCCCGGGGTCGAGGTGCGGCCCGGAGTATGGGTGGGACGCCACACCCGGGTCTCGGACGCCGCCACCATCCGTGGCCCGGTCGTGATCGGCCGGAGGTGCGTCGTCGAGCCGGGTGCGACGCTGACAGGCCCGGCCGTCTTGGGGGATGACAGCGTCGTCGAGGCGGGCGCCACGGTGGCCGGTAGCGTGGTCTGGTCCGCCTGTCTCGTCGGTGAAGGATCGATCGTGGTCGACTCGGTCGTGGCCCGGAACACCCATCTGGGAGCAGGCACTCGCGCGAGGGGGGCGACGATCGGTGAGCGGTCGACGGTAGGAGAAGGCAACGACCTGGGCGCCGCCGTCTTGGAGCGCGCAGCGTCGTGCCGAGCGGCGGCGTCGCAACCGGGCGTGCGGTGAAACGTTGAGAAGCACCCTCCGATGGGAACAATGAGAAGGACCGTCACCGAAGGAAGGGAGCCACTCGATGAAGACGATCCGTCTTCTGTGGGGGATGACCATCGGGGCATTCCTCATGTACATGCTGGATTCAGAGAACGGGAAGCATCGCCGCCGGCAGTTCTACGACCGGCTCATCCAGTACGGCCGAGAGGCCGAAGATGCGGGCAAACCGACGGCCCGCTACGTGGCCGACAAGGCTCAGGGCCTGATGCACGAGACCACGGAACAGGTCAAGGAAAAGGCGCAGGACGTGGTGGGCAGGGCCCAGCAGATGATGCCCGGCCGGCGTGAGTCGGCCGACGAGGGCCAAAGCGGGTTCACGTCATCCGGTACCTCGCAGTCGGTGCTGGAAGACGACCGGAAGCTGGCGGAACAGGTCATGGCCCAACTCGGGCGCCGCAGCGTCTACGCCAGTGACGTCAACGTCGAAGCGCACGGTGGGCGGATCTACCTGACGGGTTCCGTAGACGTCGGGCACTTGGACCAGGTCCTCGAGGCCACGAGGGACGTCGCCGGAGTGAATGAGGTGGTCAACCAGTTGCACCCGGTCGCCCATTGATCGCTCGGACCCGCTCGGACACCCGCTCTCTCGCTGTTCGGCGGACCTCAATGCTCGTTCGCGGGTGTCCTCGCTTCGGGTGGATGCAACGCGAGTTCGCGGGTGTCCTGCTCTAGGTGGGTGACCGTCGCCGCGGGCGCGTGACCGTAGCCTCTAGGTGGGTGACCGTTGCCCCGGGTGTCCTCGCTCCGGTCACTGGATGTGCATCCCGATCGCCCCGCCGGCGTCGCGCCGGCGGGGCCTTCTTCAGGATTCCCGCGGGTGCAGCGCGTCGGCCAGGTAGGAGATGGCCTTCTGGCTGCTGTCCGGGGCGATCGCCACGGCCACGCCGGTCCGGCCCTTAAGGTAGCGCAGTGCCCCGGCGACGATGGCGGCCGTAGAGGAGCCGGCAAGGAGCGCTTCCTCGGCATGCAGGCGTAACGACGTCAGGCGGGTCTCCTCGTCATCGACGGAGATCACCTCGTCGACGACCGAGCGGTCGAGGATCCCCGGGACCGAGGTCTCGCTCAGGTTCTTGAGCCCGGAGATGTGGTGGCCGACGACCGGCTCGATGGCCACGATCTGGATGCCCGGGTCCTGCTCCTTGAGGTACCGCCCGACGCCGGTGATGGTGCCGCAGGTCCCGTACGCGGCCAGGAAGGTGCGGATCTGCCCGCCGGTCTGCTCCCAGATCTCCGGTCCGGTGGTCTCGTAGTGAGCTCGGACGTTGTCCGGGTTCTCGTACTGATTGGGCATCACGTACGCGTCCGAGCCGGTGAGCCGGGCGGCCGCCATGTCGATGGCCTCGTCCATGGGGTGCAGGCCCGGGGTGGTGCAATCCGGCGTCTGCAGCAGCTGAGCGCCCAGGGCCTCTAGGAGAACGGCCTTCTCGAAGGGCATGCCGCAGGGGACCGTCGCCGTCATGGGCACGCCCATCAGCAGGGCCATCGCCGCCAGGGCGATCCCGGTATTCCCGGAGGTCGGCTCGATCACCGTGCGCCCTCCCAGGGTGCCTCTGGCCGCGAGTGCCTCGAGCATCCATTTGGCCGGCCGGTCCTTGACGGAGCCGAAGGGGTTCATCCATTCCAACTTGAGGTAGAGGGCAGCCTGACCTTCGGGGACCACCCGCCTCAGCGCGACGATGGGGGTCGGGTTGTCGCGGTCGCCGATCATGTCGGCCAATCGGTCGTACCGCTTCAGCCGTGAGTCGTGACCGAGGAAGGATCGGCCCTGCTCGGGTCGGGCCTGTTCGCTCACGTCTCGTCCCCGGTCCGGTCGTCCGGCCGACGGACCAGCAACAGGGCGACGTCGTCTCGCAGCGTGGACCCGGAGTAGTCCAGCACGGTCCGCAAGATCTCCTCGGCCAGGGCGTCGACGTCGTCGGGCCCGCGGCTCACCGTGTCCAGCAGTCCCTGTTCCCCCAGGAAGCGGTCGCCGGACCGTGCCTCGGTCACGCCGTCGGTGTACAGCACCAGCAGGTCGCCCGGACCCAGCTGGGCCCGCCCCGTCTCGAAACGGACGCCCGACAGGGTGCCCAAGGGGGGGGAGGGCCGGTGGAGCAGCACGCACTGACGTTCCCGGCAGAGCAGGGCCGGAGGGTGACCCGCCGAGACGTAGTCCAGCAGTCCGGACCGCAGGTCCAGGCGCGCCAAAAAGACGGTGACGTACGGTTCCTTCGGACGCTGGCGGAGCAGCATGGTGTTGGCCACCTCGAGCAGCTCGTCCAGGGGAAGGCCCTGCTGCCCATAGGCCCGCAGCATGTCGCGGACCAACGATGCCTGAGTGGCCGCCCGCACCCCGTGACCGCACACATCGGCGATCGCCATGAACACGACGCCGTCCTGCGGGCTGAAGACGTCGTAGAAGTCGCCCCCGACGTGAGCGGCCTCGGTCGCCGAGCGGTAGGCGTGCGCGATCTGGAGCTCGGGGATGTCGGCCGGCCGCAGCAGCACCGAGGCCTGCAGGGCGTCGGCGATGGTCTTCTGCGCCTCGTAGAGCCGGGCGGTCTCGATGGCGCTCGAAGCCTGCGACGCCATGCCTTCCACCAACTGGATCTCCGCCTCATCGAACGGCCGGTACTGGCCGGGGGTATCGAGGGCGATCAGGCCGATGGTGTCGCCCTTGTAGACCAGCGGCACGACCAGCGCCAGCATGGCTGAGCGATTCCCGAGCCGGGCTCGAGCCCGGTGTGGGCGGTCGCTGTTCAGGTAGTCTATCGTCTCCGACCGCTGCTGCTGCACGACGGAGGCGTACTCGGGAGCCAGGTCGGCGAGCGAGAAGCGGGCCCCGGCCGCGACGGCATCTCTGCCCTTGCCTACCGCCACGAGCAGCTCCGTGCTCCCCGGATCGAGCAGGTAGATGTTGAGTCGCTCTCGTCCGATCAGCTGCAGCAAGATGTCGGCGAACACGTCGAGCACCTTGGTCAGGTCCAGCGACTGGGAGAGGGTGAAGGCGGCCTCCTGCAGCAACGTCGTGCGCCGTCGCTCCTCTTCCGCCTTGGCTTCCGCCGCCTTGCGCGAGGAGATGTCCTCGGCCACCGCCATCAGGTGGGCACCGGCGGAACCGGGTTCGCCCACCAGGCTACCGGTCAGTTGGACCCAGACCAGGGACCCGTCCTTCCTCACGAACCGCTGCTCCATCGTGCAGTCGTGGACCTCTCCCGCCACCAGGCGGCGCATGCAGTCCCGGTCGGCCTCGCGGTCCTCTTCCAACGTGAGGGTATCGAAGTTGAGGTCCCCCAGTTCGTTCACGCTATGTCCCGTGATGTCGGCGAAGCGTTGGTTCAGGCGGAGGAACGTTCCGTCTTGGGCGATCAAGGCGGTGCCCACCGCCCCCTGCTCGAAGCTGGCGCGGAAGCGTTCCTCGCTCTCGCGGAGGGCCGTTTCCTGGTGCTTCCGAAGGGTGACGTCGTTGAAGATGGCGGCGAACCGCCCCGGCGACGGGCTGTAGGCGCTGACCTCGTAGAAGCGGTCCAGCGGCCGGCTGTAGTCCTCGAAGTGGATGGGACCGCCGCCCTGCGCAACCCCTCCGTAGAGCTGGATCCAGATGGGCTCGAGCCCGGGCAACACCTCGAGGGCCCGCCGCCCGATGATGTCTTGGGCTCGGAGGCCGGTCAGCTCTTCGAAGGCCTTGTTCACTTCAAGAAAGCGGTAGTCGGCCGGGCGCCCCTGTTGGTCTTCGATCAACTCGTGCAAGGCGAAGCCGCTGGGCATCTCGGCCAGGAGCTGCAGCCGTTCGCGCTCCACGCGCTTGTTCGGGAGTGATGTCCTGCAACAGCACCAGGACGTCGTAGGGCGGCTCCTGACCAGCGGTGGCCAGCGCGGAGGCCTGCACCCGCCAGTACGTGGGACCCCGCTGGAACCCGTAGAAGGCGAACTCGTCCGTGCTGAAGGGTTCCCCGGTCCGCGACACGTGGCGCAGGATGTCCAAGGACTCCTCCTCCACGCCTGGCAGCAGGTCGCCGATGAAGGTGCCGTTGAGTGCCTCGCTCCGGAACGGCTCTTCCAGGAAGGTCTGCGTCTTGGGATTCGCCCACCGGGCGCGCAGTTCGGGATCCAAGACGAAGATGCCCAGGGGGGCGGAGCCGAGGATGGTGGAGAGGAGGAGGTTCTCCTCGCGCAACTCGACGTGGCTGGGGGGCAGGGGTTCGCGGCCTCTTTGGGCGGCCCCCCGTCCTTCCCGGAAGAACGTGAGTGCGACGAGGGTGCCCCCGTCGGTGCCGGAGTAGAGCGCCAGATGATCGGCCAGGGTCGCCATCAGGGGCAGGCCCAGACCGCGGTGCTCGCGACCGGAGGAGGCTGCCGGCAGGTGGAACTCGCCCGGACCGGCGACCTGCACCTCCAGCCGGTCGTCGTAGCGGTCGATCTCGATGCGCACCTCGCCCGAGGCGGAGGCATGCTCGATGGCATTGGCCACGGCCTCCGAGACAGCCACCATGATGTCGAAGCGGCGCGCCGGCTGGAATCCGACCTCCTCCGCCAGCACCTCCAGGAGCCGGCGCACGTCGGACACCCGAGCCAGGTCGGCCGGGATGATCAGGTCGTGCTCTGCTGGACTCTCGGCCCTACTCGACATAGGCGGTGGTCGTGCTCCTTCGCTGTCGTGGCTTGATCAGGCGGCGATCGACTCCGCGTACTCCTCGGGCCTGATCCGCTCGCCGAAGCGGTTAGCGTACACCTGCGTGAACTCCGCGCCTAGCAAGACCGCCTGGCGGTCCGTTCGCCGCTCCCGCCGGCCCTCGTTTTGGTACACTCCCTTGTCTTCTCGAACGACCTGCAGGGACGCCCGATGACTCGCCCGCGCCTCGCGACCGTCGCGTCCGCGACCGTCGCTTCCGCCATCGCCTTCTACATCATCACCCGTTCCGGCCTGGCCGGTACGCTGGCCGGGGCCGCTGTCGCCTCCATGATCTCCACCGGCACCGCTCACTGGGTCGGCGGGGGACTGGACCGGTGCAGCACCTGGTGGCTCGAGCGGCGACGCCCGACCGGAGGAGACCAGCCCTCGGAGGCCGACGAGGAGACCACCCGGGTCCTCGAGCCACAACAGACGGAACTGTTCCCCGCGACGACGCCAGAGGCCGCCCTCCCGGGAGCCGTGGGAACGCGGCCCTCCGAGCGGCCCGCGTGGCTGCGGGCACTGCCCACGTGGGGTCCGGTCATCCTGGCGGTGCTGGCCATCGCCGTCAGCGGCTATGCGGTCGTGACCGGGCACCCCCTGGAGCGGGTCGTGATCAAGGAGCGGGTGGTAGGGCCCACGACGCAGAGGGTGGTCGTTCAGCGAGAGACCGTCACCGTGACGGTGCCCGTACCGTCCGGCACCGCGTCGGGACGTGCTGCCGGCCCGGCGCCGACGGTGCCGTCCGCCTCGTCGCCCGGCACGAGCGTGGGCCCGCCGGCGACCACCACCACCACGGCTGGGACGACCACCACCACGACGTCGCCCACCACCACGACCTCGGGTCCGACCACGGTCACCTCTCAGCCCACGTCCGTCAACGGAGGCTGAACGCGGCGATCCGCGTCCCATCGGCCACGAAGAGGCGGCCGCCGGCGGCCGAGAGTGAGACGAACCGCGAGACGGGCCGGCTGACCCGGCTGGTGAACCGTACCGTGCCGGAGGCGGCGTCGAGCGCCCGGAGGACGCCGTCCCTGCCCAGGGACCAGACCGCCCCCGCGGCGACGATGGGGGGGCCGGATCCTCGGGGGAGCCGCCAGACGACGGCGATGCGGTCGCCGGTGGTCTGGACGCCCATCAGGGCGTCTTGGAAGGGTACGAAGGCGGTCGACCCCAGGGTGGCGGCCGCGCCGAAGGCCGCCGAACCCAGCCGGGCCGTGGCCAGTGGGCGTCCCACGTTCCCCAGGTGCCGCCGGTCGAGGAGGTAGGCCGCACCGGTCTTGCCCACCGCGAGCACCCGGTCGCCCGGCAGCAGGACGGGCCCGAGGGACCCCAGGTCGGCGTCGGTCGCGTTGAGCGACCTCCAGTCGGCCGGGGCGAAGTAGTCGCGGACCGTCAGGTCCGGGCTCAAGCGGATGACCGCGTTCCCGAAGTCGAAGGCTCCCTGCGAGTCGCTGTTGCCGGTGGTCACCCAGAGGTCTCCGGTCGAGTCCACCACCGGTCCGGCCGGGTTCCAGATCCCGGCCATGCGTCGGGTGGGGACGGTGTAGTGCGTGAGCGGTCCGGCGCCGTCGGTCGCGGCAGACACCACGGCTCCCCGATAGGGTCCGCAGTCGCCGGCGAGTCCGCCGTAGGGCACGTAGACGCGGCCGCCGGCGAGCGCGAGGGCTCCGCGCTGCTGTTCGACCAGGGGCGAGAGGCCGGGGGGATCGATCGCCCGTCGCCAACGGATCGCGCCGGTCCCCAGGTCCAGGGCGAACAACTCGTGGTGCGGTCCTCCGGACCGGAGGAAGGCCACGACGTACATGGTGCGCGTCGAGGGATCCACCACCGGGGTACCGGTGATCCCAGAGGGGTCGATGTTCCCGCACGGGAGGTCGCTCCCGGCCACGGGCTCTCCCAGGGCGGCCCGCCAGACGATACTCCCCGACGCGGCGTCGATCGCATAGACGGAGTTCCCCTCGGTCGCGGCGAGCACCCGGTCACCTACCACCAACGGCTCGGCGTAGAGGGCGCCGTCGAGGGCGGCCGAGACCCAGGCGCGCCGAACCGTCCCCAGGGGCAGCTGATCGGAAGAGACTCCGGTCCGGGCGGCATCGTGGTGGTAGGCGGCCCAGTCACCCGAGGCGGACGACGCGGCCGAGGTGGGAGTGGACCCCGGTGCCGACGGAGCCGGGCCGGCCGCTGAGGTCGAGGGGCGCTGCCGAGTGTCGACGAGCGGGGAGGCGGTGCGGTCGACGACGAGGGGGTGCCTCCCGAAGCGCAGGAGGCGGCGGCAAGCAGTACCGCGACCAACGCGACCCCTGCGCCGAACAGCGCGATGGAGCGACGTCGGTGTCTCTTCGGTCCCGCCAGGGAGGTCTGCCTCCGGGGCTGTCATGTCTACCCTCCTCACGCCGACGCCCGCTTCCGTCGCCGGAGTGATACCCGGATGGATGCGGATCGACCACAGCCGCTCGATGTTCGGGCGTGCGCGGTGCCGACCTTCACGATTTCTTCACCGATTCCTCATCTCTTCATTCTGGGAAGTGGGCAGAATACCAAGGACCGAACCGGACCGGCTCTCGGGACGCATCGGAGGGAGCAATGAAGAAACTGCTGGTATCGCTGTTCACGGTCGTGGCCTTCGTGGGCTACGCTGCCGCGCAACGTGTCACCGGCCAGACCACGTCGCCCCTCAGCCCGCCGCCGACCCAGTCGGCCCAGATGGGGTCGGCTCCGCAGGCGACGCCGCCTTCGCAGGGGAGCGGGGCGGGGGCGGGTAGCAACGCGGGGGCGCCGACGGCGTATCGCAACGGGACGTACACGGGCGGGCAGGCCGACACGCAGTGGGGCCCCGTCCAGGTCCAGGTCAGCATCAGCAACGGCAGGATCTCCAGCGTCCAGTTCCTGGAGTTCCCGCAGGACCGGCGGCGCTCGGTGGCCATCAACAGCCAGGCGGTGCCCATCCTCCAGCAGGAAGCCATCCAGGCGCAGAGCGCTCAGGTGGACCTGATCTCCGGGGCGACGCTGACCAGCGAAGGGTTCGCCGAGTCCCTGCAGTCCGCCCTGTCTCAGGCAGCCTAGGCGGGGCGAGACCGAGGAGGGAACGCCATGAAGGAGACTCGGCTGCTGATGGGGATGCCGATCACGGTGGCCATCCTCGACGCCGTGCCCCAGGAGGACCCGGGGGCCGTCGCCCGTGTGTTCGAGTACTTGCAGACGGTCGACGAACGGTTCAGCACCTACAAGCCCGAGAGCGAGATCAGCCGCATCAACCGCGGCGAGTTGGCGGAGGCCGACTACAGCGCCGACATGCAGACGGTCCTCGCCCTGTGCCGGGAGACGGCCGACGAGACCGGCGGCTACTTCGACATCGGCCCGCCGGGGCGGTGGGACCCGTCGGGGGTGGTCAAGGGCTGGGCCATCAGCAACGCCGCCCGTCTGATCGCGGGGATGGGTTACGAGGACTTCTGCGTGGAAGCCGGGCGGGGACATCCAGGTCCACGGTACCGGGCCGTCCGGTCCCCGGTGGCGGATCGGTATCCGGAATCCGTTCGACCTCCGTCAGATCGTCAAGGTCATCGGCATCGAGAGGGCGGGCGTGGCCACCTCCGGCACGTACGTGCGCGGTCAGCACATCCGCGATCCGCATGCTCCGGAGGTGCCGTTGACGGACGTGGTCAGCCTGACCGTGGTCGCCGCGGACGTCTACGACGCCGACCGATTCGCGACGGCCGCCTTCGCCATGGGCGCGGAGGGCATCGAGTTCATCGACTCGCTGCCGGGTCTGGAGGGGTACCAGATCGACCGCGACGGCCTGGCCACGTTCACCTCCGGTTTCCAACGGCTGGTGTTGACGT
The DNA here is from genome assembly GCA_963796315.1 of uncultured Actinomycetota bacterium. Lineage (GTDB taxonomy): Bacteria > Actinomycetota > Thermoleophilia > RBG-16-64-13 > RBG-16-64-13 > CAWCLH01. The sequence continues at coordinate 115,250 of CAWCLH010000006.1, forward strand.
GAGACCCTTCGCCGCCGCCGTGCATCGCCTCGACCGTCTTCTCGACCTCGGGATGCGTCCCCTCGACCGCTTCCTCGACCACATCACGATGTATCGGCTTCTGCTCTACGAGTTGCTGCTCACGCTGGGGGCGGCCGTCGGGCTCAGCGCGGTGCACGTGCTGCCGTATCAGCCGCTCGACATCGTGCTGAGCACGGTGTTCGTGCTCGCCGTCGCCTGGAGCGTCAACACCGTGATCAGCGCGGTGCTTCGCGTGCCCAGCATGCCGGAGTCCGTGCTGATCAGCGCCCTCATCCTGGCCCTGATCATCGAGCCCTCCCAGCCGCTGCGCAACCTGGGCTTCCTCGGCTGGGCGGCGGCGTGGGCGATGGCCTCCAAGTACCTGGTGGCCTTCCGGCGCAAGCACCTGTTCAATCCGGCGGCGTTCGCCGTCCTGGTCACGTCGGTCGCCTTGGGACAGTCGGCCAGCTGGTGGGTGGCCAGCCCCGCGCTGCTGCCGGTGGTCGTCGTGGGGGGACTGCTGCTCGTGCGCAAGATCCAGCGGGTCGACATGGTGTGGGCCTTCTTCCTGAGCGTCGCCCTCACCGTGCTCGCCTTCGGCGTCTTCGGCCACATCGACCTGTTCAGCGCGGCCTCGCAGCTGGTCCTGCGCTCCCCCCTCTTCTTCCTGGCGTTCGTCATGCTCACCGAGCCGGCCACCACCCCGCCGCGCCGGCGCACGCAGATGCTGTACGGCGCCCTGGTCGGCGTCCTCTTCACCCCGTACGTCCACGTGGGGCACGTCTTCTTCTCGCCGGAGGCCGCCCTCCTCATCGGCAACCTGTTCGCCTACCTCGTGAGCTACAAGGCCAGAGTCGAGCTGCGCTTGGAGGAGAAGCGGGAACTGGCCCCGGACGTCTGGCACTTCCGGTTTCGGCCAGAGCGGAAGGTCGGCTTCCTGCCCGGCCAGTATCTCGAGTACACCCTGCCTCACGACGACGCGGATGATCGAGGTATGCGCCGCTACTTCACCATCGCCTCGTCGCCCACCGAGCCGGATCTGCAGGTCGGGGTCAAGTTCTACCGCGAGCCCAGCAGCTACAAGCGGGCCATGCGTCGGCTCGAACCGGACGACACCGTCCTCGCCGGTCAGCTCGCCGGTGACTTCACCCTGCCCCGCGATCCCCGCCGCAAGCTGGCCTTCATCGCCGGCGGCATCGGCATCACCCCCTTCCGCAGCATCCTGAAGTACCTGATCGACACCGGTCAGCGCCGGCCGATCGTCGTGATCTACGCGGTCCGCTCACCCAAAGACGTCGTCTACGCGGACGTGCTGGAGGAGGCCGAGCGCCGCCTGGGCATCAGGACGGTGGTCGTGGTGTCCGACGAGGGCCCGGCGGCGACGGGCTGGACGGGGCGGACCGGCTTCCTGACCGGCGCCCTGCTGCGCGAGGAGATCCCCGACTACACCGAACGCCTCTTCTACGTGTCCGGGCCCCAGCAGATGGTGCGGTCGTTCGAGGAGCTCCTCGCCGGCCTGGGCGTCGACGGAGGGCGGCTCAAGACGGACTACTTCCCCGGCTTCGCGGCCTAGGGGCCAGCGCCCGGATGGCCCCGCTCGCTCCGATCGCGGTCGCGACGACCATGAGCACCGTCAGCGCGACCAACTGGGGCGCCACCGGAGACCCGGCGGAGCCGGCCGGGCGGCCGGAGAGAAACCACGGGGCCGCGTTCGCGAGCGCCCCCCACCACACGAGCGTCGCGACGGTCATCACGCCCATGGCTCCGGCGACGGCCGCGGCGAGGCCCGCCTCGACCCGGAGCACGGACCGCGGCAGGGCCAGGCGCCGCGCGATCGCCACCGCGGCCGATGTCCATGCCACCAGGGCACCCGCCAGGAGCAGGACCCAGGTGACGAAGAGGATCCCGTAGCCCAGATCGTGGCCGTTCCGCTGCAGCGGGGTCAGATCCCGCGCCCAGACGACCAGCGCTATGGTGGTGAGCCCAGCCACGACGCTGACCAGTCCGGCCCCGGCGACGCGCCGGCGGACGAGCGGCCAGCCTCCGTCGCGCAGGAAGCGCAGGAGGCTGGGCAGGGTCGCGGCTATGCCCGCGAGCACCAGTACGCTCGCGAACACGGCCGTCAACACCAGCACCTCGAACGCACCGGCCGGCAGGGCCCGGCTCGCCCGGGGGGTCACGTCCTGCCAGTGCTCCGAGAACTTCTGCACGCCGCTCCCGGCCAGCACGAAGAGCGCCCAGGCCCACAGCACCAGCAGCGATCCGGCGCGCCTCCGCTCCTGTGGGGGACTGTCGCCCGTGAGGCCCGCTCCCCGCAGCCGCTCGCGCCCGGCCGCGAGCGCGACGTCCGCCCGGACCCGCCAGGGGACCCGCCGGCCGCTCGACTCGAGGATCAACGCCTGCAACTCCTCGCCGTAACGCGCCCGCCAGCCGGCCGGATAGAGGCGCAAGAGCAGGCGGCTCGTCCGCTCGGCCCTCATGCGAGACCCCCGATGGTGACCAGGCGCGGCCCCGTGGTGCCCGCCAGCCGCGCCGTCCCTTCCTCGACGATCGTGCGCAGCTCCGCCAGGGTGGCCTCCAACGCCTGTGCTCCCGCCGCGGTCAGCCGGTACGGGCGCCTGCGTCCGGCGGCGCCGACCGGCTGGATCAGGCCGCGCTCCTCCAGGCGACCGATGGCCCCGTACAGGGTCCCCGGTCCCAGCCGCACACCGGCGAATGCCTCGATGTCCTGCAACAGCGCGTACCCGTGTTTGGGCCCGGACGCGAGGCTGGTCAGGATCAACACGGGCGGATCGTTCGGCCGGCCCGAGCCCGGGGTCGCGTTCTTCGTTCGAGCAGCCATGGGCAGCATCCTTGCATCGTGGGAGGTCTGCCCCAGCAGCATAGTACGTAGCACGTAATAACGCAAGACGTACTAGTGCCGGCGGTCCATCTATCGCCTGACGGGGGTGGAGGTCTCCGGCGGTCTGGTCGGCAGGGGCATGACCCCGGACAGGTCGCCGATCACGTTGACGAGCTCGGCGTTCCCGGGGACGACGACCTTGGCGTTCTGGGAGAGCGCGCGCTCCACGGCCTCCAGCTTCCGCAGCATCTGGGCGTTGCCGACGAAGTACTCGTTGGCCGCCTCGTTGACGAGCTTGATGGCCTGGGCCTCCCCCTCGGCGGCCAGGATCTTCGCCTGCTTGGTGCCTTCGGCCTTCTTGATCTCGGCTCGGCGCTGGCCGTCGGCCTGGGTCTCGACCGCCGTCGCGAAGTCGATGGCGGCCACCTTCTCGTTCTCCGCCTTCACCACCTTGTTCATGGTCTCCTGCACGTCCTCGGGGGGGTCGATCTCCTTGAGCTCGGTGCGCAGGATCTCGATACCCCAGCTGGCGGTCTCCGCCTTGAGCGTTCCCCGCAGCTCGTCGTTGATCTTGCCGCGCTCGCTGTTGGCCGACTTCAGCGTCAGCGTGCCGATGATGTTACGCAGGGTGGTCCGGGCGAGGTTCACGATCTGGTTCTCGTAGTTGGTGACGTTGTACTGCGAAGCCTTGACGTTCTCCTCGTCGGCCTTGACCTTGAGGTAGACCTGCGCGTCCACCCTGGCGTTGAGATTGTCGTTCGTGATGATCATCTGCGGCTGGGCTTCGACCAGCATCTCGCGGATGTCCACCGTGAACATCCGTTCCACCAGCGGAATGATCAGATGGAACCCCGGGCCTGCGTACCGATTGTACTTGCCCAATCGCTCCACCAGGCCTCGGTGCGTGGGACGGACCACGCGGATCCCCAGGACGACGAGCACCAGCATGAAGGCGACCACCACGGCGATGATCGGGTACAGCACGACCATGAAGCTCACCGGCCTTTCGGTCCGTATCTCCGACGCGCCCCGCCATGCTAGAACCGCGCCTCCATGGAGTCAAAGGCGAGGCCCCGCTCGAGCGCCGGGGAGAGCGGGGCCTCGCGGACACTGGAGGAACGAGGCGCGGCCCTAGTCGCCTGGGGCCACGGTCCCGGAAGCGGAGGGCCCGGCAGACGGTTCGGCGGGGACCAGCGGACCCGTGCCGCTTGACAGCCTTCCACGCCAAGACTGCCAGAGCCACAGCACGATGGCGCCCGATCCCACGACGTACACCAGGAAGCCAATCCAGCCGCCGATCGCGGGCACGGTCATCGCCAGGACCACGATGAGCAGACCGAGGGCGAGGGCCGCCCAGGGGCGGGCGGTCAACCGCTCGGATCGTCGCCCCAGGACCAGGTCACCGATGGCCGTCCCGAGGATGGCGGGCGCGCCGAAGGCCGCCACGAAATAGAGCAGGAAGCCGAGGATGATCAAGGTCACGACCGCTGCGGTGATCAGAAGGCCGGCGAGCTGGCCAAGCCCCAGGAGCACGAGGGGGATCGACAGAAGGGTCGCGACCAAGACCACGGCAACGAATAAGACCGCCGCGCCCAGGAGGGCCAAGAGACCCAGACCCAGGCTCTGGAGCGGCCGGCGCCGCACGCGCCATTCCGGCTCCAGCAGGAGCCGGCGTCCCGCCCACAACAGAAGGGCCCCGACGAGCAGCACTGATACGTAGTGTCGTACGAACCCCAGCGAACGGTCGGTCAGAGTGGGCGCCTTCTTATGAGCGGGCACGTTCACCTCCTCGGTCCCGCCTACCGTCCCGGTCCGCCGGTAGGAACCAGCGCTCGCTAGGATGCTCCCGGCCACGCTGCCGGCCATCTCCACCTGCCCCCCGGCCAGTATGGCGTCGCCGCCGACCGTCCCGGCGGAATTCACGGTGCCCTGCCCGCCCGCCAACAGGAGATCCCCCGTGATCGGGCCGCTGACGGTCACCTGTCCTCCGGCCACCCGGGCGTCACCTTGGACCTGGCCGGAGATCTGGATCTGTCCGCCGGAGGCCAGAAGATCGCCCGTGACGGTCCCGGCTATGTCGACGGAACCACCGGCCGCCACCACGTCACCGTCGACCGTGCCGTCGACGCGGATGGTGCCGCCGGCCAGTACGAGGTTACCGGCCACTTTCTCCGTGCGCGGCACGGTGACCTCTCGCCCGGTGCGGACCTTGCCGCCCAATTTCACCTGCTGGCCGTAAGCCGTTGTCGTCACCGCCATCCCAAGTAGCAGCACCGCAAAGATGACGCCCAGGAATCGTGCTCCTCGTGTGCCCACGGCCCCTCCTTGATCCGTGGCCTGCGGCGTCGCCAGGCCCGTTCGCCGGCTGTGGGTCGATCCTATGCCCGATGGTGGTCGCGGAGGTGGCGGCGATGGGGACGGCCCTGGCTGGTGAGGATCGAAGGAGCCGCCCTCCGGGGTAGAGTGGAGAACGAACCGGCCTTCAACCGAGCCGAGCCGAACAAGGGCAACGGGAGGAGCCTTGGACAAATACCGAGTCGAACCGGGTAGCCGGGTCAAGCTCGACGACTGGGATCCCCGCGATCACCGGGCGTTCGACGGCGACAAAGCCGATGCCCTGCCCGTGATCCAAGAGCAGCTCGGGCGCTTGGGAGAGCTGCAGGCGAAGCTGATGGCCGACCGTCGACACGCCCTCCTGGTCGTGCTTCAAGCGCCGGATACGGGGGGCAAGGACGGCACCATCCGGCACGTGTTCGAGGGCGCCAACCCCCAGGGCGTGAAGGTGGCCAGCTTCAAGCAGCCGACCTCGGTGGAGTTGGCGCACGACTACCTGTGGCGCGCCCACGCCCAGACGCCCGCCAAGGGCGAGATCGCCATCTTCAACCGGAGTCACTACGAGGACGTGCTCGTGGTGCGCGTGCACGGTCTCGTGCCCGAGAAGGTCTGGAAGCATCGGTACGACCAGATCAACGACTTCGAGCGGATGTTGAGCCAGGAGGGCACCACCATCCTCAAGCTCTACCTCCACATCTCGCGCAAGGAGCAGCTGGAGCGGTTGGAGGCCCGTCTCGACGACCAGGGGAAGCAGTGGAAGTTCGATCCCGCCGACCTGGCCGAGCGCCGGCTGTGGACGAGCTACCGGCAGGCGTACGAGGCGATGCTGTCCCGGACCAGCACCGAGTGGGCCCCTTGGTACGTCATCCCCGCCGACAGGAAGTGGTACCGCAACCTGCTGGTCTCCCGGCTGCTGGTCGACGCCCTCTCCGGCCTCGACTTGAAGTACCCACCGCTGGAGCCGCAGGTGCTCGAGGACGCCCGCCGCCAGCTGCGCGAGTTCCGGGCGGAAGAGGGGCTCGAGTAGGGACGTGGCGAGTCTCCGGACCAACCCCCCCGAGGACATGGACGAGCGCCTCGTCGCCTTCATCGACATCGGCACCAACTCCATCCGGCTGCTCCTGGCCCGGATCCATCGCGACGGCACGTGGGTGGCCGTCTCGCAGCAGAAGGAGGCGGTCCGGCTGGGGGAAGGGGAGTACGGCGGGGGAGACCTGCAGCCGGCCGCCATGGACCGCGCGGTGTTCGTCACCGCCGCCTTCACCGATCTCGCCCGCCAACATGGAGCCGAGGAGATCGTCGCCGTGGCCACCTCGGCCACGCGCGAAGCGCGCAATCAGGGGGTCTTCCTCGAGCGCCTGCGGCAAGAGACGGGGCTGCGGGTGCAGGTGGTCTCCGGGTGGGAGGAGGCCCGGCTCATCTATCTGGGCATCCTGCACATGGTCCATCTGGGAGACGAACAGGCGCTCTTCATCGACATCGGTGGGGGCAGCACCGAGGTGATCGTCGGCGACGCGAGTGCGGAGCGCTATCTCTCCTCGTTGAAGGTGGGCGCTATCCGCCTCACCGCCGTGTTCGCTCCCCGGTTCAGCCTTGAGGATCCGGTCAGTGCCCAGCAGTACGAGGCGATCAGGGAGTACGTCCGTCAGCACGCCATCCGCACCGTGCAGCGGGTGCGCGGCTTCTCGTTCGATCGCGTCTTCGGCAGCTCAGGGACGATCACGAACCTGGCCGCGGTCGCGGCGCGAAGCCGAGGCTCCCAGGCGCTCGAACCCCTGACGTTGGCCGAGCTGCAAAGGGTGGCGGCCCACCTGTGCTCACTCGGCGTCGACGAGCGTCGCAAGGTCTCGGGCCTCAACCCGGACCGGGCCGACATCGTCATCGCGGGCGCGGCGATCCTCGACACCTTGATGGAGGAGCTGGGGGTCCGGGAGATCGAGCCGGTCGTCCAGGGGGGCCTGCGCGAGGGCCTGGTCGCCGACTACCTCGACCGGCGACTATCCGGGGGCCGACCAGAACGCAGTGTCCGGGAACGGAGCGCGTTGCAGCTCGGCAGGGTGGCTCAGTTCGATGAGGCCCACGCCAGGACGGTCGCCAGGCTGGCCCTCCAGCTGTTCGACTCGGCGGCAGAGAGCGGGTTCCACGACCTGAAGGACGCCGAGCGGGAGTTGCTCTACTACGCGGCCTTGCTGCACGATATCGGCGCCTTCCTCTCGTACAGCAACCATCACCGGCACACGCACTACCTGATCCGGAACGCGGAGCTCCTGGGTTTCGACCAGCGCGAGATCGACCTCCTGGCCGCGATCGCCCTGTTCCATCGCAAGGCCCTCCCCAGCGAGAAGCACGCCGAGTTCGCGGCGCTCGATCCGGAGGGACGCCGGACGGTGCGGATGGCCAGCCTGTTCCTGCGTCTCGCCGAGAGCCTCGATCGCGGGCACCGGGGGTCGATCACCTCGGCCAGGCTGCTGGCTCGAGGCGAGGACGCGGCCCTGCTCGAGGTGCGGGCGAGCGGGGACTGCCGGCTCGAGCTCTGGGGGGTCCGCGATCGGGCCAAGGCCGTGCGCCGCACCCTGCATCGCCGTCTGGAGGTCGCACTGGTGGACTCGCCCGATGCGGCCTGTTCGGCCGCTCTCGGGACGGGGGAGCCGGCATCCGAGGAGGGCCTGTTAGTCCGATAGGGCGGCGACCGCGGCCGCCAGGCTACCCGCGAAGTCCGCGCGCCGGAACGTCACCCACAACTCGGGAAAGGTCCGCGCCAGCTCGTCCCGCTGCGCCCGGCGCTGCTCTCGAAAGAGGGCGATGGCGGCCTCCTCGGCCGGAGCGAAAGCCGCGCGCTTGGTCTTGCGGCCGCCCCAGCTTCGTCCGTGCAGCAGTCCAGTGAGCACGTCGCAGTCGACGACCGCGTCGTGCAGCTCGCCCAGGTGGTCCTGGAGGTCCTTGAGCTCCCCGATCAGAGGCCGGGCCTCCGGGCCCAAGACCTCACGGAAGAACTCCAAGCAGTAGCGGAAGCCCTTGGCCGCGATCCGAAGCTGGTGCAGTCGCTCGAACGTCGCCTGCTCCCCGGCGACCCATTCGTCGAAAGCGAGCATCTCCCCATAACGGGCATAGACGGCGGTCGGCACCACATGGCGAAGCCGGTACGGGCGTGGTTCCCCGCGACGGTCGAGCAGGCCCGGCTGGTCGAGCTCGCGCTCGAGGAAGGCTCGGGTCTCGGCCTTCCAGGCGCCGTACCGCCGGCCGTCCAGATAGTCCACCAGCTTCGCGCGGGCCCGGCCGCGCTCGGCCGCCCACGCCCGGACCAGCCCCTCCGCCGCCGCGACATCGGCCGGAGGCAGGCTCTCCTGGAAGGCGCGGACCCGCTCGCCGGCGACGTCGAGGTCGCGCACCGCGCCCAGCGTGCGTCCCGTCTTCCGGAGACCGCGGAGCAAGGGCCGGACGTCGTCCGGGTCGAGGTAGCCGGCGAAGATGCGCAGGGCCGCCCGCATGCGCCGGGCCGCCACCCGCATGTCGTGAAGCTCCTCGATGTCGGCGCCCTCGCGGGTACCCTCCTCGTGGCTCTCCAGCCGGGCGAAGTGGAACGCGAGCGTCTTCTGAGCCGCGCGCGCCATGGAGTCGTCCAGCTGCAGGCCGGGTGTCTTCGGAAGGGTCGTCTTCTTGCCCTCGGCGGCCTTCGGCGGGTCGGGCAGACGCCCGGCCGCCTCGAGGGCCAGCTGGAACTTCGACCGCGTCTCGGACGGGAGGCCCCAGTCATCTGCCAGGACCCGCGTGACCGCATCGATCACCTCCCGGGGCGCGCCCTCGGCGAGCTCGACCTCGACGATGGCGTGGCTGCACGATGCCCCCCGGCGACGACAACCTGATGTCGTCCAGACACAGCTCGGCCACCTCCGTGCCGTCCGCATCGAGCAGGCGGCGGATACCGCGGTCCTGGCGGACCTCCAGGAGCGGATGCACGGGTTCGCCCCCCGTCAGCGCCAGGACTGCGTCGCGCAGCGGCCCCTGCGGCCAGTCTTCCGGCGAGGTCTGGGCGGGCAGGCTCTGCTCGGTCTCCTCGCGTTCGAGAACGCTTCGTTCCCCCTGCGGCAGCGCCTTCAGCGTGTAGAGGCTTTCTGCGCCGCCGCTCCGCCGCTCGCGGAAGGCGAAGCCGGCGGCACGCAGGGCGTCGCCGTCGGTGTCCAGGTAGACGTCCACCAGATCGGTGTCCGCCGGCGGGGTGAGGCGGTAGCCGGCCAGCTCCTCGGCCGCCCGCAGGCGACGAAAGGTGTCGGAGTCGGCTCGGAACTTGGCCTCGACCTCCACCTCACCCCTCCAACGCCTGCGGCGGCAGCAGCCAGTGGAGCTGTCCCTTCTTCGCCGACCGGTCCTTCAGCTCCACGTAGGCGAGGGCGCCCTTCTTCAGGGCGACGTTGGCCCCGCCGGCCAGCCGGCCGACCGTCTCCGAGAAGTCGGGGTCGTGACCGACGAGCATGATGGCTTCGGCGTCGGGATGGTCGGCCAGCAGCTTCGCCAGCTTGGCGGCGCTGAAGCCCGGACGCAGGCGGTCCTCGTCCCGCAGCCGGTCGGTCAGCTGGAGGTGCTCCGCCACGATCTGGGCGGTCTCGCGGCTCCGGGGGAGCGGGCTGGTGAGGATCAGGTCGGGAGCGAGGCCCAGCCGGGCCATGCCCGCGGCCTCGCGGGCCATGCGTTCGCGTCCCTCGCTCGTCAAGGGGCGGTCTGCGTCGTCGCCCGACCAGTCCGTCCTCTTCTCGGCGAGGCCGTGGCGGAGGAAGTAGAGCTGCACCGGATCGTCTCCTTTCGCTTGACTACGGTAGGTCGGGCGTGCCGCCGCGCGAGGCGATCAGGAGCGCCTGGCTGTCGACGGGGGGCTCGCCGGGCTGTGGGTGGAGCAGTCGGTAGTCGCCGTCTGCCTGCATGCGCCACGCCTTCACATTGTCCCGCAGGTACACGGCCAGGATGTCGTCCCGCAGGTGACGGACCAATCGATCGGACCTGATGGGGAAGAGCACCTCGACCCGCCGGTCGAGATTGCGGGACATGAGGTCCGCGCTTCCCAGGTAGACCTGCTCGTCCCCGCCGTTGCCGAAGAAGAAGATCCGGCTGTGCTCCAGGAAGCGCCCCACGACGCTGGTCACTCGGATGCGGTCGCTGACGCCGGGCACCCCGGGCCGGAGGGAGCACATCCCGCGCACCAGGAGATCGATCTCGACCCCGGCCTGAGACGCCTCGTAGAGCAGTCGGATCATGCGCTGGTCGATGAGCGAGTTCAGCTTGAAGATGAGCCGTCCATCGCCGCTCTCCCGCTGGTGCTGGATCTCCCGGCGGATCAGGCTCTCGAGCCGGTCCCGCATGTTGACCGGCGCCACCAGGAACTGCTCGTACATGCTCTTGCGGGAGTAGCCGGTCAACGCGTTGAAGAGATCGGTGGCGTCCCGACCGAAGGCGGGGTCCGTCGTGAAGAACCCGATGTCGGTGTAGAGCTGCGCGGTCACCACGTTGTAGTTGCCGGTGGAGAGATGGAGGTAGCGGCGCAGCTCTCCGCCTTCCTCCCGGACCACGAGCGCGATCTTGGAGTGGGTCTTCAGTCCCAGCAGCCCGTAGACCACGTGCACGCCCTCCGCCTCCAGGGCCCGCGCCCACTCGATGTTGCTCTCCTCGTCGAAGCGGGCCTTCAACTCGACCAGGACCGCTACCTCCTTGCCGTTGCGGGCGGCGTCGAGCAGGGCGGCGACCACCGGGGCGTCCCGGCCGACCCGGTAGAGGGTCATCTTGATGGTCAGCACCTTCGGGTCCCGGCTGGCCCGGCGCAGGAAGTCGACCACCGGCTGGAACGACTCGAAGGGGTGGTGGAGCAGCACCTCTTGGCGGCGGATGACGGAGAAGAGGTCGGCGTCGGGCGTGTCGTCCGCGAAGATCGCAGGGACCGCGGGGACGAAGGGTGGGTCACGCAGGTCGGGGCGGTCCAGGTCGTAGAGGCAGGTCAACGTGCTGAAGCCCAGCGGCGGCTGGAGCACGTACACGTCGTCCGGTCCCACCTGGAGGTTCTGGACGAGCAGACGGCGGACCCGCTCCGGCATCGCGGTGTCGATCACCAGCCGCACCACCGAGGCGAAGCGGCGCTTTCGCAGGCCGAGCTCGATGGTCTCGAGCAGATCGTCCGCCTCCGCCTCCTGTATCACCATCTCCGCGTTCCGCAGGACGCGGAAGGCATGGGCCTCGAGGGCCCGCATGCCGGGGAAGAGGTCGTCCAGGTTGGCGGCGATGAGCTGCTCGAGCCAGACGAAGTAGCGGTCATGGCCGCCTTCCCGCCTTGCCGGCGGCACGACCTCCACCAGGCGGGGGATCGTCTTGGGGACCTTGATGCGGGCGAAGTGCTCCTCGCCGCTCTCATCCTCGAGGAGGATGGCCAAGTTGAGGCTCAGGTTCGAGATGTGCGGGAAGGGACGTCCGGGGTCGAAGGCGAGCGGGGTGAGCACCGGGAAGATGTGCTCGGCAAAGTGTTCCTCCGTCGCCTGCCGCTGCCCTTCGTCGAGCTGCGCGTAGTCCATGAGGTGCACTCCGGCGGCCGCCAGCTGGGGAAGCAGGACCCGCAGAGCCGCCCGTGACTGCTGCATCAGCTCCAAGGCGAGCGGCCGGATGGCGGCGAGCTGCTCCGAGGGGGTGAGGCCGTCGGGAGACAGCTCCACGACCCCGGCCTCGACCTGCTGCTTGAGGCCGCCCACGCGGACCATGAAGAACTCGGCCAGGTTCGAGGCGACGATGGTCAGGAACTTGACGCGCTCGAGCAGGGGAGTGGCCTCGTCGGTGGCCTCGTGGAGGACGCGGCGCTGGAAGGCGAGCAGGCCGAGCTCCCGGTTGATGTAGAGCGACGGGTCGTCGAGCGACGGGGCGGCGGCGGCGGTGACGCCGGTCTCCGTCGGGGCCGCGTCCCGGTCGCTCGCGCGCTCGGGAGGGCGCCGTCCGGCAACGCCGGCCGGTCCGGCGAACCGGGTCGGTTCGGGGGATTCCGCATCCATCAGGCGACTCCAGGCTCTGCGCACCGCTGACGTCAGTACCGTAACCATATCCCGGCTGACGTTCCGCCGCGCTGCGCCGGAATCCAGGGCTCCGCAAGGCGCTCCGTGAAGTGTTCGTGAAGAGGTCGCTCTTCGCGCAGCCGGATAGCGGCACTACCGCCTACAGTTGTCGCCTCGTCTGCAGGGACTGCGCCGGCGGTACTGGGGGCCGCGAGCCCGCGGCCCCAGCGGCATAGATCCGCCTGGTGTTTACGAGGTGCCCTCGACCAGCAGCTTCAGACGCTCGAGGCTTTCCTGTGCCGAGCGCTCCTGCATCCTCTCCACGATGAGCTTGTCGGCGACTTTGCCGAGGGCTTTGCCCGGGACAGTGTAGTCGATCTCCGCCGTGACCTCCGTACCCGCGTCCTGTGGCCGGTACTCCCACGTCTGCCAGCCGCTTAGAGGTCCCGAGAATTCGTTGCGGTGCGAACACGATCCGTCGTCGTTCGTGCGGTCCACGATGACCTCGGTCTCGACGGGGAAGCTGACCCCGGCCATCGTGTAGTGATGCTTCGCCTTGGTGCCGGGGCCGCCGTCGCCCTGCACCTCCTCCGCCTCCCCGAGCCCGGCGTACCAGGTGGCCCAACCATGAGGATCGCGGGCCGCATCGTGGACCTTATCGACGGGAGCGTTGATGAAGATGGACTTCTTGACGTGTGCCATGCATTCCTCCTCCCCGCGCGCAACAGCCGTCGGCGCGGTCCCCTACCTTGATTGAATGACCCCCAGATACCTTTGTCAACAGGGCCGGGCCTGCAGTCCCCGGGGCCACTGGTCATCGCGAGTGCCGCGATAGCGACGCTGTCGTGCACCAGGGCCGGGCCGCCTGTACGTCAACTGGACGGTCGCTCGACCCGACCGCTTGAGCCGCCCCCGAAGCGCCTCGCCAGGTGTACTCCACGCGGCGAAGGGCGCCGGTATGAGTCGGATGCTAAGGTTCTCGGAGGTGGAGGAGCAAGGGAGTCGACCCTGACCGAAGAGCCAACAAGGCAGCCACGCAGAACCCAGCGAGGGGTCATCGTCGGCGCAGTGGGGGCCGTAATCCTGGTTCTCGTCGGCGTGTTGGTCTACCACGAGATCCAGCCCTCGACCGGCTCGACGCCCGCCGGTGACGGCGCCCGGCTCGTTCGGACTACCAGCACCCCAGGGCTGGGTTCCGAGGGCCAACAACTACTCAGTGATATTCGAACGCTCAGGGCCCAGCTGCTTCGGGGAGAGCTCGTCATCGACTGGCCCCCGCTCGACCCCGGCCAGGAATCAGGAGAGATCGTCGGAGCGTATACGAGCGCCACCGAGATGCTCGGCGCTCTGGAGCAGCAGGTGCTGTCGCCGGACCCCGAGGTCGTCATCTTCCTCAAGGACGACATCACGGCAGACGGGATTCAACGCCTCCGAGCCCAGATCGCGTCCTTCAAGGGCGTGGCCGGGATCACATTCATCAGCAAGGAGGAAGCGTTCGCCCGGTTCAAAGAGTCGCTCCGGGACCGACCGGAGATACTGAGCACGGTCGGCTCCGCCGCTTTGCCGGCGAGTTTCGAGGTTCACCTGCGGGATGCAGCTTCCGGCGAGCGTCTCGCCCAAGCGCTGAACGGACGGGCCGGGGTGGACGAGACCCGCTATTCGAGCGCGACCTCCATGGACAAGCTCAGGACGGTCTTCGAACACCTCCAGGCGCTGGCCCGTCCGAGCGATCCGCGACAAGCGCCGCCGCGCGGGGAGACGACCACCACCGCGATCAGTCTCCCCAGGGCGGAGGCACAGCGACTCGATAGCCTGCCTGCGAGAGAGGTGGTCCGCGAGTACTTCGCCTCAGGAAGCCTTGATGTGGAGTACTACTTGAGCGCCCCTCCCGAGCAGCAGCGGTTGCGAGCGCCTAATACCGTCCTCAACCGAGAGCGAGAGGGCGGCATCGACGACCTCGTCATCAGCGGCGGGACGAAGACTCCGGGGCTCCAGTCGTACGACCGCACCGAATGGCCGGAGCAGCTGCTGTTCGAGGTGACGTACACTTCGCTCAAGACGAACAACATCGGAGAGCCACCCGGCGAGCGACACTTCTTCGTCTATGTCGGGCGCCAGCGCTTCGATTCGGCTTGGAAGGTCCTGTCCGTCGGCAGCGGTCCCTAGCATCGTACGCTCTGCCGCTCGGCAGCTGGTTCGTCGGCGGAAGCGCCTAAGTCCGAACGGGCTTAGTTTGCATTTCTGCGCCCACGGCCTTCACCCGTTCTACGCCGCGCGAGCGATGACCCTACCGACGTCCTTGCGCGTCGCACCGAGGGCGAGCAGCGACTTCACCAGCAAGTCGACCGAGACAGAAGCGTCGGCCGACTCCCGGTTGCCTTCAACAGGCGGGCCGCTACCGACGGTCCGTGGTGAGATTCGTGGAGTACGATAAGAGTAACTTGCTCCTTAGAGAACCGCGCGAAGGCACTGTTCCGCTCGGGGGGCACGGCGGAGGTTTGCGATGACATGGTTCCCCCCGCCCGACTACTGGCAGTCGAAGCTGCTGTCGGGCGACAACAAGATCGAAGACGACGAAAGGCCCTGGCCGGTCCGTCTCTTCATCGAGGGTTTCCGCGGGTGCCGATGGGTCGTCCGCCGACTGCGTGGAACCGCCTGACGGCCAACTCCGGTCGTGGATGGTGCCTGTAGCGATGCCACAGGGTCCCGTCATCTCCAGCATCTCGAACCATCACCACGATCTCGAGGGCAGCCAGTTCATAGCTCGCTCGTCGACCTCGGCAACCTCCCAGTAGCTTTTCACTCGACGTGAAAGCGTCCTTGCGTTTGGTGCTTGAGATGGCGCAGCGTCGCTGCGGTTGTCCAGTCGCGGGGACGGCTGCCGAGGGGAGCCGCATTGCGGCATCTTGCGCGAGAGGGCAGCGGACGATGAGTTCGTCGGCAGTCGGATCGAACAGAAGAGGGCTCCTTCAAGCGGCACAGCAAAGAGAGTGGCATGATGAATCGGACGGCACTGACATGGCGCACGCCCGCGCTCGTGTTGGTATGGGCGACACCGGTTGGTCGAGGCGTTCGTTCCGGACCCGAGCGACCGCCAGCCTCTTGTCGATTCCATGACCGCGCGCCCCGAAGTCGACGAGGTTCGCCAGTCCAAGCCAACCTCCATCGAGAACATGCGAATGGTCTTGAAGCAGCTCCAAGAACGAGCCCGTCCTGCGGTCGCGCCCGACTATGACGCCGATGCGCTGGTTTCGAAGGTCGAGGCTCTGTTCTCGAGCGCAGAGACGAAGCCTCCCATCTTCCTGCCGAATCGCTTGCCCGCCGGTTTCTCGGTAGCTCTCACCGGAGTGAAGGACGGCTATACGAACACTTCGGGGAAAACCCCTGGCTCTTCGACCCCGGCTACGGTGTCCTCTTCACCGATGGGACTCACCTGATCCGGTTGTACGTCAACCCAGGTGCAGACTTTGGCGATGTCCTCGTGGAGCCGATCGATGTTCTGGCTTCGAACGGAGAACCGCTGTCCGAGATCAAGCCCAGCCCGGGCGGCAAGCTGGAGGACGTCGTAATCGCCGTTCCGACGACTGTGAACGACGGCTCGGGCACGAAGGCTGGCCGCGTTTCGGTCCTGGGACCGCCCGAGGTGCGGGACGCTGTCATTGCCATCGCCGCGCGCGTCAGCCAGCAGTAGTGAGAGGCGGGAGCCGAAGACGAGCTGGCCACCTATGCTGCGGACGAGGGCGCCCTAAAGCCCCCCAATAGCGATTGGACGCAGATCCGCAGCATCACGATGACCACGACGCGGATCTCGACCGCCGCCAGCACCACCACCAGCGGCGGCATCAACCGGTCTGCCGAGCGCTCGGCGGAGCGCGCCTGCTGTCGCGGGGCACGGCCTAGGTTCGGCCGGCCTGGGCGGGATGAAGCCGGCCTCCTCGGGCCCATGATTCCGACCGCATATGGGGGAACGCCATTGCCGATCCGCTCCTCGGTACGGCACGGGACGGACGACGTCCGGTGCCGTGCGTTGCCGGTGTCAAGTCCCGGTACCCGTGTTCCACTCAAGCTCCGGTACCTCCGTTACACCTTCCTCGGGAATGACTCCATCGTTGAGTAAGTGAACCAGGCTCAGCCTGACTTGATCTTCCGGGGCCGGCCACCGGGTGTGGCGAAGGCGCCATGGAGTTTGGCCGGGTCGTGCTTGGCAGCGTGGGTGCGGATGCACTCGCCGTCCAGGAGAAAGAGGTGGCCGGGTTCGCTTGGACAGCTTCACCCGGTTCTTAGGTGATGACCCGCTCATCAGGCAGCTGTTCGTTCCGTCCGTAGTGTAGACCAGTAGACCTCGTCGGGGGTCCGGTCCTCAAGCCCTTGGTGCCGGCGCCTCAGGTTGTAGAAGTCGAAGTAGGCGGCAAGTTCAAGACGGGCCTCGGGAATCGTCTCGTATCCCTTCAGGTACACCTCCTCGTATTTGACGCTCCTCCAGAGCCTCTCGATGAAGACGTTGTCCATCCAGCGGCCCCGCCCGTCCATGCTGATCCGGACGCCGTGGGAGAGAAGCAGGCCGGTGAAGCCTTCGGAGGTGAACTGGGAGCCCTGGTCTGTGTTGAAGATCTCCGGGGCGCCGTAGCGAGCAAGCGCCTCTTCGAGGGCCTCGATGCAGAAGGAGGCGTCCAGGGTGTTCGAGAGCTCGGAAGGAGAGCACCCGCCGGCTGGCCCAGTCCATGACGGCCGTGAGGTAGCAGAAGCCTCTCGCCATGGGCAGGTAGGTGACGTCCGAGCACCACACCTGCCCGGCCAGAGGCAGGCCACCACCCAGAGCGCGCCTCGCGCTTGGCGGCGAGTCTCGCCCGCGGTCCGTTCAGGCGGCGCAAGACTCGATCGAGAACCTCGCTCCCGGTGAGTCCCCCCGGAGCCAACGTGTCAATCTCCGGCAAACCCCAGTAAGTCTCGGAGTTCATGCTCGTCCAGAATCCTGGTCCATGCCGAGCGCCACTCGGGCGGTTCGAACGGGGCCCCGAAGAACCAGAGCTCCTTGATGATCTTATGATTCCGCAGCGTCGCGATGCTCACGAGGAACCACTCGTCGCCGCTCGGATAACGAACGAGTGAATAGGAGGTGAGCGTGTCCCCCTCCCCTTCGATCCTGACCAGGTTAAACCGTGCAAACGGCCCTACGCCTGAGGTGATCAGGTCCTGCTCGTCCGGCGAGGCGACCTTCGTGCCCAGAAAATCGACACGCGCGTCGTCGGCCCGTGGGTAGTGCAGCATCACCTGAGCGAAGTTGTCATTGCCACGGATCAGTTCCCCAGATTGGGGAATGATCTGCACGTATTCGTGGTCTAAGACCTCCGGCAGGTGTGCTGGGTCACCGGAATTTAGTATCTCGATATAGCGCAGGAGAACCTTGTGGTTCTCGGACATCGATGTAATGGCTCGGGTCACGAGTAACCTCCAACCCACGATGCGGGGCCACGGGCTAGCCACGGCACCATACTATTCCCCGAACTTCAGATAATTGAGTCGGGGCCTCCTGCCTTCGGGGCTTCCACCGAGGGTGCCGGGTGCTTGCCCCGCGCGCGTCGACATCCCGGCACCGCCGGCTGCTGAAGGACACCCGCCCTGTGGCGCCGGGCCCTCTGGACGAGAGGATCTTCTGGCAACTCACCGCGAGCGGGCGGGGATCTTCTAGCACGTCGGGGACTGTGATCCTGGTCTCGCGTATCTGCTCGTGCGCAAACCTTCGCCGCGGCCTCGGCGCTGTACGTCCCCTCGGGGCACAGGGTCCCTGACTCCGTACGTGAGGTGAGGTTGGGCGCTTGCCTCAGGAACGGTGAGGATTCACTGCTTCTTCAGGTTTGGCGGGCGCGGACCTTGGCCCAGTAGCCCCGCCCGGGAAGCGGGATGAGGAGCTCTCGACACACCTTGCCCAGCATGACGTCGGACACCCCGTAGCGTGGGGCGACCGCACGCAAGGGCTCTGCCCAGACCTCCTCGTAGAGCTTCTCGCGGTCGTAGGTGACCCACTCGCCCATGTTGCATCCCCCCCGCCACCGGTGAGGTAGCAGACGACGACGAGAGCGAGGATGAGGAGGACCTCGACCACCAGGATGAGAGCGACGCTGTGCAGGAAGAGGACCGCGCAGAAGACCGCCGCCAAGAAGACCGCGATGACGACCCATCCTTGCCAGGTGCGTGGGCTCCATCCCCACCCCAAGAGACGACGAGGCCTGAACCACCGTTCCCGTGTGAGACGAGGCATGGCGACTCCGGCTCTGCGCGTCCGAAGACAAGAGGCGATTCCAGTGTCGACTCATGTCATACGCGAAGGCAAGCGCGATAGCGCGGCGTTAGGCGCGCGCGGTCAAGTCCCGGTACGGGTCTTCTGAGTTCCAGCACCCCTAGCAGCGGCAGCACTGACCTCTAGGTGAGCGCGACCAGCAGAAGGGGTACCCCGGCGACAACGAGGACGATGCCGATGACCAGGCCTACCCGCACCGGCGGATGATGTCTCGTGGCCCATAGGGGTAGGTGGCCACCGAGACCAACCAGCGCCCACACGGTTGCGATGACTCCGGTGGCCGTGAGGATGATGCCGAGATCGAGCACTGCTTTCGTGCGCCACCTCCGCGCGGAATAGGAGCTCCCTCTAGAGAGCAGATACCGCAAACGGGCTGAAGTGTCACACGCACGGAAGCCAATGCGGAAAGCAGGTGCGCGGCACCAACCGTGCCGGCCGTTCCTGGCCGTTGTTGCCGTGGCTACCAGTTTGGCTGTCACCCCGGGGCCAGCCTGATGGCCTCCTTGAGCCACCTCCAGGAGGCCTCCAAGAGTCCCTGCAAAAGGGCAACGAATCAGGAGCGATTAGGCGGAGGGGACGGGATTCGAACCCGTGAGGGCTTGCGCCCTGCCGGTTTTCAAGTGGCCCAGAGTGTGCATTGTGCAGGTATTTTGTGTGGTGCCGAGCGTTGCGGGTGCGGGCACTTTCGGTGTGGGGAGATGCCGGGCGTTTTCGCCGTGGCTGTCCCGTTGGCTGTCAGGCCTTATCGGCCGCCTGGTCTCCCAGTGCCTCATCCATGGCCACAGCCGCCATCCGCTGTACCTCCGCGGCCACGTGTCCATAGATGTCGGCGGTGAAGGCGCAGGTGGAGTGCCCCAGGGTCTCCTGCACCACTTTCAGGGGGACGCCGGAGGCCAGCATCAGGGTGGCCGCCCCGTGGCGCGGTTGATGGAAGGTCATCTCGGGAAGGCCCACATCCTTGGCGTGCTCCTTGAAGGCGGCCGAGATGGCAAAGGGGAGCAAGGGCCGCCCAGTGGGACCCACAAAGACGTACTCGGTCTTCACCCAGACGTCCGCCGCTTGCATCCGCGCGAGCCTCTGAGCACGCTTGTGGTCCTTGAGCGCGTGGACGGCCAGATCCGGCAGCGCCACCGTTCGTCGCGAGCGCACGCTCTTCGTCTCGAGGAGCCCGTCTACGTCCTCGACCCGGAGCTTGAGTAGACGGATATCGCCCAGCTCGTCCATCACGTGGCCTTCCAGGTACCCCTTGTATCCGGCGGCGGTGTGGGGTCGGATGCGTCCACGCTTCCAGGCGAGCCAGCGCTTGAGGAACTGGCGGACGGTCTGGTCGTCCGCGTCCACCCGGAGGCCCCTCTCGTGGCGGCGGCGTAGATCGGCAAGCGCGAGCTGGACCTCCCGCCGGCTGTTTCTGATGACGTGACGGCGCTGGCGCTTGCCCGAGTGCCACCCGAGCTCGAGGGCTCCTGCCCACCGGCCGTCTTTTCGCTGGTAGATCGAGCCCTCGCCGGGGCCACGGCGTGCCACTCGAGTTGCCTCCTCTGTCCGTTCCTTGTTCCGCTCCTCGGACCCCGACATTAGCTCTGGTCTTTGCACCTAGCGAGTCGGGAGCCCGTACGAATGTTCGCGCGCCGGCCGGACAGAAGACTGCCCGCGTGGGCCGTCTTTCCTGTCTGCCTGCTCGGCTTTGGATATACAGCGAGAGGTTCTTGTATGTGTTTAGGGTGAGGCCGATCTGCTTGCTCACCTCCCAGGACCGATCCGCCATAGTCCCAATATCGATGGCCTCGTGGAAGGCCTTGATTTGTCCGCAGGACTAGACGATACGACCCCGACCGGAGCAGGCGCTGCGGCCGGGGTCGCCCGGCCGCAGCGCCTGTCTGCCGATGCTTGCTAATTGGTTGAGGGGCGCGCCTTCAGGGTCTTCTTGGCGCTGGTTACTGCGAAGCGATCAGGAACCGACCGTCCCCAGGTGATGTCGAGGGCGAGCAGGGTCAGGTTTGCCCCGACGGCCCCTCCGGCCATCGCCGTGATGATGGCCGAGAGTCCTTCCGTGGCGTTGAAGCCCAACCAGGCACCGACCAAGGCGCCTGCAAGGGCCGCTGCAAATCCCGTGGTCTTGGCCGTGCCGGTCATGTCGCGATTCAGCCAGGCGAAGTAGATACCCAGCCCGATCGGCGCGCCCGCCGAGAGAGCCACCAGCAGCTCATCGTCGACCGGAACGTCCGGCATGGTCGTCATGACGAACAGGGAGCCCAGGAACCACCCGCCGAAACCGAGCACGATCGGGTAGAGAGACCGAAGGGTCGCGCTGGCCACCCGTCCGAAGCGCCCGCGCTTGTGCACGCGCCGGGCCATCCACAGCAGCGAGAGCACGGTCAGCGCCGCCGATGCGAGCATCGCGCCGAGGACGATCTTCGCGATGGCGCCGTGGCTGACCGTGGGCGTGAAGTCGATGCTTTGCGGCTTGTAAAGCGAGCGGTCGACCTTCCCACTGTCGAGGAAGGTGTTGATCAGCCGGGTGCCGGCTTCCGGCTGCTCGTTCCAGAAGGACATCGAGTGGCCGAACCCGGGCAGCACCACCTGGTGGCCGTTCGGCAGGTACGGGAGGAGCTCCTTCGTGGCGATCTGCGGCGGCGACGCGAAGTCGAGCTCCCCACCGATAAGGAGTGTCTCCACGGTGCGAAGTCCGCACCCGGCTGTACTCGTCCTCGTCCGGCGCGGCCGGCCAAGCGTCGACAAGGCGGCCACCGCCCCAACCGAACGCCGTTGCGGCAACGCCCAGGTTCGAAGCGCTCTCCGGCCCGAGGGAGGAGAAGTACGATGCGAGCGGCTTGCGAGTCAAGCTTTGCCGCGGCGGCGTACTGGCCCCGGACGAACATATTCGGGACCAAGAGGTCGCCGGCGAGCGATGCGAACCAGAGTCCGCTCGCGTCGCCCTCAGCCGCGGAGAGCCAGCTGTCGAGCACCATCGGAGCTGAAGCCGGCGCCGCAGCCTGCGTCGATTCCATCAGCCCATAGAAGGAGATGACGCGCACGTTGCCCTTCTTTATGGGCAGGAAGAGCCAGCGGTCGGGGAGATGCCTGGCGGTGTACTGCATCGATGCGGCGAGGTCTCCGGTCGTTCCCTCGCGAGAGGCGTCATCCTCCGCATAGAGGCGGGCGTAGCGCTTGATCTGCTCGTCCGTGGTCT
Source organism: uncultured Actinomycetota bacterium (assembly GCA_963796315.1). GTDB lineage: Bacteria > Actinomycetota > Thermoleophilia > RBG-16-64-13 > RBG-16-64-13 > CAWCLH01. The sequence continues at coordinate 136,930 of CAWCLH010000006.1, forward strand.
GTGGGATCCCAGAGGAAGTTGCCGGGCGGGTTGACGCCGACCATCACCGAGCGGTGGATGCTCTTGGGGTAGCGCCAGGAGTAGATCATCGCCGTGCGCGTGCCGGCGCTCTCGCTCAAGAGGTCGACGCGGCCGTAGCCGAGCGCGACGCGGGCTGCCTCGAGGTCGTCGACCTGCTGGGCTAGGCCGTAACTATCGAGATCGATGCCCTTTGCCTGGAGCCGCTTCGCCGCGGCTCTGTAGGCTTCGTCGACCGCGCGCAAGGACTTCTCGCTGAGAAGATCGCCGCCGTGCTTCAGGGCGGAGGTGACCTCCGGGGCGTCGAGCACCGACGATCCGTCCACGCCACGGTAGCCGACGAGGACGACATCGTGATCCTCGGCGAACCGGCTCGCCTTGGTGAACTCCATGTTGGTGCCACCGGGACCGCCCTCGAGGCGAAAGATCGGCTCGGCCGGGTGTTCGGACCTGGCCCGGATGCGGATCACGGGCACGGCGATCAGACGAGACTCGCGGTTGGCTCGGTTTTCGGGCACGACCAGCGCGCCGACGTCGGCTTTGTAGCTTCCCTTCTCCGTGGCGTAGCTCCCCGGCTTCAGGATCAGCTCGCCGGCCTTCGCCCCCGCAGGCACGGAGAACGGGTCCGAGTCAGGCGCGAAGCGAAGGTAAGCGAGCCCGAGCACCGCCACTGCGATGAGCACGAGGGCCAGGAGTCGCGCGGGAGTGAAGACTCCCGTCGGTTCGACGAGCCGAGTCTTCTGGGGATTATTCGCTGAAATGGGATTGTTTGCTGAAGTGGTCATGAGAAGGTTACCGCCTCAATAAGTCTGCATATGTTCTCTCGTGGCGGTCGGACCCCCAGCCCGTGGAGGGCCGGAGGTCCGACAACGTGATCTAGACGGAGGCGGCCGCCGGGTCGATCTCCGGCAGGGCCTCATCGATGCTCGAGCCGAGGCAGCCACTCGAGCCACCTGGGCATGTACCAGTTCCAGTCGCCGAGCAGCTTCATCGATCGCGGGCAGGAGCACGGCGCGGACGATCGTCGCGTCGATCAGGATCGGCCGCCGCGAGCCCGACGCCGAACTGCTTGAAGAACAGCATCGAGAGGGTCGCGAAGATCGAGAACACCGCGACCATGACGATCGCTGCGCTGGTGACGACGCCGGCGGTGGACTTGATCCCGTGCGCGACCGCCTCCTCGGTGCTCGCGCCGCGGTCGAACGTCTCGCGGATCCGGCTGATGATGAACACGTGGTAGTCCATCGAGAGGCCGAACAGGATCACGAACAGGAGCAGCGGCACCTCCGGGGAGATCCCGGCGGTGGAGCTGAAGCCGAGCAGGCCCTTGCCGAGGCCGTGCTGGAAGACGAGCACCAGCACGCCGTAGGCGGCCGCCACCGAGAGCAGGTTGAGCAGGATCGCCTTGGCCGCGATCACGAGCGAGCGGAAGGCGACCAGCATCAGCCCGAACGCGAACACGAGCACGAAGGCGAACACGAGCGGGAGCTTCGACTTCGTCTGCTCGGTCGGCGTCCTTCCACTGGGCCGTCAGCCCGGTGACGCCGGACTCGGCGTTCGGGAGCGCGCCGACCGTCTCCGGGACGATCTCCCGCGCAGGGCGGCGAGGGCCGCGTTCGAGGCGGCGTCGGTTCCCTTCCCGTCGATCGGGACGGTGATGTTCGCGACGGTCGCGTCCTTGTTGACGTCGACCGTGATCGGCTCGTGCATACGGCCGCTCGCGAGCGCCCGCTGCTCGAGCTCGGCGATCGCGTCCCGCACCGCCGGCGCGTTCACGTCGGCGCCTTGACGACGACGTTCGCCGGCAGTGCCGTGCCAGGGAACGCCTGCTGCATGCGGTTGTACGTCTGGACGACGGGGAGGGACTTCGGGAACGTGTCCGGCCCCGGGGTGGCCATGCGCAGCTGGAGCGCCGGCGCGGCGAGCGCGAGCAGCACAGCCGCCGGCGAGGACCGCGGACAGAACGGGCCGGCGCAGGACGCGGTCGACGATCGCACCCCAGACCCGGCCTTCGCCGTCGTCGCGGCGGAGCCGGCCGAGGAGCGGAACGCGCACCCGGTCGACCTTGTCGCCGAGCTTCGAGAGCAAGGCCGGCAGGACGGTCAGCGAGCCGAGCACGCGACGGCGACGACGAGGATCGTCGCGAGGCCGAGGGAGGCGAAGGTCTTGTCGCCGGTCAGGAACATGCCGGCCATCGCCACCATCACCGTCAGGCCGGAGATGAGCACCGAGCGGCCGGAGGTGGCGGCGGCGGCTTCGAGCGCCGCCTGCTCGCTGCGTCCGGCGGCGCGCTCCTCGCGCTCGCGCTTCAGGTAGAACATCGAGTAGTCGACGCCGACCGCGAGTCCGATCAGGAGCACCATCGCGGGAGCCTGCTGACGCCGCCGGCAGCAAGTGGCTGGGCAGCGCGATCAGTCCGAACGTCGCGAATGACAGCGGTCAGCGCCAGGAGCAGCGGGATGCCCGCGGCCACGAGCGCGCCGAACGCGATCACGAGGATGACCAGCGGTGACCGGGAGCGAGAGAAGACCGGCCTTCGCCAGGTCGTCGCCGTAGGCGGTCTCGATGCGCCTTGTCCGCGCTCGCGTCGCCGAACTCGCCGACGAAGAGCTGCGGGTGGGCCCGCTGCGCGTCGGCGACCCGGTCGAGGATGGGGTCGATCTTGTCGACGGCCTTGTCGGTGTCGCCGCGGATCTCGAACGCGACGAGGGCCGCGTGCCCGTTCGGCGCGATCTGGCCGGCATTGCCGGGAGTCGAGCGGCGAGCGGACGTTCTGCACGGCGTCCAGCTTGGAGATCCCGGCGACGACGTCCTCGATGGCGGCAGTGAAGGCGGGATCGGCTCGCCCGGAGGGAGCGGCTCTGGATCAGGACGCTCTCGCCGGCGGGCTGCTTGAATCCCGCGTCGCAGGATCTGGTCGACGCGGCCGGACTCGCCCGGCCCCGCGCGTGTTCGGGTCGATGTTCTTCGTGCCGAGCATGCCGGCAAGCGCGAAGGCGACGAGGACGAAGGCGAGCCAGCCGAACGTCGCGGTCTTCCAGTGACCGGCGCTCCAGCGACCCATGCGGGCCGCCACGTTGCGGGAATGCCCCGACGAGCCAGTCGGAGCGGCTGGTGGCCGGGACTCTTCGCTCCGCCGGCTGCGGAGCGTGATGATTCGGGCCGGTAGAGGTTTCGTCAGCTGTCCTTTCCTGGTGGTGTCGGTCGGTGGATGCGAGACGTTCATCGGGGTCCTCCCTGCCTAGTCGAGTGCATGCTTCGATGCTAGGCGGCGGCAACCAAAGGCGCATCGTCACAAAGCCGGATTGAGCTCGTACCAGCCGATGATTCCGACTCCTACTTCGGGAGGATGCGGGCCGTGAGAGCGTGGAGTACTGTGCACGCATGAACCGCCTGAATATCCTCGCCCGCCGGTACGGATTGGACGTACTGATCGTGCTCGCGGCGATCGCGGCTGCCTTGGAGGTCGCGCTCAGAGACGAACCCGCTGCGAGCGCCGCGCACGCCGCTGTGGTTCGCCGTACCCGCGGTCGTGTTCGTCGTGCTGCCGCTGCTCAGCCGTCGCCGGTTCCCGTTCGCGGCCCCCGTAGCGCTCTGGCTGCTGGCGGCCCGCCTCTCGTTCGTCGACGGGCGCCTGATCGTGTATCGCGAACGGCGTCTACGTCGCCGGCATCGCCGCCGCCTTCCTGCTCGGCAACCTGCGCGATGCCGTTCAGGCGCGCATCGGCCTGGCCATCGTCGCGGGCTGCGCAGCGGTTCGTCATCTACAACGACCCGAACCACACGCCCGGCGAGTTCATCTTCATCCCGCTGCTCTTCGTGGTCGGCCTGGCTCGCCGGCTTCGCGCTGCGCGAGCGGTCCGCGCAGGCCGAAGCAGCGGAAGAACGCGCGATCCACGCCGAGCGGGAGCGCGAGGCGGCCGCCCGCGTCGCCGTGGCCGAGGAGCGCGCCCGGATCGCGCGCGAGCTCCACGACGTCGTCGCCCATGCGGTCAGCGTCATGGTGCTCCAGGTCGGCGCCGTCCGGCACAGGCTCCCCGAGAACGCTCGACGAGGACAGGGAAGCCCTCAAGGGCGTCGAGCAGGCCGGCCGCACGGCGCTTGACCGAGATGCGCCGCCTCCTCGGGGCGATGCGGAGCGACGGGCGAGGGCGCGGAACTCGCGCCCCAGCCGGGCCTCGACAGCCTCGACTCGCTGCTCGACGCCGTCGGCCGCGCCGGGCTCCCGATCCGGCTGCACGTCGACGGCGAGCCCTTCCCGCTCCCGCGGGCGATCGACCTCTCCGCCTATCGGATCGTGCAGGAGGGCCTGACCAACGCGCTCAAGCACGCGCGCGCGAGCCAGGCGGACGTGACCATCAGCTACGAGCCCGACGAGCTGCAGATCGAGGTGCGCGACAACGGCGTGGGCGGCTCGACGAGCGACGGCCTGGGCCACGGGCTCGTCGGCGTCCGCGAGCGCGTCAAGATCTACGGTGGCGAGATGACGCGCAGGCACCGCGACCGCGGGGCGGCTTCGTCCTCAGCGCGCGCCTCCCGCTCGGCGGCGACGGCCGATGACGATCCGCGTGCTCGTCGCCGACGACCAGTCGATGGTCCGAGCCGGCTTTCGCATGCTGCTCGGCCGGCGAAGAGGACATCGAGGTGGTGGCCGAGGCGAGCAACGGGCTCGAGGCGGTCGACAAGGCGGCCCGCTTCGATCCGACCGTCGTCCTGATGGACATCCGCATGCCCGAGCTCGACGGGCTCGAGGCGACCCGGCGCATCCTCGCCGCCGACGACGCGGCGCGGGTCCTGATCCTCACGACGTTCGACCTCGACGAGTACGTCTACGAGGCGCTCAGAGCCGGCGCGAGCGGCTTCGTCCTCAAGGACGATCCGCCGGAACAGCTGATCGCCGCGATCCGCACGGTCGCCGCCGGAGACGCGCTGCTCTCACCGGCGATCACGAAACGCGTGATCAAGCGAGTTCACCCGCATCCCGCGCCCCGCGCCTCCGAGAGAGCTCGACGAGCTCAGCGAGCGCGAGCGAGACGTCTTTCGCCTGATCGCCCGCGGTCTCTCGAACGCGGAGATCGCGCGAGAGCTCTACATCAGCGACACCACCGTCAAGACGCACGTCACCCACATCCTCCAGAAGCTCAACCTCCGCGACCGCGTCCAGGCGGTCGTGCTCGCGTACCAGACGGGGCTCTTCGAGGCGGAGACGCGGCGCCAGCCAGACTGAGCGCTCGTGATCGCGGGCGGGAAGACCTGCCCGTCGTCGTTCTCCGCGGCACTGCTTGCACCTTGCGGCATAAACTGCGCCCTGTGCGTGGGAATCCCAGGCGAAAGGACCGGTGTCTCGCAGCAGTGGCGAGGAGGGGGCGCTCTTCTTAAGCGGAAGCGGGCAGCCGTACGGCGAGACGCACCAGGCTGCGGCCGTCGTCGGTCCGCCCAATGTGGACCTCATCGATGAACGCGATGAGGCTCGTGAGCTCCAGATTGGTGGTCGCAAAGAGTCCGCCTTCGTCCCTAAGGGCGGCCTGGAAATCGAGGCCGTTGGTGAGCTCCAGGATGAAGTGGTCCTCCGCCGCCCGGCCCCTTACCTGAATGTCCTCTCGGTGCACACCCAGGCGGGTGAAGAGCGAGAAGGCGATCAGGCTCGCGGTGGCAAGAGCCTCGCCGACGACGCCATCGAGCGAGATCGAGGCGAGCATCGCCCGAACAAAGGTGCCGACTTCCGGTAGGGAGTCGTCCAGAGGGGAGAAGGCACGAGAACCGAGGGGGACACCTCCATCGACGCTGCCGCTCCCGTTGGTGACGAGTTCCATCGCGTGCTCCTTGATCCTTCGAGTCGCAGAAGCTTCTGGTCTGGCGTTCTTTCTCGACATGAGGTGAAGCAAGGTAGCAAAGCGCCTCGTGCCGCACCGCCCACCTTCAGCCGGGTCCTGTCAGCTGGGGTGAGCCCGAACCTGGCCACAGTTGAAAGAAACCACCAACCAGTGCCTGTGGGCAGCCGGGGTTGCAGCGTCAGCCGGACACGCTCCTCGGCGACACGGTGATCGCGGATGTCAACATGCCCTCCATGGACGCCGGAGCCAAGGGCATCCTCGTCGGCGGTAGCAGGTTGGCCAGGCTCGCGTGGTCCCGCATGGCGAAGTTCCCCCTGGCCCGAAACAGGCAGAGAGAGAAGGAAATCCCTGCAAAAACGCTTTCATGAGCCGTGGAAGCGGGTATATAGAAACGGTTAGGTGACGATGGAGGACAGCGAAGTTGGACTGCCAGACCCGGAGGGGGAAGCGGGGAGGATGCGCGGAGTACCCCGCAAAGAGGAACGCACTCAAAGGAATCAGGAGGTTCGTCAAGGAGGCCTCTCGAGGTTACAACCTCCCCGACACACGGGCGCTCGACTTTCAGATCGCGGTTTCGGAAGTGGCCGCCAAGGCCATCGAATCCTCCGAAGACGGTGACAGACTACGGGTTAGAGTGGGCGAAGAACAGGAGTTCGTCGTAGCGGAGGTGACCCATCCCCGTCACCTGAAGCGGCCTCCTTACCTTCCCCTCCCATTTGAGCAGGACGCGGGCTTGCCCCTGATGGCCGCGCTCGCAGACCAAGTGGCGGTCACCAGACCCCCAGAGGGCGGGACCACAATAAGGCTCGCGGTCAAGAGGGAGACGAGCTGACCGGCTCGGCTCCTTCCGGTTTCCGTGGTCTTCACCCCTGCCGAGATCCTGCATTCTCGCCGTCGGTCCCGGATTCTTGTCTTAAGGAAAGCGTTTGAGGGACCGCGTTGAGTAGCGGCGCCTGGTCGGCGGCCAGTCGATGTCCTGCTCTAGGAGCAAAAGCCCCCGCCAGGCGGATGAGGCTCAGATCGTTCAGTATGCCACGACGTCGCACCCGCGACCGGTCTTCCGACTGGCCCCCGCTTGATGCGCTCCAACGGTTCCTGGAGCGCGGCTTCTTAATGGCTTCGATCCAGCTCGCCAACAAGTTTTCCTTGCGTGTGAAGCATGGCGCAACCCCGGCGAGGGTACGCAACCGGCACGCCCCAGAGAACCCTCGGGCGCCTGTCCCTTGGCCTGTCCCTTGCAGATCCCCGAGTAGGACCCGTAGCGGCAGGCGTATACCTGAGTGAACTGCGCGCCAAAGAGGAAGATCTGCGCGGAGTGGTAGTCCGCAGGAGCAACAACGCCAAGGCAGCGGCTCCGCCGAAGGCCGCAGCCGAGCCGCTATGACCGAGGTAGAGGCCGATGGCGAACGTGCCGATGGTGAAGAGGACCGCGGTGACGAATGCGCCCAGCCACACGTCCCCCCAAGGGATCTCCGTGTCCGGCAGGACCCGGAAGATCAGTCCGAAGAGTACTGTGACCACCGCCAGAGAAAGCAGAACGTTGGCGAGCTGGAGCAGGAGGCCAGGCATGGGAATCACGCCCGACACACGCCCAGCAACCATCCCTATTGCGGCTTTCAAGACCAAGGATACCAGGAGTAGGAAGCCGATGGCAAGGACCATCGCGAAGCTCAGCGGATTCGAGCGAAGGAAACCAGTGATGCCGCCTCCATTGTCTGGGAGGTCCCAGAGATTATTCAAGGAGTCTTTCAGGGAGCGAAAGACTCCGGCCGCACCGAGGATCACGAAGACCACACCCAGCCCCGTGGCCGCGATCCCTGCCCCGTGGCTACCAGCGTTCGTCAGGAGGCTGTCGATGAAGCTCCGGCTCACTCCCAGCTGTGAGCTGACTCACCCGATCAGGTTCTGCCTGGCGGCGCCTTGGCCGACGAAGAAACCGACCACAGCGATGACCACCACGAGCAGCGGAGCGAGCGCGAACACGGCGTAATAGGAGAGGGCTGCGGCGAGGCGTGACGCTTTATGGCGCTGCCATTCGTGCACTGTCGCAGGCGAGGATCCGGTAGCTCGGCCGAAGTGGCCTGGGAACACGCGTTTCGAAGCTCATCGTGGCCTCCGTCGCTTGTCCGCCGGCGTCGCTCGCTAACAAGAGACGCCCGCAATGGCTGGCAATAACGATATACCCGGTCAACCGGCCTCTTTACCTCTCGGTACATAGCTCTTGCGCCGGTGGCTCCGGTCCAACAACCGGCAACCCCGATGGTCCAACAACCGGCAACCCCTGATTTGGGCACGGCTCTTGCCTCGCGAGCACAGAACATGAATCACCTGCTCACAACGCTTTTCCTTCTTCCTCGATCTTGCTCCCGAATCGGCGGGCGTAGACTTGGGTGAACTCGGCGCCGAGCGAGGCAACCTGGGCCGTGTAGTAGACCCAGAAGACGAGGAGCACCAAGGAGCCCGCCGCTCCATACATGGACCCCACGCTGCTCGTTCCGAAGTACCACCGGAACACGAGTGTCGCCAGAGTCACCAGCAGGCCCGTCGCGGCCGCTCCCATCGCCGCATTCCGACCAGGCGATGTCGACGTCAGGTAGCACCCGGAAGAGCACCGCGAAGATCAGCGAGAAGATGGCCCAGGTCACTCCCATGTTGACGATCTGAAGGGCGATTCCGGGCGCGGGAAGCGAGGACGCCACCGTCTGTATGAGACCGAGGGCGGCATTCATCGACACCAAGACGACCAGGAACAGCCCCGCGGCAAGGACGAGCCCGAGGTCGACCAGCCGGCTCTTCACCAGCGGCCAGACACCGCCGCTCGGCTGCACTTCCCACATGGTATTCAGCGCTCCTTTGACGGCGGACAGGAACCCGGTCGCTCCCAGAAGGACGCCCGCGACGCCAACGGCGGTCCCGACCAGCCCCGACCCCGGCACCCCGATGTTCTTCAGGACGAAGCGCACCCCGTTGGCCACCGTCCCGCCGGCCGTCCGGCTCACCGTCTGGAGCAACTGCTCCTGGGCTGCGGACGAGCTCCAGACCCACCCGGCGACGGCGACCACGACCAGAAGCGACGGGGCCAGGGAAAGCAGCGCGTAGAAGGCGATCGCCGCCGCCAGACGGGAGGCGTGGTGGTCCCACCAGCTGGACAGGGTGGCTTTGAAGGTGTCCCAAGCGACTGCCGCGCCGTGACGAAGCAGACGCCGGGCGCGTGAGGGCAGGCTCCGGCGGGGATTTCGGGCGATCGTGGACTCGGCCGGCTGGCTTCTGGCATCGGGCTCTCCGGTGGCCTGCTGGCTTTGCGACGTGATACCCGTCTCCGGACTTCCGCTACACCGCTACACCGCTTCGGCCGCCACGCCCGGGACGGGCCTTCTCGCCATTGTTTTTGAGAGACAACGCCGCGGGAAGCGTTTCCTAACAGCTTTTGGCCGGGAGACGCCGTCTTGGGGAGGCAGTTTCTTGCAGGACGGGGTCGAAGCAGAGTGGGCTCGGAGCAGGGTGAGCCGCTGAAGGACACCGGTCCGACCGGCTTCGCGCCGATGGGCGGCTCGCCGAGGGCCGGCCGGCTGGGAGGGGACGACTACTCGGTGTTGCGGAGGCTCCTCCTCCTGGCGTTCGGTTTGGTGATCCTGCTCTGGCTTGTCTACATGGTTCGCGAACTCCTGGTGCTCGTGGGGTTCGCCTTGGTCCTCGGCATAGTTCTCAACGCACCCGTGGTATGGCTGGAGGAACGCGGTCTTCCCCGCTGGGCCGGAGCCACCGTGGTTCTTCTGGCCGTCGTCGTCACGGTCGGACTGGTGGGCTGGCTGGTGGTACCGGTTCTCGTGGAAGACGTGGTCAAGCTCGCAGGGAACGCCCCCGACTACCTGGACGCCCTCGCACAGCGCCTGCCGGCGCTCACCAAGAACGTCCCCGCGCTCAGCGACAAATTGGACCTGAGCGGCCGCTCCATTGGTGATT
>CAWCLH010000007.1:0-42397 GCA_963796315.1 uncultured Actinomycetota bacterium
TGGTGTTGCCGTCTTCGGGACCGATTACGTATTGCTCAGGGAAGTTGACGGCGAGCGCCGCAAGGACTCCCCTGACCGTTGAGAAACAGGCTGAAGAGGTTGTCGGCCAGCAGGCGCGCGGCGCCTGGCCGATCCCCAGCCGCCTGGGCGTGGCGCACGGCCTCGACCACGTACCCGTGCTCGGCGAACCATTCGGCCGCAGCCCGGTGCAGCGTCACCACGGTTCCCGGCTCGGTGCGCCGAAGCTCCAGACGCAGAAGGTCCGCGAAGAGCTGGTGATAGCGAAACCAGGTCCGGCCGGCGTCCAGGGACACCACGAAAGCGTTCGCTTGCTCGAGCGCTTGCAGAATCGCCTCCGACCCAGACGATTCGGCAAGAACATCGGCGAGAGCTCGTTCGAGGATCGATGTCCGCAGGAGCACGCTTCTCACCTGACTGGGCTGACGCTCGAGCACCTCGGCGAGCAGATACTCCGCGACAGTACGCTCACTGCCCGAGAACTCGGTCACGAAGCCGTCCGGGTCAGGATGGCCGGCGAGCGAAAGGGCGGCCAACCGGAGTCCGGCTGCCCATCCCTCCGCGCGCGCGTCGAGTCGCGCCAGGCTCTCGCCGGAGAGGGTGATCCCCGCCGCGGCGAGAAAGTCGCGTGTCTCGTCGAGCGTGAAACGCAGGTCGGAGGCGCGCACCTCGGTGAGCTCCCCGAGAACAGCAAGCGATGCAAGCCAAGCTGGGGGTCGTGCCGGGTCGCCAGCACGACGCGGAGCAGCGGGGGCCGGCGGTTGATCAGGAGCTCGAGCTGGGCGAGCCCGTCGGGAGAGCCCAGTTCGTGCAGATCGTCGATGACCAGCGCGACCGGTTGCTCGAGCGAGCCGAGCTGGGAGACGAGACGGCCCACAACGGCTTCTCCATCGAAATCCGGCGTCGGCGTCAACTTCTCGAAGGCGACGCCTTCCCCGACGGCCTGCTCTAGCTGTTCGAACACCGCGAGCCAGAACCGTTGTCCATCTCGCTCGCCACGCTCGACTGAGACCCAAGCCACCCGTTCTGCGAGCGCGGCCGCCTGGATCCCAGGAACGCAGCAGAACGGTTCTTCCACTCCCCGCGGGCGCGGAGACCAGGGTTACCCCCTCGGTCCCTGAGGCTGAGAGCAACTCGAAGAGCGCCGTCCGCGCGACCACGGAGGAGCCAGGTGCCGTTGGAGTCTGACCAGCGTGTGGCGGGACAGTCATACCCACCGCTCCTTCCTCATTCGCCGCGACGACCAGCCCCAGCACTGCGGCCGGCTGTCTTGACAGTATAGGCCCCGGCATCAGGCGCCGCAGCCCTGCCCGCCGAGCCAAGGCTAGTGATGCGGGCGAAGCTGATGAGGGCGGCTCATTGCTTCCGTTTGGGGCCATACCGTCGATCAGCCAGGAGCCCGCCGAGGGTCCGTCAAGCCGCGCTACCCATGCTTCAGAGTTTCGCTCTCAGCAGCCGGTACTCCGGCTGGTCAGGCTTCTGATTCCCCATCAGGTAGGTTCCTACAAGCGGTGCGTAGGTCCTCAGTTTCGAGCCGCTTAGGCGGGGGAGGATTCATTTCCTCTGAAGCAGTCCTCCTGCATGGGAAACGAAGTTGCCCAGACGGGAACTCTCACGGTCGGGACATCGAGCTGCGAGTGCTGTGATGTTGCCGATGAGCAATAAGGCATCCGAGCGCGAGGGCAACGGGTTTCGCCGCTGGAGCTCTACTTCGATCTCGTGGTGGCCTTCGCCATCACACGTCGCAAGGAGACACCATGCGGCTTAAACGCTAGAAACGTCCTCGAGGTCCCCAAGCGTCCGCCGCCCTGGCCCACCCGAGCGCTCCGAGTAGCAGCATGCCCCCGCAGGAGGTCACCCCTGTTGGCCTCTCCGAGAGAAAGCCCGCAACCTGCTCCGGTTGCGCATCGTCCACCTGGCGCACGGTGCGGGCAACATCGTACTCAGCCCCGCACGCTCCACCCGCCAAGCGCAACACGTTGCATTTCACGGTGGGGGCACATCAGCGCGCGGCGACAGCGATGGGGGCTTGGGGATGATCTAGCTCGTGCGCCGCTCCCCTGTGGCTATTGGGCCGTCGGGGGGACCGGTTTCGACCATAAGGCGACGCGGAGCCGGCCGACCGGACGACTCCGCGTGCGCAGGGGGATCCTTCGCGCCTGGGGACCTGGAATATGCTACTGGATCGCATTCACCTTCTCGAGGGCGAGTTGCTTGAGGCTGTCAGGGAGCGGGGCGTAGCTGAGCTCCTCGGCGATGTTCGTGCCGTCGTTCAGAGCCCAGGTGAGCCAGGCCTTGAGAGCGTGGCTTTGGCCGGGTCGTTCATCTTGTCGTAGGCCAGGATCCAGGTGGCGCCCACGATGGGGTAGGCGTCGGCGCTGGCGCTGTTGGCCACGGAGAAGCTCAGGTCTGCGGGGAACTGGGCGCCCTCCGCTGCGGCCGAGGTGGAATCCAGGCTCGGGGTGATGAAGTTGCCGGCCTGGTTCTTGAGGGGGGCCACGGTCAGCTTGGATTCGATGGCGTAGGAGAGTTCCACGTAGCCGATGGTGCCTTGCTGCTGCTGGACCACCGCGGCCACGCCGTCGTTACCCTGGCCGCCGACGCCCGCCGGCCACTTGACGTCCTTGCCCGTGCCCACTTTGGTGCACCACTCCGGGGACACCGGTCAGGTAGCTGGTGAAGATGCTCGTGGTGCCCGAGGAGTCGGAGCGGTGCACCACTTGGATGGCGGTGTCGGGCAGGGTCACGCCGGGGTTGAGCGCGGCGATCTTGGGATCGTTCCAGTTGGTGATGGTACCCAGGAAGATGGCGGCCACCGTGTCGGAGTCGAGCTTGAGTTCTTTGACGTCCTTCAGGTTGTAGGCCAAGATGACCGAGCCGAACACGGTGGGAATGTGCAGCACCTTGGCGCCGCCCTGCTGCTCGGCGGTGGTGATCTGCTCGTCGTTCATGGGGGCGTCGGAGGCGCCGAAGTCGACGGTCCCCTGGGTGAACTGCTGGATGCCGCCGCCGGAGCCGATGGCCTGGTAGTTGATCTTCACACCGGGCTGGGTCTGCTGGAACTCGCCGATCCACTCCAGGTACAGGGGGCCGGGGAAGGTGGCGCCGGCGCCGTTCAGGTTGGCGGTCAAGGCGCCGCCGGTCGTCGTCGTCGCGGTCTCGCCGGCGGTTGCGGTCGTCTCGGTCGTGCCCGCGCTGGGCAGGTCGTTGTTCCCGCAGCCGACCAGCGCGAGGGCCGTGAGCGCCATGAAGGCCGCAAGTCCGAAGCTGTACCAAGTCTGTCTCTTCATGCAGTCTCTCTCTTTACTCGTTGTCGTTCTGCTCGAGAGGCTAGCAACGAGAATCAGTCGGCAGGTTAAGGTCGGGTTACCTGACGTTACTTCTCGGTGAAGATCCACTCAGAAGGGCGTGGCATCATATGCGCCACCACGAGCCGGTGACGTGGTGGCCCCAGCAGGTCCGGTAAGGGGCGTCCATGAGTGAGAATCCGCTACACCTCACGCTGAGGTTCATCCTGGAGTTGGCTGGACTGGCCGCGCTCACCTACTGGGGCTGGACGGCTCACGAGGGGCCCGCTCGCCTCGTCTGGGCGATCACGGTCGTCTGCTTGCGGCCGGTGTCTGGGCAGTCTTTCGGGTGCCCGGTGATGCAGGCCCGCCCGTCGTTGCTGTGCCCGGCTGGGTCCGGCTCGCCATCGAGGCCGCCTACTTCGGAGGGGCGACGGGTGCACTTCTGGCCGCCGGCCGCCGCACTCTTGCCATCGCCTTCGGCCTCATCGTGCTCTTCCACTACGGAATCTCGTACGACCGGGTCCTTCGGTTTCTAAGGGACGGCTAGCCCAGCCCAGCCGGAACAGCCGCGCTAGATGGATTCCCCGCGTGCCTCAGCGGCCAGAGCGAAAGGCATGCGCGCGTTCGCGGGAAGCCCCACTTCTCGATGGCGGTGGCCGTTTCCTCCACGTCGTAAGGGACCCGCACAACCTCCACGACCGGCTCACCCTCGGGTCCGACTGTGACCGTGGTGTAAGCGGCCCGGGTATCGCCGTCCTTGGGCCGACCAAGGGAGCCGGCATTCACGAAGAGTAGCCCGCCATAGCGCCGGTGCCAGGGGACGTGGGTATGGCCAAACACGAGGACGTCGGCCTCCTCCGCCGCGGCGATACGCTCGAACGTACGCGGCTCGCGCTCCTTGAGCAGGTACTCGTTCAGGCGGCGGGGGCTCCCGTGCACGAGATGGAAGCGGAGACCTTCCGTCTGAATCGGAACTCCCGTGGAAGCGCTCGGAGCCACTCTTTGTTGCGCTCGGAGACGGCGGCCACGGTGAAAGCGGTAGGAGGCATCGCCGATCCGTCGGGCTGCTGCGTCCGGGTAGTAGCAGCCGCACTCACCCCGCTCGAAGCCCACGCCATCGTCGTAGTTGCCGGCGATGGTGGGAATCTTCAGCTCCCGGATGAGGTCGATCACCTCGTTCGGGTGGGGACCGTAGCCGATGAGACCACCCAAGCAGTACAGGCGCTCGATCCGGCGAGCCTCCAGGTCCGCGAGCACCGCTCGCAGGGCGGCGGCGTTTGCGTGGACATCGGAGAAGAACGCAAGGCTGCTCACTCCTGCCCCTCCCGCAGCTCCGCGGACCGCAACCAGATAGGGTTCCTGGCACAGCGGGGAGGAGATGACGAAGTCGGCTGAGGAGCGGTTGCACGCCACGGGGATGTTGTAGACGACGGCGATGCGCAGGAGCGCCTTCACGTCTACGTCATGAGGATGCGGCTCAAGCGGATCCCAGAAGAAGATGAGCAGGTCGATCTCCCCCTCGGCGATCTTGGCGCCGATCTGCTGGTCGCCCCCAAGGGACCGCTTCGGTAGCGGGTCACCTCCAAGCCCAGGGCCTCGGCCAGGAGGCCCCCCGTTGTGCCGGTGGCAGAGAGCGCATGCTCGGCGAGCACCTCCCGGTTAAACCGAGCCCACTCCAACAGGTCGGTCTTCTTGTTGTCGTGGGCGACCAGCGCGATGCGCTTGCGCCGCGTGGCCAATCGTGCCGTATTTTCCCGGCTCACACAGCCACCTTCGACGGTGCCGACTCGCGCCTCTGAGCATAGCTCTCGATGACCGTGTTCAGCCGGGCGACCACCCGCTTCTCTATAAGCGTGTCCAGAGCCCCCCGGAGCTCGGGCGCAGAGAGCGCGGTCAAACGGCCCAGCTGATTGACCGTGAGACGAGCATGCGGATGAGGAAAGGCGAGCAAGACCAGCATCTCTCGTTCTTCAAGCTCTCGTCCTCCTAGTATGAATGTCACTGACTTTTTCCTCCTTCGTCTTGATTCGCTTCACATGAGGTCACGCTGCCCCGAGGACAACCTCCTCTAAAGTCACATCCCGGGCCGTTCCGTCATCCGTGGCATACGAGCGCAAATCCGGCAAGGTCGAGGAGCCGGCGAACCTCCCGCGTTCGGATCAGCAGGCGAAGCCCCCGGTAGGGGGAAGAGTCCTCGGTCGAGAGACGAAGGGCCCTGATCATGCCCCCATCCGCGTAGTCGAGCCGTCCGAGGTCCAGGACCAGGTGGGTATGGCCGGCCGCCAGGAACTGGAGGAGCGCCTGCTCGAGGACGACCGCGGTCTCGTAGCCCGCCTCGCCCAAGAGCGTAAGGACCTCCTGGCCACCGACCCGCGCCTCGCCTATCTCTAGTCCCCACGACCGCTCCTTCGCCCGCCGCTCTGTGACGCGGTACCGCTTGACTCGCCTGACCTCGAGGCAAGCGTGTACGGCGAGGGCTGCCCGAGCCAGACCCCCAGCGGCCAGAGACGAGCCAGGAGATTCCAATGTCGCGAGCCAGACCGATCATCACGAGGTTCAGCATCATGATGGATCCCCCCCACCGCGTGACCAAGCAGTGCTTGGTGGGGAAGGCCGGCCCTCGTGCTCGGGGCCCGTGCCGTGTGATCCTCGCTCCCCAGACCTTGGATGGCTTGGAGGACCAGGTTGTGGCAGCGCAGTCGGCGCATGTGGCAGCTCCCCTCGAAGCACGCTTGGCTCGGCTCGGGTCAGCGCAACCTTCACGCTGAATCTAGCAACGCCTCCGGGAGGGCGGGGTTGCCGGCCGGTTAACCTAGAGGAACAAGTGCGTTACAGATGGAGCGTCAAGCGGGTCTGAGGGCCGCGAGGGGACCGGCCGGCCATGGGCAGCCTGCTACACTCCGCCCCGAGTCACAGGTGAGGAGCGGCCAGGTGGCGAAGTGCGAGGAGGAAAACGGCAAGACGACAAAGGGGGACGGCTGATACTCGTCGTGGAGGATGACCCTACGCTCTCTGAGCTTCTCGCCTACAACCTACGTCGAGCCGGGTACCTCGTCCGCCAGGCGTGGAACGGTCGCCTGGGAGTGACGGCGGCGATCGAGGATGATGCGGTGGATCTCGTCCTCATGGACCTCATGCTCCCCGGGATCGACGGGCTCGTGGCCACCCGGCAAATCCGCGAGCACCGGCCTAAGCTTCCCCTCATCATCCTTACCGCGCGTTCGGAGCGGGAGACCATGCTGGAGGGGTTCCAGTCCGGAGCGGACGACTACGTGTCCAAACCCTTCGACATGGACGTGCTCCTCGCCCGGATAGCGGCCCGACTGACGGGGGTGGGCGAATCGGGAACGTCAGAGTCCTCCGGTCCCCGTCTGACTCAGGTGGGAGACCTCGTGCTCGATCATGACGCTCGAACCATCTCCTCCCCTCGAGGCTCAGTCGTGCTCAAGCCGAAGGAGTACGACCTCCTGGATCTTCTCTTCTCCGCTCCAGGCCACCTCTTCCCCCGCGAGGAGATCGTGGAGCGAGTCTGGCGGCAGCGATACGTCCCCGGGTCTCGCTCGCTTGATGTCCATATACGCCGCCTTCGGGAGAAACTCGAGCAGGTCACCGATGAGGTTCGGATCGACACCCTCCGCCACGCCGGGTATCGACTGGTGGTGTCGCCCAGGACTGAGCCGGAGTCCTGAGTCACGCGGCGACTCCTCGAGGGCGGCTGCCGGCATTTGCCGGTAGCCTGCCCCATAGTGCCGACAGGAGGGAGTTGGGCGGAGCGCACTCTAAGCGAAGTGAAACGCTGGGACGATCTGTCCCCGGAGGGAAAGAACGAGCGCGGTCTCGAGCTCATGGCGGAGCTCCCGGCCCACCTCCCAGAAGGAGACAGCGCCAGCCTCCACTCCCGCCGGCGAGCCACCCGTAGCCGAACCGTTGTGCCCCGCAAGGGGTACCGGGGGTTCGAATCCCCCCCGCTCCGCTTTTTTCCGGGGTTTGCTGGGGTTTTCTTTGGCCGGTCGGCCAGGGGAAGTAGCCGCCGGCATCGGTTTGCAGCCACGGTTCTAGTCACGGCCACACGTCTTGGCACCGCTCCAGACCGAACCGGGCCTGATTTCGAGCGACGACGAAGGTGGCCTCGTAACGAGTTACTCCGCTTCGCGTCCTTGTTCCGGCCCTCCGCTCGTGCCCATGCCCTGACCCATGAGCATGTCGGCCATCTCGGGCTTCAGCTGCATCACGAGGCCCATCATGTCGAAGTAATCCCAGCTCTCCACGATCTTGCCGTCGCGCATTCGGGCGACGCTGACCCCGCTCATGCACACGTGCTTCCCCGTGGCCGGGATCCCCATGAAGTCACCTGTGTGGCGACCATGACCTTGGAAGTGAAAGAAGACGATGTCGCCGTCGGCGACAACATGCGGATGCTCGAACTGCATGGCCGAGAACGCGGAGATGAACTGCTGCATCATCGGCTTCTGGGCTTCAAAGTCATCCATCCCCGGAGGGGACGTGTGGCTCTTAAAACTCCGGTCGAAGAGCTCATCGACGAGGTCCAGGCGGCCCTCACTCCACATCAGCTCGCTCTTTCGGACGTATTCGAGCTAGACCTTTGTCCATGACCAATGCTCCTCTTTAACGGCGACGCCTGGGGCCGACCCGAATATCTGTCACAAGAACAACTATTCCCCGCTTGGACCCGTTGACGCGAGGATCTTAGGCTCGTCAGGAGTGCCCGCAGGTCACTGGATGGGTCTTCGCTGCCGTCCCCGGTGCCATAGGCATCATCCAGCAGAGAGACAAGCCGTTGGTCCGCGCCCGGCAGAATGTGTCCGTAGAGGTCCGCGGTGATACCGATGCTGCTTTGACTGGCCCGGCCACTGACGTCCTTCAACGAAGCGCCACGGCTAAGAACAGACCGCCGCTCTGCTGGCGGCGTGGGCCGGCAAGCGCTGCGGTGCGAAGACGTCGACCTGGATGCCGGCCGCCTGTTCGTGGCGCGGACGCTTTCACAGACCCGGGATGGTCTGATCTTCAAAGAGCCGACGTCGGAGAAGAGCCGCCGCCACGTGAACCTGCCTGGCCTGGACGACTTCTACATGGTCGGCCAGTTGGGTCCAGCCCGGTGGCGGACTGCCCACGGGTGTCATGACCGCGCGGGAGGTGCTCCAGCTCATCTGCAAGCGCGACGGCGTGAAGTTCTTGACGACGACGGTGTGAGCGTGCCTCGCGCCGCCAGCGGGCACAAGGTAGATACAACCGCAAGTTCGTCGGCTTGCGCACTTACTGATGCTGCTGCCCGTACTGGTGCTCGTCGTGTGGGTAGCGCTCCACCCCGCCCGAATCCTCGCTTCAGGCTCCGCCGAGGAGAGAGGCCGGGGTCGAGAAGAAATGCCCTCACTGCGGAGAGCGACTCGGATCAGCCCGGCGGGCCCGCTCCGGAGTCGACGACCTTCGTTCCCTTGATCAGCAGCCATAGTGCGAGCCCGACTTCGGCGACGAAGCTCACGGCGAGCCCGGGGTAGCGGATCGCCGGGTGGTCCGGCAGCAGCAACGCCTGAAGGAACCAGATCAGGACAGCCACCCCGTCGAGCATGAGAAGGACGCCCAGGAACCTCGGTAGGAAGCTGGACTTGTAGACCAGATACCCGAGCGGGAACAACCACGTCCCGAAGAACAGCTGGGCCGTGACGAAGCCCGTCTTGTAGACGTTGATGAACAGGTAGGCCAGCCCCTCCAGCTGCGCCGCCGAGTAGGCCTGCAGGTGGCTGGCGACGTCTCCCTGCAACAGCGCGGATACCAGCGACAACATACTCGCGCCCTGGATGGCAACACCGACGGCGTTCAGCAGGAGAAGAGCAACGCCAGGTCCTTGTTGACCGGTCGTAGGAGGACGTCAAGGCCCCAGGCCGCCATGAGGAAGAGGAACCCTGTGATCAACGCGATGACAAGACCCAGGCGGAACGACGATTCATTCGTGACGATCGCCTGGTAGACCTCGTCAGCGTCACCCAACCCGATGTGCCCCAGCCTATCGGCAAGCACGGAAGCCAGGATGTATGCCAGGTAGACGCCCCCCGTGATTCTGGCTACCTTGTCCCGCGTTAGGTTTGCGAGGGGCTCTGGTGCGGTCACGATCGCTCCTCCGTTCGATGAGCCGAGACTGCTGGATGCGCGTGTCGGGCACCTGCCGAGCGCTAGCTCAACGCCACCGCAGCCAGCGTGCCTACGGCGATCGCCTCGACTGCCAGTACGCCCGCAGCCTCAGGAGCGATCTTCCAGTAGGTGTAGCCGGCCATGCCCAACAGCAAGACGAGTCGGACGACCTGGCCCACGGCCGGTCCCTCGAGCTGGAGTCAACTGAAACCGGAGAAGACCATGAGGCCTCCGGCAGCGAGGCACGCTCCTGCCCCAAGCCACGGCGGCGAGGCGTTCGGCTTGCCGGCGAGCGCGTGCCTAATGGCGAAGACGAGGAAGACGATGACTCCCGCAAGCATAGTGGCTATGGGCACGATGAACCTGCCGTCCACGCCGATCTCCTCTTCATTTCTGGATGCTTGTCCCTAGGAGACCGTTCTAGTCGGTGCCCAGCACCCGGGCGGTGCTGAAAACGGGCACCGCGGTTTCGGAACTGCGTCGCGACCAAACCGACCAGACGATCAGCGCCATGCACGCGATTTCCACGATCGCGAAGAACACGTAGTGGAGATCCAGCGACCCACCGCCGACCACAAACACGGTGGTGGTCGCCGCGGCAACCGTGTTCGCCCAGCGGTTGGCCCTCCGCCTCAAGACGCGGGACAGGAAGATCATCGCAATCGGGACCTCCAAGAGAATCGCGAACACCAGCAGAAGCCCCGAAGTGATCTGCACGCCTGCTTGACCGGCCCACAATTCCTGCAACGCTCCCGGAGTGATGAAGGTCAGAATGTCCGCGAAGACCATGTTGAACATGACCACAACCCACAGCATTGAGAGTCTCGTCCCCATGTCGTTCATCACGTCAGCCCCTCCTGATCGCAGCGTCTCGCCACCCACTCAAGCCTAACTATATGAGCGGGAAGGATCAGTTCCGCCAGTCAGGGGTACGGTCTTGCCCTGGCCATGGGGAGGGGGATTCCCCGTGGATGCCCGGAGAGCAGTGGGCCCTGCGCATCTGGCCGATGGGGCGAGGCTGGTCGGGTCATCGGAGCGGAGTGACAGAGAGAGCCCGGCCACAGCGGCGCGAGTGGCGTTGTTCGCGGACGCCATTCCCGTCCGATGCATAGTGAACCTGGATAAATGCGGTGACCCCCGCCGACGACCCGTGATAGAGCTCCGCGACATCTCGCGCGACCGGCCTGGTGGCCAGGTGCACAACCCTGCCCCTGGCCGGTCCCCCCGGCCCGGCTGCATATCTATGCTGACAAGCAGAGAACCAGTACCTCGTTTCGGCGAGACGGGAGGGTCAGATGAACGCATTTGTTCGGGGCGATCCACGTTACCAGAGGGCGGGAGGCCTCGCCGCGCTCTACCTGGCGCTGGCCTATCTGGTCGCGATGCCCTA
Source organism: uncultured Actinomycetota bacterium (assembly GCA_963796315.1). Taxonomy (GTDB): domain Bacteria; phylum Actinomycetota; class Thermoleophilia; order RBG-16-64-13; family RBG-16-64-13; genus CAWCLH01. Next base: position 10,846 of record CAWCLH010000007.1, read on the forward strand.
CTTCCTCATCGCCGTGGACTATCCCAACGTGACCAACCCCGCCGAGAAGGTAGCTACGCTTGCGGAGCACCAGAGCAGCATGAGCGCCATGTACCTCATCACCTACGTGATCTTTGGGATCGTCCTGGCCGTTCTGTCACTCACGCTCTACCGGCGTATGAAGGATGGGGCGCCGGTCCTGATGCAGACAGCCACCGCCGTGGGACTCATCTGGGCGGTGGTCCTCGTCGCGAGTGGTCTGATCTTCAACTACGGCATGGAGACGGTCACCACCCTCTACGCCGGTCATCCGGAACAAGCCGTCGCGGTCTGGCAAGCGATCGAGCCCGTCAGCGAGGGTCTGGGCGGAGCCGGGGGCGAGATTCTCGGCGGCTTGTGGATGCTACTCGTGAGCTGGGGGGCTCTGCGCAGCGCGGGCCTGCCCAAGATTCTCGGCTGGCTGGGAGTGGCGATCGGACTGGTGGGCATCGCCTCGGTCGTCCCGGCTCTGAGGGACGCCGGAATGGTCTTCGGCGCGCTGCAGATCGTGTGGTTCGCGTGGACCGGAATCGTGATGCTCCGCACGACCGAGCGCGAGGTGGAGAGGGTCGCCTTCAGGGCGGGCGTCGCGGGGATCTAACGCTTTTCCGAAGGCTGCGCCGAATCTGAAGGCGCTCGTCAACTAGGTTGAGCCCTCCGGGGGTCGCTATGATGCCGCCTCGGGGAGGATCGTCATGTTCGGCGGAGCCACCGCTGCATGGTTGCCGCCCTGCTCTGTGGAACAGGTAGCGGCAGACGAGGGCATCCCGCTGCAGCTCGGGCAGGGTATGCAGGGCGGCCTCCCACTGGGCCGAGGGCGACCCCCGGTCAGGGTCCGGGTCGGCGCTCCGGCCGCTCAGGGGGTCGAGTAGCGCGCCGAGGCGAGCGGGGACCCGGCGGGGACCGGATCCATGCCGTCCGGCGTGTGGAGCCGCCCCAGACCCTCACCCGCGATGCCGGTGCTCCCGTACTGCCATACGATGCGCTTGGTGTGCCGGTCGATCACCACCACCCGGTGGTGGGCGTCGTCGGTCACGGCGATATTGCCGTTCTCGAGCCGGATGGCCAACGACGGCCGGGCCAAGGATCCGGCGCCCGTGACAGGGCCATACCGCCAGAGTACCGTCCCGTCGCGCCGGACGATCTCCACCTTGCCCGGTGTGCTGTAGTCGGCCACCAACACCGTGCCGTCAGGGAGTAGCTGCGCGTCGCTGGGATAGGAGATGTCGCGGAGCTGCAAGGCCCAGAGTAGGTGGCCACGCGCGTCTAGCAGGTCCACCCAACCGCCGCCGATCTCGGTCAGCAGCAGGCCACCGCCGGGGAGGGGGGTGTCACCGTTCGGGGAGGTGAGCGCCTGAGGCGGCCGGTGTCCGCGCACTCCCGCCGTCCCGTACTGTCCCACCACGCGCTTTGACGCGGGGTCGATCAGGAGCACCCGCTCGTTGCGGATGTCGGCGACGCTGATGAGGCCGTCGGAGCGCAGGTACGCATCGTCGGGACGGTCCAGGTAGCCCGGCGCCGAGCCCGGCGTGCCCGGATGCCCGTACCGCCACACGAGTCTTCGGGTGGCGACCTCGACCATGCCGATCCAGTGCGCGTACTCCACGTTGAAGACGATGCGCCGGCCGTCGGGTGAGAAGAAGGCGTCGTCGGCGCCGGTCAGCGGGCCAGTGCCGCCAGGGATGTGATACTGCCAGACGATGCGCTTATCGGGCGTCACCACGATCAACCGGGCGTTCCCACGGTCGGCGATGAGCAGGTTGCCAGGGAGGGGGGCCCGGGTGCTCTGGTCCCGCGGCCTTTGAGGGGTAGTGGTCGACGGCGCGGGCCTGGTCTGCCCAGGGCTCGCGGGTAAGAAGCCGGCCGAGGGCCCGACCGACGAGGTCCCGCCTTTCGTGCCGGCATGGCTCCCCTTCGTCCCACCTGAGCCACTTGCGCCGCAGCCCGCTAGAAGGAGGAGAACCAGCAGCGAGGCGGTAATCGCGGCCACGCGAACCACGTTGTGACAGCGGGAGCGGCACGGTGTCACCTGGACCTCCGGGCGAAGAAGAGGGAGGCTCCTCGTTACATCTTCCTGTCTGAGAAGGGGGGTAAACGAGGGGATGACGGAGCCAAAGCAGCAGCACGACTATGAGGATCAAGCCCAGAATGCCGCTCGGGAAATAGCCCCATCCCCCGCTGTAGCCCCAAGTCGGCAAAGCGGCGAGCAGCAAGAGTACGAGGACGACGACGATGATCAACGTGAGCTCTTCTAGGGTTCGAGCAGATGAAGGCCCTCGCCCAGATGGCCAAAGACGAGAGCCGGGAGATGAGCCAGCAGGAGCAAGACACCTGGGGCCGGATGAACGACGAGGTGGACTCCCGGGCGGCGCAGGTGAGTAACGCGCAGAAGAGGAGAGGTCGCCAGCCGTGATGATGCGGCCATGAGAAGACTCTTCTCTTCACCAGCCTACCCGACGGACCGCGGTTCTCCCGATGCTCGGCGCAGCCCCTCGTCGTCAGTCAGATCCAACCGGAGTGGTGTGATTGATACGTAGCTGTGTTCGAGCGCCCAGCGGTCGGTCCCTTGCTCGGGCGACTCCATAGGCACGACGCTAATCCAGTAGATCTGTCTTCCCTGAGGATCCGTGGCCGGAATCACCTTTCCGTCATAGTGCTGCACCGATTGACGGGTCCAGCGGATGCCCACGGGGTCAGGGGGTATGTTGACGTTCACTAAGTCCAGGGACTCATCGGGCAGCAGTAAGTCCAAGACCTTTCTCACCCATCCCTCGAGCCTGGTGAAGTCGGGTTCCTCGCTGGCCGCGGTGGAAAAGGCGATGCCCTTCATGTCGAGGAGTGACGCCTGCCTGGCGGCGGCCAACGTTCCTGAGTGCCAGGTGCTATTCCCCACGTTCAAACCCAGGTTGATGCCAGAAAGCACGACATCCGCCTTCCCCCACCCGTGAAGGCCCAAGGCAACACAATCGGCCGGGGTCCCGTTGACGCGAAAGGCTTCGAACCCCTCGATGGCGGTTTTTTGTACGTAAGAGGCCGGGAGTGCGTGATGGCGTGGCCCGTGGATGATTGCTCAACATCCGGCGCAACGATTCGGACCTCGCCGAAGAAACCCGCCGCCTTGGCCAACGCCCGTATGCCCGGACTGTAGATGCCGTCGTCGTTTGAGATCAGCAGCCGCATTTGTGTGTGCTCTTCCACGCCCGGGGGATAAAGAAACCGCGGAGCACAGCGACGTGAATCTAAGAGGCAATTGGACGATATGAAGTACGCCACACTCCTCTACAATCCGCGGGCGGGCGATGAGCCTCCAGAGGTCGACCGTATCTTGACGGCGCTTCAGACGCAGGGATACGACGTCAGATCCCAATCGACCAAAGAGAAAGGCTGGAAGAAGGTACTAGAGAAACCAGGGGATCTAGTGGTCGCGGCGGGAGGCGATGGCACAGTCTACAAGATCGCGGCACGACTACTCGGAAGTGGCACCCCCCTGATGGTGCTTCCTGAAGGGACGGCCAATAACTTCGCCTCGTCGCTAGGCTTGAGAGAGGATTCCCCCGACCTCATCGCCAGTATGGACGGGGCAAGGTCTCTTCTGCTCGACATCGGGATCGTCCGAGGCTGGCCGGACGAGGAGCGCTTCTTTGAGGCGTGCGGTGCGGGCCTGTTCGCCCAAACCGTCATCGCGGCCGAATCGGGCGTGCTACCGGAACCCGACGACTCAAGAAGGACATTGCAGCGGAACCGGCGCCTTCTCCAGGCGACGCTCGCTGCTTATGCTCCGGCGGCGGTCACGGTCATAGCAGACGGTGATGATCTCTCGGGCGACTACCTTGCCGTCGAAGTGATGAACCTGCCGATCGTTGGGCCGGGGTTACCTATCGCTCCAGACGCGACTCCCACTGACGGACTCTTGGATCTAGTCCTCATCTCGAGGCGAGAAGTTCATGCGCTCGAGAGGCTTCTTGAGGGCGGCGACGGGGCTGACTATCCCGTACGGAAGGTCAGACAAGTCATGATCGAGAGCGATCAGACGGCGTTCCATCTCGACGAACAGACTCTTGAGCCCGACTCTGGTCCGCTCAGCCTGACTCTGACAGTCGAGCGCGGCGCCCTGACGATCCTCGTTCCAGAATAGACGATAGCGGAATCCATCCGAGGGATCCGACAACTCGTGACCCAGTGGTCGTCTGAAGACCGCGCGGCATGGCCAGGTAAGCCTGCAAAATGAGTCTTTTGTCATCTCCCCGAGCGTGTGGCGGACCACCCTGCGGGTAGAGAGCACTCACGATTCGAGGCCGAGAGAGGGAGGCCGCCGTGACTGGCATGTTCCGCTCCGCTCGTCCCCACCTGGTGCTACTCCCCGGGGGACGAGGCGTGGGTGACGAGAGAGGGCGTCGGCCGGAGGACAGGCGGGTCATCCTGCTCGAGGAGGAGCGTCGGCTCAGGCGGCCGGAGCCGAGGCGGCCCGACGCTGCCTGAACGGATCGGCAGCGTCGGGACCTCCTGTCGAGGATCAGGTGGCGGAGTTCTGGTAGGCCTTCACGCAGTTCGCGTCGATGAGGTCCCCGTCGGTCCGCATGATGGTGCGGAAGGTGACCACATCGGTGTCGAACTTGAAGTCGTTGGAGCGCTCGATGCGGATGGAGCCCACATCCCGGATGTAGTAGCCGGAGAAGTCGCCGAAGAGGATGGACTTGGCTCCCGCCTCCATGGAGGGCATGTTGGGGTCCACGATCACCGGACGGCCCAGCAGCGTGTCCGGTTGACCTTGCTGGGCGGCGAGGGAGTCCACCTCGTCGTTCATCCGGTCCCAGGTGTCCTGCTCCTCCTGGTTCATCTCCCGGCTCTCGTCTTTGGCCATCTGCGCCTGGGCCTTCATCTGCTCGAACACGCGGGCAACACGAACGAGGGCACTGCGGCTGGTTCAGCTAACAAGTCTTCCAGCCCACTGGCACACGCGCTAGGCTGACAAGTGGCCGCTCGTTCGCAGCCAGAGCGCCACGCATGAGGCGGTGACCGAGTCTACTCACATCCGTAAGGAGATTCTCGACAGTGGACATCCCACGGATTTTCACCATCACTGAAAGTGCTCACCGCATCCACAACCCGATCACACCCGAAAAGCTCGCCACTCTCGGCGGGGCGCTGCGTCTGGAATCCGGAACTCGAGTGCTCGACCTCGGCAGCGGTTCGGGGGAGATGCTGTGCACCTGGGCACGCGATCACGGCGTCACCGGTACGGGCATCGACATGAGCCGGTTGTTCACCGAACACGCGAGACTCCGTGCTGAAGAACTCGGTGTCGCCGATCAGGTCAAGTTCATCCATGGCGATGCTGCGGGCTATGTCTCTGACGAGAAGGTCGGCGTGGCGGCATGTGTCGGTGCCACTTGGATCGCCGGGGGAGTCGTCGGCACTATCCAGCTTCTGGCGCGTAGCCTGCGTACCGGAGGGATCATCCTCATCGGTGAGCCCTACTGGCGGCAGTTACCGCCAACGGAAGATGTCGCCAAGGGGTGTCTTGCTCACTCGATCTCCGACTTTCTCATGCTTCCAGAGCTTCTCGCGTCTTTCGGCCACCTTGGTTACGACGTCGTTGAAATGGTTCTAGCTGACCAAGACGGCTGGGACAGATACGAGGCGGCCAAATGGCTCACCATGCGCCGATGGCTTGACGCTAATCCCAACGATGAGCTCGCGGAAGATGTTCGAGCCGAACTGACCTCGGAACCCGAACGCTACGCCACTTACACACGTGATTACCTGGGCTGGGGTGTGTTCGCGCTGATACCGCGGTGATGGCTCCCAGGCGGCTAGCGTTTCTTCATCAACCCGATCATCGCCGGCCCTCGCCTCTCAGATCGAAGCTGTTGATTCCGTTCGAAGCGGCCAGATCGTGCCGGTCAACCCCTGCCCTACGAAGCGTCCCGCTCTTCACCCGGACGCGCCCGCCCTCAATGACGGCGTAGCGATAGCGGCCGAGATCGCGGCTGCAGAAATGGGCGCAGGGATCGACCATGAAGAAGTCCTGCTCCTCCAGCTCCTCGATGGGTGGCGTATGACCCACCACCTGCCGAATCCCTTCCAGAGGCTTGAGGCTGCGGTACTCGTAGGGGCGGAACCACAAGGGTCCGCGGTCTCCGAGGATGCCCTCGTCGTCCCACCCGCCCGTCTTGAGTTCCCGCCTTACGGCTTGGAGGAAGAGCTCGTTCAACCGAGACGCGAGGCGGTAGGGGTCGCCGCCCACCTCGTGCCACAGTCCTTGGTAGGCGCTCGAGACTCCGGCATGGCTGATGACGACACCCTCCACCACCGTCACCGCCCGCCAGGCATCAGTACCATGAAGAGAGCACCCGGTCGAGCAGGGTCTGGCGCAGCCGCTTACTCTCGGGCGTCTGTTCGAAGAGCGGGAACCCCAAGAGGACGGCAAGCTCGTGGTTTCCCACCAGGATGCGAGTGGCGTAGCGCTCCAGCAGCCGGAGGCACCCGTCGGCGTCGGGACCGCGGTCGACGAAATCCCCGGCGTAGATGAACTCGTCGACCCCCGCCCGAAAGCCGCCATGATCAAGAGCGTTCTCGATCAGTTCGGGGTAGCCGTGCACGTCGGAGATGACGAAGGTCCGTCGGCCGCCGTCCCTCGCCTCGGCCACCCGGCCTGCCATGGGACAGGAGTCTCCTCTTCAAGGGCCGTGGCGTCATCAGCGGGGAAAGACCGAGAGTTGCAGGAGTTCGCCTTCGAAGATGAGGCCGGCGCCCAGAGCGGAGCGACCCTCCAGTCGGACGTCCCTGCCCAGGTCGACCCCGTCCTGCTCGTCGGACTTGGCGTCGGCGAGCTCCTGGAGCAGACGAAGAAGCTCTGCTTCGGGGTCCTCGGGCGCGGAGCGGGTCTGGTCCCCAGGTAGAGGCTCTCGAGTGCGTATCCCCGCAGGAGCTTCGGGTAGAGCTGGGCGAAGCGCTTGGCCGGCCAGAGGGCATCAAGGCAGAGAAACCGCTTCCCCAGAAAGACAGCGGCGGCCACCATGCCTTCGACCGGGACCGCCGTCGCTCCCCTCCCCGTCCTCAGCACCGAAGGCCCGCATGATCGCAGTCGAGATCGGAGGACCGGGCCACGTAGGCATCGGCCATGGCGGAGGTGTCGGAGTGGACCCCGAGTTGCTCCGACCCGCGGGCGACCTCCTCCCAGATGTCGCCCTGATTGGAGCGATAGCGCATGGCCCGCTCCTCTTGGGTGAGTCTCGGCCGCCTGCGCACTCATCGACTCCGAGAGGCTCGGCCGGACCTGGACCTCCTTTTGGCGTCGAAGCTCCGGGTGGCTGGCCCACTCGCTGGTGGCGAAGTGCCGACTTTGTCTGCTCCAGCGGCCCGCCTCCACGCAGGACACGGGGACGACCCGCTCCCCTACCCCCAGAAGGACCGTGGTGTTGATGATGCGGTTCTGCTTGGCGCCCGACGAGCTCCTCGCCGTCGAACCCGAGGACGGGCCAGGGGCCCTTGTTGAGAGCCCGCAGGAAGGGGACCGAACCCTGGTCGTTCACCTCGGTCACCACCAGCCGGTTCCGCTGGATGGCCGTCTCCAGAAGGACGTAGCGCGCGTTAGTATTCTCCTCGGGTGGTGAGCGGGAGCAGCGTCAGGCCGCCATAAGTGAGCGGTGTTCCGGGGCGCAGGGCCGCGAGTGCCTGAATTACGGTCGTGTTCTTCTGCATGCGACCCTCCTTGGTCCTGGTCGCCCCGCCTCGCGAGTCTCGACCACCTCTTGGAGTCATGATACCATCGAATAGAAGCTATATGCACACTATGAGCGTCATTTGAATATCCAATTGTCGCTCTTTGGTCACTTTGTCGCCGTCAAGACGCTAGGGGTGGAACGGATGGAACAGTCCCGCGGTCGACGAGGGCATGATCCTCAGCTTGCCAGAGCGGTCGGACAGACGATCAAGGTGCTGCGGACAGACCAGGCCATCGATCGCAAGGAGCTCGCCCAGAGGGCGGAGATCTCCTACTCCTACCTGGCGGAAATCGAGCGGGGTAACAAGCCGGCCTCCAATACGGTGCTCGCCACCATCGCCCGCCAGCTCGGGCTCCAGCTCCACGAACTCCTGGCATACGCCGAGGACCGACTCGAAGGACGGAGAGCAGGACGGCCGGACGAGGAGCCGTCCGCTCTCTTCTCTACCTCACCTCTGCCGTCGTATGGGGATCCCAGACCCCAGCAGTATCCCGGCACCCCCTCGGCTCGTCGCAATCGAGCCCTGGATCGCGCCGCTGAGGCCTACCCGCAAGAGGATGCCCACGACAGCCGGCTCGCCACACGAGAACCCTGGCGCCAGCCAGGGGCGACGAACTTCTCCTCGAGCTGGGAGACCTGCTTCTCCGCCTGAGTCCAGACGACCGCGAACGCGTCCTGGACCTCGCCCGCCGGCTGGCAAGGTGACCCTGCAGACATCAGCTCCACAACGACCTCACCGACGTTGCTCGGGACGTGACTGGAAGCACGGCCCATGGCGGCTGAGCGCCTCGGATCGGGTCGACCCTTGGCGGGGTGGAGGGGTCAGCCGTTCATGCAATCGCGTTGCACGCCACTGCACACAGGGGTATCATGCACGACCTCATGAACGGGCCTCACCTCGCAACCGTGCTCAACATCCTCGTCGACGCTGACGAGGCGGTGGACTCCACCGCCTAGACATCGGCGCCTGCATATCCCTTTGGTCTTAGAAGGCGGCGCCGGACAGGGTCGCCTTTTTTGATGCCCTGCAATCGCCCAAAGAGAGGAGCAGGGCACATGATCACCACCAGCGACATCAAGCGACTGCGCGAGCGGACCGGGGCCGGCATACTCGACTGCCGTGAGGCGCTACGCGATGCCGGCGGTGACCTTGACAAGGCCCTGGAGCTCCTGCGCGAGAAGGGCGCACGAGTGATAGAGAAGCGTGGGGAGCGAGAGGCCGCCCACGGCTACGTGGCCACCTACTGCCATCAAGGGCGGATAGGAGCGATGGTCGAACTACGTTGCGAAACCGACTTCGTCTCGGGCAATCAGCGGTTCAGGGACCTCGCCCACGAGCTCGCGCTGCAGGTCGCGGCCGGCTCTCCACGGTGGGTGAGCCGGCAGGACGTGCCCGTTGACGTTGTGGAAGAGTTCGTGCTCGACGAGCGCACAAAGGCGGCGCGCAGCGGCAAGCCCGAGCGAGTCGTCGAGCAGATAGTCGCCGGGAGGCTCGAGAAGTTCTACCGGCAGCATTGCTTGCTGGAGCAGGCCAGCATCAGGGACGAGAAGTCCACGGTGAACGGGCTCATTCAGGACCAGCTGGTCGCCTTCAACGAGCGGATCTTCGTCAAAGGGTTCGCCCGCTTCGCCATCGAGTAGGCCTGACGCGCCGGGGCCGGGGGAACCGTTGAGCGGCCCGGCCCCTGCCCGCCACAAGGCTCGCTCCCCGGGCCTGCGCCAATCCCCGCCGCTCTCCCTGTTCGGCGTCACCGACCCAGGGCTCGTCACGTGGGCCGAGGCTCGCATGGCCCCGCAGCCCATGTCCACCTTCACCGAGCCCCTGCCCTAGGATGATGGCCGGAGCACTGCCCTGCCTCGGGTGTTCACTCACGTCGGGCCGGCGGTTCTGTTTCCGGCGTGGTGCGGCAGGGTATGCGCTCCGGCAGAGCCGGCCGGTCGGCCTGCGCTTGCGTCCGAAGGAGGCCACATGGCTCCCTCTCTGCCCGGCGACCACACCTCCTACTGGCTGGCCTCGACGCCGGCCACCGACTACCCTTCGCTGACCGAAGACACCACCGTCGACGTGGTGGTCGTGGGAGGGGGCATCGTGGGCGTGACCACCGCGTTCCTCCTGACCCGAGCGGGCCTTCGCGTGGTCCTGCTCGAGGCGAGACGTATTGTCACCGGGGTGACCGGCCACACGACCGGGAAGGTGACCTCGCTCCACGGGCTCATCTACTCGGACCTCGTGCGCCGGCACGGTGAGGAACGAGCGCGGCTGTATGGGCAAGCGAACCAGGCCGCACTGGAGTGGATCGTGCGGACCGCCCAGGACGAGGGTATTCACTGCGACCTCGTGCGCTCCCCCGCCTACACGTTCGCTTCGAGCGAGCGCGCTGCCGCGCAGGTGCGCGAAGAGGCGACGACGGCGCAGCGCTTGGGTCTGCCCGCCGACCTCGTCACCAGTCTGGACCTCCCCGTCCCGGTGAATGCAGCCGTGCGCTTCCGTGACCAGGCTCGCTTTCACCCACGACGTTTCCTCTTGGCCCTCGCTGAACGAGTGGTGAGCGGGGGAAGCCGCATCTGCGAAGAGACCCGCGCCTTCAGCGTGACCGGCCGCGGCGCCGGGATCTACCGGGTGCGGACCGACAAAGGAACTGTGTCGGCCCCGTGGGTGGTCCTTGCCACGCTCATGCCGTTCCCGCGCCGGACGCTGTTCTGGACCCGGGCCTATCCCTCCGGCCATGCGGCACTGGCGCTCGAGACCGGCGAGCCAGCGCCCGAGGGCATGTACCTGGGCATCGACGCCGAGCCGCATTCTCTTCGGCCCCAGCCCGGCAGTGACGGTCGCACCGTGCTGATCGTCGACAGCCCCGCGCAGAAGACCGGGCACGGGAGCACGGCTCGCCTGAGCGAGGAGCTGGTCGCGAGCACCGCTCAGGTGCTCCCCTCGGCCTCTGTCAGCCACCGTTGGTGGACCATGGACCAGATGTCGTCCGATCGCATCCCGCTCGTCGGCCCCCTGCACCCGCTCGCCTCACACCTCCTTGCCGCCACCGGGATGGGAGCGTGGGGCATGACCAACGGCGTCGCGGCCGCGCTCACGCTCGCTGACTTGGTGCAGGGCGTGCCGGCTACCTGGCGGTCCCTCTACGACCCCTCCCGACTCGGTCTCTCCCGGGCCACCTTGGCGGACCTCGTCAAGGAGAACGGCGACGCAGTGGGTGTGCATCTGGTGCTGCCTCGTCTGTCCAGGGGACCCAAAGGACCGAGCGGGATCGGACCGGGCGAAGGCGCGGTCGTCGAAGTTGCCCGGCGGCGGGTGGCGGTCTCGCGTGACGCCTCTGGGCATCTGACCGGGGTGGCTCGCGCCTGCACACACGTCGGCTGCGAGGTCCGCTGGAACGACGCCGAGCAGACGTGGGACTGCCCGTGCCATGGTTCCCGGTTCAGTGCCGAGGGCCGGATGCTCCAGGGCCCCGCCGCCGCCGACCTCGGTTCTGTGGACCTTTCTGGATGAAGGTCGAAAGGTCGTGTGATGGATGAGCTTGGACGCCAAGAGTTCCTCGTGCTCGAATGCCGGTACTGGGAGGCGATGAAGCTCAGGGACGCGGCGGCGGCCGCCGCCCTCAGCGCTCAGACCACGATTCTCCTGGGAGCCCAGGGGATCGGTGAGCTTCCCCGAGAGGCGCTGGCGGGCATGGTCGTGCAGCCCACTTTTGAGCTCCTCGACTACGAGCTTGATGATGTCCACGTCCGCGAGGTCTCCGCGGACACCGTCATCGTTGCCTATACGGTCACGGAGACGCTCCGGGTGCAGCACGAGCCCCTCACCCTGGTCGCCCACGACGCGAGCCTCTGGGTGAAGGAGGATGACCACTGGGTCTGCTCGCTCCACACCGAGAGCCCGGCGGGGGATCCCTTCGGGCGGGATAGGACCACGGCGTAGGGGCGACCGGGAGCGTCGGGCCGAAGGAGAGTCCCGACCTCTCTTCACGTGGGTATCTAGGACACAGCCCCAGCGGGCTCCCCGGCAAGCCTGGCGGGGCCACGGCACCCGAGCGGGAAGGAGCATCTCTTGCCTACCACGGTCTCACGCGACGGCACATCGATTGGCTACGACCAGCAAGGTCAGGGACCCACCGTCATCCTCGTCGAGGGTGCCTTCGGCTACCGCCAGTTCGGAGCGATGCCGCACGCTGGCGGAGCTCTTGTCCCCGCGGTTCCGAGTGATCACCTACGACCGACGCGGGCGAGGGGAGAGCGGCGATACCCCTCCCTATGAGCTCGAGCGCGAGATCGAAGACCTGGACGCGCTCATCACGACCGACGGGGACTCGGCCTCGTTCTACGGCATCTCGTCGGGTGCCTGCCTTGCTCTCGAAGCGGCTCTCAAGCTGGAAAGACACGTGGAGCGGCTCGCCCTCTACGAGCCCCCGTACAACGGCGAGGCTTCCGGTCAGGCGGAGTGGAGGGACTACGATCGGCAACTGACCGCGCTGCTGGCCGAGGGACGCAATGACGAGGCCGTCGTCTTGTTCATGCGCTTCGTCGGCACTCCGGCCGAGATGATCGAGGGGATGCGTCAATCCCCGCTGTGGCCGACCTTGGTGGCGGTGGCACCGACCCTCGCCTACGACAAGGCTGCGATGGGCCCTGACCGAGCGGTGCCGACCGCACGCGCCGCGCGGCTCACCATCCCGACGCTAGTGATGAACGGATCCCTCACGCTGCCGTTCATTCAGGAGGCAGCCGCCGCGCTCGCCGCGGCCCTGCCGCAGGGCCGGCACCTCACCCTGGAGGGCCAGAGCCACGACGTGAGCTCAGACGCCTTGGCTCCCATCTTGGCGGACTTCTTCGCCGAGTGACCAAGGTTGGCCTCCCCTACTTCATCGAGCGCGCATCGGGGAACGGATGCGGCAGGCGGAGAAGACCGACGGGAGGGTGTGACATGGGCGAGTGGTATGAAGAGTTCTTCGGCGCCGACTACCTCACCCGGTACCCGGAGGACGAGGCCGCGACCGCGCTTGAAGTGGACCAGATGGTGAGTCTGCTCGGCGTCGCCCCCCCGGCCCGCATTCTCGACCTTGCCTGTGGCTACGGCAGGCACGCCCTTGGACTCGCCCGATGCGGCTTTTCCGTCGTCGGTTTCGACCTCTCCACCGACCTACTGCAGGAAGCCCGCCGGCGAGCAGACGAGCAAGGGTCAGACGTACAGTTCCTTCAAGGCGACATGCGACGAGTCCCGTTCCTCACCGAGTTCGACGCGGTCATCAACGTTTTCACCTCCTTCGGCTACTTCGATGAAGCGGGGAACCGCAGGGTGATCCAAGAGGTGGCGAAGTCGCTTCGCCCGGGTGGCCGATTCCTGCTTGAGCTCCTCAATCGCGATGGCCTCTTGCCTCGCTTTCAGCCGAGAGTCTGGCAGGAGACCGCGGACGGTTTCTTGCTCACCGAGACGAGCTACGACCCCTTCACCTCTCGGACACAGGGACGGAGTGTCCTCATCTCCCGAGCGGGAGGCGTCAAGGAGCATGCGTTGTCCACCAGGGCGTACTCGCTGCATGAGCTGAGGACGCTGGTCCTTGCGGCTGGCTTTGTGGACGTCGAGGCATACGGCGCCCTCGACGGGTCGCCCTTCCTCTTTAACGGACCACGCACCGTGCTCGTGGCCCGGCGAAGCTAGGCGCTAGCCAAGAGGGCGACGAAGGCCAGCAGTCTGCCCGCTTTCGACCAGTTCGCACTTGGCTGCTTGCGAATCATCGGATGGGTGGCCACCCTACTGCGGCATGCCAACCGCACCCGCCATCGCCTGATCGATTCCATCGGTGATGAGCGTGGCAAGGATGAACGCCGTCGAAGCAGGGACGAGTTCCATGAGGGCAATCTTGTCCATCGCCGAGACGGGATCCAAGCTACGGTCTCCGATGAACGTCCGCGTCCCGGCCTGCCTGCCTTCCCCTATAGGACTGTCGCTCTCCGGGAACATGCCGCTGGCTAGGGCCCGCAGCGCGTCAAGCAATTCTCGATAGCCGGGTTTGTCTGCTGCCAGGTGTTCCATCTTCATTCCGCCTTAGAAGCACACCGCTTTTCCCATGCCTACTGTCTGCAATATGCAAAACAGCCCGACCAGAAACCCAGACAGTGCGTGACGGCTTTGCTTCCCGCCTCGGTAGCCCACCGAAGGCGTCAGATGATGTTCCCCCTACTGCCTGGCTCCTGGATGACCTCTCCTCATTCCGGGCCACCTCGCGTTGAGACCTCCGGCTCATCGACCCATGCCTGGATGAAGGAGGTACTCGGACAACGACCTTGAGGGGCGGCCTGATCGGTCTAACCGAAGAAGGGCTTTGGGCCAATCGCTACGCGGACGGGACAGCCCTCCCGGGCACCTCTCCGTCGTCCGCCGTGCCGATCGCGACCCGCCGCCTCCGCTTCATCCCGGACAGCAACCGCAGCACGCCGACCCGGCATACCACTTCGCTTCTGGCGCATCGGTCGCGGGCACCTTCGCGGTAGTTCTGTGCCGCACCAGACAGACGATAGGGTATATGAGTGACTTCAGAAGAGAACACGGCGGAGAATGGGGGCCAAGGGCCCAGCCCGAAGGACAGCGGGCGGAGAGAAAGGGGCGGTGGACATCGAACCGAGCCCGACGTGATTCAAGCACCGGCGGCCCTTGAAGTCCGAGACCTGCACGTGAGCTACGGACCTGTCAGGGCCGTCGATGGGGTCACCCTGGAGATTAGAGAAGGGGAGATTTTCGGTCTTCTCGGTCCCAATGGTGCCGGCAAGACCACTACACTGAGCGCCATCGAGGGGCTGCTCAAGCCGAATGCCGGCTCGATACTCATTGAGGGCATCGACATACAACAGGATCCTTTGGTCGCGAGGGCGCAACTGGGGGTGCAGCTGCAGTCCACGGGGTTTCATCCGGACCTGAGTGTTCGGGAAATCGTGCGACTCTACGCCGGGCTCTATGGCCGAGAAATCTCGCCGAGCGAGACGCTTGAAGCCCTGGCCGGACTCGGTCTCGAGCAAGAGGGTTCCCGGCGAGTCAGTCAACTTTCCGGAGGTCAGAAACAGCGACTATCTCTCCTGGTCGCCACCATCCATGAGCCGGTCGTCCTACTCCTCGACGAACCCACGGGCGGCCTCGATCCGCAGGCCCGGCGCCGGCTTTGGGAGCGCATCGAGCAGATGCGGAAGGGTGGCCGCAGCATCCTCCTCACCACGCACTCGATGGAAGAGGCTCAGGCCGTCTGTGATCGGGTGGCGATCATGGATAACGGCAAGATTCTCACCACCGATACACCGGCCGGTCTCATCAAGAAGCATCGGAACGATCCGCGGGTTCGCGCAGTGGCTCACGGCCCAGCCACTCTCGATGATGTATTCATCGGGCTCACCGGGGAGGATGTCCGTGAGTAGCCCCCGCCTCAGCCGTCCGAGCATCGGGCAGACCATGCGATCGCTCGTCAGGGCCGACTTCATCACCCAACGACGAAACATGGGGGCGTTGCTGGGGAGCCTGGTCCTTCCCGTGGTCTATCTCGTTGGCTTGTCCACCGGTAAGCGCGCCGTGGCACTAGGCGGCCTCAGATTTGGCGTTGCTTCGTCCCTGGTCGGGGGCATGGCCCTCATAGCCATTGCTGGATACTCGCTTACCCTGGCGCGGCACCGGGAACTCGGCGTCTTTCAGCGTCTGCGAGTCGCTCCGATCCCTACCTGGGAGATCATGGCGAGCCGTCTCATCGTAGAAGTCGCTGCTGTGCTTGGGATGGCGGTGATCGTACTGGTAGCTGCCGTCGTCGGGTTTTCGCTGCGCCTGAGCGCGGGAGCATGGGTTCTCACCCTCGTCATGGTGGTGGTCAGCGCCGCCGAGTTCCTTGGCATCGGGCAAGCTATTGTCGGCCTCGTCAGATCCTCTGAGATGGTACGAGCCATCGCTCCGGTGGTCTTCATCCCTCTTTTCGTTCTCAGTATCTTGAGTCACGTCCGCAAGTTTGGTTCGGTCTTCGACATCGTCTCACGTTGGACGCCCGGCGGGGTGATCGCGACGATACTCGCCGGCGCGATGGAGCCCCGCACCTGGACGCTTCAGACCTGGGGAGCCCTTGGCGCCAGCATTGGATACGCACTGGTCTTCACCGCTGTTGGCATCAGGTGGTTCAAATGGACGAGCCGATGAATCGTGTGTCGTCAAGGAGGATTGATGAGCTCGGCGACTCTTGTCTTGAGACGAACACCGGGATGGACTGGGGATTGGACGGAACGCCACAAATCCAGCCGATTTCGCGGGCGTGCGAGGAAGGCTGGGGCGCGGGGCAACATCCGTCTCCCGACGGGGAGCATTCCCAAGCATCGCTTCCCTTGTTTGCAGCGTAAGGGCTACAGGAAGAATAAGAACATCCTGCGTACGGACCGGCGATCGACCGGGTGCGGGGCGACGTTTTCAGACCCGAGGGCCAGGAGGTACCCATGTACATCGGCGGAGGGATCGTCCTACTCATCATCATCATCCTCATCCTCGTGCTGATCTTTCGCTGAACCCACCCCTCAGACGAGGGACGTCATTGCTGACTTGACCGAGCGCCTGGCTTCGTAGCGAGCGCGGATGCTTCGTAGCGAGCGCGGATTGCAGAGTCAGAACATGCAACGGAGGCGGTCCACAGGGGCCGCCTCTCTACGTCCGCTACCTAGTCACGTTGTTGAAGAAGGTCTCGATTGCGGCCGGGATGGACGGCTCCTGCGGAACGCCGACGCGGCCGACGGTGCCGCCCGGACGAACGATGCTCAGCGCCGTACGGGTGGGCTCAAGGAGAACTGCTTCTCAAGCGGATGTGGGCTTTGGCGTTGGAAGAGTAGGCTTGGGGAGGCGAAGCTCCGGGGGAATGGTCCCGTGCGGGAGGTTGTCCGTGCGCCGGGCAGAACGAATCACGGGACTCCTCTCAGCTAGCCCGGGCCTTTCCCAGCGGAGACCTCGCCGTTGGGCTGTTTGGGAGCCGGAATATCAGCAGCAGGCTAGAGGGGACACCGTGGCTATCAGAACCGGAGAGATGACAGGGCTGGAGCGCTTCGCAAGCGCGTTGCAGCACAAGGTGAGCGACCGGGTGCCGGCGGCTCCTCTGGTGTGCGGCGCCAGCCGCCGGGTCCTCGGCGTGAACTATCAGGACTGGGCGACCGACTCCGACCTAACCGTGGAGAGCATGATCCAGGCCAAGAAGCTGATCGGGATGGACGTCGTCCTGCTGATGGTGGACCTGTCGGTGGAAGGCGCGGACTTCGGCGCCCCGATGGTGTTCCCCACCGATGATACCCCGCACCCGGTCTACCGGGACAACCTGATCAAGACGCTCGACGACTACAAGAAGATCGAGAGGATCGATCCGCGCAAGACGACGCGGATGAGCCACATGCAGCGCTACACCGACGGTGTCATGAAGGCCATCGGGCATGAAACGGCGGTGATGAGCTTCGCCTACGGGCCGCTGGGCATCCTGTCCATGCTGAGGGGCGCGGAGAAACTGTTCCTGGACTGCATGAAGGCGCCTGAGGTGGTCACTCGCGGCGGAGGAGATCATCACCGAGGTGCTGCTGGAGCGGATCGACGCTCTGTGCGAGACCGGCGTCCACGCGATCATGCTGCAACCGCCGTTCGCCTCCGGCTCGATCATGAGCAAGGACCTGTGGATGAAGGTGGAGGGGCCGTTCACCAAGACGCTGGCCGACCGGATCCACGAGCACGGTACTGCTGTGCATCGTCCACAACTGCGGCAAGAGCGTCTACTTCGACGTGCAGATCGAGATGATGAAGCCGGAGGGCTTCAGCTTCGCCTTCATGCCCGACGACTGCAAGTCGCCCCAGGAGCTGAAGCAGAAGTACGGCGACAAGACCTGCCTGATCGGGCTACGTCCCGCCCAGCCCGGACATGATCCTGCACACGCCGGAGCAGGTGAAGCAGAAGTGCAAGGAGCAGATCGAGGTGCTCGCTCCCGGCGGCGGCTTCATCCTGTCGACCGGCTGCGAGTTCCCGCCCAACGGCTCCCTGCTGAACGCCATCGCCATGATGGAGGCGGCCGAGGAGTACGGACGCTACCCCATCGGCGGCTAGGCTAACGGAGACCATCCACTCCAGTCTCTTCGCCGCTGGAGCAGGTCTTCGGGAAGTACCACAAGTGGCGGGCTAAGGGGAGGCGTTTCGACGCTGTTCTCTGTGGTCGAAGATACTCGAAGTCTGTAGGCCTCTGTCTCTCTCTATCCCAGCCGCTTCTCCGACCCCGGGTCGTCGTCGCGTTCAGTGGTCGAGGAGGGCGACAAACTGCTTCCCTTCACTCGACGAGCCGGGCGACGTCGGCCAGATCGCGGACGAGCTCTCGCCGGGCGCGATGCCGGGCCTCCCGATCGGGTTCGCGGAGGATAGAGGAAGGGTGCACGGTGACCGTGGCGAGAGGAGCGAACGCGGGATGGAAGGACTTGCCCCGGTCGCGCGTCACCTTGATGCCCCGCCCCAGAAGGGCCTGTGCGGCGGTGGCCCCCAGGCAGACGACGAGCTCCGGGCGAACCAGGCCCAGCTCGGCGTTGAGCCAGCGACGGCAGGCGGTCATCTCCCCGACGTTGGGCTTCTTGTGGATGCGCCGGTCGCCCCGACCCTCCACCCACTTGAAGTGCTTGACTGCGTTGGTGACGTAGACGACCCGCCGGTCGATGCCCGCTTCTTCGAGAGCGTCGTCCAGCTCTCGTCCGGCCGGGCCGACGAACGGGTGCCCGTCCAGGTCCTCTTGGTCCCCGGGCTGCTCGCCGACCAGCATCACCCGAGCCGGGGCCGGCCCATCGCCGAAGACCGTCTGCGTCGCCCGGCGCCAGAGGTCGCATGCCTCGCAGTCGGCCGCATCCGCGCGGACCCGCTCAAGGGCCTGGACGGCGGTCTCGCCGGGACGGGGGACCGGGGCGCCCGGTCCGGTGTAGTCGTCCATAGCGCGCGTGTACCCCGGGGGCGACAGTTCGATACTCGACGGGGGTGAGTGACCGACACGTCTCCTCCGCTCGTCCCGAGACCGACGCAGTGCTCCTCGTTACTCAGTCAAGGTCCGCGGTTGGACCAGACAAATCGCCCTACCGCCGGGATAGACTCATCCCATTCTGCTCTACTCGCGGTGGTACGGCCGTCCCGATGTCCGCCCGCTCCACCAGGCCGTGTATTGACTCCTGGTCGGCAGGGCACGACCTTGCGCAGATGCAACAGGACGGGGTGCAACCATGATCCTCCCCAAAGACCGCGACCCCCGCTTCATCACCATCCGCCGCGGGGGGACGCTCACGGACTCCGACCATCGGCTCCTGGCTTTGTGGGCGGCCGCGTGCGCAGAGCACGTTCTGCACCTCTTCGAGTCGGTGCAGCCCTCGGACCCGCGACCCCGCCAGGCGATCGAGCAGACTCGGGCATGGGCGCGCGGCGAGATCAAGATGTCTCAGTCCCGCGGTCGGCTGGCGCATGCCCAGGCTGCGGCAAGAGAGCTGAGCGGAGCCGCTCGGCACGCCGCATTTGCTGCCGGCCAGGCCGCAGCGGTGGCGCATGTCGCCGCACACGAACTCGGTGCTGCGGCCTACGCGATCAAGGCCGCGCGCGCGGCCGCCTCTGGATGCGAGGGTGAGAGCGCCGGCCGGCTCGAGTGCCGTTGGCAGCGCGAACAGCTCCCGGACGCGATTCGCGAACTCGTCCTGGAGGATCAGCGGTTGCGAAACGAGATCTGCTGGTCGGTGTTCGACTGCTGATGGGCATGACGGCTCGGGCGCCGTGATCTCCGGGAGGAGTATCATCCCGAGCGCATCGCCGCCTTTAGGATGAGACGAATCTACTGCGCCCGGAGGATGTGAGGGCGACCGATAAGGCTAGTCTTCCGTTCTCCCCCACTCGAACGTTGAAAAGGAGTTTGATGCCGTGATCGAAGCCACCGGCTTGACGAAGGATTACGGCCCCAAGCGGGCCGTCGATGCACTGAGCTTCACTGTGCGGCCGGGCGTGGTGACCGGGTTTCTGGGACCCAACGGAGCGGGCAAGTCGACCACCATGCGTTTGATCCTCGGCCTGGACGCGCCGGACGCAGGCGACGTCACCGTGAACGGCAAGCACTACCGCGAGCACCGGGCGCCCCTGCGCGAGGTGGGCGCCCTGCTCGAGGCCCGTTCCATCCACACGGGTCGCTCGGCGCTACCACCATCTGCTCGCCCTGGCGCAGACGCACGGCATCTCCCCTCGCAGAGTGGACGACCTGGTCGACCTGGTCGGGCTGCGCGACGTCGCGGGAAAACGGGTGGGCGGATTCTCGCTGGGGATGGGGCAACGCCTGGGCATCGCGACCGCGCTGCTGGGAGATCCCGCCACCCTTCTGCTCGACGAGCCGGCCAACGGTCTCGACCCCGAAGGGATCCACTGGATCCGCCACCTGCTGAAAGGACTCGCCGCCGAGGGCCGGACTGTCTTTGTCTCCTCCCACCTCATGAGTGAGATGGCCGTCACCGCCGAGCATCTCATCGTGATCGGCCAGGGCCGGTTGGTGGTCGACACCACCGTGGAGGAGTTCATCCGCCAGGCTTCCAAGAAGCTCGTGCGCGTGCGCACCCCGCAATCGACGGAGTTGCGGGATCTCGTCCTGGGACCGGACGTGACGGTGGAGGGCAGCGAGCGGGGCCTGCTCGAGATCACCGGGCTGACCGCCCAACAGATCGGCGAGGCCGCCGCGGAAGGCGGCATCGTCCTGCACGAACTGACCCCGGTCCAGGCCTCCCTCGAGGAGGCGTTCATGGATCTCACCCGGGACACGGTCGAGTTCAAGACCGAGGAGATGGACGGGGAGATCGAGCACGAGGGGGCGCTCCTGTGAACGCGACGATCTCGCACGGCCTGACTCCGGTGCCGGCCGACGCCCGAGTCACCCAACGGCGTGTGTTCCTCTCGGAGTGGACCAAGCTCCGGTCGGTGCGGTCGACCCGCTGGGCCCTGCTGGCGGCCGTGGTGCTCTCGATCGCGCTGGCCGCGATTGCCTCGACCGTGATCGTCAGTCACTGGACCCGTATGGACCCCCAGGAGAGGGCCCATTTCGACGCCCTTCGGGCCGCGTTCATCGGACTCAACTTCGCGCAGTTGGCCATCGGCGTCCTGGGAGTCCTTGTCATCAGCGCTGAGTACTCCACCGGGATGATCCGCGCCACGTTCAGCGCTGTTCCCCGGCGCCTACCCGTGCTGTGGGCCAAAGCCGGCGTCTTTGCGGGCGTCACGCTGGTGCTGATGATCCCCTCGGCCTTGGTCGCGTTCTTCGTCAGCCAGTCCATCCTCTCCGGGCAGCACATCCAGATCGCCTTCTCGGCTGCCGGAGTCCCGCGAGCCGTCATCGGAGCGGGGCTGTATCTGACCGTGGTGGGCATCCTGGCCCTCGGATTGGGGACCATCCTGCGCAGCACGGCCGGCGCCATCTCGGTCTTGTTCGGTCTCTTGTTCGTCCTTCCACCCTTGATGGAGATTCTGCCCCAGAGCTGGAACAACGCCATCGGCCCCTATCTGCCCAGCACCGCCGGCCAGCAGATCATGACCATCGTGAAAGAGCCGCACATGCTCTCTCCCTGGACCGGGTTCGCCCTGTTCTGCGGCTATGCCGTGGCAGTGATGGCGGTCGCCGCCGTGCTGCTGGTCCGGCGTGACACGTAGGGACGACATCTCTAATGATTTGGTCACTCCAGCGCTTGGCGGGCCACTGCTTGCGGTTCCTGCCCCGCGAAGAGCCAACCACCCAGTGAGGCGACGACCGGCAGCCCGATCAGGATGAGAAGAAGATAGAGCACCGGTGCGTGACCCATCCGCTCCGACAGCTGGCTGCGAAAGAAACTGGCGGTGGCGAGGTAAGCGACGCCGGTTCCGAGGAGGGCACCCGACAGACCCAAGGCTCCGGCGGTAGCTCCGGTCAGAGTCCGTCTGGTGGTATTGCCCGCGCCTACTGCGGTCAGGGTGCGTAGGTCCCCGGCCGTCTCGCTACGGATCAGTCCGACCGTCATGGCGAGGACTCCCAGGGACAGCAGAAGGCCAAACAACGTCGCGTAGGTACGGAGCTGGTTGGGGCTGGGCTCGCTGTTCTTGGTCTCGACACTCATGCTGGCAGCCATAGCCAGCTGCCGGGCCGTGTTCTGCTGGAAGGCCGTGAGGGGTTGCCGGGTCGTGATGAGAAAGGTGTTCGGACTCGACTGCAGTCCCAGTTTCTGGACGGCATACTGCGTGATCAGCAGGTTGGGCTGCGCGGTCCCGGTCGGCAAGCCCTTCACGAACTCGGTCTTGGGGTTGGCAGCGGGGGTGATTCCGGGCGCCCCGGGCTTTGGAATCGGGCCGTAGAGTAGTGCCAGACCTGGGGTTCGGTCCAGGCCCAGCCGCGAGGTGATCAGGATAGTCCCAGACTCGATGCTGCTAGGGTCGATGCCGTAGTGCTGTAGCACCTTTGGGGTGGCGACATAGATGCTGCTAAAGCCGCGAAGATCCGATTGCCGGACAAGAAGGGCGTCGGCCACCTCCAGGGTTAGGACATCATGGGTCCCCAGGGCGGTCGCGATGGAGGAGGCCACCGCTGCCGGATCGCTCGGGGAGGTGGGTGGGACACTGCCGTGACTCGGGATCGGATGGAGCACCAATTGGTTGGCGGGCAGGTTCGGCCCGACGTAGTCCACGACGTCGGCATACCGTCCGGTGGATACCAGGCAGACCAGCATGGCGATGAGCACGCTCATGCTGATGGCGGCCAGCGTGGCCCCGGAGCGCGCGCGATAGCGGACCAGGTCGCGCAAGGCCAGCCGGATGGAGATCGGTGCGCGCCGGGCCAGTCCGCCGAGCAAGCCAATAGTGACGGGGGCAAACAGAACAATGCCGATGGCGCTGGCGAGGAAACCGCCCACAGCCAGCTGGGTGTGAGAATGGGTGGTTCCGACACCCCCCGAGAAGAACAGGAGCACGAGCCCGATCACCAGCAGCCCGGCTCCCCAGAGGGCCGAGCGGTGGATGGTCTTCACTGGACCGGGGCGACCCGAGAGCGCGGCGACTATCGGCGTCCGAGACACGGCGTACGCCGGCCGGCGAGCGGCCAACACAGCCGCCAACACCGCCAGCGCGATGGCGGCCGCCACCAGCCACCAGGGCAGATGTGTCCAATGAACGCGGTGGCGGACGCTAAAAGAGAAGGAGGGCGCGTAGGCGACCCAGGCCACCAGGCCCACGAGTGCGCCCAAGACAGCTGCCGCCACCCCCACGACGGCACCGTTGGCCACCATGACCAAGCGGACGTTCTTGTCGGTAGCCCCGAGCGAGGAGAGCAGGCCCAGGGAGCGCAGGCGGCGCTGGGCGAGCACCGTGAAGGAGGCCACCCCCACGAGCCCGATGAAGACCAGGCCAAAGACGGCCACGATGAGGACGATGAGGGCCGGGTCGATCCCGCTGGACGGCGCCAGCACCGCCGCACCTGCGGGGAAGGAGTAGGCGCGCACAGCATCCTCGCTGGCGTCGAAGAGCACGCTCACCTGGCTCGGTGTCCTGACGTCCCCGGGGGCCACCAGGGCGAAGTTGTCGAGCAGGTTCTGAGGGTTCTCCACGAGACCAACGAGGCGGAAGCTCCGTCCTTGCTGCTGCCACGGGTCACCCACCTTCAGATTGAAGGTGGACGCCAGTTCCTTCGTCATGGCCATGTCGTTAGGACCTGCAGGGTAGCGCCCGGAGAGTAGCGCCAGCATCGGACCCCCGTAAGGACCCCGCGCATCCTGCGCGCGCAGCTGCGCGCCTCCCGCGAGACCGGTCGGAAACGCTTGGTTCTCGATCACCTCGACCGGGCCGAAGTGGGCCCTGAGGGCGGCGACGTCGGCGGCCAAGTGCGGGTCGGAGCCGGGCAGGCTGACCAGGTGATTGGCGCTCCCGAAGCCCGCGTTGGCCGGCGGAGCAATGTTGGTGGCGATGCCGGCGCCGATGACGGTGGCGGCCACGGCGACCGTGATGAGGACTACGATCAGCAACTGCTGGCGCCACTCGCGGCGAAAGAGGCGCCAGGCCCAACGTACCATGGCCCGCCGCGCCGGGGAGCCTCCACCGCCTTTCCGGCGTCGCGGCAACATCTCGGCCTTGCTTCTCATCATCTCAGCCGGCCGGGGTCTGTGGATGGAGCAGCGACTCGGGCCCCAGGGCGGGCTGAGTCTGGTCGACAACCCGGCCGTCGCGCAGGAACACCACGCGATCGGCCCAGGAGGCGAGCTGGGCTTCGTGAGTGACCACCACGACGGCCAGGCCCCGGTGGGCCGCAGCCAAGAGCAGACGCATCACCGCCTCCCCGGTGACCGAGTCGAGGGCGCCGGAGGGCTCGTCGGCCATGAGCAACTGGCGCTCGCCCACCATAGCTCTCGCGATGGCGACCCGCTGGCGCTCGCCACCGGAGAGCTCGTCGGGAAAGTGCGGGGCACGCTCCGCCAGCCCCAACTCGTCGAGGACGGCCAGAGCTGCCTTTTGTGCCTTGCTCGCCGACAGGCCGTCGAGCTCCAGCGGAAGAGAGACGTTCTCCAAGGCGGTCAGCCCGGCAAGCAGGTTGTATTCCTGGAAGACGAAGCCGATGGAGCGTCGGCGCAGGCGGGCTTTGTCGTTTCGGGACATGCGCGAAAGGGAGATTCCTTCGATCAGCACTTCGCCGCCGGTCGGCTCTTCTAGGCTGCCGCCTATAGTGAGAAGGGTGGTCTTGCCGGAGCCGCTCGGCCCCATCACGGCCACCAAGGTGCCGGCATCGACGGAGAGATCGACGTTGTTCAGCGCATGGACTTCAGTACGGCCTTCACCGTAGACTTTGGAGACACCATGTAGTTCCACGAGGCTCATCGGTACACACCTACTCTGCGTCGTAGTCGTGGCCTGGGCGGAAGAGGGGCGAGGGGTTCGATCGCCGCACGCTTCACGCGGCCGTCGGCCGCGTCCAACCAGCGCACTACCGAGTCCAAACGGAAGAGCTCAGCGTCCACCGTCAGGGCAAACGCCAGGTCGAACTCGGCCTCGTCCTCCTTCAGGCGTGTCCATTGCTGCATTAGCTCGACCAGATACCGGCGGTGGACCTGGATGACCTCATGCACGTCCACTCCGGGTATGCGCAGGGCCACGAGTACCTTGATCACCAGCTCGTCGCGGGGCGGCAGGGTTAAGTCCGGTGGAGTACGGAGCCAAAGACCCAGCGCGTCCAGTCCTTCCTTTGTGATGCGATAACGTTTCTGAGGACCGCCGTCTCCGCCATCCTCGGATGCGGCCAGGCCGTCGCGCTCCAGCCGCTGCAACGTGGTGTAGACCTGGCCAACGTTGAGGGGCCACACCTCGCCGGTTCTCGCCTCGAATTCCTGCCGCAGCTGCAGCCCGTATTTCGGGCCTTCACTCAACAAGGCCAGCAGGGCGTGTGGAACGCTCATCCGTCTCCTTCCTCAGAGTTATACTGAGTATGCTACGCGCACAACGCTGGCGTCAAGAGCTCACCAGACCTTCGCGGGGCACCATGAAGGGGCTAAGCTGCCGGCCGTGGATCTCGACGGCTAAGGCGAACCCATGCAACGCTGGTTCGATGGTCGCGGCGACAACCTGGAGATCTCTCTGAGATCATCATCCGGGCGCTCCATCACCTGGAGACCACGGCCGACGAGACGGCGAGGGCCGTCCGTCGCCTCGAAGCGTGCGCAGCCCACCCACCCGAGCGCTCCGAGTAGCAACATGCCCCCGCAGGAGGTCACCCTGTTGGGCTCTCCGAGAGAAAGCCCAAGCATTTATGGAGCAGCTGGCGCCGTATACCTTGCACTGATATGCATTGCAGTGCTACCCTTCAAGCTGCAGAAGGGAGACTCGGTGCACATCGACAAGGATCTGGTGGCGGCCTCGGCGACCCCTCTCGTGCTCTCCATTCTTGCCGAGGGCGAGAGCTACGGCTACGCCATTCTGAAGCGGGTGCGGGAGCTGTCCGAAGGGGAGTTCGAGTGGACGGATGGCATGCTCTACCCGCTGCTCCATCGTCTTGACCGGCTCGGTTACGTGACCACGGAGTGGCGCACTCCTCCCCAGGGCCGCCACCGTAAGTACTACGCGATCACCGACGAGGGCCGGCGTGCCCTGGCAGAGCAACGGCGTCAATGGAAGACCGTTACGCGCGCCCTGAACGATGCCTGGAAACAGGTCGACATCCGACCCGCAACCTCCGGAGCCTGAAATATGGACGCAGTCGAGTCGCAAATCGCCGAATGGCGAGCATACGTCGGGGAAGCACGAGCCGTCGACGGCACCGACGTCGACGAGTTGGAGGCTCACCTCCGCGACCAGATGGCGGACCTGGGCGCCGCGGGGCTCAGCGGCGACGAGGCCTTTCTCGTGGCCGTCAAGCGGATGGGCGACATCGACGGGCTGTCCCGGGAGTTCGCCCGGGAGCACAGCGACCGGCTATGGAAGCAGCTCGTCTTGTCGGCTCCAGCGGAGCGCGAACACCCGAACGGGTTGGTCGAGACACTTGCCTTCGCCGTGGCGGCCGGCTTCGCCATTCAGATCGCCCGCCTCGCCTTTGACTTTCCGGACCAGGAGTCCCCCGCGTTCTTCCGCAACCTAAGCCTGTTCGTGCTGCCGTTCCTCGCCGGGTACTTCACTCTGCGGCGCCAGTTGCCCCTGCGTCAGGGCCTGCTCAGTTCGGCGCCGTTCCTGGTAGCCGCCCTGGTCGTCAACCTCTATCCCTACGATCCGGATTCGTCCACCGAGTTGCTGGTGGCGATCCACCTACCCGTTGCGCTGTGGTTTGCGGTTGCCTATCCCTACATGGGGGGCGACTGGCGGTCCCACGAGCGACGAATGGACTTCGTCCGGTTCACCGGCGAGTGGTTCATCTACTACGTGCTCATCGCCCTCGGTGGAGGCGTGCTGGTCGGCCTGACCTCAGTCGTCCTCAAACCGGTGGCACCCCGCCTGACGGAGCCACTAGCCGAATGGGTGCTGCCTTCCGGGGCGGCCGGCGCGGTGCTCGTGGCCGCCTGGCTGGTGGAGGCCAAGAAGAGCGTGGTGGAGAACATGGCCCCGGTGCTCACCATGGTCTTCACCCCGCTCTTCGCCATGATGCTGGCGGTCTCCGTCGTCATTTACGTAGTGTCAGGCCTCGGTAATTTCGATCGCGACCGACTCGTGGTGTTTGACGCCCTGCTGATGGTGGTCCTCGCGCTCGTCCTCTACGGGCTATCGGCGCGGGAGTCTACGCGCCGGGCAGGGCTCACGGATGGGATTCAGCTCGTCGCGGTCGCCGGCGCCCTCGTGCTCGACGGGATGGTGCTCGGCTCGATGCTTGCGCGGGTCGGCGACCTCGGATTTACCCCGAATCGGGTAGCGGCCCTCGGCCTCAACTTGGTGCTGCTCGTGAACCTGGCCTGGGCGGCCTGGCTCTCGGTCCGCTTTCTCGCCGGGCGGGTCGCCTTCCATCGCCTCGAGCGGTGGCAGACGAGCTACCTGCCGATCTTCGCCATCTGGGCGAGCGCGGCGGTCGCTTTGCTCCCCCCTCTCTTCGGCTTCGCTTGATGACGTTCATCCCCGAGACCAGCTCGTAGCAGGGCGGTTAGCCGATCTGCTCCGCTAGCTCGATGATGATTCCCTCCGGACCGCGGACGTAGCAGAGCCGGTAGCTGTCCTCGTAGCGCTCCAGCTGGCCGACGAGTCCAACGCCGCGGGCTCGCAGGCCGGCAACGACGGCGTCGATGTCCTCGACGGCGAATGCAACGTGGCGCAGACCCGGCGCGTTCGCCGGCGCGTCTCGGTGGTCGTGCTGCATTCGCGGCCAGTGGAACTTCGAAAGCTCGAGGCGTCCGTGGCCGTCGGGTGTTTGCAGCATCGCAACATCCGCCCGCACGCCCTCGAGCCCCACGACGCGATCCACCCAGCGACCTTCGACGGGCCCCTCGCCCTGCAGCACGAATCCGAGCTCGACGAAGAACTCAATCGCGCCCGCGAGATCGTCAACCACGATGCCGACGTGGTCCATCCCTTGGATCGTCATGTGCTCGATGGTACCGGATTCCGCTCACTCGTAGCGGCCCGCCCGATAGACCGACCCGAGTCCGCTCCATCGACCGGCGCCTTCTTTCCTGCCGGGACCTACGCTAGAAGTGCAGTAACAGGAGGGCGGGCGCAACGCCGAGACGGAAGGGAGGCACCTCGTGAGTGCCCAGGCCGAACAACAGGAGGACTTGGCCGTTCAAGGCCACGGACGGAGGCATGGGGCTGTTCATCGCGTTCTTGGTGTGGGTGTCCGGCAGCGCTGATTCCGGCGCGGGCCGCTTCTTCCTGGGGGTGCTCATCCCTCCCGGGAATCACGTAGCCACGAGCACGGCCGGGACTCACCCTATCCGTCACCGTCCGGGGGGTTCGCGGACTTCTCATCCAACCGCACCATCTCCTCGACCTGCTGCGACACCTCATCCTGCTGGCGGGCGCCCAGGTAGAACTCCTCGTAGTACGCCTTGATGAAGCCGGCCAGAGGCGCGGAGATGAGAGCGCCGATCAGTCCAAACACCTGTGCGGCCGCCACGGTGACGAACAGCAGGA
The DNA here is from genome assembly GCA_963796315.1 of uncultured Actinomycetota bacterium. Lineage (GTDB taxonomy): Bacteria > Actinomycetota > Thermoleophilia > RBG-16-64-13 > RBG-16-64-13 > CAWCLH01. The sequence goes on from CAWCLH010000007.1 coordinate 39,182, forward strand.
AGACCGGGTTCAGTTGCATGGTGGTGCGGCGCACCAACGGAAACGCGATGTGATCCTTGAGCGGGTTGAAGATCAGATAGAACAGAAAGACCCAAAGAGCCAGCAGTGGCCGGATCGAGAGGGCGACGAGCAACGGTGGGATGGCCATCAGGTAAGCCCCGAGGACGGGCACGAGCTCCGCAATGAAGGCGAACGCGCCCCAGACGAAGGCTCCAGGAACGCCGATCAGCCACAGGAAGAGCCCGACGATCACCGCCTCCACTACCCCGACCACCACGTTCGACCAGACCCACCCGACCGCCGCCTGAGAGCCGGCGATGAACGCGCGCTGAGCCCGGTCCTGGTGAGCGGCGGGGGTGAACAGCAGATACGCCCGGTAGGAAGGGGCGGGATCGAACAGGAGGTAGAGGACGATCCCCAACAGCACGATGCCGATGACCAGGACGCCCAGGACCGTGAAGGTGTATCGGCCGATGCGGGTCACGATCGAGCCGAGGGGTGGAAGAAAATCACCAATGGAGCGGCCGCTCAGGTCCAATTTGTCGCTGAGCGCGGGGACGTTCTTGGTGAGCGCCGCCAGGCGCTGTGCGAGGGCGTCCAGGTAGTCGGGGGCGTTCCCTGCGAGCTTGACCACGTCTTCCACGAGAACCGGTACCACCAGCCAGCCCACCAGTCCGACCGTGACGACGACGGCCAGAAGAACCACGGTGGCTCCGGCCCAGCGGGGAAGACCGCGTTCCTCCAGCCATACCACGGGTGCGTTGAGAACGATGCCGAGGACCAAGGCGAACCCCACGAGCACCAGGAGTTCGCGAACCATGTAGACAAGCCAGAGCAGGATCACTAAACCGAACGCCAGGAGGAGGAGCCTCCGCAACACCGAGTAGTCGTCCCCTCCCAGCCGGCCGGCCCTCGGCGAGCCGCCCATCGGCGCGAAGCCGGTCGGACCGGTGTCCTTCAGTGGCTCACCCTGCTCCGAGCCCGCTCTGTCGACCTCGTCCTGCAAGAAACTGCCTCCCCAAGACGGCGTCTCCCGGCCAAAAGCTGTTAGGAAACGCTTCCCGCGGCGTTGTCTCTCGAAAACAATGGCGAGAAGGCCCGTCCCGGGCGTGGCGCCGAAGCGGTGTAGCGGAAGTCCGGAGACGGGTATCACGTCGCAAAGCCAGCAGGCCGCCGGAGAGCCCGATGCCACACGCCAGCCGGTCGAGTCCACGATCGCCCGAATCCCGCCGGAGCCTGACCTCACGCGCCCGGCGTCTGCTTCGTCACGGCGCGGCAGTCGCTTGGGACACCTTCAAAGCCACCCTGTCCAGCTGGTGGGACCACCATGCCTCCCGTCTGGCGGCGGCGATCGCCTTCTACGCGCTGCTTTCCCTGGCCCCGTCGCTTCTGGTCGTGGTCGCCGTCGCCGGGTGGGTTTGGAGCTCGTCCGCAGCCCAGGAGCAGTTGCTCCAGACGGTGAGCCGGACGGCCGGCGGGACGGTGGCCACGGGGTGCGCTTCGTCCTGAAGAACATTGGGGTGCCGGGGTCGGGGCTGGTCGGGACCGCCGTTGGCGTCGCGGGCGTCCTTCTGGGAGCGACCGGGTTCCTGTCCGCCGTCAAAGGAGCGCTGAATACCATGTGGGAAGTGCAGCCGAGCGGCGGTGTCTGGCCGCTGGTGAAGAGCCGGCTGGTCGACCTCGGGCTCGTCCTTGCCGCGGGGCTGTTCCTGGTCGTCTTGGTGTCGATGAATGCCGCCCTCGGTCTCATACAGACGGTGGCGTCCTCGCTTCCCGCGCCCGGAATCGCCCTTCAGATCGTCAACATGGGAGTGACCTGGGCCATCTTCTCGCTGATCTTCGCGGTGCTCTTCCGGGTGCTACCTGACGTCGACATCGCCTGGTCGGATGTGGCGATGGGAGCGGCCGCGACGGGCCTGCTGGTGACCCTGGCGACACTCGTGTTGCGGTGGTACTTCGGAACGAGCAGCGTGGGGTCCATGTATGGAGCGGCGGGCTCCTTGGTGCTCCTCGTCTTCTGGGTCTACTACACGGCCCAGGTTGCCCTGCTCGGCGCCGAGTTCACCCAAGTCTACGCCCGCCGATTCGGGAGCAAGATCGAGGAAGAAGGAAAAGCGTTGTGAGCAGGTGATTCATGTTCTGTGCTCGCGAGGCAAGAGCCGTGCCCGGCGTCGGGGTTGCCGGTTGTGGACCGGAGCCACCGGCGCAAGAGCTATGTACCGAGAGGTAAAGAGGCCGATTGACCGGGTATATCGTTATTGCCAGCCATTGCGGGGGTCTCTTGTTAGCGAGCGACGCCGGCGGACAAGCGACGGAGGCAACGATGAGCATCGAAACGCGTATTCCCGGGCGACTTCGGCCCATAAACCAGGTCCTCCGTGAGACAGTCACCAACAGCGCCATAAAGCGTCGCGCCTGGCCGCAGCCCTCTCCATTACACCGTGTTCGCGCTCGCTCCGCTGCTCGTAGTGGTCATCGCTGTGGTGGGTTTCTTCGTCGGCCAAGGCGCCGCCAAGCAAAACCTGGTCGGGCAAGTCAGTTCACAGCTGGGAGTGAGCCGGAGCTTCATCGACAGCCTCCTGACGAACGCCGGCGGCCACGGGGCAGGGATCGTGGCCACGGTGCTGGGTGTGATCTTCGTGATCCTCGGCGCGGCCGGACTCTTTCGCTCCCTGAAGGACTCCTTGAACACTCTCTGGGACTCCCAGACAAGGGGGGCGGCATCACTGGTTTCCTTCGCTCGAACCTGCTGAGCTTCGCCATGGTCCTTGCCATCGGCTTCCTGCTCCTGGTGTCCTTGGTCCTGACCGCCGCAATAGGGATGGTTGCTGGGCGCGTGTCGAACGTGATCCCCATGCCTGGGCTCCTGCTCCAGCTCGCCAACGTGCTGCTTTCTCTGGCGGTGGTCACAGTACTCTTCGGACTGATCTTTCGTGTCCTGCCGGACACGGAGATCCCTTGGGGGGACGTGTGGCCGGCCTGAGGTGCGCCGCCGTCAGCTTGACCATACGTACGCTTTTGATCGGCCTCTACCTCGGTCACAGCGGCTCGGCTGCGGCCTTTGGCGGTGCCGCTGCCTTGGCGTTGCTGCTCCTGTGGATCTACTACTCCGCGCAGATCTTCCTCTTCGGCGCGCAGTTCACTCAGGTGTATGCCTGTCGCTACGGGTCCTACTCGGGAATCTGCAAGGGGGCAGGCGCCAGAGGGTTCTCTGGG
>CAWCLH010000008.1:0-23790 GCA_963796315.1 uncultured Actinomycetota bacterium
TTGTTCGGATAGCCCATACGTTACCCACTCGGGGACCGACCGCTCAGCGTGGCCTGGGTCGGCCCCCTTGGGTACCACTACTGTGAGGAGTCCGCTGCTCGCCCGTTGGCAGTCGATGTGCCCGCCGGGGCGCTGCGCGGCCGGAGACGAGACGACCATGGGAGCAATCCGTGTGCGCCGCTCCTCCACCACTGACGAGTCGTGGGACGGCTCCAAAAGCCGAGGCCGCCCTGCGGGAGCGACGAGAAGGAGTCCTACTACCGCAAAGCCTTCGCGTGGCAGGACTCGGACGCCAAACCGACCGACGAGACCGCGTTACCGTTTTCCGCATCACGAGGTGAGCGCGCGGTCGGAACAGTCGGCGCCGCGAACGTGACGGCCGCTTCCTCGGGAGTGGAGCGGTTCCTCCGACGACGGCAGCCAGAGGCGGGACCACAGATTCCCCGACTCGGACACACGCGGCGGTGGTGCCGACACCTGGCGGCCCACCTGAAAGACGCCGGCAAGGAGCCCCCCGACCTGGAGAAGTAGTCAGGACCGCCGGTCGGTCCGCGCCCGGAGGGCGGGCCGCATGGTGCGCTCGCGCTCCTGGCTGGGCTCTGAGTCCCGCGGGATGCTGGTCACCTGTGACGATGCTTATCCGCCCATACCGGTTCCATGTACGCCGCCTTCACCTGTTTCAGGTCCTCGATGCCCTGAGAGTCTGGCTTCGCTGAAGAGCTCCTCGGAACATGGTACGAGTTCCCGGCGGCCAGTGTTACGTCGGTTGAGTTTCGCCGTCCTGTTACCAGAGAGAAGCAGGGCGCGGCTTGAGTACCCGCCGTAGGCCAGGTGAGGTGGAAGGACAGCCAATCGAAAAATGCGCCGCCGCCCACAAGATGATTACGAGGACCAGGAGAATGCCTTCGGATAAAGATCAGACCGATACTCCCCGGCCATCCCGTTCTGGGCCGCGTCCGCGATCAGGACGAATGACCAGGAAGGTGGCGGAGATGCTGGTCGCTCCACGATTCCCGTTTCAAGATGACACGCAGCAGCACGAAGAGCGCTAGGTGCATGGCCGTGCCGCAGGTATCATTCTCCAGAAGTGCCGGTGTGAGGGAGGAGCATGGCCTACCCAATCGATGCCGATGAAGCCCATCCGTCCCATGCTCCCGGTACGCCGCCGTGCGGTGGACCATACCCAGGTGCCCGTCGACCTGACCCAGGGGGCGGGCGACCCACCGACAGGCGCCCACATGAAGAACCCGCGAACGGCCGCTTGTGAACATTGACTCGCGCGGCACATCTGGATAGGGTAAGCGTGGACTGCCGTGCGCCGCCGCGCGCTTCGAGGAGGTCAGGGGGTGATGCCTTACAGAAGATTTGAGCGTTGTTGCTGGATTTCAATGGAGGGAGAACTTAAGTGAGGAATTCCAAGAAGCTTCTATTCATCCTGGTCACTGTGGTGCTCGTTCTTGGTGGCACCGACCGCCTACGCCGCCGTCACCGGCTTCACCGACATCGCCGGCACGACGCACGAGAAATCCATCATCTGGGCTGTAGACAACGGGATCACCGTCGGGTACGCCGACGGGACCTTCAAGCCGAACAACCCGAACACCCGCGGACAGATGACCACCTTCCTGAACCGCTTCTACGACAACCTGGTCAAGCCGATTGACACCCGCGTGTCGGCGCTCGAGGCCGACGGTGGCGGTACGCTGAGTGCGTGCACCGACTGCCACAACGACTCGACGCTGATCACCGGCAAGGAAGCCGGCCTTGGAAGACATCTCTGCACACGGTTCGGGTGAAGTCTTCATCGGAGGACGGCGACCGAGCGCTGGCTGCGCCGGCTGTCACTCCGGTGGGACCTTCAGCAAGATGATCGCTGCCGGAGCTTACCCCGGACAAGGTGACGGCTGCGCATGGTCGTTCCCGACCCGACCCCCCAACGACTGCCGCGCCTGCCACCAGATCCACGTGACCGGCACCGGCGCCGACTGGAAGCTCGAGACCACGGCCGCGGTGGCGTTGTTCGCCACCCCCGGCAAGACGTTCAATGGCGGCTCGGGCAACCTGTGCGCGAACTGCCACCAGGCGCGTAGGGTCTATCCCAACCCCAGGCTAACGTCCGCTGAGGCCACGGTGGCCATCAACTCCCGCTTCGGCCCACACCACGGTCCCCAGTCCGACATGTTGATCGGGACAGCCGGTGCCGGTACCACGGGTATCCTCGACGGTGTCCCGCATGATGCACTACACCGGCATCACGGACACGTGCGTGGGTGCCAGCATGGTCAGACGCGAACCACACCTTCGAACCTAACGCCGCGGCATGCGCCCCCTGCCACGGCACGAATCACAGAGAACGAAACCGAGCTTCACCGATGTGAACTTCGATGTGGGCGGCTTCCAGACCGAGGTCATCACCAAGCTGAACGCGATCGAGTGCTGTACTGGTCACCGAGGGACTGCTGGAAAACGCCGCTGACGGTAGCCCGACACGATGCTGGTCAAGCGCGACCAGGTAGGGCCCGTCACGGCCCTGCAGCCCACAGAATTGGCGGTCGCCCTCTGGAGCTCCTCTACTAGGTCGAGGAAGGCAGCTTCGGCGTCCGCAACCCGGGCTACGCCACCGCACTGCTGAACGCGGCGGAGCAATATTATCTGCCCCCAATAAGTCTGCGGGTAGGCCTCGGCCAAACGACACACGACACACGGGACGGCGGCTGGGGCGAGCCCCGTCTCGCTGCGGCATCCTCGAAGTGGCAGCATGCTAGATTCTCCCGCGTGGACTCCCCGCCTTCCTCTCCCGCCGCGGCCCTCCGGGTCCTCGTCTCCGGGGCGGTGCAGGGCGTCGGTTTCCGGCCCTTCGTGCACGGCTTGGCGAGCGGCCTCCTCCTCGCCGGGACGGTGTCCAACACTCCGCAAGGGGTGTGGATCGAGGTGGAGGGGCCGCCGGAGGGGCTGGCCGCCCTTCCTCTCCCGCCTGGCGTCGGACGCGCCCCCGCTCCGCCCTGATCGAGGACCTCCGCTGGGAGAGCATCCCTGCGGGCGGCCGGGAAGGCTTCGTCATCGCCGCCAGCGCCCGGGGTTAGCGAGGTCCAGGCCCTCGTCACCGCCGACGCGGCGACCTGCCCAGACGCCTGGGCAGAGGTGCTGGATCCCGGTGGAATTGCCGCCACCGCTAGCGCCTTCACCAACTGCACGAACTGCGGTCCCCGCTTCACGATCGCGCACTGACGTGCCCTACGACCGCGACGCCACGACCATGGCGCCGTTTGCGATGTGCCCCGTGTGCCGGCACGAGTACGAGGACGCGTGACCGACCGTCGCTTCCACGCGCAGCCGAACGCGTGCCCGGAGTGCGGTCCCCGGGTCGAGCTTCCGGCCGGCGGAGAACTCGGCGAGCGGCGGCGCCGAGGGCGACGCCGGCGAGACCGCCCTCGACGCGGAGGCCCTCCGTCGGGCGGCAGAGCTGTTGCGGAACGGCGGCATCGTGGCCGTAGAAGTCCAGGGTGACACCACTTGGCCTGTGACGCGCTCGACGAGAGAGCGGTGGCCGAGCTTCGTCGGAGGGAAGGGCCCGAGACGAGAAACCGTTCGCGGTGATGGGCCGCGTCGCTGGAGGAGATCCGTCGGTTCTGCCATGTGGGACCCGCCGGAGCAGGGGACTCTTGACCGCCCCCCGCCGCCCCGTCGTGCTCCTGGAGCGACGCGGACCGGAGGTTCTCGCCTCCCGCCGTGGCCCCGGACATCTTCGACACCTACGGTTTCTTTCTCCCCTACTCCCCGCTCCACCATCTGCTGCTGGCACGAGGTCGGCGCGCCCTCCTGGTCCTGACCAGTCGGGCAACCGAGCGACGAGCCCATCGCCTACCAACGACCGGGACGCGACCGTGCGCCTGGGCGGCGTCGCCGACGGGTTCCTCGCTCCACGACCGGCCCATCGAGAGTCCGCGCCGACGACTCGGTGGTGCGGGTCTTCCGGGGGAGACCGTAGCTCCTGCGCCGGTCGCGGGCTAGGTGCCCCGGCCGGTCGGCTCCCGGGGCTCGGCCCCCCATCCTGGCCGTGGGCGCGGCAGCTCAAGAACACCTTCTGCCTGACCCGGGAAGCAGGCATTCCTCAGCCACCACATCGGCGACCTGGATAAGCCGGAGACCTGCGGTTCCTCGCTCGGGGCGTCGGCCCACCCGGGCTGATCGGGCACTCGGCGCCGAAGGTGGTGGCCCACGACCTGCACCCCGACTACCGCTCCACGCGCTTCGCCCGCGGTACGCGGCGAGCGCGGCCTGCCTCTGATCGGGTGCAGCACCATCGAGGCCCACGTGGCGGCCTGCCTGGCCGAGCACCGGCTACGGACCGGCCGGTGGTGGGCCTGGCCTTCGACGGCACCGGGCTGGGGGACGGACGGCACCAGCCTGGGGGGGGGAGGTGCTGCTCCGGCTGAGGCCCGGGCCTTCCGCCGGCGGGGCCCACCTGCGGAACGTCCCCCTCTCCGGGGCGGAGACTGGCCAGCCCGGCAACCGTGGCGGCTCGGCCTGGCCCTGCTCGCATCTACCGCGGCAGGAGTGCGGGGAAGACGACTGTGATCGCTGGCCCTCTGGCTCGGCGGGTTGCCCGGAGGCCCCGGTTCCTGACACCACCCATGGCGGGCGATGCTCCAGGCCGGGCGCCGGGGGGTTTGAACGCTCCCGCGGACCTCGTGCGCGGGGCGCCTCTTCGACGCCGTCACGGCCTGCTTGGAATCGGCCACGAGATCGCCTACGAGGGAGGGGCGGCCATCCTGCTGGAGGGGCTGCCGCCGGGCCACTCCGGGCGAGGCGGACTGCCCGGCCGTCTGGAGCCCCCTCCCTGGGACTCCGAATGGCCATCGCCCGACCCCGCCCGTCGGAGGGCCAGAGCCTGGAACCGCGCCCGCACGTGCTTCCTCTCGGCCCCCTTCGCGGCCGGCCTCCTCGCCGACCTCGGCGCCGGGCTCGATCCCGGCCGCAGTGGCCGCCCGCTTCCACCACTCCCTGGCGGCGGGAGTCGGCGACCTGGCCGTTCGGCTGGCAGACCGGCCGGGGCCGACACCGTGGCCCTCGGGGGAGGCGTCTTTCAGAACCTGGTCCTGCTCGAACTGGCGGTGGGCTTCCTGGAGGCCAAAGGACTCCGCGTGCTGATCCACCGGGAAGTCCCCACGAACGACGGCGGACTCTCGCTGGGGCAGGCAGAGATCGCCGCCGCCCGGCTGGCCTGAGGGGCCGCGTATAATGCCTTTGGTCCCAGACGACGTGACTCCGGGCAGGGGAGGGCGCGCGTGCGCTACGTAGACGAGTATCGGGAACCCCGGTTGGTCCGCGAACTGATGGACGAACTCGCCGGCCTCAGGGTCCCCCGCCCCCTGACCATCATGGAGGTCTGCGGGAGCCACACCATGGCGCTTTCGCGATTCGGGCTGCGCAGAGTCCTGCCGGCCGAAGTGCGCTTGGTTTCGGGCCCGGGATGCCCGGTCTGCGTGACTCCCTCGGGATATCTCGATCAAGCAATCGCCCTGGCCGGACGGCCCGAGGTCATCGTGGCCTCGTTCGGGGACCTGCTGCGGGTTCCCGGCTCCAGCCAGAGCTTGGAGGAGGCCCGCGCCGAGGGCGGCGACGTGCGCGTGGTCTACTCGGTGCTAGACGCGCTGGAGTTGGCGCGCGCAAACCCGGAGCGGGCGGTGGTCTTTCTCGCCATTGGCTTCGAGACCACCGCACCCACCGCCGCCGCCGCGGTCGCCCAGGCCGAAGGCGAGGGTATCGCCAACTTCTACCTGCTCACCGAACTCAAGGTCATGCCCCCGCCCATGCGGGCGCTGCTCGAGGCCGAGGACGTCCGGGTGGACGGATTCCTGCTTCCGGGCCACGTCAGCGCGATCGTCGGCTGGGGCGCCTTTCGCTTCTTGCCCGAGGAGTACGGGGCGGCCTGCGCGGTCGCGGGTTTCGAACCCGTGGACCTGCTGCGCGCTTTGGCCGCGGTGATGGTCCAACTGACCGACGATCGTCCCACCCTCGCCAACACCTACGGCCGGGTGGTCACCGAGGAGGGTAACCGCGCGGCCCAAGAGCTGCTGGAGCAGGCGTTCCGCCCGGTGAGCTCGTCCTGGCGAGGAATCGGTGAACTGCCGGCGAGCGGCCTGGGGCTCCTGCCCGCCCTGGCCCACCGGGACGCCCGCGTCGCCTTCTCCCTCGCACCGGCCGAGGGCCGAGACAACCCGGCCTGCCGCTGCGGTGAGGTCCTGCGCGGAGCGGTCACTCCGCCCGAGTGCCCCTTGTTCGCGCGGCGGTGCACTCCGGCTCCCCCCCAGGGAGCCTGCATGGTGTCCTCCGAGGGGACCTGCGCGGCCTACTTCCGCTACGAGCGCCTGGCCGGCGCTCGGCGTCGGCCGAGCGAGGCGGACGTGACCTGGGCCGGCGACGATCCCAAAGCCGAAGAGGTGTCACCGTGAGCGAGCGCGTGCTTTTGGCTCACGGCGGCGGGGGCGGACTCGCCCGGCAGCTGATCCTCGAGGTCATACTGCCCCCGCTCACCAATCCGGCGCTCGCTCCCTCGGCCGATGCCGCGGTGGTCGAACGCGCCCCCGCCCTGGCCTTCACCACCGATGCCTACGTGGTGACGCCCACCTTCTTCCCCGGGGGCGACATCGGCCGGCTGGCGGTGTGCGGCACGGTCAACGACCTGGCCGTCAGCGGCGCCCGGCCGCTCTACCTGAGTTTGGCCGCCATCCTGGAAGAAGGCTTCCCCCTGGCCGACCTCGCGGCTGATCGTCGCCTCGGTCAAGCAGGCGGCGCTGGAGGCAGGGGTGACCGTGGTCACCGGCGACACCAAGGTGGTGGAGCGGGGCGCCGCCGACGGGATGTTCCTGACCACCTCGGGGGTGGGGAGCTTGGGCTCCCTGCCTCCGGGCTGGGGCGCCCCCGAGCCCGGTGACGCCCTTCTGGTCAATGGCAATTTGGGCGATCACGGCTTCACCATCCTCGCCGCCCGCGAGGGGTTCGCCTTCGGCATCCTTTGAAGAGCGACGCCGCTCCGCTCAACGGCCTGATCTTTACGCTGCTCGAAGCGCAGATACGGGTTCGCCTGATGCGCGACGCTACCCGGGGAGGGCTGGGGGCGGCGCTCAACGAGTGGGTTTCCGGCCGCCCCTGGGGATTCGAGGTGCAGGAAGCCCAGCTGCCCTTCTCCCCGGGGGTGCGCTCCCTGGCCGAACTGCTGGGCTCGACCCGGTCTTCTCCGCCAACGAGGGCAAGCTTGTGGCCATCGTCCATCAGACGACGCCGCCCGGGCGCTCGAGCTGATGCAGGCCCACCCGCTCGGACGGGAGGCGGCGGTGATCGGGCGGGTGAGCCGGGACATCCCGGCCTGGTCGTGACCGAGACCGCTTTCGGCTCCCGGCGCATCCTGGACAAACCCCCCGGCGACCCGCTCCCCCGGATTTGCTGAGGCCTGATGCACGAGATGTCACTGTCGATGGTCTGCGCGAGATGGAGCGTCAGCTCGAGCCTTCGGGCCGGAAGCGCGGGCCACCCGCGTTCTGCTCGAGGTGGGAGGCCTGCAGGCGGTGGTGCCGGAAGCCATGCAGCTCTGTTTCCGGGCGGCGTCTGCAGACCGGGGCCGAAGGAGCCGAACTGGTGATCGAGCAGGTGCCGCCGGGGACGATGCCCGGGCTGCGGCGCGAGCGGACGGCGCACGTCCTATTCCTCTGTCCCGCCTGTGACCCGCCGGTGAAACCGATCGCCGGCAAGGAGCTAATCCTGCGCTCGATCGAAATCGAGGAGGACGAGGAGTGAGCGCTGGCGCGGCCATCCGCATCGCATCAACCGGACCGCCGTCGAGGTGCACCACCACCTGCTCGCCGAGAACGAGCGTCACGCCGATGGGATCCGGCGGCTCCTCCGCGAGCAGGGCGTTTTCGCCGTCAACCTGATGAGCTCGCCCGGGCGCGGGCAAGACCGCCCTGCTGGAAGCGACGCTGTCCCGGCTGGGCGGCGAGCCCGCGCGGCCGTGATCGAGGGCGATATCGAGACCAGCGCCGACGCCGACCGGCTGAGGCCCTTCCCGGTGCCGGTCGTGCAGATCAACACCGGGCCGTTCGGCGGCGATTGCCATCTGCCGGCGCCGCTGGTGGCCGAGGCGATGGAGAAACTCGACCTGCGCCGACTGGATCTGCTGTTCATCGAGAACGTGGGCAACCTGGTCTGCCCGGCGGAGTTCGACATCGGCGAAGCCCGCAAAGTCGTGCTGCTCTCGGTGACCGAGGGCGAGGACAAGCCTTTGAAGTACCCCCTGATGTTCCACGAGGCCGGCCTGGCCCTGGTCACCAAGATCGATCTCCTGCCCCACCTGGACTTCGATCTGCGTCCATCGAGGCGAATCTCCGCCGGGTCAACCCCAGCCAGACCGTCATCCCGCTATCCTCCAAGACGGGCGCGGGGGTGGACGCCTGGCTCGACTGGCTGCGGACGGAGGTCGCCTCCAAACGGGTCGCCTCCGAAGTGACTTGAGGAAACCGTCTCCTTTGCCATAGGCTGTGGGTGGCTGTTTTCGACGCTGGGTCTCGCTCGAACCGGGGAGGACGCCATGGGGAACCTCATCACCGGCCTGTCCGCATACGGCATCACCCGCCGGGACTTCCTGAAGGCGTGCGGCGCCCTGGCTCTGGCTATGGGCGTGGGGCCAGCGGCCGTGCCCCGCATCGCCCGCGCTCTGGAGGCGGCGGCCGCCCGTCCGCCGGTGGTCTGGGTGGACTTCCAGGAGTGCCTGGGGTGTACCGAGTCCATGAGCAAGAGCCGCTACCCCGACTTCACCAACATCGTCCTGGACATGATCAGCCTGGAATACTCCGAGGCCCTGATGGCCGGAGCGGGCCACCAGGCCGAGCAGAACTACCGGGATTCGGTGGTGGGTCAGAAAGGCAAGTACGTGCTGGTGGTCGAGGGATCGCCGTGTCTGAAGATCCCGAGCGCCATGACCATCGCCGGGCGCACGTCCGTCGAGATCGCCCGAGAGGCGGCCACCAACGCCGCCCTGGTCATCGCCGTGGGGAACTGCGCCTCCTTCGGCAACGTGCAGGCGGCCAATCCTAATCCCACGGGCGCAGTGGGCATGCAGGAGTTCATGCAGAAGGAGGGCATCGACACGGGCAAGCTGATCCAGTTGCCCACGTGCCCGGTCAACCCGGTGCACGTCGTGACGACCATCACCCACTTCCTGACCTACGGCAAGCTGCCCGAGGTCGACCAGTGGCGGCGACCTCTCATGCACTTCGGCAAGAAGGTGCACGACGACTGCGAGCGGCGGGCGCACTTCGACGAGGGCCGCTTCGTCACCATGCTGGGGGGTGAGAACGAAGACAAGCGATGGTGCCTCTACAAGATGGGCTGCCGCGGGCCGCATACCTTCGCCGACTGCCCGCGCGTGCTGTGGAACAACCGGACCAGCTGGTGCGTCGAGGCGGGCCAGTGCATCGGCTGCGCGGAGAAGGGCTACTGGGATGAGTTCATCGACTTCTACCAGCCCATGCCCGGCGTGGCCGTGCCCGGCATCGAGGGCATCCGCGTGAGCGCCGACACGGTCGGCATCGGTTTGGCCGCGGTCACCGGCGCCGCCGTGGTCACTCACTTCGCGGTGAGCGCCGCCAAGGGACGGCTGGGCAGTGAGAGCGAGGAGACCGTGATCGAGGAGAGGGAGGAGGAATGACCAAGGTCGTCATCGATCCGGTCACTCGCATCGAAGGACATCTACGGGTCGAGGTGGAGGTCGAAAACGGTAAGGTGGCCAACGCCTGGACCACCAGCACCCTCTTCCGCGGGCTGGAGATGATCGTCGAGAACCGACCCTGGATGGACGCCTGGCACTACACGCACCGGGTGTGCGGCGTCTGCCCCACCCCCCACGGCCACAACTCGGCCATGGCCCTGGAAGACGCGGCCGGCATCAACCCCCCTCCCAACGCCCGCATCATGCGCAACCTGCTGGAGTCCGCCCAGCTCCTGCACGACCACATCCTCTGGTTCTACGTCCTGGACGGACTGGACTACGTGGACCTGGTGAGCGCCCTTTCGGCCAAGACCACCTCGGCCGAGCTCTCCCAGGTGCAGACCCGCCTGAAAGCCTTCGTCGACTCGGGGCAGCTGGGCTTCCTGGACAACAACTACTTCGGCCACCCCGCCTACAAGCTGCCGCCCGAGCTCAACCTGCAGCTGGCTGCCCACTACCTGGAGGCCATCAAGATCCAGGCCATCGCCTCGGAGGCCTCGGCGGTATTCGGCGCCAAGTTCCCCTATCACATGTCCACCCCCCCGGGAGGCTACTCCAGCGTGCCTCACGAGGAGCAGATCAACGAGTACGAGTTCAAGTGCCGGGAAGTGGCCGATTTCATCGACCAGAAGCTCGTGCCCGACCTGCTGGCCATCGCCCCCTTCTACCTGGACCAGGCCGGGATCGGCAAGGGATACGGCAACTACTTCACCTGGGGCGTCTTGGACCAAGATCTGGAGAAGGGGGACCCCTACAAACGCTTCTTCCCTCGAGGAGCGGTGATGGGGGCCTTCGCCGGCAACCTGGCCGTGCAGCCCGTGGACCAGCAGGCCGACGTGCGCGAATGGGTGACCAGCTCCTGGAACACGCAGTACAAGGGTGGGCTGCACCCCTGGGAGGGCATCACCGGCCCGGACTTCACCGGCGTGGAAGGCATTCCCGAGATCGACCGCAACGGACGCTACGCCTGGGAGAAGAGCGCTCACTTCAAGGGCGTCCCGGTGGAGGTCGGCCCTCTGGCCGAGATGCTGGTGGCCTATCTGGGAGGCCCGGCCGACCACCCGGCCAAGAAGCTGATCAACGACACTCTGGCCGCCGTCGGCCAGGCGGGCAACCCCGTCGTGCTCCTCTCCAACCTGGGACGGATCGCCGCGCGCGTGCTCAAGGTCAAGCTGGTCGCGGACCAGACCTTCGTCTTCGTGGATCAGCTCCGCAAGCGCCTGGCGGAGGGAGACAGGGAGTTCTTCCGGCCGGTGGGGGAAGCGCCCTCCGGCAGGGGCTTCAGCGGCTGGGACGCGCCGCGCGGCTCGCTGGCCCATTGGGTGACCCTGGATGGGGGGCGGGTCAAGCACTACCAGATCATCACCCCTTCTGGCTGGAACTTCGCCCCCCGCGCGGGCGACAAGCGTGTCCGTGGCCCGGTGGAAGAAGCCCTGATAGGCACCCCCGTGGTGGATGTGGAGCGGCCCCTGGAGGTGCTGCGCACCTTACACAGCTTCGACCCCTGAATGGCCTGCTCGGTTCACGTGATTGAACCGCAGAGCAACCGGATCCTCGAATTCCAGGTGAGGTAGACGGTCATGGCGAAGATGCAACGAGTCCTGGCGCACGACCTCGTCACGCGGGTCGGGCACTGGGTCCACCTCCTGAACCTGATCCTCCTGGTGCTGTCCGGGCTCCAGATCCACTTCATCACGCTCAACATCTTCGGCAGCATGAACAACGCCCGTCTGGTCCACTTCGTGGACATGTACGTCTTCTTCTTTCTGGGGGTCTTCCACGTCTACCACTACTTCGCCAGCGGAAAATGGAGACTGACCGGACCCACCCCGCGCAACCTGCGCGGGACGTGGGGGACCGTCAAGTACTACCTGTTCCTCCAGCCCCACAAGCCTCCCTACCGTGAGTACAACCCGCTACAGATCATCTCCTACTTCCTGCTCTTCGCCCTCTCGGCCTTCATGGCCCTGGTGGGCTTCGCACTGTACTGGCCGCAGGAACTCGGCTTCGTGGTGCGGGGTCTGGGGGGGCTGATGACGGTGCGCCAGATCCACTACCTGCTGATGTGGGTGTTCATCGCCTTCACGATCGTGCACGTCTACCTGGTGGCGACGCAGCCCTTCAAGCAGACCAAGTCCATGGTGACCGGGAGCTACTGGAGGCGGGCGACCTAGCCGCCTTCCTTCAGAAGCACGCCCCGGCGGGCAAGCTCCTCCAGCACGAGTTCCTCGATCACGGGCAGCCGGGCAGCGATGGTCGGCGTCAGGCCGACGTGGGGTGTGGTCATGTCCTGCGGCTCGACGCCGATGATGACCACGTCCGGCGCCGGACCCAGCAGGCGGGCCATGGTCCAGGCGTCCATGAAGCCCAGTTGGTGCACCGAGGTGAGGTACCGCACGCCGGCCGGCACCTGTTCCGGGTGAAAGCGATAGATGGCCCCCGGTTCCCCGCCCCCCAGCACGGAGTCGATCACGATGAGCGCGTCGGCCGTGCCGAAGAGGTTGATGAGCTCCAACCCAGCGGTCGCCCCGTCCACAGCGTCCACCGTGGAGGGCAGGCTCCAGCGATCCCGAAAGTGCTGGACGAAGGCGGGGCCCACTCCCTCGTCGGTGAGCAGCAGGTTGCCGACCCCGAGGACGACCACCCGCGGGCTAGCCGCCATGGGGCGGCTCCTCCTGGGCGGCACGGTACTGGGCGAAGAGGTCCAGACCCAGGGCGGCCTCCTCCTCGTCGATGATGCTGATCGCAAAGCCCGCGTGGACCAGCGCGTACTGACCCACGCCGGCCCCGGGGCAGAGCAGGAGGGACACCTCGCGACGCACCCCGCCGATCTCGATGACGGCGCTCAGTCCTTCGATCCGTTCGATGCGGGCCGGGACGGCGAGACACATGCCGAGGGACTCCTTCTCCGCTGCAGGTTCTTGGGCCATCATCATAGCGTCCCGCCCCCGGACCGCCCGGGACGCCAACGGCTTCATCCGCGCGGCGGCTCTCGAGATCATCCGGATCGCAATGCTACACAATCTGAAGATTTGGGAACGCAAGGAGCAGTGTACTGGCCAGGAGATCGGAGGCGACATCGTGAAGTTCCTGGTTGTCAACAAAGGGAAGATGACTCCCCCGCCGGACCGGATGGTGGGCATGTTGGACGCGCTGGAAGCCTGGGAGCAGCGTTACTCGGCCGGGGGGAAGCTGCAGGCCTGGGGGTTCTCCGGCACCCCGGGCGGGGCGGGTATCCTCGAAGTTGACTCGCTCGAAGAACTGGACGAGATCGTCATGGCATCGCCCGTGTCCCCCTTTTCCGAGATCGAGATCTATCCGCTGATCGACCTGCACGACGCGGTCGCGCACGGGAAGAACGCCGTCAAAGGCATGATGGCGGGGATGCGACAGTAGCCTCGGCCGTCCGTCTCAGTTGAGACCTGCCCTCCTCGTATGCCCCTGGCGCACGAGGAGGGTGCCGTGGAGGATCCGCCACCGCTCGCTCCGCAGGCGCCTATCTCCGGGTCAGTTCCGCCACGAGTGCTTGGTAACCGTCCAAGGACTCCGGGTTCACCAGGGCGTCCCGGTTGGTCACCGGCCGGCCGTGCAGGAGGTTCGTGACCGCGGTCTCCACCTTCTTGCCGTTGAAGGTGTAGGGGATGTCCGGGACGGCGAGGATGAGCGCGGGGACGTGGCGGGGCGAGGCCTTCTCCTTCAGCAGGCGGGCGATCTTCCGCCTGAGCTCGTCGGTGAGCTCCTCACCCTCGGGGAGCTTCACGAAGAGGACGACCCGCTGATCCCCCTCCCAGTCCTGCCCGATGGCGAGGGAGTCGGCCACCTCCGGAAGTTGCTCCACCAGGTTGTAGATCTCGGCCGTGCCGATCCGGACCCCGGAGGGCTTGAGGACCGCGTCCGAGCGTCCGAAGAACCGCACCCCGCCGGTCGCGGAGTCGATCATGACGTAGTCCCCGTGTCGCCAGACCCCGGGGAAGACGTCGAAGTAGGCGTCGTGATAGCGGCGGCCTTCGGGGTCGTCCCAGAAGTACAGGGGCATGGAGGGGGCGGGCGCCTCGCAGACCAGTTCCCCCTCCTGGTCGCGGACCGGCCGGCCCTCGGCGTCGTAGCACTCCACCTTCATGCCCAGCCCCCGGGCCTGCAGCTCGCCGGCGTAGACGGGCAGCGTGGGGCTCCCGATGGCAAAGCACCCGTTGATGTCCGTGCCGCCCGAGAGGGAGTTGAAGTGCAGATCCCCCTTGATGGCTTCGTACACGTAGGCGAAGCCTTCCGGGGAGAGCGCCGACCCCGTCTGGCAGATCTCCTTGAGCTTGGAGAGGTCGTGGTCCTGCCCCGGGCGCATCCCCTGGCTCTTCAGCATGGTGAGGTAGCTCGCGCTGGTGCCGAAGACGGTCACCCCTTCCTCCTCGATGAGGCGCCAGAGCGCGTCCGGATCCGGGTAGACGGGGTTCCCGTCGTAGAGGAGCAGGGTGGCCCCGGTCCCCAGAGCGCTCATCAACCAGTTCCACATCATCCAGCTGGCGGTGGTGACGTAGAAGATGGTGTCCTCCCGGCGAAGGTCGGCGTTCAGGGTGAGCTCCTTGAGCTGGTTCAGAAGGACGCCGGCGCCCGACTGCACCAGGCACTTGGGCTTTCCCGTGGTGCCCGAGGAGAACATGACCACGCCCGGGTGGCTGAAGGGGAGCTGCTCGAAGACGAGCTCGGTGCCGTCGTCGGGAGCCAGGAACTCCTCCCAGCGCACGGCGTCACGGATGGCGGAGAGATCGGCGTCGTCGCCCGCGTAGTGGGCCACCACCACGCGGCGGACCGAGGGCAGCTGCGCCACCAACTCGGCGGTCTGCGGACCGCGTGTCGAAGACCCTGCCCTTGTACAGGTAGCCGTCCGCGGCGAAGAGCACCACCGGCTCGATCTGGCCCAGACGGTCGGCGGCGGCGGCAGGGCCGAGGTCGGTGGCGCAGGAGCTCCAGACCGCGCCCACGGCGGTGGTGGCCAGCATGGCGACGGCGGTCTCGATCAGGTTGGGCAGGTAGCCCGCCACCCGGTCCCCCGGCCTCACCCCGGCGGCGCGGAGGGAGCGGGCCAAACGGGCCACCGTGCGAAAGAGCTCGGCGTAGGTCATGCGGACCGAATCGCGGGTCTCCCCCTTGAAGATGAAGGCCACCCGGTCATCGCGGTAGCGAAGCAGGTTCTCGGCCATGTTCAGTCGGGCCCCCGGGAACCACTCCGCTCCGGGGAAGTGAGCGAGGTCGTCCACCACCCGCTCGTAGGGCGCGGAGGCCCTGATCTCGAGGAAGTCCCAGACGGCCGCCCAGAAGGCGGGAATGTCCGCGACCGACCAGGCCCAGAGGGCGTCGTAGGAATCGAAGGACAGGCCGTGTCGCCGGTGCACCGAGGCGGTGAACCGGGTCAGGTTGGCCCTGGCCACGCGTTCCGGGGATGGCTGCCAGAGCAGCTGGGGCATCACCGACCAGCGCTCAGCGGCCCGCAGGGCCACGTGGCGACAGGCCTCCCCAGCTCCCGGCCCCGCGCCCTCACGCGTCGGCCAGCACGAACGACGAGGTGACTTCCGTCCCCGGCTTGACCATGGCCCAGACAGGGCAGAGGTCTTCCGCCTGTTTGAGCGCACGTTCCACCGCGTGGGGTTCGACCTCCGCGCCCCGGACGACGAACTCCAGCGCGATGTGGGTCAGCACCTGAGGATGCTCGTCTGCCCGGGTGGCTCGGGCGTTCACCTCGAGCCCGGCGACAGGCTGGCGCATCCGTTGCAGCAGAAGGGCCACCACACTCCCGGTGCACGAGGTCAGACTGCAGAGCAGCACCTCGAGCGGTCGGAGACCGGCGCAGTCCTCGCCCGCTGCCAGAGGGTAGTCGGTCTCGACCTGGTACTCCCCGGTCCCTGCCACCATCCGCATCCCGCCCTGATGGACCGCTTTGACCACCATCTCCGTCGGCACCGTTCCTCCTCGTGAGTCGGTCCTGCCGCCTACAGCGCTGCCCGCTGGCCGCTCTCCTTCCCAAGACTCTGCGATCGGCACTCTTGGATGATACTTCCATTTGACTCTGCTCCTGAAAGGAATCTCATCCCGGACAGAGGGGATCTCACCCGGGTACAATTGCTTTTGGGGGATATCCTTGCCTCGGTCGGACGGACAGCTGGAACGAGGTGATCCGGTGCTCGATACGACAGCAATCGACCGCTGGCTGGAAGCGTATCTGAAGGCATGGCGGAGCGACTCGCCGGAGGATATCGTCGCGCTGTTCGAGCCCCATGCGCGGTACTTCACGGCACCGTTCCGCGAGCCCTACGTGGGGCACGATGCCATCGTGACGTGGTGGACGGGTCAGGGCGACTCTGCCGTGGCGTGGCGCTTCGACTACGACGTCATCGCCACAAACGGGCCTCTCTACGTCGTCAAGGGGGTCACGACATACCCCGACGGATCCGACGATCCCGGAACACCGGAGGTCTTCGACAACATCTGGCTCGTCACCTTGACCGAGAACGGGACGGCGAGCGAGTTCGTGGAGTACTGGATGCTGCGTGCCTGACCCTGCCTGGTGAGAGGAGCAGTCATGGAGGGACGGCCCGACTGTCTCGTGCTGGAAGTGCATGAGGCTGCCACGTCCGACGATCGTTGCGCAGAGCGGTGGCGCCGCTACCTCGAGGAGAGGACGCTTCCACCTCTGTTCGACGAGTTCGGCGATCGCTTCCGGGTGGCCTGGTGCGGGGATCCCTCGGTGAAGAATGGACCGGTGCTGCTTCTCGGGGGGGAACCCCTGCATTGGGGAAGTTACCCGCTCTGGGTCGGTGGGGAGCTTCGCTTCATCGTCGCGAGCCGCCTGGCCCTTCTCTCCGCAGAAGGGGAGGCCGTGTCCGAGTTCGAGGCCTGCAGCTCCGCTCTGGGCTTCAGCCGGGCGTGCTGGCCCGACGCCCTGCTCGCTTGGGCCAGCACCCCGCCCGACCAAGCCCCTCCAACCCCCGGCGCGTAATCGGCAGAGAAGGGGACGACGGCCCCGAGCCCCAGGTCTCAATCGCCCATAGACCGAGAGCGTTGCTCGGACAGACTACGTCCGTCGCCGGAGAGCCGGAACTTCGCGCCAACCGCCTCTTCCGTACTCGACCCGCCTCTTCCCAGCCTTGTTCCGGTGAGCGCCGGACAGGGAGACCCACCCGGACAGGACGCCGAGTGCGACGAGAAGGATGCCGGCCAGGACCGCGCCCGGCCCCCGGCTCTGGTTCACCTGAGAGAAGAGGATCGCGACTCCGAGGAGCACGAGCACCGCGGTGAGGAAGGGTCCGACGTATTCTCGTGCCTGACATCCTGAACCACCCCCTTGCACGACGGGCGACTCGCGCCGAGCCACCGTTCTACTCCAGGAGTTCGACGGAGTGAGGCGGAAGGTCCTACAACCGCCTCGTCACGAGGTCAGGAGGATCGGACCGACACCAACTTCAGGCGACGGCTCTCGAGCGAGCCGACGACCTCGAGAAGCTGCCCAGGGCCGACGGGCCGGGAGAACAAGAACCCCTGCACCACGTCGCAGCCCAGGTCCAGCAAACGGGTCGCCTGCTCGGACGTTTCCACCCCTTCGGCGATCGCGGTGATGCCGAGCGTGCGGGCCATCGCGACGACGGCGGCGATCAGGGGCGCGTCGGCGCTATCGTCGTGCACCAAGCTGTCGACGAACGACTTGTCGATCTTGAGGACGGTCACGGGAAACCGTTTGAGATAGGCGAGCGAGGAGTACTCGGCGCCAAAGTCGTCGATGGCGATGCCGACCCCCAGTCTCCTCAACCTGCCCAAGGTCTCGGCGGCGGCAACGGGGTCCTGCATGGCCACGGATTCGGTCAGCTCCAAGCAGAGTGCGGACCCTTTCACCCCGTGGACCGCGAGCAGTTCGGCAACGTGATCCACGATGCGGTCGTCGCGAAGTTGCGCAGCCGAGAGGTTGACCGAGACGTAGACGCCCTCCATCTCGGACCACTGCCGGGACCAGGCGGCGAACTGAGCGATGGCTTCCGCGAGCACCCAGTTGCCGATCTCGAGGATCAATCCGGTCTCTTCCGCGAGAGGGATGAACTTGGCCGGTGAAAGGACGCCGTGGACAGGATGGGCCCACCGCACCAGGGCCTCCATCCCCACGCACGGCCCATTGGGCAACCGGACGATCGGTTGGTAGACCAGGTGCAGTTGCTCCAGCGAGATCGCGCTGTAGAGATCGTGCTCGAGAGCGACCCGCTCGGACAAACGGCTGCGCATCGACTCGTCGAACACCGCCACGGCGTCACGCCCCGCGTCCTTCGCCTCGTACAAGGCGGTGTCTGCGTCGCGCACGAGCGCTTCGGTGGTGGTTCGAGGCTCTCCGCGAGACAGAAGAGCGAGTCCCACACTCGCCGTCACGTAGAACTCGATCCCATTGAGGAGGAAGGGGCTCTTCAGACAGAGGCGCAGCCGGTTGGCCAGGTGCAGCGCCTCGGAGACGCTCGCCACTCCGTCGAGGACGATCATGAATTCGTCTCCCCCGATGCGGGTGACGAGGTCGGCCGTCCTGACGTTCGATTGGAGGCGATCGGCGACTTGGACGAGCAACAAGTCGCCGTACCGGTGGCCGAGCGTGTCGTTGACCAGCTTGAAACGATCGACGTCCAGGAAGAGGAGCGCAACGCCGGTGTCGTCGCCCGCCGTCCTCTCGAGCAGGCCGGACAGGCGCCGTTCCATCAGCCTCCGATTCGGGAGTCCGGTAAGGCCGTCATGCGTCGCCTGGAAGACCAGACGCCTCTCGGATTGCGCGGCCATCCGCAGGGCCTGGACGATGCGCAGCACGCCCGCTCCGGTCAGGCTGAGGATCAACGCGAACATGACGACCCGGTCCGCGGTGGTCCACACGCGGTCCATGTCCTTGAGCGTGAGGAAGGCCGGGATGATCAACGCGACCGCGACCAACGCGATCCTGCCCAGGGAGGTACTCGAACGCTCCCGCGAGCCGAGTTCCGTCAACTTCCTCATAGATGGGTGAAGCGACGGTGGCTCCGGCCGCGAGGAAGGCGAAGGCATAAGGTAGTCCTAGCAGCCGCTCGGGGAAACCGATGCGCCCTAGGTCCGCAAACATGTAGAGAACGTCGCCCACGAACATCAGTGTCATGCCGGCGACCAAGGACCAGAATGCCGGCACCCGCTCCCGCTCGGCACCGAAGACGATCCTGAGTGTGACGACCACCAGGAAGACGGACATGGACGGGTAGGCGGCGAACACCAGCTTGACCAGCGTCGTGGCCTGAACAACATCGGGGTCGCGGAGCACGAAGACCCAGGCGAGCGAGGCCAGGGCGAGGGCTGCGATGAGTCCGTCCAAGATGATTCCGGCCTCGTTTGGCCCACGTTTCCCGGGGCGCCAGAAGCCGAGCAGCCCAGCGGCCAGCAAGAGATAGCCAGGCAGGGAGAGGAAGTCCGGGAGGAGCGAGCGATCGGACGTGAGGTTACTGAGCGTTTCGAGGCTACTCCGCGCCACTCCCGACGCCACGAAGAGGGCAAGCGCACACGCGATGGACGCCCATGGCCACACCCGTGAGGGCCGGCGCTTCCAGGCGGAAGCCCCGATCGCCAGAACGGTGGCGGCGCCGAGACCGACGAACACGAGCCCCCCCCAGCGACCGAACAGTCCCAGGGCGGATCCTACCGCCGCTGATCCTCCGGCCACCAAGTAGAGGGTAGCCGGGCCCGGCCGGCGCGCCCGCAGAGCCGTTCGCGCGCCCCACCCCCGCAGCTGACAGCGATCGTCCATATTCTCGCCGAGAGACATATCCTCTATATCGGCGGTTCCCCGATTCTCCCGAGAGGGCGGGGGATCACTATTCCGAATGGGGCGTCCTGACTCCTACTCGTGGACCAATCGCGGAGGCATAGCGATCGGAATAGCCCACGACATGGGAGATGGCCCGGCTTGGGCGAGTGAAGAAGCGGTGGAGGCCCGGTCTGTCGATCGGCCATTGGGCAGCGGCCCAGGCGAGGTCGAGACCATAGGAGGAGACTGGCAGGGTGCACTGATACTGGGCGTCGGTGTATGGTCCCGAAATCCTAACGAAACCCATCTTCTCGTAGAGCGCCAGCGGGGCGCCCGACCCATCGTACGTATCCAGAACGAGATGCGTTGCCCCCCCGATCAAGGCTCGCTCGTACCCGGCCTTCATCAAGTATCCGGCCGCAGCGCTGCTCCTCAAGCTCTGGTGGACGGCAAGGCGACACAGTTCGGCAATCCTCTTCCCTTCTCGGAACCCGTCAATAGGACGACAGCGCTCCAAGGGCAGAATCCCCAGGACATCCGGCACTACCCTTACGCTGCCGACGACCTCGCCCGAGTCCGAGAGTGCCACGTAGTTCCAGGCGACTTCATCGAACTCGTCCGTCAGCAGCCCGTCAGATGTGGGCGGAAGCCAACCGAGTTCATCGACAAACACCGAATGCCTGAATCGATAGAGCGCGGTCAACAGATCGCCGGTGATAGCTGCACTTACGCGCAGACCCGACGCTGCGGATTCGAGTGACGGAACTACTTGCCGGCCTTCTTCGGCAGGGCGGTAAGGCTTTTCTTGCTCTACTCTGCGCACAGTAGGGTAGGACCCCTCCCTGTTCCTCGCACTTAGGCGAGACGATATCGTTGACGGTCGGTGTCGGGCAATGGCCCGAGTGGCTTGCGACTCCTGTCGCAGGATAGAAAGGCACTAACTGGACAATTCGACACCAAGCGCGATGGCCCTGCCACGCGCGATCAACCACATGCAAATCAACGCGAGTCAGGGCAGCGCGTCGAGAGATTCAAACAGCGCTTCGACATCGAGATGGCAGACTACCGGCGCCACTGGTACTGGGCGTCCCACAGCCAACCTCAGGAGGAGTGACACGGCAATTGCGGCGGTGACAGAGGTAGCCACAGTGTTCTGCGGGAACGGAAGCCCCAGTTCTGCGCCAGCCAGTATGTCTTCGCTGAGGCGCTCGAATTGTCTGCTCAACCGCAGTCCACTCACATTTCGCCGAAGATTCAGCAAGAAGAGTGTCGGGCTTTCCTGCGTTCCCTCTGTCATATCTTCAAGCCCCACTGAAGTGGGGGTCGTAACCATGCAGAATCCGCCGAATCCTAGATTCAATGGATGTAGGCAAGGCTTGCCCTGCTCCCGCGTGCGTGAGTCCACCTGGTAGGCCGTTAACCCGAAATCGGCAGTGTTGACAACGATGTCTGCAGCTGCGGCGGGCTCCCCGGCAGAGCGACCATCTATGTGGACACCACAAGCATGGCAATCGGCTTCCGGGTTGACGGAGCGTATAAGTCGAGCCGTCGCCTCAGCCTTATTCGCACCAATATCCCTGAAGAAGAACGCCTGCCGATTCAGGTTTGAATCGTCGACGACGTCGCCATCCCAGAGAAGAAAGCGGCGGAAGCCCAGGCGAGCAGCGCCGAGCGCTATCTGGGACGAGAGTCCGCAGCCAACGAACGCCAATGAAGCCCTGCCGATGACATCTTGTTCAAGGCGGGAAAGGACAGGGTGGTTCCGCGCCGTCATTCGATCGGAGTAATCGGAGGCGGGGCCACCAGTACTCATCGCGGACGATGGGACGGGGAGTGGAGAAGGTTGTTCATCATCGGGGGGCGAATCCGAACCACGACTCCTCGGTCGATGGCCAGCATGACCTGACGGCCAACATAACAGGGGAGAAGGCGCAGGAACAGCGCCCCTCTCTCCACTCGGTGGCACTACGTCTCCGCCCACGACCGGAGCGTCCCCAGAACGTCCTGGTCTTCTGACGAGGGTTCGAGTTGCATGACCATCACCCTCCTCAGGCTCAGGAGCTTCGTCGCCGCTTTCCAGAGTTCGTGGTCGCCCACGCGGGTTGCCACCATGGAGATGAGGCGCGTCCGTCTAGCGGTGGCAGGAAGCGGCAGGTCCACCGCGTCCAGGAGCACGGTCGCTGCCCACTGCCGAATCTGGTCGCCTCCGAAGCGCGGCTCCCCGTCCTCCCGCCACGTTCGCACGCCCGTCATGAACCAGGCCATCTTGTCCTCGTCGTCCGTGGCTCTGGACCATTCACGCCACGGCCCTAGCGGACCCTCCAGCACCGAAACCCTCTCCTCCATATCGAACTCAAACCGCGCCCCGGCCGCTTCTGCCGGCAACAGGCCGACTATGGAGACGATCACTTGAAGCTTCTCCTGGGGCGGCTGACCCGCGGTACGCACCACCAGCAAGCTACCCTCGGAGAGGTAGCTCACGAGGGTCAGGCCGTACATCGCGAGCGAGGAGCGAATGGCGGCGTCACTGGAGATGACAGCCTTATCCAGCACGTCCGCCGGGTCGTCCGCGAGCAGGACCACGGCGGCAACCGTACCGAGATGGAGGCCGAGCGAACTTTCGACCAAGGCAAGGGTCAGGTCCAGAAGCTCCGCCTGGTCTGCGGACTCGACATCCCTTCTGCTTGACGTGAACGTGACGCCCTCTTCTTCAAAGCGGTACGCATGATGAGCACCGGCATCACGAACGCTTACCGAGATACCCTCGGTGAGGCCATCAAGTCCAAGCGAGCGAAGTTGTTGCAGTAGGCTCCGAACATCGGCGCGGCGAAAAGAGCTGAGCGGCTTACGGGTCTGCGCCGCAAGGAGCGAGCGGATCATGGGTATGCCAGCGCCTTCGATGAGGCCAGACCCGAAGGTGATCAGACTCCTGAAGTACCCCTCCGCTGAATCCATAGGTGACCGCGCGATTTGCTCTAATTGGACGCTTGCTTCAAGCAACTCCCGCGACCATCCATGGAACATACGCTGCCACTCGCTACCATTCACAAGTAGCTTGGCCTCAGGGGTACGGTTCAGGTAGAGCCGCTTCACCTCCCGGGCACACTCCCACATCCCGTCACTGTTCAGAACGTGCTCCGCCCACAGAGCCGACGTGGCAACGGCCACGCCCAAACCTTCAGGGACCTCATCCAAGCCCAGATTGGCTCGGAGAAGCTCTTGGCCCAGCACGTCGAAAGAAAGGAGATCCGGCTGGCCCAGGTCCCGGTGCGCGAGGCTCAAGGCCGCGACAAGATCGATGTCGGAAGAGCCGGACGTCTCCGTCTCGGAGGCGATGAGCGCGCTCTCCCATTCATCGAGGCGCTCGCTGTGCCCCACCATCTGGTCGAGCACGGCTTGGCCTTCTTGCTGAAGTTGCTGCGCTCGCGAAGGGGTGGGCGCGTCGAAGGCCTGCAGGTACACCTCGTACAACTGCCAGACAAGGTCGATGAGTCGTTCGACCTCCGTCCAAAAAGAAAGCAAGGGGCGAAGATGAGGAGTCCGAACCACATCGGCGGTGAGCAACGACAACTCTGAGATGCCTTCAGAGATCGCCGACGTGGCGTCCGAGTCGTTCTGAGAGAGCTGAGCCGTTTCGAACGCCGAGAGGAGGGTCTGAGGGAACAGCCGCAAACGGTCGAGGAGCGAAACTCCAAGGCGACCGGTTCACCGAGGCCAAGCGGCGCCGCCATGGTGTTCCTGGCCTCTCCGATGATCCTCCGGCGTCGCATAACAAGCGGGTCGGTGGTTCGATACTCGGCGCCGCACTCGGGACATTCCGAAACCATTGGCTTCGGCGAGCCACAGATGCGGCACGGCTCGCGCGAGAAGTCGATCGTGAAGCTAGGCATGAGTGAGTACGTCGTGTGCCCGGGGCTTCTCAGAGTGTCGCCACATCATCCTGGACCCGTAGGCTGCCTGGGTCCCTCTGCCCATTATCTGTACTGGGGAGCATCTCAACTCGTCCGCCGAGTCCCCGATAACAGCCCCCACCGGCAATCTCTCCACGCTCTTGGTTCTTCTTCGGCCTCTTCTCATACCGGGCGGCTCCCGGGTCGCTCCGACTCGTTGGCCCCCGTCCTTCGCCTCTCATACCGTATCGCGTTCGCCGCCTGGGAGACGTCGACGCGACGGCGACATGTCTCGGGATTCCCCGAACTTTGCGCGTAGTAAGAAAGAAAAGCCCCTGTTTCCAGGAGCTTCG
>CAWCLH010000009.1:0-43887 GCA_963796315.1 uncultured Actinomycetota bacterium
TTCCCCAACCCGGACCTTACCCATGACAGAACCTACTGCTCCGCGTGGCCGGGGTCCGCCCTTGGGTACCACTCTTGTGAGGAGTCCGCTCCTCACCCGTTGGCAGTCGATGTGCCGGCCGGGGGCACCACGCAGCAGGAGACGAGACGACCATGCGAGCAATCCGAGTGCAGCACTCCTCCACCACTGACGAGTCGTGGGACGGCTCCAAAGCCGAGGCCGCCCTGCGGGACGACGAGAAGGAGTCCTACTACCGCAATAAGGCCTTCGCGTGGCAGGACCCGGACGCAAAACCGACCAACAAGACCGCATACCGTTTTCCGCATCACGAGGTGAGCAAGCGGGGTCGGATCGGCGCCGCGAACGTGAGGGCCGCTTCCTCGGGGATCGGTGTGCTCAACGGCGGCCGCGGCGGGACCACGATCCCCGACTCAGATCGCGCCGGCGTGTACCGACACCTGGCGGCCCACCTGAAAGACGCCGATAAGGAGCCACCCGACCTGGAGAAGTAGTCAGGAGTGGTCGGCACCGCCGGTCCGTCCGCCCGCACGGCAGGCCGCATCGTACAGCTCGCATCTCCCTGGCCAGACTCTCAGTCCGCAGGGTGCTGGTCACCTGTGACGATACTGATCCGCCCGTCCGGCTCAATGTATGCTTTCTTCACCTGCTTCAGACCCTCGATGCCTTGGAGTCTGGCTTCGCTCAGGAGTTCCCCGATGGTGATCAACTCCCTGCGCATGTTGCGACGGTTGATTTCGCCGTCCTGTACCAGGAGAAGCGGACGCGGCATGAGCACCCGCCGCAGCCAGGGAAGGCGGAAGGACAGCCAGTCGATCGCCGCCGCCCACAAGATGATCACCAGGACCAGGAGGACGCCGTCGGTGACCGATCGGTATTGCCCGGCCATCCATTTTGAGCCGCGTCCGCAATCAGGACGATCACCAGGAGGTCGGAGATGCTGGTCGCTCCCGATTCCCGCTTCAAGATGACGCGCAGCAGCATAAAGAGCACGAGATACATGACCGTGCCGCGGATCGCGATCTCCAGAAGTGCGGTATGAGGGAGGAGCATGGCCTCCCAATCGATGCCGATGAAGTTCATCCCTTCCTACTCCCGGTCCTCCGCTGTGGCGCGGATCCTACCCATCTGCCTGTCGACTGACCCAGGAAGGCAATTGGCCGACAACGCCCTTGCAAAAAAACCGCAAACGGCTGCTTGTGAACGTTGACTCGGGTGTGCCACCTGGATTAGGGTAATTCTGCACTGCCACCTGCGCCGACGGCGCTTCGAGGAGGTAAGGGGGTGACGCCTTAGCTGGGGATCTAACGTTGGTCTCTGCACTTCAATGGAGGGAGAAGTAAGTGAAGAATTCCAGGAAGCTTCTATTCATCCTCGTCACTGTGATGCTCGTTCTTGGTGGTACCACCGCCTATGCCGCCGTCACCGGCTTCACCGACATCGCCGGCACAACACACGAACAATCCATCATCTGGGCGGTGGATAACGGGATCACCATCGGGTACGCCGACGGCACCTTCAGGCCGAACAACCCGAACACCCGCGGGCAGATGGCCACCCTTGAACCGCTTCTACAACAACCTGGTCAAGCCCCTCGACGCCCGCGTGACGGCGCTCGAGGGTGGCGGGACCCCCGGCGGCGGCAGCGTTAGCGGGTGCGTGCAATGCCACAATGACTCGACGCTGATCACCGCCAAGAAAGCCCAGTGGGAGCATTCCGTATTCACCGGCGCAGCCAGTCTCACGGACGAGGGCCTGCCCGGTTTGGGACATGCCGGTGAAGTCTACTGGCTTGAAGGCGACAACACGTCTTGCGCGGGCTGCCACTCCGGAAGCACGTTCAGCAACAGGATCGCGGCCGGCGTCGCTCCCAATGCGGTCACCGCCGCGATGATGACCGACAAGACGCCTATCGACTGCCGGGCCTGCCACCAGATCCACAAGACCGGCACCGCCGCCGACTTCGCGCTGGAGAGCGTGGCCGAGGTGACACTCTACGCGACACCGACCCCGTCTATGACGACGGCGCCGGCAACCTGTGCGCGAACTGCCATCAGGCTCGTCGCACCATCCCCGCCCCGGCGTCTTGACGAAACCACCGTTTCTGCTCGCTGGTCCGCCCGGCAGCCCGCAAGCCAACGCGCTCGTAGGCACCGCCGGCGCGGCAGCGAATGGCACCGTCCTGCAGGGTACGAGCATGTCGCACTACAACAGCGTCACGGACACCTGCGTGGGTTGCCACATGGTGAACGCGGACCACACGTTCCGGCCTTCCACCGCCGCGTGCGGCTCGTGCCACAGCACCGTCACCAGCTTCGACATGGAGGCTTCCAGACCTCGGTCGTCAATGGTCTCGCATCGGCGCGCAACTGGATAAGCTGGGCCTGCTGGAGCCGGCTCCGGCCAAGGACGCGACGGATGGGTCGACTATCAACAGGCGGGCGGCGAAAACGACCCTGCGAGCTGTTCCCACCGCACAGGCCGTCGCCCTCTGGAACTACTTCTACGTGGTCAGCGACGGTAGCAAGGGCGCCCACAACCCGGGCTACATCCGCCAGCTCCTAACGGCAGCGGAAGCGATCCTTCCTCCCACCTAGACCGGCCGCGGGCTGACCCCGCAGCGGATGACGCAGTAACAGGAAACAGGGCTGCCAACGGGCAGCCCTGTTTCTGCCGAGACTGGTACCGGCGATTATCCTGAAATCGCCGTTTGACTCGACAGCGCGAAAAATGTACGGTTCAACGGGTGCCCGAATTCGCGGCACTGGCCATGGTCTACGGAAAAGATTGGCTGGTGATGCCCTTGCCTTGAGACCCCCAACGGTCCTCGAATTTCAATTGAGGGAGAAAACGTACGTGAGGAATTCCAAGAAGCTACTGTTCATCCTAGTCACCGTGATGCTTGTGCTTGGTGGCACGACCGCCTATGCCGCCGTCACCGGCTTCACCGATATCGCCGGCACGACGCATGAAACGTCCATCGTCTGGGCGGTCGACAACGGGATCACCATCGGGTACGCCGACGGCACCTTCAGGCCGAACAACCCGAACACCCGCGGCCAGATGACCACGTTCCTGAACCGCTTCTACAACAACTTGGTCAAGCCGCTTGACACCCGCGTGTCGGCGCTCGAGGCCGGCGGCGGCACCAACACCCTCAGCGGGTGCAAAGACTGCCACAACGCCACTGATCTGGTGAGCAGCAAACAGGAACAGTGGTCCACGTCTAAGCACGGCACGGGTACGGTCTTCATCGAGGACGGTTCCAACCCGGGCTGCCAGTTCTGCCACTCCGGCGGAGCCTTCAGCACGATGGTCAAGGCCGGCCTCAGCCCCGATACCACGAGCACGGCCAATGTCGCCGACATGAGCCCGTCTCGCCAAGACTGCCGTACCTGCCACAAGATTCATGAGACCGGCACCGGCGCCGACTGGGCCCTCAAGACTGTCGCCCCGGTGAAGCTGTTCGCCACCCCCGGCCAGACGTTTGACGGCGGCGCCGGCAACCTCTGCGCCAACTGCCACCAGGCTCGTCGTGCCTTCCCCGCAGCGAATGCGGCAGGCATCGTCACGGGCATCTCGACCCACTGGGGTCCCCACCACGGTCCACAAGCCGACATGCTGCTCGGTCTTGCCGGCGCCAGCGCCACCGGCGCGTCCCTTACGGGGTCGCCCATGGCCCACTACACGTCCAATGATCTCAATGACACCTGCGTGTCCTGCCACGTGGCCGACCCCGCCAGCCATACCTTCGACCCGAAGGTTTCGGTCTGCGAGGACGGTCAGACCACTGACGACTTCAACGTCGGCAACGAGCAGACCGAGGTCAAAGAGCGGCTAGATGCCATTGCGACCGCACTGGCTGCCATCACCGCGACGCAGGCGGATGGGACTCAGAAGCCGCTGCTCGTCATCACCACGGCCTCGGGCGTTTCCCCGATCGATGGCCACCCCGGTGTGACGCAGGCACCTAAGGCCCAGGCTGCCGCTCTCTACAACTGGCTCTACCTTGCTCACGAAGACAAGAGCTTCGGCGTCCACAACCCTGGGGCTACACCAATGCCCTGCTCGATGCGGCGGAAACCGCGCTCGGGATCTAGTAGCCTACACTCACCACAGAACCGCGTACCACGACGGACGGGGCTGCCGCAGGGCGGCCCCGTCTTACGTTGGAGGGCATGCTAGATTCTCCACCGTGGGATCCACGCCTTCCTCTCCCGCCGTGGCCCTCCGGGTCTTCGTCTCCGGGGCGGTGCAGGGCGTCGGTTTCCGGCCCTTCGGTGCACGGCTTGGCGAATGGCCTGCTCCTGGCGGGGACGGTGTCCAACACAGCGGAAGGGGTGCGGATCGAGGTGGAGGGGCCGCCGGAGGGGCTGGCCGCCTTCCTCTCTCGCCTAGCGTCGGACGCCCCGCCGCTCGCCCTGATCGAGGAACTCCGCTGGGGAGAGCATCCCTGCGGGAGGCCGCGAAGGCTTCGTCATCGCGGCAAGCGCCCGGAGTTCACGGGTCCAGGCCCTCGTCACCGCCGACGCGGCGACCTGCCCAGACTGCCTGCGGGAGATGCTCGGAACCCGCACGACCGGCGCTACCGCTACCCCTTCACCAACTGCACGAATCCTGCGGCCCTGCACCACCATCACCAGGGCAGTCCCTGACCACCGTAGTCACCACCACCATGGCGAGGTTCGCCATGTGTCCGGAATGCCTGCGAGAGTACGAGGATCCGCGGGACCGCCGCTTCCACGCCCAGCCCAACGCCTGCCCCATCTGCGGCCCGCGGTTGAGCTTCCGGCCGGCAGAGGACTCGGCGAGCCGATGGGGCGAGGGCGGCGTCGACGAGACCGCTCTCGACGAGGAGGCCCTCCGTCGAGCAGCAGAAGTGTTGCGGGCCGGCGGCATCCTGGCCGTCAAGGGATTGGGGGGCTACCACCTGGCCTGTGACGCGCTCGACGAGAGGGCGGTGGCCGAGCTTCGTCGGAGGAAGGCCCGGGACGAGAAACCGTTCGCAGTGATGGCCGCGTCGCTGGAGGAGATCCGTCGGTTCTGCCACGTGGGACCCGCCGAGGAAGGACCCTTGACCGGTCCCCGCCGCCCCGTCGTCCTCCTGGAGCGACGCGGACCGGAGATCCTCGCCTGCGCCGTGGCTCCGGACGTCGACACCTACGGCTTCTTCCTCCCCTACACCCCGCTCCACCATCTGCTGCTGCACGACGTCGGCCGTCCGCTGGTCATGACGTCGGGCAACCGAAGCGACGAACCCATCGCCGACCCAGACCGGGAGGCGATGGTGCGCCTGGCCCCCCTCGCCGACGCCTTCCTTTCCCACGATCGCCCCATCCACATCCGCACCGACGACACGGTGACTCGCCTCTTCCGCGGGGAGCCGTACCTCCTTCGCCGGGCGCGGGGCTGGGCTCCGCTGCCGGTGGTCTTCGGAGGCTCGCTCCGCCCCATCCTGGCCGGTGGGCGGGCAGCTCAAGAACACCTTCTGCCTGACCCGGGGGAAGCAGGCGTTCCTCAGCCACCACATCGGCGATCTGGAGAACCTGGAGACGCTGCGGTCCCTCCACGAGGGGGTGGCCCATCTCCGCGGGCTGTTCGGCCTTGCACCGGAGGTGGTGGCCCACGACCTGCATCCTGACTATCTCCCCACCCGCTTCGCCCGCGAGTACGCGGCTCAGCACGGCCTGCCGTTGATCGGGGTGCAGCACCACGAAGCCCACGTGGGGTCCGTCCTCGCCGACACCGGCTACGAAAAGGCGGTGGTCGGACTGGCCTTCGATGGTACCGGCGGGGGGCCGGATGGCACCATCTGGGGCGGAGATTTTTTCTCCGGCAGCGCCAAGGCCTTCCGCCGCGAGGCCCACCTAGGAGTGCTCCCCCTCTTCGGGGCCGAGATGGCCATACGGCAACCGTGGCGGCTCGGCCTGGCCCTCCTCGATCTGCTGCGGGAGGAAGGCGGGGAAGACGATGAGACACTCGCCCGCTGGCTCGGTGGGTTGCCTGGAGGACCCGAGCTCCTGCACCGCCCGTGGCGGGCGGTGATCCAGGCCGGACGCCGGGGGGTGAACGCTCCGCGGTCCTCGTCCGCGGGACGGCTCTTCGACGCCGTGTCGGCTCTGCTTGGATTTCGGCACGAGATCACCTACGAGGGACAGGCCGCCATTCTGCTGGAGGCGGCGGCCCGGCGGGCCTTCTCCGGACGAGGCGGACTGCCCGGCCCTGTGGAGCCTCCTCCATGGCACTTCCAATGGCCATCGCCCGGCCCAGCCGCATCGGAGGGCCGGGAGGCTGTGCAACCGCGGCCGGACGTGCTTCCTCTGGCCCCCTTTGCGGCCGCCCTTCTGGCCGACCTCGGCGGCGGTCTCCAGCCCGACCACATCGCCGCCCGCTTCCACCACTCTCTGGCGGCGGGAGTCAGCGACTTGGCCGCTCGGCTGGCTGAGCGAGCCGATGTGGAAGCGGTGGCCCTCGGCGGGGGCGTGTTCCAGGAACCTGCTCTTCCTGGGACTGGTGGCCGACCGCCTGGAGGCCGCCGGCCTTCGCGTCCTCGTGCACCGGGCGGTGCCCACGAACGACGGCGGCCTCTGCCTGGGCCAAGCGGAGATCGCCGCCGCCCGGTCGGCGTGAGGCCGGCGCAGCGGATGGGAGATACTACCGTCATGCGCTACGTGGACGAGTATCGGGACCCCGAGATGGCGAGGGCCCTCCTCCGGGAGATCCATGAGGTGCGTCTCGCCGGACCGGTGACCTTCATGGAGGTGTGCGGGAGCCACACCATGGCCCTCTCCCGCTTCGGCATCCGTTCGCTGCTCCCGGAAGGGGTGCGGCCGGCGTCCGCCTCGGCCGCTCCTGCTCCTGCGCGACCCCGGTGCGCGCGCTGGACCGCGCCCTGGCCTTGGCCGCCCTCCCCGAGGTGACCATCACCAGCTTCGGCGACCTCCTGAGGGTCCCCGGCTCCACCCAGAGCCTGGAGCGGGCCCGGGCCGGCGGCGCGGACGTACGCGTGGTGTACTCGACGCTGGATGCCCTGGCCATCGCCCGCTCGCGAACCCGAGCGGCGAGTCGTCTTCCTGGGCGTGGGCTTCGAGACCACCGCCCCCACGGTGGCGGCGCCCTTGCTCGAGGCGGCAGCCGGCGGCGTCGCCAACTTCTCGGTCCTCTGCGACCACAAAGTGATGCCGCCGGCGATGCGGGCCCTCTCGTCCGTAGCGACGGACGTCCGCGTCCGCGGCTTCCTCTGCCCGGGACACGTGACCGCGATCATCGGCTCCGACGCCTACCGCCCTCTGGCCGAGGAGTACGGCGTCTCCTGCGTGGTGGCCGGCTTCGAGCCGGTGGACCTCCTGCGGGTGATCCTGCTCCTCCTTCGCCAGAGCGCCGACGGGCGGGCCGAGGTGGAGAACGCCTACAGCCGGGTGGTGACCCCGCAGGGCAACCCCGCTGCCAGCCGGGCTGCTGGAGCAGGCATTCGCCCCCGCGGACGGCGCGTGGCGGGGCCTCGGCATCATTCCCGGCAGCGGGCTCGTCATACGCGACGACCTCGCCTCCCACGACGCCGGCCGCCTCGCTCCCCTGGACCTGCCCGAGAGCCGCGAGAACCCGGCCTGCCGCTGCCCCGACGTGCTGCGCGGCGTGGGCCTCCCCACCGACTGCCCCCTCTTCGGGCGCGCCTGCACGCCCGCTGAGCCCCAGGGCGCCTGCATGGTCTCCTCCGAGGGCACCTGCGCCGCCTACTACCGCTACGAGAGGCGGGGGCCAGTCGGGCGACCGTCGGCGGCGCGCGACCCAGCCGCGGCATCGTCGATCCCGGCACCCCGACCGGCCGCGCCGCCGAAGTCCTGGTGACCCGACCCGGCGGCGACCTCGTCCTGCTCGCCCATGGCGGCGGGGGCTCCCTCTCCGGGAAGCTCGTCCGCGAGGTCTTCCTGCCCGCCCTGGGCAACCCGGTCCTGGACGCGCTCGACGACGCCGCCTTACTGGACCTCCCCCCCGGTCCGCTGGCCTTCACCACCGACAGCTTCGTGGTCTCGCCGCCGTTCTTTCCCGGAGGTGACATCGGCCGTCTGGCGGTGGCCGGCACGGTGAACGACCTGGCCGTCACCGGCGCCCGCCCGCGCTTCCTCTCCTGCGCGTTCGTCCTGGAGGAGGGCCTCCCCCTCGAAGATCTTCGCCGGGTGGTGGAGTCCATGGCTCGGACGGCGGCAGAGGCAGGCGTGACCGTGGTCACGGGTGACACCAAGGTAGTGGGCCGGGGCGCCGCCGACCGGCTGTTCGTCACCACGTCCGGGATTGGGGAGATCCGGGCCGACCTTCCACCGGGCTGGGGACTCCCCCGCCCGGGAGACGCCGTGCTGGTGAACGGCTGCCTGGGAGACCACGGGTTCGCCGTCCTGGCCGCTCGGGAGGGATTCGACTTCGCGTCGTCATTGGAGAGCGACTGCGCCCCGCTCAACGGGCTGATCGACGCCCTCTTCACTGCCGGCGTGGGGGTGCGGTTCCTGCGCGACGCCACCCGGGGCGGGCTCGCCGCCGTCCTCAACGAGCTGGTCGCCACCAGGGATTGGGGCGTCAACCTGCAGGAGGCCGCCCTGCCCGTGTCCGCCGCGGCCCGCAGTCTCGCCGAGCTCCTGGGCATCGACCCGCTGCACGTGGCCAACGAGGGTAAGCTGGTAGCGGTGGTGGCCGCCGAGGACGTGGAGCGGGCGCTCCACACGATGCGGGCCCATGAGCTGGGCCGGGAGGCGGCGGTCATCGGCCGAGTAGAGGCAGGACAGGCCGGGCTGGTCACGGTGGAGACGGGTCTGGGCGGGCGGCGGATCCTGGACATGCCCCTGGGCGAGCAACTGCCCCGGATCTGCTGAGGCCTGCGTGCACGAGATGGGCATCGCCGTCAGCATGGTACGAGAGGTGGAGCGCCTGCTCGAGGACTTCGGCCCGTCGGCTCGAGCCGTCCGGGTCACCGTGAGCGTGGGGGCGCTGCAGGCGGTGGTGCCCGACGCGCTGCGGTTCTGTTTCCAGGCGGCCGGCCTGCAAACCCGCGCGGAGGGAGCGGAGCTGGTGATCGAGGAGGTACCGGTCCGGGTACGCTGCCCGGTCTGCGGCACCGAGCGGACGGCGCTGGAGGTGCTCTTCGTCTGCCCCGCGTGTGATGCACCCGAGCAGCTACTGGCCGGCAAGGAGCTCATCCTGCGTACCATCGAGATCGAGGAGGACGAGGAGTGAGCCAAAGCCACGGCCATCCGCATCGCGTCAACCGGACCGCCGTCGAGGTGCACCACCACCTGCTCGCCGAGAACGAGCGTCACGCCGACGGGATCCGGTGGCTCCTCCGCGAGCACGGAGTCTTCGCCGTCAACCTCATGAGCTCGCCCGGCGCGGGCAAGACCGCCCTTCTGGAAGCCACGCTGTCCCGCCTGGGCGGCGAGCTCCGCGCGGCCGTGATCGAAGGCGACATCGAGACCAGCGCCGACGCCGACCGGCTGAGACCCTTCCCGGTGCAGGTGGTCCAGATCAACACCGGCCCCTTCGGCGGCGACTGCCATCTGGCCGCTCCCCTGGTGGCCTCGGCAGTGGGGCAGCTCGACCTGCACCGCCTGGACCTGCTGGTGGTCGAGAACGTAGGCAACCTGGTCTGCCCGGCGGAGTTCGACATCGGCGAAGACAGCAAAGTGGTGCTCCTCTCGGTGACCGAGGGCGAGGACAAGCCCCTGAAGTACCCCCTCATGTTCCACGAGGCCGGCCTCGCCTTGGTGACCAAGATCGACCTCCTGCCCCACCTCGACATCGAGCTCGCGTCCATCGAGGCCAACCTCCGCCGGGCCAACCCCAGCCAGACCGTCATCCCGCTGTCCTCCAAGACGGGCGCGGGGATGGACGCCTGGCTCGACTGGCTGCGGGCGGAGGTCGCCTCAAGACGGGTCGCCGCCGAAGAGACTTGAGGAAACCCTCTCTTTTGCCATAGGCTGTGGGTGGCTGTTTTCGTCGTTGGGTCTCGTTCGAACCCGGGAGGACGCCATGGGGGACCTGATCACCGGCCTGTCTGCGTACGGCATCACCCGCCGGGACTTCCTGAAGGCGTGCGGCGCGCTGGCTCTGGCCATGGGCGTGGGGCCGGCGGCCGTGCCCCGCATCGCCCGCGCTCTGGAGGCGGCGGCCGCCCGTCCGCCCGTGGTCTGGGTGGACTTCCAGGAGTGCCTGGGGTGTACCGAATCCATGAGCAAGAGCCGCTACCCCGACTTCACCAACATCGTCCTGGACATGATCAGCCTGGAATACTCCGAGGCCCTGATGGCGGGAGCGGGGCACCAGGCCGAGCAGAACTACCGGGATTCGGTGGTGGGCCAGAAAGGCAAGTATGTGCTGGTGGTCGAGGGATCGCCGTGTCTGAAGATCCCGAGCGCCATGACCATCGCCGGGCGCACATCCGTCGAGATCGCCCGGGAGGCGGCCACCAACGCCGCCCTGGTCATCGCCGTGGGGAACTGCGCCTCTTTCGGCAACGTGCAGGCAGCCAATCCCAATCCCACGGGCGCGGTGGGTATGCAGGAGTTCATGCAGAAGGAGGGCATCGACACGGGCAAGCTGATCCAGTTGCCCACGTGCCCGGTCAACCCGGTGCACGTCGTGACGACCATCACCCACTTCCTGACCTACGGCAAGCTGCCCGCGGTCGACCAGTGGCGGCGACCTCTCATGCACTTCGGCAAGAAGGTGCACGACGACTGCGAGCGGCGGTCGCACTTCGACGAGGGCCGATTCGTCACCATGCTGGGGAGCGAGGAGGAAGACAAGCGCTGGTGCCTCTACAAGATGGGCTGCCGCGGGCCGCATACCTTCGCCGACTGTCCTCGCGTGCTGTGGAACAACCGCACCAGCTGGTGCGTCGAGGCGGGTCAGTGCATCGGCTGCGCCGAGAAGGGCTACTGGGATGAGTTCATCGACTTCTATCAGCCCATGCCCGGCGTGTTCGTGCCCGGCATCGAGGGCATCCGCGTGAGCGCCGACACGGTCGGCATCGGCTTGGCCGCGGTCACCGGCGCCGCCATAGTCACTCACTTCGCCGTGAGCGCCGCCAAGGGACGGCTGGGCAGTGAGAGCGAGGAGGCCGTGATCGAGGAGAGGGAGGAGGAATGACCAAGGTCGTCATCGATCCGGTCACTCGCATCGAAGGACACCTGCGGGTCGAGGTGGAGGTAGAAAACGGCAAGGTGGCCAACGCCTGGACCACCAGCACCCTCTTCCGCGGACTGGAGATGATCGTCGAGAACCGACCCTGGATGGACGCCTGGCACTACACGCACCGGGTGTGCGGCGTCTGCCCCACCCCCCACGGCCACAACTCGGCCATGGCCCTGGAAGACGCGGCCGGCATCAACCCTCCTCCCAACGCCCGCATCATGCGCAACCTGCTGGAGTCCGCCCAGCTGCTGCACGACCACATCCTCTGGTTCTACGTCCTGGACGGACTGGACTACGTGGACCTGGTGAGCGCCCTTTCGGCCAAGACCACCTCGGCCGAGCTCTCCCAGGTGCAGACCCGCCTGAAAGCCTTCGTCGACTCGGGGCAGCTGGGCTTTCTGGACAACAACTACTTCGGCCACCCCGCCTACAAGCTGCCGCCCGAGCTCAACCTGCAGCTGGCCGCCCACTACCTGGAGGCCATCAAGATCCAGGCCATCGCCTCGGAGGCCTCGGCGGTATTCGGCGCCAAGTTCCCCTACCACATGTCCACCCCCCCGGGAGGCTACTCCAGCGTGCCTCACGAGGAGCAGATCAACGAGTACGAGTTCAAGTGCCGGGAAGTGGCCGATTTCATCGACCAGAAGCTCGTGCCCGACCTGCTGGCCATCGCCCCCTTCTACCTGGACCAGGCCGGGATCGGCAAGGGATACGGCAACTACTTCACCTGGGGCGTCTTGGACCAAGACCTGGAGAAGGGCGACCCCTACAAGCGCTTCTTCCCTCGAGGAGCAGTGATGGGGGCCTTCGCCGGCAACCTGGCCGTGCAGCCCGTGGACCAGCAGGCCGACGTGCGCGAATGGGTGACCAGCTCCTGGAACACGCAGTACAAGGGTGGGCTGCACCCCTGGGAAGGCATCACCGGCCCGGACTTCACCGGCGTGGAAGGCATTCCCGAGATCGACCGCAACGGACGCTACGCCTGGGAGAAGAGCGCTCACTTCAAGGGCGTCCCGGTGGAGGTCGGGCCTCTGGCCGAGATGCTGGTGGCCTATCTGGGAGGCCCGGCCGACCACCCGGCCAAGAAGCTGATCAACGACACTCTGGCCGCCGTCGGCCAGGCGGGCAACCCCATCGTGCTCCTCTCCAACCTGGGACGGATCGCCGCGCGCGTGCTCAAGGTCAAGCTGGTCGCGGACCAGACCTTCGTCTTCGTGGATCAGCTCCGCAAGCGCCTGGCGGAGGGAGACAGGGAGTTCTTCCGGCCGGTGGGGGAAGCGCCCTCCGGCCGAGGGCTTCAGCGGCTGGGACGCGCCGCGCGGCTCGCTGGCCCATTGGGTGACCCTGGACGGAGGGCGGGTCAAGCACTACCAGATCATCACGCCCTCCGGCTGGAACTTCGCTCCCCGCGCGGGCGACAAGCGTGTCCGCGGCCCGGTGGAAGAAGCCCTGATAGGCACCCCCGTGGTGGATGTGGAGCGGCCCCTGGAGGTCCTGCGCACCTTACACAGCTTCGACCCCTGAATGGCCTGCTCGGTTCACGTGATTGAACCGCAGAGCAACCGGATCCTCGAATTCCAGGTGAGGTAGACGGATCATGGCGAAGATGCAGCGAGTCTTGGCTCACGATCTCATTGACGCGCGTCGGGCACTGGGTCCACCTCCTCAACCTGATCCTGCTGGTGCTATCCGGGCTCCAGATCCACTTCATCACGCTCAACATCTTCGGCAGCATGAACAACGCCCGTCTGGTCCACTTCGTGGACATGTACGTCTTCTTCTTTCTGGGGGTCTTTCACGTCTACCAGCTACTTCGCCAGCGGGAAGTGGAGCCTGGCCGGACCCACACCCGCGGAACCTGCGCGGGCACGTGGGGGACCGTGAAGTACTACCTGTTCCTGCCAGCCCCACAAGCCCCCCTACCGCGAGTACAACCCGCTTGCAGATCATCTCCTACTTCCTGCTCTTCGCCCTCTCGGCGTTCATGGCCCTGGTGGGCTTCGCCCTGTACTGGCCGCAGGAACTCGGCTTCGTGGTGCGGGCTCTGGGGGGGCTGATGGCCGTGCGCCAGACCCACTACCTGCTGATGTGGGTGTTCGTCGCCTTCACCATCGTGCACGTCTACCTGGTGGCGACGCAGCCCTTCAAGCAGACCAAGTCGATGGTGACCGGGAGCTACTGGAGGCGGGCGGCCTAGCCGCCTTCCTCCAGAAGCACGCCCCGGCGGGCGAGCTCCTCCAGCACGAGTTCC
Source organism: uncultured Actinomycetota bacterium (assembly GCA_963796315.1). Lineage (GTDB taxonomy): Bacteria > Actinomycetota > Thermoleophilia > RBG-16-64-13 > RBG-16-64-13 > CAWCLH01. The sequence continues at coordinate 13,451 of CAWCLH010000009.1, forward strand.
TCGATCACGGGCAGCCGCGCAGCGATGGTCGGCGTCAGGCCGACGTGGGGCGTGGTCATGTCCTGCGGCTCGACGCCGATGATGACCACGTCCGGCGCCGGGCCGAGCAGGCGGGCCATGGTCCAGGCGTCCATGAAGCCCAGCTGGTGCACCGAGGTGAGGTAACGCACGCCGGCCGGCACCTGTTCCGGGTGAAAGCGGTAGATGGCTCCCGGTTCCCCGCCCCCCAGCACGGAGTCGATCACGATGAGCGCGTCGGCCGCGCCGAAGAGGTTGATGAGCTCCAACCCGGCGGTCGCCCCGTCGACAGCGTCCACCGTGGAGGGCAGGCTCCAGCGATCCCGAAAGTGCTGGACGAAGGCGGGGCCCACCCCCTCGTCGGTGAGCAGCAGGTTGCCGACCCCGAGGACGACCACCCGCGGGCTAGCCGCCATGGGGCGGCTCCTCCTGGGCGGCCCGGTACTGGGCGAAGAGGCCCAGACCCAGGGCGGCCTCCTCCTCGTCGACTACGCTGATCGCGAAGTCTGCGTGGACCAGCGCGTATTGACCCACGCCGGCCCCGGGGCAAAGCAGGAGGGAGACCTCACGACGCACCCCGCCGGCATCCCGACTACGGCGTTCAGTCCTTCGATCCGTTCGATGCGAGCCGGGACGGCCAGACACATGACGTGCGGGCTCCTTCTCCGCTACGGATTTCTTCAGCCATCATCATAGCGTTTCGCCCCTGGAGGGCCCGAGTCGCCGTCGTCTTAACGCGTGACGGCTCTCGAGATCATCCGGATCGCAATGCTACACAATCTGAAGATTTGGGAATGCCACAAGCAAAAGGTGTACTGGCCGACTGGTCGGAGGCCAGGAGGAACGGAGGCGACATCGTGAAGTTCCTGATTGTCAGCAAAGGCACTCTCACTCCCCCACCGGATCCTATGATGGCATGTTGGAGGCGATGGAAGCTTGGGAGCAGCGTTACTCGGCCGGGGGGAAGCTGCAGGCATGGGGGTTCTCCGGCATCCGGGGCGGTGGGGTATCCTCGAGGTCGATTTCCTCTAGGAACTGGATGAGATCGTGTCGGCATTGCCCGTCAACCCCTTCTCCGAGACCGAGATCTATCCGCTAATCGACCTGCACGATGCCGTCGCGCACGAAAGACTGCCATCCAAGGCATGATGGCGGGGATGGGTCACTAGCCTCGGCCGTCCGTCTCCATTGGGGAACCTGCACCTCCTTGCATGCTGTGGCACCGAGAGGGTGCTGCCTCGTCAGCCCCCGACGTGCGGATCTATCTCCGGGTTAGCTCCGGCACCAGCGCTTGTAGTAGTCCAGTGACTCCGGGTTCACCAATGCGTCCCGGTTGGCGCACGGTCCGCCCTTGCAGGAGGTTCGTGACCGCAGTCTCTACCTTCTTGCTGTTCTAGGGTGTAGGGGATGTCCGGGACGGCGAGGATGAGCGCGGGACATGGCGAGGTGAGGCCTTCTCCCTCAGCAGGCGCGCGATCTTCCGCCTCAGCTCGCCGGTGAGCTCTTCACCTTCGGCGAGCTTCACGAAGAGGATGACCCGCTGATCTCCCTTCCAACCGCCCGATGGCGAGGGAGTCGGCCACCTCCGGCAGTTGCTCCACCAGGTTGTAGATCCCGGCGGCGCCGATCCGGCCCCCCAAGGGCTCGAGGACGGCGTCAGAGCGTCTGAGGAGCCGCATCCCGCCGGTCGCGGAGTCGATCATGACGTAGTCCCCGTTCGCCAGACCCCGAGATAGACGTCGAAGTAGGCGTCGTGATAGCGGCGGCTTTCGGGGTCGTCCCAGAAGTACAGGGGCATGGAGGGGGCGGGCGCCTCGCAGACCAGCTCCCCTTCCTGGTCGCGGACCGGCCGGCCCTCGGCGTCGCAGCACTCCACCTTCATGCCCAGCCCCCTGCCCTGCAGCTCGCCGGCGAAGATGGGCAGGGTGGGGCTCCCGACGGCAAAGCACCCGTTGATGTCCGTACCGCCCGAGAGGGAGTTGAAGTGCAGATCCCCGTCGATGGCTGGGTACACGTAGGTGAAGCCTTCCGGGGAGAGCGCCGACCCCGTCTGGCAGATCTCTTTGAGCTTGGGAGGTCTGGTCCTGCCCCGGGCGCATCCCCTGACTCTTCAGCATGGTGAGGAAGCTCGCGCTGGCGCCGAAGACGGTCACCCCTTCCTCCTCGATGAGGCGCCAGAGAGCGTCCGGATCCGGCAGTGGGTTCCCGTCGTAAGGAGCAAAGTGCCCCCGTCCCGAGTGCGCTCATCAACCAGTTCCACATCATCCAGCTGGCGGTGGTGACGTAGAAAATGACGTCCTCCCGGCGAAGGTCGGCGTTCAGGGTGAGCTCCTTGAGCTGGTTCAGGAGGACGCCGGCCCCCGACTGCACCAGGCACTTGGGCTTTCCCGTGGTGCCCGAGGAGAACATGACCACGCCCGGGTGGCTGAAGGGGAGCTGCTCGAAGGCGAGCTCGGTGCCGTCGTCGGGAGCCAGGAACTCCTCCCAGCGCACGGCGTCGCGGATGGCGGAAGATCGGCATCGTCGCCCGCGTAGTGGGCCACCACCACGCGGCGGACGGACGGCAGGTGCGCCACCAACTCAGCGGTCGGGAACGCGTGTCGAAGACCCTCCCCTTGTAGAGGTAGCCGTCCGCGGCGAAGAGCACCACCGGCTCGATCTGGCCCAGACGGTCGGCGGCGGCGGCCGGGCCGAGGTCGGTGGCGCAGGAGCTCCAAACCGCGCCACGGCGGTGGTGGCCAGCATGGCGACAGCGGTCTCGATCAGGTTGGGCAGATAGCCCGCCACCCGGTCCCCCGGCCTCACCCCGGCGGCGCGGAGGGAGCGGCCCAAACGGGTCACCGTGCGAAAGAGCTCGGCGTAGGCATGCGGACCGGATCGCCGGTCTCCCCTTTGAAGACGAAGGCCACCCGGTCATCGCGGTAGCGCAGCAGGTTCTCGGCCACGTTCAGTCGAGCCCCCGGGAACCACTCCGCTCCGGGGAACCGTCCGAGGTCGTCCACCACTTGCTCGTATGGCTCGGAAGCCCTGATCTCCAGGAAGTCCCAGACGGCCGCCCAAAAGGCGGGAATGTCCTCGACCGACCAGGCCCAGAGGGCATCGTAGGAATCGAGGGAGAGGCCGTAGCGCTGGTGCACCAACGCGGTGAACCGGGTCAGGTTGGCCCTGGCCACGCGTTCCGGGGACGGCTGCCAGAGCAGCTGGGCATCATCACCGACCCTTCACGCCCCGGGCAACACGAAGGACGAGTTGACTCGGTCCCCGGCTCCACCATGCCCCAGAAGGGCAGCGGGCCACCATCCGCATCCCGCCCTGATGGACCGCTTTGACCACCATCTCCGTTTGCACCGTTCCTCCTCGTGAGTCGGTCCCGCCCCTACGGCGCTGCCCCCGGGCCGCCATCATTCCCGAGGCTCTGCGAGCGGCCTTCTGAATAATACTTGTCCTTCACTCTGCTTCCGAACAGAAGCTGATCCCAGGCAGAGGGGATCTCACGCGGGTACAATTGTTTCGTTGGGGGATGACCTGCCTCGGCCGGAAGAACAGCTGGAACGAGGTGATCCGATGCTCGATACGACAGCAATCGACCTCTGGCTGGCAGCCTATCTGAAGGCATGGCGGAGCGACTCGCCGGAGGACATCGTCGCGCTCTTCGAGTCTCACGCCCGGTACTTCACGGCGCCGTTCCGCGAGCCCTACGTGGGGCACGATGCCATCGTCACGTGGTGGACTGGTCAGGGCGACTCGGCCGTGGCGTGGAGCTTCGACTACGACGTCATCGCCACGAACGGGCCTCTCTACGTCATCAAGGGCGTCACGACATACCCCGACGGATCCGACGATCCCGGGACACCCGAGACCTTCGACAACATCTGGCTCGTCACCCTCACCGAGAACGGGACGGCGAGCGAGTTCGTGGAGTACTGGATGCCGCGTGCCTGACCCCGCCTGGTGAGAGGAGCAGTCATGGAGGGAAGGCCCAACTGTCTCGTGCTGGAGGTGCATGAGGCGGCCACGTCCGACGAACGTTGCGCAAAGCGGTGGCGTCGATACCTCGAGGAGAGGACGCTTCCGCCTCTGTTCGACGAGTTCGGGGATCGCTTCCAGGTGGCCGGTGCGCGGACCCCTCGCTGGAGAACGGACCCGTGCTGCTCCTCGGTGGAGAACCGCTGCATTGGGGAAGTCGTCCGCCCTGGGTCGGTGGCGAGCTTCGCTTCATCGTCGCGAGTCGCTTGGCCCTTCTCTCCGCAGAAGGGCAGGCCGTGTCCGAGTTCGAGGCCTGCAGCTCCGCTCTGGGCTTCACGCGGGGTGCTGGCCCGACGCCCTGCTCGCTTGGGCCAGCACCCCGCCCGACCAAGCCCCTCCAGCTCCGGATGGGTGATCGGCAGAGAAGGCGACGACCGTCCCGACCCCTAAGGTCTTAATCGCCCCTTGACTGAGGGCGTTGCTCGGACAGACTACGTCCTTCGCCGGAGAGCCGGAACTTCGCGCCAACCACCTCTTCCGTACTCGACCTGCCTCTTCCCAGCCTTGTTCCGGCGAGCGCCGGAAAGAGACACCCACCCGGGCAGGACCCCGAGCCCGACGAGAAGGATGGCGGCCAGGACCGCGCCCGGCCTCACGTCCTGGTTCACCTGAGAGAAGACGATCGCGACTCCGAGGAGCATAAGCACTCCCCCGAGGAAGGGTCCGACCATCTTCGTGCCTGACATCCTGAACCACCCCCTTGTACGAGGGGTGACTCACGCCGAGCCACCGCCCCTGTTCCAGGAGTTCGACGAAGGAGGCGGAGGTCCTACAACCGCCACGCTTCGAGGTCAGGAGGTTCGGGCCGACACCAACTTTAGGCGGCGGCCCTCAGCGAGCCAACGACCTCAAAGTTGCCCGGCGCCGACGGGGCGAGAGAACAAGAAGCCCTGCACCACGTCGCAGCCCAGGTCCAGCAGGCGGGTCGCCTGCTCAGACGTTTCGACCCCTTCGGCAATCGCGGCGATGCCCAGCGTGCGGGCCATCGCGACGACGGCAGCGATCAGGGGCGCGTCAGCACTTTTTTCGTGCACCAAGCTGTCGACGAACGACTTGTCGATCTTGAGGACGGTCACGGGAAACCGTTTGAGGTAGGCGAGCGAGGAGTACTCGGCACCGAAGTCGTCGATGGCGATGCCGACCCCAAGCTCCTCAATCTACCCAAGGTCTCGGCGGCGGCAACGGGGTCCTGCATGGCCACCGATTCGGTCCACTCCAGCAGAGTGCCGACCCTTTCACTCCGTGCACCGCGAGCAATCGGCAACGTGATCCACGATGCGGTCGTCGCGGAGTTGCGCGGCAGAGAGGTTGACCGAGACGTAGACGCCCTCCATCTCGGGCCACTGCCGGGACCAGGGTGCGAACTGACCGATGGCTTCCGCGAGCACCCAGTTGCCGATCTCGAGGATCAATCCGGTCTCTTCGGCCAGGGGGACGAATTTGGCTGGTCAGAGGACGCCGTGGTAGGATGGGCCCACCGCACCAGGGCCTCCATCCCGACGCACGGCCCATCGGGCAACCGGACGATCGGTTGGTAGACCAGATGCAGTTGCCCCAACGAGACTGCGCTGTAGAGATCGTGCTCAAGAGCGACGCGTTCGGATAGGCGGCTGCGCATGGACTCGTCGAAGACGGCCACTGCGTCACGCCGCGTCCTTCGCCTCGTACAATGCGGTATCGGCGTCGCGCACGAGCGCTTCGGAGGTGGTTCGGGGCTCACCGCGAGGCAGAACGCGAGCCCCACGCTCGCCGTCACGTAGAACTTAATCCCGTTGAGCAGGAAGGGGCTCTTCAGACAGAGCCGCAGCCGGTTGGCCAGGTGCAGCGCCTCGGGGACGCTCGCGACTCTATCGAGGACGATCATGAGCTCGTCGCCCCCGATACGCGTGACGAGGTCGGCGGTCCTGACGTTCGATTGGAGACGTTCGGCGACTTGGACGAGCAACAAGTCCCCGTATCGGTGGCCGAGCGTGTCGTTGACCAGCTTGAAACGATCGACGCCCAGGAAGAGGAGCGCGACGCCAGCGTCCTCGCCGCGTCCTCTCGAGCAGGCCGGAGAGGCGCTGTTCCATCAACCTCCGATTGGGCAGCCCGTGAGGCCGTCATGCGTCGCCTGGAAGACGAGCCGCCTCTCGGACTCCGCGGCCATCCGCAGGGCCTGGACGATGCGGAGGACGCCCGCCCCGGTCAGGCTGAGGATCAACCCGAACATCACGACCCGGTCCGCGGGGGTCCCACGCGGTCCATGTCCTTGAGCGTGAGGAAGGCCGGGATGATCAACGCGACTGCGACCAACGCGATCCGCCCAGGGAGGTACTTGAACGCTCCCGCGAGCCGAGTTCCGTCAACTTCCTCATAGATGGGTGAAGCGCGGTCGCCCCCGCCGCGAGGAAGGCGAAAGCACAAGGTAGTCCGAGCAACCGCTCGGGGAAACCGATACGCCCTAGGTCGCAAACATGTAGAGAACGTCGCCGACGAACATCAGTGTCATGCCGGCGACCAAGGACCAGAATGCCGGCACCCGCTCCCGCTCGGCACCGAAGACGATCCTGAGCGTGACGACCACCAGGAAGACGGACATGGACGGGTAGGCGGCGAACACCAGCTTGACCAGCATCGTGGCCTGAACAACATCAGGGTCGCGGAGCACGAAGACCCAGGCGAGCGAGGCCAGGGCAAGGGCTGCGATGAGTCCGTCCAAGATGATTCCGGCCTCGTTTGGCCGACGCTTCCCGGGGCGCCAGAAGCCGAGCAGCCCAGCGGCCAGCAAGAGGTAGCCAGGCAGGGAGAGGAAATCCGGGAGAAGCGAGCGATCGGCCGTGAGGTTACTGAGCGTTTCGAGGCTACTCCGCGCCACTCCCGACGCCACGAAGAGGGCAAGCGCACACGCGATGGACGCCCATGGCCACACCCGTGAGGGCCGGCGCTTCCAGGCGGAAGCCCCGATCGCCAGAACGGTGGCGGCGCCGAGACCGACGAACACGAGCCCCCCCAGCGACCGAAGAGTCCCAGGGCGGATCCTACCGCCGCTGATCCCCCAGCCACCAAGTAGAGGGTAGCTGAGCCGGGTCGACGGCCTCGCCGAGCCGTTCGCGCGCCCAAGCCGCAGAGTTCACAGCGTTCGTCCAGATTCTCGCCGGGAGTCATGTCATCTATATCGGCGCTTCTCGATTCCCGAGGGGCGACGCCGCTATTCCGAATGGAACGTCCGACTCCTACTCGCGGGCCAATCGCGGAGGCGTACCATCCGAATAGCTGACGACATGGAGACGGTCCGGCTGGGCGAGTGAAGCAGCGGTGGAGGCCCGGCCGGTCGATCGGCCATTGGGCAGCGGCCCAGGCGAGGTCGAGACCATAGGAGGAGACTGGCAGGGTGCACTGATACTGGGCGTCGGTGCATCGTCCCGAAATCCTAACGAAACCCATCTTCTCGTAGAGCGCTAGCGACGCGCCCGAGCCATCGTACGTATCCAGAACGAGATGCGTTGCCCCCCCGATCAAGGCTCGCTCGTACCCGGCCTTCATCAAGTATCCGGCCGCAGCGCCGCTCCTCAAGCTGTGGTGGACGGCAAGGCGACACAGTTCGACAATCCTCTTTCCTTCTCGGAACCCGTCAAGAGGACGACAGCGCTCCAACGGCAGAATCCCCAGCACATCCGGCACTACCCTTACGCTCCCGACGACCTCGCCCGAGTCCGTGAGTGCCACGTAGTTCCAGGCGACTTCATCGAACTCGTCCGTTAGAGGACCGTCAGCTGTGGGGGGAAGCCAACCAAGTTCATCGACAAACACTGAATGCCTGAATCGATAGAGCGAAGTCAACAGATCGGCGGTGACAGCCGCGGTTACGCGCAGACCCGATGCTACGGATTCGTGTGACGGCCCTACTTGCCGACCTTCGGGAGGGCGGTTCGGCTGTTCTTCAACAACTCGGCGCACAGTAAAGTGGGACCCCTCCCTGTTCCTCACACTTGAGCGAGAGGATCTCGTTGACGGTCAGTGTCGGGCGATTGCCAGAGCGGCTTGCGACTCCTGTCGCAGGACCGGAAAGGCACTAGCTAGACAAGTTCGACAGTAGAGGCGGTAGCCCTCCGACGCGGATCCACCACATGCAGATGAACACGGATCAGGGCGGCGAGTCGAGAGACTCAAACAGTGCTTCGACATCGAGATGGCAGATTGCCGGCGCGACTGGCACCGGCGTCCGAGAGCCAGCCTCAATAGGAGCGAGACGGCAATGGCGACGGTGACGGAGGTCGCCACTGTATTCCGCGGAAAGGGAAGCCCAAGTTCTGCCGCAGCCAGTATGTCTTCACTGAGGCCCTCGAGCCGCCTGCTCAACCGCAGACCACGTACATTCCGCCGGAGATTCAGCAAGAAGAGCGTCGGACTTTCCTGCATTCCCTCTGTCATCTCTTCAAGTCCCACTGAAGTGGGGGTCGTAACCATGCAGAATCCACCGAATCCCAGATCAATGGATGCAGACAAGGCTTGTCCTGTTCCCGCGTGCGTGAGTCCACCTGGTACGCCGTCAAGCCGAAATCGGCAGTGTTGACGACGATGTCTGCAGCTGCGGCGGCATCCCCGGCAGAGCCACTATCTATGTGGAGACCACAAGCATTGCAGTCGGCTTCCGGATCGATGGAGCGTACATGTCGAGCCGTCGCTTCGGCCTTATTCGCACCAATGTCCCCGAAGACGAACGCCTGCCGATTCAGGTTTGAATCGTCGACGATGTCGCCATCCCAGAGAAGGAAGTGCGGAAGCCCAGGCGAACAGCGCCGAGCGCTATCTGCGACGAGAGTCCGCATCCAACGAACGCCAATGTAGTCCTACCAATGGCATCTTGTTCAAGGCGGGAAAGGACGGGGTGGTTCCGCACCGTCATTCGGTCGATGTAATCAGACGGGGGGCCGCTGGCGCTCATCGCGGGCGATGGGGTCGGGCCTGAAGGCGGTCAACACGGAGACCTATCAAGACGCGGTCACGGCGACGGCGGCCTTCGTTTCGACGCTGCTTGTTCGTCACTGCAGGGAGTATCCGAACCACGGCTCCTCGGTCGATTGACCAGCATGACCAGACGCCCAAGATAACAGGCGAGATCGTCTGGCGGAACTCCTTCCCCGGAGACCGGCGCTCATGGGCCTGCGCAGTCCTACGAGGATCGGCCGAGCGAAAGTCCCGGCCCCTCCACTGTGTCCCACTAGGCCTTCGCCCACGACCGGAGCGTCCCCAGAACGTCCTTGTCACCTGACGAGGGCTCGATTTGCATGACCATCACCCTCCGCAGGCTCAGGAGCTTCGTCGCGGCTTTCCAGAGTTCGTGGTCCCCCACGCGGGTTGCCACCATGGAGACGAGGCGCGTCCGTCTGGCCGTAGCAGGCAGCGGTAGGTCCACGGCGTCCAGGAGGACGGTCGCTGCCCAGTGCCGAATCCGGTCGCCTCCGAAGCGCGGCTCCCCGTCCTCCCGCCACGTTCGCACACCCGTCATGAACCAGGCGATCTTGTCCTCGTCGTCCGTGGCTCTGGACCATTCCCGCCACGGCCGGAGTGGACCCTCCAGCACCGAAACCGTCTCCTCCATTTCGAACTCAAACCGCGCCCCTACCGCTTCTGCCGGCAACAGGCCGACTAGGGAGACAATCACTTGAAGCTTCTCCTGGGGTGGCTGGCCCGCGGCACGCACCACCAGCAAGCTGCCTTCGGAGAGATAGCCCACTAGCGTCAGGCCGTACATCGCGAGCGAGGACCTGAAGGGAACTTCCCTGAGGTGAGAGCGTGCGTCAGCACGCCTACCGAGTCGTCCGCGAGCAGAACAACGGCGGCAACCGTACCGAGATGCAGGCCGAGCGAACTCTCGACCAAGGCAAGAGTCAGGTCCAGAAGCTCCGACTGGTCCGCAGACTCGACATCCTTTCTCCCTGAAGTGAACGTGACGCTCTCGTCTTCAACGCGATACTCATGATGAGCACCGCCATCACGAACGCTTAGGGAGATACCCTCCGTGAGCCCATCAAGTCCGAAGGAGCGCAATTGTTGCAGCAGGCTACGGATGTCGGCACGGCGATAGGAGCTGAGCGGCTTACGAGTTTGCACGGCAAGCAGCGAGCGAAGCATCGGTATGCTGGCGCCTTCGATGACGCCAGACCCGAAGGTGACCAGACTCCTACATACCCCTCCGCTGGATCAATAGGCAAGCGCGCGATTTGCTCCAATTGGATGCCTGCTTCAAGCAACTCCCGCGACCATTCATGGAACATACGCTGCCAGTCGCTAGCGTTCAGAAGTGCCTTGGCCTCCGGGATACGGTTCACGTAGAGCTGCTTCACCTCCCGGGCACACTCCCACATCCTGTCACTGTTCAGAAGGTGCTCCGCCCACAAGGCTGACGTGGCAACGCTCACACCCAAACCTTCAGGGACCTCACCCAAGGCCAGATTGGCTCGGAGAAGTTCTTGGCCAAGAGCGTCGAAGAAAGGAGGTCGGGCCGGCCAACGTCGCGGTGCGCGAGCGTCAAGGCCGCGACCAGACCGATGTCGGAAGGGCCGGAAGTCTCCGTCTCGGAGGCGCCGATCGCGGCGGCCCAATGATCCAGGCGTCACTGTGCCGCACCATCTGGTCGAGGACGCCCTGGCCTTCTTGCTGAAGCTGCTGCGCCCACAAAGGGGTCGGCGCGTCGAAGGCCTGCAGGTACACCTCGTCCAGGTGCCAGAGAAGGTCGATGAGTCGTTCGACCTCTGTCCAGAAAGAGAGCAAGGGGCGGCGATGCGGAGTGTGAACCACGTCGGCTGTGAGCAACGACAACTCTGAGCAGGCTTTGGAAATCGCCGACGTGGCGTCCGAGTCGTTCGGAGAGAGCTGAGCCGTTTCAAACGCCGAGAGGAGGGTCTGAGGGAACAGCCGCAGACGGTCGAGGAGCGAGACCCAAGGCACCGTTTCACCCAGACCAAGCGACAATGCCATGGTCTTCCGGGCCGCTTCGACGATCCTCCGGCGTCGCGAAACAAGAGGGTCGGTGGTTCGATACTCGGCACCGCACTTCGGACAGTCCGAAACCACGGGCTTGGGCGAGCCACAGATGCGGCATGCCTCGCGCGAGAAGTCGATCGCGAAGCTAGGAGGCATGAGTGCTCAAGTCGTGCGCCCGATGCTTCTCACAGCGTCGCCGCATCGTCCTCCACGCATTCCGCTCGTCGACAAGCACGACACGGCCGTCCGGTTTCGCGCAACCCTTCAACTCGTTCACCGACTCCTCAGCTGCCGGGCTACTGCCATATTCGCCCGACTCGTGGCAGTGGAGGACAGTATTGGATGGGCGCCAATAGCCCCCGAGTACACGTCCGCGCTCATCGCAGTTTCCATGGAGTCGTACTGGATAGGCTCGGGCTTCTACGCCGTAAATCCCCTGCTCTTCGGGTAGACAATACTGTGAGGCGACACCCCGGGCAACATCCGCGGGCTCCCCGCATGACTGAGCCGGGAACCGCGAACAGTAATGAGGAAGATCAGGTGGACCCTAAATCGACCGTGATGACGATCGAGCGTGTTGCGGAGGAAACGGAACACCTGCGCCTTCTCACGCTACTCACACCGGAGGAGTGGGACTTCGTACCGGGGCAAGTGGCCGTGGTAGGAATGAGCGACGTCGGTGAAGCCTACTTCGCCATCGCTTCTGCTCCTCAAGACAAGGGGATCCTGGAGTTCCTCGTCAAAGACGGACAAGGAGTGGCGGGACGCATCTACCGCTTGAAGAAGGGCGATACCGTGTCCGTGAAGGGCCCTCTCGGCAAGGGCTTCCCGATCGACAGCTACACCGGTAGAGACCTGCTGATCGAAGCGGTCGGTAGCGCCATTGCTCCCATGAGAAGCGTCATCAGATCGATCGTGCACCGGAGATCGGACTTCGGCAGGGTAAGGGCGATCTTCGGCGCTCGCTTACCCTCGGACTTCCCGTTTTCCCACGAGTTCGAGGCGTGGCGAGAAGCCAACGTCGAGATCGAACTCACCCTCAGCCGGCCGGAGGGGACCTCGTGGGCCGGCAGATCCGGCTATGTGACCGTTCACTCGAGGAAGCTCTACGAGAGCTCGAGCAGCCGGTGGCGCTGGTCTGCGGCATGAAGGACATGATCTCGCAATGCACGGACGAGCTCTGCCGCCTCGGGGTGGAGGCCTGTGACGTCCTCACCAACTACTAGTGGGGGACACACGTTCCCCTGCAGGGCTCTAGGGTTGATCGAGGGTGGCGCGGGCCAAGGGTGGAATCAGCGACGGCCCTGTGCCGGTGCTCGAAACGGCAGCTGACTTGCCCCAGGGCCGCCGTGGTGGAGGCGCGCTCGTCGATCACTTTCGAGGAGCACAGACGCAGCGCTTACTGGCTGCGCATGCCCTTCGCCCGAAGCTCAGCCTTTGCTGATTCGTTCTTCTCGAGCCCCCCCGAAACCATGGCGTGCAGCACCTCGGGCGCCTTCGTGAATTGGACTTCTCGGTAATCGACGACCTGCACTTGATTGCCCCAGGGATCACGGAACATCAGGCCGCCCCGCGGCGAAACGTCCAGACCGGCTGCGCGCAACCGCCGGCGCAGCTCTTCCTTGTCATCCACCACGAGACCAAAATGGCGCTCCCTGTCTGCCGGCTGGGTTCGACCTTCGGCCAGAGCGATGAACTGGTCGCCGAGGTCGACCCAGGCCATGCCGTCCCTCCTTCCGCGCAGCTCGAATTCGAGGAAGCGGCCGTACCAGGCAAGCGCCTCGTCGACGCTACCAACCTCGAGGGCGATGTGATTTATGCCCAGTGCGCGGACCATAGGACGAGGCTACCGTAGGCGTGCTCGCGCGAAACCTGACGCTTGCCCGCCGCCCAAGATAGGCCATGAAATGACCCGACGGCCGGGAACCCAGGCACCAGCTGCTGATGATGTAGCCGATTCGCCGGCTGCGATTGACTGCGGCGTGCAGTGACACGCTCCCCTCCGTCAACTTGGGACGGTGACTCTTACCGTTGGCGCAATCCGTCCCAGCGCCGGGGGTCAACGGCGCAGAAGTATCCGTCCCGCAACGCATAGGAACGGTAGACGGGACAGCTCGTGCAGATGCAGCCAACCGTGCGCACGCGCAGATGACTCAGGCCCCGGCCACAGTAGAGGAGCGTACCGTCGTCGGGCTTGCTGGGGCAGCCGGGACAGTTGCAGAGAGTGGCGTTCTCCTCCGCATCTGGGACCGAGCTCCAGTGAAGTTCATCTCCCAACCCGGCTCCTCCTTCTGTTGCGGAAAGACGACGGCCGTCGGCATCTCCGAACCTGGTCAGACCGCATCGACGCGGCGAGGAGGAGGCGCTGGAGGAGCGCCGTCGCCCTCCGCCGGGTTCGAATTGACGGCCGTCATTGCCGGCCGATGCTTCCCTTCCCGGAATGAACACTTATCCCAGAATCGTGTGTATGTAGTCAGAGTGGCGGCCGGAGCAGAAGGCCAAGATCGGAAGAAGGCCGATTCTCTCAAGTCTGAGGGCATACTGGACGGCTTCCAACGCGTCAAGCTAGATGACCCCTGCAAGTCAGGTGTTGGGCGACTGAGGACACGGCTCGGCAAGCACTACCGAGGTTCGACCTGGCGCTCGGGTATGTTCCAGTACCGGCGCAGCAATCGCGTCTTCTCTTCAGCGCTCACGCAGGCGAACCCGTGCTTCTCGTAGAACGCGATTGCCCAGTCCGCGTCGGCCCACGTGCCGATGAGCACCGGCATGTCGGTCATCGCGAGCAGCGATCGGAGCAGTTTCCCGCCGATGCCGGCGCCCTGCGCCCGCGGGGAGACATACGCGTGTCGGATGAGCGTCACGTCATCGACGTCCTGCACGCCCATCACGCCGAGCAGTTCACCACCGGCCTCGTAACCGAGGAACCGCACACCCGAGGCGATCTCGCTTGCGAGATACGCGGCCGAGAAGTAGGGGTCGTGCCAACGATCGTCGGGAATGACACCGCGATAACGCTCTGCCGCGTCGTTTATTATCGCCAGCACGATGTCATGCTCCTCATCGCGAATCGGTCGAACCGATGTCTCGAGATCGCTCATCTCACCGGATTTTCCCCGCGTTCAAGTCTCTCTCATTCGGCGCTAGTCGGGTGCAAGACGATCCATTTGAGTGGCATCACAAATGCTACGACAATGGGAGAAGAGCAGGGCGATCGCGACTTCGACCCAAAGCTCTCCCTCGATGAAGGGCGCGGGGGAATCGCCGTCTCTTGAGGTCTGCACCGAGTCCCTCCCGACCCGCATCGCCGCCTGCTCCCTCCGATAACGGGTGCTCACCCAATAGCATGCTGGCGATGTCCACGTCTCCGGCCCCATCCACCTTGCTAAGGATGGGATGCCGCTGGCTATTACCAAGAAACTCAAGGGCTCCTACGTTTGCTCCCAATCCAAAGCGACAAAACCTATCTCATGTGTCCAAGGTTGACCGGGAGGAGAAATGAGAGCACAGGCGGCTCTTGACTGGCAAGATGCGTCGTCCGTTAAGATACGCAAGAAGGCGCTGGTCGGGGCGAACATCAGCGTTGCGTGGTCAACGGTCTATACCGTTCCCGCCGGTGCGACTCTGGTCCTGGAAAGTATTTCAGCCAGCATCTCTGCTGGCTCTCCGGGGACGGTCCTGCTCCAGTTTGGCAACACTCCTCATGGCCCCTACTTCTCTCCGCCTTTGTACATCTCCGACTTCGAGCAGAAAGACTACTCCTTGGTCGCCGTCGAGCCGATTGACCTCGTCGTGCCTGCCGATCACAGCGTCCTGGTTGGGTTTATGAGGAGCGAAAGCCACGGCGCGGCCAAGTGCTACCTCGACTTCTCACTTGGGGGCTACCTGATCGGATTTGCAAAATGGGATGGATCAGTCGAACGGACGAGGACTGCATGGGGGGCAGCCGCGTGAACAGGCACAAACTCCATTTCCAAGTTGCTGCCGGGAGCGGGTGACGCCACCCACCCCGGGCGAGGTCCTGAGCGGCCGAACGAGGCGGGCGTCACCACACTACCGAAGAGGACCAGGGCGAGCCTCCAGCGACAGTGGCTCGGGGGCCAAGTCGGTGCGGCTGCCGGGCCACACTGCCACCCTGCTCCGCTAGTGTCCCCTTGTGAGGGAGGTCCTTCGCAGCTAGCCTTGATACGTGGAACCAGTGTCAGAACTGAACTCGAAGCCGCCGTGACCCAAGCCCGTCCCCGCCCACAATCCACATGAAGGCTATACGAGAGTAACGCGGGCGTGACGGTGGTGCTCCGACGAGGGACAAGGAGAGAACTGCATGACCTTCTCGCCAGACGAAGAGCTCCGTTTGTACTTGGACCAACTGGCCCACCCCGAGGGCTCCCACCACCACAGTCGGCCAGAGAGCGGCCACGGCGACCCCATGACGGCCCGCCCGGCCGGGCAGGTTTCTTGGGCGCCGCCGGCGCAGAGAAGCTATCGGAAGGCTTTCCTCCTTGCCGCCCAAGGTATCGCCTGCTTTGGAGTCCTGGCAGCATGGAGGGTTGAAGGTAAGCGCCGCCGCCCACACGATTGAAGCAAACCCCGAGGGCACCGAACGCAAGACCAGTAGGCACCGTTCGCTGCGCGCTGACTCACTTTCTCGGGTGCATGAGTAGCACTATGAGCACTTCGTGCGGCGTTCAGCACGCCTCGTAGACTCCGCTTACAGCTTGTCACGCGGGACGTTCACCAGCGCGGTCCGGTGAAGACGCGGAGGTCGCCTCCTCACGGCGCCCTCTCCTCCACCAGAAGTGGCAACCTCCGGGCGCTCCTGGACTACCGCCGATGAATCTAGAAGCTAGCGACCTTGTCGTACTCGGCAATCACCTTTGCGCCGTCTTGCGGCATCGCAAACCGTGCGTTCTTACCGGCCAGATGATCCTCGGTTATCCCGCGACCGCGGGCACAGAGGCCTCATATGTAGATGGGGACCTTGGCCGCGACCACCTTGTCCATCAACTCCTTGAGGGGGGGCAGACCAACGCCGTGCACGCTTTCGGCGACGGTGTCGTTCATAAGCACCACCGAGTCACCGACTAGGACGATGGCGGTCTCGTAGCCGGCATCGATTGCGCCAGCAGCCATGAGGAAGGGAAGAGTCGCTTGGTTGGGTCTTCGCTCCCGTGGAGACCAATGAAGAGTTCGCTTGCCATGGTCTTCTTCTCCTGCTTGCGGCTTTGAACCAGCAGCGTTGCTTGCCGCCTCTACCGATATTGACCGTAAACTAAACCGGGTGGCGAGCGGTCATTCCAGGGCCAGGTTTACACGGGAGCCACACGGACACCACCGACTACAAGGTCTAACGGCGGACAAGAAGGTCGGCCCCGCGTAGGCCGGATGAGGACTTGAGGAATGAAACAGACGATTGGAGATCCCCCATTGCCTCACGGGCCATGAACACGATGAACCCATCGTGCTCGCCCGCTAGGAGGCCTTGAGTTTCCCGTCCAAGTACCGGATGCGTTCGGTGCAGCTGGAGCCGATGGGCTGTGCCACGGTCCGCTCGACGCTGCAGCTCTCCTGCCCGGAGACGGCCTGGATGTCGGTATGCCGAGTGTCGGTGTGGTCGGGGACGTGCAGTAGAGTTCGAAGTGTCGGTGCGGCCGAGCGAATCGGCCGCACGCAACGCGGGCCGTCTTTAGGCTGCCACGCGCCCTCCGCGAATGCACGCGCACAGCGACTCGATCATCCACGGCAGTCAGATCCGCCCCGGCCCAGCGACCCGGCTTGGCGGCGGCGCAGTCTTCGGTGTTCAGAAAACAATACCCAGTACTGTCCAGGTGGCCGGTAGCTGGGCGACTTCTTGGTAGCCGCATCGACTTCTTCCGGGGTCATCAACACCGTCGTCTTGCTGTGACCGTTCCACTCGCAGCAACTGTCAGGGCAGTCGCCGTGGCGCTCGCGTTGTCGGGCAAGTCGACAACCACATAAGCGTCAGTTTCGCCGAAGGCGTAGTAGAACGCTTCCAAGCTGCCGCCGAGCGATGCGGCCAGCTTCTCGACGGCGGCACGGCGACCGGTGCCTCCCTCTTTGAGCAGTCCCTTCACCCCTTCGCCTACATAGTTCGCTTGGACGAAGTACTTGGGCATTCGAGCCTCCTCTCGGTATGGGGTGCATTCGTCGAAGGCACCCGCACATGTAGTGGTGCGACCGTACCCTTCCCCTCCATACCCGATGCCTCCGATCTTGAGCGTGGGGGTCTGCCTGTGCGCCAGGCGGTGAGACGCCTGTCGTCAGCCGGCGTTGCCTCGGTCGGGGAGGCCGTCGGTAAACAGACTGACGCGGCGGCAGCACCATGAGCACGTCGTGCTCCTCTTGGCACTCGGTCGGTCCTCAGGTTCCCCCGCGACATTTCACGAGCACCGGGCAGTGGTCGCTCGCCCTCCACTCCTCAACCTCGTTCCGCCCCATGGCGCCTCTTCGACTCCTCCTGCGGAGGCGGGACTCCTACAGTTGGCGACGAAGGCTTATCAGGCAACGCTGGGGACCATCTCCGTCGTCATCCACCTCTAACAGGACGCCTTGATCGGTGAGTTCCACGCGACGTGCGAGTAGTTCGCGACCGTCAGCATCTTCTACAAGTATCCTGCGGTGAAGCATGCGTGGTAGAGGAGGCCGTGGAGGTGCCGCCGAAGCTAGCCCCTCGTCAGGGATGCCACCCCTCCACCTTTCATTCGAGGCCAGACTCAACAATAGGGGGCGGCGAAATAGCTCAGCGTGCCCAACGATTCGGTAGCTCTCGCCGGTGGACCCTCTCGGGCTCACCGAATCCGGTGGCGTCGCCCGCCTGGTCCCCGATCGAGCCCGTCACAGCGTACTCAAAGGAATAACGGGGCAGTAACCCTCATAGCCATTTAACACGCTCAGATTGCGGTAACCCGATATATTTGCTTTCCGATTCTTCTCTCATGTTCCTTCATCTCTTGCCGACAAAGAACTGGCCGCAAAGCCGTCGCCATAGCCAAAGGACTGGTTTCCCGGCATGTCAGATAAGTTCGTACAGCTCTGTTGCCTCGAATGCGGATTCACGGAGACGCTCGCCGCCGCCCCAGAGTGGGTTCAGGGGGACCCGTACGCGTGTCCTCGCTGCAACGCACAATCCTGGGCACTAGCACCCAACGAAGGGATGCCGGCGGCGCCCCCCGCCCGTGATGCTCCCCAGTCGGTATCGAACGATGCGGCCAGGGACCAGCAGGAGAGCAGGCCGAAGATCATCTGTCGGAGATCCTCGCCCGTGTTTCCGAAGAGAGGCCGACACTAGTTAGTGACTGGCTAGTCCCTCCGCCAGTGGTGGCCGATAGGAGCGCGGGAGTTCGTTGCCACCCCGAGGCGAAGCCGATGATGGGCTGCCCAGCGGGCCCCGTGTACCTGGTTGTGGACCCGGGCAAGAACGCTCGTTCACTCGGGGACCCCCTGAGCCCCCAACTTGGAACAGCAGTCGCGAGTAGCGTGAGGGGGATGGGGCCACAACCGTTGACGGCTTCGGAGCGGAGGGACAGATGCAGCTGCCTTGAGGAATTGCCGACCCTATCCGACGGGGAAGCGCATGACATCGGGAGAGCTGTTGCCCTGCCTGTTTACGTAGAAGACCTCGATGCTTGCAGCCGCGGAGTTGAACTCTATAAGGAGAGAGCCAGGCAGGTGGCGTCGGCCAAGCTGGTTTGTTTCTGTATCGAAGACCTCGTGGGCGCATTGGGCATTGTCAGTTATGAAGACGGCGGGAGGGGTCAGGAGGGGATCGCTGGGGATGACGCTGCTATTGACCACGACGTCTGCGCGTTCACGGTCGCCAGCATAGGGATTCACGTAGCGGGCTCGTCCCACAGCCTCAGCCAGGACTTGTTCCAAGCGGCTGCTGAGGTAGGTGTCCGCCCTCCCCACTCCTGATGGCTGGTAAGCCGCATGGTAGCCCTGCATCATCTCTTCTTGGACCAAGGAGGAGAGACTTTGCATGTTTGCATCAAGCACCGCACTCTCGGCTTTCGCGTGCAGAGTCGGCACACCAACTGCGGCAACGGCGGCGATGATCACCACTATGACGAGCAGCTCGAGCGCGGATATGCCGCTCTCTCGGCAGCTGCTGGGTATGTCTGCGCGGGTCTGCATGGTCACCCCCCTATTTGAGCCCGTCTCGGCGGGCGAACTCGGAGTAGCTTGCCCAGGCGAACAGGACCCACGACAGCATGAAAGCGGCGTCGGAGATTCCCCCCGCCTGTAGGGAGCCCTGCAGGCTCTCATAACCGTAAACCAGATCGGCGGCCAAACCCACCACGAGCCCGCCGCCCAACAGGTAGAGACTCGAATGCGCTCTTCTGGTCCCCCGGCCCAGAAACAGGTAGACGATTCCCGCCAGGAGCAGCAGGTCGCCGACCGGGTAACCGACAGAGAGGACGTAAGCGAGTAGGTCATCCGGCGATGGATCGAGTAAGGGAACAAGGAAGAAGTACGAGATGAGCATTCCCCCGGCTAGCACGACGATGCCACAGGCACTCAGCAATCTGAACCGCTGCCTTCTGTCGCGAACGGCGGTGGGCAGGAAGAGCAGACCGGCAAACATGAGGGGGTAGTAGACAAGGTATCCAGCATCGGCCAGCGAGGGAAAGGGGGTCTTCCCCAGCAGATTCTGGTAGGCGAAGTACAGCGCATCGCCGGCGAAGAAGCCGGCGAAGCTGAGAGCGAGCAACCGCCAAGCCCAGACTGATCTGCGGTCAGAGCGTGTCTGGGATGCACTCCAGGCCAACAGCGTTGTGGCCAGTCCGGCCGGGAGCATGCCCAGGTTGGCGTACAGGGATCTGTCCGCGACATCTCCCCAGTTGGCGAAGACCCCCAGCAGGTAGATAAGACATAAGCCCGAGGCGGCCAGGACGGTGGCGAACCAAGGACGTTGCAGTCGCTCTGCCGCCACGGCCACCAGACGCGAACGATGTCGTTTGTCGCTGCTCGCTAAAGCCATTCGGGACTACCCCCGCGCCAGAGCGGTCAAATCCACTCATGGTCAGCATCATCTGCCTTTCATTCTCGGGCAGCAGTATCGGCAGAGTGCTTCAGTTGGCTTAGCGCTGCACGTGACCCCGATCCAGATCCGCCCGGGGGCCGAAGGCTGTCGCTAGCCACGCGGCGAACCCGCGGCGAACCCGCATATGGGGCTCCGGCCAGCTTGACGTTGTGGGCAGACGGTGCACAGCGTCGTGAACATTCGGAGGCCCACGCGGGGAGGTCAGCGTCCACAAGAATGGTGCACGACCTTCCCAGTCCGCGCTGGGGGAAGCACTGGGCCTGCTCTGGAAAGACGTCGACGCCGAGGCTGCCCGACTAACCAGCCGGCGAAGCCTGGTCCCCGCGAACGCCGCCGTGTTGGTGAGCAAGCCCCAAGACCAGACGGGCCCATCGATTAGCGCCGCTCGACACAGTCACAGTCTGTCTTGAAGACCCAGGCGCCGCTGATAGAGCGAAGAGCACCCGGGTTGCCAACGATGTTGCCAAGGGGAAACGGCCAGAGTGCCACCCGTAAGCCCTCGCGTCCGCGGGATTAGCCGCGCCCTATTCGGCAGCATCACCACACCGAACCAGGGTCTTAGTCAGTACGCAAAGGTGGTAGTAACACTTCATTCTGGGGCACGTCGTCCAGAGTCTGCCGGGGGCCCCGCTTCCTGACGAGCCGCCTCATGCCCCCCAAACCGTTCATCTCTTCCAATCATCGATTAGCTATCCCCGGGTCAGAACCCGTCAGCGGCACACACGACCGCGTAGGTCTCGTTGGCACCTTCCTCATCATCGAGGAGCTCGAGG
The DNA here is from genome assembly GCA_963796315.1 of uncultured Actinomycetota bacterium. Taxonomy (GTDB): domain Bacteria; phylum Actinomycetota; class Thermoleophilia; order RBG-16-64-13; family RBG-16-64-13; genus CAWCLH01. The sequence continues at coordinate 34,301 of CAWCLH010000009.1, forward strand.
AATGTGCCCACCAGTTCCCGATCCAGTTGAGTGCCTGCAACGCGCCTGAGTTCTGCCTTCGCCTCCCCCGCCGGCAGCGCCTTCCTGTAGGGACGGTCGATCGTCATCGCGGAATAAGCGTCAGCTACCGCCAGTATTCGACCCAGTAGAGGGATACTCTTGCCACTCAGGCCACGCGGGTATCCCTTCCCGTCGTACCGCTCATGGTGGCTGCGGACCGCGGCTACGACTTCTTCTTGGTTCGGGATCCCTTGGATAATCAGTTCTCCCAGCGCCACGTGGCTCCGCATGACCTCGAGTTCCTCGTCATCGAGGTCTGCGGGTTTTCGTAGGATGTGGTCGGGCACCCCTACCTTCCCGATGTCATGCAAGAGGCCGGCCATGCGGACTGAGCGCTGGGTCTCAACGGAGAGTCCCATCTTCGAGGCCAGGGCAACCGCGAATTCCGTCACGTCGTCGGAGTGACGGCGGGTGTAGTGGTCCTTCCTGTCTACGGTGGTAACCAGGCTTTCCAGTACGGAGAATGATCCCATCAGTGCGGGCCGGAAACTGTCGTCAATGCCCGAAGCGGTGATGAAATTGCCTCCGCGTTGCTTGGAGCGGTAGAGATTGGCGTCCACCGCAGCCAGGAGTTCGGCCGCGGTGTGCCCATCGTACGGGTAGGTGGCTATGCCGTAGCTCATCTTTATGGGCACTATCCGCCCGCCGCCCACATCGAATGGGCTGCTCTCGAGTGTGGTCTGGATGCGCTCCACGAGCCGAAGGGAAGCTTCGGCAGAGGCGTCGGGCAGCACGGCGATGAACTCGTCGCCTCCATAGCGAGCGATCGCGTCCGACCGGCGGAGCGAGGCATCCAAGACGCGGGCCAGTGCCTGCAGGGCCCGATCCCCCACCGCGTGGCCGTACGCGTCGTTGAGGAGTTTGAAATTGTCGACGTCGACCATTACAAGGCCGAAGGTCCGGCCCGATGGCCCACAGCGAGCCACCTCCTGCTCCAGGCGTTGGCTGATGCCCCGGTGGTTCAGGAGCCGGGTTAGCGAGTCTCTCTCCGCGAGGAACTGAGCATCCTCGTAGCGACGAACGTTCTCCAGCGCCACAGCCAGTTGAGAGGCCACCGCCTGGCCAAGCGAAAGCGTCTCTTCGTTCGTTCCGAAGTCGCTACCGTTACCGGCAAGGCACAGGGCGCCGAGGCCGAGGCCACGAGAAATGAGCGGCACCACAACGATTCTTCCGAGATCAGGTCCTAAGGCACCCTCATCGGGCGGTCCTTCCTCAAGCCCCCCGATGCTGACTGGCTGCCCACTCGCCAGCGCTTCCCTAACCGCCGGCGAGGTCAGGAGCAGCCGTCGCAACGCCTTCTTATGAGCAGGGGTAAGACCCTCGCTCCCCGCGAGGCGGGGGCGACTGTTTCCGGAGTTGACCCACACTGCGCCGGCGTCGCATTTGACCGCCTTGCAGGCCATCCTCACCCCCGCGCTCAATACTTCAGCGCTCTTGCCGCAACGGGCGATCTCAACCGCAAACTCGTGCAGCCTGGCTAGATTCCTCTTCTCCGCAGCCAGTTCGGCCGTCCGAACCTGTACGCGTCGCTCCAGGTTGCCGCGGGCCTCTTCCAACGCCAACTCCGTCGCCTTGTGGTCGCTTACGTCACGGAGAACCAGGATGCTTCCCTGGGTACGGCCACGGCGATCTCGAAAGGCGGAAACCTTGCCGTCGTAGTAACGCCCTTCGTGCTGCCATTCCCAGGAGTTCTCGCCCTCCTGGCCTTTTGCTCGCTCGTAGACCTGCAAGAGACCGGGCTTGCCCTTCAACACCTCGACGAGGGGTACGCCGGCAACCCGTCTTAGTCTTGTGGAGATGAGCCTCTCAGCCGCAACATTGAGGTAAGTCAGCCGGTCGAGCGTGTCAGTTACCACCAGGCTGTCGGCCAGGTTCTCGACAACGAATTCTCGTGCCACCGGCGTTACATCCATCAGCTGGTAACGCGTGAAGCCCCAGTACAGCACGAGACCGACCCAGGCAAACGACGCAGGTGCGAGGTTCACCGACTCTGCGCCCAACACTCCATAGGTGAACAGAGCGTCGGCGGCAACCGGCACGACTGCAGCCGCCAACAGCGATGCGACCTGACGCCGATAAAGCCCATACCGACGTACGAACAGGGAGAGCACAACAACCAAGCCGACTACAATGAGGCCATAACTATAGGCGGAGTCTATCCACCACCACGCTCCGTACGTCCCGCGCAGGCCCGCCAGAGACTCGTTGCCTTCCAGCGAGAGCGACGTGTACACGAGGCCGTGATACTGGTTCGTCCAGACGAGGACCTGGGTGACGGCGGGCAGGATCGAAAGAGCGGCCAGACGTTTTGGCGTGACCCAGGCGTCGTGTCCACTGAACCGGGCTGCGAACGCGAGCCAGGCTACCCCGAGCGCATCCATGCCGATGAACGACAGCTTGTGGAAGAAGAAGGCTGTGTCGAAACTACCGGCCGCAACCTCAAACGCAGTCGTAAACGCCCATACGGCGCCGGCGAGGTTGATCAAAACAAGGGGCCATGCGCCCGGAGCCCGGCGCCGGCGCACAGAGAGTGCGGCGACAACTAGCGATATCGCCCCCGCGAGCAGCATGACGTAGCCGCTGGCACCAAACCGCAATGCCTCCCCCTCCGTTCAGTCGAGTGTCGGGACCGACGTAGCTCATGAAGCAGAACGTCGGGGACCACCATCTCTATTCGGTCTCTTCGCGACGCGACTTGAGCCAGCAGCCTGTTGACCGCTCACTCCCGCCGTGACATCGTCTCTCCCGATACTCTCGCACCGACTCCGTACCGCAAAGTGGGTGACTACGTGACCTCGATCCGTGACGCGCTCATGTCCGGCTTCTTCCGCAGCTACTATCGCTACACAGCGTTTCTCAATCGCGTCTGGCCCACCACGACGATCGACGGGAAGGAATTCCGAGTCCTGCCTTCAGTGTGCAGACCGTTGGGTAATGAGCAGGTGCTCGCAGACTATGTACCCCCAGGTAAGAGCGTCCTCGAGATCGGCTGCGGCTCAGGGATAATCACCCTATTCCTGGCCGCCAAGAGCAGACACGTCACGGCCGTCGACATCAGCCCGGACGCGATAGAGAACACACGCCTCAACATGGACACCTACAACGTTGAGAACGTCAGCGTCCTCCTCAGCAATGCGTTTGACAGTGTCGAAGGGCGCTTCGAGGTCGTGGTTTCAAATCCCCCCTGGATGGACTTCGAATTCGGGGATCCATTCAAGATGTGGGCCACCTCTGCGACCCTCATCCCCAGCCTCTTTCAGAGATCGAGGGAGTTCCTGGTCGCCGATGGACTCCTCATGATCTCCTGCCCGGCAGGCGCGAAGGAGAAGCTGCTCGAGCTCGCCGCGGACAACGGATTCGCGCTCGTGGCCAGCTACCCCAGAGAAAAGAGGAAGGGCCTGGGGGTGCGCCTCATGACCCTCGCCTACCTGCAGGTGGGCTTTCATCCGCTGGTGTACGTCTTCGCGGCCCACTGACCTAGCCGACGGCCAGTCCCGACTCTCTACCTACCTCGGCGCACGCGTCTATCAACCTGTCTAGCTGGCTCAGATCATGGCGAGCCATGAGGCTGAAACGTAGCCGGGCCCGGCCCGGAGGCACCGCCGGCCAGCGCATGACCGGACAGAAGATGCCCCGCTGCCCTAGGAGATCGGAAAAAGCGACGCCGAGAGCCTCGTCGCCGACAAACAACGGAACGGACGGGATGTTGTCGGATCCGAGCACCATCAGCCCCGCGCGCCGCAGTCCTTCTTTCAGGTAGCGGGCCTTGTGGTAGAGGCCCTCGCGCAGGTCCTGCCCCCCTTCGATCAAATCGATCGCGGCGATCATCGCTCCGGCCATGGAACAGGGGAGGGCCGATGAAAGCACGCTGGAGGTCGCAGAGATGCGGAGAAAGTCAATCAGATTCCTGCTGCCACACAGATATCCGCCGGTCCCGCCCATGGCTTTGTCCATGCACCCCATGAGGATGTCGATCCCTTCGGCGCAATCGTGGTGGTCGGGAGAACCCCCTCCTCGCGAGCCGATCACACCGATCGCATGGGCATCGTCCACCATCAGCTTCGCTTCATGGTCCCGCGCGATCTCCACATACGACGGGATGTCGATGATCTCGCCCTCGAGGCAGAAGACACCTTCGGTCACGACCAGCTTATTGGGGACACTCTCGTTCTCCTCCAACTTGGCCTTCAGATCGTCCAAGTTATTGTGCTTGAACTTCACCACGCGAACGCCGGACAGCTTGCAGCCGTCGGCTATCGAACCGTGGACGTATTCATCGATGAATATGAGCCCATCAGCACTCCGGTACGGCAGCCGGCCCAGAAACGGGTTCATCACTGCTTGGAACACCGTCACGTTGGCCATATAGCCAGTCGGGAATGTGAGACAGTCCTCCATTCCCGTCAGTCCGGCGATGCGCCGCTCTAGCTCTTCGATGATGTCGACATTCCCGGACAGCAGTCGCGATCCACCCGGGCCGACTCCATAATCCTCAATAGCCCGGATCGCCGCAGCCTTTACCGAAAGATGCTCGGACATGCTCAAGTAGTTGTTCGAACCAAATTGAAGAAACGTCTGGCCTTCGGCGGAGAATTGAGGCTCGTTCACGCCCCCATCGATGGTGAGGAACGGCGGATAAAGCTCGCGCTGGCGTATGCACTCAAGCAGGACCTTCACGTTGTCGAAATTGGTCTTCTCACGACCGGCATCCAGCGTCAACAGTTCCCGCATGAGGTCGAACACTTCAGTCCCCTTTGATAAGCGCGAGTTCCCGGGCCCACTCAGTAGCGGGTGGGCGGTGGCAACAATACTCGGAGTGTGTCGCCGCCGCCCGGACCGAGACATAATCGAGAAAGGATTCACGCGGCTTTGCCGATGTCCCGAGCAGGAAACCGAACAGACCCCCACGCCAGCACAGGCTGGTGATTTCTCTGGCGAAGCCTACGGTGCCATTACGACATCCCTCGGCCACCTCCTCGTTAGCGTCCACAGCAGTAATGTATGAGTTCCCGTGGTCACTTCTAAGAAGGGATGACCATTGACCCATCCTCGAGGTGCTTGAATCCCGTTCATCGGGAGGAGAGAGTGGTCGAAACAAGGGTGGACCCCTAGTCTTGCTGCTGTCGGCCGGCCAAGAAGCTGGCGGAGCACCCACGGCCCCCGCACCTTCGCGAACAACTGGTGTTCACCGGCCAAGGCCTCGTCGGGGAAGCGACGCTGCACGAGGTTCCCCCGTGACGCCTGACACCCCGCACAAGACAGTCTTCGAGCTCCTGCACCCCGGTAGACAGCGGTGGCGGTGCTGAGTTCGGACGGGCGTCTTGTCGCAATGATCTTCGACAACCGCTCAGCGAGGGGCATTCTTCGCGCCTTTCAACAGCTAGGCAGACGCAATAATCTCCTGCCGCCTATCTTCCGATGAGGTTCCAATCAGCAGGCATCTTATCGAAGGTTAGGACGAGGGCCTGAAACGGCAAGACAAGGGTGGATCGGGTGGGCGAAGAGGTATCGAGCGAGAAGGGGGCGGCAACCGGCAGCGCGACCGCGCATCGTCGACTCCACGAACTGGCTCATACAATCGAGGAGTACCTGGCGGACCAGCGGCCAAGGATAGTGGATGTACCGCCCGGCGTGGACATCCCCCTCGTTGTCGAACCGGGGGCACTGGAGAGGATCGATGCAGCGATCGACGAGCTCGTGGGGGAGTTCGGAGAGGCGGAGGGGGAGTGAGGTCGTCATCCTAGGCTCGGGCGTTACATGACGGACCGGCGGCTGGCGGATCACGAATCCGAAGATCAAGCCTCAGGGCGGCAGCCGCACCTGGGCTGGGACTCGTGTCCAGCACGTGGGCGAAGCGCGCAGTCAGCCTCTGCCGGCTTGCATTGCGTCTGGGAGTTCCTCGCTGGCGGGCTAGTTGGCTCGCGTCGCCCTGCAAGCCCCTGGCTGGGAGTCACACTAAGAACGGATAGTGTGAACCTTCGCCGTCATCTCTCCCAGGTAACGGCGTCAACGAGCATGCCGAGCACCAAAGAAGTCAATCGGCGTCTTCGGCACTCAAGACTTTGACTGGTGGATCCTCGCCGCCCACGAGCTCAGAGCCGTACTGGTAACGAACCTGCGTTAGGATCAAGCTTCCGGCACCCAAGACACCGAGGGCGTAACGTTTGGAGCTGGAGTTCCCCCGCTTCAGTGGACGGTTGAACGCTTTCGTCAGGACGGCTACGGGCCAGTGCCTCCTTTCGTACTCCACCGGGGACAGGTAGTCAATGACTTGAGTGACGGCGCAGCGGGTTGTACCAGCCCTCGATGAACTCGAAGACGGCCATCTTGGCCTGGGACTGGGTCGGGAAGCGGTGCAGGTCGAGCAGTTCCCACTCCAAGCGTCGCGAAAAAGCTCTCGCAGAGAGAATTGTCGTAGGCGTCGCCCCGACCGAACCCATGGAGGGTTGGACGCCCGCCTCCCGGCAGCGGGCCCCGAACGCGAGTGAGGTATATTGGCTCCCCCTTGGTCGGTGTGGCAGATGACCTGCGCGGGTCGGCGCTGGTAAAGGGCCATGTTGAGGGCGTCAAGGACGAGCTCGGTCCCGCAGGTGATTGGCCATGGCCCACCCCACCACCTTGCGGCTCCAGGCATCCACGACGACGGCCAGCAAGAGGAAGCCCGCCCAGGTGGGGACATAGGTGAGGTCCCCCACCCAGAGCCGGTCGGGGCCCTCCGCGGAGAAGTCGCGTCTGACCAGATCGGCATGAGGCCTTGCCTCGGGGTTTCTCACGGTGGTCCTCTTCCCGCGGCGGCGGGAGACTCCCTGAAGGCCGGCGTGGCGCATGAGCCGGGCGATGCGCTTGCGCCCGACCGAGATCCCTTCCCGGCGAAGCTGCGCGTGGATGCGCGGGACCCCGTAGGTGGTCCGGGAGTGCTGGTGGACCTGCCTGACCTTGGCAAGGAGCCACTCGTCGGTGAGGTCTCGCTGAGACGGGCCACGGGAGAGCCACGCATAGTACCCGCTGGGGGAGACACCCAGCACCCGGCACATCATGGCCACGGGGTAGCGGTCCTGGTTCTCGCTCGCGAACCGGAAGACTTCGGGGGCAGGTCCGTGGACTCCCGCGCGAACCAGGCGGCTGCCTTTGACAGGATCTCCCGCTCCAGCTTGAGCTGACGGTTCTCCCGCCTCAGGCGTCTGAGCTCGTCGCGCTCGTCCGTCGAGAGGACATCCGAGCGTAGTCCCTCATCGGCCTCGGCCTGCTTCACCCACTCACGGATGGTGACGTCCGAAGGCTCGAACTCCTCGGCGAGTTCCGCGATGCTGCGGCCGGCACGGTGCAGCGCCACGACTTGGCGCTTGAACTCCTGCGGATAGGGTGGTCGGGTCTTTCCCATCTCTTGGACACCTCCTCGAAACAAAGGATACGGGGTGTCCACCGAAACGGGTCAACTCCAGTTCGCTGGGGCTACCTCTCGCGCAATCCAGCCATGAACGCTGACCCGCCGAGACAGGTCGACCCCCAGCTGTCGGCTGCTCGTGCCTGGCAGGCTGAGGATCTCAACAGCTTCCTTGAGACGGTGAAAGCGGACCGACTGTATCCCCTCTGGCGGACTCTCGCGCTCACCGGTCTGCGCCGGGGGGAAGCACTGGGCCTGCTCTGGCAAGACGTCGACCTCAAGGCTGGCCGGCTGACGATCCGGCGGAGCCTGGTGCCCGTGAACGCCGCTGTGGTGGTGAGCGAGCCCAAGACCAGGCGGGGCCATCGATCGGTGACCCTCGACCCAGTCACGGTCTCCGTCCTCAAGACCTGGCGCCGTCGGCAGCGCGAGGAGAGCCTGCAGTGGGGGCCGGCGTGGACCAGCACGGGCTTGGTCTTCACCCGGGAGGACGGCACCGCCTACCGGCCGGAGAGGATCACGCAGATGTTCGCCGGGCTAGTGAAGAAGGCGAAGGTGCCTCGCATCACCGTACATGGCCTACGGCACACTCATGCCACGCTCGCCCTCGCCGCCGGCGTCCACCCCAAGGTGGTCTCCGACCGCCTGGGGCACTCCACCGTGGCCCATACCTTGGACGTCTATTCCCACGCCGTCCCCTCGATGGAGGAGGAGGCGGCGGTGCGGATCGCGGCGCTGGTGACCGGCTGAAGTCCGACCCCTCCCCCACGCGTCAAGCCCAGAAGCCACCGACTCAAGCCGTCTGCGGCGCTTCGGTTCGGCTACCGCTGTCATGGCGGGAGTAATACTCCGCCACCGCACTGAACGACTCCTTTGGCTCCCACGGCAGATCCGGATAGGTCGTGCCGTGCTCGCCGTGAGCGTAGCTCTTCACCAGGCTGAAGCTCGACATGTCCAGGTCGTAGCGGGGGTCGTCATCATACGGAGCGATGGGGTCGATGAAGGTCATCACGAAGACCCCCTCGACGCCGGCGGCGTCGAGTATCCCGAGAGTCTCCGTGAGTTCACGGGCCTGCAGTTGTTCATCGCGTGTGTAGTCACCGCTCAGTCGCGGGCGCACGAATCGGCCCAAGAGCGGGAGCTGGTGCAACGCCCGCGTCTTGTTGTCCACCACGCCGAATCCAAGGGTGCCCGAGCTTTCGGCACCCTGGTAGGTGCGCATGCCGAACTCGGTGATGACAACCGGTTTCCCGAAACCGAACAGGGGCTGGAGGAGGTCAAGGTACTGATCCTTGATGCGCGCGTCCCGGTAGTGGTCCACGCCCACGAAGTCGAACTGATTCCAGTCGACGGCCTCCCAGATGAGTGAGGCATAGGTGACCGGTCCGCGGAAGACGTGCCGAACGGCTGCGTTCGCCTGCGAGAGGAAGGCATTCAGCGGGGCATTGTGGGTGCCGGCCTTGGCCTCGGCCCAGAACGCGGGGTTCTTCATGCGCGCCATGAGACTCCGGCCGGGCACAATACCCCGCATGAAGAGTGTGAGTTCCGAACCCACGAGAAATACCAACTGATCCGGCCATTGCCGACGGAGCCTTTCGGCCGCGGTGGCCGCGCTAGTCATGTACTCGAGCGTTTCACCCGGACTCTTGTTCCATAGTTCGGGCGAGAGCCACACCTCGAGACCCAGCGCCAGCGCGTCCTCAGCGGCCGTGATCAGACGGGTGATGTCACGGCCACAGATCCTGACGGCCGTGCACTGCAGGTCGTCCTTGATGATCTCGAGCTCGCGATGCACGACCTTCGGATCGAACTCTGGCCGCCAGTTCATGCCCAGCACGCGCCCGACATCGTAGCTGACTCCTCTTCGCTTCACGTGGACCCCGATCTCTGCCGCGCGCACTTCGGGCCGGTCTGAGCTTGAACCAAGGGATCGACCCGAGCAGCGAATCCGCCGCGCATGGACAACCTGGCGAGGCCAGAGGTGTGTCGCGCGAGGGCTCAACGGACCAACCAAAGCCAAGCAAGTATAGCCACGGCCAGCCACGGCCAACCCCGGCGTTGGCTTTTCGTTGGCAGGTGGGGCCAAACGGGGTTCCGAAAGTCATTGGTTCATACAATGCAGTGGCACATTGCAGGTAATTCA
>CAWCLH010000010.1:0-15583 GCA_963796315.1 uncultured Actinomycetota bacterium
GCTCAGCAATCCAGATCTCGATGATCGACTGCCTCGTGACGCCGAGGCGGTTAGCCTCGCGGTCGAGCGACTCGACCACAAGAGACCGGCCAGTCGACGCTGACCCCGACGCTGCTGTTTCAGCGGTGGCGCCCAGATGACCTTCACTTGATCAGCCGCGCTCGAAGCCGGGCGACCACTTCCTCGTGTGGGCTACCCTCGCCGCGTGCGATCTGCTCTTCTGCGATGCGTATGTCTCTGAGAATCGCGATCTCGTCGAGCATGCCTTCGTAGACGCTGACATCCATCACCACGGCGGTACCGCGTCCGTGCTGCGTCAGGATGACCGGGCGCTTGGTGGCGTGAAGCCGGCTGAGCATGGTGGACGTGTTGGCCCGGAACTCCGTGATTGGGAGTACATCGGTCGAGGGGCGAAGCTGTGACATTACGGGCCTCCCTTGAATGACGGTACCATGTGCATTCTGGTGTACAGCAGAAAGGCTGTCACGGTTGCCAACGGGTAGGTGTTGGGGCTAGAGCCTATCCCGCACGGCGGCCTGTCTGCTCCAGCGACGGGTGCTCCGGTAGAAGGCGCGCCGACGGTCATGTGCGATCGCGATCACTCGAATCTGACCGTTGACAGCGGAGTACAACACCGAGCCCGGCGGCGACGGCCACGTCGCCCGCGTCGGGGTTTGGGTAGCCAGGCCGACGTTCGTGTTCATTGCCACCGTCTTGACGCTGAGTTCCAATGGGCGCTGAGCGTTTTGACTGCTGAAGATGGGGTCCTCTGTGTTGAACCGCGGGTTCGGCTATCGGCTCAGCGGCCGAGCACGACGTCTATTCCGAACAGAACCAGCTCGAGCTTCTGGTCAGGCAGGCTGCCAACTCGATCAGTCAGGGAGACCTTGTCAAGTGTGACGAGCTGCGAGACGTTTGCGACGGAGTCCTTGGGCAGCCCGGTCGCCTTTGTAGAGAGCAGGACGTTGCCTGGTGCTTCAGCCCAACGCAGGTTGCTTGTGAGGGCAACACACACGACGGTGGCGATCCGACTGCGGTTGAACGAGTCGCTCTGAACGACGACGACGGGACGCCGGAAACCCGGCTCCGAGCCCGAGGGTTCCGTTAGGTCTGCCCACCAGACCTCCCCTTGGGAGATCACCATTCACTGTGCCGGAGCGTGTGCCGCGCTGCCACCTCAGCGAGGTCGTCCGTCGCCATTCCTTCTGCGCACAGCAGGTCGTCGAGCGCTTCGGTCACTTTGCCGGCAGAGTGCCGCGCGACGTACTCGCGTACGGCCCGGCTGTAGATCTCACTGCGGGACTTCTTCATCCTGCGAGCAAGCGCCTCAGCTTCGTCGAACACGTCGTCCGGGATTGAAATCGCCGTCTTCATACCCGGAGTATAACCGAGCGAACGTCACTGGCAAACGTCTTGGAAGCGGCGCCCTGTCAGGCCACACCGACCGGCCTGCACGGCATTTCACTCCACGCGCGGCTCTCCAACTCCCTGCCGGCCGCCTTCTTTCGTGTTCCGCCCCACTGCTTGAAGAAGAAGGGCACCGCTCTGTCAAGGCAGGCATCGCGAATTTCCAGCACCCAATCCTCGTGCATGGGCCGCGCCCCGGGTCCGGATTCACCGCCGACGATCACCCAGTCGATACCGTCGAGGGTCAAGGCGGGCAGCCGTCCAAGTAGAGGCTCGATGGACAGGAACCTGACAGCCGACGGGACTTCTCGAAGTCGCTCCACTCGGCTGAGGTGCTCGTTGTCCTCTACGGTGACTCCCATCCAGACGTTTCGGGGCCACACAAGGGCCGGAGCAACCTCTGCGAGGCGATCTGCACGCTTGGTAAGCAGCTGGTATGTGTGCCGAGGCGTTCGCTCCATGACCTGGAATACCCGCCGGATGAAGTCAGTGGAAACGTTCTCGTGGAACAGGTCTCCCATTGAGTTGACGAAGACCATGCGTGGCTTCGCCCACCTCGTGGGCACGTCGAGCATGTGATCGTGGACGCGAACTGCGAAGCCATCTCGGTAGTTCGATTGTCCCATCGCCTGCAGCCGCTTGGCCATGCGTTCCGCGTAGCAATGGAGACAACCTGGGGACACCTTCGAGCACCCGGTGACTGGATTCCATGTTGTCTCCGTCCACTCTATGGTCGTCGTGCTCATGATTCGGTCAAGTCCTTCACAAGGTGGTTTCCTATTCCGAGTGCGGCGTTCTGAGCCGGCCCCCTCGGATTCGAGACGCCAAGCAGAAGCGCGAACAACGGGGCGCCCTTCCGATTCCTGAGAATCCCAGCCTTGGAAACCGCGGGGAAAGCAGTGAGGAGGCGGTCGCGCACATAGGTTACTACGTGCTGGGTTGAGGCATTCTTGTACACGAGATCATGCTCATCGCCGAACAGCGACGCCTGTAGCCCGGTCGAGTAGAACTCGCCATACCACTCGTGGGTGCCGAAGAGCTGATCGAGCCGGGCCTGCCACGTGTCCGGGATCTGACCATCATTGGTCATCATTCGGATGACGCCGCCCAGGGGGAACAGATACCAGACGTCACAGGCGCCCGTGCCTGCCAAACGCATGATGGTGTCCCAGCGGACCTCCAACCCGTAGGAATCCAGAAACACGAGCGCGCGAGTGTTGCCCCAGTCCATCGACCTATGTACTCGTGGAGGGCGGCGTTCGCGTCTTCGCAGAGCACGTTCACCCTGTCCTTCATCTCGGGGAAGTCGGAGTCGACCACTGACTCGAGCTCGATGCAAGATGGCTTGTCGCCATCGATGAGAGTGAAGTGGTCGAATCGCCGGGCGGACGAACGAGACGCGCTCAATGCGCGACGCGCAGACCCCACAAGAAACGCCTCCGTATCCGCTCTCTCAGACTCATCCCCGAAGAAGGACTCGAGTTCTCGCGCCTCGGCGGTCCCACCTGCACTTGACCTGAGTGCCTGCTTCCCTCGACCGGCAAACGCATCAACGTAGTGCAGGGTGAACCAAGGCTGGTTCTGCATGACCTGAAGATAGCGGAGCACATAGCTCTCAACACAGTCGAGTTTCGATTCGCTCCACTTGCCCCCAAACTGGCGCATGCGCCTCCTCTCCTCGAGCATGATTATAGAAGTTGGCGCGGACGGAAACGGGGGTCGTCGCCAAAGGTGCCAACGGGGCGCTGCCTGCCGGGCCTACTTCCCCTAGCACCTTGTCACGATGCGCTTGTGCTGGGCTCACCATTGGCCCAGAAGTGCTCTCGTTGAGCCCCATCTCACGACCTGATTGGGGCGAGTCTTGACTATGGTGCAGGCGTCGCCGTCAGGAAGATCGCCCACAAAGCTATGCCAATGGAGAGGAACGTCAGGAGAACGACCAGTCGCTGAATCCGGATGTTGGATATTGTCTGGGACAAATCGTTGCTGGTCGCCAGCGTCGATTGCAGTAGGGCTGACTCACGTCGAACCTGCCGCGCTCTATTCTGCTGCGACGACCAAGGTCTCCCAACAAGTCAGGCCGTTTGGAGCGCAAAGAGCGGACGTACGTCATCTCGAGAACTTCGTGGCGATAGGCACGATCGGACTCCACGAACTCCTCTATCTCCTGGGCGGAGGCCACGATGTCGTACAGTGCGGTCCGTGCGAGAGACCTAAGCTCCTTCAGGTCGCGGACCGGTCTGTATGTGCCGTTACCTGCAGTCCTGTCGCGTAGGGCCGAGAGATCTTCATGGTAGCCGTCCAGAAGGCAGGTCAGTGACCAGCGGGACAGCAACCCCCGGACGAGGTCGTCCGCACGCTGAGCTATCGTCCAATTGGAGCTGGGATCGTGGTAGCCCGGCTGATCTGGAAAGGCATCGCGCCGCCGGCACGCGAAGACGAGCCGCGATCCTTCGTCGTCCCACGAATGAGGGAGTGACAGCCGCCCGCCGGGCCACTCATCAGACTCCCAGGCGTCGTAGGCGCGGTCAATCGAGAGTGCGACAAAGGCCCTAATCGCTCGAGCTTCCTCAGTTAGCGGCGGAGCCTCCTCGGTCACGAAGAGAATCGCAGTAGGAAACGGCACACCAGCCAGCGAAGTGAATGCACCCGGCAAGTATTCGCGCACCCAATCGACACACCCTCCTTCCACCTCGCACAAACAGGATCTTGCCGCGTCACGGCGGAGCATGTCCGGACGATAGATACGGCGCCCGAACCGCACCGATTCGTTTCTGAGAACGTAGCGGACGACGTGCCATGGACGGAACAAGGGGTCTCTCTTGCTTTCCGTCGAGTAGTTGGCTCGCAAGGGTGCATGGAGCATGTCCGCGGTCTCGTCATCCATCAAGAACGCCATCACGAGCGCAGTCACACTCGGCGTAACTGACATCAGGATGGGCAGGGCTGCGCGGACTCCCTCAGGCAACAGCGCCGTTCGTTCTCGCATGAAATGGTCATCGTGTGACGGAGACACGAGCCCGAGGCGCGTCCAACCCGCCCGACGCCCTTCCCGCACGTCACTCATCCACTTGGATAAGCTGTCATCGCGGCTTGTGCCGTACTCCCAGCCCAGGTTCGTTATTCCTGCAAGCAGTCCGGAGATCGTCGACGGAGTGTATAGCTCGGCTACCCAGATTGCCGGCACTTGCACGCCCTCACCATCGGGGAGCCGACCTTGTGCGTTTTCCCTCGGGTCACGATCCCGCCAGAAGTCGGGCTCGGCCAGATCATGCTTTCGGATTTCGCGGTACCAGGTCCAGCGCTTCCAAGGACCCCAGTTCTCAAAGGCTCGCCCGGTCGGCTTCTGCGGTCTGACTGGCGCCTCATCCGAATGGACCGCTTCTGATTCCGTTGTGGCGTCGATAGACTCGGTAGGAGGCAGCGCCCCGCGAAGCTCATCGACATCTTGGTCACCGGTGCCAGCGAACTCGCCAGACACTCTCCCGGGGTCGTTCTCGGGACCTGTCCCGGCGGGATCAATTGCTGCGCCGTCGACCGTATCGTCCGGCATTGCGTCTCACCCCCTCGCCTGCTGCTTTGCCAATGGCAGCTTAGACCACGAGAACCCTTCCAAAGCTGAGCGCGCCCAACGTTCTTGGGCGTAACCTGCAGCGCCCACGCCCGCTCCCTGCCCGAGTCCAGCGCACTCGGCGCTGTCAGGTCGACGCCCGGGTTAGCCTGCGGAATCGCAGCCTTCAGCTGGAGGGCGGAAGAACATCCAGCATCACACGAACTGCCAATGCCGCAGACTCGAACTCCGCCATGCTGAGAGAAGCCTCAGTTCCGAGCAAAGCGCGGTCTTCAGGCACCCTCTTCACGTACCGGTCAGTGATGATGCCGCGTGCGTGCTGCCAGGAGTGCCGCTTGTGAAAGACGCGGCGGACCGCGAGTTCCTGGTGAGTGTCGAGGTTGGCGATCAGGTCCACACAAGAATACTTCTTGAAGAACCGGCGAGCCTCGTAGGGATCCTGGAAAGAGTCGTGCGTATCAGCGAACGCCAAAGACCGGCGGTGGCAGACTGACTCGAAGGACGACACCAAGTCGTTGTACGCGTGACGCAATACACGTTGGGAGTTCCCAGCCGCTGCGACCTCCCTACGGATCAACTCCAAGTTCGCGTCGAACACAGCAATGGTCTCAGTCCTGCAGCCAATGCAGTAGGCGAAGATGCCGTCGACCTGAAAGCGCGTGTCGCAAGTGGGGCAGACGATCTCGCTGTCCACCTTGCGCTCCTCGTAGGCGGGGACAACTGGTTTCGCCTTGTACGGCTTCCCCGCTCTGAACTTCACGTACTGGCTGTCGCGCATCCGACCGAACATCTTAGCGATCTCGGCGGATGCGTACTCACGTGCCTTCTCGGCTGCAGCCGCCCGCAGATACTCAAGCTGATCACCGGTGTACAAGTCATTCTTGTCGAAACGCTGCCCACAGTACGGGCAGTGCATTTCGTCGCGGAAGGAGTCCTTGTGAACGCGGAAGTACCTGGCGCAACCCGGGTTGGCACATTCGCGACCAACGAATCCCTCGTCGGTGGGCATCGACACGCGAAAGCTGATATCCGCCATTTGACCCCCCGCCTGGCTAACGATGCTTCGGCAGCTGCCGAAACCCAACATGCAACACTTCTCATCTGCATAACGATACCAGTGAGACCGGACAAACTCGCCTCAGCCTGTCGACGAGCCAAGAACGAGCAAAGCTTCCCCCTACCCTCGTGACAGATCGGCAGACCGCATAAGCTGCCCCACCACCCATCAAGCGGGCTGCGCACCCCGCGCCACTCCTCCCTCGGGCCCACGATCCCACGCCCACGTCGCTGCCGCGACCGCCCGGTAGTTGGCGTCGAGCGCCGGCTCCAGCAAGAGGATGGCGGCGATGCGCCGGGCCATGTTCATGACTTCGCGGGCTTCGTCCTTGGAGAGATCGCGCCCTAGCAGACTCCGCTCCCGGTAGCTCAGCCACTTCTTCATCACCTGGTAGCCGCCGATGGTGTAGCTCCAGACCCCGGCCGGGACGTTCCGCCAGTAGGCCACGTCGTTCAGGTAGATGTCGCGGGTGGTGGCGCCCAGGTGGACGAGGGTCTCCTCCAGGGCGAGGCCGAGGACTTCGGTGCCCGCGCACAGGGCCTCAAGCTCGTCGGGGGAGTAGTCGCGCTCCACGATGCGGCCCTTGCCGGGCATGGTGATGCCGCCCTTGCCCCCGTGTCCCCAGCCGGCGGTGACGGCCAGGTCGCCCGCGTCGGGGTTGAGCGCTCCACCCCCGGCGCGCGACACGGCGCCGATGGCGCGGAGCTCCGGCCGGATGGCGCCCGAGGTGACGCCCGGGACGTCGGTCTCGGTGTCGAGGAGCGCGGCGATTTGCCGGCCCAGCTCGGCGGAGGCGAGCAGGGCAGTCCTTGCTGTCGGGGAGGGGGATGCGGGGCCAGTCGTGACGCAGAGCCGGGCTGGTTCTCCGTTCGGAATGACACGGAGTGCAGCATAGCCAGAGAATGGTGCATGAGGTCCAGTGCGCCGCACTCGCGATCCCGAGCAGTAGTCGAGTCGCGATGCTTGTGACAAGATTGGCTCGGTCCGAGGACCAGCCCGCCGGAGTCCAAGGCGAGACTGTTCTCGGCGACTCGAACGCGAGCCGGGAAACGCTCTCGCCCCGCTGTCCATGCAGTTCAAGTCAGTAAGGGTTCGAGACTGGAGAGCGGGCTCAGGAGCATCTTTTCTGGTGCGACCGGTCGCTGAAGAGAAAGGTGTTCCCCTCGAACACGTGCGGGAAGTACTCCGAGCGCTTCTCGTCGAGCAGCTTCGTCTCCGGCTCCCAATAGACCCAGCGAGTGTCGAACGGCCGATAACAGTAGCGGACGACGTTCTCGGGGAGGAATCCTCGCTTCCGCAACCGATCTCGCGTCACGATGGGATCGAATCGCGCCGTCGCCTCCATCACACCCGGCGCAATCCGCGCCATCTCCTCGTGCCCGACGGCCGGATCGAAGTACAGCTCCAACCTCCGCACCAGCCGGTCGCGATCGATGTCGACCAGGAAGTCGTCGCGGCTGGTCTTCACCCCCGGAAACGACACTGGAAATAACTCCGGTAGCGACGGCCACGAGAAGTAGTCCGGGTTGGACTCCCCCGACACGTAGGGCAGCCCCAACTCCAGCGGTGGCGCCAGCTCCTTGTAGAGGGCCGAACCGTCCTGCTGGGCCGTCTCGATCAACTGCTCCCGTTTCGTCTTCCCCCACAGGTGGCGGAAGCGCACCGCTGGCGCCGGTTCGTGGTTCTCTTTCCGGGCGAAGAGCGCGATGGCCGTGCCCACCTGAATGCCTTCGCGGTTTCGGTCGGTCGAGAAGATGCTGGGGTCGGGGTTCCCATCGGGGGTGACCTTGCCGGTCTTGTACTTGTCGCCGTTCAGGCAGTCGATCCAGATGCCGTCGAACACCTCCAGGTACCGCTCCCGCATGCCGGTGAACGAGAGGCCGTCGAGCCAGGAGTAGTTCGAGATGAAGCAGACGACGCCGCGGCCGGTGGCTCTCCACGATCCGCCGCTCGGCCATGCGGAAGAAGCGGACGTAGAGGTCGTTCAGGCCCTGGCCCTGGGGCGCCGGCGCGCGTCTGCGTCGTGCGGTAGGCGTCGGAGAGCCCGCGCTCCTCAGCCACGGCCATGCCCGGCGAAGCCGTTGTACGGCGGGTTCCCCAGGATCACCAGGATCGGCAGGTCGCGCTTGACCTTCTCGGCGGCGTCGCGCTCCGTCCTCCAGCTCGGGGAAGGGCAGGCGGCTGCTGCGTGGTCGTGAGGGCGGCTCCCAGCCGGTGAGGGCGTTGGTGAGGTAGACGCCGGCCCGCTCGCCGGCGGCCTCCGAGAAGGGCGCCCCGGCGTGCTGCAGGAACAGGCCCAGCTGCAGTGGGCGATGACGAAGGGCGCGGGCAGGATCTCGAAGCCGAAGACGCGGGTCCATGGCGGCCTGCTTGAGGTCGTCGGCTGTCGAGGGCGTCGCCGCCTTTCTCGTCCAGGGTGTGGGCGATGCGCTCCAGCACCTCCACCAGGTAGGCGCCGGTGCCGCAGCAGGGGTCGAGCACGTACACCCGCGGGTCGGCCAGGCCGTCGGCGATGTCCAGTTCCTCGCGCAGCACGGTGTCCACGCGCGCGACCATGTACTGCACGATCTCGGGCGGCGTGTACCAGACGCCCAGCTCCTTGCGCAGCTCGGGGTCGAAGGCCTCCAGGAAGGGCTCGTAGAAGTACTGGACGGCGTGGGTCTCCTCGAAACGGCTGAAGAAGGCGGCGCGGTCCACCCGGTTGAGGGCGGCGGCGGCCCAGTCGAGCACCTCCACCAGGCGCAGGGGCTCGAGCTTGCCCGGGGTGGCCACCTGCTCGAACAGCGCCCGGATGCACCGGCACCTGCAGCGTACCAGGCGGCTCCCTTCCAGTCGAAGCGGGCGGCGCGGTCGTCGGCGGGGCGGCTCCCGGCTCCACAGCACCCAGGCGGAGAAGACGCCGTAGAAGAGGGTCTGCACCAGGGTGGAACGGAAGAAGTGCTCGCCCCTCTCCCCCTCGAACTGGATGCCCAGGGCCTCCTCCAGCGCCTCGCGCACGACGCCGAGGGCCGGCAGGTCGGACTCCTCGATGCGCGCCCTGGCGTCCCGGGCGTAGGAGGCCAGGAACCAGGCCACGTCCTCCGGCGCGGCCAGCGGGGCGGCGCTGCAGCAGGACCCGCTTGAGGTACTCGGTCAGCGGGCCGCCATGGACGCGGGCCATGGTGCGGGGATGGAGCGCCTGCGCCCAGAATTCCGCCTCGTCGGCTGCCAGCCGGTAGCCTCTCCAGCTGCGCCGGCCGCCCGGCGGCGTCGTAGCCCACCAGCACGAAGTCCCGGTAGTTGGTCACCAGCACGCGGCGGTACCGCTCCAGGTAGCGCAGCACCTGCTCGCTCGCCGCGATCTTGGCCACGTCGTCGCCGGTCGACTTGACCTCCACCACCCCGCGCGACGGAAGCTGCCCCGGCCGCAGCTCGCCCGCCGTCTTGCGCTCGAACTGATCGGCCGTGTAGAGACCGCCGTCCGGGATGCCCGCGCCCTGATTGTGGGGGTGAAGGATGCAGCGTGTCTTGGGCTTGAGCCCGGCGCCGACCTCGTTCAGCAGGTTGGCCAGGGCGGCATAGCCGGAGGTCTCAGCGACGCCGCCGCCGAGGCGGGCGTCGTAGAGGGCACGCAGGTAGGTCTCGAGTGGGTGCATGTGGGTACCATAGCGAGACGGAGGGACGGCACGCAACCGACCCGGCGCCCGCACCCCGCGTTGTGCGGAGCGGGTCGCGGGCATGGGTGTCCTCCGGAGGAGCGGCGAGAGCTCGCGCAGGGGAGCTGTCGCCGGACGGTGTGGTGCAGAAAGTGAAGCCGAACACAGAGTATAGCGGCCCCACCGGACGCACCCCACCGCCCGCGCCGTGACCAGCCGATACTAGACGCTCCGTCCCTCTTCCGCAGGGGGCTGCGGCCGGCGGGGACGGGTCAGCCGGTAGACGATCCAGGCTCCGGCTCCCAGGACGATCAGGACCGGCAGCATCGAGCCCAGTCCGACGATCATGGTGTTGAGGGTGGAGACGAACCCGCGAAGGCCGTCTTCCAGCGCCTGCAGGAGTCCCCATCCCGCCGTCGCCGGGACGACCGCCGGCGCGCCGGCCTCAAAGAGGCTCAGGGAGAGGGTGGCGTAGGAGGTGTGCTCCTTGAGGTACTGGAGTTGGCCCTTGAGCTGCTCGATCTCCTGCTGCGTGCTCGAGAGCACCTGACGCACCTGGAGCACCTCGTTGACCGACTTGGCGCGGATCAGGAGGTCTTGCAGCGCCTGCTCCTGGGCTTCGGCGTTCTTGAGCCTCGCCTGCAGATCGACGTACTGGCCGGTCACGTCCTGGGAGTCCACCTGGCGGGACTTCACGTTACCCAGTGCGCCGGCGTCGCGTATGGCCTGCGAGAACGACACGACCGGCACACGGACCGTGATGGTGCCGGTGCGCGCGGCCTCCGCCTGGTCGCCGGCGGAAGACTGCGAGGACACCACGTAGCCGTCGTAGCGGTCCGCGATCTGCAGGGCCTGATCATAAGCGTTCTGGAACTTGCCCTTGGCCACCTCGATCTGGAGGTTGGCGCTGCTGACGATCTTGCGATCGATCCCCGCCAACGCGAGGTCGAGGCCGCCTCCCGTCGCCGTGCTCCCCGCGGTGGATGGCGCGCCCACTTCGGCCGCCGCGGCGGTCGTCGCCGTCTGGCCGCTCCTGGATTGCTGCGCGAAACCACCTGCGGTCCCCTTGGGTGCCACGGGCATCAGGCTGTCCTGCCCGCGGGCGGTGACCCCCGCGGCCGTCGTCGCCGTCGCCGCAGCCGGGGACGTGGTCGTCGTCACCGATTCTTCCTGCATGCCGCCCTTGCCAACGATGTACGAAGCAACGAGGAGCACCGCCACCAGCGCCAGGCCGGTGACCGTCGCCCTCGTGCTTGCCAGCTGACGCATCCTACTGATCATGGCGTCCCTCCCAGGTCCGTGGTGCGGCTGCCGCAGCCGCCCGGGAGCGCCGTCCTGATGGCGGGGCCCCCTCATGCTCCTAGGACGCCCGCTCCGCATCCAGGGTTCCGGGGCACCGCTTTTGCCGGTTCCGGATCGCCGGGGGCCGACTCAGCCCGGCGCGTACCGCGCGTCCCCGGGGACGGCGGCGGTCGCACCATAGCGTTGGATGCGCTCGAGCAGAGCCTCCAGCCCCTACTCGGTCCCCATCCGGTCGCGCAGCGCGCTCACCACCGTGCGGACCGCCTGCACGTAGTCCTCGGCCCGCTCGAACGGCGGCGCCTCGTCCAGGTCGGCCTGCCGGACCGCGCGGCTGTAGGGGAGACTGCCGATGATCTCGTACCCCTCGAGCATGCCGGTGACCTGCTCGCGCTCGCTCTCGTCCACCTTGTTCAGCACCACGTACACCCGGCGGATACCGATGTCGTCCGCCAGCTTGCGGATGGAAGCCGCCGTCCGCGCGCTGCGGGCTCCCGGCTCCACCACGACCACCATGGCGTCCACCCCCTCGGCCGTACCTCGGCCCAGGTGCTCGATGCCGGCCTCCATGTCCAGGATCACGGCCTCCTTGCGGCGCAGGAGCAGGTGACGGATCAGGGAGCGGAGCAACACGCTCTCCGGGCAGACGCAGCCGCCTTTGCCCTCCTTGACGGTGCCCATCACCATCAGGCGGATACCGTCCAGGCGGTAACTCAGCTCGTCGGGGATGTCGTCCACGCGCGGGTTGATCTTGAAGAAGCCGCCCATCGTGCCCGGCTGCGCGCCGGTACGCTCCGCGATCAGTTCCTGCATGTCGGCGATGGGCACGATCGACGCGGCGACGTCGGGAGGCAGGCCGAGCGCGCTGGCGAGGTTCGCGTCAGGGTCTGCGTCGACCGCGAGGACCTGGAAGCCCTCGGCGGCCAGGATGCGGGCCATCGTGCCCGCCAATGTGGTCTTGCCGACCCCGCCCTTGCCCGTCACCGCGATCTTCACGCCGCCTCCCTTGCTGAGCCTGCCACACCAGAATGGTAGCACCGCCGTCGGCGAGACCGTCGCCGGTGCCGTCGCCGTCGGGGCCTCGGGCGGCCGGACGACGGCACCCTCGGTGCGACCGATCAGGCGAGGAGACGGGCCGGCACGCCTCCCACCACGGCCCCCGGGGGGACGTCGCGGTTGACCAGGCTGTGCGCCGACACGGTGGCTCCGTCGCCGATCACCACTCCGGGAAGGACCGTGCACGATGCCCCGATGACCACGTCGCGGCCGACCACCACCGGGCCGGTGCGCAGCTCGTCGCGCAGGAACTCATGGGCCAGGATGACGGAGTTGTAGCCCAGGATGGCGTTCTCCCCGATGGTGATCAGCTCCGGGAAGAAGATGTCCAGCGTGGCGCTCAGAGCGGCCGACGCGTGGGGACCCACACGCACCCCAAGGGATCGGTAGAGCGCGTTCTTCCAGCGCAGCGAGGGCAGGTAGCGGCAGAGGTAGATCACCAGGAAGTTGCGCACCACGCGCCACAGGGACACGTGCCGGCGCCAGAGCCAGAGCGAGTTGACCGGCCCGGAGGGGTAGCTGGTCAGGCGTTCCTGCCGTCGGCCCGGCTTCTCGTCGAGCGCATCCTGTCGACCAGGGTCCCGCGGCCCCGGTTCGTGGTCCACCGCCGTGCGCTCGAACTAGCCGGTCGGATCGACCAGCTCGGGGAAGGTGAAGGCGGTGAGCCGGGACCGCCTGACCAGGCCCACCAGCCCCAGCGACAGGCGTTCCGCGTGGTCGATGGCCAACGTGGTGGCGACGCTCTTCGAGACCAGCAACGGGATGGGCGTCTTCGCCACCTTGCTCACCATCTCGGAGGAGACGCGCCCGGTGACCACCATGAAGAGGTCGCTCAACGGAGTGCCCGTCAGCAGCAGGCGGCCCACCACCTTGTCGACGGCGTTGTGGCGGCCGATGTCCTCGCCGATAGCCACCAAGCGGCCGCTCCGATCGAAGAGGCCGGCGGCGTGGGTACCCCTGGTCCGCCGGTAGAGTGGGCCCTCCGAGTAGGTCACCCGGGCGGCTTCGAAGATCGCGGAGGCGCCGATCCAGGGCAGATCCTCGGGCAGGGCGCGCCAGGGGGCGGCGAACGCGTCCAGGGCGTTCGAGAAACCCATCCCCCGGCCGCAGCCGGAGCTCAGGACGCGGCGCTCGAAGAGCCGGCGCCCCAGCTCGACCCCCGGTGCTTCCACGCGGACACCGGACGCCTCCTCCTCGACCGACACCACCTGATCCACGCGATCGACAATGCCCTCGTCGTAGAGGAAACCGACCGCAAGCTCGACGCGCTGGCCGGGGCTGGCCAGGAGCGTCACCAACTCCTGATCGTTCAGGACCAGCGTGATCGGGTCCTCCCGGGGCAGAGAAAGGGCTGTCCTCGCGGACTCCATCCTCGCCGACAAGCAGCACGGGGCACTGTGCATCTTCAGCGGCGTCGGCGGATGAGAGCCGCGAAACGGCGGGCCGGCGAGCGAGATCATCTGGGCGAAGCTGGGGTTCCACGGGCCTCCCGATAGCAGCGAAAGGGCGGGACCAGGCCCGCCCAGCATGCGACGACACTCCCACGAGGCGGGCACGCCGATCGGGGGCGGTCAGGCCTTGGGCGTCCCGCAGTGGGGCTTGGGCTGGTTGACGGGCTCGGTCAAATCCGCGCCGCAATGCGGGCAGACGGTTGCGTCGTCGTCGACTTCCTTGCGGCAGCTTATGCACTTGGCCATGGGTGCCCTCCCGTCGTGGTGTGCTCGCATCAGTATACCTCCAGGGCTGCGTCGCGGCGGAAAGCGCAGCTCAGAAGTCGAAGAACCGATAGCGCGCCAGGTGGGAGGAGAGCCAGGTGAACTGACCGGTCACCATCAGGAGCCCGTAGAGGATCAGCAGCGCGCCGGAGACGATCCGGATGGCGGTGAAATGCCGCTTGACCCAGCCGAAGGCGCCCATCGCCCGGGTGAAGAAAAGACCGGAGAGCAGGAAGGGCACGCCCAGGCCCAGGGAGTAGGTGAGCAGCAGCAACGCACCCGTCCCGGGGTTCCGGCCGGAAGCGGCCACCGTCAGGATGGACGCGAGGATCGGCCCGACGCAGGGGGTCCAGCCGATGGCGAAGGCCAGACCGGCCCCGAACGCACCCACCAGACCTCGAGGGGCGCGAAAGGGGAGGGCCCGCCGCTCCCGCTCGAGCACGTTCAGGTGGACAACCCCGGTGATCGCCACTCCGAAGAGGATCAGCAGGAGGCCGCCAACGACCTGGAGCGTCCGGCGGTTCTGGAGCACGGCGCCGCCCAGGAAGGCCGCTCCCGCGCCGGCGATGGTGAACATCAGTGAGAACCCGGCGACGAAGGCCAGCGTTGCCAGCATCACCCGCCGGTTCCGCTCCCGCAGGTCGCCTACCGAGACCCCGGAGACGAAGCTGAGGTAACCGGGGAGCAACGGGAGGACGCAGGGGCTGAGGAAGCTGGCCGCCCCCGCGACGAGCGCGAGGGCGAGGGAAGCCAGCGAGAGCTCCGGAGAGAGGGTCACGTTGTGGGGACTCGGCTAGCGGAGACCGCCGACGGCGGCGGCCAGATCTGCAGCGGTGGTCGCCCCCACCTTGGTTTGGGCGATCTTGCCGTCCTTGCCGATGATGATGGCCGTCGGTACGCCCGAGACGCTGTAGTTGCCGGCGATGCCGCCGTCCGAGTCGATCAGGACCGGCAGGTCGGTGGCGCCGGACTGCTTCAACAAGGCATCGACGTTGGAGCGTTGGTCTTGGAGCGCTACGAGAAGCATGCCGCTGTCTTGCTGGTGTTCTCGGTAGAACCTACCGAGTTCCGGGGTCTCGTCCCGGCAGGTGGGTCACCAGGAGGCCCAGAAGACCAGCACGAGAGGTTTGCCTTTGTAGGAGTCCAGGGAGACCTGCTGGCCACCCATGGTCATGCCGCTGAAGGCGGCGGCGGACCCCCCCGACGACCCGTTCGCGGTGCCACAGCCGCTGATCGCGGCCAAGACGAACAGGAGGACCAGCAGGACCGCGAGAGCCGGGACAACCCGTTTCATCAGACCTCTCTTGTCGGGGAATTGCCTCCACGGCCGACGGTCTCCGTGCTGGGCGACCCTCGACGGCAGCCATTCTAGCCCATCGGCTGTTATACCGCCAGGGGTATACCCCAATGCTCCTTCGCCATGAGACCTTCCACTCTGCAGCGTTCGTGGACGCCCGCGCTGCGCTGTTGGGTCGATCTTCCTTGACCATCTCTTTACTTCAATCCAACACCCGCTTCACGCCGGCCGAGGATGATGAGCCACGTCAGGAGGCCCGTGATCGAAAAGGAGGTACGGGTGAAGCGCTTCATGGTACCGCGCGTGGCCCACTGCAAGGACGGCTGCGTAGTCTGGTCCCGAGCATGACCTGAAACTGCTCGGTTGACGGCACCGGCCAGGCGAGCCCCCTCTTTCCCTCGCCTGGCCGACGATTCCCCTTTTTTGCTCCGCCAGACGGCCTCGTCTTGCTCCCATACCCGCTCCACCGCGTCGTCGGGATGAATGTGCGTTTTGCCACGAATGGACTCGGGAACATACCAAATTCAACCGTTGGAGGTGCGCCAT
>CAWCLH010000011.1:0-218995 GCA_963796315.1 uncultured Actinomycetota bacterium
CCACATCGCTCTCTCGCCCGCTCAAGGTAGTCCTTGACCAGGCGGGCTATCTTGTACTCGTCCTCGACTATGAGGATGGTCTTCACGCCCAGGCTCCTCGGATGAGACGGACCGCCTCGGCGCACGCGACTGTCGGTGCGCGCATGGCCTATCCGCGCGGAACGCCCCTATCCGCGTGGAGGTTCTTCAGCGCGCGGCGCCGCCGGCTCGCCCTGACTGGTCCCTTGTTCCTCTGCCCCGGGGGTCCCGGACACCGGGCCTTCCTGGGGCCTTGCGGAACGGCCACTAGGATCATAGTAGCCCGTGGCTGTGGAAGGGGGGTCATGAGGGGGCCAGTGATAGCCGTGCGTCCCACCGCCCGGTGTTTGCTCGCCTTCCGGCCCAGGGCACGCACCCGGGCGCCAGTACGCCGGGCCACAGTACCCCGGGCCACCCCAAGGCCTATGCCAGAACAGACCACGGACCAGCAGGATGATCAGCAGAACGAAGAGCAGAGGGAACAGGAATCCGAAGGGGAAGAAACCCCAGCCAGGGTATGCGTATCCTCGCTCGTAGTACCCCTGTCCCGGTCCGATCCGGCCGTCGGCGCCCGCATGCAGCCCTGCCTGAAAGGCGCCGAAGCCCACAAGCAGCGAGACCACCAAGAAGAGCAGCACTATCAGAATGACATTCCTTCGGCCCATCAGATGCCTCCTTCGAGATTGACACTCAGGACCTCATTGTGGCCGGCGGCCGTGAAGCCGATGTGAATGCCGTGTGGAGACGAGTCGGGCGTTTTGAGCAGGATGGAGTGCCGGTTGTAGCCATGTATCCTCAGGAGGGGCCATATGGGTCGCAGACCCTGGGAGGAGAAGCCGTCCAGTGCGGTCAGCTATGACCGCCCGGGCGCTTCGTCCCGGTCATACAGTCGACCTATCCGTCCTCGCGGTGGGGGTTGTCCAGCCGGAAGAAGTTGCTGTCGTCGCCGTTTGAGAGGTGCTCCTGGTAGATGAAGACCAGGTCGCGCTCGTCGAACGCTTCGAACCATTCGTCCCAGGACACCTCCTCCAATCTGTCCTCTTTGTCAGCACCTCTTTCGAAATCGAACCGGAGGACGCCGAGGTGTCCGTCATGCTCGCTCCCGGGCACGGTGACCGGTACGGCGTCGCGCTGATCGGCCCATCGCGTGATCACTTCATGATTGCGGGTCACCAGGGTTTGTCCGGGACGCTCTTCATGGTCGTCCGGGTCTCCGACCCACTTGCCCGACCGCAGCGAGGGCAGCTTGTCCTCGTACTTCTCGAGGAACTCCTTGTCTGCTTTCGAGACCTTGGCCATCGTACTTCCCCCAGCATCTCGACATTGCCACTCTCGAGTTTCCCGTGCATTGGGGGGAAGAAACGCCAGTTGGCCCTCACGGAGTGCCCGTATGCCACGCGGTGCCCGCGGCCGCCACCCTGGTCCCTGAACCGGTTGATCGCTTCCCGGTGTGCGCTCACTCCTGAGGAAGCGTACCTAGGCAAGGTCTAGACATCCTCCCTGATGAGGCGATTGTAATGGTTATGGCTGTTGACCTGCTGTTCTTCTGCGCAGATAGTGGAATGGATTGACAGTGAGCGAACGAATGCGCATCTCAGCGTATTTTCACACGAACGCCCTTGTGCTCGATCAGAGGAACAGGAGGCTGCAGTGGAGCCGTTCGACAGCGAGAACCGGGCGAAGGCGTCCCTCTTTGGCCTCCGAGGGCGGACTGGGGCGGAAATGGGCGAGTTGGACCGGACACGACGCTTCGCCCCTTCTCATGGTCAGCCACCCCCCGGTAGCGGGCCCGCCCTCGCGGCGGAACTTCTGACCGACGCACTGAGGGAGGCTCTCCTTGAACAGCCTGAGGCCTTTCCTGCGGACGTACAGGAGGAGGTCGCGCGGCTCGCATCAATGACGGAAGAACCCGCGCCCACCGAGGCGGCGAGGCGCGAGGCGAGTGGGACGTTGCGGTGCGGAGCGTCCCCTTCCGCACCAGCACCAATCCCTTCTCGGTGCCGGCGTTCGCGGCCGGTCGCGCCGTCGAACGAACGCTCGGCCCGTTCGTGGACCCGACCGGACGGTCAGTGTGGGTCGATCTCTTTCGGCGTACGCGGCAGGTGAGCGTCGTCCGAGCGCCCGAGACCGTCCCCTTCCTCACGGTTCCGCTTCGCGGCCCGCTCGCCCCCGGCACCGAGTACCGGCTGCCGGCCGGAAGCATCTGGATCTCCGCCAGACTCTTGACCCCCGCGGCGCCACAGGGCGGGTACTGCGGCATCCGGATCAAGGGAGGGGTGCTGAAGTTCTCGGCGACCCCGACGATCATGGCAGGCGTCTTGCAGGTGCCTGCGGGCGCGACCGTGAGGATCGAGATCGACCCCGAGGTACCAGCCAGTCCGACCGCGACCGGCTCGCTCGGCCCAGACGGGGCAGCAGCCCGGGCGACGCCGCCTCGGCATGCGGAGTTCGTTTTCGCAGGCGCCAGCGGGTCGCTCGCGCAGGCAGCGGACGCCACGATGACCGCCTTCGGTACGGCCTCCACGCTCGAACACTTGAGCCAAGCCCCCACCTTCGAGCCTCTGGTCAACCGCGTGCTGCTGCCCTTCAAGGCGGAGTCCGGGCTCTTTCGAATCAAGTCCGCCAAGTCCGAGCTCTTCCAGCCGAGCGGCGCCGCGGATCGGGTCGAGGGGGCCTGGGCCCTCCCGGTGACTGTCGCCCCGCCCGAAACGCTCGGGGCGGCGGCGGGCGCCGGCGGGGTCGCGATCCGCGTCGCTGCGGGCTTCAGAGGGAACTGGCGGGGGCTGGCGGCCGGCCCGGTGGAGCTCGGCCCGGCCCTTGTCATGGCCGAGCCGGGGCGTTTGGTCCTCGCTGCCGAGTCACGCCCGGGGACCGCCGCGGAACAGACACTTCGCCTCTGGCGGGAATCCGAGGCACAGCAGGATTCCGTGCTGATCCTGAGTTATCTCCGTACGGCCCCCCTCCGCTTCTTCAGCGAGGCCGACAACGCCGACGCCCTGCAGATCGACCCGTTTCTGGAAGCCAGTCTTGACCGGCCGGTCCGCGTCGATGGGTCTCGGTTTCCCCTGCGGTCAGACAGGGTCATGGCGATATTCTGGCAGGCGGCGGCTGGTTTCTTCGTCTTCGTCGCCGCGGATCTCGCGCCGAGCCCGGACCTACCCTGGCGCGGGACTCGTTCCCTGGCGCTGCGGAACGGCCTGCTCCACCTTGCGGGGCCGCTCGCGCTCATCGTGGCGGGTAGCTGGACGGCGCCCGACCAGGTGGTGGCGGGCTCGAGCCTCGTCCTGTTCGCCGTCAAGGACCTGATCCCGGCGCTCAAGGACCCCTACGTCACGAACTTCGCCCCTCGTCCCTTCCGGCCGGATGTGTCGGTAGCCGGTGCGGACACCTCGCGCCCGCTTGCCGGCCTCCTGGCCTGGGTCCAATGGCCTGACCCGAAGCGACCGAGGCTCTCCCTCATCCTGCTCCCTGCGCCCGGCCAGACCGCCGCGGTGGCTCTCGCCCCTGCGGAAACGACGAATATGGCCGGTGAGACGAACGCCACGGAGGACCAGGAGCTGCGGGTCAAGGTGATGGCGGCCGAGTTCAAGTCCTTTGCCGGCCTCCCGGAGAAGACAGGTGAGGAGGACCGAGCAGCGCAGACAGCCCTGCGACGGGTCTTCGAGGAGACGGCGGGACCGGTCCGCGAGAGTCTGCTGCTATTGGACGTCTCCTCCAACATCGACCAGTTCGGGATCGGCTTCGGCCTTCGCCTGCGCGACCAGACGCCCACCGCAGCCGTCCTCCCTCTACGGATCGAGGACCTGGATCTGTCCGCGCCGGGCCGGAACCTGCGCGTCATCCTGCTGCCGCAGTTCCAGTGGGAGCCGGTGACGAATATCCCCAACCCGCTGCTCGATCCGTTCCCCTCTCGCCTCGGCTCGGCGGACGATGGCGGTCGGACGGCCCTCGGGACCCCGTCGGTGACCCTCGTCCCGATCGCACCCGAGCGATTGACCGAACAGATGCTGGCCGAATTCAAGCCGGTCCCTGACGGGACGCCACTCGCCGCCCACTTCACCTTGCCCTTTGGGATGATCGCGGCCGCCCGCTTCCAGCCCCAGGGGCCCGACCAGCCTTCCTGGACGACCCTCGACCTCGTGCGCCCGGAAAGCCCGGACGGGAACTTCACGGGCGGCCTGCAGCTCGCAGCCGAAGCGCACCCCGACTTGGGAGCCGACCAGGAGTCTCCCTCCTTCCCTGGGGCTGCATGGCAGACACGAAACGGGATAGACCCGGCGACCCTCTCGCCGCTCGGCCTGAGCGTGCTGGCTGAAAGCGTGGCCAAACCGGGGGCCGAGGCCTTCTTCAACGGGGAGATGGGCCCGTGGGGGACCAATCCCCGGGTCCCCGTGAAACGGATCGACTTCTCGGGCTACGGGGCAAGCATGTTCTCCCGTTGGGGGAACCCGCACGCGATCGCCGAGATCAGTCAGGTCCGCTTCGACGTCGTCGTCGGCCGCACCGCGTACGAAGTCGTCCAGGTCAGCAGCATCCTCTACCCCTGGGCGGTCCCCGTCGTGCGCACCATCACGCTGGAGCGTCGCAAGGAGGGAGCCGTCCTGCGCTTCGACACCGGCTGGGTGGCCGTCGGCCCGGGGCTCTACCGTTACCCGCTCCCCCAGCCGGCCGATCGTCCGGCCGGCTGGACGGAGATCGAGACCCATCCGGGAGTGGTTCGAGGCGCGTGGAACGTGCGCCGTATACGTGAAACCGGGCGGGTCGTCACTCGTAGCTTCCCTCCCGAGGGTGGGCGGCCGGCCGTAGACGTCGAACTGCTCGAGGCCCGCTTCGATGCGGACTTCGACCTAGAGGGCGTCGGGACGGGCAAGGGGCAGGACGGACTGGTCCCGAGCATCGACCAGGTCGGTTTCGTTCAGCGCATGCCCAAGGGCTATCCCCTCTTCCCGGAGCACCTGGCCGCCATCCTGGACTCCGAAGGTCCGGCCGGGGGACCACTCGACTGCGTCGTCGACATCGCCTCCTCCGGCCAACAGCTTCAGCTGGCACGCGTGGACGTCGCAGCCGCCCCGCCGGCGTTCGGCGGCACCCCACAGTTCGCGGCCGCGGCCCGGGGTGCCCTCGCCCTTCCCCGGGACGGCGACTGGTCGTCCGTCCGGCACGACCTCAGCATCCCCGAGCCGCAACCCGTCGACCAACACGCGGGCGTGCCGCTCATCCGCGTGGGCACCGCGTCCGGCACCGTGCCACCATCGCCCTCCTACCGGGTCGCCGAGCCCACCGACCTCCTGCGGGAGAACGACCCCACGGTGGAGTTCGGCCTGGTCCAGGGCTCGGACGGGCACCGAGCACTCTTCCCCAGGCCACGCATCCAGCAGGGCGAGACCAAATGGTCGAGTACGGAAAAGCCGAAGCTCGCCGATACCTACACCCTGTCCCTCGGCGTCGGCGTCTTCCCCCGAGAAGACGACTGCCTGGTCGGCGAGAAGTCCTGGGGACTGGACATCGGCGGCGACGGACGGTTCACGCTCCTGCCCACCCCGAAAATGCGGTTCCTCGCGCCCCCCGGAGTCGCCGACCGTCGGCTGGTGGATGCCGCTGCCTTCAAGATACGCACGCGCTACCAGGGTGACACCCACTTCACGCTGGACCCGACACTTCCACAGCCTTTCGAGGTAATCGGCGACGCCATCTTGACGACCATGGACCTGGGGCCGTTCTCAGAACTGGTGGGGATCAAGCACGGGTTCCGTTCGGCCGCCGGCGAACTCCCCTCGTTCGTAGACCCGGAGATGGTCTACCCGCCGCTGTTGCAGTCAGTGGTCGAGATCCTGGAGTTCCTGGCCAAGCTCCTGGGCGTCGACAACGTCCTGGCGATCACCGGTTTCCAGGGTTCCTTCAAGTTCAAGGCGACCCTGAACCTGCCCATCGAGAATCCCAAGACGCCGGACAAGTACTTCGACTTCGGCGGGATGGAGATCAAGGGGAAGCTCCAGCTGGGCGTGGCCAGCGCCCCGGAGTGGAACGGGTTTATGAAGATCCAGCTGGGCGCCCGGGTCCCAGTGGTGCCTCCCATCATGGGTGGTGGCGAGGTCTCCGTCGAGCTGACCGGCACCGCGCTCGGCGAGCAGACGGTGAAGATAGAGGTCAAGTGGAGCGCCAGTGTCGGGAAGTCGCTCGGCCCCATCACCGTCAAGGGGTCTTTCTTCTTCGGCATCCAGGTGGTCGTCTCCACGACCGGAGCTTGGCAGATCGGCCTTCTGGTGGGCATCTCGGCCAGCGCCGACATCTGGATCGCCAAGATCACCGTGAAGCTAGAGATGCTGGCGGCCATCAAGGTCCTGACCCCGGCCGAGGACCCTCCGTCAGGCTCGAAGCAGGCTCTGGGACAGGCGAAGTTCGCGGCTGAGGTGTCGGTCGCCTGGTTCCTCACCGTCAGCGTGGAGTACACGCTGGAGTACAAGGAAAAGCTCGCGATCTAGGCCCGCCGGCCGTGGAGGTTGTCATGGCTCTTCCCTCAGACAGACTGACGCTCCTGCCCTTCCCGCAGCGGTGGGACGGAGCAGCCCTCCAACTGCGGATCGTGGTGCTCCCGCGTGGCAACCCCCTGCAGCCACTCATGACCGGCGTGCCCGGCGTCGCCGACGGCCCCGCGTTCGCCGACGCCGACCTGCGACTGAAGGCGCTCCTCATTCCGGGGCTCGACGCGCTCCCTATGCCCGCTGCCGTCACTGCGCAGGTGGACGTTGCCACTCCGGCGCCCCCCGGGCTTCGCGCACTCTTCGAGGAGGTGGCATCTCTCTTCGACATCGACCCGGCCCTGGAAGCCGCGACGCGAGACCCGCGGCGGCCCGGGCGCCAGATCAAGAAGTTCCTCCCGGAGACCTATCGGGATGCCTTCCCCTTCTCCGGGCCGCGGACTCCCTTCGCCGTCACCGACGACAGCTACCTCTGTGCGCTCCGCAATGGCTGTCGACTGAAGAAGCCGCCGGGACCCAGCCCGACCACCAAGACGGTGTGGGGCCGCATCCTGGCGCAGGCGCTTCGCCAGCCGCTGCTTGCCGAGCGACTGGCGCTGTTGCACATCCACACCATGACTCCGCCCAGCCCCGATTTCTTCGATGAGGGAGGCTGGCTCTACCTGGGGCTCGATCCGGCGAGCGACTATGCCGACCACGTCGCCGTCCAGCCAGAGTTGTTGAGCGCGTACGCCGCCCGTATCCCCGCGCTGGGGACCGAGGATCGCGTGCTTTTCGCTCCGGTCTTGTTCCCGGTCGCGGCCGCTCCCCCTCCCGGGGACTTCGACGAGATCCAGGCCGAGGCGGCCGGCTACGATGACGGCTTTGCGAAGATCCTGCACAGCAAGCAGAAGACGACCTCCGACCCGACGGCTCTTGATCCCGAGGGCGCGCCTCCGCCCATCCACGATACGGGGATCCAACTGGGTTGGGATGACGAGCAACTCGTGGTGTGGCAGAACCGGCAGATCGCCGACGCCGTGGTGGAGACCCGCAACGCACCCATGGGCGTCATGGGTTTCCGCGTCGACGTGCGCGAGCACGGCACGTCTACCTGGTCATCCTTGATGCGGGCGGAGGCGGACCTCGCGGTGGGTACCACCTCGATCGGGCACTTCGACGGGGAACTCACGGTGGAGGTGGCTCCCCTTCAGTTGGACAACGAGGAGGACGGGGACTACTGGATGCCCGCGTTCTTCACTCAGTGGCGAGGCGGCTCCCTGGTGACGGCCGACTCCGTGGGCCTGCGGGTCTCGGGCGTGTCCGAGGCCGACGCCCAGGACAGCTATAACCCCGTCGGCGCCGGGCAGGTCGCCCTGCGCTACGGACGCTCGTACGACTTCCGGGTCCGTCTGGGTGACGTCTCCGGCGGCGGCCCCCCGGTCGATGCCGCACCGGCGCATCCGGCGCCGGCGCCCATCACCACCCGCCACTTCCGGCGGCACGTCCCGCCCCGCGAGGTCTCCGTGGAGGGCCTACCGGAGACCATCGACCCCACGGCGCCCCCG
Organism: uncultured Actinomycetota bacterium; assembly: GCA_963796315.1. GTDB lineage: Bacteria > Actinomycetota > Thermoleophilia > RBG-16-64-13 > RBG-16-64-13 > CAWCLH01. The sequence goes on from CAWCLH010000011.1 coordinate 8,045, forward strand.
ACCGAACTCCAGATCCTGCGCCCCCAACTCGCGTACCCGGCCGCGGTCTTCGCGGACATCCCGAACGCCGAGCAACGTCTCATCGCCGCGGCGGAGGCGATCCAGACCGCGGCCGCCGGTGGGGGCAGGGGCGGTGAGCCCGGTCTGCCGGACCCCGACGTGGCCTCCGCTCAGCTTCGCGTGGCCGTCGTCGGTTTGGAGTTCGACACGGCGAACGTCGAGGAGACTCCTCCCCTACGCGAGGTGTACACGGCCACCCGGCCCTTCCCATCGAATCCCGACGATCCGCTGATCGTCCAGCTTCAGTATCAGGACATCAGCGACATCGACGGCATGTCGGCGCCGGCCAGCGGCGCCCTGCCGATCCCCACGGGGAGAGACGTCATCCTCACCATCACCGCGATCGGCCGCGAGGACGCGGGGCTGGACTACTTCGGGTCGCAGACCGCACGAGTGGGGCGCTCGTTCGACGTGGCGCTACGCCGGGCCCCGTTCGACGAGGGTTCGCTCTTCGTGCCGGACACCGACGCCGGGCGTTTGCGGTCCCTGCTCCTCCAGCCCGATGAGGCCGTGACCGAGAGCCTGCTTGCGAAGTTGACGGCCGAGGGCAAGGGCGTCCAGGCTGAGAACGACCCGGTCCACCGGCTGGCGGCGGAGCTGGGCCTGCATGCGGACGGCACCTCGCTGGCGAACCGCTCCCCCCGCCGGGTGGTCTTCGGCTGCTCCGCCGCGATCCCCCACACCCTGCCTCCCGACGCTTCGGTGATCGCCTTCTCCTCTAAGGCGGACCTGGTGAAGCGCTGGATCCACGTCCTCACGATCGGCCTGGACCGGGATTGGACCTGGCGAAACGCCGACCTGCCCGCTTTCGACATCAGCCGTGATGGCACGTTCGTCGGCTCCATCGCCCTCCCCGAGGCCGTGAACCCCCGGGTGTGTCAGGCGGCCGAGGCCGCGGAACTGGAGCCGGATCGGGCGACGACGCTGCTGGTCTTCTTCGACGCCGTCGACCCCAAGCCGACGCCGCCCGACTTTCCGCAGGAAACCAGCGCGACCTACACGGTCACGCCCCGCTTCCGCGAGACCCCGGGATCCGAGGACGCGCCGCTGTCGCTCCAGGTAGACCTGCCCATCGCCGCCCCACCGACCCAGACGCCGGCACTGCTGTCCGCCGGTATCGCCCTCTCGCCCTACGTGCGTGCGGACGACTACTCGTCGACCGAGACCAGGGAACGGATGCTCTGGCTCGAGTTCGACGCGCCGCCCGAGAACCCCCGAGACGGCTACTTCGCGCGCGTGCTCTCCTACGCGCCCGATCCGGTCCTCACTCGGGGCCGAGAGGTCGAGGTGCCGCCGGAGCCACCGCTTCCCATCGATCCCGAGGCGATCAGGGTGATCGTGCCCGGCGAGTCTGACGATCGTGCGGGTCTGAGCGCCATGCAGCCACTGCTACCTACCCGGTCCCCCCGGCACTTCCTCGTGCCGCTGCCCCCCGATCTCACCCGCGACTCCCGAGAGCTGTTCGGCTTCTTCGGGTACGAACTCCGGGTGGGACACGCGGTCGGCTGGTCGACGGCGCAGGCACGGTTCGGTCCCGCCCTCCGGATGACCGGGGTCCAGCATCCCGCTCCCCGGCTCCAGTGCATGACGATGCAGGTGACAGAAGGGATTCTGGTATCGGCCCCCTTCGCCACGCCGGTCCTCGCCGGCCGCAACCTGACGCCCCACGTGCCCGCGAGCCAGCTGTGGTTCCTGCTCTATGCCCAGGTGGTGCAGGCCGACGGCCAGGATCACCGGAACATCCTGCTGGCCCGCCGCCGCGGCACCTTCGAGCACAAGCGGCGGCGCGTCGAGGTCGACCTGACGGCGTCGGCGCAGTGGGGACGCGCCGAAGTGGAGGCCATGCTGGACGCCTACGACCTCCCGCCCGACAGCCCTCTGAGCGTCCTTGCCGTGGAACTGCTGCCCGAGCTGCAGCCGCCTCCCGACCCACTGGGAGCCGATCTCGGAGAGGTGCGTATCTTGCGCGCGTCACCCTTGGTCAGACTCTCCTCGGTCTGCATTCAGCCGCCTTGCCCGGTGTAGCCAGCGCGGGCATGCAGGGTCTCTGTACCGAATGCGATGGCCCGCCGGACCTCTATGCGGGCATGGAGAATAGGGAGCAAGACGGAAAGCAGGGTTGTAGCGCGGGTCCCCGTTGACTAGGATGCAGCCGTGCCCTTCTCCTCGAAACCTGGGCCTCCCGGCCGCAGCGAAGCACAACGGATGCAGGCGCTCCAGACCGCGAACGCCGTCCGGGCTGAACGCGCTCGGTTGAAGAAGCGGCTCAGGTGCGGCGAGGCGGACATCTGCGCCGTGCTTGCCGAACCGCCGGAGTATCTGTGTACTGCCAAGGTGTGCGACCTGGTGCGGGCGCTCCCGAGGTTCGGCCCGGTGAAGACGGCTAAGCTGCTTGAGCGGTGCGGCGTGAGCAGCGCTAAGACGGTGGCGGGGCTGACTCCGCGTCAGTGCTCGAAGCTCATCGAGGAACTTCGGGGCTAACCCGGGGATGTTCTGACACTCTTCGGTAGCCCTTCCCGACGCCCTGCGAGCTCGGGCACTTTTCCACACGTTTAGCGGGTGGGTACGTGGCTATCCTTCCACAGGGCCATCAACAGGTCGCGGTACAGTCAGTCAGTGGGAAAGAAGTGCGCAGGGCACTGCTCGCTCTCACGCCCTATCCGAATCCGACCCCGTGGTGCGGGCGATCCTGCGACGCACCTTCGCCCATGAATCGGTCGTCAGGAACGTCTCGTCGGCGTTCTCAAGCATGCCCTCGAACTTCGCCCACGGCACGGAGAACGTAAGCACGTCAGCGGGGACTCGCGGCCGCGCCGATACGTCGAACATGCCGAGGATGGCTCGTGGTCGCTCCTTGGTAGCTTCGAGGAGCGGGTACTGGACGATCGATGCGCAGCCGGCGCCGAACGGCGCCGCGACCGGCTCCACGCCGGGCTCGTCGAACCCCGCCCAGGTGTAGAGACCGGAGAGCACATCCGGGATCGCGAAGAAGACCACCACCTCGGGCGTATCGTCTCCTTCCAGCGCGTCCCAGCGCTTGAACACCACGTAGCGATCGTCCGCGGGGACGAAGGGAATCGACTGCAGCCCCGTCCGGACGAGTTCCGGATCGCGCTTGTAGCGCTCCCCCTCGAGTTCCCCGGGGATCCCGCAGGAGATGAACTCGGCGAAGTTGGGTCTCAATGTCGGGTCGAAACCGAGGAAGCGCCTGCCGCAGCCCACGGTCTCAGGTGCGTAGTAGACCGGCGTACCGGCGCGCACAGTTGCCAGATCGCCGATGAAGCAGCGCCAGCCCTTCGCCGGCCTGCTCGGCGATGCACCATGGGGGTCGTCGGACCGGAAGAAGGCGAGCGGCAGCTCCGCCCCGGGGAAGTACTCAGCCCAGATCTCAAGGAAGCGGGTCTTCTGTTGCGCATTCATCTAAGACCTCCCCACCGCGGTTCTTGCCCTCATCCTCGCCGTCCTCGGGGTCCGGCTCAATACCCAGCTGCTCGAAGATGCCTGAAGCAGCCATTGTCTCGAGTTCTTGACCGCAAGCCCTGTTTCCATCTGTTGGCAATTCGGAATCATACGCAGGTGACAGTACTCAGGGCCACATCGTCCTCAACGCCATCTTTGATCTACGCGAGTTGCTGCAGGGAGCTGTTCGTGAACGACTTTGCCATAATGGTCGACGACGTCGCCAAGGACTTCGGTGCCGTGCATGCCCTGGCGGGCGTCTCGTTCTCTGTGCGGGCCGGCTCGATATTCGGGCTGCTAGGACCTAACGGAGCCGGTAAGACCACTCTAGTACGGGTACTGGCCACGATCCTACGGCCGGACCGTGGCACGGCGGCAGTCATGGGTTACGACGTCGTGCGCGACGCCGACTGTGTGCGCTATCAGATCGGCCTCGCTGGGCAAAGCGCGACTGTTGATCCCAATCTGACCGGTCGCGAGAATCTTCGCATGGTTGGAAGGCTGGCCCAGCTTCCGGGGAAGGAAGCGGGCGCGCGAGCCGCCGAACTCCTTGAACGGTTTGACCTCGTTGAGGCCGCCGACCGCACCGTGAAGACCTTCTCGGGCGGTATGCGCCGCCGACTCGACGTAGCGGCAGCGCTGGTTCAGCGTCCGCCGGTCCTGTTCCTCGACGAGCCCACCACCGGCCTTGATATCCAGAGTCGGCTCGAACTGTGGCAGGTGATCCGCGAACTGGTCGCCGACGGCTCCACGGTACTCCTCACCACCCAGTACCTCGAGGAGGCCGACCGGCTGGCGGATCAGATCGCTGTCGTTGACCATGGGCGGTTGGTGGCTATGGACACGGCCGCCGCCCTCAAGGCTCGGCTTGCGCAGACGGTGATCGAGATCGGCATGGGCGAAGAGGAGCAGGCCGCTCGCGCGCAGCGGCTGTTGACGGAACTCGACGGGGGTCACGCCGAGCGCGAGGGCACACTGGTGCGCATCAGTTCCCAAGACGGCTCACGCACGCTGATGGGCACGCTCCGCCGCCTGGACGCGGCCGGCCTTGCCCCCAGTACTCTGACCGTCCGTGAGCCGAGCCTTGACGACGCTTTCCTGGCACTGACCGGCAAACATGCGGAGTGCGACCCTCCTGGCTGCGAGCCGCCAGAGGACGAAGCAAGGGAGGCAGAGCAGACATCAGATGGAAGGGGGACGCGATGAGCACCATCGTCGTGCCGCGCCGGCCGCCAAAGCGCCGCGCCCGGCCGGTGCGCGCCGTCCGCGACGCTCTCAGCGTCACCAGTCGCAATCTCATCACGTACCGGCGCGTGCCCGAGCTGCTCGTCTTTTCGACTATCCAGCCCGTCATATTCGTGCTGCTCTTCCGCTACGTCTTCGGTGGTGCCATCCAAGTGCCCGGCAGCATCCCCTACGTCGATTACCTCATGCCGGGCATCTTCGTGCAGACCGTGGTCTTCGGCGCTATCGCCACCGCCGTGGGTCTCGCCACCGACGCAAAGTCGGGTCTGCTCGAGCGGTTCCGTTCGCTGCCCATGGCTCGCTCCGCCGTGCTCGCTGGACGCACCGTCGCCGATCTCACCCGAAACGTGTTCGTCGTCATACTGATGGCCGCCGTCGGCTTTCTCGTCGGGTTTCGGGTCCATACCAGCTGGTGGGAGTTCCTCCTGGGCCTGCTCCTCATCCTCTTCTTCGCGTACGCGATGTCATGGGTGTTCGCCACCGTCGGCCTTTTCGTGGGCGATCCTGAAACCGCCCAGGCAGCGGCATTCCCCGTGATGGCGCCGCTCGTGTTCGCTTCGTCAGCTTTCGTTCCCGTCAGCACAATGCCGGGTTGGCTACAGCCATGGGCCAAGTACCAGCCGGTGTCGGCGACGGCCTCCGCGGCTCGGGCGCTCATGATCGGGGGACCGCTTGAGCCTTACCTGTGGCTGGCCTTAGCCTGGGGCGCCGGCATCATCTTGGTCTGCATGCCGCTCGCAATCCGGAGGTATCGGCGGTCCGTCTAGTTGGTCCGGTCCATGGAAGGTCGAGCCCGCCGTCGCCGCATCGGTCGAGTTCTCGAGGCCGGGGGCCGGCAGCTGAAGCGCAGGCGCCGGAGCTGTCCGTCGTAAGCCGGCGAAGGGAATCGAACCCCCAACCTGCTGATTACAAATCAGCTGCTCTACCATTGAGCCACGCCGGCCGGAGTCCGATTGTAGTCTGCCCCGCGTACCGGGGCAACGCGGCCGCGGGCGACGGCTGGGCTCGCCATCCCCGCGACGCGCGACGGCTGGCCCCCGTCGCGCGGCCGTCATAAGCCTCGGTGCCCCACCCGAGCTCTGGCTTTGCCGATTCTGGGTACAACCGCAGCAGGACCGGCAACCGGACGAGGGGAGAAGACGACCATGTGGCTCGTGATCCTGCTTATCATCTTGGCGCTGATCTTCGGTGGAGTGGGGTTGTTCGTTGAAGCGCTGCGCTGGCTGCTGATCATCGCGCTCATCCTCATCTTGATCAGCCTCGTGACCGGCCTGTGGGGCCGCCGGGCCTGACGGCCCACCACCCTCCCTACACCTCGGACGGGCTCCGGACGCACGACGCCGGGGCCCGTCGCCGCATCAGGACGCGGCGAGGCCGTAGGGGAATGACGGCAGAACTCTGTCGCGGAGGAATCAGCTCTCGTCGGCCAGGACCCCGATCACCGGAAAGCCGTCGAACACCTCGGCCCCATGCGGGGCGTAGTCCATGGCCTCGGTCAGGTCCGCGCCCGCCTGGTGCTCGGATTCGTGGAGGCCGCTGTCCCACATGTAGCTGTCGGTGACGTCGTAGACTTTCCCCTCGAAGGCGGCGTACGCCGGACCGCCGTCGCTGCCGTCGTACTCAGCAAGATCGTCAAGCGAGAAGACCTGATCCTTGTCCATCGCGCGCCCCTCCATCCCGTCGTCCACATCGCTTCGGCCTGTGGGCGGACGAAGGCTGCCACCTCACGCAGGCGGCGGGCTTCGTCGGCCACACGCAAGGTTGCCAAAACGGCGGGAAGCCAACCCTCGACGGTGAGGAGACCGCCGAACATCAGTCCTCGACGCGCCGGCTTTCCAGGTGAAGCGACACCTTGCGCTTGATCCGCTGCAGCGCGTTGTCCACCGTCTTCGAGTCGTGGCCGATGCGCTCGGCGATGACCTCGTAGGAGTGTCCTTCGAGGTAGTGGCGCAGGACGTGCGACTCCAGCGGACTCAGGAGCCGCAGCAGGCAGGCGGTCAGGCTGCCGACCTCCTCGGCCGAGATCACCTGCTGCACGGGATCGCTGGTGCGGCCGGAGGGCAGGACGTCGGCCAGCGTGCGGTCCTCGTAGTCCCCGCGCGAGGGCGAGTGACTGAAGCTGATGTAGGTGTTGAGCGGGTTGTGCTTCTGCCGAGAGGCCGTCTTGATGGCCGTGATGATCTGCCGGGTCACGCAGAGCTCGGCGAAGCTGCGGAAGCTGGCCAGCCGGTCGAAGCGATAGTCGCGGATGGCCTTGTAGAGGCCGATGTAGCCTTCCTGGATCAGGTCTTCACCGTCGCCGCCGGCCAGGAAGTAGGAGTTGGCCTTCACCCGGACGAAGTGGTGGTACTTGGAGAGGAGTCGCCTGGTCGCCTCGGGATGTCCCGTCTTGGCCAGTCGCACCAGCTCCTCGTCGTCATCTCCGGCGATCAGCGCATGGCTGGCGCGAGCGATGTTCTCCATCCCCTCTCAGCCCTCCCTCGTATGACCCTCGTGACCCTCGTCCGGCCGAGCGAACGGCGCGGCACTGCGGGTGGATCAGCCGGATCCCTCGTCGTCCGAGAGCCGGTCGCGCAGGGCTTTCAAGCGCTCCAGGCTCCGGTCGTCCAGCCGGTCCTCCACCCGGTGCCCCATTCTAATGCAATTCTCACGATTTGCAACAGTCTTTGTATGTTCCTGCAAATCATGCACGAACTGCCTGGAGGAGCGACGGGTGACGTTGGGGAGGAAGATGGTCTTCTGCAGGCCATAGTCGGAGGTCACCACCACGATGTCCGGGGCGGCTCCTCCCCCGCGGCTGAGCGAGTAGGTCTCACGCTCGATGATGGCATCGGCCGAACGCGAGAAGGAGGCGAAGTAGACGCTGACGTTGGGACTCTCACTTCGGGTCTTCTGGATGCGGGCCTCGTGGGAGTCGAAGACCACGATCGCCCGGTCGCTGGTGCCGCCCATGTAGCTGGCGATGCGGACCAGCAGTCGGTCGCGCTCGTCGGCCAGCCCGCCCTCGTCCACGCGGCCGGCCTCCTCCCGCCCGTCGGCGCGGAGCAGGGCATGGAGGACGTTGTACCCGTCGATGAGATAGGTCGTCATGGGGACGCCCGTCGCTGGCGCAACGCCTCGTAGAGCAGGATACCGGCGGTCACGGAGACGTTGAGCGACTCCACCCGCCCCTGGAGCGGGAGGTGGATGAGCAGGTCGCAACTCTCCCGGACCCGCCGAGCCAGGCCCTCCGCCCTCCGAACCCAGCACGAACACGGTCTTGTCGCGGTAGTCAGGGCCGTCATAGGGGTCGCGGGCGTCCGCCGCCGCGCCGTAGGTCCAGAAACCCGCGGCTTTGGCCGCCGCCAGGAAATCGGTCAGATTCCGCGCCTGGGCGATGAGAGCGTGTTCGGTGGCGCCCGCCGCCGCCCGGACGACGGCGCCGGTGACGCCCGCCGCGCGGTGCCGGGGGATCACCACGCCGGCGCCGGCCGCCTCGGCGGTCCGGACGACCGCCCCCAGGTTGTGCGGGTCCTGCACCCGGTCCAGCACCACGATGAGCCCCAGCCTTTCCAGCAACTCCTGGGGCTCCAGGTACGGATACGCCGCGACCTGGGCCCCCACCCCCTGATGGTCCGCGGTCCCCAGCCGGCGCTCCAGATCGTCGGGAGCGAGGACGGTGATGCGCGGCGGGGGCGGCGGCTCGGCCTCAGCGGCCGTACGTCCCTCCCGGATCCAGGTCTCCACCTCGGTCAGGAGGTCGTGGTGGTGGGGGCCTTCGCTGACGTACACGGCAAAGACCCGGCGGCGACCCCGGAGCGCCTCGCGCACGGGATTGCGACCGTAGACCAGGTCGCGGTCCGGAGCCGTCTGCGGCGCAGGGCGCTCGGTCCCCGGGCCGAGGCGACGGGACCCGCACGGTCGAAGACCGCCCGGTGGCCCGGTGCCGGTCGTCGCCGGGTCTCCCCCGCTCTCTCGGCGACCGGTGGATCGGCTTCTGGCGATTCGGTCGCCCCTTGGTCACGTGTCTGCTCCTCCGACTGTCTCGTGCTCCCGGTCGGCGCGGCGTGGCCCACCCGGTCCGTCGTACTATGGTACTAGAGAGCTCCCGAGCATGCGGGCAAGGAGGCGAGGAGTTGCGGCAGGCGGCGATGATCCTCGGACTCGTCGGGACCGTCTTCGCCGGACTGGTGGCCGCGATGGGCCTCGGGGCCTTCGGCAGCACGTACTGGGCCTACGGGGCAGGCGAAACCGGCGCGCATATCTGGGTGGCAGGCTACGCCGCGACCGCCGGGGTGGCGACGGCTGTCGCTCTGGTAGGCTCCGTTCTGGCCGGCTGGTGGCCCGGACCGGCGGCTCTCCTGCTAACCGTCGCCGCCCTCTTCGGTCTGCCCGCCGGCGGCCTCCTCTGGATCTTCCCCTTCCTCCTGTTCGTGGTGGCTGCCGGGTTGGCCTGGGGAGCCGCCCGGGGCGATGTGCACGCGCCGACTCCCGGGGGACGGACCTCCTTCCGGTGGAGTGCGTCGGCGTTTGCCCTCGTCGGGGCTGCGGCCGGGGCGGCCGCAGCCCTGCTGGAGCTGGGCTGGTTCGGACCGGAGTACTCCGGGGGGACGGGGCACCGCATCGATCCCCTCTGGCACGACGTACTCGTCGTCGGGGCGCTCACGCTGGCCGCGGCGGCCTTGGTGCCGGGGGTCCTGGCTTCATGGAGGCCGGGCCTGAGCGCGGCCCTGTTGGCCGCCATCGCCCTCGCCGGCTTCCCCTTCGCCGCGGGTAGGATCTACTTCTGGGAGGCGACCGACCGATGGCACTTCTCCTCGACGTGTCTGCTGGCGGCCGCCGTCTTCGCCCTGCTCGGCCGCGAGCCGCGGGCAAGGAGGGACGCCGGCGACGGAACCGCTTCCCTCCCGCCGGCCGCGGGCCCGGCCCCGCCCCGGCTGCCTCCCCCTGCGCCGGGAGTGTCCCCCGAGCCATAGGCGGGGGCGCGGCCCGGCGGCCCGGCACCCGTCACCGACGGGCCCCTGGCTTACTCTGCCGGGACCACCTGGAAGCCGTCCGGCGTGTCCCGTACCACGAAGCCACGCGCGAGGATCGCGTCGCGCAGCTCGTCCGCCCCGGCGTAGTCGCGGGCGGCGCGTCGCTCCCGCCGCTGGGCGGCCATCTGCAGCACGTCCTCCGGGACGGCTTCCTCGGCGGCGGTGACGGCGTCCAGCCCCAGGATGTGGACCAAGGCGGCCAGCTGGTCGCGCACGTCGCGGGCGACGGCGGACGAGACCGCCTCCTCCGAAAGAGCGGTGTTGACCTCCCGGACCAGGGCGAAGACCTCGCCCAGGGCGGCGGCCGTGTTGAGATCGTCCTCCAGCGCGTCCTGGAAAGCCTGCCGGCGGGCGGCCGCCTCATCCAGCAGGGCTGCGTCCCGGGTACCGGCGGGGAGGTCGCGGTCGGCGTACCCCTCCAACCGGCGGAACACGTTCTTCAACCGCTCCACCTGCTGGCCCGCCTCGGCGAGCAGCTCGCTGCTGAACTCCATCGGGCTGCGGTAGTGACTGCCGACGAAGTACATGATCAGCACTTCCGGCCGGTACTCCTTGAGCGCCTCCCGCAGGAGGAAGATGTTCCCCACGCTCTTCGACATCTTCTCCTCGCGCAGGTTCAACATGCCGTTGTGCACCCAGAAGCGAACGAAGGGCCGGTGAAGCGCTCCCTCCGCCTGCGCCACCTCGTTCTCGTGGTGGGGGAAGATCAGGTCCCGGCCGCCGCCGTGGATGTCGAAGCCCGGTCGCAGGTACTTCAGGCTCATGGCCGAGCACTCGATGTGCCACCCGGGCCGGCCCGGGCCCCAGGGGCTGTCCCAGGCGGGCTCGCCCGGTTTGGCGCCCTTCCACAGCGCGAAGTCGAGGGGATCGTCTTTGACCTCGCCGGGGGCGATCCGGGCCCCGTGGCGCATCTCGGCGATCTGCTGTTTCGACAGCCGTCCGTAATCGCCGAAGCTGGTCACATCGAAGTACACGTCACCGTCAGCCGCGTAGGCGTGACCGTTGGCGACGAGCTGCTCGATCAGCTCGATGATCTCCGGGATGTGCTCCGTCGCCCGGGGCTCGATATCGGGACGGCCCAAGCCGAGCCGATCGGTGTCCTCCAGATAGGCCGTGGTGAACTCGCCGGCCACCTCGGCCGCGGTGCGGCCCTCGGCCTGGCCCTTCTGGATGATGCGGTCGTCGATGTCGGTGATGTTCTCGACCAGCGTCACCCGGTAGCCCATCGACTCGAAGAACCGTTTGGCCACCTGCGAGACCACGAAGGGGCGGGCGTTCCCCAGGTGGATGTAGTTGTAGACGGTCGGGCCGCAGAAGTACATGGTGACGTGGTCGCCGTCGCGAGGGACGAAATCCAGCTTCTCCTGCCGGAGGGAGTCGTAGAGCCGCACGCTACCCCTCCCTCTCCGCCGCCAGCCTCAGGGCCGCGTCCAGACGTTCCAGGATGCGGTCGCGCCCCAGCCCGGCGAGCAGGTAGAAGAGCTCCGGCCCCTGCGTCTCACCGGTCAGCGCGACCCTCGTGGGTTGGAAGATGGCTTTCCCCTTCAGGCCCTGCGCCTTGCAGCTCTCGCCCAGGCGATGGAAGGCCTCCCGGGCGTCATCCAACCCCACGTACTGCGTGGGGAAGTCCTCCACCAGCCCCCGCAGGCTGCCCAGGACCGCGTCCACTCCAGGCGTGCGCAGCACGGCCACGTGCGGGGAGTCGGCCACGGTCAGATCGGCGGCGAAGACGCGGGCGTGGGCCGGAGCGTCGGCCAGCGTGACCAGGTTGGACTGGACGGCCGCGGCCACGACGACTTCCTGGCCCGGGGCGAACGTCAGGCCCTCGGCGGCCAGGTAGGGACGGATGAGCTCGGCCAGCCCGCCGGCCGGCAGTTCCCGGAGGTAGAGGCCGTTCAACCAGTTGAGCTTGTCCAGGTCGAAGATCGCCGGGCTGCGGGATACGCGCTCTATGTCGAACTCCGGGATGACCTCATCCAGGGTGAACTTCTCGCGCTCGTCGCCCGGGTGCCACGAGAGCAGGGCCAGGTAGTTGACCACCGCGTCGGAGAGGTAGCCCATGCCCTGGAAGTCGCCGATCGAGGTGGCGCCGTGCCGCTTGGAGAGCTTGGCGTGGTCGGGGCCCAGGATCAGCGAGTGGTGCGCGTAGCGCGGCGCCGGTTCGCCCAGCGCCGCGTACAGCATCAGCTGGCGCGCGGTGTTGGTGATGTGGTCCTCGCCGCGGATCACGTGGGTGATGCGCATGCCCGCGTCGTCGATCACCACCGCATAGTTGTAGGCGAAGCCCCCGTCGGTGCGCTTGATGATGAAGTCGCCGATCACCTCCGACGAGAAGGTGATGGCGCCGTGGATGAGGTCGTCGAAGCAGACGTCGCCGTCAGGCACCAGGAAGCGCACCGTCGCCTCCTCCCCCGCCGCCAGCCGTTCGGCGACGGCATCCGGGCTGAGGGCCAAGCAGCGTCGGTCGTACTTGGGCATCTCGCCCCGGGCCAGCTGCTGGGCTTTGAGCTCCTCCAGACGCTCCTGGGTGCAGAAGCACCGGTAGGCGCTGCCGGCGGCCAGCAGCTTCTGGATGCCGGCCTCGTACAGGTCGGCCCGCTCGCTCTGGCGGTAGGGCCCGTAGGGGCCTCCCTGGTCCGGACCCTCGTCCGCATGCAGACCGAGCCAGGCCAGGTCGCGGGTGATGCTCTGCTCGTGGGCCCGCTCGGACCGATTGATGTCGGTGTCCTCGATGCGGAGGACCAGGGTCCCCTGCTGGTGTCGGGCGAAGAGGTAGTTGTACAACGCCGTGCGGGCGCTCCCGATATGCAGCGTCCCGGTGGGGCTTGGTGCGAAGCGGACTCTGACGTCGCTCATGCTCGTCCTATGCTCGTCGTGGTCGTCCGCGCAGGCGCGGCGACCGCTCATACTACAAGCTGCTCTCCAGCAGGGCGACCGCCTGCGCCATGATGCCCTCTCGTCGCCCGGCGAATCCCATACCCTCCGTCGTCGTCCCGCGGACCCCGACCTGTCCCTCCGCCACCCCCAGGGCGGCCGCCAGCACGGTGCGGATCTCGTCCCGCCGCGGCGCGATCCTCGGTTCCTCGCACACCACCACCAGGTCCACGTTCCCCACCTGCCAGCCCTCGTCGTGCAGGCGGGCCACCACCAGACCGAGCAGACCGACGCTGTCGGCGCCCGCCCAGGCGGGGTCGCTGTCGGGGAAGAGGTGGCCGATGTCCTCCAGCCCGGCGGCGCCCAGCAGGGCGTCCATCAACGCGTGCACCACGACGTCGGCGTCGCTGTGGCCCAGGAGGCCGTCGTGCTCCCGGAAGCGGACCCCGCCCAGGATGAGCGGGCGGTCGGCCGCGAAACGGTGAGCGTCCAACCCGAGGCCGACGCGGACGCTGGGGCTCACCGCGACGCTCCCCCAGCACTCACCGGCGTCGCTCGGCCAGGATCTGCTCGGCGACGCGCAGGTCGGTCAGCGTGGTGACCTTGAGGTTCTCCGGCGACCCGGCCACCACGGCCACCCTCCCTCCCCGAGCCTCGACCAATGACGAGTCGTCGGTCGCCGCCGCCAGGACGTCGGGCGGGACGGCGTAGGCGTCGAGCAGTGCTTGGCGCCGGAAGATCTGCGGCGTCTGGGCGCGCCACAACCGGCTGCGGTCGGGCGTCTCCACCACGAGCCCATGCTCGTCGGCCACCTTGATGGTGTCGCTGAGCGGCGCGGCCAGCACCGCTCCCGCCAGGGCGCGCTCGGCCTGCAAGCGGCCCACCACCCAGGCGACCTCCTCGCAGGTGATCAGCGGGCGGGCGCCGTCGTGGACGCCGATCAGGTCGGTGGCGGGATACTCCTCCACCACGCGCAGGCCGTTGCGTACGGACAGGGCCCGCTCTGGTCCTCCGGCCACCACGGCCAGCACCTTCTCGAAGCGCTCCGCCACGATCTCGCTGCCGCAGTAGTCAACGTCTTCCTCGTTCACCACGACGACGAGGCCGTCCACCTGCGGGCAACCGTCCAGCGCAGCCAGCGTGCGTTGCACCATGGGGACACCCAGCAGGGGGCGGTACTGCTTGGAGCCCTCTCCGCCGAGGCGCACGCCGTAGCCAGCGGCGGTGACGACCAGCGTCAGGGTGAGGCGGGCACCGGGCGCGCGTTCGCTCATGTCCGGGCACCTCCCGCCGTCAAGGACGCGCCCCTCACGACGCGATCTTGGTGAAGACCATCTTGCCGGACGGGTTCTGCAACACCGAGGTCACCTCCACGGATACCTGCTGGCCGATCCTGCCTCGGCCGCCCTCGATCACCACCATGGTGCCGTCGTCCAAATAGGCGACACCCTGGTCCTCCTCGCGCCCCTCGCGGATCACGCGCACTTCCAGGCTTTCGCCCGGCAGGACCACCGGCTTCAGCGCGTTGGCCAACTCGTTGACGTTGAGCACGTCCACGCCCTGGATCTGCGCGAGCTTGTTGAGATTGTAGTCGGTCGTGACGATACGCCCGCCGATCTCCTTGGCCAGCTTGATCAGCTTGAGATCGACCTCGGCGAGGCCGGGAAAGTCGCGTTCGGCGATCACCACCCGATCGTAACCCTCCTGCAGGCTGGACACGCAATCCATCCCCCGGCGCCCACGGGCCCGCTTCAAGGGTTCCCCCGAGTCGGCGATGGACTGCAGTTCCTCCAGCACGAACCCGGGGATCACCAGGTCGCCGTCCAGGAAACGGGTAGGAGCGATATCGCAGATACGCCCGTCTATGATCGCCGAGGTGTCGAGCACCTTGGCGGCAGCAGACGTGCCGGCCTGCCGCTCCGACCCGGGGAGCAGGTTCCTCAGACCGATGAGCCGGGCGATCTCAGTATGCCGTTTGAAGGACAGGTAGGCGAAGGCATAGGCGGAGACCGCGAAGATCGCCGGCGGTAGGAACACGCCCACCACCGGGAGGTCCTTGACCGCCAGGCTCGCCAGGGCGCCCACCCCGAGTCCGAAGATCAGGCCGATGCTGGTGACCAGGAGCTCGGGCACACTGACCCGAGCGGTGGCCCGTTCGAGCCAGCTGCCCAGATGCAGTGCCTGCCTCCCCAGGATGCCGCCCAGGATGTAGCCGATCGCCACCCCGATGAGGATGCCCAAGACCACTAAGAGGACGTAAGAAAGACCAGAAAAGGACGATTGAGAGAACACAGCCGATGCCGTCTGATAGCCGGCCACCCCACCGAGCAGGACGAGCAGCAACCGCACGAAGAGCACGACCATGGTTTTCACCTCCCCCCTGTCGTCTCGGCGTGTTCATGACCATGACGGACCTCCTTTCGCGCCCGTGCCGACCTACTCGCACACGGCGTTGGCGCAGATCTGGCTGAGGATCACCTCGAGGTAGTCGAGGGCCTCGGCCTCCTCCATCTGCTTGGCGTACATGAGCTCGGATGCCAGGATCTTCTTCACCCGGCCGAACATCTGCTTCTCGCCGGTGGAGAGACCCTTCTGGGAATCGCGGATGGCCAAGTTGCGAACGACGTCCGCCACCTCGAAGATGTCGCCGGTCTTGATCTTGTCGCGATTGTGCTTGAAGCGGCGGTTCCAGTTCTTGGGCATCTTGGTCGGGTCGTCTCGCAGGACGCCGATGACCTCCTCGACCATCTCCTCGGGGATCACCGCTCGGATGCCGGCGCGCTCGGCCCCGTTGACGGGCACCAGCACGGTCATGTCGTTGTGCAGGATGCGGATGGTCATGTACGCCCGCTGCTCGCCGCAGATGAAGCGCTCCTCGATCTTCTCGATGCGCCCGGCGCCGTGCAACGGGTAGACGACCTTCTCGCCCTCCTGGAACTCCCGGACGATGGCCACGCTCTCGATGCCCTCGATGCTGTCGATGCTGTCGATGTCAGTCTCAAAATCCACGAATCGATCCCCTCTATCCTGTTAGCCGTACCGCTCCAACAGGTTGAGCTCCCGAAGGCGCAGGAAGCCTTCCTTGATGTCACTCGCCCGACCTGGCCCCACGCCCTCGATGGCGGCCAGCTCGTCAGTCGGGGCGTTCATGATGTCCTCCAACCGGCCGTACCGCGCGACCAGGTTGGCGATGACCCCCCGGGGGAGCCGGGGGATCTTGCGAAGCATGCGGTAGCCGCGCGGCGAGACGTGCAGCTCCAGCGCATCGACGTCCTCGGCGTAGCCCAACAGCTCGGCCACGCGCGCCAGGCTCAGCAGCTCCTCGCGGTGGAGCGATACCAGGGTGGCCGAGACCTCGTCGACGGTGAGGTCCGAGAAGTCCGGCAGGTAGTCGGCCAGCACCGCCCTCCGGTCCTCCCTGACCTCCACCATCAACTCCTCCAGTTGCAGGCGGATCAGGCGCCCCTCCGTGCCCAGCTCGATGATGTAGCGCTCGATCTCCCGGGCGATGCGCAGCACCATCTCCGAGCGCTGGATGACGCTCAGGACATCGTAGAGCGTCACGGCGTCCTCGAACTCCAGGGCGGAGAGCGAGGTGGCCACCTGGTTCAGGCGCAGCTTGTACTTCTCCAGGGTCTGCAGCGCCTGATTGGCCTTGGAGAGGATCACGCGGATCTCCTCCAGCACGTACCGCAGTCCGTCTATGTAGAGCGACACCACGTCGCGCGCGGCGGAGATGGAGATGACCAGGGCGTCGATCTGCTTCGCGACCCGCTCGGCCGTACGGTGGCGGGTGCCGGTCTCGGAGGAGGAGATGGAGGGATCCGGCATCAGCTGGACGTTGGCGTGCATGATGCGCGATCCGTCGCGGTTGAGCAGGATGGCGCCGTCCATCTTGGCCAACTCGTAGAGGATCATGGGTTGGAGCTCGATGTCGATGAAGATGCCGCCGGAGACCAACGGCAACAGCTCGTCCTCGTCGCCGAAGACGATCAGGCCGCCGGTCCTGGCGCGGACGATGTTGTCGATGGCGTCGCGGATGGCCGCCCCCGGGGCGATCAGCTGCAACGCTTCGGTCAGCCGCTCGCCGCTGGGTCTCTCTCTTCGCGTCAACTGGCCTCCGTCATCCAAAGGTCGCCTGCAGCACCTGACGCAACTCGTCTACCGGCTGGAGCTCCACACCGGGCGGGGGTCCGCTCGACCGCAGCTCCTCCGCGTTCTTGCGCGGCAGCAACACCCGCTCGAATCCGTGACGCGCCAGCTCCGCTACCCGCTGGTCGCCCTGCACCACGTACCGGACGTGGCCGGTCAGGCTGACCTCCCCGAACGCCGCCACCCGCCCAGGCAGCGGCCGGTCGCGCGACGCGGAAGCGATGGCGAGCGCCACGGGCAAGTCGGCACCGGGGTCCTCCACCGACAGTCCTCCTGCCACGTTCACGAACACGTCGCTCTCGCCCAATCCCAGCCCGGCACGCCGGCCCAGGACCGCCACCAGCATCGCGAGGCGATTGCGGTCGATGCCCCGAGTCACCCGTCGCGGCATCGCGAGGGTGGTGGGCGTCACCAACGCCTGGACCTCCGCAAGCAGGCACCGCGTGCCCTCCATGGCCGCCACGACCGACGAGCCGGGGTGACCCTCCCCCTCCTCCAAGAACAGGGAGGACGGGTCCGGCACGTCGGCCAGCCCCTGCCCGGTCATCTGGAACACGCCGACCTCGTTCGTGGGACCGAACCGGTTCTTGACGGCCCGCAAGATGCGGTACGGCTGACCGCGGTCTCCTTCGAAGGCGAGCACGGTGTCGACCATATGCTCGAGGACTCGGGGCCCGGCCAGGTCGCCCTCCTTGGTCACGTGACCGACGAGGACGAGGGTCACGCCCTTGCCCTTCGCCACCCTGAGAAGCTGCCCGGTGACCTCGCGGATCTGCGCCACCGAGCCCGGTCCCGAGGCGACGCTCTCCGACCACAGGGTCTGGATCGAGTCGATCACGCACACGCCCGGACGCTCGGCTTCCAGACAGGCGATCACGGGTTCTACCTGCGTCTCACTCACCAACGCTAGAGTAGCAGACGCGGGTCCCAGGCGGCGGGCCCGCAGCTTGACCTGCCCCGGCGATTCTTCGCCGGAGACCAGGATCGCTCGGGTCCCCGAGCTGTCGAGGTGCGTCAGGGACTGGAGCAGGAGCGTGCTCTTCCCCACCCCCGGCTCGCCGCCGACCAGCACCAAGGAACCGGCCACCAGGCCGCCGCCCAGCACCCGGTCGAACTCGGACAGCCCGGTCCGGATACGGGTCTCCGCGTCGGCGTCGATCTCGTGCAGGCGGACGAGGGCCGGCGCGGACACGCGCGCGGCGGCTCCGGAGGGAGCCGCCGCGCGTTCTTCAGTCAGAGTGTTCCACTCCCCGCAATCGGGACAGCGGCCCAGCCACCGGGGGCTCTGGTACCCGCAGCTGCCGCAGGCAAAGACGCTACCGGGTACGGGCCACCATGACGCTTCTAGCCCACCTCGCCACTGACGAGGGCCTCTTGGTCCGGCCGACCCAGGACCTCGGCGATGACCAGGTGGTCGTCTTCGCGCCCCATCACGATGGTGCTGCCGATGGGGATCTTGCCCGCCAGCACCTGGTCGGCAAGCACGTCCTCCACCATGCGCTGGATCGCCCGCCGCAGCGGCCGCGCGCCCATGGTCGGGTCGTAGCCCTGCTCGACCAGCAGTTCCCGCGCCTCGGCGGTCAGCTCCACGTTGAGCTGGCGCTCCTTGAGCTGCTCGCGCAGCCGGTTGAGCATCAGCTCGATGATCTCCATGATCTGCTCGCGGGACAGCTTGTGGAAGACCAGCACCTCGTCGATGCGGTTCAGGAACTCGGGGCGGAAGATCTTCTTGAGCTCTCCCATGACCCGGTCACGCATCTCGCCGTGCTCGAGTCCGCCTTCGTGACACGGCCTCCCCGAAGCCCAGGACCTGTCCCTTGGAGATGGTGGCCGCGCCGATGTTGGAGGTCATGATGATGATGGTGTTGCGGAAGTCCACCGTCCGGCCCTGGGCGTCGGTCAAGCGTCCGTCCTCCAGGATCTGCAGGAGGATGTTGAACACGTCCGGGTGGGCCTTCTCGATCTCGTCGAGCAGCACCACCGAGTAGGGGCGGCGCCGCACCGACTCGGTCAGCTGGCCGCCTTCCTCGTACCCGACGTAGCCGGGAGGCGAGCCGACCAGGCGGCTGACGGCGTGCTTCTCCATGTACTCGGACATGTCGATCTGGATCAGAGCGTCCTCGTCACCGAAGAGGAACTGCGCCAGGGTGCGGGCGAGCTCGGTCTTCCCCACGCCGGACGGGCCCAGGAACACGAACGAGCCGGCGGGACGACGGGGGTCTTTCAGCCCGCGCGCGACCGCGGCGGATGGCCTTGGAGACGGCCTTCAACGCCTCGTCCTGGCCGACGACCCGCTTGTGCAGCTCGTCCTCCATGCGCAGCAGCTTCTCGGTCTCGGCCTCGGTGAGCTTGCGTGACCGGAATACCGGTCCACATGGCCACCACCTCGGCGATCTCGTCCTCGCCGATGGAGACGGTGATGCCCTCGTCCGAGTTCTTCCAGCGCTCTTCGAGCTCTTTCTTCTCGTTGATGAGCCGCCGTTCGCGATCGCGCAGGTTCGCCGCCTTCTCGAACTCCTGCGCCTCGATGGCGGCTTCCTTCTCCTTGCGCACCGTCTGGATCTGCTCCTCCAGCTCCCGGTAGTCGGGCGGCGCCGTCATGGTCTGGATGCGCTTGCGCGACGCCGCTTCGTCCATCAGGTCCACCGCTTTGTCCGGCAGGAACCGGTCGCTGATGTAGCGGTCGGCCAGCATGGCGGCGGCGTCCAGGGCCTCGTCGGTGATGCGCACCCGGTGGTGCGCCTCGTAGCGGTCCCGCAGGCCGGCGAGGATCTTGACCGTCTCCTCGGTGGAAGGCTCCTTGACGGTGATCTGCTGGAAGCGGCGCTCCAGGGCGGCGTCGCGGGCCAGGTACTTGCGGTACTCGTCGATGGTGGTGGCGCCGATGGTCTGGATCTCGCCGCGGGCCAGGGCCGGCTTCAGGATGGAGGCCGCGTCGATGGCTCCCTCGGCCGCGCCGGCGCCGACCAGGTTATGGATCTCATCGATGAAGAGGATGATGTCCCCGCGCTCGCCGATCTCCTTCATGACCTTCTTGAGGCGTTCCTCGAACTCGCCGCGATACTTGGAGCCGGCCACCAGGGCACCCAGGTCCAGGGTGTAGATCTGCTTGTCCTTCAGGAGTTCGGGCACCTCGTTCTCCGCGATCCGGCGGGCGAGGCCCTCCACCACCGCGGTCTTGCCCACTCCGGGCTCGCCGATCAGGACGGGGTTGTTCTTGGTGCGGCGGGAGAGGATCTGCATCACCCGCTCGATCTCTATCTCGCGCCCCACGACGGGGTCGAGCTTGTCCTCCTCGGCGTACTTGGTCAGGTTGCGGCCGAACTGGTCCAGCACCTTGGACGACTTCTTGCCCGGCCGCAGCGGCGGCGGGAGTGGCTCCCTGCTTCTGCCCGCGGCGGCTGGGGCCGGCCAGCACCCGCATGACCTCCTGCCGGATCCGGTCGGCGTCGGCGTCCAGGTCGTTGAGGATCCGGGCCGCCACCCCTTCGCTCTCGCGCACGAGACCCAGGAGGATGTGCTCGGTGCCGATGTAGTTGTGGCCCAGCGACAGCGCCTCGCGCAGCGCCAGTTCCAGCACCTTCTTGGCCCTCGGCGTGAAGGGGATCTGTCCCTGCGCCTCGTGCTCGCCCTCGCCCACGATCCGCATGATCTCGCCGCGCACGTCCTCCAGGGACACGTCGAGCCCGTTGAGGACCCGGGCCGCCACGCCGTCGCCCTCCCGCAGGAGGCCGAGGAGCAGGTGCTCGGTCCCGATGTAATTGTGCTTGAGGTCTCTGGCCTCCTCTTGGGCCAGGACCACCACCTGTCGTGCGCGCTCGGTGAAGCGTTCGAACATGGAGTGCTCCCTTCCTACGACGCGGGCCGGGCCCCGGCGAAGAGTCCGCGCAGCACGGCGGCGCGGGCTTCGTCGACTCGGCCTTCGTCCATGTTCCCGTGAAGATGTGGATGGTCAAGGGCAAGATGCCCTGGTTGGATGCGCCGCATCAGCGAGAATGCGGCCTCTGCAGACAGATCGGGCGCTTCGATGATCCCCACGTCCACACCGACCCTGACGGCCGAGACGAGACTCAACCCTTCGGTCAGGCCGACCGACCACGCCTGCTGAGCGACACCCAAAGCGCGCCCGATGTAGTCACGGACACGCACCGGATTTTCGCGAAGGAGGGTCTTGCGGACCGACCGCTCCTTCTCCGTCAGCTGCCGCGCGGCCTCGCCCACCGCATCGATGCTCAGCACCTCGGGTATGCCCCGGCTGTTCTGGTTGGAAACTTGGAAGAGCCCCCCGGCGCCCTGCCAGAGCGGAGTCAGGCCGACGTGTTGCGAGGCCAGCTGCACGGTCAGCGGACCCAGGCGGCCCGCGACCAGCAGTGCGGGCACGTGCACCGTCGCATGCGCCCGCAGGCCGGTGCCTGCCTCCTTGGGCTGCGCCGTGAGATAGCCCCAGTGCTCGTCGAAGGCATAGGTGACCTCGCGTTCCACCATGTCGTCGATACCGTCGAGCGTAGCCCATAGCTCGGACAGACACTCGCCGTTCCGCCATCCCAGGATGCGGATGTGGTCCTGGCCGTTGATCTCGACGGAGGCCTGGTCCTCCTGGTAGACGGCAAGGGCCCGGCCGGCTCCCCGGGTCAGGTTGAAGCCAGGAGTCATCAGACCCTGTTCCGTCAGATAGGCCCGCTGAGCGTCGGGCAGGTCGTCGAGGGCGTAGACCTGCCACTCGCCCTCGCCCGAGGCCCGCTGCAGCGCCTCCGTCACCCGGTCCCGCAGCTTCTCCAGCGTCGGGACGTCGGCGGCATGGGGGAACGGCAGGACCGCTTCGTTTCGCGTCAGGGTGATGCCGCTGGCGACGATCAGGTCGTCGTTCATAGTCGCGTCGCCCTCCTCTAGACCGAAGGCTCGCCGAGCTCGGTCAGGCGGTCACGCACCCCGGCCGCCTCTTCGAAGCGCTCGGATTCCACCAGCTCTTCCAACATCCGGCGTAGACGCAGGATCTCCCGCTCCGGCCCCAGGGCCGGATCGCCGGTGTGCCGGCTGGGGATCTTGCCCAGGTGCGCCTCGTCGTCCGGCTCGTCCTCCGTGCTTTCGCGCAGATGCTCGGCGAACACGGCGTAGCAATGGGCGCAGCCGACCATCCCGCTCTCGGCCACGTCGCTGCCGGTCGTGCCGCACACCGGGCACAGGGTGACGTCCTGCGGGCTCGAGGGCAGCATGGCCGCCTGACGTCCGCCCATGCCGAGCAACGCCTGCAGCGACGCCGGCAGTTCCAGGACCACGTCGGCCCCGTCCTTCTGCTCGGCTATGCCTTCGGCGCAACTCATGCAGAGCTGCGTGTGGGTTATCGCGCCGTCGTCGATACGGATCAGATGGACCGTCGCCGGCTCTTCCCCGCACGATTCACAGAGTGGCGCGTCGTTGCCCGTCATCCATTCAGAACCATCGGAAAACACGTCGCCTCCTCACTGCACCAGAGCCCGCTCGCCGCGGGCTCGTCGTCGACTGTCGGTGTCTCCAAAAACCCCTGCTAGCAACGGGGTCTGGCCTGTCCTTTACTGTGGATAGTGTAGCACAGGCGACAAGGGGCAAACGGTCGACATGGCGGTGCGCCGCCGGAGGGGGAGCGGGTCGGCGGTCGTGCCGCCGGAGCGCTCCGACGCCGGCCGGCAGGGCGGCCCCGGACCCGGCGGCGGGACCTTCGCCTTAGAACTCCTCCGGCTTCAGCTGCGGGAAGAGCACCACGTCGCGGATGGAGTCCTGACCCAGGAGGAGCATCGCCAACCGGTCGATCCCGATACCCAGGCCCCCCGCCGGCGGCATGGCGTACTCCAGGGCCCGCAGGAAGTCTTCGTCCAGCACCATGGCCTCGTCGTCGCCGGCCGCCTTGTTGGCGACCTGCTGTTCGAACCGGCCGCGCTGATCGAGCGGGTCATTGAGCTCGGAGAAGGCGTTCCCCAGCTCCCAGCCGGCGATGATCGGCTGGAACCGCTCCACCAGCAGGGGGTCGTCCGGATGCTGCTTGGCGAGCGGGCTCAGCTCCAGCGGGTAGTCGATGGCGAAGGTGGGTTGGATCAGGGTGGGCCACACCAGGTGCTTCAAGGCCTTGTCCACGATGGACGAGAACGTGTCCCGTCCCTCGACGTCCACGCCCTTGGCCCGCACCGTCTCCCGGGCGCGGTCCGGCTCGGCCCGCATCTGGGCCAGGCTCAGACCGGTGGACTCCTCCAGGAGGTCGCTGACGGTGCGGCGGGGCCAGGGCCCCTCCAGCTCCACCTGATGCCCCCGGGCGGTCGAGCGCGGTCGATCCCAGCACCTCTCGCGCCAGCGCCGGCACCATGTCCTCGACCAGCTCCATGATCTCGCGGTAGTCCACGTACGCCCAGTAGAGCTCCATCATGGTGAACTCCGGGTTGTGCACCTGCGAGATGCCCTCGTTCCGGAAGTTCTTGCCGATCTCGAACACCCGATCGAAGCCGCCCACCAACAAGCGCTTGAGGTAGAGCTCGGGAGCGATGCGCAGGTAGAGGTCCACCCCGAGGGCGTTGTGGTGGGTGACGAAGGGACGCGCCAGAGCGCCGCCGGGGAGCGGCTGCAGGATGGGCGTCTCCACCTCGACGAAGCCGCGGTCCTCCAGATAGCGCCGCATGGCGGAGAGCAGGCGGCTCCTGAGCAGGAAGACCTGTGCCACCTCGGAGTTCGCCATCAGGTCGGCATACCGCTGCCGGTAGCGCGTCTGGACGTCCTGCAGCCCGTGCCACTTCTCCGCCGGGGCGCGCAACGCCTTGCTGAGCAGCCACCAGGCGTCCACCATCAGCGACACCTGGCCCCGCCGGGTGCGGAACACCGTCCCCTCGACACCGAGGACGTCGCCCAGGTCGAGCGACTTCAGTCGGTCGAAGGACTCCTGGCCCAGGCCGTCGACGTTGGCGTACAGCTGGAAGTCGTCCCAGCCGTCCCGGATGGTGAAGAAGACGGCCTTGCCGTGCTCGCGCCGAGAGAGGATGCGGCCGGCGACACGGTAGCGGCGCTCGGTCTCCTGACCGGGCTCGAGGTCGTCGTACGCGGGCAGGATGTCGGCCACGCGGTCGCGCGGCTGGAACCGGCGGGCGTACGGCTCGACGCCTGCGTCCCGCAGGCGGGCGAGCTTGGCGCGGCTCTCCTTCTCCAGCTCACTCAGGCCGTCGGGCCCGGCTTCGGCCACCTAGCCGACCTCGATCTTGACGACCTCATAGCGGAGGGTGCCGGCCGGGACGGGGACGGTGACGGTGTCTCCTACCTTCTTGCCCAGGATGGCCTGACCGGTGGGCGACTCGTTGGAGAGCTTGTGGTTGCTGGGGTCGGCCTCGGCGGAGCCCACCAGGGTGTAGACCAGTTCCTCGTCCGCCTCCAGGTCCCGCAGGGTGACGGTGGAGCCCAGGCTGACCTTGTCGGCCGAGATGTCCGACGCCTTGATGACCCGAGCGTGACGAAGCTTCTCCTGCAGCACGCTGATGCGGTGCTCGAGCATGGCCTGCTCGTTCTTCGCGTCGTCATACTCGGAGTTCTCGGAGATGTCGCCGAACTCTCGCGCCTCCCGGATGCGGTCCGCCACCTCTTCCCGCTTCTGGCTGGAAAGGTAGTCGATCTCCTCCTGCAGCTTCTTGAGACCCTCGGGGGTCAGCACGACATCCTTGTTGGGCACGACTCGACCTTTCTTGGGCAGGGCAAAAGTAGGCGCCGGATTATAGGCAGCCTCAATAACGTTGTCAATCTGCGTCAAAAACGCCCGTCCGCGAAGCGGCAAGACCGGCAAGCGCCGCGTCCAGGGCGGCCGCGTCGGGGAGGCGCACCAGCGCGGCGATGGTCACCCCGGGGACGCCGGACGGTCGCAAGAAGGGCCGAAGGAGCTTCCTGGCCCATGGCCCGGCTCGCCGACCCCCCATCTCCTGCTCCGCGAGAGCGAGCAGCGCGCGCAGTTCGGCGACGACGACCTACAGCGCCGGGCGGGGGCGGTCCCGGCCCAGGAGCAGGTCGTCCACCAGCCAGGGGTTCCCCAGGACGCCCCGCGCCAGCATCACCGCGGCGGCCCCCGTCTGCTCCAGCACCTCCCGGACCGTGGCCACCGAGGTGACGTCGCCGGAGGCCAGCACCGGGATGTCGACGGCTTGGACGACGGCCGCGGTCACCCGGTGGTCGGCTCGGCCATGGTAGAGCTGACGCCGCGGTGCGCGGGTGGACCCCCACCGCCGCGATCCCTGCCTCCTGCAGACGCAGGGCCATCTCGACCGCGTTGATACGGCCCTCGTCCAGCCCGCTCCTGATCTTGGCGGTGACGGGGACCCCGAAGGGAGCGGCGGCGTCGACCACGGCCCTCGCGACGGCGGCGGCGGCCGGAGGATCGGCCATCAGGGCGCACCCCGCCCCCGTCTTGGCCACCTTGCGGACCGGGCAGCCCATGTTGAGGTCCAGGACGTCCGGCCGCGGTTCCCGCTCCAAGACCAGGCGCGCCGCCTCCGCCACCACGTCCGGACGTTCGCCGAAGAGCTGGAGGGCGAAGGGCCGCTCCTCCTCGTCGAAGGCCAGGTACTCCCCCGTGCGCCGGTCGCCGTAGAGCACGCCGTAGGCGCTGACCATCTCGCTCGTGGTCAGCCCGATCCCGTGCCGCTTGAGCACCCGCCGGTACGCGCTGGTGCTGGTGCCGGCCATGGGCGCCAGCACCAGGCGATTGGGCACGGCGACCGAGCCGACGCAGAACGGGGCGGCGAGGCTCCTAATGCGCCAGCACCGTGGCCATCGCCTTGAGGCTGAGATCCATGGCCTCCCAGGGCGTTCCCGCATGGAAGGGCTCCCCCGCCTTGAAGCGGAAGGGCAGGTAGTAGCCGAGCGCCAGCTTGCCCAGGCGCCAGGTCCGCCCCGACCCGATCTTGTAGATCTTGTCGGCGCCGTCCCGGATCTTGACCGGACGGGCCGGGTCCCCGGTCAGCTGCAGCGGCACCTGGGCGAACACGGCCTTGTCCATCTGCTCCATGACACACATGCTGATGGGGTCGAAGACGTAGTCCGGCTGGGCGCCGGTCAGCTCAGCGGCCAGGTGGGACCCGGCGGCATCGCCCTGGAGGAAGGCCAGGAAGGCCTGCTTGATGGGGAAGTCGCCGTTGTCGCCGGGCACGAACACCTCGGGATGTCCTTGAGGCGCCGGCTCCCCAGGTCCTCGGTCAGCAGGAACCCCCGGTCGTCCACGGGGAAGTCGCCGGGGGGAGGGTTGCCGATGTACGGCGGGAAGCTGGCCAGCAGATCGAAGGCCTTCTCCTCCCCGTTCTTGAAGAACACGCGCGAGTCTTCCACGCGATCCACGACCCACTCGTTGTGGCCGTCGATGCCGCGCCGCTTGAACTCCTCGGCCACCACCCCGTGGACCTTCGGGCCGAAGGCTTGGATGAACGTGCTCTCGAAGGTGGTGTAGCTGAGGGTGATCCAGTCACGGGCGTGTTTGCGACGGAGCCACGTATCGAACATCAACACCAGCTCGTACAGCGGCCCCGAGCACTTGTTCTGGGGAGGGATCAGGAAGAGCGCCTTGGTCCGTTCGCCCGCCCGGCCCCGGTCCACCAGGCTCTGGAACCCCTCACCCAGGCGGGCCATCTCGGCCGGGGTCCAGGGCGTGTGCGCGTACTGCTCGAGGCCGGGCACCTCCGTCGGTCTCATACGGGCGCCCAGCGACAGGACGAGGTAGTCGTAGGCGAGCTCCGCGGTACCGCCCTCGCGCTTCTCGATCCCCACCAGCCGCCGGTCCAAGTCCACGTCGCGAACCACCCCGTGCACGAAACCCATGTGCTTCTTGCCCAGCGCCGGACCGAGGGGGAACTTCAGCTTCTTGGGATCGAGCCCGAACGGGATGTAGATGGTGT
Source organism: uncultured Actinomycetota bacterium (assembly GCA_963796315.1). Classification (GTDB taxonomy): domain Bacteria; phylum Actinomycetota; class Thermoleophilia; order RBG-16-64-13; family RBG-16-64-13; genus CAWCLH01. The sequence goes on from CAWCLH010000011.1 coordinate 34,734, forward strand.
TGGGCCGGAAGAGGAACTCGTCCTCCTGCGAGACCACCGTGATGTCCGCCTTGTCGGGGGCGGCGTGCGCGAGGTAGGTGGCGGTCTCCATCCCAGCGAAACCTCCGCCCAGGACCAGCACTTTCGGCCGGGACACGACGCTCATGGCTGCCCTCTCCTTCACCCTCGTCCCAGGGACCCGACGGCCGCCTTCTACCCCGGAGAAGGCCATCGGCTAACGCGCGCCCGGGATCGGGGGGCACCAGGCAGGCGGGTCAGCTCACTGGTTGCGGCGGTGGATGATCTCCAGACCGCGCAGGGTCAGGAACGGATCCAGGTGATCCAGCGACGCCGCCACCTCGAAGATCAACGGCGAGAGGCCGCCGGTCGCCACCGCCGTCGCCACGCCGCCCAACTCCTCCCGCATCCGGCCGACCAGCCCGTCCACCTGTCCGGCGAACCCGTACAGCGCCCCGGCCTGCATGCTCTCGGTGGTGGTCCGGCCGATGACGGACCCCGGGTCCTTGAGCTCCACCGTGTTGAGCTTCGCCGCCCGGGTCGCCAGCGCGTCCATGGACACCTCGACGCCGGGCGCGATGGCCGTGCCCAGGTACTCGCCCCGTTCCGAGACGGCTGCGAAGGTGGTCGCCGTACCGAAGTCGACCACCACGCAGGGACCGCCGTAGCGTTCGTAGGCGCCCACGGCGTCCACGATCAGGTCCGAGCCCACCTCGCGCGGGTTGTTGGTCAGGATGGGCATGCCCGTCTTGACGCCCGGACCGACGATCAGCGGGTCGAGGGAGAAGTGCCGCCGGCCCAGCGTGGCGTACTCCCGGTTGAGCCGGGGGACCACGGACGAGAGGGCGATTCCCGTCACGTCCGACCGCTGAAGGCCGTCTAAACGGAGCAGGCCGTCGATCAGGATGGCGATCTCGTCGCCGGTGCGCCGGCGTTCGGTGGCCACGCGCCAGTGCCGGTCCAGCTCGGCACCCGCGAAGAGGCCGAGCAGGGTCTGGGTGTTGCCCACGTCGATGGCGAGGAGCACGGAGCCTCCCGGGTCTCTGGCTGGGTCAGCGAAAATCGAGGGCGAGGTCCACCGGAGGGGCTCCGGCTGTGAGCGCGCTGGTGGAGACGAAGTCCACGCCGGTCTCGGCCACCGCGCGGACCTGCGCGAGTCCCACGCCGCCCGAGGCTTCGAGCAACACCTCCGGACGCAGGCGGCGCGCGATCCGCACGAGGGAGACGAGCTCGTCCAGGCTGCGATTGTCCAACATCACCAGGTCGGCGCCCTCGGCCAGGGCCTCCCGGAGGCCGGCCTCGTCCTCCACCTCGGCCTCCACCTTCATCCCGGGGGGCGCCGCCTGCCGGGCGCGGCGTACGGCCGCGCCCACTCCCCCGGCGGCGACCACGTGGTTATCCTTGATCAGCACCAGGTCGAAGAGTCCGAAGCGGTGGTTCCCGCACCCTCCGTCGCGGACCGCGCGCTTCTCCCAGTAGCGCAGCCCGGGCGTGGTCTTGCGCGTGTCGAGCACCGTGACGCCGGTGCCTGCGACCGCTTCCGCGAACCGGGCCGCCTGGGTCGCCACCCCGCAGAGGTGGGCCAGCAGGTTGAGCATGGTGCGCTCGGCGGCGAGCAGGCTTCGGGCAGAGCCTTCCAGCCGAGCGACGGAGCTCCCCGCCTCGGCCCGCGCCCCGTCCGTCAGCAACGTGGTGAAGCAGGCCTCTCTGTCCACCTCCTCGAGGACCGCCGCGGCCAGGGCCGTCCCCGACACCACCAGGGCCTCCCGGGCGACCACCTCGGCCGCCGCTCGAGCAGCGGCATCGACGGTCCAGGCGGAGGTCACGTCGCCGAACCCGGCCAGGTCTTCCTCGAGCGCCAGCCGCACGAGCCGGCGACCGGGCGCGTCGCGTCGCAGGGGGTCGCGGCCCCGACCGTCCACCGGACCGCCCCTCACGTCGCCTTCCCCGTCAGGCCCACGCCCACCCCGCGCACCTCCACCACCGCGTCGTCGGCGTCGGGGTCGTACGAGACGGCGACGTGGCGCCGCCAGTGAGCGTCGTCCCGGCTGGGGAAGTCCGACCGCAGGTGGACGCCGCGGGTCTCCTCCCGGCTGGCCGCGGCCATCACCAGCAAGCGGGCGACGGTGAGCAGGTTGAAGAGCTCGAGCTCGTCCGGGTCGTGGGCCGGCGGCGACAGCGACGCCTGCAACTGCTCCACCGCGGCGTGCGCCTCCGCCAAGCCCTCGGCCCGACGCACCACCCCGCAGAGCCGGGCCATCACCTTCCCCAGCTCGGCGCGGGTCTCGCGCACGCGCTCGGCAGGGTTGCCCGGCCAGGTCTCCTCGGGCAGGTCCAGTCTGATCTTTCGCACGGAGCGCTCGGGCCTGGCCAGGAACCGGTTGAGGTCGCGCACGATCCGGTTGCCGAAGACCAGGCCCTCAAGGAGGGAGTTCGAGGCCAGCCGGTTCGCCCCGTGCACGCCCGTGCTGGACACCTCGCCGCAGGCGTAGAGCCCCGGGAGCGAGGTCTTGCCCCAGGCGTCGGTCATCAGGCCGCCGATCATGTAGTGCGACGCCGGCGAGACGGGGATCAGGTCGCGGCAGGGATCGTAGCCCCGCTCGGCCAGGCCCCGGTAGACGGTGGGGAACCGTTCCTGCAGGAACGAGCAGGGGAAGTGCCGCGCGTCGAGGTAGACGTGGTCGCTGTCCTCCCGCTCCATCACCCGCTGCATCTGACGGACGACGATGTCCCGGGGGGCGAGCTCCGCGCGCGGGTCCACCCCCACCATGAAGCGCTCGCCCGCGCCGTCGAGCAGATGGGCGCCCTCCCCCCGCAGCGCCTCGGTGAGCAGGAGGGTGGGGTTCGCCTCGCCGTGGAAGGCCGTGGGGTGGAACTGCATGAACTCCATGTCCCTGAGGACCGCGCCGGCCCGGTACCCCATGGCGTGCCCGTCGCCGGTGGAGACCAGCGGGTTCGTCGTGTTGGCGAACACCTGCCCCGCGCCTCCGGTGGCCATCACCACCGCGCGGGCGAAGCTGACCGTCAGCTCCCCGGACTCGCCCAACGAGATGACGCCCACGCAACGCCCGTCGTCGGTCAGCAGGTCCACGACGAACTCGTGCTCGTGCAACTCCACCCGGCTGCCGGACACCATCGCCTCCACCAGGGCGCTGCCCACCACGCTACCGGTCGCGTCGCCGCCGGCGCGGACGACGCGGGGCACCGAGTGGGCGCCCTCGGAGGCCAGGATCAACTGGCCTTCCTTGCGGTCGAACTTGGTCCCCAAGAGCTCCAGGTCGTGCACCCGATCGGGTCCCTCCTCCACGAGGATGCGCACGGCCTGCTCGTCGCACAGGCCCGCGCCCGCGTCCAGCGTGTCCTTGAAGTGCAGGTTGGGCGAATCGAGCGGGCCCATGGCCGCGGCGATGCCGCCCTGGGCGAGGAAGGTGGTGGTGTCGTCGAGCGTGCTCTTGCTGAGCAGGCCGACATGCCACTTGCGGGCGGCGCCAAGCGCCGTGGTCAGCCCGGCGATGCCGCCGCCCACCACCAGCACGTCGTAGCTGGAGTAGCGCACCTCGGCGCCGCCCCTGGCGAGGACGTAGGGGCGGCGGGCGGACATCAGGACGTGCCGATCTCGACCATCCGCTGGACGGCGCGCAGCGCCCGCTCGCGGATATCGGGGGGCACCGTCACCGCCGGGCCCCCGGCCCGCAGCGCCTGGATGGCCTTGCCCAGCGTGGTCAGCTTCATGTTCGGGCACACGGTGACCTCGGTGGCCAGATAGTAGCGCTTCTCCGGGACGTCCTTGGAGAGGCGGTGGATCATGCCCGCCTCGGTCCCGATGATGTACTCGCGGGCGTCGTCCTCGCGGCAGAACCGGATCATGCCCGACGTGCTCTCCACGGCGTCGGCCAGAGCGGTGACGTCCGGCCGGCACTCGGGGTGCACCACCACCTTGGCCCGAGGATGCGCTTCCCGCGCCGTCTGGATGTCCTCCGGCTGGATCAGGTCGTGGGTGGGGCAGTAGCCCTGCCACAGGATCATCTCCCGCCCGGTCTTCTGCATGACCCAGCTTCCCAGGTTGCAGTCGGGCGTGAAGATGATCTCCCGGTCCCTAGGGATCGAAGAGACCACCTGAGGCGCGTTGGCGCTGGTGCAGCAGACGTCGGAGAGCGCCTTCACCGCCGCCGACGTGTTGACGTAGCTCACCACCACGGCCTCCGGATGCTCGGCCTTCAGCGCCGCCAACCCCTCCGGGTCGACCATGGCGGCCATCGGACAGCCGGCGCGCGGCTCGGGCAGGATGACGGTGCGGTCGGGAGCCAGGATGGCGGCGGTCTCGGCCATGAAGTCGCACGCCGCAGAAGAGGATCACCTGGGCGTCGGACGCGGCCGCCGTGCGGGATAGCCCCAGGGAGTCGCCCACGTAGTCCGCGGCGTCCTGCACCTCGGCCCGCTGGTAGTTGTGGGCCAGGATGACGGCGTCCTTCTCGCGTGCCAGCGCCCGCAACTCGGCCTGCATGTCGCTGTAGTCCACGTCTAGCCTTTCCCGGATCGGTACGGCGTCACCGCCTGGTCCCGTACTCCGCTCCAGGGCCTCCCGTACCGTACGTCCGCTGGGAAGCACCAGCCCGGGGGCCAGGTCGGCCAACGGTTCGAGGACGAAGCGGCGCTCCTCCAGCCTGGGGTGCGGCACCTCCAGACGCTCCCCGCGCACCGGCGTGCCATCGTACCAGATGATATCAACGTCCAGCGTCCGGGGGCCCCACCGCACCGTCCGCACCCGAGCCGCCTCGCTCTCGACGGCCTGGACCGCGTCCAGCAGTCTCAGCAGAGGCAGGCGCCGTCCGCAGGGCCACCACCTGATTGAGGAAGTCGGGTTGGTCCAGGTACCCCACGGGCGCCGTCCGGTAGAGCGGCGAGACGCCGACCATCTCGGTCTGGGGCAGCGACGTCAACCGCTCTCGAGCCAGGGCCAACGTCGCCTCGCGATCGCCCTGGTTGGAGCCGAGGCTGAGATACACCAGGGACACCCTAGGCGCCCAGGTCCTCCCGCCCGAGCTCCAGGGCGACGGCCACGCTTCGCAGGCTGCAGGGGATCGGAGGGCGGGGCTTGGCCACCCGCACCCACACCCGCTCCACGGCGAAACGCTCCAGCACGGCCCGGGCGACCGCGTCGGCCAAGCGCTCCAGCAGGTCGAAGCACTCCTCGGTCACCACGCCGGCGATGGTGTCGATGACCTCGGTGTAGTCGATGGTGTCGTCCACGTCGTCGCTGCGGCACCCCGCGCAGGAGGGGATCGTCAGCCGCACGTCGAGCAGGAACGGCTGCCCCAGGGTCTTCTCCTCGGCCAGGACCCCGTGGTAGGCGTAGAGCTCCAGGCCGTCGATGGTGATCTCCACGTCAGACCCCCGTTCCGAGGATGGCCCGCGTCATGCGGACCGCCTCCGCGTTCTCCTTGACGTCGTGCACGCGGACGATGTCCGCTCCCTGAAGCGCCCCCAGCACCGTGGTGGTCACCGTGCCCACCACCCGGTCCTTCGGCTCGGGGAGGCCAAGGACCTCGCCCAAGAAGCGCTTCCGCGAAGTCCCCAGCAGGATCGGGCGGCCCAACGACCGGAAGGTGTCCAGATGCCGCAGCAGTTCCAGGTTGTGCTGGAGGGTCTTGCCGAACCCGATGCCGGGGTCCACCAGGAGGTTCTCTTCCTTGAGCCCTGCGTCGATGGCCACGTTCAGCCGCTCGACGAAGAAGGCGTAGACGTCCTTGACCACGTCCTCGTAGACCGGATGCTGCTGCATGGTCCGGGGCTCGCCCAGCATGTGCATCATCACCACGGGGCAGTCGGCGTCCCGGACCACGTCGAGCAACCGAGGCTCCAGCCGGAACGCCGAGATGTCGTTGATCATGAACGCCCCCGCCTCCAGGACCCGCGAGGCGACGTCCGCCTTGTAGGTGTCCACGGAGACCTGGGCCGACACATGTCCCGCCAGGGCCTCCACCACCGGCAGGACCCGGCGGACCTCCTCCTCCAGCGGCACCCGCTCGGATCCGGGGCGGGTGGACTCGCCGCCCACGTCGATGAAGCTCGCGCCCTCGGCGATCATGCGCCGAGCGGCCTCGATGGCCACCTCGTCGTCGAAGAAGTCGCCGGCATCCGAGAAGGAGTCGGGGGTGACGTTGAGGATGCCCATGACCAAGGGCCGCTTGCTGAGGTCCAGGCCCGGGTGGCAGTCGGGCAATCGCCCGTCATTATGCCGCAGGGCGGCCTCCATGGCCTCGGCCAGCGGGGCAGACCGAAAGGTTGCGCCCGCAGCTTGGGGAAGAGCCGATCGAACTGAGCAAGGGTGCCCATCACCAGGCACTCGGCCGGTCCACCGGAGAGCTCGTAGACCCCGGCCGACGTCGCCACCTCGCCGCCGCGGGCCAACATCTCCTGCTTCAGCAGGTTGACCGCGCGCGGATCGAGGTCCTTGATCCAGAGGACGCGGTGGAGAGCCTTCCGCTCCATGATGCCGGTTCCCTCCGGGGACACCCCCAGCTCCAGGAAGAGGCGGCGGACGTCGTCCATGCCTCGCAGCACGACGACTTGGGGCAGACCGGCGGACGGGATCACGCTCGCCTCCTCGGGACGGGGACAGGGCGCAGCGGAGGCCGTCTACCTCCGCGGGGCCTCGATCAGCGCCAGCACCTCGGCCCGCGTGGCCGAGTTCCTGCGGAAGATGCCGCGCACCGCCGAGGTCACGGTCTGCGCGCCGGCCGTGCGCACGCCCCGCATGGACATGCAGAGGTGCTCCGCCTGTACGAGGACGAGCACGCCCTCCGGCTCCAGCGCCTCGACCATGCGTGTCGGCGATGGCGCTGGTGAGGCGCTCCTGCAGCTGCAGACGTGCGGCCGCGACCCGCACCAGCCGGGCAAGCTTGGAGATGCCCGCGATCTTGCCCCCGTTGGAGGGGATATAGGCGACGTGTGCCATGCCGAAGAACGGGGTCAGATGATGTTCGCAGACCGAGTGGAAGGGGATGTCCCGCACCAGCACCAACTCCTGGTGCTTGTCGGAGGGCATGGCCTCGACGATCGAGCCCAGGTCCTGGTGGAGACCGGACAGGATCTCCGCGTACATCTCGGCGACGCGCTGCGGGGTCTTGGCCAGGCCCTCGCGGTCCGGGTCCTCGCCCACGCCTTCCAGCACCAGCCGGATGCCCTGCTCGATCTTGGCCAGGTCCATCTCGTTGACGGCGACGGGCGGCCCGTGGTCGTCGGTGTCCGGCCCAGTAGGGGCCGGGGGCGGGGAGCTCATCCGGGCTCTACTCTTCCCGCGTCACAGCTTGGGCACCGCCCGGAGCCAGCGGTCGAGGCGTCTGCGGCTCGCGCTCGCGGCTGCGTCGCTGCCGCTCGCGACGCTTCTCCTCCTCGGCCGTCTTGCGGGCCACCTTCTCGTCCCTGGCCCGGAACACCTCGGCCGGGTCGTCGCCGCGCAGCAGCGATTCGAACTCGACCTTATCGATGGTCTCGCGCTCGAGGAGCAGGTGCGAGAGCTTCTCCAGCTCGGCCCGGTGCTCTTGGAGCACTCGGCTGGCCGTGCTGTGGGCCTCGTCGACCACCCGGCGGATCTCCTGGTCGATCTTCTGCGCCGTCTCCTCGGAGTACTCCTGCCCCTGGCCGAACTCGCGGCCCACGAAAGGCTGGGCCGGGTCGTGACCGAAGGTCAGCGGCCCCAGGTTCTCGCTCATGCCGTACTGGGTGACCATGCGCCGGGCCGTCTCGGTCGCCCGCTGCAGGTCGTTGGCGGCACCGGTGGTGATGTCGTCGAACTCCACCTCTTCGGCCACCCGGCCGCCCAGCATGTGGGCCAGCTTGTCCATGATCTCGCCCTTCTTGACCATGAACTTGTCCTCGGTGGGCAGCGTGATGGTATAGCCCAGCGCCTGACCTCGGCTGATGATGGACACCTTGTGCACCGGGTCGGCGTTCGGCAGGTAGTGGGCCACCAGCGCGTGACCGGTCTCGTGGAAGGCGGTGATCAGCCGTTCGTCCTCGCGGAGCAGGCGGGACTTCTTCTCGGGGCCGGCGACCACCCGCAGGATGGCCTCCTCCAGCTCGTCCATCTCCACGACCTTCTTACCGGTCCGCGCGGCCAGCAGAGCGGCCTCGTTGACCAGGTTGGCCAAGTCCGCGCCGGTGAAGCCGGGCGTCTGCGCGGCCAGCATGTCGAGGTCGATCTCGGCGGCCAGCGGCTTCCCGCGCGTGTGGACCTCCAGGATGGCCTTGCGTCCTTCCCGGTCCGGACGGTCCACCACGATCTGACGGTCGAAACGGCCGGGGCGCAGCAGCGCCGGGTCCAGGATGTCGGGCCGGTTGGTGGCCGCGATCATGATGATGCTCTCGTTGGCTTCGAAGCCGTCCATCTCCACCAGCAACTGGTTGAGCGTCTGCTCGCGCTCGTCGTGCCCGCCGCCCAGCCCGGCGCCTCGATGGCGGCCGACGGCGTCGATCTCGTCCATGAAGATGATGCAGGGTTGGTTCTGCTTGGCCTGGTCGAACAGGTCGCGCACCCGGCTGGCCCCCACGCCGACGAACATCTCGACGAAGTCGGACCCGGAGATGCTGAAGAAGGGAACGCCCGCTTCGCCGGCCACCGCCCGGGCCAGCAGGGTCTTTCCGGTGCCGGGAGGGCCGTACAGCAGGACGCCCTTGGGCACACGCGCGCCCAGGCTCTGGAACTTCTTGGGGTTCTCCAGGAACTCCTTGATCTCGTGGAGTTCTTCGACCGCCTCATCCACCCCGGCCACGTCGCTGAAGGTCACCTTCGGCTGGTCCAGGCTCATGCGTTTGGCCCGGGACTTGCCGAAGCTCATCACCTTGCTCCCGCCGCCCTGCATCTGGTTCATGATGAACAGGAAGAAGATGACCATCAGGATGATGGGCGCGAAGGTGCCCAACAGGGTCACCCAGACGGAGGTCTTCTGCTGGTCGGTACGGAAGTCCACCTTGTTGTTCGTCAGGAAGGTGACGCTGTCGAACTGTTGAGGAAGCGCGACTTGGAACGTCTTTCCGTCCTTGAGCTTGCCTTCGATCACGTTGTCGCGCGCTTTGAGCGTGACCGGTTGTACGACGTTGCCCTTCGCCAGGTCCTGCTGGAAATCGTTGAAGGTCAGCGCCTTCTGGGTCGTCCCCCCGAAGTAGAGGTTCTGGACGAAGAAAGCCAGCAATATGACGATGAGTATGGGGAAGGCCGCACTCTTGAAAAACTTGTTCACGTGGAACTCCAGGATGGTCGCACTGACCGGCGGTCAGGGTGACGGAATGTTACCACAGAGAGGGTGGACGCCCGCGCTGGGAACGCCTTCACGCTCCCCTGAGTCCGGCCGTCCTACCGGCCTCCTTCGCCTTCCTCGTAGACCGCGATGTAGGGTAGGTTGCGATAGCGCTCGGCGTGATCGAGACCGTAGCCTACGACGAAGTCATTCCCGATGTGGAAACCCGTGTAACGGCAACCCAGGTCCACCTTGCGACGGCCGGGCTTGTCCAGGAGCGTGACGATCTCGAGGCTGGCCGGCCGCCGGGACGAGAGGTTCTTCACCAGGTACTTCAGGGTCAGTCCGGAGTCGATGATGTCCTCCACGACCAGCACGTCGCGGCCTTCGATGTTCATGTCCAGGTCTTTGAGGATGCGCACGACCCCAGAGCTGTCGGTGGAGGAGCCGTAGCTGGAGACCGCCATGAAGTCCATCTCGAGTTCGCACGTCAGCCGGCGGGCCAGGTCGGCCATGAAGAAGACCGCTCCCTTCAGCACACAGATCAGCACCGGACGCCGGCCTTCGTAGTCTCGGCTGATCTCCGCGGCCAGCGCGTCGATCCTCGCCTGCAGCTCCTCGGTGCCGATCAGGGTCTTCATGCCTTCTCCCGGCCGTTTGCGCGCTCGATCCGCAGGTGCACCAGCCCCCCGCTATCCCTCCGTATTCTACTCTGGTGGGCCACCGCCACACCACCGACCCAGAGCAACCGCTCCCCGTCCGCTACCATGGGGATGCCTGGGCGCAGCGGTGCCGGCACCCGCCGGTCGACCAGCAGGTCCTGCACGGACCGGGTCCCCGGAGCCCGCAGCGGCCGTAGCCGGTCGCCCGGGCGGGCGGCGCGGACGGTCAATCGGGTCGGGACCTCCCGAGCGTCGAGGTAGGCCTCGCGGGCCGGGTCCGGCGCCTGGAATCGTTCTGTCAGGCGCGCCTGCACCTCCAGGCCTCGCCAGTGGGCGGCGCCGGGGACGGGCAGGACGGTCTCCTCGTCCCCCTCGAGCCGGTCAGCGCCGCCGGCCGTCGGCTCCTCCGACACCGTCACCCAGCCATAGCGAGCCTGCAGGCAACGGCCTCCTCCCAAAGCCACCGACGACGACCCCCCGCGTTCCAGCGCCCGCTCGATCTCCAGGACGAGCCCACGCGAGGGAACCACGAGCGGCAGCGCGTCCAACAGCTCCCAGAGCAGAAACCGTCGCAGAGAGCCGTCCAGAGCGAGGAGGCGGGCAGCCGACCACCGCGCGTCGGCCAGTGACGTGCTCTCCCCGCCGCCAGGCAGGAGGTCCCGGTCGGCGTCGGCTGCCGCCCGCCGGGCGACGGCCAGGAGCTCAAGAGCCACCTCGGCCGTCCGGGCCGCGGGATCCCGAAACCCCGGAATGACCGAGTCCAGCAGAGGCAGCACCTCATGACGAAGCCGGGTGCGCACGTAGTGGGGGTCGAGGTTCCCGCGATCCCGCGCGGTCTCCTCGCCCAGCCAACGGCAGTAGGCGGCCGTCTCCTCCCGCCCCAGCGCCAGCAGGGGACGCACCAGCCCACCCTCCCGGGGCGCCATCCCGCGCAGGCTGGCCAGCCCGCCGTAGCGGCCGAGCCGGTAGAGCAGCGTCTCCACCTGGTCGTCGCGCGTGTGGCCCAAGGCGACGACTTCCGCGGAGGTCGCCTCCTCCCGGGCCAGCGCGCGGCGCAGTTCGCGCGCCCGGGCCTGCAGGTTGCCCGCCCCCGGCCGCAGGTCGCCATCGCGCACCACCAGAGGCAGGCCCCAGCGTTCGCAGACCGAGCGGACCAGCACCTCGTCCGCCAGACTCTCGTCGCCTCGCAGGTGGTGGTCCACGTGCATCGCGCGTACGGCGCCCGGCCCCGCCTCCCCCAGCAGTCCCGAGGCGAGCAGATGCAGGAGGGCGAGCGAGTCGGGGCCTCCGGAGACCAGGACCAGCGCCGGCGCCCGGGTCGGGAAGAGGTCCTCCCGTGCACAGGCGTCGCGTACCCGCTGCACCAGCCGGCGTATCGCCGGGGCGAGGGCCGGGGAAGGAGGGCCGGAGGGATTCACGCTCGCAGGATAGCACCGCCCTCAGCTCGGATGACCGCCCTCACACTCCTCGGCTGGCTGAGCCACCCTCCCCTTGGGTACCATGGACATCCACAGCGGGAAGGGTATGGGAGGCAGGCGGGTGACGCGCGACGACATGGAGGTCGATCGTTCGAGCGGGGGGCGGCCTCGGCCTCACCACGTTCGGAGCGCCTCCGCGGAACCCAGCCCCACGCTCGTGGTCTACAGCCCAGACCTGGAGACGTACAATTTCGGTCAGGAGCACCCCATGCAGCCTGACCGGTACCGGCTGACCATGTCGCTGATCGAGCAACTGGGCCTGCTCGATCCAGCAAGTGTCACCATGGTGCCGCCCCGGCCGGCGACGCTGAGCGAGTTGCTGACGGTCCACTCGTATCCGTACATCCAGGCGGTGCGGCGGGCCCAGAACATCGCTCGGGGCAAAGAGCCTCCCGTCGACCTGAGCCTCTATGGCCTCGGCAACACCGACAACCCCCTGTTCACGGCCATGCACGACGCGGCCGCACTCGCGGCGGGCGCCAGCGTCATCGCGGTGGAAGCCATCCTGGCGGGAACGGCGTTACACGCCTACAACCCGGCCGGCGGCCTCCACCACGCGCTTCGAGCCCGGGCCTCCGGTTTCTGCATCTACAACGACGGCGCCGTGGCCATCCGCAGGGCGGTGGACGCCGGGTTGCGGGTGGCCTACGTCGACCTGGACGCCCATCACGGCGACGGCGTGCAGGACATCTTCTATCGGGAGCCCCGCGTACTGACCGTCTCCATCCATGAATCGGGCCGCTTCCTGTTCCCGTGGTCCGGGGCGGAGACCGAGCAGGGGGAAGGCCCGGGAGCGGGGACAGCCGTCAACATCCCGCTGCCTCCCCAGGCCGGCGATGAGGCCTATCTGGCCGCCATGGAGGAGGTCATCGAGCCTGCCGTTCGCGCTTTCGCCCCCGACCTCCTGGTGACGCAGACGGGGTGCGACGCGCATTGGAGCGACCCGCTGACTCACCTGGCCACCACTCTGCCCCTCTACCCACAGCTGATCGAGCGGCTGCACGGTCTGGCGCACGAGATCAGTGGGGGGCGCTGGCTGATCCTGGGCGGGGGCGGCTACGACTCGGTCAGCATCACCCCCCGGGCCTGGGCGGCCGTCTTCGCCGCTGCCACGGCGCAGCCCATGCCCGATGCGTTGCCGGCGACGTGGCTGGCGCACGTGGCCGGACGAGGCCGGGTACGGACGCCCTCCCACCTACTGGCCGACCCGGGACCGGAGTTCGAGTCGCTCGGGCGAGGGTGCATCCACTCGGTGATCGAGACCCTGAGGGGGACCGTCGTCGCCCGTCTCGAACGCGGCGAGTGCGGCGATCAGCACTGACGAGGACCGTCCCCCCGAGCACTCGATGCCGAGGTCCCGCGCGAGGGGCTGCGCCGTCTTGCACTCCCCCACGCCCTTTGCTTATACTGCGTCGCTTACCAATCCCATGAGGAGGATCTTATGGCCACCCCCAAAGTGGACCCCGATCTCTGTACCGGATGCGGCATCTGCGAAGACATCTGCCCGGACGTCTTCGAGGTCGGCGACGACGGTACCAGCCACGTGATCAACCCGGACGGCTGCGCGGATGCCGGCTGCTGCGAGGAAGCGGCCGACGAGTGCCCCGAGGGCGCCATCAGCATCGAGTAGTAGCCCTGCCCGACGCCGACCGCGGCAGTGCCGCGCTCCACTTAGGGGTAGGCGTTCCCATGCTGTGAGGAAGGCCGCCCGGCCGGGCGGCCTTCCGTGTCTCTAGCCAACCGCGACGCGAAGGGGGCACCCGTGTCCGGCCACCCTGACGACGATGCCCGGACGGTTGCGCGGGCGGGACGCATACCCCCCGGCCAGCACGTGACCCAGCGCTTCCCCGTGCTTCAAGCGGGCGACGTGCATCACGTCTCCCGCGAAGGCTGGACCTTGCGCGTGACCGGCCTGGTCGCACCGCACCTGACGCCTCTCCTTCGACGATCTGCTGGCCCTTCCGGCGACCGACCTGCGCTGCGACCTGCACTGCGTCACCCGGTGGACCAAGTTCGATACCGACTGGCGAGGGGTCCGTACCCAAGACCTCCTCGCCGGGCTCCGTCTGGACCCGACCGCCCGGTACGTCGTCCTGCACGCGCCCGATGGCTGGACGACCAACCTGCCGCTCGAGGAGTTCCTGCGCGACGATGTGCTCGTGGCGTACGAGTACGACGGCCGGCCCCTCTCCGACGAGCACGGCGGCCCCGCGCGGCTCATCGTCCCCCGACTCTACCTTTGGAAGAGCGCCAAGTGGCTCGAAGCGATCGAGTTCACCGCGGAGGACCGACCGGGGTACTGGGAATCGTTGGGCTACCATCCGCTCGGAGACCCCTGGCTGGAGCAGCGCTACGCCTGACCCCGCCCGCCCCACGCCCGGCCGGCGCGCGACCGCTACTCCCCGCCGAGGGCCAATCCCTCGGGGATGGTGACGAACCGGTAGCCTCGCTCCTTCAGATCCTGGATCAGTGTGGGCAGCACGCGCGCGGTCTGCAGGCCGCCTACGTGCATCAGCACGATCGCTCCCGGCCGAAGTCCGTCCAAGACCGCGGACCGGATCTGGGCGGCGGTCCGCTCGGGCTTCCAGTCGAGCGTGTCGACCGTCCAGTAGATGCTGGCGTAGCCGGCCCGGCCAACGGCGGCCAGCGTCCGCTGATCGCGACCGCCGTAGGGGAAACGGAAGAGCGGCCGCGGGTCGGGCACGCCGGCGGCCGCGAGAAGGTCGGCGGTCCGGCTGAGCTGGCTGCGCATCTTCTCCTCGCTGAGCGTCCGGAAGTCGGGGTGACTGTACGAGTGGTTCCCGATCGGGAACCCGGCGGCGGAGATCCGCTCCACCTCGGCCGGGAAGTCCTTCACGAACTCCCCGGTCAGGAAGAACGTCCCGGTGGCCCCGCCTTCCTTCAAGGCGCGCAGGATGTCTTTGAGAGGGGCGGGCTCGTAGGCCGCGTCGAAGGTGAGGGCGATCACCTTCTGGCTCGTCGGCAACCGCTCGAACTCACGCCCCGCCACGCCGGACGGGACGGATGGGGGCGCCGTCGGTCGCGTGCTGGACGGCGACGGCTCGGTCGTGCTCGGGGCGGAGGAGGCCGTCGTGGTCGAGGCCCCCTTGGCGGGGGCGGGCCCGCTGGTGGTCGACGTAGGGCTGCCCGGCGGGGGCGCCGCTGTCCCGCCCGTCGTCGGGGACGATCCGTCCGGAGCACACCCGGCCGCCGTCAGCAGGCCGATCACGAGCAGGGTCAGCAGCAGCGCGTACCCCCTCGTTGGGCGGCACCCCGTGCGCCCGCCCGGGTCGCCCCCTCTGCCCTCTTCTCTCGCCGCCAAGTGGACCTCCTCCTCTGCAACGAAAACCTTAGCACTTCTGGAAAAGTCCCAGCACTCGAGGGCCTCCTGGCCCTCCTCAAGGGGAGGAAAGGGGATTCGCCGGGTCGAATCTGTCACCCACGAGACTGCACCGAACGAGGAGGGACATGACCGGTCGCCTGTTCGACGTCCTCGCCCTTATGGGTGCGGTGACCGCGCTCCTCGCCGCCTCGGCACTGGTCCGGCAGCGGCACCTGCCCCGGAAGCGCCCCGGCCGGCTGGCCTTCGCCACCTCCGTTCTGCTCCTGACCGCGGCGCTGCTCGCGGGGATCGTCACCACGGCCATGGCCGAACCCCTGGCAGCCTCGGGGCTGGCTCACTCTCTGACCTTGCTGGGCGCGACCATCCTCTTGGTGGGGAGCCTCGTGTCCGTCTCCGGCCGCGATCGCGCGCCGGCCGACGACGCGACAGTCGACCCGCTGACTCAGGTCGCTACCCACCGCGCCTTCCAGGACCGGCTGCTGCACGAGTGCGATCGGGCCGCCCGCTTCGGTGACTCGTTCGCCCTGCTGCTGATCGACCTGGACCAGTTCCAGTTGCTGAACAACCGCTACGGCCACCCCAGCGGAGACCGGATGCTGCTCGAATTGGCCCAGCGCCTGCGTTGCCTGGTGCGGGACATCGATCTCTGCGCACGTTTCGGGGGCGACCAGTTCGCGGTCATCCTGCCGCACACCCTGGAGCACGCGGGCATGCGGACCGCGGAGCGCCTGCGGCACACGGTCGCCGCCTGGACCTTCCTGACGCCGGGCGCCCAGGAAGTCCGGCTCACGGCGAGCGTGGGCCTGGCGTTCTATCCGGAGGACGGGCGGACGGCCCCCGACTTGGTGGACGCGGCCAAGCGCTCCGTCCACTTCGCCAAGAGCCTGGGAGGAAACCAGGTGCAACTCTCCCGGGATCTGCGGGACGAGGAGGCCACCGACCCGTTGCTGCAGCCCAGCCGGTCCAATCACGGTACCATCGTCCGCAGCCTGGCCGCCGCCGTCGACGTGCGCGACCGCTACACGCACAGCCATTCGAACCTGGTGTCGGAGTTGAGCGCCGCCACCGCCCGCCGGATGGGACTGCGCGGCGCCGAGGTGGGCCGGATCCGGGTGGGCGGGCTGCTCCACGACGTGGGCAAGATCGGCATCCCGGACGCTGTCCTGTCCAAGGCGGGCCCCCTGAGCGACCAGGAGTGGGACATCGTGCGCCGCCACCCCGTCCTGGGCAAGCGCATCATCGAGCAGGCACCCGAGTTGCGCGACCTCATCCCCATGGTGCTGCACCACCAGGAGCGCTACGACGGCTCGGGATATCCCGACCAGTTGAGCGGCGAGGAGATCCCGCTGCCCGCGCGGATCATCGCGGCGGCCGACGCCTACCACGCCATCCGCTCGGACCGACCCTACCGCCCGGGGCGCTCGCACCACGAGGCCATCCAGGAGTTGCTCGACTGCGCCGGGAGCCAGTTCGACCCCCAGGTGGTCAGCGCGCTGGTCGTCGTGCTCCAGGCGGACGAGGCGCTGCAGGACGCGTTCGCCACGCCGCAGCCCCTCCGGCCGCGCCGCATCACCGATATGCTCTCCGTCTCCTCCCCCTTCTCCCTGGGCGGCACCGCGTAGATCCGCGCACGGGCCGCGGCCCGGGCGCCCGGCCCGGGCCGCGGGGAGGTGCTAGCGCGCCCGGTAGAGCAGCCGGACCAATTGAGACCGGAGGATCGGCTCCGTCAGCCTCGCGCTCTCCCAGCTGAGGCCAGGGAAGACGGCACGGACCTCACCCCGGGTGGCCGGGCTGTAGTCCTGCTCCCAGGAGGCGCGCGAACCCAGTCCGGCCCGCTTGAGCACCAGGGCGACGTGCCGATGGGTCATACGCTCCCAGGCCCCCAGGGCCCCGCTGCCGTAGCCGTCGAACAGGCCCTTGTTCCGGACGTACCAGCCGGCGTTCCAGAGTTCCAGGTCCGCCTTCGTGACGTCGGTGAACGGGTTCACCTCGGACACGATGCGGTCGTGCGCGGAGGAGTCCACGTACGAACCCAGGTCGGTGGTCCAGTACGAGGTGTAGGGACTGCCGGACACGACGCGGCGGGCGACGCCGATCACCCGGAAGGACGAGTTCAGCATGTTGGCGCGGTGCTCCGAGGAAGCCCGCCAGGCGTCGAAGACCTGTTGGGCGGTCGACTGCCCCCCGGCGATGTTCTCGCCCATGGTCGCGTTGTACGTGTAGCCGGTCCGGCGCATCCGGTCCCAGGGCGTGGAGCCGGCCGGGAACCAACTGGATCCTTGGGTCGTGTGGCTGAAGAACCGGTACCGTCCCATGTCGAGGCTGTGGCGGGCGGAGGCTTCGGACAGCGTGTCGGAGATCTTCAGAGCCGGCCTGCCTTGCTGCGCTCGGTAGTTGTTGATGAGCTGCAGGAACCTGGCCTCCTCCGCATCGTAGGTCCGCGCCTGCGCGGCGCCGGCGAGGGTCAGCAGCAGGGTCAGGAGCAGGAACAGCAGAAGAGCGGCACGTTTGGTCGTCGTCATCGAGCGGATCTCCTTTTTATTGCTTGGCCCGGAGACGGCGGCCATCCTAGGGAGGCCCCTAGGCCAGGGCAACGGGAGGCCGCGTTTTCTGTCCCCCAGAACAGAACCGCGCGGCCGAGAGATCGGCCCGCGCCATCGCGTTCGCCTCAGTGTCCAGGGGTTTATCGCCTCGCGAAAGCAGCAGAGGCTCGGACGGCGGTTCCGTCGGGTCTCGGACGACGATGCCGGCCTTGACAGGCCGCCCCTGGGCGACGAGTCTCTAAGTAGTAAGAGAGCCTCAGAGGGAACTGATGCCTGGCCGAGACCTCCCCGAGAACACCCAACACAACGGCCTACCGCTGGAAGTACTCGCCGACGTGTACGAGGACCTCTCCAGCGACGACCGGAACGAGCTCCTGCAGTGCTTGTTCGTGGCCGCCTCGCTGGGGCCGGACCGGCTGTGGGACACGCTCGACCAGTTGGTCTTCCTGCGAATGGTGCAGAACGACCTGGACGGCCTCGGGGACGGGGGACTCGACACGCGGGATATCACTCCGGGGTGACGCCGGCCTCCTACCCCTGCTAGGCCCCGTGGACCACGCCCGACCGAGCGGCCAAGGTGTAGAAGCGATGCGCCTGCTCCACCCGGCCCATCGCCTCGTAGGAGTGCCCCAGGTTCACGTAGAGCGATCCGTAGAACGATGCGACCAGCTCCTGGTCGGCGCGGAGGGCGTGCTCGAGCGCCAGCAGATTCCAACGGAGGCGCTCCGAAGCGTCGGTCTCGAGATGGGCGACGTAGTGCGCCGCGACGCAACGGTCGAAGTCGTCGGCGGCGGCATCCCAGGCATCCGCGTACAGCCGACGTGCATCCGCCGACCGGTGCTCGAACTCCGCCTGCGTCCCCGCCGCGCACAGCGCCACGGAGCGTCGGCTCAGATCCACCTTGCGCATCCTCCTTCAGGGCTCTCGTACTCGGACCTCACACTACTGCAAGGTCGCAAGCGAAGTCCTGCCGGAGGGATCCGGGTGTACGAGAGCTCTGCCGTCCGGCGGGGAGGCGACGGAGCCGCGACCCCGGAGGATCTCCGCTGCATTCGTCGGATGAGGCGCCCTTCTTGCGGGAGCCAGGTGCCGGACGGAGCCGCCGAGTGCTCGTCGTGCGCGGCCGTGCTCCGAAGCCCGACCGATGAGAACGATCCGCCTCGCCGATCCTGGAGGCCCCCTACCGCCTCTTGCTGCGATCGGCGACTTCCTCTTCGCGGATGCCCTACCGATCGCCCTCGGATTGCTGGCGGTGTGGGCGGTCGGCTTCATCCTCCTGATCCTTGCCGGCTAGGTAGCGCGTTCCACGCGGAACCGGAGGTACACTGGGCCCATGAAGACGTGTGTCTACTGCACCAGTGACGTGCCGGACGACAGCCTCGAGTGCCCGAACTGCGCCGGGAGCGCCTTCACCCGGTCAAGCCTCGGGGACGACGGCCCGGTAACAGACAGCGGCCTGGACGAGCTGACGGCCCGTCTCGACGAAAAGGCCAGGTCCGCCGAACGGCTGGCGGTGACCGGCATCCGGCTGGTCTCCTCCGTCGGCACGATCGTCATGGCGGCGCTGATGGCCTTCGTCTTCCTGGGCTTCATCGTGGTCTGGATCCTAGCGATGCTCGGATGGGACATGCGGTTCTAGCTGGAGCCGGCGAAAGCGTCGGTAGACGGCTTCACCGGCAAAGCTCACGGCTATGAGGCCTGCCGGCACGGCCAGGGTCAGCGCCGAACGACCGGCCATCTCGATCACGATCGCGAGGAAGGCGCCCACGCACCCGGCCAGACCGAGCCCGGAGATCCATCGCCGGCTGCGGGTCTGGCGCGCCAGACGCACGTTCGCGGCGTTCACGGCAGCAAAGATGAGGAGAAAGCCGGCGCTGCCCGCCGTGGAGATGCTCGTCAGATCCAGGAAGTTGGCCACGATCAGCGTCAACCCCGACGTGATGAACAGGCCCTCCAGCGGACTCCTCCAGATCTTGCGCTCGAGCTCCCCGGGCAGCTCGCCGTCCCGGGCGATGACGTAGGAGAGCCGGCCCGCCCCGTAGAGCGTCGCGTTGATCGCCGAGGCGGTGGACAGCAAGGCGGCCACCGCTATCAGTACGAAGCCCGCCTGCCCGAGAAAGGGGCGCGCCGCGGCGGCGAGCGCGTAGTCCTGGGCGCCGGCGATCTTGGTCTGGGAGAGATTGCCGACGGTCACCAGGCTGACGGCCACGTAGAGCACCGCGACGAAGGCCACGGAGGCGTAGAACGCTCGCGGCAAGGTCCACGCGAGGTCGCGCACGTCCTTGGCCGTGTTGGCTATGAGCTCGAAGCCCTCATAGGCGACGAAGATGATCATCCCGCCCGCGACCAGCTGCAAAGGGGGGCTCCAGGTAGAGACCGCGAGACGCTGCGTGTCGATGCCCCACAGGCCGACGCCGACGAAGACGAGCAGGATGGCGAGCTTGAAGCCGACGATCCATTCCTCCGCCCTGCCGATGACCTCGGCGGCCATGAGGTTCAGGGCAGTGATGACGACCACGCTGCCGGTGATCAGGACGTGCTTGACCAGTGTCTGCGAAGCACCGTGCAAGAACGCCGCACCGTAGCTGCCGAAGGCGCTGGCATAGAGGGAGAGCATCACGACGTAGCTCAGCCACAGGAGGATGTTCAACCCCCCGGAGAGCAATCCAGGGCCGAAGGCTTGGACCAGGAAGGTCACGGTGCCGCCTTCGCTGGGGTAGGCGACCGACAGCCGAGCGTACGAGTACGACGTGAGAAGCGCCACGACGCCCGCCAGCGCGAATGCGAGCGGAGTGCCTCCGCCCGCGAGATGGACCGCCAGCCCCAGGACGGCGAAGATGCCTCCGCCGACCATCCCCCCGACTCCGATGGCAGAGGCCCCCCAGAAACCGATACCGCTAGGCGTGCTCATGCTGGGACTTGCCTACCCCATGGCGACGGGGCTCAGCCTTTGGCGAAGTCAACGATGTCAGCGATCCTCGCGGTCGCGTCCGGAAGCGTCAGTCGAACGGCTCGGCACCATAGCGCACCAGTGCGCAGACCCGCTCGTGGCGGGCGCCGAGGATGAGGCGGGGATAGGCACCTCTCACTCGGCCCCCGGCCCCGTCCCCTCTCGCGTCGTGCCGTCCTTGTCCACCCAGAAGTAGCGCACTTCGCCCCGGCTCTTGTCCGCAACGACATAGAAGACGCGACCGCTCTCGGAGGTGGTGCCCATCGTATAGCCGGCCTTTTCCCCCCGGTAGTCCAGCGTGTCGTCCTTGGCCCGCGCCGTCACCCTGAACGGCCCGTCCGGGCTCACCGGGACATACGTCATCGATGGCTCCATGCGCTTGAGGTAGGCCGGCGTGGCGTAGGCCGGGTCGTAGGTTGCGGTATCGACGAACTGGGACTCCATGGCCGTCATCGCATTCCTTAGAAGCACCTGGGCGTCCGCATCCTGGGCCTTCTCCTGCGGGCTGGTGGTCACGGGAACTGCGGTGGGGGTGGCAACGGCTCCAGCCGCCGCCCTTCTGGGCCGTCTCCAGCGGGCCATTCCTCGGGGGAACTGCGCCAGCCCTAACGACCGCTCCTCCCACAAGAAGGGCGCCAAGAAGGAGGGTGAGCCCGAGGATGACAACCCAGGGCGGGAGTCCGAACCAACGTCGACCGGAGGGCGCATCCCGCCACGGCGCAGGCGGCCCAGAGCACGCGGAGCTTCCGGGGCCCTCTGCCTCCGGCCAAAGCGTTTGGACAGCCACACCCTGGGACGCTTCGGCCGTTTCCGGGGTTGGCTCGGGCACGAGCGGCTCGAAGCCGGTGCTCCACGCCCGGCCCGCGCCAGCAGCAGCACCAGGGGGGCTGCCGCACCGTTCAGAGTTGCCAGACATGAAGCCACTCCTTGCTCACCCGCGGATAGAGCGAGGGGCGGACACCGCAAGACCGGCCACCTGCCCTTCCGACCTCGCACAACGGCTGAAAGAGCAGAGGGGCGTCCAATCGGCCCGTCCCGCTCTTCGGTATCGGCGCAGGTCCAGCGATGCTTGATCATCGTGAGGGGCCGGAGAGGGGACTCGAACCCCCACGGGCTAAGCCCTACGGTGTTTAAGACCGTTGCGTCTGCCACTTCCGCCACTCCGGCCCGGCGACGGGCTGCCCCGTAACTCTAGCAGGCAGGGCGGATCTCTCGGGCGCGACCTAGGGCTGCTGCCCGCCGGGTGCGAGCGTCTGAAGCTCCTCGGAGCGCACGATCATCCCATCCAGCAGATCGCGTTCGGAGACCAGGATCTGCCGGTAGCCGAGGACGGTCATGACGGCGCGCAGGATCTCCGCGCCGGCGAGGATGACCTCCTCCCGACCGGGCTGCATGCACGCGACCCGGAGCCGCTCCCGGGCGGACAGGCGGGCGAGCCGGGCGATGTGATGGTCGAGCTCGCGGGCGGACAGGACGGAGAGGTGGATGGCGTCCGAATCGTACGCCTCGAGCGCCAGGTTGAGACAGGCAAGCGTGGTCACCGTGCCGGCCACCCCCACCAGCGGCGGCCTCCGGGCAGAGCGAGGGAGATCGGAGGACTGCCGGCACCCGACGAGGGGAGTCCGCTCGGACTCCCAGGTGCTCGGCGACCGGACCAAGCAGGGCTTCGGCCTCCTCGCGAACGGCGGCGAGCTCGGCGGGAAGGGGCGGGTCGTGCCGTATCCAGCGCTCCGTCGAGCGGACGGAGCCGAGCTGCAGACTGACCGCGGTCAGAGCGCCCGTCGCGGGCACGACGCACCAGTTCGGTACTCCCCCCGCCGATATCGAGCAGGATGGGATCGCCGGGGATGTCCAGGGTGGCTCCCGCGTAGGTGAGCCGAGCCTCAAGCTCGCCGGAGGCGACTACCGAGGCGACCCCGACGGCGTGGCCGAGCTCGTGGAGGAAGGCGGGCCCGTCCACGGCGTCTCTGACGGCGCTCGTGCCCATGATCGTGATGGTGGCTGCCCCAAGGGCGCGGGCTTGGCCGATGGCCTCGCGGACCTCGGCGGCGGTTCGAGCCCGGGCGGCGGGAAGCAGCCGCCCCAGGGCGTCCAGGGATTCGCCCAAACGGGTGATCGTCACCTTGCGGAGCACGGCCTGCGGCCGGCCCTCGCTGACGTCGGCCACCAGGAGCCTGCACGACATGGTCCCCACGTCCACGGCGGCGACCCTACCCGGCCGGCCTCCTGGCTTCGGAGACGCCGCCGACCCCGGCGCCGCGGCGACGAACGCCCGGCAGGCGGTGTCCTCGCACCAGAGTCCGCCCGCTTCGGAGAGGACGCTCTCCCACGCCTCGAGCGTGGCGGTCGTCGGGGGGACCCGAGCAAGAAGGCCGGGCCAGCCCGTGACCGCCGCCAAGAGGGCCGCGCTGAGGGCATGCAGGCAGCTCGACCGATCCACCGACGCCACCCCCCCGATGCCGCTGGAGAGGCTCGCACCCCCATCGACGAACGGCCCCTCACCCGCGACGTCGTGCCGGCGGTCCCGGTAGAGCTCCTCGAGCAGCTCGAGCGCCTGCGCGGTCGCCGGCTCCCGGGTGAGCCGCTCTCGGAGCCGACGCACCCCGTCGTCCCCCTCCTGGCGGCTCACCGCGGCCACGGCGCTCGGACAGGTGAGATAGAGCAGGGTGGGGAACGGCGTGCCGTCGGGCAGGTAGGGCGCGGTCTCGATCACCGCGGGGAAACCGAAGGGGCACCACACGACCACGCTGCGCAGCCCTCGAGGCGGCCGACCCAGCTGTGCCTCGACCAGTCCCTGGATGCGCTCGGCGATGCCGGGTCCTTTCTCCATGGCGGGGATTCTACCCCGGACCTGGCGGGGACACCGCGCTGGGCCTGCGACGAGTGGGTCAGAACAGGGAGCGCACGGACGTCACGAGCGTCTCCAAGGGTCCCCGCCGCGGCTGCGGCTTCGCTTCCGGCTTCGGCTTCGACATCGTGGTGGTGATCAACTGCTCCCCCGGACGGGCGTAGACGAGCTCGGTGCGCGCCAGGGACTCCATGGTCGCCGGGTCCTTCAAGCTCTCGATCTCCTTCCTGAGAGCCTGATTGTGTTTGGCCAGCCCCTGCACCTGCTCGTGCCTGACCGCCAGCTTGGCGCGGGCGTCCAGATACCCGTTGAACGGTGCGCGGGAGAGGAGCATTCCCAGGAGGACGACTCCGACGACAAGGGAGACGCGGACGAGGCGCGAGCGGTGCCTCATCGGCTGCTTCGCGCTGTCTGTTCCACCAACCATCAGCGGTATCTTCAACGGCCGCCGACCGAATCCTTTCCCACCCGGGCGACTTTGATCAGGTCGGTCGAGCCGGGCACGCCGGTGGGGAACCCGCCGGTGACGACCACCAACTCGCCCACCTGGACCAGACCGGCGTCGCGCGCCGTGCACAGTGCCTCCTCGAGGACGGCGTCGGTGCTCCCCGTGGTGGCGCCGGTGAGCGCCGTCACCCCCCACTCCAGGGCGAGTTGGCGGCGGACCGAGGGATCCGGGGTGACCGCGATGATAGGCGCGGCCGGACGGAAGCGGGCGACGTAGCGAGCGGTGGCTCCGGACTGCGTGGGCGTGAGGATGGCCTGGGCCCCCAGGTCGGCGGCCAGGCGGACGGCCGCGTGACTGATGGCCGCGGTGACGCCCAGAGGGACGTCGCGCGGGGGCGGCTCCGTCCCGGCCGCCCCCGCGCGACCCTCGACCTCTCGCCATCCGGACAGCGCAGAGGTCGGCCTCCGCCCGCTCGGCGATCCGCGCCATGGTGGCGACGGCCACCCCCGGGTACGCGCCGATCGAGGTCTCCGCGGAGAGCATCAGCGCCGCCGCTCCGTCCTCGACGGCGTTGGCCACGTCGCTGGCCTCGGCCCGAGTGGAGGTCGGGCTGTGGACCATCGACTCCAGCATCTGGGTCGCCACGATGGCCGCACGGGCCTGCGTCCGGCAGCGGCGCAGGATGAGCTTCTGGTGATGGGGCACCTCCTCGGGCGGCACCTCGACGCCCAGGTCTCCCCGGGCTACCATGACGGCGTCCGCGGCCGCGATCACCTCGTCGATGCGGTCGAGCGCCTGCACCGTCTCGATCTTGGCCACGACCCGGGCCCGGCTGCCCAGACCTTTGAGCACCTCGCGCAGGGTGAGCAGGTCCTCGGGTCCCCGGACGAAGGAGAGCGCGACCAGGTCCACCCCCAGTTCGGCGCCGACCCCCAGGTCCGTGCGGTCCTTCTCGGTCAGGCAGGGCAGGTCGAGCGGCAGTCCCGGCAGGTTCACCCCCTTGCGGTCGCGATGGGACCGCCCTCCACCACCACCGCCTCCACCTCGCGGCCCCGGACGCCGACGACGCGCAGGCGCACCAAGCCGTCGTTCAGGAGGATGGGCGCATCGGGGAAGAGCTGCGCGGCCAGGTCGGGGAGCGACACGGGCAGGCGTTCGGCGGTGCCGGGGCGGCCGTCGTCCGGCACCAGCACCGTCCGCGCGCCGGTCCGCAGCGTTGCGGCCCCGCCGGCCATCGTCCCCAGCCGGATCTTGGGTCCCTGCAGATCCTGCATCACCGCGACGGAGCGGCCCAGCTCGTCGGCCAGCCGGCGCACGAGCCCGCTCCGGGCACGGTGCTCGTCCGCGGTGCCGTGAGAGAAGTTCAGCCGGACCACGTCGACCCCGGCCTGAAGGAGGGTGCGCAGGCCCTCCTCGTCCGAGGTCGCGGGTCCGAGCGTGGCAACGATCTTCGTCCGGCGCATCCGGCGCGGCCGGCCGCTAGCGCTTGAGGTTGAAGGCGGACATGCCGGGAAACACGGCCACCTCCGCCAACTCGTCCTCGATGCGCAGGAGCTGGTTGTACTTGGCGGTCCGCTCGCCGCGAGAGGGAGCACCGGTCTTGATCTGCCCGGCGTTGGTGGCCACGGCCAGGTCGGCGATGGTCGAGTCCTCCGTCTCGCCGGAGCGGTGGCTGACCACCGTCGTGTAGCCGGCCCGGTGAGCCATCTGCATGGCGTCCAGGGTCTCGGACAGGGTGCCGATCTGGTTGACCTTGATCAGCACGCTGTTGGCCACGCCCAGGCTGATGCCGCGCGCGATGCGCTCGGTGTTGGTGACGAAGAGGTCGTCGCCCACCAACTGGACCCGCTCGCCGACCAGGTCGGTCAGCTCGGCCCAGCCTTCCCAGTCCTCTTCGGCCATGCCGTCCTCGATGCTGATGATGGGGTAGCGGTCGCAGAGGTCGCGATAGTAGGCGGCCAGCTCGGCGGGCTCCAGGGTCCGCCCCTCCCCCGCGAGCACGTACGCGCCCTTGTCCGCGTCGAAGAACTCGCTGGAGGCGGGGTCGAGGGCGATGAAGATGTCCTCGCCGGCGGTGTAGCCGGCCTTCTCGATCGCCTCCAGGATGGCCTTGATCGCCTCCTCGTTGCTCTTCAGGTCCGGCGCGAAGCCGCCCTCGTCGCCCACCGACGTGTTGAGGCCGCGGGCGGTGAGGACCTTCTTCAGGGAATGGAAGACCTCGGTCCCCATGCGCAGGGCGTCGGCGAAGGAGTCGGCCCCCACCGGCATGCACATGAACTCCTGCAGGTCCACGTTGTTGTCGGCGTGCCTGCCGCCGTTGAGGATGTTCATCTGGGGTATGGGCAGCACGTGGGCGTTGACCCCGCCCAGGTACTGGTAGAGGGGCAGGCCCACCGCGGTGGCCGCCGCCCGGGCCACGGCGAGGGAGGCGCCCAGGATGGCGTTGGCGCCCAGCTTGCCCTTGTTGGGCGTGCCGTCCAGCTCGAGCAGGGTCTCGTCGATCTGGCGCTGATTGGTGGCGTCCATCCCCACCAGCCCGTCGACGATGGTCTCGTTGACGTGCTCCACGGCGTTCAGCACACCCTTGCCGCCGTAGGCCTCCTCCCCGTCGCGCAACTCCACCGCCTCGAACTGACCCGTGGACGCGCCGGACGGCACCGCCGCCCTCCCGGCCACGCCGGACGCCAGCTCCACCTCCACCTCGATGGTCGGGTTCCCCCGCGAGTCCAGGATCTGCCTGGCCCAGAGGTCCAGAATCACCGTCATCCTTGCCTCCCTCCCTCGTCGCTCGCCGCCTGCTCCGCTTCCCTGATCTCCGCCTTGGCCTGTTGGAAGTAGGTCTCCTTGTCCTCCAGAGCCAGTCCCTCGAAGTCCCTGCCTGTCCGCTTCGGCCAGGCCGGCGGCCCGTTCCACCCGCTCCTGGAAGCGGTGCGAGGAAGCCCGCAGAGCCAGCTCCGGGTCCACCTTCAGCTTCCGCGCCAGGTTGACCATGGCGAAGAGCAGGTCTCCGGCCTCGTCCGCCACCCGGGCCGGGTCCGGTCCGGCCATCGCCTCCTCCAGCTCGTCCGCCTCCTCGCGGATCTTCGCCAGCACGTCCCCCGCCCGCTCCCAGTCGAAGCCTATCGTCGCCGCCCGCTGCTGCAGCTTCTGGGCGAAGAGCACGGCGGGGAAGGCCACCGGGACCTCGTGGAAGATGCCCTCGCGCCCCTCGGTGGTGCGTTTGATCTCGTCCCAGGTCCGGCGCACCTGCTCGGGCGTCTCGGCCACCGCGTCCCCGAAGATGTGGGGATGACGGCGCACCAGCTTGCGATGGATACCCTCGGCCACCTCACCCAGATCGTACCAGCCTTCCTCTTCGGCCACCCGAGCCAGGAAGTAGACCTGGAAGAGCAGGTCGCCGAGCTCGCCCGCGATCAGGTCGTCCCGGCGCCCGCCGGGCGCGCGGACCGCGTCGATGAGCTCGTACGTCTCCTCCAGGGTATAGGCGACGATGTCCTCCTGCGTCTGCTTCCGGTCCCAGGGGCACTCGCGGCGCAGGCGGTCGGTCAGGTCGTACAGACGGCCGAGGTCGAAGAGGACCGCCTCCCGGCGCAGGTCCAGGTCCGGCGGCAGGAGGCGGGTAGGCGGCTCCGGCTGGGCCGCGAGCTCGATCGCGTCCCGCGCGCGGCAGCCAGCGAAGACCACGACCACGGCGCCGGCGGGAGACGAGGCCGAGGTGGGACCGCCCGGAAAGGACGAGGCGCCGGCCACCGGCGCCACCGGGCCGGCGGAGCGGAGCGGGAAGGGTGGAGAGCCGGTCGGCCGCCCAGGAGGTCAGCGCCTCGGCCAATGGGTCGGGGACGTCCCACAGGACCAGCGAGAGATCCCGTCCATCGGCCGACCGGAGGTCGGCCAGCGAGGACCAGGGGAAGGTCTCCGGTCGCCCGTCGCCGCCGTAGAGGAGGATCAGCTCTCCGCGTGCTCCGCCCACCCTGCCCCCTCCGCCGTGCCGGGTCCTACGACGGACCGGGGGCGGTCTCCCGCCCCCGGTCCGTCAGTGCTCTCTGAAAAGAGGCCGGTCCCGGGCCGTGGCCCGGGACCGGCGTTGCTACTCCTGCGTGGTGACTACTGCGTGGTGGTCGGGGTAGCCGAGCTGGGGCTCGACGTACCGTTCGAGGCCGCCGTGGTCGTCGTGGTGGGCTCCATGCCCTTCTTGTACACCACGTTCAGCTCGTCTTTCTGCTTCTTCAGCCAAGCGTCCCAGACCTCGCGCTTCTTCGTGTCGAGCAGGCTGGTGCGGATCTGCTCCTTCGCCTCGGCGAAGGTCAACTGCTTGGCCGGTTGGATATCGGTGACCTGGATGATGTGGTAGCCGTACTGGGTCTTGATCGGCTGAGAGATCTTGCCCTTGGCCAGCGAGAAGGCGGACGCGTCGAACTCGGGGACCATCATCCCCTTGGTGACGTTGCCCAGGTCGCCGCCCTGAGCCTTGGAGCCCGGGTCGTCGGAGTTCGCCTTGGCCAGCGTGGCGAAGTCGGCTCCATTGGCCAATTCCTTCTCCAGCTTGTCCGCCTTGGCCTTGGCCGCGTCCCATTGGGCCTGGGTGGCGGTGGCGGTCGCGGAGGTCTCCTTGGTGGGAGCCAGCAGGATGTGGCGCACCTTGCGGGTCTCTCCCACCTTGTAGTCCGCCTTGTGCGAGTCGTAGTACTTCTGCAGCTCGGCGTCGGTGACCTTGGCGTCCTTGGTCACGGCGTCGATGGCGCGCTTGATGAGCTCCTGCTCGCGCAGGTTGACCTTGAGCTGAGCGAGCGTGACGTTCTGCTGCTTGAGGGCCGCGTCGAACTGGGCCTGATCGCCCTGGAACATCTTCTTGATCTCGTCGATCTGCTTCTGCACGTCGGCGTCGGTGACGTTGACCTTCAGGGCCGCTTGGTTCTGCTTGATGACGTCGAGCGTCACCATGTAGTCCAGCACCTGGTTCTCGAAAGTCGGCGAAGGCTTTGGGATCCTGTTCCTTGGTGGGCACACGGCCCTGCAACTGCGCTTGGATCTCCTTGACCCGCGCGTTCAACTGATCCTGGGTGATGACGTTGTCTTTCACCTTGGCCACGCCGTTGTCGGGCAGGCTGCCCCCGCAACCGACGAGGACGATGCTGAGTGCGAGGACGGCCAGGAGCACGCCGACCGCCGTTGACCTTCTGATCACGCTGGACCTCTCTCTTGTGTTGCGCTTCTTCTCACGTCAGGTACATCGGGCTCAGGCGACGCCCTCCACTGCTTCTGACCGGAGGTGGAGTATAGCATCGAGCACCTGTTCCACTGCCTCGCGGGACCCTCCCGCGTCGCCTCGGTAGGTCAGGGTCAGACGACCGCCGGCGGGCGTGTAGACGTAGCGCCGGTCACGCTGCCGCAACGCCTCGCGACTCCCCGGGGGAAGCTCCAGGCCGGTGATCGTCAACCGCCACTGCCGCGCGGTGAGCGACTCGGCCCCGACTTCCTCGAGCGCGACGCGCACCTCCCCCAGGAAGATCAGGTTATCCACCGGCTCGGGGAGCGGGCCGAAGCGGTCGGTCAGCTCGGCCCGGAGCTCGGTCAGCTGCTCCCTGCGGCGGGCGCCGGCGATCCGCTGATGCAGGTCGACCTTGGCCGCCTCGTACGCGATGAACGACGAGGGCACGTACGCGCTGAGGTCGAGGTCCACCCGGGGCACCCGCTCGGGCAGCGCCGGTCCGCCCTGCAGCGCCTCCACCGTCTCCCGCAGCATCGAGAGGTACATCTCGAAGCCGACCGCCGCGATATGGCCCGACTGCTCGTCGCCCAGCAGGTTGCCGGCTCCGCGGATCTCCAGGTCGCGCATGGCGATCTTGAAGCCGGAGCCCAGCTCGGTGTAGTCGGCCAGGGTGGAGAGCCGCTCGATCGCCTCGTGGGTGAGCACCGCCTCGTCCGGATGGAAGAGGAAGGCGTGCGCCACTCGGCTCGAGCGACCGATGCGGCCGCGGATCTGGTAGAGCTGCGAGAGCCCCAGCAGGTCGGCGCGCTCCACGATCAGCGTGTTGGCGTTGGGGATGTCCAAGCCGCTCTCGATGATGGTGGTGCTGACCAGGACGTCGTAGTCGCCCCGCAGGAAGGCGAGCATCACCTTCTCCAGGGTCTGCTCGTTCATCTGGCCGTGCGCCACGCCGAACCGCACCGCGGGCATGAGCTCCTGCAGCCGACGGGTGACCTTGTCGATGGTCTCCACCCGGTTGTGCAGGTAGAACACCTGTCCGCCGCGGCCGATCTCCCGCTCGATGGCCCGCTGCACCATGCCTTCGTCGTAGGTCCCCACGTAGGTCTGGATGGGATGGCGGTCTCTCGGCGGCGTCTCGATGACGGAGATGTCGCGCACCCCGGCCAGCGACATCTGCAGGGTGCGGGGGATGGGGGTGGCGGACAGGGCCAGCACGTCGGTCTTCACCTTGAGCCGGCGGAGGGCCTCCTTCTGGGAGACGCCGAACCGCTGTTCCTCGTCCACGATCACCAGTCCCAGGTCCTTCGGCTGCACGTCCTGCGAGAGGACGCGGTGCGTGCCGATCAGCACGTCGACCTCGCCCTCGCGGAACTCCTTGACGATGCGGCGCTGCTCTTTGGGCGTGCGAAAGCGGGAGACCATGTCCACTTTGACGGGAAACTCGGCGAACCGCTCCCGGAAGGTGCCGAAGTGCTGCTGGGCCAGGATGGTGGTGGGCACCAGCATCATGACCTGCTTGCTGTCCATCACCGCCTTGAAGGCGGCCCGCAACGCCACCTCGGTCTTGCCGTAGCCCACGTCGCCGCAGATCAGGCGGTCCATGGGCGACGGCGACTCCATGTCGTCCTTGACCGCGTCGATGGCCAGCAACTGGTCCTCGGTCTCCTCGTAGGGGAACGCCCCCTCGAAGCGCCGCTGCCACTCGCCGTCCTCCGAGAAGACGATGCCCTGGCTGGCCTGGCGCATGGCGTAGAGCTGCAGCAGATCCCCCGCGATCTCGCGCACCGCCTTGCGCACACGGCTCTTCAGATGGTCCCAGGCCTTGCCCCCCAACTTGGAGAGGGAGGGCGCGGAGGCGTCCGAGCCCACGTAGCGGCTGACCTTGGTGATCTGGTCGTGCGGGATGTACAGCATGTCGGCGTCGCGGAAGGCGATGTCCAGGTAGTCCCGGGTGATGCCGGACACCGTCTTGGTGGAGATGCCCTCGAAACGGCCGATGCCGTGGTCCTCGTGCACCACGTAGTCGCCCTTGCGCAGGTCACGGAAGCTGGAGAGCTCGCCGCCGATGACCAGCCGCCGCTCGGCCGACGGCTTCCGCCGGCGCGGGAAGATCTGGGCCTCGGTCAGCAGGGCCAGGCCCAGGTCGGGCATGATGAAGTGCCGGCGATGATTGGCCGTGAGGAAGGTGAGCCCGGGGGTCTGCGGCACCTCGGACGGGCCGGCCACCCGTCCGCTGACCCGCCTGAGGATGTAGCCGGCCCGCTCGGCCTCGGCGGGGTGCTCGAACGCGACCACCACCCGGTTCCCCTCGCGCATCAGCCGCTCCAGCTCGCGCTCGGCGTCGGGCAGGCTGGTGATGGGCAGGTCGCCGCTGCTGCCGCGAGGACCCACCTCGCTGCCCCCGGGACCGTTCACCCGCAGCGTGGTGAAACGGGCCGCCTCAGCCTCCACCTGCTGCCCGCTCAGGTAGAAACCCGCGGCGGCCAGGAGAGCGTCCCGGTCCTCCTCCCCCGCGTCCGGGGCGGCCGCTCCCCCGTTCTCCCGACGGGTGGGCGAGCCGAAGATATCCAGCAGGTCCGCCTGGAAGGCCTCCACCCGGGCGACCGCACGGGCGGGATCGACCAGGATCAGTCGGGCGTCGTCGCGGAGCAGGCTGAGCAGCGATGCCGGCGGCGCCTGGTCGTCCTCGGCGGCCGCCACCAGGGTCAGCTCCTCCAGCGCGCCGAGGGAGCGCTGGCTGAACACGGAGAAGCTACGGATGCTCTCCACCTCGTCGCCCCAGAACTCCACGCGGGCGGGGGTGGACTCGGTGGACGGGAACACGTCGACCAGGCCGCCGCGGACCGAGAACTCGCCGGGTTCCTCCACCTGGTCCACCCGTTCATAGCCCAGGTCCACCAGCGCGTGCAGCAGAGTGTCGAACTCCACCGGCTCCCCCACGCGGAGCGTCACCGGGTCACCCGCGCCCGGCCGCACCTCCTCCATGAGGGTGGCCGCCTCGACCACCACCACGTCGTCGTGCGCCAAGCCGGCCAGGGCCCGACAGCGGCGGCCGACCACCCGGGGCGGCACCTCCACCTCCGGTCCGTACCACACGCCCCGCGCTGGGAATGCGTGCACCCGTCGATCGGGCAGGTAGAGCGCCAGTTCGTGCCGCAACTCCTCCATCTGCTCGTCACTGGGAGCGACGACCAGACAGGAGACGGCGCGCCACGGCTTGCGGGCGAGGACCCCGGCCACGAGGTACGGGTGCAGGAACGTGCGCGCGACCGTCGAGGCGTCGGCGTCGGCGCCCTCATGCACCAGCGTGCGAAAGAACTCCGAGCGGTCCAGGAAATCGGTCAGACGGGGCATCGTGAGGCTATCCACTCCTCGGCTAGGTCGGCGGCGCGGGCGATCAGCAGAAGGACCTCTTCGGGGTCCTCGTCGAACGGACGCAAGACATAGTGTGCCAGAGTCTCCCGCGAGGAGGCGGGCCGGCCGACGCCGGCCCGCAACCGCCAGTAGTCGCGACTGCCCAGGGCCTTCTCGATGCTGCGCAGGCCGTTGTGCCCGCCCAGCCCGCCGCCCTCCTTCAAGCGCACCTCGCCGAAGGGGAGCTCGACCTCGTCGTGGACCACCAGCACCTGCTCAGGGGCGATCCGGGCAAAGCGGGCGGCCTCGCCCACGCCTCGACCCGAATCGTTCATGAAGGTCATGGGGAGCAGCAGGAGCACCTTCTCGCCGCCCACGTGGCCCTCACCGCTCAGTCCAGAGAACTTGGTGCGCAGAGAGCCCCAACCCCAGCGGCGCCGGAGCTCCTCCCCCACCATGAACCCGATGTTGTGACGATGCCGGCTGTACTCAGGGCCCGGGTTTCCCAGGGCGGCGACCAGGACCACGAGTACTACTGGCTCCCGAGGCGGCCTACTCGGCCGACTCTTCCTCGACCGTCTCCGGCTCCTCTACCTCGGCCTCCACTTCCGGCACCAGCTCTTCCACGGTCGGTGCCAGCACCGACGCGAGCACGGTCTCCGGCTCGTCGACCAGGGTGACCCCCGCGGGCACCACCACGTCGGCCAGGGTGACGTTGTGGCCCACGGTCAGGCCGGAGACGTCCACCTCCAACGCCGGCGGCAACTCGGAGGGGAGCGCCCGGACCGTCACCAGATGGTGCAGGTCGTCCAGCATGCCGCCCTCGGTCACCCCGACGGGGATGCCCACCAGCGTGACCGGCAGGGTCGTCTCCAGCTCCTCGGTGAGGTCCACCGCCTCCAGGTCCAGGTGAAGCCACTGGTGGCGCACCGGGTGGACCTGCAGCTGCTTGAGCACCGCGTAGCGGGGCAGCTCCGGCTCGCCTTCCAGCTCCAGGATGACGTCACCTCCGGCGAAGGCGCCCCGCACCGTGGCGAGGGGGATGGTGATGGCATGGGTCTCGAGCCCCTTGCCGTAGACGACGGCAGGCAGTGACCCGGCCCGGCGGAGGCGACGGGCCGCCCCCTTGCCGGTCTCGTCCCGGCGCGTGACGTTGATCGTGACGGTCTCCATGGAAATCCTCCGCTAGAACAGTTGATTCTCGCCCTGGAACAAGGCGCTGACGCTCTCGTCGTCGAAGACGTTGTGGATGGTATCGGCCAGGATACCGGCCGTGGACAGCACGACGATCTTGCGCCGCTCGGCGTCGTCCCGCAGAGGGATGGTGTCGGTGACCACGACCTCCTTCAGAGCCGACCGGGCGATCCGATCGTAGGCCGGGCCGGACAGCACCGGGTGGGTGGCCGCGGCGTAGACCTGGGTGGCGCCCTTGTCCAGCAGGGCCTCCACCCCGTTGCACAGAGTGCCCCCGGTGTCGATGATGTCGTCCACGATGATGGCCGCCTTGCCGGCCACCTCACCGATGACGTGCATGACCCGGGCCACGTTGTGGTCCGGGCGGAGCTTGGTCAGGACCGCGATGGAGGCGCCCAGGCGGTCCGCGGCGCGTTTCGCCATCTTGACGCCGCCCGCGTCCGGGGAGACGACCACCACCTCGCCCAATGCCTTGAACTTGAAGTAGTCGGACAGCATGGGGACGGCGGTCATGTGGTCCACCGGCACCTTGAAGAAGCCCTGCAGCTGGCCGGAATGCAGGTCCAGGGTCAGCACGCGGTCGGCCCCGGCCGCCTCCAGCAGGTCGGCCACCAACCGCGCCGTGATGGGCTCCCGCGGCTGGCTCTTCTTGTCCTGGCGCGAGTACCCGAACCAGGGGATGACGGCGACCACCCGGTACGCCGAGGCGAGCTTCGCCGCCTGGATCATGATCAGAAGCTCCATGAGGTTCTCGTTGACCGGGCGGCTGGTGGGCTGGACGATGAACACGTCCGCCCCCCGGATGCTCTCCTCGTACTTGACGTAGATCTCGCCGTCGGCGAAGGTCTTGATCATCACGTGGCCCAGCTCGATGCCGAGCTTGTCGGCGATGCGATGGCCCAGCTCCGGGTTGCCTCGACCCGAGAACAGCATGAGCCGGCGGGAAGGCGCCCGACGAACGACGGTCCGTGGCTCCCTCGACACCGCGAGCTCTTCCCCTGTCTTCATGCCTCTCGGCCTCCCCTTCCCGGTCTGCGCATCCCTCTATGTTCCTCTTCCGCCCGGTCTCTGCCCAGTGCAGCGCCGGCCACGTCCCCTATCATGACAGACCCGGGACCCGCCTCCATGAACGCGTCGACCGACGAGCCGCTTTGCACGCGCGCACCCGGCGGCAGGTAGCTGAAGGGCCCGACGGTGCTCTCCCCCTCCACCACGGCGCGATCCGCGTAGGAGTGTCGCACCGTGCAGCCT
Source organism: uncultured Actinomycetota bacterium (assembly GCA_963796315.1). Taxonomy (GTDB): domain Bacteria; phylum Actinomycetota; class Thermoleophilia; order RBG-16-64-13; family RBG-16-64-13; genus CAWCLH01. The sequence goes on from CAWCLH010000011.1 coordinate 69,250, forward strand.
TCCCCCACGACCGTGTCGAGGAGCGTGGTGCTCGGCCCGATCTCGCTGCCGCCGCCCACCACAGTGCGCCCGCGCAGGCAGCTGAAGGGCAGCAGACGCACGTCGGGGGCCAGGATCACGGTGGCGTCCAGGTGCGTGGAGGCCGGGTCTTCGACCGTCACCCCCTCGAGCATCCAGCGCTCCAACAAGCGCCGGCGCATCAACGTCTGCGCCTCGGCCAACTCCAGCCGCGAGTTCACGCCCAGCGTCACGGTCGGATCGGCGGTGGCGTGCGCGGCCACTCGGGACCCCCGGGCCCGCAGGCCGGAGACCACGTCGGTGAGGTACAGCTCGCCCTGCGCGTTGTCGGTTCCCGCCCGGGCCAGGATCTCGACGGCCGGTCCGGCCGGAAGGACGTACATGCCCGCGTTGACCTCCCTGACCGAACGCTCCTCGGCCGTCGCGTCGCGGTGCTCGACGATCCGCGACACCCATCCCTCCGAGTCGCGCAGCACGCGTCCGTAGCCGGAGGGATCGTCCAACTCCATGCTCAGCACGGTGGCGTCGGCGCCGGAAGCCTCGTGGGCCGCCACCAGCTCCAGCAAGACCTCCCCGGTCACCAAGGGGGTGTCGCCGGCCAGCACCAGAGCCAGGCCGTCCTCGAGGACGCCGGCGGCGGCGAGCAGCGCGTCCCCCGTCCCCCGCTGGCTCTCCTGCAGGGCTACCACGACGCCCTCGGGCAGGATGGGGCGGACCTGCTCGTGACCGTGCCCCAGGACGACGACGGTCCGGGCGGCCTCGACGGAGCCCGCGGCATCCAGCACGTGGGAGAGCAGGGGAAGCCCGCAGACCCGATGGAGCACCTTGGGGAGGGGCGACTTCATCCGGGTGCCGAGACCCGCCGCCAGGATGACGGTGGTGGCGATCAACGAAGCGCCGGAGTGTGATGGCTCAGCGACAGAGACTCCCTGAAAGAGGCGAGTAAGCTGGGGCGGGAGGATTCGAACCTCCGCATCACGGGACCAAAACCCGTTGCCTTACCGCTTGGCTACGCCCCAACGATGCCCTTGTTCGTCCGCCGTTTCCCCGATGGTGTCCGGGGAACGGGCGGACGAAGTATAGGCAGGGGCCCGCGGGCAGTCAAGGAAGCGGTGCCTCAGCGCCGCCGGGGCCACCATGACGCCGTTCGTCCGGTACACGACGTGGAAGGCGCCATCCGAGCTGGTCAAGCCGTCGGACGAGCGCCTGTGATTCGCTCGACAGTCGATCCGGGGCCGTCCAACACCACCAAGTACTGCACGCGGTCGGGATCCGGCGGGTCTTCCCCCTGCACGCCCCAGTTGGTCACGATCCAGGGATTCGGGAACTCGTAGACCTGCGTGCGATGAGTCAAATGAGGCACCAGGTTGTAGCTGGCACTGACGGCGGCGTCCGGGGGCACGAGGCGTAGCGCCTTGGTCGATGGCCGCATCCTGTGAGGTCCTCTCCGGCCAGATCCCCGTGTCGTACTTCTTCCCGATAGGCGAGGGCGACCATTGGACGTTCGCCACCACGGCGGCCAGCAGGACAAGCACCAGGAGGTACCGTCCGCTCGCGGCCTCGCCGGCCGAGAGACCGCACGGCCTCGATCACGCCCAGCATCACGATCCCGTCGATCAGGAGTGAGTACTGGAAAGCGATGTCGTAGGTCGGCGAGTGGTTCGAGACGGCGTTGGCGACCAGGTGCGGGCAGGGCCATGGCCATGACGGCCAGCGCCGCGGGCGCGAGGAACGGCAGGAAGACCACCGGAGCGAAGAGCTTCCAGTAGTAGGTCAGCCGCGCGGCCTCGAAGAGCCGATCCACGATCACCGAGGGGTGACGAAGAGCGTTCCAGGCGATCGATCCGGGGCCGTCCCCCAGTCCTTGGTAGAGACTCGTGTAGAACGGGCCGAGTCCATGGGTGTAGTGGGGCAGAATGACGTCGGTGGCGAGGATGAACCAGCCCACAGCCGCCGCGGTGGTGGCGAGGCCGACGCGGCGATCGAGCCGGGCGGCCACCAGGATGCCGAGCACCGCCACGACCATCGCCGCGTCTTCCTTGGCGAGGAGGACGAGGAGTACCGCGACGGCATACGCCTTCCACCACCGCCGCAAGGAGAACCACCAGGCCAGAAGGAACGGCAGCAGGGCCAACGTATCCGGGTGAAACTGCCAGCGGTTGATCCACTCGACTGAAGGCAGGAGGAGGAAGGTCACCCCGACGGACAACCCCGCCCAGGCACTTCCCAACCGATCACGCGCGATCAGCCAGAGCGGTACCGCCGCCGCCGCCAGCGCCAACGTGTTGAAGACCGCAAGGAAACGCGGACCGGCACCCAGCCAGTAGAACGGAACCAAGAGCACGCTCGAGAAGTTGACGTGGTTACCAAAGAAGTGCAGGCCGCGAACGGTGACAAAGGGCACATCGAGGCGGGAGAGCAGCCACAAGGCCTGGTCGAAGATGCCCAGGTCGAACCCGAAGGTGGCGTAACGATCGTGCTGGTGGACCGTCAGGCGGCCGAACACCACAGAGTAGAAGGTGACGGCTCCGAGGAGGAGTGCCAGCGGGAGGTACGTGGCGAAGATGGCGTGCGACGACAACCGGGCGAGAGGCCGGACCGCCCGCACCGGCCGGACGAATGCAGCCCGCACCGCGTGAGAGAGGCGGCCGCCGGCCGGTCCGGGCGACAGGGGGATCCCGTCCTGGTCTTCGGCGGGGGGAGTCATCGCCGGCGATTGTAGCCATCACCCCAGGCGGACGCAATCGCCGGTGCTCGGGACTGAGCCCTCCCCGCCGGACCTGGGGCGCCAGTCAGGACGAGGCGGTGCCGGCGACCGTCGCCCGAGCGTCGAGACCGGCGGAGCGCAACGCCGAAGCTGCGGCGGCCGCCTCTGCTTCGGTCGGCCAGATGCCGAAGGTGGTGGGACCCGAGCCGCTGACCTGACAAGCCAGGGCACCGGCCTGCCGCAGCCGGCTCAAGGTCGTGTTCAGCCGATCCAGCAGACGGCAGGCCGGCACCTCCAGGTCGTTCTGCAGGAGCCCCGCCGCCCGGCGGATCACCTCCCCGGCGTCCGTCGTCCCTCCGATCCAGTCGGCCGACAGCCGGCGCCACGCTTCCTCCGCCGGCCGGCTGCGCTCGGCGAACCCCGGCGCCGTCTCCCCCGGAACGAGCCGGTCGAAGGCCCGGTACACCGCCGCGGTGGAGAGCGGTTCGTCGCAGACCGCCAGCACCAGGGGGAGCGGGGGCAGTGGCAGCGCCTCCAGCTGCTCCCCCACGCCGCGCGCCAGGGAGGGGCGGGGATCCAGGAAGAAGGGCACGTCGGCTCCCAGGGAGAGCGCCAACCGGCGGAGATCGTCCGGGGTCAGGGCGGGACCGCCCGCCTCGGCCAACAGGCGGGTCGCCGCGAGCAGCGCCGAGGCGGCGTCGGCACTCCCGCCGCCGACGCCCCCCGCCACCGGCAAACGCTTGTGGATGGCCACCTCGCCCGAGAAGGACCAGCCGGTCTCCCCCTCCACCGCGCGGAGGGCCCGGGTGACCAGGTTCTCCTCCTGAGCGACCCCCTGGGCAGCTCACGGTCAGCCCGCCCGAAGGCCCCGGAGCCGGGGTCAAGGCCACGTCCAGGCGGTCGGCCAGCGCCAGGGGGACGAAGACGGTGAAGAGCTCGTGGTACCCGTCGGGTCGCGCCGGTCCCACCAGCAGACTCAGGTTGACCTTACCCGGAAGCGAAGACGGTCAGCGCGGTCATGGGACTCAGCCGGGAAGGGGCCGGGTCACGGGGTCAGCGCGATCTGGTCGATGCTCCAGGCGACCTCCCCGCCGGTGCCCGGGACCTTCTGCATGGTGAGGGCGATCTTGCCCACCGGAGCGACGGAGAAGATGCCCTCCTTCTTCTGCACGACCATGGTCACCGTCGCCGTGTCGCCGGAGACGTCCTGCTCGACCTTGACCACGTCGGTCTTGCCCTGGTTGAGGGCCACGTCGGCGGCCTTCCCCGCCATGAACAGCCGGTACTTGACGAAGCCGAGCTCGCCCTCGCTCGGCGTAGCGGTCGGTGGCGTACCGCTTGAGCAGCGCCGGGAAGTCGACCTGGTCCTGCGACGCGTCCCCCACCTGGGCACCCAGCTGCTTCAGGCTCTGCTCGGGGGCGGGCCCGGAGCTGCCGCAGCCCGCGATCAGCAGCGCCGCCACCAGCAGCAGCGCAGCCCAAGAGCAATGGCAAGACATGATTCCAGGCGATGGATCGTCGATACACGGAGGCTCCTCCTCGCCGACACGGGTGCACCACACCGCCGACGAGGTCCCCCATCTCGAGGCGGCTAGGTATTGTAGCCGGGTTCCCGGGACACCGCCATCAGCGCCGCGGAGAGGGCGACGAACTCCTCCGGGGGAAGCGCCTCCCCGCGGACGCCCGCCGCGATCCCCGCCGCCGCCACGGCCTCCGCCACCCGCGTCCGCTCCAGGTCCAGGGCGGCGGAGAGGCTGTTGACCAAGGACTTTCGGCGCTGAGCGAAGGCGGCGTCGATCACTCGGCGCACCCACACCGGCTCGCGGGCCACCAGGTCGTCGCGCTCGCGCCTCTCCAGCGTCACCAGGCTGGAGTCCACGTGGGGCTTGGGCACGAAGATGGCCCGCGACAGCGGCCGCACCTCGCGCACCCGGGCGTTCAGCTGCACCCAGACCGAGAGGGAGCCGTAGCTCTTCGATCCCGGCGGCGACGCCAACCGCTCGGCCACCTCCCGCTGCACCATGACGCAGTACCGGCGGATGCCGGGCAGACGCCGGAGCGATTCGGCCAGGAACGGCGCCGCCACGTTGTACGGCAGGTTGCTGGCGCAGAGGGTCGGGGCCGGCGACAGGTCCTCCAGGCGCGCGTGCAGCACGTCCTCCCAGTGCAGGTGCAGGCGAGGGTCGTCGCCCAGGGTGGCGTGCAGCGGGAGTTCCAACCGCCGGTCGATCTCGAAGGCGTGGACCGCCGCCGAGACCGAGAGGAGCGCCTGCGTCAGCACCCCCAGCCCGGCGCCCACCTCCAGGACCACGTCCTCGGGACCCGCCTCCAAGCGATCCAGGATCACCCGCAGGATGTTGTCGTCCACCAGGAAGTTCTGGCCCAGGCTGCGTTTGGGCCGGATGCCGAACTCCGCCAGCCGGGCCAGGGAGACCTGGCGCGGCCCGCGAGCCTCGTCCGGCTCGGGCACGCCCGGCGCGGCGCGGTCCCGCGGCTGGTCGGCCACCCCGGCGCTAGGTGGAGAGCCGGGGAAAGGCCCGCCGAGCGTTCTGGGCCACCTGGCGGGCCAGGTCCTCCACGGCCACCCCGCGAAGCTCGGCCAGAAACCGGTAGGTGTCGACCACCTTGCTCGGGTGGTTGGGCTTCCCCCGGTCCGGCATGGGGGTGAGGTAGGGCGCGTCGGTCTCGATCAGCAGACGGTCAGCCGGGACGGCCGCCGCCGCCTCCCGCAGGTCGGCGGCGTTCTTGTAGGTGACGTTGCCGGCGAAACTCAGGTAGTAGCCCCGTTCGAGCACCTCAGCCAGCCGTTGGGGAAGGGCGAAGCAGTGCAGCACGACGGTGAGGTCCGCGGCGTGGTCGGCCAGCAGCCGCAGCGTGTCGTCGCCGGCCTCCCGGCTGTGGATGATCGCCGGTAGGGTGGCGTCCTCGGCCAGTTCCAGCATCCAGGTGAAGATCTCTCGTTGGACCTCGCGCGGCGAGTGGTCGTAGTGGTAGTCCAGACCGATCTCCCCCACGCCGACGACGCGCGGGTGGGCCGTGAGGGCGGCGATGGCCGCCAGGGCTTCCTCGCTCGCCCGGGAGGCCTCATGCGGATGGAAGCCCACCGTGGCCCAGAGCTGCGGGATGCAGGCGGCGGCGGAGACGGCCCACAGCGAGGAGGCCACGTCGGTGCCGGATTGGATCACCGTGGTCACCCCGGCCTGGAGGGCCGGGGCCAGCGAGCGGGCCGCATGGGCCAGGGTGCGCTCGCCCTCGGGAAGGCAGTGGTCCAGATGCGTGTGCGCGTCGATGTACAGCGGTCCCTCTCCTGACTGGGCTCTCTCGGCCGGCGGGCCGGTGGGGCTACTCCTCGATCCGCGGGAAGAGCGGGGTCCCGGCCTCGACCCCGGTGACGCCGGGAAACCGGCCCCAGCGGGCCTGGTCCCAGGCCACGGCCGCCTCGCCGCTCGGCAGCCCCAGGCGGACGAGCATCTGATCGGCGGTGGCCGGGATGAAAGCGTGCAGCAGCACGGCCAGCAGCCGCAGGCCCTCGGCCAGGTCCCGCAGCGTGGCATCCAGGGCCGCGTCGTCGCCGGCCTTGGCCTGCGCCCAGGGCGCCTGCTCCTCGACGTACCGGTTGAGGCGGCGCACGAGGATCCAGATGGAGTCGAGGGCGCCGGACAGGTCCAGCTCCTCCAGCTGCCGGCGGGTGGCCGCCGCCACCTCCTCCGCCTCGGCGGCCAGGGGCGAGCCGGCCAGGGCGTCCGCGTCCATGGGGACCGACCCGCCTCGATACTTCCCGATCATGGAGACGGTCCGCGACACCAGGTTCCCCAGTTCGTTGGCGAGCTCGGCGTTGTAGCGGCTCTTGAAGCTCTCCTCGCTGACCATGCCGTCCTGGCCGAAGTTGACCTCCCGGAAGCAGTAGAAACGGAAAGGGTCCGCGCCGTAGGCCTCGATCAGAGGGAAGGGGTCCATGACGTTGCCCCGCGTCTTGGACATCTTCTCGCCGCCCAGCTTGAGGTAGCCGTGGATGAACAGGTGCTCGGGCAGCTCGTAGCCGGCCGACATCAGCAGCGCCGGCCAGATGATGCCGTGGAACTTCAGGATGTCCTGGGCCATCAGGTGGTAGCTCGCCGGCCAGAAGCGGGCGACCAGGTCCTCGCCGGGGGCATAGTGCAGGGCGCTCAGGTAGTTGATGAGGGCGTCCACCCAGACGTAGATGACCTGCGCCGGGTCCCAAGGGATGGGGATGCCCCACTTGAGGGTGGCCCGGGAGATGGAGATGTCCTCCAGCCCCTGCTCGATGAACGAGAGCGCCTCGTTGTAGCGGTGGCGCGGGCGGACGAAGCCCGGGTCGGCCCGGTAGTGGGCGGCCAGCCGATCTTCATAGGCGGAGAGACGGAAGAAGTAGTTCTGCTCCTCCATGAACGTGGGCCGGATGCCGTGGTCGGGGCAGAGCCCGTCGATCAGGTTGTCCTCGGTGTAGTACGCCTCGCAGGCCGGGCAGTAGAGGCCGCTGTACGTGTGCTGGAAGATGTCGCCGTTGTCGTAGCAGCGCTGCACGAACTGCTGGACGAAGGCCTCGTGCTCGGGGTCCGTCGTCCGGATGAAGAAGGAGTTGGTGGCCCCCACCTTGCCGGCCACGTCCTTGAACTTGCCCACCATCTCGTCGGCGTGCTGCTTGGGGGTGATGCCCCGCTCGAGGGCGGCCTGCTCGACCTTGTTGCCGTGCTCGTCGGTGCCGGTGAGGAAGAAGACGTCGTCTCCCAGCTGGCGGTGGAAGCGGGCGACGACGTCGGCGGCGATGGTGGTGTAGGCATGCCCGATGTGCGGCACGTCGTTGACGTAGTAGATGGGTGTGGTCACGTAGAAGCGGGCCATAGAGCGATGATTCTAGCAGAAGGGTCGGGCCGGTCCGCCGCCCCCCAAGGGCCCGCCGCGCGCTCAGCGCGGCGGCGGGCGGGAGCGGAACCCCGTCCCCGTCGTATAGACTGGGTGACGTGAAGCGCTGCGTCGCTATCCCTCTCGTGCTGCTCGTCCTCCTCCTGCTGTTGCTCGCGGGCGGGTGCGGAGGACCGCGCACCCAGGGGGCAGCCGCCACAGATGCGAGCACGGGAGGATGGCAATCCATGCCTGGCCCGCCGTCCATCGCTGGGATGGAGGCGGTCCCTCGGGGTATGGCCGTCCAGGTCGAGGAGGCCGGCCCGACTGAGAAAGAGCGTCGCCGAGCCCTCGTCCTGCCGGCGATGGGCACCTATCGCGTGGAGCAGTTCGGGGCAGCCGGGACCTCCGTCACGGTGTTGACCAAGGAGGGCCGCTACCTGTTCATCCCCGGCGACGGGGTGGTGCTGATACCGGCGCCCACCTCGAACCAGGGCCCCACCTTGGCGTGGGCATACGGGCGGGACAGCGTCGCCTCCCTGGCCGGCCTCTCCTGGGAACGGCGCGGAGAGACCTACCGCGGGACACGGCCGTCTCTCCGTCCCGGGATCGCCCGGCGGGACCGTCGAGCTCACCCTGGAGATCGACCGCGATCCGACCACGGGGATCGCTCTTCGGGAACGGGTCACCACACCCGACGGCTGGAGCGAGACGCGCCGCCGCCTCGTGCCCCTCTCCCGGGTCGCGGTCCCCAGTGCGGAAGACGTGCGCCGAGCAGCGCGTGACGACTGGGACGCGAAGGTGAAGCTGCTGCGGTCCGCATCGTTCGCCAGCGTGGCTCTCGACCTGCCCGGGCTCGTGCTCAAACGGATCATCATCGGCCCGGCCAAGGTGACGCTCGACTACGGACTCCCCGGCATACCCCCGGCCGCCGTCAAGGTGGAGCAGTTCGACGGTGCCGACGCCGGCGCGCAGCGCGTCCTCCAGCAGTGGGGCGAGGCCCGCTCCGACGAAGGTGCCCGCATCGTCGTGGCGTTCCGAGAAGGCCAGACGGTCGTGCGGCTCTCGCTGGCCGACGGTGCCACGATGGGACTTCCCCAGGATCCGTTCGCCCATCTGGGACTCACCCTCGAACGGGTGCGGGCGGCGCTGGTGCCCCTGCGGGAGCAGACCGACGAGGATCTCGCGCTTCCTCCCGGGTACCTGGGCGAGGACCTGCCCTAGCTAGGCGTCTCGGCGTGCCTCGACCCATTCCGGCGCAGCACGGCGCAGACGCGCCTTGCCCAGGTTCTGGCGCATGGCCCAGCGCACGTCGGGGTCGTCCACGGTCAGCCAATGCTCGAGCAGGGGGAGCCCCCCTTCCAGGTCCGCGACGACGGCCACGCTCCACCCATAGGCGAGCGCCTTGCGTAAGGCTCTGAAGCCCTCCTCTTTCCTGTCAGGCGCCTCCACGAGGGTGGCCGTGATCCCATCGAGGAGCGCCATCACCGCTCTGACCACCTCACCGGACGCGAGCAGCCGAGGCTCGCAGAGCCCGGCGACCACGGCCCGCTGCTCGAAGCGAGTCCCAAGGCTCCACTGCCGCATGCTCTGGAGCAGGGCGCCGGGGTCGTCGTCTCCCCACCGCTGCAGTGCCATGGCCACGGCTTCCCGCACCCGCCAGCGCGGGTCCCCGGCCAGGGTACGAAGCATCGGCAGCACCGACACATCGCCTTCGGCCAGCAGGCGTCCCAAGCCGGCCGCGCCGCAGACTGCCAGGAACTCGCGCCTAGGGTCGGCGGGATCGCCCGCGCACCGGAACCCCGACCCCATCCGCCGACACCGGCGGCGGCGCCGCCCCGATCAGCGCCAGGAAGCGCTCCCGAGTCCCCTCCTCGATAGCCGCGTACACCAGTTCCAGGTTGGCCCGCGGTCCGGGCAACGCCGACTCCTCCAGCAGGAAGGTCTCCCAGGCCTCCCCATCGGGTAGCACACGCAGCTGCGTTCGGTAGCGATCCACCTTCGTCACGACCGCGCCTCGCGGACCTTCAGGGCTGCGGCATAGGCCTCGCGCTGCGGCATACCCGTCAGTGCCGCCACCAGGCGGGCGGCCTCCTTCGTCGGCCGCCCGGCCGTCAGCAGCGCGGCGAGCACCTGCCGCACGGCGTCGTCGCGCGCCTCGGCGGACGCGCCGGCGGCCGGTCCCGCGTCCGCAGGAGCGAGCACAAGGACCACCTCGCCCCGCACCTCCTCGGCGAGCCCGGCCAGCACCTGCGCAGGCGTGCCCCGAACGACCTGCTCGTGCAGCTTGCTCAGCTCCCGGCAGACCGCCAGCGTCCGGTCGGGCCAGCGCTCGGCGAGCGCTTCGAGGCCGGCGCGCAGACGACGGGGCGACTCGAAGGCCACGATCGTGCCTCCTGCCCGGTCGGCCGCCTCCACGGCGCCCACCACCTTGCCCCGCCCGCGAGGCAGGAAGCCCAGGAAGGTGAAGCGGTCGGTCGGCAGTCCCGAAGCCACCAGCGCGGTGTCCACCGAGCTGGCGCCGGGCAGAACGGTGACCGGGACCCCCTCCTCGAGACAGGCGCGCACCAGGACGAACCCCGGATCGGAGAGACCGGGCATCCCCGCGTCGGACACCAGCGCCACGTCCCGCCCTTCCCGCAGCATCGGCAGCAACACGCCTACCCGCTCCGCCTCGTTGTGCTCCTGGTAGCTCAGCAGGCGGACGTGGATGTCGAAATGGCCCAGCAGCCGCCCGGTGTGGCGGGTGTCCTCGCAGGCCACCAACTCGACCGACCGCAGGACGTCCAAAGCCCGCAGCGTGATGTCCCCCAGATTGCCGATGGGTGTGGGGCAGACGTAGAGCACGGGTCAGCGGCGGGGGCCGAGCTCCTCCCAGGCCACCAGCCCCGCGCCGATCAGACCGGCCGTGGTCCCCAACGCGGCCAGCCCTACCCGCGCCACCTCGTTGTTGGGGGACATGCCCATCTGCACCAGGGTCGCCCGCGCCGGCACGAGCAGCAGGTCGCCCAGTGAGCTCAGCCCGCCTCCGACCACGATCATCTCCGGATTGAAGATGTTGGCGAAGTTGGAGAGGCCCAGGCCCAGCCAGTGCGCGACTCGCCCGACCGCGTTCAGCGAGGCTCGGTCCCCTGCCCGAGCCAGCCGCCCCACGTTCTCGCCGTCCAGGCGACCGTCCTGGTGCAGTTGCGCCAGCTGGAGACCATAGTCTTCGGCCTCGCCGGCCGGGCGCTCGCCGCGCGCGCGCGCCTGGGCGATCTCTGCGGCGAACCTCTCCAGCGCGGACCCGGAGGCGTAGCGCTCCAGGCAGCCACGCCGCCCGCAGGCGCACCCCTCGCCCTCGGGCGCGATGATCGTGTGCCCCAACTCTCCGGCACAGCCCGTAGCGCCGCGGTAGAGGCGCCCGTCGAGCACCAGACCGCCGCCCACCCCCGTGCCCAAGGTGAGCATGACCACGTGGCGCAGGCCCCGCGCGCACCCGGCCCGGACCTCGGCCCAGGTGGCTACGTTCGCGTCGTTGTCCAGCACGACGGGGACGCCCACGACGTCGGACACCAGGCCCGCCAGCGCGAGATCGGCGATGGGCAGGTTCGGCGACTCGATGACCGCCCCCCGGCTCCAGTCGACCGTGCCCGCGCAGCCCAGTCCGACCCCGACGACGTCCTCACCGCCACGGCTCACACCGGCCTGCACCGCAGCGACCAGACCCGTGGACGAACGCGTCGGAGCCCTCCGTGCGTGTGGGCTCCTCCCACGGCTCTCCCACCAGGCTGCCATCGGGGCGAACGAGGCCGAAGGCCATCTTGGTGCCGCCGACGTCTCCTCCGAGCATCACCGCCACCGCCGCCTCCTCTTGCCGGATCACGTCACGCCTGGCCAGCCCGCCGAGCTCGGCCCTGCGTTCAGCTTACCCCAGGGGAAACGTTCCCCTGGGGACGGGGGGCACCGGGCGCGGCACTCTACTCGTACTGCAGAGCCTCCACCAGCTCGAGCCGGGCGGCGCGACGGGCCGGCAGGTAGGCGGCCACCACCGCGATCACCAAGGCCACCACGAACGATCCCCCCACCAGGAAGGGGTCCAAGCGGAACTCCACCCGCTGACCCAACCCCGAGTAGGTGGCCCGGTTGGAGAGGTAGGCCAGCAGGACGCCGGCCAACGCTCCGGGGATCAGGCTGACCACGGCCACGGTCAGGGCCTGGGCCAAGATCATGGTGCGTACCTGTCGCCGGGTCATGGCCACGGCCCGCAGCAGGCCCAGCTCTCTGGTCTGCTCCAGCACGTTCATGGTCAGCGTGTTGACGATGCCGAGCGATGCCACGACGAAGACCAGGGCCATCAGCAGCCACAGGAAACCCACCACGCCGTTGATCATGCCGTCGATGAAGGTGCGAAGCTCCGCCAGCGACTGCAGCAGCAGGCCGTCGCGCGCGGCCAAGGGCCGCAGCTGGTCGCCCAGCGCCGCCGCCTGACCGGGCTTCGCCGCGATCATGAAGACGTCCGCGCCCTTCAGATCCAGCAGCCGCTTGGCCTCCCCCCACTCCAGGTAGAGGGCCGAGCCTCCTCCGGTGTACTCGGTGGCGGTGCCGGCGACCTTCAGTTCCACCGGACCCTGGCGCGTGTCCAGGGTGACCACGCCGCCGGGCGCGACGCCCAGGCGCTGAGCCAGCATGGTCCCGATGACCACCTCCCCGCGCTGCAGACCGGCCAGCACCTCCTTCGGATCGCCCTGCTGCAGATCGAGCGGCAGAGGGCGATCGGCGGCGAAGGTACGGGCCAGCACGATGATCGACTGGCCTTCGGCCGTTGCCTGCACGAAGCGCAACGGGTCGACCCGGTCGGCGGCCGGCAGCGCCGCCACCTGGTCTCCCAGGCTCTCGGGCAGGGCGGCCGTGGTGGACGTGCCCAGGTCGGGCATGGCCCCGCGCAGGAAGTAGTCGCCCACGATGGTGCGGGCGTACCAATCTCCCGTGTCCCTCACGTTATTGAGGATGCCCGAACCCATGGTGATGGTCACCGCCACCGCGACGAAGAGCACGCCCACGGTCAGGCTGGTGCGGGTGGGGTGGCGCCGCAGCTGACGCGAGGCCAAGGCGCCCTCGGTCCCCAGCAGGGGACGAAGGAGCGCCGTGGTCACGAGCGACAGGGGTCCGATGGCCAACGGGATGACGAGGATCAGCCCCACCAGCACCAGGGCCATGGCGGGAGCCGCCAGGTCGACCGGCAGGGGACCGGCGATCATGCCCAGCGCGAGTACTAAACCGAACACGGAGAGCCCCAGTCCGAGCAGCGCCGGCCACCCGCGCCCTCGGCGACCGGCGAGGTCGCCGGTCTCGCCCGTGAGCCCTTCCAGCGGCGACATCCGGGCGGCCACGCGGGCCGGCACGTACGCGGCGACGAGCGTCACCCCGATACCCAACAGGAGGGCCAGCACGAAGGGCTGCGGGCCCAGCGTCAGCCCGGGCAGGTCGATCACCAGGAGCCGCTCCATCAGCGCCGTCAACCCGACCGACGCCAGCAGACCGAGCGCCAACCCGAAGGCGGTGCCCGCCAGGCCGAGCAGCAGGGCTTCCCGCAGGACGAGGCGGACCAACTGACGGCGGGTCACGCCCACAGCGCGCAGCATGGCGAGGTCGCGCCGGCGCTCGCCCACGTTCATCAGGAAGGCGTTCACCACGATGAAGGTAGCGGCGACCAGCGACAGGGCGCTGATCACGTTCAGCCCCTGCTCCGTCGAGAGCAGGGAGTCTCGGGCGATCTGACCCCGGGTGCCCGGCACCTGCACCGTCAACCCCGGTGGCAGCAGGGAGGAGACGGCGTCCTGGACCGCCTTCTCGTCCGCCCCCGGGGCCAACACCAGCTGCAGTCCGTTGATCTGTCCGTCCAGCTGGAACAGCTGCTGAGCGCGAGCCAGCGGGAGGATGACCAGGGCACCGCCGTTGAACGCCGCCGTGCCGCGCGGCCTCAAAAGACCAGACACGGTCGCCGTCACGGGCCCGCTCGGGGTCAAGAGGCGCACCTGACTGCCGGCCCGCAGCCCCTGTGCTCGAGCAAAGGACCCTTCCAGGAGCACCGGCGTCTCTCCGGCGACGCCGCTCGCGCCCGCCATCCCGGGAAGAAGCGATCCGGATTCCAGCTCGTAGGAACGGGCCGCCTTGTCTCTGCTGGGGTCCACTCCCAATGCCATGACCACTACCCGGCTGTCCCGCGCCAACAGGGCGGCCGGTGCCTGGACCACCGGCACCGCCGACCGGACGCCGTCCACGCCGCCGATCCGCTCACCCAGCGCCGGGTCGAACCCGCTCTGCCCGGAGGCGACGACCTCCAGGGCGGCCTTGCCCGAGACCGCCTCGAACATGTCGCGGTAGGCCTGGCGAGTGGAGGTGCCCACCACGGTGACCGCCACCATCGCCGCCACCCCGATGACGATGCCCGCCAGGGTGAGCAGCGTCCGGCCGGGACGGCGCCCCAACTCCCGGTAGGTGTAGGACCAGAGCTTCATTCCAGCTCCTCCAGGCGATGGAGCACCTCATGCACCGAGCCGGTCCGCTCCAGACCCTGCTCCTCCACCACCCGGCCGTCGCGCAGGAGCACCAGACGATCGGCCATGGCGGCACCCCGAGGATCGTGGGTCACCATGACGAGGGTCTGGCCCTCGTCCACCACGCTGCGCAGCAGGGCGAGCACCTGGTCGCCGGACGCGCTGTCCAGGTTACCCGTGGGCTCGTCCGCCAGGACCAGCACCGGCGTGGTCACGAGCGCCCGAGCGATGGCCACCCGTTGCTGCTCGCCACCGGACAGTGCTCCCGGACGGTGATCCTGCCGGTTCGCCACCCCGACCCGATCCAGGGCGGCCACCGCCCGCCGGCGGGCCTCCGCCTCGCCCAGGCCGTCCACCAGCAGGGGCAGCGCCACGTTCTCGGCCGCCGTCAGCACCGGTAGCAGGTTGAAGAACTGGAAGATGAAGCCGATCCGGCGGCGGCGGAGCAGGGTGAGGTCGTCGTCGGACAGGGCGCTGAGGTCTTGGCCGTCCACCCGCACGCTCCCGGAGGTGGGCGAGTCCAACCCGCCCAGCAGGTGGAGCAGGGTGCTCTTGCCGGATCCGGAGGGACCCATCACGGCGACGAAACGCCCGGACTCCACGCGCAGATCGACGCCGTCCAGGGCCTGGACCCGGGTCTCGCCCACGCCGTAGACCTTGGTCAGGGCGTCAGTCTGGACCGCCGCCGCAGAGGGGTCCACCACCACCGCCCCTCCCTGAGCCGCCCCAGCCGTCTCGGTCCCCGTCACTGGATGCATGGCCGCATCGCCTCCTCACACCGTTCGAGCCATTGCAGGAAGGCCTCCAAGCGCAGGGCGGCCAGGTCCAGCAGCAGCTCGAGCTCGAGCGTCCCGCCGTCCCGGCCGGCGCTCAGCCGGGCCTCGGTCACCTCGTGCAGCCGCGCGAACGCGTCCCGTCCGGCGGCCCAATACGAGAGAAGCCTCCGGGGACGAGCACCGGGCCGAGCCGGGAGCGCCCGGAGGCGCTTAGGAGATGGTCACCGGCGTGCCCACGAACACTCGGTCGAACAGATCCTCGGCGTCCCAGACATGCATGCGGATGCACCCGTGGGAGGCGTGCGTGCCGATGGAGGAGTCGGCGTAGGTCCCGTGGATGCCGATCGCCGGTATGGAGAGGCCCATCCACCGGGTGCCCAGAGGATTGCCCGGGCCCGGCGGGACGGGGTCCTGGCCAATGGCCCAGGGCGAGGACGGCGGGTTCCAGGTGGGGTTGACCTCCTTGACGAGGATGCGGGCGAAACCGCCCGGGGTGGGGTACTGCGGCTGCCCCACGGCCACCCGGTAGGTCTTTACCAGCTTCCCCTCGTCGTACAGCGAGAGCCGGCAACTCGCCCGGTCGATCCGGATAGAACCGAGCAGGCGGCCAAGGGTCGCCGAGTCCACCACGTCGGCCGGGCCGTCCAGCCCCCGGGCCTTCTTGAAGGCGACCACGGCCGCCCGAGTGTCGTCGTCGAAGACCGAGGTGGGCTTGGGCTTGTAGAAGCCCTTCCGGGCAAGCGCCCTCTGCAGTTCACGGACATCCCGTCCCACCGCGCCATCCGCCAGGTCCTGGTTGCCGAGCGTGTCGGCCGAGTCGACCAGGAAGCGATGACTCTCCGTCACCCGGTGTCCGCCGCCATCGGTCGCGGTGACGGTCAACTCGTGCTTTCCTTCGGGCAACTTGCCCGTCGCGATGACGTAGGACTGTTGGTGACCCTTCGAGCCCTGTCCGGCCGCCGACGCGACCGTGGTCGACGTGCCGGCCGGCTTCGTGGCGAGGTCTTCGTCGCGGCCGGCGTCGTCGCGGAGGTCTTCGTTGCCACCGGTGTGGGCGGCGCCGCTACCTCGGTCCCGTCGATAGTGACCCGCAGAGCTGAGCGGGTCGGGCATGTTGTCCGTGGTGACCAGGGTCAGTTCGCGGTCGGCCTTGGTCCAGGTATCGCCAGGCCAACCCTCCAGGGTGATCCGCGGCGCCGAGAAGTCGGCGGTCGCCTGCCATTCCCGGTAGGTGACATTGCCGGCCGCGTCGGTCACCCGCAGACCGAGCGCGTGCCTTCCCTCGCTCAGCGTCAGCCGACCCGTGGCCTCGGCCCCGTTCGTGGTGAGCGGCATCGCGCTGCCGTCCACCAGCACCACGGCCTCGGCGGGTTCGTTCACCTTGATCCGGACCGTCGGGGACGGCTCGGACAACGCGGTCGCGGCCACCGGCTCGAGCAGGTCGACCGTGGGCGGGACGGTGTCCACATGGAAGTCGCTGGCGCTGATCAGCCGGCGGGCGAAGAGGTTGCGGGTCCGGAGCTCCACCTCCACGCGATGCCGCCCTTCGCCCAGTCGGGCGGAGGTGCTCAGACGATCGGACTCGATGCTCAGGCGCTCGGGCGGGACCTCTCGCCCATCGAGCACCACGCGCAGACCGCTCCCTCCGTCACCCAGCCGGGAAGCCGGCACGACGATCTTGACGTCGCTTGCGTTGAGCACGCTGCCGGGAGCGGGCGTCACCGCTCCCACTCGAGCGGCCGTGAGAAACTCCACCCCCACGAAGACCGCGGCCAACAGGAGCACCGCCCCCAGTCCCGCGGCAAGCCGGGTCTTCCATCCGGTCTGCGCCAGCCTAGCCTTCACCCAGCGACCTCCCGTCGCAACTCGGATCCCTTCCCCTTAGAGTTCGGTCAACCACGAACAGAACCTTCGCGCCCACGGACCGTCGCCCCCTCCGGGCTGTCACGCCTTCCTCACGACTGGCCGCCCGGCAGCGCTCGCCGCCGGTCTCGCCAGAGCAGGTACGCCAGGAAGGGCAGGTAGGCGAAGACGTCCACGAAGAAGATCAAGATCATCACGCCGAACATGGGCATGAAGCCCAGGCGGCGACGGGTCACGTGGAGGTACGTCAGGCCCATCAACACGATGACCACGGTGAACTGGACGTAGGCCATCCACACCGGTACGACGTCGACGAGCCCATAGAGCAACCGGAACAACCATGCCTCCTCGAAAGAGCCGCCGGTCGACTGAGTCGGGCGAGCGTGCGGCTTGCACAGATCCAGCGCACAGTATAGACGAGCACTCCGCCGGGTGCGCGGCGGCGGGTGCGGGCGCGCCGCTAGCCCGAGGTCAGAGCCGGCGGGCCAGGCCGACGTAGTCGAAGCCGAAATGGTAGCCGGGAAGGTAGGCCTCCCGCACGTATCCCAATCGCCGGTAGAAGCCCTCGGCGCGCGCCCCGCGGGGAGTGTGGAGCATCACCTTGTGGCAGCCCTCGAGCGCGCGCCTGCTCTTCCAGCGACCGGAGCAGCTGGGTTCCGACCCCCCTCCCGCGGTGATCCTCGTGCACGATCAGCTCCTCCACCGTGGCGACGCCTCCGACCAGCTGAGCCCGCAGCACGCCCACCACGGGATGCCCCCTTCGCGCCACCAGCACCAGCCGGTCCATCTCCCAGTCGCAGACTCGGCCCAGGATCTCCTGGTCGGCCCGGGGCCACTGGCGCTGGAGGAAGCGCACGACGTCGAGCTCGTGGCCGCTGCCGCGCACGATCCGCAGGTCCTTCAGCGGGCCGGGAGGAGTCGGCCCGGGGTCCGGCCACCGCTCCGCCTCGCGAAACAGGTCTCCCCCGGCCACCAGGGCGACCAGCGAGCCCACGATCGACCCGTTGGTGTTCGTCACGAGCCCCCCGCACGGACCCAGGATCGCCGCCGCCGCCGGACTCTCTCCCAGGGTCTCGAGCACGCGCGCGGCCAGGACACGCAGGGGGCGGACCCCGCCGTCCTCGATCTTGATCAGACAGCCCAGTGCCCGTCGACTCCCGGTCGCCGGGAAGGCCAGGCCCAGCACGCCCTCGGCACCGCCTTTCGCCACCACGCCCCCCGGGAGGGCGGTCATGATGTCCGTGTCCAAGAGCCCCTCCCCAGCCACCAGCACCGGGTGGGCCATCATCGCGTCCCGGATCCTGCGCAGGCTCCGATCCTGGCCGGAGGCGAGCTGCGCGAAGAGCGCCGCGCCCTCGCCGGGCGCCGGCGCGGAGCACGGGGACCCCGCATCCGTCCGTGCCGTCCCACCGTACTCCCCATGCACCGCCAGACCGGCCACGTCCGCCAGGATGCGACGCTGGACCCCGTGCTCCGGCCGCTCGTAGCCGGACGGGTCCAACCCCAGGTGCCGCGCAAGAGCCAGCATCCCCGCGTGCTTGCCGGAGCACGTGTTGTGGAGGCGCGTGCCGTGTTCCGCACCGGGACCGAGGGCGCGTCTTGAGGCGGAGTCCAGAGGCGGCCGGGGGCCGCAGGCCAGTCGGCCGGGGTCCACGCCGATGCGATCCAGGATCGCGGTCACGTGGGCCAGGTGCTCGGCGCTCCCGGTGTGCGACGAGCAGACGACCGCCAGCTCCTCGTCGCTGAGGTGCCAGCGATCCGCGGCGCCCGAGTCCACCAGCGAGAACGCCTGGAACGGTTTGGCCGCCGATCGCAGCAGGACAGAGACCCCGGGGTCGCCTACTCCGCCCAGGAGCCGCCCGGTGTCGTCCACCAGTGCCACGACACCGCGATGGAGCGACTCCACCGCATCTCCCCGGGTGACCGCGAGCAGCGGCTCCAGTCCGCCATCCCAGGCGGCCGCCTCCCGCTCGAAGTCGGCCGGGCGGTCGGCGGGCCGGCCCAGGGTCACGCCTCGTCTCCGGCGGCCACGTCCGACCACGCCAGCAACGAGGGAAGGCTCCAGGGCGACCGCCCCGTGACGCCCGCGTCGCCCCCTAACGCCAACAGGCGGGCCGCCAGCAGTTGGCCGGCGACGGCGAGGTCCTCCACCGCGTAGACGAAGCCCGCCCGCCGGGGAAAGAGGATGACGCAGTCGGCAGGCATCATGCCTTCCGCCAGACCGAGCCGCACGCCCAGGGGAAGATGGGGCAGGAACGGCAACTCCCACATGCCCGAGGTCTCTCGGCCGCTCAACTGCGACACCGCGCGCAGGAACGCCTCCTCATCCCCGCCGAACCGTTGTGCCAGCGGCACCTCCACCCGGGCGCGGAAGGCGGCGGCGAAGGCGGAGGCTCCGGGAAGACCGGCATAGCGGACGCCGCGGTCCAGGTCGAGCCTCCCCACCGACCGGGCCAGATGATGGAGGACCACCACGACGACGCCGACATCGGCCTCCTCCCGCCCCGCGCTGACGACACCCTGGGGGAACCGCACCTCAAGGGGCAGGTCGAGAAGAGGCACCTGGAACGTACCCCCGCCGGAGCCGCCGACCCCGCGGCGGTAGGCGACGCCGGCGCCGTGCGCCATGACATCCGGCCGAGCCTCCCCGAACTCCCGGCGCGCCTCCTCCAAGGCCCGGGCGTAGGCCCGCGTCATCACTCGCGGCTGGTCCACCGGGACACCTCCCCTCGAGCAGCGCAGCTGCCCGGCCGGCATGGCTGCTACCATCGGTCCATGCGTTACGAAGGCCAGATCTACCGCCCGCCGTGCGAGGCGGGCAGCCTCATCATCCAGGCTACCATCGGCTGCCCCTGGAACCGGTGCACCTTCTGCGCCATGTACAAGGACCGCAAATACCGACTGCGTCCGTTCGACGAGGTGGTCGCCGACCTCCACGAGGGGGGACGGCAGTTCCCCGGCGTCTCCTCACTGTTCCTGGCCGACGGGAACGCGATCGCGCTCCCCACCGAGCATCTGCTCGGCCTGCTCCAGACGGCCCGCGACGCCTTCCCGCGCCTGGACCACGTCGGCGCGTACGGTGGCACGCGCTTCATCCTGCTGAAGAGCCTGGAGGAGCTCCGTTCGTTGCGCGCGGCCGGGCTGACCGCCGTCTACCTGGGGCTGGAGAGCGGCGACGACGAGGTCCTGCGCCGGGTCAAGAAGGGCGTGACCTCGGCCCAGGTGGTGGAGGCGGCGAGGCGGCTCTCCGAGGCCGGCTTCCCGGTCAGCCTCTACGTCCTGGTCGGCCTGGGCGGACTGGACCGCTACCGCGAGCACGCCCTCGCTACCGCCGCGGCCATCAACGCCGCCCGCCCCGACGTCGTCCGGCCCCGCACCCTCTACATCCAGGAAGACACGCCCCTGTGGCACCAGCGCCGCCGGGGAGCGTTCGTGGAGGTGGGGCCGCGCGAGGCGCTGGAGGAGGTCCGGCTGCTCCTGGAGCACGTGCGGGTACCCACCCTCTTGGTGTCGGACCACATCACCAACTACCTGCCCCTCCAGGGTCGCCTGCCCGAGGACCGGGACCGGCTCCTGGCGGCCATCGACCGGACCCTGGCCGGCGCCGACCTCTCTCGGCTCAGGCCGGCGCACTTCGACCATCTCTAGGCGCAGGCGGCGCCCCCTACGCTGTCAGGGCGCAGTCGCCCCGGCACTCCCTCGGCTCGAGTAGCCACCGGCGGAGGTTCCCCCCCAGGATGAGCTCCAGTCCCGTCCGGTCCAGACCCACCTCCTGCCCGACCTCCAGGAGCAGGGCCAGGTCTTCGACGGGGTCTTGGAAGGGCACGTCCGAGCCGTAGGCGATCTTGGACGGGTCGACCTGGTCCAGCAACTCCCGCAACTGGTCCCGTTCCAGGGTGGACGTCTCGAAGAGGATCCAATCGCACTCGTGGCACGTGCTGCAGCAGCGGGGCAGCTCCTGCGCGGCCGAGTGCCCCAGGATCAGCCGGAGCATCGGGTGGGCGTCCACCACCCGTTTGACGTCGTCCACCACCTGGTGGACCCCGCTGCCCGTATGGACCAGGACGGGCAGGCCGTCCCCCTCGGCCCAGCCGTAGATGGCCATGGCCTCGTCCTGAGCGATGCGGAAGGACTGCGATCGAGGGTGCAGCTTGATGCCCCTGAACCCCTGGGCCACGCGGCGCTCGTACTCCAACCGCGAGGAAAAGTTGGGATTGAGGCGGAAGAACGGGATCAACCGCTCCGGATAGGCTTGGTAGGCGGCCCAGATCACGTCGTTGGGCCCCTCGAAGGCGAAACCCTGCCGAGGGTCGTTCATGGGGAAGACCACACTGCGGGCCAGGCCGACGGCGTCCAGCTGCTCCACCCGCTGGGCGGCGGAGAGCTGGCGGGCGTCGATGTCGCAGCCCACGTGACCGTGGACATCCCAGATCTCCATGCCTTCCAGCAGGTCGCGGAAGGGATCCAGCAGGGCGACCTGCCGGCGCAGACGCACCAGCTCGTCACCGGTGAAATGAGAGCCGATGAGCCCCGAGGCGATGGAGCAGCCGCCGGCTTCCCGACCCGACTCAAACCGCTTGCTGATCGCCACGAAGACCGTCCTGGGGAAACGCACGCCCGTCGACTGAGAGTCTAGCAGGCCCCCGCTGCCGCCGTCGGGCCCCTCGCCGCCGTCCGGCCCGAGCCGTTCGAGGAGGGCCCCGGCGCTTACAGCCCCAGCTCGTCCGCGATACCCTGCATGGCCGCCAGCCCGATGGCGAGGAACTCCTCCAAGGGGATACCCAGGTCCTCGCAGGTGCGGATGTCCTCCCGCCGCGCGCCGCGCGCGAAGGAAGGCTCCTTGAAGCGCTTCTTCAGGCTCTTCAACGTGACCAGCTCGAGCTTCTTCTCCGGGCGGATCAGAGCGGCGGCCGTGACCAGGCCGGTCAGGGGGTCGCAGGCGAAGAGGGCCCGGTCCATGGGAGACGTGATCGACGAGCCGTTGGCAGGATTGTGGGCGAGGACCGCCTGCAGCACGTCTTCGTCGTCCAATCCCGCCTCACGCAGCAAGGCCACGGTCCGGTGGCCGTGCACGGTCATGGCCTCCTCGGTCTCGGCGGCGTCCAGGTCGTGGACCAGTCCGGCCAGACCCCACCGGTCCTCGTCCTGCTCCAGCCGCTGGGCCAACGCCCGCATGATGGCCTCCGTGGCCAGCATGTGCCGCACCATGTTCTCGTTGGCCGCGTGTCGACCGACCAGCTCGAACGCCTCCGCCCTATCCATCCGCTCCGCCCTCCTCCTGTTCGAGATCCAGCAACCGACGGGCCAGCGCGGTCGCGCTGGCCACGTCGGCCTTCTCCCACACCGACCGGCCGGCCTCGGCCAGCTCCAGCCACTCGCCGGGCGTGCACCAGCGCCACGCGAGCGCCTCCGCCGGATCCAGGCGTGGCTCGCCGGGATCGGGCGGCACGCGGCAGGCCATACTGACCGCCAGGGTCCGCTCGCCCTTGTGCATGGTGAGGTACGCGTAGCAGGGCCCCGCCACCCGGACGCGGTACCCCGTCTCCTCCTCCGCCTCGCGCACGGCCGCGCGCTCCAGATCCTCCCCCGTCTCCAGCCGACCCCCGGGAGGACACCAGAGCTCCGGCCGGGTCCGAGGCCGGACCAGGAGCAGGCGCTCACGGTCGGCCGAATGGATCAGCATGACGACCGCCAACCGGGCGTACGGCGCATGCGGGTCCGACGCGGGCAGGCTCAACCCGGTCAGGCCTTGCTCGCCGGCCCCCGGCCCGACGCGGGAAAGGCCTCCAGGGCCGCGACCGCAGCGTCTGCCGCCCGCTGGACCTGCTCGGCCGAGACGTCCAGATGGGTGACAAAACGCACCCGGCACCGGTCCGCCACGCCGCAGAGCACGCCCACCGCGGCCAACGCGGTCACCACCTGCTCCGCCGTCCGACCCAGGGACTCCACGTCCACGATCACGATGTTCGTCTGCACAGGATGCGGGATGAACACCCCTGGGACCTGGGCCAGGTGCCCGGCCAGCAGAACGGCGTGCTCGTGGTCCAGAGCCAGGCGATCCACGTGGTGGTCCATGGCATAGAGCGCTCCGGCGGCCAGGATGCCCGCCTGGCGCATGGCGCCCCCGTAGCGCTTGCGATGGGCCCGGGCGGCCTCGATGAACGCGGCGGAGCCGGCCAGGGCCGAACCCACCGGCGCGCCGAGCCCCTTGGAGAAGCAGACCGAGACCGAGTCGGCCGGCGCCGCGTAGTCTCGCATCGCCACCCCCGCGGCCACGGAGGCGTTCCAGAGCCGAGCCCCGTCCAGGTGGACCAGCACTCCTTCGGCGCGCCCCACCGCCGCCACCTCCTCCAGGCGCTCGAGCGGCCAGACCGTGCCTCCAGCTCGGTTGTGCGTGTTCTCCAGGGCCAGCAGCCGGGTGCGGGCGAAGTGCTCGCCGGGCGGTCGGATGCCCGCCCAGACCTCGCGCGGATCGAGCACCCCGTCCTTGCCCGGCAGGGGATGCAGCTGGACGCCCGCCAGCGCCGCCGCGGACCCGCCCTCGTAGTTGAGGATGTGTCCATCGACGTGGATCAGCACCTCGTCGCCGGGCGTCGTGTGGGTCTGGACGGCCAGCTGGTTGGCCATGACGCCGGAGGGGACGAACAAGGCCGCCTCCTTGCCCAAGAGCTCCGCCACCCGCTCCTGCAGGAGGTTGATGCTGGGGTCCTCCCCATAGACGTCGTCCCCCACCTCCGCCTCCGCCATCACCCGGCGCATCTCAGGGGTGGGGCGCGTGACGGTATCGCTCCTCAGGTCGACCGGGACGGCAGGCTGGCTCACGTGAGGTACTCCTTGGGTTCGATGCCGGCGAGACGGGCCAGATAGAGCACGCGCGCCGACGCCTCGAAGCTGCTGGACCACTGGTACGCCTCCTCCAGGGTGCGCCCGGCGGCGAACAGGCCGTGTCCGCGGACCATGCACAGCCGTTCCTGCGCGAGGGCGGCACCGACCGCGTGGGCCACCTCCTCGGACCCCACCTCGGCTGAGGCCGGCACCACCGGCACCCGCCGGTAGAGGTAGCTCCCCTCGAAGTCCAACGGGACGATCTCGTCCCGATCGAGAGAGAGGACGATCCCGTGGGGCGGATGCGTATGCACCACCGCCGCCGCGGGGCTCGTGCCATAGATGGCGCGGTGGGTGGGAAGCTCGCTGGAAGCGTTCACGTCGTCCTCCGGCTCGCGCTCCAGGCCGGTCTCGACCAGGTCCCGGGCATGCAGCGCGCCGAGCATGCACCCTCGGCGGGTGATGGTGATCCGTTCGCCCACCCGGACGGAGAGGTTGCCCGCATGCGAGCTGACCAGCCCGGCGAGGAAGCAATCCCGCCCGATCTCCTTGAACACCTCGTACATGGCGAGCCTCCTGCTGCTCGTTCCCAGCGCGGGCGGCGCGCAGCCGGGCGGAGTCGAACGACGACGGGCAGAGCCGGAACCCTGGCGATTCTACCATCGGCGCGGGCCCCGGCCCCGCGGCTGTCGGCCGGTCCTCCGCGGCGACGGGGGAGGCGGCTCAACGCTGGGTCGCGCCCCGGCGGATGGCATCCTTACCGTACTTGGCCCGGATCGCGTCGAGCTTGAGGTCGAGGTCGCGCAGCAACGGGGTCTCCTGGTCGAAGAGCTCGTCCTGCCAAGCCCGGGGCATGAGATTGGAGAGCGACACGCCCACCAGGCGGACACGGTAGCGGCGCTGCCGGCCTTCCCGGAAGAGGGTCAGCGCCTCCCGGAAGAAGACCTCGTCCACGTCGCGGGGGCGGCGCAGCGTGCGCGAGCGGGTGTGCGTGACGAAGTCCGCATAACGGATCTTGACCGTCACCGTCCGCGCCTCGAGCTCGTGGCGGCGCAGCCGGCGGCAGACGTCCTCCGTCAACGCCAGCACGGTGGACTCGAGAAAACCCTGGTCGGCGGTGTCCTCCTCGAAGGTGGTCTCTCGGCCGATGGACTTGACCGGTTCGCGGGGCGTCACCAGGCGGGGATCCTCCCCCCGGCAGCGGCGGGCCAGCAGCTCCCCCCACTCCCCGAAGGAGAGCCGCAGGAGCTGTTCCGGCACCTGCGCCAGATCGCCGATGGTCAGCACGCCCCGGTCCCGGAGCTGCCCCAGCATCACCGGACCCACCCCGGGCAGACGCTCCACCGCGAGCGGGGCCAGGAAGGCCGCCTCCGTCCCCGGCGGCACGACGGTGAACCCCTCGGGTTTCTGGAAGTCGGAGCCCACCTTGGCCACCAGCTTGTTCGTGGCCAGGCCGACGGAGATGCCCAGGTCCAGCTCGGCCCTGACCCGTCGCTGGAGGGTGCGGGCGGTCCGCGTCACCGGTCCGAACAGCCGCTCGGTCCCGGTGAGGTCGACGTACGCCTCGTCCAGACTCACCTGCTCCACCAACGGCGAGTACTCGGTCAGCAGCGCCATCAGCCGCTTGGAGTACTCCCGATAGAGGCGGTGGTTGCCGGTGAGATAGACGCCGTGAGGACAGAGCCGACGAGCCGTACGCAGGGGCATGGCCGAGTGGACGCCGTAGCGCCGGGCCACGTAGTTCGCAGTGGCCACCACCCCCCGCTCCCCGCCCCCCACGATCACCGGCTTGCCCTTCAGCGACGGGTCCAGGTTCTCCTCGACGCTCGCGTAGAACGCGTCCAGGTCCAGGTGGGCGATAGCCCGATACGCGGCCTTGGGCCGTTCGGGGACGGAGGGATGACCTGCGGGGGAAGGCATGGAGGTAGCATATGCGAACGTTTGTTCGTAGACAAGCCGCCGTCGGCACGTTCGACCGCCGCCAACGTCCGCCATCGTCGCTTTCTCCCGTCAGGACGGCTCCATAGAATGAAGGAGGGTACGTCCGTGCGCGCCCGCCGGCCAACACATCCGTGAGAGCGAGGAGGATGGGATGGACAGCGTGTACAAGGTCATCGAGCTCGTGGGGTCCAGCGAGACGTCCTGGGAGGACGCGGCCCGGGCCGCGGTGGAGAAGGCGGCCGAGTCCCTGGAGGACCTGCGCATCGCCGAGGTGGAGCAGCTCGACATGAGGCTCGAGGACGACAAGGTCGTCGCCTACCGGGCCAAGCTGAAGGTCTCGTTCAAGTACCACGGCCACGACTGACCCACCCGACGGCGCCGGGTCGCCCCCCAGCACCGGCGAGAAGCCCAGCAGTCTCGCCCGCGGGCGGACGTCTCGCGGGGGCGGCGGTCGCCGCCCCCGCGCTCTCCCTTCAGAGCTGTCCGCCGCTCGATCCCCGAGCACCGGCGGCCGGCGACTCAGGAACTCGGGTGACCTTAGGAGCTCGGGGTCGTTCCCCCCGGGATCAGACCGGCGGGGATATTCACTCCCTCGAGGGTGATCTGCCCGCGGATCTCGCCGTCAGGATGGGCCTTGGTGTGGACGTTGACGTACAGACCGGCGCTCTGCATGAGCGCGAGCAGGTCTGGGAGGCCCTTGCCCTGCAGGTCGCCCACCATGTCGGCCGGCGTGATGGTGCCCTCGGCCAGGACGCCGGTGAACGAGCCACTCTTCGCCGGACCATTGAAGAGCGGCACGACGACCGGTCCGTTCTGCCCTTTCGCTCCCAGGTGGATGTGCGCTGCCGTGGCATCGACCAGGTCGGTCACCTCGAGCTTGTAGGAGATACCCAGCGCGGTCAGGTCGATGGTGAAAGTGGCCTGCCCGCTGGCGGACGTCTGGACAGGCGGGACCACGTCCGACCCACTCAAGGGGACGGTAACGGTCGGCATGGCCGCTCCGGCCGGCGGGGCCGTGGTCGGGGGAGCCGTGGTCGGTGCGGCGGTGGTGAGGGTCGTCGCTGGAGCGCTGGTGGTGGTCGTGGTGTTCGAGCTGCAGCCCACCACCAGCAGGCCCAGCGCCACGACAACCAAGCCGAGAACGAGTCGTCTCATCGTGTCCTCCTTCAGGGTCTCCCCCGTTGACGCAGTCCAAAGCGTCCGCACCCACGAGCTGCCGGCACGGTCTCTCACTGTTGAGCTACCGCCCACGCCTCCGCCGCAAACGGACATCCGGAGATTGCTACTACCCTGGCTGGGGCACACTCCAGGAAAAGGAAAAAGGGGTCATGGACGCAGCGCAGGAGCCCGAGCCGATGATGGATCCGAGAGCCGACGG
Source organism: uncultured Actinomycetota bacterium (assembly GCA_963796315.1). GTDB lineage: Bacteria > Actinomycetota > Thermoleophilia > RBG-16-64-13 > RBG-16-64-13 > CAWCLH01. The sequence goes on from CAWCLH010000011.1 coordinate 96,160, forward strand.
AGAGGACGGGGGAGCGGCCATCAGGGCCGTGGGCGTCAGCAAGCAGTTCGGGGACCAGACGGCGGTCCGCGACGTCAGCTTCGACGTGCCTTCCGGCATCATCTTCGGCTACGTGGGGCCCAGCGGATCGGGCAAGACGACCACCATCCGCATGCTGACGGGGGTCTACCCACCGTCCGCGGGAACCCTCTCGGTCCTAGGATCCGACCCGCGCCTCTTCACGTCGGAGGTCCGCCGCCGCCTGGGCTACCTGCCCCAGCATTTCGTACTGTATCCGGACCTGAGCGTGAACCAGAACCTCAGCTTCGCCGCGTCGGTCTACGGCATGGGCCGTCGAGGCCGACGGATCGCGGACCTGCTGGATTTCGTCGAGCTGTCCGACGCCAAAGGCAAGAGGGCGGGCTCGCTCTCCGGCGGGATGCAGCGCCGTTTGTCCCTGGCCGCCACCCTCGTGCACGACCCCGACCTGCTCTTCCTCGACGAACCGACGGGCGGCATCGACCCGGTCTTGCGGCAGAAGTTCTGGGACGAGTTCCGGGAGCTGCGCGACGGGGGCAAGACTCTCTTCGTCACCACCCAATACGTGGGCGAGGCCGTCTACTGCGACCTGGTCGGCGTCATGGTGGGCGATGGCCGGCTGCTGGCGGTGGACACGCCGGAAGGGCTCCGCCGGCGGGCGTTCGGAGGAGACCTGCTGGAGATACGCCTGGCGCGCCCCCTGACCCAGTCCGAGCTGCGCGAGCTGGGCGCCCTGGACACGGCGACCGGCCCGGTGCACCACCGGGACGACGGCGCCCTGATGCTCCCCGTGGAAGAGGCGCCCCGGGCGATCCCCGAGGTGATGGCCTGGGCGAGCGAGCGTGACGTTCCCGTGGAGACGGTCCAGGAGGACAGCCCGTCCTTCGACGACGTCTTCGTCCGCCTGATGGAGCAGACGGGGGCCTCCACCCCGCGCGAGGAGGAGTCGCCGTGACCGAGCTCGGCCGTTTCTTCATACGCATCTGGGCGTTCGTGGGGAAGGAGATCGCCGAGGTCGTCCGCCAACCCCTGCTGGTCCTGACCCTGATCGTGGCGCCGTTCCTCATCCTGCTGCTGTTCGGCCTGGGCTACCGAGGCGAGAACCAACCGCTCAGAACCATCGTGGTGATGCCCCAGGACAGCCCCTTCCGCGCGGAGCTGCCGAAGATCACGAAGCCGCTGGAGCCGGTCCTCGACGTCCGTAGCGTCACGCCCAACGAACAGGCGGCGCGGAACGAGTTGCGGCAGCACAAGGTCGATCTCGTCGTCATCGCCCCGCGGGACCCCGCCGCCGACATCAGAGCCAACCGTAAGGCCCCCATCCGCTTCCTCTACAACGAGATCGACCCCTTCAAGCTGGACTCGATCAACTACGGCTCTCAAGCCTTCGTCACCGCGGCCAACAGCGCCGCGGCCCAGGCGTCAGTGGCCCGGGCGCAGTCGCGCGCCGGACAGAGCGAGACCGACCTCACCGCGGCCCGAGCGGCCGTCGCTCAACTGAAACAAGCTCAGTCGAGTGGCGACCAGCAGGGCCAGACGACCGCCAGGACCGATCTGGGCCAGCAACTCCAGGTGCTGGCCGCCAGCATCGGCGGGTTGGCCCTGCTGGGTTCGGGCGTCACGCCGGAACAGCTGCGCCGGGATGCGGCCGCGCTCGGCGGCAACAGCACGCCCGGGACCACCGGCACCACCGGCACCACCTCCGGGAACGCGGGAGGGGCGGCTCCAGCCACCAACCTCGACCGCCTGGACCGCGACCTCGCCCAGCTGGACTCCGACCTGCGGGCTCTCCGACAGGCGGACCCCGTCGTCCTCACCCAGCCCTTCTCGGTGGCCCTGCGATCGACCTCGGAGGTGCGGCCGTCGACCCCGGACTTCTTCGCCCCGGGAGTGGTCGTCCTGCTGCTGCAGCACCTGGGCATCACGCTCGCGGGCCTGTCGCTGGTGCGCGAGCGGCGGATGGGCACCATGGAGCTCTTCCGGGTCTCGCCGCTGACGCCGTTCCAGACGCTGACGGGCAAGTACATCAGCTACGCGCTCTTCACCGGCGTGATCGGCGCGCTGCTGACCGTCCTCTTGGTCTACGGTCTGGGGGTGCCCTTCCTCGGGCCGCTGCTGCCCTACATCGTCGCGCTCCTGGTCCTGCTGATCGCCTCGCTGGGAGTGGGCTTCATCATCTCCTTGGTGGCCCGGACCGACAGCGAGGCGGTGCAGTACGCCATGATGATGCTCTTGACGAGCGTCTTCTTCAGCGGGTTCCTGCTCGGGCTGGACACGCTCGCCTGGCCGATCCGCGCCGTCTCCTGGCTCCTGCCGGCGACGTACGCCATCCGGCTACTGCAGGACATCATGCTGCGCGGCACCGGATGGGAGCTGAAGTTGCTGGCCCTGCTGGCGGCCTACGCGCTCGTGGCCTACGTCACCGCCTGGATCCTCCTGCGGCGCCAGTTCGCCCGCCTGTAGCGCGACCGGCAGACTCGGGCGAGGGCGGGTCTAGTGGCGACCCGCCCTCCGACCCGCTGGCTGTCACACCACGAAGCGTCGGTCCGGGGTGCCCGACCCGCGGATCTCGGCGGCAAGCGCCTCGTGCCCGGTCCGGCCCATCAGGGCGTAGGTCGCCTGCTTCCCCAACTCCACGCCGGGCTGGTCGAAGGCATTGATGCCGTAGAGCTCCCCCATCACGGCCGCGGAGAGCTCCAGCAGGTAGAGCAGCTGGCCCAGAGAAGCGGCATCCACCCGGGGAAGGGTGATGGTCAGGGACGGCCTCCGCCGACGGGCCAGCGCCCAGGCGGTCGCCTCCTGCTCCGCGTTCAGGAGCTCGCCGAAGGAATGGCCGCCCAGGTACGACAGGTCCGGCAGGTCGGGGTGCACGTTCGGGATGGGTACGTCGTGGTCGAACTCGGCCACCCGCAGGAAGGTGAAGACCTTGTCGTCCGGCCCCTCGCTGTAGAGCTGCACCTGGGAGTGCTGGTCCGTCGCCCCCAGGGCCTTCACTGGGGTCATGCCCGTACTGACGGCCTTCCCGTTGCGATCCACCGCCTTGCCCAGGCTCTCGGCCCACAGCTGCCGGTACCAGTCGGCCACGTCCTTCAACCGCGAGCTGTAGGGCATCATCACCGAGATGGATCGGTGATGGCGCGTGTCCGACAGGAACTGGAGCATCGCGAAGACGGCGGCCGGGTTCGCCACCACGTCGGCGGTGGAGCACCACTCGTCCATGGCCGCCGCGCCCTCCAGCAGCGCGGGGACGTCGATACCCACCAGCGCCGCCGGCAGCAGGCCGACGCTGCTGAGGACGGAGAAGCGGCCCCCCACTCCCTGGGGGATCTCGAACATCCGGATGCCCTCGTCCTTGCCGATCGCCCGCAGCACGCCGCTGAACCGGTCGGTCGTGAAGACCAGGTGGTCCCGCATCAGGGCACGACCCACCTGCTGCTCCAGCAGACGTCTGGCCACCAGGTAGGCCGCCATGGTCTCCGCCGTGGTGCCGGACTTGGAGACGACGTCGACCAGCGTGCTGCGCATGTCCAGGTGGTTGAAGAGTCCGGCGATCTCGTCGGGGTCCACGTTGTCGACCACGAACAGGCGCGGCCGGCCTTTTCGCTCGGCGGCGGACAGCAGGTTGTGGAAGGGATGGAGCAACGCGGTGCCCAGGGCGGTGGTGCCCAGGGCGGAGCCGCCGATCCCCAGCACCACCAGGTTATCGAAGCGTCCCTGTTGCTCCCGCCCGAACGTCAGCACGTCGTCGTGGGCGCGGCGGTAGAGGTCGGTCCAGCCCATGTCCCCCGTTCCCCGGGCAGCCGCCACGCCCTCCCAGGCGTCGCTCAGAGGGAGGCGCATCGCTTCGATCATCAGGTTGGAGAGGCCGGCGGATCCCAACGCCTCCTGCGTGCACAGCGTGTAGTCCAACGTCAGTCGGTCCATGCCATCCCTTCCTCGTGGGCCACTCACCGGTCCTGTGCCCCGGCCGCCTCCCAGCACGACCAGACGAGCTCGTCGTACCGCCCGGCGCTCGCTCCCCAATCGTATGGCGAAACCCATGTCCTTTGCCACTCCCCTGACCAGGGGAGCCCTTCACGGAGCGCCCGGAGCAGCAGGGGGACCAACCCCCCGGGCTCGTAGAGCACCTCCGAGTGGACCTCCGGCGGCACGATCTCCGGGTAGCTCAGACGGCGGGGCAGCACCGGGCGGCAGCCGCAGTACACCGCCTCGACGACGGCCGTGCCGAAGAACTCGTGGAGCGCGGTGGAGACGACCACGTCGGCCTCCCAGAGCAGGCGGGCGTAGTCGGCGAGGTCGGTCAGCCGGCCCCACTGCACGATGTGCTCCCCCAACCGGTCTCGGGCCTCGACGAAGACCTGGGTGGGCAACCCCCGGTTGGGCCCGGCGACGGCCACCCGGAAGCGCACCCCCTCCCCCTGGAGGGCGTAGAGGGCCGCGAAGAACGCGGCCGGGTCCTTGTCGTACTCCCAGCGCTGGTTCCACAGGATCAGGGGGCCGGACGACGGATGTCCCCAGCGGCCCGACGGTTCCGAGTCGGCGGGACGGTACCGGTCCAATCGACGCAGATCGACTCCCAACGGCAGCACCTCGGCCTTCTCCTCGACACGCCGGACCGCCCACGCCGGTCGCTCGTCAGGGCAGCAGCGGCAGCAGGGACCGAAGTCCAAGCAGGAACTCCTCCCGATGGAAGCTCGAGTTGAACACCAGCCGGTCCGCGACGACGGCGGTGGACAGGTTCTTCATCGCGTAGTCCAGGTCGCGCTCGACGCCGTCCGGCAGAGGGTAGGTCAGCTGGTTCTCGTGGAAGTACGCCACCACGGGGGCGCGCCGCACCCAGCCGGGGGCCAGCGAGAGGTAGGTGGCCACGTCGAGCATGTCGGAGGCGAAGAGGACCTGCGGTGCCTTGTCCGGGGAGAGGGAGGCTGCGTGCTGCGCCAGTGCGAAAGCGCCCCCGTGCATCCGCCAGCGCCAGTGCCGCCCGGGCAGCGTGTGCAGTTCGATCCGGTGTCCTGAACGCGCCCGCAGACCGTCGACAAAGGCTTTGTGCGAACCGCCGTAGTAGGGTTCCAGCGCCCAGACCCGCAGCCCGGGCAGACGGGGAACAAGCCAGGGCGGCTCCAGCGGCCTGGCGGTCACCGACCATCCTCAGCGCGGTCGTCGGACCCCTGCACCTCTTCCCCCAGCAGTCGGGCCAGTCGCGAGGCCTTCCCTGCCAGAAAAGCGAGTTCGTCCTGCAGTTCGGCGAGGTCTCGGCCGGGCTGCATCAACAGCGTGATGGTACGGCTGCACGCGGTGCCGACGAGGAATTCCAGCTCCTGTATCTCCTGAGCGCGCTCCACGCCGGTCTCCTCCTTCCCGGCGCCGGGCGCCGTTCGCTACCAGCTCGCCGGTTTGGCGGCGGTCAGGCGACGGTCTCGGAACGGCAGGATCAGTGCCACCCCCAGGCCGAACCCGACCACGTGGACCCAGAAGGCCACTCCGCCCGCGCCCGCCATGCCGGCCGCCAACGAGGCTGCTCCCTGGAACAGCTGCAACACGAACCACAGGCCCAGGACCAGGACGGCCGGCAGGGTGAAGATGAAGAAGATCGGCACGAAGACCAGGACGCCCGCCCTCGGGTAGAGGATCAGGTACGCCCCCAGCACTCCCGCGATGGCCCCGCTGGCCCCGATCCCGGGGACCGTCGACCCCGGTGAGACCAGCACCTGCCCGAAGTTGGCCAGCACCCCGATCAACAGGTAGAACACGGTGAAGCGCAGGTGCCCCATCGAGTCCTCCACGTTGTTACCGAAGATGTGCAGGTAGAGCATGTTCCCGAAGATATGCAGCCAGCTTCCATGCAGGAAGATCGAGGTCAGCAGGGTCACCAGCACCGCCGGGGCGAAGTGCCCGGAGGAGATGGTCTCCACCACGCGCGCCGGCTCGTAGCCGTACTGGGTGATAAAGGCGTCCAACCGGCCGGGCGATAACGTGATCTCGTAGAACCAGACCAGCACGTTGAGGGCGATGAACACGTACGTCATGTACGAGAAGCGCAGCGTGGGGATGTTGTCGCGCAGCGGTATCATCGTCCCCGGATTCTATACCGGCCGGCAGGAGGCTACCGTCAGCGACAGGCACGGCACCAGGGCCGCCGAGACCATCCTGCCCCGCATCGGCGCCCACCTTTCCACCGCCGGCGGCCTGCCCGCGATCCTCGAGCGCGCCCACGCGTTGCACGTCGAGGCCATGCAGTTCTTTCCCAGCAACCCTCGGACCTGGCGCACGACGGCCCCGGCGCCGTCCGATGTCCGGGCCTTTGGTGAAGCGATCGCGGCGGAGGGCGTGCCGCTCTTCCTCCACACCATCTACCTGGTGAACCCGGCGTCACCCGACGAGCTCCTGCGGGCCCGGTCTGCGGTCGCCATCGCGCATGCGCTGGCTTTCGGAGCGTCGGTGGGGGCCGCCGGCGTGGTGACCCACGTGGGCTCGCACAAGGGCGACGGCTTCGAGGCGGCCTTCCGGCGCACGATCGCCACGTTGGAGGCGGCGCGCGCGCTCGCGCTCCAGACGGTGGGGGAGGCTTCGCCCCCCGGCATCCCGGAACCCGAGACGGCGCTGCCGCCCCTTCTCCTGGAGTCGAGCGCAGGACAGGCGAACTCCGTGGGAAAGAGCCCGGAAGAGCTGGCCCGCCTGATCGCCGCTCTGTCCGGACCGGTGGGAGTCTGCATCGACACGGCGCATCTCTTCGTCGCCGGCTACGACCTCCGCACCGCGGACGGACTGGAGGTCTACCTTGGGCGGCTCGACGAGCAGCTCGGCCTCGGCCGGGTAGGACTGGTGCATCTGAACGACGCCCGCAGGCCCCTGGGCTCCCGGCACGACCAGCACGAGAACCTGGGTGAAGGCACCCTGGGCGCCGCGGCGCTCGCGCGGGTGGTCGCTCATCCCCGGCTGCGCTCCGTGCCGTTCGTGCTCGAGGTGCCCGGCTTCGAGGGACACGGGCCCGACAGCCGCAACCTCGCCCGGGCGAAGTCGTGGCGCGGTGCCTTCGCCGCGAACAGCGGTCCGCCTACACGCGGTCCCTCAGCCGGCGGATGAGGCCGTTGAAGCGGAGACGCTCCAGCGCCTTGGCCTCCACCTGCCGGACCCGCTCCCGGCTGATGTGGAAGTAGGCCCCGATATCGCCCAGGGTCCAGGGTTCGTCTCCGCCCAGCCCGTAGCGCAGCACCAGGACCTGACGCTCCCGCTCCGGCAGGTCGACGATGGCCTGAGCCAGGTAGCGGGCCTGCATGGCTCCGAAGACCGTGTCGAAAGCGGAGACCTGCGAGGTGTCCGGCACGAGCGCCATGAGCGGTGATTCCTCGCCCTCCGGGTCGAAGGAGGCGTCCAGGCTGAGCGGCACCTCGGCGACGTCGAGGAGCGCCAGGAGCTCCGTCTCGCGCAGCCCGACCTCCGCGGCGACCTCGGCCGGTTGCGGTTCCCGGCCCAGCTCCTGGTTGAGGCGCTGCATGGTGCGGCGTATCGCCCCGAGCCGTTCGACGATGTGCACCGGGAGCCGGACCGTGCGCCCCTTGTCGGCCAGCGCCCGGGTCACCGACTGGCGGATCCACCAGGTGGCATAGGTGGAGAACTTGTTCCCGCGGCGGTAGTCGAACTTCTCGGTGGCCCTCATGAGACCGAAGTTGCCTTCTTGGATCAGGTCGTTCAGTCCCAGGCCCCGGCCCACGTAGCGGCGGGCGATGGAGACGACCAGACGGAGGTTCGACTCGATCATGCGGCGTCGGGCTGCTTCGTCCCCCGCTTCGATGCGCTTGGCGAGCTCCACCTCTTCTTGGGCGGTCAGCAAGGGCACCTTCCCGATCTGGTTCAGGTACTGCCGCAACGAGGTGTCCTCCCCGCGGCGACCGCCGTCCTCCGTCCAGCGGGGAGGACGGGCCTGCTCCTCGGCGCCTCTCGTTCTCGAGCCGGCGAAGACATCCCCGACCATCTTGCGGGGTCCCGCCTCGAGATCGAACGCCCGCTCATCTGCGCCATGCTTGCCTGCCATGCCCGCCTGCCCTTCTCCCAACCGCGACGATTGGCATATAGTCGGTGCGGTGGCGGTCCCGAACGCGGCAGCCGTCCCGGCCGCCACTAGAGCATTTCCCCTCTTTTCATCATTATAATGACCTCATCACTGAAAAAAGTGGCGACACGGTTCGGGAAACGACGTCGGGCGGCGAACGGTGTCGGCTCCCTCTCGCCCCTCGGCAGCCCGCCGGGCGTGCGCTACCGGTTGGCGGCGGCGGGCGATCTCCCGGCCGTGGCCACTCTGCTGTCGGAGATCATGGCGGTGCACGGGGTCGACGCTCCCCGGGCGGAACGGCTGGCCGACGTGGTCTCCTCCCTGCTGGACAACCCCTCCCACCGCTTCGTGCTTGCCGAGACGGATGAGAGCGTGGTCGGCCTCTGCGCGGTCCTGATCAGCATGAGCACGTGGTCGGCGGGCAAGGCCTGCGAACTGCAGGACGTGATCGTGACGGAGAGGGCAAGGCGAAGCGGGGTGGGACGCGGGTTGGTCGAGGCGGCGGCTGAGGTGGGTCGGCGCGAGGGCTGCGGAAGGCTCCAGCTCGTCACCGAGGCGTGGAACCTACCCGCCCACGACTTCTACCGCTCGCTCGGTTTCCAGGAGAAGACGTGCCTCTACTTCGAACGGCCCCTGGAGCCGCCGTCAAGGGGCCGGGACCGCTAAGCCCCCTGGAAGCGGAGGGTGCAGGTCTGGCCCTCCACCACCTCGCCCGCCTCGAAGCCGTGCTCTCGCAGGGTGCACTGGACGGTGGTCAGATCCAGGTTGTCGAAGTCCTGGTAGAGGTCGAACTCCACCACCTGCCGGTCGAGATCGGCCGAGACGAACCGCGCCCCGGTGATGCCGCAGATGACGTCTTTGAGTCGGGCTATCTGCGCCTCATCGGTCAGGTTCGAGATCGTGAGATCCGCATGCCGCATGTCCGCTCCTTCCCTCCTCCTCGTCGCCGGCCCCGCTTGCCGCCCGCGGCCGTCGTACGCTTTCGCCCGTCTCTACCCAGGAACGGAGTGGCCCCAAGCCTCCCGGGCGGCGGCGCGGGGCGACGGACGACTCTCCTCCACCTCCCGAGGGTATACACTCAGTGTCGAAGGTCGGCCCCCCGCCGACGAAGACTCCGGCGAGCGACGGGAAGGCGGCAAGCGATGAGAGTGATGTGGAAGGGAGCCATCCTCTTCGGCCTGGTCTCCATACCGGTGGGCCTCTACCCGGCGACGGAGGAACGGTCGGTGGCATTCCACCAGTTGCACGACAAGGACCACTCCCGCATCCGCTACCGCCGGTTCTGCGCGCTGGAGGAGAAGGAGGTGCCTCCGGACGAGATCGTGCGGGGCTTCGAGTACCGCAAGAACGAGTACGTCGTCGTCACCGACGAGGAACTGGACTCCCTGCCCGTCGAGTCCAACCGCGCCATCGACATCGCGCAGTTCGTCGATCTGGACGAGATCGACCCGGTGTACTACGAGAAGACCTACTACCTGGCGCCCACCGGCCCGGCGGTCAAGCCCTACCGGCTGCTGGCGCAGGTGCTCGAGGAGGAAGGCCGAGCCGCCGTGGCCAAGATCGCGCTGCGGGACAAGGAGCATCTGGCCGTCATCCGCGCCCGCGACGGTCTCCTGCTGCTCGAGACCATGCACTGGCCCGACGAGATACGCCAACCCGCGTTCGACGAGCTGGACCAGAAGATCACCATCCGGGAGCAGGAGACCGAGATGGCCCGGAGTCTGATCGCCAACCTGACCCAGCCCTGGGACCCCACGGCCTTCCAGGACGAGTACCGCCAAGCGTTGCTCGACCTGATCGAGAAGAAGGCCGCGGGCGAGAAGATCGAGGTGGCGCCCCAGCCGACTCCCGGGAAGGTGATCGACCTGATGGAGGCCCTGAAGGCCAGCGTGGAAGCCTCCGCCGGGCGAAAGCGGGCCGCCGGAGGCGAGACGAACGGCAAAGCGGGCAGCCGGCGCGCCGGACAGGACGACGGGGCCGCCGCCGAGACCGAGGGACCCTCCAAACGGAGGCGGGCGGCCAAGGGGTAGGCGGGGGCGGGCGGGCCGTCCCGCAGATCTGTGGACGAGCCGCCCGCGCAGAGCGCCCCGGACGTTCAGGCCTCGGGGGCGACCAGCACGGTCCGCCCATAGGCAGCGGGAGCGCGGTTCTCGAGGGAGGGGAGGCTCCGCCGCAGGCTCTCCTGCCGGGCCAGGTCCAGGTCCGCCACGGCGATCCCCGGACCATCGGCGGCCTGGGCCAGCACCACGCCCCAGGGGTCCACGATCATGCTCCGCCCGTACGACTGGTGGTCCGGCTCGTGACGTCCGCTCTGGTTGGCCGCGACGACGTAGACCTGGTCCTCGATCGCCCGGGCGCGCAGCAGCACCTCCCAGTGGTCGCGGCCGGTCTGCATGGTGAAGCCGGAGGGCACCACCACGATGCGGGCCCCCAACTCGACCAGACTGCGGTAGAGCTCCGGGAAGCGCAGGTCGTAGCAGATGCTCATCCCCAGCACGATCGTCCCCGGCGCCTGCGCAGGACACCGGGCCGTTCCCCTGGAACCGACTGGGCAGGCGCACCGCCACCACCTGGTCGCCCGGACGGCAGTCGTCGCTCTCCCGATAGACCTGCTCCCCCACCTCCACGTCGAACATGTGGATCTTGCGGTAGACGGCAAGGCGGCGCCCGTCGGGCCCGAAGAGCACGCTGGCGTTGAAGGTCCGTGTCTCCCCCGGCACCGCCTCCCAGACGCTTCCGGCCACCAGGTAGAGACGGTGCCGGCGGGCCGCCTCGGCGAAGGGAGTCAGCAGCGGCCCGTCCAACGGCTGCGCCGCCTCAGCCAGCCCTTCCCGGCGCCCCAGGTACGTGAACTTCTCGGGCAGGACGGCCAGACGCGCGCCGCGCGCGGCCGCCTCGTCCACCAGGGCCAGGGCGTTCCGGACGTTCGCCCGGACATCCTCCGTCGAGTTGACCTGCAGCACGGCCGCGCGGACCGATCCGTCGGCGCCGACCAGGGGGGGCAGCGTCTGGTTCATGGAAGCACCTCGACTCGCAGCATTGGCGTGAAGGACCTCGATGCGTGACAATACCAATCACGAGAGCTGAGTACGCCCGGCGGGCGAAGACCCGCGGGCCGGCAAGGAGAGTGCAGCATGTGCATGGCCACGACGATCGAGTGCTCCTGCGGCGGCGACTTCGCCAGCATGCATCATCTGAACTCGGTGGTGCCCCGGGAGGCGGTCAAGGCCGTCCATTGCCCCTCGTGCGCGGTCTCGTTCGACGAGCAGACCATGGTCCGGGACAACGGCTGGGTGGTCGAGTACGACATGGAGGTCGCCCGGAACTACCTGACCCGTACCGGCATCCCCGAAGAGGAGATCACCCCGACCTTGCTCTTCGAGGAGGGGTACGCCTCCTGGAACGGGCTGACGCCCACCGACGTCTACGACAAGGCGATGGAGCTCAACGACCTCGCGGCCCAGTTCAAGAAAGGCGACAAGCGCGCCTACTTCGAGGCGATCAAAGCCTGGACGCAGGAACGGGCCGAGCGGCTGGCCCAGCAGGGATGGCGCAAGGCCGAGCTGGCGCGTTGACCCTCTGACCGGGAGGCGGCAGAGCGGGCATCCCCGCCTTCTGCGCTACTCCATGGAGCGCAGGAAGGGCGGCACCTCCAGATCGTCGTCGGCGGGCGGCTCCGTCTCTGCGGGCGGCGGGGTCTCGGCGGGAGGCCCCTCGGGGGCGGTCCGCCGCCGGGGGCTCGGCGACGATCTCCTCCCCGGTCTCCGGGTCCCAGTGACGAGGTCGGGCGGGGCGCGCCGCTCCGTGGAAGCCGGTGGCCACCACCGTCACACGGAGTTGATCGCCCAGGTCGCCCCGCACCACGGCCCCGAAGATGATGTTGGCGTCGGGATCCGCGGCTTCGTTGACGATCTCGGCCACCTCGTTCACCTCGTAGAGGGAGAGGTCGTCGGGGCCGCTGATGTTGAGCAGGATGCCGTGAGCCCCTTCGATGGAGGTCTCGAGCAGGGAGGAGTTGACGGCCATCTCCGCGGCCTTCTGCGCGCGGTTCTCGCCGCTGGCGGCGCCGATGCCCATGTGCGCGGTCCCGGCGCCGGTCATGATGGTGCGGACGTCCGCCAGGTCGAGGTTGATCAGACCGGGGACGATCACCAGGTCGCAGATGCCCTGCACGCCTTGGCGCAGCACGTCGTCGGCCAGCCGTAGGGCCTCCAGCATGGAGGTGCCCCGGTCGGCCACCTCCAGCAGCTTGTCGTTGGGCACCACGATGACGGTGTCCGCCTTCTCGCGCAGCTCGTCGATGCCTTCCGCGGCCTGAGCCTGCCGGCGCTTCCCCTCGAACCCGAAGGGACGGGAGACCACCCCGATGGTCAGGGCGCCCATGCTCTTGGCCAACTCCGCCACCACCGGCACGGCGCCGGTGCCGGTGCCGCCGCCCTCGCCCGCCGTGATGAACACCATGTCGCTGCCCTTGAGCAGCCCCTTGATCTCGTCGTACGCCGCCAGCGCGGCCTCCCGGCCCACGGTCGGATCGGCTCCCCCGCCCAGCCCCTTGGTCAGCTCGCGCCCGATGCGCAGCTTGTGGTCGGCCTCGCACATCTGCAGCGCCTGGACGTCGGTGTTGATGGCGATGAACTCGACGCCCTCCAGCCCCGCCTCCAGCATGCGGTTGATGGCGTTGGTGCCGGCACCGCCCACGCCGATCACCTTGATGATGGCCGGGAAGCTCCGGGAGGGCTGGATCAGCTGTCGCTCGGCCTCGCGCGGCGCCGGGCTGCCGCCTCCCACCCGCTCGGGCGGGCGGTCGCGCGGGGCCTCGGTCCCGCGGAAGAGGAAGCCGAGGCCGGGGTTCTTGAGGCTAGACTTTCGTTCCATTGAGGACCTCTTTGGCGAGAGCGCGATAGGCCTTGGCCGCGTCGCTGCTGGGCGCGTACTTGATCACCGACGTGCCCAGGACCGGCGCTTCGGCGAACTTGATGGTCTTCTTGACGACGGTGTCGAACACCAGGTCGCCGAAGTTGCTCCGCAGCACCTCCACCGCTTCCCTGCCGTGGATGGTCCGGGAGTCGAAGAGGGTGGGGAGGATCCCGACGATGTGCACGTTGGGATTGAGGTTCTCGCGCACCAGTTCGAGTGTGCGTCTCGAGCTGAGCCAGGCCCCGCAGCGAGAGGTACTCGCACTGGACGGGCACGATCACCCCGTCCGAGGCGGTGAGCGAGTTGATGGTCAGCAGTCCCAAAGAGGGAGGGGTGTCCACCAGGATGTAGTCGTAGCGGTCCTGCACGGCCATCAGCGCCTTGCTCAGCGCGCGCTCCCGGCCGATCACCGAGCTGAGGGCCAGGTCCGCGCCGGCCAGGTCGATGCTGGCCGCGGCGATGTCCAGCTCCCGGTGGTAGATCACATCCTCGATGTCCAGACCCTGCACCAGGACGTTGAACATGCTGGGGTGGACGTCGTCGGGGTTCAGCCCCTGGCTCATGGTCAGGTTGCCCTGAGGGTCCATGTCCACGGCAAGGACACGGTGCCCCAACTCCTCCAGGGCGACGCCCAGGTTGAGTGTGGACGTGGTCTTTGCCACGCCCCCTTTCTGGTTCGCCAGGGCCAGGACCCGAGCCACGTCGCCTCTCTTCCCGCCGGACAGCCCAGCGCCCACAAGTATACGGTTTCTTGTAGTTCTGGCCAATCGAGCGGAATCCTGGGTGACCGCGGCGGTAGTGGCACGCCGCGGCGCCGGCGCGGACGGGTGCCGCGAGGCCCCCGTCACGCGGTCAGCGCGACCCGTCCAGGACCTCGGAGGGGGAGCGGGGCTCCGCGGTCAGAGCGTCGAGGTCCGGAGCCGCCGGGAACGTCTGGTGGGCCGTGAACGCGCGCAACTCCCGGAGGTAGGCCATGTTGTCCGGCACCCGCTCCCATCCATGGCTCATGAGGAAACCCATGGTGCGGTACCGCGTGTACTCCCGCAGACGGCTCGGCCGGTAGAAGCGCTGGTGCGCCTCCAGCGCGGCCTCCTGCAGATCGAGCGGGCTCATGCGCTTGGGCCAGAAGACCACGTGGTGCCCATCGTAGAGGGTCCAGTTCTTGGTGAAGATGCGGCCCTCGTCGTTGAATCGCTGCGACTGACGCGTGCCGGGCAACGGCGTCAGGAGCAGGAACTGCGCCGTGCTGAGGCCGTGGTCGATGGCGAACGTGGTGGTCTGCTCCAGCGAGGCGACCGTGTCGCTATCCGAGCCGAACACGAACATGCCGTGCGTGCCGATGCCGTACGCGTTCAGGGCTTCGAGGCCACCGGCGATGTCCGCCACACTCTGGCGCTTGTTGAACGCCTTGAGGGTCTCCGGGTTGACCGACTCGAGGCCCAGGTACACGAAGACGCACCCGGCCTCCCGCAGCAGCCGCAGCAACTCGTGGTCCACCCGACCGTCCTTGCAGACCGAATCCACCCGTATCTGAGCGGAGAACGTCACGCCCAGGTCCTCCCTCACCATCCGCGCAAGGAGGGGCTTCGCCGTGCGCTTGGAGATGATGAAGTTGTCGTCGTAGAAGAAGATGCTCGTGGTCCCGAGCTCCCGGATGGAGGCGATGACCCGATCGGGGTCGATGGTGCGCACCCGCCGACCGAACATCAGGATCACGGAACAGAACTCGCAGTCGTACTGGCATCCGCGGGAGGTGATGAAGGGCGTCGGGTGGATGCGGTCGTGCCGCTCGATCAACGAGAGGTCCGGGGCGGGCAGGTCGTCCAGCGACGCGCGCAGCGGACGGGCGGGGTTATGCGCGTGAGAACCGTCCCCGCGGTGGTAGGAGAGGCCCAGGATGCCGTCGGCCGTCGCCGAGCGGCCCTCCAACACGTCCATCAGCTCGAGGAGGGTGTCCTCTCCCTCGCCACGGACCACGAAGTCGGCGAACTCCAGGGCCTCGTCCGCCTCGAAGGTGACGTGCGGACCGCCCATCACGACGCGGATGCCGGCGTCGCGCACGCGGTCGGCGTAGCGGTACGCCTTGATCGCCGTCGACGTGATGGTCGAGATCCCCACCAGGTCGGAGCGAAGCACGTCGTCCCAGTCCACCTCGCTCAGGCTCTCGACGTAGATGCGCACCTGGTGCCCGCGCTCCCGCAAGAGCGCCCCCAGGAGCGGAAGGCCCAGGCGGACCTGATGGATGAAACTGTAGACGTGAAAGCCGGGCGGGCCCGGCTCGATGAGACTGATCTTCACGCGGCCACCTCTGTTCTCCTTCTTGCCCGCCCCCTCTCCACTCAAAGACTAGCACCGCTCGCCCACGTCCACCGTGAAGACGGGCGGCGATGTCTGCACCACCACCGAGGCATCGCGGCCCAGCCGGGCGCGAGCGCGGTCCACCGCCTCCTCCACGGTGGGTGCGGCCTCGAAGCCCAGCCTCTCCGCCACCCACGGCTGCGCGCCGTCGGCCAGCAGCACCTGACCCACGTGACGTTGCGCGCGCAATGTCCAGTACCACGCGTAGAACGGATGCACCGGGTGGTACGCCCGCTCGTGGCGATACGCCTGCACCAGAGCGGGGTCGGCGGCGAAGGCGGGTTGGAACTCCCGCTCCATCCGCTCGGCGTCGCGGGTCACGGGCAGCACCTCGTCCCAGAAGCGGCGGTAGGCCGGGTGATGGCGGGCGTGGAAGGTGGGTGGGGTCGGATTGGCCAGGATGACCGTCCCGCCCTCGCGCACCAGAGGCTGGTGACGCCCGAACTGGAAGGCGTAACCCAACCCGGTGTTGGCCACCAGCAGGGGGTTCATCTCCGAATGCACGGCGTAGGGGCTCATGTTCGGCACGCCGAGCACCAGGACGTCCGCCGGCGCCTCCAGCCGCCCGCGGGCTCCGCGTAAGCGCGCCAGTGCCGCCCGGTGGACCGGTTCGACGCCTCCGGCCCACACCCCGGCGGGCTGGTAGAAGCCCGGGAGGGCCTTCCGCAGGGCGCGGCGGACGCCCGCGGGCAGCCGGCGCGCCGCTCCCAGGCCCGGCGGCAGCCGCCGTCGTCGCAGGTCCATCAGGCTCAACGGGCCCGCCCACAGCCGGTTGTTGACGACCGTCTCCACCTGCAGTACCGGCACGTGCTCCCCGATGGCGCGCCCGATCTCCCAGAGCCGTTCGTGCATGGCGGACCGCTCCGGTTCCATCAGCGGGGTGCGCACCTGGACCGCCGGTCGGTGGTGCTGATCGATGCACTCGTAGGTGGACAGGCCGCAGGCGATCGACTTGTGTCCGCCGTTCATCTCGGTCCAGGCCACTCCCACGTAGACGACGAGGTCGGCCTCGGCCACCCACCGGCTGACCTCCACCCGGAGACCGGATGCCGTCGTACCGAGGACGACGCTGCCCGCGGGGTCCGCCGCGTCGTAGCAGCGCACCCGCCCGCCGAGCCCCGCCATCAGACGCAGTCCCACCAGCGGCAGCAGCTCCGCCCGGGTCCATTGCCGGTGGAGTCCGTTCGCACAGATCAGCGTGACGTCGGCCGGCCGGACCCCCGCGGCGAACAACTGGGCACACACCTCGGCCAGGACCGTCCGCCGCGGGTCGGCGACCGGCGGGGGCAAGAGCACGCACGGATCGTCGAAGGCGACCGTCACCCGGGCGCCCCGGCCGGCCAGCCGGGCCAGCGGGGGCAGACCCAGCGGCCGCCGGAGCGCCTGGGCCACCGCCCCGCGAAAGTCGGGCAGGGGTTCCAGCGGCGGAGGCGGGTCCGCCAGGCGTACGTCACCGCCCAGGCGCACCGGCAGGAGATCGTCTCCCGAGAGCAGCAGGACGTCGTGGTAGGCCGCCATGGCACCCCTTCCCCGCGCTAAAGTCTGGGCCCGCCTGCGCCGAAGAGCATGACCGTGAGCAGTGGGGGACATCCAGCCGGCAAAGCCGGCCCGGCTCCGGCCGTCCGACACCGCGTGGGTCGGGACGACACTATCAGCCCCGGCGAGGCGGCGCGGCTCCTGGGCGTCAGCCCCCGGACCTTGCGCGATTGGTCCAAGAAGGGTCGTCTCACCTTCACCCTGACTCTAGGCGGGCACCGGCGCTATCACCGGACCGACATCCTCTTCCTCCGCAGCGCCCTCGCGCCGAGGAGCGGCCCGACGAGCAGTGCGGGCAGCCCCGGGGAGATCCAGGAACTGCTGGGCCGCATCGCGCTCCGACTGCAGACGGTGCGCCGGGCCTGCCCGGGCGGTGTCGCCCGGCGGGAGACCGTCCTCATGGAGGAGGAGCTGTTGCGGGCGCGCACGATCATCCACGAGCTCCTGCGTCCGGACGATCGGCATCGGGTAACGTGACCCGGAAGGTCGTGGCCGGCCCGGGTCCCACGATCTCGATCCTCCCGCCCAGGACCTCGCAGATCTCTCTGACCAGCGGTAAGCCAAGGCCGAAGCCCTCCGTGCGTCCGGAGGCCGGTCCCCGGTAGAAACGCTCGAAGACGCGGGCCCGATCCTCGGCCGAGAGGGGCACGCCGCCGTTGGTCACGTCGAGCACCAACAGGCCGTCGTCGCGCGAGACCACCGCCTCCACGGGCTCGTCCCCGCCGTACTGCACGGCGTTTCTCAGGAGGTTGGCCACCACTTGGCGGAACATGTCCGCGTCGGTGGTGAGGGCTGCTTCCTGGCCCCGCACGCGCACCCGTTCCTCCTCCACCAAACCGGCCTCGACCAGCCGGCCCACCTCCTCGCGCACGATCTCGTCGGCGTCCACCCGCGTGTGCTGGGCCCGGAACTCCCGGGAGTCGTAGCGGGAGAGGGTCAGCAGGGAATCGACCAGCCGATGCAGCCGCGAAGACTCCCGGTAGATGGCGGCCGAAGCCCGGCTGCGCTCTTCTCGCGTGCCCGCCGTCCCATCGAGCAGCGCCTGCGAGAAGCCCTCGATCGAGGTCAGCGGCGTACGCAACTCGTGGGCCGCCGAGGCGACGAACCCCCGCAGCGACTCTTCGCTACGGCGGACCTCGCGCCGCATCGTCTCCAGGCTCTGGGCAAGCTCGTAGACCTCCCCCGCGTAGGTGCCGGAGATCGGCTCGTTGTACGAGCCGCCGGCCATGACGCCGGCCGCGCGCGAGAGACGGCGCAGGGGCCGGCTGACCCAGGACGCCAGCCCCAGACCTACCGCCACGGCCAGCGCGACCGCGATGAGGCCGGAGAGCAGGAGCACGCGGACCAACCCCACGCGGCTGGCGACGATGTTCCGCACCGGCGAGGTGATGGCCACCACCCCGCCCCCGTCGGGGAAGTTGACGGGGGCGCTCGCCAACAACAGTCGTTCCTTCGTGCTGGTGAGCGTGACCACGGCCGACGCCGGGCCGCCCTGAGCCAGGTGCGCGGCGGTGGCGGGCAGCTGAGCCGAGAGGCCGCCCTGGCCCCGCGGCGGGCCAGCCTCGGCCAGGAGGGTGCCCCCCTGCCACACGGTGATGCCCGAGTCGGAGGGCAGCACCTGCAGGTCCACCAGAAGCAGCAACCGCAGCCCGCGCCCCGCCATCATCGGCGCGGAGGAGTCGTTCTCGAGCCCCTCGAACTGCGAGGCCACCTGGACCGCCATCGAGATCATCTGCTCCTGTTGCCGCTGCACGACGTAGCGGCCCAGGAATCCGTAGAACAGGATCCCGACGGCGATCAGGGTGAAGACCGACACCGCCACCAAGGCCAGGGTGATCCGCCGAGCGATGGGGCCGCCGCGGAGGACGGGTCCCGAGGCGGGGTTCACGGTCGCCCGGTGACCGAGGCGTCGTCCGTCGAGCCCCCGGTCGCCGGCTCGTCACCCGGGACGGGCTCAGGCTCCGCGTCGGGGTCGGCCTTGTACCCCAAGCCCCAGACCGTCTGGATCACCGAGCTCCAGCGACCGAGCTTCTTGCGCAGCTGCCGCACGTGCACGTCCACCGTGCGGGCGTCGCCGTAGTAGCGGTAGCCCCAGACCTCCTCCAGCAGGCGTTCGCGGGAGAGGGCGATGCCCCGGTTGAGCAGCAGGTAGTGGAGGAGCTCGAACTCCTTGGGTGTCAGGTCGACCGTGCGCCGCTCCACGCGGACCAGGCGCCCTTCCGGGAGCAGCTCGACATCGCCCAGGGTCTGCATGGAGGACTCGTCCGCAGTGCCCGAGCGGCGCAGCACGGCCCGCACCCGGGCGACCAGCTCCCCCGGGTTGAAGGGCTTGGTCATGTAGTCGTCGGCGCCCAGCTCCAGCCCCAGGATCTTGTCCTGGTCGGCGTCCTTGGCCGTCAGGACGATCACCGGCACCTGCGAGAAGCCGCGGAGAGCCTTCAGTACCTGGAAACCCGGCTCATCGGGGAGCATCAGGTCCAGCACCACGAGGACGGGCTGGCGCTCGCGGACCAGGGCCGGTACCGCCCGCCCCTCCGCCGTGGCCACCACCTCGTAGCCTTCCTGGCTCAGGTACAGCTGCAGCAGCTCCGAGATGGACGGGTCGTCCTCGACGACGATGATGCTGCCGTGTGCCGTCTCGCGACGCGCGCCCACGGGACGCCTCCTTGCTACAGGTGAAGTCTGCCCTCCTAGTGTGCCACTGGGAGGCGGGGAAAAGACAGGGAGCGCTGCCGGGTTGCGGCACGCCCGGCAGCGCCCCAGGCCGGAACACCGGCCGTTCGGTCAGGGCGCCGGGGCGCCCCGCCAATCACGAGGCTCTACGCGCCGCCGCTCGGCGCCGCGGTCGTGGTCGTGGTGCTGGGCTGAGCTGCACGCCCAGGTACTTATCGACCAGGCTGCGAAGCTGCTCGTTCGTCTGCCGAAGGGCGTCTGCCGCCTTCTGCACAGCCTCGCGCTGGGTCGTCTGCTGCTGCTGCAGCTTGTCGAACGTCGCCTTGTCCGTCGCGCTCATCTTGTCCCGGACCAGCTTCAAGATGGCGTCGCTCCGGGCCTGACGTCCCTGCAGGGCGCCGTTGGCACCGTCGAACCCACGCATGCCTGGGCCCATGCCGCCGCCCCTGGGGCCCACCTCGCGACCCATCATGCCGAAGCCGTGTCCGTATGCCGGACCCTGCTGGCTCGGGTTCCCCGGCGTGGTCGGCGTGGTCGAGCCGGTGGCGGCCCAGGACACGGCGCCTACGGTAAGAACCAACGTCAGGGCAGCCGCCACGATCACCCACCGGTGACGCGTCCATCGACCCATTCCTCACCTCCTGGCTCGTTTCCCTCGCTCCTACTATGCGCAGAGCCGTGTGAACAAAGTATGAAGGAAAGCTGAGAAGATGAGCACGCGTGATGCACCGGAAATGACCGGACGGGAGGTCGGGATGAGCGAGCAGGTCGGGGACCGCAGCCTTCGGCGGCTGCCGTTGCACGAGGAGCACCTGCGCCTCGGAGCGCGGATGGTCGGGTTCGCCGGCTGGCTGATGCCGCTGGCGTACACCTCCATCGTCGAGGAGCACCTGCAGGTGCGGACCCGGGCCGGCCTGTTCGACGTGTCGCACATGGGCAAGTTCCGGCTGCGGGGCAGCGGAGCGCTGGCCTCCATCGACCGCCTGGTGGCGAGCGACGTCCGCCGGCTGAAAGCGGGCCAGGCCCGCTACACCGTGCTGCTGACCGAGCGCGGCGGCATCCAGGACGACCTGATCGTGTATCGCCGGGAAGACGACGTCCTGCTGATCGTGAACGCCGCCCGGACGGACGCGGACCGGGAGTGGATCCTCGACCACCTGCTGCCCCACTCCGAATTGGACGATCTGACCGAGATCGCCTGCCTGCTCGCGCTGCAAGGACCGGCGGCATTGTCCGTGCTGACCGAGTTGTCGGGACAGGCGATCGACACCATGCCCGCCTTCACCCTGACCGGCTGCCGCGTAGCGGGAGTGGAGGCCACCGTCATGCGGACCGGCTACACCGGCGAGGAAGGGGTCGAACTCCTGGTCGCTGCCGACGAGGCCGCCGTCCTCTGGCGGCGCCTGCTGGAGGCGGAACCGGTGCGCCCGGCGGGACTCGGAGCGCGCGACACCCTGCGGCTGGAAGCCGCCCTCCTGCTGAACGGTCAGGATATGGGCCGGAACACCACGCCCTTCGATGCCCGCCTCGGCTGGGTCGTCGACCTGGATCGCCCGGACTTCGTGGGACGGGGGGCCCTGGTCCAGGCGAAGGAGCACGGGCCGGAGCACCTGCTGGTAGGCCTGGCCACCGCGGCCCGGGTCATCCCCCGGACGGGCTCCCCCCTGCTCCACGACGGGGAGACGGTGGGCCAAGTGACCTCCGGCTCGGTCAGCCCGGTGCTGGGTTACCCGATCGCCCTGGGCTACGTCCCCCCGGTCCTTACCGAGCCGGGGACGGAACTAGTGGCCCAGGTGCGGGAGCGGGAGGTACCCATGCTGGTGGTCCAGCGGCCGTTCTACCGGCGGGGGATCACCCCGGTGCCGGCTTCCTCGGCCCGCAGACGTCACCGCTCGGAGCCGGCGTCATGAGCTATCTGTCCCACACCGAGGCGGACCGTGAGGCGTTGCTGGCGACGATCGGGGTGTCGTCTCTGGAGGAGCTCTTCTCCCCCATCCCGGAGGCACTGCGGGTGCCCGGTCTGGACATGGCCCCCGGGCTTTCCGAGCCCGAGGTGCGGGCCGCCCTGCAGGCCCTGGCGGCGCGGAACCGGCCCCCGGGGGCCGACTCATTCCTGGGCGGCGGGACCTACCACCACGCCATCCCCGCCGCCGTGCGGGCGCTGACCGGCCGCAGCGAGTTCGCCACCGCCTACACGCCCTATCAGGCGGAGGTGAGCCAGGGGACGCTCCGGAGCCATCTTCGAGTTCCAGACGGCCATGTGCGAGCTGACCGGCATGGAGGTCAGCCAACGCCTCCCTCTACGACGGAGCTTCGGCCGCCGGCCGAAGGGGCCTTCCTGGGCGCTGCGGGAGACCGGCGCGCGAACGGATCGCCTCTCGGCCGGCGTCCACCCGGAGACCGAGCAGGTGATCCGCACGTACGCGCAGGGGCCCGGGTTCGAGGTGACCATCGCCCCCCTCGGCGACGACGGCCGGACCCAGATCCCCTCCGCCGGCACCCTGACGGGAGTCGGCGTGCTCGTGGTCCAGCAGCCCAACCTCTTCGGGGTGATCGAGGACGTCGCGCCGCTGGCGGAGGCGGCCCACGCGGCCGGGGCGCTCCTGGTGGTCTCGGAGAACCCCACCACCCTGGGGATCCTCGCCGGCCCGGGCGCACTGGGGGCCGACATCGCGGTGGGCGACGCTGCAGGTGCTGGGAAACGACGCCGCCTTCGGCGGGCCCCTCGGCCGGATACCTGGCCGCCGCGGGCGGCCTACATCCGCCAGATGCCCGGGCCGCCTGGTGGGCCGCACGACCGATAGGGACGGCCGGGTCTCGTACGCCCTGACCCTGCAGGCGCGCGAGCAGCACATCCGCCGGGCGAAGGCCACCTCCAACATCTGCTCCAACCAGGCGCTCAACGCGCTGGCCGCCACCATCACCCTGGCCCTGCTCGGCCCAGCCGGACTGCGCGAGTGGGGAGAGCTCTGCCTGCAACGGGCCCATCACCTGCAGGCCGGCTTGACCGGGCTGCCCGGGGTGCGGCCCCTCTATCCCGGCCCCTTCTTCCACGAGTTCGCCCTCCGCCTGCCCATGCCCGCCGCCGAGTTCCGCTCCGCCCTGCGCGGCCGGGGCGTGGATCCGGGCATCCCCCTGGAGCGGTTCCGGGCGGACCTGACCGACGCGCTGTTGGTCGCCGTCACGGAGTTGAACACTCCCGCGGCGCTGGCCCGATACCTGGAGGCTGCCGGAGCCGTCCTCAGTGACCGAAGGGGGGCCTGAGATGGAAAGCCGCCACCCGCTGCCCTTCCCCGTCGAGCCGAGCGGCGGCGTGCGCCCTCGTATGGAGCCGCCGATCTTCGACGAGAGCCTGCCCGGTCATCGAGGGTACGACCTTCCCGCCGTGGGAGTACCCACCTCGCCCCTGGCCGACCTGCTGCCCGGCGTCTCGCTGCGCGAGACGCCGCCCGCCCTGCCGGAGCTCGCGGAGCCGCACGTGGTGCGGCACTACACCCGGCTCTCGCAGCTCAACCACGCCGTCGACCTGGGTTCTACCCTCTGGGGTCGTGCACCATGAAGTACAACCCCAAGACTGGACGAGGAGGTGGCGGCGCTGCCCGGGTTCGCCGATCTGCACCCCTATCAGGACGAGGACGAGGTGCAGGGCGTGCTGGAGCTGCTCTGGCGCCTGGAGCAGGCCCTCCTCGCCATCACCGGGATGCGGCGCATCACCCTGCAACCGTCCGCGGGAGCACACGGCGAGCTGGTCGGCATCCTGATGATCCGGGCCTACCACCGAGCGCACGGCGGCGCGGCGCGGGACACGGTGATCGTGCCGGACTCGGCCCACGGCACCAATCTGGCCACGGCCACCATGGCCGGCTACCGGGTGGTCGAGCTCCCCAGCTCCGATCGCGGGCTGATCGACCTGGGCGCCCTGCGCGGCCGCTCTCTCCGACCGGACCGCCGCTCTGATGCTCACCAACCCCAATACGCTGGGCCTGTTCGAGGAGGACATCCTCGAGATCACCCGCTCGGCCCACGAGGCCGGCGCCCTTGGTCTACTACGACGGCGCCAACCTCAACGCCATCCTGGGCAAGGCCCGGCCGGGCGACATGGGCATGGACGTCGTGCACATGAACACCCACAAGACCTTCTCCACCCCGCACGGCGGCGGCGGCCCGGGCGCCGGGCCGGTCGCCGTCGGCGACCTGCTGGAGCCGTACCTGCCCCTGCCCCTGGTGGCGCGCGAGCGGCGCCGGCGGGCGAGGCGGCGCGGCCGCCGCCGGCCACGAGGGCGGGCCCGTCCCGCCTCGCTTCCGCCTGGACTACGACCGGCCGCACAGCATCGGTCGGGTCAAAGGCTTCTACGGCAACATCGGCGTGCTGGTCCGCGCGTACTGCTACATCCTGCGCATGGGCGGCGACGGTCTCACCCGAGTGGCCGAGGACGCGGTCCTCAACGCCAACTACCTGCGCGTCCGGCTGCGCGACCGCTACACCGTCCCTACGACCGGCTCTGCATGCACGAGTTCGTCGCCTCGGCCGAGCGCCAGAAGCACCGCGGGGTCGCCGCCATGGACATCGCCAAGCGGATCCTCGACTTCGGCATGCACGCGCCCAGCGTCTACTTCCCCCTCATCGTGCCCGAGGCGATGATGGTGGAGCCCACCGAGAGCGAGAACCGCCGGACGCTGGACGGCTACGTGGCCATCCTGGAGGCGATCGACCAGGAGAGCCTCGACGACCCGGCGGTGGTGCGCGGGGCCCCCTACACCACCGCCGGTGCGCCGTCCCGACGAGGTCGCGGCCGCTCGGCACCCGGTCCTGCGCTGGGTGCCGCCGGCACCGTAGAGCAGACGGCGAGCGCGGCGGCCCCTACCCCAAGGCCCCGAAGAGCAGCGACGGCACCAGCCCCAACAGCATGGTGAGGGCCACCGCGACCCACATCGCCACGCGCAGGGAGAGCGGCGGGGCGGCCGGGCCGGCGGCTCGTGCTGCCTCCACCGGCACGGCGGCAGCCCGGCCGGCGACGATCCCCAGGACCGGCCGGCCCCAGACGACCGGGCGGCACCTCGGCGCGTGCTTCCGCCGGCACCTCCGCCCCGCCTTCCAGGTACATGCGCTGGATGATGCGGGCGTAGTACCCCAGCGAGATGGCGCTGTTGATGACGCCCAGCACCGCCAGCCAGGTCATCCCCCCCTGGACGGCTCCCCAGAAGACCGAGAACTTGCCCCAGAACCCGGCGAACAGGGGTATCCCCGTCAACGAGAGCAGGAAGACGGTCATGGCGGCCGCCGTCCCGGGCGAACGCCGGCCCAGACCGTCGAAGCCGGTCACCGAGTCGTCCTGCCCCTGGTGCGCCAGCACGGCGATGACCAGGAAGGCGCCCAGCGATCCCGCCCCGTAGGCCGCGTAGTAGAGCACGGCGCCGCGGAGGCCGGCGACGTTCCCGGCGGCGACGCCCACCAGAGCGTAGCCGGCGTGCGCGATGGCCGAGTAGGCCAGCAGCCGCTTCATGCTGGTCTGAGAGAAGGCGACGACGTTCCCCCAGAACATGGTCACCGCCGAGATGAGCGCGACCGCCAGCGTCCACGCGGGCCGCTGGTCCGGGAAGCCGCTGAGGAAGCGCACCAGGCCGATGATGGCGGCCAGCTTGGGGGCGACGGCCAGGAAGCCGGCGACCTCGGCGTACGACACCTCCAGCGCGTCCGGCAGCCACTGGTGGAAGGGGAAGGCCGCCAGGTCGAAGGCGAAGGCCACGATCACCATGGCCAGACCCACGTAGAGCAGGCTGGAGGACTCCACCTGCACGTTGACCGCGGGCAGGACCACCGTCCCGGTCGTGCCGTACACCAGGGAGAGACCGTAGAGCAGGATCGAGGTGGCGAAGGCGGAGAGCAGGAAGTACTTGAAAGACGCCTCGAACCCCCGACGGTCCCGCGGCCGGAAGGCGACCATGGCCCAGGTGGGGATGATGGCCAGCTCGACACCCAGGAAGAGGATCAGCAGGTTACCGGCGGAGGCCAGGGCCGACGCGCCCAGCAGGGAGAGCGTGATCAGGAGGAAGAGGTCGCCCCCCTCCGCCGCGGACCCCAACGTCTCCAGCAGGGACAGCGTCACCAGGATGCCGATGGTCAGGAGGGCCAGGTCCGCGTAGGTGGAGAGGCCGTCCAGGACCAGGGAGCCGTGCCAGATGCGCGTCCGCTCGCCCAGGGAGAGGAGTCCCGGGACGAGGGCGGCGGCGAACATCGCTACCAGCACGAGCAGCAGGATCCGCCGGGCCCTCCCCAGCGGCAGAGAGTCCAGGACCAGGGCGAGCAGGACCCCCAGCGCCAGAGCCAGCTTGGGGAGGAGCAAGAGGAGCGTGGTCACCCCGGGCCTCCTAGAGCATCTTCCAGAGCACGGCGGCCACCACCAACACACCCAGGGCGACCGTCGCCAGGTAATCGCGCAGCTCCCCGGTCTGCAACCGTCGCGCCCGGCTCCCCAGAAACACCCAGAACCCGGCGATCCCGTCGAAGAACCGGTCGATGCCCCGTTGGTCGACCGGACCGGCGAGGAAGGCGGCCACCCGGTGATAGGGCCCGACGACCGTGCGCCCGTAGAAGGCGTCGAAGCCCCAGCCCGTCCTCGGCCAACCGGTAGGCCGGTCCCAGACGGCGCCGCAGGGCCCCGTCCAGACGGGTCCGGGGCTCCGGCCCTCGGTATGCCAGCACGGCCAGGGCCACACCCGAGACGGCGATCACGCCGGCCACCACGCTGATCCACGCGGCCGCGTGCGCCTCCGCGCCCGCGGCGGGCTGCAACTGGAGGAAGCCCTGCAGTCGGCTGCCCAGGAACGAGGCCCCGGCCAGGCCGGCGACGGTCGCTCCCAACGCCAGGAGCGTCAGGGGGACGAGCATGACCGGCCCCGACTCGTGCACCCCGTGCGCCTGCGCCCCGGACTCCTGGACGTCGGCGGTCCCGGGTCCGGTCCCCGCGGGCGGCCGGGACGCCGGACCGACGCGCAGCGGGCCGAAGAAGACCAGCAGCACCACGCGGAAGATGTAGAAGGCCGTCAAGAACGTGGCCACCAGGAGCACCACCAAGACGGCCGGCTGGGTCCGGGCGACGACGGCGAAGATCTCGTCCTTGCTCCAGAAGCCCGCGAAGGGCGGTATGCCGGACAGGGCGAGGGCGCCGATGGTGAAGGTCCAGGCGGTGACCGGCATCCGCCTGACCAGCCCGGAGAGGTCGTCGATCACCTGGTGCCCCGTGGCGTGGATGACGCTCCCGGCACCCAGGAAGAGCAGGGCCTTGAACCAGGCGTGCGTGAACAGGTGGAAGATGCCGGCCTCCGGGTTGCCGGCGCCCAGCGCCGCCATCATGAAGCCCAGCTGGCTGATGGTGGAGTACGCGAGCACGCGCTTGATGTCGCGTTGGGTGACGGCCACCGTCGCCCCCAGCAAGGCGCTGAGCGCGCCTATCCAGGCGACCACGGTCAGAGCCGCGCCGGAGGCGGCGAACAGAGGGAAGGTGCGGGCCACCAGGTACACGCCGGCGGCGACCATGGTGGCGGCGTGGATCAAGGCGGACACCGGCGTGGGACCCTCCATGGCGTCGGGCAGCCACACCTGGAGGGGGACCTGGGCGGACTTCCCGGCGGCGCCGGCGAAGAGCAGCAGGGGGACCGCCGTCGTCCAGAAGGCCCCCAGCCCGCCCGACGCCGCCGCGCGGAAGACGTCGTCGTAGCGGAGGGAGCCCGTCAGGACGAAGATGGCGAAGATCCCGATCAGGAGACCCACGTCGCCGGTCCGCGTGGTGAGGAAGGCCTTGACCCCGGCGCGCGGGGCGGCCGGTCGCTCGTAGTAGAAGGAGATCAACAGGTAGGACGTGGCGCCCACCAGCTCCCAGGCCAGGTAGGTGAAGAAGAAGTCGGTGGAGAGGACCAGCAGCAGCATCGAGGCCGTGAAGAGGGAGACCTCCGCGAAGTACAGCAGGTAGTCCCGCTCCCCGTGCATGTAGCCGATGGAGAAGAGCTGCACCAGCAGGCTGACACCCGAGACGACGATCGCCATGACCACCTGGAGCCCGTCCGCGCGGAGGGCGAAGGTGATCGCCAACCGACCCACGGAGGCCCACGTCGTCTCCAGCATGGGCGTCTGACCCGACCGGACCAGCAGGAAGGCCGCCAGCGCCACCGTCAGCGCCACCGCGGTGGCCAGGGCCGAGAGCGGACCGGCCGCCCGCCGCCAGGCGGAGGAGGAGTCCCGGTCTCCCCAGCGGGTCGCCCCCCAGGCCAGGATCAGCAGGGCGAAGGAGGCGAGCGGGGCGGCGGGGATGGCGACCAGGAACCAGTCCATCAATACTTCAACACGTTGATGCCGTCGATGTTGGTGGTGCGGAAGCGCCGGTAGACGGCCAGGACCAGGGCGAGGCCCACGGCCGCCTCGCACGCGGCGATGGTGATGATCAGGATGGTGAAGACCTGCCCGTTGACCTGCTGCGGCTGGTGTACCAACGAGAAGCCCACGAAGTTCAGAGCGGCGGCGTTCATCATGATCTCGATCGAGACCAGGATGATGATGGCGTTACGCCGCGTGACCACGCCGAACAGCCCGATGGCGAAGAGCAGCGAAGAGAGGATCAGCACCTTGGTCATTGCCTCTCCCCCCGGACGATGACGAGGGCGGTCACCAGCGCAGCCAGCAGGATGACGCCGACGAGCTCGAACGCGTAGAGCTGGGGACCGAGCAACGCCTGACCCAGGAGACGGGCGGTGTTCGCGGGAGGCAGGGGCAGCGCCGGGAGGGCGGTGGCCGTGGCCGACCAGATGAGACCGCCGCCCAACGCGTAGGCCAGCACGACCCCCAGCGGGCGGCTCCCGCTGGGGATGAAGGGGTGGCGCTCCCCGGTGGCCGACAGCATCAGGGCGAAGAGCATCAGCACCACCACCCCGCCCACGTAGACGAAGATCTGGATCACGGCGACGTAGTCGGCTCCCAGGAGATAGAAGATCCCGGAGAGCGCCGTCAGGAAGGCTCCCAGAGCCACGATGCTGCGCAGCAGGTACCGGGTGAGGACGGCGTAGAGCGCCGCCGCCACCGCCAGGAACCCCAGCACCCCGAAGACCAGGTCCTGGGTGCTCATCAGGTCACCCACCGCATGACCACCCCGGCGATCACCAGGTTGACCAACGAGAGCGGCAGGAAGAACTTCCACGCCAGCGCCATCAGCTGGTCCGAACGGAAGCGGGGCAGCGTCCAGCGGATCCACATGGCCAGCAGGATCATGGCCCCGGTCTTGAGGAAGAACCACACGAAGGCGGGGAGCACCGGCCCGTTGCCGCCCCCCAGGAAGATCAGGGCCGCAAACGCGCTGGCGGAGAACAGGCTGCCGTACTCGCCCACGAAGAACAGGGCCCAGCGGAAGCCGGAGTACTCGGTGTGGTAGCCGGCGACCAGCTCCGACTCCGCCTCCGGGATATCGAAGGGGATGCGATTGACCTCCGCCAGGCTGGTGATCCAGTAGATCAGGAAGCTCAACGGCAGCAGCACGATGTACGGCACCCGGTGCTGGGCCGGCGAGGATGTCGGTGGTGCTCAGGCTGCCCGCCAGCATCACCACGGTGACCACGGCCAGCGTGCGCGGGATCTCGTAGCTGATGAACTGGGCCGAGGAGCGCAGCCCTCCCAGGAACGAGTAGTTGTCGTACGAGGCCCATCCGGACAGGAGCAACCCGATGACGACCACGCCGGGGATGGCCAGGAAGTAGAGCATGCCCACGTTGAGGTCGCGGATGATCAACGGCGCGCCGAAGGGGATGACCGCGTAGGAGAGCATGGCCGGCACCGCCACCAGGAGCGGGCCCAAGCGGAACGCCACCGGGTCGGCGCCTCCCGGACGGACGTCCTCCTTGAACACCAGCTTGACCATGTCGGCCAGCGTCTGGAGCATGCCGTGCGGGCCGGTATGCATGGGTCCGACGCGCATCTGGATGTGCGCGGAGACCTTCCGCTCGAGCAGGACCAGAGCCGCTGTGTTCCCGCCGATGAAGGCGAACACAAACGCTCCCATCAACAGACCCCAGCCAAAACGTCCCAGCATCTCTAGCGCCACACCAGCACCCCTTTGCGCCAGGCGTAGGCGAGGCCCAAGGTGACCAGGCCCACGAAGCCCAGCACCTCCAGCAGGCCCGCCCAGCCGGCTTTCGAGAGCACCGGGGCCACGGCGAACAGCAGGACGGCCTCCAACTCGAACACGATGAAGACCAGAGCGAAGGTGTAGTAGGCCATATGGAACGGACGCCGCGGCACGGAGGCCTGCGGCCATCCCTGACTCGTACGCCTCCTCCTTCAGCCGCTCTGGGTGATGGGGACGCAGCAGACCGAAGGCCGCGAGGGTGACGGCAGGAATGAGGATGAGGGCAACGCCGAAGCCCAAGAGGAACACCACGTCGTTCAGATAGGACACCCTCAGCCCTCCTCGACCCCGACTCGCCTCGCCGGACGCATACCCCCGCTTTGGGCGCGATAATCGGCGGTCGCCTGGCTCGCCGGGGCCTCCCCGCCATGATATCGCCGTCACTGTCCCATATGATAGGAGGGTCGGGAGCGGGCCGGGTGGGGCGAAGGACCGCGCGTTTTGTCGGCAGCCGCAACGGGAAGGCCGAGGACCGACCCGTTGGCGCCGGAGGACGAGAGGCGAGGAGGCCGAGCCATAGCCGAGTGGGATAGGAAGCGTGCCGATCGCGCCGGGGCGCTGCCCCAGAAGCCCCTGGAGTCGCCCGACGACGCCATCGGCGGGCACCCGCAAGAGCCGGGCAGCCGCCGCCCCGACGTCGACACGGCCGAATCGGGCGAGACCCGGGGTCCGGGCAAGGCCATGGCGCCGCGCCAGTCCGCCGGCGCCGTCAGGCCCGAGGTCCCGCCCTCGGAGCTTCAACCATTCCAGCCCCTGACCGGCCTTCCTGAGCATCCCTGGCTGAAGAACGGGATCCTGGTGCCCATCACGCGGGAGCAACCGGTGGAGCACGGCCCCCTGCTGGTCGCCCCCGGCGTGATCACGCACTCCGCCCAACAGATGATCGATTGGGCCAGGAGCCGGTCCCTCTGGATGATGATGTTCGGCCTGGCCTGCTGCGCTATCGAGATGATGGCCACGAACGCGGCGCTGTTCGACCTCGACCGCTTCGGCGTGATGCCCCGAGGGTCGCCCCGTCAGAGCGACCTGCTGGTCGTCTCGGGCACCGTGACCTACAAGGTGGCTCCCATGGTGGAGCGGGTCTACCGGCAGATGGCCGAGCCGCGCTGGGTGATCGCGATGGGCAACTGCGCTACCGCGGGCAGCCTCTACTACCACGACGGCTACAGCGTGGTGAAGGGGGTCGACCAGATCGTCCCGGTGGACGTGTACGTGTCCGGTTGTCCTCCCCGGCCGGAAGCGCTGATCGACGGCATCCTGGAGCTCGAACGGATCATCCGCGGCGAGACCCCCACCGCGGAGCCGGCGGACGTGCGACGCGGAGCGGAGAGGGCGTGACCGGCCGGACGCACACCTCCCTCCCCCTGGGCCCCGACGATCCGCCCGAGGCTCTGGCCGACCTCGTCGACGGCGCCTTGCGCCGGCTGCTGGGCGACGCGCTCGAGGCGGCCACCGGGCCTGACGGCGTGCACGTGTTCACCGTTCCGTTCGAGCAGTACCGGGCGGCCGCGGAGACGCTCGCCGCTCACGGGTTCGACCGGCTCGACTTCCTGACCTGTGTCGACTGGCGCGACCACTTCGCCCTGGCCCTCCAGGTCTACGCGTTCGGAACGCCGGTCTGCGTGCGCCTGAAGGCCGACCTGCCCCGCGACGGGGTGGCGGCGCCGACCGTCTCGGACCTGTGGTTCCAGGCGGATTGGGAGGAGCGGGAGGCGTTCGACCTGTTCGGGCTGGTGTTCGCCGGCCACCCCGACCTCCGCCGCATCCTCAACCCGGAGAAGTGGGAGGGTCACCCGCTCCGCAAGGACTACGTGGACCGCGTGGACATCCAGCGGCCTCAGTACTGGTGATCCGCGTGGAGACCCGAGCATGACCGACCGAGACGACCGATGGCCCGGCGGCCCGGACGCCCCCGACCGGGACGGCCCCGGGCTCGAGGTCCCCCCCGAGCGCCTGGTGCCCGAAGAAGGGCTCGACAGCGAAGCCGAGGAGGTCAACGACTTCCTGATCAACATCGGGCCCCACCACCCGGGAACCCACGGCGTGATGCGCCTGGTCACCCGGCTGGACGGCGAGAAGGTGGTCGGACTGGATCCGCGCGTCGGCTACATGCACCGCTCGCTGGAGAAGATCGTCGAGAACCGCACCTACCCCCAAGTGGTTCCCTTCATCGACCGCACTCTCGACTACATCACGGCCATGCACAGCGACTGGGTGTACTGCATGGCCGCGGAGACGCTGCTGGGCGTGACGCCGCCCGAGCGGGCGGAGTACCTGCGGGTGATCGTCGGCGAGATGAACCGGATAGCGAGCCACCTGCTGTCTTTGGGCGCGCTGGGGCTGGACACCGGCGCCACGACCTACTTCCTCTGGTGCTTTGCCGCGCGGGAGCGCATCGTCAAGCTCTTCGAGGAACTCTGCGGCGCCCGCCTCACGTACGTCTACGTCCGGATCGGCGGAGTGGCCTACGACGCACCGCCGGGCTGGCTGGAGCGGGCCCGCGACACGGTCCACGGCATCGTGGAGGAGTTGCCCGACTACCACGCCCTGTTCCACGGCAACTACATCTGGGAGCAGCGCTCGAAGGGGATCAGCCTGCTCTCGAAAGAGGACGCCATACGGCTGGGGGCCCAGGGCCCCATCATCCGGGCCGCCGGGGTCAAGTGGGACCTGCGCAAGGACATGCCCTACTCCATCTACGACCGGTTCGACTTCGACGTCCCCGTCGGTACCACCGGCGACCTCTACGACCGGACCGAGGTGCGCTTCCAGGAGATCATCGAGAGCGCCAAGATCGCCCGCCAGGCGCTGGAGGATATCCCCGAGGGCCTGTACATGGCCCATCGCATCCCTCGGCTGCCCGCGCCCCCGCCCGGCGAGGCCTATGCCCGCCTGGAGTCGCCCCGCGGCGAGATCGGCGTGTACCTGGTCAGCGACGGGGGCATCAAGCCCTACCGGAT
Organism: uncultured Actinomycetota bacterium; assembly: GCA_963796315.1. Taxonomy (GTDB): domain Bacteria; phylum Actinomycetota; class Thermoleophilia; order RBG-16-64-13; family RBG-16-64-13; genus CAWCLH01. Next base: position 128,841 of record CAWCLH010000011.1, read on the forward strand.
GAAGGTCCGCAGCGCTTCGTTCCACAACGTGGCCTACCTGCCGCAGATCTCGATCGGGTACACGCTCTCCGACCTGATCAACATCGTGGGTACGCTGGACCCGGTCATGTCCGACGTGGACCGCTAGGCGGGATGCGAGGAGAGGGATGAACTGGGAGGACTTCCTCAAACCGTGGTTGAGCATCGCCCGCGGCGGCGCCGAGACCTTCAAGCGCATGGTCGCCCCCTCGGTGACGGTGATGTATCCGCACGAGCCGGCCGAGGTCGACGCGCGCTGGCGGGGTCCCCTGCGGCTCCGCGGGGTGATGGACGATCAGGTGCCGCCGGTCACCGACGCGCCCCCGCTGGAGTTCAACGACCTGATGAACGACCTGCACGACCGGGCGCGAGTGGCCCCGTGCATGGGGGGCTGCCCCGCGAACGTCGACGCGCGCGGCCAGAACGCCCTGGTGGCCGCGGGGCGCGCGATCGAGGCGTACAACGTGGTCCGTCGCCGCAACGTCCTGCCCGGGGTGCTGGGGTACATCTGCAACAACCCCTGCGAGGACGTCTGCCGGCGCTCCTATCTGGACGACCCCATCGCCATCCGCCAGCTGCATCGGGAGTGCTACGAGTGGTACGACCGCGAGGTGCGCGCCCCCGGCCACCTGGAGAGCATGGTGACGCGCGACGAGCACGTGGCCATCGTCGGCGCGGGGCCGGGGGGCCTGGCGGTGGCCTTCGACCTGGTGCAGATCGGCTACCGCGTGACCATCTACGAACGAGAGGCGGTGCCGGGAGGCCTGCTGACCACCAGCGTGCCCCTCTACCGGCTGGACCGCGAGGTGGTCTTCAACGAGATCAGGGACCTGGCCGAGATGGGCGTGGAGTTCCGGTACGGCGTCGAGGTGGGCAAGGACGTCACCCTGCAGGAACTGCGGGACACCCACGACGCGGTGGTGGTGGCCGTCGGCTACTCGGGCGGCCGCACGCTCCCGCTCCCCGGCAGCGACGCCGACGGGGTCTGGTCGGCCATCGACTTCCTGTACGAGTACACCATGGGGAAGGAGCCGAAGGTCGGACCCGAGGTGTGCGTCATCGGCGGCGGGGACGTGGGGGCCGACTGCTCGCGCAGCGCCCTTCGCTGCGGGGCCAGCGCATTCCACCCAGGCGGCCATCGAGGTCCGCGAGGAGATGCCCGGGCAGGCCATCGAGGTAGAGGGGGCCTTGGACGAGGGCGTGGACCTGCTCAACTCCTGGGGCCCCGAGGAGATCCTGACCGAGGACGGGCACGTCGTCGGCATGAAGCTGCGGAAGGTGCTCTCCCGCTTCGACGACACCGGGAAATGGAACCCGCAGTACTCGGACGAACGCCTGGTCGTGCCCTGCCAGGACGTCATCTTCGCCGTCGGGCAGCGGCTGCAGGTGGACTTCCTGGAGGACTCCGGCGTGGAGTTCGACCGGGTGGGCCGCCCGATCATCGATCGGGACACCGGGGAGTGCGGCGTCCCCGGCCTCTTCTTCGCCGGCGACGTCGGCCACCGGTCCCAAGACCGTCATCATCGCCATCGGCCAGGGCCACGAGACCGCCATCTCGGTCCATCGCTACCTGCAGGAGTCAGGACGTCGCAGGCCGACCGGCTGCCCCCGGTCCACCCTCCCCAGTACTACCTGCAGAAGCTGTACGCTCCCTCCCCGGACGAAGCCGTCGTGGACACCCCCGGCGGCCGCCGGGTGCCCATGCCCGAGGCCGACGGCATGGCACGGAGGCATACCAGCGGACAGGTGGAGCTGGGTTGGCCCGAAGGGTGACGGCCATCGCGAGGCCGTACGCTGCATGCGCTGCCAGACCCACGTCTGCGTCGCCTGCACCATGTGCGCCCGGGTCTGCCCCGACAACTGCATCGACGTCCAGGGATACGACACCGGGTACACCCGGGTCGTGACCACGTACGACTTCGTCATGGAGTGGTGCTGCTTCTGCGGGCTCTGCCAGGACATCTGCCCGACCCAGACCTTGAGCCTGGCGGCCAGCTTCGACTACGCCCGCCCGTTCCGCCGCGGCCTCTTCTACGACCGGGAGGCGATGCTGCGCCCCGTTCGACGGGCCGGAGCGGCTGGAGGATAAGGACGGCCTGCCGTGACCGGCGCGCATGAGCGGGGCGCCGTGTGGGTAAGGAAGAGCTCTAAGCTCCGACGTCGGTCGGTCCAGACGTCCGTCTGCCCGCTGCCGGATCAGGAAGGGATGCCCATGCAGGTAACGAGCTCACAGCTTCTCTCCGTGCCCATGCTGGAGGTGCGCGGTGAGATCGACCACGGGAACGCGCAGTTCCTGACGCAGGCCATCGACGAGCCCCTGGATCGAGGCGAGTCCATCCTCCTGCTCGACCTGACGGCCGTGGACTACATGGACAGCGGGGGAGTCTCGGTACTCCTGTCCACGGTGCGCCGGCTACGCAATCGAGGCTGGCTGGGGATCATCAATCCGAACAGCAACGTCCGCCGGCTGCTGGAGATCGTCGGCCTGACGGTGGACCACGGCTTCCGGCTGTTCGCGGACGTGGCCGAGGCCACCCAAGCCGTCGAGGAGCTCGCCCAGACGTGAGCCTGCCCGGGAGGCCCGAGCGGTCATGACCGCGGCGATGAACACCATGACCACGCCGACCAAGCCGCGGATCATCACGTTGGCCGACCGCAGCTCCGGGTTGTAGAGCACCTCGACGGTCGGCACCGGGGCGCCAGCCGTCCGCCCGGCCCGCCGCGAGCCGCTGCAGCTGCCGACCCGCCTCCGGACCTCCTATCGCCGCTCGGGCCGTCAGCTCTGTTCGGACTCCGATGACTGCTGGACCAGGCGGTCCAGGCGGATCGGGGCGCCCGCCGGCGCCGGTTGCGACGCCGCCTGGCGTCCGTAGCCGCCGGTCCCCCGCGTCAGCGAGGCGACGATGCCCAGGATGCAGACCGCGGCGGCGGCCAGGGCGGCGTCGTGGAAGGCATCGAGGAAGGCGACCTTCTCCGCGGCGGCGCGGCCCATGGTGCGGAGGGCCTCGGCCAGGTAGGCCGGTTCGCGCACCGACAGGACGAACCCGGCGATCGACACGCCCAGCACCATGCCCACGTTCCGCGCCGTCGCCACCATCCCGGAGGCGATCCCCAGGCGGTTCCGCGGTACCGAGCCCATGATGGCGCTGGAGTTGGGCGACTGGAAGAGACCCATGCCCACGCCCAGCAATCCCAGACGGAGCATGATCCCGGGCATGGTCGTGGTCAGCGACAGCGTCGACAGCGACGCGACCGCGAAGGTGCTGACGAAGAGGCCGGTGCTGCTCAGCAGACGGGAGCCGATACGGTCCGAGAGCGCCCCGGAGAGCGGCCCGACCACCCCGGTGGTCAGCGGCAGCGCCGTCAGCAGGAGGCCGGCCTGCTCGATGGGAAAGCCCCTGATGCGGAGCAGGTAGAACGGCATGAGGAAGAGCACGGAGGAGGTGACCACGTAGCTGGCCAGGGCGCTGGAGACCGAGGCGGAGAAGAGACGCGCGCGGAAGAGTCGCAGGTCGAGCACCGGTTGGGACCACCCGAAGCTCCGTGACGAGAAAGGCGACCGCGGACGTCGCGAACAGCGCTAGCAGCGTCACGACGGTCGGGCTGGTCCAGCCCCAGCTCTCGCCTTTGGAGAGGACCAGCAGCAGCGGGAAGAGGGCGGTGAACGAGAAGATCGCTCCGAGCGGGTCGAAGCGCTGGTCCGTGGGCCTCTCTCCGGTGAGGTAGCGGGAGGCCATGACGATCGCGACGAGACCGATGGGCAGGTTGATCAGGAACAGCCAGCGCCAACCGAGTCCGGCGATGATCAGCCCGCCGATCGAGGGGCCGAGGGCGAGCCCGACGGCCACCGCGACACCCACGAAGCCCAACGCTCGGCCGCGCTCCTGCGGGGGGAACGTCTGGGTGATGATGGCCGGACCGACGGCGAACAGCATGCCCGCGCCCAGGGCCTGCAGGCCCCGGAACGCGATCAAGGCCCAGATGCTCCACGACAGGGCGCAGGCCAGCGATCCGAGCGTGAAGCCCACGAACCCGGCCATGTAGAGCTTCTTGTGCCCCACCATGTCGCCCAACCGGCCGAAGGTCAGCAGCAGGGTGCTGATGGCGAGCAGGTAGGCCAGGACCACCCACTCCACGGTCGTGACCGGCACCCCGAAGTACTGGGTCAGGGTGGGAAGGGCGATGTTGACCACGCTGGCGTCCAGGGGACCCATGATGGTCCCCACCATCACCGTGGCCAGCACCATCCATTTATGGTCGCGGCCCGTCCGAGCGTTCCGAGCCGTGGGAGGGAACGGAGCGCTCACGCCCGCGGGGAGGATCGGCGGACGGTGAGGCGGGAGGGACCCGGCTCGGTCAGGCGTCCTACGATGGCCGAAGCGGGGGTGCCGCGGCGCTGAAGGTCGGCGACCAGCCCGTCCACCCGGTCCTCGGGGACCGCGATCAGGAGTCCCCCCGATGTCTGCGCGTCGGCGATCTGCAGCCGCTCCCACTCCTTGAAGTCGTCCTCCCATGCGGTCCACGGCGAGGCGTGCTCCAGGTTGCGTTTGGTCCCCCCCGGCACGACGCCTCCCCGGGCGAGCTTGGCCGCCGCCGGCAGCCAGGGTAGCCGGTCGGCCCAGATCTCCGCGGAGACGCCGCTGGCCAGGCACAACGACCCCAGGTGGCCCAGCAGGCCAAAACCGGTGATGTCCGTCATGGTGGTGACGCCGTTCGCCCGGGCCGCGTCGGCGGCATCCCGGTTGAGGGTGGCCATGCTCTCGACGGCGGCGCGGACCGCCTCGGCAGGGGCGACGTCCCGTTTGATGGCGGTGGCGATGAGGCCGGTGCCCAACGGCTTGGTCAGTACCAGCAGGTCCCCCGGACGACCGGTGGCGTTCGTGATCTGCTCGCCCGGCTTGACGAGTCCCGTCACGGCGAGACCGTACTTGGGCTCGCTGTCGTCGATGGTATGGCCGCCGACGATGCTGACCCCGGCCAGCCGGGCGGTCTCCGCGCCTCCCTGGAGGATGCTGACCAACTGCTCGAGCGGGAGCACGCTGACGGGGAACCCCACGATGTTCATGGCGATGCGGGGCGTCCCCCCCATGGCGTAGACGTCGGAGAGGGAGTTGGCCGCGGCGATACGCCCGAAGTCGAAGGGGTCGTCGACGACCGGCGTGAAGAAGTCGACGGTCTGCACCAGGGCGAGGTCATCCGTCAGCCGGTAGACGGCCGCGTCGTCCACGGTGTCGGTGCCGACCAGGAGGTCGGGGTCGACCGTGGGCGGGAGCTGGCTCATGACGCGCCCCAAGTCCTTGGGGCCGAGCTTGCACGCTCAGCCGGAGCCGTGCGTGAGCGTGGTCAACCGGGGGACCTGCTCCATGATCTCCTTCCTGGCTCGGCGCGGTCGCCTCTCGAACGGACGATGGCGCCGCGGAGGCAGACCCCGCCCGAGGTAGCAGCGAGGACCGAGGCTAGAAACTAGCAGACCGCCGACGCCTCGGCCACCCGCGCGGCCTCAGGACCCGCGCACCAGGAAGGTCTTGTCGCCCCGCTGCACCACGCTGATGTCGGTCAGACCCTCCGCCTGCAGGGCCTTGCGGAGCCCCTGCACCAGCGTCACGGCCTTCTTACCCGTCTCTTCCACCGCGGCCGACTGTTGTCCACTCCGCTGAAAGTCATCGATGATCTCCGTGTAGTAGCTGGTTCGTTGCCTTCGCGGAACCTCCGAGGGCACCAACTTGTAGCCCTTTCCGGACGCTGCTGCCATGAGTGCTCGCCTCCTTGCCGTTGCTTACCTTGAACGAAGTTCCCCTTCATCGGCAGTTTCACGCCTACTGTTCGCTCTTCCATCAGCAGACGTACCGTCTAGGACATTATCTCATGCTTGCCTTACCCTCACCGGTCCGCAACGGACCATCTCCAGGAGCCCCCCGGCGACGGGGGACCACCCCAACGCGGGGGGACGGGACCGTCTTGACACTCGTGCGCTCTTGCAATAAGTTCGCACCTGCGAATCGGAGCCTTGGTCCGTTCCCCGCCGGAGAAGCATGAGTCATCACGCCACGCGCACCCTGCAGGAGCTCGGCTATCGGCTGACGCCGCAACGCACCCTGGTCTGGGACGTCCTGCGGACGGACGGCGATCATCTGGACGCCGAGGAGATCTGCCGGCGCGTCCAAGAGCAGTTCCCGCACGTCAATATCTCCACCGTCTACCGCAACCTCGAGCTACTGGTCGAGCTCAAGCTGGTGCGGGAGACGCGCCTGGGCCCCAACCGCCGGTTCTTCGAGGTAGAGGAGGAGGTGCCGCACCACCATCTGGTGTGCGAAGCGTGCGGCCGGGTCACCCACCTCCACGACGAAGACCTGGGGACCCTTCCCGACCGTCTGCGCGCCGGCTGGGCGTTCGTGCCGCGAGAGATGACCATTTTCGGCTGGTGCGAGCAGTGCCGGCCGACCCGCCCGCCGGAGACGGCGCCGGTCCCCGGCCAGGACGGCCATGCACATCCCTGACGGCTTCATCGACGGGACCACGGCGCTGACGACCGGTGCGGTCGCTCTGGGCGCGGTCTCCTTCGCCGTCCGGCGGGAGAGTGCCAAGCTGGGCGAGCGGGCGGTCCCCCTGCTGGGCGTGTCCGCCGCCTTCATCTTCGCCGCGCAGATGGTCAACTTCCCGGTGGCCGGCGGCACCAGCGGTCACCTCTTGGGCGCCATGTTGGTGGCCTCTCTGCTGGGGCCTTGGGCCGCGGTGGTGGTGCTGACGGTGGTCCTGGTGGTGCAGGCCTTGGGGATGGCCGACGGCGGCGTGACCGCGCTCGGCGCGAACGTCAGCAACATGGCCGTGGTCGGCGGGCTGGGAGCCTACCTGCTGTTCGCGACGCTCCGCCGCCTCCTCCCCCGCTCTCCGTCCGCCTACTTCCTGGCGCTGGCGGTGGCGAGCTGGACCTCGGTGGTGCTGGCGGCGGCCGCCGCGTCCCTGGAGCTGGCCTTCTCCGGCACGGTGCCGTTGCGCATCAGCCTGCCGGCGATGACCTCGGTCCACATGGTGATCGGCATCGGCGAGGCGCTGATCACCGTCACCGTGGTGGGAGCAGTCCTGGCCGCGCGGCCGGACCTGGTCAAGACCTGGGACCTGCCGTTGGAGGGCCGCCGGCGGCCGGTCGCCGGCCGCGGGCGACGCCGCCTGGGCTTCGTTACCGGAGGCCTGGTGGTGGCCCTGGCCGTCGCCGTCTTCCTCTCCCCCTTCGCCTCGTCGGCCCCGGACGGTCTGCAACGGGTGGCCCAGGACAAAGGCTTCGCGCACGCCGTCGCTCAGCCGCGCTGGCGCTACTCTCCTCTGCATGACTATGCGCTACCCGGCCTCCCTCGGGGCGCTGTATCCACCGCGGTGGCGGCTGGACTGGGTACGTTGCTGCTCTTCGGCTCCGCGCTGGGCGCCGGCATGATGATCAGCCGCGGCCGGCGCGGTCCGGCGCCGGCCGGCCCGCCCGGCCATGTCGGGGCGGGCCATGCCCTGGGAGGGCACGAGCACACCGACCACCGTCACGCGGGCCACCTCCACGTGCACCACCACCAGGGGCCGGCTCCGCCGGCCCCCGAGCACGCGGACGACACCGGGATGTCCTCCGGCCATCCCCCTCTCCGCGAGCGCTCGTGAGCGGGACGCATCACTTCCTCACCGACGCCCGGTTCGGCACCAGCCCGATCCATCGGCTGGACCCCCGCGCGAAGCTGGTGGGTTTTCTGGGTCTGACCATCGTCGTGGTCAGCACCCCACCCGGCGCGCTCTGGGCCTTCGCCCTCTACGCCGCCGTGCTGCTGTTCCTGCTGGGCCTTTCCCGGCTGCCGCTGGGTTTCGTCCTGCGGCGGACCCTGATCATCGTCCCCTTCGTCCTCACGGTGGCCGTGTTCCTGCCCTTCCTGCACGAGGGGGCGGGCGGCAGCAGTCACCTGGGCGGGGTGCGGATCTCGAACGCCGGCCTCTTGGTGCTGTGGAACGTCGCCGCCAAGGCTTTGTTCGGGGTGGTGTCCATGATCGTCCTGGTGTCGACCACGTCGTTCTCCGAGCTGATCGCCGGTCTGGAGGGCCTGCACGTCCCGCGCATCTTCACGCTGATCGCCTCTTTCATGTACCGATACAGCTTCCTCTTCGTCGAGGAGTACCGCCGCATGCGCCGGGCCATGGAGGCGCGGAGCTACCGGGGGCGCTGGCTGGGCGACGCCCCGCTGCTGGGCCATGTGCTGAGCTCGCTCTTCCTGCGGAGCTACGCTCGGGGCGAGCGCGTGTACGTCGCCATGGTCAGCCGGGGCTACGACGGCAGCATGACCTCGACCACCCGCCTGGGCTTCCGAGCCGCCGACGCGGTCTTTCTGGCTGTCATGGTCCTGGTGCTTGGCGGGGTGCGCGTGGCGGTGGGGCTGTCGTGAGCGGCGCGAATGGAGGCGGTCCCGACCCCCGCCGGGTGGCGGTGGCCATCGAGCAGCTGGGTTTCAGCTATCCCGACGGGACCGAGGCTCTGCGTGGCGTCGATCTGGTCATACGGGAGGGGGAGTCGGTCGCGATCATCGGCCCGAACGGGGCAGGCAAGTCGACGCTGCTGCTCCAGCTGAACGGCATCCTGCGAGGCCAAGGGCGCATCGAGATCTTCGGCCTGCCCATCGAGGACGACACCGTCCGGGAGATCCGGCGGCGGGTCGGCGTGGTCTTCCAAGATCCGGAGGATCAGCTCTTCCTGACCACGGTGGCCCAGGACGTCGGCTTCGGTCCCGCCAACCTGGGACTGCCCTCGGAGGAGATCGCTCGGCGCACGCACGACGCCCTGCGCGCGGTGGGCATGGAGGCCTTCGGCGATCGGGCCGCCCATCACCTGTCCTTCGGTCAGAAGAAGCGGGTGGCCACGGCGACCGTGCTGTCCATGCGCCCAGACGTGCTCGTCCTGGACGAGCCGTCCTCTAACCTGGACCCACGCGCCCGCCGGCAACTGGTGGGCATCCTCCGCTCGCTGCCGGTGACGAAGATCATCGTCACCCACGACCTGCCCTACGCCTCGGAGATGTGCGAGCGGGCGGTCATCCTTGCAGACGGCCAGGTGATGGCGGACGGGCCCATCGAGCGGATCCTGGGCGATGCCGCGCTGCTGGCGGACTACGACCTCGAGCTCCCGTACGGCTTTCGAGTGGAGGTGGCGCGATGAACCCGTCCCCCGACATGCCCACCCCCCCGTCGCCCGGCCTCGCCGAGCCGATCCTCCGGGAGTCGCCGCCTTTCACCGCCCTGTGCCTGACCAGGCGCGGACCCTACTGGAAGTTGTCCGGCCCCTTCCGCCGGCTACGGATGCTGCAGGGTGAGCTGGGCGTGACACCGGCCGGCCCGTCCTTCGGCGTCTTCTACGACGACCCCGATCAGGTGCCCGCCGACGAGACGCGTTTCAGCCTCTGCTGCCCGCTCGCTCCCGACACCCGCCCAGACACCGCCTCCCGGCTGAGCGACGTCGTCCAAGCGGTGGGGCTGGAACCGGGCGACGCGGTGGCCATCCAGGACTTCCCCCCGCCCGTCTCGCGGTGCTCGAGTACCATGGACCGGCGGCGGACTCAGCCGTCGCCTACGCCCGTCTCGCCTCGTGGCTGAACGAGCAGGGTCTCACCGCCGAAGGCCCGCCCCGCGAGGTCTACCTGGCGGAACCAGGCACGCTGGGCAAGGGACTCATGCACGTGGAGGTGCTCCAACCTCTGGCTCCAGCGGCACGATGATCCACATCAGCAGGTAGGCCAGCAGGCTCCCGCCGCCGAAGATCGCCAGCAGCACCAAGATCACCCGCACCAACGTCGCGTCGACGTTGAAGTACTCCGCCAGGCCGCCGGCCACGCCGGCGATCTTCTTGTCCGTACGCGAACGGTACAGCCGCTTCACCGCCATCGTTCCTCCTCTCATCGACCTCTGCACGCGCCGGGCGGCGTCGCGGTCCGCGGTCCGCTGCCCGCCACCTCCCCTCTACCCGGGAAGGCGCCGGATATGTCGCCGTCAGCGCAGGGAACGGAGCACGGTGCGAAGGCCCGGCCGTCCGCCGTAGAGCAGCACGCCCGCCCGGAAGACCCGGGCGGCCAGGGAGACCAGCAGCAGGATGGCGGCGACGCTCAGCACCAGCGACAACGCCACTTGCCAGGCGGGTGGCTGGGCGATGGTCAGACGGACGAACATGACGATAGGGCTGGCCAGCGGCGTCAGGCTCAGAATGACACTGAGAGGCGCGTCGGGATTGTTGAGCGCGTACATGCCCGCGAAGAAGACCAGGACGACGAAGAGTGACAGGGGCGTGGTCACCTGCTGGGCGTCCTCCGCACGGCTGACCAGCGACCCCCCGGCCGCGAACAGGCCCGCGTAGGAGAAGAACCCCACGATGAAGAAGACCAGGAAGCCCACTAGGATCCAGGGGTCGACGGCGGCGAAGGTCAGCTTGACCGGGCCCACGGTGAAGCTGCCCAGCACGCCCTTGGCGGCCAAGAGCCCGAACCCCGCCACCAGCCAGACGCCATACTGCAGGAGCGCGGCCAGGCCCGTGCCCAAGACCTTGCCCAGCATGAGCTGGAACGGGCGCACCGACGAGATCAGGATCTCGACCACCCGCGTGCTCTTTTCCTCGATCACACCCATGGCGATGTAGCTGCCGTACATCAACACGGTCACGTAGAGCAGGATGACCAGGATGTAGGTCAGCACCCAGGACTCGCCCGCCGATCCTCCGTTTGGATTCGCTCCCAGTGCCTTGGTCTCCAGGCGAGGCGCCGCAAAGAGCCGCGCCTCCTCTTGCGGGCGAGACGCCGACGTTCTGCAGACGCAGACTGACGAGGGCGGAGGACAGAGCCGCCTGCAACCGGGCGGTCTCGGTCACCCGCAAAGGGGCCTGGGAGACGAGCGTGATGGGGGTCCGACCGCCCTGGGCCGCGTCGGCAGGGATGACCAGGTAGCCGTCCAACTCCCCCGCCTTCACCTGACGGTCCAGCCCGCTGCGCTGGGCGGGATCGACCGTCACCAGAGAGAACTGGCGCTTCCCGCTGGCGAGCTTGTCCGGAAGCTGGGCCGCCAACCGAGGCGAGACCTTCCCCCCGGGGTCGACGACGGCCAGCCGGAGCGCCCGACCCTCGGTCATCCACTGGCCGATGGCGGGCGCGAAGTTGAGAGCCAGGATACCGACCAGACCGATCGCGGTGGCGAAGAGGTACCCCTTGCCCCGGATCCGGGCCAGGAAGTCACGGCGCGCGATCAGCCAGACGACGCCCATCAGCCGGTCGCGGCGGCGGGAGGCGAGGGGCGCGTCGCCGGTGACATCCATGAAGATCTCCTGCAGCGTGGGCCTCTCCAGGGCGAAGAACTCCACGCTCTCGCGGGCGACCAGCATCCGGAGGACCGCCTGCGCATCGGCCTCTTCGCCCAACGCCAGACGCCGGTAGTCCCGGCTGGACGGGAGCTCCCGGACGGGCAGCCCGTCCAGGTCCAGCCGACCGGACGTGGTCCTCACCTGGATCACGCGCCGCACGGCCCGGTCACGGATGTCCTGCAGCCCACCGGTGAGGACCAGGCGTCCCCGGTGGATGATGGCGATCTCCTCGCAGAGATCCTCCACCTGAGACATCTGGTGGCTCGAGTACACCAGCGTCTTCCCCTTGGCCTTCAGAGCGAGCAGCGCGTCGGTCAAGAGCTCGACGTTGAGGGGGTCCAGCCCGGTGAAAGGTTCATCCAGCAGGGCCAGGTCGGGCTCGTGGATGATGGAGGCGAGTACCTGCACCTTCTGCTGGTTGCCCTTGCTCAGCTCTTCCAGCCGGCTGCGCCGGCGGTCGGCGATGCCGAAAACCTCGAGCCAGTGGCCGATCTGCCGGTCGGCCTCCCGCCGCTCCATGCCGAAGAGCCGCGCGAAGAACAGCAGCTGGTCGCCCACCCTCATCTTCTGGTAGAGGCCGCGTTCCTCCGGGAGGTAGCCGAAGCGGCGCCGCGCCTGCTCGTCGATGGGGGCCCCGCGCCACCTGATGGTGCCCCGGTCCGGACGGATGATGTCCAGCACCAGGCGCATAGTGGTCGTCTTACCGGCCCCGTTGGGGCCCAGGAAACCGAAGATCTGTCCTTCGGGGATGCGGAGGGTCAGGTCGTCGACGGCGACCGTCTGTCCGAAGGTCTTGCTGACTCCCTGGAGCTCGAGCACCCGGTACCCCGCGCTATGCCTGACCGAGTTCCTCGTACGTCTGCTCGAAGCTGCAGCTGGGGCACGAGTACAGCTTCTCGCCCGTGTCCTTCACGTTGACCTCGAGGTCGATGCCGCAGCTGGGGCAGACCCCGGCCGACATCATGCATTCGGGGCTGGTGCAGAGGTAGTGCACGTGGCCGCCCTTTGTGGTCAGGCTGACCTCCGCCTCGTGCTCCTCGCAGTGCTCGCAGTAGTGGATGGTCATCTCCGCTCCTTGTCTCCTCTACGGGACACGATCCGGCCGGCGCCTCGCGACCGCGCGCGCAAAGCCGAACCTACTCGACGACGTAGTTCTCCTTGTAGAGGTCGGTCTTGAACATGACGCAGTCGGGATTCCGGCACGACCAGACCCGATACGTATCGCACTGTCCGGTGGAGCGACTCCCACCGGTGCCGGTGCGCGTCTCTTCCTCCACCCGATCGTCCAGCGGCTTGCCACAATTCGGACACACCTTGACGTTCTCAGCCACGCCCGCTCCTTCCGATGCCTCTGCCGACAGAGCCAGACCTCAGCATAGCAGCCGGAGCGGACGTCACGGCGCCTACCCCCTCGGGCGGGCGCGGGAGATAGAATGGCCGCCCATGATCCTCTCCGACATCGACATCCTGGATGCCATCGAGCGCGGCGAGATCGGGCTCGAGCCGTTCGATCCCGCCTTGGTCCAGCCAGCGAGCGTGGATATCCGGGTGGCGCCCGAGTTCCTGACCTTCACCAACCACCGTTACCTGTCCATCGACCCCCGCGAGTGCCAGGAGGGCCTGACCGAGCTGGTCGAGGTCGCCGCCGATGGCGCCTTCATCCTGCACCCCGGCGAGTTCGTCCTGGGCTCCACCGTGGAGCGGGTCAGCCTGGGCGCGGCCCACGTCGCCCGTCTGGAGGGGAAGAGCTCGCTGGGCCGCCTGGGCCTCCTCTGCCACGCGACCGCCGGCTGGATCGACCCCGGCTTCTCCGGCCGGATCACCCTGGAGCTCTCCAACGTGGCCAACCTGCCCATCCAGATCTACCCGGGCATGGCGATCGGCCAGCTCTCCTTCGCCCGCCTCTCCTCCCCGGCCCGACATCCCTATGGCAGCGACGGGTGCGGCAGCAAGTACCAAGGCCAGGAAGGCCCCACCGCCTCCCGCATGTGGCAGGGGTTCCGGTGAACGGCGCCGCCGGACTCCTCCAACGCCTGCGCGACCTGGCTGAGGCGGAGGGACTTGCCGGCCTGGGAGTGGCGGACCTCACCGCCCCCGAGGCCCAACGGCAGGTGGTGAGGCAGGGCGGCGAGTGGCTGGCCCGCTTTCCCCGGGGAGTCTCCCTCATGGCCCGCCTCCAGGATGCACTCGTGGACGAGCTCCCGGAGCGTCGGGGAGAGCCCGGCGTGGCCCGGGCCTACGAGTTCCACGTCTACCAGTCCATCAACGGTCAGCTCGACCGAGCCGCGCTGTCCGTGGCGCGCGCGCTCCAGGAGGCCGGGTACGATGCGGTCCCTCTCCCGGCGTCTCTCACGCTGGACCGCGTCCGACTGACGGGCCACCTGTCCCACAAGCTCGTGGCCCATCGAGCCGGTCTGGGCTGGATCGGACGCAGCTGCCTCCTGATCACCCCGCAGGCCGGACCCCGGGTCCGCCTGGCCACGGTGCTGACCACCGCCCCGCTCGTCCCCACCCTGCCCACCGCCTCCTCCGACCGCGTGCGGGGATGCGGCCGTTGTCGGGCCTGCGCCGACGCCTGCCCGGCGGCGGCCTTCACCGGCCGCGCCTTCGACGAGGCCGAGCCGCGCGAGGCACGCATGGCGGCGGCCGCCTGTGGCGCCTACCTCCAGGCCTGCGACGGAGACGAGCGGCGCGGCCGTGTGCGGGGTCTGCGTCGCCGTCTGCCCCCGCGGGCGCTGAGCCCAGGCCAGGGCGCGACGGCGGGCGCGGGGCGGCCGGCCGGAGTCGTCGGCCGGTAGGAGGAGCCGCCGGCGGAGTCGACCGGGCCTTCCCTGGGCATACTCCCGACAACGAACTCGCCGGAAGGAGCGACCTCGCATCCCGGCGACGATGTGGGGAGGCTCGCGATGGAAGGGTTCCGGTTCTCGCCCCGGCCGAACAAGGCCGACCAGATCGAGTGGCGTCCGTGGGGAGAGGCCGCGTTCGTCGAGGCGCGCACAGAGGAACGGCCGATCCTGCTCTCGATCTCCGCCATCTGGTGCCACTGGTGCCACGTGATGGACGAGACCACCTTCTCCGACGACGAGGTCATCCAGGGGCTGAACCGCTCGTACGTGCCGGTGCGGGTCGACAACGACCAGCGGCCGGACATCAACCGCCGGTACAACATGGGCGGCTGGCCTTCGGTCGCGTTCCTGACGCCGGAGGGCGACATCATCACCGGGGCCACGTACGTGCCCCCTCATCAGTTCCGGCAGCTGTTGGAACGGGTCCAGGAGGTCTGGGACACCCGGCGAGACGACATCCGCAAGGAGGTGGACGAGAGCCGGAGGCGGTTGGAGGAGGCTCAGGCGGAGCCGGCTCCCGCGGACCTCTCCGAGTCCGTCGTGGCCCGCGCCTTGGCGCCGGTCTACGCCGCCTTCGACCAGGAGTTCGGCGGCTTCGGCGAAGGCATGAAGTTCCCCCGCACGGACTCCCTGGACGCGCTGCTGCTGCAGGCGGACACCCGGCCCGGGCAGGACGCGCCCCGCGAGATCCTGACGCGGACCCTGGATGGCATGCGCGAGGGGGAGCTCTGGGACCCGGTGGAAGGAGGGTTCTTCCGCTACGCGACGCGGCGTGACTGGAGCGTCCCCCACTACGAGAAGATGCTCGAGGACAACGCCTCCCTGGTCCGCATCTACGCGCGGGCGGCCGTGCTCCTGGACCGGCCGGACTTCCTGGACACGGCGCAGGCCGGCCAGAGCTACCTCGACCGGCGTCTATGGCAGCCCGAGCCGGAGGCGTACGGCGGCAGTCAGGACGCGGACGAGGAGTACTACCGGCTGGCGACGGCAGACGAGCGAGGCGCCCGCCCCGCCCCGTACGTCGACCCGAACACCTACGCGGACTGGAACGCCCGCGTGGTACGCGGCCTGGTCGCGCTGGCGACGGCCGGGGGCGAGCAGCGCTACCTCGAGCAGGCCGTCCGGCTGGGCGAGACCCTGCTCCGCTACCGCACGACGCGTTCCCTGTTCAGCCACTCGCGCACCGGCGAGCAGCTCGACTCCCTGCTGGGCGATCAGGTGGGGTTGCTGGAGGCCTTCCTGGACCTCGCTCAGGCGACCGGGGACCGGCGCTGGCTGGATGAGACCGTCGGGCTGGCCGACGCCGTCCGCGACTACTTCCAGCTGCCCGGGCACCTGTTGGTCTCCGACCTGGGCGTGCGGACCGCCGGCTCCACCGCGGCGGAGGGCGACCGCTTCGGGCGGCTGCGCTACCCGGATCAGCCGGCCGCGGAGAACGCGCGTCTGGCCGCCGTCCTCGCGACCCTCGGACGGATCACGCGGGCGGACCGACGAATGGAGACGGCCCGGCAGATGCTGGGCGTCCTCAGCAACGAGTTGGACTCGCTCGGCGACTTCGGCGCCGAGGTGGCACGCGGCGCCATCGTCGTGCTGCGCGAGCCGGTCCACATCACGGTGGTGGGTCGCCGAGGAGCCGAGGACAGCGTCGCGCTGCTGGAAGAGGCCGTTCGGGTGCCGCGCCTCCACCTGATCGTCGACGTGCTGGACCCGGCGAGCGACGACGACCTGCTCGCGTCCACCGGCCTCTCCGGCGACGGATCGGGCGCGCAGGCGTACGTCTGCGTGGGCGATCGGTGCCTGGAACCGGTCACGACGGCCGAGGACCTGCGCGACCAGGCGGCCGGCGTCATGGGCTGAGCGGCACCCTCCAGGCCAGGCGGCGGTGGCCCGGTCGACCGCCCTACCGGGGTTCGGCCAGCCGGCGGCCCAGCTCCTCCGCCACGTCCTTGGCCCCGGGGTACTCCAGGATCTCGCCCTTCTGGTCCACCCCGGGGCAGAGCAGTTCCCCCTGCGGCTTGACCTCGAGGACGTGCCAGAAGTAGCGGGCCACCTGGCGGGCGCCGGCGAAGACGTCGTCGTAGGTGGTGCCCGAGCAGGAGAGGAAGGCGCCGCGGCGCTCCGGCGCGGCCGGGCGGGACCACCGGCTGCCGCAGCACGTACTTGATGGCCCAGAAGGGCTGGCAGCGGTCCACCATCGCCTTGGCCTGAGCGTTCATACCCATGGAGAAGATGGGCGAGGCGAGCAGGATGCTGTCGGCGTCGCGGAGGTGCGGGTAGAGCTCCTCCATCCCGTCCTCCACGATGCATTGGCCGTCGTCGAAGCATCCGTCGCAGGCGATGCAGCCGCTGATGTCCAGCTCCCGCAGCCGGACCTTGGTCACCTGGGCCCCCTGCGCCTCGGCGGCGGCGAGGGCCCAGTCCAGCAAGGTCTCGGTGTTGCCCTTGCGCCGGGGGCTGCCGGCGATGCCCAGGACCGTGACGGTCACGGCCGGCTAGCGGGCTCCGCGGGCGACGAAGCCCTGCGGACCTTGGTGCAGGGTGAGCTCCATGCCGCAGATGGGGCAGGTCACCAGATCGCCCTCCTGCGCCCCCCGGCTCAGCTGGAACTCGTGCCGGCAGACCGGGCACTGCACGCCCAGATAGGACGTCCGATAGGTCCGGTCGAACATCTGATGGAGCAGCGACGGTTCCAGCTCGGCCTTGGGCGTCCGGGCCCGGATGGCCTCCTCGAGCGCGCCCGCCTCGGCCACGCCCCCCACGAGCAGCGCGCCCACCAGGATGCCCTCCGGGTCGAAGACGAGCTTCTTGTAGAACTCGCCATAGGGATAGTCGCCGCTCATGTGCGTGTAGCCCGAGCGGTAGGCGGTGACGGTCTTGCCGATCGCGACCAGGCTCAGCCCCAGCACCTGCATGTTCAGGGTGTCCACCTCGTCGATGGCACCCGGCGTCCCCTCCACCATGGCCGTGCCCGCCGCCGAACCCTGGCGCCAGGAGCGCAGCCAGTTGAAGTAGGGTCGGTCCGGGGACACCAGGACGTCGCCCGCGATGTAGATGTCGTCCCAGGGGGTGGCGTACGTGCCGGTGGAGCGGGCGTCCTTGCCCCCGTCGGGCAGGAAACCGACCGAGGGCTCGTAGCCGGTGCAGATGCCCACCAGGTCGGCGGCGACCCGCTCGCCGCCGGAGAGCACCAGCCCCGCGGGGCTGGTGCCCGCTTGGTCGACCCCGGTCACCGAAGCCTTGTAGCGGATCTCCGCGCCGGCCGCCCTCACCCGGGCGGCGGCGATGTCGGCCGCTTCGGCATCGAGCACCTCAGGCCAGAGGCGCTCTCCCGGCACCAGGTAGGTGGTGCTGAACCCGGCGCCGGTCAGCGCTCGGACCATCTCGAGCCCCAAGAGCCCGTCGCCGAAGACCGCGCCGCGCTTGCCGGCGCCGTCCGCCTCGCGGATGGCCTTGGCCTCGTCCAGGGTCTTGAAGGTGTTGGCCCCGCGGCTGCCGTCGCCGGCCGGGCCGCCGGCCCGCCGGCCGGTCGCCACCAGCAGGCGGTCGTAGCCCAGCCGCGACCCGTCGCCCAGCACGACCTCGTGGGCGGCGGCGTCGACCGCAGCCACCGGCGTCCCCAGACGCAGGTCCAGACGCTGCTCCTCGTAGAAGGAGGGCCTCTTGGCCCACAGGCGGGCCTCGCCCGCCTGGCCGGCGGCGAAGTCCGCCAACTGCGGCCGCCGGTAGAACGGATAGGGCTCGTCGGTCAGCAGCGTGATCGAGCCTTCGGGGTCCCGGCGACGCAGCACCTCGGCCGCCCGGGTGCCCGTGACGCCGTTACCGACGATGACGTACCGCCCCATACCGGTTCTCCTTCCGTGACTGCATTCACAATGCATCGGGCGGCTCGGATGGGCCGCCCGGGGTACCCGCAGGCAGGCACCCATTGTACCAGCAGCCGGTGAGCCCGCGGAACCGCGCCTCCCCGTCGCCCTCGGGCGTCCCGAGCACGTTCTGTCTGCCACGACGCACAAAACCCTTGCGCCCTTCCCGTCGCATCGGCTACACTCCCAGCATGACGGTGCCCGACCTCCCCCCGCCGCCCAGCCCTCTCGATCTCGTCGCCGAAGCGCTGGGGGACCCGACCCGCCGGGCGATCTTCCTCTACCTGTGCGACTCTCCCGCGGCCCAGACCGCGACCGAGGTGGGTCGACGGTTCGGCATCCACCGGACGGTGGCCCGGGCCCATCTGGAACGGCTGGTGGAACACGGGTGGCTGGCCGCGCACTTCAGGCGCGCACCCGGCGAAGGGGGCCGGCCACCCAAGGTCTACTCGCGCAGCGAGCGCCGACTGCAACTGCAGGTACCCATGCGTCAGTACGAACTCCTGGCCTCCTTGCTTCTGGGCACACTGGAACAGTTCGGGCCCGCGGCTGATCTGCTGGTCGGCCAGATGGGGTTCGCCTACGGCCAGAGCCTGGCGGTCAGCGGGCACGGACATTCGCCGCAGGACCGGCTGGAACCGCTGGTGCGGGCGGGCGCCCGTTGTACCGCGTTCGTCGACGAGGAGGCGCTCCACGTCGAGCTGCGCGACTGCGTCTTTCGCGAGGTGACCCCGCAGCGACCGAACCTGGTCTGTACGCTGGATCGAGCCATCGTCGCCGGGCTCCTTTCGACCCCGGACGAAGCCTACACGCTGAGAGATGCCCAGCGGCGCTGCCCGGAGGACGACCGCTGTCGCTTGACCTTCGTCACCGCCGGTTCCGGCGCGGACCCGTCCCCCGGCCGGCGGGACGCCGGCGCACCCCCATCGACCGCTGACCTCGGCCACTGCGGTGGCGGAGAGGAGAGAGCATGATCATCACGCGTCAGAAGCCCCTCGAGGAGCTCATCGAGGCGACCGCCCCCTACAAGCACCTGTTCTACGTCGGCTGCGGCCAGTGTTCCACGCAGTGCCAGACCGGCGGCGAGTGGGAGGTGGAGGAGCTCGCCCGCATGCTCGAGGAGGAGGGCCACAAGACCGCCGGTTCCACCGTGGTCTACGCGCCCTGCCACGAACTGGACGTCAAGCGCCACTTCCGCAAGCACAAGGAGCAGGTGGGGCGCGCGGATGCCGTGCTCGTCCTCAGCTGCGGCGCCGGGGTGCAATCCTGCGTGGAGGCCACCGACCTGCCGGTGCTGCCCACCAACGACAGCCTCTTCTTGGGCAACGCGCAGAAGCACATGCACTTCGAGGAGAAGTGCAGCACCTGCGGCGAATGCATCCTGGAGTGGACCGGGGGCATCTGTCCGGTCACCCGGTGCGCCAAGGGCCTGCTGAACGGACCCTGCGGCGGGACCAATCACGGCGCCTGCGAGGTCGACAGCGACAAGCCCTGCGTCTGGACGCTGATCTACCAGCGGCTGGAGTCTCTGGGACAGCTCGACCACTTCCGGACCATCCGCCCGCCGAAGAACTTCGCGGCCATCAAGCGGCCCGGGCTGCTGCGGGAGGAGCGCTAAGCCCTTCGACCGGACCGGCGACCACGCAGGGCGCGACCGGGCCCCTGCGTGGTCCGAGCGCGGGCCCTCCGCCCAGCTCAGCTCCCCCAGGCCTTGACCCTCCGCGCGATCTCGCGCCCGTACTCCACGCACTGGTCCAGGTCCGCGTCGCTGGGCACGTACTTGATCTCCAGCGGGTCCAGCATGTCCAGGTTCAGCGCCCGCAACTCAGCGTCGGCCTGCTTGACCGCTCCCCCGCTCCACCCGTAGGAGCCGTAGGCGCCGCTGACCCGCTGCTTGGGCTTCAGGCCCTTGAGATAGGTCAGGAAGCCGCCGACCGTGGGGAACATGGTCTGGTTCAGAGTGGGCGAGCCCACGACGAACGCCCGGCTGGTCAGCACCGCCCGAGCGACCTCCGCCTGGGGACTCCGGCTGAGCCGGAAGACGCAGCATTCCACCCCTTCCTGACTGATGCCGTCCTCGATGGCGCGGGTCATCTTCTCGGTGGAGTGCCACATGGTGTCGTAGATCAAGGCGACCCGGGGCTCGGCCTCGAACGCGGTCCAGCCGAGGTAGGCCTGGATGATCCGCTGGATGTCCTCCGCCCCCCGCCAGATCACGCCGTGGCTGGGACCGATGACGTCCATCTCCAGCCCCAGGTCCACCACCTTCTGGATGGTCTTCGCGATGGGGCCGCCGAAGGGCATCAGGATGTTGGCGTAGTACTTGGCGGCCTCGTCCATGACGATGTCCATGTCGTTCTCGTCGGCGAAGCGCCGGGAGGTGGCCAGGTGCTGGCCGAAGGCGTCGTTGGGAAGCAGGACCTTCGATTCCTTGAGGTAGGTGAACATGCTGTCGGGCCAGTGCACCATGGGCGCTTCCAGGAAGCTGAGGGTGTTCCGGCCCAGCGAGAGCTCGTCTCCGCTGCCGACGACGGTGATGTCCCAGTCGGTCACGCCTTCACCCGCGTAGTGCTCCAGCAGACCTTCCTTCGCCCGCTTCGAGGTGAAGATCTTCAGCTGAGGCATCTGCCGGACCAACCAGGGGATGTCGCCCGAGTGGTCCATCTCGATGTGGTTGACCACCAGGTACTTGATGTCCTCGAGCGCGCAACAACTCCTCACCCGCCGTAGCATCTCCGGACCGAACCCGCGCCTGACCCCGTCGACCAGGGTCAACATGTCGTCCATGATCAGGTAGGAGTTGTAGCTGGTACCCCGCGAGGTCTCGTAGCCGTGGAAGTCCCGGACGTCCCAGTCGATCGCCCCGACCCACCAGACGTCGTCCTTGAGCTGGTACTTCTCCATTGTCCACCCCTCCTGGGCCACCAATCGCGGGCCTGACTGAATCGACAAGTGCCCAGTCATCCTAGCAAGAGGTGCCCCCGGGGACGAGGAGCGAGGGCCTCGGCGCGCGCCGAGGCCCTCGTCAACCGGAAGCCGACTGAGTCAGGACCTCGTCTCCTCCCCGGGGCCGGAGACCGGGTCCTCACCCTCGTCGAGACCGCCCTCGCGCCGGCCGGTCCGAGTGGGAGAGGTCATGGCGTGCTGGCTCCCCAACCGGGAGAAGACACCGTCGGGGACTTCCCGCTCGACCGCCAGGCCCAGGACGTCGTGGTCGACGTAGCGGGCGCGCGGCGGCTCGTGATTCGGCTCGGTCGCTCTAGATTGGGACGAGTCGTCGGGCATGACACCCCCCCTTACCGAGAAGCCGGCTCGCCGGCGCACCGGTCGAAGCCGGAGCTGCTTCAGACAATGAAGTCATAAGCATACTACCACCGAGCCGGGCGGTTCGGGAGACCCAACGAGAGCAGAAAAGAAGAGGCTACGACCCCGGATCAGTCGACGAACTCGGGGATCCGCGACTTGGGAGCGGCGCACACCACGCACTTGTCGGGGGCTTCGTCCTCGTAGGTCATCCCGCATACCTGGCAGACGAAGAACGTCTTGTCCGGCAGACTGTCCATGTTGTCGAGCGCCTCGGTGAACATCTTCTCGTGGAACTGCTCGGCGGTGTTGGCGGCGTTGAAGGTCCAGCGGGCGTCCTCGTTGCCCTCGTCCTCGGCGATCGCCATGAAATCCGGGTACATGGTGGTGTGCTCGTAGTTCTCGCCACCGATGGCGTCCTGCAGGTTCTCGGCCGTGCTGCCGACCTTGCCCATGGTCTTGAAGTGGTTGAGGGCATGGACGGTCTCGGAGGCCGCCGCGACCCGGAAGCGCTTGGCCACCAACGGGTAGCCCTCTTCCTCAGCGGCCTCGGCATAGGCCAGGTAGCTGCGGTTCGCCTGAGATTCGCCCGCGAACGCGGCTTTCAGGTTGCTGTTGGTGTCGGTGCCGGTCATCTCCGCCATCTTCGATCCTTTCTGCTGACTCTCGACTCACTGCCCCGGGTTCATCGGGGACGCCTGCCCAGCACCAGTTGGTTCTGGGCCCGTTCGAGGTCGATCACGGTGACCTCGGTGAAACCTGCCTCGGCGAGCCAACCGCGATACTGCTCCTCGGTCCAGACGCCGCCTTCCTCGGTGGCCTGCAGCATGTTCACGGCGAACAGGGCAGACCGGGGGGTGCGTTCGTAGACCAAGTCGCGAATGGCGATGACACCGCCGGGTGCCAGCTTACCAAAGACCAACCGCGAGACCGATAAGTTTGTGGCCGGACCATAGATATGGAAGACGTTGCCCAGGTAGGCCAGGTCGAAGGGCCCGTCGGGCAGAGAGTCCCGAAAGTCGCAGGCCGTCAGGTCGACGGCGCCGGCGTTCCCCCTCTCCGCGAGGTACCGCTCGGCCTCCTCGAGCACCTCGGGGCGGTCGCAGAGGGTGGCGGCGACACCCCGGTGCGCGAAGGTGAGCGCGACATGGCCCACCGCTCCGCCTGCGTCGACCATGGCGCGCACCGGATGATCGCCGGCGTAGGCCAGGCACCGGTCCACGATCTCCTCCAGGATGCCCGGGTCGCCTTCGGCCATGGTCCGCACGAAGGACCGCAGATCGCGCGTCCCCCCTCCCAGCGCCCGGGGGGGACGGCCCGTCTGGATGATGGAAGGCAGGTCCAGCCAGCCCCGGACGATGCTCGTTTGGTGGAGAAGAGAGGCCCGCTCCAGGTCCGGGCCGGGCTCGACCAGATGGCGTCGGGCCTCGTCCGTGAGGCGGAAGCGTCCGTCGTCGACCGTCAGAATGCCCAGGTCGGCGAGGGCGTCCAGGACGATGTGGGTGGCGCGCCGGTCGCTCCGTGCTCGAGCGGCCACCTCTTCGGCCGTCTGGGGACCGCCGTCGGCCAGGGCGTCGACCAGGCCCGCCCGCAAGGCCCCCGCCAGCACGAGCAGCTTCTGCACCTCTCGCCGATCCACGAGCGAACCCATGTCGCCTACCGAGCCAGCGGGTCGCGCTCGATGCCGAGCAGGTCGGCGATGTCCTCCCGGTTGTCCTCGAAACCCCAGAACACCCGCTTGCCGATCACGATGGCCGGCGTCGCCACCCGGCCGAGCTCTCGAGTCATGCGCTCGCGAACGGCCGCGTCGCTCACGTCGTGCTCGATCACCGCGATACCGTGCTCCGAGAAGAACGCCCGGGCGGCGTGACAGTCGAGACAGGTGGGACTGTGGTACAGCACCACTTCCTTGGGTCGCTTCGCCGCCGCCGGCTGGCCCCCCATGATCCGTTCGAACACGCCCACGGTGTCACCCTTCCTCGATGGGGAGCCCGGCGTCCGTCCAGTCGTCGATGCCCCCGGCGTAGTCTTGCACGTTGGTGTACCCCAGCTGTCGCAGCTTATCTGCCGCGATCGTGCTGGCCTCTCAGGTGTAGTCGTTGCAGTAGACCACGATCCGCTCGTCCGGCTCGTAGCGCTCGCGGGCCTGCCGGGTGAGCCCGCGAAAATCCGCCCACTCGGCCCCGGGCAGATGGCCCCGGCGCCAGTGGTCCTCCCCCATGACGTCGACCAAGTGGAAGTCCTCACCGGACTCGACGAGGTCCCAGAGCTCCTCGCGGGAGATCATCGGCACCTGCAGCCGTCCGGCCTCCGGGTCGTAGAAGATGAGGTAGTTGGCGGCGGTGTAGAACCCGGCTTGGCGAAAGACCTCGATCTTTCGGGGGTCGCGCGGATCGATGACGGCCGCCGAGACCTTACCGTCCAGCTCCAGGCGCTTGCCGGTCTCGAGGAGCGCCCAGACCTGCTGGCCGTCGGGCACGTGGGGCGCGATGATGTCGAGCAGGCAGTACTGCTCTGCCCGGGCTTCCTCCTGCACCACCAACCCCACCGGTTGGCCATTGTGGGTCAGCACCCAGATCCGGTCGTCGTCCAACTCGCGTTCCAGCTCCGCGACACTGGGCGCTTGGTCCGGCGTCCGCACGTGCGCGAACAGCGCCTGGGCGATGCGCAGGTGCGGGTAGTCCATCGGGACAAGGCTCAACCCGTCCGCCGAGGCCGGCGGCAGCGCCGCCCGAGCCACCATGACCGCCAGGCTGACCTCCATGGTGAAACCGTGCGCGATCAGAGCGGTCTCGAAGGTACAGTCGTCGCTGCGTGCCAGGTAGGCGCGGGGCTCGACCTCCTCCTGCACCAGACTGACCATGTCTTCGTAGCGGTCGCGGTACGGCGCCGTCAGGTAGCCTTCGATCAGGGTGACGTGGTCGTGTCCTTCGTGCCGGTCGAACAGCAGCAGCGCGTACCCGACCGTCGCCTTGCCGTCGACCACGGCGTACGCATCGGCGTGCGTGGCCAGGTGGAGGTGGAAGCTGGGGAGAAGCGGGACGTGCAGCGTCCGCAACTTCTCCGCCCGCAGGTCGGCGATGGCTTCCTCGGTCACGCGCTGCAGTTGCACCCCGACCCCTTTCGTCGACGGGAACGGACATAAAGACGGCGCGCTGAGACACGCCGCGGCCGGTCGCGGAACACGACCCTGCTCCAGTCTACCCTGGGCGGCACGGGCATAAGCCGCACGTCGGCCGCGCCTCAGCTACACTGATCTGATGGAAGCCTCCCCGGACACCCAGGCCCGTTACCAGCGAGAGGAGATGGTGCGCAGCCGATTCGTCGGGTCCGTGCTGGGCACGTTCGTGGGCGACGCGCTGGGCATGCCGGTGGAGGGTATGCCCCCGGTCACCATCGCCCGGCGCCACGGCGTCGTCCGCGACCTTCTTCCCGCCCGTCTGGGCGCAGGCAGCTACACCGACGATACGGAGATGACCCTGGCCCTGGCCGAGTCCCTGGTCTGCTCCCGCGGGTTCGACGGAGCCGACTTGGCGGGCCGTTTCCTCACCCGGTTCGACCCGAGGCGCGGCTACGGCCGGGGTACGCAAGAAGCCCTTCGGCTGCTGCGCGAGGGTCAGCCGTGGGACCATGCCGCCCGGGGAGTCTTCGGGCACGGCTCGTTCGGCAACGGTGCCGCGATGCGCGTGGCTCCGGTCGGCCTCCTGTACCACGACGACCTGGATCGGGTCGCCGCCGTCGCCCGGGAGACCAGCGCCATCACCCACAGCCACGCCCTCGGTCGGGCGGGAGCGGCGGTCCAGGCCCTGGGAGTCGCGCTGGCGCTGCGGTGGG
This sequence comes from uncultured Actinomycetota bacterium, assembly GCA_963796315.1. Lineage (GTDB taxonomy): Bacteria > Actinomycetota > Thermoleophilia > RBG-16-64-13 > RBG-16-64-13 > CAWCLH01. The sequence goes on from CAWCLH010000011.1 coordinate 154,064, forward strand.
CCCTCAACGGCGACGACAGTCTGGATGCGGGTCTCTTCCTGGCCGCCATCAACGCCCGCATCGTGTCGAAGGAGGGCCTGTTCGGAGAGTCCCTGGACAAGGTGCGGCTGATGTTGGAGCGCCACCCGGGTCTCCCCGTCGACGCGCCCCTCGCCGAGCGCCTGGAGCAGGCCGAGGACGTCGGAGCCGTCCTGGGCCAGGACTCTCGAGCCTTCCACTCCGTCCCGGCGGCGCTCTACGCCTTCCTCTCCTGCCGCACGTCCTTCGAGGCGGCTCTGGTCACCGCCGTGTCTTTGGGCGGTGACGCCGATACCATCGCCGCGATGACCGGCGCCATGGCCGGGGCCCATCTGGGACGGGAGGCCATCCCGGCCCGCTGGCGAGAGGGACTGGAGGAGGGCGCCCGGGGCGCCACCTTCGCCGAAGGCCTGGCGGAGGACCTCTTCCTGGTCTGGCTGGAGCTCTATGCCGGCAGGCCGTGACGCTGCGGCGAACCGCGCCGGCATCGGCGGCGATGCGGTCAGCGCGGACCGCCTCAGGACACGACGAAGCGGGCCCGGCTGCCCTCCAGACCGGGCACGATCTCCAGGCGCGCGTCGATCCGTTCCCGTAACTCGGGGACGTGCGAGACGATGCCGACGAGCCGGCCGGCTCCCCCGTTCTCCCCGGACCGGGCGAGATGCACCAAGGTGTCGATAGCCGCGTCAAGCGCCTCCGGATCCAACGAGCCGAAACCCTCGTCGATGAAGATCGTCTCCAGCCGCACTCCTCCGCTGTGGGACTGCACCACCTCGGCCAGGCCCAGGGCCAAGGCCAGAGCGGCAAGGAAGCCCTCTCCGCCGGAGAGCGTGCTGACCGGGCGCAGAGAGCCCGTGTGCTCGTCGAAGACCTCCAGATCCAGCCCTCCGGCCCGGCGCATATCGGCCGCCCGGGTGGCGCGCTGCAGTCGGAACCGGCCCTTGCTCATGCGGACCAGCCGGAAGCTCGCCTGCGACAGCACCTCGTCGAGGAAGGTGCCCAGCACGTAGCGCTGGAACGAGAGCTTGAGCGGGTTCTCGCCGAGCGCCACATCGGCCAGACGTCCGACCAGCGAGTAACGGGCGCACAACTGCTCGTACTCGGCCCCCACCCGCTCGAGCTCGGCGACCGCCTCTCGGAAGCGGTCCGCCTGGACCGCGGCTTCCACCCGGGTCTCCCCGGCCAGGCGGAGGACTTCCTCGGCCTCCTCGAGGTCGCGCTGCAACGAGGAAAGATCCGGCGCGGTGACGCCGGAGGCCGCCTCCGAGCCCGGCGCACCCGGTCGCGCACGGCAGCGGCCTGGCGTTCGTGGGCGATGATCATCGCCTCCGACGCCCCGATCTCGTCGGGCGTCCGTCGGGCGGCCAGGAAGGCTGCGCGATGGGCAAAGCCGTGCTCGACCAGGGCCTCCCGCAGAGCCAGATCGGCGGCGTCCCGCTCCTGCCGGGTCTGCGCGAGCCCTCGGGCCGCGGCGGCCGCCTCCGCGCGGGCGCTCGCCGCGGCTTCCCGCGCGTCGGAGGCGGCCTTCCCGGCCGACCGGAGGGCTTCCCGCAGGCCGGTCACGGTGTCCTCGGCCTGGGTCAGCGGCTCGGGCCAGCGCGACACGGTCCCGATAGCACTCGGGTACGTCGCGCCCTCGTTCGTCGACCAGAGCCTGCGCGGCGGCGGCGTCCGCTCGTGACCGTTCCACCAGCGTGCGGCACCGCTCTACCTCGGCCTGACACTCGGCCGGGCTGCGGGCGACCGCGTCCGCGGGGAGGCGCTTCGACCGGACGTCCGCCGCCCGCCTCGCCTCGATCAGCTCGGCCTCCAAGCACGCCGTCTCCGCCTCGGCCCGGTCCAACGGATGATCCGCCGCCTCTCCGAGTCGGGACCGCGCCTCGTCCCGCTGGCGCCGGGCCTCCTCCAGGCCTCGCACGGCCGCCGCCTCCCGGGTGGCGGCGAGGGTCTGGGCCTGATCGGCCGCCCGCGTCGCCGCCTTGGCCTGCTCGACCTCGGCGTCTCCCGGCAGGGACGGGGGAACCGGCGCGGGCTTCGGGTGCTCGGTGCTGCCGCAGACCGGGCAGGCCAGGCCCGGCCGCAACTCGGTAGCCAGGGCGGCGGCGCGGGCGTCTCGCCAACGTCGTTCCAGGTCTTCGAGAGCGGCCTTCGCCAGCGCGGCCTCCCCTGTGCGGCGGTCGGAGAGCGCGGCGGGCTTCCTCGAGGAGGCCCGCCTCGTCCTCCACTCGGTCGGCCAGCCGCGAGACCTCACGCAGATCGTCACGCGCCCGGCGCGCTGCGTGCACCTCCCGTTCGAGGCCGGCCACGGTCAGGCCGGCCCGCTCCAAGTCGGCCACGGCGTCGGCCAGCGCGCAGGCCTGGTCGTGCCCCGCCGGGCGGCGGCGACTACGCCGGCCGCCGCGTCCCGCCTGGGCCGTCGCCTCCTCGAGCCCCGCCAGGCGGGCCTCGATCGCCTGAAGCCCACGGAGCGTCTCCGCTGCCTGCTCGCGATCGGCGATGCGGGCCTCTTCGCACTCCAGGGACTGCTGCGCCCGTTCGAGCCGTTGCTCGGCCTTCTCCGCGTCGACCAGCGCCGCCTCGTGGGCCGCGGCGGCCCGTTCCTCGTCCGCCTCTGCCCGAAGACGGCGGTCCTCGACGGGACTCACGGCGGCCGCGCTCCGCGCGGCCGCCAGAACCGCCCGCGCTTCCTCGACGGCCGGCTCCCGCTCCACCACGCTCTGGAGGTCCTGCTCGGCCTGGGAGAGCGTCTGCAAGGCCGCATCCGCCTTTCGGCCGGCGTCCAACGCCGCGCGGCATGCGGTCTGCGCTTCCTCGGCGATCAGGCAGCGTGCGCGCGCCTGCGACTCCCGTTCGGCCGCTTCACCGGCTTTGGCGCGCAGATCCTCCCGGTCCGCCGCGCCCACGGCCCGCCATCACGTCCTCGACTCGGCGGGCGTTCTGATCCAGATCCCGCTTGATGTCCTGCCGCCGCGCTTTCAAGAACGACTCGATGTCCGCGTACCGCTCGGTGCGGAACAGCTGCTTGAGGATCGCTTCCCGATCGGTGACCTTCGCGCTCAGGACCTCGCGGAACCGGCCCTGGGGCAGGACGACCACCTGGCGGAACTGATCCCCGCGGAAGTGCAGGAGTTCCTCCACCTTCGCGTCAACGTCGCGTACTCCGCTGGCCAGGAGCCGGCCCTCGTCGGACGAGGTGGCGCAGCCCGTTCGGCACCAGAGGCCGGCGTCACCGGGAACGCTCACCGTACCCGCCCCTCGCTTGGCCGGTCGCAGCTGCTTGGGGCGGCGCCACGCGCGGTACCGCTCGGGTCCGATGCTGAAATCGAAGGTGACCTCGGTCACCAGGTCGTCGGCCGCGAAGTCGCTCCGCATATCGGCGGCCACGCGCTCCTGCCCGCTGGTGTCCCCGTAGAGGGCGAACGTCATCGCGTCCAGCACGCTGGTCTTGCCCGACCCCGTGGGTCCGTGGATCAGGAAGAACGCCCGATCGCCCAACAGGCCGAAGTCCAAGACCTGGGTGCCCGCGTACGGGCCGAAGGCGGTGAGCTCGAGGCGGATCGGCCTCATGCATCCGCCTGGCGGGACGCCCGCTCGAACTCGCACAGCTGTTCTCCGAACACGTCTCGCAGCTCGCCTTCGAACGCCTCCCCGGTGACGTGGGCGAAGAAGTGCGCGAAGAGCTCGTCGTCCGGGAGGGCGCGAAGCGCGGCGTCGGGCACGGGCGGGGCCCCTTCGGGGTCCACGTCCACCGGCCGGCCCACCCGAAGGGTGTTGGGATAGAGCTCTCGGAGTCGGCCCAGGGCATCGTGCACCGGCCCTTGGTCGAGCAGGATGGCCTCCAGATAGTCCTGTCGCCCGGCGTCGGTCGCCGCACCGGCGAGCAACTCCTCCAGGGTGCCTTCCAACCGGCGCACGTCGCGTCGGGCACCCAGCGGCACCTCTTCGACGCGGGCGGAGCTGCCGTCCAGCTCCACCAGGGTGACCGACTTGGCGTGGGCGGACTCATCGAAGGAGTACTTGAGCGGCGAGCCGGAGTACCGGGCCACCCCCCCGGCCGGCTGCGGTCGGTGCAGATGGCCCAGGGCCACGTAGTCGAAGGCCTCGAAGAGCCGACCAGGGACCGCGCCGCTCCCCCCCACGCTGAGCACCCGTTCGGACTCGCTGCGGATGCCCCCGGCCACGAAGTGGTGCGTGACCAGCACGTGCCGCTCCCCGCTCCCGAGGCTCGCGGCGGCCAGACAGGCGGTCACCGCCGCCTCGTGGTCGTGGATGTCCTCTCCCCCGAGCGTGGCTCGAGTGGTGATGGGATCGGCGTAGGGAAGGAGCCAGAATCGGGTGGCATCCGCTCCCGAGCCCAGGACGACGTTGCGGGGCACCACGGACAGCGAGCCGGCCACGTGCAGTCCGGCCGTGCCCAGCAGGCCGGAGGCGAAGCCTAGACGCTCGGGACTGTCGTGGTTCCCCGCGACCAGGAGGACGGGAAGCCGCAGGCCGACGACCAGCCGGGCGAGCACGTCGTCGAGCAGGGCGACCGCTTCCCGGGACGGCACCGCCCGATCGTAGACGTCGCCGGCGATGACGACCGCGTCCGGGCGTGCGTCCGCCGCCAACTCGAACAGTCGGTCGAGGACCCACGCCTGGTCCTCCTCCAGGGAAGCCCCATACAGGGTGCGGCCCAGGTGCCAATCGGCCGTGTGGAGGAAGCGGAAGCTCATCGGCGGCGTCCTCCCCGCAGCACCAGGACGCCCAGCACGACGCCCAGTAGCGCGATGCCGGCCGCTACCAGGAGCACCGCGATCTTGGCCCACTGGTAGGCCACGCTCTCCGCCTGCATGGAGGTGGACACGCTCGGGCGCAGCCGCCACACGGCCGTGCCGCCGTCGCGTTCGTCCGCGTTGGTCTGACCGATGCGGCCCGGCAACGTGACGCGATTCTCCACGCTCAGGACAGAGTCCAGCATGCCGGCGGCCTGTCCCGCCTGCGCGCCCAGCGAGGATCGGCTCAGCGCCTCGGCCGGGTCCGCCACCGCCTTGAACGTGGTGGTGCGGCGAAAGAGTCCATCCGTCTGGGTCAAGGAGACGTCCCGTAGACCCAGGGTGCTGACCGGACCGGCCGGATCCTGCGCCGCCCGGTCGAGCGCAGCCAGGTCGGGGAAGGAGCGGCCGATCGTGACCCACCGGGTGCCGTCCGGGTCGGTGCCCTGCTGCGTCTTCCAACCCGCCGGGGCGCCGGCGACCAGGTCGTCGAACACCTGTGCTGCCGGTTGCCCCGTCTGCTGCGCCAGCAACTGCTGGATCTGCTTGTCCGCGGCCATCCGCAGCGCCACGTCGGCCCGGCCATCGTCATGGACGGTGGTGGCCACCCGGACCTGGATGGAGCAGCCGGTACCGGCCAACGCCACGAGGAGCACCCCCACCCAGACGATCAAGCGCCGGACCGGGGACCGCCGGCCATCCGCAGACTCGCGGCGCACCCACCCGAGCGGGAGGACGGGCCGAGCATCGCCCCGCGCGTCTGCCGGTCGCCCGGCCCTGGCCCTCGCGGTCACGATCCCCCTGCTCACCCGCACCTCCCCCCATGAACGGATCGGTCCTCCCTGCGGCCAGGCCCGTTCCGCCGAATGCATTCTCGATCGCGGTCTTCATTGTAGACGCTGGCTCGGACAGACGTCGTTGGGACGCTGGCGCCCGGGCGCACCGCCCGCAGACGACGGGCGCCCGGTCCGAAGACCGGGCGCCGCGCCGGACGGAGAGGGGGACCGGGATCAGAGGTTGAACACCACCATCCGCATCTCGGTCATCTCCTCGATGGCGAAGCGCAGGCCTTCCCGGCCCAAACCGCTCTGCTTCACCCCGCCGTAGGGCATGTGGTCGGCTCGGTAGTTGGACGAGTCGTTGACGATGACGCCGCCTACCCTCAGTCCGCGCACCGCGCGGAAGGCGGTGTCGAGGCTCTCGGTGTAGATGGCCGCCTGCAGGCCGTAGCTCGTGTCGTTGACCGAGGCGATCGCCTCGTCCAGGTCCGTGAACGGCACCACCGTGACCAGCGGGGCGAACACCTCTCGACAGACGATCTTCATGTCCGGGGTGACATCGGTGACGATGGTGGGCTGCATCAGCGTCCCTTCCCGGGTGCCTCCGGTCAGGACCCGGGCGCCGGCGGCGAGGGCCTCCTGCAGCCAGGACTCGGCCCGTTCCGCTTCGCGCAGGTCGATCATCGGGCCGACGTCGGTCTGCTCGTCCAAGCGGGTCGCCCACCACCAGCGACTCCGTCTCCCTGACGAAGCGCGACAGGAACTCGTCAGCGCGCGAGCGATGGACGTAGATGCGCTGCACTGAGATGCAGACCTGCCCCGAGTTGGAGAAACTGCCGGTCAGCAGCCCGGGGAAGGCCTTGTCCAGGTCCGCATCCTCGGCCACGATGACGCCGGAGTTGTTGCCCAGCTCCAGGATCACCCGCTTGAGGCCGGCTCTGGCCAGGATGCCCCGGCCGACCGCGGGGCTGCCGGTGAAGCTGACCAGCTGCATGCGGGGGTCGGTGACCAGGGCGTCCCCTACCACGCTGCCCGCTCCGGTCACGATGTTCACGGCGCCCGCCGGCACGCCGGCTTCGAGCAAGAGCCGGCCGAAGTGCAGCGCGGTCAGCGGAGTGGGCGTCGGCGGCTTGACCACCAGGGTGTTGCCGGCGGCCAGAGCGGGGGCGACCTTGTGCGCCAGCAGATTGAGCGGGAAGTTGAACGGCGAGATGGCGGCCACCGGTCCGCGCGGGACCCGGAACCAGAAACCCATGCGCCGCTCGGATCCGGGGATCGCGTCCAGAGGGACGGTCTCGCCGTGAAGACGCTTGGCCTCCTCCGCGGCGAAGCGGAGCGTCTGCACTCCGCGATCGGCCTCGACCCGGGCGAACTTCAGGGCCTTCCCGGCTTCCGCCGCGATGGTCCGCGCGATCTCCTCCCGGTCTCGCGCCACCAGGTCGGCGGTGCGGTAGAGGATGGCGGCCCGCTCGTGGGCGGGCATGGCCGCGGTGACCGAGAAGGCCCGGCTGGCCGCGGCGATGGCCGCTTCCACCTCCTCCGGGGTGGCCATCGGCACGGCGCCGATCACCGTATCGTCGTAGGGATTGACCACCTCGATGGTCTCGCCCCGACCCTCGACCCAGTCCCCGTCGATCAGGAGACGAGACGCCTCGACTGTCTTTTGGACGGACACCCCCTCCTCCTCTCTGCGGCCTGCAGCACCAGCCCAGGCAGGCGCGATAGACGACGGCGCGAAAGACACAAGGACCCTATACCCGCGCGGAGGGGCGGGAAAGCGGGCGGGCTCAGCGCTCGGCGGCACCTTCGAGGACACGGCGCTCCGGCGTCACGCGCCGCTCCCGAGCCAGGGGCGCATAGAGGGCCAGCATGACCGTGCCGCCCACGATGGTCAGGCCGAACGCGGCCACGTACGCGCTCAGGGGATAGTGCCCCGCGGCATCGCGGGCGAACGTACCGATGATGACCCCCATCACCCACTGGAGGATGGCGACGCCGCTCATGCCGAACAGGTTGACGCCGGTGACGGCGCGCCCGGTCATGGCCGCCGGGAAGACCAGGCGCGAATGGGCCAGCAGCAGGATATTGGCCGAACCCCCCAGCCCGAAGATGAAGAAGCAGGCGGCCACCAGCCAGGTGGCGCCCGCGGCCCCGGCAAGCAGCAGTCCGACCTGGGAGAGGATGAACCCGCTCAACCCCACCACCACCACCCGGGCCAGCCCGAAGCGCTCGGCCAGCCAGCCCGTGAACGGGTAGCCGCAGAAGGCCCCGAAGGAGATGAACAGCAGCAGGTCGCCCGCCTGCGTCCGGGAGAGTCCCAGCACGTCGAAGAGGAAGGGACCCGCCCAGAGCCCCTGAGCCGCCAGGAACGGTCCCACGAGGAAGAAGTCGGTCGCCGCGATACGCAGAAAGGTGCCGCTCCGGAAGACCTGGACGATGCTGCCGTGCTCGGCCCCGGCCTCGTGCAGAGCCACGCCCGGCGGGGCGTTGCGGGTGACCACGGCGACGGACAGTGCCGAGAGCCCGATCAACCCGGCTCCCAGCCAGAAGACGCTCCGCCAGCCGAAGGCCCCGGCGACGTGGGCCAGCGGAGTGGCGGCGCTGAGTGCCCCCAGCGACCCGATGGCCACGATGAAGCCGGAGGCCGAGGCGAAATGCCGGGCGGAGAACCAGCGGCTGAAGACCTTGAGCGAGCCCATGTAGACGCCCGCCATGCCCACGCCGATCATGGCCCGGCCCGCGGCCACCTGCGGGAAGGCGTGCCCGGACGCGAACAGCAGCGCGCCACCGGCCCCCACGGCCATCAGCGTCGGGGTCACCGCCCTGGCCCCCCAGCGATCCAGCGCCACGCCCAGACCCGGCTGAGCCAGCGCGAACGCGGCGTAGAACAGGCTGGTCATCAGGCCGAGCTGCGCCGCGGCCAACCCAAGGTCTTTGGCCAGGTCCTGCGAGATCACGGCGTTGGCCGAGCGGAAGAACTGGGAGAGGAAGTAGGCCGCGGCGAAGACCACGAAGATGGCCGCGCGCCGCGAGAAGATCAGGGAAGGCAGGCGCACCCTACGGTCTCGGGCCGGCCGGCACGGAGCGCTAGAGCCGGACGGGGATGCCCCGGGCGGCCATGTAGTCCTTGGCCTCCCGGATGCTGTACTCGCCGTAGTGGAAGATGGAGGCGGCCAGGACCGCGTCGGCCTTGCCCTCGCGAAGCGCCTCGACCAGGTGCTCCAGGTTCCCCGCGCCGCCGCTGGCGATCACCGGCACCCCGACCGCCTCGGCCACGGCGCGGGTGAGCGGAAGGTCGTAGCCGTCCTTGGTGCCGTCGCGGTCCATCGAGGTCAGGAGGATCTCGCCGGAGCCTCGCTCCACCGCCTCCGCCGCCCAGGCGACGGCGTCGCGGCCGGTGGGGACCCGGCCGCCGTTGAGGTAGGCCTCCCAGCGCGGCGGGTCGGCCGAGACCTGCTTGGCGTCGATGGCCGTCACGATGCACTGGTTGCCGAACCGGCGGGCGCACACGGTGATGAGCCCGGGATCGTTCAGGACGGCCGAGTTCAACGAGACCTTGTCCGCGCCGGCATTCAGGAGGGCGCGCACGTCCTCCTCGCTGCGGATGCCCCCGCCGATGGTGAACGGGATGAAGAGCTCCTCGGCACAGCGCCGGGCCAGCTCGACGATGGTCTCGCGGCGTTCGTGGGAGGCGGTGATGTCGAGGAAGACCAGCTCGTCGGCGCCTTCGCGGTCGTAGTGGGCGGCCAGCTCGACCGGGTCGCCGGCGTCGCGGATGTCGACGAAGTTGGTGCCTTTGACCACGCGGCCCTTGTCCACGTCCAGGCAGGGGATGATGCGCTTGAGGTGCACGACTCCTCCCTAGTCGCCCAGGATGTCCAGGGCTTCGGGCAGAGTGAAGCGGCGTTCGTAGAGGGCGCGCCCGACGATGACCCCGGTCACGCCGAGGGGCTCCAGCGTCTTCAGCGTGCGCAGGTCGTCCAACTCGGTCACGCCGCCGGACGCGATGATGCCCAGCTCGCTCTCCTCGGCCAACGCCCTGATCCCCTCCACGTTCACGCCCTGCAGCATCCCGTCCCGGGAGATGTCGGTGTAGAGGATCTCGGCGACGCCGACCTCCTGCAGCCGCTGCACGAACTCGCCCACGCGCATGGTGCTCCGGGTCAGCCAGCCGTGCGTCTTCACGTACCCCTGGTCGGCATCCACGGCCACGATCAAGCGGCCACCCCAGCGGTCCACCGCCTCCTGCAGGAAGGCCGAGTCCAGCAAGGCGCTGGTCCCGATCACCACCCGCGCCACCGGGCTCTGCTCCACACGGGCAAGCACCTCCCGGCTGCGGACGCCCCCGCCGAACTGCACGGGGACGGCCACCGCCTCCGCGATGCCGGCCACCAACGGGAAGTTGCGGGGCTCGCCGTCCTTGGCGCCGTCCAGATCGACCACGTGCAGAGCCTTCGCCCCCTGCTCCACCCAGTAGAGCGCCACCTCGACCGGGTCCTGGCCGAACACCGTGGAGTCGGCGAAGTCGCCCCGGCGCAACCGCACGCAGCGGCCACCCTGGATGTCGATGGCCGGATAGAGCCTCACCGTTCCCTCCCCTCGGCCCGCCGGGCGAAGTTCCGGTAGAGCTGCAGCCCCAGCAGACTGGATTTCTCGGGATGGAACTGGAACGCGGTCAGGTTCTCCCGCTCCACGCCCGACACGAAGGTGACGTCCTCGTACTCGGTCAAGGTCAGCACGTCGCCGGGCAGCGACGGCCGCACGGCGTAGCTGTGCACGAAGTAGAACGCGGAGCCGTCGGGCACCCCGTCGAACACGTCCGATTCCTTGGCGGCCTCGATCTGGTTCCAGCCGATGTGGGGCACCCGCAGGTGGTCCGGCAGGCGCGCCACCGTCCCGGGCAACAACCCCAGGCCCGCCACCCCGGGGCTCTCCTCGCTCGCGGTGAAGAGCAGCTGGAGGCCGAGACAGACGCCGAGGAACGGCACCCCCGCCGCCACCTGCTCTCGGAGAGGATCGATCAGACCGCGGGCGTCGAGCTGCTGCATGGCGTGGCCGAAGGAGCCCACCCCGGGCAGGACGAGGCCGTCGGCGGCCCGTACGCCGGCCGGGCCGTCCACCACCGCGGCCGCCACCCCCACGTGCTCGAACGCTTTCTGCACCGAGCGCAGGTTGCCGGAGCCGTAGTCGACGATGGCAAGCACGGAAGGCTAGAGCAGACCCTTGGTCGACGGCAGCGCCGACGAGCGGGGATCCAGGCGGGTGGCCTGATCGAGCCCGCGGGCCACCGCCTTGAAGCAGGCCTCCACCACGTGGTGGGGGTTGCCGCCGGCCAGCTTGGTGACGTGCAGCGTGAGACGTCCGTTGTTCGCCAGAGCCTGGAAGAACTCGACCGCGAGCAGGGCGTCGAAGGTGCCGATGGCCACCGGCGGAAGCTCGACGTCCCAAGCCAGGAAGGGCCGGCCGCTCAGGTCGATGACCGCCCGGACCAGCACTTCGTCCATGGGCAGCAGGCTGGCGCCGTAGCGGACGATGCCCGCCTTGACGCCCAGCGCCTGCTCCAGGGCGATCCCCAGGCAGATGCCCACGTCCTCCACGGTGTGGTGGGCCCCGGTCTGCAGGTCGCCGGTGGCGGTGACGTCGAGGTCGAACAGCCCGTGACGGGCGAAGAGCTCGAGCATATGGTCGAAGAACCCGATGCCCGTGTGGACCGCTCCCCGCCCCTGTCCGTCCAGGTCGAGGCTCAGCCGGATCTGGGTCTCCTTGGTCTCCCGCTCTACGACACCCACACGGGGAGCGGTGGGCTGGGATGGTGCGCTCACGTCCCCCTCCGGTCCTGGCTCGACGGCGAGACCGCGGCGGTCGCCGCGGCCCCGGCGAGTCTACCACGACAATCTTGATGCTCCCTTGAGACGGCGCTCCGGATTCTTCGCGCGGGCCTTATCGACTCGGCGCCAGAATGGAAGGACGAACGGCACAGGAGGACACGGATGGCCGATCTCGCGTTCATCATCGTCATCGCCTTGTTCTTCCTGGCCAGCTGGGGCCTGGTACTGCTCTTCGACCGTCTCCGAGGACACTGAGGGAGGGTCATGATCATCGCCGCCGGCATCATCGCCGCCCTGCTGCTGGTCTATCTCGTGCTGGCCCTGCTGAAGCCGGAATGGTTCGGATGAGCGGCCCCGCCCTCTTGGAGATCGTTGCCTTCCTGGCCGTGGTCCTGCTGCTGGTCCGACCTCTGGGAAGCTACATGGCTCGGGTGTACCAGGGCAGGCCGACCCTGCTCGGGCGGGTCCTGGGTCCGATCGAGCGGCTGCTGTACCGGCTCCTGGGCACCCGGACCGACGAGGAGATGGAGTGGAAGACCTACGCCCTGTCCTTCCTGGCCGTCAACCTTCTCGGCGTCCTGACGGTTTATGCCCTGCTGCGCCTGCAGCACGTGCTCCCCTTGAACCCGCAGCATCAGAGGGGCGTCCCGCCCGACCAGGCCTTCAACACCGCGGTGAGCTTCGCCACGAACACCAACTGGCAGAGCTACAGCGGTGAAGCCACCCTGGGCTACCTGGTGCAGATGCTGGGGCTGACCGTGCAGAACTTCGTCTCCGCGGCCAGCGGCATGGCCGTGCTGGTGGCCTTCACCCGAGGTCTCGCTCGGCACACCAGCCGCGGCATCGGCAACTTCTGGGTCGACCTGGTACGTAGCGTCCTCTACGTCCTCCTCCCGTTGGCGGTGGTGTTGGCCCTCCTGCTGGCGTCGCAGGGGGTGGTCCAGATCGTTCAGCCCGTACCGCTCGGCCACCCTGATCCAGCCGACCACCGCCGCCGGCGGGCAGACCGTCAAAGAGCAGACCCTCCCCCAAGGGCCGGCCGCCTCCCAGGTGGCCATCAAGCAGCTGGGCACCAATGGGGGCGGCTTCTTCGGCGCCAACTCGGCCCACCCCTACGAGAACCCCACCCCGGTGAGCAACTTCCTCGAGTTGGTCTCAATCCTCCTGATCGCCGCCGCGCTCACGCACACCTTCGGGCGCATGGTGGGCGACACCCGCCAGGGATGGGCCATCCTGGCAGCCATGACCGCGCTCTTCGTGGCCGTGCTGACACTCAACGTCTGGGCCGAGACACGGGGGAATCCAGCACTGGCGCACGTCGGGATCACCCAGGCCGCCTCCGCCGGCCAGTCGGGGGGCAACCTGGTGGGCAAAGAGGTGCGCTTCGGCCCCTCGGCCTCGGCACTCTGGGCCACGGCCACGACGGCAGCGTCCAACGGCTCGGTGGACGCCATGCACGACTCGCTGATGCCCCTGGCCGGCATGGGCGCCATGATCCTCATGAAGCTGGGGGAGGTGGTGTTCGGCGGCGTGGGGTCGGGGCTCTACGGGATGCTGGCCTTCGTCATCGTGGCCGTCTTCGTGGCCGGTCTCATGGTCGGCCGCACCCCCGAGTATCTGGGCAAGAAGGTGGAGTCGTACGAGATGAAGATGGCCTCGCTCGTCGTCCTCATCCCGCCCATCGCCGTGCTGCTGGGGACGGCGATCGCGGTGGCCCTCCCGACCGCCCGTCACGCCGTGCTCAACCCGGGACCCCATGGCTTCAGCGAGGTGCTCTATGCCTTCGCTTCGGCGGGCAACAACAACGGGAGCGCCTTCGCCGGTCTGGGGAGCGACACCCTCTTCTACAACAGCGCCCTCGGCCTCGCCATGCTGATCGGCCGCTACTGGCTGGCGCTGCCGGTGCTCGCCATCGCCGGCTCCCTGGCGGCCAAGAAGAAGGTGCCGCCGACGGCCGGCACCCTCCCCACGCACGGACCCCTCTTCATCGGCTGGCTCATCGCGGTGGTCGTCATCGTCGGGGCGCTCAGCTTCTTTCCCGCCCTGGCGTTGGGACCCATCGTCGAGCAGCTGCTGCTCCACTAGGAGGCGCGCCCGTGGCCACGTCGCCGACAACCAGCGACCGACTCCGCCCCGACCGCGTCGAGCGGTCGGCCATGTATCGGCGGGCCGTCCTCGATTCGTTCTTCTACCTTGACCCCCGGAACGTGGTCCGCAACCCGGTCATGTTCGTGGTGGAGGTGGGGGCGGCTCTCACCACCTTCCTCCTGGTGCAGGCACTCGTGGGGAAGGGCGAAGCCCGGGTGGGCTTCATAGGCGCCGTCACCTTCTGGCTGTGGCTGACGGTGCTCTTCGCCAACTTCTCCCAAGCCCTCGCCGAGGGACGGGGCAAGGCCCGGGCTGAAGCGCTGCGAAAGACCCGACAGGAGACCCAGGCCAAGAAGCTCCGCGGCCGCGCCGAGCAGTGGGGTGCTGGTCGCAAGGTGGACTACGAGCTCACGCCGTCGACCGCTCTGCGCAAGGACGATCTCTTCCTCGTCGAGGCCGGCGACATCATCCCCGCCGACGGCGAGATCATCGCCGGCGTGGCCTTGGTGGACGAGAGCGCCGTCACCGGCGAGAGCGCGCCGGTCATCCGAGAGTCGGGCGGCGACCGCAGCGCGGTCACCGGCGGTACCCGGGTGCTCTCGGACTGGCTCGTGGTGAGCGTCACGGCCGGCGCGGGAGAGGGCTTCCTCGACCGCATGATCAACCTGGTGGAAGGCGCGAAGCGGCAGAAGACGCCCAACGAGATCGCCCTCACCATCCTGCTGGCCGCGTTCACCATCGTCTTCCTGGTGGTGGTGGCCACCCTGCTCCCCTTCTCGATGTACAGCGTCCTGGTCAGCGGCCACGGGAAGGCGGTCTCGCTGACCGTGCTGATCGCCCTGCTGGTCTGCCTGATCCCCACCACCATCGGCGGCCTGCTCCCGGCCATCGGCATCGCCGGCATGGAGCGGCTGATCCAGCGCAACGTCATCGCCCTGTCGGGCCGAGCGGTGGAAGCGGCGGGGGACATCGACGTCCTCCTGCTGGATAAGACCGGCACCATCACCCTCGGGAACCGGCAGGCGGTGCAGTTCCTGCCCGCGCCCGGGGTGGACGTACATACCCTGGCAGAGGCCGCCCAGCTCTCCTCGCTCGCGGACGAGACCCCTGAGGGGCGGAGCATCGTGGAGCTTGCCAAGGACATGTTCGGCCTGCGCGGCCGCCCGGTGGGCACCAGCAACCCAGAAGAGGACCGCCAGGAGCGAGCGGCCCGGTTCATCCCCTTCACCGCCCAGACGCGCATGAGCGGCGTGGACCTGGGCGATCTCTCCATCCGGAAGGGGGCGCCGGACGCCATCTACGCCCTGGTGGAGGGCGCCGGAGGCTCGGTCCCCGACCTCCTGCGGGAGGAGGTGGGCCAGGTGGCCCGGGCCGGAGGCACCCCTCTCGTGGTCGCGCAGAACGACGAGGCCCTGGGTGTGGTCTACCTCAAGGACATCGTCAAAGGCGGCCTGCAGGAGCGCTTCATGCACCTGCGCAAGATGGGCATCAAGACCATCATGATCACCGGTGACAACCCGCTGACCGCCGCCGCCATCGCGGCGGAGGCCGGCGTGGACGACTTCCTGGCCGAGGCCACCCCGGAAGCCAAGCTCAGGCTGATCCGGGAGCACCAGGCCGGGGGTCGAATGGTGGCCATGACGGGCGACGGCACCAACGACGCCCCCGCCTTGGCCCAGGCCGATGTCGCCGTGGCCATGAACACCGGGACGCAGCCGGCGCGAGAAGCAGCCAACATGGTGGACTTGGACTCGAACCCCACCAAACTCATCGAGATCGTGGAGATCGGCAAGCAGTTGCTGATGACCCGCGGCTCGCTGACCACCTTCAGCTTGGCCAACGACGTCTCCAAGTACTTCGCCATCATCCCCGCAGCCTTTCTGGCGGTCTATCCGCAACTGTCCGCCCTCAACATCATGCGGCTCGCCACTCCGCAGAGCGCCATCCTCTCCGCGGTCATCTTCAACGCGCTGGTCATCATCGCCCTCGTGCCCCTGGCCCTTCGCGGCGTGCCCTACCGAGCCTTGGGGGCGGCCCGCCTCTTGCGCGACAATCTGCTGATCTACGGCCTCGGCGGGCTGATCGCGCCGTTCATCGGCATCAAGCTGATCGACCTCCTCCTGGTCGCACTGCACCTCGCCTGAGTGGGAGACGACTATGATCGAAGGTATGCAGACACTGGGAGAGCCATCAGCCATCGACCTCGAGCCGGGGTCCGGCCGTCCTGCGGACCCGACGCCCCTCGCCTTGGGTCGCGTCCTGCGCGCGGCGGTCCTGGTGTTCCTGGGGCTCACGCTCATCACCGGGGTCCTCTACCCCCTGGTGGTCACCGGCGTGGCACAGGTGGCGTTCCCCCGCAAAGCGGACGGTAGCCTGATCTACGCGGACGGCCGGCTGGTGGGGTCGAGCCTGATCGGCCAGGCCTTCACCGGCCAGCGCTACTTCTGGAGCCGCCCCTCGGCGACGGCACCCTTCCCCTATGATGCTGCCGCCAGCGGGGGCAGCAACCTCGGCCCCACCAACCCCCTCTTGCGGCAGCAGGTGAACGAGGCGGTGCGCGCCCTGAGAGCCACCGACCCCGCCAACAGCGTCCCGATCCCGGCCGACCTGGCCACGTCCTCCGCCAGCGGCCTGGACCCGCACATCAGCCCTGCCGGGGCCGACTGGCAGGTGGCCCGCGTCGCCCGGACGCGCGGACTGGACCCGGCCACCGTCCGCCATCTGGTCCAGGAGTACACGCTGGGACGGAGCCTGGGGTTCCTGGGAGAGCCACGGGTGAACGTGCTGGAGCTGAACCTGGCCCTCGACAGGCTGGGGCGGCGGTGAGCTGATGGAGCGCGGCCGACCCGACCCCGACGAACTCCTGGATCGGGTCATAGCCGAGGACCGGCGCGCCCGGCGGGGCCGCCTCAAGATCTTCCTGGGGTACGTCGCCGGTGTGGGGAAGACCTTCGCCATGCTCCAAGCAGCCCACGAGCGCCAGGCCCAGGGCGTGAACGTGGTGGTCGCCCTGGTCGAGACCCACGGGCGCCCGGAGACCGAGCGCCTGCTGGAGGGTCTGGAGATCCTCCCCCGCCGGACCCAGGAGTACCGGGGCACGCAGCTGACCGATCTGGATCTGGACGGGGTGCTGGCCCGGGCTCCTCGGTTGGCCCTGGTGGACGAGCTGGCCCACACCAACCTGCCCGGGTCCCGGCATCCCAAGCGCTACCAGGATGTCGAAGAGCTGCTCGACGCCGGCATCGACGTGTACACGACGCTCAACATCCAGCACCTGGAGAGCTACAACGACGTCGTCGCCCAGATCACGGGCGTCCACATGAGGGAGACCGTTCCCGACCTGCTGCTCGAAGAGAGCAGCGAGGTCGAGCTGGTGGACCTACCCCCGGACGAGCTCCTCCGCCGCCTGGAGGAGGGCAAGGTCTACGTGCCGGAGCAGGCGGCTCGGGCGGTCCAACGCTTCTTCCGCCCGGGAAACCTCTCCGCGCTGCGCGAGTTGGCCATGCGCCGGGCCGCTCAGCAGGTGGACGCCCAGATGGTCTCGTACATGCAGACCCAAGCCATCGAAGGGCCCTGGCCCGCCGGCGAGCGGTTGCTGGTGAGCGTGGGGCCCAGCCCGTTGAGCGAGCGCCTGGTCCGCACCACCAAGCGGTTGGCCGACGAACTCCGGGCGGAGTGGCTTGCGGTCTACGTGGAGACTCCGGACGCGGCCGGTGACGTCCAGCGCGAGAGCCGAGCCCAGCACAACCTTGCCATCGCTCAACGGCTGGGAGCGCGGGTGGTCGTCCTGGCGGGGGCATCCGTGGCCGACACGATCGTCGAGTACGCCCGCCGGCACAACGTGACCCGTATCGTGGCCGGGAAGCCGGCGCGTCAGCGGTGGAAGGAGGTGGTGAGACCATCTCCGGTGAACGACATCATCCGGAAGAGCGGACCCATCGACGTCTACGTGGTCAACAGCAGCGAGGAGAGGAGCTTCTCTCCCCCCGTCGCCGCGCGCCCGAGCCCCGGTGCCCGTCCCTACCTCTACGCCGTCCTGACGGTCGTCCTGGCCACGTTGATAGGCTGGCCGCTCTCCTCCGTGGTGGAGCCCGTCAATGTGGTCATGCTCTACCTGGTGGTGGCCATCCTGGTGGGCCTCTCCCTGGGCCGCGGCCCCGCGCTGCTGGCGGCCACCCTCAGCGTGCTCACCTTCGACTTCTTCCTGGTGCCGCCGCGGTTCACCTTGTCCGTTACGGACACGCACTACCTCCTGACCTTCGCCGGCCTCTTGGTGGTGGGCCTGGTGGTGAGCACCCTGGCGGCGCGCGAGCGAGAGCAGGTCCAGGCGTCCCAGCGGCGGGAGGCCGAGACCAACGAGCTCTACGTCCTGAGCCGGGAGCTCACGGCGGCGGCAGGGGTGGCCAATATCGCGGCGGTCGTGCAGAGCCGGCTCTACGAGTACCTGGGCGGTCAGGTGGTGGTGCTGGTCCACGACGGACAGAGGCTCCATCCGGCGCCCGGTTCGGCAGACCTCGACCCGAGCGAGGAGGCCGTCGCCGAGTGGGTGGCGGATCATGGCCAACCGGCCGGACGAGGCACGGACACCCTACCGAGCGCCCGGCTGCTCTACGTACCCCTGCTCAGCCCGCGAGGGACGGTGGGCGTCCTCGGGGTTTCCACGGCGGAGGAAGAGGGCGATCTCTCGAGCGGCGAGCGCCGGCTGACCGAAGCCTCCGCCGCCCTCGCGGCGCTGGCCTTCGAGCGGGCGGAACTGGCGCAATCCGCAAACGAGCTGCGGGTGCTGCAGTCGAGCGAGGAACTCCGCTCCGCGGTGCTGAACTCCATCTCACACGAACTACGAACGCCGCTGGTCTCCATCCTGGGCACGCTGGAGAGCCTCAGAGCAGCGCGCGGCCACGCAGCCGCGGTCGCGCCACCATCCGACGACGCAGCCGGGGGTACCCTCCAGGACGCCGAGCCGACCCCCCTGCCCGACGATCTGGTGGAGACCGCCTGGGAAGAAGCGGAACGCCTCAACCGCATGGTGGGTACCCTGCTGGACATGAGCCGGCTGGAGGCGGGCATCACCCTGGTCCCCGATAGCCACCGATGTGGAAGACCTCATCGGGGCGGGCCTCAGTCGCCTGGAGGACCGGCTGCAGGACCGTGAGGTCCGGGTCCACGTCCCGCCGGACCTCCCTCCCCTCCAGGCCGATGCCATCCTGCTGGCCCACGCCCTCACCAACGTCCTGGACAACGCCCTCAAGTACTCGCCCCCCGGCTCTCCACTCGAGATCGAGGCGCGCGTCGCCGAGGGCCGGATGCTGCTGACCGTCGCCGACCGGGGGATCGGCATCCCCGAGGACGAGCTCGAGGCCGTCTTCGCCAAGTTCCACCGGGCGGAGCAGGACGGCACCAGGTCGCTGACCGCAGGGCGGACCGGCTTGGGCCTGGGGCTGTCCATCACCCGCGGGATCGTGCAGGCGCATGGCGGACGGGCGTGGGCGGAACGTCGCCCGGGCGGCGGCACCGTGATCGTCCTCTCGCTGCCGCTGAACGAGGTGACGGGGTGACGCCCGACGGGCTGCGCATCCTGGTCGTCGACGACGAACGCTCGATCCGCCGTTTCCTCCGGACCTCGCTGCACGAACTCGGACATACCGTCTACGAAGCCGCCACCGGCGCCGAGGCCCTGCGCGCGGTGGTGGTCCACCGGCCGGACGTCATCGTCCTCGACCTGGGACTGCCCGATATGGACGGCGATGAGGTCCTTGCCCGAGTGCGTGCCCGGACCTCGACACCGGTGATCGTCCTTTCCGTGCGGGACGAGGAGCCCACCAAGGTGGCCTTGCTGGACGGCGGAGCGGACGACTACCTGACCAAGCCCTTTGGCATCGGGGAGCTCATGGCGCGCATCCGATTGGTGCTGCGGCGGAGCGTGGACGCCGGTACGGAACCGGTGTTCCAGACCGGAGGTCTGCGCGTGGACCTGGGCCGCCGCCGCGTGACGGTCGACGGCGGCGAGGTCTCGCTCACCCCCACAGAGTACGATCTGCTCGTCGCCCTGGTCCGGCACGCAGGCAAGGTGCTGACCCATCGCCAGCTCCTCAACGAGGTCTGGGGAGCAGGCTACGGCGCCGAGAGCCAGCTCCTGCGCGTCAACATCAGCAACCTGCGCCACAAGATCGAGCCCGACCCAGCAAGGCCTCGGTACGTGGTGACCGAGATGGGCGTGGGCTACCGCCTCCGAGTCCAGGAGTAGCCGACCCCTCGCCGACCCGGCCTCGGCTGCCCGGGGGACCGCCGGCCTTATCGATGACCGACGCGAAGCTCCGCGGAGAGCAGGTGGAACAGAAAGCCTTCGCTCTCGGCCAGCACGGCCAGGTGGGGCGTGAGGGTGCGGAGCGACCGCGCGTCGAGCTCGGCCACGGAGCTCTTCCTGATGAAGGTATCCACCGAGAGAGGGGAGCCGAAGCGAGCGGCACCCCCGGTGGGCAGGACGTGGTTCGTGCCGGCCACGTAGTCGCCGAAGGCGGTGGGCGTCTGCCCCCCGATGAAGATGGCCCCGGCCGCGGTCACGCCGGCCAAGAACCCGCGGGCGTCCCGGAGCTGGAGCTCCAGATGCTCCGGTGCGTAGAGGTTGACGAAGGTCAGCGCGAGCTCCGCGAAGTCCTCGCCCTCGGCGGGGAAGAAGGCGTGCAGGCTCCCCTCCGCCGGCTGGTCCGGCTCACGGCGATGGGCGAGCCGCTGCCGCAGACCCGCCAGCTCCTCCTCGACCCGGCGGCAGAAGGCTTCGCTCGAGGCGACCAGGACCGCGGAGGCGCCGCTTCCGTGCTCCTCCTGGGCCAAGAGATCGGCGCCCACCCAGGCCGGGTCCGCCGTCTCGTCGGCGACCACCACCACCTCACTGGGGCCGGCCAACCCATCGATCCCCACCGCGCCGTAGACCTGGCGCTTGGCCTCCATGACGTAGGCGTTCCCCGGCCCGCAGATGACGTCGGCCCGGGCGATGGTCTCGGTGCCGTAGGCCATGGCGGCGACGGCCTGGGCCCCGCCCACCCGGTACACCTCCTGGATGCCCATGAAGTGGGCCGCGGCCAGCACCGAGGGGTCGACCCGGCCGTCGAGCCCCGCCGGCGTGCAGATGAAGAGGTCCTCCACGCCCGCGACGCGGGCCGGCACGGCGTTCATCAGCACGGTGGAGGCATAGGAGCCCAGCCCGCCGGGCACGTAGAGGCCGGCCCGGAGCACCGGCAGATAGCGGATACCCAGCCGTTGCCCGTAGCGGCCCTCGTCCTCCCAGTCGCGACGACGCTCGTGCTCGTGGAACCAGGTCAGGTTCTCCCGGGCCATGCGCAGGGCGTCCTGAAGGGCGAGGTCCGCGTCGCGGGCGGCCGCGCCGATGTCCTCCGCCGGCACCGGCAGGCTCTGGCCGGTGCACCCGGGCCAATCGAACCGGCAGGTGGCCTCCACCAGGGAGGCGTCACCCCGCGCGCGGACGTCCGCGAGGATAGCGGCCACCGTGTCGGCCACCGAGCGGTTGGTGGCTTCGGCCGGCCGGAGCCGCCGGATCTCCCCGTCCACGCCGTCGCGACTCAGCGCCAGGATCCTCATGCCGCTCCCTCTCCGGCGTCGGGTCGCCCGCCGGTGGCGCCGGCGGCCGTCCGGCCGCCTTCGGCTTCGTCGGCCACCTTCGGACCGTCGGTCGGAGGAGAGGCGGAGCGGCCACCCGCGTCCCGCCGCTCGACCGCGGAGCGCAAACGCTCGGTCAGCTCGGCCACCTGCGGCGCCAGCAACTTGTGGCTGACCCGGTTGACGATCAGCCGGGTGGTGGCCTCGAAGAGCTGGAAGCGTTCCACCAGGTCGTTCGCCTTCAGCGTGGAGCCCGTCGCCGTCAGATCGACGATCCCCTCGGCCAGCCCCACCAACGGGGCCAGCTCGATGGACCCGTGCAGCGCGATGATCTCCGGGCTGATGCCGCGCTCCTGGAAGTAGTCGCGGGTGGTGTTGGGGAACTTGGTCGCCACCCGGAAGGTGCCCAGGTGGCGGAGGGCGTCCAGGCTCGGGTCCGAGCCGGCAGGGGTGGCGAAGATCATCCGGCAGCGGCCCACGCCCAGGTCCAGCACCTCGTAGACGCTCTTGCGCGACTCCACCAGCACGTCCTTGCCCACGAAGCCCACATCCGCCGCCCCGTACTCCACGTAGGTGGGCACGTCGGTGGGGCGCATGGTGATGAAACGGGTGCCGTCCACGGTGTCGAAGACCAGCTTGCGACTGCTGGAGCGGACCTCGCTCAGGTCGAAGCCCACTTCCTCCAGCATGGCGGCGGTCTCATCGAAGATCGCCCCGCGGGACAAGGCTATCCGCAGCGACTTCACCCGGTCTCCTCCGCGGACGCCCCGGACGGCGCGGGCGGCTCGTGCTCGAAGACCGCGTGCGAGACCAACGCCAGGAGGCCGTCCACCGGCGTCGCCTCGCTCAACCCTCCGCGCAGGTCGGTCACGGTCCAGCGGGCTCCGTCGGTCCCGGGGACCGGCTCCACCAGGATGGGGATGTCCTTCTGGCGGGCGAGGAGCACCAGGTCGTCGGCCGGCGTCTCGGCCGGCAACGCGAACACGCCCACCAGCGCCGCCCGCAGGCGATCGGCCAGCCCCACGTGGCGGTCCAGCCCTCCCACCATGAGGACGGCGGGTTCCGCCGGACCGAAGTCCCGCCCCTGCTCCAGCAGGGCCACGTGCAGGCGGTCCAGGCCGAGCCCGAAGCCGACGGCGGGCATGGGCGCCCCGAAGCGCTCCAGCAGGCGGTCGTAGCGGCCCCCTCCCCCGATGGTGAACCCCAGGCCGGCGGCGTACACCTCGAACACGATACCCGTGTAGTAGGTGAGATCCCGGAAGATACCCAGGTCGATCAGCAGCCGCCCGCCGTAGCCGTAGTCGCGGACCGCCTCCGCCACAGCCACCAGGTGGTCCAGAGCGCGGGCCATCTCCGGGCTGCGTACGTAGACCCGGGCCTGCTCCAGCACCTCGACCCCGCCGCGGAGCTCCGGGACCTCGAGCACGGCGGTGCGATCCGCCGCCGACAGCTGCAGAGCCTCGACTCCCAGCCGGAAACCGACCAGGTCGCGCTCCACCAGTCCCCGCGTGATGCGTTCCCTTGCCTCCTTCTCCAGACCGAGCGCCCGCAAGAGCTCGGTGAAGAAGGCCAGGTGCCCAACCCCGAGCGTGTAGTCGTCCAGCCCCGCCCGTTCCAGGGTGCGACAGAGGACGGCCACGACCTCGGCGTCGGCCGCCGGGAGCGCAGAGCCCAGCAGCTCCACGCCCGCCTGCCGGAACTCGCTCTCCTGCCCCCGCTGCAACGAGATGCGGCGGAAGACGTCGGAGACGGCGAACAACCGGTGAGGAAGGACACCCGCCCGGTACCGGCTCGCCACCAAGCGGGCCACCGGAGTGGTGAGATCGGGGCGGAGGAGCAGGAGGTGACCCAGCTCGTCGAGCAGGCGGAAGCCGCCCAGCAACGCCGCGGACTCGGAGAGGGCGACCACGTCCTCGAACTCCAGCGTGGGAGTCCGCACCTCACCGTAGCCGAACTCCTGGAAGACGGTGCGCGCGGCGTCCTCGATCAGCCGCAGCTCGGCGGCTTCGGTGGGAAGGACGTCCTTGGTCCCCGACGGGGTACGAAGCACGGTCACGCCCGGGCTCCAAGAGCGTGGGCACGGACGGCGAGATGGGCGGAAGAACGCGACGTCATAGCCGCGATAGGGTATCAGACCGCTCGGCGCCCCAGGGCTCGGGCGGAAGCCGAGGGGGCGGAGGCGTCTCCCCCGGCGCGATCGGCGGCCAGCACCTCGCGCAGCAGCCCGGTGAAACAGAGAAAGTCCGGCTCCGGCGCCGGGGCGCCCGACGGACCCCGCCGGGAGCCGGCACGGTCAGGCACTCCCGCGAAGAAACGGGCGGTGCGGGGCACGCTCAGGGCAGCGTGGCTGAGGGATCGTGGGATCATCCGCGCCTCCTCTCTTTCTTGCACTATTGGTATAACAATTCGACGCAGAAGATGGGATTCCGCTGAGAACGAGGTGAGAATGTTCTCATGCGCGCATCCAGCGTCCATGCAGGTAGCGCATCACCCGGTCGGAGCCCACCCACCTGCGCGAGCGGGTCAGCGTCTTGGCGTAGGCGGCGACCGGGTAGCGCAACCGGTCGCTCTCGTCGGTGACCGCGCGGAAGACCTCCACCGCGGCCGCCTCGGGGCGACGTGCGGTTCTTGATGGAGGACTCGAACTCCAGCATGGAGGCCAGGTACGGACGGTACGGCTCCGGGCCGGCCGCCGGCTCGCCCTGCTCGGGCAGCGCCTTCCCCCAGATGGAGGTCTGGACGAAGCCGGGCTCGATGGCCTTGACCCGGATGCCGAACGGCTTGAGCTCGTGCCAGAGGCCTTCGCTGGCGCCCTCCAGCGCCCACTTCGTCGAGTTGTACGCGGCGAAGAAGGGGAAGACCATGGTCCCGCCCAGGGAGGTCACGTTGGCGATGGTGCCGCTCCCCCGCTCCCTCATCGCCGGCAGCAATCCCCGGATCAGCTCCAGCTGGCCGAAGACGTTCACCTGGTACAGCCATGCCAGCTGTTCGGCGGAGGTGGTCTCCAGCGGACCGAAGAGCAGGGCCCCCGCGTTGTTCAGCAGAACGTCCGGACACCCGTACCGCTCCACCACCCGGGCCGCCAGCGCGGCGGCCGAGCCCGCTTGGGCCAGATCGAGCGCCTCGAGCGGCAGGCCGGGCGGACAGCGGTCCGCCTCCTCGCAGGTCGGATCCCGCACGGTGCCGACGACCGACCAGCCGGCCCGTTGGAACTCGCCCGCCGAAGCCCGGCCGATGCCGGACGACACGCCGGTGATGAGGATGCTGGGCATGACGCCTCCCTGGTCGCGGCCTGCTCGTTTCCCGATCGCCGCCGCTCTGCTACGGATGGCTAGATGCTCTCACCCTGCCTGCTACTATGCACGTAGCTACCGCAGTCACGTTCCCCGAGAAGGAGCGGCGTCATGAGGATCGCAGTCGTCGGCACCGGTATCGGCGGGATCTCCAGCGCCTGGCTCTTGTCTCAGACCCACGACGTGGACCTCTACGAGGCCGAGGACCGCTTGGGTGGCCACACCCACACGCTGGCCGTCGACACCGGTGCCGGCGGCTTCCCCATCGACGTCGGCTTCATGGTCTTCAACCGCCGCACCTACCCGAACCTGACCCGGTTCTTCGAGCGCCTGGGGGTGGAGGCGCACGACGCCACCATGTCGTTCTCGGTGCAGGTCCGCAGCGAGGGCATCGAGTGGTCCGGCACCAGCTTCAACTCGGTCTTCGCCCAGCGACGCAACCTGGCGAACCCCAGGTTCCTGCGCATGCTCACCGACGTGCTCCGCTTCAGCCGCGACGCGGACCGGCTCCTGGCCGACCGCTCCGTCGAAGACCTGACCCTGGGCCAACTGCTGGAACGCGAGGGGTACGGCGGTGCCTTCTCCGACTGGTACCTCATCCCGATGGGCGACGCCATCTGGTCGACACCGCCGGGGCAGATGCTCGACTACCCGGCCCTGACCTTCCTGCGCTTCTGCGACAACCACGGCCTGCTGCACATCACCGGCAAGCCCCAGTGGCTGTCGGTGAAGGGCGGGGCCCGCCGCTACCTGGAGGCCGCCTCCCGAACGTTCTCGGGGGAGGTGTTCACGGGCGAGCCGGTGGAGAAGGTGGAGCGCTCCGCCACCGGCGTCCGCGTGCACACGCCGCTCCGCGCCCGCGACTACGACGCCTTGGTCCTGGCCACGCACCCTCCCCAGACCCGGGAGATCCTGGCCGAAGCGATGACCGCCGAGGAGCGGGAGGTGCTGGGGGCCTTCGAGTACTGGCCGAACGACATCGTCGTCCACACGGACGAGTCGTTCATGCCCCGCAGCCGCCGCGCCTGGGCCTCCTGGAACTGGTACTCCGCGTCGAGCGACATGACCAAGACCATGCTGATGCTGACGTACCGTCTCAACACCCTGCAGGACCTCCCCAAGTCGGCCCCGACCGTCATGGTCACGCTGAACCGCGACCGCGAGCCGGACGAGGGCTCGGTGCTGGCCCGTCTGGTCTTCGACCACCCCATGTACTCCGCCGAGGCGATCGCGGCCCAGCGGGCCCTGAACCGGATCCAGGGCGTCGGCCGGATCTGGTTCGCCGGCGCCTGGACCCGCTACGGCTTCCACGAGGACGGCATCCTCTCCGGGGTCCGGGTGGCCGAGGCGCTGGGCGCGCCCCTTCCCTGGGCCCAGGAGCTCGACCCCAGCCGCACTCGGGTCAGGGCGGGGGCTCCGGTCCCCCGGCTGGGCCAGACCCGGCCCCTCCTGCCCACCGAGTTGATGCCCGTCCCAGCGGACGCGCTGCTCTCGGGCGCCGAGCCGTCCGGAGCCGAGCCCTCCACCGACGGTCCCGCGTGAACAGCCGGCTCTACACAGGCTCCGTGAGCCACGTCCGCACCCGGCCCAGCCGGAACGCCTTCAGCTACCGGGTGTACTTCTGCTACCTGGACCTCGACGAGCTCGACGAGCTCGACGCCCGCCTGCGCCGCTTCTCGCACGTGCGCGGGCCGGACGCGGCGTCCGGATCGAGGCGGCGGGCCCTGGTGTCCTTCCACGACGCCGACCACGGTCCGCGCGACGGCTCTCCCCTGCGGCCCTGGATCGACGGGGAGCTGGCGCGGGCCGGGCATCGATCTGGAGGGCGGCTCCGTGCGGATCCTGACCTTCCCCCGAGTCCTGGGCGGCCGCTTCTACCCGGTGTCCTTCTGGTACTGCCTCCACGCCGACGGCACCACCCGGGCGGTGCTGGCCGAGGTGCAGAACACCTTCCGCGACCACCACGGCTACCTGTTGCACAACGGCGGCGCCCCGTTCGACTGGGGGAGCCGCCCGCGCGCGCCCAAGGCCTTCTACGTCTCTCCCTTCGTCCAGCTCGACGACGTCCACTACGTGTTCTCGTTCTCGGAGCCGGGCGAGACGCTCTCGGTCTCGGTGACCGACCGCACGGACGCCGGGGTCTTGCTGACCACCGCCCTCTCCCTGACGGCCGGCGAGCTGACCGACGCCTCGCTGACGCGCGCCGTCCGCCGGCTCGGCCCGATCTCCGCGCGGGCGCTGGTGCTGATCCACTGGCAGGCGCTCCGGCTCTTCCTGAAACGGGTCCCCTTCTACCGGCACACGCCGCCTCCGGACGAGGAGGTCTCCTTGCACCTCGTGCCGGAGCAGGGGCCGGTGACGGCGATCCACCTCGGGGAAGGAGGCCTCCGCTGAGAGCTCGACCCCTGGCAGGCGGCGCTGACGCCCATCCTGGCCCGCATCCAGACGGGCGAGTTGACGGTCGCCCTGCCGGACGGGCTCGAGCGCCGTTTCGGCGGCCGCTCGCCGGGCCCGTCGGCGTACGTGCAGGTGCGCGACCCGGCCGTGCTTCGCCGGGTGGTGTTCGGCGGCGGCATCGCGTTCGCCCAGGGGTACATGGATCGCGCCTGGGACACGCCGGACCTCGACGCGGTGCTCGACTTGGCGGCCGCGGACCTGCAGGCCCGCGGGCCCTCCCGCCTGCCCCTGGCCCTCAGACCGCGGCATCGACTCTGGCACGCCATGCGCGACAACCACCTGACCGGGGCGCGGCGCAACATCGAGTACCACTACGACCTGGGCAACGACTTCTACCGGCTGTGGCTGGACCCCACCATGACCTACTCGTCCGCCTGCTTCGAGGAGGAGGAGCCCCCTCCGCCGCAGACCGGCCGGGTCGCGAAGCAGCGGGTATCCGCCCCGGCCCGCCGATCGCCGCGGGCCGGCTGGAGCGGGCCCAGCGCCGCAAGTGGGACCGCATCCTCGAGCTGATCCAGCCCCGCAGGGACGACCACCTCCTGGAGATCGGCTGCGGCTGGGGCGGGTTCGCCATGCACGCGGCCGAGCAGGCGGGCTGCCGGGTCACCGGCCTCACGCTCTCCCGTGAACAGGCCGAACTGGCCCGGCGCCGGGTGGAGGAACGCGGGCTGGCCGACCGCGTCCGGATCTGCGAACGCGACTACCGCCAGGAACGCGGCAGCTACGACGGCATCGCTTCCATCGAGATGTTCGAGGCGGTCGGCGAGCGCTGGTGGCCGGTCTACTTCGACCGGGTCAAGGAGTTGCTGCGGCCCGGCGCCCGGGCCGCCCTCCAGGTGATCACCATCGGCGACGAGCACTTCGAGCGGTACCGCCGCAGGCCGGACTTCACCCAGCGGTACATCTTCCCCGGGGGCATGCTGCCCAGCCCGGGCCGCTTCGCCGCCGTGGCCCGAGACGCCGGTCTGACCGTGAAGGAGCCGCGCTTCTTCGGCCATGACTACGCCCGGACCCTGCGCGCCTGGGCCGCGCGCTTCGAGCGTGCCCTACCCGAGGTCCGCCGCCTCGGCTTCGACGAGACCTTTATCCGCATGTGGCGCTACTACCTCTCCTACTGCCGGGCGGGGTTCGCCGCCGGCCGCATCGACGTCATGCAGGTGGGACTGGAGCATCGCACGAGTCTGGAGGACGAGTCATGAGCGCAGGCAAGCTGTTGGCGGTCTACGCGATCTGCACCGCGGTCTTCTTCGCGCTGGACTTCGCCTGGCTCTCCTGGGCGACCGGGCGCCTCTACCGGCCCTACCTGGGCGACCTCCTGGCCGAGCAGCCCCGGCTCGCCATCGCCGCGGCCTTCTACTTGGCGTACGTCGTCGGGATCGTCGCCCTGGCGGTGCTCCCCGGGCTGCGGGACGAGGCCTTGGGCGCCGCCGTCTGGCGAGGAGCCCTCTTCGGCTTCCTGGCCTACGCCACGTACGACCTGACCAACCTGGCCACCATCCGCGGCTGGGCGTGGCAGGTGTCCGTGGCGGACATGGTCTGGGGCGCGGTCCTCAACACCCTGGTGGCCACCGCCGGGTTCTACGCGGGCAGCTGGCTGGACCTGAGGCCGTAGCGCTCGGAGCCGTCGCGCCCCGGGCATCGTCGGCCGCCCACAGGCGCCGCCGTCTCAGCGGATGCCGACGGCCTCGCGAGGGCCCGGGCCTAGAGCTGCCGGACGCAGCCTTCCCCCAGCAGCACCTGCAACTCGGCGAAGAAGCTGGTCTGCGGGTCCACCCGGAAGGTGTCACCGAAACGCAGGGTGGCCGGCGGCCGCTCCCCGCAGAGCACCTGGACCACGACCGGGCAGGCGCCGGGGAAGTGGCCGATGACCGTCTTCAACTCGTCCAGCACGGTGCGGGGCAGCTGCTCGCCGTCCAGGACGATGCGCACCGGCTCGTCTCCGCGTTTGACCACGAAGGGCTCGATGGCGGCCGGGATCAGCTTAGTCTCGTTCTCGTCCTTGCGGTCGACCCGGGCCCTGATCTTCAGGACCCGGTCCTCCTCCAGGTACTCCTTGTGCTCGGCGTAGACCTTGGGGAAGCAGGGCATCTCCACCGACCCGTCCAGCCCGTCGACGGTGACGAAGGCCATCATCTCGCCCGACTTCTTGGTGGTGATCCGCTTCACGGTGGAGACCATGCCGATCACCGTGGTGAAGGAGCCGTCGGGCAGGGAGTCCAGCTCCGAGATCAGGTGCTCCGCCTCTCGGCGGATGTAGGGACCCAGGTCTCTCAGCGGGTGGGAGGAGACGTAGAGGCCCAAGGTCTCCTTCTCCAGGGCGAGCTTCTGGTCCTGGCTGAAGTCCTCCGTGGGGATCTCCACCGGATGGGAGCCCGCCCCTCGGCGCCGTCCGCCCCCGAGGCCGCGGCCGAGGGCGCGTCGAAGAAATCGAAGATGGAGCCCTGTCCCAGGGCGGCGTCGGCCGACACCTTCTGCCCGTGCGCCATCGCCTGCGAGAGCACCTGCAGCATCCCCTTGCGCGAGTGGCCCAGCGAGTCCAGGGCACCGGCCTTGACCAGGCTCTCCAGGGCGCGCTTGTTGACGACGCCCAGGTCCGCCCGCTCGCAGAACTCGAACAGGTCGCGGAAGGGGCCGTCCTTCCGACGGGCCTCCAGCATGTTCCGGATGGCCGACTCGCCCACGTTCTTGACCGCGTTCAGGCCGAAGCGGATGCGGGAGCCCACCACGCCGAAGTCCATGCCGGACTCGTTGACGTCGGGCGGCAGCACCTCGATGCCCATCTCGCTGGCCACCGAGACGTAGTACGGCACCTTGTCCTTGGTGTTCATCACGCTCGAGATCAGCGCGGCCATGTACTCCACCGGGTAGTTGGCCTTGAGGTAGGCCGTCCGGTAGGCGATGAGCGCGTAGCAGGCCGCGTGGCTCTTGTTGAAGGAGTAGTCGCCGGCCTTCTCCATCAGACCCCAGAGCCGGTCGATGATCTTGGGCGCCGTCCCGTTCGCGGCGGCCCCCTCCCGGAACTCGGGCTCCAGCCGGTCGAGGATGGCGCGGCTCTTCTTCCCGATGGCCTTGCGCAGGTCGTCCGCCTTCGCCGGCGTGAACCCGCCCACCCGCTTGGCGATCTCCATCAGCTGTTCCTGGTAGATGGCCACCCCGTAGGTGGGGCTGAGGATGGGCTCCAGACGCGGATCGTCGTAGCGGACCAGCTTGGGATCCCGCTTGTTCCTGGCGTAGAGCGGGATGAACTCCATGGGCCCCGGTCGGTAGAGGGCCACCAGGGCGATCAGGTCGTCGAAGACCGAGGGAAGGATCTCGCGCAGCGCGTCCCGCATGCCGCTGGACTCGAACTGGAAGACCCCCACGGAGTCGCCCTTGGCCAGCATCTCGTAGGTCTTGGGGTCGTCCAGGGGCACGGCGTCCAGATCGAAGTCCGGATCCTGGCCGGCGTCCGACCGACTCTCGTTGATGATCCTGACCGCCTGCGCCATGACGTCCAGGTTGCGCAGCCCCAGGAAGTCCATCTTGAGCAGGCCCAGCTTCTCCACGTCGCCCATGGGCACCTGGGTGACCACCTCGGCGTCGCCCTTCTGCATCAGGGGCAGGTAGTCGGTCAGGGGCCGGTCCGAGATCACCACGCCGGCGGCGTGGATGGAGTCCTGGCGGATCAGGCCCTCCAGGGGCTTGGCCATGTCGACCACCCGACGGACCTCTTCGTCCTCGTCGTAGGCGGCCCGCAGCTCCTGCTTGTCGGCCAGACAGTCGGCCAGGGTGATCTTGGGGCCCTCCGGGATCAGCTTGGCGATGCGGTCGCCCACGCTGTAGGGCAGGTCCATCACCCGGGCCGCGTCCCGGATGGCCTGGCGGGCCTTGATCGTCCCGAACGTGGCGATCTGGGCCACCCGGTCCCGGCCGTACTTCTCGGCCACGTACTCGATCACCCGCTCCCGGCCCTCCACCGAGAAGTCGATGTCGATATCAGGCATGGAGATGCGGTCCGGGTTGAGGAAGCGCTCGAACAGCAGGTCGTAGGTCAGCGGGTCCAGGTCGGTGATGCCCAGCAGGTAGCTGACGATGGAGCCGGCCGCCGAGCCCCGCCCCGGGCCCACGGGGATGCCCTGGCTCTTCGAGTAGTGCACGAAGTCCCACACGATCAGGAAGTAGGGCGGGAAGCCCATGCTCTCGATGACCGCGAGCTCCTGCTCGAGCCGCTCGCGCACCGCGGGCTCCACCGCCACCCGACCGTCGGCGCCGGCTCGGCCGCCATAGCGGCGGACCAGGCCCTCCTCGCAGAGGTGGCGCAGGTACGCGGACTCGTCGGCGAAGCCGTCGGGCACGGCGTAGCTGGGCAAAAGGATGCGCCCGAACTCCATGGTGACGTGGCAGCGCTCGGCCACCTTCACCGTGTTGGCCACCGCTTCCGGATACTCCCGGAAGGCGTGGAGCATCTGGTCCTCGCTCTTGAAATAGAACTCCTCGGTGGAGAAGCGCATGCGCCGCTCGTCGGAGAGCCGGGAGCCGGTCTGGATGCAGAGCAGCACGTCGTGGGCGGCCGCGTCGTCCTCCTCCAGGTAGTGGACGTCGTTGGTCGCCACCAGCGGCAGGTCCACCTCCCGGGCCAGCTCCACCAGCCGGGGCGTGACGTGGGCCAGCTCCTCGATGCCCGTCTCCTGCACCTCGACGTAGACGTTCTCCCGCCCGAAGAGCTCGATCAGCCGCTCGATCTCCTTCCTCGCCTCCGCCATCTGTCCGCGCTCCATGGACTTGGAGAGGCGGCCGGTGGGGCAGCCGGAGAGACAGATGAGCCCCTCCGCGCACTCGCGCAGTAGGGCGTAGTCGACGCGCGGCTTGTAGTGGTAGCCCTCCAGGAAGGCCAGGCTGCCCAGGCGAAGCAGGTTCCGATAGCCGTCGTTGTCCTTGGCCAGCAGGGTGAGGTGCCAGCGGTCCTCGCCCTGGCCCTCCTTACGGAAGCGGTCCTCGACCACGTACGCCTCGAGCCCGATCACCGGGTTGATGCCGGCCTTGGTGGCCTTCTCGTAGAGCTGGATCGCCCCGGAGAGGACGCCGTGATCGGTGACCGCCACGGCGGGCATGCCCAACTCGACCGCCTTGCGCACCAGGTCGTCCACCTTGCAGGCGCCGTCCAGCGCCGAGAAGTCGGAGTGCACGTGGAGGTGGACGAAGTCCGCCGGAGCCCGCGTGGGCGCCTCGACCCCGGGGTCTCCGCCCGCGGCGGACGGACGCTGGGAGACGGACTGTTCGCCTGTTCCGGCCACCTCGGCGGGTGTTGCTTCGGAGACCGGCGGCCCGTCTGGGGCTACCGGAGGCTTGGAATCACTCATGCGCTTTTATCCTGCTGACCCTCGAGTTTCGGTGGCGACCGGGAGGCCGCCCGCATCAGGGATTCTACCTGACCGGGGGCGAGACGGGGTAGGCGGAAAAGACCGCTCCTAGCGGACGAAAAGAATCGGTGACGCGGTCAGCGGGGACCGGCCGCTCGAAGCCCGGCCTCCCGGGCGGCCCGGTTCAGGCGCCGGTCGTACGAGACGAAGAGCAGGCCGGGCGCGACGGGGTCGGACGTCTCAACCCCCCGCGCTGTCGGCCTCTCCTCGGGCCCTTCGCGCTGCAGGGTGAGGGCGGCTGCCAGGTGACAGGCGTCGGCCCCGCGGATGGGGAAGCGCAACGGCGAGGTCTCCGGCCCCGCGCTCGTCCAGCTGCACTGTCAGCACCTCGTCCCACTGCTCCTGGAAAGCCGTCACGGCGCGGCACGCCTGCTGTCGGTCCGGTACGACTCCCGGGTATGCTGTGTCCGGGACTCCGGGCTCTTCCGAAAGGGGTGGACGTCATGCGCGCGATCCTGGTCATCCTGGTCATCCTGCTGGTAGCGGTGGTCACCTTCTCAGTGCAGAACCCGGGGCGGGTGGATGCGACCTTTCTCGTGTGGGACTTCCGGTGGCCCCTGCTACTGGTGGGCCTCGTCTTCTTCGCGATGGGGGTACTGGCCGGCGTGACCGGGATGTTCCCCTACTACCTCAAGCGACGGCTGGAAGCGCGACGTCTGCGCAAGGACATGCGCGCGGAACCGCGTGCTCCCGAGTCCGTCGCCCCCTCCGAGCCGCCGAAGGCCGGACCGCCGGGACCTCCGCGCTGACGTGACCGCCACGCGCTCGATAGACCCGAGCCGCATCCGTGCGCTGAACGCCGCGCCTGAGGGGCCGGGCGAGTACGTCCTCTACTGGATGCAGCAGAGCCAACGGGCCGAGCGCAACCATGCCCTGGAGTTCGCCATCCAGCAGGCGAACCGGTCGGCCCTGCCCTGCCTGGTGGCCTTCGCCCTCACGGCCGACTATCCCGAGGCAAACCTGCGTCACTACCGCTTCCTGCTGGAAGGTCTGGCCGAGACCGGCCGAGCGCTCTCCCGGCGGGGCATCCGCCTGGTGGTCCGCTTGGGAGACCCCGTCTCCGTGGTGCTCCGCCTGGCCCAACAGGCCGCCCTCGTCGTCTGCGATCGGGGCTACCTGCGCCATCAGCGAGCGTGGCGGGCCCGGGTCGCGTCCGAAGCGGCCTGCCGAGTGGTCGAGGTGGAGAGCGACCTGGTCGTACCGGTGGGGGTTGCCTCAGACCATCGCGAGTACGCGGCCCGGACGTTCCGCCCCCACCTCCAACGGCACCTGGAGAGTTACCTGGTGGATCTGCGGGCGACGCCTCTCGTGCGGCCTTCCCTCGGGTACGCGCTCGCCGGCGAGGCCTACGCCGACGTCCATGGGTTGATCCGACGTCTGCAGCCCGATGCCACCGTGGCCCCCACCGCGCGCTTCCGGGGCGGCGCCACCGCCGCCCGCGGCCGATTGCGCCGGTTCCTTTCAGACGGTCTTCCCGGGTACGCCGCCCACCGCAACCAGCCGCACCTGGACTCGGTCTCCTACCTCTCCCCTTACCTGCACTTCGGGCAGCTCTCCTCCCTCTGGGTGGCCCTGCAGGTGCGCGACGCCGCCGCCCCTCAGCCCGACAAGGATGCTTTCCTGGAGGAGTTGTTGGTACGACGGGAACTGGCGGCCAACTTCACGCACCACTCTCCGGACGACTACGACCGTTACGAGGGACTCCCCCACTGGGCGCGCGCCACGCTGGGCCAACATGCGGGAGACCCGCGGCCCTCCCTGTACGACCGACGGCGTTTGTCCGACGCGGACACCCATGACCCCTACTGGAACGCCGCCATGATCGAGATGCGGGAGACCGGCTACCTGCACAACCACCTGCGGATGTACTGGGGGAAGAAGGTGCTGGAGTGGCAGGAGAGTCCCGAGGCGGCCTACGCCACCCTGCTCTGGCTGAACGACCGCTACTTCCTGGACGGTCGGGACCCCTCCAGCTACGCCAACGTCGGCTGGATCTTCGGTCTGCACGACCGCCCCTGGGGCTGGCGTCCGGTCTTCGGTAGCGTGCGCTACATGTCTGCCGGCGGACTCGAGAGAAAGACGGACATGAGGGCCTATCTGCGGAAGGCCGGACGATGGGCCGCCGACCGCCCGGGGCCTGAGGGACGCCCGGGCCGGGCGTGACTGCGCGCCCACCGATCCTCGCCTGTCGTATCATCACGGCGGCGGGGTCGCTCCGGCGGCGGAAACGGAAGAGGGAGCGCGGATGTACTGCGTCATCGTCGGCGGGGGTGAGGTGGGGTTCCATATCGCCGCCATCCTTGTCGATGAGGGCCATGAGGTGGCCCTCATCGACAAGGACCCGGAGCACTACCGGCGGGCGTCTGAAGAGCTCGACGCGCTTGTCCTCCTCGGCAACGGCGCCAGCAAGCAGATGCTGCGCGAAGCCCGCATCGCCCGGGCGAACCTCCTGGTCGCCGTCACCGACTCC
Organism: uncultured Actinomycetota bacterium; assembly: GCA_963796315.1. Classification (GTDB taxonomy): domain Bacteria; phylum Actinomycetota; class Thermoleophilia; order RBG-16-64-13; family RBG-16-64-13; genus CAWCLH01. The sequence goes on from CAWCLH010000011.1 coordinate 188,764, forward strand.
GACGAGGTGAACATGGTCGCCTGCATGGCGGCGAAACACGTGGGCGTGCCCCTGACCATCGCCCGGATCCGCAACCCAGACTACCTGGACGACGTCCACACCCTCTCCACTGAGTTCACCGGCATCGACTACGTCATCCAGCCTGAAGGCGCCGTCGCCGACGAGGTCTCCCGCCTGGCCGACTATCCCGGCGCTGTCGACGTAGGCGTCTTCGCCGACGAGCAGGTGGTCATGGCCGAGACCGTGGTGGCCCTGGGCTCGCCTGCGGCCGGAGTCCGCCTCCTGGACATCGGACTCCCCCGTAACGTCCTCCTCTCGGCCGTCCTCCAGGGGGACGCCATGACCATCCCGACCGGGGACTTCGTCTTACGGCCCGGCGACCGGGCGTTCCTGGTCGGCAAGCGCGAAGGCATCCTCGACACCTTGAAGCTCTTATCCCTGAAGTCCGGCCACACCCGGCGCGCCATCCTGCTGGGTGCCGGCTCCCTCGGTCTGCGCATCGCCACCGCGCTGGAGACCAAGCACGTCAGGTTGGCCATCTTCGAGAAGGACAAGGACCGGGCCACCGAGGCAGCCGGGGTCCTCCGCGATGCCCTGGTGCTGCACGACGAGGGGCTGAGCGAAGCCGTCCTGCTCCAAGAGGGGATCGAGGACGCCGACCTCTTCATCGCAGCGGCGGGCGACGACCGTCTGAACATCCTCGCCGCCCTCCAAGCCAAGCGACTGGGCGCCGTCCGCACCATCGCGGTGGTGGAGCGCGCGGAGTTCTCCCCCATCCTGGAGGCGGCGGGCGTGGACATCGGCATCAGTCCGCGCCGCATCACCGCCTCCGCCGTGCTGCGCTTCATCCGTCTGGGAGAGGTGCTGAGCGTCGCCTTGCTGGACAAGTCGGCCGGCGAGGTGATGGAACTGGTCGTGGGCCAGGGCAGCCCCCTCGCCGGCCGGCAGGTGCGCGACGTCCGCTTCCCCCGAGACGCCATCTTGGGTGTGCTCATCCAACCCGACGGGGTGCACGTGGCCCATGGGAGCTCGGTCGTCAGCGCCGGCGACCGCGCGGTGGTGTTCACCCTCCCCACCGCCATCGGCGAGGTCGAACGCCTCTTCCGCCGCTGACCGTGAACGTCCGGTTCATCCTCCACATGCTCTCCGTGGTGACGCTCGTGATCGCCGCCGGCATCCTGGCGTCCGCCGGCGTCGCGGTCCTCTACGGTGAGGCCGATCGGATGGCCCTCGGTGCCTCGGCGGGTGTCTCCTTTCTGGTCGGCCTCCCCCTCTACCTCGCCACCCGGCTTCGAGGCGACACCACGATCGGCCACCGGGAGGGCTACCTGGTGGTGGCGGGCAGCTGGCTGGTGGCCATGGTGCTGGGAGCCGTGCCCTACCTCGTCTACGGCCTCTTCACGCCGATCCAAGCGCTGTTCGAGTCCATGTCGGGCTTCACCACGACCGGTGCCAGCATCCTCACCGACTTTCGCCAGCCACACGGCATCATGTTCTGGCGCAGCCTGACGCACTGGTACGGAGGCATGGGCATCATCGTGCTCTTCCTGGCCATCCTGCCCCCGCTGGGCGGTGGCGCCATGCGCCTCTTCTCGGCGGAGTCGCCCGGCCCGGTCTCCGAGCGGCTGACTCCGCGCATCCGCGACACCGCGCGGGGGCTGTGGTACATCTACGTGGGCATCAGTGTGGCGGAGGTCGTCGCCCTCCTACTGGTGGGCATGCCACTCTTCGAGGCCGTGACCCACACCTTCGGCACGATGGCCACCGGGGGCTTCTCTCCTCTTGCCGCGTCTATCGCCACGTACGACAGCTGGCTCATCGAGGGCGTGATCACCGTGTTCATGCTGGCGGCCGGGGTCAACTTCGCCCTCTACTTCGCCGCCGTCAGCGGGCAGTCGCGCCGGCTCTACCGCGACCCGGAGCTTCGAACGTACCTGGCGATCATGGCAGCCGCCGTCGTGGCCGTCACCCTCAGCCTGGTCGCCGCGAAGTCGCATTTCAGCGTCGCCCACGCCTTCCGGGAGGCAAGCTTCCAGGTAGTCTCCATTCAGACGACCACAGGCTACGTCTCGGCCGACTTCAACGCATGGAACACGTTCGCCCGGACGCTGCTCATCGTGCTGATGTTCGTGGGGGGTAGCGCCGGCTCCACGGCCGGGGGCATGAAGGTCATCCGCATCCTTCTGCTGGCCAAGCATGGACAGGGGGAACTGCGCCGCCAGCTGCACCCGCAGGCCATCATGCCGGTGAAGGTGGGCGGCCGCGTGGTCCCCGAACGCGTCCGGATGACGGTGCTCGGGTACTTCTTCATGTTCATGGCCGTCTACGTGGTGGGCACCCTGCTCCTCGCCACGTCGAACGTGAGCATCGTCACGGCCGCCTCCGCCGTGGCCGCCACCCTGAACAACATCGGCCCGGGCCTGGAACTGGTTGGCGCTACCCTCAACTACGCGCCCATCCACGATTTCGGACTGGTGGTCCTGATCGCCATGATGGTGCTCGGGCGGCTGGAGCTGTTCGCGATCCTCGTGCTGCTGACCCGCGGCTTCTGGCGGCGATAGGGTGGCAGGCCGCAGACACACACTCCGCCGGCGGCAGGTCATCCCGCGCCCGATGACCGAGGTGTTCCCCTTCGTGGAGGAGGCGGCCAACCTGGAGCTCATCACCCCGCCCTGGCTCCGCTTCCGGATCACGGCCCCGCCGGAGCCGCCCCTCCGCCGCGGTACCCTGATCGAGTACCGGCTGCTGCTCTTCGGAGTCCCGTTGCGCTGGCGAACGCGGCTCGCGCGGTTCGACCCAGGCGCCGGCTTCGTGGACGTGCAGGTCCACGGCCCCTACGCGGAGTGGATCCACACCCATTCGTTCTCCCACTCGCCGGCGGGCGTGATCATGGAGGACCGGGTCGACTACCGACTCCCTTTCGGGCGGGCCGGCGAGCTCGCGGGCCCGCTCATCGCGGCGCAACTCTGGTCGATCTTCCAGTACCGACGGCGGCGGGTCAGGCGCCTCCTGGGCTAGGTATCATCGAGTCGACGGGCAAGAGCGAGAAAGGAATACGCGTGCGTCGATGGAACGTGCCCGGCGGAGTGGTCCTCGCGCTGGCGGCATTGACCGCTCTTCTGGTGTCGTGCTCGAACGGCGAGGGGACGTCGTCGAGCACCGGGGCGACCACCGGCCGCACCGCCGCACCGCCGTCGACGGCCGAGGTAAGGCCCCCGGCGGAGGAGGCGGTCCAGGTCCAGCATGCCCAGGCGTTGCTGGACAGGCTGGCCCGGCAGGACTTCGCCGACGCGGAGGCCGGATTCGACCAGACCATGAGACAGCAGCTGCCCGAGACGAAGCTCCGGGAGGTCTGGACGGGCCTGGTTGCCCAGGCGGGCGAGTACCAGGAGACGACCGGCTCGCGGGTCACCACGCAAGGGGCCTACACCGTCGTGGTGCTCACCGCCGTCTTCGTGCAGACGCCGCTGGACGTCACGGTGTCGTTCGATGAGGCGGGACGCGTCGCCGGACTCTTCTTCTCGGCGGCCTCGACGTCGAGCACGGGCAGCAGCGGGGACAGCGGCTCCCAGGCACCGACCTACGTGCGCCGGGATGCGTTCACCGAGCGGGACGTGACGGTGGGCTCCGGGGAGTGGACGCTTCCCGGCACCCTGTCCATGCCGAAAGGGGCCGGGCCCTTCCCGGCCGTCGTGTTGGTGCACGGCTCCGGCCCCAACGACCGGGATGAGACCATCGGACCGAACAAGCCCTTTCGCGACCTCGCTTGGGGTCTGGCTTCCAAGGGGATCGCCGTCCTGCGTTACGACAAGCGGACGAAGGTCTACGCCGCCCGGCTGGCTGCAGATGCGGACCTGACGGTCCAGCAGGAGACCGTGGACGACGCCGCGGCCGCAGCCAGGCTCCTCCGCGCCTCGACCGCCGTCGACCCTCGGCGGGTCTTCCTTCTGGGCCACAGCCTGGGCGGGATGTTGGCCCCCCGCATCGCCCGGCGGGAGCCGTCGCCGGCCGGCCTCGTCATCCTGGCGGGCACAGCCCGGCCCTTGGAGGACGTGATCCTCGAGCAGGTCCGCTACCTCGCCTCGCTGCCCGGCCAGGCGGCCGGCGCGGGCCAGGGGCAGGTGCGCGAGTTGGAGGCCAAAGTGGCCCGGGTCAAGGACCCGGGCCTGTCGAAGACGACTCCGGCTGCGGGCCTTCCCCTCGGCATCCCCGCGGCCTACTGGCTCGATCTCAGGAGCTACCGTCCGGCAGAGGTGGCGGCCACCCTCCCGCAGCCCATGTTGATCCTGCAGGGCGGACGCGACTACCAGGTGACCGGGGCCGACCTGGCCGTGTGGAAGCAAGCGTTAGCCAGCCGTCCGAATGTGACGACCCGCCTCTATCCCGACCTCAACCACCTGTTCATGAGCGGTACCGGCATGTCCACTCCCCAGGAGTACCAGCGGACCGGTCATGTCGATCAGCGCGTGGTCGCGGATATCGCGGCCTTCATCGCCGCTGGTCGCTGATTTCGGCGACCACTGGTAGGTCGACATCCTGCTGGAACAGGTCCTTCCCAGCCGGTGAGCCTGCACCCCTATACGCGCGCGACGACCAGCCCCTCGCGTCGAGCCGCCTCCACCTGGCGCTGGTCGGCGGACACGAAGACATCTGGATGGACAGCCAGGGAACATGCGAGCTGCAGGGCATCGAGGGTGCGCAATGCATGGCGTTCCAAGCAGGCGACGCCGAGGTCGACAACCTGCGGCACGAGATGACAGATCTCCGCATCCGCGAGGTCGGCCAGAAGCCGGCCCTTCACGAGTCGATACTCATCGGGTGACAAACGCCCTTCGCGCATGAGTCGCCGGAAGGCCGAGATCGACTCGGGGAGACATAGGACGGAGACCGTGAGGGAATCCGCCCGATCGAGGAGGGCGACGACGGCTTCGCTGCCCGGCTCCTCCACATACCGCTTCATCAGAGCCGAGGTATCGAAGAACGCGTTCAAGTGGCTGGGCTCACTCCTCATCCCGGTCCTCGAGAACGACGGCGGACGCAGTGGTTCCCCGCAACGTCAGCCGAGGGACCGGCCGTTTCCAGCTGGGTTCGGACTCGGCCAAAGGGACGATGTCGGCAATCGGACGCCCGTTTCGAAAGACACGTACCACCTCCCCAGCCTCGACAGAGTCGAAGAAGTGCTTGGCGTGACGGCGGAGCTCGGTGAAGGTAGTCTGGCGCATGAAGAAGCCTCCGAGCCGATCGGGCGGTATCTGTACAGAATATTGTACATGCGGTTCCTCCAGCGCACCATGACCGCTGCTTCAATCCTCCGCCCCCCGCCGCCGTGTGCGCCGACGGACTCACCGCCGCGGCGCTTCCTTGGAGGAGAAACCCTGCTTGCGCAGATCAAAGGGTGGCGACACCGGCTCGGATTGAAACTAGAATGCAGGCCACGACGTAACGACAAGCGGCACCACCGGAACCACAGGGAGACGATCATGGCCGAACCCATCGTCCGCGCCGTCGGCGTGACCAAAGTGTACGAGACCGGCAAGGTGACGGTGCCTGCCCTGCGCGGCGTCGACCTCAGCATCGACCGCGGAGAGATGGTGGCCATCGTGGGACCCTCGGGCTGCGGCAAGACCACCCTGCTCAACGTCCTCTCCGGCCTGGACGACCTCACCACCGGGGAGGCGTTCATCGAAGGCGAGCCCCTGCAGACCATGTCCGACCGCAAGCGCACTCGGTATCGCGCCGAGCGGATGGGCTTCGTCTTCCAGTTCTTCAATCTGCTCCCGGTGCTCTCGGCCGCGGAGAACGTGGAACTCCCCCTGCTGGTGGCGGGGGTCAAGCCGCACGACGCCCGTCTGCGCGCCCGAGAGGCTCTCGCCCTGGTGGGCCTGGCCGGCGAGGAGGACAAACGGCCGTCCGAGGTATCCGGCGGCCAGCAGCAACGCGTCAGCATCGCCCGGGCCCTGGTCAATCAACCGGCCATCGTCTGGGGTGACGAACCCACGGGCAGCCTGGACAGCGAGAACTCAGCCGCCATCATGGCGCTTCTGCGCACGCTCAACCGGGAGCACGGCCAGACCTTCGTGCTGGTGACCCACGACCCGAACGTCGCCGCCGCGACCGACCGGATCGTCCGGATGCGCGACGGTCACATCGAGGACGACGGCCGGGGCAACGGGACCGCCGGTCGCGCCGTCGCCGATACCGCACCGGCACCCTCCGTCGAAGCGTCCGCCGGCGTCGCGGCACCGACGCCCACCGCCGAGTAGGGGGGCCGAGTCGTGACGAAGCTCTTCGGCATCCCCATGGACCGGCTCCTGCTGCTGCTGGTCGGCATATTCCTCGTGGGCGTGCTCGTGCTGGCCGTGGTGGCGGTCCGCAACCGGGTCGCCTTCCGCCTAGCGGTCCGCAACATCCCCCGGCGGCGGACCCAGACCGCTCTGATCGTGCTGGGCCTGATGCTGGCCACCCTGCTCTTCTCAGCCGCCTTCGCCACCGGGGACACCCTGACCACCAGCATCCGCACCGCCTTCGTCGCCGACCTGGGTCAGACCGATATCGCCGTCCGCTCCAAGGTGGTGGACCGCACGGGCCGCTACCCCTACTTCTCCGCCGACATCGCATCCCGGGTGCGCCAGGCCTTGGTCGGCTCCCCCGACGTGGAGACGGTCGTCGAGGCCGTCCGCGAGCAGCTCCCCGCCTACTCCCCCGCCTCCAGCCTGAGCGAGCCCCAGGTCACCCTCCTCGGCCTACCCACCGATCGGAAGCCGATCGGACGCTTGGAGACCGACGCCGGCGCGGCGCTCGACGTGGCGGCCCTCAAGCCGGGGCAGGCGTACGTGAGCGCCAAGACCGCCGATGCGCTCGACGCCAAGGTGGGCAGCCAAGTCCAGGTCTTCGCCGGCCCGCAGCCCACCGCGTTCACCGTGGCGGGCATCTACGACCGGGGCGACCACCCGGCCGGACCGGTCTCGATGGTGGTGCCGCTCGCCGTCGCCCAGGAACTGTTGGGCGTCCCCCACCAGGTCAACGAGGTGCTGATCAGCAACCAGGGCGACGCCGTCGCCGGCGCCGAACACAGCGACGCGGTGGTCGCGCTGGTCAAACCGGCCGTCGCCGGGACCGGACTGGAGGTCTCGCCGGTCAAGCAGGACGCGCTGGAGGAAGCCGACGCGTCCGGAGCCAGCTTCTCCACCATCTTCCTGCTCTTCGCGCAGTTCTCCGTGGCGGCCGGCGTGTTGCTGATCTTCCTGATCTTCGTCATGCTCGCCGCTGAGCGGAAGCACGAGTTGGGCATCGCCCGGGCGGTCGGAGCGCAGCGCGGTCACGTGATCCGGATGTTCACCTTCGAGGGGGCGCTCTACGCGTTGATGGCCGCCGCCTTCGGCAGCCTGCTGGGGGTGGCGGTGGGGTACGGCATGGTCTTCATCCTCCGCACGGCCTTCAGTCAGATGGGTGACTCGCAGGGCTCACTCGACCTGGTCTTCTCGTTCAACTGGAGGAGCGTCCTGCTCGCCTACACGATGGGCGCGGTGCTCACGTTCCTGGTGGTACTGGTGTCCTCGTGGCGGGTGAGCCGGCTCAACATCGTCCGGGCCGTGCGCGACATCCCCGAGCCGCCGGTCCAGCCACCGCGGCTGGTTCCGCCTGGTGCTGTCGATCCTCCTGCCCGTGCTGGGTGTCCTCTTCGCCTTGGCCGGTCTCCAGGGGAAGCAGCTGGCTCCCTTCATGCTGGGTACCTCGATGGTCATCATCGGCCTCCCGCTGCTCGCGCGGCGCTTCGGACTCCCGGAGCGCATCGCCTTCACCGTCGCGGGCGCCGGTCTCCTGGTGTGGTGGCTGATGCCATCGTCGGTCGTCGACCAGCGCCTCCCGGAGATGACCCAGGGCCTCGAGATGTTCTTCCTCTCGGGGATCATGCTCGTGATCGGCGGGGTATGGGTGGTGGTCTACAACAGCGACCTGCTGCTCGGCCTCGTGGTCGCCCTCTTCGGGCGCGTCCCCGGGGCGCCGCCGGTGCTCAAGACGGCGGTGAGCTATCCCATGCAGAGCCGCTTCCGCACCGGCATGACGCTGGCCATGTTCTCGCTCGTCGTGTTCACCCTGGTGGTGATGTCGTTCATCATCGGCGGCATCGGGCAGGTGTTCTCCAACGAGAAGGCGCTCTCCGGCGGCTACGAGGTGCGCGCCCAGACCAACATCCTCAATCCCGTCAGCGACATCGGCGGCCAGTTGGCCGCCCCCGCTCCCCCCCGTCCCGGGGCGGGATCCACCGACCCCCGCCACCACGACAGCCGACGCCACAGTCTCCCCCGCCGACTTCACCGCTATCGGTGCCCTCAGCGTCGCCCCGGTCGAAGGTCGCCCGACCGGCTCGACCACCAAACCCGGTGAGTTCCTGCTCCAGGGCGCCGACCAGGCCTACAGCGAGTCGGCGGACTACGGCTTCGCCCTCCGGGCCAACGGATATGGCTCTGACCGCTCGGTCTGGCGGGCGCTTCAGAACGAGCCCGACACGGTCGTGGTCTCGGCGGCCGTCATACCCTCCCGGTCCAACTTCAGCGCCGGCGCTCCAGACCCGCCCTTCGTGTTCCAGGGCTTGTACCTGCAAGACAAGGTGCTGCCGCGGCTGCGCCTTTCGATCCACGACCCCGCCTCGGGCGCCACTCGCGACCTGCGCGTCATCGGGGTGCTCGACGCCGTGAGCGTCTACACGGGCACGGCCGTGGTCTCTCAGCGGACGCTGAACGGGTTGATGGGCAAGTCCATCCCGGCCACCAGCTTCTGGTTCAAGCTCGCGGAAGGTCGGGACCCGGAGAAGACCGCTCAGGCGCTGGAACGTCGCTTCCTGGCGAACGGGCTGCAGGCCGTGGCCACCGGCGCGGAGATCCGGCAGTTCTCCGCCACCAACATCATGGTCAACAACCTGCTCCAGGGCTTCATGGCGCTGGGTCTCGTGGTGGGGGTGGCGGCGCTCGGGGTCATCGCCGCCCGCTCCGTGGTGGAGCGCCGACAGGAGATCGGCGTGCTCCGGGCGATCGGCTTCCAGCGGGGGATGGTCAGGAACTCCTTCCTGCTGGAGTCATCCTTCATCGCGCTGCTGGGCATCGGCATCGGGCTCGCTCTCGGCTTCGCCCTCTCCCCTCAGATCATCAACACCATGGCCGAGGACTTCCCCGGCCTGGAGCTGGTCATCCCCTGGGCACCGGTCCTGATCGTGACCGTGGTGGCCTACGGCTTCGCCCTGCTGACCACCATCCTGCCGGCCCGGGAGGCCTCGGCGGTGAGTCCGGCGGAGGCGCTGCGGTACGAGTAGGTCAGATCCCCCAGCGGGAAGGATGGCCTCCGGTCTGGGCCTCCTTGCCGACGTAGACGGAGAGTTCCTTCTCGGCCTCTTCGCGGCTGGCCGATTCGCCCCGGGCCAACAAGCGCCCGTGCTCCCAGACGCGCCAGATCCAGGGGACGACGGTGGTGCTTTCTGTCGAGGCGGATGGACGGATCTCGATACGCATATTGTCCTTCTTCCTCGCCGCCGATGCGGACGGGTACGGATGGACGCGCCGGGTCACCCCGACGCGTCCATCACCCGCAGGTGCGGGAACTACCAGCGGTTTCCGCCGCCGCTGCCGTAGCCGCCGCCACCGCCGTAGCCGCCGCCACCGCCGCCGCCGTAGCCACGACCGCCGCCGCCGGTGCGGGGCTGGCGTTCCTTGGCCTCGTCGACCTTGATAGCGCGGCCACCGAGATCGGTGCCGTCGAGCGCAGCCTTAGCGGCCGCCGCCTCTTCGGGCGAGCCCATCTCGACGAAACCGAAGCCCTTGGGGCGGCCGGTGTCGCGATCCATGATCAGTGCGACCGAGGACACGGCACCGTGCGCAGCAAAGAGCGCCTCGATGGTGGACTCGGTGGTGTCGTACGTGAGGTTGCCCACGTACAGCTTGTTTGAACTCATCTTGAGTTCCTCCCGTATGGAGAAGTGCCTTACGGCATGCGAACCGGCAGACTACAAACGGGGCGGGAAGAACCGGAAAGAGTTCGGCGCAGCGCCTGAAGAAAGGCCAATCGAATGCTGAACTCCAGGATACCACATCGGGCCGTACCCAAGCGGGCGGTGGGAAGGGCCCTCCCTCACGAACTCTTCACACGGCCTTGACTAGTCTCTCACACGTGCAGGGAATCATAGAAGCACGCACTGCACGACAAGGAGTCATGGACATGATGTGGGGGAACGGCCCCTTTTCACACGGCTACTACGGCGGCGGGTGGGGCATCGTCGGGATGATCCTGATGGCGCTCTTCTGGATCGCGGTCATCGTCATCATCGTGCTGGTCGTCCGCGCTCTCGCGCGCGGCGGTTGGGGCGGTAACGCCTACCAGGTCGGTCCCCCGCGTGCACCGGAAGAACGCGGGTCGCCCGCGCTCCGCATCCTGGAGGAACGCTATGCGCGAGGCGAGATCGACCAGGAGGAATTTCAGCGGCGCAAGGCGGACCTGACGTCCTGACGCCACCCGGCGGATCGGCCACCCGTGACCCTGCGGCCGACGCCACCACCGAGCACTCCCTCCCGCCCGGTGGTGGCGTCGGCCGCAGTCGTCAACCCGCCAGAACGCCCAACGGCTAGGGTTTCAGCCCAGGCTCACAAGGTATCTCCGGAGAAAGACGCAGAGTAGCGGAGGTGTCAGATGGGTCTGAACACAGCCCCCGAGCCGCCTGACCGGTCGCTGGGACAGCTGTTCGGCGATTTGTCGAGCCAGGCTTCCCGCCTCATCCACGACGAGGTGGAGCTGGCCAAGATCGAGATGACCGAGAAGGCGCAGAGCCTCTCGATCGTGGGAGCCTACGTGGCCGCCGCCGCGGTCGGCGCGCTCTTGTTCCTGGGCACGTTGACCGCCATGCTGACCTTGGTGCTCGCGAAAGTGGTGGACGCCTGGATAGCGGCCGCGATCGTGGCGGCGGCGTGGCTCGTCATCGCAGCGGCCCTGGTGCTGCTCGCCCGTGCGCGCTACCAACGCATGCAGACCCCGCTCCCCGAACAGACCATCGAGACCGTCAAGGAAGACATCCAATGGGCAAAGGACCCGACCCGGTCCGCGAGGAGCGAGCGCACCGGACTCACGGGGTGACCGCGGGGTCGGGAAGACGACGCCCCTTTGCCGACCTCTGCCCTCTCGGTCACGCTCGATCGCAGAGCGGCACGTAGTCGCAGTGCCCACAGGCCCCGGAATCCCGTCGGGGGAACTCATCCTCCGCGAGCGGCGCGTTGGACTCCGGATCGCGTAGGTAGGTGCGCATGGCGGCGATCCCGCGGTCCACTGTCTCGAGTGCCCCCTCGGGCCAGTCGGGGGGAAGCGGGACGGCGACGGTCTCCCCCCGACACAGGTACTCCAGCACCGCCTCCACCCGCCGGTCCACCGCGCCCCAGTTCCGCATCTGCCGCGATCAGTCCGAAGACGGAGAGCTGCACCTGGAGCGTCTCGTCCTCCCCCGGTCGGCCGGTCTTCCAGTCGATGACGTACAGCCGGTCCTCGTGCACGTACGCCAGGTCGGCCGCCGCGAACACCTTCACCCCTCGATGGAACAGGTGGGCGAACTCCGGGATCAGGACACAGCCGTGGTCGCCGCATTCGCGCAGCCTCTCCCAGTGCTCGAGTCGCGACGAGCCGGCGCATGGCGGCCGGTATCTTTTCGTTGAGCCGCTCGATGTCGCGATCGGAGGGCGGCCCGTCCTCCAGGTAGAAGGAGCGCAACATGGGAGCGCTCTTGGGCGCGGCCTCGAAGGCCGCCGAGTCCCTCGAGGATCGCCACGCCCGTCTCAACTCCACCCGGGTGAGCTCCTCGAGCTCCTCCGCGGTGGCGAGCAGCCGACCCTGCCTGGCTTGGGCTTCGAGCTCCCGAGCCCGGCGGTCCACCTCCAAGCCCAGCAACGCATCCAGAGTGGTCAACTTCGAGAGGCGGTACGCCATCCGGGCGGGCTCGGCGGCGTCGCGCAGCCACCCGTTATGCGAGAGGTAGTAGCGGAAGTAGTAGGCACGGGGGCACCGGTCGAAGAGCCGCTGTCGGCTGATCGACCAGGAGAACTCGGGGTACGGCGTGATCTGGAAGACGATGCCCGTCTCCTCGTGCTCTGCAGGATGTGCCGACGGCGCGGCGGAGGGCGACTCAAGCCGCGCCCGTGATCGCCGACCGCTTGGCGAACGTTCGGTATAAGCGTACCAGCGCGGGCGTGTCGGCGCCCAAAGGCGCCGTCCGTCGCTCATAATGGGGTCATGTCCACGCGTCCCATCGCCGACTACGCACTGCTCTCCGACTGCCACTCCGCGGCGCTGGTGGCCCGGGACGGGAGCATCGACTGGCTCTGCCTGCCCCGCTTCGACTCCCCCTCGGTCTTCGGCCGCCTCCTGGACCCGGACGCCGGTCACTTCGTGCTCCGGGTGGTGGACGAAGGAGAGGTGAGCCGGCGCTACCGCGACCCTAGCCTGGTGCTCGAGACCACGTTCGTGGGCCCGACGGGGCTCGGCGTGCTGGTGGACGCGCTGGCGTTCGGCGAGGGCGAGCGCGGACACGACGTCGGCTTGGGCTCGTCGCACGTGCTCCTGCGCCGACTGACCTGCCTCGAGGGCGAGCTCGAGGTGGAGGTCGTCGTGGCCCCCCGGCCGGGCTACGGCGGGCCCGCCCACGTGACCCAGATCGCCGGAGGAGCCCTGTTCGAGTCGAGCTCCGGCCGGCTGCTCCTCTCGGCATCGCGACCGCTCGAGCTACGGGAGGGAGAGGCCCGCGGACGCTTGCGGCTGAGCCGCGGCCAGACGTGCGCCTTCGCCCTGGCCTGGCTCGGTCCGGAGCGAGCAGCCGGTCGTCCTTAGCGACGGACAGATCGAGGCCCGGATCGCGGACACCACCGAGGGTTGGCACAGCTGGTCGGCGCAGCACCAGGGCTACGACGGACCCTGGGCCGACCTGGTCCGGCGCAGCGGGTGCGTGATGCAGGGGTTGACCTACCGGCCGACCGGGGCCATGGTGGCTGCGCCCACCACCTCGCTGCCCGAGGAGATAGGTGGCGTGCGGAACTGGGACTACCGGTTCTCCTGGCTCCGGGACTCGAGCATGATCCTGCAGGCCCTCTGGGTGGCCGCCTGTCCGGACGAGGCGAGTGACTTCTTCGGCTGGATGGCCCGAACCGCCGAGAGAGACGCCGAGGCCGGCCTGGACCTGCAGATCGTCTACGGCATCGGGGCCGAGCGCGATCTCACCGAGCGGACGCTCCCCCTGCGGGGATGGCGCGACAGCCGACCGGTGCGGGTGGGAAACGCCGCGGCCCACCAGCGGCAGATCGATCTCTACGGCGAGATCCTGGACGCCGCCCACCTCCTCCTGCCGACCGTCCCCCTGATGACGCCGCCGACCCGACGGTTCTTGGCAGGCCTGGCCGATACCGCCGCCCGGCGGTGGCCGGAACCCGATCAGGGCATCTGGGAGATCCGGGGTCCGGCCCGCCACTTCACCCACTCGAAGCTCATGTGCTGGGTGGCGGTGGACCGGGCCATCGCCATGGCGGACGCTCTCCATGCGTCGGAGCGGGTCCCGGACTGGAAGGAGGCCCGTGACGCGATGCGCGCCGCCATAGAGCGCGAGGGATGGAACGCGGGCGCTGGGTTGCTTTACCCAGTCCTTCGGCGACGACCTGCTGGACGCGTCCACGCTGATGCTCTGCCTCACCGGCTTCCTTCCCCCGGACGACCCCCGCATCCAAGGCACCGTCGCGGCGGTGGCTGCGCGTCTGACCGACCGGCGCGGCCTGGTGCTTCGCTACGAGCCCCGAGGCGTGGCGGCGGACGGCGTGCCCGGCGGCGAGGGGGCCTTCCTGCTCTGCACCTACTGGCTGGCGGAGTGTCTGGCGATGATGGGCGAGACGGGACGGGCGCGGGAGGTGTTCGAGCGGGCGACCGCCTACGCGAACGACCTCCATCTGCTGGCCGAGGAGGTCCACCCGGAGACCGGCGAGCTCCTGGGCAACTTCCCGCAGGCCATGAGCCATATCGGTCTGGTCAACGCCGCCTGGGCCATCGCGGAGGCCGAGCGCCGGGCCGGGTGACGCGCCCGCCGAATCGGGGCCAGCGCACGGCGGGGACAGTCAGAGCGGCGATTTCTCGAGGCCGCGGGTGTGCGTACCATGGTCGATGGGCATCTGTGGCTGAGGAACGGGCTGACGCTCGGAGGGAGGGCGGCATGGCAGACATCGAGGTCTACACCAGGCACTGGTGCCCCTACTGCGCCAAGGTCAAGGCGCTGCTGCGGGCGAAGGAGCTCGACTTCCAGGAGATCGATATCAGCCGGGAGCCGGAGCGCGAGGCCGAGATGCTGGAACGCTCCGGGATGCGCACCGTCCCCCAGCTCTTCATCGACGGAGCCTGGGTGGGCGGCTACGAGGCTCTGGCTCAGCTCAACGCCAGCGGCGAACTCGACCGGCGTCTGGGCCTGCCCGAGCGGGAGATGCGGGCATTCTACGACCTGGCGATCATCGGCGCCGGTCCGGCCGGCTTGGTCGCCGCCCACTACGCCGCCCGCAAGAGCCTGCAAACCGTGGTCATCTCGCTCGACCTGGGAGGACAGGTGAGCGCCACAGCCAGCATCGCGAACTACCCGGGCCTGGCGCCGGTCACCGGTCCCGACCTCGTGCAGGCCCTCCACAAGCGAGATGGCCGCCTACCCCGTGGACGAGCTGATCGGGGAGCAGGTCACCAGCATCCGCATCGACGGGAGCGTCCGGGTGCTGGTGACGGCGTCCGGGCGGGAGATCTGCGCCCGAGCGGTCATCATCGCCACCGGCGCGCAGAAGCGGCGCTTGGGCATCCCCGGGGAGGTACGCCTGACCGGCCACGGCGTCGTCTACTGCTCCACCTGCGACGGCCCGCTCTTTCGGGGCAAGCCTATCGCGATCATCGGGGGCGGGAACTCCGGCCTGGAGGCTGCTCTCGAGATGCACGCGCAGGCGGGCGACCTCTACCTCGTGTCTCGTGACGGATGGACCGGAGACCAGGTGTTGCAGGACAAGCTTGCGAAGGTGGACGGGATCCAGGTCCTGAAGCAGCACGCCCCCATCGAGGTGCTGGGAGAAGAGACGGTGACCGGGCTGGTGGTGGAGGACACCCAGACCGGCGACCGGCGCACCCTTCCGGTGGAGGGCGTCTTCATCGAGGCCGGGTTCTATCCCAACAGCGAGCTCGTCCTCGACCTGCTGGACACGAACGAGTGCGGCGAACTGGTCGTCGACGAACACGGACGGACGGGGATCCCCGGCGTCTTCGCAGCCGGCGACGTCACCAATGCGCACGACAAGCAGATCGTGCTGGCCGCCGGCGACGGGGCCCGGGCGGCGTTGGGCGCCTTCGAGTACGTGGTCAAGCGGCTGTAGATGGGCACTCTCATCCGGGGCAGCCAGAACGTCAGCCGTATGTGCCTGGTCTGCGGCACGGAGAACCATGCCGGGCTCGGCGCCCGCTTCTTCGAGTTGGACAGCGGTGAGCTCCTGGCCTGGTTCGCTCCGCGCGAAGAGCATCAGAGCTACCCGGGACGCCTCCACGGCGGCATCGCCTCGGCCATCCTCGACGAGACCATCGGCCGGGCGATCAGCATCTCGCAACCGCAGGTGTGGGGCGTGACGGTGGAGCTCTCCCTCCGCTTCCGCAGGCCGGTACCTCTGGACCGACCGGTCCGGGTGGTGGGCCGCATCACCGCCGATCTGGGACGCATGTTCCAGGGCAGTGGCGAGATCCTGCTGGAGGACGGCTCGGTCGCCGTCGAAGGGACCGGCCGGTACATGAAGCTGCCGCTTGAACGGATCGCCGGGACGGGACTCGACGAGACCCAGTGGTTCCCCGACGAGCGCCCGCTGCCGGACGGCCTACGTCACGGGGTGTAGACGCCCTCGATCGCCACAACTGCCATCCCCTCCCGCTCGATCCACCAGTAGACCGGCCAATGGTTGGTCTGCACCGCCTCGACGACCGCCGCCCAAGTCGTTCCGGGAGGATCAGCGGGATCGGTCCGGGCGACCTTGATCGTGGCCGTAGGGGCCACGACAAATGAGCGGAGGGCCGCACTCTTGTTCCGGATGAAGTAGTCGTTGGTCACCTCCTCACCGACCTCTGCGGCGGCTTGCTGGGCCTCCTGCCCGGTCAGGAAGTCGGCATAGTCGATCTGGAGGTGACGCTCACCGGCCTGCTCCCAGGCCCGCCGAAGGAAGCCGCCCGCGCGCACCCGCCCGTTACCCAAGTCCTTTTCCGAGGAGCTAAGCAGGCTGACAGCGGTGGTGCTGCTGGAGACCGCGCCGGAGGTCGACGGGATACCTGCTCCCGTGGTCCCGCTCGCCTCGGTCATCGTGGTCGTGGTCGTCGACGCAACGCCCGGATTCGTCGTCTGGCTCGACACAGACTGAGTCGTGCCGGGCTGGTCCCCCGCGCAGCCCAGCCCGATCGTGATCGCGCCGACGGCCAGGACCAGACACACGACCGTCAGGCCTTGCGTCCGAAGGCAACGGCGTCCCCGCTCCCCTGCGGCTCCAACACAGCCTGCGATCACGGCCGCCCCCCCTTTCTCGACGTCTGCCCCCAGCCTAAGAGGCGTGGCGCACCGCGTCAAACGGGCAGGCGTCGAGACCGCCGCGGCCTCGACGCGCCCAGTGACTCAAGACCCCGGCATCACCGAAAGACGACGACGGGCGCCCTGGCGGCGCCCGTCGTGCGATGCTGTGAGGCCGCCCCGCCCGGCGCGGCGGCGGATCTCGTGCGGTCTACAGGCCGGCGAAGTCCGGCTTCTTGCCCTTGACGAACGCGCCGATGCCCTCCTTCGCGGCCGGCGTGCAGGCCACCACGCCCGACGCTCGGTACCCCGCGTCCAGAGCGGCGTCCAAGTCAGGGGCTTGGATCCCCGCGACGATGGCCTCGGTCAGCGATGCGGACCACCTCTCGTGAGAGGTTGGCGCCGTCGGCCACCTGCACCGAGCGGATGGCGTCCAGGTCGATGTCGGCCAGCGAGGGCTGCGGCAAGGGAAGCGACCCAGCCAGTTCTTTCACCCGCGCGGCGGCGCGACGGACCAGGGCTTCGTAGTCGTCCTCCAGCGCCGATACCACGCCCATGGCCAGCGCGTCCTTGGCCTTCAGCCGGTCGGCGCGCGTGATCATGTTCGTGAACGTCTGGGCGTGCTCCGGCCACTTGCGGTAGGGCACGACCATGCCGCCGATGCCGGGGACGATGCCCAAGGTGACCTCGGGCAACTGGAAGAACGCCGAGGAGGAAGCCACGCGGTCGTGGCAGCGCATGGCGAGCTCGAAGCCGCCGCCCAAGCGCCAGACCATTGACGGCGGCCACCACCGGCTTGGTCATGCCGTCCAGGTGCACCAGCAGGCCGGAGCAGTCCCGGGCGTACTGCACCGACGCCTCTTCGTCCCCGAGCATGTCGACGAAACGTCCCACGTCGGCGCCGGCGGAGAAGGCCTTGGGACCGTAGCCGGTGATGACGAACCCCTGGACGTCCGGATCGCTCCTCGTACTGCTGGACGACCCCAAGGATCTCGGCGGTCATCTCCTCGGTCAGCGCGTTCAGCTGCGCCGGACGGCGGATGGTGATCACCACCACTCCGTCCATGCGGTCCACCAGCAGGAAACGGTTGAAGTCGCTGGCCGTCTCGTAGGCGTCCATCCGGTCCGGGCCGGGCAGCCCCGGGCGCTCGGCCACCAAGCGCTCCAGGATGCGGGCGACCTCGTCCTTGCCCAGATCGCGCAGGAGGTTCGAGGGCGTCTGCTTGAAACCCAACGCCAGCAGAGAGCCCTGATGCAGGTCCTCCGGCGTGCCGATCCCCCGGGCGACGATGTCCAGCGCCTGGCTGAACAGGATGCCCAGGAGCCGGTCCCGCACCGCCTGCCGCATCTCCTCGGGCACCTCGACCGGCGTACCCGGGCGGTTCACCAGCCAGCGGTCCACGCTCAGGATGACGTTCGGCGGGGCGTAGGCGGGGCTTTCCGGCATCTGCCGCTCGCCGCACTCGTAGTTGATCAGGTTGCCGTTCGTGAGGTTCTGGACGAAGAACGGCCCGGCGGCGACGAACTCCTCGGCAACGGCGTCGATCTGCTTGGAGGTCGCCCCGGCCGACGAGAACAGATGGACCGCTTCGTTGCACCAGTTCACGAAGATGCGGTCCAGCATGAACAGCACCACGTCCGCCGTGACCAAGGGCACCTTGCCGGTGGCCGCGAAGAGCCAACGAAGGTAGTCGACGGTCTCGCGCGAGCCCTTCTCCCAGGCGATCACCTCGACCGCCGGGTTGCGCCAGGCCGGGCCGAAGAAGTGGGCGATGGTGGTCCGCTCGGGGTGTGCCAGATGGCTGAAGAGCCAGGATGCCGGGATGGAGCTGGTATTGGAGCAGATGACCGTCTGGTCCGAGACCTGCTCTTCGATCATGGAGAAGATCTTCTTCTTCAGCTCGATGTTCTCGGTGGCCGCCTCGATCACCAGGTCGGCCGAGGCCAGGGCGGCGTAGTCGGTGCTGGTGACCACGCCGTCGGCGACCGTGGCCGCCTGCTCCTCCTTCATCTTGCCGCGGGCCACCGCCTTCTGGGCGTAGCCCTGGAACCGCGGGACGACGCCGTCCAGCGCCTCCTGGCGCACGTCGATGACGGTCAGGGTCAGGCCGGGGACGGCCTGCTTGAAGTAGTAGCCGATGTCGGGGCCGATGGTGCCGGCGCCGACGATGGCCACGTGCTTGGGCAGGTCGCGCCGGGGCGCGCCCAGCAGGGGGTTCTGGAAGCCGGGGTACAGGGGTTCGTGCGCCATGCCTAACCGACCTTCACGATCAGGGAGGCGCCGGTGTCGCCCGCGGCGCAGCCGGTGAAGAGGCCGTAGCCGCCGCCGACGATCTCCAGCTCCTCGATCAGCTCGATGATGCAGCGGCCGGCGGTGGGGGCCTGGGGATGTCCGAAGATGAGGGGGCTCCCGTAGTTGTTGAAGCTCATGACGTCCAGGCCGAACTCCTTGGCCATGAAGGCGTCGTTGCCGGCGAAGGGGTTGTGGGTCTTGATGACCTTCATGTCGCCGACGCCCAGGCCGGCGGCCTCGAGCGCCCGGCGGGCGGCGGGGACCGGCGCCGCCGGCATCATGGCCTTGCCCACGCGGGAGAAGCCGTAGGAGAGGATCGCCACCTCAGGCCCGTCCGGGGCAAGCTCGCGGGCCTTCTCGCGAGTGGTCACCAGCAGGGAACAGTTGCCGTCGGCCGGGTGGGTCTGGGCCGCGAACGAGTGGAACCCGCCGGGCTGGACCGGACCAAGCTTGGCCAGCACCTCGGGCGTGTTGGGGACGATGCCTTCGTCCTCCTCGACCAGGATGGTCTTCTTCCTGGACACCTGGACCTCAAGCGGGCGCATGTAGCGCTTCTGGAAGGCGCGATCGTTGGCGGTACCGTCAAGGTACTGCTCGTACCGGCGGACGGCGATGGCGTCGAGTTCCTCCTTGGTGATGCCGGCTTCCCGGACCACGTTGTCGGCCGTGGTCACCATGGCCTGGCCGCCCCAGGGGTCGCAGGCGAAGTTGTCCATGACCCAGTTCTCGGAGATGACCTCGCCGCCGGGACCGTTGGGGTTCGGCCAGACGGTGTGCGGGCCGTTGGACATCTTGTCGGTCATCAGGTTGAGCACCAGACCGGCGCTGCCCACCTCGACCGCCATCGCCGCCTGGTACACGGCGGTGGTGGAGGTGGAGCACGCCTGGCTCAGCCAGATACCCGGGGTCTGTTCGCAACCGGTGAGCGCGGCGATCCAGGGGCCGCCGTAGAAGATCTGCGGCTGGGCGACCGTGGCGCCGTAGTTGACGTAGTCGATCCCCAAGGGGTCGACGCCCTTCTCGGTGAGCCATCTCTTGGCCGTCTCGGCCCCGAGCTTGATGGGATGCGCGGTGGCGAGACTTCCCTGCCACTTGACGAAGGGGGACGAGTAGTAGCCGCGGAAGGGGATATACGCCTTGCTGAACATCTAGCCTCCTGTTGCTATCGGGGCGGACGAGCGGGAGGGGGTGGCAGCGCGCTGCCGGCGTCGCCCCCCGCGACAGAACCTCATCGTAAGGTAAGGGGCCCCGAGGACCCCCTACACGTTCATGCAGTCTTTTCGCGCCTCAGGCGCTCTTCTTGCGGCGCTCCTCGTCGCGCAGGTCGCGGCGAAGGAGCTTGCCGACCTTCGACTTGGGCAGCATGTCCCGGAACTCGATGTAGCCGGGCACCTCATACGAGGCGAGGCCGTCCTTGCAGTGCCGCATCAACTCCTGGGCGGCCACACCCTTGACGTCGTCCTTCAGGACCACGAACGCCTTGATCCGCTCGCCCACGGTTTCGTCGGGGATCCCCACGCAGCACGAGGCGATGACCGCGGGGTGCTCCTGCAGGCACGCCTCCACCTTCGAGGCGGCCACCCGATACCCCTTGTGCTTGATGATATCGCACGAGCGGTCCATGAAGTAGAGCCAGCCGTCCTCGTCCCGGCGCATGATGTCGCCTGTCTTGTACCAGCGCCGGCCGTCGACCTCGACGAAGCTCAGTTCGGTCTCCTCCGGCTTGTTCCAGTACTGCTTGACCATGTACTTGGACGAGACCAGGAGCTCGCCCTGCCGCTGCTCGGGGTCCGGCTCGAGGGTGTCGGGGTTCACCAGGAGGATGTCACGGATGGGCACCAGGCGGCCCACGGTGCCGGGGGGCACCTCCTCGTCGGAGGGGCTGAGTGCGACGCCGCCGCAGGTCTCCGTGGCGCCGTAGCCGTTGGATATCCCCCGTCCCACCAGCCTCAGCCAGCGGCGGGCCACCTCGTTGGGCAGCGCGTCCCCGCCGGAGAAGCTGTACACCAGCGAACTGAAGTCGTACTGGTCGACGCGGTCGTGCTCCAGGATCATACGGTAGAGGGTGGGGGTCCCGAAGAAGGTCGTGGCCTTGTAGTGGTCGATGTGCTGCATGACCGCGTCCAGGTTCATCTTGGGCAGCAGCACCAGGGTGTCGCCCGCGAAGAGAGCGCCCAGACCCATGGTCTGACCGAGGATGTGGTAGAGGGGCGCGCCCTGGATGACCACGTCATGGCCGCGCGGCACCGCACCCTCGCTGGCAGAGCGCTGGGCGTCGAACGCCTCCATCAGGTTCTGGCCGGTCATGGGGACGCCCTTCGGTGAGCCGGTCGTGCCCCCGGTGAAGAGGATCTGGGCCACCGCGCCCGGGTCCGTCACCGGCATCGAGAGCGCCGGTCCGGAGGCCTTGACCAGGTCCGGCCAGCCGAGGACCGCCGGCTCCTTGGGCCACTTGCCCTCGGGGATGCGGTTGTAGAGCTCACCCAGAGTGCGCTTCCAGAGAGGCAGGCTGTCGCCGATCGTGGAGACGACCACCAGGCGGATATCCACCGCCTGGCGCACCCGGTCCACGTAGCCGAAGTTGGTGTCCATGCAGAAGATGGTGCGGGCGCCGCTGTCCCGGGCGATGTACTCCAGGTCCTTCGGTCCGTAGAAGTGGGTCACCGGCACGGCGATGGCCCCCAGGCGCTGCACCGCCAGCCAAGCCTCCACCCACTGCGGGCAGTGCGGCATGAAGATGATCACCCGCTCGCCCGCCTGCACGCCCCGCGCCGCCAGCCCGCGGGCCACGCGCTCCACCGCCTCGTCGAGCTTGCGGTACGAGAGCTTCTGGCCGAGGTAGATGAGCGCCGTCCGGTCGGGCCGCTCGGAGACGACGTGCCGGAAGGCGGCGTCGATGGAGAGGGTCGGGTCGAACACGGGGCCTCCTTCCTAGATTCCGAAGTAGGCCGCGCGGGCCTCTGGGTTGTCCATGAGTTCGGTGCCGGTGCCGCTGACCATCAGGGTGCCGTTCTCGATCACGTAGCCGCGGTCGATGACCGGCATCACCGGCCGGGCATACTGCTCGGCGATGAGGATGGTCACGCCCTCCTGGCTGATGCGCTTGGCCGCCTGTACCACGACGTCCTGCATGATGGGGCTCAAGCCCAGCAGGGGCTCGTCCAGCAGCATGAGTCTCGGCTTCGCCACGAGGGCCATGCCGATGGCGACCATCTCCTGCTCGCCGCCGCTCAGCATGCCGGCCCTCTTGTTCTTCAGCCGCGCCAGCGGAGGGAAGACCTCGTACACCAGCTCCATGGACTGCTTTACGGTCTTCTTCTGCAGGTAGCCGCCCAGCTTGAGGTTCTCCTCGACGGTGTTGTCGCGGAACACCGGGTGGCGCTCGCGGCAGAGGACCACGCCGCGGCGGACCCGGTCGCTGGGCTTGAGGTCGTTGATGTCCTGGTCGTCCATGCGGACGGTGCCGCTGATGGTGATGCGCTCGCCGCCCTTGCGCTGCTCGCGCTGCTTCAGGTGGAGCGTCAGGCCGGCGATGGTGTTGAGCAGCGTGGTCTTGCCCGCGCTGTTCGAACCGAACACGCCCACCACCTCGCCCGGGCTCACCTCCAGGCTGAGGTCGTTGAGCGCCAGGGCGTTCTCGTAGAAGACGGAGAGCTGGTTGACCTTAAGCATGGGACCGCGCCTCGCTTCCTAGATAGGCGTCCCTGACCTCCTGCACCTGCATGACCTCATCCGGCGTGCCCTCGGCGAGCTTCATGCCGAAGTTCAGGACGATCACGCGCTCGACCACCCGGAACAGCTCCCGCAGGCGGTGCTCCACCATGATGATCGTCGTCCCCTCGGCTTTGATCCGCTCCAGCAGGGGCAGGATGCTGGCCACCTCGGACATGCTCATGCCCGAGAACAGCTCGTCGAGGATGATCAGGTCGGGATCGAGCGCCAAACAGCGCGCCAACTCCAAGCGCTTGACGTAGCCGTGCGGCAGCGAGCCCGCGTTCTTGTACGGCACGGAGGAGTCCCGCTCGAAGCCCACCTCCTCGAGCAGGTGGATAGCCTGCTCGTCGCGGTCGCCGTACTCCCCACCCCGCCGCTTGCGGGCGCGGGGCGAGTGCAGCGGGATCACCAGGTTCTTGTACACCGCCATGCTGTTGAAGGGACGGGCCATCTGGAAGCTGCGGGCCATGCCCATGGTGACGGCCTTGTGAGGGGCGATGCCCGTGATGTCCTTGCCGTTGAAGACCACCGACCCGGTGTCCGGCTTGAGGAAGCCGGTGATCAGGTTCATCGTGGTGCTCTTCCCCGATCCGTTGGGGCCGATGAGGCCGAGGGTCTTGCCGCGCTCCAACTCGAAGCTGAGGTGGCTGACGGCATGGACCCCGCCGAAGGTCTTGGTCAGGTCGTTCACCTTCAGGATGATGTCCCTCGGAGCGCCGCCGTTGCCATCGGATCCGCTCATAGCTTCGCCCCCTCTCCCTGGCCCGCGACCGCGATCGACTCGGCCGCAGGCGCCGTCAGCGGGGCCGCCGGCGGCGGCGGGCTCTCCAACCGCTCCAGCGAGACCTTGCGCTCGAACTGCTGGTACTTGCGGGTGAGGAACGCGAGAAGCCCCTGGGGCACGGCGATCACGAAGACCACCAGTACCACCGAGTACACCACCACGCGCAGCGTGCCGAACCCGCGAAGGACCTCCGACAGCGGCACCAGGATGGCGGCGCCCAGCAGGGCACCGGCGAAGGTCCCCGCGCCTCCCACCACGACCGCCGTCAGGGGCAGGATCGAGTAGTCGAGTGCGAACGAGGCCATGCCGACCACCTGGTAGTGGTGCGTCAGCACCGCGCCGGCCAGAGTGGCGGGCAGCGCGCCGACGAAGACGGTCTGCGCCTTGAAGCGCTGCACGTCGATGCCGGCCGCCTCCACGGCCCGGTCGTTGTCGCGGATGCCCAGCATCACCAGGCCGTAGTCGGTGCCCAACAGGCGCCGGAACCCGAACAGCGTCACCAGCACCATGGCCACCAGCAGGTAGAGCTCCAGGGTCATGTTGGGGAGCGAGGGCAGCCCGCTGATCCCCTCGGTGCCTCCGGCGATCTTGGTCGCCTCGATCACCCGCATCAGCAGCAGGGGCATGGCGAACGTGATCAGGCCGAAGTAGACGCCGCGCAGCCGCATCACCGGGTAGAGCAGGGCGGTGCAGAACAGCGCGCCCACCACGGCCCCGATGGGGATGGAGAGCAACGCCGGGAAGCCCAGATAGTGGCTGAGCACGGCCGTGCCGTACGAGCCCGCGCCGAAGAACAGGGCCTGCCCCAGCGAGACCAGGCCCACTGACGCGAGCAGGTCCCAGCTGAGCGCGAGCAGCGCTACCACCAAGGTGACGAGGAACACGCTCTCCCAATAGTCGCCCAGCAGCGGCCGCAGCACCGGAAACAGCACCAGCGGCACGATGGCGATCAGCCGCGGGAACAGCAGGTACCCCATCTCCTTCCAGGAGCCGAGGGCGAACACGTCGTCGGTGCGGACCTTGATGCCGCGGTCGATCCGCTCCTTGCGGTACTCCACGCCGGCCATCAGACCCGCTCCTCGAGCTCTTTGAACTTGCCCAGCAGGCCGGACGGCTTGACGGCCAGCACCAGCGTGATGGCGGCGAGGTACACCACCTGGCTCCAGTTGGGGCCGATGTACGTGTCGGTCAACGTGGCCGCGAAGCCCAGGATGAGCGCCGCCGCCATGAGCCCGGTGGTGCTCTCCAGCCCGCCGACCACGGTGACGGCGAGCGAGATCAGCAGCACGTCGTAGCCGATGTTGATGGAGATGATCCCGAGCGGCAGCACCATGACTGCGGCCAGGGCCGCCAGGGCCCCGCCGATACCCAGGCTGATGGCGGCGGCCCAGTCGGAGTCGATGCCGAGCGAGAGCCCGGTGTACTCGTCCTGGGCCATCCCCCGCAACGCCAGACCGATGCGGGTCTTGTGGGAGAACAGCCAGAGCAGGCCGGCCATCGCGACGCCCAGGCCGACGATGATGACACGCTGGTAGTCGATGTCCTGGCCCAGCACGCGCATGTTGCCCTGCACCAGGTAGGGCAGGTTGAACTCGTAGGTGACGAACCCGCGCCAGCGGAAGAACTCCAGGATGGCGACGCCCACCGCGAAGGTGGCGATCACCTCGGAGAGCACGATGCCGCGCACGGGCTTCAGGATGAAGTGGTACAGGGCGACGCCCACGAGCGCCGCCAGCAGGATCGCCACCAGCATGGCCACCGGCAGGGGCAGGCCCACCCGCTCCAGCAGGAGCCAAGCCACCAGGCCCGAGCCCAGGTAGATGCCCCCGTGGGCGAAGTTGGCCACGCCGCTGAGGCCGAAGACGAGGCTGAAGCCCAGCGCCGTCAGCAAGAGGATCGCGGCGTTCACCAGTCCGTAGATGAGGATGTTACCGATCAATCGTCACCCCTCCGTCGGAGGGAGGGCAGAGCAGCGTCCCGCCCCCCGTTCACAACTGCCAGCGTGGGAAAAGGACGGGCGGTGGGGCGCCGTCCGGCGCCCCACCGCCCCAGACTGCGTGCCCTACTGAGGCATCTTCACCTGGGCCTGAGCGATGGCCGGCGGGTACAGCGGCACGCGCTGGCCGTTCTCCCACTGGAAGCCGATGCTGATGGCCTGGGTCTTGGCGTCGGGACCGTAGATGACCTGATGGGTGTCGTCGAACTTCAGGTGGCCGATGACGCCATCGACCTCGGTGGTCTCGAGGGCCTTGGAGACGGCGGTCCCGTCGAGGCTACCGGCCTTCTCGATAGCGGCCTTGATCATGTAGACGGCGTCGTACGCAGGGCCCACGCCGTGCCCGGCCAGGTTGAGCGCTTCCTTCTCGCCGTACTTGGCCTTGTAGGCGTCATAGAACTTGACCGTGGCGGGCAGCGCCTCGATCGGCAGCGATGCCGGCTCGTGCAGGAAGCCCACGTAACCCTGGACGTCGCCGTTGTTGGCCTCCCAGGCGCTGGCGGGCAGGAACGGACCCACGAAGCCGGCCAGGAGGGCCTTCATCTGCATGGACTTCGCCTGCTTCAGCAGGACACCGGCCTGCGGCATATCGAAGACGGCCACGAACACGTCGGCGTTGGCCGACTTGGCCTTGGTGATCGACGAGGAGAAGTCGGACGCGCCGGTGGGGTACGCGTCGACGCCGGCCACGGTCCAGCCTTCAGCCTCCGCGTTCTTCTTGATACCGGCGGCCGAGCCCTTGGCCCAGAGCACGTCCTGGTTGGTGATGTACATGATCTTGGCGCCAGACTGCTGCTTGACGGTCGAGAGCACCGCCGAGATACCGCCCACGAAGCCGGTAGCGTTCTGCCCGGTGCGGAAGAAGGTGCCGTACTTCGTCTTGTCCTCGGCGATCTTCGTCTGATAGTCGGGCGACATGGCGATGGTGCAGATGTACGGGATCTTGTACTTCGCCACCAGATCCATGGAGCCCAGCAGCACCTCGGAGCGGAAGGCGCCGACCGTGATGACGTCAGGCTTCTTCTCGCTGATCAGCTTCTCGATGGCGGCGAGGGCGTCGTTGGTCGGCACGCCGGGCTCGGCCTCACGTGTGTCGATGGACTCGACCTTGAACGGCCGCTTGGTGCCGCCCACATCGACGCCGCCCGCGTTATTGATCTCCTCGGCGGCCATCTCGGTCGCCTGGAGCGCTCCCTTGCCTTCGACGGTGCCCAGCGCCGTCGGCACGCCGAGCACGACCGGTTCGCCGGCCGGCGACGCCTGCGTACCATCGGACGCGGGCTGGGCAGTGGTCCCGGTCTCGTCCGTCCCTCCTCCGCAGCCAAGCAGGAGCGCCGCCAAGGCGACCAGCAGGACGAGCGGAAGGAGCCGTGAGAACTTCGACATCGATTCCCCCTTTGATTGTCTCCGGACGGCCGCACCCACGGCACGCCGCCCTCCCCCAAGAACGTTGTCCAGTGTACGGTGAGGTGCGCTCGAGTTGAACTACAAGATTCTGTAATCTTTGACACGAGCACCGGCCCGCGCCTGCCTGCCGCACCGCATGTGCGCTAGACTTGCGCATGATGAGCGACGCTGACCCCGGCAGCCCGGTACCGGCCCGTCCAGACCTCCGTATCGTCGCCGCGGGGACGGACTGCCTTGGTGCTGCTTCTCAGCCGCCATCAGCCGCAGCCTGCGACGCGAGGCGGTCATCGAGGCCTATCTGGAGGGGGTGCCCGCGGTCATCCCGTCGTCGTCGTACGCGGTCTACCGCATCAATCAGGACCCGTTGCGGTTGGAACCGGTCGCGGAGCGCGGCGGCATCGAGCTGTTCATCGACCGCTACAAGAGTCGTGGCTACCGGGTAGACCCCCTTTTGGAGCGATCGCTCGTCACCCTTGGACCCGTCCACGATGCCATGCTCTTCAGTGAGGATGAGTGGCAGGCCCACCCCCTCCGGCACGAGCTGGGCGCCCCGCGACTCATGCCCATGCTGGTGGCCCCCCTGCTGGTCGAGGGCGAGGCCATCGGCCTGCTGTACTTCAGCAGGCGTCCGCACGAGCCGCACTTCACCAAAGCCGACGTGCGCAACGCCCAGGTGATCTCGCAGGTGATGGCGGCCGCCATCGGCAACAGCCGGCTCCACCGGGAGGCGCGCGAGCAGGCCGACCTGGGGCGGGGCGCGTTGGAGCTGATCGGCTCCGGTGTGGTGATCACCGACCTTCACGGCCGGGTCCGCTACACCAATCAAGGCGGACAGCGACTGTTGGACGGCGGGTCCGGGGCGGGTATAGCGGAAGCCCTCAAGGAGAACCTGGAGAAGGTGGACGGGGCTCCGCGGCGTGACGCCGTCGTCATCACGTCGTTCGCCAACAACGAGACCTCGGTGATCATCCGCTCTCAGCGCCTGCGCGACGACGAGAGCCGCGTCGCCACCTTCCTCTACACGCAATCGGCCAAGGCCGAGGGCTCCCGCTTCTCCCCTCTCCTCGGCCTGCTGTCCGAGCGGGAGGTGGAGGTGCTGGAGATGATCGCCCGCGGGGCCAAGACCGTCGAGATCGCCCGCGCCCTCTACGTCTCCACCGACACGGTGCAGTACTACCTGCGCCGGATGTTCGCGGTCATGGACGCCGGCTCCCGGGCCGAACTCCTGGCCAAGGCGCACGCGGCCGCGGGCGTGTCGCCCGGCTGACCGCTCCTCAGCCCTCCCGCACCACCGGGTTGCGCAGGCGTCCGATCCCCTCCACCTCCACCTCGGCCACGTCGCCGGGCACCAGGGTCCCACCCCCGGAGGGGTGCCCAGCATGATGAGGTCGCCGGGCAGCAGCGTGACCGCTTCGGAGATGAGCGAGATGAGCAGGAACGGATCGCGCAGCATGTCCCGCACCCGTCCGAACTGCACCCGCTCCCCGTTGACGTAGCCGCGGATGGCGGCGTCGGGGTCCGGCGGGTCGGTCTCCAGGTACGGGCCCACCGGCGCGAAGGTGTCGAACCCCTTGGCCCGCCACCACTGCTTGTCGGCGCGCTGCAGGTCGCGCTCGGTCACGTCGTTGCCGCAGGTCCAGCCGGCCACCGCATCGCGGGCCTCCTCCGGTGTCACCCGGCGGGTCCGTCGGCCGATCACCGCCACCAACTCCGCCTCGTACTCCACCAGGGTGGCCTGCCGGGGGTAGACGATGGCCTCGTCGTGGCCGACGACGCTGGTGGGCGGCTTCAGAAAGATCACCAGATCGGGCAGTTCCGCCGGCGCGGGCAGGTGGCGCTCAGGCATGCGCTCCACCATCTCGCGGATGTGCTCGGGGAAGTTCCAGCCCACGCCGAAGACCTTGGTGGGCTCGGCCGGAGGCAGCAGCACGGCCTCGGCCGCGCCCACCTCGCGGGACTCGTCGCGCCTCTCCACCACGTACCCGTCCTCGACGACGCGCGCGGTCTCCGGTCTGCCGTCCACCAGGATACGGGCCAGCTTCACGGCGATCCTCCCGGTCGTGGAGCGCGGGAGGGGCCGCGGCCGGGCGGGGCCGCCCGGCCCCCGGCCCGCATCAGGAGCAGGCCTTCTTCTTCCCGCACTCCTTGCAGTTGCCGCTGCACCCCAACGGCATGGCCGTCAGGCAGCGGGGACAACGCAAGGCGGGTTGCTGGAGCACCAAGCCACATTTCTCGCAGGTCATGGGACCATTCCTTTCGCCCCTCGTCTACAGCCAGCCGGCGAGCCGGGCCACGATGCCGCCGACGAAGAACGCGATCACGATACTTCCCACCCACGTGAAGGCGGTGAAGGCCTTGCCGCGCTCTTTCATGATCACCAGCACGGAGGCGATGCACGGTACGAAGAGCGTGATGGTGACCAGAGCGACCAGGATCTGGGTGCCGCTCAGACCCAGGTCGTAGAGGCCGGCGGCCCCGAAGTCGCGGCGCACGAAGCCCATGACGAAGGCCGTGGAGGCCTGCGCCGGCAGACGGAGCCAGTCGACGGTCAGCGGGGCGAGCAGGGTCTGGGCCCCCTGAAGGGCACCCGTCACCTGCAGGATGCTCAGGAGCAGCGCGCCGGCGGCGAAGTAGACGACCACCTCGCGCAGGAACATCACCGTCTTGTGGTAGGTCTTGGTCACCACGTTGAGGGGCCGGGGCAGCCGCAACGGGGGCAGGTCGATCAACAGGTCGGTGGAGGATCCCGGCAGATAGCGGCGCCATCCCCAAGCCGATCAGGCCGAAGACCAGGACCATGATGGCGACGTAGGCCAGGGTGATCACCCCGCCCCCGGCCGCTGCCAAGAGGGCGACGATCACGCCCAGCTGCGCCGAGCAGGGGATGGCGAAGGCCATGAGGGCGGTGGCGATCTTGCGCTCGCGCTCGTTCCCCAGGATGCGCGTGGTGATCGTCGCCATGGTGATACAGCCGAAACCCAGGATCATGGGGATGATGGCTCGCCCGTTCAGACCGATGGTGGTCATCAGCCGGTCGCTCAACGCCGCGATGCGCGGGAGGTAGCCGGAGTCCTCCAGCGTCGAGAGCAGCAGATAGAAGGCGATCACCAGCGGCAGGAGCAGCCCGAAGATGTAGGTGACCGTCAGGGTGAGGACCCCGAACTGACCGGCCAGGATCGCGTAGGCCACGCCCGACGGGCCGGTGACCAATTGGACCAGGTGGCGCAGGAAGGGCTCGACGTAGCCCTGCATCACGGTCCCCTCGGTGAAGCCGACGATGTCCTGAGCCACCAGCACGCCGATGATCTGATACATGACGAACAGCGTGACGACCAGCACCGGGACGCCGGTCAGCGGTCGGATCAGCGCGTGGCCGAAGCGGGTGCGAAGGTCGAGCCCGCCCTGGGGCAGGGTGACCGCCGCCGATACGATCTCGTTCACCCGGCGGCGCCGGTCCATGTAGAGCTC
>CAWCLH010000012.1:0-9048 GCA_963796315.1 uncultured Actinomycetota bacterium
GTCGACGACGAGACGCCACGCAGGGCTTTCGCCGAGGTACTCTCTCTCGCCCGTCGGCACGATCTCTCGAGCTATGACGCCGCATATCTGGAACTTGCGATGCGCTCCGCTCTCCCGTTGGCGTCGTTTGACGAACGACTGCGTACGGCAGCGAAGAAGTCAGGCGTCGAGCTTCTCGGCTGAACGCCGGCATGCCATCGACTCCCGGGCTCAGCTCTTGGTGGTGGTGATCCCCAGGATCCGGTAGATGGCGCAGAAGCCCGCGACCCCGGTGAAGAGGGCGATGACGCCCACGATCAGCGCGACCCAGGCGAGCACCCCGTCGAACGCAAGCCAGGCCAGCAGCAAGAGGATCAGCCCCAACGCGACGCGTATCACCCTGTCGGTCATCGACTCGTTCGCCCGCGGCATCCGTGCTCCCTTCGCCGGTGTGTACCTATGACGCCAGCCTATCCTTTTTGCGGGATGGACGGCGGAGCGTCCACTACACTGGTGCTGTGGCTCAAGAGTCCTTCGGAGGCATCCGTGGCCAACCTCACCCTCCGCATCGACGACGACCTCCTGAAGAAGGCCCGCCTCCGCGCGGCTGCGGAGGGTACGTCCGTCGGCGCCGTCGTTCGAGAGTGCCTGGAGCGGTACGCCGCTCGTGGAAGGGGATCGACAGCAAGCCGTCGACACGATTCTGGCACTGTCCGCGCTCGACGAACTCCGCGAGCCGGCGGGCGCGGCTGGACCAGGGACGAGCTCTACGAGGAGCGCACCAGGCGGCGTAAGTGAACGCCTCTCGCGGCCCCGCCCCAGAGCCGGATGCTATGCTCGTCGGGCCGATGGACGACTATCAACTCCACCACGTGGACGCCGACCACAAGGGCCGAATCGTTCAGGGATTCGCCCGGGTTCTCGCCGGCCAGAGGAGATCGCGTTCGCCTTCCTCTACGGCTCGCTGACCGAACGGGAGGACATCCACGACATCGACGTGGGGATCTATCTCGCCGCCGGCCGCGTCGGATCCGGCGGGAGGGACCTGGAGGTTCGAGGCCGAGCTCGCCGAGGCGCTGGAAGCCGAGGTCCGCGCTGTCGTCGGTCGTGGTCATCCCGGTCGACGTGCGGGTGGTGAACCAAGCCCCGCTCCATGCCCAGTACGCGGTGCTGACCGGCGAACTCATCCACCTGGCCGACCTGGACTACTTCGTTTCCGTCGCTGAGTCGGTCGTTCCCCGCTACCTCGACCTGCGTCCCCTGCGCGAGCAGGCGTTGCGCGATCTGCTCAGCCGGTGAGCCTCGACCGAAGCCGCCTCGCCGAACTGGTCGAGGACATCGAGCGGTCACTGCTCCGCCTGGAGCGCCTGGGCCAGATGCCCGAGGAACAGTTCCTGGCCGACGAGGACGCCCAAGATATTGCTCGATCTCGTCTGTTGACCGCGGTCGAAGCCGCCCTCTCCATCTGCTTCCACGTCGCCGCAAAGCGACTGCAGCAGATACCCAAGGAGTACGCCGAGTGTTTCGGCACACTGGCTGAAGGCGGTCTGATCGACGCCGACCTGGCCCGCCGGCTGATGGCCATGGCCCGTTTCCGCAACCGCCTGATCCACGTCTACTGGGACACCGACTACGCCCAGGTGTACCGGATCATCCACGAGGACCTGGGCGACCTGCGGGCGTTCATCGACGCGGTGGGAACCATGGAGCAAGGGTGACCCAGGCCTGGGCGCGGCTGCGGCCCGCGCTGCCGTGGGCCGCCGGGATCGGCGTGGTCGCTCTGATCGTCCTCCTGGTGGCGCTCTCCGCCGGCCTGCGGGGGGAGCACCTCAGCCCCGATGCCCGCCAGAACATGGCCATGAGCCTGCACCTCAGGGCCACCGGCGGCTTCTCGGTGGACGGCAGCACCCCCACCTACGTCCGCGAGCCGCTCCCCATCGCCATCACCGCCGCCTACATGGCGCTGTTCACCGACGTCCCCGCGGACGTCTCCGTGCAGCGGCTGACCACCGACTCGCTCCTGATCGGCCAGGTGGTCGGGGTGAACCTGCTCTACGAGGTCGCCCTGTTCCTGGCGCTCTGGTGGCTGGCGTGGCGGCTGACCCGGTCGCATCTGGTGGCGGCGCTGGCCATCCTGGGGACGTGGACCTTCCTGTTCCAGGACTCGTCGAGCATCCGCGGGCTGCTGACCGAGTCGCCGGCGGCGCTGACCATGGTGCTGGCGGCAGCGACGGCGGTCTGGATGGTCCAGACCGGACGGACGACCGCCGCCGTCCTGACCGGCGTCTCGCTGGGCGCCGTGGCCCTCACCAAGGCGGCCGGCCTGTACCCGGCGATCGTGGCCATCCCGCTGCTGGCCCTCACGCCGCTGTTGGCCCGGCCCGCGGCGGCGGCGCCGGGCTGCCGGCAGGCCGCGGCGGCGGCCGAGGCCGCCGAGCGGCCGTCCGGGGCCGCCGTCCGAGCCCTCCGCCCCCGCGCGGCCGAGGCCCCGTCCGACCCCGCCGCCCCGCCGGCCGAACCCGCCACTCCGCCCAAACCCCGGCTCTCCGCGTCCCGGCGGCAGGTGCTGCGGCTGCTCGCGGTGACGGCGCTGGCCTTCGTCCTCACCGTCACCCCCTGGATGACGCGGAACTACGTGCGCTTCCACCACTTCGCCATCGCCCAGCGCAGCGGGGGCGTGCTGCTGGTGCGGGCGCTGAAGGACCGGATGACGGCCGACGAGGTCAAGGGGACCTTCTACGTCTACGCGCCCTCGTCGCTGCGCAAGGACGTGTTCGAAGCAGTATCTGGGGTTCCGGCCCGAGGACGTCAAGCCGGGCGGCCGCTACGTGCGCCTCGCCCGGAACCAGCCCCAGGACGCCGCCGCCGTGGCCGCCGGCGACGTGGACCAGGCGGTGAGCTTCTTCGGCATGGCCGGGGCGATACAGACCGCCGTCGGGCGGCAGTTGGCCGCCGAGGGGAGGCCGGCCAACGAACTCGACGGCGTGCTGCAGCAGCAGGCGATGACGATGATCGAGGAGACGCCCGGCCGACACCTGCTGATGACGCTGCCCTTCGCCTGGCGGGGGCTGTGGGCGTTCGTCAACGGCAAGTACCTGATCGTGGCGGTGTGCGACTGGGTGGCGTTCGTGGTGTTCCTGGCGTTCCCGTTCCTCGCCCTCTGGCGACGGCGGGCCGACTGGATGGCCTTCTCCCTGTTCGGGGTGGGGACTGTTCTGGTTCTACGCCCTCCTCACGCACTTCATCCCGCGGTACTCTGAGCCTCTGATCCCCCTGGCCGTGCTGGCGCCTCTGGTCGCCGGGCACGCCCTGGTGACCCGCGTCGTCCGTCGGAGGACCGCCCGCGTGAAAGGCCCCGTGACCGCCACATGAAGCTGATCATCCAGATCCCCTGCTACAACGAGGCCGGCACCCTGGCCATCGACCCTGGCCGACCTGCCGCGCGAGGTGCCGGGCTTCGACCAGGTGGAGTGGCTGGTGGTGGACGACGGCAGCACCGACGAGACGGCGGCGGTGGCCCGGGCGAACGGCGTGGACCACGTGGTGCGCCACACCTGGAACCTGGGCCTGGGCCGGGCCTTCATGACCGGGCTGGACGCCTGCCTGGAGCGGGGGGCCGACGTCATCGTCAACACCGACGCCGACAACCAGTACGACGCCCGCGACATCCCCGCCCTCACCGCTCCCATCCTGGAGCAGCGGGCGGACATGGTGGTGGGCACCCGGCCCATCGCCACCATCGAGCACTTCTCCGGCCGCCAAGAAGTCCTCCAGCGGCTGGGGAGTTGGGCGGTGCGCATGGCCAGCAAGACCGACATCCTGGACGCCCCCAGCGGCTTTCGCGCCATCAGCCGGGCCGCCGCCGAGCGGCTCATGGTCTTCAACAACTACACCTACACCCTGGAGACCATCATCCAGGCCGGGCAGCGCAACATGGCGGTCACCTCGGTGCCGGTGCGGGTGAACGAGGACCTGCGCCCCTCCCGCCTGCTGAAGAGCGCCCCCGCCTACGTCGGCGGAGCGTCGGCACCATCGTGCGCATCTTCATCATCTACCGGCCCTTCCGCTTCTTCGCCACCATCGGCGGCGGTGCTGTTCGGCGTGGGCTTCTTGCTGGGGCTGCGCTTTCTGGTCTACTACCTCCTGGGCGAGGGCGGCGGGCACGTGCAGTCGCTGATCCTGGCCAGCGTGCTCCTGAGCATGGGCTTCCAGACCCTGCTGGTGGCCTTCCTGGCCGACCTGCTCGCGGCCAACCGCCAGCTGCTGGAGGAGGTGCGCTACCGCACGAGGGCGTGGTCCCGGCGCCCGTGAGGCTCCAGACCTGCGGGAGGGGCCCGGGAGGACGGCGTGGTCGTGGGCAACGCCTACGACAAGTACGGCTCGAAGAACCCGGTGACCCGGCGGCTGATGGCCGGCTTCGAGTCGTCCCTCTCCCAACTGGTGGCCCGGGCCGCCCCGGCGTCCATCCACGAGGTGGGCTGCGGCGAGGGCTACTGGGTGCTGCGGTGGAACCAGGCGGGGCTGGCCGCCCGAGGCACGGATTTCTCGGAGCAGGTGATCGCGCTCGCCCGGGAGAACGCCGCCCGGCAGCGGACTGCCTCCCACCCTCTTCGAGGCGCGCAGCATCTACGAGCTCGACCCCGCGCGGGACGCCGCCGACCTCGTCGTCTGCTGCGAGGTGCTGGAGCACCTGCAGACCCCGGAGGCCGGCCTGCGCGCCCTGCAGCGGGTGGCCCGGGAGCACCTGGTGCTGAGCGTGCCCCAGGAACCGCTGTGGCGGGCGCTCAACCTGGTCCGGGGCAAGTACCTGCGGGCGGGGGCAACACCCCGGGGCACCTGCAGCACTGGTCCCGCGCGGGCTTCCTGCGCCTGGTGGCCGACTACTTCGAGGTGGTGGAGGTCCGCACGCCGCTCCCCTGGACCATGGCCCTCTGCCGTCCCCGCCGGTGAGCCGCCGGTGAGCCACCCCACCCTCCAGCGCTGGCTGCGCCGGGCGGGCGGAGCGCTGGCGGTCCTGGGCATCGTCTTCGTGGTGCTGCGCCTGCGCACCTACTGGGGGCAGATCGACCTCTCCCGGTTGGACGCCCTCGCCTGGGCGGCGGTCGGGGGGCTCAGCCTGCTCTACGGCCTCTCCGGCGTGCTGCTGGGCGTCGCCTGGCGCGACCTCCTGGAGCAGTCCGGGGCCACGGCGGCGCGGCGCTGGGCCATCAAGACCTACGGGCTCTCCCAGATCGGCAAGTACATCCCGGGCAACGTCTTCCAGTTCGCGGCGCGGCAGGCCCGGGGAATGGCGGCGGGCGTGCCCGGCTGGGCGCTGGCCCGGTCGGTGGCGTGGGAACTGGGACTGTTGGCGGCCTGCGGGGCGCTCTTCGCGTTCCTGGTGCTGCCCCTGGTGGCGTCCTGGCTCCCGGTGGTGGCGAGCGTGGCCCTGTTCCTGGGGGCGCTCGCGGCGGCGGCGGCCCTGCTGCGGCGGTTCGTGGGCGTCGCCACGGCGGAGGCCTTCGCCTGGCAGGCGGGCTTCCTCCTGGTGTCGGGCCTGATCTTCCTGGCCCTGCTCGCGATGGTGAGCGGCTCCGGCGGAGACCTGTGGGGTCTCTGGCTCCCGGTGGTGGGCGCCTACGTGGTGGCCTGGCTGGCCGGGCTGCTCACGCCGGGGGCCCCGGCCGGCCTGGGCGTGCGCGAGCTGGTGGTGCTCCTGCTGCTGGGAGGCAGCTTCGCCCAACCCGACCTGCTGCTGGCGGTCATGCTGGGGCGGCTGGTCACCGTGCTGGGGGACGTCCTCTTCTTCGCGGGGGCGCAGGTCGCGCCGGAGTGAGAGACCTGGAGGGCCGTCGGCTCGGAGCCTCCATGAGGGTCTCAGTGGCGCAGTCGCCTCCAGCGAGGCGCTCTTCATCCTAGCGGGAACCGCACTCATTCGTCGGTCTGATTCTCGTAGTGTTCGAGCACGCGCCCTGGAACTCGCAGCCTTGTCCCATGCCTGTGGGCGAAATCGCTTTGTCGTACCTCCATCGCTTCACTCCTCAAACGAGCCCGTCGGCACTGACGAGAGGGGCACAACCTCTCGAGCTCCTTGAGAGCCGCGAATCGGCTCCCCTCGTCAGGCGACTTAAGATGCTGCGAACCCAGCATCAACGTACTACGCTCACCGTCTTCGAGGAGCATCCCGATGACCTCACGCAGGTTGGCCTCGAGCTCACGGGTGTCAGCGGCTTGGGTGTGCGCGCCCGGCCAGCCCGGCACATACCCGACGAGCAGCCCGGTCTGCGGATCGCGCTCAACGACGATCTGGAATGTTCTCACGGCAGGCACCTCCAACTGCGAGGGTGCCCCGGATGACGCGGCTGGCCAACCACTTCGGCTCCGGACGTCTGTGCAGATCTGCCAATGGCCGGAGCGACCCTACCTCGCCTTCTCGAGCCGCTCGGCGATCCAGATCTTGATGATCGACTGCCGGGTCACACCGAGACGCCTGGCTTCGCGGTCCAGGGATTGGACCATCCAAAGGGGGAAGTCAACGTTCACGCGGCGCTGTTCCTTGTTGGGACGAACGGCCGTCGAGAGGTCGAGGTCGTCGATGATGTCCTCGACGCCATCGTCGAACTTCTTGTCCAGCTCACTCGCATTCACACGCCTGCACCTCCGAGGGGCGCGATCTCCTCACGGAGATCAGCCGTATAGTCTCGCATACCCTTTTCGGCCAGCTCCCACCTCATCAGGACGCTGAAGCGGTCTGTCGCGACCTCCGCCGAGCCACGGCCAACACCAGCAGCAACCCCAACCCGCCGCCCACCACGTCGATGGCCACGTCCCGAGGCGTACCAGTGCGCGAGGGCACCGTGTGCTGATGGAACTCGTCGAACGCCGCCACCACCAGCGTCACCGACAGGGCACCGGCCACCGCAGTCTTCGGCCGGCGACTGATCGGCGCGCAGGGCCCGGTACACCAGCAGGGCCAGCACGGCGTACTGGGCGAGATGCGCCGGCTTTCTGACGGCGTGCGAGCAGACCGTCCACCACGGAGGGCGGGCCGGCCGGATCCACCGAGAAGCCGAGGGCCTGCATGAGCTCTGAGGCCAGCTGGCGGACGTGCTCGATGGAGGCGAAGCCGCCGGAGTTCACGGCCACCACCAGCAGCCAGACCCCCACCGGGCCCCACGTGCGTAGGAACGATCTCATGCAGGGGAGGCTAGCAGATGCCGACGGGCTGAACTCGGGAGGGCGACTCGTCCGGGGCGTCGCGAGCCAGGTGTAATCTGAGATTATCTGATTGCACGCAACGAGTTGGCTTGTCAGAGGCTAGACTCCAATGAGGGGCTTACTGTGGCGACCGGAGACGACCAGCTACACACGAATCTCGCGATCCCGCCCGGTGAGTACCTCTCTGAAGTCCTCGATGCGTTGGGCATGAGCCAGGCCGAGCTTGCCCGTAGGACGGGGCGTTCGCCGCAGGAGATCACCGAGATGGTCTGCGGAGACAAGACCATCACCCGCCAGACGGCGCTCCAACTCGAACAGGTCCTTCGGGTTCCCGCTCACATCTGGCTCGGACTCGAGGCGGACTATCAGCTCGCCAAGGCTCGCCACAAGAGGACCGATAGGTGACAAGGGCTAGCGTGCCCGGAAAGGGGGGGCCGCCCTCCGCCGAGCCCCCGCCTACCTCCGAAGCAACCGCAGATCCGTGACGAACTCCCGGGGCTCGCCGATCTCGATCGACGGAGAACGCCTCGTGCTGCGGGTTCAGGAGGTAGTTGTGCTCGTCCGGGATGACCGCGCTGGGCACCGCCAGCACCGCGCTCGACAGGCGCCGAGCCCAGGCCGTGCCGATGGTCCGCAATCGCCGGTGCTCCCCCGGGGCGCGCCAGCGGGCGGGCAGGGAGTCGACCGTCACCCGCTCGACGGCCACCTCGTCGGGGATGGTCGCCGGGATCACGACGTACCGGGCCCGCAGGGGATCGTCCTGCACCAGCATCTCGAGCATGGCCAGGGCCTGGGAGTCCGAGGTGTACACCACGGGGACCCCCTTCCGGTTCCAGCGGCCGCCGTAGAGCCGGGCGCCGTCGCCGGAGAAGGCCGAGTCCGCGTAGCGGGCCGTCACCAGCCGCCAGACCTGGAGCATCAGCCGAGGAGCCGCATCGGCGGTCGCGCTTCAGCCGCGAAGCGACGGCCGGGCGGTCACGCGTAGACCCCGTGCTCGATGCGTCCCAAGGTGTCGAAGACGCTCTCCGCCCCGAGGTCGGTGTCCAGCAGGCTGAAGGGGGTGGCGCCGCCCAACGCCGCGTTGGGGGACTTCAGCCAATCGAGAGCGGCCTCGAAGTCCTCGAACACCTCCTCCGCCCGGGCGACCACCCGGGCCAGGCGCACGAGCTTGTCCGATTCCTCGCTGTTCAGCGTCCCCTCCCGCTTGCGACGGACCAGCGTGCGTTCGGAGATGCCCAGCATGTGCGCGAGCGCGGACTGGGTCACACCCAAGGACGCAGTGAGCGCGTCCACCGTCGCCGCGGGCAGGCCTCGGCGCACCACCTCGACCCAGTCCAGCGCCGACCGAGGCCCCACCTGCAACACCGCCCGCCCCCCGAGCAGGGATTCCACCGACGTGCGCCGGCGCGGAGCGGCGGCGGCCCTACCCATCACTGCACTTCCTTGTTGCATGACGACGCCATATGGCGTTCATGATAGGCACGGATGGCGCAGGTTTCAACGCGAGTTCGCCATCAATGCGGATACCGAGTCGATCACAGATCCCGCGGCTCTGGCAACTCGTCCGCCAGTTCCTGCGGCAGACGGCTGTCTGCCAACCAGCCGGCCGCGGCCTCCTGATCCAACGTCTGATGGAGGTCTCCGAGGACTTCGGGCGCGGTTCGATGGACCGATCCGGGCACGAGCCGGGCGACCTCGCGATGGCTTCGCTGCACGATCACGGCTTCCCCGTCCCGGCTCATGCGGTCAAGGATCTCGTCCAGGTTGCGGACGAGTTCGGTGACGGTGACGACGCGCACCCTAGGCCTCCGTGACATGACGGCCCGGCACTGCCGCATCGGCGCGCTTCTTGAGCCGTTTGTCGAACGTGGC
>CAWCLH010000013.1:0-23489 GCA_963796315.1 uncultured Actinomycetota bacterium
TGCGGACTCGATCATGTCCAGCACGGTGCGCACCACTCCGCGCACGGCTCCCAGGGGCAGGTCCTCCCGCTTCCTGAAGCGACGCAGCCCGTGGAAGTGCCGGAACAACTCGTAGGTGCCGTCGACCAGGTGGACGATCATGCCGCGGGGTATGCGAGACTGCACAAAGAAAACATAGCACGGGGGGTCTCTCCTCCGGCGATTCGGGGGCCCACGCCCAGGGTAGGCCTTCGCACCGATGAGTACGAAGGCTCAGAACGAACCGTGGCGACGCGACTCGGCGGAGGTGGCCGCCGAACTGGGCGTCGACCTCAGGCGAGGTCTGAGCGAAGCGGAGGCGGCGGCCCGGCGCGAGCGCTATGGGCCCAACCGGCTCGACGCCGCCGAGCCCGTGCCCGCCTGGCGCAAGTTCCTCGCCCAGTTTGCCGACCCGCTGATCTACCTCCTCCTCGGCGCGGTCCTGGTGTCACTCGTGGCCTGGGCCCTGGAGGGCCGTGAGAAGATCCCCTTCGACGCTCTGGTCATCGCCGTGATCGTCGTGCTCAACGCGGCGTTGGGGTACGTCCAGGAGGCGCGGGCCGAGCAGGCGGTGGCCGCGCTGCAGCGGATGGCTGCGGCCTCCGCGGGCGTGGTGCGGGGCGGCCGGGAGCAGCGCATTCCAGGGGTCGACGTCGTTCCGGGCGATCTCCTGCTCCTGGCGGAGGGAGACGCGGTGAGCGCGGACGCCCGGCTGGTGGAGGCGGCCTCGCTGATGGTGGCGGAGGCGGCCCTCACCGGCGAGAGCGAAGCGATCCTGAAGGCCGTCGGGCCCGTGCGTGAGAGCACGGTCGTGGCCGACCGGGTCAACATGGTGTTCAGCGGTACGGCGGTGACACGTGGCCGCGGCCGGGCTGTGGTGACCGGCACCGGCATGGCGACAGAGATGGGGAACGTGGCCCGCCTTCTGGGCCGCACGCGCGATGAGCCCACTCCCCTGCAACGGGAGATCGTGCGCATCGGGCGGGCCCTGGGGCTGGCGGTGGTCATCATTTCGATCGTCGTCGTGGCGGCCATACTGCTCACCACGGATATCCGCCAGGCCTCTCAGGTCGTCACGGTGCTGTTGGTGGGGGTATCGCTCGCGGTGGCCGCAGTCCCGGAGGGGCTCCCGGCTATCTTGTCGGTGGTGCTGGCGCTCGGCGTGCAGCGCATGGCGGGTCAGCGCGCGATCGTGAAGAAGTTGTCGTCGGTGGAGACGCTGGGATCGGCCGCCGTGGTCTGCTCGGACAAGACGGGGACGCTGACTCAGAACCAGATGACCATCACGAAGGTGGCCACGGCCTCGGGCGAGGTGGACGTCGGCGGCGCCGGGTACCGGCCGGAGGGCGGACTGTACGTGGACGGCCGCCCCCTGGACGACCCTGCGCTGCTGGACGAGGTCCGCTTCGTGTTGGTCGGGGGGAGCCTGACCAACGACGCCGTCCTTCAGGAGAAGGACGGTGAGTGGATCATCCAGGGCGATCCTACGGAGGCCGCCTTCCTCGTCGCGGAGGCGAAGATCGAGGGCCTGACCGCAGAGCGGGAAGGCCGTTTCGAGCGGGTGGGCGAGGTGCCCTTCACCTCCGAACGGAAACTCATGACCACGTTGCAGGCGGATGCCGAACGGGGTGGCGGCATGGCCGTGGTCACCAAGGGGGCTCCGGACGTGCTGCTGGGGCGATGTACCACCGAGCAGGCTGCCGGTCGGGCGCGTCCCCTGACTGCTCAACGAAGGCAGGAGGTGCTGGCGACCGTCGATCGGCTGGCCGGCCTGGCCCTGCGTACCCTCGCCGTCGCCTATCGGCCCTTACCGGACGACGAGCAGCCGCAAGAGGACGAATCGCTGGAGAGCCGGCTCGTCTATCTCGGCCTGGTGGGCATCATCGACCCGCCGCGTCCGGAGGCGCGGGAGTCCGTCGCGGCCGCGCTCGCGGCGGGTCTGCGCATCATGATGATCACCGGCGACCACCCGCGCACCGCCGTCCGGATCGCGAGCGATCTGGGGATCGTCGGTGCCGACCCTCGAGTCCTGACCGGCGCGGACATCGATCGCCTGGACGATAGGAGCTTCCGGGCGGCGGTGCGTGAGGTCTCCGTCTACGCTCGCGTGTCGCCCGAGCACAAGCTTCGCATCGTCGACGCTCTTCAGGGGGACGACAACATCGTCGCTATGACGGGCGACGGCGTGAACGATGCCCCGGCGTTGAAGTTAGCGGACATCGGCGTCGCCATGGGCATGGCCGGCACGGACGTGGCGAAGGAAGCGGCGGACATGATCCTGGCCGACGACAACTTCGCCACCATCATCACGGCCGTTCGCGAGGGCCGCGCGATCTTCTCCAATATCCGCAAGTTCCTGCGTTTCCTGCTCTCCTCCAACATCGGCGAGGTGCTCACGATGTTCTTCGGCGTTGTTCTGGCCGGCCCCATCGGCCTCAAGGGGACCGGGGCGGCGGTGGCCGTGCCGCTCCTGGCCACCCAGATCCTCTGGATCAATCTGCTTACCGACACGGCGCCGGCTCTCGCGATGGGGGTAGATCCCCCCGCCGACGACCTGATGCGGCATCCGCCCCGCCGCCCCACCGACCGAGTCATCGACGGCCGGATGTGGTTCGGCATCGTCTGGGTGGGACTCGTGATGGCGGCGGCGACGTTGGCGGCGTTCGACCGCTACCTCCCGGGGGGCCTGCTGGGGGGCTCGGGCGGCCTGGTCGAGGCCCGGACGATGGCGTTCACCACCTTGGTGCTGGCCCAGCTGTTCAACTGTTTCAACGCCCGGTCGGACACCACGAGCGCCTTTCACCGCCTGTTCACCAACCGGCTGCTTTGGGGAGCGATCGCCTTGTCGGCCGCGCTACAGGTCTCGGTCGTGCAGCTGCCCTTCCTGAACGCGGCGTTCGGAACGACTCCGCTCGGTGCAGGCGATTGGCTGGTGTCCCTCGTCCTGGCGAGCACGGTCCTCTGGGCCGCGGAGGCCAAGAAGCTGGTGGGCCGTCTGCTGCACCCGCCGACGCTGGGCTGACGCGACGGCGGGCCAATGTCCCCGGGCTTCGATAGAGTGGGCGCGTGAGAGCGGACACAAAGATCCTGATGCAGGCCATCGTCGATTCGGTGCCTACGTGGTACGTGGCGGCCACCGGTCCCACCGCCCATGAGTTGTTGCCGCCCGAGGGAAGTTTCTCCTTCTACAGCTTCCGCCCGCACGGGCCGATGCACGCTCGGCTGCTCGAGCGCATCAACGCCGACGTGGCCGAGTGGGCAGCCACCATGCCCTCGCCTCCGACCCGGAGCTATCTGGCCTCCATCCGGGAGAAGCTCGCCTTGCACTGGCTCCGCCTCCACGCTCCCGGCATCGCTTGGAACCGCATGGTGTCGTACCTGGACGTCCTCAGCTACCGCACCTACGAGAACCGACCGGTCACCCGGAACCTGATCGTGCGCGGCGCGGCCGTCGGCTCGGTCCCGGTGGACGCGCCCGACCTGCAGCTGGTGCTGGACCCCTTGGCCGGCTTCCCGCAGACGTACCTGAGCGTCGACTCCAAGGCGCGCTATCTGGGGTACGACGAGGTCTCCTACATCGACGTCCAACCTCCCGAGGAGTACAAACTCCATCCCGAGTTCCTGCAACCGTTGCAGTCACTGCTGGCACCCGGGGACTACTCGCTCCACCTCACCGCCCGCCGTGATCTCATCGTGTTGGGTTTCGAGGGCATGATCGCCGCCCGGCGCCGGGGGGGCTGGTACATCTACGATGCGGCGCGCCTGCAGAAGGACGTCTACGCCAGTTTCGGGGAGCATCGTTTGAGCGCCAACCTCTTCGGAGTGATGCTGGACCTGAGCTACGGCGCGCGGGGGGCGCTGCTGGTATACGACCCGGCGGGACAGGTGCTCAAGGAGGTGATCAACGCCGAAGAGGCCGTCATCGGCGGCCCTCGTCCCCGTGGCGATCGGGTCCGGCGCATGCTGGCGGACGCCATCCGGCCCATCGGCATGACCGACACGAAGCTCGCCCCGCGCAAGCGGTGGCTCTTCTTGGAGATCGCCTCGCTGGATGGGGCGGTGCTCTTCGACGACGATGGGGTGCTGGCCTTCGGCGCCATGATCCGCTCGAATCCCGAGGTGCAGGGCTATCACGGTGCCCGGACGACCGCCATGCACTCCGCCTACCTCTGGGGCGGACGTCCCATCAAGGTCAGCGCGGACGGCGAGATCGTCATTCCGTTTCAGAGCCGCGGCCCTTCGGGCGCGTGCGAGGCCCAGCTGGCCTTCCTGTAGGCGCTCGAAGGTCTTTCCAACCGGAGCGGCCACTGTCGGCCGCCGGGTCCGCTCTATCCGGAGCCTGTGCTAAGGTCGGCGGCATGAAGACGATCGACTCCCGCATCTCCCTGGCTGACCTGCGGGCTATGGCCGACGAGGGGTTCGGC
Source organism: uncultured Actinomycetota bacterium (assembly GCA_963796315.1). Lineage (GTDB taxonomy): Bacteria > Actinomycetota > Thermoleophilia > RBG-16-64-13 > RBG-16-64-13 > CAWCLH01. Next base: position 4,443 of record CAWCLH010000013.1, read on the forward strand.
GACATGGTCAAAGCCGTCGTCGATCTGGAACGAGGCATCATGGCCGTCGACGGCGAGTTACACGCCGACGAGGAAGCGCTCCTGCTGGACGGCGGATCCCGGCAGGCGGATCTCTGGGGCATCAATATCTATCCGGACCTGCCGGAGGCGGAGCGCATCGAGTTCGACTCGATGATCAATATTCGGCCCAGTCAGGGCAACCGCTCGCGCGGGGTCGATGACCCGGGGACTCGGGCGCGCATCATGGCGGTCGTGGGCGCTCTGATCAGCGAGTGACGGCGCGACATCCGGGGCTCGCCGCGGGAGGATGGCAACGTCTGTCCCTGCTCGAGCAACTGGCCAACGTCGGCAGTGAGGTCGAGAGGGCGATGAGCTGGGCCTCGCGCGGCAATACGCCGTACAGCGAGCGCGCCCGGGACCGCGGCTTGGAGTTGTTGGACCTGACCATCGCTGATCCTCGTCATCGGGGACGTCTGAAGGAGCTCACCCGACTGCGGGAGGTGCTGCTCGACTTCTTCGTCGGCGAGAACCGCTACGGCTCCTCTGAAGAGGCTTGGCGCAGCTACTTTGGCGCCTATGGGTCGGGGGCGGCCTTGGTGAGGCAGCGCCGAGGACCTTTGCAGAGGAGAGATACATGAGTTGGTTGACGTGCTGGTCGTTGCGCAACCGGAGCATCGAGTATCCGGCCATCACCATGTTCACCGTGCAATCTGGCGCGGCCCCTGCCGATGTCGAGCGGGGCGTGAGGTTCCGACGGCGACCCGAGCATCCGCCCCTCGCCTGACGGCCGGCGGCGCTATGGCCCCGCTATGAAGGAAACCAGTCGCCCGCCGGCGGTCCGCCGGGAAGGCGGACGGCGGGCGACTCGGCTCCCTGACCGGGGCTAGGCGACGTGCGCGATCTCAGGCCGGACGGGAATGTAGTCCGCGGTGCCCTTGGCCCAGGCGCTCGTGATGATCTCGCGCTGCTCGTCGGTCCTGGCCATCGTGGCGAGCGCCAGATAGAGCTCGTCGATGGTGGGGATCCTGTTCTCGAAGCAGCGGTGCCTGTCGACGCAGATGGTGGGGACCACATGCACGCCGAACGCTCCGTGCGCCCGCACGCCTTCGGGAGTGGTGAGGTCCCACTGGCGGCGTTCGATGATCGGCTGCACTTCAGGGGCCAGCAGGTCCAGGGCTTCGATCATCATCTTCGACCGTACGTAGTGCGACGGGTCTACGACGACGATGTCGATGGGGATGAGCTCGCTGTACATCGCTCCTTCTTTCCTCGCCCGGAGGTCAGGGTTCGAGACGCTCCGGTTTGACCGACCGCATGGTTGGGGCTCCCGGCTTCACCCCTGGCGATGAGGCGAAGCCCTGATCCACTCTTCCATTCACACCGCCTCTCACTTGTGAAGTTGTTCACGATGATGGCCGAGGGGGCCCTCGCTCGGGCACTCGGACGTCGCCGCGGGGGTGCCGTCTCGAGCCGGCACGCCCGGGGGCGCAGTGGCCGCTTCCATCAGTCCGTTCACGACGTCGGCCACGATCCGCAGGGATCCGGGCCGGAGCCGGTAGTGCACCCAGGCTCGGTCGCGATGCGTCTCCACCAGTCCTGCCTGGCGCAGCGTCTTCATGTGGTGGTTCAGATCTGGGGCCGAGATATCGAACACCGTGCGCAGACGGGTGGCGCAGACCAACCCGCACGAACCGCAGGGATCGTCGAGCGTCCGCCCGGTCTGGGACAAGGCCAACAGCTGCAGGATACCGAAGCGCAGGGGGTGCCCCAGGGCCCTGATGATGTCGACGGCCTTCCGGTCGTCCAGTTCCTCCTGCAAGGACACCGCTGGAGCCGACGGCTTGACCGGGTCGGTGACAGCTTGGGGAGAATCGTCGCCTGCGTCCGGCGAGGGCACCCGGATCGCCCGGGCCAGGTCTGCCAGCTGCGGCTCGTACTCATCGTCGATTCGCGACCAGGCCTGGAGGATGGTCTCTTGCTGCTCGTCGGTGCGGGCGGCAGTCGCCAGGGCCAGGTACAACTCGTCCAAGGTCGGGACCTGATTCTCGAAGCACTTGCGGCCGTCGACGCAGAGCGTGGGGATGGTGTGCACGTCGTAGAGGCGGAACGCGCGCAGACCGTCGCGCGTCCTCAGAGTCCACTCGCGACGTTCGATGAGGTCCTGGACTTCATGGGGGAGGAGGTCGACCACCGCCAGCATGTGGGCGCAGCGGACGTAGTGCCTGGGGTCGCAGGTGATGACGTCGACCGGTATGCGCTGGCTCATCGTAGGCCTTCTTGCTCGGGCCGTGCTGTGAAGGATTTCACAGCAAGCGGCGGCTTGTCGTTGGCCTTCGCTGGTGGGGTCAATTCGAATTCTAATACTTTTTAATCCGGAGCGCTACCCTTTTTGCAGGTCCCGCGTCGCGCTGAGCCTTAGCGAGGTCGGCGGACGGGTTCCCGGGACTCTGCCTGGGCGTCTAGGCTGCGCCGGGGGCCGCGGATCGCGTCGCGTCGAATACCTGGTGGAGGAAGTCGACCACGGCCGGAATGACGACCTCCGGATACTCGGCATGAGGATAGTGCCCCGCGTGGGGGACCATGAGTACCGGTGCTCCCAACTCGCGAGCGATGAAATCACCCTCCGCCGCCGGATCTTTGAAGTCAGGGTCGTTTTCGCCCATGACGATCAGGGCGGGGGAGCGAACCTCGCCCAGGCGGGCTTCGGCGGGTCCGTGACTGGTGCGCGTCGTGGCGACGAAGGCACGCCAATGACCGGGAAGGCGGAGACTCTCGTGGAACTGCCGCATGTGTTCGGCCAGGTCGGCCGGCTTCCGGCCGGGTAGAGGGACCGGTAGTAGGTGTTCCACACGGCCGGCCCCCAGGGCCGCAGGAGCCCCAGACGAAAGGCCAGCGTGCTCAGTCTGCCGATCGGAGGATTGCGCACGAAGGGACCGATGAGCACGAGTCCTGCCACCAGGTGCGGGGACTCCGTTGCGGCCCAGACCGTCGCTCCGGCACCCATAGAGTTGCCGATGAGGATCGCCGGTACCCCGAGGTGCTCGACCAGGGCGAGCGCGTCCATCCCTGCCGCCACGTCGTCGTAGGCGGAGAAGGTGGCGTCGCTGTCGCCGTGGCCGCGGAGGTCCATGGTCGCGACCCGCGCGCCCGCCGCTACGAGCGCCGGAGCCAGGAACCGGTAGTCGGAGCAAGGTCGCCCATGCCGGGAAGGCAGACCACGAGGGGGCCGTCACCGGCCACGTCGTACGCGATCCGGCCCTCCGGCCGTCGTAGGTGGTGTATCTCGGCGCTCTCGCTCAGCCGCGGGGAGCCGCTCCCTTCGAGGTCTTCCATGCTGCCCTCTCCTTACTTGGTGCTTCATTCGTTGTGTGCCCCCGTCGGCCCCTGGCCAACGCTCGCCCCGCCTGACCGCGAGGCGATCTCGCACCGTCTGCCCGAAAGGCGACAGGGCGGCCGCGGGTCGCGGCTCAGGCTGCCTTCGGGATGCTGAAAGAGAAGACGGCTCCCCCGTCGGGCGCGTTCCGGACGCTGATCTCGCCGCCGTGTGCCTCCACGATGCCCTTGGCGATCGCCAGCCCCAGGCCGGCACCTCCGTCGCCCCGGCTGCGGGACTTCTCTCCCCGGTAGAATCGCTCGAACACATGCGGAAGGTCCTGGGGGGCGATCCCCGGTCCGACGTCGGTCACCTCCACCTGAGCCAGCCGCCCCATGCTCCAGGCGCTGAGCTTCACCCAGCCTCCGTGAGGGCTGTGCCGCAGGGCGTTCTCGACCAGGTTGGCCAGCACGCGCTCCAGCTGTTGAGCGTCGCAGAGGACCGGGTCGACGTCTGGCGTCGCCTCCCCGAAGAGCGTCACTCCTCGTTGCTCGGCCAGGACGGACAGAGATTCGATCGTGTCGGAGATCAGGTCCGCGAGCGAGTTGGAGCGGCGGTCCAGCGGGAGCCGACCGCTGTCCAGCTGGTTGAGCAGGAACAGGTCGTCGATCAAGAGGGCCAGGGAGTCGATGTCGTGTCGCGCAGTGGCGAGGTATCGCCGCCTGGTGTCGGGATCCTCGATCAGTCCGTCGGTCAACGCGTCGATGATGACGCGCACCGAGGCCAACGGCGTCCTCAGGTCGTGGCCCACCCAGGAGATGAGGTCGCGCCGCACGGTCTCCACCTCCGTCCGGCGGTCGGCCGCTTCGGCCAGCTGTCCGGTCATCCTGTTGAAGGCGACCGCGAGCCCGGCCAGCTCGTCCCGTCCTGCGGCCGGTACGCGTATCTGCAGGTTGCCGTCGGCGACCTCCCTGGCTGCCTCGGCGAGCGTCTCCACCCGGCTGGCGGTCGCGTGGGCAAAGAGAGAGCCCAAGGAGACCGCGCTGCCCGTCGCAAACAGGAGCAGGGCCGCGGCCAAGAGCAGATCGTGCCGATCCAGGAACATCAGTCGGGCAGTCAGCCAGACGCCGGAGAAGGTGAGCAGACCGGCCAGCAGGTACCCGGCCAGCAGGCTCCAGAACAGCCGGGGGAGGGACATGCCCCAGCCTCGGCGAAACACGCCGAAACCGACGGCTACCGTGACCGCGGTGCCACCGGCGAAGAGGGCCGCCATGAAACGGAGGTCCGCCCCGCCGGGGGAAAGGAGGAGGGCGAAGACGCCCATGGAGGCAGCGAGCGTGACGACGAGGGCAAGCAGGAAGAAGACGAAAGCCCGCGGTGACGGCCGCCCGGCCCATTCGGCGGAGGGGTTCATCTCGACCTTCCTCACGGCTCGAACCGATAGCCGACACCCCAGACCGTCTGGATGTGTCGCGGTGCGGAGGGCGACTCCTCGATCTTCTCGCGCAGGCGCCTGACATGCACGGTCACGGTGCTGGGATCGATGTAGTCCTCGACGCCCCACACCACCTCGAGGAGTTGCCGGCGGCTGAACACCTGCCGGGGGTGGCGCGCCAACTGCCAGAGCAAGTCGAACTCCCGGGCAGTGAGTGAGACCGGCTGTCCGCGTGCCAGGACAGATCGAGCCGACGGATCGATCGACAACCAGTCGAGATCCAGTGCCGGATCGGAGGGCGGGGACATTGTCTGACTTTGGCTGCGCCGCAGGACGGCCCGCACACGGCTGACGAGCTCTTGGGGGCTGAAAGGCTTCACGACGTAGTCGTCGGCTCCCATCTCGAGGCCGGCGATGCGATCGGTCTCGTCACGCTTAGCGGTGAGCATGATCAGCGGCGTGTCGCCCTGAGCCCTGATCCTACGGGTCACCTCCAGGCCGTCCACCTTCGGCAGCATGAGGTCGAGGATCACCAGTTCGGGCGTCTCGCGCCCCAGTGACGCCAGGGCGGCCTCCCCGTCGGCGGCGACCTTCACCTGGAAGCCGGCCCGGCGAAGGTACAGGCTGACGATCTCCCGGATGCTCGGTTCGTCTTCGACCACGAGGATCATTTGTGCGTCACCGCCCGATCCGTCCGTATCCTCTCCGGCTCCACACGGCTCCAGCTTCACCAACGACGTACCCGATGTCGGGCCTCAAGCCACGCTCCCCGCCAGAGTAAAGCCGGAATCGGGAGGCTCGTGTTGGCCCCCCGACTCCGATTCTCATCCGCGCAGTGGGTCTCGTCCGCGCAGTGCGGTGATCACTGAATCACTGCACCGGCGCTGGCCAGATCGGCGACCAATCGCTGTTGCCGTTGCCGGGACCCGGAGAGGTAGCCGGCCCCAGGGGGTTGACTGCGTTCATGTTGGCGTGGGCTCCGGCCTGGTTGTGGCCCGGGAGGAAGGTGTAGCCACCCGAACCCAGCAGCCCGGCATCCGGACGATGGTTGAGCACCCCGGCGCCCACATTCACGCACAAGAAGGGGGTCGTCCCATCTCCGCCGACCACGGGTGGAGCCGCGGCAAAGGCGGGCGTGGCGGACAGGGCCAGCACCGTGAGGGCTATCGCCGCCAGGAGCGCCAGCCAGGCGAGCGGTGATCGTGCGATTGCCATGATGTTCTCCTTTTCTCGTGGCCGCCTCATCCGAGACGGGCCCTTTGCATATGAGGTGAACGTACCCGCCAAGGATTGCCGGCGCCTTTCGGATTCCTTACGGATGGGTTACGGCGAAGGCAGAGAGTTGATGGGCGGTACCGCCCGTCGACGAAGAGGTGCGCAAAGTGGCCTGCACCACCGGCTACCCGCCGCCGGGCTGGACTCCTCGGCTGAGTTCCGCTGGCTGTTGAGAGGCAGGCTCTTGAGGTGCAGGGTGATGGCGTCCCTGGTGTCGAGCGAGAACGTCGAGTCGTAGGTCTTCACCCGGTTGCGCCACCCCTGGCCATCCGCGGGCTTCAGGGCGTGTCCGTGTTCTCCCGAACTCGGAATTCGACGATCCGGCGGATCAGCTCCGTGGGCAGAGGACGGCCGAGAGGGAACTGCACCGAGCCTTTCGCGCTCTTGTACGGCTTGAGCTCCTCCTGGAACGCCGCGATCCCGCTTGGGCTGGGATAGAAGCCGACGTGCCCCTCGTACCCGGCGAAATGGACCAGATGCTTCCCCATCAGGTCGAAGGTGGGGATGGCGTAGCTGATGGTCTCGGTGGCTTCGGGCGCCGTCGCCTTGATGAGCGCCCGCATCTCTTCCAGCACCGTCTGAGTTTCCGGAGGGAACTCGGCGATGTACTCGTCTATGGACGTTGCAGTCGAGCGGTTGGCCATGGTCTCACCACCTTTCCCTGCGCTAGGTGAACTCCCCGTCGATGTAGCAGTAGCGCCAGTCCTCGTTCGGTTCGGCCGAGCGGACCACTGGGTGGCCGGTCGCATGCGCGTGCTTGGTGGCATGCTTGCCGATGGACTGATCGCAGCAACCCACGTGGCCGCACTCGAGACACTTGCGGAGGTGTACCCACCGCTGCCCGATCTCGAGGCACTCCTGGCAGCCGTCGGTCGGTGACTCCGGTTCGGGTACCGGAACGCTCGCCATGTGTTGGCACTGGCTCATCGCTCTCCCCTGCCTTTCACGCCCGAGCCGGGGGGCCCGGCCGCGTGTACTCGAAGGACTTCGTGTCCCAGCCACCGAGCGTCCGGGCCGCCCGGTAGATGCTCTCCAGGAAGGAGAGAAGGGCTCCGCGGGGGTCGTCCGCCGTGCGGACGGCCTCGTACGGCAGGAGCCACTCGCCCATGCCCTCCACCCAGTTGGCGTGGTGCGGCTCGATCGGGGCGGTCTCGCAGGCGGGCGGCCGGGGCACCAGATACCCGTAGAAGACGGCTTCGGGGGAATCGTCGTCGCCCGGCCACCAGCCGGCGTTGAGATGCTCCGCGTCGAGGTCGTAGCGCATGATGTAGCCCTTGTCGTACGGGGCGGCCAGCTTCCTGCCCGTGAACAGCAGGACCGCCTGGTCGAACGTCCCCCACCAGAACTGGACCCCGCTGCGACCGAAGAACCGCGACCGGAACTCTTCCTGCACGCCGTAGACCGACGAGAGCACCGTGTGGAACCGCCGAGCCTGCTCCGGCTCGAAGGTGCACTCGCGCGCGTTCTCGGAGAATGGGGTGGCGTCCGCCATCTCCTGCGGCTTCTCCCAGAAGTCGACCCTGATCCCCAACTCGTCGAGGGCGCGCCGGTACTCTCCCCAGATGTCGGCCACGCAGCGTCCGGGGGCCAGCGGCACGGCCGCCGGGGTACAGGCTCGCGTGGAGCCACTCGGGCTGAGGCGGAGCCAGCGCCAGCCGGGTCTTGCCGAGCATCTGCGTGCACAAGTGGAGCGTCTTCTTGGTCGGGGCCCACTCCTGGTAGACGAGGGAGGGCCAGCTCTCGGCGGTGATCATCGTTCCTCCTCGACGTGGCTCGGTCGGCCTCACTGCCCAGTGTAGGGGAATGCGGCCGCTCAGCTATGGTAGCCGCTCTCCAGCTCGGCCGGCGTCATGTGGAGCGGCGGAAACACCACCTGGGCTGTGCTGTAGCGGGCATAGTCTCTATCCAGGATGCGTCCCTGGGTCTCGAGCCTCTCATGGAGCCTGGTCCCCGGGTACGGTGTCAGGATGTGGGCGGTCTCTCCATGCGCTGATTGTACTGGCGGAGCACCGCGAGCACGGTGGCGCTTGCGATCGGACACAGGGCGCAGCCGCGCTGGTTTTGGGCTAGGCTGGCACCGGCCGGGGCATATCGTCAAGGCAAGCGCCCGACCCTGGTCAACGTGTCCCCCCGGGGGTGGGTGCTCCGGCGGGTGTCGGTACGATAATCGGGCGGGCAGCTCTTCACGACCTGATAGTGTGAATGGCAGGGTCATCGTACAAAAGGAGAGACAATGGTAGGAGCTATCATCCTCGGCCTCATAGCGGGCGTCATCGCCCGGCTGATCGTGCCCAACGACGCCTTTCAGAACATGAGTGGTCCGGTGTCCTGGCTGGTATCTTTTGTTATCGGGCTGGGGGGCGCGCTGATCGGATACGTGGTCTTCACCGTCATCCTCGGTCTCGGCGACACGTCTATCTTCGACCTTGGCGGCATCGTCAGTGGCATCATCGGCGCCGTCATCTTGCTCATCATCGTGACCTTCGTGTTCCACCGGAGCGGCAGCAAGGCCTAAGCACAAGGGAATCATGCCCAGAAGGATCCTCACCGAGAAGCACGAGAGGCTGCTCGCCGAGGAGCGGGCCCTCCTTTCGGACCTCCAGGTCATTCTCGCCCGGCACGACGCCGACCGCGAGGACCAGGAGGTCCTGGAACGCTCGATCCGCCAATTGGACGAGCTCTTCCTGCTCGTGGTGGCGGGGGAGTTCAACTCGGGCAAGAGCACCTTCATCAACGCGCTCCTGGGCACGCGGTTGCTGGAGGAGGGTGTGACCCCGACGACCAGGCGCATCCACACGCTGGTCTACGGGGACGAAGTGGCCAGCGAGGTGGGCGGCGACGGCATCCAGCACATGCGGGCCCCGGTCGAGTTGCTGCGCGAGGTGGAGATCGTGGACACGCCGGGCACGAACGCGCTCGCCCGCGAGCACGAGGCCATCACCAAGCAGTACATCCCCCGTTCGGACCTGGTCCTGTTCGTCACCTCGGCCGACCGTGCCTTCACCGAGAGCGAGCGGGCCTTCATCGAGCAGATCCGCAGCTGGGGCAAGAAACTGGTCTTCGTCATCAACAAGGCAGACATCCTCCATTCGGAAGACGACGTGGCAGAGATCGAGCGGTTCGTCGTGGAGAACGCCCAGCGCCTGCTGGGCTTCTCGCCCGACGTCTTCTCTCTGTCCTCCCGAAATGCGTTGGAGGCGAAGTCGGGCGATGACGGCGACGGAGCGCTCGTGCGGGAGAGCGGTTTCGCCGCCTTCGAGACCTACCTGGTCGACACGTTGGACGAAGGCGAGCGGGTCAGGCTGAAACTGCTCAACCCCCTGGGTGTCGGTCTGAACCTCGCTCAGAAGTACCGCGAAGCGACGCAAGGCCGGCTGGACATCTTGGCCGACGACCTGGCCGCCCTGGACAGCATCGACCGACAGCTCGACCTCTACAAGGAAGACCTCACCCGGGAGTTCCGCTTCCGGCTGAGCGACGTCGACAACGTCCTGCACGAGCTGGAACAGCGCGGTCAGCAGTTCCTGGACGAGACCGTCCGTCTGGGGCGCATCTTCGATCTGGCGAAGAAGACTCGGGTCCGGGAGGAGTTCGAGCGCAAGGTTGTCATGGGCGCGCCCGCGGAGATAGAGAGCAAGGTGGGCGAGATCATCGATTGGATGGTGAGCGCGGAACTGCGGCAGTGGCAGACGCTGAACCAGCACGTCATGGAGCGCAGGACGCACCACGCCGACCGTGTGATCGGCAGCATCGGCAGCTTTGATCAGGAGCGCAGACAGCTCTTGGACACTCTGGGTCGGGCCGCTCAGCGCACTGTGGATTCATATGATTCGCAGACCGAGGCCAGCCGCCTGGCCGACTCGGTGCAGAACTCGGTGGCCGGCCTGGCTGTGATCGAGGTGGGCGCCCTGAGTCTCGGGGCCATCATCGCCGCGCTGGCCACGACCACCCTGGTCGACGTGACCGGCATCCTGGCGGCGAGCTTCGTGGCCGCCGTGGGGCTCTTTATCCTGCCGGCCAGGCGGGCGAGAGCCAAGACGGAGCTCACACAGAAGATCTCGGAGCTTCGCTCCCGGCTGATGGCGACGCTCACCGAGCAGTTCGAGCACGAGAGCGAACGGAGTCTGCTGCGCATCCGCGAGGCCGTCGGACCGTACACCCGATTCGTCCGCGCCGAGCGCCGGCGTCTCGACGAGATGCACACCCAGATCCAGGGGGTCATGGACAGTCTTCATGCCCTGAGCACGAGAGTCGAGCGGGATCCGGGCTGAGAGTCTTCGAGGCCGTTCGATCAGCGGCCCGAGGCCGGTCGTCCGTTCCTACGGCTCGCGGAACGCCGCCCGCTACCATAGAGTGAGGGTAGTCGTGACAACGCGCCCCTCGGGGGGTGGCGCTCGTTCACAGGAGGCAGTCTCGGCGATCGGATGAAGCTCCGCGACCGCAACCTCTTGACACTGATCTTGGCGGTGGCCTTGCCGCTGACCGCAGGGGCGGTCGGCGCCATCCCTACCATGGCCGCGATCCCCGGCTGGTACGCAAAGCTTCGCAAGCCGCGGTGGCGGCCACCCGACCGCGTGTTCGGCCCCGTCTGGACGACGCTGTACCTGATGATGGGCCTCGCCTCTTGGCTGGTCTGGCGCCGGACGAGGGACGGGCAGCCGGGTGGCCCGGTCCGCGTCGCTCTGGGCCTCTACGCGCTCCAACTCGTGGCGAACGCCGCCTGGAGCCTCATCTTCTTCGGGGCCAAACGGATCGGCTGGGCACTGATCGAGACCGCGCTGCTATGGAGCCTGGTGACGGCGACGGTCGTGGCGTTCTGGCGCGTCCACAGGCCTGCGGGTCTGCTCCTCGTGCCCTATCAGCTCTGGACGTCGTTCGCCGCGGTCCTGACGGCCGCCATCTGGCGGCTCAATCGGTAAGGCCGCGAAGAGCGCTTCTGCCCCACGCATGCGAGCAGATGCGCCGGACTCGCCGCCCCCGGCCGGATGGACACGAACAGTGGAGCAGCGAGTGAACCACGATGACGGCGGCGGCGATCCGGAAAGTCTGTCGCTCGCCGGGTAAAGGATCGATCGGCTTCCCCAGGGGCTGCTCCTCGAGACCTCGAGCGTCGCGCCGGCAGGAGTAGGGGACGAAGAGGCGAATATGCTCGCTCCTCTCGAAGCGGTCAAGCCTGACATCGTTTGATTCGGGCCCAAAGCCGGTAGGTATCCGAAGAGTCAGGGAGCGAGGAGAAGACGGCTAGCCAGGGAGCGGAAGACATGCGCACGTTCAAGCTTTGCTCGTCGATCATCGTCGCCGTGGTGTTGGCGGTGGGCTTGGCCTCGGCGGCAGGCGCGGCTCCCCCGTCAACCCCTCACCAGACCTACACCGTCCTGGTCGGGCTGGAGAACCCCCACGCCGGCGTCGGCGTGATGGCCTTCTTCCCCGCCGATCTGACGGTCCACGTCGGCGACACCGTCCACTGGGTCCAGAACACGAACGAGATCCACACCGTCACGTTCCTGGGCGGTGACGCGGCACCGGACTCGGTGGTACCGGCCGGCCTGCTGGGATTTCCGTCATCCCCCAGCCCATTGTTGTTCAACCCACTTGCCGTGAACCAGAAGCTCCCGCCCTCGGGTGGGCTCGGCGACCAGGAGACCTTCGTCAACTCAGGTCTCATGGGGCGTGAAGCGGGGCAGTATCGCCTCTTCGACCTCAGCTTCACCGCTGCCGGCACCTACGACTACCTCTGCTTGGTGCACGGAGCCATGATGTCCGGCAAGGTCACGGTCGTTGATCCGGGTACGCCGATCCCCTCGCCGAATCAAGCCCTCGCCGAGGGTCGGCGCGAGATGGCGCGGTCCCGGCAGGAGATCCCGGCGGTGATGCAGGCTGCAAGGCAGCAGGTCAAGCCGAGCACAATAAATCCCGACGGCACGATGACGCATTACGTCATGATGGGCTACAACAGCGGTCAGATCGACCTCATGCGCTTCTTCCCGGAAAAGCTGGTCGTTCGTCCGGGCGACACGGTCGTATGGGAGATGTCGGCCTTCAACGTCGCGCCGCACACCGTGACCTTCCTGAACGGCCGGCCCGATCCCGGCCTGGTCATCCCCGTTCCTCAACCGGGTGATGTCCCGCCCTTGCTGTACGTCAACCCCGCCGTCCTGTTCCCCTCCCAGCCGGCCCCGACCTTGCTGCGCTCGGGCATGTACAACTCGGGGCTGATGAACCCGATGCCGGGAATGACGTACACGCTCGTCGTCGGTATGACGTGCGGCCCGGACTCCTTCCCTACCTGTGCCTGTTGCACGACACCAGCGGGATGAAGGGCACGTTGATGGTCGTGCCGCGTTAGTGCGACCGCCGCTCGGGGGGTAGTCGGGCGGCCGTAGCGGCCGGAGACGCCGGCAGGATGTGGCGTCTTCGGCGGTTTCTTTTCTGTTCCGTCCTCCTCGCATGCCGCGTCCGGTGGAAGGCGGTAGACTGACGGGCATGCCGCGTCCCGCCCGTCCTTCCCGGACCGGTCCCGTCATGGACCGCCGTCGCTTCTGCCGGCTGCTTGCCGCGGGAGTCGGTTTGGCGGGCCTTCCCCCGTGGCTGTCGGGGTGCGGGCGGCTGCTCTCCTGGTCGGAGGAATCGGAGTCGGCGGCCGACCGGCGGATGGCGTCCTCACCCGAGTCCGGCCCGACTGTCTCGACTGGGCCTGGGACGGGAGAAGGCACCACGTCGACCGGCGCGACCACCGCCGGCGGCACCCCGTCGACGGCGACGACGGCCGCCCCCGCACCTCCGGACCTGGCCGTGTTCCGGGGCGACGTTCCCGCGGCCAACGTCCGCGCCGCCGTGGCTGCGCTTGGGGGCATCGAGCGATTCGTCAAGCGCGGCGCCCGGGTCGTGATCAAACCGAACGTCCTGACCGGCCGTGCGCCTGAGTACGCGGCGACGACGAACCCCGAGGTGGTCGGCGCCGTGGTCACCCTCTGCTTCGAGGCCGGCGCCGCCGACGTCACCGTGCTCGACCGGCCGACCGGCGCCGCCCGGGCGGCCTTCCAGGAATCGGGCATCGCGGCCGCCGTCGCCAAGGCGGACGGCCGGGTCAAGTACCTCTCGGACCGGAACTTCGAGACCGTGGCGATCCCCCACGGGCGGTTCCTCACCGCCTGGCCCCTGGTCACGGACGTCTTCGAGGCGGACGTCTTCATCAACGTCCCCATCGCCAAGCACCACTCCATGGCGGGGTGCACCATGGCCATGAAGAACCTCATGGGGATCATGGGCGGGCAGCGGGGCGTGATCCACGTCGACTTCGCGCAGAAGATCGTCGACGTCAACACCCTGGTGCGGCCGCACCTGGTGGTGCTGGACGCCTATCGGGTGCTCGTGCGGAACGGCCCGACGGGCGGCGACCGGAAGGATATCGTCACCGCGAAGACCGTGGTCGCGGGGACCAGCCAGGTGTCCGTCGACGCCTACGGCACCCGGTTCTTCGGGCGCAGGCCGGAGGACTTCGCGTTCCTGCGGAAGGCCAAGGAACAGGGTCTGGGCGAGACCGACCTGGGCCGGGTGCGGATCGTGGAAGGTCGGGCGTGACCGTCCCGCGGCGGTCGGGCCGAACGGGCGCGGCGGGAGGTCCGGCCGCGATGAGGAGGCGGCCGGCTCCGCAAAGGCTGCGGCGCGTGACCCAGTTGCTGTCGCTCGCCCTGTTCCTCGGGCTCCTGACGCTGACGGTGTGGCCGCTAGGGCGGGCGTTCCTGGGGGCGTACCTGGTGGCCGATCCCCTGATCGCCCTCAACTCGCTGGTCAACGGGGTGGTGCGGGCCGAAATGCTCCTGGCCCTGGCGATGCTCCTCCTGCCTCTGGTGCTCGGTCGGGCATTCTGTGGCTGGGTCTGTCCGATGGGCGCCGTCTGTCGAGCTCGCCGGACCCCGGGGCTCCGGGCGAAGCACGGGGCCGGCGGTCCTGCGCTCGCTGCCGGCCTTCATCCTGGTCGGGTGTCTGGGTCTGCTGCTCTTCGGCGTGGGCGCCTTCCTCGTCCTGGACCCCTTGGTCCTCCTCACGCGCTCCGCTACCACCCTTCTCTACCCTGCTCTGGACCGCGTGCTCCGGCTGACGGGGGACCTCCTCTACCTGGCTCCGCCGCTTCGGGGGAGCGTGGACGCGGCGAACGGACTCCTCGCCGGCCGCCTGGTCTTTTCCACACCCCTTTTCTACCGGCTCTCGTTTCTGATCCTGGTCATCCTCGCGGCCATCCTCGCCCTCTCCTTCGTGGAGCGACGCCTGTGGTGCCGCCACCTCTGCCCTTTGGGGGCGCTGTTGGGCCTTGTCGCTCGGGCCAGTCGCTACGGTCGCGTCGTCGACCAGGGCCGATGCACGGGGTGCGGCCGCTGTCAGGCGGTCTGCCCTCTGGGCGCGATCGGCGGGGACCCCACGCTCACCGATCTGAGTCGATGCGAACTCGGGTTCGAGTGCGCCGCCGCCTGTCCCGCGGGCGCCGTCCGCTTCGGCCGGCGCCCTTCTCCGGCATCGGCTCATGACCCCTCCCGGCGCGCGCTGCTCGGAGCGGGGGCGGCGGCGCTGGCGGGGGGTCTCTTCCTGTGGACGGGGAGGGCGTCGGCCGACGAGCGCCCGTTCCTGGTGCGGCCTCCCGGTGCCATGGAGGACGAAGCGGCCTTCCTGGCCCTCTGCAGCCGCTGCGGTCAGTGCCTCAAGGTCTGCCCGACCAACGTCCTCCAGCCGAGTCTGTTCACTGGGGCGGGGATCGAGGGGCTTTTCACGCCGCAGCTGGAGTTCTCTCGCGGGTACTGCGAGTGGAGCTGCCACGAGTGCGGCAAGGTGTGTCCGACCGGGGCCATCCAGCCGCTGACGCTGGAGGAGAAGCGCCGGCGGGTGATCGGCCGCGCCGCGATCGATCGCAGCCGCTGTCTGCCCTGGGCCGAGGCCAAGGACTGCCTGGTCTGCGAGGAGCTCTGCCCCATACCGCAGAAGGCCATCGTCTTCCAGGACGAGAGAGCCGTCGATCTCCAGGGGAAAGCGGTGACGCTCAAGCAGCCGCACGTGGTGGGCGAGCGCTGCACGGGTTGCGGGGTGTGCGAGGCGAATTGCCCGGTGGGACCGGTCGCGGCCATCAGGGTGCGGGGCAGACCTCCGACTCTGCCGCGGGCATGACGGGCCGAGCGGGCGTCCTGAGCACCAGGTTGACCGACGACCCGACGACGAGCCCCAGGAAAAACCCACCCACGACGTCCAGGGGCAGGTGCGCTCCCACGTAGATCCGGGCCACCCCCACCAGGACGACCCCCGTCCAGCCGACGCGCCGAACTGGGGGTGAGAGGTAGGGGGAGATCACGGTCATGAGCGCAGCGGCCACGGCGGCGTGGCCGGAAGGAAAGCCGAGACCGCCCGCCGGCCGTCCCCGGATGATGACCTGGACCAGGAGCATGTCCGGTCTGTCCCGGGCAACGATCTGCTTGATCAGCTTGGCAACCAGCCATGCGGTGGTCCCGCTCGAGGCTACGGTCGCCGCCAGCCGCGGGCGACGCCCGACGAGGGCCACGGCCGTGATCATCGGGACCGCGGCCAGAGAGCCGAACTGCATCACGGTCCACAGGGGCATGTGCAGGGCGTCGGGTGTCTTGTTGATCAGGCCGAAGACCTCCCGCTCCGCCGTGGTCAGCGGCGAGAGGATGACCGGAGGGTCGCCTCGCTCTGGCCTTGGGAGCGGGGGAAACCGGCCGACTCGGACCCAAAGGATCGAGAGTACGAAGCCGACCAGTCCGACGGCCAGAAGCAACGCGTCCCGGCGGCGGCGACCGGTCGTCCCGCGTCGAGGAAGGAAGACCTTCCCGCGGAAGCGGGCCCCGCGCGAGGTCTCGAGGACTGCGAGATGGTCTTCCACGGGGAAACATATACCCGCCGGTCCACTACGCCGCACCACGGTTTGGAGCAGGGTCCCGATAGGGTAGTTACTATCGTTACGATAGTAACAGCGGAGGGTCCCCGATCCGGTGGGTTCCTGGCGAAGCCTCTTGAAGGGAGAGTGTCATGGCCGGTCTGTCCGACTATCCTGCAGCCGCGGTCCTCCGGGCGGAGGACTTCGATCGCGCGGCCAAGTTCTACACTGAGACTTTGGGACTCGAGCCTGGCGAGCAGGCAGGCCCCACTCGCGAAGGGACCTTCACAGCCGGCGACGGCACGGTGGTCAGCGTCTACGAGCGGCCCGGGATGCCGGCTCCGCAGAACACGACGTTGGCGTTCCGCGTACCGGCCGACAAGCTTGAGGCCGTCATGGACGACCTCCGTGGCAGGGGTGTGGTGTTTCAGGAGTACGACATTCCCGAGATCGGCCTGAAGACGGTCAACGGAGTCGCGACCGTGGAAGGCGAGAAGGCGGCTTGGTTCCTGGACACGGAGGGCAACATCCTGAGTGTGGGCACGGTGTAGGGGCGCGACTGCAGCGAAAGCGAGCCGACGGGGAGGGCACGGGTGATCTCACGAGCCGAGCGCCAAGCGGCCGGGAAGTCCGAGCGGCTGAACCGGCGGGCTCTCGCCGGGCTCCGTGTGTTCATGGGGCTGTTCTTCCTGTCGGTCTGGGTGCAGAACCTGGCGAAGGGCCTCTACGGGTCGGAGTACGTCCCGTTCATCCAGTCCCGCGCAGCGAGTAGTTCGCTTCCCCTGTATGCCGACTTCCTGCGCCAGGTCGTGGTCCCCCACGAGGCCGTCTTCCGCATCAGCCAGATGATCCTGGAAGGGGCCGTGATGGGTGTCTTCCTTGTCGTCGGTTTCCTGACGCCGGTCTCGGCGGTGGTCGCGATGGGGTTCAGCGTCAACCTGCTGCTGGCGTCGCTCGGAGCGCCCAATGACTGGTACGGGACCTACCTGCTGATGCTGGCCATCCTGCTGGTCGTCGCGGTCACGCGGGCCGGCCGGACGGCCGGCGTCGACGGTTGGCTGGCCGATCGGAACCCGCGGCCGCGATACCCGCTCTACTGAGCCGGTCGCTCCGGTCGGCGGCGGTGATCGGTCCAGTGCCTCGCCCGACCCTCGCCGCCGAGAGACCGGAGCCAGAGGGTCACCGTCGTGCCCAGGATCGCGCGGCCGGCACTCACCGTCCCCCGCCAGGTCCCCCCGATCTTTGAAGCGCCGCGTCGTTCCCGGTAGGCGACCGGGACCCAGGCGATCCGTCCACCGGCTAGGTGCGCCTGGAGGAGCATCCGCGTGGTCCAGGCGAATCCCTGCGGCACCAGGTCGAGCGACTCGAGGAAGGGCACGCGCACGGCGCGAAAGGGGCCGTTGTCGGGGATGCGCAGGCCGAACAGCAGCCGGAACAGGGTGACGGTGAGACGGTTGCCCAGCCGTTGACGCAGGGGCATGGCGCCACCTCCGCCGGTGGACCCAGCCCGCGTGCCCACGAGGAGGTCGAGGTCTGCAGACAAGGTGGGGCCGAGGAGCCGCGGAAGGTCCCGCGGATCATCGGTGCCGTCGGCCTCCATGAAGACCACGACCTCGGCTCCCGCTGCGCTCGCCGCCCGGGCGCCGGCGTGGCAGGCGAAGTCGTAGCCCTGCCGCTCCTCGCGGACCAGGCGCACGCCCGCGTCGGAGAGCAACTCCCGGCTGCCATCGGTGGAACCGTTGTCGACGAAGATCGCGCGTTCCAAGAGGCCCGCCAAGGAGGCCAGTTCGGCCAGCAGACCGGGGAGAGCCTCCGCTTCGTCGAGGACGGGGAGGACTACGGCCCACCGACCGCCGGGCATCGCGGCCGCGGCCGGGCCGGCGGCGCCTCTGCTATCGTCGGGAGATGAGCCCTGCACGCCCGGTCGCCCTCCTCGGTCTCGGTCTCGAAGTGGTCGCCGTCGCCGGCCTCGCCGTCGTCGGGGACCTGCGGGTGCACACGTCACTCTACCTGGGGCTGTATGGTCTCGCGGCGGCCGGCTACCTGCTGGCGTGCTGGGGGCGGAAGCACCTCAGCCTGGCCACGGTGCTGGTGGTAGCCGCGGTCCTTCGGTTGCTGCTGTTGCCCGGGACGCCCACGCTGTCGGACGACTACCACCGCTACCTCTGGGACGGACGGGTGCAGGTGGCCGGGATCAATCCCTACCGCTATCCGCCGAACGCCCCGGCGTTGGACGGCGTTCCCTACGCGGACCGGTCCCTGGTCAACCACCAAGGGGTCCGCACCATCTATCCACCGCTGGCCGAACTGCTGTTTCAGGGGCTGGCGCGAATTGGAGCGAGCAGTCTGTGGGGGTTGAAGGCGGTCTTCGGCGCACTGGACCTCGCCGTCGCCGGTCTGCTCGCGCTGCTGGTGGGCCGGGCGAGACGCGGGGAGGTCTTGCTGCTCTACCTGCTGCATCCCCTGGTGCTGCAGGAGACGTGGAGCTCCGTCCACCTGGACGTGGGGCTGGCCGTGGCCGCCTTGGCCGCCCTGCTGTTCGTCCTGCGCGGACGCGATCTGCTGGCTGGGGTGGCCCTGGGTCTGGGCACGGCGCTCAAGCTCACTCCGGCGTCCTCCTGATCCCCGCCCTCCTGGGACGGCGGGCACGGCTGGTGCCGCTCGTGGGCGGCTTCCTGGCGGCCGCCGGCGTCTGGTACGTGCCCTACCTGCTCACGGGAGCGAGCTTCGGCTCGTCGGAAGACACCGGAGCCGAGCCGCGCTTCAGCGCCTCGCTCTTCGCGCTGGCTCGGCTCGCGCTTCCCTATGGAGCCGTGCGTCTGCTTCTGGGCGCCGCGTTCGTGGCCGCCGCCGTCGCGATCTCCCTTCGCCTGCCGGGAAGGGAGAGGGCGCCTGCTGCCTTCGCCTGGACCGCGACGGTCTTCCTGCTCATGCTGCCGGTGGTCTATCCGTGGTACTGGCTCACGCCGCTCGCCCTGGGCGTGGCCGCCGGGCTGTCGACCCCGGTCGTGCTGGGGTTGGCGATGCCTTCGTCGTATGCCTGCTACCTAAGGCCACCCTTCGGCGAGCGGCTGTGGGCGACCGCGCTGGCGTATTTCTCGGGCGTGCCCGCGGTCGCGCACGATCTGACGGCCGGGGCGCCGT
>CAWCLH010000014.1:0-74324 GCA_963796315.1 uncultured Actinomycetota bacterium
CATCGCCGGTCACCCGGACGGCACCTTCGGGCCGTACGAGCCCATCACCCGGGCTCAGATGGTCACCATGATGGACCGGGCGCGCACCCACCTGGGTCTGACCAGCCCCGAGATCCCTATGACCCAGCTGTATCAGCACCTGGGGGACGTGGCCGGTAACTGGGCCGTTGGTAGCATCGATCACATGTACTGCCTGGGTGTCGTCCAGGGAGACACCAGCGGGCAGTTCCATCCGGACGCTCACACCAACCGGGCTCAGGCGGCTGCCATGCTCTGGCGCTGGCACGAGGCCCGCTGACCCTCACCGATATCGGTCGCTTGAAGGGGCGCCCCGCCGGGGCGCCCCTTCTTTTTGGTGTCCTACCGGGTAGCGTCCTGCGGCAGCATGCCGGGAAGGTGACGGATCATCTCTGCCTTCATCCGGCCGAGCGCGGGGGAGAGGCCCACCCGGTAGATCTCGGGGTTCCGCAGGCGGCGCAGCTCCTCCGGGAGCCGGGCGATCTCCTGCCGCGCGCGGTCGCGTACCTCGGAGAGCGGCGGCGAGGTCCCCACCCGGCGACCCTCACGCAGGACGGGAGCCAGCAACTCCTCGGCCGAGGCGACCTCGCTCAGCTCCATCAGGAAGGCCAGGTCCATGCGGCTGACGTACGGGACCTGGGGTCCCGCCGGGATGTCCTCGTCTACCAGGAACATGAGGTCGGCCAGCGGCCGGCCCTCGCCGTCCCGGTAGCGCACCACGCGCTTGCGCGCCGGATCGGTCATCTTGCTGAGGTTGGAGGAGAGTTTGATGCGAGGCTGCCAGCCGCCGCCGCCGCCCTGCACCGCCATCAGCTTGTAGACGCCGCCAAGGGCGGGGAAGGTCGACGAGGTGATCAGGTGGGTCCCCACGCCCCAGCTGTTGATCTTGGCCCCCTGCCGTTTCAGGTCGGCGATCAGGTCCTCGTCCAGCTCGTTGGAGGCGACGATCAGCGGGTCGGCGAAACCGGCTTGGGTGAACATCCGGTAGGCCGCTTTGGAGAGCCGGGCCAGGTCGCCGGAGTCCAGGCGGATCGCGGCCCGCACCGGATGGCCCGCGTCGCGCAGCTCCTTCAGGACGGTCAGGGCGTTGGGCAGACCGGAGGTCAGGGTGTCGTAGGTGTCGACCAGGAAGAGGGGCGCGTCGGGGAAGACCGCGGCGTAGGCGCGGAAGGCCTCGAGCTCGTGCTCGAAGCTCATCACCCAGGAGTGGGCGTGCGTGCCCGCCACCGGGATGCCGTAGAGCTTGCCCGCCAGCACGTTGGAGGTGGAGCCCGCCCCGCCGATGTACGCGGCCCGCGACCCGGACAGGCCCCCGTCCGGTCCCTGGGCTCGGCGGACCCCGAACTCCATCACCTCGTCGCCGTTCGCGGCCAGGCAGATCCGGGCCGTCTTCGACGCGACCAGCGTGGGGTAGTTGAGCGCGTTCAGGACGGCGGTCTCCAGCACCTGCGCCTCGGCGAGGGGGGCCTCGATGCGCAGGATCGTCTCGTGGGGGAACACGACGCTGCCTTCCGGCGGAGCCCAGACCGACCCCACCAGGCGAAAGTCTCGGAGGTACTCCAAGAAGCCGGGCTCGAAGCGCTGCAACGAAGCCAGGTAGTCCAGGTCCTCCTCGTTGAAACGGAAGTGCTCCAGGTAGGAGAGCAAGGGGGCGAGGCCGGCGAAGACCGCGAAGCCGCTGTCCGGGGGCAGGTCCCGGAAGAAGTACTCGAAGCAGGCCCAGCCCTGCGTCCGTCCCGACTGCCAGTATCCGTAGAGCATGGTCAGCTCGTAGAAGTCGGTCAGCAGGGCCAGGTCCTCGCGCTGGGCCCACCGGCGGCCGGCGTCGGGCTGCGCGCCCGGCCATGGGTCGGGCGTCGTCCGGTCCGACGGTCACTCCAGCTCCTCGGACCGGACCCGGAGCACCCCGGCCTCGTCCATGTCCTTGAACGCCTGCTGCACGGTGTCGGGGGCGACGCCCTGGACGGCGTCCTCCACCAGCACCACCTCGAAGCCGGCGCGGCGGGCGTCGAGGGCCGTCGCCCGCACGCAGTAGTCGGTCGCCAGCCCCGTGACGAACACCCGGTCCACCCCCTCGGCCCGGAGCGTCGCCGCCAGGTCGACGTCTTCCGTCTGGAAGACGCTGTACGCCTCCCGGGCGGGGTCGGTCCCCTTGTTCACCACGAGGGACCCCGGCGGTACGTCCAGCGCGGGGTCGAGCTCGGCGGTCGGGGTCCCTTGCACGCAATGGACCGGCCAGGAGAGGTCCCGGAACTGCGGGTCCGGGGAGAAGCTGATGTGGTCGGCCGGATGCCAGTCCCGGCTGAAGACGTGGTGACGGAAGCGGGGCACCAGCCCGTTGATCACGGCGATCACGCGGTCGCCCCCCTCGATGCCGAGAGAGCCTCCCGGCAGGAAGCAGCCCTGCACGTCGGCCACGATCAAGGCGTCGTTGTCATCGATGGGTCGCATCCGTACCTCCTCCGGCCCGCCCGGGTCGCCTCGAGGTGGACCGCCTAGCCGCGCAGCACATCCATGTCCGCCGGCAGGAAGGGCCGGAGCACCGCGGGGATGTCCACCAGCCCGTCCTCCCGCTGGTAGTTCTCCATGATCGCGATGAGGGTGCGCCCCACGGCGACCACCGTACCGTTCAGCGTGTGCACGAAGTACGGGGAGCCGTCGGCCTTGGCCCGCGCCTTGAGGCGCCGGGCCTGGTAGTCGGTGCAGTTGGAGCACGAGGTGACCTCGCGGTAGCGCCCTTGCGAGGGGATCCAGGCTTCCAGGTCGTACTTCTTGGCCGCGGACGCCCCCAGGTCCCCGGCGGCGATGTTGACCACCCGGTACGGGATCTCCAGCTCCCGGAAGACCTCCTCCTCGATGCCGCGCATGAAGTCGTGCTCCTCGGAGGACCGCTCGGGGTGACAGAAACTGAACATCTCCACCTTGTCGAACTGGTGGACGCGGAACATGCCCCGCGTGTCCTTCCCCGCCGCGCCGGCCTCCCGGCGGAAGCAGGTGGAGAAGCCCACGTAGCGGATGGGCAACTCGCGCTCGTCCACGATCTCGTCCATGTGCAGGGCGGCCAGCGGCACCTCCGAGGTACCCACCAGGTTGAGCTCGTCGGACTCGACGTGGTAGACCTGCTGCATGTCGGTGGGGAAGAAGCCGGTGCCGTACATGGCCTCGTCGCGCACGAGCACGGGAGGCACGACCGGGCGGAACCCCTTTCCCATCAGCTTCTGCAGCGCGAACTGGACCAGGGCGAACTCCAGGAGCACCAAGCCGCCCTTGAGGTAGACGAAGCGGCTGCCCGCCACCTTGGAGCCCCGGTCCATGTCGATCATGTCCTGAGGCACGGCCAGGTCCAGGTGGTCCTTGGGCGGGAAGGAGAAGTCACGGGGCGACCCCCAGGTGTCGACCACAAGGCTGTTCTCCTCGCCGCCGGCCGGCGCCGTGGAGTCGGGCAGGTTGGGGATCTGGAGCAGCTCCGCCTCGAGGGTCTCCTCGATCACTCGGAGCTCCAGCTCGAGCGCCTTGATCTGGTCGCCCACCTCCCGCATGGCCTCCACCTGGTTGTCCACGTCCAGGCCGGCCCGCTTCGCCGCGGCGATCTCTCCGCTGGCCCGGTTCCGCAGGCTGCGCTTGTCCTCCACCTGCACGAGGATGCGCCGGCGGTCCTCGTCGAGCTCCAACAGCCGGTCCAGCGCCGTCTCGGCCTTCTGCCCCCGATGGGCGAGCCGAGTGCGGACCAGGTCCGGATAGGCCCGGATCAGCTTCATGTCGAGCATGGAGACTCCCTCGTTGACAAGCCGGTATCGCGAGCGGTGAAGGCTCTGGCAGAAGAGTAGCAGAGCCCAGGGCTCGATTCCGCGCACCTGCCGTTGTACCGTGGACGGCGGATCGTCAGGGTCGACGTCGACGGAGGATGCTCTGTGCTCATCGTGCTCTTGGTCATCATCGTCGGCCTCGTGGTCCTCCTGTTCGCGCTGGTCGCGTCCCTGGACCTGCAGGACCTACGGCGGCGTCCGGAGGGACTGCTCTCCTTGCCCGGCCTGTGGTGGGTCGTGGGCGGAGGCCTGCTGGCCGGGTTCGCCTACGGGGTCCTGATCGGGCGGCGCGGCGACGCCGCCACCTGGGTATGGCTGGGCCGGGGCATGATCGACGGACTGGTGGTGGCGAACGCGGGGGCGTTCTACTTGGGGTTCGTGCAGCGCCGGCGCAAGGGCCCCGACGAGGACGACCGCCCCGACAAGAAGCGGTAGGGAGCCCGCCCACGGCGATGGACGGGCAGCGCCGGAGCTAGAAGGCGTCCATGCGGGCGGCCGGGCGGCCGACCGGGTAGCTGCCCAGCACCGTCAGACGAGGAAGCTTGCAGTTGAGGCAGGAGAGGGCGTCGGCGACGGGGGCGTCCTCGATCTTCCCCTCCAGGTCGACCAGGAACAGGTAGTCGCCCAGGCCTCGCTTGGAAGGGCGCGACTCGATCTTGGTCAGGTTGATGTAGCGATAGGCGAACTCCTGCAGGATCAGGAGGAGCGCCCCCGGCTGGTCCTGGACGATCTCGCATACCACCGACGTCTTGTACGGCTCGGGGAGGTCCTGCCGCTCGCGCAGGCGGGACAGGAAGACGAAGCGGGTCTCGTTGTCTGGATGGTCCTCGATGCCGTCGGCCAGGACGCTACAGCCGTTCTCCTCGGCTGCCAGCGCGGAGCCGATGGCGGCCCACGGCTCGTCGGTGCGGGCCACCCGCTCCACGGCGGCCGCCGTCGAACGGGCGGCCTCCACCTCGACGCCGGGCAGGTGCTTCTCCAGCCAGATACGGCATTGGGCCCAGGCGATGGGGATCGACACCACCTTGGTCACCTCTTCCAGGCTGAGGCCGGGGCGCACGATCAGCCGGTGGACGATGGGGTGGCGCACCTCGCGGACGATCTGCAGGCCCTCCACCTCCTGGGCCAGCATGTCCACGGTCAGCGAGACCGAACCCTCGATGGCGTTCTCGATGGGGACGATAGCCATGTCCACCAGGCCGTCCGCCACCGAACGGATGGTGTCTTCCATCGACGGGAACGGCACCAGATCCGCGGCGCGGTCCCGGCCCAGGGTGGAGCGGAGCGCCTCCTGGGTGAAGGTGCCGCGCGGTCCCAGGAACCCGATGGAGCCCGCCTCCCAGAGGAGGGGACGCTCCGCGGACGACGTGGGCCAGTCGGGGAGGGCGCACCCGCCGGGGCGACAGCTCACGACAGATCCTCGCCGGAAGGCCGGACCGGCTCGTCCGCCTCCACGGCCTCGTCGCCGTCGGGGGCCGCGTCGGCCGTCGGGATCTCCAGCGCCTGCCACCCCTGACTCGAGGGGGTGGGAGGCAACTCGCTCAAGGGGGGAAGGCCCTGCCGTTCGCGGCGGCGGTTCTCGCGCTCCAGGGCCCGGGCGGCCTCCTGCTCGTCGGCGAGGACCTCCTCCGCGGAGACGGGTTCTTCCGCCTCCTCCGCCCGCTTGGCCTCGTCCATCCGGGGCCGCACCGTGAACGGCGCCCGCGAGCGGGCTTGGTCCACCGCCTCGGTCTCCTCCGGCGCCAGGGGGATGTCCGGTTGGCCGTCTCGCAGGAGCTTCACGTACATGCGGGCGAAGTCCCGGCTGATCACCGTGGTGAGGACCACGCCGTCCTCCTTGGCGTCCATCAGGGCGATGGCCGTGCTCTGCCGTCCGCCCAGGTCGTCGTAGGCGTCGAAGCGCACCACGCCCATGCGCGAGAGGCAGGCGTCGATGCGGTGGTCGTGGTCGCGCGACGTCAGCCCCAGGTCTTCGACCGCCGTGCGCAGGTGCCCGACCTTCTCGTCCAGGGAGACCACGTGGCGGACGATGTCCCGCTCGCCCAGGGAGCCCAGGATGACGTGCTGCTGCCGTTGGAGCCGGTGGAGGCGGCGCAGGACGATCGCCAGGCCGACGAGGGCGATGAGAGCCAGGAGGGCCGCGGCGGCCGCGCCGATCTCTGTCAGCTGAGCGGTGGTCATGCGGCCGGGAGCGGGTAGCGGCGGGGAGCGGTCACCGTCAGAGGGTGAAGACCAGGTGGGCCTCGACGACGTTGTTCCCCTTGTTCTTCTCGTTGGGGACCGGGCCGACCTCGACCCGGATCAAGGAGTCCTCGCCGTAGGGAGCCGGGTTGACGTTCTTCAGCGTCACCGTCTTCGTCTGCTTGGGCTTCAGCTCGTCCACCTTCAGGGTGACGATCTGCGGCTGGGCCGAGCTCTGAGACGACAGCCGCACGGTGACGGGGACGTTCCGCTCCACCATGTTGCCCTGGTTCTCCACCGTCACGTCGAAGCTGAGCTTGTCGGACGACTGCAGGTTGTAGGTGCTGCCCGACTCCAACTGCTTCTCCGCCGGCATCGCCGTCACCTTGAGCAGCGCCACGCCGTGGACCGACTGGATGCTCTCGGAGCTCTTCAGCGAGGCCAGGATCTCCTTGACCTTCGCCTTGGTGGCCAGGGTGTCGTTGTCCATGAAGGAGCTGGCCGGCACCACCAGGCCGGGGATGTCCTTGGTCTTGAGCACCTCGGCGGTGGTGCGCATGAACAGCCGGTCGTAGGCGACATCGGAGAGCAGCAGCAGCTGCATGGCCGACGTGATCTGCTCGGTGGCCAGGTCGAGGTCGCGGACCTCCAACGCGTTCAGCAGCGAGGGTCTCAGGTCCTGGAACCCCTGCGAGCGCAGCTCCATCACTGCCAGGAACCACTGATGCCCCGCCCGCAGGTCCTCCGGCACTGGAAGCGCTTCCGCCCTGGCCTGCAGGCCCTTTGCGCTCTGGATGTCCTTATCGAGCAGCGTCTGCAGGTCCTTGCGGCTGGTGTCGCCCGGCTTGGTCAGACGCTGGCTGAGCAGTCGACCGGTCGTATCCGAGTCCTTCACGATGCTGGTGACACTCGTCAGATAATTCTCGTACGACGCTACCTCGCGGGAGTGCAGCACGCTGCGCACGATCAGACCGATGCCGACCACCGCGACGACGAAGACCAGGAGGATGAGAAGGAGGCGGACCAGCGGGCCGGAGGTGCCCTTCCGCTCGAGGCGGCGTCGTTCTTCCTCGGCCAGATCGGTGAAGGTGTCGTCGTCAACGTCGAACGACATGGGCTCCTCTTGGAGAGAGATGGTGGGCGAGGGGGGACTTGAACCCCCACGAGCGTAAGCTCACTAGACCCTGAACCTAGCGCGTCTGCCAATTCCGCCACTCGCCCGAGCGGCTGAGGCGAGGCCGGTTGGCTTCCCCTCGAAGTCGGTGGCGAAGTATAGCAGCACGGTCTGGACGCGGCCAGCGTGTACCGGCGAGGACGCCTCGAGCCCGGCGGTCCACTCGATATACTGCCCACCCATGGCCGAGCCCTCGTTCCTTCCCGACCGCTATCGCCTGCTCCAACGGCTGGGGAGCGGCACCTTCGCCACCGTCTACCTGGCGGAGGATACCAAGATGGGCCGTCACGTCGCGGTCAAGGTGGTCGAGAAGTCCCGCGACCTGGAAGGCCGCGCCCTCCGAGAGGCTCAGGCGGCAGCCAAGCTGAGCCACCCCCACATCGTCACGGTCTTCGAGGTGACGCAGCAGGCCGACCGCACCCTCCTGTTCACGGAGTACGTGGAAGGGGCCACCCTGCGCGAGCTGTTCCAGAAGGGACGGTTGACCGACAGCGAGATCGTGCAGGTGGGCATCCAGGCGTGCCGCGCGCTGGAGCACGCGCACAAGCGGGGCGTCGTGCACCGGGACATCAAGCCGGAGAACATGATGATGGTGCGCGGCGACGGGGTGGACGTCCGGATCATGGACTTCGGCGTGGCGCACCTGGAGGATCTGACCTCCATCACGGTGGACGGCCAGCTGCTGGGCACGCTGGCCTACATGGCCCCGGAGCAGCTGGACGGCCACCCGGTGGACGCCAAGACCGACGTCTACGCCCTGGCCCTCACCCTGTACGAGGGCCTGACCGGCACCAACCCCTACCGGGGCAAGGACGCGGGCGAACTCCTGCGGGGCACGGCCGTCCCGGTCGTGCCCCGCCTCACCCGGCTGCGGCCGGACCTGCCCCGCATCCTCGCCGACGCGCTCGAGCTGGGGTTGGAGGCCGACCCCGGGCTCCGTCCGGACGCGGCCGGGATGCGCAAGCAGCTGGAGCGGGCCGGCCGGGAGCTGCCCGAGCCCACCGAGCAGCCGACCTTGGTCATGCGTACGGTCGAGGCCATCCGCCCCGTGACCGAGCGGCCTCGGGTGACCTACGCCGCCCAGCGTGTCGTCGCCGGCGCCTGCGCCCTGGCCACCACGGCGTACGTCCTCTCGCACGTGCCGTTCTACCCCGAAGGGCTGGCTCGTCCCCCTGGTCGTACTGGCCTCCTTTCTCTCGCTCCTCCTGCCGGCGGCCGGGGCCGGCCTGACGCTCCTGCTGCTCACCCCCCCCATCGCCGCTTTCGCGCTCGGATGGGCTCTGCTCTACCTGCCGGTGGCTCTGATCGTCTTCGCGCTCCTCGCCTGGCGGGGACGCTCCTGGGCCGTGCTGCTGCCGGGTGCGTGCCGTTGCTGGTGACGTGGCATCTCGGCCTGATCCTCCTGCCCCTCGGCGGCCTGTTGCTCCGCCGTTGGGGACCGCTGGGGGGCCTGCTCGCCGGGTCGGTGCTGGCGGTGACGGCCGGCATGGAAGGCTGGGCGCTGCTGCCCTACACGTTCTCTCCGGGCCCCGGGCCCATGTTGCTCGCCACGCGTCATGTCGCCCTGCCCGGCGACGTCCTCGTCGTGGTGGCCCGTTTCCTGGATCGCAGCCCGGAGCTGCTGCTGCAGGTGGGGTTGTTCGCGGTCTTCTCGCTGCCGCTGGCCGTGCTCGTGCGCGACGACCCCGTCCGGCGCCTCTGGGTGGCCGCGGGGTATTGCGCCGCGCTGTTGCTCGCCTTTGCCGTCCTTCCGCCGTTGCTGACAGGGGCTTCGGTGGCCCTGGGACCCCTGCTGGTGGCGCTGGGGCCGTGCGCTATACTCGTCGTCCTGATCGCTCTCCTCACGCCGGTGACGGAGAGACCTCTAGTCACCTCGGAGGGTTGATCCATGGGTGTGATGCGGAGGGTCGAACACGGCATCGAGCGGACCGTCGAGGGGCTGTTCGGCCGAGGGCGAAAGCGCCATGTCCAGCCTCCGGAGCTCGCGGCGAAGCTCACCAAGGAGATGGAAGCCGGCAAGCGCGCCTCTGTCTCCCACACGTACGTGGCCAACCTCTACACCGTCTACCTCCGCCCCGAGGACCGGGACGAGCTCCGCCCAATCGAGGAGCATCTCCGGGAGGAGTTGGCGGCCCACCTCGAGGAGCACGCCCGGACCGCCGGGTACGCGGTCGTCGGGCCGCGTGCAGGTGCTTCTCCAGACCGACCCGGACCTGCGGACGGGGCGCTTCGGCATCCAGACCGAGATGAGCGAGGACGCGATGCCTCCCCTCACCCTCCGGCCCCCCGTCGACCCGGGCGCCGAGCGGCAGCCTCAGCCGGAGCCGCTGCCTTCCCTGCCGGCCGTGCCGCCGGCCATCCCCCCGCTGCCGGTGCCGGACGCGGCCGCCCCGCTCCCCGGTGCCTCCCGCGCCGGCCGCCAAGGGCGCCGCCGGCAACCCGCTGGCCGGTCCCATACCGTCCGATACGCAGAGCATTCCCATGCACGTGGCCCGCGATCTCGACCTGGCCCGCCAAGTGGTCGTGCTCCGGCAGGACGGGCGCCGCCGCGAGTTCCACAAGACGCGGATCGTCCTCGGCCGCTCGCGGGAATGCGACTTTCCACTGGACGATGCCAACGTCTCTCGGCGTCACGCCGTCATCTACTGGGAGACGGGCACGGCCTTCGTCAAGGACCTCGACTCCACCAACGGCACGCTGCTCAACGGCCGGCCGGTCACGTCCGGACAGCTGGCCGACGGCGACGTGCTGACCCTCGGAGGTACCCCGGTCAACGTGGAGCTGGGTTGATGCTCGAGCTCGTGCTCGTGGCCGGCAAGATCTTCTTCCTCGTCGTGCTCTACCTCTTCGTCCTGCTGGTCATCCGTTCCGCCGTCCGAGACCTGCGCACGCGTCCGTCCGCGGTCGTGCAGGCGGAGGCGGCGCCCCTCGTGGTGGCCCCGCCCGCGTCCGCCGGGCGGCCGGGCCCGGGGCCGGCCGCCCCGGGCCGCGCGGGGGCCGGCGGGAACGGACCGTGGGAGCTGGTGGTGGTCGAGAGTCGGGTGCTGGCGCCGGGCAGCGCCGTCACCCTGCCCTCGGGCCGCCCCGTCCGCCTCGGCCGGGCGCCCGACAACGACATCCAGCTTCGCGACACCTTCGTCTCCTCCCATCACGCCACCGTGGAGGTGAGGGAAGGACGGCCTGCTGCTGACCGATCTGGGCAGCACCAACGGGACCTTCGTCGACGGCGCCGAAGTCGACGGCTCGACGGTGCTGGGCCCAGGGGCTCAGGTGGCCGTGGGGGACACCGTCTTCCGGGTGGCGACGTGAGGCTGATCCACGGAGCGGCCAGCCACGTGGGCCTGGTCCGGAAGCAGAACGAGGACTCGTTCGTGGCCGGCGAGGGGCTGTACGCGGTGTGCGACGGCATGGGCGGCGCCCGAGCGGGCGAGGTGGCCTCCGAGACGGCGTGCGAGACCCTGCTCTTCCTGCGACCGTTCGCGACCGAGGAGGCGGAGCTCCGTCGCTCGGTGGCGGCCGCGAACGACGCCATCGTGGAGAAGAGCATCAAGGACCCCCGTCTCTTCGGCATGGGCACCACGATGACGGCCGCCGTCGGCCGGGAGGGCGGACTGCTGCTGGCGCATGTGGGGGACTCCCGGGCCTATCTGCTGCGGGACGGGACACTCCGCCAGGTGACCCAGGACCACTCGTTGGTGGGGGAGATGGTGCGCCGCGGCCAGCTGACTCCGGAGCAGGCGGCCGCCCACCCCCACCGCAGCGTGATCACGCGGGCTCTGGGCACCGAGACGGGAGGTCGAGGCCGACCTGATCGACCTGGACCTGCAGGAGGGGGACCGGGTGCTCTTCTGTTCCGACGGCCTCAGCGGGATGGTCGACGATGACCGTCTGGCCGAGGTGCTGGGGCAGGGAGACGACCCCCAGGCGGTGGCCGACGCGCTGGTGCAGGCGGCGCTGAAGGGGGGCGGCGAGGACAACATCACCGCGGTGGTGGTCATGGCCATCGCCGGAGAGGTGCCCGAAGGCGGCGGGGCCGCCGCTGCGGCGGCCCCCCGTTTCGGCCCCGAGCGTCGGGACGCGGAGCCCGGCGGCCCGCGGGGAGCGGCGATGTCGGCCCGCCGCGCGCTCGGCCGCCTCCGGGGACGGGTGGTGGTGCTCGTCGCGGGGGCCGCGGCACTGCTGCTGGTGCTCGTCGTGGCCGTCGCGCTGTTCAACTCGTCGGTGTACTTCGTCGGCACCCGGGACGGCCGCGTGGCTCTCTACAACGGACTGCCCTACGTGCTGTTCGGGCGCGAGCTCTCCCACGTGGTGGAGGTGGCCCCCACCCGCTATGCGGCTGTTGGACGCGTACGTGAAGGCGCGCGTGGACGCCCACGAGCTGACCACCAAGGAGGAGGGACAGCGCTTCATCCGCGGTCTCGCCCCCTCCACGACCACGTCGCTGCCGGCGATCATGGGTGGCTCCACCACCACATCGACCGTCGCGGGGGGCACCTTGTCCCCGGTGCCGGGGAACACGTCGTCCACTGTGGCGGGGAGCGTACCCGACGACCGTGGGGCCGCCCGTCCCGGTCCCCTCCCCGTGACCGCGGGGAGGAGGCGATGAGCCGCAGCAACCGGGAGCTGCTCTTCCTCTTCCCGGCGCTGCTGGTCACCACCGTGGGTTTCGCGCTGGTCTACATGCGCGAGTCGGAGACGCTCGACTGGTACTCGCTCTCCTACGGCGCCGCCTTCCTGGGGCTCTTCGGCCTGGTCCACGTCTTCCGCCGCCTGCTGGTGCCGCGGGCCGATCCCTACCTGCTGCCCATCACCGCCCTGCTCTCGTCGCTGGGCATCCTCATGATCTATCGCCTCGACCAGCGGCTGGCCCTGCTCCAAGCGGAGTGGTTGGTGGTGGGGCTGGTGGTCTTCGTCGCCATCCTGGTGCTCTTCCGGCGGTATGAGGTGCTGGCCGACTACCGCTACCTGGTGGGGCTTCTGGGCATCCTGCTCCTCCTGTTCACCATCGTCGCCGCGCGCGAGGTCAACGGGGCCCGCTTGTGGGTCCGTTTCGGCGGCATCGGCTTCCAGCCGCCCGAGTTCGCCAAGGTGCTGCTGGTGGTCTTCTTCGCGGCCTACCTGGCGGACGTGCGCGAGCTCCTGGCGGTCAGCACTCGGCGGGTCCTGGGGGTGGCGGTACCGCCTTTCCGATACCTGGCTCCGCTCCTGGCCGTGTGGGCGCTCTCGCTGGCGTTGATGATCTTTCTCAAGGACCTGGGGACCAGCCTGCTGTTCTTCGGCGCCCTGCTGGCCCTGCTCTACGTCGCCACCGGCCGGCCGCTCTACGTGGTGACCGGTCTGGGGCTGTTCGCCGGCGGGTCGGTCGTGCTCTACCAGCTCTTCCACCACGTGCAGGTCCGGGTCGACGTGTGGCTGAATCCCTGGTCGGACGTGGCCGGGCGGGGCTACCAGATCGTGCAGTCGCTCTTCGCGCTGGCGGCCGGCGGCCTGTTCGGCCGGGGGCTAGGGGAGGGCTACCTGTTGCTGAGGTCGGGGCAGCCCATCATCCCCGCGTTGGAGACCGACTTCATCTTCTCGGCGATAGGGGAGGAGCTGGGGTTGGCGGGGGCGGCGGCGATCGTCCTGCTCTACTTCATCTTCGTCTACCGCGGCCTGCGGGTGGCTGTGGACGCCCGGGACGACTTCTCGCGGCTGCTGGCGGCGGGGCTGACCGCGCTCTTCGGCCTGCAGGCCTTCATCATCCTGGGCGGGGTGACCAAGCTCATCCCCCTGACCGGGATCACGCTGCCGTTCGTCAGCTACGGCGGGAGCTCGATCGTCGCCAACTTCGCCCTGCTGGCCCTGCTGCTGCTGGCCAGCGACCGAGGGATGCAACAGGAGGAGCGTCTGGTCAAGGAGGCGGTGGAACGCGGGGCGGTGGTCCCGGCCCCCGGTCCGCGAGTGGCCCAGGGGCGAGGGTAGAGTGGACCGTGCCATCCGCCACCTGCTGTGGGTCTTCGCCGGCACTCTTCCTGGCGCTGATCGTCAACCTCACGTACGTGCAGGTGTACGCGGCGCCGAGGCTCGACACCAACGCGGCGAACAGCCGCGGCATCGAACAGCAGATGCGGGTGGAGCGGGGCGTGATCGTCTCGGCCGACGCCGTCGTGCTGGCGGAGAACCGCAAGGAGGGCGACTACTTCTTGCGAGTCGTACCCCCAGGGCGGTCTGGCCGAGCCTTGGCTGGGCTACAACAGCCTCCGGTACGGCCGAGCCGGCCTGGAACGCTGGTACAACCCCGAGCTCTCCGGTGAGACCGACCTGCTCTCCGTGCGTTCGGCCATGGACCTGCTGCTCGGGCGACCGAAGAGGGGGGCCGATCTGCACCTGACCGTGAGTGCGGCCCTGCAGAAGACCGCCGTCGATGCCCTCGGCGGGAAGAAGGGTGCCATCGTGGCCCTGGATCCGCGCACTGGAGCGATCCTGGCCATGGCGTCGTCGCCCTCGTACGATCCGCGGCGACTGGACGAGCGCTGGAAGGCGCTCAATCAGGACGCGGACCGTCCCCTGCTGAACCGGGTGACCCAGGGTCTCTATCCGCCGGGCTCGTCGTTCAAGCCGGTGGTGGCGGCCGCGGCCCTGGCTCAGGGCCTGGTGACGCCGACCACCGGCTTCGTCGACGACGGACGCTACGTCGCCGGCGGCTACGTGGTCCACAACTACGGGGATGCCGTCTACGGGCGGCACGACTTCACCGAGGCGATGGCCAAGAGCATCAACACCACCTTCGCCAAGGTGGGCGTGGAGCTGGGGGCCGCCGGTCTCGCTCAGGCAGCCCGGTCCTTCGGCTTCAGCCAGAAGGTCCCGGGGCGTTTGCCCGTGGCCGCAAGCCGTTTCCCCGATCCGGGCACGATGGACACGGCCCACGTGGCCCAGGCCTCGTTCGGCCAGGGGGAGGTCCTCGCCACGCCGCTGGAGATGGCCCTGGTCGCGGCCGGCATCGCCAACGGCGGACGCGTGATGGAGCCCTACCTGGTCGGCGAGGTGCGCGACTACCAGCAGACGGTGCTCGACCGGACGCAGCCGAAGGTATGGCTGAACCCGATGGACGCCACCACGGCGGCCGCCGTCCGCGACATGATGGTGCAGGTGGTCCAGCAGGGGACCGGGACCCGAGCCGCCATCCCGGGCGTGCAGGTGGCGGGCAAGACCGGCACCGCCGAGCTCGACCAGGGGGAGCCGCACGCCTGGTTCATCGGCTTCGCCCCGGCCGACGCTCCGCGGGTGGCCGTGGCCGTGGTCGTGGAGCACGGCGGGACCGGAGGCTCGGTCGCGGCGCCGCTGGCTCGGCAGGTCCTCAGTGCGGCGTTGGGTAAGTAAGGTGCCGGAAGGCCGATGGTACACTGGGCGCTGGTCCGCCCGCCCGTCCGCAGCGTCCGTCGCTCGTCCTCTGGAGGAAGACCCCCGGTGATAGGCACCGTCTTCGACGACCGTTACGAGATCAAGCGCCGCCTGGGATCGGGGGGCATGGCCGAGGTCTACCTGGCCTACGACCGTCACCTGGGCCGCCAGGTGGCCCTCAAGGTGCTCCTCTCCAAGTATGCGAACGACGAGCAGTTCATCGAGCGTTTCCGCCGGGAGGCGAGCAGCGCCGCCGGGCTCAACCACCCCAACATCGTGCAGATCTACGATCGGGGCGAGGCTGAGGGCACCTACTACATCGCCATGGAGTACCTGGACGGGCGCACCCTCAAGGACCTGATCGTGGAGCACGGTCCCCTGCGGACCGACCACATCGTCTCCATCGCCGGCCAGATCTTGGAAGGGTTGCGCTTCGCCGAACGCAAGGGCGTGGTGCATCGGGACATCAAACCGCAGAACATCATGGTGGACGCCGAAGGCCGGGTGAAGGTGACCGACTTCGGCATCGCCCGAGCCGCCAACTCCGTGGGCATGACCGAGACCGGCTCCATCCTGGGCACCGCCCACTACCTGTCGCCCGAGCAGGCCCAGGGGCATCCGGCGGAAGCCGGGGCGGACCTCTACTCGTTGGGCGTGGTCATGTACGAGATGGCCACGGGCAGGCTGCCCTTCACCGGTGACAACCCGGTCGCCATCGCCATGCAGCACGTGCACGAGCCGCCGGTCCTGCCCTCGACGTTGGTGCCGGGCATCCCGGAGAACCTGGAGCGGGTCATCCTCAAGGCCTTGGCCAAGACGCCGGAGACGCGGTATCGCTCGGCCGACGAGTTCCTGGACGACCTTCGCCGGGTCGAACGGGGGCTTGTGGTGGCCCCGCCGCCCGGCCTGGGCGAGCAGGAACAGCCCACCCGGGTGATGGGCCCCGCCGACGTGGGAGCCACCAGTGTCCTGCAACGCACTCAGGTCCGTCCGGCCGGAGCCGGGGTGGCTCCGCTCCCGCCCGTGGTCCCGCCGATCGAGGAACCCCGCCGATCCCGCTGGTGGCTGTGGTTGCTGGCCCTGCTGTTCCTCGCTCTGCTGGCCGGTGCGGCCTACGCCATCTTCGCCCCTTCGTCGCCGCCGCCCTCGCCCACGCTGGTGACGGTGCCCCCGGTGCTGGGGCTCGACGAGACGGCGGCGCGAAACCAGCTGGAGGCTGCCGGTTTCACCATGCAGGTGGCGGGGACCGAGCCCTCGACTCAGTACGCGGCGGGACAGGTCACCAAACAGCAGCCGGACGCCGGCACCCAACTGGCCGAGGGGGAGACCGTCACGGTGACCTTGGCGGCAGCCCAAGAGCAGGTCGACGTGCCGTCCGTCGTGGGCAAGACCCAGCAGGAGGCCGGGACGGCGCTGGGTCTTGCCGGCTTCACCGTCAAGCCCCAGACTGAGCAGTCCGACAAGCCCAAGGGCGAGGTGGTGCGGCAGGATCCGGCTGCGGGGCAGCAGGCGCCGCGGGGCTCCGAGGTGATCATCTACGTCAGCACCGGGCCGGCCCAGCCCACGACCGTGCCGGTGCCGGACGTGGTCGGGGTGCAGCGCGACAAGGCGAAAGCCACCCTCGAGGCGGCCGGCTTCGTGGTCAGCATCCAGAGCGTCTCGTCGGATCAACCCGCCGGCGAGGTCGTGGAGCAGAGCCCCAGCGCCGGCACGCTGCGGGCGCCCAACTCGACGGTGCTCCTTTCGGTCAGCTCCGGTCCGCAGACGGTGGCCGTGCCCAACGTCATCGGCATGAAGGTGAACCAAGCGCGCAATGCGCTTCGCCAGGCCGGACTGCTGGCGGACGAGGTGGAGCAGCCCGACGCGGGAGCGCCCGCGGGGACCGTGCTCGATCAGGACCCGCCGCCCGACACCCCGGTGAAGCCGGGTAGCACGGTGAAGTTACTCGTCGCCGCCCCGGTCACGCCCACCACCACCCCGTCGACGACCGCCCCGCCGGCCACGTAACCTCCGGGGCGGGCTCGCCTGTCTAGACCGCTTGCCACCTCGGCAGGAGAGACGTATGGTCTTCGGGGGTGGCATGGTCGAGGAGCAGGCGGAACGATGACGGAGGTCGCGTTGGACCCGGTGATCCATACCGAAGGGCTGACCAAGGCCTACGGGAAGAACCGCGGCATCGTGGACGTGGATATGGACGTCTACGCCGGCGAGATCTTCGGCTTTCTGGGGCCGAACGGCGCCGGCAAGACCACGACCATCCGCACGCTCCTGGACTTCCTGCATCCCACCAGCGGCCGCGCCCAGATCTTCGGTCTGGACACTCGGCGGGACAGCGTGGCCGTACACGCTTTGGTGGGCAACCTGCCCGGCGAGTACGACCTGGGCGGCAAGCTGACCGGCCGCCAGCTGGTGCGGTTCTACGGCCGCCTGCGGGGCGTCACCGACATCAGCTACGCCGACGAGCTGGCCGAGCGTCTGGGGGCCGAGATGGATCGCCCCCTGCGCCACCTCTCCCGGGGCAACAAGCAGAAGATCGGCATCGTCCAGGCGTTGTTCCACCGGCCGCCCCTGCTCGTCCTCGACGAGCCCACCTCCGGTCTCGATCCCCTGGTGCAGGACGAGTTCCTGCACCTGTTGGAGGAGGCGCGCGACGACGGCCGGACCGTGTTCTTCTCCTCGCACGCGCTGAGCGAGGTGGAGCGGGTCTGCGACCACGTCGGCATCGTGCGCGAGGGGGAGTTGGTGGCCCTGGAGACCACGGACACCTTGCTGGAGAAGCGCCTGCGGCGCATGACGATCGAGTTCGCCGACCCGGTCGACCCGGCGCCCTTCGCCGCCCTGGCGGGCGTCAGCGACGTCCAGGCGGAGGGCCGGCGACTGAACCTGGTGCTCCACGACGGGCTGGACGACGTCCTGAAGCTGGCCGCCCGGTCCACCGTCGTGGACCTGGAACTGCGTCACCCCAGCCTGGAGGAGATCTTCCTCACCTACTACGGAGCCACGCTATGAGCCACCCGGCCACCACCGATGCGGGCACCGGCGAGGTCCTCTCCGGTGCCGAGCAGACCGCCCCCACCGGGACCGCCGGTCCGCAAGGCGTCGCGGCGGGGCCGTTGTCCGCGCTGCCGTCTCCTGCGGCCCGCCTGTGGACCCTGACCGCCAACTCGATGCGGGAGCAGTGGCGCGCCGTCCTCATCTGGGGCGTCTCCCTGGGCTTGCTCAACATCCTCTACGTCGCCCTGTTCCCGGGGTTCAAGGACAGCTTGAACAGCTACCTGTCCACCATGCCCGCCATCTACCTGCAGTTCCTGGGCCTGGAGGCCGGCGCGGAGATCACGGTGCAGAGCTTCCTCAACATGGAGATGTTCGCCATCATCGCTCCTCTGGCGGTCCCCTTCTTCGCCATCCTCCTGGGCGCGAGGACCGTGGCCGGGGCGGAGGACCGGCTCCAGCTCGACGTGTTGCTCAGCAACCCGGTGCCCCGGTGGCACCTGATCGTGGCTCGATTCGTCACCATGGTCGTCGGGCTGCTCGGCATGTTGGCGCTGATGTCCGTGCTGACGTACCTGGGTGGCCTGGCGGCCGGCGTGGACCTGCCGGCGCTGGATCTCCTGTGGGCGGGGTTGAACCTCTTGCCCTTCTCCCTGTTCTTCGGGGGGCTGGCGCTGCTGCTGTCCGCCCTGCTCCGGCGCACCGCCCTGGTGATCGCCCTCCCGGCGGGGATCCTGGTGGCCATGTACGTGGTGAACGGTCTGGCCAACTCCGTGGCCTCGTTCAGGCAGGCCAAGTACTTCTCGCTCTTCCACTACTACGGCGCCGCCATCCTGGACGGGATCCGCTGGGGTGATTTCGCCGGTATCTTGGCCTGTGCGGTCGCCTTCGCCCTGCTGGCCGTCCTGGCCTTCCGCCGGCGGGACATCCTGATCTAGCCGCCCGGGGCTCGGCGCCGGCCGCCTCCCTCGGCGCGCCCCGGCCGGGCGAGCCTGGGCCGGTGGCTCTCCAAGTGGCGCGAGGGAAACCGGGCGCAGTTGCTCCTTCGGGCCAAGGCGAGCGGCTCGCCATCTGGCTAAGCTTCCTTCACCGAACGGGACGCCGGATGCTCCCGTGCACACGGCTACAGGGAGGTTGCCATGGCCGCCATCAACACGGGCGATACCGCCTTCGTCCTCATGTCCGCCGCGCTCGTGCTGTTCATGACGCCGGGCCTGGCGCTCTTCTACGGCGGGATGGTGCGGTCCAAGAACGTGCTCGGCACGATCGGGCAGAGCTTCGCCGCCATCGGGGTCGTGTCCGTGGTGTGGGCCGTGCTGGGCTACAGTCTGGCCTTCGGCCCGGATGTGGGTCACGTGATCGGGTCGCTGGCGCACGTGGGGCTTCGCGGGGTGGGGCAGGCTCCGGACCCCGCGTACTCCGCCACCATCCCGGCCTTGGCCTTCATGATCTTCCAGGCCATGTTCGCCGTGATCACACCGGCGCTCATCACCGGGGCCTTCGCGGAACGGATGAAGTTCTCCGGGTTCCTGGTGTTCACGGTGCTGTGGTCGCTGGTCGTCTACGCGCCGACCGCTCACTGGGTCTGGGGCGTCGGCGGATGGGTCCGGGAGCTGGGTGCTCTCGACTTCGCCGGCGGCACCGTGGTGCACATCAGCTCGGCGGCCGCGGCCCTGGCGGCCGTGCTGGTCCTGGGGAAGCGGCGCGGTTTCGGCAGGGAGGTCATCCACCCGCACAACGTGCCCATGACCGTCCTGGGCGCCGGCATCCTGTGGTTCGGCTGGTTCGGGTTCAATGCCGGCAGCGCCCTCAGCGCCAACGGACTGGCGGCCAACGCGCTGGTGGTCACGCACCTCGGCGCCGCGGCGGCCGCCATGGCCTGGGCCGCCGCCGAGTGGCTGCATCAAGGCAGGCCGACCACGCTCGGCGTCGCCTCGGGCGCGGTGGCCGGCCTGGTGGCCGTCACGCCGGCCTCCGGGTTCGTCGGCCCCATGTCGGCGCTGCTGATCGGGTTCGGCGCGGGCATGGTCTGCTACCTGGGCGTGCTGCTCAAGTGGCGTCTCCAGTACGACGACAGCCTGGACGTCGTGGGGGTCCACGGCGTGGGCGGCACCTTCGGCGCCATCGCCACCGGACTCTTCGCGTCGGTGGCCATCAACTCGGCCGGGGCCGACGGAGCCTTCTTCGGGAACCCGGCGCTGCTCCTCAAGCAGCTGGTGGCGGTGGTGGCGGTCATCGCCTGGTCGTTCGGCATGAGTCTGGGCCTGCTGAAGGTCGTCGACGCGGTGGTAGGCCTCCGGGTGACCGAGGACGACGAGGTGCTGGGTCTGGACCTCTCCCAGCACAGCGAGTCGGGCTACCAGTTCGGCGCCGGCGCCGGAAGGGTGCACCCGCACGAGAGCCCGGCGGGGGCGGTCGCCATGGCGGCCGAGCCCGCCTCCGCGCCGGCCTGCTGAGGTCACCTCATCCCTGGATGGACGACGCGAGGGGCGGCCCATCGGGCCGCCCCTCGCGCGTGCGGTCGACCGTCGGCGAGGCCCACCGAGCCCGCGGCGGGCCTCGCCTGCCAGAGGCGCGAGCCGGACGCTAGTAGCCGCCGCCTTCGGTCTCGAGCGTGACCCTGCCGCGGAAGGCCCGGTAC
This sequence comes from uncultured Actinomycetota bacterium, assembly GCA_963796315.1. Taxonomy (GTDB): domain Bacteria; phylum Actinomycetota; class Thermoleophilia; order RBG-16-64-13; family RBG-16-64-13; genus CAWCLH01. The sequence goes on from CAWCLH010000014.1 coordinate 20,192, forward strand.
ACGTAGGCGGTGTAGGCCAGGACGATGGGCACCCCGATCAGGGCGATGATCAGCATGACGGTCAGGGTCAGGTGGGACGAGGAGGCGTTCGTCACGGTCAGGCTCCGTTCCGGGGTGTCCAAGGCGGGCACCAGGTCCGGGTAGTTGCCGACGGCCAGCAGCCCGACCAGCCCCAGGATGGAGACGCCGCTCCCCTGGAAGGCGGGGTAGTCCTTGCCCGCGGCGATGGCCAGCCGGGTGCGGACGATGCCGCCCACCAGCACCAGGAGCATCACCCAGCCGAGCACGTTGCCCACCACGTTCGAGGCCCGGTCGCTCACCAGGACGATGGTGGCGATGGTCGTCACCACGACCATCGCCACGAACACCCAGTGGGCCACCGAACGGACCGCCACCGCCCGCGCTCGTAGGGCTCCCTCGGTCTTCAAGGCGGCCCAGGCGGCACCATGAGAGACGAACATGGCGAGGCCGGTCAGCCCGACGATCAGCGAGAACGGGTTGAGCAGGGTGAAGAAGGTGCCGGCGAACTCTCCGTCGGCGCCGATCGGCACGCCGCGCACGATGTTGCCGATGGCGACGCCGAAGAGCAGCGCGGGCAGGGCGCTTCCCACGAAGAAGGTCCAATCCCACACCCGCGGCCAGCTGGCCGCCGCGCGGAACTCCAGGGAGACGGCGCGCAGGATGAGGCTGAACAGCACCAGCATCAGCGCCAGGTAGAAGCCGCTGAAGACCGTCGCGTAGACCGGGGGGAAGGCGGCGAAGAGCGCCCCGCTGGCGGTCAGCAGCCAGACCTCGTTGCCGTCCCACACCGGTCCGATCGAGCGGCGCAGGATGCGGCGTTCGTCCTCATCGCGGGCAAGGAAGGGGTAGAGCGTGCCGATGCCCAGGTCGAAGCCGTCCAGGACGGCGTAGCCGGCCAACAGCACCGCCACCAGCAGATACCAGACCCCGGCGAGACTCATGCGTCCCTCCCTTCGAGTGTGGCCGAGCCAGGAGTGACGGCGGAGGCCGAAGGCGTGTCCGGCGCGGGCGATCTCAGCCGGGCGCCGGGGGACGACCCCGGTCCGTCGGCGATGATGCGCCGAAGAGCGCCGGCCCAGGCGACGAAGAGCAAGGCATAGATCAGGGCGAAGATCGCCAGGGTGAAGGCCACCTGGGAGGCGGGGACGACCGCGGAGACCGCATCGGAGGTCCGGAGGAGCCCCTGCACGATCCACGGCTGGCGGCCCACCTCGGTGGCCGCCCAGCCCAGCTGGATGGCCAGGATCGGGGCGGGCACCGACAGCATCAACCACCAGAGGTAGCGCCGGCTCTGCTCGAGCTTCTTGCGCCACAGCAGGTAGACGCCCACCAGCATGACCAGCCCCATGTACCCGCCCAGCAGCACCATCCAGTGGTAGCTCTGGAAGGTGAGTTGCAGCGGGGGCCAGTCGGTGGGGGGGACCTGGTCCAGCCCGGGAACGACTCCCCCGCGGCTGCCGGTCAGGATGAAGCTGAGCGCCCCCGGTAGCCCCACCCCGGCGACCAGCCGCTTGTTGGTCTGGTCCACCCAGCCCACGATCATCATGTCCGCCCCGCTCTGGGTCTTGAAGAGGCCCTCGTAGGCGGCCATCTTGACCGGCTGGTGGCGGGCGACCACCTGGGCCTGGCGGTCGCCCAGGATCGGCATGGCGATCGACATGACCAGCCCCAGGACCAAGGCAAGGCCCAGGGTCCGACGCGCGAATGCCTGGTGGCGGCCGCGGAGCAGGTAGTAGGCGGCGATGGCCGCGGCGATGAAGGCCCCGGCGACCCAGGTCGAGGCGACGGTGTGCAGGAAGCGCCAGAGGGTGGAGGGGTTGGCCGCGGCCTGGAAGAAGTCGGTCATCACCGCCCGGCCCCCCTCCACCTTGTAGCCCGCCGGCGTGTGCTGCCAGGAGTTGGCGATGAGGATCCACAGCGCGGAGAGGTGGGCCCCCAAGAAGACGAGCCAGGTCGAGACGTACAGCACCCGTCGGGACAGGCGGCCCCGGCCGAACAGCAGGACGCCCAGGAAGGTGGACTCCAGGAAGAAGGAGAAGAGGGCTTCGGCCGCCAGCGGGGCGCCGAAGATATCGCCCACGAACCGGGAGTAGCCCGCCCAGTTCGTGCCGAAGGCGAACTCCATGGTGATGCCCGTGGCGACCCCCACCGCGAAGGTCGCGGTGAAGAGCTTGAGCCAGAAACGGGCGGCGTCGTCGTCCTCCGGCCGGCCGCTCCGATAGGCGCGGCGGGTGGCCAGGAGCAGGATCAGCCCGACACCCAGGGAGAAGGGCACGAAGAGGAAGTGGTATCCGACGGTGAACGCGAACTGGATGCGGGAGAGCAGTACCGTATCCATCAGCGGCGAGACCTCCTTGAGCGATCTGGGACCGGCGGCACCATGCTCACTAGCTGTAGCGTTCCCAACGTACCAGCTCCTCCAGCGGCCGCCGCTTCTTCTCCCCGGGCTCGCCGGCCGGATATCCCAACGGCGTCAGGACGATCGGCTCGACGCCCTCCGGCAAGGCGAGGACCTCCCTGGCAGCCGCCGCGTCGAACGCCGCGATCCAGCAGGTGCCCAGACCCAGGTCGGCCGCCTGCAGGATGACGTGGTCCATCGCGATGGCGACGTCCACGTCGTTGTAGTTCCTCCCGTCCTTGCGCACCCAGCTCTCGGACAGGACGCCCACGGCGGCGAGTATCACCGGAGCACCCACGAACCAGTCCCGCGAGTAGGCGGCCCGCATGCGTGCTCGTTGCTCGGGGTCCCGGATGACGATCAGGCGGAAGGGTTGCCGATTGGCCGCCGTAGGGGCCAGTCGGGCGGCGTGGAGGATGAGCTTCAGCTTCTCGTCCTCCACCGGTCGGTCGGCGTAGTGACGCACGCTGTGCCTCTGCTGTACCAGCTGCTTGAAGTCCACGTTCTCGTCCTCTCTTCACGACGTGTGTCCGTCGGATTACCCGCACCACAGCCAGCATAAGCTAGGTCTGCGGCCGCTCACAGGCTCGCAGCGCGGCGGACGCTCGTCGAGGCGGCGGCGGCCCGGCGGCGGCCGCCGGGCCCGGACGGGCGGCGAAGGGGGCTCTGTTACAATCGTGCCTTCCCAACCCGCCACCATCGAGGTCAGCGTGAGCATGGAAAGACCCACCTTCCAAGACGTCCTCCTGGGCCTGCAGGACTTCTGGGCCAGGCAGGGCTGCGTCGTCTGGCAGCCGTACCATACGGAAGTGGGGGCGGGCACCTTCAACCCCGCCACGTTCCTGCGCTCGCTCGGTCCCGATCCCTGGAAGGTCGCCTACGTCGAGCCCTCGATCCGGCCCACCGATGGCCGCTACGGCGAGAATCCCTATCGCCTGGGTCACTACTACCAGTATCAGGTCATCTTGAAGCCCGCGCCGGACGACATCCAGGACCTCTACCTGGAGTCGCTGGCTCATCTGGGGATCGACCTGGCCCACCACGACATCCGCTTCGTGGAGGACGACTGGGAGTCGCCCACGTTGGGGGCCTGGGGCCTGGGCTGGGAGGTCTGGATCGACGGGATGGAGGCCACGCAGTTCACCTACTTCCAGCAGGTGGGCGGCATCGACTTGGACCCGATCAGCGTGGAGCTCACCTACGGGACCGAACGGCTCGCGATGTATCTGCAGGGGGTCAGCAGCGCCTTCGACCTCGTGTGGGTGCCGGGCGTGACCTACGGCGACGTGCACCAGGTGAACGAGGCCCAGTTCTCGGCCTACCACTTCGACGTGGCCGACGTGACCACGCTCCAGCAGCACTTCACGGACTACGAGCAGGAGTGCGAGAGCTGCCTGGCCCACGGCCTGGTGATGCCCGCCTATGACTTCGTCCTGAAGTGCTCCCATGCGTTCAACCAGCTGGATGCGCGGGGGGCCATCAGCGTCACCGAGCGCACCGGCTACATCGCCCGGGTGCGCAACCTGGCTCGCCGGGTGGCCGAGGCCTACGTGGCCCAGTTGGCCGACCGGGAGGCGTCCGGCCGCCGGACCGGGCGGGTCTCCCGGGTCGGACGGCGGGGGGAAGGCGTGATGGCCAAGGACTTCCTGCTCGAGATCGGGACCGAAGAGCTGCCGGCCTCCGCCTGCAACGCCGTGCTCGAACTGCTGCCCGGCCGGGTGGCGGCCCTCTTCGCCGCCGAGAGCCTGGACGTGGCACCCGACAGCATCCAGGTGCTGGTCTCGGCCCGCCGCATCGCCGTGGGCGTGGCCGGCGTCCCGGAGTCGCAGACCGCCCGGGAGAGCGCTCAGCGCGGACCCGGCGTGCGAGGCGGCGTTCGATGCGGACGGCAACCCCACCCCGGCCGCCCAGGGCTTCGCCCGGGCCAAGAGGCGTCACCCCCGACCAGCTGGAAGTGCGCGAGGAGAACGGCCGGCGCTTCGTGTTCGCGGTGTCGCGGGCCGAGGGCCGGCCCACGGCGGACCTCTTGCCCGACCTCTGCGTGAAGATCGTCCGCGACATGTACTTCCCCAAGAACATGCGCTGGGGATACAAGGACCTGCGGTTCTCCCGTCCGGTGCGTTGGCTGGTGGCCCTGTACGGCTCGGACGTCATCCCCTTTCGCATCGCCGGGCTCGAGTCGGGGCGCCGGAGTCTGGGCCATCGCTGGCTGGGAGGGCCGGTGGACATCGGCCGGCCGGCCGACTACCTGGACGCCATGCGCTCGGTCAGGGTGATGGTCGACCAGCGGGAGCGCGAGGCCTTCATCTGGGAGGAGCTTCGCCGCCAGTCTGAGGAGCGGGGTCTGGAGGTCGTCGACCCCATGGGCAAGATGAACGAGGTGCTCTTCCTGGTCGAGTGGCCGACGGTGCTGGCCGGCCGGTTCGCGGAGGACCACCTGCGGCTGCCCGAAGAGGTGCTCGTCACCGCCATGCAGTCCCACCAGCGCTACTTCCCCCTGGTCGCGGCCGACGGCAGCCTGGCTTCGACCTTCCTCTACGTGACCAACGGCGACCCTGCCGACGCCGCCACCATCACCGCGGGGAACGAGCGGGTGCTCGAGGGGCGCATCGAGGACGCCGAGTTCTCCTTCGACAAGGACCTGGCCACCGGGCTCGAGCAGATGGCCTCCCAGCTGGATCGCGTGGTCTTCCACGAGAAGATCGGGAGCCTGCGCGACAAGACCCGCCGCCTGGTGGCGCTGACGGGCTTCCTGGCCGAGACCTTGGCGCGTGCCGGCCGACGTGCGGGAGCGCGCGCTGGAGGCGGCCCGGCTGGCCAAGGCCGACCAGGTGTCGGTGATGGTGCGCGAGTTCGCCGACCTGGAGGGCACCATGGGCGAGACCTACGCGCGGATGGAGGGCTTCCCCGAGGAGGTGGCGCAGGCCATCCGCGAGCAGTTCCTGCCGGACGCCGCCGGGGGCGAGTTGCCCCGCTCGCTCTGTGGGGCCCTGCTGGCCACCGCCGAGAAGGCGGACAACATCACCGCGGCCTTCGCCGTGGGCGAGCCGCCGTCGGGGTCCAAGGACCCCTACGGACTGCGTCGGGCGGCCATGGGCCTGGTCAACATCGCGTTCCTGCACGGCTTCGCCTACGACGTGGAGACCCTGCTCGGGCGCGCCTACGAGGAGCTGGCCGACAACCCGAACCTGGTGCCGTACGAGCAGGTGGTGCCAGCGGCTACCGACTTCGTGCTGGAACGGTTGGCCAAGGTGCTGACCGACAACGAGATCGCCCGGGACGCGGTCGACGCGGCCCTGCCCACCTCGCGGACCTTCCTCGATCTGCGCAAACGCGCCGCCGCCGTGGACGCCCTTCGGGGCACCGAGCGGTGGGACGACCTCGTGGTGACGGCCACCAGACCGTCGAACCTGGCCAAGAAGCTGCCCGCCGGCGCCGGTGGGCCGGTCGATCCGGCCCTGTTCGCCGAGGAGGCCGAGACAGGGCTCTTCGAGGCCTGGCGGGCAGTGGAGGCCGCGGTGGCCGCACAGACGGCCGAAGAGGACTACTACCAGGCCCTCCTGACGCTCGCCGGCCTGCGGCCGGCGGTCGACCGCTACTTCGACGACGTGCTGGTCATGGCCGAGGACGAGGCGGTCAGGCTGAACCGGCTTCGCCTGCTGGCCGCTATCGCCGGCACGGTCCGCTCCGTGGCCCACCTCGACCGTCTGCAGTAGATGCGGGCGGTCCGGAGGATGAGGCCCGTCGCGGTCGGGCGCGGGTAGGCGGGCAGGGTGCTCGGCCGGCTCCTGTTGGTGGCCGCGGGTGGGGCGCTCGGCGCGTCGGCCCGGTACGGCACCTCGTTGCTCGCCGGACGGACGCTGGGTACGGGCTTCCCCATGGGCACCCTCGCCGTCAATCTGGTCGGCTGCCTGTTGATCGGCGTCCTCTTCAGCCTGGCCGACCGCGCTCTTCTGGGCCCGTCCGGCCGGCTCTTCTTCATGACCGGGATCCTGGGAGGATTGACCACCTTCTCCACCATGGCTCTGGAGACCGCCACGTCCTATCAGGATGGCGCGGCCGGGTTGTCGCTGGCCAACCTGGCGCTGAACAACGTCGGCGGCCTCCTGCTGGTGTTGGTCGGGATGTGGCTGGGACGATCGGCGTGAGCCGGAGGCGACGGGAGGGGCGATGGGACTGACGTACGTCCGGATCGAGCTCTATACGAGCGAGGAGGCCCACGTCCACGGCGTGCCCGTCTACGACGCCATCGCCAAGGCCGTGCGCGACGCGAAGGTGGCGGCCCGCTGCGTGGTGACGAAGGGCATCGCCGGCTGCTACGAGAACGGCGAGCTGGTCTCCCACCGTATCCTCGACCTGGCCGTCAACCTGCCGGTCAAGGTGGAGATCGTGGCCCCGGCGGCGGAGGAGGACCTGCTGCTCCGGCTGGTCGCGCCCCTGGTGGGCGAGGGCATCCTCCTGGTCAGCCGACCGGAGCTGCGCATGCATCGGACGGCCCGTCCCCTGCTGCCCCGGAACCTGCGCGTGCGCGACCTGATGACCCCTCAGCCGGTGTCCGTCGGCCCTGACAGCCCGGCCACGGACGTGGCCCGCCTCCTGATCTCCCGGGAGTTCAACGCCGTCCCCGTGGTCGGCGGGGACGGGAAGGTCCTGGGGATCGTCAGCGAGGGCGACCTGGTCGAGAGGGCCGGACTGCCTCTGCGGGCGGGTCTGCTCGGTCTGCTGGACGAGCCCGTGCGCGACCGGGCGCTCGGTGGCATGGCGGCGTTCACCGCCGCTCAGGTGATGACCGCCTCTCCCGTCACCGCGCTGGAGGGCGAGCCGCTGCGGGCCGCGGTGGACCGGATGTTGGATCGTGGTCTCAAGCGCCTCCCCGTCGTCGACGAGGCCGGCCGGCTCGTCGGCATGCTCTCCCGGGTCGACATCTTCCGGGGTGTGACCGGGCACGGTCCGGACCCGGTCTGGTTCGCCCAGCGCGGCGTGGAGGTGACGCCGGCGTTACGGGTGGGGGACCTTCCCCTGCAGGAGTCCGCCACCGTCCCCCCGAGGCCACCCTGGTGGACGTCCTGGAGCGGATCGACAACGACAGCCGGCGGGTCGCGGTGGTCGATCCCCAGGATCGGCTGGTGGGCCTGGTCAGCGATCGAGACCTCCTCCCGCTCTTCCGAGAAGAAGGTCACGGGCCGCTGCGGCTGCTCCGCGGCCTCCGCGGCGGGTCGTCCGCGGCGGAGGCCGGCGAGCGCCTCGCCTCCACGCGGGCGGAGGACGTCATGGAGCGCCGGGTGGTGACCGTCGGCACGGAGCAGTCGATCGAGGAAGCGCTCCGGTTGATGATCGACCGGCGCCTCAAGCGCCTGCCCGTCCTGGACGAGGCCGGCCGATACCGGGGGATGTTGACCCGGGATACGATCCTGCGGGCCACCTGCGCCCGGTGAGACCGCGATGTCCCATGGTTTCCGTTACAATGAGCTCACGGCTTGGCAAGAGACACTTTTGCCTTCGCGCCCCGTCGTCACCGCCTTAAGGAGAGCTTCTGCATGAGCCCGAAGAAGTACGTCTACGACTTTGCCGAGGGTAACGCCGGACTGAAGTCCCTTCTTGGCGGCAAGGGCGCCAACCTGGCGGAGATGACCGGCATCGGCATCCCGGTGCCTCCGGGGTTCGTCATCACGACCGAGGCCTGCATCGCCTACTCGCGCACCGGCGCCTACCCGGAGGGGCTGGCCGACGAGATCGAGCGGCACCTGCTCTCCCTCGAGAGGCAGACCGACAAGACGCTTCGGCGACACGACCAGCCCCCTGCTGGTGTCCGTGCGGTCCGGAGCGGTCGTCTCCATGCCCGGGATGATGGACACGGTCCTCAACCTCGGGCTTGAACGATCAGAACGGTCGAGGCTCTGGCCGCCTCGACCGGCAACCCGCGCTTCGCCTACGACTCGTACCGGCGCTTCATCCGATGTTCGGCGACGTGGTCATGGGTGTCGACGCGCAGGCGCTTCGAGGACGCCATCACGCAGAAGAGGGAGCGAGGTGGGAGCCGAGCTCGACACCGACCTCGTCGGCCGACGATCTGAAGGACCTCACCGTGCGCTTCAAGGCCATCCTGCAGGAGGAGGCCGGCGAGTAGTTCCCCGACGATCCCCACGAAGCAGCTGCAGATGGCCATCAAGCCGTGTTCGAGCAGCTGGGACAACCATCGAGCCAAGGTCTACCGCCGCGCCCAGGGTATCCCGGACGACCTGGGGACGGCCGTGAACGTCCAGTCCATGGTCTTCGGCAACAAGGGCGAGACCTCCGGCACCGGGGTGGCCTTCACCCGCGATCCCTCCACCGGCGAGAACCACTTCTACGGCGAGTTCCTCATGAACGCCCAGGGCGAGGACGTGGTGGCCGGCGTGCGGCACGTCGCGGCCGCTCCAGGAGATGGAGCAGGTCCTGCCCGAGGTCTACAAGCAGCTCTACGACATCCGGCGAGACGCTGGAGAAGCACTACCGCGACATGCAGGACCTCGAGTTCACCATCGAGGACGGCAAGCTCTACATGCTGCAGACCCGTTCGCGGCAAGCGCACCGCGCCGGCCGCCCTGCGGGCGGCCGTGGACATGGTGGACGAGGGCATGATCGACAAGGCGAGGCCGTCTGCGCATCGACCCGGCCCAGCTGGACCAGTTGCTGCACCCCATGCTCGACCCCAAGGCGTCCTACGAGGTCCTGGCCACCGGCCTCGACGCCTCGCCGGGCGGCGGCGTGGGTCAGGCGGTCTTCGACGCGGACGACGGCCGAGGAGCGGGGCGCCAAGGGCGAGCCCGGTCATCCTGGTGCGCTGGGAGACCAACCCGGACGACATCCACGGGCTCATCAAGGCGCAGGGCGTCATCACCAGCCACGGCGGCATGACCTCCCACGCCGCCGTCGTCGCCCGCGGCATGGGCAAGCCCTGCATCGCCGGGGCCGCCGGAGATCGACATCGACGAGCGGCCGGCGAGTTCACAGTGGGGGACATGGTCGTCAAGCGAGGGCGACTGGCTCTCCATGGACGGCGCCAGCGGCCGGGTGATCCTGGGCCAGGCCGATCTGGTGCCCGCCGGCAGATCGACGAGAACGTCAGACCGGTGCTCGGCTGGGCCGACGCAGATCCGCCGCCTGGGCGTGCGCACCAACGCCGACACCCCCGAGGATGCCCAGCAAGGCCCGCGGAGTTCGGCGCCGAGGGCATCGGCCTCTGCCGGACGGAGCACATGTTCATGCAGCAGGAGCGGCTGCCCCACGTCCAGGCCATGATCATGGCCGGCGACGATCGAGGAGCGGAAGAAGCACCTGGCCAAGCTGCTGCCCTTCCAGCGCGAGGACTTCCAGGGCATCTTCCGGGCGATGGTCGGCCTGCCGGTCACCATCCGCCTGCTCGACCCGCCGCTGCACGAGTTCCTGCCCGACTACACGGGACTCATGGTCGAACTGCAACGGCTGCGGCTGACCGGGCGCCTCCGGCCGAGACGATCGCCAAGAGGGGCCTGGCCGCCAAGGTCAAGTCGCTGCATGAGGCCAACCCCATGCTGGGGACCCGCGGCTGCGCGGCTCGGCATCCAGTGGCCGGAGATCTACGCCATGCAGGTGCGGGCCATCATCGAGGCGGCCTGCCACATCGACGACGAGCTGTCCGGCAAGACCCCCAGGTGGAGATCATGATCCCCCTGGTGGGCTTCGCCAAGGAGCTCAAGCTGATGCGGGAGCTCAGCACCAAGACCGCCGACCAGGTGCTGGCCGAGCGCAACAAGCAAGATCGACTACACCATCGGCACCATGATCGAAGCTGCCGCGGGCCGCCCTGGTCGCCGACGAGATCGCCCGGTTCGCCGACTTCTTCAGCTTCGGCACCAACGACCTGACCCAGATGACCCTGGGCTTCTCCCGGGACGACGCGGAGGGCAAGTTCCTGACCTTCTACCTGCGCGACGAGGTCATCGCCGACAACCCGTTCGAGAAGCTCGACCAGAAGGGCGTGGGTCAGCTCGTCGCCATGGGCGTGCAGAAGGGTCGCGCGGTCAAGCCCGGGCTCAAGACCGGCATCTGCGGCGAGCACGGCGGCGAGCCGTCGAGCGTCAAGTTCTGCCACCGCACCGGCTTGGACTATGTCAGCTGCAGCCCGTACCGGGTGCCGCTGGCCCGGTTGGCCGCTGCTCAGGCGGTCGTCGAAGAGACGACGGCCGCCCCGATGGCCGAGTAGGCGGACGCCCGCCGGGGCGCCGGGGGATGACGGAACAGCGCAAACGGGAGGCGGGCGGCAGGGTCACCCTGTCGCCCGACCTGTTCGAGGGGTGGCTGTCCCCCGTTGGCTCAACGGTCGGCGTCCTCGCGGGGCCGGGAGCGCGAGGAGGAGCCCTGCCGGCTGCGCACCCCGTTCCAGCGCGACCGCGGACCGGATCGTCCACTCCAAGGCCTTCCGGCGCCTGAAGCACAAGACCCAGGTCTTCATCGCGCCCGGAGGGGGATCATTTCCGCACCCGCCTGACCCATACGCTGGAGATCTCCGGCATCGCCCGGAGCAGTGGCCCGGGCCCTGCGCCTGAACGAGGATCTGACCGAGGCGGTGGCGCTGGGCCACGACTTGGGCCACACCCCCTTCGGCCACGCCGGCGAGGAGGCGCATCGACGAGGTGCTGCGCGGCCGCGGACGGAGCGGCTTTCACCACAACGAGCAGAGCCTGCGGGTGGTGGAGGTGGTGGAGAACGACGGGCAGGGGCTCAACCTGACCTGGGAGGTGCGCGACGGCATCCTCCACCACACCGGCCCCGAGCTGCCGGTCACGCTGGAGGGCCCGCATCGTCCGCATCGCCGACCGGATCGCCTACATCAACCACGACATCGACGATGCCCTGCGCGCCGGTCTCATCGCCGAGGCCGACCTGCCGGCCGGGCCGATCGGCCTCCTGGGCCGCACGAGCTCCGAGCGCATCGACTGCCTGGTGCACGACCTGGTCGACGCCAGCGACGCGTTCGGCGACATCGTCCAGAGCGAGGCCGTGGGCCGGGCCATGGACCGACTGCGCACGTTCTTGTTCCAGACCGTCTACACCCGGTCGATCGTGCAACAGGACGGCGAGGCCATCCGCCGCGTGATCGCCGAGTTGATCGCCTACTTCCTCGCGAACCCACGGGCGCTCCCGCTGCCGGCCGCGCCCGAGGGGGACCAGCTGGCCCACGTGGTGGACCACGTCGCCGGGATGACGGACCGCTACGCCCAGCGCGTGCACCAGGAGCTCTGCGCGGCCGCCGGCTGACCGGGAGCCGTCCGCCCCCCTTGGTATACTCTTCGAGCCCGCGGTCCTCGGGTCGCCGCCCCGGGGGAGGGGTGGTGGGTCGCCGCTCCCAGGAGTCACGTGAGCCCGTTCCTCAAGGACGCCAGCGTCGAATCAGTCTCGGCTGCGGCCGACATCGTCGACGTGGTCTCCGGCGTACACGAGCCTGCGCAAGCGCGGGAACACCTACACCGGGCTGTGCCCCTTCCACCAGGAGAAGACCCCCTCGTTCTCGGTCAGCGCCGACAAGGGGCTCTACTACTGCTTCGGCTGTGGGGAGGGGGGGACGTCGTCCCTTTCTGCAGCGCGATGGAGAATCTGTCCTTCGTCGAGGCGGTCGAGAGACTGGCGGAGCGCTACCACGTCCCTCTGGAGTACGAGGACGGGGGACGCCCGGACACGACGGGGCGGGACAAGGAGAAGCGGCTCTTCGCCCTGCTGGACAAAGCGGCGGTCTTTTACGAGCGCTACCTCTGGGAGGCGGCCGCGGCGGCGCCGGCCCGGGCCTACCTGGAGGAGCGGGGCCTGCGCGCCGAGGTGTGCGCGCGACGTTCCGGGTCGGGCTTGCCCCCCGACGAGTGGCGGGGCCTGCAGCGTCGGGCCGCCAAGGAGGGGTTCTCCGACGCGGAGTTGGACGCCGCCGGGCTGCTGGTCCGCCAGCCGGGCAAGACCTACGACCGCTTCCGGGGCCGGCTGATGTTCCCGCTGGTGGATCACCGGGGCCGCGTGGTCGGGTTCGGCGGCCGGACGCTGAGCGACGAGAACCCCAAGTACCTCAACTCGCCCGAGGGCCCCTCTACCAGAAGGGCCAGTCTGCTCTACGGCCTCTACCAGGGCCGCAGAGCATCGTGGCGAGCGACGAGTAGCTGGTCGTGGAGGGCTACACGGACGTCCTGGCGCTGGCCCAGGCCGGCGTCCAGCAACGTGGTGGCCTCCATGGGCACGTCGCTGACCGACGGCCAGATCGGCCTCATGATGCGCTTCACCAGCAACGTCACCTTCATGTTCGACGCCGACCGGGCCGGACGTCGAGGCCATGCTGCGCTCGGGCGAGCTCGGTGCGCGGGCATGGTCTTCGTCCCCGAGTGGTGACCCTGCCCGACGGGACGCGATCCGGCGGACGTGGTCAGAGCAGGCCGGCGCCGCCGGAGTGAGGTCAACATGTTGCGGCGAGAGTCCCGCTGCTGGCATTCGAGATCCTGCGTAGTCCTCGACCAAGGCGACACGTCTGGCGTCCGACGGGCGCGTCCAGGCCTTCGAAGAGGTGCGCCCGGTCTTGGAGCGTGCCGCCTCGCCGAAGGAGAGGGAGGAAGAGGTAGCGACCATCGCGGACCGTCTGCGACTAGCGCCGGAGAGCATCTCGCTGCTGCTGTCCTCGCCCGCTCCCGCCCGCCGGAGCGACTCGGGTCGCTCCCAGCGGGGCCGTGCCGCCGCGCCGCAGGCAGGGGCGAGAGGCGTCCGGCCGGCGTCCGCGCTCGGAGCCGAGCAGCTGCTCTCGCCGACCGCCAGGATGGAGCGCGAGTTCCTCGTCGCCGCCGTGGCCAGCCCGCGTCGGCCCGCTCCCTCTTGCAAGGTCTCACGCCCGAGCACTTCGAGATGCCCCTGCATCGCGACAGCCTTCGTCGGCCTGCGCGACGCCCTGCTGGCTCGCGGACCCTGGGCGGGTCGATCCGGGCCCGGCGACAGAGAGGCCTCCGATCTGGGCGGCGCTTCTTCGTACGGCTGGTCATGGAGGCCGAAGCCGGTCCCTATCCGGAGGGTGTCCTGCGAGGAGTTGACGCTGCGCCTGCAGGAGCAGTTCCTCGACCGCGCCGATGGCGGAAGTGAAGTCTCGCGTCGGAATCTGACGATGAAGACCCCGACTGGGAGCAGCGCCATTGTTTCGGCTAGAACTGCTAGCGGCAACAGATACGCACGCTCCTCTCCAACCTCGACCGAGAGGAAGGGCGGTCTGATGGACGCGGAGATGACCACGGGCCTCGTCGCCGAGATCGCGCCGGGCGCGGCAAGCTGAAGGGCTTCTTGACGCCCGGGGAGATCGGCGAGCTCCTGCAGGATGTCGACCTCACCCCCGAGGAGTTGGAGTTCCTCTACAATCGCTCTTCGAGATGGGCGTGGAGGTGATCGACTCGGACGAGGAGCCCCAGGCCGAGGAGAACGACTTACTCCGAGGAGGAGGCCTTCCTCCAGCAGTTGGAGGTGGCGATGGACCACTCGTCCAGCGACCCGGTCCGCGTCTACCTGAAGGAGATCGGCCGAGTGCCCCTGCTGAACGCGGCGCAGGAGGTCATGCTCGCCAAGCGCATCGAGCAGAAGGACGTCGAGGCCAAGCGGCAGCTGACCGAGGCCAACCTGCGGCTGGTGGTCTCCATCGCCAAGCGCTACATGGGCCGGGGTCTGCTGTTTCTCGACCTGATCCAGGAGGGGAACCTGGGGCTCATCCGGGCGGTGGAGAAGTTCGACTACCACCGCTGGGTACAAGTTCTCCACCTACGCCACCTGGTGGATCCGGCAGGCCATCACCCGCGCCATCGCCGACCAGGCCCGCACCATACGGGTGCCCGTGCACATGGTGGAGACCATCAACAAGCTGAACCGGATCCAGCGCCAGCTTCTCCAGGACATCGGGCGGGAGCCGACGCTGGAAGAGGTGGCCGAGGAGATGGGCATCACCCCGCAGCGGGTCGCGCGAGATCCAGAAGGCCGCCCAGGAGCCGGTCTCGTTGGAGACGCCCGGTGGGCGACGAGGAGGACTCCGAGCTGGGCGACTTCATCGAGGACCTGGAGGCCGACCAGCCTCTGGACGCGGTGTCGCGGAAGATCCGCCACGAGGAGCTGAACCGCGTGCTGGACAGTCTCTCGCATCGGGAGCGGAAGGTGCTCGAGCTGCGCTTCGGCCTCAAGGGGGAGCACCCGCGCACGTTGGAGGAGGTGGGGGAGCGCTTCGGGGTCACCCGGGAGCGGATCCGGCAGGTGGAGGCGAAGACCCTCAACCGCCTCAGGAACCATCGCGAAGCCCAGGGTCTGAAGGACCTTCTCTAGCGCCTGGGTCGGAGGACTTGCTCTCGCACCCGCATTACGCTACCTTGACAGCGGCGTGCTGGCCGGGACGGTGGTACGCGGATGCAACGGTTGGGGCCGGCCGTCACTGACGGTGCCCCGAGGAACACGGAGGGTAGCAAGGTTGGCTGAGGGGACCGTCAAGTGGTTCAGCCCCGAAAAGGGGTACGGCTTCATCGAACAAGCGGAGGGTGAGGACCTGTTCGTCCATTTCTCTGAGATCCAGTCGGACGGCTTCCGCACGCTGAACGAGGGTCAGCCCGTGCGCTTCGATGTCGCCCAGGGTCAAAAAGGCCTGCAGGCGGTCAACGTACAGCCCGTAGCCTAGTCCTACGCGCACACTTCGGTGGGCGATCGAGCCCCGCTCCGGCGGGGCTTTTTTCGTGCCGAGGGGAGTTCGCGCCGCGGGGAGGTTCGCGAAGAAGACTCTCAAAGAAACCGCTAAAGTCCCAGCGCGGGGCTGCCGATAGAGGGGATGAGACATCGTGGAGTATCCCCATCCGACTCCCTTTCCTCTCTCCTCCTCGGGGCGCCGACAGGCGCCCTCTCCCTTTTCTGGGCGCATCCACGCCGTTGTATACTCCACCGGACCCGCGGACTCGGCGTTGCCGGGCCGTTCCGAGACCTGAGATCGCCAAGGAGAGCCATCCGTGATTTCCCGCGCTGAGGTGGAACACGTCGCCCGTCTCGCCCGTCTGCAGTTCGAGGAGGCCGAGATGGAACGCCTCCAGGGAGAGCTCTCCAAGATCATCGACTACATCCAGCAGCTGGGCGAGCTGGACCTGGCCGGACTGCCACCCACCGCCCACGCCGTGGCACTGGAGAACGTCCTCCGGCCGGACGAGCCGCGGCCCGGCCTCACGCAGCAGCAGGCGCTGGCCAACGCGCCGCAGGTGGAGCATGGGCACTTCGTCGTCCCGCGGATCGGCTAGCCCATGGACGTCTTCAGCCTGACCGCCCTCCAGTGCCGCGCCCTGCTCGCCGCCGGGGAAGCCTCGTCCACCGAGCTCACCCGTCTCTATCTGGACCGCATCGCGGCCACCGACCAGCAGGTCGGAGCCTACCTCCTGGTGGACGACGAGGGCGCCCTGCGCCAGGCGGCCGCCGTCGACGCCAAGCCGCGGGAGGAACGGGGGCCCTGGGAAGGCGTGCCCATCGCCTTGAAGGACATCCTGGCGACGCAAGGACCTGGAGACCACCTGCGGCTCGCGGATCCTCAAGGGCTACCGGCCCCCCTACGATGCCGGCGTCGTGGCCAAGCTGCGCGCGGCGGGGCTGGTCTTTCTGGGCAAGCTCAACATGGACGAGTTCGCCATGGGCAGCTCGACCGAGAACTCGGCCTTCCAGGTGACCCGGAATCCCTGGGACCTGGAGCGGGTCCCGGGCGGTTCCAGCGGGGGCTCCGCCGCCGCCGTGGCGGCCGGGGAGGCTCCCTGGACGCTGGGGACCGACACCGGCGGGTCCATCCGCCAGCCGGCGTCGCTGTGCGGCGTGGTGGGGCTGAAGCCCACGTACGGCGCGGTCAGCCGCTACGGACTGGTCGCGTTCGCGAGCTCGCTGGACCAGATCGGTCCGCTGACCCGGGACGTGCGAGATGCGGCCGCCCTGCTGGACCTGGTGCAGGGCCTGGACCCCTGCGATTCCACCAGCACCGGGCTGCCGCGAGCCGATACGCATCCCCACCGAGCTCGATCTGGCCGGCCGCCGCTTCGGCATGATCCGCGAGTTCATGGGTGACGCCATCGAGCCGGGGGTGCGGGAGGTCTTCAACTACGCGGTGGCGGCCATCCACGCCCTGGGAGGGGTGTGCGAGGAGGTGAGCCTGCCCAGCGTGGAGCGGGGCATCGCCGCCTACTACATCATCGCTCCGGCGGAGGCCAGCGCCAACCTGGCCCGCTTCGACGGCGTCCGCTACGGTCATCGGAGTCCCGGCGCGCCCGATCTCAACGAGATGTACCTGCGCACGCGCAGCGAGGGGTTCGGACCGGAGGTCAAGCGGCGCATCATGATCGGCACCTACGCACTCTCCGCCGGCTACTACGAGGCCTACTACGGCCAGGCCCAGCGGACCCGCACGCTGATCGTCCAGGACTTTGAGGACGCCTTCTCCCGCTTCGACTTCCTGATCTCGCCCACGTCGCCCACCGTGGCCTTCCGGCTGGGCGAACGGACGGAGGACCCGCTGGCCATGTACCTGTCCGATCTCTGCACCATCCCGGTCAATCTGGCGGCGCCTCCCCGCCATCAGCCTCCCCGTGGGTCTGGCTCAGGGCCTGCCCGTGGGCCTTCAGGTGATCGGGTCCGCACTTCAGCGAGCAGGGGCTGCTGGACGCGGCCCACGCGTTGGAGCAGCGCCTGCAGTTGCGCGCGTTGCCGCCTATCCGGGAGGTGAACGCGGATGAGCGCCGGCGCCTGGGAAGCCGTCATCGGCCTGGAGATCCACGTCCAGCTCAGGACCCGGACCAAGATGTTCTGCGGCTGCGCGGTCACCTTCGGCGAGCAGCCGAACACCCAGGTCTGCCCCGTCTGCCTGGGCCACCCGGGCGCGCTGCCGGTGATCAACGAGCAGGCGGTCGAGTACGCCACCCGCATCGCGCTCGCGCTGAACTGCTCGATCACCGAGCGCACCATCTTCCACCGCAAGAACTACTTCTATCCCGATCTGCCCAAGGGCTACCAGATCTCGCAGTACGACCTCCCCCTGGGCATGGGCGGCCATCTGGACGTCGAGTTGGAGGACGGCAGCACCCACCGGGTGGGCATCACCCGCGTGCACATGGAGGAGGACGCCGGCAAGTTGGTGCACGCCGGACGGCGCCACCGGCCGCATCGCCGGGGCCGACTACTCGCTGGTCGACTTCAACCGGGGCGGCACCCCGCTGGTGGAGATCGTCAGCGAGCCCGACATCCGCACGCCGGAGCAGGCCCAGAGCTTCCTGACGCAGCTCAAGAGCCTGCTGGAGCATCTGGATGTCTCCGACGTCAACATGGAAGAGGGGTCGCTGCGCTGCGACGCCAACGTGTCGGTCCGCCATCCGGGCGAGCCGTTCGGCACCAAGACCGAGCTCAAGAACATGAACTCGTTCCGCTTCGTGCAGCGCGGCCTGGAGGCCGAGATCGAGCGGCAGATCGACCTGCTCGACCACGGCGAACGCGTCGTGCAGAGACCGTGCACTTCGACCCGACCACCGGCAAGCGTCTCCCTGCTGCGCAGCAAGGAAGAGGCGCACGACTACCGCTACTTCCCCGAGCCGGACCTGGTGCCGATCGTCCTGGACGCGGAGTACGTGGAGCGGGTCCGCGCCTCGCTGCCCGAGTTGCCCGCCGCCCGCAAGGAGCGGCTGATCCAGCGAGTACGGCCTGTCCGGGTACGAAGCGGGCATGCTGGCGCCCACCAGGCCTCTGGGCGACTACTTCGAGGCGGTCTCCGGCGCAGGCCGGCGACGCCAAGCTGGCGGCAACTGGGTGCTGGGCGATTCTCCGGCTACCTGAACGCCTCGTCGCTGGAGGTGGAGCAGTCGCAGGTCACTCCGGCGCGGTTGGCGGCGCTGCTGGGGCTGCTGCGGACGGCACGCTCTCGTCGAAGATGGCCAAGGAGGTCTTCGAGGTCATGACCGAGACCGGCGGCGAGGCGGCAGACGATCGTGGCCGAGCGGGGTCTGGGGCAGATCTCCGACAGCGGCGAGCTTGGAGGCCATGGTGGCGCAGATCGTGGCGGCCAACCCCGGCCCGGCCGAGGAGTTCCGTCAGGGTCGGACAGGGTGATGGGCTTCTTCGTGGGCCAGGTGATGAAGGAGACCAAAGGGCCAGGCGAACCCCAAGCTGGTCAACGAGCTGCTCGAGCGACACCTGACCCAGGGGTAGGGTCCCCCGCGGTCGGTCCGACGGCGTCCTCCGGCCGCGGTACACCGTCAAAGAGTGCAGGCAGTTTGCAGGTGGAAAGGTTGATAATGCTGGGTATCCTTGTTACGTTACGGTATCCCTAGTATTAACTTCCCTTCGGGCCGCAGGGGTCCTTTGGGGAACCTCGCTGGACCCGGTGGTCCTAGGAAGGTCGAGCCGTGCGTCACATGACCGCCGATCAAGATACCTGCCCCGTGCTGAAGACCGCCGACATCATCTCCGGGAAGTGGACGTTGCTCGTCCTGCGGGACCTGTCGATGGGGATCAATCGCTTCAGCGCCCTCGAGCGCTCGCTCAGCGGGATCAGCCCCAAGACCCTCTCGGAACGGCTCAAGACGTTGGAGAAGGCGGGGATCATCACCCGCAAGAGCTACGCGGAAGTCCCACCCAGGGTAGAATACTCTCTGACGGAGATGGGCCGGGACCTCATCCCCCTGATCGACCACATGCGCGAGTATGGCGCAAAGTGGCTCATGGAGGCCGAAGAGTCCTCTCCCGGACGCACTCGCGGCAGCGCCTCCGCCGCAGCCTGACGCCGGTCAGCAGACGGGGGTAGCGGGACCGCTGTCGGGATTTTCTTCTTGCGCTGGAGGGCTGCGCGATCAACATCGAGGAAGTCGAGAGCCTTGTCGAACTCGGCAAGGGCAGAGGGTACGTCACCGCCGAGGACATCGCCGAGGTCCTCTCTGAGGTCGATCTGACCACCGACCAGATCGAGACCGTGTATACGCGGCTGCTCGACCTGGGTATCGAGGTGGTCGACGGTCACGGTGGACGGCGTCGAAGAGCTGGATGCGGGCCAGGGCGGACGTCCGTACCGGCCGGCGGAGCCGAAGTTCGAGGCAGACGTCGATCTGCCCACCACCGACCCCGTCCGCATGTATCTGAAGGAGATCGGCCGCGTCTCGCTGCTGACGGCCGAGCAGGAGGTCAGCCTGGCCAAGCGCATCGAGCGGGGCGACATCCGGGCCAAGCACGATCTGACCGAGGCGAACCTGCGCCTGGTCGTCTCCATCGCCAAGCGGTACCACACCGACGGCATGAGCTTCCTGGACCTGATCCAGGAGGGCAACCTGGGGTTGATCCGGGCGGTGGAGAAGTTCGACTACCGGAAGGGCCACAAGTTCTCCACCTACGCCACCTGGTGGATCCGGCAGGCCATCACCCGGGCCATCGCGGACAAGGCCCGCACGATCCGTATCCCGGTGCACATGGTGGAGAAGATCAACAAGCTCATCCGGGTCCAGCGCCAGCTGCTCCAGGACATGGGCCGCGAGCCCCTGCCCGAGGAGATGGCCCGCGAGATGGGCATGACCGTGGCCGAGATCCGCGAGATCCTGCGCATCAGCCAGACCACCGTGTCGCTGGAGACGCCCATCGGCGAGGAGGAGGACTCCGAGCTGGGCGACTTCATCGAGGACGAGGAGGCCGTGCGCTCGTTCGACGTGGTCGCCTCCCAGCTGGACAAGGACACCGTGGGCGAGGTCCTCAACTCCCTGCCCTACCGCGAGCGCAAGGTGATCGAGCTCCGCTTCGGGCTCAAGGGCGAGCACCCGCGCACGCTGGAGGAGGTGGCCAAACGGTTCGGGGTCACCCGGGAGCGCATCCGCCAGATCGAGGCCAAGGCGCTCTCCAAGCTGCAGTCCACCGACAAGGCCCGCCGCCTGAAGTCGCAGCTGGAGTAGGGGGAGGCTCGGAGAGCGCATCGCCGAGGCTGCTCGCGTCAGCGCTCTCCACGCCGCTATCTTCGCGCGAGCCTGGGTCTTCAGCGGGCTGGGTTCGTGGTTTCCCCTCTTGGTGCCGGCGGTGCTCTTCGCCGCCGCCCGGCTGTGCCGACCGTCCCTGGGGCCGCGCCAAGGCCGTCATCCCGCTCGAGCCCGAACCTCCTCAGCCGCACTTACGGCCCCTCTGCATAGGGGTGGGGGGTATGTGCTAGACTGTGCTATCGAGGGACAAGGGGTGGAAGGAAGACGTATGCCGGCCAGCGCCACTGAAAAGGCTCAGATCCAGCTTCCCGTCACCGGGATGACCTGCGCCGCCTGCGCCAACCGCGTCGAGCGGGGTGTGCGCAAGGTGGAGGGGGTCGAAGAGGTGGCGGTCAACTTCGCCAGCGAGAAGGCGACGGTGACCTACGACCCGGCCACGGTGACCTCCGAAGGTCTCATCGAGGCCGTCCGCGACGCCGGCTACGACGTGCGCCTGCAGCACGAGGTCCTCGACATCGGCGATATGACCTGCGCCAGCTGCGTCGCCCGGGTGGAGAAGGCCTCTGGCCCGCACGCCGGGCGTCGTCCACGCGGCGGTCAACTTCGCCACGGAGCAGGCGACGGTCGACTTCCTCCCCGGGTTGGCGTCTCGGGCCGATCTCAAGCGGGCGGTGGAGGGCGCGGGCTACGTGCTTCGCGAGAGCGACGCCGCGGCCGGTGGTCCGACGCCCGAGGAGCAGCATGCCCGGGACCTGCGGACCCTGCGCACCAAGTTCATCGCCAGCGTCGCCGTGGGCGTGGCGCTGATGCTGTTGAGCTTCTTCCCGCCCTCGTTCCTGACGCAGAGAGAGCTCTGGTTCGCGATGTTCGTCATCGCCACCCCCATCCAGTTCTGGGCCGGCCGGCAGTTCTACCGGGGGGCGTGGGCCTCGCTCAAGCATCGCACCAGCGACATGAACACCCTGATCGCCGTGGGGACCAGCACCGCCTACCTCTACTCGGCGGCGGTGACCTTCTTCCCCGGGCTGTTCGCGCACGCCGCCGGTTCCGGCTTCAAAGCCGCCGTCTACTACGACTCGGCCGCCATGATCATCGGGCTCATCCTGCTGGGTCGCTACCTGGAGGCCCGGGCCAAAGGCCAGACGTCCGAGGCGATGAAGCGGCTCATGGGCCTGCAGGCGAAGACCGCCCGCTTGCTGCGCGACGGCCTCGAGGTCGACGTGCCGGTGGAGGACGTGTTGGTGGGCGACCTGGTGGTCGTGCGCCCCGGCGAGAAGGTGCCGGTCGACGGGATCATCGACGAGGGTGACTCTTCACTGGACGAGTCTATGCTGACCGGCGAGTCCATGCCCGTCGAGAAGGGTCCGGGCGACGAGGTCATCGGCGCGACCCTGAACAAGACCGGTTCCTTCCGCTTCCACGCCACCAAGGTGGGCAAGGACACGGCGCTGGCCCAGATCATCCGCCTGGTCGAGGAGGCCCAGGGGTCGAAGGCCCCCATCCAGCGGCTGGCGGACTACGTGGCGAGCATCTTCGTCCCCGCCGTCTTCGTGGTGGCCGCCGTGACCTTCGCGATCTGGTACGTGTTCGGCCCGGAGCCGGTGTTCACGCTCGCCATGCTGGCGTTCGTCTCGGTGGTCATCATCGCCTGCCCCTGCGCCATGGGCCTGGCCACACCGACCGCCATCATGGTGGGCACGGGGAAGGGCGCCGAGAACGGCATCCTGATCCGCTCCGGCGAAGCCCTGGAGCGGGCGCAGCGGATCCAGGCGATCGTGCTGGACAAGACGGGTACGCTCACCCAGGGGCGCCCGGTGGTCACCGACGTGTTTGTCGGGGAGGGCGTGGACATGCCCGCTCTCATCGCCTTGGACAGCGCGCACGACGGCGGGCTCGACCGCGGCGCGCTGCAGCTTCTGGCGGTCGCGGCATCCGCGGAGCGAGGCTCAGAGCATCCCTTGGGCGAGGCGATCGTCGGGCGGGCGCGGGACCTGGGGCTCCCGCTGATCGACGCCCAGGATTTCCGGGCCCGTCCCGGTCACGGGATCGAGGTGACGCTCGCGGGGTCGCCGGTCGCCTTGGGGAACCTGGCCTTCATGCGCGAGCGGGGACTGGGGCTCGACGGGCTGAGCGACCGGGCCGAGTCCCTGGCCGCCGACGGAAAGACGCCCATGATGGTCGCCGTCGGCGAGCAGGTGGTCGGCCTCATCGCCGTGGCGGACACCGTGCGACCGGACGCCGTCCAGGCGGTGAAGGTGCTGCGCGACCTGGGTCTGGACGTGGTCATGATCACCGGCGACAACCGGCGGACCGCCGAGGCCATCGCTCGGCAGGTGGGCATCGATCACGTCTTGGCCGAGGTCCTTCCGGAGCGCAAGGCCGAGGAGGTACGGCGCCTGCAGGACCAGGGCAAGGTGGTCGCCATGGTGGGCGACGGCATCAACGACGCACCGGCGCTTGCCCAGGCCGATATCGGCATCGCCATCGGTACCGGCACCGACGTCGCCATGGAGGCCTCGGACATCACCCTGATCCGCGGCGATCTGCTGCCCATCGCGACGGCCATACGGCTCAGCCGGGCGACCATGCGGACCATCAAGCAGAACCTGTTCTGGGCGTTCGGGTACAACACCGCCCTCATCCCGGTGGCGGCCGGCATCCTCTATCCGTTCTTCGGGGTGTTGATCGACCCGATGTGGGCGGCAGGGGCCATGGCGCTCTCGTCGGTGAGCGTGGTGTCGAACTCGCTCCGTCTGCGTCGCTTCCGGGCCGCGGAGGAGGCGGCTCGTCCGACCGACACGAGTCCCCGGCCGGCCGGAGCCGTCTAGCAGGCGATGCCGACCCTCTTGTCGAGACGGGCGAATCGGGTATAGTCTGCGGACCGAAAGGGCGATTAGCTCAGTGGGAGAGCACCGTCTTCACACGGCGGGGGTCACTGGTTCAAATCCAGTATCGCCCACTCGATTACCCCCGATCTCAACCGAGCGAGGCCCGGGGTTCCTCGTGCCATGTGGGGAGTTAGGCGAAGTCCGTCGGACTCAGTCCGGCATCGCGCATGATCGATGCGAGCAGCTTCGGGTGGAGAGTCCTCCCGGCGTGCATGGGGACCGTCACCCGCTTGCCGTCAGCGTCTCGCAAGATGCAGTGGCTGCCCTTCTGGCGTACGATCTCGAAGCCGTGTGCCTGAAGGACGCGGATGGCGTCCCCGGCGGTGATCCGCGGAGCCCGGGGCGTCATACCGCAATGTCTAGAGTGAGGAGGCTGACGCTATCGCTCCTCGGTATCTCCTCACCGCAGTGGATCCGATCTTCCACATGAAGCGCGATCGCCTCTCGCAGATTCTGCACAGTCTCTTCGAAGGTTGCGCCCTGCGTGTAGCAGCCCTGCAGCTCCGGGCACTGCGCCCAGTACCCATCCTCGTCATGTCCAATTACGGCGGTGAAGCGGTATTCGCCCATCGGCAACCTCGCCTGTTCGCGGTTCAGTAGGATGATACAGGAGGGTCGGGGTGACTCCGGAGGCCGGGAGCCATCGTTCGAAGACCGTCCAGTACGGCCCACTACGATTCGTGAAGGAGTCCCGGTTGGGGCTCCTTTTCTCGTCTCGCTCGGCGGCGAGTCTCCGTCGGGAGTTATCATGGGCCTGGTGAACCTCGTCATGGGCCTATGAACCTCGCGTTCTCTCGGAGGAGCCGCACGCGCCATCTCCTGTCTGGGGCCTTCCTCGCTCTGGTGCTGTTTCTCGTCGCCCCTGTACTTTCTAGTTGTGGACGACAGCCCGGTCTATCCGCTGAGGACATCCGCGAAGTGACATTCACCGACTATAGCTCCGGTAAGTCGTGGCGTGCATCGGAGGCCGAAGTTCGAGCAATCGTGGAGGATTACTCCAAGGCCCGCGACCTCTCGGACGACTTTCAGACGACCCCGCCCGCGAAGATGGATGTGCTGCTCCAGTCCGGCGAGACTCTTGAGATCTCCGGGGGAGGTGAGATCTTCCAGACAGTTACAAGAGGTCAGAAGCAGTACAACATCGAGAGTCCGGGGCTGCATCGCATGTTGCAGGAGGTAGCGGGTCTCGACTATCCGCCTTGAGCCTCTCCCGGCCTGCAGCGTGAACTCTTGGCCGGAATGGCCGCGAAACCGGTAACTCCTGGCCTGAATGTTGGAAGAGCGTCCAGTACGGCCCACTCACTACTTCCGAGGAGTTCTGCCGGGGGCTCCTCTCTGTTTTCGATTCTCTCTTCTTCGTGGGCATGCGGTGCTAGGGTGAATGGGACTTCTCCCGTTGCCAAGCCAGGAGCAGACTGCATGAGGACCGCGAGCCCGAGCCGAGTAGGACTCATGATCGTGCTTGGCACGGCCCTGCTGGCGCTCGCCGGTTGTTCCTTGGATGCGGGTCACACGGATGCGGAAGGTCCGAAGGACAAGTCCGTCAGCGTTCGTCTAGAGGGCGGCCAACCCGGTGATCTCCACCTGCTGAGCGGATGGCAGGAGGCTGGCCCAGGGCTCGACCTAGCCCCAGACGAAGCGCAGGTCACTGAGGCCCGGGCCGACTTCGCTCCCGACTCGAGTCTCAGGGGGCTTATATTGCAGGCCGAGGCCGGCCGACGATTACTCACGCTGGGTTGGAGCGGCGGCGACGAGGCCTCGGTTGTCTTGACCGGAAGCCTCGTCCGGGTATCGGACGGGATAGGGGTATCCCTGGCTTCCATGGACTGGTTCCTGTCCGTGGTCGATGAAGTATCCCGTTCGAACATCCTCGCCCAGTTGCCGGCGCCTGAGGACACGAGCTACTTCCAGATCAGTCCGTACCCGGGTCAGGGGCAAGAGAGGAGCGTCCCGCGTACAGCTTCTGCTTTCGTGTGGGAGGGAGGCCGGCTTGTCTCCCTATCACCGGATGATCCGCGGCGCTCGCTGTGGGGGAGCAGCTGCGTGTCGGTGTATCCGGCGGTGCCTGCCGGCGAGACTGCGCTGGTGGAGACCCAGGAGGGTAGTGTGGCCACTGGAACTTGGAAGAGCGCCGCTCCTACGTTCGTGGTCATTCCGCAGGGCTAGGAGCGGCCGTCACTCGTGCGCTTGGTCGTCCAGGCGGACGCCGTGCGTCTGAAGGACATGGATAGCGTCGATTTCTCGTGACCGGAATCGTCCATGCTTTCTGTCGATGGAAGTGGGGTAGGCGACGTACATGACCGGCTTCGCCCCGAGTAACGGTTCCCTCCGGTTGGCCTCCTGGGCGCTTCTTGTCGTTGCCCTGTCGTCGGCGGGTGCCTTCGTGACGGCCCTGCTGTACACGCTGTCCCTGTTCATGCAGTCCCTCGTGGGTTTCCCGCCCCGCTTCGTGCTCCTCGTGGCGGCGCCCCTGGTCGTTTCAGTCGCCGCCGCTTCGGCGCTCGCGGGGCTGCAGTTGAAGGCGACTGGAGGGGGAACCGGTCCCCCTGTCCGGACTCGGCGTGTCACGAGTAGTTCCCGAGTGTCTGCTACAGCCCACTGTGCTTAGGAGGAGGAGCCCCCTGTCCTCCAATCCGCGGACGTCGAAGGAATGTCTTCAGCCGGCAATTCGGCGATTGCCTTGTCGCGCCGAGTTCCTCGCGCGACCGCGTCGAACTCGAGGAGGTGCAAGCCCCGTCAGACGCTGGCGGGGGGCTGGTGCCCGATGACGACGGTGGCATCCATCTCGTCGGAGTGGGATACCCGAGCAGTCAATCCGTTTCGGCCCATAAGCCCGACGGTCCGCGGGGCTTGACGCTCGCTCGTCTCCACGAGCAGGTGACCGCCCTCCGCCAGCCACCAGGCGCCTCCGCGATCACTCGCCGCAGGACGTCGAGCCCGTCCGCGCCGCCGTCGAGAGCCACCCGCGGCTCGTGGAGACGGGCCTCCGGAGGTAAGAACCCGATGGCCTCAGTGGGGACGTAGGGTGCGTTGGCTATCAGCACGTCAACCGCCCCTCGCACCTGCGGCGGGAGGGGTTCGTAGAGGTCTCCTTCGAACACTCGACCGACGTCGCCGAGGTTGCGGCGGGCGCAACGGACCGCGGCGGGGTCGACGTCGACGGCGTACAGATCGATCCGGCCCACAGTCGCGGCGATCGCCGCTCCCACCGCACCCGAGCCGCAGCAGAGGTCGACGACGACGGCTCGCCGTTGGGCGGATGCCAGCCGGGTGAGACTCGCCGCCTGCCGCACAAGGAACTCAGTGCGGGGCCGGGGGACGAAGACGCCCGGTTCCACGACGAGGCGCAGGCCGCAGAACTCGGCCCAGCCGAGGACGTGCTCGAGCGGCAGGCCGGCGATTCGTCGCTCCACCAGGTCTGCAAGGTGGGCCGTCGTTCGCGCGGCGGAGAGGAGCAACCGCGCCTCCTCCTCGGCGTAGACGCAACCGGCGGCTCGGAGCCTGGCGGCGATGACCGGCAGATGGCGGGATGGAAGGACAGCCGACATCACGGCCTTTCGGGATGACGACGAGATCTTGGCGCGCAAAAGTCAGTCTACAGCGGCCGGCGCACGGCGTTGTTGACCCCGCCGGCCGGCCGGTGATAGGTTTGGAAAGCGTAACAACGGCGAAGGCGCGACAGCTTAATTGGGAAGCCGGTAGAAGCCGGCGCGGTCCCGCCACTGTAGCCGACGAGCCACCCACAGATGTCACTGGCCATTTCGGGCTGGGAAGGCGTGGGGGGCGTTAGAGTCGGGAGCCAGGAGACCTACCTTCGCCGGTCCGGTGTCAACCCTTCGAGGAAAAGGGCGCCCGTGTCACTCGGCGATGAAGCCCCCTCCTCGGTCGTAGTGGACGTCGTGCGTCCGCCGGCCGGGGATCTTTCCCCCTCCGGGGCGCTGTCTTGCCGTCCTGTTGTGAGCGCATGGCCCCTCCCGGGATGCCCGGACTACGGTCTCTTTCCATCGAGTCTGAGGAGGTCGAGTCGTGCATCTCGCCGAAGGAGTGCTGCCCGCTGAGTGGTGCGTCGTGTGGGGCGTTCCCGCTGCGGCCTTCACGGCCGTGGGGGTCAAGAAGCTCAAGGAAAAGGCGAAAGAGGTTCCCAACTTCAAGGCCCTGACCGGCCTCGTGGGCGCCTTCGTCTTCGCTCTCAGCCTGCTGCCGATCCCCGTACCGGTGGCGGGTTCCGTCTCTCACCCCTGTGGCACCCCCCTAGCTGCCGTGCTGTTGGGGCCGTTCGTAAGCGTTGTCATCGCCGCCATCACCCTGCTCTTCCAGGCGCTGTTCTTCGCTCATGGCGGCCTCTCCACCTGGGGGGCCAACATCATGTCGGAGGGGGTGGTGGGTTCCTTCGTGGGGGCGGGGGTCTTCCTGGTGGGTCGGCGCATGGGGTTCTCCCTCTTCGTCGTCGGCTTCCTTGCGGGGCTCCTTGGCGACCTGGCGGTCTATGCCATGACCGCCCTCGAGTTGAGCCTGGGCCTCTTCGGCGTGGCCAAGGTCGGCCAGCAGTGGCTCTCGCTGTTCGCCGCCTTCCTCCCCGTTCAGGGCCCCCTTGCCGTGGGTGAGGCCCTGCTGACAGGCGGTGCCCTCAGCTATGTGGCCAAGGTCCGACCGGACATCCTCATCGCGCTCAAGGTCCTCAAGCCCGCCAAGGCCGGCAACTTCGGCGAGCCGACCCTGACCGAACAGCCGCAAGTTTCGTGAACCACGCAAGGGAAGGACGCCAGATGAAGAGCAGGGCACTGATCGGCGTGGGGCTCATCATCGTCCTCGCGGCGCTGGCGGTGGTGCCCACCATCCTGCAGGCGAAGGCGGGCAAGGCGAAGGGGGACTACGTCGGCATCGACGCGAGCATCATGGAGAAGAGGGCCGAAGAGGCCGGCCGCGCGGCGAGGGCGCCCTTGATCAATACCGACCAAGGGGACCTGCTGCTGTTCGTCTTTGCCGTGGGAGGTCTCATCGCCGGGGGGCTCATGGGCTACTTCGGACGAATGCTGCTCGTGGAGGGGCGAGTCGACCAGAGAGGGAAGGGAAGCCTGTCCGATGGCCGACAGTCGACTGTTTCGTAGCTTCCTCCACGCGTTCCAGCCTCACCACGACGTCGTCGCGGTCGATCGCGGAGCCTGGCATCGGACCAGGCTTCGCGACGCCGACGCGCGAGTGAAACTGCTCTTCGTCCTGGGCGCGATCACGCTCAACCTTCTGAGTCGGAACTGGAGGACGAGCGCCGTCATCATCGCGCTCGTCGTGGTTGCGTTGGCGGTGGACCGGGGTCGTGACTGGAAGGGTTTCGCCGTCCGCTTTCTCCCCGGGATCATGATCGCGACCCCTCTCGTGATCCTGCGCGCGCTCATGGGTCCGGCGCCCTATCTGGCCACCTTGCACGCCGGGCCGCTGGCCATCGGGCTGTCGTCTCCTGGGCTCCAGGCCGGCGTTCTGCTGGCGTGGAAGGTCATCGCGGGGCTCGCCGTGGCCATCCTGTTGATGACGACCACACCGTTGCCCCCGCTCCTCGACGCGTTCCACTGGCTCCGGGTGCCTGCCATCATGGTGGAGGTGGCCTCCCTCATCTACCGCTACCTCTTTCTGCTGGCCGAAGAAGGCGGGCGGATGCGCGAGGCGCAACGGCTTCGTAGCTTCAAGCGGCGGATGGGTCTGAGCGTGGCGGACGGGTCGGCGCTCGTCGGCAGCATGTTCATCCGTTCCTACGACCGGGCTGAGCGGGTGGCCGACGCTCAGCGCGTACGGGGAGGTGGTGGCGACACCCGACGGCGGCCCCTCCTCCCTCGCCCGCCTTGGGCCGAGACCGGCGTGGCGGCCTGCTGTCTGGTCGTCATCGGAGTCACGCTCCTGCTGTGATAGGACCGGTCGCCGCTTCGTGCGCGGCGCGTTTTCGGCGGTTGCCACCATACCCTCCTGGGTATACGTGAAGCATCGCGACCGGCGCGGAGCGTGAGGCGAGACGGTGCAAGCCCAGCAGTTTCTCATCGGAGTCTCGGGAGCGCTGGTGGGCGTCATCGGCTGGTTGTGCGTCGGCATCTACATCCAAGGCCGGCAGCATGCCCGCCAAGCCCGCGATGCCGCGCGTGCGGTCTACTTCGAGTTGGGCGCCAACAACCTTCTCATCTTCATGGCGGTCGAGTACGGTTCGTTCGGAGACCTCAGCCGGGCCACCTTCGACCGCCTGCTGCCCGAGCTCACCACCTGGCTCCCTGCGGCGGAGCTGCAGGCCCTGGTACTGGCCTACCTGGGCCACGCGGGCTACGCGCAGATGGCGGGAGACGAGGAGCTCCCGACCGAGGCCAAGCAGGGGGCCCTCAGCGCTCTCTTGGAGACGCACCGCGTTGCCCTCGATCTGCTCCGCCGCCGGTCCTTCTCCGCCCGGGAGCTCGCCTCCTTGGGTCGGTACGTGAGCGACCGAGATGCGACCTTGATCGAGGTGGCCGAGTCCCGCACGGCTGCCGGCTGGGGCGGGTAGGAGGCGTTACATGGGACCAACGGCGGGTTCCGGCGACATCGGAGCGGTGATGCGTCGATTCGTGGAGATCCTCAACACCAACCAACTGGACGCGTTGGGGGAGGTGATGACCGAGGACATCGTCCAGGAGACGCCGCAGTCCGGCGAGCGCGTGCGTGGCTTGGCGAACGTGCGGGCCATCTTCGAGAACTATCCGGGCAGCGAGGGGAGAGCCATCAAGACCGATCAGGTGGCGGTCCTGGGAGACGAACCCCGCTACGTCATGACCCCCACCTTCAACCTGGTTCGCGTCGCCGGCACGGGAGAGCACCCCGTGACGATCGTCAAGTCGCGTTACCCGGACGGGTCGGACTGGTGGATCATCGGGCTGATCACCATGCGGGACGGCAAGATGGCCAAGCAGGTGACCTACTTCGCCCCGGCCTTCCCTCCGCCGGAGTGGCGGGCTCAGTGGGTGGAGCTGATGGACGGCTCCTGAGCCGTGAGCCGGAGAGAGGGGGATCGACCAGCGCCTGAGTCGGCCGCAGGCGTGGCTCCAGGGGCCTTTCGGGTAGAGCACAGTGCTGTCGGACGACGGGAGGTGGTCTCGGTGGTGGAGCGCGCTCCAGCGGACATGAAGATGATCATCGGGGGCGAGGAGGTGGAAGCGGCTTCGGGCGCCCGCGTGGAGGTGACGGACCCGGCGAACGAGCAGACGGTGGGAAGCGTGCCCCGAGGCGCGGCCGAGGACGTGGACCGGGCCGTGGCCGTGGCACGGGAGGCCTACCGCGGGTGGTCGCGACTGACCCCGGGTGATCGGGGCTCCCTCCTGACGACGCTCGCCGACCGCTTGGACGAGGAGGCCGATCGGCTGGCCGAGCTCGAGGTGGCGCAGACCGGCAAGCCGATCAAGCTGGCGGCCAACTCGGACATCCCCTTCGCCAACGACAACATCCGGTACATGGGCGCGCAGGCGAGGGTCCTGGAGGGTGCCGCCGCCGGCGAGTACGTGGACGGCTACACCAGCATGGTCCGGCGGGAGCCGCTCGGGGTGGTCGGGCAGATCGCTCCCTGGAACTACCCCTACCTGATGGCCGCCTGGAAGATCGGCCCGGCGCTGGCCGCCGGCAACACCGTGATCCTCAAACCCGCGTCCAACACGCCGTTGACCGCCCTCGAGATGGGCAGGCTCGCCCTGGAGGTGGGCTTCCCACCCGGCGTCCTCAACGTGGTGACGGGACCCGGCGGCGACGTGGGCCAGGCCATGGCGGCCCACCGCGGCATCGCCATGGTCTCGCTGACCGGCGACACCAGTACCGGCGAGAAGATCATGGCCGCGGCTGCGCCCACGGTCAAGCGCCTTCATCTGGAGCTGGGCGGCAAAGCCCCTTTCATCGTCTTCGACGATGCAGACCTGCAAGCGGCCGTCCAGGGCGCCGTGGTGGGCGGCTACGTCAATACGGGCCAGGACTGCACCGCAGCCACGCGGGTGTACGTCCAACGCCCGCTCTTCGAGGCGTTCCTCGAGGCCTTCGTCGAGGAGGTCCGGAAGATCCGCGTGGGCGACCCCACCGACCCGACCACCGACATGGGGCCGTTGATCAGCCGGGACCAGCGGCAGAAGGTGGTGGGCGTGGTCGAACGGGCGCGGCAGGAGGGCGTGGTGATCGCCACCGGCGGGGCGGCCGTGGACGGGCCCGGTTTCTTCTACGAACCCACGGTCCTGGTGGGAGCGGAGCACTGCGACGAGGTGATGCAGCGGGAGATCTTCGGCCCGGTCGTCTCGGTCATCCCCTTCGGGACGGAGGAGGAGGCCCTGCGGCTGGCCAACGGGGTGGACTACGGTCTGGCCTCCTCGGTCTGGACCAGCAACGTCTTTCGGGCGCTGCGGCTGGCCAAGGAGCTCGAGTTCGGCGAGGTCTGGATCAACGACCACCTGCCGCTAGCCTCCGAGATGCCGCACGGCGGGGTCAAGCGGTCCGGCTTCGGCAATGACCTGTCGCGCTACTCCTTCGAGGAGTACACCACCGTCAAGCACGTGATGGCCGACCTGTCCGGGGACGTGCGCAAAGGCTGGCACTTCACGGTCTTCGGCGACGCCGACTGAGGGGAGTCGAATCGAGCGGAGGAGGCGTCATCCCGCCTCCTCCGGTCGACCGAGAGGGCCGTTCGCCCGCCGGCGACGCGGGCCCTCTCGGTCGACGCACGGGGCTCAGCCGGCCAGGGTCGAGCCGAACACCTGCCAGGCGAGCGCGGACTTCGCGGTCAGGCTCAGCAGCACGTACACCCACTCGCCGAAGAGGTACTCCCGCCACGGCCCCACCCGCTTGTACTGCAGCAGCTGGTTGACGGCGAAGCTGTTGAAGAACAGGAAGATCGACACGAAGATGGCGTAGACGAAGGTGGGCGGGCTCGTGTCGGTGGTCGGGCTCCAGAGGTAGAGGCCGATGGCCAGCCAGGGGACCACGCCGGCGATGCAACCGAAGACGAAGGGCAGCCAGCCGCGCGAGCCCGGCTCCTCGTACTTCTCCTGGAGCCACCCGAACAGGATCATCGAGGCGTTGACGCCGAACAGGGCCAGCAACGCGGCCGCGTCGCTGATGCCCGTCAGCAGCGCGATCAGCACCACCATCAACGAGGCGCTGAACGAGTACTCCACCCAGCGCGCGTAGTTGCGGTGGCGGAGCAGGTTCCGGTTGTACCAGTCGTTCACTCCCGGGAGTACCACGATCCAATGGGCGGCCGCCGACAAGAACAGGAAGGCGGCCACGCCCCAGGCCAAGCGGACGTCGAAGAGGTGGGAGATGGTGGGCGGGGCGGCCCCCGGCTGGTTCTGGAGGAAGGTGGCCGTCACCGGCAGGGTGAAGTCGTTCGCCAGGAGCAAGACGAGCGCGGCTTGGGCGAGGTGGAGCAGCCCCATCACGGCGTTGTACAGTCGCAGGCGGCTCAGTCGGGTCTGGTTCTCGGGCATGGATGCTCCTCCTCGAGTCGGGATGGCTGGCGAGGAATCGTTCTCCTTTGGCTTCCGAGAGGAACGATACCATGGAGCGCCCGAGGCTCCTCCCGGGTGGCTGGTCGCTCCGGCGGCCTCAGCGGGCGAAGAAGTGAAGTCCCACCCAGACCCACGCCGCCAGCACTCCCAGTCGACCGGTGCGACTGGCCATGGCATGGTCCAGCAGTTCGGCGAACGACGGGATCCCGGACCCCGGTAGCCGACTGAGCGACTCCAACACCAGACCGGCGAGCACGATCACGGCGTAGCCCGCGATGGTGATCGTGCGGCTGGTCATCGGCGCACCAGGAGCCACCCGACGCCGAGCCAAGCGAGCAGCCCCAGTCCGCGCCAGAGATGCGTCGCCAGGTACGGGTCGCTCAGCGCCGAGATGGTCGGGTTGTCGTACGAGGTGACGAGCAGGGTCGGCTGCAGCAGCAGAGCGGCGAGCTCCCAGAGACCGCCGGCCACGAGGACGAGGATCCAGAGGGTCACCCCTCGTCGCGACAGCTCCCCGTGAGGCGGGCGGCGAACCTCCTCGGTCTTCCAGGCGTCCACGAGCAGGGCTCCGCCCACGGTGACGATGATCAGGGTCGTCGGCCAGGAGAATCGCGGTGTCAGCGCGGCCACGACGGCGAAGACCGTGGCACCGATCAGGAGGAGGGCGGTCCGGCACCCACCGGTTCTCGCCGGCGTCGGGTTGCGCTCCCTGGACGACGTCCGTCGGATCGGAGGGATCGTCGGAGGCCGACGCCCGTGCAGCCGCTCTCCGCGAGTCCCAGAGGAGGGCGACGCCGACGGTGATCAGGAAGAGCCCATGGATCGGCTTCCCGGAGAGTGAATCGAAGAACCCTGCCAGGACCAGCACGACCACGACCGTATCCCGCCAGAACGCATGACTTGCTTTCGCCAACTCCCGAGTCGGAGATGGTTCGGCAATGCAGTCGGTGCGCTGTTCCTCCTGCTTATCCACGGTGCGGGCGCCGGCGCGGGCTAGACGTTGAAGCGGAAATGGACGATGTCGCCGTCCTGGACGACGTAGTCCTTTCCCTCGATCTTCAGGACGCCGTGGTCGCGGCAGGCTTTGAAGGAGCCGTAGGTCACGAAGTCTTCGTAGCTGACCACCTCTGCCCGGATGAATCCCCGTTCGATGTCGGAGTGGATGGCCCCGGCCGCCTGCTTGGCGTGGTCGTCCCGGTGGATGGGCCAGGCGCGGACCTCGTCCTCTCCGGCGGTCAGGAAGCTGATCATGCCCATCTGGGCGAAGGCAGCGTGGGTGACGATGTCGGCGGCCGGTCCGGGCAGCCCCATCGCTTCGGCGAACTCGCGCTGCTCGTCCGGGGACAGGCGGGCCACCTCGAGCGCATCCGTGAACGGGAACGCGACGATCTGGCGACCGCGGGCCGGCTCGAGTAGCCCTTCCTCATCCGCTGCCGAGTCCGATGCCGTGTTGAGCACCACGATCTGCGGCACGTACGTGAGGAACTGGTAGTTGCGGAGGATCGCCGGTTCTCCCTCGTCCCAGGGTGCCTCGCGCAGTGGCGTCTCCGCCTCCAGGGAATGCTGAGCCTTGACCAGCACCCGCTTGACCGGGTCCGGGAGCGCCTGCTTCTTCGCCCGTTCGAAGGCGCGTTCGATGGCGACCAGGTCGGCCAGCAGGAACTCGTGGTCGAGGGTGAGCAGATCCCCTGCAGCGTCGACGGGTGCGCCCAGCATCGGGTTCTCGAAGGCGCGCACCACGTGGAGGAAGACCTGACTGCCCGCAAGGGCGTCGAGGTACTTGTCCATCTCGCCCTTGCGCCCCGTGGCTTCGGGCCAGACCACCTCTCGCACGCGGAACTCGGCGAACGTGGTCTTCTTGGGCTTGAAGATCTCGGACAGCGCACGGACCCGGTCGTCACCCATGCGGACGGTGGCGATGGTGCCCTCGGTCCGTCCCTCCGCCAGCGCGGCGAGCAGGGTGGACTTGCCCGTGCCCTTGAGTCCGATGATCCTCGCTTCCATGGTGGCCGCAGCTTACCATGCGGCATGTCAGATGCTTCCTTTTCGGGTAGAGGGATCCGGACGAGGAGGATCGAGGTGCCCCACAGCGACACGCTCGCGAGCGAGGTCTCCGCGCCGGAGCCGTCACGCGGACTGCGGACGCGCGGTCGCACCCTTCTCTACCTCGTCGTGGTCTTCCTCTTCGCCCTCTTTCTGCTCTCCAGCGCCTCCGGTTTCGTTCAAGTGAAAGCGGCGTTGGCGAGGGCGAGCTGGGGCTGGGTCGCCGGGGCGGGCATCTTCTCGGCGTCGACCTTCGTGGCGGCGGCCCTCGTCACCATGCACGCCGTCGATCTGCCGCTGTCCTTGGGCCGGACCATCATGCTCCAGTTGGGTTCCACCTTCGTCAATCGCCTCGGACCCCAGGGTGTGGGCTCCTACGTCGTGATCGAGCGATACTACGAGCATGCGGGCGCGAGCCGGGCCGGCGTCGATCGCGGGCCTGGGGATCCTCGGGGTCGTCAGTGCCGTGGTGTGGATCGTCGGTGTGGTGATCAGCTTCGTCTTCTTGGGCGCCTCGTCGGTCGGGTCCGGCCGCGAGACTGCTCCCCGGCGCCGGACGTCCCGGCGTGCTTCTCGTGGTGCTCGGGGCCGGACTCGCGCTGGGCGGTCTGGCCGCTCTGCTCTGGCGCGAACGGGGGAAGCGACTGGCGCGCACGGCCATGGCCGGAGCACGGCACACGGCCGAAGCATTCTTCGCCATCCTGCGCAGACCGCGCCAGACTGCACGCCTGTTGGTGTACCAGGTCGGGGTCGTCCTTGCCTACATCATGTGTCTGGCCTTCTCCGTGCGGGCGGTCGGTGTGCACACCGGTCTCGGCACCGTGGCGCTGGTGTCTCTGGTCGGAGGCTCGTTGGGGGCGGCGGTGCCGGCGCCGGGGGGTATCGGGACGGTGGATGTTGCCCTGGTCGGCGCCTTCACCCTGCTGGGAGTCGACTCGGCGTCGGCCACCGCCGGCGTGCTCGTCTACCGGCTGCTCACCTTCTGGCTACCGACCCTTCCGGGCTTCTTCGCGTTCCATTGGCTGGAGAAGCGAGGGCATATCTAGTCCGGTTGCATCGAAGACGCCGCGACTGCTAGAATACCCCCATGGGTATGCAGGAGTCGGGAGTCGCTCAGCGAAGGACGCCGGCCAGGGTCCAGAGGCCGAAGATCACGAAGAGGATGCCCGAGATGCGGCGTACGGTCCGTTCCGGCAGCCGGTCACCGAGCACACTGCCGCCGGCGATGGCCAGGCCGTTCGCGGCCAGAAGACCCAGAGTGGCGCCGGCCCATACCGGCAGAAAGGCGTTGTACTTGGCGGCGAGCGAGAGGACGGCGAGTTGGGTCTTGTCACCCATCTCCGCGACGAAGAAGGCCAGGGCGACGGCGATCACCGCTCTGCGGTGGGTGTCTATCTCGCAGGACTCGTCTTCGGCCTGCTCGGCCGGGCGGCTGAGCAGGGTCCAGAGGCCGAAGCCCAGGAAGATCAGCCCGGCGACCGTCTTGACCGGCGTCACCGGGAGGAAGTTGCCGGCCAGGTCGCCGAGCAAGACCGCTCCGGCGTTGAGCACGGTGATCGCCAGAGCGATGCCGATCAGGACCTTCCGGGCCGGGTAGCGGCAGGAGAGGCTGAGGGTGAGCAGTTGGGTCTTGTCCGCCATCTCAGCGATGGTGACGAGCATCAGTGACGCGAAGAAAGCGGACATCGAGTGAGCATACCATCGGCGCCCGAAGCCCCGGACGGGCGGGGGATGCCGGTGTGGTGCGGTCGACGCGACGGGAATCGAAGGAGGAAGGCGAGATGGGCGACGCGGCATACGGCATCGTGAAGCACGTGGACATGGGGTACGAGGAGGCGGTGGCCTTGGCTCGGGACGTGCTCAAGGAGCACGGGTTCGGCGTGATCACCGAGATCGACGTGCGGAAGACCATGAGGGAGAAGCTGGACGTCGACTTCCGGCCCTACATCATCCTGGGTGCGTGCAATCCCAAGATGGCCCACCAGGCCTTGACGGCCGAGCCGGACATCGGCCTGATGCTCCCCTGCAACGTCGTGGTGTACGAGGAAGGGCCGGGTAAGGCGGTGGTGGAGGCGATCTCCCCCTACGCGGCCATGGCGGGCATCGAGAACGACGCCCTCACCGAGGTGGCAGTCAAGGTACAGGCCGGCTTGACCGCGGCCATGGACGGCCGTGGCCGAGCGCGCGGGCGCACTGGTCTAGCCGGGAGACCGCTCGGTGGGCCGCCTACGTCGGTCCACCGTCGTACAGACCTCCTTCTCCGGCTGCCCTACCCTGGGGCTCCGTACACGCCGGAGAAGGAGGAGTCGATGTTCGTCGAACGGCAGCCGTGGATGTACCGGTCGGGGGAGCATCCCCGTGACGACCGGGAGTACCTGGAACTACTGACCCGAGTGGTCTTCGCCGCCGGCCTTGGCCCTCGCGTGGTGGCCTCCCGATGGGAGGGCATGCGCGAAGTCCTGGGCGGGTTCGAGCCTGTCCACTTGGCCGGCCTGGCCGATGAGGACGTGGAGCGGTTGCTCGCGGATACGCGCCTCATCCGCAACCGGCGCAAGATCGAGGCCATGAGGGCGAACGCTCAGGCCTTCATCGAGCTGCTGACGGAGCACGGCAGCTTCCCCGACTACCTCGAGGCGCAGGGGGTAGGCGAGGGCTTCGGCCGGGTGGTGGCCGATCTCACCGGACGAT
This sequence comes from uncultured Actinomycetota bacterium, assembly GCA_963796315.1. GTDB lineage: Bacteria > Actinomycetota > Thermoleophilia > RBG-16-64-13 > RBG-16-64-13 > CAWCLH01. Next base: position 57,684 of record CAWCLH010000014.1, read on the forward strand.
TCCAACACCTGGGGGCCACGTCGGCCGTGCTCTTCCTGTTCAGCGCCGGCTGGCGGGACCAGGAAGAAGGACATCAGTCGTCGGCAGACCCGGCGGCGTCGTCGGCAGACCGACCGGTCGCGGCGCGGGGCGCGGACTCCAGTCTCGCGTCGGGGAAGGCCGGTCTGCCGGCGGAGGTTCCTCTGCCCACCCCTCAGACCAAGACCAAGAAGGCGGCCAAGACGGCGGCGTGAGGGGTTTCCCCATCCGCGGGGTGGTGAGACTCTGAAGGGAGAGAGACGTTTCCTCAAAGCCGAGGGCCGGCACGACGGTACCCGACGTCACGACGACGCGAGGAGGAGCGATGGATCCCGTCGAACTGCGCGACTTCGAGCAGCGACTCGACGAGTGGGTCGGGCAGGGCTACCAGGTGATGGCCGACGAGGTGGACGGCGAGCTGCGGATGACGACCGTCTTCGTACCGGTGGGCGCGGACGTGGGACGTGAGCGAGACCAGGAGTACTGGCCCAAGACACCGGAGATCGTCGACCTGCTCGGCCGCAGCGGCATACCCATCTCCACGGCCATGGCCGGGCCGTGACCGAGAGCGCCGGTAAGAGGGCGGCAGGCGGATCGCTTTCGAGGCGGTCCGCCCTGGCCCGCCTGCTCGTCCGGCACGGGTGCCTAGCGGCGCGACGCAGGCTCCCGTGGTCCCGACGACGTGGGCGGGAACTGGACCGTGAAGGTGGAGCCTTGGCCCACCCGGCTGGTCAGCGTCACGGTCGCGCCGTGGCGCTCGGCGACGTGCCGCACGATGCTCAACCCGAGACCCGTGCCGCCTGAGGTCCGGGCCGGATCGACGCGGTAGAACCGCTCGAAGACCCGGGCCTGGTGCTCTCGGGGGATGCCCACCCCGTCGTCGGCCACGGTCAGCGTCACTCCACCCGGCTGCCGGGCGGCCTCTTCGGGGGCAAGGCCCGGAGTCGCCGGAGTCCCCGGAGTCACCGTGACCCAGACGTGGCCGCCGGGGCGGTTGTAGCGGACGGCGTTGTCCACCAGGTTGCGCAGCAGCGTCTCCAGCAGCAACCGATCGCCCCGGACCGGCGCTGGGCCTGGGACGTCCAGCTCGATGGTCGGCGCGGACTCTGACGCGGGCGCCGGCAGCGACCCGGCCACGTCGGTCGCGAGGTCGCTCAGATCGACCAACTCGGTCGGGTCGGGAGCCGGCCGTTGCTGCTCTTCCATGCGGGAGAGGGTCAGGAGGTCGTCCACCAGGGCGGAGAGCCCCTTCACCTCGCCCTCCAACGTCGCGCTGAAGCCCCGAGCCTGTCCAGGATCTTCGTCGATGGCGTGACGAAGGGTGGAGGCCAGCAGCGAGAGGCGGGCGAGGGGGGTCTTCAACTCGTGGGAGACGTTGGCCACGAAGTCGCGGCGCATCCGCTCCACCCGTCGCCGCGCCGTCTCGTCGCGCACCAGCAGGAGGACAGAGCCGCCGTCGCGGGGCCCGGGAAAGCGGCCGGGAGCACCGAGGTCTCCCTCGTCGCCGCGCTCGCCGGTCAGCGGCATTGCCTCCACGCTGAAGATCCGGCCTCCAGGGCCTTCCACCTCGCCTGCGGTCGCCTCCGTCGCCTGGAGGGCCCGCTGGACGACGGGGGACGCCGCGAACGTGCGCGCTACGTGAAGCAGTCTGCTGCCGGTCAACGGGCCTGGAGAGTCCAGCAGGTCCGCGACTGCGCGGTTGGCGCGGAGCACCGTGCCCGCTCGGTCAACGACCAGGACCCCATCCTGCATCGAGGAGATGATGGCCTCGGTCTCGTCGCGGGCATCGGCTACCTCCCGCACCTGTTCCTGGAGTGACTGCGCCATCTCGTTCAGCGCGCCGCCCAGCTCCCCCAACTCGTCCCGGCGCAGGGTCCCCACTCGATAGGAAAGGTCTCCGGCCGCCACGCTGCAGGCCATGGTCCTGAGCCGTTCGATCGGGTCGGTGATCGAACGGGCCACCAAGTAGGTCAGCAGCAGGACCGGAAGAAGGGCGGCCAAGGCGACCAGCAGGGGGACCCATCCGGTCCGGCTGAGCAGGTCCTCCACGCGCGAGGTGGGGACGGCCAGGCGGATGGCCCCGGCACCGGTCTTCCCCGGGTCGAGCGGGACGGCCACGTAGAGGAGCGTGGTGGACAGGGTCGCCGAGGCGCGGCGCGAACGGCCCACTCCGCCCGCCAGCGCCACCGCCACCTCGGGGCGGTCCCGGTGGTTGGCCATGGTCACCGGGTCGTGCTCGGAATCCGCCAGGACCCGGCCCTCCGTGTCCACCAAGGTGATCCGGACGTCGGCGGCCCGGCCCGTCCGGCGGACCACGTCCTGGAGCCGCCGTCCGGCGGGCGTGCCCGGCGCGGCGAAACCGGCCGTGCCCAACGCCTCCTGGTCGGCGCGCAGAGAGACGGCGAGGCCGCGGGCCTCCTGGGCCAGGTCGGTCTCGAGGTTGTTCAGGGCGCGATGACGAAGGAATATCCCCGTGACGAGAGCGGGGATCAGTGCGACCACGAGCGTCAGGACGGCGAACGAGGCAAGCAGGCGCCACCGAATGCGGCTCACGACCCGGCCTCGCTCCCCGCGCCGGGTACGAGCCGATAGCCGGCTCCGCGTATGGTCTCGATGCGGACCTCGTCGGTGATGGGGTCGAGCTTCTCGCGGAGCCGCCTGATGTGCACGTCCAGGGAGCGGGAACCGGGAAGGTAGCGCTGCCTCCAGACCCGCTCCACGATCTCCTCGCGGGCGAAAAGGTGTCCCGGGGCGGAGAAGAGGAGGTCGAGCAGGCCGTACTCCTTCGGCTTCAGCGGCGACCGAGCCTCGGAGCGAACGGACGGTACGGGCATCGTCATCGAGTTCGAGGTCGCCCACGCGGCGGAGTTGGGGACGCGGTCCGTCGATGGTGGAAACAGCCATCCGGCGAAGCCGGGCGGCGATGCGGGCCAGCAGCACGTCCATATCGAACGGCTTGGTGACGTAGTCGTCGGCTCCGGACTGGAAGCCCTCCAGGACGGTCTCGCGCTCGGAGCGGGCGGTGAGCATGATCAGGGGAAGATCCGGCCGGGCGTCCCGGATCTGCCGGCTGGCGGCGAGCCCGTCGATGCCCGGGAGCATGAGGTCGATCAGCACCAGGTCGACCTGGTCGTCGAGGGCCTCGTCGACGCCGGCGCGACCGTTCCACGCCTGGCGCACCTGGTAGCCGGCGCGGCGGAGGTTGTAGGCGAGCAGGTCGGAGATGGTGGCGTCGTCTTCCACCACGAGGATGGTTCGCCGCTCGTCGCCGCCCGCCTCGTCGGTCCTCTGAGTGCTCCGTCCCACGGTCGCTCCTGGAATCGCGCGCAGTCGCCGAAGAAGTAACCGGTCGGTAACCTGGCGTTAACCTTGGCGGCCGCACCCGCTGCTAGTCTCGCCCCAGAGTCTACCAACGAGAGAAGAGAGAGAAGACTGCATGAAGCGACGCTCTTGGTACCGCGTGGGGCTCGCCGGCCTGGTCGGGCTGATCGCACTCGCCGCGCTCGGCTGCGGAGGCGGCTCGGGCGACCTCCCCAGCGCCGGCGGCGATCAGACCGGCACGACCGCGGGCGGAAGCACCGGCAACCTGACCGCGAACTTGGACGGAGCGGGCGCCACCTTCCCCGGTCCGCTCTACCTGGAGTGGATCGGCGAGTTTCAACAGGCTCAACCGGGTGTCAAGATCAACTACCAGGCCATCGGGTCGGGGGGCGGGATCCAGCAGTTCACCCAGGGTACGGTGGACTTCGGAGCCAGCGACGCGCCCATGACGGATCAAGAGATCGCCACGGCGGAGACAACAGGGCGGCGCCAAGGTGCTCCACATCCCCACGGTGTTCGGCGCGGTGACGCTCGCGTACAACCTCGCGGACGTCAAGGAGCTCAAGCTCGACGCGGACACCGTGAGCGGCATCTTCCTGGGCAGCATCGCCAAGTGGAACGACCCCAAGCTCGCCGCTCTGAACCCGGGGGTCACGCTGCCGGACAAGGCCATCCAGGTGGTCCATCGCTCGGACAGCTCGGGGACCACCAACATCTTCACCTCCTACCTCGCTGCCGTCTCGCCGGAGTGGAAGGGCACGGTCGGGTCGGGCAAAGAGGTCAAGTGGCCGGTGGGCGTGGGTGGTCAGGGCAACAAGGGCGTGGCCGCCGTGGTCCAGCAGCAGCCGGGCAGCATGGGCTACGTGGAGCTGAGCTACGCCGCTGAGTCCCAGCTGCCGGTGGCCCAGCTCAGGAACAAGGCGGGCACGATGGTCACGCCGTCTCTCGCCTCCACCAGCGCCGCCGCCGAGGGCGTCACCTTCCCCGCCGATCTGCGCTTCAGCCTGATCGACAGTGCCGGCGCCGCAGGCGTATCCCATCGTCGGTGCCACCTGGATCCTGGCCTGGGACGCCATGAAGGACCCGGCCAAGGCGTCCGCCCTCAAGGCCTGGATCGAGTGGGACCTCAACCAGGGCGCCTCCCTCGCCAAGGAGCTCAACTACGCACCCCTGCCCGAGGGCCTGAAGCGGCTCGCACTCGAGAAGGCGAATGCGATCCACTAGCCCACCCGGACGGGATGCCCGCCCCGTCAGCCTGACCAGCACCCGCGGAGTCGGCCGATTGGCCGACTCCGCGTTCCTGGCCCTGACGCTCGTCGCCGGTCTCCTGGTGCTGGTGATCCTGGCGGGCATGGTCGCTGTCGACCACGCGAACGGCGCTGCCCATCTTCGCCAAGCAGGGTCTCTCCTTCCTGACCAGCCAGGACTGGCAGCCGTCGGCCGGCCACTTCGGGGCCCTCTCCTTCATCTACGGCACCCTGGTCACCTCGGCCGTCGCGCTCGTCATCGGGGTGCCGCTCAGCATCGGGGTGGCTCTCTTCCTCAGCGAGATCGCTCCGCCGCGGGTGCGCGGTCCCCTGGGCTACGTGGTGGACCTGCTGGCCGCGGTGCCCAGCGTGGTCTACGGCCTGTGGGGCATCCTCTTCCTCCTGCCCCATTTCCTGCAGCCGGCGGCGGACTTCCTCAACCGCTACCTGGGGTTCATCCCACTCTTTCGCGGGCCCGTCTCCGGTCTGTCCTATTTCGGGGCGGGCGTGGTCTTGGCCATCATGATCGTGCCCATCGTCAGCTCCCTCGGCCGGCGAGGTGTTCGCGGCCGTGCCGGTGGAGGACCGGTACGCCGCGTACGGGTTGGGGGCCACCCGTTGGGAGATGATCCGCGGGGCGGTGCTGCCGCGCGGGCGCGCCGGCCTGGTGGGCGCGATCATGCTGGGCATGGGGCGGGCCTTCGGCGAGACCATCGCGGTCGCCTTGCTGGTGGGGTCCCGGGCCGAGGTCTCGGCGTCGATCCTGCAGCCGGGTTACTCGATGGCGGCCGTCATCGCCAACCAGTTCCAGGAGGCCACCAGCGACCACATCCGGGCGTTGGTCGCCATCGGTGTGGTGCTCTTCGCCATCACGATCGTGATCAACATGAGCGCCCGGGTCCTGGTCTGGCGACTGGTGGAGCGATGAGGGACGCCCTCGCGCCGGTCGCGCGCCGGTGCCCGGCCGCCCGGGGGGCCGGGGACGTCCACCCGCGAGACACTGGCCGGTCAGCGGATCGCCGCCCGCCGCCGGTGGAGCAACCGGGCGGCGGTGACCGGCATGGCCCTGGCCGTCGGTCTGAGCCTCGCGTTCGTGGCGCTGATCCTCTACTACGTGGTCAGGTTGGGCGCCGGCGCGATGAGCTGGGAGTTCTTGACCAAGCCGCCCCCCTACAGCTACCGGCGGACGGGCGGCGGCTTCGTCAACGGACTGATCGGGACCGCCATCATGGTGGGCCTCGCTACCGCGGTGGCCGCCCCTCTCGGGGTGTTGGCGTCCATCTACCTGGCCGAGTACGGCAAGCGGAACGCGGCCGCTCAGGTCATCCGCTTCTTCTCGGACGTCATGACCGGCGTGCCCTCCGTCTTCGTGGGGCTCTTCATCTACTCCGCCCTGGTGATCCCCTTCGGTTTCGGAGCCCTGATGGGGGCGGCCGCCCTCGCCATCATCGAGCTGCCCATCATCGTCCGTTCGTCTGAGGAGATGCTGAAGCTGGTGTCACCGGACCTGCGGAACGCCAGCCACGCCCTAGGCGCCTCGAAGTGGCAGACGACCCTGAAGGTGGTGCTGCCGAGCGCGGCTCCCGGACTTGTGACCGGCGTCATGCTGGCCGTCGCCCGGGCAGCGGGGGAGACGGCGCCTCTCATCCTGACCGTGCTCGGGGCCCAGGCGATCGTCACCAAGTTGGTGGACGCGCCCATCGCCGCGCTCCCCCTGCAGATCTTCGCCGGGGCGAGCACCCCGTTCGCCGCCGGCCAGCAGCGGGCCTGGGCGGGCGCGCTCGAGCTGATCGCCATCGTACTCATCTTCACGCTGGTCGCCCGGGTGGTGGCCTCGAGGAGCAGGATATGACACCGGAGGACGCCATCATGGAGCCGGACCGCAGCCCGCAGAGGGAGGGCGCCAGGAACGAGGTGCAGCCCCGCTGGCCCGCCGTGGCCGAGCGGCGCCGGGCGCTCGAGAGCGAGGTGGTGTTCTCTCTTCGGGGCCTCTTCGTCAGCTACGGCGGGGTCGACGCGCTGCGCGATGTCACCCTCGACATCCACGCGCGAGAGGTGACCGCCATCATCGGCCCGTCGGGCTGCGGCAAGAGCACGCTGATCCGCTGCCTGAACCGCATGAACGACCTGGTACCCGGCGCCCGGGTGACCGGCGACGTGCTCTACCACGGGGAGGACATCTACGGGCCGGCCGTCGACCCGGTGGTGGTCCGCCGGCACATCGGCATGGTCTTCCAACGCCCCAATCCCTTCCCCAAGTCCATCTACGACAACGTCGCCTTCGGCGCCCGCATCAACCGCTACAAGGGCGACCTGGACGAGTTGGTGGAGCGCTCCCTGCGCCGAGCCGCCCTCTGGGACGAGGTCAAGAGCAACCTCAAGAGGAGCGCGCTCGCCCTTTCGGGAGGGCAGCAGCAGCGGCTCTGCATCGCCCGGGCCATCGCCGTCGAGCCGGACGTCATCCTGATGGACGAGCCCGCCTCCGCCTTGGATCCGATCGCCACCATGCGGATCGAGGACCTGATGCAGGAGCTCAAAGAGGATTACTCTATCGTCATCGTCACCCACAACATGCAGCAGGCCGCGCGGGTGAGCGACCGGACCGCCTTCCTCTACACCGAGGTGGACGAGGCCACCGCGCACCGCTGGGGCGTCCTGGTGGAGTACGGCGAGACCGGTCAGATCTTCACGAACCCCCGGGACCGGCGGACCGAGGACTACGTGTCCGGCCGCTTCGGATAGGAGAGAGCATGGAGGAGTCGCAGATCCGCAAGACCTTCCACCGGGAGCTCGAACGCCTCGACCAGGACGTGCTGCGCATGGCGGCGCTGGCCGAGACCGCGGTGGAGCAGGTCACCCTGGCTCTGACCGAGGGCGACGTGGAGCGGGCGGAGCGGGTCCGGGCCGGCGACGACGCCATCGACGAGGCTTTCGTCGATATGGAGCAACGCGCGCTGGCCATCTTGGCCCAGCAACAGCCGGTGGCCGCCGACCTCCGTCTGGTGGTCGCCATCCTCCGCGTGATCGTCGATCTGGAGCGGGTGGGCGACCTGGCCCACAACGTGGCCGGGCGGGTGGAGACCTTCCGAGAGGTGGTAGCCATCCGGGATGTCAGCACCCTGCTCTACCAGCTGGGCACCGCCGCGCAGCGGCTGCTGGGTCGGGCCATCGACTGCTGGGCGGACAAGGACGTGGCCCTGGCGGCCGAGCTGGAGGGCATGGACGACGAGATCGACGAGCTCTACCGGCGCCTGGTGGCCGCCGTCTTCGAGGCCCAGCAGGAGACGTCGTTCGAGCAGGCTATCCAGCTGGTCTTGGTGGGACGCTACTTCGAGCGGATCGCCGATCACGCCGTCAACATGGCCGAGCGCATGCGCTACTTCGTCACCGGGGACGTCGAGCACCTGAACTGACCGGGATCCGCGCGGCGGTGTCGGCCGACCGCCGCTGGCCGGACTTTCGGCTGACCGACCAACCAATCTCGGTAGCGTTTTGCGCCGCTGGGCTGGTACGATGACGGCCTACGTCTGCACTATCCTTGGGTCGTACCGCGGCCCATCCTCTGGAGGAGGCTCCCCTTGTCGCGTGACGTCGTCATCCTGAGTGCCTGCCGCACCCCCGTCGGCCGCTTTCTCGGCGCCCTGGCCAGCGTGCCCGCGACCACGATGGGGGCATTGGTCATCAACGAATCCCTGCGGCGCGCCGGCGTCGAGGGCAACGAGATCGACGAGGTCATCCTCGGGAACGTGCTCCAGGCCGGTCTCGGTCAGAACCCCGCCCGCCAGGCCGTCCTTCAGGCCGGTCTGCCCCAGGAGACTCCGGCGCTCACCATCAACAAGGTGTGCGGCTCCGGGCTGAAGGCCGTCAACCTCGCGACCCAGGCCATCGCCAACGGCGACGCCGACGTGATCGTGGCCGGCGGCATGGAGAGCATGAGTCAGGCTCCCTACCTGCTCCCCAAGGCCCGCCAGGGCTACCGCATGGGGGACGGCACCCTGGTCGACTCCATGATCAAGGACGGCCTCTGGTGCGCCATGACGGACGTGCACATGGGTATCACCGCCGAGAACGTGGCCGAGAAGTACGGCATCACCCGGGAGATGCAGGACGCCTTCTCCGCCGAGAGCCAGCGGCGGGCCGGGGCCGCCATCGCCGGCGGCAAGTTCAAGGACGAGATCGTCCCCGTGGAGATCCCCCAGCGCAAGGGCGACCCCACCATCGTCGACACGGACGAGCATCCCCGTCCGGAGACGACCGCCGAAGCCCTCGCCGCCCTGCGGCCGGCCTTCAAGAAGGACGGCACCGTCACCGCCGGTAACGCCTCCGGCATCAACGACGCGGCCGCGGCCTTCGTGGTGACCTCACGGGAGTTCGCCGAGCGACGGGGTCTCACTCCGTTCGCTTCCATCGTCGCTCAGGCGTCGGCCGCGCTGGACCCGGCCTACATGGGCATGGGCCCCTTCTACGCCACCAAGAAGGTCCTGGACAAGGCGGGCATGACACTGGACCAGATAGACCTGGTCGAGGCGAACGAGGCCTTCGCCTCCCAGGTCCTCGCCGTCGGACAGGAGCTCGGCCTGGACCCGGAAAAGACCAACATCCACGGTGGCGCCATCGCCATCGGTCACCCCATCGGCGCCTCCGGAGCCCGGATCCTGGTCACGCTGCTGCATGCCCTCCGCCAGGAGGGCGGCGAGTTGGGGCTGGCCACGCTCTGCATCGGCGGCGGCCAAGGTGTAGCCACCCTGGTCCGCCGGGAAAGCTGAGAGAAGTCCTCGCCTTTGTCCCGATGTCGACGACGCGAGCCGTAGAGGGGCTCTGAATTTTGCGCCACTCGCCGCGCACAATTGGCGGGTGTCGCAGGGTGTGCGAAAATAGGACCAAGCCTATAAGCATTCGGCCGTTCCGTTGTTCCCTACCGGGCGCGCCGACGACCACCACCCTTGAGCGGTGGGTCAAGGAGGGACCGTGAAGGAGAAGGTCGAAGAGGCGCTCGAGTTCATCCGGCCGGCACTGCAGAACGACGGCGGCGACATCGAGCTCGTTGGGGTGGATGAAGGAAGCGGCGTGGTCACCGTACGCCTGACCGGCGCATGCGGCGGCTGCCCGATGTCTCAGATGACGCTGAAGATGGGCGTAGAGCGGATCCTCAAGGAGTCGGTTCCGGAGGTTGTGGCGGTCGAGTCCGTCTAGTCGACAGGTAGTACGGGACCAGGGGGGTGGGTCGGCCGATCGGCCCCTTCACCGCTTCGGTGAGTTCCCCGGTCAGGTAAGCGACGTTCTCGCCGGCGCGGGCGAGAACGTCGCTGTTCTGTTCGATCTCCATCTGTCGGCGCTGGATGCGCTCCATCGTATCCAGCGCCTTCTGCTGCTGTTCCAGGATGTAGTCCAGGCTAGGTTGGATGGCGGCCTGGGTCTCCCGCACCGCCCTGTAGAGGCGGCGGCCGGTGAGGGCCACGTACACGAGGGCGACCGCGGCGACCACGACGGCCAGAGCGATCATGACGAGCATCACGATGGTCATAGCACAGCATTGTAGAGGAAACCGCGGCTGCGCGCCCACGGGCGCGCAGCCGCGCCGGGAGGGGCTATTCGGCGAGCGGCGGGCCCTGGCGCGGGTAGAAGGGGAACCGACGGACCGAGGTGGGCGCGCTCTTCCGCGAGAGCGGGGTGATCTTGACTACGTCGCCGGTACGCGGGGCCTCGATGATCTTGCCCCCGCCGATGTAGATGGCGACGTGGTGGGTGGGGTTCCCGAAGCCGATCAAGTCACCGGGCCGCGCTTGCGCAAGCTCGACGGGCAGACCCAGCTGGACTTGGTAGCCCGAGTAGTGAGGCAGCTCGATCCCGTGCTGGCGGAAGACGTAGAGCACCAGGCCCGAGCAGTCCAGACCGCGGCTGGGCACCTCGCCTCCCCACACGTAGGGGACACCCAGGTAGGCCGCGGCCGTCTCCACCACCTGCTTCAGAACGGGGTCCGTGTCCGCCGGGATGACCCCCTCGATGGTGCCCCGGCCGGCCATCGCCGCCCGCGCCGCCGCCTCGACCTGCAAGCCGGGCACGCAGTTCTGCTTCCAGGCGCCGCCGCTCCTCCTCCTGCCTGCGCCGCTCCTGCTCGAGGACCTGGGCGATCTGCTGGTTGACCCCGGCCAGGCGGCTCTTGCGCTCCCCGAGCTTCGCCTGGATGGCTGTCTGCTGCCCTTCGATCGCCTTCTCCAGGCGCATCGCCTCGCTCTTGCGGTCCATGATCTGCCGCTCGAGGCCGCCCATGTCGCTCGCCACCGTCTGGTAGCCCTCCACCAGGCGCTGGTCGGAGGAGGTGATCTTGGCGATCAGCACCAGACGCTTAAGGAAGTCGTTGAGGTCGCGCGTCAGGAGCAGGATCTCGAAGAGGTTGTCGTGTCCTGCCTTGTAGGTGGCGGTGACCCGATCGTTCAGCCGCTGGCGGCGGTCGTCGTAGACGGTGCGCGTGGCCCGCAGCCGGCTGCGAAGCTTGACCAGGTCGCTGTTCGTGTCGTCCAGTTCGACGGTGAGCTGGTTGTAGCGCTCGGTCAGGCGTTCCAGTTCGTCGTCCATCCGGTCGATGTCGGCCTGGACGGCGGCTGCCTGTCCCTGCAGACCCTCGACCTGCGCCTTGACCTGGCCCTTCAGCACCAACGAGCCGGTCGACGACGGGGTGGCCGGTGCCGGGGGAGCCGCTGCGAGCAGTTGGATCAGCGTCAGCGCGAGAAGGACGATGAACGGAGCCGCAAAGCGGCGACCGCCCCGTCCGGCAGCAGGACACTGCTTCCCGCCTCTGTGCACCAGCGATACGCTCCTTCCACAGCAACGCGCGCCGTGAACGCGCGACGACCTCTCTTGGTCTATCGGTCCGGTTCAACGTTCCTTGAGGAGTCCGGGGTACGAGCCGCCACCATGGACGCGTTCACGTCCTTCTTCAGCTCTCAGGAAAGCAGGTATCCAGTGGCGCGGGGATCGGCCGATGGGTGGAGGTTGGAGGAAGCGGGAGGCGTGGTATAATCCTCCGCACGGCGCGGGGTGGAGCAGTCCGGTAGCTCGTCGGGCTCATAACCCGAAGGTCGCAGGTTCAAATCCTGCCCCCGCTACCTCGCAAAAAGGCCCTCTTTGGAGGGCCTTTTTTGCGTTCTGAGGCCGGCTCAGATTGGCGGTCTAGAGGCGTGTTGCCGTCATTGTTGCCGTCCACTCGGTCTTCGGGCACTCTTGCACTGAGATCGACCCTGCGCTGGGGGTGTGTTCACGTCGGGATGGCCAGCGCGACGCTGGGGGTCTAGTATGTGAGCGGGGCGAGCTGGGTGCAAGGGGTGGAGCAATGTGGCGGCCGCTGCAGGTCTCTGTCCCAAGTCGAAGGTTCGAATCCTTCCGGGCGCGTTCCCGTCGACTCTAGAATGCCTCTACTGGCGCGTTGTTCAGCTTGTCAGTGGGCCCCAAGGTCCGTACTCTGTCCCCATGGTGACGCTGCAGCCAACTGGTCGGGGGGTTCGGCGGACTGCGGGTGTTCAGGACGCGCAAGCGTGAGCCGGTCCACACCTCCCCTCCGACCGAAGCTACGTGCGCCTCGCGTTGGACCGGACCGCCTAGAGCGCCCACGACTTCTTCACCAGCTCGACTCCGCGCTGGCCGACCAGATCACGCTGGTCGCCGCCCCCGCCGGCTATGGCAAGACCACATTGCTGGCGCAGTGGGTGGACCGCCAGGACATCCCCGTGGCATGGGTCACGCTGAGCGAGAGCGACAACGATCTCGGTCTCTTCTTCGAGGACCTGATCGCAGCTGCCTCTCGAGTGTTTCCCAGCGCGTGCCCGGCCACGCGAAATCTGCTCTCCCGAGCCGCACTCCCGCCGCTCGACCTGCTTGGGCTCGAGTTGGCCAACGACCTGGACGACCTGGGCGAGTTCATCTTGGTGCTCGACGAGTTCGACCATGTCAAGGACGCCGGGGTGCTCGAGGTGCTCCGCCGGCTCGTCAGCCAACCTCTTCCATCGATGCACCTGGTGCTCGCCTGTCGGGCCGACCCCCTGTTATCCCTGGGGGGCGCTCCGGGGAAGGGGTCTGCTGCGGGAGGTACGTACCGCCGACCTGCGGTTCAGTCCCGACGAGGCCCGCGAGCACGTGGAGCGGGTGACCCGCCGGCGCCTTACTCCGGACCAGCTCACGCGCCTGGTCGACCGGACCGAGGGATGGATCGCCGGCATCCACCTGGCCGCCCTTTCGCTCCGGGGACGGGAGGACATCGACCGGCGGATTCGGGAGTTCGCGGGCAGCGACGTGCTTGTGGCCGACTATCTGATCGAGGAACTGCTCGCGCAGCTCGACCCCGCAGTGGAGCGATACTTGATGCGCACCTCGCTCCTCGACCAGCTCTGCGCGCCACTCTGTGGGGCGGTTGTGGGGAACGAGCCGGTTGAAACGATCGAGGGGCGGCCATTGCTCCAATGGCTGCACGAGTCAAGCCTGTTCGTGGTCGCGCTCGACGACCATCGGGAGTGGTTCCGATACCACCACCTGTTCCGCGAACTGCTGTTCCACCGACTGACCACCACGCACACGCAGGAGGACGTGGAGGCCCTGCGCCTTCGGGCAGCCGACTGGCTGGGCTCCCAGGGGTTCGTCGACGCAGCGCTCCACCAGTTCCTGCTGGGACGGCGGCCCGATCTTGCCGCCGACCTGATCGAGGATGCCCGGCAGCAGGCTCTCGACGACGAGCGCTGGCGGGCGTTGGACCGCTGGGTGCGCCGTCTCGATCCGGGGGCCGTCGACCAGCGGCCCGGGCTGGTACTGATCCACGCGTGGTCGGCGCACCAACGGGCAGACTGGTCTGCTCTCGGCCGGCACCTCCAGCGAGCCGAAGAGTTGCTGGACAGCGGGGACGGCCCGGTCGGCCAGGAGGCCGCCTACCGGGGAGAGATCGCGGCGATGCGGGCAGAGCTGGCCTACTGGAACGCAGATGGAGAGCTCGCGGTCACCGAGTCCCGTCGCGCCCTGGCATTGCTGCCCGCCGACCATCGTCAGGGCCGCGCCACCGCCCTCGTCTTCCAGGGTGGCGGACTTCACCTCGTCGGCGAGCGCGAGGCTGCTTTCGAGATCCTGCGGGAAGGCTCCTACGGTGACTACGGCAGAGGTATCCACCCCCGAGCCATGATCGGCCTCGGCCTGCTCGCATTCATGACCGGGGAGGTCGACTACGCGAGTCAGGTGGGGCGAGACCTGCTTCAGCGGGGGAGCGAGTACGGATTGCCCGAGAGCGAGGGGTTTGGCCGCTACTTCCTGGGCCTAGCTGCGTATCTGCGCAACGAGCTCGATTCCGCCGAGAGCGAGTTCGGCGCAATCGTGCCCCACGCGTCCCACGTCCTCTCCGCCAAGCAGTCCTTCTATGGACGAGCCTGGATATGCATCGGACAGGGCAGGTCCGATGAGGCGCTTCAGATCATGGATGAGTGCGCTGCGTTTGTCTCTGCGTTTGACCTTCCCCTGAGGAGCGAGGTGCGCATGTTGCGGGTCAGGCTGGCTGCAGTCGCCGGCAGGCCCACCGACGAGGCTCTGTTCGCGCGGGGCATGCTCCCTCCCGCCGGCCAGATGCCCGTGCCGCTCCACGTCTGCTACGAGTTCAGTCCACTCAGCGCAGTGGCGGTGCTGCTCGCCGAAGGCGACCGGGGCTATCTCGAGCAGTGCGAAAAGACCTTGGCGGATCTGCTGGCGTCCGCGGAAGCGAACGGCAACGTCTTCCGGTCGGTCCAATGTCTGGCCTTGCGCGCACTCCTGTTCGACAGGCGGGACCGTCGGGCGGACGCCTTGGCCTCTCTGGCCTCAGCGGTGGCCCTTGCCCGGCCAGGGAAGCTCATCCGCCTGTTCTCCGAGATGGGCCCTGCGCTCGCCCCGCTGCTCCAAGGGGTCCGAATCCGGGGAGGTGGCGAACCATTCTTGGAGGAGGTGCTGGCCACGTTCTCGGACGAACGGGTCTCCGCTGGGCACGGCTCCGCCGCCCGGTCCGAGGTCGTGGACCAGGCGTACCTCGCCGAGTGCCTCCTGACCCGGCGCGAGCGGGAAGTGCTGGAGCTTCTCGAGCAACGGCTGAGCAACAAAGAGATCGCTCAGCAGTTGTTCATCGCCCCGTCCACCGTGAAGCGCCACTGCCTCAGCATCTACAGCAAGCTCGGGGCGGGCGGGCGCCGCGAGGCGGTGGCCAAGGCTCGCCAGTTAGGTCTGCTCCCGCCGCCGCACTAGCGTTCTTCGCCTGATGGCCCGCGGGCCCCCGCACTTCGACCCTCGTAGGCCAGTGGCCCATATGTGCGCCCTTCTGGTGCTGTCCCGCTTCCCTTGCGCCCGCTACTGTCACTTACGAAGGGACGGGCGACCGGGAGAGAGCAATGGCACCTCTAGACGTCCACGGCGCTCCAGTCGAACCCACACTCTACGAAGTGCGTGTCCGGGGGATCCTCCCCGAGAGCTGGTGCTCCCTGATGGACAGCATGGCTATGACTATCGCCGACGTGGACGGAGAGAGAGTGACCGTGATCCGCGTCATGATCGAGGACCAAGCAGCACTGGCCGGGCTCCTGGACGCGCTGTTCGGGCTTAACGCCACCGTCATTTCGGTGGGGGTGCTCGAGAATGGGTGACAGGGCGCCCGCGGTGGGCGAGGTCGTCGAGACGGGGCGACTGGGGACACTACCTGTGAGCGGGAGGAATCCGAGATGACCAGCAGCGATTCAGTGCCTCTGCCCCTGCCGACGTTCGCCGGCGGAACGAAGGCGATCACCCTGACGCCCGTCGTCGGCACGCCGCGGCGAGAGTACGCCGAGACGTTCGTCCCAGGCGAGGAGGCGCTCGAGGACGGCGAGCTGCGCGTGACGGTGCTCGGCAGCGGCAATCCCTGGGCGACGCGCGCCCAGGCCTCGGCCAGCATCCTGGTCGAGGTCGGCAACCCCGAGCGCGACCTGCTGGTCTTCGACCTCGGCGGACCGGCTCGCTCGCCAACTACGCGAGCCTGAAGCTGCCGGTCAACCTGCTCGACAAGGTGTTCTTCACGCCACCTGCACGCCGACCACACGGCCGACCTGATCACCCTCTCCGGCAGCTACTCGAAGGTGGGCCGGGCCGACGGGCCCGTCAGCGTCTGGGGCCCCAGCGGCACCGAGCCTCGTCTGGGGACGCGGCACTTCGTCGAGGGGATCCGAGGAGGCGCTCGCCTGGGACACCGCGGCCGGGCGCGGCGCCGATCAACCCGGACAGCATGAGCGATCGAGGTGACCGAGTTCGACTTCAGCCAGACGGCGGTCGTCTACGAGCAGAACGGCGTCACGGTGACGTCGTTCCCGGTCGTCCACGCCCGAGCGGCAGCGTCGGGCTACCGCCTCGACTTCGCCGGCCTGTCCTTCGTCTACTCGGGCGACACCTGCGCGGGCTGGCCGCTGGTGCGCGCCAGCGAGGGCGGTGTCGACCTGCTCATCCACGAGTGCTTCCCGCCCGCCGCGGCGCTCGCGGCCGCGTCGGGCCTCTCCATCGAGCGGGCGACGATCGCGCTCAACGCCGCCCACACCTCGCCGACCGCCGCCGGCAAGGTGTTCGGCCTCGTGAAGCCGCGCATGGCCGGCCTCTGGCACACGCTGCTCTCGCCGCAGGTCATCCCGATGATCTTCGCGGAGCTGCGCGCCGGTCTACGACGGCCCCGTCGTCCAGACCCAGGACCTGACGGTGTTCAACGTGACGAAGGAAGCCGTGGTCGCTCGCCAGGCGCAGGTGATGGACCAGCTGCCGCCGATCCCGGGCACGCAGCGCGTGCCGTTCACGCCGATGTCGCTGGCGCCTCCCGAGTGGTGGGCCGAGGCGCGCATCCCGCTTGGACGAGGTCCCGGCTTCCGATTGACGGGCGGGTTCTTCGTCACGTGGGCGGTTGCGACACTCGGTACGCGGGGTGGACGTTCGAGAGATCGGCGACACAAATGGCCGGGCGAAACTGGACAGCCGCTTAGCTGATACTGCTCCGAGACGCCCCGTCGCCGACCCTAACACCTTGGCCGGGAGGCAGGTAGCGTCC
>CAWCLH010000015.1:0-11328 GCA_963796315.1 uncultured Actinomycetota bacterium
GCAACCATCCCGGTACTTGGGGGTGGCGGCGCTTGGTTCCGTCCTGCTTGGCGGCGTCTCGTTCGCCCGCTTGGCGGAGGCCGGCTTGGTGACGGAGCGCGCTCCCGGCGCCGTCGCCCGCTCAGACGCCCTCTTCGCCGTCCGGCCTGCTCCCTTCTCGGGCACGCACTTATAGGAAGCCGCCAATCCCCGAAGGAGCATCGTCGACTGTCCCTCGGCTGATGCGTTTGCTATGCTTCACTATGGGTACCAACTTCCGAATAGGCAGCGATGTGACCACTGCCGAACGCGTCCTCGAGGGGGTCAACATGGCCACTCTACCGACACCAGCATCATCTCTGGCCGCCCGGCCGACGGCGCGCGTCGATCACCCCGGCCTGGCCTTGGCGGTCATCGCCGGAGCACAACTCATGGTGGTGCTGGACATCACTATCGTCAACATCGCACTGCCGCACATCCTGACGGCGTTGGACTTCTCGCGGACCGGTCTGGCCTGGGTCCTCGACGCTTACGCGCTGGCCTTCGGCGGACTGCTGCTGTTAGGCGGCCGGGCGGGGGACATACTCGGCCGGCGCCGCATGTTCATCGTGGGCATACTGCTTTTCACCGGATCCAGCCTGTTGGGCGGTTTCGCCACCAGTGAGGCCTGGCTGATCGCCGCGCGGGCGCTCCAGGGGGTCGGGGCGGCCATCGCCTCGCCGACAGCACTCGCTCTGGTGAGCACCACCTTTCCAGAGGGCCCCGCTCGCAACCGCGCGTTCGGGGTCTGGGCGGCCGTGGCCGGGGCGGGCTCGGCGATCGGTCTGCTGCTCGGCGGGGTGCTCACCGACGCGCTCTCCTGGAGGTGGGTCTTCTTCGTCAACGTTCCTATCGGGATCCTGCTGGCCGTGGCCGCGGTCTACGTGCTCCCCCGGGCAGACCGGATGAGCGGGCGCTTCGACCTCCCTGGGGCCTTCACGGGGACCGCGGGCGTGGGACTCCTGACGTTTGGGTTCATCCACGCCGCCTCCGATGGCTGGAGTAACACGGCTACCGTCGTCTCCTTCGTGCTGGCTGCCGCCCTGCTCGGGGCGTTCCTGGCCATAGAGGCCCGAAGCCGCCAGCCGCTGATGCCGTTGCGCCTGTTCAACCGGCGCAGCCGGTGGGGAAGCTACCTGATCATGCTCGGCATGGGCGCAGCACTGCTGCCACTGTTCTTCTTCCTCACGCAGTTCGTGCAGAACATCCTCGGTTTCAGCGCCATCGTGGCCGGCTTCGCGTTCCTGCCACTGAGCGCGACCATCATCATCACCGCTCAGGTCGCGAGCCTCTTGCTCCCCCGGGTGGGCGCGCGGGCGTTGATCGTGCCGGGCACGCTGCTCCTGGGGGGAGGGTTGTTCTGGCTCTCGCGCATCACCGTGGAGTCGACCTATCTTGGGCTCGTCCTGCCTGCGATGATGGTCATCGCCCTTGGTATGGGTCTGCTCTTCGTGCCGGTCACCGTCACCGCGGTCTCCGGAGTGGAGCGCCGGGACGCGGGCATCGGCTCGGCCATGCTGAACGTGCAGCAGCAGGTCGGCGGGACGTTGGGCCTGGCCGCCCTCGTCACCGTCGCCACCACGGCGACCAGGAACGATCTCGCGAGCCAATTGGCCCGGCTGAGAGGAGCGGTGCCGCCTGGCTCCGCCGTCGCCGGCGGTACAGGTGCGGCCGCCCCGCCACCCGAGGTGATGAACCACGCACTCGTGCACGGTTGGGCGGTTGGGTTCGAGGTGGCCGCCCTCTTCGCCGCCGCCGCCTTGGTGGCGGCTCTGCTCACGCTCCCTCGCGGCACCGTCCCCGTCACCCAGGAAGCCCGGGCGGAGGAGGAAGAGCGGGTCTTGACACGGAACGAGCCCGCCACTGCCGAGTGCTAGGTCGGCCGACGTTGACCGCCGCTCCACGTTCGCGGCGCGGTCGGTCCTACGTTGGGTGCAGCACGGGGCAGCCGTCTCCACTTTCGCGGCTGCCCCGTCAATCAACTACACCTAGTCCGCCTCTACCAGTTCGCCTGTCCGTGCCTGCCAGGTAACACGGACCGTGGTGCCCTCACCGGGCTTCGAGGTCAGCTCGAGGATGGCGCCGACTGCAGCTGCTCTTTCCCGCATGATGCCCAGACCCAGTTGTCCCCCGCCGGCAGCGGCCGGGTCGAACCCGGCGCCGTTGTCCTCGACCACGAGGCAGAACTCCTCCTCGTCGCACGTGAGGCCGAGGGTGGCTCGCGATGCTCCCGAGTGTTTGGCCACGTTGTTCAAAGCTTCCTGAGAGATGCGGTACAGAGCTATCCGCACATCGGTGGGCGGCTCGCCGCAGCCTTCGACGCGCAGTTCTATGGGGATGCGGGCCCTGCCGGTGACGGCCTCCGCGAGCTGCTTCAGGAGATCGGCCAAGTTGGCGTCGGCCAAGGCGGCCGGACGCAGTTCCAGCAAGAGAGTGCGCATCTCGGCAAGAGCCCCCCTGGTCAGCTGGCCCAGTTCCTCGAGCCGTGCCTCTCCCTGGGCTGGGTCGCGCTCGTAGATACGGGGGAGGACCTCGGCGATGAGACTCACCGAGAAGAGCGTCTGGCTAACGGCATCGTGCAGGTCGCGGGCGAGTCGCTGGCGCTCCCTGCTCGCTGCCAGTTCGTCGGCGTGCTGATAGAGACGCGAGTTGTCGATGGCGACGGCAAGCTGGTCGGCCAAGGTCTGGGCTGCGAACAGGTCCTGATCGTCGAGGACATGGGGGCCTACGGAGGTCATGTCCAGGACGCCGACAAGATCCGCCCCTACTCGGATGGGGACCGCGATCTCCGACCGACTCTCTCGTTCTCCGGCCTCGCTTCCCGCCGTGGTCCTCCGTGCGGCCGCTTCGTTCCACACCACCGCTTCCCCACATCTGGTCACCGAGTCCACGATCGGCAGGCCTACCAGGTCGTCCACGGACAACTGCCTCGTCTCCTCGCACTCGTGCTTACCGCAAGAGAGGAGCCGGCTGCTCTCGCCGTCGAGCAGGAGGATCCTGACACTCTCGTAACCGAAGGTCTCGAGGAGAGACCGCGCCACGTAGGGCAGGAGCTCGTCGAGTTCGAGGAGAGAGCTGATGTGTCGGCCCGCCTCGTTAATGGCCCGGAGGTCATCGGTACGCCTCTCGAGCTTGCCGACAAGGCCACGAAGCTGCACCGTCATGCGGTTGAAGGCGTGGGCCAGGGTACCGATCTCGTCTTCCCGCAGCACTTCGGCCGTCACGTCCAGATCCCCGGCGGTGATGCGCTCCGCCGTGACGCCCAGGTCGGCGAGTGGCCGGACGATCGTCCGCGTCAGGACGATTCCCGCAAGGATGGCCAGAGCGACTGCCAGTAGCGCCACCCCGGCTATGGTGAGAAGGACGACCCAAGTGCTGTGCAGCGCTTCGGACTCCCCCTGCTCTGCAATCAAAGCCACCCTGAGCTGAGGTATCCAATCGTATACGCCGATGACCCGGTTTCCCGCGTAGCCGGTGTAGGAGGCATGTCCGGCCCCTGCGCTACGGATGGCGGCATCCGCTCCCGCCGTCAGAATGTAGGTGTCGGGTATTGGGTAGCCGGGGTTTCGCAGTTCGGTCAGGAGACGGTTGTTCGAGCCGACCAGGTAGGTCTCACCGGTGTCGCCCAGCCCTGCCCTTTCGATCATCGTCCTATTGAGGCTGGCCAGGCTCGCCCGTCCGGCGATGACGCCAACCGTCTCACCCAGCTCGATGACGGGGGCGCTGGACACGATGGTCATCTCGCCCAGGGAGAGCGAGTATGAGGGCTCCTGGAGGTAGGGGCCCCTCATACCCTTCATGAAGTAGTCGTTGACACCGAGCCTTTCGCGCTCATGGCCGCGGGCGGTGGACACGAGAACGGTGCCCCTGTCGTCCATGAAGAAGAGTTCCTCGAAGAGGCCCATCCGGTTGGCAGCCCAGGTGAAGCGCCGCTGCAGACGGGCGTAGGCCGTCCGATAGGCGTCGGTGGAGGACGGGGTCCGAGTCAGGGTCCGCAAGTCCTGCGGGACGTTCTCCTCTGAAAGGACGATGTCGAGGTTGAGTTTCAGGCCGCTGGTCCAGGAGAAGATCTCCTGCTCCTTCAACGTGACCACGGACTTGAGCTGGCCAACGACCCGGCTACGTGCGTCGCGGGCGCCCAGCACCATGGTGACTGCACTGATGACCGCGGCAGTCAGCACGACTATCAGAACAAAATAGACCAGCGACCGGCTCTTAATGGTCCTGGCTCGGGGGAGGTGAAAGCGCATCGTGGGCGCGGTTCGCGCGGTCAGCCCGAGCGCGAGAACTGGTGGGACGCCATCACCCTAGGGTGTAACCGGACTGAACCGCATCGTGTAGCCCGGGTTGGCCGGATTGTAAGAGGTGCCCATCAACTGCTGCCAGCGAGCGGAATCGATCCATCCGACGGGGACCTGAGGAGTGTCCACCAGTGGGACGATCGCGCGCACCGCCAGCTTCTGGAATTCGAGGCCGTCCTGGGGCGCCTGCTTGTCGAGAATGGCCGCGGCTTCTTCGGAGTGCTGTAGAGCGTAGCGCCAGCCTTCCTCGCTTGCTGCGACAAATCGCCTCACCATATCCGGCTGCTTTTCGAGAGTACGCGTGTTCGCGATGACGAGACCTTCATACCCACCGACTCCGTAGTCGGCCGGGAAGATGTCGGTCACTGGGTGACCCGCCATTTGCGCCCGGATGGGCTCGTCCTGAGCATAGCCTAGCCAGGCATCCACTTGATGGTCGTAGAGCATGGACATGTCATCCGTGGTCACCTTGACCTCGGTGACCTGGTTCGGATCCACCCCTGCCGCCGAGAGCGTCTCCTGCAAGACCGTCTTCCAATAGTCTGTGGTGACCCCGACCTTCCTTCCCACGAGGTCGGCCGGCTCACGGATGCCGGATTCGGTGAGAGCGAAGATGACCAGCGGGGGGATCTGGAACGCTGCCATGATCGCCACGGCGGGCTTCTTGGCCGAGACGATATCCTGTTGCTCGGCGAACGAGGTGATGGCGAAAGTGGCGGCGCCGTTGAGGACCTGCTCTCGGGCCGGTCGTCCGGGCCCTCCCTCGAGGATGGTCACATCGAGGTTGTGGGCATCATAGAAGCCTTTCGCCGCGGCGACGTAGTAACCCACGAACTCCGCCTCGTGGAACCAGTTGAGTTGGAGGGTGACCTTGTCGGGGTCGGCTCCGGACCTGCCACAGCCGGCGTTCAAGCCCGCGAGCGCGACCAACAAGGCCGCGACGACCGCGACGACCACGGCGAGGCGGACGGCGCGACTCGGCGCGCCGCGAGCCAGGCGACCGCTTCGACGGCCGGTCAGAGCCCGAGCGCCGTTCGACACGACCGCGTGCAGTCGACCATCATCACCCCAACGGGCTCGCCGGCCACGGGCCCACTCCTCCGCCTTGTCCGGACGCGTCTCTCTGATACTGCATTTCTAGCACACATCTCGTCCTAGACTGCATCCGGGCGGCCCCGAGTCAACGACGGGTGCCCAACGTACCTGGCCTGCTGCAGGGGCCCAAAACCCTCCTAATCGCCACTCTCAGTCCCCCCAGCCGCGCGGGGAACCTCCTTCCTCTCTCGTGCATAGTGGAAGAGGAAAGTCACCACACTTCTCTCGGGACGTGAAGGCAGATGGTCGCCACACAAGAGGTGAAGTAGGCGTAGAAGGCCCAGCCGCGTAAGGCGAGGCCCGCGAAGGCCCAACCCAGCACCCCCACCGCCAACGCCATGAAGCGGGAGAGCGGGCGGGCGGCCTTCCTCCAGGCGCTCCAGCAGGCCAAGACGACCCTCTACGACTGAGCGCACCATCGTATTCTCTTGGACTGGCTTCTCCTCGCGGAAAGTCGGGAAGGATCGGTTCGCGAGCGTCAGGTCAAAGCCCAGGAGGCTGCCGTGTCGACCTTGCCCTCCGATCCAACGACCGACGACCTGCTGCGAGATGCCGCCGAGCGTGCCATCTCCTATTTGGCGGGGCTCGACGGTCGCCCGGTCGCACCGTCCGCAGACGCACTCGAACGGCTGCGAGAATTGAACGAGCCCTTCCCGGAGGAGCCGTCGTCTCCTGCGGCCACGTTGGCCCTCCTCGACGAGGTCGGCTCACCGGCCACCGTGGCCAGCGCCGGGAGCCGCTTCGAGATCCTCGTTCCTCGAGCGCGAGAGGCGGGGGCTTGGGTCCACGTGGACGGTGCCTTCGGCCTGTGGGCCGCGGCAGCGCCTATGACGGCGCACCTCCTCGACGGATACGAGGCGGCGGATTCCTGGGCCACCGATGCCCACAAGTGGCTCAACGTGCCGTACGACAGCGGGCTCGTCTTCGTGCGCGACGCCTCACAACTGGTGGCCGCCATGTCCTCTACGGCCGCGTACCTCATGAAGACCGAGAAGCGGGATGGCTCCGACTACGTTCCCGAGATCTCTCGCCGGGCGCGCGGCGTCGAGGTCTGGGCGGCCCTGCGCTCTCTCGGCAGGCGTGGGTTGGCCGCCATGGTCGAGCGCTCGTGCCGGCAGGCCCGCGACCTGGCCCACCCCGATTGGGGGTCTCAGTCAGCCAACAGGCTGGTTCCTTCGCCCAGACCACCTCCCCTCTGGCCGCCTTCCTCTCGCCCGCCGAACTGCGACGTCCTCCGCCCCACTCCCGGCCGAGAGCCGGTAGCATGGAGGGATGCACACGCCCCCGACACCACCGGCCGATCCACCGATCGCCCGCTGGGTGGCGGCTGCTCGTGCGCGGCGCTCCGGCCGAGGGTACGAACCTCGACCGGTCGACGGGGCGGCCGCCGAGCGCCTGGCGGACTTCTGCCGCGAGTACTCCCCGTTCGAAGGGGCGCGTGCGTCGCTGCTGCTCGACGCGCCGCCCAGATGTTCACCGGCTGGCTCCTGGGGGTCTACGGCAAGGTAAGCTCGCCGTCGGCGCTGGTCTTCGTGGGTGACCGGCGTCTGCCGGATGCCGCCGCCAGGGCCGGCTACACGGGCGAGGCCGCGGTGCTCGAGGCCACGGCCCTGGGCTTTGACACCTGTTGGATCGGTGGAGGCGTGCGCCGGGGAGTGGTCGCCTCAGTACTGGGTCTTGGCGCCAACGAGCACGTGTACTCGATCTCCGCGTTGGGGTATGCGCGGGAACGCACGACCATGGGAGAGCGGGCGACCAGCGGCATGGTGCGGGCGCGCAAACGCCGAGCGTTGGACACCATCGCCCCCGGAGCCGCTCGGTGGCCCGCCTGGGCTCGGGCGGGAGTCGAGCTGGCCCGCATCGCCCCCTCGGCCACCAACCGCCAGCCCTGGCGCTTCGCGCAGACGGATGACGGGGTCCGGATCTCATTGGGGGGCGCGATCACCCCGGGAATCTCCAAAGCGCCTGGATTGCGGCATCGCCATGCTTCACTTCGAATTGGGCGGCGGGAGGCCGGAGGCTCCGGTCGCTGGGAGTGCTGTCGGGTCCCGACGTCGCACGCTGGGACCCGCGGGGCGGCCACGAACGCCTTCCTGCTGGAAACGAACCTCTCCACTCGACGACCCAAAGGAGGAATGCTCCTGTGAAAGAGAGGACCGCGCGCTTTGGGGGAGTCAAGGTCTGCAGCGTCTTGCTGGCGCTCCTCCTTCTTCGGCCCTTGCTGCCGCCTTGGTCGCCTGCAGCGGGGGAGGGGAGAAGGCCGAGGTTCAGCAGACCTTGGATGATTTCACGAAAGCGCTCAATGACAAGGATCCGGCGGCCGTGGCTGAGTACTTCGACTGGACGGCCCTAGCCGATCAGTTCAGGGCAGAGGATCCCGACGCTGCGATCTTCGTGTCGCAGGGAGCGAGCGACCTGGCTGCGTACATGAAGACGGCCTTTATTTCTCAGGGGGGGAAGGAACTGGCGGAGGACGTAGCCTATGAGTCCGACGCGAAGACCATCGATGTTGAAAGCGGTGTCGCACAGTGACTTTCAAAGGGGGCAAAGTCGCGTCGATGAAGAAGGAAAACGGCAAGTGGCTGTTTGTGGACCTTTCCAGTCTGAGTAAGTAGCACGCGGTTCCTTCGCCGAACCCGCGGCGACTATTCACCGGTTTGCACGTAGGCGTCCCGGTCCAGCCGATAGACGAAGCAGTCGTCCTCGCCGAAGCGGCGGCGTTCGAGGAAAAGGAAACCCAGCCGCTCGTAGAAGCGATGGGCCCGAGTGTTGCTGGCGAGCGGGTCGATGAGCACCGACCTGACCTCAGGGTCGGCGAAACAGCGGTCGAGAGCCAGCCGCATCATGCGCGTGCCGTATCCTCTCCCCAGATCGGCCTCTTCCCCGATCCAGATATCGATGGCCCGAAGACCGGCCGGGACGTCGCCCCAGTAGTGGCTGTCCTCGCGGGCCGGATCGATGATCTGGATGAAGCCGATGGGCCGCCCGTCGAGCTCCGCGATCAACATCTCCCTCCAGTCGGGATCCCGCTGGAGCTCCACCTCCCAGGCCCAGTCGTCATTCGGATCGGCGGCGATGACATGCGGCTGCTCATCCCAGTGCCGAAGCAAGGCCAGGTCCGCCGGACCGGTGGGGCGCAGAGACAGATCAGATTCGCGGAGAGCCATCGGGGCCCGCCTTCCACGGCGACACCTTGGGGACAGTCGAGCACCGACCGGTGCGGTGCACGTCCCGGCACTCATATTCCCTGGCGGCCCCCGAGCCACGCCACTATGGAGCCTCGACGATCGCGCCCTCGTGAGTCGATCAGGTCGCGTCGGGGAAGAAGAACGGACTGCCAATGCCTCGCCATGAAGGGGATCCACATGAACCGCCTCGTACACTTCGAGTACTTCACGCAAGACCCCGAGCGTACGGCCACGTTCTACGAGAAGGTCCTGGGTTGGAGGTCCGAGCGCTGGGGCGACCAACCGTACTGGCTGGTGACCACCGGGTCGGACGACCAACCCGGCATCAACGGCGGTATCGGGCCGCAGACCTTCCCCACCGACCAGCGCGTGATCAACACGGTCGACGTGGACGATGTCGATGGGGTCGTCGAACGGACGAAGGCCGCCGGAGGGTCCGTCCTGGTCGAGAAGATGCCGGTACCCAGCATGGGCTGGCTGGCCTATCTGACCGACCCGGACGGCATCGTCTTCGGGGTCATGCAGGCCGACGAGGGCGCTCGGGAGTGACGGCCGAAGGACGACCCGTCATTCTCGTGGTCTACGCCACGCGATCGGGCTCCACCGCTGAGGTTGCGGAGGCGCTCGCGGCAGAGTTGCGGGCTGCCGGCATGGAGGTGGACGTGTCGGCGGCCGCCTCCGATCCCGACCCTTCGCAGAACGCCGCCGTCGTCGTGGGCGGCCCCATGATCATGGGGTGGCACCGACAAGCCGTGCGGTACGTCGGTAAGCACCGGGATGCTCTGGCCGCCCGCCCGACCGCCCTCTTCATCACGGCGGCCTCGCTCACCGAGACCGGCGAGGACCAGGTGGAGGGCGCTCCCATCGTCGTCGATCCCTGGCTGGCCAAACCGCCACGGGTGCCCGGCCGGCTGAGCCTCAAGGAGCGCTATGCGCAGCCCGCGCGACTACCTGAAGCCGGCGCCAAGAAGGCGCCGGGGATGCGCCCCGTGAGCGTTGCGTTCTTCGCCGGCCGTCTCGACCTGGCCAGACTCAGGCTGTGGGAGAAGCTCTTCGTGCTCGCTCGTGATCCGAGCCACCCCCGGCGACGGCCGCCACTGGGAGGCCGTCCGCACCTGGGCTCGCGAGCTTGCCCCCCGGCTCCTCCCCTCCGGTTGAGGTCGAGAGGCGGGGAGCGGGTCACGGCGAGGCGGTTTGGCCGTGAGGACGTGAGTGGTATGAACCTGGATACGGGTCGAGTTGGATTCGGCCCCTGCTCGTCGACGCTGAGGAGACTCACCATAAACGAGGAGCCCCGACTCTCGTTGCTCGAGCGCGTACTGACAAGGCTCGGCCTTCGTCGGCGACCGCCCCGCAGCCCTCACGAACCGCCGGCGGATAGCTTCGTACGCGAACCCCGACGCCCAAAACCGTCAGCGTCGGGCGGCGCCGCGACCCTGGAACTCCCGGACGACGACGATCCGACAGGGTCATGACCGCGACGAGGACCGCTAGGAGGCTGCAGGATCAGCCGGGACGCGGACTGAGGTCCTGGCTGTGGCCCGCCGCCGCCGCGCTGGCGCTGATCTGCTGGCTGTGGTCGGCGGCCGGGCCGGCCGCCGCGGTCACCCCGGTGGGCCAGTCGAGCCTGCGGGTGGACGTCGTGGGGACGGGCTTCTCGGTGGTGTGGGAGATGCGGTTCCTCCCGGATGGAAAGCTGCTCGTCGCTGAGCAGAACGGGGGTTATCAAGCGACTCGATCCGAAGACCGGGCAGGTCCAAGAGCCTGGGGCAGCTGCCGGTAGCGCAGGTGGGCGAGGCCGGGCTCTACGGGCTGACACTCGATCCCGCCTTCCCGACGCCACCTACCTCTACGTCGTCTACTCCTATCCCTCGGGGTAAGCTGCGGACCCGCGTAGCCGCCTGACCTACCAGACGACCGCAGTGGGGTCCGAGCAGGTGCTGGTGAACGACCTGCCCGCGGGCACGATCCACGACGACGGCGGACGCCTGGGCTTCGGCCCGGACGGCAACCTGTGGGTCACGGTGGGAGATACCGGTACCTCGACCCTGGCCCAGGACCTCTCGTCGGCGGCCGGGAAGGTGCTGCGGATCACGCGCGACGGCGCGGCCTGCGCCTGGGAACCCGTTTCCGGTCCGCTCCCAGGATCCCTCGTCTACAGCTACGGCCACCGTAACCCCCAAGGTCTGGCCTGGCGCGCCGGTGACGAGAGGCCCTTCGTCACGGAACATGGGCCGGCCGACAACGACGAGGTGAACCACCTCGTGTCGGGCGGGAACTTCGGCTGGCCGCTGGTTCGAGGCTTCTCGACGCGGGCGGGCTTCGTCAACCCGGTCCGCACCTGGACCCCCACCATCGCTCCAGCCGGAGCGACCTTCTACGAACGCGACGAGGATCCCGGGGTGGAAAGGCTCGTTCCTGTTCGTCACGCTGAAGGAGCAGGACCTACGCCGGCTCACGCCCGCCAACGCGGCCTTCACAAGCGCCGCGCGGGAGGACGTGCTCTTCGACCGACAAATTCGGACGGCTGCGGTCCATCCAGGTCGGACCGGACGGCGCCCTCTACATCGGCACCAGCAACCGCGACCAGAGCCGGAGACACCGATCGCCGCCGACGACCGGATCCTGCGGGTCTCTTTCAACGGCAGCCTCTTCTCCGACGTGCCGCCGACGCACCCCTTTTTCCCGGCGATCAGCTACCTGACCAAGAAGGGGCATCGTCAACG
>CAWCLH010000016.1:0-8463 GCA_963796315.1 uncultured Actinomycetota bacterium
ATCAGGGCTTCGGAGTATGGCGAATCGGGTCGGACGCCTCCCGGAAGGACCGGTCCCACGGAAAAGAAGGAGGGCGGGGTCTCCCCCGCCCTCCGGTCGTCACCGTTTTGGACTCGCGACGAGGTCAGGCCGCCCGTCGGCGACTGCGTTCTTCCTCGGTCAGGCCTTCCATCGACTGGGTGCCGGTGTCGTAGCCCCCATCGCCATAGCTGACTCCATCGTCGCCGTCGATCTTGTCACGGACTCGTCCGGGCCATGTCGGGCCAGTTGTCCTTGTCGAAGGCCGGCGCGTTCTCCAGCCGCTCCTTGGAGATGTCGCAAGATGAACTGATGGTTCGCCTCGTCCA
The DNA here is from genome assembly GCA_963796315.1 of uncultured Actinomycetota bacterium. Lineage (GTDB taxonomy): Bacteria > Actinomycetota > Thermoleophilia > RBG-16-64-13 > RBG-16-64-13 > CAWCLH01. Next base: position 348 of record CAWCLH010000016.1, read on the forward strand.
GCGAGAGCGAGGGGAACGGAAGGGCGAACAGCTTGCTGCCCAGCCGAGTACTCCGCCGAAGGACAGCACCACGTACGAGACCGGCCGTCGACGGTATCCAGCATGAACTCTTCGATCTTCCCCAGGTCCTCGCCCTGGCGATTGACCACCCTGTCGCCGCGCAGAGTGTCAGCGGACATCACGCGGCGGTAGTTGTGTTCTTGGCCGCCCATATTCATCTGACCACGTCCTTGTAGGTTGTTCGACCACGTCATTACGGATCGTGTGGCGAGCACGCGTGCTCTACTTTATTCATTCCCGCTCATTTGCAGGAGAAACGTTCTGAGACAGCGGCCCCGTCCTACCCGCCCCCCCTTGGTCGTTTGTCCCTCGAGAACCTTGACCGTCGCCGCAGTCCGGCTTAGTGTCCTAGGACACGGGAGGAGACGGCAGGAACCGGGGGACGACGCGCACATGGCTCTCTCGGGGCGAACATCGATGGAAGTGCCACTCACCCGGCGCGAAGCGCCGGAGCATCGGTTTCGCCGGGGCCTGCAGGGGGTGCGGTCTCGGCTGCCGCTCCTGGGCGTCCTGCTCTTGATCGTTGCACTCACTGGAGTCACGGCGGCCATGGTGGAGGACCAGTCGCTCTCCCCCGACGGGCGAGAGAACGCCGCCCTCAGCTTCCACCTCTGGACCGACGGCCGCTTCTCCGAGGACGGACGCACGCCGTCCTACCTGCGGGAACCGTTGGCCATCGCCGTCACGGCCGTCTACATGGCGTGGTTCACCGACATCCCCGCGTCCGCCACCACGGAGGAGGTGGTGACCGACCCCCACTACCTTCGGCAGATCATCCTGATCAACCTCTACTACGTCGCCGGACTCCTGTTGGCAGTCTGGTGGCTCTCCTGGCTGCTCACGCGCTCGCACCTGCTGGGCGCCCTGTCTGTAGTGGGGACGTGGGCGTTCTTCACGCCCAGCGCCGGGAACCTGCTGACCGAGACGGCGGCCGGCCTCGCTCTTGTGCTGGCGAGCGGAGCGATGGTCCGGCTGTCGCAGACACGACGGCTACCATCCGCTGCGCTCGCCGGCGTCCTGCTCGGGGCTGTCGCTCTCACCAAGGCGGCCGCGCTCTATGTCGCCCCGGTGGCGATCCTCGCCCTCGCGGCGAGCCTGGCATTCTTCGGACTCGCCTCGCGCCGGCGGGCCCTCATGCTGCTGGCCGTCGCCACCGTCTCTTTCGCCGTCACCGTCACCCCCTGGATGACGCGCAACTACGTGCGGTTCGGCGACTTCGCCATCGCCCAGCGGGGAGGCCTGGTCCTCTACACCCGCGCCCTCAAGGATCGGATGACCGCGAGGAGTACGTGGGCGCTTTCTATGTCTATGCTCCCGTGCCTCTGCGGGCGCACCTGTTCGAGCCGGTTCTCGGCTTTCGTCCGGAGGACCTCGAGAAGAGTGGCCGCTACAAGCGTCTCATGCGCTTCCCTCCGGGGGAGGCCCAAGCGGTGGCGGCGGGCGAGGTGGAGCGGGCCGTCAGCTTCTTCGGCAAAGCCTTGGCCACCTCCAATCGGCTGGGCGAGCAGATGGCCGCCGCCGGGCGCTCCAAGAGCGAGGCGGATCGGGTGTTGCGGAAGCAGGCGGAGGACTTGATCGCGGCCGCCCCCGGTCGACATCTCGCCACGACGCTCCCCTTCGCCTGGAGAGGCCTGTGGCCCTTCCCATTCCTGGATCGGTCCGGTGCCCGCTACCTCTTCCTCGTGGCGGCCGACTTCCTGGCCTTCGTCACCTTCCTCGCCCTTCCCCTGCTCGCCCTTCGGCGCAGACGAGCCGACTGGCTGGCCTTCTCGCTGTTGGGCGTCGGGTTCTTCTGGTTCCACGCGCTGGCCACCCACTTCATCCCGCGCTACTCGGTGCCGTTGGTCCCTCTCGCCGTGGTATCCGTCGCGGTGCTGGGCCAGGACCTCGTGAGGATGCCCGCCGTGGACCGGATGGTGGCCCGATGGCGGGGAGCCCACCGGGCCGCTCGATCCGACTGACATCGCCGATCCAAAGCGAACTGACCCACGAACCTGGTGCCCCCCGCCCGCGGTACACTTGCCCCGTTCGCCGTCCGAGAAGACGGCGGGAAGGATGTGAGTACGGGCACCAGGACCCAAGGGAGCGAGGAACGAATGACGGGGGGAGCGACCCAACCTTCTGAGCAGAGCGCCGTCCACCACCGTCGCTTGGCCGAGCTCATCGGCGGCTACCAGGTGAGCGCCGCGATCGGCGCACTTGCTCGCCTCGGCGCCGCCGATGCCCTGGCAGATGGACCGGCCACGAGTGCGGAGCTTGCCGCTTCCGTGGGTGCCGACGAGGGTGCCCTTGCCCGTCTTTTGGACGCTACTCTTGCTACCGGCCTGTTCACGCTCGGCGACGATGACCGCTACTGCTCTCACCGCTCTCGGCCATCTTCTGCGCGCCGACGCACCGGGCTCGCTCCGCCGCTATGCAGTCGTGTCTACCGAGCCGTGGCGCTGGTACGCCTACGGTCACCTCACCCACACGCTGCAAACCGGCGAGCCCGGACTCGTAGCGGCCCACGGTTGTCGCTTCTGGGACTATCTGGCGGCTCACCCCGAGACGGCAGCCTCCTTCGAAGAAAGCATGGCCCGCATCGGAGCCGCCCGTGATCAGGCGGTCGTTGCCTCGGTCGACCTCAGCGGCTCTTGCTGCGTGGTTGATGTTGGCGGCGGTCGAGGCGGTCTGCTGGCTGCCCTGCTCGCCGCACACCCTCGTCTTCGGGGAGTCTTGTTCGATCTGCCCGGCGTGGTCGAGGGCGCCCGGGGACCACTGCGGGAGGCCGGCCTTGCGGAGCGCTGTGAGGTGATCGCCGGCGACTTTCGGGAGGGAGTCCCCTCGGGGGGCGATGTCTACCTCCTCTCCTGGATCCTGCACGACTGGGACGACCCCACCGCGCGGCGCATCTTGGCCCGCTGTCGAGCGGCCATGGACGAGGGGGCCCGCCTCTTCCTCGTAGAGATGGTCATTCCCGAGGAAGACGCGCCATGCAGCACCTGCCCTTACGCGTCTCGTCAGGCAGGCTGATCTCGAGATGCTGGCCGTGGTGGGCGGCCGTGAGCGTACGGCGGGCGAATTCGAGCAGTTGCTCACCCAGTCCGGCTTCACGCTCACTCAGATCATGCCGCTGAAGGATATGCCTTGGAGCGTAGTCGAAGGCATGGCCGTGTGAGTCGACCGGGACGTCGGCGGGCTACTCCGGGGGACGTCAGGGCAAGGGGGCCCTTGTTCTTGGGAAGAACTTGGTCACTGGAATGAGCAGCCCTGCAACCGAGAGGAAGATGAACACGACCTGATGGACGTGGTCTTCGCCGGGTGGGAGTCCCCATACCAGGTGAGCGACCCAGAAGACCGGGTAGTACCACAACGTGACCCACGCCCAACGTTCGACTTGCCGGAACGGGATCACGGTGATGGCAAGACCGAACAGCCCCATCCCGATCGACGCGACCCCGATCGCGCGTAGGGAGAGTGGATCACTTTCGCCCGGCAGAATGGCGGTAACCAGGCCGAAGACAAGGATGCCGACCCCGGTGACGGTTAGCGAGATCCACGCCGCCGTGAACAGGAGGTCTGCATGCGTGCGCCGCGCTTTGTTGCGGTTCCGATCGGCCACGAGTCTCCCGGGCCACAAAGCGGCGAAATCAGGGGAAGCCGACTCTCTCCCTGCATACCCGGGTCTCGCCGCTGTCAGTCCCGGCGCGGGCAGTGGAGGGCCCAGCCGCAAAGCCGGGAGACCCGATCGCGCCTGGCTATCGCTCCAACACCTAGTCAATACGGAAGCCGCCCGTCCCGCAGAACGCAACGAGCTCGGCGCAGAAGTGAGTCGTCTTCGGGCGGCTGCACCGGCGAGACTGGCCTGCGCAGCATCGCACTAAGGTCGCCCGTTAGCTTGGCGGCGAGCGCCTTTTCCTCCTCCTTCCGTTCGGGATCCGCCAGCGCCGAAGACAGTGCGACCGCGAGCGCGATGGCGTCATCACGCCTGACATGTTGGCCGTCGTTCGAGTCGTAGCAGCCGGACCACTGGTCAGCTGCAACTCCCTCAGGCGGCAGGGTGCCGGTCGGTCGCCAGCCGTACGACTCTGCGAGATTGAGATAGAACGCCCAGCCAATGCCGCTGAACCGCAGTTTTGTACCGGCGTCACTGGTGAGATCAAAGCCCATTTCCCGCTCCCCTACGCGGACTGCATAGCTCCCTCATGATCGCTGAAACAGATGGTGGCACCTGAAATCGTGGATTCCCAGCCAAAAAGCCCCTTCGACGTCCTGGAAATGGACGGCAAAGGGGCTCTTCGTACACCAAGGTGGGCGCTACAGGATTTGAACCTGTGGCCTCTTCCGCGTCAAGGAAGCGCTCTCCCCCTGAGCTAAGCGCCCGTTCAAGCCGCGCAATGATACCGCCCGGCCGGAAGGGGGACAAGCCGGGGGACTCTCCCCCGGCACCCCTCGATCGTTACCTCAGGTAGAAGACGTCCACGGGCATCCCGATGGGCAGCTGCGGATAGAGCGCATCCGTCGCCCACACCGGCACGCGCACGCAGCCGTGGCTCGCGGCGTAGGCGGGCACCGAGTACGAGCCGTGGATGGCGATGCCGCCGACGAAGTACGAGGGCTTGTAGAGCAACCCCAGGCTGCTCTCGCGCCACCCGGGGATCTTGCGGGTGATCCGATAGTGACCGGGAGGCGTCAGCCAGCCGGCCCGCCCGGTGGCGACGGGCAGGATCTTCCAGACTCGCCCGTTGTTGACCATCAGGAGCACCTGCCGGGTGAGATCGATCTCGGCTCGGTAGCCGCCGGCGCCGAGCACCGGCCGCGGAGTCTGCGCCACGAAGATGCGCGACCAGACCTGCGGCCCGGCCTGACCGTCCCGGCTGAGCCGTTCGACCTTCTGGAAGGCCATCACCGCGTCTTTGGTCGCCTCATCGTAGCTGGTATTGACCGCTCCCGGCACGTAGTGGAGCGATCGCAGCTTCTGCTCCAGCCAGCCGACCAAGGGACTGTTGGAGCCGATCGACAGCACCGGATAGGACGCCTCGGCGGGCACGGTCGGCGGCGGGGTCGCCTTGGGTGTCAGGGTCGTGAACAGTCCCCGGTAGATCATGCCGGCCGCCTGCGCGCGGGTGATAGTGAAGAAGGGATAGAAGCGGCCGTCTGCGTAGCCTTCGATGATGCTCAGCCTGACGCCGTTCGCCATGCCGAACCGATGGGCCTGGCTGATGAAGCCGCGGTCCTTGAAGCCGCCGAGCCAGCTCTCGACCTGCTGGTCGGTCAATGCCAGGTCGATGGTGGGCGTGGTCTCCTTGCTCTGCTGGTAGCCGACGGCGCGCACGATCAACGTGGCGGCCTGCTGGCGGGCGAGGCCCGAGGTCGGAGAGTAGGAGGTGGCCGAGGTTCCGGCGACCAGACCGGCCTTGTAGAGGCTGGCGACCGGACCATAGAACCAGTCGGACCCGTAGACGTCGGTGAACGGCTCGGTGTTCGCCGCCGGCGGCTTGACCGCTCGGGCCAGCATGGCGGCGAACTGCGCTCGGGTGACGGTCTCGTACGGGCGGAACCTGCCGTCCGTCCCGCCCTGCACGACGCCCTTGGCGGCCAACTGGTTGACGGCCGTGACGAACCAATCGGTCGGTTTGACGTCGGAGAAAGCGGCTGCCGCCGGCCCGACTCCCATGACCAAGACCAGCGCCGCGGTCACCACCGCAGACATCGCCAGCACGCGCGCTCGCCTCACTCCTGCTCCCTTCGTCGGGATGAACAACTACGTGTGTCTACCCACCATAACCAAACGGTCGAACCATTTGGTTTGTTGCATGCTAGCAGGCGAGGAATGGAAAAAAGAGGCGCCTGCACCGAAAATGGACCGTCTACGGCACGCCCGGCTTCTAGCCTTCCTCCGCGCGTAACCCTAGACCTTCCGATATCGGGCTTCGGCCAGTCCGTAGATGCCGAACGTGATCAGTCCCAGGGCCGCGAGCATCACGAGCGGACGTCCATACCAAGTGCCCAGCATGGTCTTCAGCGCCGCATCGATTCCACCCGCCTTCGCCGGTGAGTAGGTCCACGCGGCCGAGATCACGAACACCCCCACGAGCGCGAACACCAAGCCTCGGGCCACGTTGGCAGTAGTGCCCAGAATGCGGATGGCCTTGCGAGTCGAAGCCGAAGTCGCCTTGAAGTAGCGCATGAAGGCACCCTGGATGCCCTCAACGATCATGAAGATAGCGACGCCCACGATCGCTGCCCCGACCAGTCCCACGAGGACCCGGCCGCCGGAGTGGGCCATCACCCTGGCTGACATCCCCTGTTGCTTCGCGGACTGCGACTGGCCCCCCCCTCGCAGGATGGACACGGAAGTGAAGGCCAAGAAGCCGTACGAGAGAGCGCTGGCCGCCGAGCGCAGGCGCGGACCGGCCCCACCTCCTTCGCCGGTCACCCCGAACACGGCTTCCGAAATGCGCCACAACGAGTAGCCGCCAAAGCCTATCGCCAGCAGCAGCACGAGGATCCGCCCGAAGGGCTGAGAGGCCAGGTGCGTGAGGGCACCGCTCTGGTCTACTTCCGTCTGGTGGCCAAATGCCAGCATCACCGCCAGTGCGCCCATGAGGAGGTAGATACACCCGCGGGCGGCGAGACCGGCACGTGCCAGCCAGTGCATCGGTCGGCTGTCCGCAGCCTCCTTCGCGGCGTCGGCCACGGTGTTCGCGCCTTGGCCCGGGCTTCCCTCGTTCATACCGCCTCGCTTCTCCCCCCAACACCAGGTCTCGGGATGAGTCCGTCTACCCTGCCTCGGCTTGGGGGCAAACCGGGACCGTCACCATGAAGGGGCCGGTGGCCGGCAGACCGCGGGCGTGCGGCCGGTTCAGAGCCAATCCAGCCGGCGGAAGAGCACGTAAAGGCCAAAAGAGACCCCGACCATCAGGGCGGCTGAGGACACCACCCCCCAGATGCTGCGAAACCGGGATAGGGGACGTTCATGCCGTAGTAGCCGGTGATGAGGGCGGGGACGGCGACGATGGCCGCCCAGCTGCTCACCTTCTTGACGATCAGGTTCTGGCGATAGTCGCGCAGGGTGAGATCAGTCTCCACGATGGTTCCGACCAGGTCGCGCAGCGAATCGGACGTCTCGCTGACCCGCAGGATGTGGTCGTAGACGTCTTCGAAGTAGGGACGGAGGTGCTCGGAGACGGCCATGTGCTCGCGCCGCATGAGGGCGCTGACCGCCTCGCGCAGGGGCACGACCAGCCGGTGGAAGCGGACGGTGGCCCTGCGCATGTCGAACCACTGCCGCTGCTCGGACAGCTCGAGCGGACGCTCGGAGAAGATCGCGTCGCTGACCTCTTCAAAGTAGGTGTCGAACACTTCCACCGCTTCGAAGTAGCCGTCGACCACCACGTCGAGGAGCGCGTAGAGCAGGAAGCTCACTCCGTGGACAGCGAGGTCGGGGGAGCGGTCCAGGCGACCCAGCACCGGCTCCAAGGGGAACCCCTTGTCTTTTCGCACGGTGACGAGCCATCGCTCGTTGATGAACGCGTCGATCTCGGTCACCTTCAGTTCCCCGAGGTCGGGGTCGACGCGGACGGCGTGGCACGACAGGAACAGATGCGTGGCGTAGCGGTCGAGCTTGGGCCGCTGGTGGGGGCCGAGGGCGTCTTCGACGGCGAGCTCATGGAGGCTGAGCTCGGAGGCGAGCTCGCGGACCTGCCCGATCGAGGGACCGCAGACGTCCACCCAGACCACGGTGTCGGACTCGTCCAGGTACTCCGACACGTCGGCGAGGGGAAAGCCCTCCGCGTCGAGCGCACCCCTACGGTACACCCTGGTCAGGATCTCGCCCATGCGTTCCTCCCGCTCACGGCCCCGGTCCTCGAGGCGATTTGATTCGCCGGTCGCCCTCGTCGGCGAGGCCACAGTACACCGTCACCACCTCGCCCGCGACTCCGTTGGTTCCCCCGGGCCTGCGCGTTCTCCACGCCTGCGCAGGAGGGGCGTCCGGCGATTGCGGGTCTCGGCACGGCTCACCTTCGGTGACCACGCGGTTGGGCGCATGCTCGACGGCTTGTGAATCTGGCGG
>CAWCLH010000017.1:0-13391 GCA_963796315.1 uncultured Actinomycetota bacterium
ACGCCGGCCTTCGCCATGGCGGCGACGGCGCCTTCAGCCCACATGTTGTGCATATCGGAGAAGTCGGAGGTGCCTACCGGGGAGACGCCCAGCATCCTGGCCATGATCACCGCGAACTGGGCCCGGTTGATCGGGTCGGCTCCGCCGAAGCGGCCGTCGGTGTAGCCGTACATGAAGCCGTTCTCCGCCATGTGCTGCGCCATGTCCTGATACCACTGACCGCTGGCGTCCGGGAACATGCCCATGTGCGTCCCGTCCTGGGTGCCCATCATGGTCCCGCCGGCCGTGGCCGTCGTCACGGTCGTGCCCATCATCCCGGTCGTTCCGGTCGAGGCGAAGGCCGCGCCGGCGACCGCCAGCAGCAGCAGTGCAGCGACCACGACCAGCGAGGCCGCCCTCTTCACGTTCCTCATCAGTGCCTCCTACTTCGTTCTTTCTCGATGCTCCCGGGTCCGCCTCTTGCCGGTGGACCCGCGCTGTACTGAGACTAACCAGTGCGACTAAACCCACGGTGAGGAACCGATGAGAGAGCTCTTACGCCCGCCCGGCTTCCTCGTGGAGGGGCAGGGTCAGCGTGAAGCGGGAGCCGGCTCCGACGGCCGAGGTGAGCGTCACCGAGCCGCCGTGCGCCTCGACGATGCCCTTGACGATGGCCAGACCCAGGCCCAGGCCCCCGGCGCCCGGTCCGTCGCCGCGGTAGAAGCGCTCGAAGATCCGGTCGGCGACGGCGGGCTCCATGCCGGTGCCCTCGTCCCGCACCCATAGGGTCACCCAACCTCGTTCTGCGGGCGCGCCGACCCGCTTGCTCCGCGTCCGTGGACGGAGCCACGGCCGCGCCGGCGACTTCGCCTCCCAGAGCGACCACCTGGCCGGGAGCGGTATGGTTGAGCGCGTTGACCATGAGATTGAGCAGCGCCTGGGTCAAGCGGTCCTTGTCCCCCTGCACGGTCACCCCCGGCAGCCGGTCCACCTGCCAACGCCGGTCCCCCAAGTGCTCGCCTTGAGCGACGAGGGTCATGAGCAGGCCGTCGAGGCCCACGGGGGCCCACTCCAGCACCCCTCCCCGCTGCAAACGCGCCAGCGTCAGCAACTCCTCCACCAGGCGGTTCAGCCGGTCCAGTTCCTCCAGGACGATGGCGTGCTCCTCGCGGACCCGCTCGGGGTCGAACTCGGTCTGGCGGTCCAACACCTGGAGGTGCCCCTTCATGATGGTGAGCGGCGTGCGCAGCTCGTGAGAGACGTCCGAGATGAACCGGTCCTGCGAGCGGAAGGCGTCGTCCAGCCGGCCGAGCATGTCGTTCAGCGTCGCGGCCAGCTCGCCCACCTCGTCCGCCGGACCCTCGTACTCCACCCGTCGAGACAGGTCCTCCCGGCTGATGGCGGCCGCCGTGCGGGTCATCCTGCGGACGGGGTCCAACGCCTTGCCCAGAAGCAGCCAGGAGCCCCCGCCCACGGCCAGGAGGGCCAGCAGACCCACCAAGACCAGCACGAACAGCACCTGGCGCTGGACGTCGGCGATGGCCGCCAGCGGAGCGGCCACCTCGACCCCCCCGACCAGCTTACCGCCCAGCAGGATGGGCCTTCCCGCGATCAGGTAGGTGCCCTGCGCCACCTCCGCCCTGCCCAGGACCGGCTCGCCCCGCTCCAGCAGGGGACGGCTGAAGGGAAGCTTCTCGAGGGCCAGGTCGGCGGCGTTGGAGAGCGTCCGGTCCGGGAGGAAGAGGGCCAACACCAGGCCGCGCTGTCGCAGGGACTGAGACTCGGGGCCCGCGAGGTACTGCCGGGTGAAGTCAGTCAGCTGCTGGGTGGTGGTGACCGGCTCGGCCGAGCGGGCGAACTGGTCCAGCTGGGCCAGCACGTCATCCTCCTGATGGCTGACCAGCTGCCTCCCGATCAGCGTGTAGGTCAGGGTCACGCCCATCGCCACGACGACGACGGTGGCCAGCACCGCCAGCAGAGCGAGCCGGAACCTCACGCGCCCTCCGGGCGCCGAAAGCGGTAGCCGCCGCCCCGCACCGTCTCGATGACGTCGGCGTCGGTGTCCTCGAGCTTGTTCCTCAGATAGCCCACGTAGACGTCGACCACGTTACTGCCCGGATCGAAGTCGTACCCCCACACGCTGTTGAGGATCTGGGCCCGCGTCAGCACCTGGCCCGGATGCCGCATCAGGAACTCCAGCAACGCGAACTCGCGGGAGCTCAGATCCACGGTACGGCCCTCACGGACCGCCTGCCGGGTGCGCAGATCCAGAAGCACCCCCGAGGCCTCGAGGGTCACCGCGGCCGGCTGCCGCACGCTGCGGAGCCGGGCCCGCACCCGCGCCACCAGCTCCTCGAAGTCGAAGGGCTTGGGGAGGTAGTCGTCGGCACCCAGATCCAGCCCGTGCACCCGGGACGCCACGTCGCTCCTGGCCGTGAGCACGATCACCGGCGTGGTCTGGTCCACGGTGCGGAGCTCGGCCAGGACCTCGAAGCCGTCGCGGTCGGGGAGTCCGATGTCCAGCAGGATCAGGTCGAACTCCTGGTCTCCCAGAGCGAGCTCGAGGGCTCGGGAGGCGGTCGGGGCCAGATCGGTCTGGTACCCCGAGGCCTCCAAGCCCTTCTGGATGAACGCGGCGACGCGGGGCTCGTCCTCGACGATCAGCAGCCGCATCGATCTGTCCGCGTTCGTCCGTCCGTCAGCGATCCTCAGTGGCCGCCCATGCCGCCGCCGCTTTGCATGCCGCCGCCGCTTTGCATGCCGCCGCCGTCATGCATCGGCGCGGTCGTAGCGCCCGAGCCGCCGTCATACGTGTGAATGTGTGTGCATCGTGGTCGCGGTGGTGTGGTGCACCGTAGTCGGAGTGGACATAGTGCCGGTCCGAGGAGCCGTCGCCGGCGCCATCATCCCCGTCGAGCGGCTCTGCACCGGCGCCGGGACGGTCTCGTGGCCGGCGTTGTCGCCGGCATGATGAACGGTGGTACCGGTGGTCGCGCCAAGGGTGGTCGAGGAACGGGCGGCTCCGGGGCCGGTCGTCACCGTCCCTGACGAGCCGAGCACGATGGGACGGAGCGAGTCCGCTTGGGCGGAGGAGCCTGACAGCAGGTCGAGGGCCCACACGCCCAGACCGACCACCAGGAGGGCCATCGCGGCCACGGCCAGTGGGAGGAGAAGACGGCGCAGCAGATTCATCAAAGTCACCTCTCGAGTGTAGCCGAATCGAGCCGAGCCGTTCTGTCTGGCCCGGTCTCCTTGAATTGCACTCTAGGCCGCGAGGGTGAGCCGGGCGTAAGACGCGGATGAGAGAGTGCTTACCAGCGAGGCGCCGCGCTCGCGCCGCGACAGCCCCTCCCCGACGGGGCGAGGACGCTCCCGGAGCGAGCATGAGGTCCGCCGAAAGCGAAGCGACGGCGGCCGGCGGCAGAGCCGGGCCTCCCCACAGCGGGGCGAGGACGCTCCCGGGAGCGAGCGTTGAGGTCCGCCGAAAGCGAGCGAGGGGGAGCGTCCTCGCTATAACACGATCTTATTGAGCGGGTACTCCACGATCCCCTCCGCCCCGGCTTCCTTGAGCCGAGGGATGAGGCCGCGGACGGTGGTCTCGTCCAGGATGGTGTTGACCGCCACCCAACCATCGTCGCTGAGCGGGGAGACGGTGGGGTTGTGCAGCGCGGGGAGAAGACCCAGCACGGTGTCCAGTTGGCCGCGACGCACGTTCAGCATGAGCCCGACCTTGTCCAGGGCGTTGATGGCCGCCTCGAGCAGCATGGCCAGGTCCTCGAGCTTGCGGCGCTTCCACTCGTCCTTCCAGGCTTCCTGGTTGGCCACCAGCTGCGTGTTCGACTCCAGCACGGTGTCGATGATCCGCAGCTTGTTGGCCCGCAACGACGAGCCGGTCTCGGTGACCTCGATGATGGCGTCGGCCAGCTCCGGCGGCTTCACCTCGGTGGCGCCCCAGCTGAACTCCACCGTGGCGGTGACGCCGTGCTCGGCCAGGTACCGGGTGCTGGCGCCGACCAGTTCGGTGGCGATGATCTTGCCCTCCAGGTCCTGCACCGATCGGTACGGCGATCCGTCCGGCACGGCCAACACCCAGCGCACCTTGCCGAAGCCGCGCTTCGAGTAGACCAGATCGGCGACCTTCCGCACCTTGGCGTCGCACTCCATGATCCAGTCGAGCCCGGTGAGTCCCGCGTCCAGCACCCCGTCCTCCACGTAGCGGGCCATCTCCTGGGCCCGGATCAGCATGCATTCCAGCTCGGGGTCGTCCACGCCGGGGAAGTAGGAGCGGGCGCTGGTCACGATGGTGAAGCCGGCGCGACGGAACAGGTCGATGGTCGAAGCTTCCAGGCTCCCCTTGGGGATGCCGAGCTTGAGCTTCCTGCCTTCCTCGATCATGAGCTGCCTTTCTGCCTGGATGACGACCGGCCCTGTCCGCGCGTGACGCGGAGACAGAGGAAGGCTACACTGTAGCGACATTTGCCGGCGACTCGATGGGACGTCGATGAGCACCCTCGCCTCCTGGCTCGAAGCACACAAGCCCCGCACCTCCCGGCGCAACCAGCTCCTGCTGGCTCAGCTGGTGTGGACGATCGTCGGCACCATGCTGTTCTCGCTGGGGCTCCACTGGATCGTCCACCGCTACGGAGCGGCCGGCTACCTGTATGCGTTGCCGTTCCTCGGTCTCGGGCTGGCGAAGGGCATGCTGGTCCTCGATCGGGTCGCGACCGGCACCGTGAGCCCGGGTGGGTTCACGCCCGGCCGACCGCTGCGCCGGCGGCTTCCTCTCCACCCGATCGTGGGTGCTGGTCCTGGGCATGATGCTGGCGGGCCAGGTGTTGCGGGCCAGCCCCATGCCGCGGGCCGACATCGGCTTCCTGTACGTGGCGGTGGGCAGCGGTCTGGTGTTCTCCAGCCGCATCGTGTGGCGCGTCTGGTGGGCCTGCCGCAGCCCGCAGAGCATCCCGATCCGCTAACCGCCCCCGCCCTCGTCAGGGCAAAAGGAGGGCCGCCTTCCGACTGGGGAAGAAGGCGGCCGCAAGGAGGACATCCGCGTCCCGACCGGGTGTAACAGCCGGGACGGGGAGAGGGAATGCTACGCGGCGGAGCGAGGACGCAGAAGGTCGATCTCAGACGACCGGCGGAAGCCGAGCGTCTCGGGATCAGCCTTGTGTTCCTCCAGCACCTCGGCCAGAAGGGCGCCGAAGCTGAGGAAGTCGGCCCGGGGCTCGGTGTCGCGCCTGGCCGCCCGGCGGGTCCCGCGGATCGAAAGATCATAAAGGGCGCTCTTGCTCACGGTGCCACCTCCTGCTCTGCTCTCTCTGTAGAAGAGTTTCGCCCAGACGAGTGAGGGGAGGGTGAGAAACCGGTGAGAATGCTCTCACTCGGCGCGGGGGAGGCTGAGCAGGGGGAGGCGCACGGCGAAGACCGCCCCGCCGCCGTTCGCGTTCTTCGCCGTCAGCGTGCCGCCGTGGAGCTCCACCAGGCGACGCGCGATGGCGAGACCCAGGCCGCTGCCCCCGCCGCCACCCGAGCGCGGCCTGGACGGCGAGCGGTAGAAACGGTCGAAGATGCGGTCGAGGTCTTCGACCGGGATCCCGGGACCGTCGTCCCGCACCTCCACTGAAGCCCTGCCGTCGAGCACCCGGCAGTCCACCGTGATGCGGCCGTCCTCCGCGGTGTGACTGACGGCGTTGCTGAGGAGGTTGAGCAGGGCTTCCAGCAGGAGGTCGCGATTGCCGCGGACGGGCAACCGGCCGCCGTGGCTGAACGAGATGCGACGCTGCCCGAGGCCCTGCCCGCGGGTCACCGCTTCCTCCACCACCTCGCCCAGGTCGAGCTCGCGGAAAGTGGGCTGCGTGCCGCCCTCCAGCCGCGCCAGGCTCAGAAGACCGCTCACCATCCTCGTGGTCCGCTCGAGCTCGTCCATGACCAGTTCCAGGGTGGATTCCTGGTCGGGGGTCAGGTCGCCCTCCACGCGCATGACCTCGAGGTGGCCCTGCATGATGGTCAGGGGGGTGCGCATCTCGTGTGAGGCGTCGGCGAGGAAGCGGCGTTGCTGGGCGAAGGCGTCCTCCAACCGCGACAGCATGGCGTTGAAGGAGTTGACCAGCAGGCCGACGTCGTCCGGCGGACCGTCGTACAGGACCCTCTCCGAGAGGCTGTCGTGGGTGACGCGCGCCGCGGTGACGGCGGCGTCGTGCAATGGCTTCAGTGCCTCGCCGGCCACCCGCCTGGAGAGCAGCGCTCCCCCCGCGACCAGCAGGACCGCCGCCGCCAAGAGTGCCAGGACCACGTCCCGAGCGGTCACGACGCACGGAGGTCGGTGGGCAAGGCGGTCTGGAGCACCCCCATGGGTCGGCCCGACGTGTCCCGGATCAGCGTGGTCAGGACGCGGAACTCGCCCTCTTCCCGCGACGCTCACCGACCGGGCAGGGTCCGGGAGGCCTGGACCGAGGACGAGGTGAACGGCCGGGGATCGGGCGGCCCGGCCGAGGCCGACCGCAGGACCTGTCCGTTCTCCAAACGCAACGCAAAGACGGCCGACAAGGGGCTCTTGGGAGCGAGGAGGTAGGCCCGGGACGCTTGACCGAACTCCTCGGGGCTCTGCAGCCTCGCCGTCCGGACCGCAGCCACGTAGCCGTCCACCTCGCGGGCCAGGGCGCGATCGAGGTCTCCCATGAGCTGGTGGGAGAAGATCCAGTACGAGACCGCCACCAGGACCAACGCGGCGACGGCGACGGCCAGCGTCAGAGTCAGCGCTACCCGATTGCCGGCGGAGAGTTGCCGTTGGCGACGGAAGGGCCACCGGAGCCCCAGCATGTGCCTCCCTAGCGTCTGATGCGGTACCCGGCGCCCCGTACGGTCTCGATGACCGACGGCTCCCCTTCCACGTCCAGGCGGCGACGCAGGTATCGGACATAGACGTCCACCACGTTGCTCTCGGTATAGAAGTTCATCCCCCACACCGCGTCCAACAGCTGCTGCCTACCTAGTACCTGGCCCGGGTGACGCATGAGATAGGCGAGCAGGGCGAACTCGCGGGCCGGAAGGTCGTGATTGCGCCCAGCGCGGGTCACGACGCGCGTACGGGTGTCCAAGGTGATGCCATCGACCTCGAGCACGTCCGGGCGGCTCGCCTCCTGGCGGGTCAGCGCGCGCACTCGAGCGGCGAGCTCGCGGAAGGCGAAGGGCTTGGCCAGATAGTCGTTGGCCCCCAGGTCGAGGAGCTCGACCTTGTCCTCGACGTCGCCCAAGGCGCTCAACACGAGCACGGGCACGTCCGCGTGACGCGCGCGGAGCTCCTCGAGCACCGTGCGCCCGTCTCCGTCGGGGAGAACGCGATCCAGGATGACCAGGTCGTGGTCGGCGCCCAAGTCCATCTCACCGGCTTCCTGCCGGGAACCGGCGCGGTCGACCGTGTGGCCTTCCGCCGACAGCCCCTTGACCACGAACGAGGCGATCCGATCCTCGTCCTCCACCAGCAAGATCCTCATGGCCGGCTCGTCACCGCACCGCGCGCTTCGCCGGGTGGTCGGCGGAGGGGTGCTGCGCGGCTCTTCCCGCGGACGGCTTCGTCACGTGCTTCTGCGCCCGGGCGGGCTTGTCGGTGTCCGGCCGCGGATGACCGCTGAAGGCGGTGACCCTGGGCCTTGGTGGCACTGCGACGTCAGTTCGTGTTTCTGATGTCCCTTCGCCAGGGCCTTGCCACCCGGACTGGTCCGCGTCGCCGGCGAGGGTTTCTTCGCGACGGGGGCCGGCTTGGCTGAGGACTTGGACGCTGAGGTCTTCTTGACGGCGGAGGTCTTCTGCTTCGCTTCCGTGGACGCCGTGCGTTGGGTGGCCGGCGTCGTGGTCACCTTCTCGGTCTTGGCTTCGGTCTGCCCAGTGGTGGCCGTGCCGTTCTCGCCGATCCGCGGAGGTCTGCCTCGTCGACAGGTCATCCCTCTCGGACGCGGCCACGACCGTCACCGGACCTGCCACACGAACCGGCTCGGGATCCGCGGAGACCGTGAAGTCCGGCGCCAGGATCTCGCCCCGGGACGCCCCTGCGATGACGGGCCTTTCAGGGGTCGCCGCATCGTACGAAGCCACCGACGCACGTGGCTTTTTGGCCGACTCGACGTTGTCACCAAGGAACGGCCACCGCGTGGGGAGGTCTTCGGCCAAGATCGCCCCAAAACGCGAGAACACCGGCAACGGAAAGTCGCCCGCGTTCGGCCCTCTGCCCGCGCCGAGCAGCACGAGCAGCAGTGTCGCGGCCATGACCATCACGAGTCCCGTGACCGCTTTCACACCCGTATGTCGCAGCGCAGTCGTCTTCATGACCTTCTCCCATCCGGCTGCCTTCAGTATTCTAACGGACGGCGCGGCAAGAGGTTATGGCCGATTCAGAAAAGCTCCTGCATATTTTAATAGTCTACCAAAATATATTCTGCAAGATTGCGTCGACGTTCCGCCGCAGCACCACGCAGGTCGGGTCTCGAACGTCGATGCGGGCGCGGGGCGGCAGCCGCAGTCCGTCACAACTTCAGCGGAGAGCGCGATGAACCCGCGGCGAAGAGACTGCGGGTTTTGCGCGTCCGGGCGGGGGGCAGGGGCACGATTGACTAGCCGGCCGAGCCGAGGGGAGCGGACAAGACCCCGGCGGCGATGATGGCGGGAGATGATGATTGTGGATGATTTCCTGTTCTCAGGGTGGGGTCCTCTCGTGAAGACGCTGCTGGCGACGCTGCTGGCCTATCCGATCCTCATCCTCGTGCTGCGCATCTCGGGCAAACGCACCCTTGCCCAGATGAACGCCTTCGACTTCATCGTGACGGTCGCCCTTGGCTCCACTCTCGCCAGCGTGCTCATATCGAACAGCGTGAGCATTATCCAGGGAATCGAGGCTCTGGTGCTGCTGATCGCCCTCCAATACTTCGTGGCCTGGGCCTCGGTGCGCTGGCGGCGCGCCCGCCACATCGTCAAGAGCGAACCTCGCTTGTTGGTGCACGACGGACGGGTGCTGCGCGGAGCGCTCGCTGACGAAAGACTTGCCGAGAGCGAGGTGCTGCAGGCGCTACGTCAGCAAGGAGTGGCCGACCTGTCGGCCGTACGCGCGGTGGTCCTGGAGACGAACGGCCGGTTCAGCGTGGTGGGGCGCTCAGAGGACGGCTCGGGCGCTCTTCAGAACGTGGTCGGGTGGACGTCGGAGGGTGCGAGGCCGGACGAGTAATAGAGGGCGTTTGTACCGGGGAGGATCCGGCTGCGGACTGCCCAGCTGATGGACGACTTGTTCAAGAACGGAAGGGCAGGGTACGCTACCTGCTTGGCTACCGGCCGCTGCGCTGGTGGGTCTCAAAGACCCGGCTACCCGCGCGAAGCCGCTTGAACATCGGTCCAGCGCGCGGAGGGGTGGCGGAGTCCGGCTGATCGCACCGGTCTTGAAAACCGGCAGGGCGCAAGCCCTCACGGGTTCGAATCCCGTCCCCTCCGCCTTATTTGCATTTTGGGGTTTCTCTCGGGCCTGGCTGCTTCCGGGCGGCTTGCTTTGACAGCCACACATGTAGCCACGGGGAGAACGGCCGGCAACGCTCGCACCGGCGTGTGTTGTCCCGGCACATACTTTCCACAGCGGCTCCGGTACGTGCGTTCCACTCTCAGGACGCGGCTCCGGTACCTGGGCGACATCGGTCCCGGTAGGTGCGCGACACAAGCTCCGGTACCTGTGTTCCACTTCTCTGGGTCCTCCGCCGGCGCCGCCCCTGCTCGATTAGCCTTCCAGCAGGCTGTTTATCGAGCGGGGAGGGCCGAGGCGTGCTGGTGGAGCTCAGACTGGTGGAACAGCGGCATCAGGCGGTGCATCGAGGTGCTCGAGGGGGGTGACGGTCACCCAGGGTACCCCTGCGGGACGGTGTCACCGCAGACGGTGCACCGGTGGCTTCGCCGGTACGGGGCCGATGGTCTTGGCGGTCTTGCCGATCACTCCTCGAAGCCGGCGAGCTGTCCGCAACAGATGCGGCCTGAGATCGAGGCCCGCCTCATCACGCTTCGCACCGAGAATCCGGACTGGGGTCCCCTGACTCTGGGCTATGGCCATCCACGATGATCTTACTCACCCTTCTCCACGACGATGACGACCTTGCCTTGAGCGTGACCTTGGTCCAGATACCGAAAGGCTTCAGCGGTCTCGCTCAGCGGATACATTCGGTCGATGACAGGCGTGACCCGTCCGGCCTCGACCAGCTCCTTGAGGGTGATCAAGTCGTCCTGGTTCGGTGTCGAGACGAACGGGCGTTCCTGCTGGCGCACAAGCAGTGACAGCAAGAACGCTATGAAGACGTAGCCCATGCCAGCATGCCCACTGTTGGGCATGAGAGTCCCCCCGGGCTCGAGCACGCGCCTGTACTCCGCGAACGAGTGACTCGCCACGTTGTCGAGGATCAGGTCGTAGCGCGGCTCGCCCTGCGTGAAGTCCTCCTTGGTGTAGTCGATGACATGGTCAGCTCCGATCGATCGGACCATGTCCACGTTCCCCGTGCTGCACACGCCGGTCACTTCCGCTCCGAGGACCTTGGCGATCTGCACTGCGAAGGTTCCCACGCCCCCCGACGCACCATTGATCAGGACCTTCTGCCCGGGCTGCACCTTGCCGTGATCGCGAAGCGCCTGCAGAGCGGCCAGGGCCGACGTGGGCACGGCCGCGGCCTGCTCGAACGTCAGGTTGTGCGGCTTGTGAACGAGCTTGTCCTCTTCGGCACACGTGTATTCGGCACACGCACGGCTGCACTCGCCGAACACCTCATCGCCCGGCTTGAAGCGCGTCACGTTCTTGCCGACCGCCTCGACGCGCCCCGCCAGATCGACCCCCACGACGTAGTCCTTCTTCGGCTTGGGGAACCCGACGTACATCCGTATGGGGAAGGGCACCCCCCTCATGCCGAAGTAGTCACCGGCGGCAAGGGATGCCGCATGGACGCGCACCAGCACGTCGTCATCAGGGCAACCGGCTTGTCGATCTCCTTGGATTCGAGCACGTCCGCCGAGCCGTAGTCGACTTGGACGACTGCCTTCATGGTGTTCCTCCGATCCACTCATGCGCTTGTTCGATGGAATCCACAGCGTTGAGAGTCTCGTCCCGATGTCGTTCACAACGTCACCCCTCCTGATCCCAGCGTCTCCCCATCAACTCAAGGCAACTATATGAGCGGGAAGGATCAGTTCCATCGGCCAGGGAAGGGTCTTGCCCCTGGCCATGAGGAGGGGGATTCAACGTGGCCAACCGGAGAGCATGGGGCCCTGAGTGTCTGGCCGATGGGGCCCGGACTTGGTCGCGCATCAGGGTGGAGTGGCAGAAAGACCCGGCATCAGCGGCGACGCTGGCGTTGCTCGCGGACGGCATTCTCGTCCGATGGATTGTGACCCTGGATAATGCGGCGACCCGCGACGACGTGGTGATAGAGCTCCGCGACGTCTCGCACGACCGGCCTGATGGCTAGGTGCACGACCCTGCCCCTGGCCGGTCCCCCGGTCCGGCTGCAATCCCTATGCTTACACGAGAGAACCAATAGCGCGTTTCGACGAGACAGGAGAGTCCGATGAAAGCATTTGTTCGGGGCGGTCCAGGGTACCAGCGGGCGGGAGGCCTCGCCGCGCTCTAATTGGCCGCTGGCCGATCTGATCGCGATGCCCTACTTCCTCATCGCGGTCGACTCTGCCCGTAACGTAACGTCCCCCCGTATGCCGCCTCCGTCCAAGCGCGCAGAGCTCGGGACGCCCGCTGTAGCCACGGGTAGCCACGGAGTAGCCACGGCCAGAACGGCCCGTACCGCCCGACACCGAAAGAGCCTGCATACCCTGGGTTTTGGCACCTCCCCACACTACCGCACGTTGCGACAATGTAGCCCCTCGAAAACCGTTGTGCCCCGCAAGGGGTACCGGGGGTTCGAATCCCCCCCTCTCCGCTTTTTGCGGTAGCTGGGGTTTTCTTTGGCCGGACGGCCAGGGAATCTAGCCGCCGCGGACGGTTTGTAGCCACGGTTGTAGCCACGGCCGTAACGAGGGGCAACGGGCGGGACCGGAAGTGGTGATTTCGCACCAATCTGCCGCCCCTCGAACCGCAATTGCAACCCGTCTTCCGGCCGGTAACGGCAGCACCCCCCCGGCAAGGGAACGTGGGAGCCTTCGACGCCCGCCGTCGTGCGGCCCGCGTCACAGACCGTCCATGGGCGCACACGGCGATGCCCACGACAACTCTCTCTGCGAGAGCTTCTTCGCCACCGTCGAGTGCGAGCACCTCGATCGTCGGCCTTTTTCCACGCCGATGCCAGATGGCGGTCTTCGAGTTCATCGAGGACTGCTTCAGCCCCCACCGCCGCCATCCGGCATCGACTACCTCTCGCCGGTCGAGTACAAAGGAGGCACCGAGCTGTGGCATCAAGACGGAAGCGCTCAACCGTCCGCTGAGGCGGGGTAACTCCAACTCCATCCGCTGAACACGTCGTTGCCTTCGCCGGCTCCGTTCTTGAAGTTGATGAAGGTGAGAGGAGGTTCTCGCCTTCCCGCACCTGCTCCGCCTCGATACCGAACCTGCTGCTGCAGGTCGGGGACAAGATTGTGTGTGCGGTTGAATCCAAGCTCGAAGGCCGTTAACAGGCACCTCCAGCCGCAATCCGGCGTCGTCTTTAACATGGAGGATCTGGACGACGGGCGCGGCTGACGCGCCAGGGCGTTCGCGAAACCCCAGGGGAACTGAGGCCGAACTCCATGAGGAGAGCAAGCGAGATTACCAGCCTGACGGGCCTGTTGCGGGACACCACGGCCCCAGGCCTGAGACTTGCCGCGGTGGTCGGCCCAGGTGGAGTAGGCAAAAGTTACCTGTCGATGAGACCTTTAGGCAGAGGGCACGAAACCTGGGCTACCTTCAGTTGTCGATGGTAGGCATCGAATCCGCAGACTCGCGCGGATTTCTTCGGTCTACTGGAGGGCCTTGCCCCTCGCTCGCTTCCCGAGCCGGCTAGGTTGGACGTCGACTACTTCCCGAAGTTTCGCAAAGTCGCGGGGATCTACCGCAACCTGGTGGAAGATGCCAACCAGAACTCGAACGCTCCCAAGCGCCGGAAGGGCCCTTCTGCGTGCCGCGGTCGCGTCGCTGTTCAAAGCCGGACACGTCTTGAACGAGAGCATTCCGAAGACACGCAAACTGCTCGGATCGAGCAAAGACGGGTTTGGACGACAAAAAGGACCAGTCCGAAGCACTCGACATTGCATGGGAGACTGCTGTCAGCTTGAAAGCCCTGCGTCAATCGACGCGGCTTCCGGGCCCCATTCGAGACAGACTGGGCGGGACCACAAAGACTCGCGTGAAGCGGGACCTGTACAACCTCACTGCCGACGCACTCTGCGCTGATCTTGCGAGCTTCTTCATAGGAAAC
>CAWCLH010000018.1:0-17623 GCA_963796315.1 uncultured Actinomycetota bacterium
TACTGTACACCTGGTTCGGTTCGGGTCTTCTTCGGACGCCATCGGGTGCCTCCAGACACTGAAACGCCACCAGGCCCACATGCTGGTGGGCAACCACGAGCTCGCCATCCTGTTGGGGGCGGCGATGGCGACAGACGCCCGGAAAGTCACCGCCTGCGGCAGACCATCCTTGATGCGGTGCTTGCCGCTGGTCCCGATGCCTGGCAAGCGGTGACGGTGGTGGACGGGATTCTCATCAGCCACGCGGGAATCTCCGGGGCCTATGACGAACTCTGGGATGAGGTGGATCACGACCCCGAACGCCTGGCCGCGCAGTTGAACGGACTCTTCAGCCAAGCCGTCAGGCAGGAGCTCGAGACGGGGGAGTGGGATGACGATGGGATCTTGGCTGATAAGGGCCCGCTGTGGTTCCGTCCTTATGAGTACAACGAGCTACAGCCTTTGGCTGGAGTCACCCAGGTAGTGGGGCATACCCCGCCCATCGAGAAGTTGGAGGACGAGGGGTTCTTCATGGTGGATCCCTGCGCCCATTGGGGCGGCGGAGCCGCCTACCGATATGCCGTGATAGAAGGCGGCCGCGTACGGGTGGAGCGCGGCACCCTGGAGGGGCCGCTGGTGAGTCCCCC
The DNA here is from genome assembly GCA_963796315.1 of uncultured Actinomycetota bacterium. Classification (GTDB taxonomy): domain Bacteria; phylum Actinomycetota; class Thermoleophilia; order RBG-16-64-13; family RBG-16-64-13; genus CAWCLH01. Next base: position 627 of record CAWCLH010000018.1, read on the forward strand.
ATCCCCCCGCGCGTCCGCTCGCGTTTGATCATCAGCTCCGACCGGATGCGGGCTCTAAACGGGGCTGTGCAGGAGGTCCACGCCCTTCTCGTGATCGGGGATCAGTGCCGGTGAGGTGTGGAAACGACGTGCATCCCAGAGCATCAAGGCGGGAATTATTCATGAGAGATGGTTTCTATTGGCACAACACCCGAGCGCGTGCGGGGGCGTATTCGTACGGGACGGGCGGGTCGTCGATTCCTGCCCGTATTGGAAAGAGTTTCTGACCGGAAGGAGTGCCGACTTCATGAAGAAGCACCAATACCGGTACGTGGGTCCCCTGGACGCCCCGGCCCCGCAGCTGTCCGATGAAGGGGCAACCTCAGCGCAAGGAGAAGCGTGAATGTGATCAATGTCATTCACCCCTACACGTATGAGGGCCAGTGGGTCTTCGACGATGACAGCCGGGGACTCTTGCGGAGGCCTTCGTCTGTGGCGCCGATGACATCATCCAGGCGATAGTCTCGGATATTCCAAAGGCCGAGGCGGGCTTCACGCTCATCTTCTCGGCCACCAGTTTCCCCGGGGCACCAAGCGGTCTTCAAATGGCGCCGGGAGATTCGGCGGGAACTGGTACTACGATTGCCCGATCTCGGACGTGAGGGCTGGCTCTGTCCGGCCCCGTACCTTCGATAAGGCGCCCGCCCAGATTGTTCCGCTCAGTTTAAACCGGACGATTAGTTGTCGAAACTAATAACGCCTTGACTCAATGGTAAGTGCAAAAAAAACCGCCACGCATCATATTCTGTACAGACGATAAAGTTGCGACATAGCCATTTCTACACCTTACTCTGGAAGGTCATTTAATCTATGGCTGAGCGTTGTATTGAGCTAGCAGATGCCAGTATCCTTGTCCGAAGCCAATTTTGCTCCACGACGCTGCAGGCGGAGGCGGCAGCACTAATGAGGAAGGAGAGACCATGGATGCTCGAAAGGAGATCGGGCTTCTCGCACAGGAGTTGCTCGACAACGGGTATGCGAAGCGCGAGATCGACCCCAACGACCGTCGTTCGGGAGGGTCTTCTGCGCTCGAGAGGCCACAACGCTGGCTACCGGTTTGGGGTCTGGGTGGCCACCCGCAAGCGCGACGGCGCGATTCACTTCCTTGTGGACGTGCCTGCCGAGGAGGAACAACACGAATGGACCGCCCAGGCGCTGGTGCGGTTCAACCTCGCAGAAGTGACGAAGCTCGAGAAGGGCGAGGTCTCCCTTGCAGTGGTCGACCAACTGCTCGATGCAGTTGCCTGCTCGAGGTGCGGCCGTCACTACGAGCCGCGACTGAAATGGACGAGAAGTACCCTTGTCTCTTCGTGAAAGGCACACCCTAACCGGCTGAAGACAGCTCCGGGCCACTTCCCGGGAATGGCCGGGGGTGGCTTAGACCGGGTGTGGGGCAGCGCCGGAGAACGAGGCGCCGTGGCAACTCGCCGGGATGGCAACGCTGGTTGCCATCCTGGTTGCCAACGGCCTGGACTGTCCCGGACTTCCGTGGACGTGGGGGAGAGAAAATAGGCGCGATTTGCAGCCGATTTGGACCTCCGTGGACTTGCCTAGCACCCGCTAACACGAACTCTTAATCCCAAGGTCGAAGGTTCGAATCCTTCCGGGCGCATACGAAAGACCTGCTTAGCGGGTCTTTTTTGTTGGCCGATGGGCCAGAATGCGGCGGCGGGTTGCCAACGAAGTTGCCAACGGCGTTGGACTAACATGGACCGGGGCCCCCGGCGCCCCTAGACTGGCGTAGGGTGGAGCCGCACGTCCGCCGCGTACCGCGGTCAGGCCACACTCGCCCTGGAGGCCCCGATGGCGTTCAGCGAAATCGAACTCAAGCGCATAGACCTGACGGTGGGAGAGCTCTGCCGGCGAAGTTCTCGGCCGGAGTTCGCGAATGAGCTCCGGTTCGTCTACGACATCGAGGGCCATGCGGTTTCGATTTACGAGGAGCGATCGCCCTGGGACGGCATTGGCGGGTGGACCCGCATGGGCGTCGCCCGCTTTCGCTTCGTTCGCTCGCGGGGGGAGTGGCGGCTCTACTGGATGCGACGCGACCTCCGCTGGCATCGCTACGACCCCGAGCCGTCAACCGACGAGCTTGCCGCGCTGGTGGCGGTAGTCGACGCGGATGAGTACGGGGCTTTCTTCGGCTGATCGCACCCGCAAGGCCAAGCGCGATCCCTCCAAAGAGCACGGCCCCTTCGCCGTGCCCGGCGGCCGGCCACCGAAGAACCGTCAGGAAACGAAGAAAATGGCTGGGGTGTTACAGGTGCTGAAACCGACTATCTGACTCGCTCGAGGGTATTCTCCACTCATGGATGCCAGGGTCGGGAACCGGAGATCAATATGGCTCATGGAGGTGGGCTTACTCCTCATCGCTTTGATCTCGGCGGTGATCTTTGTCTCAGCTCTCTTCTACGATTTCTACCTCTTCATGCAGTCTTTGGCCGGCGTGCCGCTCGAGTACATCGTCCTTCCGGCCGTGCCTCTTGTCGTCTCGCTTGGTGCTGCCCTACTCCTTTTCCTGCGTGAGATGCGGGTGAAGAGAGGCGCAGCGGTGCAGTGAGTTTCTGGGCACGCGGGCCACGGTGCCGCTTCCGGGCGGTGACGGCGGTTCCGGGGTCGCTGCGTCGTACTCCCGCGATGGCTTCTCGGCGTCACGATATATGCTGTCCGCATGGATGATGAAGAACGCCGCCGCGAGCGGGAGTGGGCAGAGCGGCAGCGGACTGGTTGGCATCTACCGGGCCGCGACGCCGAAGGCTGCCTCGGACCCGTCGGTTGGTGGGGGCTACTCGGGATCATCCTGGCGGCAGCCGTCTAGTGATCATCTCTCAGCTGACCTAGGCTGATGGAGGGCCGGCATCCGCAGGAGCCGGGTACCGAGCCTCGCCAGACGACGGGCGCCGGGGCGCCTGACAAAGGAGGGACGGTTGAAGCTGAGGCTTCCAACGACGCCCGGTCGGCGGACGCTGGCGAAGATGGCTGCCGTGACGGTATTGGTGATTGCAGCGTTCGCGCTCATCTCGCGGGCAACCGCATCCCCACTGCCCGACTTTGCCACCGAGGAGATCGAGGCATGGTGGGCCGGGCCGCAGCCCGGGTACGTGCCCGGCGCTCGCGCGGAAGACGTCCGACCCCTGGAGATCGGCGCCTCGGTAGACCGCCGCTACGAAGAACAGCTACTGGAGCGCCTGTCCCAGGCCGTGAACAACGCGCAGGAGGGCAGGTGGGACTACGATGCCCCGCCGCAGCTCTTGGTCCTGCTGGATCTCACCGAAGGCCGGCAGATCTCGCTCTGGTTAAGCCCCACCGAGGACCCGGAGACCGACCACCTGACGGCTCGTCTTCGCCACGCCGATGGCCTGGTGGACGACGTGAAGCTCACCTCGGACGACGTTCTCCCGGCGGTGGCGGTCCTCATCGCGCTCCAGCAGGGCGTCAGGCGCAACTAATCTAGGAAGGAGGCCCAGGCGTCTCGTTCGTTCTCTCTGCTCCTGCTGCTCCTCTGCGTCGTTCTGCTCGCCTCCTGCGCTCAGGAGCCGGCGGCGCCCGCGGACACGAACACCGGTGCCGGCCAGGTAGTCGACGCCGCTCTCGCTTGGATCAAGGGGGCGCCCACCCGGGCCACTCGGGAGGGCGCTGTCTGGACCTACGACCAGCAGGGCACCGTCGGCCGCTGGGAGGACGAGCAGGCCCGCGAGCCGCTGCTGCCCAGCCCGCTCATCTGGGAGGGCGACACCTACTACCTGGACCTGGAGAACTTCAGTCTCGCCGGTTTCCGCCTGGGGCAGGGCCTGGCCGTGGACATCGAGACGCTCGACGCCGCCCGCGACGACCCCAACGAGACCCGGCAACGGCTCTCGACCGAGCTGGCCGCCCTCTTGGCCTTCTACCGATTGGAGCCTCTGCGCCTCTTCGAGGCGTTTGAACCGATCGGGGAGGGCGTGCCGACCGAAGGCGCCGACCGGGTGAGCGTGCGCGGGGAGGCGAAGCTCACCGAGGTCGTCGGTTCACCCTTCCTGGTGGAGAGCCTGCACCGCGTGGAAGAGCAGGAGGGAGAGGACGTCTTCCCCGACACGTTCCAGCTGACCCTGATCGCCTCCGCCAAGGACGGACGGCCACTGGAACTTCGCATGGAGAACCCCTTCCCGCACGAACCGGGGGAGGAGTCCCTGGTCTATGCCTGGAGCCGGGCCAGCGCTCCCATCAGCGTCCCGGGGGAGTATCCCAGCCTGGCGGCCTACCTGCAGCCGGCTCGTGATCCGGCGGTGCTTCTTACGGAAGCGAAGGCGTGGCTGAGCCAGGGCGGCACCCAGGTGAGCTACGAGGACGGTGAGGCACTCCTGGACGGCAAGGGTGGATTCGCATTGCTCGATCCGCCGGGCAGCGGCGACTGGACGGGCGCGCTACCCCCCGGCGCCTCGGCGATCGCCGCCGGCGGACGGTACTACTGGGAAGAGAGCAAGGCCGACCAGGCGGGGTGGGTCTCCGCGGACCTGGACCAGCTCCTGGCGGCGCGAGACGCCGTCTTCGTCGGGCATCGGGACAAGCTTCCGCCAGAACCGGCGGGGACGGTCTACCGAGCGCTCCTTCGCTCCCTGCTGCTCGAGACGCTTGACCCACAGGCTTGGGTTGAGCGGATGGCCGAGCGGGCCGCCCGGGCTGGGTCGGATCCCATCGCCGTCTCCCGCACCGAGGAGGGCTTCTCCATAAGGACCTCGTTCGTCGGCGAGGAACTCTTCGCCGGGCTCTCCCCGGAACGGACTGGGGACTTCCTGGTGACGATCGGCAATCCTCCGCCCGGTCTCATGGAAGGGGCGCGCCCCTGGAACTACCCGGCGAAGTTCCACGTCCTGCTCAGTACCGACGAGCAGGGCCGACCGCTCGAACTCCTCCTGCAGAGCAACCCGCCGCCGGTGTTCAGGGAGCTTGAGGCGGTCCGTATGACCTTAGAGCGTAGCGAGCGGACGATCCAAGTGCCGGGGGGGAGTGTCACCTTGCTCGAGTGGCCTTGACTTTGCGGGTGGAGACCCCCTGCACGTCATCTCTGCCAAGGCGGAGACGAGAGCCTTCTCGGAGCGCTGGTAGCGTTCGAAGAGCTCGGTGGAGAAGCGGCCGTCGCGATCGCGAGGCACGCGCAGCTCGAGCTTCCCCACCCGGGTCACCAGGGTCCGTGGGTAGTAGCCGGCCCGGTAGCCCAGGCGGGCCTCCGTGCGTTCTCCGGGCTCGGCTCCGAGCGTGTCCGTCATCTCCGACTCGAGGATCTCCTGCATCACGTGGCGCACGAGTTCGCGCATGAGGTCGGCATCCTCAGAGAGGAGGGCTTTCCAATTCGTGCCGACGGCCGTACTCTTCCTCTGGGTCATGGTGTGCTCCCGTCTCGGGGTGATGTCAGCAATCACATGCATACCATGACCCTTCTGCTTCTCCTCCCGGGCTTCTGCACACAAGTCGGCACACTACCCTCCTTCACCACCAGCGCATCGACATTGTGGGCGAGAGGACCGAGGCGCAGGAGTGGCGCGGCTGGTGCACTGGCCGGTCCGCCGGCAGCCCCGCAACGGTGATGAATCCCTTTGAGCTCCTCGCTCGCGGCGTCCGGATCCAGCGCTCGGTCGGAGGGGTCCACGACACCAGGTCTGACTCCTGCCACTCCTGACCACGCGGGCCCGCTCCTCTCTCACGCGTTTCCGGTGGTCTTTCAGGGCTCGCACGGCCAGGCCGGACCGGGGACGCTGCGGCGGGAGCGATCGTCAGTGGCATCACCGGCCCCAGCGTCAGCCGTAGCGCGTTCACCAACCCACCGGCCGACCGGGACGCAGCAATGCGGCCTCCTAACGATCGCGGCCGGTCTAGCGCCGGTACCGGAACTCAGGTATGGGAGGTACCGGGACGTGACGTTCCCGGCGTTCCCAGGGCCTCCGCCGTCACCCTGGCGCGACCCGCCGCCTGAACGCTCGTTGCGCAAGACTCGCTGTATGGTTGCATTGACTCGGGGTTGACGCAGGCATAGGTTCGAGGTGAAGGCCGACCCCAAATGGGACGCCTGGCGAAGATGGCGCCCTTGTCCCGAGCTTGCCCCGCCCGCTCGGCCGTTCGTGGGCCCAACGAGCCCATGAAAGGAGGTGCCGTTGGACCAGACTCGTGCCGCGGTTCACAATCACTGCCGACGGCACCCGGCGGCTCGGGCCAGGGGCCTTCGGCGACTGGGAGGGGATCGATGTCTCACCGCAACATTCTTCGAGGGGTGCCGGCCGCCACCGCCGCGCTCCTGGCGCTCCTGCTGCTGTTTGGCGCGAGCGCCGCGCTCGCCACCGACCGCAGCAATATCTACATGGCCCAGACCGACCAGGACAACCACAGCGATGGCTACCTGAACGCCGTCCCACAGCCCGCCTGGCGCGGCTTCGACATGGTGTTCCACCAGGGTCAGATCTGGCAGTCGTTCTACCAGGCCGGCCCCACCAACAACCTCAAGACCAACACCCAGGCGGTCACCATCACGTCGACCGAGACCACCGCGACCCCCGAAGCAAAGCCGGAGCAGCACCGGGTGCTGGAGGGGAACGACACCTGGATCAACACGCAGAATCGGGTCACAGCAGACCGCCTGGCGGTATTCAAGGACCGGCTGTTCCTCTACGTGGCCAAGCACATGGAGTCCAACAAGGGCATGGCGCTGTTCCAGAAGGAGTTGGACGGCGCCAACTGGGCTCCCGAGCCCCTGGAGGTGTGGAAGGGCTGGCCGCTGGGTGCCGGTGACCCCGGGAACATCAAGGGCCTGGTGGTGAAGGTGATCAACGACAAGCTGCATATCTTCGCGCAGCGCGCCGGTACGCGGGACCTCTACCTCATCACCTCCGAGAACGCCCACGACTTCTCGGCAGCACAGAAGATCTTCACCTTCCCGACCGACGACTGCCTCCTGAACGGTGACGTGGTCGCCCGCGCGAGCGACGGCAAGCCCGTGCTAGCGTTCGTCACCAAGGACGACGCAGTGAGCGGCGTCGCCTCCAACGGCCACATGAAGCTCTGGACCTTCGACCCGGCCGCCGCAGCCGGCGCACAGGTCGCGCTGGTGACAGCGGTGCCGGAGCACTTCAAGGACATGACGATCGTCGCCGGCAACGTGAGCGGCTGCGTGGACGACAACACCGGCGACGGTACTGACTACTCCAAGAACGCCGTCCAGTTGTGGGGTATCGGCTGGGGGAGCCAGAACGTCTACCACATGCAGTTCCTCTTCAACGCCAACGCCGCGTCCGGCAGCTTCAATCCCGCCGGCATCTTGGATTCCGGCAACGCCTCCACACACGTGCAGCAGACCGACCGCGGGTACCTCGCGGCCTGCCTGGGGGCATACCCGGTGGTCGAGGAGGTCGACGAGAACCATAAGGTCACCTCCTTCCAGCAGTCCATCCGGGTCTGGTGGTGGGGCTCGGTCAACTTCTGGGGCACCGATGCCTTCGGCCGGTCGAACAAGTACGACTCCGACTACCTGCACAGCACCGGCCAGGTGGTGTACCCGAGCAAGAAGACCGACATCAACGACGCCTGGCAGTTGCAGGGCATCATCACCGGCGTGGCGCCGTACTACGCCAACGGCACCGAGATCGGCCACACTAACGCCAACAACTTCCTCAGCTACGGCATCAGCCAGACGAACGAGCTGGCGACGGAGTTCACCAGCGGCCGGACCATCAGCGTGGGCTTCAGCCAGGACCTCTTCGGCATCGGCTCGATCGGCTTCGGCTACAGCAACTCGCTGGAGCGCAGCACGAAGGACGTACAGTCGACGACGATCTCCAAGTCGCTGGGCTTCGGACCGGGAGAGGTGACGGAGGTCCTGAACGGCATCCCCCGCGGGGCCCAGGCCTGGGGCATCTTCCTGGTGCCTGACCTGAGCAACGAGCAGTACCACCTCATGGCGCCGGACCGTACGACCGACCTGGGCGTGGACATCAACTACACCTACCTAATGGCGGGTCCGTCGTCTCTCAAGGCCAGCCTGTACGACATGACCCAGCGGGGCGTGCGCAAGGGTCCGGAGACCGCGGGGGCCTTCGCGTTCTTCCAGGGCGTGAACTTCAAGACCTTCCCCTTGAGCACATACTACTGGGACTGGCAGGACGTGAACGACCTGAGTCCGTTCGGGGACGATCACTGGGAGCACATCGTGTCCCCGGTCTCGGTCGGCGCGAGCAGCGTCCTGGACCACTGGGAGTTCCTGACGACGGGGACCCACACTGAATCGAGCAAGTCCACGAACACCGTGAACGTCGATTCGGGCATCTTCGGCGTCACGCTCGGCCTCAAGGGCGAGTTGACGTTCGCCACGTCCAACTCCACTACCTACGGCACGAACCTGCGCCTCGACTACGGGACGAACGCGTACGAACTCGCGAGCCTGCCGCGGAATCCCGACGGCACCTACGACCTCACCCCACTGAAGTGGTACCTCTCCAGCATCAACATGACCATGTACTGGCTGAGGGCCAAGGACTGGGACGCCTTCTTCGTGCCCGATGGAGCCAAGGTCGGCGACGCGAAGCCGTGGTGCATCACGTGGCGCGTCGACGACTTCGTCACCGGCAACAACAGCACCGAGGTGACGGACACGCCGCCGCCCGCGCAGCCGTTCATGGTCTCCATGGTCCGCAGCGACATAAGCAATGTCACTCAGCTTCCGGCAGGGCTCCGCTCGTCGCTGATCAGCAAGCTCGAGGGGGCTCGAGCAGCCTACCTGCGCGGCCAGATCGAGGTGGCCCTGAACAAGCTGGGCGCGGCACGTAACCAGATCGAGGCCCAGGCCGGCAAGGCCATCCCCATGCAGAAAGCGAAGGACTGGATCCAGATCATCGACTACCTGAACCAACTGGCGGCCGCGCGACGGTAGCCGGCATCAGACCGCGGATCGCCGGCCGCTAGCGGGCTCTGCCCGCGCGGCCGACCGAGACGAAGGCGGGCACCGGGGACGCGGTGCCCGCCTCCGCATACCATGAGGGCGCCCGCGCAGGACCGTCGAAGATCGGTCCGCCGTCTGCACGCGCCGATGGGCTCACGTCGGTACACCGAGAATGGGTCGAAGAAGCACCCGGACTCTTCGGCTCCGACGACCTTGCCGAGCGAGGCGAGATCGGGGATGGCGGCTTCGGGTTTATAGCGGTGCCAACGAAGATACCGCCGCATCCGACGAGGTCATCCATGAGCGAGAGATTGCCTCCGACGGCTTAATGCCTTGCTCATATTCAGCGTCGCGCTCTATGCCGGCCTGCGGGGGCGAACCGCGGGCGCTAGTGGGGACATCGCTCAGAACGAGCGGGTCGCGACACTTGGCTGAGGCATGCTGCGGACACAGCGTCAGTGAGAGCGGGACCATGGGCACGCCCTACCGTGCCCAGCCGCACCGACGTCTGCGCGATGAGGACCGAGGCGTGGGCTGCCGGAGCTCGTGGACCGGCCGTCCAGAGAGAGGCGGCTGCCCGAATATACCTTGCACTTCTATACATCATGGTACTAGTATTACGGCGTTCGCTACGGAAGGTGCCATGCACATCGACAAAGATCTGGTGGCCGCCTCGGCCACTCCGCTCGTGCTCGCCATCCTCACCGAGGGCGAGAGCTACGGCTATGCCATCTTGAAGCGGGTGAGGGAGCTCTCCGGAGGGGATCTCGAATGGACGGACGGGATGCTGTACCCGCTCCTCCATCGTCTCCACCGGCTGGGGTACGTGACGACCGACTGGCGCATCCCGGCTGAGGGTCGCCGACGTAGGTACTATGCCATCACCGACTCGGGACGATCGGCCCTGGTGGAGCAGCAGCGTCAGTGGGAGACCGTCACAAGAGCGCTGCACGACATCCTGGAGTCGGTTCGACCTCCGTCCGGCCACCGGCGAGGCCTGATAGGTGGATGCGGTCGAGTCACAGATCGCCGAGTGGCGCGCCTACGTTCGGCAGGTACGGGCCGTCGATGAACCCGACGTCGAGGAGTTGGAGGCTCACCTCCGTGACCAAATGGTCGACCTTGGGGCGGCCGGGCTCACCGTCGATGAAGCCCTTCTGGTAGCGGTCAAGAGGATGGGCGAGATCGACGGGCTGTCCCGAGAGTTCGCGCGGGAGCACAGCGACCGGCTGTGGAAGCAGCTCGTCCTGCGCGAAGCCGGCAGAGACTGGGAGCCGGTCGACTCGTGTGTTCGAGGCACTTGCCTTCGCCGCGGGCGCCGCCATCGCGATCCAGCTAGCCCGTCTCACCTCGGGTTGGCCGGACGAAGAGAGCTCGTTCTTCCTCCGCAATGTGAGCCTTTTCGTATTGCCGTTCCTCGCCGGGTACTTCGTCCGGGGGCGCAACCTGTCACTCCGTCAGGGTCTGCTGACCATGGCGCCGTTCGCCGCGGCCGCCCTGGTCATGAACCTCTATCCCTTCGAACCGGATTCGTCCACCGAGCTGTTGGTGGCCCTCCACCTACCCGTGGCCTTGTGGTTCGCCGTCGCCTACCCGTATATGGGCGGCAGCTGGCGGTCGCACGAGCGGCGCATGGACTTCGTCCGGTTCACCGGGGAGTGGTTCATCTACTACGTCCTCATCGCACTCGGGGGAGGCGTGTTGCTCGGCCTCACTCAGGTGATCCTCGAACCGGCCGGCAAGGACGTGGTCGAGGGCGTCTCGAATGGGTGGTCCCCTGCGGGGCTGCGGGGGCTGTGATCGTGGCCGCCTGGCTGGTGGAGGCGAAGCAGAGCGTGGTGGAGAACATGGCACCCGTACTCACCATGGTCTTCACCCCACTGTTCGCCGCTGATGTTGGCCGGCCGCAGTCGTCACCTACGCCGTGGCCGGGCTCGGCCGAGTTCGACCGGGAACGACTGGTGGTGTTCGACGCCCTTCTCATGGTCGTCCTCGCCCTCGTCCTCTACGGGCTTTCGGCGCGAGCAGGCCGCCACGCAACAGGCCGGTCTGATGGACGTCATGCAGCTCGTGGCCGTCGCCGGCGCCCTCATTCTCGACATGATGGTCCTCGGGTCGATGCTCTCGCGGATCGGGGAGCTTGGATTCACCCCGAACCGGGTGGCGGCCCTCGGTCTGAACCTCCTGCTGCTGGTGAACCTCGTCTGGGCCGCCTGGCTCTCGATCCGGCTACTTGCCGGGCGGGCCAGCTTCCATCGTCTCGAGCGATGGCAGACGACCTACCTTCCGGTCTTCGGACTCTGGGCCGCCGGTGTCGTCACCCTCCTCCCGCTCCTCTTCTCCTTCGCCTAGGCACACCCTGAAGGCAGGGACAGAACTCCGCTCCCGTCCCCTTATGTGAACGAGCGAAGGTGGGGATGACGCTCGTGAACATCGCCAAGGACTCCTTCTGGGGCGACACCTGCCGCGAGCTCAAGGCGGCAGGGGGTTCACCAGGACTGGTTGACATGACTCGGTGAAGTACATAGCGTCGAGGCAGGACCGGGTAGGACCGGCCGATGGGGAGGCCATCCGTCATGCCTTCCAGCCGTCGGCGAGGGTCGCCTTGCTCTGGCAAGCCGAGGGAGGGAGGTCTCCATGTCGCTCGTAGTATTCATCCGACGTAGAGCGCTCGCGGTGCAGGTCCTCCTTCTGGGGGCAGGAGTCGCGCTCTGCTGGGCGATTGCGACGTCTCCTCCCACCGCGCTCGCCAAGAGCCCGGTGACCACCGTCCCCAGCCCCGCTGCGGCGGAGCCCGCCACCGTCGAGCAGAACGCCCGCGTACTGCAGGAACTGCCATTCTCCGACCGCCAGGACTACGAGGACGCAGAGCGGGGCTTCATCGCCACCGTCCCGGACCTAACGGTAAAGCACGCCTCCGGTCTGGTGACCTGGACGCTCACCGGCTTCGAGTTCCTCCTGCAGACTGCCCCCCCGACGACGGTCAACCCCAGCCTCTGGCGCCTGGCTCAGCTGAACATGAACAACGGTCTCTTCAAGGTCGTGGATGGGGTCTATCAGATCCGTGGTTTCGACCTCTCGAACATGACCATCGTCGAAGGGGAGGACGGTATCATCGTCATCGATCCCCTGAGCGTCAAGGAGACCGCCAAGGCCGCGATCGACTTCTACTACGCGCAACGCGGCACGCGGCCGGTCAAGGCAGTGATCTACAGCCACACCCACAGCGACCATTATGGCGGGGTGCGGGGGGTGATCACCGACGCGGATGTTGCGGCCGGTACACAGGTGCTGGCGCCCGTTGGTTTTCTCGAGGCGGCGGTCAGCGAGAACGTCTTCGCCGGCGTCGCCATGGCGCGGCGGACGAGCTATGTCTACGGGGGCATGCTCCCGCGCGGGGAGCGCGGTCTGGTGGACGATGGATTGGGCAAGGCCTTCCCGCTGGGGACCGCGACGCTCATCGCGCCCACGGACATCGTGAGCGCCTCTGATCTCACCCGGACCATCGATGGGGTGGATCTGCAGTTCTACCTTGTCTCCGGGACCGAGGCTCCGGCCGAGATGACCATCTACCTCCCGCAGTCCAGAGTCCTGGACTCCGCCGAGATCGCCTGCCCATTGCTGCACAACGTGCTCACCCTGCGCGGAGCGCAAGTACGCGATCCCAAGAGGTGGGCGACCAACCTATCCTCCGTCATCGCCATGTACGGGGACAAGACCGACGTGTTGATCGCCCAGCACCACTGGCCGCGCTGGGGCAAGGAGGACGCAACGCGACTGCTGGCCGACCAGCGTGACCTGTACGAATACATCAACGACCAAACGCTCAATCTGGCCAACAAGGGCTACACCCCCACCGAGATCGCCGAGATGATCGAGCTGCCAGAGAGCCTGAGCCAGGCATGGTACGTCCGTGGCTACTACGGCACCCTGAGCCACGACGTGAAAGCCGTCTACCAGCGCTACCTGGGCTGGTACGATGGCGTGCCCGCGGACCTCGACCCCCTCCCGACCGCTGACGCGGCCAGGAAGTACGTGGAGTACATGGGCGGGCCCGACGCGGTCATGGCCAAGGCCAGGAAGGACTTCAAGGCGGGGGAATACCGCTGGGTGGCCCAGGTGATGAACCAAGTCGTGTTCGCCTATCCCGACGACGCGAAGGCGCGCTATCTGGAAGCGGCGGCCCTCGAGCAGCTGGGCTACCAAGCGGAGTCCGCGACCTGGCGGAACATCTATCTCTGCGGAGCCCAGGAGTTGCGCAAGGGCTACAAGGTGCCCTCCTTTGGCGGCGCCTTCACCCCCGACACCATCCGGGCCATGACTACCCCACTGGTCTTCGACTATTGGGGGGTCTGTCTGAACGCCCAGAAGGCGGCCGGCGTCACGATGGTCATCGACTGGACCTTCACCGACACCGGCGAGCAGTTCGCCCTCAACCTGTCCAACTCTGCGCTGACCTACCGGACGCGGGTACCTCGATCCCGACGCCGACACCGGTCTCACTCTCGAACGAACGACCCTCGATGCGATCATCGCCGGGTCAGACCGACTTCCCGAAGGAGATCGAGAAGGGGACGGTGCAGGTGACCGGAGACCCGCAGAGACTCTACGACCTCATGGCCATGTTCGACACCTTCGATGGGCAGTGGGGCATCGTCACGCCATAGCCTGACTGTCACGTTCGGGAGCCCGAGAGGGGGAGAGGCACTCTCCGAGGACCTGTGTCGGCAGCTCTGGCCTGGAGATAAGCGACCGCGGGACGGTGGGTGGGCCAGACCCTTGGGAGATGAGCTCAGCCCGGGGTAGCCGGCTCGCCAGTTCCTCGGCTTGGCGGAGGGGAATCGTGAGGTCGGCGTCTCCGTGCCAGATTCGCGGCACGCTCCAGCATGCCCCGATGATCGCAGAGTGTCCCCTGTGCCTGGAGTGCCGAGTGCGCCAGGCTGGTGGACCTGGGCACCCACGAGCTCTTCGTCGCCGACATCGTGGACACCTGGACCGAGTCCACCTACCTCGATAAGGACGGCGTGCCGGACATCCAGGCATGCGATGCGCCCCTTCACGCTCACCATGCCGGACGGCCGCTACTGGCGCGCGGGCGCGGAGCTCGCCCAAGCCTGGTCTGTGGGAGAGGACTACCAGCCGAGGGGCCCCCAGCCGGACTGACCCCAGAGGAGGGACTAGCAGCGATCGAGAGAGCAGTCGGCATGGTCCGTCAGACCTACTGCCCGATCCGTTTCCCGTTCATTGCCCCACCCCCCTGGACTTAGTAGGCAAGCCAAGCATAGGACTGCGGTTGCCTCGCGTGGTCGGACCGCGGGTGGTCGACGCTACCGCCTCCGGGCATGCACGACGGCTACATCCTCGGTCAGTCTGGTGACCCCCTTGCGCCGAAAAAAGTCACTCGTGCGGTCCACGACAGCCTGGCGTCGGTTCTCAGGGACGTAGTCGTACCACCAGCCCGAGGAGATTGTCGTGAAGAAGTCGAATGCGTCGGCACCGTCGTTGAACTCGTTGACCAATCGTAGCGAGCGGCTTGTTTCCACCGTCAACCCCGCACGCTCGAACAGGTCGCACCACGCGTTTTCGGAGTGCGGCCAGAACTCGAACCGGTGCCCGAGCACGTACTGCATCGGGATGGAACGGGCCGAGGCATCGATCGCCTCCCAGTAGGTACTCGCGCCCCTGGCCGCCAGCCACCACGAAGCCGCCCTGGCGTGTCACTCGGGCCATCTCGGAGAGAGCCCTTATTTGATCAGGGATCAGTCCCAGCAACAGGCCGCTGATGGTGATGTCGAAGCTCTCCTGTTCGAACGGGAGGGCCTCGGCGTCTGCCTGTTGATACTTCACTCGCTCAGCCGCCGGGTGATCCGCCAGGTTGTCTTGCGCGGTTGCCAACATACGGGTGGACGTATCGGTGCAGACTACCTCGGCCGCTCCCGCCTCAAGCGCCAGGCGGGTAGTGATACCGGTGCCGGCCCCGATATCGAGCACCCTTAGGCCGCCCAGGTCCACACCCTCAAGGTACTCTGCCGCCAGCCGGCTGTTGGTCTCGGCGCAGACCTCATCGTAGCGCTTCACGAGCGGCAGGAAGTCCGCGTCGTACCCGCGTCTGATCCGGTCCTTCATGCCTTGGCCGTCCCGACGGCGGCCCAGGGCCCACCACAGCAGGTTGTTGATGTTGATGGTGAGCGCCATGCGCGGCGTCAGACGCCCGGTCCATAGCACGTCAGGCATGAGGCTTCCCTTCATCGATGCCTAGACCCGAGCTGTCGGCTCCTCTTTGCATACTTGCGTCCTAGTATCACTTGACACTATGCTTGGTGAACGAGTCCGTCAAGCGCCTCCAAGACGAGCACATGCGCGCGCATCCCTCTCGCGCTCGACGGCGGGCGGGGGTCGAGCAGCTCTCGGCAGAGAGGTGCCTCTTCACCGTCCGCCAGTCATAACCGCTCTCGCGGGCGATCTCTGCCTAGCTTGAGCCGGCCACGAAGAGCGCGAGGACCCTGCTCTCTCGGTCCCGACCGACAGGCCACGTCCTGTCAAGAGGTGTACGAGTGGAACACCCCATCCCGAGCTCTTGACCTCAACTCGCGATGAGCAAGGTCACCTCCTCGTCGAGCCCGCCGTCGGGGTCGCGTCGGTGGAGACCTTGGCCAGGGAGTCCGCGCTCATGTAGCGGCGGGCCACCTGCCATTCGTCATGCTGCTCGGCAAAGACCGCACCCACCAGCCGCACGATAGAAGCCCGATCAGGGAAGATGCCCACCACGTCCGATCGACGACGGATCTCCCGGTTCAGGCGGTGATGTCAGGTCCGGCCTCGTCGACCAGTCTCGCCACCTCCGAGAAACGCCTCAAGCGGCTCGCTGGTCATGAGGGGCCTCCCGGTGGCCCGCACCGTGTGCTTCCTCCGAAAGGAGGAAGCGTCGAACGTCCCCAACAACCCAGGTGTGTCGTAAGCCACACCGCGTGACCGGCTCCGTCGCGGACCTGCAGTTCCCCGTTCGGCAGCGCAGCCATCACCCGCCTCCAGACGTCGACAGAACCCGTCTGATCAGCCGTCCCATACACCATGAGCGTCGGCTGTGAGATGGCGCCCAGCTCCGAATCTGAGAAGGTGAGCCCTGGCTTCCAGCCTTTTCGGCCGACGAGGGTATGAACCATGGCCCGTTCGTGTCGGAAGGCGTTGGTCTCGGTGGCCCGTGCCAGTTGGAACCGGATGAATTGCTCCGGGATGAGCCCGGCATCAGCGCTGGCTCCGTGCCCGCTCTGCCGAATCATCGACCTCTCCCGCTTCTCGTTTCGTGGTAGCCGTACGAGGATTGCGCACGTGGAGAGGCCAAGAGCTTGATGAAGCGCGGTGCCTCGATTTCCGGTACGAGCGGCCCGCCGCCGAGCAGAACCACCCGGCGGACCGGGAGGGGTGCCGCTCAGCCAAACCAAGGGCCCAGACATCGCCGATGGAGTGGCCCACTGCGGCCACGGTGTCCAGGTGGAGGCCGTCGAGCACTCCCTTCATCACGCCGGTGATGAGCGACCGGTAGTCACCTCTCCCATAGTCGAGCGGCGTGCTCATGCCCCAGCCCGGCCTATCGAGGAAGAGGCCACGGTATCCGGGGAATTCTTTGGCGAATGAGGCCCAGGAACCGGGGCCTAGGTTCGTGAATGAAAAGGTCCGGGTCCCCGGCGCCCAGTTCAAGGACGCGCAAACGCATGGGGGGTGAGTCGACATGCCTAAGACCTGCCGCTCGGTGGCAGGATATGTACCTATCCCCACGCAGGGCCAACAAGAAAACGCAAGTGCGACCACCAGCGGTGCGACAGAGGCGCTGGTCATCGCTAGCTAGCCCCGACTGACCGCCGTTCCGTGTCGCATGGGCGCTCGGAACCGGGGGAGGAACATCCCCGTCTCCAAGCGGAAGTCAGCATAGGTTCGACCGAATTGCTCGAGCATGTAGCCCTCCTCCTTACGTGCCAGCCTGTAGTAGAGAAGGGCCAGGATCGGCCACATGACGAGAAGGGGGATGGTGGCCCATTCCAGGAGCATGCCGAGGGTC
>CAWCLH010000019.1:0-329535 GCA_963796315.1 uncultured Actinomycetota bacterium
GCGCCCAAGAACGCCGCAGCCGGGCGGATACGAGACACCCCTACAGTCGCCCTTGCGCGTGAGCTTGAGCACGGCTGAAACTGGACCGCTATTTCTTTCGTCGGTGATGTTCATAGTGTCCAGCCTCAGACCGGGGACACATCGTAGGTCTCGAAGGGGAAGGCGGTGTCCGGTACCATGATCCCGTGGTCGCGGAGGAAAGGAAGGAAAGCCGGCCGGATCCCGGTGCTCTTCAGCCGGCCCTGGATACGTCCGTCGCCGTCCATCCCCGCTGAGTAGTCGAAGACGAAGAGGTTCTGCAGGGTGATGACGTCGCCCTCCATCCCCTGGATCTCGGTGATGTGGGTGATGCGCCGGGTGCCGTCGTTCAGGCGGCTCTGGTGGACCATCAGGTGCGAGGCTCGGGAGGCCTGCTCCCGGATGGCCCGCACCGGCAGGTCGACGCCGGCCATCAGCACCATGGTCTCCACCCGCGAGAGCGCGTCCCGCGGGGAGTTGGAGTGGACCGTGGAGAGCGAGCCGTCGTGGCCGGTGTTCATGGCCTGCAGCATGTCGAGGGCCTCGCCGCCGCGGATCTCGCCGACGATGATGCGGTCGGGGCGCATGCGCAGGGCGTTGCGCACCAGGTCGCGGATGGTGACCTCGCCCCTGCCCTCGATGTTGGGCGGGCGGTATTCCAGGCTGACGATGTGCTCGTGGTCCAGCTTCAGTTCGGCCGCGTCTTCGATGGTGATGATGCGCTCCGTCGAGCGGGATGAAGCTGGAGAGCACGTTCAGGGTGGTCGTCTTGCCGGCGCCGGTTCCCCCGCTGACCAGGATGTTGAGCCGTCCCTCTCACGCAGGCGTCGAGGAATCTCGGCCGCCTGCTCCGTCAGCGTGTCGAGCTCGATGAGGTCATCGGCGGTGAAGGGCTCGGCCGAGAACTTGCGGATGGTCAGCGCCGGCGCCCCGCACGGACAAGCGGCGGCAGGACGACGTTGACCCGGGAGCCGTCGGGGAGGCGGGCGTCGACGTAGGGGGAGGACTCGTCCACGCGCCGTCCCACTTGGCCCACGATCTTCTGGATGATGCGACGCAGGTGGCCGTCGTCGCGGAAGCGCTTGTCGGTCTCCAAGATCTTGCCGTCGCGCTCGATGTAGAGTGCTCGTGGTGTCCGTTGACCATGACCTCGGTGACGGTCGGGTCGCGCAGGAACTCCTCGATGGGGCCGTAGCCGATCACCTCGGCGACGAGTTCGTCCACCATCTCCTGGCGCTCCGTCCGGGGCATGGGAACGTGTTCGGCTGTTAGGCCTTCGTCGATCTTCGTCCGCACCATGCGCAGGAGCTCCGGTTCCGGGATGTCCTCCCGGTAGAGCTGGGAGCCCAGGTCGCGGATGACCGAGCTATGGATGCGGGTCTTCAGGTCGCTCTGCCGATCGAAAGCGGCGTCGAGCCGGTCCTGAGCAGCGTCCCCGGGCCCCGAGGCGACGTTCTGCCCGCCGCCGTTCCTGCCAGCAGCTTCGTTGATCCTGTCGCTGAGACCCATCGCGTTCCTTCCTTAGCGTTTGCGGAACAGGCCGAACCGTCGCGTATCCCCGGTGGGCGCTGTGGCGGGATCGAACATAGCGACAAGCTCCTGTAGCTCTTCGCCGACCTTGGATGCCGGCTTGCTCGAGCAGCAGGACCTCGCCCGTGTTGAGCGCGCGAGGTACCTCGATGGAGCTTGAGATGGAGAGCTGGACCGGTCTCCCCAGGTGCTTCTCGACGTCGTCCAGTTCCAGACCCACCTTCGATCCGGCCCGGTTCATGACGATGTGGAGCTTCTCCTCCGGGTACGCCATCAGGTGCATGGTCGTGAAGCTGATGCTCAGGTTCTTCACGCTGGGCAGGTCCAGACTGGCGACCAGGACGACGTGGTCGGCCCAGTCGAGGGCGACCAGGATGCGCTCCTCGAAGAACGGCGGCGTGTCCACGATGACGTAGTCGTAGCCGGACTGGACCACTCGACAAGATGGACTGGATGTCCTCGGCGGTGATCTGCTCGGCCTGGTCGGGATAGAGCGGAGCCGGTAGGACCTGCAGCCCGGAGGAATGGGTCAACATGAAGTCGTTCATCAAGGTCAGGTCGAATTCGGCGTAGCCCTGCACCAGATCGTAGAGCGTGCGCTCGGGCGCCAGGCCAAGCGCGATGGCGACATCGCCGAACTGGAGGTCGAGGTCGACCAGGGCTACGCGATGGCCCCGGGCGGCCAGGCCGGCAGCCAGATTCGTGGAAAGGAAGGTCTTGCCGGTGCCGCCCTTGGTGCTGAACACGACGATGCGCTTGGCCTGTTGCACTTCTTCGCGATGCCCCGCGCCCGCGAGTCCGTCCAGTATGCTTCGCTTCGCATGGCTCACCTGCACGGCGCCTTCGACCGCGGCGAAGAGCTCTTTCTTCTCCACGGGAACCTGGAGCATGTCCCTTGCTCCCGCGCGCAGGGCCTTTCGGAAGTCCTCCGGCGCCGGGTTCTTCGCGACCAGGAGAACACTCACACCCGAGGCGCGGGCCACGATCTCCTGGGCCACCGAGAAGCCGTCCGTAGGGGGCAGGTCGAGTCCGACAATAGCCACGTCGGGTCGGGCTTCCTCGGCGAAGAGGATCGCCTCATCCGACTGGGCGGTGACGAGACCCAACGGTCCCGCCCTCGTACGAGCGGAGCGCCTGCTCGAAGCTCTCTCTGATGCGTTCGTCGCCCATGGCAAGCAGCAGGGTCACCTCGCCCAAGTCCGAGTGGGGGCCTGCGCCGTTTCCGCTCACGTGACCGCTCTGCATGCTGTGCTCACTCACTTTGCGCGCTCGTCATTCTTGGGGGAACTCATTCAGGAGGAAGCGTCCAGGCGTCTGCACCTTGTCCTTGTCGGCGGCCGGGACCTGGGCAAACCAAAGCGTACCGCTCTCGGCCGCCAGCACGAGCTTCTCGGCGTCGGCTAGAGGCACTTTGAGGATGAGGACGGGATCGTTCGGAGCCTGCTCGTCCTTGTTGCCCCCGAGCGCTGACCCCCCGGTACCAGTGGAGACCTTGTCCGCCTGGAGCACTTCGATCTGCTGGAGGATCACGCGAGAGTACATGGACTTGGATGTCGTCGGGTCGACCCGAGTGGCCTGCTTCACGCGTTCACGTTCACCCGGGGACAGCACCGCACCTTCGCTGCCGTTCGCCTGGTTGAAGCTCTCGTTCTTGAAGCTCGCAATGATGTCGACCCGGTCTCCGGTCTTCAGCGTGCCGCCCACGGCGTTCACGCGCTCTATGGGAACCGAGACGGCGCGCATCCCCTTCTCGAGTGTGTACGATGCGCCAACAGCCTCTGGGGTGACCAACTGGCTAGCGACGATCTGCTGGCCCTTGGCGACCTCAGCAGTGATTACGCGTCCTTTGAGCTCGCCCTGGTCGGCCACCGCGCCCGTGGCGATGACGCTCGACCGGGACGCTCTTGACCTCCACCAGGCGGTTGGCCACCGCGTCCTCGCCTGTTGTCCGGGCGGGGATCGTCTGGGACGCTACCAGGACGGACTGCGTCTGGCCCTGGGCCTGCGTGTCCTCGCGGATGGAGGAGACGTACCACCACACCAGTCCAGCGGCGGCCAGCGCCAAGATGATAGCGATGACGATGGCTATCGTTCTGCGACCCACACCTATCCCTCCCTCAGTCTTTCGGTCCTTCGGTTATCGGTGCAGGCGCGTCGCCTGTTAGCGCCTGCCGTAGCCACGACGCTGAGTAGCGACCGGCTTGGCAGGGTCATCAGTCCGCGCTCCCGATCACTCGGTGAGCACGACTGTCTTGACGTACAGCGGACCCGGAGGGGCGTCCTGCCAGGAGCCCGGGGCCACCCACTCGATGAACTCTCCGATGATGTCTTCTTGCTTGCCGTAGTCCGTTATCCGGAAGGCGGCGAAGCTGTTAATTGTCCAGGACGTCGTCCCGCTCAAGCTGGCGGTGAAGTCGACGATGGGAATGATGATCACGCGCCGAGGGTCGTCCGCCGGAGCGTGGTTGTTGTCGGTGCGATCGTCCAGTCCCTGCAGGATCTGCCCGACGCTCCCGCCCGTCTGTGACTCGATCTGACCGCCGATGTGGAAGGGCTGGCCGTCGGCGGTGTTGTAGCCCCATCCGTTGCCGATCATCGAGGCGGGGTCATTTTCCCCTATCTCTTCCTTCAGATTGGCCCCCGTGTAGAGGTCAGCGTGTCGCCAGTTGCCCGAGTAGAGCCCGTTGCCTGACCTGCCGAGGGCCATCACGTAGGGATCGCCCACCTTCAGGACCATGGCTCTGATCACCGCTGAGATAGCTGCCGGGCTAGTTCCGGGAGGAGGCGAAGAATACGAGTAGCCGTCGGTGGAGTTGAAGATGAGTCCCTCCAGGGGGGCATCGTCGACGAACGCGACGTACTCCGCGAGGGTCCCGCTCTTACCAACGGTCAGTGGGATCACGCTGTATCCATCACTGCTCTTGGGATCAGCCTGAGGCGCTGAGACCGGGCCAACGAAGACGTTAGACGCCCCCTGCCGGTACAGCTTGAAAGACCCACCCAGTTTGCCGTTGAGCTCGGTCGTGGCGGCAGGGACCGCCGTCGGGGCCCAGCTCGAGGGTCACGGTCACCTCGTTGCTCCCCCCGCGACGTCTTGATCAAGGCGCACCTGCCAGGCTCCCTTGGGGTCGTTCCTGTTGAAGACCCTCCAGTTCCCGATCGGAAGCGGAGTGGGTACGCCCTTCTTGTCGAGGAACAAGGGATTTCCGTCCTTGTCCATCGGCCTGCAGCGTCACCGGATAGGTGCCCACCGGTGGATTCGCGCGGGTCGTGCTCCCCTGATCGAAGATACCCGTAGGATTGCTCGAGGGGGCGGAGCTGCGCAGGTCGAACTGCCACATCGGCGCACTCGGTGGACCGGCGGTGATCTGGAAGTGGTCGGGGATCATGTACATGATCGCGACGGGAAAGAGATTCGTGCTCCCCGTCAGGTACTTCACCTCCGCCCGGGCACGTGCCTGTACTGCCCCTTGCTGCTGCCCGAAGACGCGGGCGAAGGAATAGGCGATGGCCTGCTCGCGCAGGGCCACGGTGACCGAAGTGGCGTCGACTGCGGGAGCCCAGGCAGCGAGGTTGGCTTCTCGGACCAACGAGGAGGGCGCGCAGTTCCTCGTCACATAGTCTGCGAGCGACCGTGGCTGGCCCCCGGTATGGACCCATCCGAGATGACCAGTTCCTGCGCGCCGGCGAGGGCTGCAGCGTCGGCAGCGGTCTGGAGATCCCGCTTGTGCGAGTAGAGTCCCCCCAGGTCGATGACGAGAGCTACGATGGACAGAAGCGCCACCATCGCGAGGGCGACGAAGACGACCACGGCGCCGGATTCATCATGCGCGTTCTACTGCCGCAGCCAGTTCATGGCGCGAACCTCACTCCCGCCGCATTCGAGCAGTTGCGTTGATGGTCAGGTCCTGGGCGATGCCCACAAGCCGGGGTAGCGGGGTGAGCGTGTGGTACGTGGCGGTGAGGATGACGCTCGCTCTCGGCACCGTAGCTCGCGAGGTTCACGCTCTGCGAGGTGATGTTCGTCGAGACCAACGTCGCGTTCGTAATCGCGGCGCTCGCCTTGACGCCATCGCCAACTGACGCATAGCGTGCTGCATCCCTCGCCACATGCGTGAGTTGCAGGTCGTTGTAGAAGTAGAGTCCGAAGTCGACGATGCCCAGGATGAGCATGAGCAGGATGGGGAGGACCAAGAGCGAACTCCACCAGAGCGGCGCCCCGCCTGCGTTCGCCTTGGATCCGTCCGTCCGGCGGCCTCTTCGGCAGTCACAGGCCCCCATCATCTGCGACAGAAGTTGAGTCTGAAAGGGATAGGCCGCATGCGACGGTTGACCGATAGCAGATGACGCGACGACACAGACGAGCGACGATACAAGAAGATCAGCAACGCAGTACTCGGTGAGACTGCCCCGGTCTCGGGATCCCAATCGTATGCCTCTCTTTCCAGATAGTCGACTGCATTCTGTGCTCCTCTCTCTCGATGTCGGCGATCGACTTCCCGCCGGCCCGTGCCGAGGCCGGGCCGGTACGCGGTGCGTCTTGCTACACCTACGGCCCTACGAGCGCCGTAGCGATGCCGGTTAGAAGATGCCTTGGATCGCGGCCCAGAGCAGCCTGATGGCGAGTGATGCAGGCAACAGCGATCAGCGCCACCAGCAGGGCGTACTCGGTCAGAGCCGCGCCCTCCTCGGACTTCATACGAGACATGAACCAGCAGTACAGAGTAGTCATGTGATTCACCTCCCTCCCTTCCAACTCGAAGTTCCAACTCCTCCCTACGGTGGTGTCGCTGTCGACCCCACCTCTCCCTGCGACGATCTCGCTGGCGGCCCCTGCGGGGCGCCAGTAGCCTCTCAGCGGCTCCCACCGAGATCGTCGATAAGGACTGCCGTGCCGGCCACCATCGGCGCCGGTGAGCCCTTCGGCTCGCCTGCGACCGCTTTGATGGTCGCGATGAGCTCGGGGCGCGAGACTCCTTTGGTGAGGTAGCGGTCGGCCCCTGCCTCGAGCGCCTTCCGGATGGAGCCCTCCTCGGTGAAGACCGTGAAGATGATGACCTTGGACTTGGGGGCGGAGCGCTTGATGCGCTGGGTCGCCTCCGCGCCGTCCATGATCGGCATGCTCAGGTCCAGGAGCGCCACATCGGGGAGGAGGCCCAGGCAGAGGTCGTACGCCTCCTGGCCGTTGGATGCCTCGCCCACGATCTCCAAGTCACCGTCGAGCGCCAGGAGGTTGATGAGGGTGCGGCGGAACCCGTCGTGGTCGTCGGCGACGACGAGGCGAATCGGCTCCACGCGTCCCTCCCTTCCTGTCTCTCGGAGGCTCGGCCACCCGGCCGCGTCCCGTTTGGTGATGAGGCCATGCTATGCGGGCGGAGAGCGGCTTCCCTCATCCCGAGGTCCAGCCGTGTGTTCGCGGGGGTCCAGACGTGCGCGGGTCAAGGTCGGGGTGGAGACTGGACTTTGGTCCAGGGTCAGCGGTCGGGGAGCGCGGTAGTACGCGGAGGAGACCGTGCGGATGGCGGGGGGCGAGGGGCGCGGTCGAGGAGGGCTGCCCGAGGTGCGGGCAGCCGGGGCTAGTCGACCAGGTGGTTGTTCAGCGCGTAGGCGGCCGCTTCGGTGCGGTTGGTCACGCCCAGCTTCACGAAGAGGTTGGTCAGGTGGTACTTGACCGTCTTCGTGGTGAGGTAGAGGCGCCCGGCGATGTCGGCGTTGGTCATGCCCTTGGCGACGTAGGCCAGGATCTCGCGCTCGCGGCCGGTCAGACTGACGCACGGCTCGGCCGGAGCGGCGGCGCGCACCAGGCGGGGACCGCCCATGATCACCGTGCCGCTGGAGGCCTGCCGGATGGTGGTGGCGAGGTCGGTCGGGCGGATGGACTTGGTGATGTAGCCGGTGGCTCCGCAGGCCAGGGCCTCGGTGATGGTCTCCTCGCTGTCGTCCACGCTCAGCATGAGGACGGACAGCTGGGCGTGGCGCTTGGTGGCTTCGCGCAGGCACTCGAGGCCGCTCATCCGGGGCATGCGGACATCGAGCAGGAGCACGTCGACCTCGTGCGTCTCCAGGATCGCCAACGCGCCCGCGCCGTCGGAGGCCTCGCCCACGACCCTGATGTCGTCGCTCGCGCGCAGAGCCTGGCGGATCCCGGAGCGGACCAGTTCGTGGTCGTCCGCGATCAAGACCTTGATCTGGTCGGAGACCAGCAGCGACGACTCGGCGCTGTGCAGCTGGCTCGCGGCTTCGGACATCGACCCTCCCTGACCTGCATCTACCACCGGCGACTGCTCCGGCCTGTCGCCGGTGACGTACCCTCTTCTTCTCGGCGGATCCGCCCGTCGGGTTGAGCGGTCGTCGGATTCTTCGTGGCGGGCCTCATTCTAATGGATTTCTCATCAATCATGCAATTCGTCGTGCTTCGCGGCAATCCTTGCACGGCCCGGCGTGGTCCAGTCCCCGTGTCGCGGCGTCGCCGCGGGTCTCAGCGTCTCGGTCCGGGGATGTGCGCCCGCACCACCGTGCCTTCTCCCGGGGCGCTGTCCACCCGCACCCGGCCGCGCAGCAGGGCAGCCCGTTCGTGCATCCCCAGGACGCCGAAGTGGCCGTTGCTCCCGTGATCGGTCGCCTTCTCCGGGTCGAAGCCCACCCCGTCGTCGGCCACGGTCAGGAAGACGCCGGCGTGGGTGGCTTGGATCCCCACTCGGACTCGGGAGGCGTCGGCGTGCTGCTCGACGTTGGAGAGCGCCTCCTGCACGATGCGATAGACGCAGATGCGCATCGAGTCGGTGTGCGACGGCAGGTCGCCCTCCACCTCGAACTCCGTCTTGATGCCGTTGTGCTCGCGGAAGTCGTCGATGAGTCGCTGCAGGGTGGCGGAGAACTCGTCCGGCTGGAGCGGCGGCGGGCGCAGGTTGCCGATCATCTCCCGGATCTCGTGCACGCTCATGCCGATGGTCTCCTTGAGATGCTGGACCTCCTCCCGGATCTCGGGACCGGCATGCTGCGTCAGCGCCTCGAGGATCTCCACCTGCATCTGGGCGGTGGTCACCGTCTGGGCGATCCCGTCGTGTACGTCGAAGCCCATGCGGCGGCGCTCGCGCTCGACGGCGGCGATGGCCTCGCTGCCCACCCCCTGCAACACGCTTCGATTGCCGCCTCGCTCGGAGACCACGCCGACGAGGTAGGCGGTGATCAGCAGCAGGCAGCCCCACACGATGAGGGAGCCCGCCTCCTCCGCCGTCTCCGCGGGCTTGTAGAGCCAGTCGAGACCCCGGATCAAGACGGCAGCCAGGATGAGCGCGCCCGCGATGCCCGCGTACAGCATGCCGCGCAGGCGGCCCAGGATGACGGCTCCCGCCGAGACGGGAACGAAGAAGAAGTACAGGAAGGCGGACCGGTTGGTCACGACCTCCGTGTAGAGCAGCGCGGCCCCGCCGACCAGGGTCAGGAGCATCAGGGCGTCGAGCGCGAACCTCCACCGGAACAGCCAGTTCCCGGCGAGCTTCTTGGTCTTCCTGTTGTGGATCGTCTTCCTTCTCACTGCCCATCGTCCTCGTCGGGGCGAGACCGGCCGCCATCATGGAGGCAAAAGAAGCTTGCGTCAAGCCGTCTCCCGTTCCGAGCTGCTAGGCTGGCCGTCGATCATGGGGAGCACAGTCTTACAGCCGGCGGGTCGGCGGAGCGGCGAGACGGTCCGGGGGATCCGGGCGGCGGTGCCCGTGGTGGTCGGGTACGTGCCGATCGGGTTCGCGTACGGGGTCCTGGGAAAGACGGCGGGGGTCCCGATGTGGCTGATCGTCGGCATGTCTCTCCTGGTCTACGCCGGTTCGGCCCAGTTCCTGGCGGTCTCGCTGCTGGATCACGGGGCGACGGCCGTCACCATCCTCACCACTGTTGTTCTCGTCAACCTGCGTCATGTCCTTTACTCGTTCGCGCTTTCGTCCAGGCTGGAGCCGATGACCCGCCCCCGGTTGGCCTGGGTGGCGGCGGAACTGACCGATGAGAGCTTCGTGATGGAGACCATGGCCGCCCGGAACCGGCGGCGGTCTCTCAGCTTTCCGTTCGTGGCCGGGCTCCAGGGGACGTCGCACCTCTCCTGGTTGGCCGGGTCGGTCGCCGGGGCGCTCTTCGCCTCGTTCATGGCGGATCCCGCCCGCTACGGGCTCGATTTCGCCCTGGTCGCCATGTTCCTGGGTCTGCTGGCGCTGCAGTTGCGCGAGCGGCGGGAGGTGGTGGTGGCGGTCACGGCGGCGGCGATCTCGCTGCCCCTGGCGTTGGCCGGGGTGGGGACGATCGGGGTGATCGTGGCGACGCTGGGGGCGAGCGCCGTCGGGTTGCTCGTCGGGAGGCCCCTGCCGGAGTCTTCGGAGCCCACGGCGGCCGAAGCCGCGCTGGAGGAAGAGGCGTGAGGCTACCCGCTCTCCTCTTCGCGATGGCGCTGGTGACCTACCTGCCTCGGCTCCTGCCCCTGCTGGCGCTCTCGGGCAGGCGCATGCCGCCGCTGGTCGTGCGTTTCTTGGAGGGGATACCGGTGGCGGTGCTGGCCGCCTTCGTCGCTCCCTTGATCCTTGCGCCCGAGGGGAGGCTCGATGTGGGGCTGCACAACCCGCAGCTGCTGGCGGCCGTGCCCACCATCGTCGTCTCGCTGCTCACCCGCAACCTGCTGGTGACGGTGCTGGGCGGGGCCGTCTTCATGGTGCTGGCCCGCGCGCTCGTCTAGCCGGTCGCTCCCCCGGTGACCTGGAAGCCCTCCGCCACCAGGGCGGGCACCAGGCTGCCGGTGAAGAAGTGCACGCCGTAGCCGGCGCCCTCGGAGATCAGCCGCAGGGAGTCGCTCAGGGCCACGGTGTGCCGCAGCGTCTCCTCGATGGACTGCACCCAACGCTGGTTGCCCACCGGGCCCACGATCTCGCCGTGCTCCACCAGGAAGGTCCCGTCCCGGGTGGTGCCGGTGAGGAGGGTCTTGGCCGGGTCGACCTCGTTGGTGTAGTGGAAGCGGGTGACCAGCAGCCCCCGGTCGATGCTGTGGAGGAGGCGGTCGCGGGGGGTCGAGCCGGGGCTGAGCACCAGGTTGAGCGGCACCGGCCCGTTCGGGTTGGGCGCGGGGAGCGCGTGCGCGGTGTTCTCGGTGCCGGCCTTGGCGGCGGTCTCCCGGTCGTAGACCACCTGCTCCAGCCTGCCCTCGCGGATGAGGGTGAGGGGCGCCTTGGGCATGCCCTCGAAGTCGAAGGAGAGGTTGGCGCCCCGGGCGTCGGTGGGGTCGTCGCGCAGGGTCACGGTGCTCGGGTAGACGCGGTCGCCCAGACGTCCGGCGTACGGGCTGCGGCCTTCCAGGAGGTCGAGGCCGTTGAGCGCGGTGCCCGCGAGGAACGAGAGCAGGTCGGCCACCGCCTCCTCCTCCAGCAGGACCGTGTAGCGGCCGGGAGCCAGGTCGCGGACGGGGTCCGGGCTCGCCTTGGCCAGGGCGTGGAGGGCGGCGTACTCGGCGTCGAGCTCGGTCCAATCGCGGTGGCCCGAGCTGGCGTAGCCGGTCGCCGGAAGCTCGCCGGCGCCTCGGGGCCGCTCGGCGATGACCGAGAGCCAGGCGTCGGTGAACGGCTGGTAGGCGTGGACGCCCTCCGTGTTGGCCACCACGAGCTCGGTGGTGGCGCTCATCACCGCGCCGTAGCCCTTCGCTCCGACGGTGGCGAGCAGGCCGAGGATCTGTTTGACGGTGGCCGCCCGCTCGGCGGGGCCGAGCGCGGCGGTGGACTCGTAGTAGGTGGTCTGCTCGGCGTAGGGTCCGCGGGGCGGCGACGCCAACCCGGGAAAGTCGGGGTCGACGGGGCTGTGCTTGGCCAGCGAGACCGCCCGTTCGGCCAGCTGGGCCAGGGCCTCGGGGGTGAGCTGGTTGCCGGTGGTGACCGCCACCCGGCCGCCGTCGAGGACGGCGCGGACCCGCACCTCGGCGTTGCGCCCGGCCACGTGCTGGTGCACCCGGTCGCCGGCGTAGCGGGTCAGGCCGGAGTCCTCCGTCAGCAGCACGATCTCGGCTTGGGCGGCGCCGCGCCTTCTTGGCGGCCTCCAGGCCGGCCGCGGCCAGGTCCAGGGCGGGGGCGCGGGTCAGCAGGGTCATTCCGCCACCCCCACCGCGACGTCGCGGAAGCGTGCGGGCGAGGCGGCGTGCCCCACGTGCATGACCTGCCCGGGCTGGCCCTTGCCGCAGTTGGTGATGCCGTAGAGCACCCGGTGCTGGGCGTCGCAGACCGCGTCGCAGGAGCCCCAGAACGTGGGGGTGGTGCCGGCGTAGGCGCAGTCCCGGAGCATGCGGCCGCGCTTCCCTCGCTTGATCTCCCAGCCGATCTCGGTGGCGAAGTGGAAGTTCAGGCGCCGGTCGCCGATGCTCCAGCTCTTGTTGGTGGCCATCAGGATGCCGTCGTCGGTGTCGGCGATGAGGTCCTCCAGGGTCCACTCGCCCGGGCTCCAGGTTGATGTTGGTCATGCGGATCAGCGGGATGGTGCTCCAGCCGGAGGCGCGCATGGCACCGCCGGAGCGCTGTCCCAGGGTGGCGGCGGTCTCCCGGGAGGTGAGGAAGCCGCGCAGGACGCCCCGTTCCACCAGCGGTACCCGCTGGGCGGGCACGCCTTCGTCGTCGTAGGCGAAGGTGCCCAGGCCGCCGGGCAGGGTGGCGTCGGCCACGATGGTGACGTGCTCCGAGCCGTAGCGCAGGCGACCCAGGTCCTGCACGCGCAGGAAGCTGGTGCCGGCGTAGCTGGTCTCGGACCCCAGGATGCGGTCGAGCTCGGTGGGGTGGCCCACCGACTCGTGGACCTGCAGCGCCACCTGGTCGCTGTCCAGGATGATGGTGGCCGTCCCGGCCGGACAGGAGGGGGCGTCGAGCAGGGCGACCGCCTCCTCGGCCAGGCGCGGGGCGTGCTCGCGGAGACTCATCTGGCGCACCACCTCGAAGCCGCCCTGCTGCCAGCTCCCTTCGTGGGCGGAGGGGTAGGAGCGACTCTGCACGTCGCCGTCCCGCACGGCGATGGCGGAGATGCCGCCTCCCGCCTCGGTGTGCGTCTGCGAGAGGAGGGCTGCCCTCCGTGGAGGCGAAGACGGTGGTCTGGCGGCTCGCGCCGAGCGAACCGAGGGTCAGCGTCACCCCGGGGGCGGCCAGGTCCGCGGTGGCCTCGAGCAGGTAGGCGATCTTCTCGTCGGAGGAGAGGGCGAAGGGGTCCTCCGCGCAAGGGGCGGTGTGGTCGCCCTGGAAGGCCTCCTGGGGGGCGAGTTGGGCCTTCCCTCCGCCCACCACGGCCGAGGCGGCGGCCACCTCCAGGGCACGTTCCACCGTGCGTCCGGCCTCACGCTCGGTCAGCTCGTTGGAGGAGGCGAAGCCCCAGAAGCCGTGCCGCAGGACGCGGACGCCGAAGCCCTGCTCCTCTTCGTCCGACCAGGCATCCAGCTGCCCGTTCTTGACGTGGAGCTGCTCCGTCCGCCGGGAGACCACCCGCACGTCCCCATGGGTCACTCCGGATCTCTCCAGCAGGGCGAGCGTCGCCACGGCGAATGCCTTCACACCAGTCCTCCCGTGGATCGCGGCCGGCGCTCCCGCGCCGGCCGCTCCTGTCGACGGCGGCCGGCCCCCAGTGGCCGGCCGCCGTGCCTGTCTCGCGCGATTCTACCCCGCTGTCAAATATGGAAGCGCGGCGGCTCCGGCTCGGGAGGGGTCCCTCCGGCGGCCGGCGCCGCGGGCGGGACGGCCGGGGGGGCGGTGGGCTCGGCCGGCGGCGCGGTGGGCTCGAGCCGGCGGCGCGGCAGGCTCGGCCGGCGGCGCCGGGGGTTCGGCCGGTTGCGGTCGGCTCGGGGGGAGCCGGGGCCGGCGGGGCGGCCGGCGCCGGGACTGGGGGCGCGCGGCGGCGGCCGGGGCGGGCGAGACCTCCGTCGGGACCTCCGTGATCACCGCGGGCGGGGCGGGCGGTGGGGTGGGCGCGGGTCCGGGGGCGGGACGGGCGGAGCGCCGGCCCTGGAAACGGTCCCACAGCCGGGAGAGCACCGCGCCGAAGCCGATGGTCCCGGCGACGAACAGCAGGAACCAGCTCAGCACCGGCACCAGCAGGATGACTCGGATCAACACCACGCCGACGACCATCGCCCACAGGTCGCCCGCGGTCGGACGGTTGAACCCCTCCAACAGCCGGCGGCCGAGCATCAGGCAGAGGGCGTAGAGGCCGAACATCCCCAGGATGAACGCGACCGGCACCAACAAGGCCGCCAACGGGATGCCGACCACCGAGAGCGCCAGGACCAGCAAGACGAACGGGAAGCCGAAGAGGGCGAGGAAGCCGATCAGCGCGCTCCGACCCAGGCGGTGGACGTACTCGCCGCCCACCGAATCCAGCGAACGCGGGGCGGCGAGCGCCAGCAGCACCCCCAGGCCGAGGGCACCCAGGGTGACGAAGAGCCAGCTCGCCCCGCCGCCGAAGCCCGGTGTGCGGGGGGCCTGCCACTGTATGTCGCGCCAACCTTGGTTGGTGTCGATCTGGCCGCCGATGCTGCCCGAGCCCTCCGTGCGCACGTCGCCGTTCAGGCTGACCGCATCGCCGTCGACGCGGCCCTGGCCCTGGACGACGATGTTGCCGTTCGCGGTGAAGACGTCGTTGGTGACGTGGCCCAGGATGCGCACCGTCCCGTTGAGGGCGACGACGCTCTTGACGGTCTCGCCGGGCTCCACGGTGACGTCGCCGTTCAGTCGAAAGACGTCCTTGGGGGTGCCGCCGGTGACGGGGGCGACGGTCGGCGGGGTGGCCACGGTCGTGGGGACGGCGACCGTCGGCGGCGTGGCGGTGGTCGCGGGGGTGACCGGAGCGGCCGGGGCGGCAGTCGTCGCGGGGGAGGTCGTGGCCGACGAGAAGGTGGTCGGCGTCACCTGCGCCAGGAGGGACGTCTCCGCGCGAGCGGCGAGCGCGGGAGCCGCGCCCACCCCGGCCACCAGGGCTGCCACCAGCAGCAGCGCCCCGAGTGTCGACCGCATGGTCTTCATGGTTCTCATCGTCTGACCTCCAGCAACCGTCGTAGTCCGAACCAGAGCGTGTAGTTGATCGCCGTCACCACCAGCAGGAAGCACGCCACCACCAGCAGCAGGGCCGCCGGCGACCCGGTGAGGGCCTGCCCGAAGCCTTCGAAGGCGGCCCCGGCGCCCCGGAGCAGCGACCCATCCGCCAGGTCCTCCGCCAGGCCGAGCAGGCGTTGAGGAACGAGCACGAGGGCGTTCAGCATGGTGGCGGCCACTTGGCTCGGCGAGAGCCCGGCGACCAGCCATCCGGCGCCGGACATCACCAGGAGGGCTACCGCGGTCAGCCACCAGGCGCGACGTGAGCGGAGCAGGGCTCGGTCTGCCCGCAGGGCGAGACCCACCGCGACGGAGACATCCGGCGGCGGGGCGAGCTCCAGCTGCCGCAGCGAGACGGTGAGGACCTGCTCCTGGGAGAGGGCCTTGCGGCAGCGCAGGCACGAGTCCAGGTGGGTCCGGGCCTGCCGCCGCTCCTCGGCGGACAGCAGCTCCTCGGAGTAGGCGAAGAGGCCCTGCGCGGTCAGGTGTCCGTCCGCGAGCAGCTCGACCGGCTGGGCGAAGAGATCGTCATCCCCGGGAAGGGGGAGGCCGCGTTCGTCGATCATCGGGGGCCTCCTTGGCTCAGACGTTGCTTGAGCAGCTCGCGGCCGCGGAAGATACGGGTCTTGACGGTCCCCAGAGGGAGCTCGAGGACCAGGGCGATGTCGTCGTAGGAGAGGTCTTCGATGAAGCGGAGCACCAGGACCTCCCGGTACTGATCGGGCAGGGCCCGCACGTGGTCGAACAGATGGCGGCGCTCCTCGTCGGCCTCCAGAGCGGCGGCGGGGTCGGCGCCGCCGCCGGCGAAGGGGCGGTCGACGGCCAGCCCCGCCTCCAGCGCCGCACCGTCCAGCCCCAAGGACTCGGGGCGGCGGGAACGGGCGCGGTGGCGGTCGGTGGCCAGGTTCCGGGCCACCTGCCCCAGCCAGGCCTTGAAGGGACGGGAGGGGTCGTACTGCCCCAGGTTCGCCCAGGCCCGCAGGAAGGCCTCCTGCGTCAGGTCGTCCGCGTCCTGCCGGGCTTCTCCCAGACGCAGCCAGAGCAGGCGGTGGATCAGGCGCTGGAAGCGCTCCACCAGTTGCGTGAAGGCCTCGACATCGCCGCCCTGGGCGCGCCGGGCCAGGTCCTCGTCGCTGAGGGGGGCCTCTGGGCTCCACGGTCCGTCGAGTCTAGTCACGAGCGCGAAGGTGGTCACCTGTGCCTGCCTTTGCCGAGCGGTCCATCCACCGACCTCTACGACCGAAGGGCGGGCTGGGTTTCAGCGGTCTCGAAGACGCGACGAGATGGCGCCGGAAGGCACTCCCGTTTCCTCGCACAATGCGGGAAATTTCATTTTTTGATTTCAACAATTTCTCTTGCAATGGCCTTTCATACTTCCTATAGTGCAACGCAAGTTACATGCATGGTGTAGTCACAGCCCAGTCGTCCGGCGAGCACCAGAAGGCATGCTACCGGCTCATGGTGTTCGCGATCCTCGCCCTTTTCGGGCCCCCCGCCTTCGGCATCCCCTCCGGTCTCTTCACGCTCCTCTACGGCGGTCTGCTGCTGGGCTACGCCGCCTGGGCGCTCCGCCTGACCGTCCTCTTCCACGACGAGGACCAGCTGGGCTACCTGCTGACCCTGTTCGACATCGCCCTGACCGCGCCTCTGGTGGTCTGGGGCCGGGAGCCGTCGATGGTCGGGCCGCTCGTGCTCCTCTGGGTGGGCGGCCTCAGCGCGTCCGCCGTCATGCAGCGTCGGCGGCGGCTGGCCCGGATCCGGCCGGCCCAGGACGGCGTCGACCCGGGGACCGGCTTCCGCACGGGAGCCCGCCTGGCCCGCGAGATCGAGTCGGCCAGCAGCCGAGTCGCCCGGGGAGGCGAGGAGTACGGTCTGGTCGTGCTGCGCGTCCAACGGTACGCGGAGCTGGTCGCGTTGTACGGCGCCGATTTCTCCCAGCGGGCGCTGCAGACGTTGGCCCGCCGGGTCCTCTACTCCCATCGGTCGACGACCACCTTCCGCACGCGGGAGGACGAGCTGGTGTTCCTGCTGGAGGACGTCCACCACACCGACCTGGCCGACCTGGCGAGCGCCGTCGGGCACGCCTGCAGCCGTCTGGTCGACGGACGGCGGATCGACGTCTCGGTGGGCTATGCCGCCTGTCCGCTGGATGGCTACGACGCTGCGGAACTGCTTCGTGCCGCCGGCCTCAGCGGCCGGGGCGGCCGCTTCCGCGCCGCGCCGCAGACCGACATCGTGCTGCCTTCACCGGTGGCGGTAGGTTAGGGCGCCCCACCCTCAGACGACCTCCTCCACCTCTCTCCCTCCCGCCGCAGGCCCTCTCCATCGGAGGGGGTCTGCGGCGTCCGAGGCCCATGGTAAAGTGGGCGCGTGGACTTCCGAGGCAAGAGGATCGGCGTGCTCATGGGGGGGCTTGTCGGCGGAGCGCGAGGTCTCCCTCCGCTCGGGCGAGAACTGCTTCCAGGCCCTTCGATCGCTCGGCTACGACGTGGTGCGGGTGGACGCGCTGCGCGACGTCGCCCAGCGCCTGCTGGCCGAGGAGGTGGAGGTCGCCTTCCTCGCGCTGCACGGGCGTTTCGGGGAGGACGGCACCATCCAGGGCCTTCTCGAGATCATGGACATCCCCTACACGGGCTCGGGCGTGCTCGCCTCGTCGCTGGGCATGCAGAAGGTGGCCTGCAAGAAGGTGGTGTACCACAGCGGCGTGCCCACCCCGGGCTTCTACGAGGTCGGGGAGGCTCCGGCCGAGGAGGAGGCCGCCTGCGTGCGTCGAGCGGCTGGGCCTGCCGGTCATGCTCAAGCCGTTGGAGGAGGGCTCCAGTCTGGGCGTCGTCAAGTGCAAGGACGTCCAAGAGCTCATCCGGGCCATCGACGTGCTGCGACGCGAGTTCGGCCAGATCTTCGCGGAGGGTTTCGTCGAGGGTGCCGAGATCACCGTGGGAGTGCTCGAGCGGGGGCGGGATCCTGATCGCGCTCCCCATCCTCGAACTGGTGCCCGCCAACGAGTTCTACGACTACGAGGCGAAGTACACCGAGGGCATGACCGAGTTCATCCTGCCCGCCCGGCTTTCGGAGGCCACCTGCCGCGAGGTCGAGCGCCTCTCGTTCGCCTGCTTCCGGGCCATCGGCTGTCGGGGGCTACGCCCGCGTGGATTTCATGATCGGCGCCGAGGACGGCGTGCCCTATTTCACCGAGCTCAACACCCTGCCCGGCATGACCGACCTCTCCGACCTGCCCGCGCAGGCCAAGGCGGCCGGCATCGAGTACCCCCAGTTGGTGGAGATGATCCTACAGACGGCGGCCTGCCAGTGCAGGCAGGAGGGACCATGGGAGACAGAGAGACCGGCCTGCTGAAGACGCAAGCGGACGAGCTCCCGGCCGTCAACGGACCCATCATCGACACCCACGTCCACATCTTCTCCCCGGACGTGATAGGGCAGCGCGAGGAGTGCCTGGAGAAGGACGACTGGTTCTGCCTGCTCTACACCGACCCGAAGTCGCGGATGGTCACCTACGAGAGCGTGATCCAGGAGATGGACGCCACCGGCGTCGACCAGTCGGTCATCTTCGGCTTCGCCTACCGCGACCAGGCCCTGTGCCGGGAGGCCAACGACTACGTGCTGGAAGCGGCCAGGGCGCATCCCGGATCGGTTCATCCCCTTCGCCTGCGTGTCTCCGGAGCAGCCGGGAGCGGTGGCGGAGCTGGAGCGATGCCTGGATGCGGGGATGCGCGGCTGCGGGGAGCTCTTCCCCGACGGTCAGCGCTTCGACCTGGTCGGCTCCCCCGGGCTGGAGGCCGTGGCCGGCATCCTCACCGAACGCGGTCTGCCGCTGAACGTGCACTCCAACGAGCCGGTGGGGCACGACTATCCCGGCAAGGGCGACAACACCCCCGGCCCCTGCTTCGCCTTCGCCTCCCGGCATCCCGAGCTGACCATCATCTACGCGCACCTGGGCGGCGGCCTCTTCTTCTACGAGATGATGCCGTCGGTGCGCAAGGCGCTGGGCCGCGTCTTCTACGACACCTCGGCGGCGCCGTACCTCTACCGGGCCGACGTGTACCAATTGGCGGCGCAGGCCGCCGGTCGGGAGAAGCTGGTGTTCGGCACGCGACTATCCGCTGCTCTCCCCGGCCCGTTACCTCAGAGACACCGCGGCGCTCGATCCCGCCCTCCGCGACGCGATCTTCAGTCACAACCCGCGGGTGGCGCTCGGACTCGACCCCGCGGCCTCCGCCTGCACGGGGTGACGGCCCGGGGTCCCCCGTCCGCACCGTCCTGGAGGACCTGCAGGCGGGCCGGGTCACTCTCGAGCAGGCGCTTCGGCTGCTGCCGCTGGTCCAGGTGGCCGAGCTGGGCGAGTTCGCCCGCCTCGATCTCGGCCGGCAGCAGCGGAAAGGCGTGCCGGAGGTGATCTACGCCCCCCGGAAGACGGACGCGGCCCTGGCCGGGATCGTCCGCCGCTTCGTCGAGGAGAAGGGGATGGCCTTGGCCACCCGGGTCACCCCCGATCGAGCCGCCGGTCTGCGGGAAGCCCTCTCCGGGCTGGACGCCCAGTTCTCGTATGACGAGGACGCCGGCATCCTCGAGGTGACCGCCCCCGACTACCGGCCTCCGGCAGGGCAGGGCCGCATCGGCATCCTGACCGCGGGGACGTCCGACATCCCCGTCGCCGAGGAGGCCGCCCTCGTCGCCCGGCACATGGGGTGCTCGTCGAGCGCGCCTACGATGTGGGGGTGTCCGGCATCCACCGGCTGCTGGAGCCTCTGGCGACTATGATGCGAGGCGGTGCCCGGGTGCTGGTGGTGGTGGCGGGTATGGAGGGGGCCCTGCCGTCAGTGGTGGCCGGGCTGGTCGACCTGCCGGTTATCGGCGTGCCCACGTCCACCGGGTACGGTCTGGGAGGCGACGGCACCGCCGCCCTCTACTCCATGCTGCAGAGCTGCTCGCCGGGGCTGGTGGTCGTCAACATCGACAACGGGGTGGGGGCCGGCGCCACCGCCGCCCTGATCGCCCGCGCCGAGCACCCAGCCCGCTAAGCTTCGGCCGCCCTGCGACCGATAGAGACGCCATGGATATCACCGCAGAACGCGAGCCGCGGCTGCAGATCGAGGCGGACGAGCCCTTCCCCATCCGTTCGGTCGAGGTGTCCTGGGAGATGGAGAGCTCGTACCTGCGCCACCTGGTCGCCTGTGACGGCCATGAGTTGGTCCTGCCCGTCGGCGCCCGAGTGACGCTCTACACCGGGCCCTCGGTCGTCTTCGTCGGCCGGGTCCAGCCCGATCAGTCCGTGCTGGACCTGCTCTCCTCGGAGCTCACCGAGGACGGCGAGTACGTGGACTTTTAGGTCCGGCGCGCGCGCAGGATCAGCGCGATCCCCAGGGCCGCGACGAGCGCAGCGGCGGCCACTCCCACGCCCACCAACACCATCCGGTTCACGCCTGAGCCGCCCGTGTGGTCATTCCCGTCCGTGCGGGGCAGGGTCGCCGTCGTGGTGGCACCGCCGTTCGTCGGGGGCATCGTCGACGTGGTCGACGTGGTCTCGCCGCTGGGAGTCTGGGTCGTCGTGGTGTAGGGAGTGGTGATCGGCACCCCTCCGGGAAGGTTCCGCTGGGCGGCGGTCCGCGGCAGGACCGTCTTGATGGAGACCTTGCTGCCGAAGTCCTTTGCGCTGGGGTCGGCCTTATGGGTGGCCGGTGCATGACACTGCAGGCAGGCTAGGTCGGCCGCGTGCATGCGGGCGGGCGCGTGGCACTCGAGGCAGCGGGTGCGGTCCGGCAAGGGGAGCGTGCCGTGGATGTTGCCCGGGTGGCAGATGGCGCAGGTGAAGGTCTCGCCCCCGGGCTTCTTGGAGGCGTGGACCTGCACGCCCAGGTGGCACGAGGGACAGGTGAGGTATCCCACCCGGCCGCTCTTGTGGTGGCCCGGGCCGACGTTGGTGTGGCACTCGGCGCAGAGCACCTTGCCCGCGTGCTTCTCCTTGTTCTCATGGCACTTCGTGCAGGGGCCCGGCGACGGATCGGTCTTGTGCTGGGCGGCGTCGTGGCACTCCTTGCAGGCGCCCGCCTTGGTGGCGAGCTTATGGCAGCTCAGGCAGACCTGATAGGGCTGGGCCGGCAGGTTCAGCGGCGTGACGTCGTGCGGCGCGTTCGGATGGCAACGGGTGCAGGCCACCTGGCCCGCGTGTCGCTGCTGCGTGTGGCAACCGCTCTTCTGGCAGCTGGGGATGCCCACCTGCCCGATGTGGTGTCCGGAGGGGATGTTCGTGTGGCACTGCCTGCAGTCCACCTTGCCCGCGTGCTTCTGGAAGCCGCGGTGACAGGCGGTGCAGCCCGGCACGCTGGGGGTGACGTGGTAGATGGGCTTGGTATGGCAGCGGAAGCAGTCCCGCGTGCCGAACTTGGCCGGCACGTGGCAGATCCGGCAGCTGGCCGACGTGGGGATCGGCGGAGAGGCCAGGTGCATGGCGTTCCCATGGCAGCGGGTGCAGGAGAGCCCCTGACCGTGCTGCTTCTTCTGGCCGTGGCAGCTGGTACAGGCCCTGAACGTGGCTTTCGTGACACCGTGGTGGAAGCCGGCCGGGTTCGCGTGACAGGTGCGGCAGGCCACCCGACCGGCGTGCTGCTGGAACCCGGGGTGGCAGGAGGTGCACGCCGGCACGGACGGGGTCCGGTGATAGATGGGCTTGCGATGACACCCGAAGCAGTCCTTCGTTCCCACCTGCTTGGCGGTGTGGCAGAACGAACACACCTTGGAGGTCGGGATCGGCGGAGAGGCCAGGTGCATGGCGTTGGGATGGCACTGCAGGCAGGGCAGGCCGGCTCCGTGTTGGGGCTTGTTGCCGTGGCAGTCGGCGCAGGCCTTGAAGCCCGGGCTGGACGCGGTGCCGTGGTGGAAGGCGTCCGCCTGCGTGTGGCAACTGGTGCAGCCGACGGTGCCCGCGTGCTTCTGCTTGTCCGGGTGGCAGGAGGTGCAGCTGCTGGCGCTGATCGGAGGGTCGGGCAGGGTATTGTCGTGGATGTCGTTGTCGGTCTTGCCGGCGAAGGCGCTGGTGCCCAGGTGACAGGCGCGGCAGTCGCCCCGTCCGTTGAACGTGGCCGCCTTATGGCAACGGTTGCAGGAGGCCGGTACCTCCGGGATGGAGGGGTGGACGTTGGCGGCGTGGCAGTCCGTACATGCGCGGTTGTCGTGGCTCTTCATGCCCTTGTGCCGGTGGCAGTCGGTGCAGGTGTTGGGCTTGGCCAATACCACGGAGTCGTGGTGCGGCGTGGGGTTCGTACTGTGACAGATGGTGCAGCCCGGACTGCTGCCCAGCATGGCCCCCAGGTGGGGTACCTGGCCGTGGCAGGATTGGCAGCCCGCGTTGGTGGCGGGGGGCTGCGGCGCGCCCGGCGCGTGGCAGGACCAGCAACTGGCGTCGTTGGCGGTCGTCTTGCCGGGGTGGCACTTGATGCAGGCGCCGTTCGGCACCGCGTTGGTGGGGTGGCAGGCCGAACAGCGGGTGTACGTGGCGGGCGCCGTGTGGTGGCAGTCGCCGCACTGGGCGCCTCCGTGCACCCAAGCGGGGAGCGCGTCGGCGGGAGATCCGCCGAAGGCTGCCAACCCGACGATGGCCAGGAGGATGATGCCGAAGATGAGGGCCGCGACGCCGACGAAGCGCTGCGGTCCTAGCAAGAGACGACGGCGGAACGAGCCGGTGCTAGGTTCCATGGCAATCACCGCCGTAGCAGCCGCCGGGGCGATCGAGCCGGTTGTGGTGGCACACGGCACACTGTTTTGCGTTGTCGTGCGCGGCTTGAGCATGGGCGCCCGAGTTGCCGCCCGTCCCCACCCAACCGGCGGGATGAGGCAGGTCGAGGCCGTGGCAGCCCCGGCAGAGCGTCGCCGGGGTGCCGCCGTGGCAGATGACGCACTCCTCGCGACCCTGCTGTTCCGCCATCTTGGGGTGGCCGCCCTTCCGGAAGGCGACGGTATGGGTGCTGGGCACCTTGGGGAAGTCGGCAGGATGGCATAGGTCGCAGCGGCCGGGAGCTTTGGCGTCGGTCGCCTGGCCGTGGCAACGGAAGCAGTCCGCCATCAAGGGCTTGCGGATGCCGTTGGGCTGGTGCACCGGTTCGACGTGGCAGGAGGAGCACTGGACGCCTTCCCGTTGAAGATGCTTCACGTGGCTGAAGTTCTTCGTCAGGGTGGCCGGCACCTTCCCCGGCACGTCCAGGTAGGCGTGGCAGTCCTGGCAGGTGGAGAACGCCCCGCTCGGGGGCGAGAGGCTCGCGGATTGGGTCTGGAATCCCCCCTGGGCGGAGGAGGTAGTCCCGGTGGTAGAGGTGCCGGGCTGGGTGGTTGCGGGCTCGTTGGTACCGCCGGTCGAGGTGCTGGGCTGAGTGGTGACCGGCGGCTCGCTCTGGGTGCAGGCGGTCAGCGCGAAGACCAAGAGAAGCAGGAGGGCGGCCGGTAGCAGTACGCGCAGCGCGCGGGCGTGCGCCGACGGTCCGCCGTCAAGAAGGTCGTGCGTCCCGACGGGTCTCTCGGCGTTCCTCCCGGGCCGTCCACTCGATCCTCTGCTCACTGCCTCTCCCTTGGCCCGAGCCGGTCCCAGGCCGAGTGATGGTCTCGTCCGCCCTTCGGCGCCCACAGCATAGGAGATTGCGCATCAAGGTACAAGCTTCGCGAACCCATTATTGCAGGAAACGGGCAGGAAATCAGGTCAGTCGAAGGGTTCGGCCGGGGCGGTCCTCAGCCCGAAGAGATGTTCGAGGTGGTCGGCGATGCGTTGGGCGGCGCGGCCGTCGCCGTAGGGGTTGATGGCGTTGGCCATCTCGTCGTAGGCGGCGGGGTCCGTGAGGAGCAGCACGATCGCCTCGTGGATGGCCTGGGTGTCGGTGCCGACCAGGCGGGCGGTGCCCGCCTCGATCCCCTCGGGACGCTCGGTGGTGTCGCGCATTACGAGGACCGGCTTCCCCAGCGTGGGGGCCTCTTCCTGGATACCGCCGGAGTCCGTGATGACCAGGTCCACGGCCTTCATCAGGTGGACGAAGGGCCGATAGGAGAGCGGCTCGGTGAACACGACCCCAGGAACGGAGCCGAGGATGCCCCGGAAGGTCTCCCGCACCACCGGGTTCAGGTGGATGGGGAAGAGGAAGGTCGTTTGGGGGAGCTCGGCGCATACGCGCTCGATGGCCCGGGCGATCGCCTGCATGGGGACGCCCCAGCTCTCCCGGCGGTGGACCGTCACCAGCACCTTGGGCCCCGGTCGCCCCAGGGCCTCCTGGAGAGCCGGCTCGAAGGCCGGGGGCGAGGTGGCGGCGGTGGCGAGCAGTGCGTCGATGACCGTGTTGCCCGTGACCAGGATGCTGGCCGGGTCCGCCCCCTCGCCGAGCAGGGCCTGCCGCGAGACCGGCGTTGGCGCGTAGAGCACCTCGGCCAGGCGGTCGGTCAGGCGGCGGTTCGCTTCCTCCGGGTACGGGTTGTAGAGGGTCTGCGTGCGCAGCCCGGCCTCCACGTGGGCCACGGGGATCTGCTGGTAGAAGGCCGCCAGCGCCGTGGCGAAGGTGGTGGTGGTGTCCCCGTGCACCAGGACCATGTCCGGGGACTCCGCCTCCAACAGCGGTTCCAGTCCTTGGAGCACCGCCGACGTGATGTGGGTCAGCGACTGGCTCCGGCGCATGACATCCAGGTCGTGGTCCACCGGAAGGTCGAACGCCTGGATCACCTGGTCCAGCATCTCCCGGTGCTGCCCGGTCAGGCAGGTGACCACGCGGAAGCCGCTCCGTCGGTGCAGCTCGCGGACGACGGGGGCCATCTTGATGGCTTCCGGACGAGTGCCGAAGCTGACGAACAGGGTGCGGGTCATCAGAGCAGCGCTCCTTGGACCTTGAGCTCCTTGCGCAGGGCGGGGACCGGCAGCCCGGCGGGGGGCGTCCGGGACAGGGCTGCCTGAGCGGCGGCCACGCCGGCCGCCTGGCCCAAGGCCATGGAGAGCGCGGACACGCGGGTGGACCCCAGCGCCTCGTGGGTGACCGAGATGCAGCGTCCGGCCATCAGCACGTTGTCCAGGTCCCGGGAGACCAGACAGCGGTAGGGGATGTCGTACCAAGCTCCCCAACCGGGGCCCCTCATCTGTACGGCGCCCCCGGTGTAGGAGGCGTGGAGGTCGATGGGATACCAACCCCGAGCGATGCCGTCCGGGAACTTGGCCGCCTTCTGGACGTCGTCGGCGGTCAGCTGGTAGAGGCCGTGGATCCGCCGGCCTTCCCGAAGGTAGGGGCGCT
The DNA here is from genome assembly GCA_963796315.1 of uncultured Actinomycetota bacterium. Lineage (GTDB taxonomy): Bacteria > Actinomycetota > Thermoleophilia > RBG-16-64-13 > RBG-16-64-13 > CAWCLH01. The sequence goes on from CAWCLH010000019.1 coordinate 24,899, forward strand.
CCGCCAGCCGAACGATGTAGGAGTTCTTGAAGCCGGGCACCTCGCGCTGCAGGGCCTGATGGATGGCGAAGTCCTGCTCCCGCAGGGACGCGAGGATGTTGGCCAGGGCCTCCGGACCGTCGATATGGTTGCCGTAGACCTCGCTGGCCGAGACGCAGAAGACCGTGGGCGTGTGCGTCCGGGTCATGAGGATGCCTCTCTGCGGGCGGCCCAGCTGGGGATGCTTCTCCCGGAAGCGGCGCATGAACTCCTTCAAGCCGACCATCTGGTAATCGGTGGCCAGGTTCGTCGGGCTGGGCGGCTCCTTGGTCCGCTCGTACTCGAGGATCGCGGGGAAGTCGACGCCTCCCACGTGGAACATGAGCGTCTGTCCCTGTATCTGGTGGTAGGTCGCGTCGCCCTGCCAGAAGTTGCAGCCCGCGACGAACCCCAGGTTGCCGTCGCCGGTGCAGTCGATGTAGACGTCGCTCTGGATCGCCGTGCGCTGGCCGGCCTGCACCACCTCGATCGAGGTGATGCGCCGGCCCGTGAGGGAGGCGGCGGAGAGGGCGGCGGAGAGGAGCAGCTCTACCCCGGCCTTGCGGGCCTGGTAGAGGGCGAGGTGGCCCAGGTAATCGGTGTCGTAGATGACGGCATGATGGTTGGCCGCGTCCGGTGCGATGGCCCTGCGGGCCGCGATCATCCGGGTCATCAAGGACTCGAAGTACCCCTTCACCATGATGCCTTTGCCGTACGCGATGCGGTCGATATTGACCAGGCCGCGGGTGATGTTGCCCCCCAGCACGCACGACTCCTCCACCAAAACCGTCCGGGCGCCGGCATGGGCGGCGGCGGTGGCCGCGGCCATGCCCGCTGCGCCGCCTCCGACCACGCACACGTCGCACTCCAGCGTCTGCCGACTGTCCCCCACCGGGATCACCGCGGTCGCCGGCGGCGTGTACGTGGCCGCAGTGGTGGTCGTCGTCGGAGGGAGCGGCGCCGTCTGCGGGGGGATGGTGCCCTTGCCGGGCAGAGAACAGCCCGACAGCACCGCGCCTCCGGCGGCAAGGAGCCCGAGGAAGCGGCGCCGGGAGAGGCTGGATCCGGGCTCGGACGGAGGTGTGTTGCGGTCGTCCATGCGACGGGGACTTTAGAGGAGCGGTGGCGGCAGGGCAAGTCGGGGCGCTCGGCTCCGCCCGCTGCGTCCGCTCGGCGGCTCTTGCGGGCGCGGATCCGCGCGGGTCTCGCGGGCGCGACTCATGTACAATCCCATCGCTTCGACCACTGACGCCCCAGCTTCCCCGGAGGGTCTCCCCATGCGCACCATCGTCGACGATCGCGGACGTCTGTTCGGCTGGGTGAACCTGCTCGACCTGCTGGTCGTGGTCCTGCTCGTGGGGTTGGTCGCCCTGGCTCTCGTCCGGTTCGTCAAGCCAGAGGGCAAGCAGATCCCCATCCGTACGGCGTTCTTGGTGCAGCGGGTCCAAGGGGCCACGGCGGTGCAGTTGGTGCCTGGCAAGGAAGTGCGCGACGATGCCGGGAACCTGCTGGGGACGGTCGTAAGCGCGCCCTCGGCGCCGAGTCGCGAGGCAGTCGGGACGGATCAGGGCCAGCTCAAGGAGGCCAAGAACCCGATCGTCATGGACGTCAACGTGCAGGTGGTGGGTGAAGGGCGCATGACGTCGTCGGCGTACAAGTTGGGCAACGTCACCATCGCCGTGGGGAAGCCGGTGACGCTGATCGGCCCGGGCTTCGAGGTGAAGTCCACGGTGAACGGGGTGCGTCCCGACGGCAGGGAGACCACTCTCCGCTCGACGTTCACCGTCCCGCAGGTCGCCAATGGCGCCGCGTTCGCGATCGGCACGAAGGTGTTCGGTGAGGCGGGCGACCTGATCGGGACCATCCAGTCGGTGCAGCATACGACCTCGCCCGGCAGCGGCCTGGATGGCGTCGTCCTTGAGGTCCTGGGCAAGGGAAGTGCCACCTCGTCGGGCGACTACATCGGCATGCTGGCTCTCCAGGTCGGCGAGAAGGTCCAGCTGAACGGTCTCGATTTCGAGGACGTGCAGGCGACGGTCACCAGCGTGAAGGCCGCCAAGTAGTGACCTCCCTCCTGGCCGACTCCCGTACCGGCCGACTGCTCGCCGGTACGGCGGGCGGGCTGGACCGCGCTTGGCGCACGTCGTCCACCGCTGTCGGTGCGGAGGAAGGCCCGCCGTCTCTTGGGCGCGGCCGTCGGCCACAGCTCGGTCTTCTCGCTGTCGGCCGCCGGATCGCGGCCGCTGGCCGAGGCGGCCTCGCCCGAGACCGGCTCCCGACTGCTGCGATGGATCGCGAGGGTGTACGTGTGGCTGTGCGCGGTCCTGGGCGAAGGCGCTCTGGGGTCGACGGCCCGCCGCGCCGCCGGCAGCTGGGCGAGTTCGGCGCTGCTCGCCGACGACCGGGAACGGTGGGTGGGAGCCGGCCTGGTGGGTCTGGGCCTGGGACGATTGCTCTGGGTGGCCCGCGAGGGCGAGGGGTCTGGGTGGACGATAGCGGGGGTCGTGCTGGCTCTGGTCGGCCTGGTGGTCGCCGTGGCCGGTCCGCGCCTGCGGGCGGCGGTCTCCCGCAGCCTCCCGGCGCGTGGCTTCGGGCTGCTGAGCGGGTTGGAGCCGACGATCCCGCGTCCGCGCGTCCGCGCGTCCGGTCGGGTCTCCGGTGTCGTGGCGGGCGGGTTGGCCCTGGCCTTCGGGGCGGGCTTCCTGGCCGGAGCCGCCCCCGGCGTGACGTGGCTGATCGTTCCCGGGATCGCGGCGGTCCTGATCGTGGGCGTGGCCGGCCTCTTGCGCCCGGAACTGGTCCTCCTCGCCCTGGCCGCGTTCCCTTGGGTGGACTTCGTCTTCGGGCAGGCCGCCGGCGAGCGGCAGGCGTCCCTGGACGCGCTCCTTCTCCTGGCTGCGTTCGCCGGTCTGGCTTTCACGGTGCTGGTCCTGCGGCGCTGGGAGCTTCGCACCGTGCCCTTGACCGTGCCGCTCCTCACCATGTTCGTCTTTGCCTGCGCCTCGGTCGTGGTCGCTCCCGTGGCCACGAACATCGCCTTCTTCGCGCTGCGACTCACCTTCCAGGCCTTCCTCTTCTATCTGCTGGGGTACCTTCTTCCCAAGGACCGAGTCTGGGTGCGCCGCACCATCACCGTCTTCCTGCTCTCCGCCCTCGCGCTCGCGCTCCACGGGCTCTTCCAGGTGGCCACGCACGCTCCCATGCCCGCCAAGTGGGTGGACGTCCACGAGAGCATCGCCACCCGGGCCTACTCCATCGTGGAGAACCCGAACGGGCTGGGCGCCTACCTGGCGCTGGCGTCGCTGGTGGGGGCCGCCCTGACGCTGTCCTCGCTGCCGCGTCGGCAACGGATCGCGCTGGGGTGCCTGACCGCGGTACTCGTGGCCGGCCTGGGCGCCACCTTCAGCCGGGGGGCGTGGATCGGGTTCGCCGTGGGCCTGCTCGTGCTGGTCGCCATGACCCGGCTGCGGCTCTTCTGGGGGATCGTGGGCGCTGCCCTCGTCTCCCCGCTGGTGCTGCCTCGGACTATCGTCGAGCGCCTGACCTTCGCCTTCAGCGCCGCCTATATCGGCAAGAGCCTGACCGCGGGCCGCCTCTACATCTGGCAGGTCGCCCTGCAGCGGATCGCGGAACACCCCCTGTTCGGGGTGGGGCTGGGGACGTTCGGCGGCACCAGTGCGTTCCTCTACCTGAACGGACGCTTCTGGATAGATAACTACTACCTCCAGCTGGGGGCCGAGGGCGGCCTCCTGCTGCTGGGAGCCTTCCTCTGGGTCCTGCTGCGCGCGGCCAAGAGTCTCTACCGGGCGTCTCGGGAGCAGACCGACCCGTACGGACGGGCGGTGGCCGCCGGCGCGTTCGCCGGGTTCCTCGCGGTGGCGGTGGCCAACGTCACCGCAAGCGTGTGGGAGACTCTCGTCGTCGCCTCCGCCTTCTGGTTCCTCGCCGGGTTCGCCGGCAGCCTGTCCGCGGAGTCGGAGGGCGAGGGGCTGGTCCCTCTGGCGGGCTTGGCGGAAGAGCAGTCGGGATGAGCGTGCCGGCGACGGTGATCGTCGTCTACAGCGGCGCCCGTTTCCCCGGGGGTGCCGAGACGTATCTGGAGTCGCTCTTCCGACTGCGCGACCGGGAGCGTTTCCGCTTCGTGCTGGCGAGCCAGGGCGAGTGGCCGTTGACCGAACGGCTCCGCACTCAGGGGGAGGAGGTGGTCGTCCTCTCCGACCGGCGGATCGAGCCTCGCACGGTGAGCCGATTGGCCGGGCTGGCCCGCGAGCAGGGCGCGGCGCTGATCGCCTCGCAGGGGGTGGTCGCCAACCTCTACGCCCGCGCGGCCGCTCGGCTCACCCGCCTGCCTCACCTCGCCACGGTGCACAGCGACGTCCGCCACGACTACGGGCCGCCGCTGCGGCGGTCGGCGTTGACGGCCGCCGACCGCCTGCTGCGTTCGGCCACGGTCCGGTTCCTGACCCCCTCGGAGTACCTGCGGCACCGGGTGGTGGAGTCGGGCGTGGCGGCCGAGCGGGTCAGCGTGGTCCACCACGGCGTCCGGCCGATGGAGGTCGTGGCCCGGGGCGATCGCCCTGGAGCCGCTCGTGGTGGGCAGCGTCGGCCGGCTGCATCCCACCAAGGGTTTCGACGTGCTCATACAGGCGGCCGCCGGGCTGCCCGCCGCAGTGCAGGTGGTCATCCACGGCGAGGGGGACGAGCGGCCCTCTCTGGAAGCGTTGGTCCGTGACCTGGGTCTGGAGGAGCGGGTGCGTCTGCCCGGCTTCGCCGCGGACCTGGACGAGGCCTTTCGGGGCATGGACGTCTACGTGCAGCCGTCGCGGGCGGAGGGTTTCGGCCTGGGCGTGGTGGAAGCGATGACCGCGGGGTTGCCCGTGGTGGTCTCTTCGGCGGGCAGCCTGCCCGAGTTGGTGGACGACGGGAGAAGCGGGCTGATCATCCGCGAGGACGGTCCGGCGGGGCTCGCCTCCGGCCTGCGGGGGTTGCTGGAGGACGAGGAACGGCGCCGGCGGATGGGCCGGCGGGCCGCCCGGGAGGCTCGGGAGCGGTTCGGCCTCCGGCGTTGGATCGACGAGACCATGGAGGTCTACCGCATGGCGGCCGACTCCGGACGGACGGAACGAGCATGATCCGCAACCAGGACATCGTGTGCGTGTCCTCCCTCGACTGGGACGTGCCCTGGACCAGCAAGCAGCAGATCATGCACCGGCTGGCGGCGGGCAACCGCATCCTCTATGTAGAGGAACCCGTGACCATGCTCGCCCCGTTCCGCGTGTCCGCGCGATGGACACGGTGGCGGGCGATCGTCCCTCAGCTGCGTCAGGCGGAGAAGAACCTCTGGGTCTTGACCCCGCCCCCCCTGCTGCCGTTCGGGAACCTGCGTCCTTCCGTCAACCGGGTGAACCAGGCCGTCCTGGCTCGATACATCCGCCGGGCGATCCGCCGGCTGGGGTTCAGGGACTACCTGCTGTGGAGCTATCTGCCCACGGCCGTCGATCTGGTGGACCATCTGGCCCCTCGGGCGCTGGTCTATCACTGCGTCGACGAGCACTCGGCGTTCCCCGGGTTCGTCGACCCGGAGGTGGTGCGCGGCTACGACGACGACCTCACCCGCCGGGCCGACCTGGTGGTGACCACGGCAGGCTCGCTCCGCGACGCGCGGCTGCCCCTCAACCCCCGGACGTACCACGTGCCCAACGCGGCCGACGTCGACCACTTCCGTCGGGCGTTCTCCGAGGACCTGGGCGAGCCGGCGGACCTGGCCCCGATCGGCCATCCCCGCCTGGGCATCGTCGGCGTGCACAACGCACGGCTGGACCTGGAGGCGCTGGAGGCCCTTTCCGCGGCCGATCCCGGTTGGCAGATCGTCCTCATCGGGCCGCTGGTGGCGGGGGAGTTGACCGAGAAGGACCTGACCCGGATCCCCCGCATCCACCTGTTGGGGGCCAAGGCCGCCGCGGAACTCCCGCCGTACCTGCGCCACTTGGACGTGGCCCTCATCCCCTACCGGATGAACGAGCTGACCCGGAACATCTTCCCGCTCAAGCTCTTCGAGTACCTCGCCGCCGGTCTGCCGGTGGTCACCAGCGCGCTCCCGGAGCTGGAGCGTTTCCGGGGGACGATCCTGATGGCCGGGAGCAGCGCGGAGTACCCGGCGCTGGTACGCCGGGCCCTGGCCGAGGATTCGCCGGAGGCCCGGCGGGAGAGGGTGGCGCTGGCGGCCGCGAACAGCTGGGACCACCGGGTGGAGGACATCTCCTCGCTGGTGGAACGGACCTTGGACGAGAAGCGCCGGAACGGGGGGTGGTCATGAGGGTGCTGCTGCCGACCATGAGGGATCCCGGCCAGATCGGGGGTACCTCCACCCACCTGGACATGCTGGCCGACGGTCTGCGCGCGATCGGTCACGAGGCCGAAGTGCTGTACCTGGGCGGGCAGCTGCCCGGGTGGGCGGTCAAGGGCGGGATCGTCTGGCCGGCGGGCCTGCTCAACCGCCTGTGGAAGGGCTGGGGCATGATGTACTCGGCGATGGTGCGGGGACGGCTGCTGGCCTCCTTCACCGGGTCCGAGCTGGGGAGGGGTCACTGGGACGTGATCAACGCCCAGGAGGTCTACTCCGTTCCCGGGCTGCGCGAGGCGGCCGACGAGAGGGGGCTGCCGCTGGTGCTGACCCTGCACGGGTATCCCCTCTACGAGTCGCTGTCGGAGGGCTACACGCGGCGGTCGCGCATGGGCGAGGGTTACCTGATGCGCTCCGAACTGCGGGCGCTGCGCCTGGCCGATGCCGTGGTCACCGTGGACACGCCGGCTCTACCACCATGCCGTGAACCTCGTCCCCGAGCGCGCCGAGTCCGTCAGCGCGCTGATGAACTTCATCGACACGTCGGCGTTCGTCCCCGGCCGGGAGGGGCGGGAGGAGCTGCGACAGCGGTGGGACATCCCGCAGGGCAGGACGGTGTTGCTCTGCCCGCGCCGGCTGGTGAAGAAGAACGGCGTGGTGCACCCGGCCATGGCCCTGGCCGCCATGCCGCCCGAGACCCGGGACCGCTTCTTGCTGCTGCATGCCGGCGACGGCGGGGAGCGCGCGGCCATCGAAGCGGTGGTCCGGCAGCACGGGCTGGAGGGACAGGTCCGGCTGCTGGGCGGTCAAGACCGGAAGGCCATCGTCGAACTCTACCGCCTGGCGGACATCGTGCTGGTGCCCTCGGTCCACTCCGAGAACGTCGAGGAGGCGACGTCCCTCTCCGCCTTGGAGGCGATGGCCTCGGGCCGGCCGCTGATCGCGGGGGCCGTGGGCGGGCTGGCCGAGATGGTGGAGCGAGGGCGAGACGGGCCTGCTCTTCCCGGGAGGAGACGTGCGGGCGCTGGCTGCCGCCATCGTCCGTCTGGCGGACGACCCCGCTCTGGGGGAGCGGCTGGCCGAGAACGCCCGGGCCTACGTGGTGCAGAACCACTCCCACACGACTGCCGCGCGGGCCTACGTCGAGGTCTACGAGGCCGCCCGGCAACGTGTGCAGCAGCGGCGCGGCGCCGAGGTGGACGCGGGCGCGGTCCCCGACGCGGCCCCCCTCGACGCGGGCGCTCCGGGGCCGGCGTCCCCGAGGCCGGCGCCCCCGACATGGGCGCCGCCGGGATTAGACGCCGCCGCCGATCGGACCGCCGACGGCCCCAGCCGTCGCCCACCGTCGACGAACCGTCTTCGGTCCAGGAAGCACCTGGGTCGAGCACCATCCAGGTGCTGGGACAGCCGCTGGACTGCATCGGCATGGAGGAGACGGTGGCGCGTCTGCTGGCGGCGGCCCGGCCGGAGGCGGGCCGCCGCGACCGGACCGAGGTCGTCATCTCGTTCAACCCGGAGCTGGTCATGCGCGCCCGCTCGGACCCGCGGGTGGCGGAGGCCATGGCCGACGCGGACCTGCGCCTGCCCGACGGCGTGGGTGCGGTGTGGGCCGCCGGGCGCCTGGGCGCCGTCGGCCTGGAGCGGGTGCCGGGGATCGATCTGGCGGAGCGTCTGGTGGCGGACGCGGCCCGCGAAGGTCTGTCGGTGTTCTTCCTCGGGGCGGAGCCCGGCGTGGCACCGGAGGCCGCTCGCGTGCTTGCAGACCCGCTACCCCGGCCTGGTGCTGGCGGGGACGCACCACGGGTACTTCTCGGCCTCCGAGGAGGCGGCCGTGGTGGACCGCATCCGCCGGGCGGCGCCGGCCCTGCTCCTGGTCGCCCTGGGCGCCCCCCGGCAGGAGCTGTTCCTCCACGACCACCGTGACGAGCTGGGCGCCCGGGTGGCGCTGGGCGTGGGCGGCAGCTTCGACGTCTGGGCGGGGAAGGCGCGGCGCGCGCCGGAATGGGCTCAGCGCTGGAAGGTGGAGTGGCTCGCTAGGCTGGCCCGCGATCCCCGCCGCCTGCGCCGGCAGCTCGTGCTGCCCCGTTTCGTCGCCGCCGTCCTGACCGAGGCCCCCGAAGGCTACCGCAGTGCCGGCCCGCCGGAGGCGGAGACGGACTCCTGGGACGACCTGACCGAGGGCCGCGACTGATGCGCTACCTGATCAGCGGCTACTACGGCGAGGGGAACGTCGGCGACGAGGCCATCCTCGCCGGCATGCTGCAGGAGCTGTCTCGGCACGATCCCCAGGCCGACGTCACCGTGCTCTCGTTCGATCCCGCCGATACCGTGCGGAGGCATGGCGTGCGGGCGCGTTCGACCAGCCTGCGGCAGGCGGGCGGCCTGGCCAAGGCCATCCGTGCCGCCGACCTGGTGATCAGCGGCGGCGGGAGCTTCTTGCACGAGGCCGACTTCGCCGTCCACGGGCGCTCGTTCCTCTTTCGCGCCGGCAAGCTGCGCCCGGTTCCCTACTTCCTCTCCGTGGTCCTGCTGGCGCGGAGCCTGGGCCGGCCGGTGATGTGGTACGCGCAGGGGTTGGGCCCCCTCCACACCGTCGCCGCTCGGCGGCTGGTGGGCTTGGCCGGCTCGCTCAGCCCGGTCGTCACCTGGCGCGACGCGGACTCCGCCCGGTTGGCGGTGGCCGTGGGGGTGCACGCCCCGGTCCAGCTGGTGGTGCCCGATCCGGCCTACACCCTGGAGCCCCTCGAGCGGGGGGCGGTCCGCAGACTGATGGCCGGCCGGGGCCTGCCGGTGGGCGCGCCGTTCCTCGCGGTCAGCCCGCGGCCCTGGCTCGGGCGGCTGGCCTACCAGGAGACGCTGGTCGCCGCCCTGGCCGCCGTGGCGGCCGAGCGGGACCTGATCGTGCTCTTCCTCCCCTTTCAGGAGCGTCTGGACGGGCCGCTCTGCCGCCACCTGGCCGCCGATCCGCGGTTGGCGGAACGCTCGTGGGTCCTCTCCGGGGTGGACGACCCCCGCGCCCTGGCCGGCATCGTACGCGAGGCGGAGGTCTGCGTCCCCATGCGTCTGCACGCGGGCATCCTGTCCGCCTCCGCCGGCACCCCCGCGGTGACCGTGGACTACGACCCCAAGGTGCGCGCCTTTGCCCGGCAGACCGGTCAGGAGGCGTCCACCATCACCGTCGACGAGCTGGAGCGGCCCGGCGCCGCCGCCGCCCTGGAGGCGATGCTGCGCGCGGCGCTGTCGGAGTCGGGTCCGCGGCGGAGCGCCCTGGAGCGGCTCGTGCGGCCGCTGCGGGAGGGAGGGAGCGCCACCGCCCGCCTGGCCGTCCAGGTGGCCGCGGAAGGCGGGGTGCCGACGAGAGCGGTCGCGTGAGCGAGAGGGAATCGGAAGACCAGGCCGCGCCGGATGCGGGCTTGGCCGGGATGGAGGGCGAGGGTCCGGTAACCGGCGCCTCCTCTACCACGCGAGCCGTGGTCGGCCGGGCGGCGGTCATCATCCTGGTGGCCACCATCGTGGGGCGGCTGTTGGGACTGGTGCGCGACCAAGCGGTGGCCTACTTCTTCGGCGCTGGGGACGTCACTGATGCGTTCTTCCTTGCCTACAAGCTGCCCTACCTGCTCTCGCTGACCGCCGCCGGTGCTCTGACCGCCACCTTCATCCCGGTCTTCACGCAGCGCCTGGTCAAGGGCCGGCGGAAAGAGGCCTGGGAGCTCTCCGTCAGCGTGACCAACGCGGCGGGCCTCATCCTTCTGGTGGTGACCGGTCTGTGCATCGTCTTCGCCCACTGGATCGTGCCCTTGTTCGGGCCGGGCTTGAAACCCAAGACCATGGACCTGGCGGTGTCGCTCTTCCGCGTGGTGATGCTGAGCGTCGTCTTCACCGGGCTGGCGGGATTGGCCACCGGGGTCCTCAACTCGCTCAAGCGCTTCGCCCTGGCCGCGTTCTCTCCGGCGGTCGCCTCGGTGGTGGCCGTGCTCTTCGTCGTCCTGTTCGCCCGGAGCTGGGGCATCGCCAGCCTCGCGTGGGGGACGACGATCGGCGCACTGCTGTCCTTCCTGGTGCTCTTCCCCCAGATGCGGCGGCACGGCATGCGCTACGGACCCCGGATCGACTGGCATGCGGCGGGGATGCGCGAGGTTGGCATGATGGTCTGGCCAATCCTCATCGGCTCGGCGGTGGGCAAGGTCAGCATCTTCGTCGATCAGGTGCTGGGGAGCCTCCTGGGCACGGGCTCCATCTCCGCCCTCAACTACAGCGAGAAGCTCTTCCAGATCCCCCTGGGCCTGTTCGTGGCCGGTATCACCGTGCCCATCTTCCCGCTGCTCTCGGAGCACGTGGCCGCCAACCGGCCGGAAAGCCTCAAAGCGACCCTCGACTTCGCGTTGCGCCTGATCGCCTTCGTCTTGGTGCCGGCGAGCGTCGGCCTGATCGTCCTGCGGACCCCGATCATCGCCCTGCTGTTCCAACACGGGGAGTTCACCGCCGCCGACACCACGCGGACGGGATGGGCCCTGTTGTTCTATAGTCTGGGACTCTTCTCCTACGCCGGGAGAGACACGTTGACCCGAGTCTTCTACGCGTACCACGACACGCGGACGCCCGTTAAGATCAGCGTGGCCGCGGTCCTGCTCAACATCGTCTCCTCGTACCTCTTGATGCTGGTCCTGGGCGTCGGCGGGTTGGCGTTGGGGACGACCATCGCCCTCACGGTGAACCTCGTCGTCCTGGCGGAACTGCTCCGGAGGAAGCTCGGACCGATGGGTTACGGGGCTTTCCTCCGGTCGTTCGTCCGCGTGCTTGGGGTCTCCGTGGTCATGGGAGCGGCGGTGTGGGCCGTGGATGCGGCGCTCGCCGCCCGGGTGGCCCCGGGTACGGCGGGGATGGGCGTGCGGGTGGTCGTCGGGCTGGGGACGGGGGCGGTGGTCTACCTCGGCGTGGCCGCCGCCCTGGGCATGCGGGAGGTCCGCGAAGTGGCCGGCATGCTCAAGGTCGTGGTGCGAAGAGCCGAAGCACCCAAACAAGAGGACACTACCCCGGGCGGTCGAACCTAGGAGGATGCTTCATGCGCGCAGGAAGACGAACAGCCCGTGTCGCGCCGCTGCTCGTCGGAGTCCTGACTCTGGTCTTGCTCCTTGCGGTCCCGGCCTTCGCCACGACCCTCGGGCCGGACGGACTGCCCCTGGCCGATGATCTGGATGCCCTGGTGGTGGCCTCGACGGCGAGTCCGGGCGCGCGGACCCTCAGCCAGGTCGTCCCGATCACCTTCCCCTTCGAGAAGCGGTGGTCGTGGGTGGACACCTGGGGCGCGCCCCGCAGCGGCGGCCGCACGCACGAGGGCAACGACATCATGGTCCCCAAGATGACCAAGCTGCTGGCGGTCGTGGACGGCAGGATGGACGGGCTCAACCTCACCGGCAAGCTGTCCAGCTACAACAACCTGCCCTACTACAACATCCTGCTGCGGGGCGACGACGGCAACGACTACTACTACATCCACCTGAACAACGACACCCCCGGCACCGACGACGCCAAGGGCGGGGTGGGTAACGCCTATGCTCCCGGCATGACGAACGGGACGCGCGTCAAGGCCGGGCAGTTCATCGGCTACGCCGGGGACAGCGGCAACGCGGAGGACACCGGGTCGCACCTCCATTTCGAGATCCATCCGGGCGGCTACAAGAATCCGGTCGATCCCTACGACAGCCTGAAGGCCTCCGTCCTGGCCGGAGCTTCGACCACCACCGAGCCGAGCACCGCCGCCCACCGGGGGTTCCACCACCGTCGACCCGTCGCCGTTCACCGACGTCAGGTCGAGCGACTGGTTCTACCAGGACCTGGTGCTCCTATCTGACGAAGCGGTCGTCCGCGGCGGGGCGGACGCGGCCTTCCGTCCCTACTCCGATGTCACCCGGGCCCATTTTGCCTCCTTCCTGGTGCGGGCCTTGCGCAAGGCCGACCTGCAGGAGCAGCCGCCGACCGTCTCGCCCTTCAGCGACGTGCCGACCGGCTTCTGGGCCTATCCGGAGGTCACCACCGCGGCTCGGTTGGGCTTGGTCAAGGGTGTGGGCGACGGCTCGCTCTTCGCTCCCGACGCATCCATCACCCGGTCGCAGATGGCAGCCATGCTGTCGCGCACGCTGGGCCTGTTGACCGCATCGCAGGAGCCCAGCGAGGTGCGGACCTTCCCCGACGTCAGCCAGGACTACTGGGCATCGCGTGAGATCGCCGCGGTCCAGTCGCTGGGGCTGATCAAGGGCGCCGTCGACGGCGCCTACCATCCGGAGGAGACGGCCATGCGGGCGCACGCCATCGCCGTCATCGCCCGGGCCGTCCGGTTGGAGGGCAGCGGCAACTGATGCAGGAGGCCCCGCGGGACAGGGAGCTTCGGCGGACAGGCCGAAGAGGACGCCGGGGTCTCAGCGGTTCCTGGAGGTCGTCCGTCTGCCTGGTCGTGCTCCTGGCCGTCGGTCTGGTGGGCCTTCTCCTGCCGGCGCCGGCGCGGGCGGAGGGCTTCACGGATGTCGCTACCGCCGACCCTTGGTACGACGCCGTCTGACTACCTGACCGCGGCGAAGGTCATCGCCGGCTACGACGCCTCGAGGTTCGGACCGTACGACCCGGTCAATCGGGGACAGATCGCCAAGATCCTGGTGTTGCAGCGCGGGCTAGAAGCCCTCGTCGGCCACGTCGGGCACCTTCACCGACCTGGACGCGATCTACCGGCCCTACGTGCTCGCGGCGGCGGCGCAGGGCTGGATCATGGGGTACGCGGACGGCACCTTCCGTCCCTACGCGCCCCTGCAGCGGCAGCATGCCGCCGTCATCCTGGTGAGAAGCCTGGGGTGGGCCAAGACCGCCGAGGAACTGTCCCCCGCCCGCATCGCCGAGCTCCTGGCCCCCTTCTCGGACCGAGGCGCGATCTCGGCGCAGGCACGCCCCTTCGTGGCACTCGCGATCGATCGGGGCCTCTTCGCGGGCAAGAACGGGAGGTTCGAGCCCATCGGCACGGTCACCCGCGGCCAGTTCGCTCTGGTCGCCTACCGCGCGGAGCTCCAGGGGCTGGCGGTGTTCGAGGGGGTACGCTACTCGGCCGATCACCCCGACCGCACTCGGCTGGTATTCGATCTCTCCCGAAAGCCCGGTCCCGTGACCACCGACTCGTCCCAGGCGGGGGTGGCGGCGATCGACGTGTCCGAGGCCGCGGTGCGCGCCGCCGGACTGAGAGCGGACATCCACTCGACCGAGGTCGTCCGCGCGGTGGCGACGCAGTCGACCGCGCGGCCCCCGGTCGTCCGCGTGCGGGTGGAACTGGGTAAGGCCGGGCCGGTCCAGACATCGGTGCTGGAGCCCAGCGACGGCCGCGGATACCGTCTGGTGGTCGACGTGATGAAGCGGGTCGATCCGGTGGGCACCGCTCCTCTGATCTGCCTGGACGCCGGCCACGGCGGCAAGGACCCCGGTGCGGTGGGCATCACCGGGGTGCTGGAGAAGAACGTCAATCTCGCCATGACCCTGGCCCTCAACGACTACCTGAAGGCCGCGGGTCTGCGCACCGTGCTCACGCGGGCCGACGACTCCTACCCGACCCTCTCCCAGCGCGTGCAGATCGCGAACGACGCGAAGGCGGACCTGTTCGTCAGCATCCACAACAACTGGACGGACGACTCCAGCGCGAACGGCACGTACACCTTCTACTGGGGCACCCCCGACAACTACTCGGTCGAAGGGAAGGCCCTCGCGGAGTCCATCCAGCGTCACCTGGTGGCGGAGATCGGCAGCGCCGACCGAGGAGCCCGGACGCATTGGCAGAATCTCTACGTGTTGGCCAACACCGACATGGTGGCCGCGCTGGTCGAGGTCGGTTTCCTGAGCAACGCCGCCGAAGAGGCGAAGCTGACCGATCCCTCCTACCAGCGCCGGGCCGCACTCGGCATCAGCAAGGGGATCCTGGAGTACCTGCACTGGGGCGGCTAGCCCCCACCCTCTCCGGTCCCGACTCAGAGGAGCGCCCGTCATGACCCACTCCCGCCCTCTCCGCCGCCCCCGTTCCCGCTTCACGCCGCCGGCGTCGCCCGTCGGTCGGACGGTGCGCGTCATCGGCCTGCTGGTCGTGCTTGCCCTGGCGGTGTCCGTCATCGGAGTCTCGCGGCCGGCGCCGGCCGCGGCCGCCGTCTCTTCGCTGGACAGCTTCATCATCAGCGGGCGCGGCTACGGCCACGGCGTGGGCATGAGCCAGTGGGGCGCCTGGGCGGCGGCGAGGGAGGGCGTGAAGTACGGCGCCATCCTGAGCTTCTACTACCCGGGGACTACCCTCGACGCGCTGTCGCCGAGCGATCCGCTCCTGACGGTAAGGCTCTCGAGCAAGCCCTGGGAGAGCATCGCCAATCTCACGCAGAGCTTCTTTCGCTTGGACGTGCGCGGCACCACCGGACCGGTGACCGTGGTCAAGACCGTCGGCGGGGTCGTGACGCAGGAGCAGGTGGCTCGGTCGCCCGGCGTCCCTGACAACAACATCGCTCTCATCTGCCAGGCCGGGAAAGTGTCGGTGCAGACGCCCGCGCACGGGTTCGAAGGAGGGTACGACTCGGTCGAGCTCCGCTCCTCGGACGCGCTGCAACCGGCGGCGGAGGGGCGTCTTGGGCCTCCGCCTGACCCCGTCGGCCACCACCATGGACGAACGGGAGTACTGGGGCGGCCTCAAGGTGAAGCCCGAGGGTACGTCGCTCAAGGCCTTCAACCTGGTGCACCTGGAGCACTACCTGCGCAGCATCGCCGAGGTGGAGTACGACTGGGCTCAGTCAGACAGCCCCGTCTACGCCCCGGAGGCCGTCAAAGCCCAAGCGGTGGCGGCCCGGAGCTACGCGATCAAGACCTTCACGGACGACATCAGCCCCGAGCCGTACTTGAACGACAACCAGTGGGACCAGGTCTACCGGGGCTACAGCTTCGAGCTCCAGTATCCGGGGATCGCGCAGGCCGCCCAGGACACCTCCGGCCGAGTCCTGCGCTACGCGGGCAAGGTCGTCGACGCGTTCTTCTCCGCGAGTTCCGGCGGCTACACGACCACCTGGGGCACGTCGTCGCCGCCCTATCTGGTCGCCAAGCCCGATCCCTACAGCCTGAAGGCCCCGACCTCCGCCCCCGGTCCGGGCTATCCCTGGTCCTTCACCGTCTCTGCGGACGACCTCTCGGCGGCCGTCGCCGGCATGCGGGACACTGCCGGGCACAGCATCGTGGTGGGGAAGCTCTACAAGCTGGAGGTGGTCACGCGCGATAGCGCCGACGCCGGCAGCCACGCCCTGACCATCCGCCTGACCGGCGACAAAGGCACCGCGGTGGTCCTCGCTTCGGCCCTGCGCGCGCGCTTCGGCTACGCCACCATGCGGTCGACCTTGATCACCGGGGTCAAGAACCCCGGCTTCGCGGACGTGCCCCCGCAGCACGCCTACTACGACGAGATCATGCAGGTGGGCCGACTGGGGCTGGTCTCCGGCTACGGCGACGGTACCTACCGTCCGGAGGAAGGCGTATCGCGATGGCAGTTCGCGAAGATGGCCGTGGGTCTCCACAACCAGCTCTTCCCCGCGGACCGCATCGAGGTGGTGGATGTGGAGACCGCCCCCTTCGCCGATGTCCCCTGCGCACGGGGTACCTGGGCGACGAGTCGGATTGGGTGGCCGCGGCCAAAGCCGCGGGCTTGGTGCGAGGCCTGAACGCCACCACCTATGCCCCCTACACCCCCGTGCGCCGCGATCAGATGGCCTCCATGATCGTGCGGGCCATGGGCTGGGAGGACGAGGCCGCCGCCCTGCCGGCCGAGACCGTGGGATTCGCCGATGTCCTCGCGACCAGCCCGCACTGGGCTCCGGCCGCCTACCTCAAGAGCCTTGGCATCCTCAAGGGGTACGAGGAGCCTCTCGGCAGCGGCACGATGGTCCTGAGAGTGGGCGAACCGACCAAGCGCATGCACGTGGCCGTGATCCTGTCGCGCATCCTCTCCCGGTAGCCTCCGCCCGTTACCTTTCGCCGCCCCGCTCGTTTCAGCCGATGCGGACATGAGTCCGCGGACGAGTCGGTGCCGGCGAGGGAGGACGTCATGCGAGCGGGTGTGCGACGCGGGAAAGCGCGGGCGCGGAGGAACGCGGTCCTTGTCGCGGCGCTGAGCCTTCTGATCGCCGTGCTGCTCCCCGCCCTGTTCTCGCCGCTCGCGACGCCCGCGTCCGCCATCACCGCCCCCGAGGCGGAGTTCGTCCGTCTGCTCAACGCCTACCGGCAGTCGAACGGCCTCGCTCCGTTGCTGGTCTCGGAGCTCGCCTCCGACGCGGCCCGCAAGCACAGCAGCGACATGGCCCGGTACCGGTACTTCAGCCACGTCACCAGTCAGTCCGACTGGTTCGCCTCCGGCAGCAGCTTCGTGTCCCGGCTGTCCGCAGCCGGCTACCGCGATTGGGGAGCGGTCGGCGAGAACATCGCGGCCGGTCAGATGTACGCGACCGATGTCTTCAACGCCTGGAAGGCATCCCCCGGGCATCGCGCCAACATGCTCGGGAGCAGCTACCGGGTGATCGGAGTGGCCGAGGTGTTCCGCGCCGACGCGCCCTACCGCTTCTACTGGACGACCGAGTTCGGCGACAAGGTCGACGCCACCGCCTACGACCCGACCAAAGCCGGGCCGTTCAAGGACGTCCCGGCTGCCTTCCCCTACGCGGGCGCCGTGGTGGACCTCTCCTCGGAAGGCGTGGTCGACGGTTACGCCGACGGCACGTATCATCCGGCCGACGACGTGCTGCGCCAGCAGTTCGCGAAGATGATCATCGGCTCCCTGCGCATCCCCGTCAGCGAGCGGAACGTCTGCTCGTTCCGCGACGTCGCGGTCAGCGGGCCCACCGGCCTCTACGCCGACAACTACATCGCCGCGGCGTACGAACGGGGGATCACCAACGGGACGAGCGCCGGTGCCTTCTCGCCGCAGCGGAGCATCAGCCGAGCGCAGGTGGTGACGATGGTCGTGCGCGCCCTCGAGAAGTCCCGCCCGGGTGCGCTGGCGACGCCTCCGGCCGGGTACGCGGGGGCCTGGCAGGGACTGCCCTCCCCCCACGGCGAGACCGCGCGCAAAGCCCAGTACAACGGTCTGTTCGCGGGACTGCCGGTCGGGTCGCTGAATCCCTACTGGGCGATGCCGCGGGGCGAGGTGGCCCAGATCCTCCACACCATGGAGAGCAAGCTGGGCTGGTGATGGAGGACGGCGAGGCCCTGAGGCCTCGCCGTAGCCCTCGCCGCATCGCCCGGCCGAAACAGCGGCGGGTGCGTCATGGCACGAAGAGCGCGCTGTCGGCGACGACGTACCCGTTGGCTCCGTCCGCGTGCACGGCCACGCTGCCGCATCCGGTGCTGTAGCCCGCGTTGAAACTGTAGCGTCCGAGAGAGACCCACTGCCCTCCGTTCACGCGTTGGTTGACCGTCCGCACCACCTGTCCTCTGGCCGTGTTGATGGTCACGCGCACGTTCGAGGCCCGGTTCCAACTGCTGGTCCAGCGTATGGAGACGGTGTACCAGCCGGTCGTGGGCAGCCGGGGGGTCCACCGGGCCCACGAGGCCGTGCTGGTGGCGGCGTTGACCTGGTAGTCGTCCTGATAGTAGCCGGCGATGCTGGTGGAGCGGGTCCAGGTGCCGGACACCCCGTCCCCGTTGGTCGTCTTGGCCGTGGGATTGTCGAGGATGATCGTCCCCTGAGTGACCTCGTCCCGGGCCTTCGGCAGGTAGTCACTGGTCAACGAACGGCTGGCGTAGCGCACCTTCAGCCCCGTGCCGGGTGCCTCGTAGACGGTCGGTGTACTCCAGCGGTCGCCTCCCGCATAGAGCACCACGTGCCCGGAGGACCCGTTGTTGCGGACCAGGATGTCCCCCGGCTTGAGGTAGGACCGGTTGGGCAGCGCCGACCAGGCTCCCCGGTTGTTGTAGAAGTCATAGGTGGTGTAGCGGGGCGCGATGGAGGCGTTGTCGGGGTCCTCCTCCTCGTAGAGGAGTCGGCGGGGCACTTCCCAGCACTTGAGGACGTAACCGGAACAGTCCGGTCCGGAGCCCGCGGCGTTGGGCACCCAACTCTCGTTGCCCCAGGTGTAGTCGGTCCCCAGGCCCGATTCGGCCCGGGCGATGATCTCGTCCCGAGCCAGCAAGGGCAGAGCCTCGGCCGGTGACGCCGCCACCAGGACAAGGGCGAGCGGGAGGGAGAACAGTACCGCACGCAGGGGATTCACAGCCCACCTCCCTCGGGGAAGCGATGGACCAGGATGGAGAGCCCCGAGGCCTCCGGGAACGGTTGATAGAGGGCGCCGTCGGGGGCGACGACAAAGGGTTCGCCCACCTCGGCGAAGTGCGACTCCGGCAGCAACAGGCTGTCGGTGACGTTGGGGGACGCACCGCGTGCGCCCGTCTCCCACCGTCCCACCAGGAAGGCCGGCTCGCCCCTCTCCTCCGCCGGGCCGCGGGCGAGCAGCCGCGCTCCCACGACCACGCGCCCCCGATCGTCCCCGCCGAGCGCCACCAGGTGCTCGATCGGCAGCGCAGGGTCCAGGGGGAGCGAGCGGCGTTGGATCGCGCCGGTGGGCCCGCGGACCTCCACGCTCGGCGTCGTCCCCGGTGCGAACCGGGCACTCAGCCACTGGCCGGCCGCCGGCCGTCCGGCGGCCGGTGCCAGACTATCCAGCGCGACCGGGGCCGCGGCGGGCGGCCCTCCCGCCACGGCCGCCCGTTCGCGGGAGGGAGCATCGGGGACCTCGGTCACCCGTCCGTGGCCGGTCTCCAGCAGCGGGCGGCCCGCCCGGACGAACAGCCCGGTGACCGGCTCGTCTGCGCGGGCGATGGACACGTCCTCCGCCACGTGGCCCTCGGCGTCCAGAGCGACCATACGGTGGTCCTCGTCGGCGTCCAGGACGAACGCCCGCTCGTCGTCGACGGCCAAGAAGCGCGGGGAGGCGAGCGGCACGGGAAGGGTCGCCGTCACCGTGCCCCTCGGATCGAGCACGAGCAGGCGGCGATTGACCGAGTCCAACAACACGACGCTGCCGTCCGGCCGCACGGCCAGGGCTTCGGGGCCGCGGGTCACTCCCTCCTTCGGTGCTGCCAGCCCCACCTGTCCCGGACCGTCACCCCACGGCAGCCGGACCAGGAGCGTGCCGTACGAAAGACTGGGCTGGGGCAGGGAAGAAACGGCGGCTCGGGCCGATGCGGACCCCTCCGCCGCCCGTGCCGCCGGCGGCCCCGGCGGCCGCCCCGGGTCCGCCGCGCCCAGCAGGCCGATGGCCAAGGCACCGGTAGCCACCACGCCGGGGACCAGGTACCCGGACGGGAAGCACCGTCCGCCTCGGCGGGGGCAGGCGGACGGCGGGATGTCGCCCGTCGCCCGACCGGCTGCGGGATGGAGCCTTTCCGCCCGGTGACCGGGCGGAGCCGTGTGGTCGCGCTTCCGTCTCGATGTGGGTGATGGGCCATCCATGTCCGTCTCCCTCTGCTCGCTGACCTGGCGAGAAGGCTAGCCGCACGAGCCAAGGCGAGGCGATGAGACCAAGGTCCGGTCTTGCCGAGCCGACCCGGCGGGAGGCTGCGGTACACTGGGTGCCGCTCGGGCGCTCTCCTGCCCGCCCGGCGTCCGGCCCACCATCAGCGGGACAAGGGGGACGTGTGGTCATTCTCTTCTTCGCCGACGTGGTGGGCCGGCCGGGCAAGGACCTGCTCCTCCAACGTCTGCCGTCGCTGCGCGAGCGCTACGGTCCCGACGCCGTGGTGGTGAACGGTGAGAACATCGCCGCCAACGGCTCGGGCATCAAGCCGGCGGACGCCGATGCTCTGCTCGCGGCCGGAGTGGACGTCATCACCACCGGCAACCACGTGTACAAGCATCGCGAGATCTACCGGTACCTCGACGAGCAACCAAGGATCATCCGACCCTGCAACTTCCTGCCGGAGAATCCCGGACGCGGACTGACCGTGATCGACACGCCCCGGGGGCGGTTGGCGGTGATCAACCTGATCGGGTCGCTCTACCTCAATCCACCGTTCTCTCCGTTCCGCTCGGCGCTGGAGGCGTTGGAGGAACTCCACGGCGTGCGCTCGATCCTGGTGGACTTCCACGCGGAGGCCACCAGCGAGAAGGTGGGGATGGGCTTCTTCCTGGACGGCCGGGTGGGCGCGGTGATCGGGACCCACACGCACGTCCGGACCGGCGACGCCCGCGTGCTTCCCGACGGGACCGCCTACATCACCGACGCCGGCATGTGCGGGTCCCGCGACTCCATCATCGGCGTGAAGAAGGAGATCGTCCTCGAGCGCTTCCTCACCCAGATGCCGGTGCGTTTCGACGTCGCCACGGGGGATATCTGGTTGGAAGGCGTGGTCGTGGAGCTGGGCGCAGACGGCCTGGCCCTGCGCATCGAACCGTTCGAGGCCAACTAGTCGCCGGGTCGGAGGACAGGCGTGGGACTCGAGACCTATCGCCGGAAGCGCGATTTCGAGAAGACGCCCGAACCGGCGGGCCGTCCGGCCGCGGACGGCGACTCAGGGCGCGACGGTGGGTGGTCCTACGTCATCCAGAAGCATGCCGCCACCCGTCTCCACTACGACTTCCGCCTGGAGCTGGACGGCGTGCTGGTCTCGTGGGCGGTCCCCAAGGGCCCGTCGCTCGACCCCAAGGACAAGCACCTGGCCGTTCACGTGGAGGACCATCCGGTGGAGTACGGCTCCTTCGAGGGGACCATCCCTCCGGGTGAGTACGGCGGCGGGACGGTGCTGCTCTGGGACCGGGGCACCTGGGAGCCGGAGGGCGATCCCCGCCGGGGGCTGGCCGCGGGCGAGCTGAAGTTCACTCTGCGCGGCGAGAAGCTCCGCGGAGGGTGGGTCCTCGCCAAGATGAAGGCGCGGTCAGACGAGGAGGGCAAGGACGAGTGGCTTCTGATCAAGCACCGGGACGAGTTCGCCGTCGACGGGGACGGGCAGGCGCTGCTGCGGGAGCGCCCCGAGTCGGTGGGGAGCGGTCGGGTCCTGGAGGAGATCGCGGCTGAAGCCGAAGCGAGCGTGTGGCACGGCGACCGTCCGGCGGACGAGCAGCCCGACGTCCGGCCCGGCCGAGGATTTTCGGCGGGAACCCTCCCGGCTCCCCGGCGCCAAGAAGGTCCGGGCGCTGCCCGCCCTCGTCCAACCGGAGCTGGCCACCTTGGTGGAGGGCCCGCCTCCGGGCGAAGAGTGGCTCCACGAGCTGAAGCTCGACGGCTACCGCGCCCTCTCGCGTCTGCAGGGGGGAGCCGTCCGCATGCTCTCCCGGAACGGCCTGGACTGGACCGAGCGGTACGCTCCGATCGCCGCGGAGCTGACCAGGCTGCCGGTGGAGAGCGCCATCCTGGACGGCGAGGTCGTGGTCCAGCTGCCGGACGGCACCACCAGCTTCCAGGCATTGCAGGCCGATCTGGGGAGCGGGCGGACCGACCGCCTGCTCTACTACGTGTTCGACCTGATCCACCTGGACGGCTACGACCTGACCGGCGTGGCCATCGAGGAGCGCAAGGCGGTGCTCAGACGCATGCTGGCCCGACTGGGCAGCGATAGCCTCGTCCGCTACGTGGACGACCTGCGGGGAGAGGGCGCCCTCTTCTACCAGAAGGCCTGCGGCCTGGGCCTGGAGGGCATCGTCAGCAAGAAGGCCGGCAGCCCCTACCGGCCGGGCGTGCGGGGACGCGAGTGGGTCAAGGTGAAGTGCCTTCGCCAGGAGGAGTTCGTCATCGGGGGGTTCACCGACCCCTCCGGCCCCTCCCGCGTAGGGTTCGGCGCCCTGCTGCTGGGCACGCACGAGGAGGGTCGGCTGAGATACGTGGGCAAGGTGGGCACTGGGTACACGGACCGCGTGTTACGCGAGCTGGGCGCTCGCCTGCGGGAGTCGGAGATCGACGCTCCTCCCTTCGAGGCGGGCCTGGCCCGCGCCCCCAAGAAGGCGCACTGGGTCCGACCCGACCTGGTGGCCCAGGTCGCCTTCACGGAGTGGACCCGGGACGGCGAGATACGGCACCCCAGCTTCAAGGGGTTGCGCGAGGACAAGGAGGCGGGACAGGTGGTCAAGGAGCGGGCCGAGCGCGTCCCGGCCGCCGGTGAAGGGGCGCCGGCCTCCGGCCGGGCCTCCGGCGGTGACGACGATCAGGGCGTGCGGCTGACCAACCCCGACCGGGTCTTCTGGCCGGGGGAAGGCCTCACCAAACGCGACCTGGTGGAGTACTACCGCTCGGTGGCCGACCGGATGCTGCCCTTCGTCCTGCACCGCCCGGTCTCCATGCTGCGCTGTCCCGACGGCGTGGCGTCCGGGCCCGGCAAGGGTCAGGGCAGCGGCTGCTTCTTCCACAAGCACGCCGGCCCCGACTTCCCCGGCCCCTTCGAGCGGGTGGAGATCCGGGAATCGGGCGGCCCGGAGACGTACCTGACCGTCACCGGGCCGGGCAGCCTGCTCTGCCTTCGCCCAGATGGGCGTGCTGGAGATCCACATCTGGGGAGCGCGCTGGCCGGACATCGAGCGTCCGGACATGATGGTGTTCGACCTGGACCCCGATCCGAGCGTGGGCTTCTCCGGGGCGGTCGAGGGAGCCCGTCTGGTCCGCGACCTGCTGCAGCAGCTCGGTCTGGAGAGCTTCGTCAAGACCACGGGCGGCAAGGGGCTGCATGTGGTGGTGCCCCTGAAGCCCGGGGAGGACTGGGACGGGGTCAAGGGCTTCAGCAAGGCGGTGGCGGACGCTATCGTGACCTTCGCTCCCGACCGGTACACGTCGTCCATGGCCAAGGCCAAGCGCGCCGGAAAGACGTTCGTCGACTATCTCCGCAACGCCCGGTCCGCGACCTCGATCGCGCCGTACTCCACCCGGGCGAAGCCCCGTGCCCCGGTGTCGGTCCCGCTGCGGTGGGAGGAGCTCGGCCGGCAGGAGGCCGCGGACACCTACACCGTCAAGACGCTCGCGAGGCGGCTGGGCCATCTGAAGGGCGACCCCTGGGAGGGCTACCTGGAGCTGCAGGGCGCGCAGACCATCACCGAGGCGATGAAGCGAGAGGTGGGTCTGTAGCCGGGCTCAAAGCCTCCCGGTCAGATCGTGGAAGAGCAGCCCGGTCGGCAGCTTCGGGTAGAAGTAGGTGGACTTCTGAGGCATCCGCTCGCCTGTCAGGGCCACCTCCCGCACCTGCTCCAGGCGGGTGGGGTTCATGAAGAACCCCGCCTGGTACTCGCCGCGTTCCAGCCGCTCGAACGCTTCGTCCCACTCTTTGACGAAGGCCAGATGCCGCCCGGCTTCGACGTCGTCGGGGTCGACGCCCAGCCGCGCCTGCAGGATCAGGGTGTGGAGGATGGTGACGTCCAGCTGCTGGTATGCCGGGGTACGGTCGGGCACCGCCCGGCGCACGGCAGCGGGGTCCCGCAGGACCAGACCGTAGGCCGCTCCCAGGCTCGGAGCCCAGAGTCCGAAGGCGCCTCCCTCCCCCTCGTGGCTGGAGAGGAAGTCCTCGATCGCCGAGCGGACCCGACCGGGGTCGTCGGCCAGCCGGTCGACCGCGAAGGTGGGCGCGAGCTCCTGCGGAAGGGCGGCGAGGCGTTGCGGGGGCAGGTCGCGCAGCAGACGATGGGTGCCGAAGATGGCCAGGCCGGGGTCGGCCATGTTGACCAGGTAGACCAGGGCGTACTCCCAGGCGGCCGCGCCTCCCCGGTCGTCGGCGCCCTGGGCCCGTCGGGCCTCGCGGTAGCGCAGCGCCGTCTCGTAACGGTGATGGCCGTCTGCGATCAGCAGCGGCGCGCCCTGGAGCCGATCGCGGACCGTCTCCAGCAGGCCCGGGTCGGTCGCCCTCCAGAGACGGGTGGTGGTGCCGACCGCGTCGGTCATCTGCCCGGCGGTCTCGTCGTCCGCCCGACCGGACGCGTCCCACGCGGCCATGATGGCGTCGTCGGGCAGGGAGTAGAGCATGAAGACCGGGCTGAGACTCATCCCGGTCGCCTCCATCAGGCGGAAGCGGTCCTCCTTGGGGCCGGACAGGGTGGCCTCGTGCGGGAAGACGACGCCCTCGTCGAAGGCGGCCAGCCGAAGGCAGGCGAGGAAGCCGCGCCGCACGCGGGAGAGGCCGTCGGGACCGGTGAACGATTCCTCCGCCATGGTGATGCCGGGTATCTGGTCACGGACGAGCGCTCCCTGCCTCCGCCAGTCATCGAGCAGGGAGGCGGCGCGGGTGTAGCGGTTGTCGGTCTCGCCGTCGCTCGGCAGCGTCTTGCCCAGGTCCACCCGGACCACGTTATGAGGGCTGCGGTCGTAGAGCGCGGCCTGCAGCTCCGGGCCGATGACGTCGTAGGGTGGGGCGGCGACGCGGTCCAACCCGCCGACCAGGGCGGTATTGTAACGCCAGGGACGGAAGGGCTCCACCTGGGCCACGACGGGTCCTCCAGAGACGGGGGCGGGTATGGGTCGAGCGCCGGCGACCGCTCCGCGGTCGGCGGCGGCGAGGGGATGATATCACCGGCCACGGACGCCCGATCCGGGACCCACCCGTGCAGAAATGCGGGCGGATGGGAACCTTCGCCTCGCGAGCATCGTTCTCTTCAGAGGAAGGAGAAGCTCATGGCGGGGACCGACAAGCTGAGCGACGGCCTGGAGACCGTCGCGAAGCAGGTGCAGAAGGTGTTCGAGCAGGGCAAGGCCCGGGTGGAACAGCTCCAGTTGGAGCGCCAGATGGACAGTACCGCCCGGCGTCTGGGCTACATGGATCTCGACGAGTCGCGGGGCCGCGCGGTGGATCAGGCCAAGAAGGACGAGCTCCTGGCCGAGCTGGGGCGGATGGAGGACGAGCTGCACTCGACCTTCGGTGCCGAGGCCGGCCGTCAGGGCGACGAGGCGACCGAGGAGACACCGGCCGCCCAGGCCCCGCCGGCGGAAGAGGCGGCGGAGGCCCGACCGGGCAGCATGGGCTCGGACATGAAGGAGGCGCAGCGGATCGCGCAGGCGGCGGCCGATGCGGGCGTCCAGCCCGCAGTCGCCCGAAGGCCCTTCGGTCGACGCTCCTCCCGGAGGCGTGACTCGACCGAAGCGCAACGAGCGGGGCCGCGGCGGGCGGCGGAAGGGTGAGTGAATGGCGACGAGTGACTTCGAACGGGGCACCGCGCGGGAGTTCCTGCTTCTCCTGGCCGGGGACCCGGCATTCATCCAACGGTTGACCCAGCCGATGGGTCTGGCTCTCCCCACGCCGTTCGTCTACCCCGGCGCGGGCGGGGTATCGGGAGGGGTCGTCCTCTATGTGCTCTCGGACGGCGCCCGGGTGCGCCTGTCCGAGGGCGGCCGGTTGCTCCGTTTTCTGGAGGGGCAGGGCATGGGGATGGGCCAGGACCAGGTCATCAGCAAGACCGTCTTCCACGCGTTGCAGGACACTCCCGGAGCCGGGCTGGGCGGGGGGCAGCTCTACCTGGACGCGACCGTCGAGAGCGTGGCCGAGGCCGTCCCGCGGTTCCTGCAGGTGCTGCTGGAACTGGTGGGGCTGCGTCACTCGAAGTACAAGGACGCCCTGGTGAGCCTCTCGCATCCGGCCCGGCCCGAGACACGCCCGGAGCGGGACAAGTCCGCGTTCTGGGACGCCGGCTGAGTCCGCCGGCCACGCCGCCCCCCTTGCTGCTACGCGGGTGGAAGCCGGCGTCGGGGCGTGCCGGTGGACGCCCCGGGCGGCTCGGACGGCCCGACTGGACCTCCGCGTGGAGGACGGTCGCGTGGCCGAGGTGGGGGTGGTGGAGCCGCGCGCGGGCGAGTCGGTCGTCGACCTGCGCGGCAGCTACCTGACCCCCGGTCTGATCGACGCCCACGTCCACCTGGGGATAGGGGAGGCACGAGAGGGGGCGGCCCTTGTTGGAGACGTCCGGGTCGGACCGGCCGGCGGGGTCGGCTCCCCTGGGGCGCGCCGCCTGGCCGCGAACGCGGCCGCCACCCTCGCTCAGGGCGTGACCGCCGTCCGCAACCTGGGGAACCTGATGGACGAAGTCGCCCAGGAGGTCCTCCGAGGCATGGCCGGCGACCCCACGTGTCCGCGGGTCGTCGGTGCGGGCCGGGCGCTGACCCGGGAGGGGCGCTACGGCGGCTTTCTGGGGCGCGGGGTGCCGGGTG
The DNA here is from genome assembly GCA_963796315.1 of uncultured Actinomycetota bacterium. GTDB lineage: Bacteria > Actinomycetota > Thermoleophilia > RBG-16-64-13 > RBG-16-64-13 > CAWCLH01. The sequence goes on from CAWCLH010000019.1 coordinate 51,410, forward strand.
CGGACGACCTGGCCGAGGCCGCGGCGCGCGAGATCGACGGCGGGGCCTCCGTGGTCAAGGTGATCCTGAGCGGGGGGGTGGACTTCCAGACCGGGCAGGTCGAGGGGCCGTTCTTCTCCTTGGAGGAACTCCGTCGCGTGGTGGCGCTGGCCCGCCGGCGCGGGGTGGCCGTCGCCGCCCACGCCAACGGGGAGTCCGCCATCGACCTGGCCCTCCGGGCGGAGGTCGACACCTTGGAGCACGGCATCCTCATCGCCGACGAGCAGGTCGAGCGCCTGGCCGCGGGCGCGACCGGGTGGGTGCCCACGTTGACGCCATTGGCCCGACTCCTCGGCACCCCGGGGACGGCGTCCCTGCCTCGCGTCCTCGCCGGCCACCGGGTCGCGGTCCGGCGGGCCGGCGAGCGGGGAGCCCGTCTCCTGGCCGGCAGCGACTCGGGGTGCCGAGGGGTGCCGCACAGCTGCCTGGGAGAGGAGCTTCGGGAACTGCGAGAGGCGGGGCTGTCCCCGTCGGCGGTGGCCGCGGCGGCCACCGCCGAGGCGGCGGCCGCGCTGGGGTTGGCGGAAGGCTACGGACGCCTGGAGACCGGAGCCGTCACCGACCTCGTCTGGTTCGAGGAAGACCCGTTCGCGGCGACGCTCTCACGGCCACGGGGCATGGTCCGGGCCGGGGTGCTGCTCACCTTCGACCAGGGGTGAGCGCTGCGGGGGCGGCGACCGGCCCTCCCGAGGGCGGCCCGCCCGACGTTGCACCATCCGTGACGAGCGGATAGACTGCGGCCTAGGTTTGTTCGGCAGTGGTGCCGCAGGGCCATGAGGGAAGCCGGTGGGAAGCCGGCACGGTCGCGCCACTGTATCCGGTGAGTCCCGCTCCAATCCACTGGCATCGGCTGGGAAGGGGAGAACGGGGCGTCTGAGCCGGGAGTCAGGAGACCTGCCTCTGCCAGACATGCCGTTGTGTGCTCTTCGCGATGAAAGGGCTGGCATGCGCGGTCTTCGCATCCCGACCCCCTTCTTGGGTCGGTCTGGTTCCCACCATCTCTCCACGTCCCCCTGTCGTGCCGCGGCCGCGCACGCCTGCCGGGCTCTGGACGGTCGGGTGCCGGCTGGAGAGCCCGTCGAAGGGAGTACGTCCGCCCATGATCCTGGTCACCGGTGGCACCCGCAGTGGCAAGAGCTCCCTGGCAGAGCGGTTGGCCGCGGACATGGGGGGCCGAGTGCTCTACGTGGCCACGGCTGAGCCCGGCGACGACGAGATGCGGCTGCGCATCGAGCGTCACCAGGCGGCTCGGCCCGCCGAGTGGGGCACCTTGACGGCCCCTCGCGACGCCATCGGAGCCCTGCGCGGCGGTGGAAGGGCAGTGGGACACCATCCTCTTCGACTGCCTCACTCTCTACGCCACCAATCTGCTGCTGGAGTACGAGGCGGACTCCCCTGATCCCGAGCTGATCCTGGCCGAGGACATGGAGAGCCTGGGCGACTACCTGCGGGAGCGCTGGCCGCAGTCGGTGATCGTCACCAACGAGGTGGGGTCGGGTATCGTGCCGGTGCACCGTCTCTCCCGCATCTTCCGCGACCTGCAGGGGCGGGTGAACCAACTGTTCGCGCAGAAGGCCGACGAGGTGTACCTCTGCGTCAGCGGCGTCCCCATGAAGATCAAGGGAGAAGGAGCGCCATGGCCGGCACTCTGATGATCCAGGGGACCAGCTCGAGCGCCGGGAAGAGCCTGACGGTCACCGGGCTGGTGCGGCTCTTCCGGCAGGACGGCTACTCCGTGGTCCCGTTCAAGGCACAGAACATGTCGCTGAACTCCTACCCGGCCATAGAGGGGGGCGAGATCGGCCGTGCGCAGGTGGCGCAGGCCGAGGCCGCCGGGCTGCCGCCCAGCATCTACATGAACCCGGTGCTCCTGAAGCCCACCACCGACGTCGGCGCCCAGGTGATCGTGCTGGGCAAGCCCATCGCCCACATGGGGGCCCGCGAGTACCACGAGTTCAAGTCGAGCCTCCTGCCGGTGGTCAAGGAGAGCCTGGACCGGCTGCGATCCGAGTACGACCTGGTGGTGATCGAGGGGGCGGGGAGCCCGGCCGAGATCAACCTGCGCGAGAACGACATCGTCAACATGGCCGTCGCACACCTGGCCGACGCGCCGGTGGTGCTGGTGGCCGACATCGACCGCGGCGGGGTGTTCGCGTCCATCTACGGCACCTGGGCCCTCTTGGACGACGCCGACCGCGCGCGGTTGAAGGCGTTCATCGTCAACCGTTTCCGGGGGGACGAGAGCATCCTGGAGCCGGGTATCCGGGAGATCGAGGAACGCACGGGTATGCGCTGCCTGGGCGTGATGCCCTACCTGCGCGACGTCGGCGTGGACGACGAGGACTCCGTCTCGCTGGACGAGGCGGCGGAGGCGGCGTCTCGGGGGCCTCGCGACGCCGAGGGGTGGCCGCTGGGGGAGGGACCCCGGGTGGCCGTCGTGCGTCTGCCCCGCATCTCCAACTTCACCGACTTTCGTCCTCTGGAGACCTGCGGTCTCTTCCGGGTGCGCTACGCCGAGCACCCCGAGGAACTGCGTCGGCGCCGACCTGGTCATCCTCCCCGGGACGAAGAGCACGGTGGGAGACCTGCTCGAGCTGCAGGCCCGCGGGTTCGACGCCGCCCTGCAGGGGCTCCGGGACTCCGGGGCCCACGTCCTGGGGGTCTGCGGCGGCTACCAGATGCTGGGGGAGCGCATCCTGGACCCCGACGGCGTGGAGAGCGCCCAGGCGGAGGTGCACGGGGTTGGGCCTGCTGCCGCTCACCACCACCTTCGAAGCGGAGAAGGTGACCGAACCCGTGCGGGTGCGCGGCGCCGGCGCCGGGTTGGTTGAGCCAGGGTGCGTCGGTGGAGGGGTACGAGATCCACATGGGCCGGACGGTCGGCCCCTGCCGGCCGCTCTTCGTGGTCCAGGGGGAGGATGGCGGCCGCGACGAGGGCGCCGTCAGCGACGACGGCCGGGTGGCCGGGACCTACCTGCATGGGCTGTTCGACGACTTCTCGGTGCTCGCCGGGCTGGCCCGCCTCTTGGGCGTGCCGGAGGCCCGTATCGAGGCGCTCCGGCCGGTCTATCTGGCCCACCGCGAGGCCAAGGACGAGGCCTACGAGCGCCTGGCGGCGGTCTTCCGCGAGCACCTGGACCTGGACCACCTGCGGGCGCTGGTATGGGGCGACGGCCTCCGTGCCTCCCCGCTCGGCCGGGGAGCCCCGCCGTCGGCGCCCGACCCGGCCGGGGCGCGGCACGAGGAGCGGCCGTGAGACTCGGCAAGCTGATCTATCGCAGTGCGGTCGTCGCCGGCGGGGTCGCCATCGACCGGGCCATCGGCGATCCGGTGCGGCCCACCCATCCCGCCCGCCTGCTGGGACGGGCCATCGAGGGCTACGAGTGGGCGGCCAGGCGCGTCGTCCACACCGCCGAGGGCGAGAGGCAGGCCGGGCTCGTGCTGGCTGCCGGGCTGCCGCTGGCCACGCTGATGGGGACGGCGGCGGCGCTCCGCCTGGTCCCCCGTCCGCTGCGGCCTCTGGCCGAGGCGTGGCTGGTGGGGACCGCCCTCGCCTCGCGCGACCTGGCGGATGCGGCTCGCCGCGTGGACGCGGCGCTGGACGAGTCGGTCGAGGCGGGGCGGGCGGCGGTCGCCATGATCGTCGGCCGCGACACCCGCGACCTGGACGAGGACGACATCGTGAGGGCCACGGTGGAGACCGTCGCCGAGAACACCAGCGACGGGATGGTGGCGCCGCTCTTCTACGCCTATCTGGGGGGCGCGCCGCTGGCCCTGGCCTTCAAGGCGGTGTCCACGCTGGACTCCATGGTGGGGTACCGGAACGAGCGGTACGAGGACTTGGGCCGCGCGTCTGCCCGGCTGGACGACGCCGCCAACCTGCTGCCCGCCCGCCTGACGGCCGTGCTGGCGGTGCTGGCCGGCCGCGGGGGCGACCCTCGCCCGCTCGCGGCCGCCTGGGCCGACCGGGTGCACCACGCCAGCCCCAACGCCGGACTGGTGGAGGCGGCCTTCGCCCAGGGAGCCCGCCTCCGGCTGGGCGGCCCCGCCGTCTACGGAGGACGCCGGGTGGAGCGCCCGTTCGTGGGAGCGTCGTTCCCGCCGCCCCAGCGGCAGGACATCGAGCGCGTGGTCGCTCTGAGCGACCGGGTCGGCCTGTTGGCGGCAGCGGGCGGCCTGCTGTTGCTCTGGGTCGGCCGGCTGGACCGGCGGCGGTAGGGGGGATCGTGAGCGACGCGACCAAGGTGCCGGCCTCAGTGCAGGACGACATCCACGGGGGCAAGATCCGCGAGGCCGCCGCCGCCTTGGGCTCGACGCTCCAGGACGTGCTGGACTGCTCGGCCAACGTCAACTTCCTGGGTCCGACCCCGGCGGTGACGGCGGCGGCGCGGCGGGCGGTCGACGAGATGGCCTGGTATCCGCTGGATCCCCCCACCCCTCTGCGCCGCGCCGCCGCCGCCTTCCTCGACGTCCCGGAGGAGCGGGTACTCTTGGGCAACGGGGCCTCCGAGCTGATCTTCCTGACCGTGGCCCACCTGCGGCCTCGGCGGGTGCTCATCGTCGGACCCACCTTCACCGAGTACGAGCGCGCCGCCCGGGCGTGGGACGCCGAGATCGACCTGCTCTGGCTGCCGGAGGAGGAGGACTTCCGGCTTTCGGAGGCCACCCTGCGCGACACGCGGGCGGTCGAGCGCATGCGCGAGGCCGACCTGGTCTTCCTCTGTCACCCGAACAACCCCACCGGCCGGTCGGTGGACCAGGACGCCCTGGTCCGGCTGTTGGACGCGGCCGAGGAGGCGGAGGTCCCCGTCTTCGTCGACGAGTCGTTCCTCGCCTTCACCCTCGACTGGCCCGCCAACAGCGTCCTGACCCTGGGCCGGTGGGAGGAGCCCATCGTCCTGCACTCCTTCACCAAGATCCTGGCGATGCCGGGGTTGCGCGTGGGCGCCTTGGTGGTCTCCCCGGCCAGGGCCGCGGAGATGGGGCGGCGGGTGCCTCCCTGGAACCTGAACTGCATCGCGCAGGAGGCCGCGGCGGCCGCCTTCGCGGAGACCGACCTTCTTCGGCATACGCCGGCGGCGGTCGCCGCGGCCAAGGCGGATCTGGCGGTGCGGCTGGAATCCCTTCCCGGCGTGGAGCACGTGCTGCCCGCCGCCGCCAACTTCCTCTGCCTGCGCCTGCGGGACGCGACGGCGGGGGAGGTGGCTCGTCGCCTCCGGGAAGAGCAGGCGGTCCTGGTGCGCGACCTCTCCGCGTTCCCGGGCATGGGCCCTCGCTATCTGCGCACGGCGGTGCGCTCGCCCGAGGAGAACGGGCGCCTGGTCGCCGCGCTCGAGACGGTGTTGGGGAGCCCGGCATGAGGACGGCGCCGCGGGCCTTCGTCATCGCCGGCACCCACAGCGGCGTGGGCAAGACCAGCCTCTCCCTGGGCCTGATGGGCGCTTTCGGCGCCGCGGGCCACGCGGTGGCGCCGTTCAAGGTGGGGCCCGACTACATCGATCCCACGTACCACACGAGCGTCTGCGGCCGGCCCTCCCGCAACTTGGACACCTGGTTGATGCCGGAGGAGGAGATGGTCCAGGTCTTTCGCCGCGGCATGGACGGGCTTGATCGAGAACAGGCTCCGCTCGGCATCGTGGAGGGCGTCATGGGCCTGTTCGACGGACTCTCCGGCGCCGACGACCGCTGCTCTACCGCCCGGGTGGCGAAGCTGCTGGGTCTGCCGGTGATCCTGGTGGTCGACTGCTCCTCCATGGCGCGGAGCGCCGCGGCCGTGGTGCACGGCTTCCGCACCTTCGACCCGGACCTCTCCGTGGCGGGCGTGATCCTCAACAAAGTGGCCAGCCCCGCGCACGCCGCGACCCTCGCCGACGCCATCGGGGACAGCCTGCCGGTGGTAGGCGTGGTCCCTCGCCGGCAGGATCTTCACCTGACCTCTCGGCACCTGGGCCTGATCCCCACGGTGGAAGACGAAGCCATCCGCGAGGTGCTGGACCGTATCGTCGACCACGTGCGGGACCATGTCGACCTGAGCCTCCTGCTCCGGCTGGCGGCGCCGGTCGAGAGCCCGGAGGTGGCGGCGCCGGTGGCGGGCGAGGGTGTCCTCCGCACCGGGCGCCGGGTCGCGGTGGCCCGGGACGCGGCCTTCTCCTTCTACTACCAAGACAACCTGGACGTGCTGGAGGAGGAGGGGGCCGAGGTGGTCACCTTCCGCCCGGTGGCGGGCGAGGAACTGCCGGACTGCGACGCCGTCTACCTGGGCGGCGGGCTATCCCGAGGTCTACGCGGAGCCCCTGGCCGCCAACGCCGGGCTGCGCGAGCAGCTGCGGAGGGCCGTCTCGGACGGTCTTCCGCTCTACGCCGAGTGCGGCGGGTATCTCTACCTGGGCCAAGAGATCGAGCAGGACGGCGTCCGGCACGAGATGGCCGGCATCCTTCCTACCCGGGCCAGCATGTCCGGCAAGCGGCTGCGCTTGGGCTACGTCGAGGCCCTGGCCGCCGCCCAGCATCCGTTGGAGGGGAGCGCCTTCCCGGGCCATCTCTTCCACTACTCCAGCACCACCGGCTCGTCCAGCCCTGCCTACCGCGTCAGCCGCCGGGGCGAAGCCCTGGACGACGGCTGGGCCGGCGGTCAGGTGGTGGCGAGCTACGTCCACCTGCACTTCCGCGGCTCCCGAGACGTGGCCCGTTGGCTCGCGGGGAGCGCACCGCACCAGATCCAAGGAGGTCACCCTCGTGTCACCTGAACAGCAGGCCGTCGTCGTCCTCGGCCACGGCAGCCGCAACCCTGCTCCCCAGGAGGTCCTCGAGAAGGTGGCCCGGTTGCTGGCCCTGCAGACCGGCTGGACGGTGGAGTCCGCCTCCATGGAGTTCAACCGCCCCACGCTGCGCGAGGCGGTGGCGGACCTGTACGAGCGGGGCTTCCGCCGGATCCTGGTGGCGCCCTACCTGCTCTACGCGGGCAACCACGTGGCGCACGACATCCCCGAGCAGCTGGAGGAGCTCTTCGCGGCGCACCCCGATCTGAGCGTGGAGCTGACGGAGCCCTTGGGCCTGGACCTGCGCCTGGTCTCGGTCCTGGAGGCCCGGGTCCGCTCGGCTCAAGGCGAGAGCGGGGGCGGTCCCGGCGTCCGCGGTGGAGTCTCCGGCGGAGATCGAAGGCAAGAGCTTCCAGATCATCTCCCAGCTGCTCCCCGACCTTCCCCTGACCCCCGCCGAACGCAGCGTGGTGGTCCGCGTGGTGCACGCCACGGGGGACCCCGCCCTCGCCTCGCACCTGGTCTTCTCTCCAGGAGCGGTGGAGCGGGGAGTGGCCGCGCTGGCCGACGGGGCGGCGGTCATCTGCGACGTCAACATGGTGCGCTCCGGGTTGGCTCCTTCCCTGCGCCGTCTGGGCATGGAGCCCGTGTGCCTGGTGGAGGCGCCCGAGACCATCTCGCTGGCCGCGCGCGAGGGAGTCACGCGTTCGGTCGCCGCCATGCGGGTGGCCCGCGAGCAGCTCGACGGCGGCATCGTGGTGATCGGGAACGCGCCCACGGCCCTGCTCGAGGTGGTGCGTCTGGGCCGCGAGGAGGGCGTCCGTCCGGCGCTCGTGGTCGGCGTGCCCGTCGGCTTCGTGGCGGCGGCCGAGTCGAAGGAGGCCCTGACCTCCTCCGAGCTGACCCACATCACGATGCCCGGGCTGCGCGGCGGCACTCCCATCGCCGTGGCCATCGTCAACGCCCTGGCCCGTCTCGCCGTGCCCGACCCCGGCATCTTCGCCGGCTCCCCGGTGGTCCGCTAGGGTGCACATCGCCGAGGGCATCCTCCCCGCCCCCTGGGCGGTCGCCTGGGCCGTGCCGGCCGTCGTCGGCGTCGGCGTCGGGCTGCGTTCGCTGCGCAAGCAGAGCGAGGAGGACCCGGCGATCAAGTCGCTGGTGGCCCTGCTGGGCGCCGCCGTGTTCGCCATCAGCCTGATGCCCATACCGGTGCCGGTGGCGGGCTCGGTCTCGCATCCCGCCGGGACGCCATTAGCCGCCGTGGTGGTGGGGCCGGCGGCCAGCATCCTGCTGGCCGCCGTCTCGCTGTTGATCCAGGCCCTGTTCTTCGCGCACGGCGGGTTGACCACCCTGGGGGCCAACATCGTGTCGGAAGGGATGGTGGGGTCGCTCGTCGGCTTCGGCGTCTTCTTCCTGGCGCGCAAGACCGGTCGCTCGATCTTCTGGAGCGGCTTCTTGGCCGGGTTTCTGGGCGACCTGGCGGTCTATCTGACGACGGCGACCGAGCTCAGCCTGGGCCTCTTCCCGCTGCATCAGGCCTTCGCCCGTCTCTGGCCCATCTTCCTGGCCTTCCTGCCCACCCAGGGACCGCTGGCGGTGCTCGAAGGCCTGCTGACCGGCGGGGTCCTGCGATCGCTGGCCGAGCTGCGGCCGGACGTGGCCACCCGTCTGGGCATCAGCGACGGAGAGCGGGCCCGTACAGCGGGTCACGCACCGGGAGCGGGCCCGCCGCTGGTGGGGAGCGGCCGGCCGCCGGTCTCGGACCGTGGTGCTCGGCGTCGCCGCGGCCGCCACCGCCCTGGCCGGGCTGGGGCCTGCTCTGGACGTTCGCCTCGCGGGCCGGCTCGTGGGTGGGTCTCGACCAGGGCGTGATGGAGCGGGTGGCCAAGGAGCAGGGGCGCGCCGCCAGGCAGCCGTTCATCAACACCGACGTGGGCGACCTGCTGCTCTACGTCTTCTTCGCCGGCGCCTTCCTGGCGGGCGGCGCGATCGGCTGGCTGACCCACGGTGTGGTGCGGGGAGCCCGTCCGTCCCCCTCCCCCTCGCGCGAGGGGAGGCGCGTCGGCCGATGGGTCGCGTCGGTCGTGGGGACGATCGCCCTGCTGCTCCTGGGCTGGATGCTGCTGGCGCCCGGCCTTTCGCTGGGGCCGGTAAGTGGTGAGGGCGTTCGTGGGGTGGCCAGCTGCGGTCCTTCACCCCACGAGCCAACCGTTCTTCAGGAGGAGCGGGGGAGACCTGGTGCTCTTCCTCTTCATGATCGGCGGCCTGCTCGTGGGCTGCGTGGCGGGCTGGTCCGCCCGGGCGCGCACGCGGGGGCGACTCCGGCTGCGGCTGCCCCACCTGCACGTTCACGAGGACGTGCGCACGGGCGACCGCCTGGCGTGGCAGAGCCGGGCCTTCGGCGGCGTCGACGCGCGCCTCAAGCTGGCGGCCGTCGCCGTGCTCCTGGTCGTCAACCTGGTGGGCGGTTGGGTCATCTCCCTGGTGCTCTTCCTGGTCACGTTCGTGGCCTTGTTCGCCTGGCAGCGGGTGCGCCCGGCGATGTGGGTGGTGCGTCTGCTGCCCGCCCTGATCGTGGCCGTCATGCTGACCCTCCTGCGGGGCTTCACCCTGCCGGGCACCCCGTTGTTCGAGTTCGACCTGACGTCGTCGCTGCACGTGGCGTACACGGTGCAGGGGATGCTGGCCGGGGCTCGTCTGGGGCTGGTCGTACTGGCCGGCGTGCAGTTGATGGTGCTGGTGGGCATGAGCACCCCGCTCCCCGCGCTCCTCTCCGCGTTGCGTTGGTACCGGGTGCCGGCGCTGCTGGTCGAGATCGGGCTGCTGATGTACCGCTACCTGTTCCTGTTCGTGGAAGAGGCCTCCCGGATGCGGCAGGCTCAGCGCCTGCGCGGGCCCGACGTCCCCTGGAGGCGGGCCATGGGCGGCCTCAGCAGCTTGGGCGCCAACCTGCTCATCCGTTCCTACGATCGTTCGCAACGGGTGTACGACGCCCAGCGCCTTCGCGGTGGGGGTGACGCCCGATGAGCCTGGGACCCTGGGGAGAGGGCCGCATCGACGGGGCCTCCGTCGCCGTGGACGACGTGCGCTACTCGTATCCGGGCGGGGTCTGCGCGCTGGAGTCGGTCACCATGCACGTGGCTCCCGGGGACTTCATGGCCATCATGGGCGCGAACGGCGGCGGGAAGTCCACGCTGCTCAAGCACCTGATCGGGCTCCTGCACCCCACGAGCGGGGAGGTCCGCGTCGACGACCTGGTGGTCGCTCCCGAGCGCTTCGCCGAGCTCAGCCGGATGGTCGGCTACCTCTTCCAGGACCCGAACGACCAGCTCTTCTGCCCCACCGTCGCCGCGGACATCGCCTACGGGCCGGAGAACCTCAAGCTGGCCGACGGGGACGTCCAGCAGCGCGTCCTCTGGGCCGCCGACATCTGCGGGGTGGCCGACCTCCTGGACCGGCCCATCCACGCCCTCTCCTACGGGCAGAAGAAGCGGGTGGCGCTGGCCGGCGTGCTGGCGATGGGCCCCCGCGTGCTGGTGCTGGACGAACCGACGGCCAGCCTGGACCCCATGGCCGAGGCGGGCCTGATGCGGCTGCTGAAGACGCTCAACCGGCATGGGCTGACCATCATCATGGCCACCCACGACGTCGACCTCATCCCCCTCTACGCCCACCGCATCTTGCTGCTGCGCCGTGGGGCGGTGGCGGCCGAGGGACCGCTGGAAGAGGTCTTCAACGACGGGTCCCACCTGGAGACCTGCGATCTCCGGTTGCCCCGGATCTCCTACCTGTTCGACATCTTCTGCAGCGAGGCGGAGCGGCCGTTGACCGTGGGCCAGGCGCGCAAGGAGCTCGTGCGCATGGTGGAGCACGGTCAGCTGGACCTGGTGCCCATCCTGCTCCACGACCAGAGGAGGGCCGGGTGACGGCGGCGCGCACGGCCGAGGACCTCTCGCCCGACGCCCCGGCGGGTCCCCTCCGCCGCGGCTACACGACGGGTGCGTGCGCGCAGGCGGCCGCGGCCGCGGCCGCCGCCTGGCTGGCGGAAGGCCGTCCGGCGGCGTCCGCGACCGCCGGCCCGACCGGCACCATCGAGGTGACGCTCCCCGGGGGCGAACGCGCCGCCTTCCCCTACGAACGCGACTCCGACGGCACAGCCTGGGTGACCAAGGACGCCGGCGACGACCCGGACGTGACGGACGGCCTGCGCATCGGAGCCCGGGTGGAGCGCACCCCCGGCCTCTTCTCGGTCGCGGGCCGACCGCGGCGTGGGGACGGTCACCCTGCCCGGGCTGGCCATCGCCGTCGGGGAGCCCGCCATCAACCCGGCTCCTCGCGACGCCATCCTCGGCGAGCTGCGCTCCCGCCTTCCGGGAGGGGCGACGGCGGTCGTCAGCGCACCCGGCGGGGAGCGGCTGGCCGGCAAGACGCTGAACCCCCGCCTGGGCATCGTCGGCGGCATCAGCATCCTGGGGACGACCGGACGGGTGGAGCCCTGGTCGGTGCGGGCCATGCGCGAGTCGCTCGCTCCGCAGCTGGCGGTAGCCTCCGCCCGGGGCCGGAGCGAGCTGGTGTTCGTGGTCGGGTCGAAGGGACGGCGGCTGGCCGTGGAGGCCGGCTGCGACGAGCGGGACGTGGTGGAGACCGCCAACGAGGTGGGCTGGATGCTGGAACGGGCGGCGGAGGCGGGCTTCGCGCGGGTCACCGTCCGCGGGCACGTGGGCAAGCTGGCCAAGCTCGCCGCCCGCATCTTCGACACCCACTCGCGCGTGGCCGACGCGCGCGTGGTCACCCTGGCCGCCTACGCCGGCGCCGGGGGCGTCGAGGCGGCGGAGGTCCGCGCCATCCTGGAGGCCATCACCGCCGACCAAGCGGCCGCCCGTCTGCTGGAGCTTGGGTCGCCGCGACGTGCTGGCGGAGGTGGCCTGGGCCGGTGCGGCCGCCTGCCGCGAGCGGTACGGTCTGGAGGTGGACGTGGTGCTGCTGGACCGGGACGGCCGCGTGCTGGCGGAGTCACGGGAGCACCCCGTCGCGGAGGGGTCGTCGTGAGTCGCGGACGGCTGGCCGTGGTGGGCACCGGGCCGGGGCCCGGGTACGTGACCGGGCGGGCCCAGGCGCTGCTCCTGGGGAGCGAGGTGTTCGTCGGCGGGGCCGCCGCCCTGGCGGCGGCCCCGGCCTGGGGGGAGCGCTTGGTGGTCCGCGGCGACCTCGCCGGGCTGATGGAGCAGGTCGAGGATCGCCTCGCCGACGGGCGAGACGTGTGCGTCCTGACCTCGGGGGACCCGGGCTACTTCAGCCTGCTGGCCCAGGTGGAGCGCAGCTTCCCCGGTCAGGCCGTGGTCGAGCCGGGCGTCTCCTCGGTGCAGCTGCTGGCCGCGCGGGTGGGCGTACCCTGGCAGGAGCTCAGACACTACTCGGTGCACGGGCGGGCCCTCGCGCTGGATGCCCCGGCGGACCTGCCGTTCGCGGTCCTGTGCGGCGGAGACAACACGCCGGCGGCGGTGGCCGCCCATCTTCTGGAGCAGGGCCTGCAGGCGCGGATGGCGGTCGGCGTGAGGCTGGGCCGCGAGGACGAGGAGGTGACGGTCGCCTCGCTGGCCGAGGCCGCGGGCCGTGCCTTTGGCAGCCCGGCGGCCCTCATCGTGGCACCGGAGGCCTGGCTGGAGCGGGGCGGCTGGGCGTTCGTGCCGCGGAGCGACCGGAGCGATGGCGAGCCCGGCGGGCGGGCCGCCGGGGCGCAGGGATGGGGGACGGCGGTCGCCGGCATCCCCGACTCCGCGTTCGTCACGGGAGGACTCGGTGCCGCTGTCGCGCTGGGAGGTGCGGGCGGTGCTGGCGGGCGTGGCCCAGGCAGCCGAGCGGCGGGTGATCTGGGACGTGGGCGCCGGCAGCGGCGGGTTCGCCGTGGAGTTGGCGCTGCAGGCTCCGGCCGCCCGCGTCGTCGCCTTCGAACGCGATCCGGCCGGATGCCGCGCCACGGCCCTGAACGCGGCCCGCTTCGGCGCCCGGGTCGAGGTGGTGGAGGGCGCGGCTCCGGAGTCTTTGGCCGACCCGTCTCTGGGCCGGCCGGATCTCTGCGTCGTGGGCGGGTCGGGGGGTCGCCTGGAGCAGGTGCTCGGACTGCTACGGGGGCGCCTCGCTCCCGGCGGGAGGGTGATCGTCAGCGCCGTCACCCTGGAGACGCTCGCCACCGCGACCCGCGTGCTGGGTTCTGCCCCTTGGCGCGACTTCGACGCGCTGCAGCTGTCGTCGGCCCGGCTGGAGCGGGCCGGCATCATGCGGGGCATGAACCCCATCACACTGCTGTGGGCCGACAGGCCTCACGAAGAAGAGGAGGAGGCAGGATGACCCAGGCCGAAGAGCCGGGGGCCGGCGCCCCCGGGCTCGGCACGCTGTACGCGGTGGGCCTGGGTCCGGGCGACCCCGGACTGGTGACCGTCCGCGCGGCGGAACTGTTGCGGGGGGCCAAGGTGGTGGCCTACCCGGTGGATGCCTCCGGCGACCGCGGCCGGGCCTATCAGATCGCCGAGCGCTACCTGAGCGCGGACGTCCGAGAGTTACCCCTGGCCATGCCGATGACCGGCCATCGTCCCACCCTGGAGCAGGCCTGGGACGACGCGGTCGCCGCCATCGCCGCGCAGACCCAGGGCGGGCGCGACGTGGTCTACCTCTGCCTGGGCGATACCCTGCTCTACGGCAGCTTCGGCTACCTGCTGGCGCGCTACACGGGCCCGGTCGTCGTGGTTCCCGGGGTGATCTCGCCCGTGGCCGCCGCGGCCGCGCTGCGGTTGCCGTTGGTCGAGGGACGCGAGCCCCTGGTCGTCGTCCCCGACGGCGCTGACCTGTCCCTGCTGCGCGGCGCGCTGGGTCTGGGTGGCACCGTGGTGGTGATGAAACCCTCGCGGCTGACCCCGGACGCCGTCGCCCTGCTGGAAGCGGAGGGAGCCCTCGAGCGGGTGTTCGTCACCGCCGACGTCTCGCTCCAGGGGGAGCGGGTCTTCCGGCCGGCGACGGTGGCCGAACTGGCCCAGCTGCCCTACTTCTCCCTGGTCGTCATCCCGCCCGCCCGCGCGGGGTCGGGCCCACACGCCGAGTCACCCTCGCGTCCGGCTACCGTGGCCCGCATGCCGGCCGGCCGCTCGAGAAAGGAAACCTGAGCCCGTGAATGCCACCGACTCTTCCCCGGCCGCCGGCCATCCCGTCCTTTTCGTGGGCGCCGGGCCGGGGGATCCCGAGCTGATCACGCTGCGGGGCGCCCGGGCCCTGGCCGAAGCCGACGTCGTCGTCTTCGCCGGATCGTTGGTGCATGAGGCGCTGCTGGGTCACTGCCGGCCCGATGCCGCCATCCACGACTCCGCCGGTCTGGACCTCCCGGAGATCGTCCAGATCCTGACGGAGGGGTATCGGGCCGGTCGCCGGGTCGTGCGCCTGCACACCGGCGACCCCTCGCTCTACGGAGCCATCTCCGAGCAGATGGAGGAGCTGGACAGCCGCGCGCGTGCCGTACGCGGTCGTCCCCGGGGTCAGCTCGTTCGCGGCCAGCGCCGCGGCCCTGAACGCGGAGCTCACCCTGCCCGAGGTGTCGCAGACGGTCATCCTGACCCGCCGCGCCGGCCGCACCCCGGTCCCGGAGGGCCAGGACCTCGCCTCTCTCGCGTCCCATCGGGCGACGCTCTGTATCTTTCTCAGCGTGGGTCAGCTGGACCGGGTGGTCGAAGACCTGCGTCTGCACTACCCGGCGCAGACGCCGGTGGCGGTGGTGGCCAACGCCTCGTGGCCCGAGCAACGCATCGTGCGGGGGACGCTCGACGACATCGCCGGGCAGGTCGGGGAGGCCGGCATCGAGAAGACGGCCATGATCATCGTGGGCGACGTCCTGCTGCCCTCGGGCACGCGTTCCAAGCTCTACGACCCGGGCTTCTCTCACGGGTATCGCCAGGCGGGCGGTCCGGCCGCCAACGGTCCGGCAGCCGGCGGTCAGGCCGGCGCGTGACCCAGCCGCCCTCCCCCTCCTCGCTCGTCGTCTTCGCCCTGACCCGCGGTGGGGCGGTGATCGCCCGCCGGGTGGCCGGTCTGCTGGGGGGTTCGCTGCGCCTGCCGGACACCCTCGTGGGGACGGACCACGGCACGGAGGAGGCCTCGGATCGGCCGGCGGAAGGCGTCGAGCTCCGGACCTTCGCCCGGGTGGGCCCCGCGCTTCGAGAGGCCTTCACGGCCCCGGGCACCCGCGCCCTGGTCTGCGTCATGGCCACGGGCGTGGTGGTGCGCTCCCTGGCGCCCGTGCTGGAGAACAAGCGGCGGGACCCCGCCGTGCTGGTGCTGGACGAGGCGGGGCGGTTCGTGATCCCGTTGCTCTCCGGGCATCTGGGTGGGGCGAACTCGCTGGCCCGGAGTCTGGCAGAAGCCCTGCGGAGCCAGGTGGTGCTGACCACCTCCTCCGACGTCCAGGGTCTCCGCGGTCCCGACCTGCTGGCCCGGGAACTGCAGGCCGATCCGGCCGACGCGGCACCGCTGCTGGCGGTCACCTCGGCGCTGGTCAACGATGGTTGCCTGGACCTGTGGTTCGACCCTGAGGAGCTGGGCGGGGCGGCGGACGCCCTGCGTATCCTGGCGGGCTACCAGCCCCGGCCTTTGTCCGAGCTGACCGCGGATGCGTCGCAGCCGGGGATCGTCATCTCCACGCGCTCGGGCCTCCCGACCACGATGGCCGCGTGTCTCCTCCGCCTGATACCCCGCTGGGTGGTGGCCGGAGTGGGGTGCAAGCGGGGCACGTCGGCCGAGTCGCTGCTGAAGGCGCTGGGCCGCGCGTTCGCCACGGCCGGGCGAGATCCGAAGAGCCTGCGGGCCCTCGCCTCGGCCCGGTTGAAGGCAGACGAACCGGGGCTGGCGGCGGCCGCGGAGAGACTGGGCGTGCCCCTTCTCTTCGCCGAGGACAGCGAGCTGGCACGGGAGATCGAGCGGCACGGGCTGGGGCAGAGTGCCTTCGTCAAGGAGCAGGCGGGAGTGGGTGCCGTGGCCGAGCCGGCGGCCCTGTGGGCGGCCGGTCCCGGTGGTCGGCTGCTCTTGGAGAAGCAGGCGGCGGAGGGCGTCACCGTCTCCTTGGCCCTGGCCGACGGTGGGCTGCTGCTGTAGACCGAGAACGGGAGGTGGGTATGATCGTGGCGGTGGGCATCGGCCCCGGAGCGCCGGAGCTCCTGACCGGAGAGGCCCATGCGGCGTTGGAGCAGGCGGACGCGGTGGTCGGCTATAAGCCGTACATCGAGCTGGTCGGCGACCTGCTGCGCGAGGGCGTCCTGGTGGAGGCCACCGGCATGAGGCAGGAGGTCCAGCGCTGCGAGCGCGCGTTGGAGCTGCACCGCCAGGGCCACCGGGTGGTCGTGGTCTCCAGCGGGGACGCGGGCGTCTACGGCATGGCCGGGCTCTTGATGGAACTGGATGCCGAGGCGGACATCGAGGTGGTGCCCGGCATCACCGCCGCCCAGGCCGCCGCCGCCCGCCTGGGCGCTCCGCTGATGAACGACTTCGTGGTGCTCAGCCTGAGCGACCTCCTGACGCCCCGGCAGGAGGTGCTGCGCCGGGTGACCGCCGTGGCCGCCGCCGACCTGGTCACCTGCCTCTACAACCCCACCTCTCGCCGGCGCCGGCCCCTCTTCGAGGAGGTGATGGGCCTCTTCCTGCGCTATCGGTCGCCGCACACGGTGAGCGGGTGGGTGAAGAACGCCTATCGCGAGGGCGAGGAGAGGGGGCTCACCACCTTGGGCCACTTGCTCGACGCGCCCATCGACATGTGGACCACCGTCGTCATCGGTTCGGTCAACACCCAGGTCCTGGGCGGACGCATGGTGACCCGCCGCGGCTACGCCGAGAAGTACGGCGTCGACGAGCCGGAGGACGAGTGACCCCAGCCCCGCACCCCGTCCGCCGCCTCTACGTCCTCGGGGGGACCGGCTTCGCCCGCCGCCTGGTGGACGAGCTCGAGGCCGCCGGCTACGCGGTGCGCCTGTCGGTGGCCACCGACCTGGGCGAGGAGGAGGTCCGCCGCCGTCCCGCGGGAGGCGTGCAGACGGGCCGCCTGGACGCGCAGGCGCTGACGGGCGAGCTGGCGCGGTGGGAGGCGACGGCCCTGATCGACGCCACCCATCCCTTCGCCGCTGAGGTCAGCCGCCTGGCGCGGGAGGTGGCCGCCGACATCGGCGTCCCGCTCTTCCGGGCGACCCGCGCTCCCTGGACTCCCGCCGCTCCGGAGGCTCCGGTGCGCACCTTCTCGTCGGAGGAGGAGCTGGCGGCCGCGCTCCGCGCCGACGGCCGACGGGCGCTCTTCACGGTGGGAGCCAAGGGGCTTCAGGGCTTCGCCGGCCTGGGCCTGGAGCCGGCGGCCCGGGTCCTGCCCACCCCGGAGTCCGTCGCGGCGGCCTTGGCTGCCGGCGTCGCCCCGGCCGACCTGATCGCGGCCTACCCTCCCTACACCGCGGAGTTCACCGTCGCCTGCTTGGCCCACCTCCGCTGCTCCCTGCTGGTCAGCAAGGAGTCGGGCAGCGAGGGCGGCCTGGAGGAGAAGCTGGCGGCCGCCGCCCGCGTCGGGGGCGCGCTCTTCGTACTCGCCCGCCCGGCGGAACCCGGCTCCGATGGCCGGCTCTATCACGATGCCACGACCCTACTCGATGCTCTGGAGGACACATGGAAGGGATCCTGACCCACGGGAACGACTCGCTGCTGCAGGACCTGGTCCGGGCGGAACGCCCAGCCTTCGTCTGCACCATCGCCAACTCGGACACCGGTGCCATCGAGGGCCTTTCCATCGCCGGCGCCTCGGCCGAGATGCGGCGCTACACGCCGCCCGCCGACATGGAGGCCCTCTTCTACGGCAGCGCCCGCTGCATCCCCGGTGTGGCCGCCACCCCCGACGGGATCCCCTCCCCGGTGATCGTCACCATGGCGGCTCTGAGGGCCAGTGGTATCCCCGTGTTCGTGGTCGACGCGGGCACCGAGGTCCAGCCGCAGACCCCGTACATCCGGGTGGGAGACAAGCCGGGTCGCTCGGTGCTGACCGGTGAGGCGGTGGACGACGTCGAGGGCCTCTTCGAGCGGGGCTGGCACTTGGGCGCCAACCTGGCGAAGCTGACCGACTACCTGATCTTGGGCGAGTCGGTCCCGGCCGGGACCACCATGGCCTTGGCGGTGATGTTGGCTCTGGGCATGGACGCCGAAGGGCGCGTCTCCTCCACCATGATCGGCGGCGCCCACGGCCTGAAACAGGCCACGGTGGACAAGGCGTTCGCCGCGGCCGGCATCAGCAAGGGCTCGCTCGCCACTCAGCCGCTGGAGGCCGTGCGCCGCGTGGGCGACCCCATGCAGGCGGTGGTGGCGGGCATCGCCTGCGCTGCCTCGGCCGACATACCGGTCATGCTGGCCGGCGGCACGCAGATGGCGGCCGTGGCCGCCATCGCCGACCGCTCGGGCAAGGCCAACATGGAGAACCTCTGCATCGGGACCACCCGATGGGTACTGAAGGACCCTGACGCGGACATCGTCGACCTGGCCCAGCAGGCCCACTGTCCCCGGGTCTACGCCGCCGACCTGAACTTCGGAGCCGCCCGCTTCCCCGGCATGCATCCGTACGAGGCCGGCCTGGTCAAGGAGGGTGTCGGCGCCGGAGGGATGTCCGTCGCCGCCCTGACCTACGGAGGAGCCACCACCGCCGATCTGCTGGCGGGCGTGGAGCAGGTGTACGAGGAGACGGTCCTGCCGATGCTGCAGAAGGGCTAGCGGATCCTCGGCCGCGATGCCGCCGGCCCCCATCTGTCAATTCTGCGCCATCGCCCGCGGCGAACGCCCGGCTGCGATCGTGCTGGCCGACGAGGACGTGCTCGCCTTTCTTGACCATCGTCCGTTGTTCCCGGGTCATCTGCTATTGATCCCTCGGGTCCACGTCGAGACCCTTCCCGAACTCCCGGCCGGCCTGGTGGCTCCCTTCTTTCGGGCGGCACAGCTGCTGACCCGCGCGCTCGAGGACGGCCTGGAGGCGGAGGGGGTCTTCGCCGCGATGAACAATCGGGTGAGCCAGAGCGTGCCGCACATGCACCTGCACCTGGTCCCCCGACATCGGGGGGACGGGCTGCGGGGGTTCTTCTGGCCCCGGCAGAAGTATGCGGATGAGCGGGGCGATGCTCGAGGTGCGCGACCGGCTGGTGGCGGCCGTGGAGCCCTTGCGCGCCGTTTACGGCCCTCCTTTCGAAGGGAATGACAAAGACTAATGTGGATCGAATCGATGTGGATGGGATCGTCTGTGATTCCTGACCTTCGACCAACGTCAAGGTGGTGACGTAGATGTTGACCATCGTCCTTATCGTCTTACTCGTCTTGGCCCTTCTCTCGCTTCCCGCGTGGGGCTACAGCCGAGGTTGGGGCTACTTCCCCAGCGGCATCCTCGGTCTGATCCTGGTCGTCCTGCTGGTGCTCTGGCTGGTAGGTGTCTTCTCCTGACCGAAGCGGGGTACCCGACCCCATAGCGGCATCGAGAATCTGAGGGGACCGCTGGGCGGTCCCCTTCTTCATCCGATCGGGAGGACGCATGGAACAGCAACGACCGCCGCAACGGCAGGATCAACCCGGCCGTGAACACGAGATGACGCCGAAGCCCCGGGCGGAGGCGCACGGCTACCAGGGAAGCGGCAAGTTGCGGGACAAGGTGGCTGTGGTCACCGGGGGCGACAGCGGCATCGGCAGGGCGGTCGCGGTCGCCTTTGCCAAAGAGGGAGCGGACCTGGCGATCGTCTACCTGGAAGAGCATGAGGATGCGAAGGAGACGTTGCGCTTGGTGGAGGAGGCCGGTCGGCGCGGTCTTCTGATCGCGGGGGACGTCGGTCACGAGGCCTTCTGCCGCGAGGTTATCGCCCAGACGCTGGAGCGTTTCGGACAGCTGGACATCCTGGTCAACAACGCCGCCGAGCAACACGAGCGCAAGACGCTGGAGGACCTCACCGAGGAGTCCCTCGTGCGCACGTTCCGCACCAACATCTTCTCCCAGGTGTTCTTGACCAAGGCGGCCGCGCCGCACATGCCACCGGGCAGCGCGATCGTCAACACCACATCGGTCACCGCGTACCGGGGAAGCGGCCATCTGCCCGATTACGCGGCCACCAAGGGTGCGATCCTCGCCTTCACCCGCTCCCTCTCTCAGATGTTGATGGACAAGGGCATCCGCGTGAACGGGGTGGCGCCCGGGCCCGTCTGGACCCCGCTGATCCCGGCTTCCATGGAGAGCCAACACGTGGCGGAGTTCGGCTCCGATGCTCCTATGGGACGCGCCGCGGAACCGGATGAGATCGCTCCAAGCTACGTCTTCCTGGCCTCAGAGGACGCCTCCTATTACTCCGGCCAGGTGCTTCATCCCAACGGAGGAGAGATCGTCGGTGGGTAGGGCGTGACCCTCGGACAGGTCCCCAGCCTGCTCAAGGAGACGGTCGTCCAGTGGCGGCGGCATAAGGCTTCGCGTCTGGCGGCCGCCCTCGCTTACTATGCCTTGTTCTCGTTGGCCCCGGTCCTGGTGGTGGCCGTCTACGTGGCCGGTCGGGTCTATGGGACCGAAGACTCGCTCCGCCAGTTGACCGACCAACTGAGCCGCGTACTGGGGTCGGATGCCGCTCAAACGGTCCGGGCCATGGTGGCGAACGTCAGCCGACGTCAAGGAGCCGGCTTGGTCACCACCTTGGTCGGGATCCTGACCCTCCTGATCGGGGCAGCGGGCGTGTTCCGGAACCTCAAGGATGCACTGAATACCGCCTGGGAAGTCCAGCCCCGGGACGATGGAGGCGGCTATCGACGCATGGCGTGGGGCTTCGCCCGCAACCAGTTGCTCGCCGTGGGCATGGTGCTGGCCACGGGCGTCTTGCTCTTGGTGTCACTGGTCGCCGGCTCGGTGGTGACGGCCCTGGCCCGGGTGGCATCGGCCTACCTGCCCGTGTCGACCACTTTGCTCCAGTGGTTCGACCTCGGGCTCTTCTTCGTGCTCTTTGCCGTGCTCTTCGCGCTCACCTTCCGGGTACTGCCCGAGCGGGACATCAGCTGGGGCGAGGTCTGGATCGGGGCCACCGTCACCAGCCTGCTCTTCACCCTGGGGCGCTTCCTGATCAGTCTCTACCTCAGCGTGGCCGGGCCCAGCTCACTGAAGGGGGCGGCCGGATCGGTCCTCGTCCTGCTGCTGTGGGTGTACTACTCCGCCCAGATCTACCTGCTGGGCGCCGAATTGACCCACGTCTACGCCACCCGCTTCCGGGGAAGGCGGCCCGCGGAGGCCTCCCCCGCACCCGAGGGTTAGGCGCGGGGGAGCGGTCGTGGGCGATCCGGCACTGCCTGTGCGTCGAATCGACCCAGCGGTCGGCGTGGCCTCGGACGCCACGCAGGCTCCGGCCGAATGGCTGCTGACCAACGGCCTGGGGGGCTACGCCCTGGGCGCCCTGGACGGCCGCCTGTTGCGCCGTTACCACGGCCTGCTGGTGGCCGCCCTGCCTGCCCCGCTGGGGCGGGTGGTCATGGTGTCGGCACTGGAGGAGCGCCTGGCGACGGGCGCGGGGCCGGCGACGGTCCTCTCCTCCCCCGCCGGTGACGCGGACCCACTGGAGGCCGAGGTGCGGCTCGAAGGCGGCCTGCCGGTCTGGCGGTTTGGGCTGCCGGCGGGGATCCTGGAGCGCCGGGTCATCATGCCCCACCGGCAGAACACCGTCCACCTGCTCTACCAGCCTGCTCGAGGGTGACGGGCCGGTCCGGCTGGAGATGCGTCCCGGGCTCGCCTTCCGCCCGCACGAGACCGAGGTCGGCCCGCTGGAGGGCGCCTACCGAGCCGCGCCGCCGCAGGGCGCCGACATCGGCTCCGGAAGCCTCGAGTGCGTGGGCCCGCCCGGCCTCCCCATCCTCCACCTGCTCCTCTGGGACGAGGGTGGCTCGGTTCGTCCCCGACGAACACGTGTGGCGGGACTTGACGTATCCAGTGGAGGCCGCCCGCGGGTACCCGCACCGAGGCGAACTCTGGTGCCCGGGCGCCTTCACCGCATGGTTGTCACCGGGAGTCTCCGTGGCTCTTTCCGCCTCCACGGAGCCCTGGTCCGTCCTGACCGCCCTGACGCCGGCTGAAGCACTCGACGCGGAGCGCGATCGTCGACTGGATCTGGTGAGGAGGGCGGCGCCGGCGATCAGGACGGGCCCTGGCGCCGAACTGGTGCTGGCGGCCGATCAGTTCGTCATCCGTCCGCCCGACGGCGACGCCGCCCCCACGGGCGCGACGGCGCCGGCCCGGGAGGTGCGCACCGTGATCGCCGGCTATCCGTGGTTCACAGACTGGGGGCGCGACACGATGATCGCCCTCGAGGGCCTCACCCTCCTGACCGGACGGCCGGAGGAGGCCCGCTCCTTACTCGAGAGGTTCGCCGGGCACGTGGTGGACGGGCTGGTCCCCCACTGCTTCGCCGAGGGAGAGCGGGATGCCGTCTACCACGCCGCCGACGCCACCCTCTTGCTGTTCCACGCCCTGGATCGGTACCTGGCCGCGACGGACGACCGGGCGCTTCTGCGGGAGCTGCTGCCCCGGCTGGTCGGACATGGTCCGCCGCTACCAGCGCGGCACGCGGTACGGCATCCACGTCGATGCCGCGGACGGGCTCCTGGTCCAGGGGGACCCCGGGCATCCGCTCACCTGGATGGATGCCCGGCTGGAGGAGTGGATCGTCACGCCCCGGCGGGGTAAGGCGGTCGAGATTGAAGCTCTCTGGTACAACGCATTGCGCCTGTTGGAGGGGTGGCTGCGCGAGGCGGCCGACCAGGCCGGCAGGGCCGGGCACGGAGAAAGCGGAGGCGTGGGGTCGAGCGCCGACGAGGTGGCCGCCGCCGCGGAACGCACCAGACAGAGCTTCAATCGGCGCTTCTGGTACGCCGAGGGACGCTACCTCTACGACGTGGTGGACGGCGAGGACGGGGACGACGCCTCGTGTCGGCCGAACCAGCTCTTCGCTTTATCGCTGGCGCATCCGGTGCTCGAGGAGCGGAGGTGGACGCCGGTGTTCGACAGGGTCCGTCGCGACCTGCTGACTCCGGTCGGGCTGCGCAGCCTCGCTCCGTGGGATCGCTCCTACCGGCCCCGTTACGAGGGCGACCGTCAGGCCCGCGACGCCGCCTACCACCAAGGAACGGTGTGGCCCTGGCTGCTCGGTCCCTACGTCGACGCCTGGATGCGGATCCACCCTGAGCAGACCGAGGCCGCGCGGATGTTCCTCGAGGGCGTGCTGGAGCGTTTGGCAGACGCTGGGATCGGTACGCTGAGCGAGGTCTACGACGCGGAGGCGCCCCATACCGCCCGCGGCTGCCCGGCTCAGGCGTTCAGCGTCGCCGAGGTCCTGCGCTCCTGGGCCGGGAGGGCCTGAGCGGTGCGAACGATTGGTGCCGCCCTCCTCTGGATACAATCCCTGTGACTCGTTTTCGCTGCCTCCCTGTCATCGACACAAGGGTGTAGGTATGCCTGAGCAGGAAGATAAGGTCGGCGGCCGGCCAGCTTGCGCCCCGCCGATGCCGACCTCCGCGAAGGACGGACGGGCACGCTCGGTCCTTCACGAGGGCACTCCTTCGATGACCCCGAGTATCGCCGACGCGGTCATCATCAAGGACGAGAACCTGTTCTTCCTCAGCCAGTCGGATGGCTCGCTCCCGGTCGACGAGGACCATGGGTTCGGACTCTACTACCACGATTGCCGCTATCTCACCGGCTACCGATTGACTATGGGAGGAGAAGCCCCCGAGCCACTGGTCTCCACGTCCGTCCGAGGGTTCAAGGCGATCGTGGAGATGACCAACCCGGATATGCGGGCCGTGGACGGCAGCGTGATCCGCAAGGAGGAGATCGAGGTCAAGTGGGTCCGTCTGCTCGACGGTGACTTGCTGGCACTGCATGAGAGCCTGACTTTCCGGAACTTCGGCCTGCAGGTCGCTGATTTCCGCGTCTGCATGACGCTCGCTGCGGACTTCGAGGACATCTTTTCGGTGCGCAGCCTGACGGGGGAATCGCTCGGCGTCCACCATCCGCCACGGTGGGGCGATGGGAGGCTGTCGTTTCTCTACCAGGGCCGTGATGGCGTCTACCGCCGTACCACCGCCCGATTCTGGACGGAGACGGAATCGAGGGGCGGCACGACGGTGAGCTATCGGCTGAGGCTGGCGCCGCGGGAGGCTCAGGAGCTGCACCTGTCCTTCTCGCTGGCTGAGTCCGATACCCTCGAGGGTGTCCGGGTGGGCACGATGGCCGTCCCCGATTTCTCCGCCATCGAAGCCACCCGCAGCCGGCGGGCCGACCAATGGCTGGAGGACAAGACCAAGGTATCCAGTAGCTCTCTGCTGCTCGACGGCGCGCTCCAACGGTCTCTCACCGATCTTCGCCTCCTGCGCAGTCGCCTGGAGAGCCAGGAGTACTTCGCGGCGGGCGTACCGTGGTTCGCCGCTCTGTTCGGGCGGGACAGCCTGATCACGGCGCTGCAGACGCTCGCGTTCGACCCCGACATCGCCGAGGAGACGCTGCGCGTCCTTGCCTCCTATCAAGGTACCGTCGAGGACGCTTGGCGGGAGGAAGAGCCGGGAAAGATCCTGCACGAGCTGCGGGTCGGCGAATTGGCTCACACCGGGGAGATACCGCACTCGCCCTACTACGGCACCGTCGACGCCACGCCGCTCTTCCTCATCCTGCTGGCCCGCCACGCACACTGGGTGGGTTCGCTCGACCTGTTCCGCGAGCTCTTTCCCCGCGTGGAGGCCGCGCTGCAATGGATGGAGACCTACGGAGGGCTGGGAGGCGGCGGCTACCTCCGCTACGGCGCGCACTCGGAGCGCGGATTGGTGAACCAGGGCTGGAAGGACTCGACCGAGGGCATCATGAACGCCGACGGCACCTTGGCGCAGCCGCCCGTCGCTCTTGTGGAGGCGCAGGCGTATGCGTACCTGGCGAAGACGGGTATGGCCGACCTGTTCCGCCGGGTGGGCGACGACCGGCCGTGCCCTGGATCTCGACGAGCAGGCCGAGGATCTGCGGGCCCGGTTCAATCGGGACTTCTGGCTGGAGGACGAGGGCTTCTACGCGCTTGCCCTGCAACAGGCGGACCGACCCGCGTCGGTCTTGTCGTCCAACGTGGGCCATGCCCTCTGGGCGGGCATCGCCGATCCGGCGAAGGCAAAGCGGACGGTGGAACGGCTGATGGCCGGGGACATGTTCAGCGGATGGGGCATCCGCACGCTCTCGGACACCGCCCTGTCCTACAATCCGATCGGCTACCATCTGGGCACGGTCTGGCCCCACGACAACGCCATCATCGCCGCCGGGTTCCGTCGTTACGGCTTCGATGACGCGGCGGCCGCCGTCTTCGATGGCATGCTGCGGGCGACCATGAACTTCGAGGCATACCGACTCCCCGAGCTCTTTGCCGGTTTTCGTCGTGAGGACTACGACGTGCCGGTCCGCTATCCCCTGGCCAGTAAGCCGCAGGCCTGGGCGGCCGGCACGATGCCTTCGTTGGTCGAGACGGTGCTGGGTCTCGTGCCAGACGCTTTCAACCGGCGGCTGAGGGTGGTGCGGCCGATCCTGCCGGCGTTCATCCAGCGACTGGAGGTGCGGGGTCTCCGCGTCGCTGGAAGCCGGGTGGACCTCCGTTTCGAAGGGACGAGCGACGGTGTCGCCGTCCAACTCCTGGGCATCAAAGGCGACGTCGACGTGGTGGTGGAACTATGAGGATCGCGCAGGTATCCCCCCTGATAGAGAGCGTGCCGCCCCGGCTCTACGGCGGAACGGAGCGCGTGGTCTCCTATCTCACCGAGGAGTTGGTGCGGATGGGACACGAGGTGACGCTCTACGCAGCCGGGGACTCGGTCACCTCCGCCCGTTTGGTCCCCATGGCCGAACAGGGCCTGCGTCTGGCGGGAGCGACGGACCCGGTCGCGTCGCACCTCCTGCTGATCGAGCGCGTGTTCCGAGACGCCCTCGACTACGACTTCGTCCATTTCCACGTGGACTACCTGCACTACCCCCTCGCCGCTCGCACGCCCCTCCCCCACCTCACCACGGCCCACGGGCGTCAGGACGTACCGGAGCTCGCGCGGGTCTACCGCACCTATCCCACGATGCCCTTGGCCTCGATCTCAGACGCCCAACGGGCTCCGGTCCCGTTCGCCCACTGGGTGGCCACCGTGTATCACGGTCTCCCGCTCGAGCTTCATCGCCTGCATCCCGAGTCCGGCTCGTATCTGGCCTTCCTCGGGCGGCTGTCTCCGGAGAAGGGGGCAGAAAAGGCGATCGAAGTCGTCCGGCGTGCGGGCATGCCTCTAAAGATCGCGGGAAAGGTGGACCGAGCGGACCGGGATTACTTCGAGAGCGTTCTCGAGCCGCTGCTGGACGACGACGGGGTCGAGTTCGTGGGCGAGGTCAACGACCGGGAGAAAGACGTCTTCCTGGGGGAGGCCTTTGCGACTCTGTTCCTGATCGACTGGCCGGAGCCGTTCGGCATGGTGATGATCGAGTCGATGGCGACCGGCACCCCGGTGATCGCCATGCGTCGCGGTTCGGTGCCCGAGGTGATGGAGGACGGAGTGACGGGCTTCGTGGTCGACGACGTGGACCAGGCGGTGGAGGCGGTGGCTCGCGTAGGTGAGATCGACCGGGGCCGAGTCCGCTTGGTATTCGAGCGCCGTTTCTCGGCGGCCGGATGGCGAGCGAGTACGTGACCCTCTATCAGAGGCTGCTCGCGGCCGGAGACGGCGCCTGGCACAGCGGCAACGGCTACAGCCGGGACGGAACGCGGCGACTGGGCGAGGACGACGGTCACCGGCCGCTCGTCCGCGTCGCGTGAGCCGGCGACGCGAAGGTCGCACGGGCTCTCACGGGAGTTAGGCCCTGCAGGCCCGGGCTGGCTCAGCCGATGCCCCCCAGCAACCCGTACGTCAGGACGGCCAGGACCGCCAGCGTGATCACGACGTAGGTCCAGTCCCGCTGCCGGACGAAGGCGTAGGCCGAGACGGCCACCCGCATCACCGGGGTCGCGACGAGTATGACCAGGCCCATCTGTATCCAGGCCGTGTAGTCGAGCTCCAGCACCCGCGCGGAGCAGGTCCCTGAACGACAGGAGCGCGCTCGTCGCCGGGTCGAACTGCGAGAGATCGGGCCGGGGATCGGTGCCGGTCTTCACGAGGGCCACCACTCCTCCCAGGAGGACGGTGACCGCGGCCGCGGTCACGCCGGCCTTGAGCAATCGCGCGACCAACTGCTCGACCTCGGCGTCCGCCAGAGGGTCGCGCGCGGGCCGTCTCATAACCCCACCCCCAGTCCCTTGGCGATCATGGTCACGCCGAGCACGAGGATGACCGTACTGAAGATCAGCCTCAGCGCGCGGGAGTGCAGGCGGGTGAGCACGCGGGAGCCCACGATGGTCCCCAGGAGAGCGCCCAGCATGACCGGCATGGCCACTTGGGTATCGACGTAGCCACGGTGCAGGTAGATGGTCGAGCTCGCGGCCGCCGTCACCCCGATCATGAAGGTGCTGGTCGTGGTCGAGACCTTGAAGGGCAACCGCATCAGATGGTCCATGGCCAACACCTTGATGGCGCCGGAGCCGATGCCCAGGAGGCTGGAGAGCACTCCGGCCACCACCATCACGCCGAAGGCCCCGGGGACGTGGTGCGTGCGGTAGGAGCGAGGACCGGCGTCCGTGGGATAGGTGCTGTTCAGCCGCAGCCATGCGCCCAGGGGGTCGCCGGGAGCCGTGTCGTTGTTCTGCACCACCCGGCCGACCTGGCGCGCCGTCAGGTACACGGAGTAGACCAGCACCAGGCCGAATCCCACCTGGAGGGCACCCGTCGGGATCGAGCTGACCAGCGACGCACCCACCACGGCGCCGGCCACCGTGCCCATCTCCAGGAACATGCCCACGCGCACGTTCGTGTAGCCCTGCTTGACGTACGAGGCGGCCGCGCCGGAGGAGACCGCGATGATAGATACCAGCGACGCCCCGATGGCGTAGCGGATGTCCACGCCGAAGACGATGGTCAAGAAGGGCACGATGACGACGCCGCCGCCCAGCCCGGTCAGCGAGCCCATCAGACCCGCCGCCGTGGCTCCCACCAGCAGGACGAGGGTGAACGTCAGAACGGTGATGAGGGCCTCCGGGTGCGGGAACGCCAGCTTGGGCAGGATAACATCGCGCCCCGCGGCTGCGCGCCATCACCCCGCGGCGCGGCCGCGTCACCACCAGCCCGCCGCCTCGGCCGCCGGTCTCGCTCACGGCCCGTCTCCGGCCGCGCCGGCTGCGGGGGGCGGCTTTGGTACACTCCTCCGATGGAGCAGCAGACCCAGCCCTTGGCCGCTCGTGGACGCCCCTTGGCCGCCGACCCCTTGCCGTTGCTGGGCTTCTTTACCCGCATCCCCGTGGGGACCAAGGCGCCGCTGGAGGCCGTGGTGGCTGCCTTTCCGCTGGTCCCGCTGGTGGGGTGGATCACCGGTCTGGCGGGAGGCCTGGTGGCCTTCGTCCTCGCCGGGTGGATCCCCGCCGCCCCTCTGGCGGCCGTGGTCCTCGCCGTGGTCGTCGGGCTGACCGGCCTCAACCAGATGGACGGGCTCCTGGACCTGGGGGACGGGCTGATGGTGCACGGTGACGCGCAGCGCCGTCTCCAGGTCATGCACGACCACGCCGCCGGGGTGGGGGCCGTGGGAGCCGTCCTCGTGACCTACCTGCTGACCTTCGCTTCGTTGGCGGCCCTCGCCGCCCAGGGCCGCACGGTGCTGGCCGCAGCGGTGCTGGCCGCCGAGGTGCTCTCCCGGGTGCCGTATCTGCTGCTTGCCTGGTGGGGCCGGCCGTCGCACGAGGGGCTGGGGCGGACCTTCCTGGAAGGGTTCGGTCCCGTCCACGCCGCGGTGGGTGTGGTGGTCGCGCTGCCCGTTCTGGCCGTCGCCGCGCTCTGGGTCGGCGTCACCGGCATGGTGGCCGGAGCGGTCGCCGTGGTCGTGGTCGCCGGGCTGCTGATGAGGGCCGCCGGACGGTTGCTGGGCGGAGTCGGCGGTGACGTCATGGGCGCCTCCCAGGAGATCACCCGGGCGATGGTCTTGCTCGCCCTGACCGTGGGGTTCGCATGAACGGGAGCACGCCTCCGCCCCTGGCCGGCGGGGAGACCCGCCCTCTGCTCTTCGGGACGACGTCCTACGTGCTTCCCGACGAGATACGCCCGAACGTCCGCCTGCTCGCCCCGCTGATCGACGACATCGAGCTCGTCCTCTTCGAGGGCGAAGTCTCGAACCTTCCCACGCGCTCCGATATCGGCGAGCTCCGCCGCTACGCCGAGGACGGCGGCTGCGGCTTCACCGTCCACCTGCCGCTGGATGTCGGCTTGGGCGAGCCGGATCGGGAGGCGCGGCGGCGGGCCCAGGACACCTGCCTGCGGGTGATCGATCTCACCCTGCCGCTCCAGACCCGAGCGTTCGTCGTGCATCCGGAGCTTCCGCTCGTCTACCATCCGCCGCTCGGCGAGCAGCCGCAGCCCGCGCACCTCTCTCCGGAGACCTTCGTCCGGTGGCAGCAGGCCCTGGGCGAGTCGCTGGAGCGCTTGGCGGGGGAGGTGGCCGGCGTGCCCCTGGCCGTCGAGAACCTGCAGTTCCCCTACGAGTGGGCCTACCCGATGGTGGAAGCCCAGGATCTGAGCGTGGTCTTCGATGTGGGCCACCTGCTGCTGTCGGGCGGCGTCGTCGACGAGCACCTGGCGGCCTACGGAGGACGGGTCGAGGTGGTGCACCTGCACGGGCTCGTCGACGGCCGGGACCACCGGGAGATCGGCAGCTACCCTCGGGACGAGCTGGTCTCGATCCTCCAGGGCGTGGCGGCGTCGGGGGGGCCGGACCGCCGCGGCCCGCTGGTCGTCTCTCTGGAGGTGTTTGGCTGGAAGCCCACCGTGGCCTCGCTGCGGACGCTGGCCGCCCTCTACGACGAGGACGGTGAGGGAGCGAGGTTCGCCCGGGCCGCCGAGGCCATCTGGGCCGCGCTGCCGCCGGGCGCTCGGCTCCCGGACTGACCCCACCCCGTTGGACGCGCTCCGGTCCGAAGCCGGGCGCGTCTGCCGGGGACTTGGCTACGCGCCGGCCTTTTCGGCCACCCGCGTCACGATGTCGAACGCCGGCGGCTGGTGCAGGTGACGCTTGACCGCGCAGAGGTCGATCGCCTTGACGATGGCGTCGGTGTACTTCTCGGGGAACTCGGGCGGCAGGATGACGTCCAAGGTGATCTTGCCGATGAGATGCGTCTCGGGATCTCGCTGAGCCGTCAGCAGGATCTTGGAGTTCTCGGTGGGGATACCCCGTTGCTGCATGAAGCCCAGCGCGTAGATTCCCGCGCAGGTCCCGATGGAGGCGATGAACAGGTCGAACGGCGCCGGGGCGGAATCCTCTCCTCCGCCCATGACCGGCTGATCGGTCTCGATGGTGAAGTGCCGGTACTTGGCATCGACCCTCTTGTTGCCCGGATAGACGATCTCCATCTCCATGCCGCGTGCTCCCTTCCGTCTGCTTCGTGCTGGGCCCTCGTGGGCGCCCATCACTATACCATGGGGGGTATACAGATCAGAAGTCCTCGGGCAGGACGTGGTTCGCCCAGAGGGCGGTGGCGAACCGTTCGCAGTCGGCTTCGAAGGCCTCGTGGTCCAGCTCTTTGATCGCGTCGAGCATGGTCTTGAATGCCGATTCGAGGAAGTACGAGAATTCGTTGACGTCGTCCTGGTCGAGGACGACGGGGTAGGACTCCCAACACTCGGGGCAGCGCACGACCACCTCCCACGAGCGCTCGTCCAGGCGGTTCCACTCGATCGGCTGGACCAGCGAGGACGAGCAGCGCCGACAGGTATGGACGGCTGTCTTCTTTTGCGGTTCCATGTCGGCTGCGCGCTCCTTGGCTTGGCCGGCTCACGTTCCTTGGTCACCTCCCTTATCGGCCAAGCGTGGGATCGGGTTTAGGCGCCGGTGTCGAGCCGCGAGGATCCAGGTCGGTCTCCACGATGAAACGCGGGCGTCGCTTCACCTCGACGTAGATCTTGCCCACGTACTCGCCGATGAGCCCCAGAGCGACCAACTGGACCCCGCCGATGAACCACACCGAAGCGATCAGAGAGGACCAGCCGGGCACGGTGTCGCCCAACAGTTTGGCCACGACCGCGTAGACCATGGCCAGCAGGCTGAGCAGGACGAATCCCAGGCCCGCGACCGTCACCCAGCGGATGGGGGTGACACTGAACGACGTGATGCCGTCCACGGCGAAGCCCAGCATCTTGCGCAGCGGGTACTTCGACTCCCCGGCGTAGCGCTCCCGGCGGTCGTACTCCACCGTGGTCGAGCGGAAGCCCAGCAGGGTGACCAGTCCGCGCAGGAACAGGTTGACCTCGCCGAACTCCGCCAGGTGGTCGAGGGCGCGCCGGCTGAGCAGCCGATAGTCGGCGTGGTCGGAGACCAGATCGACCCCCATCAGGCGCATGAAGCGGTAGAACCCGTGGGCCGTGGACCGCTTGAACACGGTGTCGGTGGGCCGGCTCCGGCGGACGCCGTAGACCACCTCGTAGCCCTGGTGGAAGGCCTCCACGAACCGGCGGATCGCGTCCACGTCGTCCTGCAGGTCGGCGTCGATGGAGAGGATGCAGTCCGCCCGGGTCCGCGCCTGCAGCAGTCCTGCGAGCAGCGCCCGTTGATGGCCGGCGTTGCGGGCCAGCCGGCGGCCGGCGACGTCGGGATGCGCGGCATGGAGGGTCTCGATCAACTCCCAGGTACGGTCCCGGCTGCCGTCGTCCACGAACAGGACGAAGCTCTCCGGCGCCGCCAGTCCCTCGCTGCGCAGGTCCTCGAGAACGGCCGCCAGCCGGCGTGCCGTCTCCGGCAGGACCTCCTCTTCGTTGTAGCAGGGGACCACGATGGCCAGGACGGGCGGCCGGCCGCCGGCCGCATCGGGCGGGACCCAGGTCATCGGCGACTCTCCTGGCCGGGGACGGTGGTCGGACTGCATCGGGTTGGCTCGAGAGCATAGCACCGGTGGCATGTTGTACCGGCCGGAGAGCGGCGCTCCGGGTCTTCCGGGAGGCCCTCGGCCGCGCCCGGCCGGAAACGACGGATGAGTCAAGTACGGTTGTCAAGTATCTCCCCGCGCGGCGGGCGGCTCGCCGCACTCGCCGAGTTCACGGGCGAGCCCGACCGCCTTTTGCCCAGGACCTCTGGCCGCACGCTCTCCCCGACCCATCGGTGAATCCCTGGGTCAAACGGGTGCTTGGCGGCGAGGCCCGCGGGCATTATGATTCATGTGGAGGCTCGTCGCACGGCAGGACGAGCGGGGGGCGACTGCAAGGAAGGGCATGGTCATGTCGGACGTGGGCGTCCGTTTGAGGAAGCTGCGCCAGCAGAGGGGGCTGACCCAGACCGAGGTGTCCGGCGGCCGGTACTCGAAGGAGTACGTGAGCCAGGTCGAGCTGGGCAAGACGCGGCCGTCTCCAAAGGCGATCAAGCTCTTCGCGGAGTACCTGGACGTCGACGAGTCCTACTTCGAGACCGGCGTCGCTCCGGCGGGCCGCGAGCGCTTCGAGAACCTGATGGCCAAGGGCGAGCTTCAGCTCGAACGGTCGGAGCCGAGGACGCGGCCCGGACGTTCGCCGAGGCCGGGAGCATCGCCCAGGATGCGGAGAACCAGGACCTGTTCCGGCGCGCGGAGGTCGGCAGGGCTTGGGCGCTGCACCTCTCCGGGGATCATCGCGGCGCATCGGCCGTGCTGAACGACGCCCGGCTCTACTACGAAGACCATCCGCCGGACGGTCCCGAACTGCCGGTCGTGCTCTACCGGCTGGCCCGTGTCCGGCAGGCGCTCGGGGATCTCGGCATCGCTCTTCTGCTGCTGGAGTCGGCCACCATCCGTGCTCGGGCGCGTCTCGGCACTCCCGACGACCGTCTTCGCCTGCAGATCCTCCGCGCCCTGGCCGAGATCTTGCGGCAGCGCGGCGACCTGGAGGCCGGCCGGCAGGCGGCTGAGGAGGCCTTGGGAGCTGGCCCGCGTCCTGGACGATCGTCGAGCCTTGGCCGACGCGTACTGGGATGCGGCGCTGCTCGAGGAGCAGCGGCAGGACTACGCCCGCGCTACCGAGTACGCCCTTCGCGCTCGGGAGATCCTGGCCGACCTGGGCGAGCGGCGCGACCGGGCGCGGCTGCTGGGTGAACTGGGTGAGATCACCAACCGCATGGGGCGGCCGCAGCGAGGCCGTGGGCTACTTCGAGGAGGCGCTCGAGTTGCTCGGCGACGAGAGCGGATACCTCCGCCGCGGCGGGGTTGCTGTACGGTCTGGCGGCGGCCTGGCTCTCACTGGGCGACACGCGGTCCTCGTTGGAATGCGCGGCCCGGAGCCTGACATTGCTGGCGGAGCAGGAGGACCTCGGAGGCGCGGCGGGCCCGGGTCACCTGTTGCGCGCCCGGGCGTTCTTGGCCGAGGGCCTGCTGCGGGAGTGTCGGGACGAGCTCGAGACGGCGAAGCGCTGCGCCGAAGACGGCGGAGTCGCGGCACTTCCTCAGCGGCTGCCTGCTGCTGGAGGGCGACCTGCTCTTGGCGGAGGGACGGCTGGAGCAGGCGGCGGCGGCCTTCCGCCGCTCGAGCGAGCTGGCCCAGGATGTGCGCGGGTAGACGTCCGACGGAAGAGTGGAGGAGATGAAGATGTCGCAGTTCGAGGAAGAAGCCTCCCGTCGAGCAGAGGAGGCTCGGAAGATCGCAGCCGAGGTGAACCGCGAGTTCAGGCGGCTGGCGGGGGACGTGCTGGAGCAGATGCAGGTGTTCACCGACGACCTGCGCAAGCGCGCCCGTGGCGCGGAACCGTTCGAACAGTCGGCCATCGAGCGCATCCGGGCGCTTGCCCAGCTACGCGACGAAGGCATCATCACCGAAGAGGAGTTCCAGGCACAGAAGAGCCGCTTGCTGGACCAAGTGTAGTCTGTCGCAGATGTTTTGGAAGCCGAATTGAATCCCGAGGAGCGTGCATGACGCCACAGCAGGAACAGTTGGTCAGCGAAGTGTTGAAGGTGTTGCCCGAGTTGGGCCGTGCCTTGGTGGACTCGGTACCGGCCCACGCGGGCAACGCGCCGCGCCTCGCCGGCCCAGATGCGGGTGCTGGTGCACCTGGCCGAGTATGGACCGCAGACCATGGGAGACCTCGCCGAGGGCCTGGGGATCACCACCCCGTCGGCCACGGGGCTGGTCAACCCGCTGGCCGAATCCGGTCTGGTCGAGCGGGAACGGAAACCGGAGGACCGCCGGGTGGTCACGGTGCGCCTGAGCGACGAGGCGCGGGAGATCGCCGATCGCATCCTGGGCGCCCGGCGGCTGACGGTCGAGGAGGCCCTGGACGGGTTGGAAACCGACGCGCAGCAGCACGTGCTGGAGGGGTTGCGGCGGCTGTGCCACGCATTCAGCACCCAGCGCCGGCTGCGGCGGACGATCTCGGTCTAGCGGGCTCTTAGTCCCGGGTCGAGGGGTTCGGAGGCGGCGGGAAAGGGGCCTTATGCTATCCTAGCCGGGCCGTGACGGGCGGTCGGCCAGGCGGCATCACCTCCTCACGACCAACGGAGGCGCATGGGCGTCGAGCTCTTCCTGCAGTACCTGGCCGAGGTCAGCCCGGTCATCGACGAGAAGCTTCGCCACTACCTGCACGTGGTGGCGCAGGACAGCCCTCTTCACCAGTATCTCTACGGCATCCTGGACGATTTTGTCGCGCGCGGGGGCAAGCGTCTCCGGCCGGCCATGGCGATGCTCGCCAGTGAGGCGGTGGGCGGAGAGCGGCTCCGGGCGCTCCCCAGCGGCTGTGCGGTGGAGTTCTTCCACGCGGCCGCCCTCATCCACGACGACATCATGGACGGCAGCGAGCTCCGCCGCGACGAGCAGTGCGCCCACATCGTCCACGGTGTCCCCCTGGCCATCAACACGGGGGACTTCGCGCTCGGGCTGGTGTGCACCATCGTGGTGCGGGACGACGGGCTGGACGACGCCACCAAGATCGCGGTGCTGGACGCCATCGGGGAGATGAGCGCCCGGACCATCGAAGGCCAGTCGCTGGACGTCGGCTGGGTCCGCGACGGCGTCTACGACCTCACCCCCGACGACTACCTCTTCATGGCGCTGGGCAAGACCGGCTACTACTCGGGTATCTCCCCGCTCAAGATCGGGGCGCTGATCGGCGGCGCGACCCCCGCGCAGCAGAGGGCCTTGGAGCGGTTCGGCAAGAACTCGGCCATCGCCTTCCAGATCCAGGACGACCTGCTCAATATCCAGGGGGACGGCGAAGCCACCGGCAAGGACTTCCTCAACGACGTGCTGGAGGGCAAGCGGACTCTGATGGTCATCCACGCGCTGGAGTGCGCCGACGAGCGGGACGGCTGCCGGCTGCGCGAGCTGCTGCAGCGAGGTCTGGAGAAGTCGCCGGACGACGTCCAGGAGATCTTGGCCTTTATGGAGCGCTACGGTTCCATCGACTACGCCAAGGGGCTCGCGCGTCGGCTGATCCTGGACGCCCGCGGTCACCTGGACGCCGTCCCCGATTCCCGGGCCAAGGACGTCTTCGTGTCCATGGCCGACTTCTTCCTGGAACGAGAGCACTAGCCGGACGATGAAGGCGGTGGTGACCGACGGTCCCGGGCGGCTGCGGACCGCGGAGGTTCCCGAGCCCATCGCTCCCGAGGGCGGGGCCGTGGTGCAGGTCCTGACATGCGGCTTCTGCGGCAGCGATCTGGGCAAGGTGGACGACCCCTCGACGCCGCCCGGGCGCGTCCTGGGACACGAGGTGGTCGGGCTGCTGGAGCGTCCCGGCGCCGAGCCGGTGCGGGTGGCGCTCGCCCACCACGTCCCCTGTGGGGCCTGCGAACTCTGTCTCCACGGCCACTCCTCGCTGTGCCGCCAATTCGTCCGCTACGACCTGGACCCCGGGGGCTTCACCGAGCGGCTGGCGGTCACCGACCTGCACCTGGCGGACTCGGTGTTTCCCCTGTCGCCCGCGGTCGACGACGTGACCGGCACCCTGCTCGAGCCGCTCTCCTGCGTGCTTCGTGCCCTGGACGTCGCGGCCGGCCTGCGGCCGGCCTACCCGCTGCCCGCCGTGGGCGCCCGACGGGAGCAGCGCGCCCCCGATCGGCCCCGGGTGTTGGTGGCCGGGTGCGGTTCGGTGGGGCTGCTGTTCCTCACCCTGCTCGGTCACCCCTCCTCGCCCGTCGCGCCGGCCGAGCTCTGGTACTTGGAGCGCGACCCCGTGCGCGGCGCCCTGGCCGAGTCCCTGGGGGCCCGTGCGGTGGGCGCGGCAGGGGAAGGGCCTGACTCGGGGGCCGCCGGCGACGTGGACCTGTGTTTCCTCACCGCCCCGGGCGCCCTGCCGGCAGTGCTGCCCCACCTGGCGCTCGGGGCCACCGTGGTGGTGTTCGCCGCGCCTGCCGGAGCCGCAACTCCTCGACCTGGACCTGGCCTACCGGCGGGAGATCACGCTGGCCGGGGTGCGTTCGGGCTCGCCGGGGCACCTGCGGCGGGCCCTGGCTCTGCTGGAGGACGGCTCGCTGACCCTGGACTGGTGCCGCCCGGAGGTGGTCGACCTGGACGGTCTCCCGGACGCGGTGGAGCGCTACCGCCGGGGCGAGATCCTGAAGGTGGTGGTACGTCCGTGAGCCCGGCCGCCGGCCTCATGCGCCAAGCCCGTTTCTACGGTCCGGGCGACGTCCGCCTGGAGCGGGTGCCGATCCCCCGCCCCGGCCCGGGCGAGGTGGTGGTCAAGGTCGAGGTGGCGCTGGTGTGCGGCACCGACGGGAAGACCTACCGCCGAGGCCACCCGCTGCTCCTGGGGGAGGTGCCGGCGCCCTTCGGCCACGAGTACGCTGGGATGGTGACCGAGATCGGCGAGGGCGTGACCGCCGTCCGTCCCGGCGACCGGGTGGCCAGCGCCAACTCCGCGCCGTGCGGACACTGCTACTTCTGCCGTCGCGACCAGATCAGCCTCTGCGAGAACCTGCAGCCGCTGCTGAACGGGGCGTACGCCGAGTACCTGCTGGTGCCGGCCCCCATCGTGGCGGTCAACATGTTCCGGCTGCCCGGCGCCATGCCCTCCGAGCGGGCGGCCCTGCTCGAGCCCCTGGCCTGCGTCCTGAAGGGCTTGGAGGTGGGAGACGTGGCGCCCGGGACGACGGTCGGCGTGGTGGGCCTGGGTCCCATCGGGCTGATGATGGTCTACGCGGCCGCTTCCCGCGGCGCCCGGGTGATCGCCGTGGGCCGCAACGACCGCAAGCTGGCCGCCGCCGTCCGCCTGGGAGCGGCGGCCGTGGTGGACCTGCGCACCACGGCCGATCCGGTGGCCGCCGTCCGACGGGAGACCGAGGAGGGCCGAGGGGTCGACGTCGCCGTGGAGGCGGTGGGCAGCCCCGAGGTCTGGGAGTTCGTGGTCGACATGGTCCGCCGCGGCGGCGTGGTCAACTTCTTCGGCGGCTGCGAGGAGGGGAGCCGGGCCTCGGTGGACACCTACCGGGTGCACTATGAAGAACTCTGCCTGACCGCCGCCTTCCACCACACGCCGCGCCACGTGCGCATGGCGATGGAGGTCCTCTCCCGGTCCGGCTTCCCCCATGAGGTGCTCATCACCCATCGGTATACTCTGGAGGAGCTCGTCACGCCCTTGCGCATCGTGGCCAAGCAGGAGACGGCGAGCGACTTCATCAAGGCGGCCGTCGTCCCCTAGGGTCGCGGGCCGCCCGAGCAGGAGAGCGAGGACCGCGGTGCAGGAGCGTCTCCAGCAGGTGCTGCGTCGGCTTCCGTCGGTGGAGGAGCTGGTCCAGAGCGAGGGTGGCCGGTCCCTTCTGCGCTCGTATGGGCGCGAACGGGTGGTGGACGCCGTCCGTCAGGCGATCTCCGAAGCGCGCGAGGCGGCCCGCCGCATGTTGGAGTCCCAGACCGACGGGACGGACGACGATGCCGGCCTGGAGGCCCTGGTCTCGGCGGACGCCCTGACCGCAGCGGCCGCCGCTCTCCTGGGCGCCGCGGACCGTCCCCGCCTCCGCCGGGTGATCAACGCCACCGGCGTCGTCCTCCACACCAACCTGGGCCGGTCGCTGCTGGCGGAGGCGGCCGTCGAGCGGGTGCTCGAGGTGGCCCGGCACTACAGCAACCTGGAGTACCGTCTGGAGGAGGGCGAGCGGGGGTCGCGGCACGAGCACGTGGAGGGCCTCCTCTGCCGCCTCACCGGGGCCGAGGCCGCCATGGTGGTCAACAACAACGCCGCCGCCGTGCTGTTGATGCTGACCGCCTTGGCCCAGGGCCGGGAGGTGATCGTCTCTCGGGGACAGCTGGTGGAGATCGGCGGGTCGTTCCGCATCCCGGACATCATGCGCCTCTCGGGAGCCCGGCTCGTCGAGGTGGGCACCACCAACAAGACCCACCGCTCCGACTTCGAGCGGGCCGTCTCCCCCGAGACCGCGCTGCTGCTGCGGGTCCACACCTCCAACTTCAAGGTGGTGGGCTTCACCGAGGAGGTGCCCATCGAGGGACTGGTCGACGTGGCCGAGGCCGCCGGCGGGCTTCTGGTGGCCGACGACCTGGGCAGCGGCGTCCTGGCGGACCTCCCGGTCTTCCGCGAGCGAACCCTCGGTCGCCTCGTCGCTGGCCGCCGGCGCCGACGTGGTCTCGTTCAGCGGCGACAAGCTGTTGGGCGGTCCGCAGGCCGGCCTGCTGGTGGGTCGCCGGGAGGTCATCCAGTCCTTGAAGCAGCACCCGCTGGCCCGTGCCGTCCGGGTGGACAAGATGACGTTGGCGGCCCTGGAGGGGACGCTGCTCCTCTACCAGGACCCGGAGCGGGTCAAGGAGCTGCTGCCCACCCTGCGCTACCTGGATCGCGACCCGGCCGAGACGTCTCTGCTGGCGACGACGCTGGCCGAGGAGGTGCGGAAGGTCGTGCCGGACGTGGTCGAGGTGGAGGTGGAGGAGACGGCGGCCAAGGCCGGCGGAGGCTCGCTGCCCCTGCTGGAGATCCCTTCCCGGGCCGTCGGCCTCCGGTTCCAGTCGGCCCCGTCGGTGCCCGACGTGGCCGGAGTGCCCGGAGGCCCGTGGTCGCCCACCCGTTGAGCCTCGACGCCCTCGCCCAGGCGCTGCGGCGCGCCCCGGTGCCGGTGATCGGGCGGGTGGCCCAGGACGTCCTGCTCCTCGACGTGCTGACCCTGGAGGGCGATCAACTGCACGTCATCGCCGAGAGCCTGGCCTGGGCCCTGGCCGAGCTCGGCGTCCCGGGGCACGCCGCCGTCGACCTCAGTGGCGGCGGGACGGAGCCTCAGGCGCCCGGTGCGCTCGTATCGGGCGCCCCGCCTGCGGCCGGCCCCGCCCGTGCTGAGGCGCCGGCCCTCGACCCCTCCGCCTCACACATGGCCGCGTTCTCCCCCTGTCCGCGCTCGCTCGCGGGCCCCGGGGAAGGCGAGGGACATGCCTGAGCACGGGCTGGCCCTGGGCACGGCCGGTCACATCGACCACGGCAAGACCACGCTGGTGAAGGCTCTCACGGGCCGCGACACCGACCGGCTGCGCGAGGAGAAGGAGCGCGGCATCTCCATCGAGCTGGGCTACGCGGAGCTCACCCTCCCCAGCGGCCGTCACCTGAGCGTGATCGACGTCCCAGGGCACGAGCGCTTCGTCAAGAACATGGTGGCCGGCGCCACCGGCATCGACCTGTTCCTGCTGGTCGTGGCCGCGGACGACGGGGTGATGCCGCAGACCCGCGAGCACCTGCGCATCATCGAGCTCCTGGACATTCCCGCTGGGCGCGGTCGCCCTGACCAAGATCGACATGGTGGACGAGGAGATGGTCGAGCTGGCCGCGGCCGACGTCGAGGACTTCCTGGCCACCTCGCGCTACGCGGGCTCCCCGGTCGTGCCGGTGAGCGGCGTCACCGGCGAGGGGCTGGACCGCCTGCGCGAGACCCTCGACCTGCTGGCCTCCCGGGCTCCCCTGCGCACCGCGTACCCCGCCACCCGGCTGCCCATCGACCGGGTCTTCTCGCTGAAGGGCATAGGGACGGTGGTCACCGGCACACTGTGGTCCGGGGAGCTGCGCCCGGAGGAGACGGTCGCCATCCTGCCTCCCCTCGGCTCCGAGCACCTGGACGACGTGCGCGTACGCAGCATCCAGGTGCACGACCATGCCGTGGACGCGGCGGAGGAGGGTCAGCGCGTGGCCCTCAACCTGACGGGGGTCGACCGCCAGCAGCTGCAGCGGGGGCAGTGGGTGATCAAGGACCCGGCCATCGAGCCCACCTACCTGGCAGACATCTCCCTCACCCTCTTGGAGGACGCCCCCGAACCCCTCACCCGCGTGTCACGAGTACGCGTCGACCACGGGACCCAGGAGGTCCTGGCCAAGGTCGTGCTGGCCGACCGCGAGGCGCTCCTGCCCGGCGAGGCCTGCTACGCTCAGCTGCGCTTCGAGGACAAGGCGGTGGTCTATCCGGGCGACCACTTCATCCTGCGCTCGCTGACGCCGGTCACCACCATCGGCGGGGGCAGGGTGTACGACCCTCACCCGCATAAGCACGGGACCGATCCGCGCTGGCGTGAGCGGTTGCAGGTGCTGGAGCAGGGTCCCGGAGACGCCATCGTGGCCTTGTTGCTCGAAGAGGCCTTCCCGGCAGCTGTGCCCCGTCGATCGATGGAGGGCAGCCCCTACCTGTGGCGGTTCGAGGGGCGTCGGGCCGTCGCGGCCGTCCTGGCCGACGGCCGGGCGCTCGAAGGCACCCAGCAGCGCTTGTTCCACGGCCCCAGCCTCCTGGGTCTGGAGCGGCGCACCCTGGACGCGTTGAAGGCCCGGGCCGCCGCCGACGCGCTCAACCCGTATCTGACCGTGGGCGAGCTTCGTCGCCAGCTGGCCGGGGGCAAGGAGTGGGCCGCCCTGGACGCGGCGGTCGAACGGCTGCAGGAGGCCGGCCAGGCGGTCCGCAGCGAGCACGGTTACCGCTGGGCGGAGGCGGCCGCCGCTCTCGAGGGAGTGGACGCCGACCGCGCCGAGACCCTGCTCCAGGTGTTCGTCGCGGCGGGGCTGGAGGCGCCCTCCATCGCCGCCGCCTCCGCGTCCACCGGCATCAGTGAGAAGGACGGTCTCCGGCTGGTCCGGGCGCTGGAGCGCCAGGGCCGCATGGCGAAGGTGGGCGAGGATCTCTACTACGCCACCGAGACGCTCGACGGTTTGATGGACCGTATCGCCGCGGAGATGGCCGTCCGGGGACAGATCACCCTCGCCGAGGTCCGAGACCTGCTGGGCACCTCTCGAAAGTACGCCCAGGCCCTCCTCGAGCACATGGATTCCGAGGGCATGACCCTGCGGGTGGGGGATGCGCGGCGGCTGCGCAAGCGGCGCCGCTAGGGCAGGTCGAGGAACCGGCTCATCACCACGGCCACGTGGCCCCGCTGGACCGGCGCCCAGAAGTCGAAGCGGTCCGAATAGCCCTGCATCAGGCCCGATCTCGTGGTCAGAGCCACGTCGTGGGCGGCGTAAGCGGGGACGTCGGCGGCCACAGGGGCTCCCTCCCCGTACGTGGCCGGGTAGCCTTTGAGCTCGCGGGCCATCCGCGCGACGATCTGGGCGAGTTGACCCCGAGTGAGCGGATGCCCGGGGTCGAACACCTGCGCGGACGGCGTCGACCGCCCCTGGAGGAGGCCCGCGGCCACGGCCTCCTCGATGTAGTCGAACGGGTAGGCCGCCGGGGCTCCGGAGGAGTCGCGCAACAGGGGTACGTCGCTGAAAGTCGGCGACGAGGCGTGGTCGATCGGAGCCGTGTGCAGACCGGCCGCCAGGACGATGACCTTCGCGAGCTGCGCCCGGGTGATGGGGTCGCTCGGGCCGAAGTAGCTGCGGTCGTAGCCGCTCAGGATGCCGAGTCCCACCAGCCGGCTCACGGCGGTGCCGATGGCGGTCCCCTCGGAGACGTCCAGGAAGCGTCGCCCGCCCTTCAGCAACTCGGACACGGTGACTAACTCGTAGCCCCGGGAGCGGAGCCCCGTGATGATGCCGGGCAAAGCCTCGGCCGTGTGCGGGGCGACGAGGTGCATGAGGACGATCGCTCCCGGGTGGGCCCGGCTCAGGACCGTGTCCCGGATGGCCGCCGCCGAGCGGCCCTGCCAGTCGTTGGTGTCGATGTCCCACAGTGTCAGGTAGAGGAACCCTTCCGCCCCCGCCGCGCTAGCCACCGACGAGTTGGTCGCTCCGTAGGGCGGGCGGAAGAGGGGGACGGTCCGCTTGCCCGTCGCGCGTTCGAAGGCGTCGGTGCCGCCGCCGATCTCGCTGGCCAGGGTCGCCCAGGAGGCGCCGGTCAGGAGGCGGTGCGACCAGGAATGGTCCCCCACCTCGAAGCGCGGGTCGAGCAGGGCCGTATTGATGGTGGGGGTGCCGGCTACCGCCTGTCCCACCAGGAAGACCGTGGCTCGGACGTCGTACTGCTTCAGGACGCGCAGGATGGAGAGCGCCCGGGCGGGCTGGTAGTTGTCGTCGAAGGTGAGGGCGATCCGGCGAAACTCCGTGGGCCCGCGGGTGACGCGGGTCGCCGCCCCTTGCGCGGGCGAGGGAAGCAGCAGGCCGGATGCCACCGCGGCGAGTACCAGCAGGAGGAGTGCCGGGCCGAGCGCGGGTTTGGGCGCAGTTCGGAAGCGGGTGGGACTCACACCGGCGAAGAGACGCGGAACAAGAGAGGAGGCCCAGGGCTCGAACTCTGAGCGGCTGTGCTTGCCGCCGACTGACGGACCGCCAAAGCGCGTTGTCGAGAAGAAGCGATGAAGGTTCTCGGGTGCAGAGGCAACGCTCCGGCGTATCGAGCGACTGACGATCTGCTACTTGGCCGTGGTTTCCAAGACGCTCCCGGGCGGGCCAGAGGTGGCCTCCTACTCGGCGGCCCGTGCCCGGATGGCTTCCATACCCCTGAGCCTCCTTGCGCTCCAATGTACTCCCCCACCGGCGAAGTCAACCCCCGATCATGCCGACGAGCGGGGAAAACGCGACGCTGGACGCGATCTGGGGGCTTCTCGGGCGCCCCTACTCCTCCGGGGTCACCAGCTCCCAGAACCGCTCCACCGCCGACTGCACGGCGACCAGACAGCGGGGGAAGACGCGGGTGAACGAGTCGAGGGGCTCCAAGAAGAGCTCCAGCTCCGCGTCCACCTGATCCCCCGCGATCACGAGCTTGGCGCCCTTCACCTCTCGGTTCACGCGGGTGATGGCCTCACAGGCCAGCCGGCGGCTGCCCTCGTCGGTGACCGGCCAGAAGGAGGGGAAGAGGAGCCGGAAGTAGGAGGCGTCATCTTCCTCCGAGATCAGGTAGTAGTGGCCTCCCTCGAACTCGAACCAGACGTCCCCGTCCTCGTCGACACCGGTCGTAAAGCCCTCCTGCTCCAGGAAAGCCAGGTACCGGTGGGCCTTCTGTCCGACGGCGCGCTCCTTTCCCAGGTAGGCCGAGGCCGGTGTGTGGATCGGCTCTGGTGCCGGGAAGCCCGGTCCCAGGTAGATGTCGCCGGTCGGCCAGCCGCCTCCGTTCTGCGGCCGCGCAGGCGACCCGGACATGGCCGGCGAGGCGGTCTGCGCGCCCGAGGAGGGCCGGGCGGACGGCTCGACCGTCTCGCCCAGGGTGCGCTGGTGCTTCGCCAGAGCCTGGTCCACCGCAGCCCGGTCCACCCCGGCCACCGTCGGTGGGGCGGCGGCGATGGGCAGTACGCGCATGGTCAGGACGTCATGCAGCCGGCCCGACCGGGCCGCCCGCTCCGCGGTGATGACGCGCTGTTTCGCCCTCGAGACCTTCGCCACGCTGTCGTCGCCCGTCACGGCGGCCGAGAGCCGGGCGTCCCACCGGTGGGCCACCAGCTCGATCTGGACGAGCACGTCCTCGCCCGCGGGGGCGGCCAGAAAGCCGAGCTCGTGGATCCGCTCCTCCCCCTCGTCCCGCTCTCGGCGCTCCACCAGCAGTCCCAGCCCCGACTCGCCCGGGAACGCGAAGAGGTGGGTCCCGTCCTTGAAGCTCTCGAGGGCTTCGTACTCGAGCTCGGTCTGTCCCACCACCGAGAGGCAGAGCTCGAAGAAGTCTCGGGCCTGCGGACTCTCCAGCGCGATGCTCAGTCGAGGGTGCTTCCGGCGAGGCTTTGCCATCCCATCTCCTTGCTCCGATATGCTGTCCTCACTGTACCCCACGGGTTCCCGCGGGTCCCCGAGGACGATGAGGAGAAGCCATGCAGATCGTGGAAGCAGCGAAGGCGGCAGAGGCCGACAATCCCCACGGGATCAGCGCCCGCCCTCTCCACAGCACCGAGCACGTGCAGGTGTCCATGCTCACGCTTCAGCCCGGGGAATCGCTGAAGTTGCACTCTACCCCGGTGGATGCGTTCTTCTACGTGCTGGAGGGGACGGGCACGGTGGTGGTGGGTGACGAGCAGGAACTCGTCGGCGCGGACACCCTGATCCACAGCCCGGCGCACATCCCCCATCGCCTGATGAACGACGGGCCCGGGACGTTCCGTTTCCTGGTGGTGAAGACGCCGCGGCAGAAGGACCCCGGGCGGCTGCTGTAGTCGTCGTCTGACTGCGTCGGCGGTCGGGGCTGCCCACGGGCTGGCTCGTCAGCCGGAATCCGGTAGAATCAGAGGCCGCGCGGAGTGGCATCCGGTCTGGTGGCCGGCCCGGTCTTCAAAACCGCTGTTGGGCGGTGGTCCCGTCCAGGGTGGGTTCGATTCCCACGCCGCTCCGCCATACTATTTCGCGGGGACCGCCGGTGTCCTCCACGCGGAGTCCTCGGTCTGCCTCCCACGGTGCTCCACCAGACCTCCGATGGTCGTGGACCCAAGGGTCAATACGCGACAGTCTGGTCGTCACGGTTCCCTTCTCGGGACGTTCAATCGGGTGGTCAGCACGAGGACCCCATGTTTGCCCGCCAAGCCAGGCAGCCCTCCGGTCAGACACCGCAGCCCGGGGCATCACCTCGGATAGGATGGATCGCATGTCACGAGAAGGAATGAAGGCCGCCCGGGCGCACGGAGAACTCCTGCCCGAACTTCCCGGGCCTGGAAGCAGCCGAGCCGGCGTTGCACCAGATGCGTGACGATCTCACCCAAGAGCTACTGAGGGCGGCGGTCCCAACGAGGGCATTCTCG
This sequence comes from uncultured Actinomycetota bacterium, assembly GCA_963796315.1. Lineage (GTDB taxonomy): Bacteria > Actinomycetota > Thermoleophilia > RBG-16-64-13 > RBG-16-64-13 > CAWCLH01. The sequence continues at coordinate 96,406 of CAWCLH010000019.1, forward strand.
CCCGACTTCAGTCCTGAGAGTCTGAAGGGACTTGAGCGGTGGTACTTCGACTTGTGGGAGAACGAAGGCTTCGAGGCGGTGGGATTAGGTCGGGAGACGTTCGAGCGGGCCATCGCCATGTACCTGGGGGAAGTCCTCGTTCGCTCGGCGGGCTTTCACTGGATCGTTGAGGAGTATGCATTCCAACCGGGTAGGTACGAGATCGGGGTGAGGAGGGACCTGCTCACGATCATGCTGCGGCGCGAGACCGACCTCTTCGCCCGCCCGAACAACAGGCGACGCGAGAGCCTGTGGCGACGGTACCGCGACTGGGCTGGAGCCTGACCGGCCCCTGGAGGCGTCCACGGTGAGCGGTGGCTGAGTCATTCGCCGACCAAGGGCTTGCGGGTCCTGACGTGCTGAGGAAACCGAGGAGTGGGCGAGGGTTAGCGGGCAGCGCGTCTAGTCCCGTTGCACAGAATCAAGAGGGGGGATCGTTGCATGAGCAGTGTCCGCTTGTTGGCTGTAGATGTCGAAACTACGGGCCTCTACAACTCGGACCGGGTGGTCGAGGTCGCTGCGGTCACCTTCGAACAGGACGGCCGGGTGATCGATGAGTGGGACACTCTCGTCAACCCCGGCCGTGACGTAGGGCCGACGAGCCTTCACGGCATCACTGCCTCGATGGTCTCCGCTGCGCCTCGCTTCGACCAGGTTGCTTCAGCCTTGGCTGATCGCCTTCACGGCTCGGTGCTCGTAGCTCACAACTTAGTGTTCGACGCCCGAATGCTCACGAATGAGTACGACCGTCTGAACGCAATACTTCTCCCTGGCACAGGCGTCTGCACCTTGAGGCTGTGCGGTATGCGTCTTGACCAGGCTTGCACTCATCACCACATTCCGCTTCATTCTCACCACCGCGCTCTAGCGGACGCACGGGCGGCTGCCGCTCTTGCTTCCGCATTGCTGCGGGATACTGGGAGTATCGCGCCGGCTGCCGTGGAGGGCCTCGACAACGGGTCCTGTCCACGCACTCTGCGGCGGGATGTGGTGGGGCGGGATACCGATCAGATGCCCTTCCTCGCTCGGGTCACCAGCACGACCGCGGTGGCGGCGAAGTTGTTGGAGGAGGAGTGACGGAGCTACGCCCAGGGGACCGGGTCTTGCACGTCTCGTTCGGTCAAGGCGTTGTCCAATCCGTGAGTCGCGACACCGCCACGGTCAGATTCGCGGCCGGGAAGCCGCGGACCATCCTCGCCTCTCACCTGGAGCGCGTCTCCGGCCAGGATTACGACCGACGGCCTTCCGGTGCGCCCACGATGTTCGATGCCTATCTGACCGTGGACTGGAGCGCGAACAGCTCGCCCAAGTCAGGCGCGGACAGTCTCTGGTATTGCCTGCTCGAACCGGCGGAGGCTCGGCTGGTCACGGTGAACCCCGCCACTCGTCAGGTGGCCATGGAGGACATCCGCCAGCACCTGCTCGACCTGGTTGCCCGGGGTCGACGGACCCTGGTGGGCTTCGACTTCCCCTACGGCTATCCCGCCGGGACCGCCTGCCGACTCGGGTTCACCGAAGGGGAGCCGTGGAGGGTGATGTGGGACACGTTGCGTGACCTCATCGAGGATGAGCCCAACAACCACAACAACCGGTTCTCCGTGGCCGCCGAGTTGAATGGGGCGATGACGACGGGGGCCGGTCCCTTCTGGGGCTGTCCGCCCGGTCAGCGATGTGACTTCCTGGAGGTCACCAAGCCCAAGCCGTGGCCTCCTGATGTTCCAGAGTTCCGGCACACCGATCGAGTGGTGGCCGGACCCAAGTCCCTCTGGCAACTCTATGGGGTCGGCTCGGTGGGGAGTCAAGCTCTGATGGGCATCCCCCGCCTCGCGGCCCTTCGCGACGATCCCGGCCTGGCTCACCTCTCTCAAGTCTGGCCCTTCGAGACGGGAGTGGCCGAAGGGGGACTCCCCTCGCGGGGTGCGCCGTTCGTGCTCCATGCCGAGATCTACCCCTCATTCGTATCCCCCTCGCCCTTCGAGGAGATCAAGGACGCCGGGCAGGTGCGGGCACTGGCTGAGTACTTCGCCCACCTGGACGACGAGGGCGAGTTGGCGACGCTCTTCGACCTCAGCGCCCTCCCACTCGAAAGCCGGCTGGACGTGGTCTCTGAGGAAGGCTGGATTCTTGGTGTGCGGCCGAGGCCAGAGGTAGACGAGGACCCAGAGGGAGGGGAAGCAACTTCATGACATTGCAGATGGGCTGTGGCGATGGCGGGCGAGTAGCGAGGGGGGAGAGATGTGGGTCCTTCTGTGGGGGAGGTTCTCTCGGCGCGGCACACATGACGGGTCATTTGAGAGAGGGCGCTGATGGCCGAGCGGTGAGGGGCAGAGCAGCTCCTGCTTGAAAGCCCTCGACTGGCTTCGCTCCACTTACTGCGAGCACCGCCTCTTCAACGAGCGGGACCGACGAGCCCTAGACGCCTTCCTCGGCCCGGACCCTCCCGGACTTGACGGCCGCCATCAAAAGCTGGTGGTCACGTTCGTTTTGGTCCGCGTAGGCCTCGGAGAAGTCGGCGATGGCTTGATCGAAGGCGTCTTTCTTGCCCATGTAGGACCCTATGGCGATGCGGTCTCCTGAACGGGCGTGGGCCCGGGCCAACGTCCAGCCGCAGATTCCCCCATAGGCCCGCATACCCTTGGGCAGCATGGTCTCGAGGTCGGCCGAGCCCTTCGCATCCCAAAGTTGGCGCACGTAGTAGTCGTGGGTCCGCCCATCCACCCCCACGGAGCGCTCCCACCCCAGGAAGATGTCGCTCGTGGCCTGCATGAGACGCTGGCCTTCCACGACCCGCTGACCCTGGTTCTTGTAGAGACTGCGACCCACGAAGGGCCCGAGCACCGAGTCGTTGGCCTCCTTGAACTGCAGGAACAGAGGATCCGCGTCGTCGCGACCGAGCATCAAAGCGACCCAGGTGCGGGTGCCCACACTGCCGACCCCCACCACCTTGCGGGCGACATCGACCAGGCGGTAGCCCTCGATCAGGCGGCGACGGTCCCCAGGGAGCGTCCGTCGGTAGGATCGCAGGATGGCGCGCAACGACTCCAGCAGTTGGCCCTGCTCCACGTCCTTCAAGACCTCGGCGATGGGCACGAGGAGCGGCGGATCGCTCGCGATGTGGGCTTCACCCTCCACCGTGACGGTGAGCTTCTCGAAAGCTCGGGCGCTATCCTTGGTCCGGATCTTGGCCAGCCGCCGGTCGACATTCTTGGTCATCCTCTTGTCAGCGAGTTGGCTGAGGCGCTCCGAAATGGCGGCGGCGTTCAGCTTTGAATACCAGACTTCCAGGTTCTTCATGGCGGCGAACTGGCGCATTGCCTCCCGATAGCTTCGCACGCTGCCCAGAACGATAGCGCGCCGCTCCCGATCAGTGAATCCGCGATGCCGAGCGGCCACGGAGAAACTGGCGGCCAAACGCTTGACATCCCACTCCCAGGGGCCGGGGATGGTCTCGTCGAAGTCGTTGACGTCGAACACCAGATCCCGCTCGGGCGACGCGAACATGCCGAAGTTGGCCAGGTGGGCGTCACCACAGACCTGCGCTCGTAGGCCGGAACGCGGGGTCGACGCCAGGTCGGCGGCCATAACATAGGCTGCGCCCCGATAGAACGTGAAGGGAGACACCATCATGCGGCCATATCGGATGGGGACCAACTCCGGAACCCGGGTGTCGGCCTGCTCCTCCAGGAGTTCAATGGGGTCCGACCGGTACTCGGAAGGTATCCATTCGGCGTGACTCTCCAGGGGAGCCATGGCGCGGGCGGCCTTCCCCATCGCCGCGCGTTCTTCGGGCGTGAAATGCTCGACCTTCCCCCCGGGGACGGTAGGTGCTGACGGCTTGTCGACCCCCTCGTCGGATTCCAGGCTCGGGGCCGGCGGGATGGTCGCCCCCGACTTCGGCTTGGTGCTCATGCGAGACCCCCTGTGGGAGTGACCGTGCGGTTTCAGCATACTGCAAGCCTCAGGGGCGTCCGCTCTGGGTGTGCTCGCATTCGTGGCTCGTCCCCCGGCGACTCCCAGTCCTCGGGCATTGCATCACCCGAGGAAGAAGGTCAGGACCGGGGCCGCGACCTCCCGTGGGCGGCCCGCTCTCCGCCGGACCAGATGAGCGTGCAACAATGTGTCTCAGGTCGGTCCCGGACCCCGAGAGGCGCGTTACGGAATGGTCAGGATGTGCATCGCGGGCGGCCAGGGAGCGGCTGCGGTGTTCGAGAATCTACGGAGGTAGGCCGGTTGGACCGCTTTGGCGAATCCGCACCCCGCTTCGTCAGCCTGATGGTGAATGGTGTGCACCGCCGACTCGGGGTGGGCGACGAGCCCGGGCAGGTGGCCCCGTCGCACACCCTGTCGCAGACGCTGCGCGAGACCCTGGGCCTGACCGGGACCAAGGTCTCCTGCGACCGCGGGGCCTGCGGGGCCTGTACGGTGATCATGGACGGCGAGGCGGTCCTCTCCTGCATGCTCCTCACCGTCGAGTGCGACGGCCGCAGCATCACCACCGTCGAGGGCCTGAGCGACCCGGTGACCGGAGCGCTGGACCCGCTGCAGGAAGCCTTCATCGAGCATGGGGCGTTCCAGTGCGGGTTCTGCACCCCCGGCATCCTCATGAGCGCCAAGGCCCTGCTGCTGCGCGACCCGGCGCCCTCGACCGAGGCGGTCCAGGAGGCCCTCTCCGGCAACTTCTGTCGCTGCATCACGCACTACCATGTGCTCGAGGCGGTGGAGGCCGCCGTCCGGAGCGAGCGGTCATGACGGCCAAGTACGCGCACGTCGGCGGGCTCGAACCGCGGCGGGATGCCTTGGACATCGTCACCGGGCGCACCCGCTACGTGGGCGACGTCAGCATGCCGCAGCTCCTCTATGGGCGGGTGGTCCGCTCGGCGCACCCGCGCGCGCGGATCGTCTCGGTCGACGCTTCCGCGGCCCTTGCCCTCCCCGGCGTGGCCGCCGTCCTGACCCACGCCGACGTTCCCGACTGGTACACGGGGACGCCCCGCTCGCTTCGGGTGCTCGACGAGGTGACGCGCTTCGCCGGAGACGCGGTGGCCCTCGTGGCCGCCGAGAGCGAGGACCGGGCGGCTGAGGCCGCCGCGCTGGTGAAGGTGGTCTACGAGCCGCTGCCGGCTGTGCTGACCCTCGAGCAGGCCCTCGAGCCCGAGGCCCCCGAGCTCTTCCCGGAGGCTCCGGGCAACATCGTCAAGGCCGGCACGCCCTGGTTCGGCCCCGAGTGCCTCACCGGCGTCCGGACCGGCGACATCGAGGCCGGCCTCGCCCAGGCCGACGTGGTGGTGGAGGGCAGCTGCCGCTACGAGAACCTCCCCAACCCGTTGCCCCCGGAGCCTCCCGGCGCCATCGCCTCCTGGGAGGCGCCGGACCGCGTCACCTTCTGGGTGTCCAGCCAGTCGCCGCACCCGGACCGCAACGCCCTCTTCATCGCGTTCGGCCGTACCGTGGACGTCCGCGTCATCGGGATGGCCTGTGGGGGCAGCTACGGCTCGAAACTGATGGCCACCCAGATCTACCTGCAGGCGGCGGCGCTCAGCCGCGCGACCGGCCGGCCCGTGCGTCTCTGCCTCACGAAGGAGGAGCAGCTGGCCTGCTTCACCGTGCGCATCGCCACGCGGCTGCAGGGTCGGGTCGGGATGCGGCGGGACGGCACGGTGACGGCCATCGACGCCGACTGGTTGATCGATACCGGTCACTACTCTCACACCACCCAAGCGGAGGTGGCGGTGGGTTGCGGCGAAGGTCAGCTGGCCGTGCGCTGCCAGAACTGGGACCTGCGGCCCACCATCGTGTGCACCAACCGCAACGCCTCGGGGATCGTCCGCGGCTTCGGCGGTCAGGAGCTGAAGTGCTGCCTGGTGCCGCTCCTCGGTCAGGCGATGGCCCGTCTGGACCTGGACCCCCTGGAGTTCTTCAAGCGCAACTTCGTCCAGCCGGGCGACAGCTATCTCTGGCGCGACGGGCGCCGCTACGTCTATCGGGGCACGGACTACACCGCGGCCATGGAGGCGGGGGCGCAGGCTTTCGGCTGGCAGGAGAAGTGGAAGGGCTGGCTGCAGGCGAGCGCGGTCGACGGCGGCCGGCGCATCGGTGTCGGCGTGGCGCTGCACGGCAACGCGGATGTCGGCGAATCGGTGTCGGAGGCGTACGTGCGACTCGAGCCCACCGGCCGGGCGACCGTCCACCACGCGGCCGTCGAGCATGGCACCGGCCAGGTGAGCAACCTCTGCCGCATGGTGGCAGACGTCCTGCAGCTGCCTCTGGACCGGGTGTCGCTGACCGCGGCCGACACGCAGGTGACCCCGTATGAATCGGGGGCGTTCGGCTCTCGCGGCACCTACGCGATGGGCTCCGCCTGCATCCGGGCGGCCGAGGCGGCCAGGGAGGAGCTCCTCCAGCGGGCGGCCCCGTTCTTCGCGGACGCCGACCCGGATGCCTTGGACACCTGTGACGGGATGGTGTTCCATGCGCGACCGCCCGGGGGAGACCCTGCGCTGGGGTCGCGTGCTGGGCGGGGATCGGACGGTCGTGGGCGCAGGGCGCTTCGAGCCTGACTTCAGCCTGTCCAACTGCCTCATCAGCTTCGTGGAGGTGGCGGTGGACACGGAGACCGGTCTGGTGGAGCTGCTGCGGGTCGTCAACGCCACGGACGCCGGGCGCATCATCGAGCCCGCCGGATTGCAGAACCAGATGAACGGGTGCCTGGGCTCGGGTGGGATCGACAGCGCGCTCTTCGAGGAGACCGTGCTCGATCCGCAGACCGGCATGACGCTCAACGCCAACCTGGTGGACTACAAGTGGCGTACCTTCGCCGAGCTGCCGGCCATCCAGAACGTCGTGCTGGAGACCCCGGTGGACTCACACCGTTTCCATGCGGTCGGCGTGGGGGAGGTGGCCACGGCCCCGGGCCCGGCCGCCGTCTTGATGGCGGCGTCGAACGCGATCGGGGTCTGGCTCGACGAGTATCCGGTGACCCCACAGCTGGTGCTGCGGGCGCTCGGGGCGGTCCCAAGCCGGGCCAGGGGGGCGGTGCGATGAGGCCGTTCTCCCATTACCGTCCTCGCGACCTGGACGAGGCGTGCTCCCTGCTGGTCGCCTTCGGGGGCGGAGCCCGGGCCACGGCCGGAGGCTCGGATCTCCTGGGCGTCCTCAAGGACGACATCCACGACAGGTATCCGGAGGCGGTGGTCGACCTCAAGGGCATCGCGGGACTCGACCAGATCCGGGAGACCGGCGCCGGCCTGTCGATCGGCCCTCTGGTCACCCTCACCGCTCTCACGCGCTCGGCGGCCGTCGCACGCGTGGCCCCCATGCTGAACGAAGCCGCCCGCTCCGTCGCCACCCCGCAGATCCGCAACGTGGGCACGGTGGGCGGGAACCTCTGCCAGGAGGTGCGCTGCTGGTACTACCGCTACCCGAGGCACCTGGGCGGGCCGGTGGCCTGTCTCCGGAAGGGTGGGGAGCGCTGCCCCGCGGTCCGGGGCGACAATCGGTACCACGCCATCCTGGGAGGGCGGGGCTGTTTCGCGGTGTGCCCGTCCGATCTGGCCGTGGCGTTCTCTGCTCTCGACGCTACGGCGACCGTCCGCGGATCGGCAGGGACCCGGACGCTTCCGGTGGCGGAGCTCTACACGCCGCTCCGCATCGAGCTCGGTGTGGGGGAGATCCTGACCGAGGTCCGAGTGCCTTTCCCGCCGGCAGGTGCCCGGCAGGTCTTCAAGAAGGTCACGCTGCGCAAGGGAGTCGACTTCGCCTTGGTCAGCGTCGCCGCTCGGGTGGCCGTCGACGACGGTGTCTGCCGCGACGCACGCATCGTGCTGGGCGCCGTGGCCCCCGGGCCGTTCCGCGCTGCCGCAGGCCGAAGAGGGGCTCCTCGGCGGTCGGCCGGAGATGTGGCCGCGCGGGACGCGGCGGAGGTGGCCCTGGCCTCCGCCCGCCCGCTGCGCTCGAACGCCTATAAGGTGGAGATCGCCCGCACCCTCCTGCGACGGACGCTGGTGGAGGTGATGGATGCGCGCCGTGGTGTTCACTGGTAGTGGCGGCAACGAGGTCGTGCGGGTCGTGGAACGCCCCGATCCCCGACCGGAGGGTACCGAGGTCTTGGTCGCCACCAGATATGCGGGCCTGAATCGCGCCGATCTCCTGCAGCGCGAGGGGAGCTACCCTCCGCCGCCGGGGTCGCCGCCCGATATTCCCGGTTTGGAGGTGGCGGGCACCGTCGTCGCTTGCGGAAGCCGCGTCACTGCCTGGGCTGTCGGCGATCGCGTCTTCGGTCTGGTCGGTGGCGGCGGTCTCGCCGATCGGGTGCTTGCCGATGAAGGCGCGGTCACCAGGATCCCCGCCACTCTGAGCGAGGCGGAGGCAGCCGCGATCCCTGAGGCCTTCATCACCGCGGACGACGCCGTCCGCGCGCGTGCCGGTCTCACGTCGGGAGAGGTGTTGCTGGTCCACGGCGCCAGCGGAGGAGTGGGCAGCGCCGCCGTCCAACTCGGGCTGGTTGCCGGTGCCCGGGTGCTCGGTGTGTCTCGCTCCGAGGACGGCCGCGCTTTGGTAGCGGCGTTGGGAGCCGAACCGGTGGACGACGAGGATTTCGTACCTACGGTGCTCGCTCTGACCGACGGCCGCGGAGCGGACGTGATCCTGGAACTGGTCGGTGCGCCGCACTTCCCCGGCGATCTTCGGGTCCTGGCGGAACGAGGCCGGGTGGTCGTGGTTGGCGTCGGGGCCGGTCAGAGCATCCAACTATCCCTCGCCGATGTCATGGCGAAGCGGGCGAGCATCTACGGGACGCTCCTCCGGTCGAGGACCCAGGGCCAGAAGAGCCTGGCGGTGGAGGGATTCGCCCGCGCCGTCGTCCCTCACCTGGCCGCGGGGCGGGCGCGAGCGGTCATAGACCGGATCTTCCCGGTGGAGGAGGTCAACGCGGCGTTCGACTATTTCGCCCGAAGCGGCAAGAGGGGTAAGGTGCTGTTGGAGTTTCCCGCGCGCAATAACCCAGAACCAAGCCCGAAGAGCAATTGACTCGAGTCAAAGTCGAACGGTAAACTCCGCTGTCGAGAAGGAGAAACCCAGTTGAAAGGAGAAGATAGGCTTCCCAGAGAGAGGTAAAGATGCGGGGAAAAAGAGAATAGGGGGGATGCTTCATCATGGAAGAACAGCAATCCTGGGGGAACCCGTTGCCGTGGGCCCTTATGTCGGTCGCGGTGTTGACGGCTTGTGTCGGTTCTGTGTTCGCGGAATGGGTACCGGCCAGCACTACTCCACTGCTGGTGGGCATTCTGGCGGCTTGTGCCTTGCCCCAGCTTCTGGCCGGGATCATCCTCTTCCGGAGGGGAGAGGTTCTGGTGGCCTCGCTTTCAGGTCTCTTCGGAACGGTCATCACGCTCGGCGCGGCGCTCACCTTGTGGCAGCAGTTGGGGGCGGCTGAACCCGGAGCCATCACGCCCGAGGTCATGGGCGTCTTCTGGATCGTACTCTTTGTCATAGCGGAGGTCGTCGCGATCGGTCTCGGCCGGGCCTCCTGGTTCATCATGGCGGGCGTGGCTGAGGTCGGGGTGGCCTTCCTGTTCACGGGCATCAACGCGCTGTGGGGATCGCACGCCTCCATCGTGCTTGCCGGCTGGTTGCTCGTCATCTTCGCGGCCTTCGCACTCTATGCGTCGTCGGCCATGGTGCTGGGCGACCATTTCGGGCGACCGGTTCTGTCAATCGGGCGGCCCATCTTCAAGTAGGGATTCGCTGACTCCGCGGGCGTCGCGCCGCGGCATCGAGGAAAGGGCCCCGCCTCGTCAGGCGGGGCCCTTCGAGCCACAAGGACCACTCACTCACCGCATGCGAATCTCGGGAGGCCAAGGCATCGGTCTGGTCATCCGGTATTGTGGTGTCCCGACACAGGACCACTTTCCATCTGCGGCCTCACATGGCTGTCCAGCGGGGACGCTCTCTTCGGCAAGACAAAGACAGAGGAACAAGAGTGAGTAGTTCGCTCGAGAAACCCACTACCGTGTCGGAGTGTTCCGGCGGCGGCGGGGAAGACAACGGAAAGACAGCTAGCAGAGCAGGTTTGTCGATACTCACTCTCGCAGCCTTGGGAGTGGTCTACGGAGATATCGGCACAAGTCCTCTCTATGCTCTCCGAGAATGCTTCTACGGTGAGTTCGGCATGGCCGTGACCAGAGCCAACGTGCTGGGCGTCCTGTCCCTGATGTTCTGGTCGCTCGTCATGATCGTCACGATCAAGTATCTGACCTTCGTGCTCAGGGCGGATAACCATGGGGAGGGCGGCATTCTGGCGTTGACCGCCCTTCTCACCTCCGCGGATCCCGGCAAGCGGCGGCGCCGGTTCGGCCTTGTGGCGCTTGGCCTGTTTGGCGCCTGCCTGTTGTACGGGGACGGCATGATCACCCCGGCCATCTCGGTGCTCAGCGCCGTCGAAGGTATCAAGATCGTCACCCCGGTGTTCACGCCCTACGTGATTCCCCTCACCATCGCGATCATTGCGGGCATATTCCTGATCCAACACCGGGGCACTGCGAAAGTGGGAGGCCTCTTCGGGCCCGTCGTCATGGTGTGGTTCTCCGTTCTCGCCGTCCTCGGGACCATCCAAATAGTGCTCGACCCAAGCGTTCTCGCCGCTGTGTTCCCCTGGTACGGCATCATGTTTCTCCTGCACAACGGGTTCAGCGGCTTCTTGGTTCTCGGCGCGGTGTTCCTGGTGGTGACGGGGGCGGAGGCCTTGTACGCCGACATGGGGCACTTCGGCCGGACTCCCATTCGGCTGGCGTGGCTCGGCTTGGTCTTCCCGGCGCTGGTCCTGAACTACCTTGGCCAAGGGGCCGTCCTGCTGGACAGACCGGAGATGGCGCACAACCCGTTCTACGCCCTGGTTCCCACCTGGGCGATGATCCCCATGGTCCTTTTGGCCACCATGGCCACCATCATCGCGTCTCAGGCGGTCATCTCCGGGGCGTTCTCGCTCACGCGGCAGGCCATCCAACTCGGTTATCTTCCTCGTCTCAAGGTCACCCATACCTCGGCCAGCCATATCGGCCAGATCTACATCGCTCCCATCAACTGGATTCTCATGATCTCCACCATCGCCTTGGTGATCGGCTTTCAGTCTTCCAGCAGATTGGCCGCTGCCTATGGAGTGGCGGTGACCGCGACCATGTTGATCACCACAGCCCTCTTCTTTGTGGTCATGCGGCAGAGATGGGGATGGAGCCCGGTGAAGGCAGGACTTCTCACCGCCATGTTCTTTGTGGTGGATATAGCGTTCTTCGGTGCCAACATCGGCAAGGTCTTGCATGGAGCCTGGTTTCCGTTGGCTATCGGGGCGATCATCTTCGTTCTCATGGAAACATGGAAGGACGGCAGTAAGATCTTGCGTACGAGGATGATGGCCCTGACGCCGAATATCGACACCTTCAAGGAATTACTGCAAGAGACTCAGCCGCAGCGGATCAAGGGCGTATCCGTCTTTCTCACCCGGAACCCAGAAACGGTTCCAGCGGCCCTCGTACAGAACTTGAAACACAACAATATTCTGCATTCCTCCGTGGTGTTCCTCACCATCTACACCGATGAAGTACCGCGCGTGCCGAGCTTCGAGAAGGTCGAGGTCGAGAAACTCGGTGCAGGGCTTCATCGCGTTATTGCCCACTATGGCTTCATGGAACAACCGAATATCGATCAGATCTTCACCTTGGCTAACTGCAAGGGGCTGAATCTCAAGAGGAAGGATGCCAGCTTCTTCCTCGGGCGGGAGAAGCTCGGGATCAGCGGGAGGCCGATCCATGAGCCGCTGGCGCTCGAATCTCTTCGTCTTCCTGTCGAAGAACGCGATGGACGCCAGTGCCTATTTTGGTATCCCTTCAAATCAGGTGATCGAGGTCGGTGTTCAGCTCGACTTGTGAGTTCTCCTGTGCCGAGTCCACCCGACGGGCTTAGGGGGAGCCCAAGCGGGGCACAACACGCTCTGACTCTTCCCCCCGCCCGAGACTTCGCCCTTCGCCGTCGAGGAAGGAGAGCCGGTGCCGCCGCTTGTGATCAGACCCGTGGCCGCGTCTCGCGTCGTTGCCGTTGCCCTCGTACTCCTTCTGGCCATCACCCTGGCCGCGCTTTTCGGCGCCGTCCCCGCACGCGCAGCCTCGCCATTTCGCCTGAACTCGCAGATCACCGATCAGGTGGGCGCGCTCTCAGGGCGCGAGGCCGAGGTGCGCCAGGCCCTTCAGGACCTGCAGCAGCAGGAGAAGGTGCAGCTGTGGGTGGTGTACGTCGACTCCTTCTCCGGTCAGGACCCGCAGCAGTGGGCGGACGAGACGGCCAGGTTGAGCGACCTGGGGTTGAACGACATGCTGCTGGTGGTGGCGACGGGCGACCGAGCCTACGCCTACTCTGTCGATCAGCAGTTTCCGCTATCCGACCAGCAGCTGGCCGCCGTGGCCAGCGCGGACATAGAGCCGGCGCTCGGGCGGGCGGACTGGGCGGGCGCCGTCATTGCCGGCGCTCGGGGGCTGGCCCAGGCCGTGCGGGGTCAGGCGGTCACGCCGAGCACCGGACAGCCGGGACAACCGGCGTCCGGCGGGGGCGGCTGGTCGTGGCTCCCCTGGGTGATCCTGGTGGGCGCCGCCGCGGTCATCGCCTACGTCCTCCTCCGGCGGGGGCGTGGGAGGAAGACGGCGGAAGAGGTGCCCGCCGCGGAGGGGGCCGGGCCACCGCAGTCCGCCGATCCCTACGCCTCGGTCTCGACCGAGGAGCTTCGCCGGCGGACCAACCTTCAGTTGGTGGAGACCGACGACGCCGTCAAGACCAGCGAGCAAGAACTCGGCTTCGCGGTCGCCGAGTTCGGCGAGGAGGCGACGGCGCCCTTCCAGGCGGCGCTGGACTCCGCGAAGGCCGAGCTCAAGGCGGCCTTCCGTCTGCAGCAGAGCCTCGATGAAACAAGCCGAGGCGACGAGACGGCTGAGCGGGGGACCTTGATCGAGATCCTGAAGCGCACGGATGCGGCCAGCGACGGGCTGGATGCCCAGGCCGAAAGGTTCGACGAGCTTCGCAAGCTGGCGGAACGGGCCCCCGAGGTCGTCGCCGGTCTGGAAGCCCGCGTGAAGGCGATGGAAGAACGCCTACCTCGGGCTCAGACCATGGTCGGCGAGCTGGAAAAGACCTACGCGCCTCAGGCTCTGGTCACGGTCAAGGCCAACATCGAGGAAGCCACGAGTCGCCTGGTGTTCGCGCGCGAGCATGCGGAGAGGGCGAAGGCCGACTTGGCCGCCGGTGACTCGGGCGAGGCGGTCCTTGCCGCTCAGGCGGTGGAGGATGCCTTGGGTCAGGCCGGCCGACTCCTGGACGGGGTCGAGCGGACGCGGGGCGAGCTCGCCGAGGCGGGCGGTCGCATCGAAGCAGCCATCGCGGAGACCCAGCGCGACCTGAACGAGGCGCGCTCGCACGCGAACGAGGATACCCTGCGTGGCCCGGTGGCGGCCGCCGAAGCTGCACTGGCCGAGGCGGCCGGCGCCGCCTCGGCCGAGGGGGGTCGGGACCCGCTGACCGCCCTCCGGCGCTTGGAGCAGGCCGACTTGGCGCTGGAACAGGCGCTTCAGGGGGTGCGGGCCGCCGATGAACAGAGGAAGAGGGCACAGGCCTCCCTCGAGCAGGCCCTCCTGGCCGCGCGGTCGCAGATCGCCGCCGCCAACGATTTCATCACCACCCGCCGCGGCGCGGTGGGGGCGACGGCCCGCACCAGCCTGGCCGAGGCCGAGCATCGGCTGGACCTCGCCGTCGACCTCTCCGAGCGCGACCCGGTGACGGCCCTTCAGCATGCCGCCACGGCCGACTCACTGGCCGAGCAGGCGCTGCAGCAGGCCCAAGCCGACGCGTCCTCCGCGGAGGCGGCAACCCCGGAGATGGGGGGGCGCGGGGGTGGCCTGGGCGGAGCCCTGCTGGGAGGCATCCTCCTCAACACGCTCTTTGGCGGCGGAGGTCTCGGCGGAGGCGGCATGGGCGGCATGGGTGGCGGGTTCGGAGGCGGCGGGTCGGGTAGGCGGGGCGGCGGAGGCTTCTTCCCCGCCAGCTTCGGCGGTCGCGGAACCCGAGGCCGCCGCGGCGGAGGAGGCCGTTTCTAGTCGAGTAAGCTCATCGGTGTGCTTGATCGATCGAACGGAGAGGAGCAGGGACATGGCCCAGCAGTCGATCTTCGGCCGCATCACGCAGATGGCCAAGGCCAACATCAACGCGATCCTGGACTCGTCGGAGGATCCCCAGAAGATGCTCGACCAGATGATCCGCGACTACACCAACAACATCGATGAGGCCGAAGGGGCGGTCGCGCAGACCATCGGCAACCTGAGGCTGATGGAAGAGGACGCGAAGGAATCGGGGGAGACGGCGGCCGAGTGGGGGTCGAAGGCGGCGGCCGCCACTAGGAAGGCGGAGGAGCTACGGGCGTCGGGCGCCACCGCCGACGCCGACAAGTTCGAGAACCTGGCTCGGGTCGCTCTGCGAAAGCAGATCGGCGCCGAGAACGACGCGAAAGAGCTCCAGCCCACCATCGCCCAGCAGACCGAGGTCGTGGCCAAGCTGAAGGCCGGCCTGGAGGGCATGCGCGGCAAGCTCGACGAGCTGAAGACGAAGCGGGACGAGTTGGTCTCGCGGGCCAAGATGGTGAGCGCCCAGACGCAGGTCCACGACGCCCTGAAGAGCGTGGACCTCACCGACCCGACGAGCGAGGTCTCCCGCTTCGAAGAGAAGATCCGCCGGGAAGAAGCGCGCGTGGCCGGAGAGACGGAGCTAGCCGCCTCTTCGCTCGATGCGCAGTTTGCCGCCCTGGATGACGAGGCCGGAGACGCGGAGGTCGAGGCCCGGTTGGCCGAGCTGAAGGCCAAGGGGTGAGCCTCACCGGGTGAGGGGGGTGAGCCTCACTGGGCGAGCAGCCGTGCGAAGTTCACCAGGATGCCGGCGGTGGCTCCCCAGATGTGGTGGTCCGGGAAGGGCAGCACGTAGAATGCACGGGTCCGTCCTTCGACCACCAGGCTGTCCCGCCGGTGGTTGGCGGAGTCGATCAGGAATTCCAGCGGCACCTCGAAGACATCGGCCACCTCGAAGGGGTCGGGGGTGAAGGAGACGGGAGGCTCGATCCAGCCGACGAAGGGCAGTATGCGAAACCCGGTGATGGTGTCGTAGGGGAGGAGCATGCCCAGGAGCTCGATCCGGTGGGGAGCGAGGCCGATCTCCTCGAACGTCTCGCGAAGGGCCGCCGCCTCAGGGCTCACATCGAACGGCTCGATCCGGCCCCCAGGGAGACTGATCTGACCGGCATGGTCTCTCAGGTGGTCGGTCCGTTTGGTCAGGATGACATGAGGCCCCCCGGGATGCGCCACAAGGCCGATCAACACGGCGGCAGGGACGCCGGGGGCGTCACAGTCTGGGTCACGACGCGTGCCCTCGTCCCTGAAGTTCCAGTCCTCCAAGGCCGACTCCCCTCGGAGGTGTCGCAACTTCAGCCGTAGCGTGTCCCGATCGATCATTCTGGAGACGGTACACCGAGTCGGCATGCACTGCCAACCGTGAGATACTCCCCCTCTTCTGACTGTGGGTCGCGCAGATCGACTGCCAGTGGCAGACCGCGATGAAAGGGGCGAGCCGTCGCTACTCTTCCGGATCCGGGGCAGGCGCGGGGACTCTCGCCGATCCCGACCTGCGAGTGCTCACGCCTGGCCGGCGAGACGGAGTCGGCGGCATCGACCTGTCTGGGTGGACTCTGGCTGTTCGGCGACCTTTCGCCCGAACAGCTCGACTCCGTGATGGCCTCCGCCTGGCGCGGCCGATACGAGAAGGGGCAGTTCGTCTTCCTGAAGGGCGAACCGGCCCGGTTGATGTTCCTGATCAAGGCCGGACGGGTGAAGCTCAGCAAGCTGTGCGGAGGGAGCGAGGTGACCCTCGACATCCGGCAGGCGGGTGACCTGATCGGCCTGAACGTGCTGACCGACGACGACGAGAGCTACCCGGTCACCGCCACCTGCATGGAGGACACCATGCTGTGTGGGCTGACCCGCGAGGGGTTCGAACGGCTGGTCCTGCAGCATCCGACCATCGGCCTCCAGGTCATCCGTAACCTGAGCACTCGGCTCGCGGGGCTCAGCGAGCGCGTCGAGAGCATGGCCCTGACCAGCCTGGAAGAGCGCCTGTACGTCGTGCTCCTCCAGTTCGCCCGTGATCACGGGGTGGTCCGCCGGGAGGGCGTGGCCATCCGCTTCCCTCTCACCCACGAAGAGCTGGGCTTTCTGGTCGGCGCCCATCGGGTGAGCGTCACCCGGGCCATGAAGAGCCTTACCCAGGCCGGCAAGATCCTCCGCCAGGGTCACACCCTGGTGCTGCCCCAGTTCCCGCTGGCGTAGCGAACGCTACAACGCGTTCGTCATCGGTGCCGTACTCTGATGTGGGCCCATTCGGTCCAAGAACACTCATGAGAGAGCCGGGAGGAACCATGGCGAAGCTACCTCAGAACGTACAGGACTTGATGGCCAAAGGGCACAATGTGTGGGTGGCCACCAGCGCCGAGGACGGGACTCCCAACATCGCCATCAAGGGGAGCGGAGCCCTGCTGGACGACGAGCACCTGTTCTTCGCGGACATCTTCTCCAAGAAGACCCGCGACAATCTGCTGAAGAACAAGCGGGTTGCGGTCGCCATCTACGAAGCCGACGAGGATGTCGCCGTGCAGGTGAAGGGCGTCGCCACGTTCGTGGACGAGGGGCCGTTGTTCGACAAGGTGTCGGCGACGGTGGAAGGGCTGGGACGAGGTCTGCCGCCGGTCAAGTCGGTCGTTCAGATCGCCGTCGAGAGCGTGTGGGACTTGAGCGCCGGCCCCAATTCCGGAGAGCGGATCGTCTAGCGGCGGGGTAGAGCGCGGACGCAAAGAGCGGGGGCTCGAAAGCCCCCGCTCTTGCGTCCGTTGCGTCGTTGTTCTTGTTCCTGACCGGAAAGGATGCTGTCAGGCTGCTCGGTCGATGTGCCGCTCCTCGTCGACGACCGTCTCGCGCGTGGCCACTCGGCGGCCGGGGACCCAGCTGCCTACGGATGACCACAGGACAAACGAGAGGGCGAGGCCGACCAGGCCGACGACGAACAAGATGAGGCCGATGGTGTGGACGTTCGCGCCGGGCACCGACGCGGAAACGGCCCAGCGCAAGATCGCGCCGACCGCGATGAAGAAAAGACTCACTCCGATACCCATGTGATTCCCTCCGTCTATGTCAATAGCCTGGGCACCCTCGTGCTCCAGACCCCTCAGCAGACGGCGCCGATGCGCGGTTGCTGTCAAAGAAGAAAATACCCCTCCAGCTGTGGCGAAAAACGCGCGGGACGATTGCCGTGATGCCCTGATGGACCGGGTGGGTGCGGCCAAGTCGTCGCGGTGAGATGGCGCAAGTCGGGGTATGAGTAATCGGATGGAAGGATCGGTCGGGGACCCGGGGACGCTGGACGTCCTGACCACTCGCCTCCTCGGCCGCACCCTGCTGAGGCCGTTCTGGCGCGGCTGGGTGGGGAGGCTCGGGATCCAAAGCGGAGAAAGGGTGCTCGACTTCGGTTCGGGCTCCGGGCAGCTCTCGCGTCGATTGGCGCTGGCCGTCGGTCCGACCGGTCATGTGACGTGTCTGGACGTCTCGACGCGTTGGCTCGAGCTCGCGCGTCGAGAGCTGTCGGACCTGGAATGGGTGAGCTTCCACCTGGGCTCGCCCGAGCAGGTCGACCGAGCGGCGTACGATCTAGTGCACGTGCATTACGTCCTGCACGATCTCCCGCGGGTCACCCGTGGTGACATCCTGGCCATCCTGATGGGGAGGCTGCGTGAAGGCGCGCGGCTCGCCGTCCGCGAGCCTCTGTACTACGGGACACTCGACGTGGACGAACTTCTGGCGCTGACTGAGCGGCTCGGTCTCGAGCTCCTGTCGGGCCCCGCCAGACGCTGGTGGCTGGCCGGTCCGGTCGTCGAAGCGGTGTACCGAAGTCCTTGAGCTTGGAACATCAACGGCAGTGGTGCTGACCACTTGAAAGACGAGGTGAACACGCGTGGCCACTCTGATGCCGACCATATTCTTCGGGCATGGGAACCCGATGAACGCCGTGTCTCGCAACCCGTACACCGAGGGATGGGCTGAGATCGGCCGGAGACTGCCTCGACCGCGCGCGGTGCTGGCAGTGTCCGCGCACTGGTACATCCCGGCGACTGCCGTCACCACCATGGCGCAACCGCGCACCATCCACGACTTCGGCGGCTTCCCCCGGGAGTTATACGACGTGCAGTACCCGGCACCGGGCGATCCGGCGCTGGCCAGGCGCGTTGAGGAGTTGCTGTCGCCCACCCAGGTGCTGAGTGACCAGCAGCACTGGGGCCTCGACCACGGTACCTGGGCGGTCCTCCGCCACGTTCTTCCCGCGGCTGACGTACCGGTGGTCCAGCTCAGCATCGACGAGACGCAGCCGCCGCAGTTCCACTACGAGCTCGCCCAGCGCCTGGCGCCCTTGCGCGAGGAGGGAGTGCTGGTGCTGGGGAGCGGCAACCTGGTCCACAATCTCCACACCTATGCGTGGGGCGGGCACGGGGTCGAGCCGTTCGACTGGGCGGTGCGTTTCGAAGCTCGGGCCCGGGAGCTCCTCCTCGAGGGGGAGGACGGACCCTTGGTCGACTATGAGTCCTTGGGGAGGGACGCCCTGCTGTCCGTGCCCACGCCGGATCACTACCTGCCCCTGCTCTACGTGCTCGGCCTGCGGCGGGCTGGGGAAGCGGTCGACTTCCCCGTGGAAGGGGTGGACGGCGGGTCCGTGTCCATGGTGACCGTCACCGTCGGGTGAGCTCCCGAAGCGACACCCGGTACGTGGCTCTCCTGCGGGCGATCAACCTGGGCGGGCACAACAAGGTGGGTATGCCAACGCTGCGGGGGCTGCTGAGCGATCTGGGGCTGGACGAGCCTCAGACCGTTCTGCGCAGCGGGAACCTCCTCTTCGCCGCCGCCGACCGCTCGGCCGGTGAACTCGAGCGACTGCTCGAGGCAGAGGCGAAGCGCCGGCTGGGTCTGGACACCCTGTTCTTCGTCCGTACCGCGGCCGAGTGGGATGCCATCGTCGCCTCCAACCCGTTCCCGGAGGAGGCCGAGAGCGACCCGAGTCACCTGTTGGTCATGGTCGCTGAGAGAGGCACCCGACGGCCGGGCGGTGGCCGCGCTTCAGGAGGCGATCACCGGCCGAGAGCGGGTGCGGGCGAAGGACCGGCAGCTCTACCTGGTGTATCCGGACGGCATCGGTCGTTCGAAGCTGACCGCTGCCGTGATCGAGAAGACGCTGGGCACCTGCGGCACGGCGCGCAATTGGAACACCGTGCTGAAGCTCGCCGAACTGGTCGGTCGCTGAACCTTCTCGGCCCGGTCCTTCGAGTCACGCGAGCGGAGAGCGTCCTGCGCTCAGGGCGCTCACCATCTCGGCGATGCGCTTGGCCCGGGTCTCGTCGCGCTTTGCCGTGAGGATGCGGTAGAGCAGCTGTTTTCGTTGCGACTCCGTCAGGGCGTCGAACGCGGCCGGGAGTGTGGGGCCGGCCCCGCGCAGGGCGTCGGCCAGGTCGGCCGGGATGACGAGCGCGTCCAACTGGTCGATCAAAGACCAGGAGCCGTCCGCCCTGGCGGCCTCGACGGCGGCGAGTCCCGCGGGGGTCATGAGGCCGGCTGCGGTGAGCCGCTCGACGCGGGCCTTGTTGGAGACGGACCAGATGCTGCCCCGCCGGCGTGGCGTGAAGAGTTGTTTGAAGCGTTCGGCGTCAAGGCGGTTGACGGTACTGTCGATCCAGCCGAAGCACAGGGCCTCCTCGACGGCCGGTTCGTAGAGCAGCGCGGTGCGGGCGTTGCCCTTCTTTCCCACCGCCAGCCAGATGCCCGACGAGGTGCCGTGGTGGGCCTGGAGCCAGGAGCGCCACGCGGCGCGGTCGGGGAACTCCATCAGCGGGAGATCGGCCAGACGTGGTCTCGGGACTGGTCTCATGCCATCAGCGTACCCGATCGGCGAAGGGCCCAGTGCCCGCCTGGGCCTCGGTGGTCTCGGTTATTTCCCTGCTCCAGCGGGAAAGAGAGGACATGCAGCAATTTGGAGGTGATGGCATCTGATGCATGACGAATCCGCCGTGCAGGGCTTGAAGGGCCGCCCGGTCCGTACCTGGGCCGGGGAGGAGATCGGCGTGCTGCACCAGGTGTTGGTCGATCCGTCCGACGGCCTACCCCTCTTCGGCATCATCGCCGTTCCGGCCCGCCTGGGCCTCGTCAAGCGCCTCCATCCGGTGCCGTGGCTGCTCTTCTCCCAGAAGCCCGAGGCGAACGGGGTCATCCTCAACCTGCCCAAAGCCTGCGTGGAGGAATCGCCCACAATCAAGCGGGAGGAAGACGGCCTGGACCACTCGTACCGCCGGGGGGTGTACGACTATTTCGACCAGGCGGCGTGCGTCCGACCGGCAGAGCCTGCCGACGACGACCACCTCGAGCCACCCGGCGGACGACCGCCCGGCGCCTCCTTGGGGGCGTAGGAGCGCCGTCTGACCCGCCGCCTCGTGTCCGCACGGTTTGCGACGTGGGATAGGCTGGGATAGCTCCCAGTGTTCGGTCCGTGCTCTATCCCGAAGATCCGACCCTCGAGGTGCCCGTGAATCCGAGCAGCCGCACGGTCCTTCGCGTCCTGTTCGTGGCGAGTGCTTACGTCGCTCTGCTCCTGCTGGCTTGGCAGGCGCGGACCCAGCTCGTCTGGATAGGCATCGCCTTCTTCCTGGCCGTGGCGCTGAGTCCGGCGGTGAAGCGGGTGCCGACCAAGGGTCGGGTGGCGTCGGTCTTCCTGGTGTTCGGCATCGCGGTGATCGTCGTGCTGTTGCTGGGGGCGGCGTTCATCCCGACGCTGGTCAGTCAGAGCCAGTCGTTGATCGACAACCTGGGCAAGTACACCGAGACGGTGCAGAAGGTGCCCTGGATCGCCACGCTCTTCCACCGTCTCAACATTCCCACCGACGTGGCCGCGCAGCAGGAACGACTGCTCCGCAGCCTCTCCGGCGCCGGCCTCTCGCTCTTGGGCGTGGCCAAGGGCGTCTTCGCCAGCCTCGCGGCCACGGTCACCATCCTCGGCCTGACCGTGTTCATGCTCCTGGAGGGCCCCACCTGGGTCGCGCTGTTCCTGAGCACCCAGCCGGCCCGTCGGCGCCAGCGGATTGCCGATCTGGGCGGCCAGATGTACAAGGCGGTCACCGGGTACGTGACGGGAAACGTGGCGACCAGCCTGCTCGCCGGGGTCGTGGCCGGGGTGGCCATGCTCATCGTCGGGGTGCCCTTCGTGGTGCCGTTGGCCATACTGGTGGCGCTTCTTGACCTGGTCCCGCTGGTGGGCGCGACGCTGGGCGCGATCATCGTGATCCTGGTCGCCCTCTTCGATTCCTGGGTGGCCGCCTTGATCATGCTGGCCTTCTTCCTCGTCTACCAGCAGATCGAGAATCACGTCATCCAGCCGCTGGTCTACGGCCGAACCGTGCAGATGTCGCCCTTGCTGGTGCTCGTCTCGGTGCTGATCGGGGCGGCCCTGGGAGGCATCGTGGGGGCGCTCGTCGCCATCCCGATAGCGGCCTCCATCCAGATCGTCATCCGCGACCTGTTGGCGAACGAGTTCTCCGACCTGGGCAGCGCCGGCTACGAGCTCACGGGCGCGGAATGGCTGCATTCGCAACCATCACCGCCCTCCGACGCGTGGTGGTGGCGCCGGCGACGGGAGCGGGGGGACGCGGAGAACGTGGCCACCCCATCCCCGAGCCAGGGATCGGAGCGCGGCGGCGAGCCACCGCACGAGGACGGATGAGGAACGGGAACGTGATGTCGCCGAGCACGATCACCATCGACGGGGCCCACCTGACCCTGGAGGAGGCCCGCGGCGTCGCTCAGGAGGGCCTGACCGTCGCGATCGCTCCCGGCGTACGATCCCGCCTGGACGCGGCGCGCGCGTACGTGGACCGGATCATCGCCGAGGAGCGGGTGGTCTACGGCATCACCACCGGGTTCGGCAGGTTCAGCGACGTCAGCATCGCCGGTGCGGACGTCCTCGAGCTGCAGCGGAACCTGGTCCGCAGCCATTGTTGCGGGGTGGGCGCGGTGCTGGACGAGGAGAAGACCCGCATGCTGATGCTCCTGCGCGCCAACGTCCTGGCCAAGGGTTACTCGGGGGTGCGGTATCGGGTGTTGGAGACTGTTGGTGGAGCTGCTCAATCGAGGCGTCCTGCCGGTCGTCCCCACCCGCGGCTCGGTCGGCGCCTCCGGCGACCTGGCGCCGCTGGCCCACCTGGCGGCGGTCCTGATCGGGGAAGGCGAGGCCTTCTACGAGGGGCGGCGACTGCCCGGGGGGCGAGGCGCTCGAGGCGGTGGGGGTCGAGCCGCTCGTCCTGCAGGCCAAGGAGGGCCTCGCCCTGATCAACGGGACGCAGTTCATGACGGGGATCGGGGTGCTCGCCCTCTTCAAGGCGGAGACCATCGCCAAGTGTGCGGACGTGGCCTGCGCCATGACGTTGGAGGCACTGCGGGGCACGGATGCCGCCTACCTGGCCCCTGACGCACGCGCGTGCGGCCGCATCCGGGGCAGCTGGCCACCTCCCGCAACCTCATGCGCCTGCTGGACGGCAGCGAGATCCTGCCGGCCCATCGCGACCCGGCCAGCGACAAGAAGGTGCAGGACGCCTACTCGCTGCGGTGCGCCCCGCAGGTGCACGGCGCGGCGAAGGACGCCCTGGGCTTCGTCCGGGGAGTGCTCGAGGTGGAGGTCAACGCCGCCACCGACAACCCGCTGGTCTTCCCTGAGGAGGATCGCGTCATCTCGGGCGGCAACTTCCACGGGCAGCCCATCTCGCAGGCCATGGACTTCGCGAGCATCGCCATGACCCACACGGCCGGCATCTCCGAGCGGCGGGTGGAGTACATGCTCGACCCGGCCACCTCCGACCATCTGCCCGCGTTCCTGACCCGCCACGGCGGCCTTCACTCCGGGCTGATGATCGCGCAGGTGACCGCGGCGGCGCTGGTCAGCGAGAACAAGACGTTGGCCCACCCGGCCTCGGTGGATTCCATCCCGACGTCTGCCAACAAGGAGGACTACGTCAGCATGGGGGCGTACGCCGCCCGCAAGTTGGACGACGTCTGTCAGAACAGCCTGGTCGTCGTGGCCGTCGAGCTGCTCTGCGCGGCCCAGGCGCTGGAGTTCATCCCCGGTCTGCGGCCGGGCCGGGGGGTCGAAGCGGCTCTCGGGGCGATCCGGGCCCACGTCCCGCCGCTGGAGGGCGACCGGCCCCAGACGCCCGATATCGAGATGGTGGCCCGTCTGGTGCTGGACGGATCGATCCTTGCGGGCAGTCGAAGACGTGGCCGGTCCGTTGGAGATGGTGCGCCCGTGAACGAGGGACCGGCCACTCTCTTCGCCACCCGACCTGGTGGTCCGCCACGCCGGCCAGTTGGTGACCTGCGCCGCCGCTTCGGCGGCCGCCCCGACGCCGGACCTGGGCGTGGTGGACGACGGGGCGGTCGCCGTCTCGGAGGGACGCATCGCCTGGGTGGGACCGGACGCCGAGCTGGGGCGCGCGGTGGATCTGGGTCCGGGAGACTGCAGTGATCGACGCGTGCGGCCGGGTGGTGATGCCCGGCCTGGTGGAGGCGCACACGCACGCGATCTTCGCAGGCGAGCGGGCGCTGGAGTTCCAGTTGAGAGTGGCGGGAGCGAGCTACTTGGAGATCGCGGCGGCCGGAGGCGGCATCCTGAGCACCGTGCGGGCCACGCGGGCGGCCAGCCGCGAGGAGCTGTTCGAGCAGGGCCGCCGACACTTGCGGCGGCTGCTGGCGTACGGGGTGACGACGGTCGAGGTGAAATCGGGGTACGGACTGACGGTCGCCGACGAGCTGCGGATCCTGGAGGTCTGCCGCGACCTCGCCGCCGCCGGTCCCGCAGACCCTCGTGCCCACGCTGTTGGGGGCACACACGGTGCCTCTCGAGTACGCCGATCGACGCGACGCGTACGTTGACCTGGTGGCGACGGAGATGGTCCCGCGGGCGGCCGAGGCCGGGCTGGCCCGCTTCTGCGACGTCTTCGTGCGAGGAGGGCGCCTTCGACCTGGGCCAGGCCCGGCGGGTGCTCGAGGCGGGCCTCGAGCACGGGCTCAGGCCCAAGCTGCACGCCGACCAGCTGACGGCCGGCGGCGGCGCCGAGCTCGCGGCCGAGCTCGGCGCCGCCTCGGCCGACCACCTGGACCGGGTCGGCGACGCCGGGATCGCCGCGCTTGGCGGCGGCGGGCGTGACCGCGGTGCTCCTGCCGGGCGCGGTCTTCACCCTGGGGCTGCACGACTACGCCCCCGCCCGCCGCCTGCTGGAGGCCGGGGTGCCCGTGGCCCTCTCCACCGACCTCAACCCGGGCACCTGCTACAGCGAGAACCTGTTCCTCATGGGTACCATCGCCTCCACGCAGATGAAGATGACCGCGACGGAGGTGGTGCTGGCCCTCACGCTGAACGCCGCCCGGGCGGTGGGTCTGGCGGACGAGGTGGGTAGCCTGGAGGTGGGGAAGCGGGCCGACCTCCTGATCCTGGACACCACCGACCATCTGACCCTGCCCTACCACTGGGGCATCGACCCGGTGGCCCTGGTCATCAAGGACGGCCTCGTCGTGCTGGAGCGAGAGGAGCTTGAGGCATGAGACTGGTGGAGTGCGTCCCGAACATCAGCGAAGGCCGAGACCTCGAGAAGGTGGAGCGGATCGTGGAGGCGGTCCGCCGGGCGCCGGGGGTCACGCTGCTGGACTACTTGCCCGACGCCGACCACAACCGGACGGTGATCACCTACCTGGGTCCGCCGCAGGCGGTGGTCGACGCCACCCTGGCACTCTGCGAGCGGGCCTTCGCCGAGATCGACCTGGCTACCCATCACGGCGGTCATCCCCGCATGGGAGCGGTCGACGTGATCCCCTTCGTGCCGCTGGGCGAGCTCACGACCGAGGAGGCGGTGACCTACGCCAAGGCCCTGGGTCAGGCCATCGGCGAGATGGGCGTGCCCGTCTACTACTACGGCGACGCCGCCTCGAAGCCGGAGCGGGTCGACCTGGCCGATGTCCGCCGCGGCGAGTACGAGGGCCTGGGCGAGAAGATGAGGACGCCGGGATGGGAACCGGATGCCGGTCCCCGGCAACCGAATCCCCGATCGGGCGCGACGGCGGTCGGCGTGCGCTTCCCTCTGGTCGCCTTCAACGTCAACCTGGGGACGGCCGACGTCGCGGTGGCGGAGCGCATCGCCGACGCCGTCCGCTTCATCCGCGGGGGCTATCGCAACATCAAGGCCATGGGCCTGGCGCTGGAGGACCGAGGCCAGGTGCAGGTCTCCATGAACATGGTGGACTACCGGCAGACCCCCATCCACCGTGTGGTGGAGACGATCAGGTCGGAGGCCGCTCGCCACGGGGCGCCGATCGTGGGCTGCGAACTGATCGGTCTCGCCCCGCTGGCGGCCTTCGAGGAGACCCTCCGCCACTACCTGCAGCTCCACGACTTCACCACCGAGCAGATCATCGAGACCCGCCTGCTGGGATAGGAGTGGGCCGCACCCGCCCGGACGGGAGGAAGATGAGCACGCAAAAGGAACCTCGCGGCCGACGGTGGCCTTACCCGCGGAGCTTCCCCCGGAGCCGTACCTTCGAGCCCGGCATCCGCCGCGCTCCTTCCCGGGGCTACACGCTCAGCGGGCCGGACACCGTCACCGCGGTCAAGAACGCGCTGCGGTACGTGCCGCCGGAGCTCCACGAGGCCCTGGCGCCGGAGTTCCTGGCCGAGCTCAGGGACCTACGGCCGCATCTACGCCTACCGGTACCGTCCGCCGGGCACGCATCGTCGCCCGGCCGGTCGACCAGTACCGGGGCATCCTCGAGGCCCGCGCGCTGCGGCTGAACATCGACAACAACCTGGACTTCGCGGTGGCGCTCTACCCCTACGAGCTGGTCACCTACGGCGAGACCGGCCAGGTCTTCCAGAACTGGCTGCAGTACCGGCTGGTCACCCGCTACTTGGAGGAGATGACCGAGGAGCAGACCCTGGTGGTGGCCTCCGGGCATCCAGTGGGCCTCTTTCCCACCCATCGCGACGCTCCCCGGGTGATCAGCACCAACGGTCTGATGGTGGGCGAAGCTCGACAACGCCGCCGACTTCCACCATGCGGCGCAGATGGGCGCGGCCAACTACGGGCAGATGACGGCGGGCGGCTGGATGTACATCGGCCCGCAGGGCATCGTGCACGGCACCTACCTCACCCTGTTGAACGCCGGCCGCCTCTACCTGGGCATCCCCGACCGGGAGGACCTGGCCGGCCGCCTGTACCTGAGCTCGGGGCTGGGGGGCATGAGCGGCGCCCAGCCCAAGGCCGCCGACATCGCGGGCGCGGTGAGCGTCACCGCCGAGGTCGACTGGTCGCGCATCCAGACCCGGTTGGACCAGGGCTGGGTGGCCCGAGCCTCCGGCGACCTGCCGGAGGTCTTCGCCTGGGCGGACGAGGCCCGGGCGCGCAAAGCCCCCTTGTCCATCGCGTATCACGGCAACGTGGTGGACCTCTGGGAGTACGTGGCCGCCCACGACGTACCGGTGGAGCTCGCCAGCGACCAGACCTCCTGTCACGCGGCCTATGAGGGTGGCTACATCCCCCAGGGCACCGACTTGGAGGAGGCGCGGGCCCTGCTGGTCCAGGACCCACCGGAGTTCGCCCGGCGGGTCGACGCCTCGCTCCGTCGGCAGTTCGAGCTGATCCAGGTCATGGCCGCCCGCGGGACCCATTTCTGGGACTACGGCAACGCCTTCCTCAAGGCCGTCTTCGAGGCGGGGGTGACGGCGGTGGCCGCCAACGGGGTGGACACGCGGGAGGGGTTCGTCTTCCCCTCCTACGTGGAGCACATCATGGGGCCCCTCTGCTTCGACTTGGGCTACGGCCCGTTCCGCTGGATCTGCGCCAGCGGGCGGCCCGAGGACCTCGGAAGACCGACGCGGCGGCCATGGAGTGCATCGACCCCCAGCGGCGGGGGCAGGACCGCGACAACTACATCTGGATCCGCGACGCGGACAAGCATCGGTTGGTGGTGGGCTCGCAGGCGAGGATCCTGTACTCCGACGCCGAGGGGCGCGTGCGCATCGCCCTGCGCTTCAACGAGATGGTGCGGCAGGGAGAGGTGGGGCCCATCATGCTCGGCCGCGACCACCACGACGTCTCCGGCACCGACTCGCCGTACCGGGAGACGGCCAACATCTACGACGGCAGCCGCTTCATGTCGGAGATGGCCCACCACTCCTGGGTCGGGGACGCGGTCCGGGGCATGACGCTGGTGGTCCTGTCCAACGGGGGCGGCGTCGGTGTGGGCAAGGCCGTCAACGGGGGCTTCGGCTTGGTGCTGGACGGCTCGGAGCGCGTCGACGGCATCATCCGTTCAGCCTTGGAGTGGGACGTCGTGGGCGGGCTGGCCCGCCGCAGCTGGGCCCGCAACGCTCCGGCCATGGAGATCGTGGCCTCCTGGAATCGGGCGAACCGGCAACGAGGCCAGATCACCCTGCCTCACCTGGTCCAGGACGGCCTTGTCGAGCATCTGCTGGAGGAGGAAGAGTGAGGGCCACGCCGTCACGGGGGGGATCGACATGAAGGTCAGCGACCTCTTGAGCAACAAGATCGACCGACTGGTCACGGGGTGGCCCCAGCAGCGGTTGGATGCGGCCGCGGGGCTGATGGCCGAGCAGGACATCGGGATCCTGCCCATCACCGACGGCGACCATCTGGTGGGCATGCTCTCCGAGAGGGATGTCAGCCGGGCGGTGGCCATACCTGGCCGGTCCGTCGGAGAGCTGCACGTCAGCGAGGTGATGTCCGAGTCGATCGTGTCCTGCCGTCCCGAGGACGCGGTGTCGGTCGCGATGGAGTCGATGGAGCGCCGCGGCGTGCGCCACCTCGCCGTGCTGGACGCCGGCGGCCGACTGGTGGGCGTGATCAGCCTGCGGGACGTGTTGTCGGCGCTGCTGGAGACCACCCGCAGTGAGGCCGAAGCCGAGCGTGAGCGAGCCATCCTCGACCGGCTGAGGGGGATGAAGAGCGGGCCCCGGACCGACAGCCCCGGCTAGCCGGACGCCACCGACGTGGCGGGCGGCGGCACGGTGGTCGTGGTCGTCGTCCCCACCGTGGTGGTGGTCTGTCGCGCGGTGGTGGTCGTGGGCGGCTGCGTGCTGGTCGTCTGCGGGGCCGTCGTGGGCGCGGCGGTCGAGGTCGTGGTGGGCGGGGGTGCCGTCGTGCTCGGCCGGACTGTCGTCGTCGACGACGGGAGCGTGAGAGGCGGGGCCAGCGAAGTGGGCGGCGAGGACGGGATGGTCAAGGGGGGAGCCAGCGATGTCGGCGTGGTGGCCGGCGGCGCCGGGCGTGAGGCGCGGGACAGCAGTTGGATGACCACCGGACTCGTCTGCGACCCCGTGCCGGCCATCACCACGACTCCCTGCGGATCGGGCCAGGCGCCGATGCTGCCGGGGATGGTGACCCCGCTCGCGAGCCGAAGGCGTGTCACGGGGGCGGACGCGACGGCGTGGAAGGTGCCGCTCGGGCCGGTGGTGATGCGGGCGAAGGTCAGCCGCCGGCTGCCGTCGCGGGCCCAGAGCTCCAGACGCAATCCCACGACTGCTCGACCGCCGGCGTCCAGGACCCTCCCGGTCACGGCGTAGGGCAGGTCTCCGTCCGAGACCCCGGCAGCCTGTCGCCGACCGTCGTGCTGCGTCGTCGTGGTCTGGACGGCGAACGGGGCGGTCGGGCTCCAATCGGCGTCTTGCCCGGTCCGCGCGTTCCGCGACGAAGCCCGTTCGTCGGCCGACCTGGCGACGACGGCAGGCTGATACCACCTGACGGAGAGCACCGCAAGCAGGAGCGTGACCAACGCCAGAGAGAAGCCTATCCCTATCGCCAGCCTGATCGATCTCCGCATCGGCGGCCCCCCTGACCGTGCCGCCCGTCCAGATCGCTGATCTCTGAGCGGGCGCGTCTTTACTTCACAAGCTACCCAATTCAGGCCCCCCCAGCACGGCCCGCGTCCACGGGTCTTGGCGGACCGGCTCCCCTGGGGGTTATCGGCGAGAGGGGTGGGGAATCTCTACCGTATGTCCCAACCAGCGTAACGTTCGCGCATGCCTGGAGGTTATTGATGAATCTCTCGAAAGCAGTCAGTGTCCGGGGCGCCGTCGGCCTCGGCATAGGCATCCTGTTCCTTCTGGTGAAGTCGACCGTCCTTCGGATCGCGCTGCTGGCGGGCGTGATCGGCACCTTCTTCGTGCTGAGGAAGCAGGATGAAGGGAGGGCGGTGCAGCAGGGCATCGTCGACTTCAGCCAGCGTCTGCCCGGAGTGGGGGGATGGGTCAGCCGCAAGATGGTGGCCTGATCGCCCGTTGGGCCGGATGCGGCTGGTATGGTTAGAAAGGAGGCGTGATCGGACGCAGGCAAAGGAGCGGCACATGATCGTGACCACGAAGAAGCTCTTCGAGCTCGCCTACGGCAAGTACGCGGTGGGCGCCTACAACATCAACAACCTGGAGCAGTGCATGGGCCTCTTCCGAGGCAACCTGGACTCCCAGGCTCCGTTCATCATCCAGATCTCGAAAGGCGCTCGGTCGTACACCGACAAGCGGATGCTGGAGGGGATCATCCGCGCGGCGGACGAGGTGTTCCCCACGGCCATCTTCGCCGTCCACCTGGACCACGGCGACTACGACGCCTGCGTCGACTGCATCGAGAGCGGCTTCTACTCCTCGGTCATGATCGATGCTTCGGGCGAACCGTTCGACGAGAACATCCGCATCACCAAAGAGATCGTCGATCTGGCCCACTCGCGCGGCATCGTGGTCGAGGCAGAGCTCGGTCAGCTGGGCGGGGTGGAAGAGCATGTGCAGGTCTCCGAGGAGGAGGCCCATCTGACCGATCCGGCTCAGGCGAAGGAGTTCGTCGAGCGGTCCGGCTGCGACAGCCTTGCCGTCGCCATCGGGACCAGCCACGGCGCCTACAAGTTCAGCGGCTCGCAGGGCCTGCACTTCAACGTTCTGGAGCAGATCCAGCAACGGCTGCCGGGCTTCCCTCTGGTCATGCACGGCTCGTCCTCCGTGCCGCAGGAGGAGGTCAAGCGCATCAACGAGGCCGGCGGCGCCCTGAAGGGAGCCAAGGGGGTCGACGAGAACGAGTTCGCCCGCGCCTCCACCCTGGGGGTCACCAAGGTCAACATCGATACCGACGGGCGTCTGGTCTGGACACGGGTGCACCGCGAGTTCTTCCGAGACCATCCGGAGAAGTTCGACCTGCGCGACCCCGGTAAGGTCTTCATGGGTGAGTACGCCGCCTTCATCGCCCACAAGAACGAGAAGCTCGGCTCGGCGGGGCAGCTCGAAACGGTGCGGGACGCCGTCGACTGAACGGCACGGCCTTGTTTTTCCCTATTGCACTGTTGAGATAGGGTTTATATACTCGACCGAGCGGGATGCCCGGCGGAGCGGAGTTGAACCCGAATTGACCGGAGGCGTTCATGGACGACCAGTTGCAGATGTTCTGTCATCAGTGCGAGCAGACCCGGCATCGGCGAGGCGTGTACGACCGTCGGGGTGTGCGGCAAGTCGCCCGAGGTGGCGGCGCTGCAGGACCTCCTGACCTTCGCTCTGCGCGGCATGGCCCACGCGGCCGTCGCCGCCCGCGCGGCGGGCATCGAGGACGCGAGCCGCCGACCGCTTCACCACCGAAGCCCTGTTCTCGACGCTGACGAACGTCAACTTCGATCCTGAGCGTTTCGACCCTTGATCCGTCAGGCCGTCGCCTACCGGGACCGGCTTCGCGAGTCGACTCGAGGCAAAGGGCGGGTCGGTGCACGGTCGACGACCCGGCGCTCAGCTGGCAGCCGCCCGCCACTCTGGACGAGCTGGTGGCCGAGGGCCGCAAGGTACGGCTCCCCATCGACTGGGACCGCGACGAGGACGTGCGCAGCCTGCAGGAGACCGCGCTCTACGGCATGCGGGGCGTCGCCGCCTACGCCGATCACGCCGCCATCCTGGGTCAAGAGGACGTCGCGCGTCTACACGTTCATCCAGGACACGCTGGCGAAGTTGTACGACAAGAGCCTCGAGCTCGGCGACTGGGTGGGCCTCGCGCTGAAGACCGGCGAGATCAACCTGCGGGCGATGGAGCTGCTCGACGCCGGCAACACCGGGGCCTACGGGCACCCGGTGCCCACGGAGGTGCCCCTGGGTCACAAGAAGGGCAAGGCCATCCTGGTCTCCGGCCACGACCTGAAGGACCTGGAAGACCTGCTGCAGCAGACCGAGGGCAAGGGCATCGACGTCTACACCCACGGCGAGATGCTGCCCACCCACGGCTACCCGAAGCTCAAGAAGTATCCCCACTTCTACGGCCACTACGGGACGGCCTGGCAGAACCAGCGCAAGGAGTTCGCCGAGTTCCCCGGCGCCATCCTGATGACCACCAACTGCCTGCAGAACCCCCAGAACTACATGGACAGCCTCTTCACCACGGGATTGGTGGGCTGGCCCGGAGCCGTCCACGTGGAGAACGGCAAGTTCGGCCGCGTGATCGAGAAGGCTCTGGAGATGCCGGGCTTCGCCGAGGATGAGGACAAGGGCACCGTCTGGGTCGGCTACGGTCGGAACGCCATCTTGCAGGACCATCCGTTGGGCCGGGTGGCCGACACCCTGCTGGACTACGTGGGCAAGGCAAGATCCGGCACTTCTTCCTGGTCGGCGGCTGCGACGGCGCGAAGCCGGGCCGCAACTACTACACCGAACTCGTGGAGAAGGCGCCGGCCGACACCGTCATCCTCACGCTCGCCTGCGGCAAGTTCCGCTTCTTCGACAAGGACCTCGGCGCCATCGACGGCATGCCGCGACTGGTGGACGTCGGCCAGTGCAACGACGCCTACTCGGCCGTCAAGATCGCGCGTGGCTCTTGCCGAGGCCTTCGGGGTCGGCGTCAACGACCTGCCGCTCTCCATGGTGCTGTCGTGGTACGAGCAGAAGGCCGTCGCCATCCTGCTGACGCTGCTGCACCTGGGCATCAAGGACATCCGGCTCGGCCCGACCCTGCCGGCGTTCATCTCGCCCAACGTGCTGAACGTGCTGGTGGAGAACTTCGACATCAAGCCCATCACCACGCCGGACGAGGACCTGAAGGCCATCCTGGCCGCCTAGTCCGTCCCGCGTGCGCCGCGACCCGCGGTCGCTCCCGGGTCGCGAGCACATGAAGAAGCCCCGCCGGTGTCGGCGGGGCTTCGTGCGTCCGGAGGGCCTTCGTCCCGATGGGGTCTAGAGCGCGCGGACCAAGCGTATGAAGCCGGTGCCGAGGAAGACGAGGGCCCCTATGGCGTAGCCGGCGGCGAGTAAGGGTTGGCCGTAGTGGACGGCGATGTCGGATGCCCCCAGCCCACCGGCACCGACGAACACCAAGGCAAGGGCGCTGAGGAAGTAGTTCGGGATCATGTCCCCTCCTTCGGCAGGAGGCTCCTGGTCCTTGAGGTCCCCGAGCCTTCTCTGCGCCCTTGATCTACCCAGAAACCACGCGCAGCGACACCCCGCGGGAAGCGCGGGTCAGTCCCCGTCGTAGGCCTTCCGCAGCCCTTCTATGTCGATCTTCTTCATCTGGAGCATGGCGTCCATGACTCGGCCGGCTCTCTCGCGGTCCGGGTCGGAGAGCAGCTCTCCCAGCTGCTTGGGGACGATCTGCCACGAAAGCCCGAACTTGTCCTTCAACCAGCCGCACTGCTCGGCCTCCGGGACGGCCGACAGCTTCTGCCAGAAGTGATCGACCTCCTCCTGGTCGGCGCACTCCACGTAGAAGGAGACGGCTTCGGTGAACGTGAACAGCGGGCCGCCGTCCAGGGCCATGAACCGCTGGCCGGCCAGCTCGAAGATCGCCGTCAGGACCTTGCCGCCCATATCCGGCACGGGGCCTATCTGCTTGTCCTCGGGGTAGCGCTCTACCGAGACGATCCTGGAGTCGTTCTTGGAATGGGGAGCCGAGTTGAAGACCGAGATGTAGAACTCGATCGCCTCATCGGCCTCATTATCGAACCAGAGAAAGGGAACTGGCTTCTGCATCTCGATCACCTCTTGGGGTAGAAGCTCGCGGGCGCGGCCCTCACCTTGACTTCCCCATCGGAGGCGACCGGCTAAGCGTTCGCCGCTCGTCTCTCTCGATGCAGCGGTTCTCGGTGCGTCACGCTCACCGTGGTACCCAGGTCATCGCTTCTTCCAGAAGTCGAACTCGATCTCGTAGCGCGCGTCGCTCATGTCCGACACCTTCTCTGCCATGAACGTCTGGGCGTCAGCGATCGCCTGGTTGTACACACTGGGACCTATCTCGCGGACGAAGAAGTCCAGGGCGAGCATGGCCTTCAGGTCGCCGATGTCCTGCTCGAGCTCCTCGGAGAAGAAGCGCTTGATGGACCCGAGCAGGTACTTCTCCGTCTCTTCCTGCAGCTTGATCGCCACGGACACCTCCCTACTGCAGACCCAGGAGGCGCCGGTACCAGGGCACGGACTCGCGCACCCGGCGGGCATCCTCGGCGGTGAGCGCGTACTCTTCCAACAGCCGGTCCACCGCGCGATGCAACGCGATGTTCTTGTACTCGAAGTCCGGCTCCATCTCGCCGGTAGGTCTCGATCAGCTTCACCCGCGCCGCGGGCGCGTCTAGCGTGGTGTTCGTGGCGAGCAGGCGCACGGCCTCGTCGAACGCCCGGCGGGCCCATTTGTCCTCAAAGCGCGGTCCCATGTCCGTCACCGTGTCCGCCTTCCCCCCGTCGACCCCTGCACGTGCGGCTCAGTCTCTCACACGCCGTGAGCCGTCTTCTCCGACAGGGTGCCCCTTGGTACCATGCGCGCATGGCCCACATCCGCTACCGTGATACCCGCGGCCTCGATCCGTCCCATCCTCTCTTCACGGATGTGGTGATCAAGGGTATCGCCTCCGGCGGAGGCCTCTACGTCCCGGAATCGTTGCCTCTGCTCGGCCTGGACACCATCCTCGCGTTGGCCGATCGGCCCTATCCCGAGCGGGCGGCGGCCGTGTTCCGAGCCTTCGGCGTCGATCTGCCCGACGACCGGCTGAACGAGCTGATGTGGCAGGCTTTCGGTCCGGCCTTCGATCATCCCTCGGTGGCACCGGTGCGCACCCTGGCTCCGGGCATGCACGTGCTCGAACTGTGGCACGGTCCCACCTCCGCGTTCAAGGACATGGCTTTGCAGTGCATGCCCCTGGTCTTCTCGGAGGCCGTGTCCGAGCGGCTGGCTGCCGGCGAGGCGATGTTCGACTACCTGGTCCTGGTGGCCACCTCGGGCGACACCGGCAAGGCCGCGCTGGAGGGCTTCGCCGACCGCGACCACACCCGCATCGCCGTCTTCTATCCGGCCGACGGGGTCTCCGACATCCAGCGGAAGCAGATGGTCACGCAACACGGTGCCAACGTGGCCGTGTTCGGCATGCAGGGCACCTTCGACGATTGCCAGTCCTCGGTCAAGGCCGCCTTCAACGACAGCGCCTTCAACGCCGAGTTGCGGAGCGCGTTCGGGGTGGAGCTCTCCTCCGCCAACTCCATCAACTGGGGCCGGTTGCTGCCGCAGATCGTCTACTACGCCGGCGCGTACGCCGACCTGGTCAAGGCGGGCAGGCTGGCGGGCGGGGAGGGCCTGGATGTGGCGGTGCCCACCGGGAACTTCGGCAACATCCTGGCTGCCTTCTACGCGCAGCGGATCGGGGTGCCGCTGCGCCGGCTGCTCTGCGCCTCCAACGAGAACAACGTCCTGGCCGACTTCCTGGCCACCGGCACCTACGACGTCGCCGAGCGCACCTTCGTGAAGACGCCCTCGCCGTCCATGGACATCCTGATCTCCTCCAACCTCGAGCGCGCCCTCTTCGAGGTCTGCGCCGACCCGGAACGCATCCGGCGGTGGATGGAGCAGCTGGCGACCGAGGGGCGTTTCCAGGCGGACTCCTCCTGCTTCCGTCGCCTGCAGGAGCACTTCGTCGGCGACTACGTCTCCAACGACGAGAGCTTGGCCACCATCTGGCGGGTGCACGAGGACCACGGCTACCTGCTCGACCCGCACACCGCGGTGGCTTGGCGCGTCGCCGAGCGTTTGCGGGACGGTGCGCCGGTACTGGTGGTGGGGACGGCGCACTGGGCCAAGTTCGGCGCGGACGTCTATCGGGCGCTGTCCGGACTCTCCTGCAGCGCGGCGTTGCCCGACTCGGTGGCGTCCCTGTCCGGGCTCGAGCTGCTGCGGGAGGTACAGCGGTTGGCGCCCGGACACGATATCCCCGCTCGCCTGGTGGCGCTCGGGACGCTCCCCGAGCGTTTCCACCGGGTCGTGCCGGCGGGCGCCGACGGAGTGGAGGCGGGCGTCCGGCACTGGCTCGAGACCGGGGCGGCCTGAGGCGGTCCCGTCAGCGTGGGGGCGACGTGCGGGCAAGATGGCCGAAGCGCACGACCGAGAGGGCGGCGAAGGCCAGGGCCGCCCAGAGCAGGACCAGGGCCACGTCGACCATAGCCTGGACATCGAACGAGGCTCCGAGCAGGAAGAGCGCGCCGCCGATGCTCTGCAGCACCATCTTGATCTTCCCGAAGACGTTGGCTCCGGGCAGCGGTCGGCGGGGGCCGCGCAGCCAGAGCAGCGTGCCCAGGGCGACTCCCATCAGTTCGATCGCCAGCGCGACCACGATCACCTTGATGACCAGGTACTGCCATCCCAGGAGTCCCAGTGTCAGACCGATCAGCAACTTATCCGCGATGGGGTCGATGACGATGCCCACGTTGGTGATCTGGTCGCGCCGACGGGCCATGGCGCCGTCCAGGAAGTCGGTGATGGCGCCGACGACGAACACCACCAGTGCCAGGCGCCGGTGCTCCGTCAGGAGCAGCCAGACCAGCGGAACCAGTAGCGCAAAGCGGATCATGGTGAGGTGATTGGGCCGCACGCGGCGCGGGATCGCCCAGAAGAAGACCCGGGCGATGATGGCGTCGCTCGTCGCCTGGAACGGCGGCGGGGCGCTGTGGTGGTCGGCCGTGTCGGCGATGCGCGTCTCCTCGTGTCGAAGTTGCGAGACCGTACCCTGGGCAGGATAACCGGGAGTCCGCTTGGGCGACACCCCGCGGTGCCGCCCGGAGCGATCCAGACCGACCCCCGTCCCTTCTTCGGCCGCGGGCGCTCCATGCGATAGGCTGAGGACGCGATGTCCGACTCATCCTCCAAGAAGGCGGCGATAGCGGCCGTTCTGGGCAACTTGGCCATCGCGGTCACGAAGTTCGTCGCGGCCGCGCTGACTGGGAGCTCGGCCATGCTGTCGGAGGGGATCCACTCGGTGGTGGACACCGGCAACGGCCTGCTGCTGCTCTTGGGAATTCGGCGCAGCGCGCTCCCCGCGGACGAGGAGCATCCCTTCGGCTACGGCCGTGAGGCCTACTTCTGGAGCCTGGTGGTCGCGATCATCGTGTTCGCCGGGGGCGGCGGCATGTCGTTCTACGAGGGGGTCCTCCACCTCCTGCATCCCAACCCTCTGGAGAACCCGACCATCAGCTACATCGTCCTCGCCCTGGCCGCGCTGTTCGAGTCGCTCTCCTTCCGGGTGGCCTGGGGGGAGTTCTCTCCCTTGAGGCAGGGAAGGAGCGTCTGGCGGACCATCAGGGAGAGCAAGGATCCGGCCCTCTTCACCGTCCTCTTCGAGGACTCCGCGGCGCTCGCCGGGCTGGGGGTGGCCTTCGTGGGCATCTTCCTGGGGCACCGGTTCGAGCAGCCGGCCTTCGACGGCGCGGCCTCCGTCACCATCGGGGTGTTGCTGGCGGCCGTGGCGGTATGGCTGGCCGTGGAGAGCAAAGGCCTGCTGGTCGGAGAGAGCGCCGGACCCGAGGTGCTGGAGACCATCCGCCAGGTGGCCCGCCAGGAGCCCGGGGTGCAGCGCGTGGTGCGGACGTTGACCATGCACCTGGGCCCCCAGGACATCCTGCTCAACCTCAAGGTACTGGTCGACCCGGGGATCTCCTCGGACGAGGCGGCCCTGACCGTGGACAGGCTCGAGGCGGAGATCCGGGCGCGGCACCCCGATGTCCGGCTGATCTACGTGGAGGTCGACATCGACCATGAGGCCGGCCAGGGGAAGCAGGTCGGATGAACGGCTGCTGGTGGGACGGAGGAACGGAGACCAGCGGCGCCCCGTGGTGCGGCCGACGCGGGTGCGGCTCCGTGCCTTGACGGCGCTCGCGGCACGCGACCCAGCCGCGCCCGGTCAGCGGTGACACGATCGATCGACGAGGATCCATGAGCTACAAGGTCATCGACATCTACAAGGACCTGCCGCGCACCAACTGTGGGGACTGCGGCAAGGCCTCCTGCTTCGCCTTCGCCTCGGCGGCGTACCTGGAGGCGTACCCGCTGGCATCCTGTCCGCACCTGGCCGCGGAGCGCCTCCTGCAGATGGAGGCTCGACTGAACGAGGGACGCGACGAGGGTGAAGGCCGGCGGCCGGCCTCGAGCGAGCAGGCGCTGCGCGCCCTCCTGGCCGCCCTGGAGGAGACCGACCTGGCGGTGCAGGCTCAGCGCGCCGGAGGTGCACTGCGGAGCGGGCCGGACGGCGTGGAGCTGAGGTTCCTCGACGCCCGCTATCTGGTGACCCGCGAGGACGTCCTTGCGCTGGACGGGGACGCGCCCACCGTCTGGGTCAAGGTCTTCCTGTTGATCTACCTCACCCGGGCGACCGGTCGCGCCGAAGCCGGTCGCTGGATCTCCTACCGCGACCTGCCCAACGCCGTGAGCAAGGCGGCCTCCTTTGAAGAGTGCGCGGCCGGTATCGCGGAGGCTTTCGCCGGCGACACCGACGGTCTGGAGCGGCGCGTGCGGCAGTTGGGAGGCGAGGCGGCGGCGGGTCCGCAGGCCGCCGTGGCCGACCGGGCCTTCCTGCTCCGCGCCCTTCCCCGAGTCAGCCTCCTCCTGCTCTTCTGGGACGCCGAGGAGGAGTTCGAGGCCCGCGTCTCTCTGCTGCTCGACCAGCACGTGCTGGACTACCTCGACCAGGAGGCGATCGTCTTTCTGGGCGAGGCGCTCGAGCACCTGCTCCTGGGCCACGGGCTGGATGAGTTGGTCGGATGAGCGGCGACGGGCTGGACGCCGCCTACTTCGACCGCCCCATAGAACGGCGGGGGACCGCCAGCCTCAAGTGGGACCGCTACCCTGCCGAGGTCCTTCCCTTGTGGGTGGCCGACATGGACTTCGCCTCGCCGCCGGCGGTGGCAGACGCCGTCCGGGTCCTCGCCGAGCGGGGTGTCTTCGGCTACGACCTCATGCCGGACTCGCTGGTCGAAGCCATACGCTCGCACCTGCTGTCCCGCTACGGTTGGGCGGTGGAGACCGAGTGGCTCGTCGTCCTGCCGGGACTGGTGCCGGGGCTGACGCTGGCGGCTCAAGCCTTCGCCGCCCCGGGCGAGGAGGTCATGACGCTCGCGCCGGTCTACCCGCCCTTCTTGGAGGTCGCGCCCCCGCACGGACGGGGGCTCCGGCCCGTTTTCGTCTCCTTGGAGGACGGCCGCTGGGGCCTCCCTCTGGCGGCGATGGAGGCCGCTCTCACCCCATCCACCCGCCTCTTCCTCTTCTGCCATCCGCATAACCCGCTGGGCAGGGTCTGGCGGGAGCCCGAGGTCGCCGCCGTGGTCGATTTCTGTCGACGCCACGACCTGGTCCTCTGCTCCGACGAGGTGCACTGCGACCTGATCCTGGACCCGCTCTCCCACGTGCCCGCCGCTCGGCTGGATCGCGGCGGACTCCCCGTTGACCGTCACCCTCATGTCACCCAGCAAGGCCTACAACCTCGCCGGGCTGAACTTCGCCTACGCCGTCATCCCCGACCCCGATCTGCGCCGCCGCTTCCGCCGGGCGGCCGAGGGACTGCTGCCCCTGCCCTCCTGCGCCGCGGTGGTGGCCGCCGAGGCGGCCTACCGAGAGGGCGGGCCCTGGCTCGCCGCGCTCCTGGACTACCTGCGGGCCAACCGGGACCTGGTCGAGTCCTGGGCCGCCTCGCTGCCGCGCGTGTCCATGACGCATGTCGAGGCCACCTACCTGGCTTGGCTGGATGCGTCGCCCCTCGATCAGGCCGACCCGGCGGCCGCCTGCGCGCGCGCAG
The DNA here is from genome assembly GCA_963796315.1 of uncultured Actinomycetota bacterium. GTDB lineage: Bacteria > Actinomycetota > Thermoleophilia > RBG-16-64-13 > RBG-16-64-13 > CAWCLH01. The sequence continues at coordinate 135,699 of CAWCLH010000019.1, forward strand.
GCGTCGCCCTCTCCGCCGGCACAGCCTTCGGCGATCCCGGCTTCCTGCGCCTGAACTTCGGATGCCGGCGGGCGGTGCTGGAAGAGGCGCTCGACCGGCTGGGGCCCGTCTTCCGCTGACGGGGGGCGCACCTGGGCACAGCCCCTCGGCGCTGTTCGGCGGACCTCAAGGCTTCTCGGGGCTGCCCCCAGGCGCGCCCGCCTGGCGGTTTCGCACGCGGGCGGCGTCGGCACGGGCGAGGGCCCTGTGGACTGAGCGACGCCCCCCGGGAGGCGGGAGTAACCCCGAGGGAGCGTTGAGGTCCGCCGAAAGCGAAGGAGGGGTTACTCCCGCCGTTTCCAGGCGCGCCACGTCGTCACCACCTGCTCGATGTCGTGCAGGGGCGACTCGTCGACCTGCGGGAGGGTGCTGCGGTGGGGCGCCGAACGGACCAGGTCGGGGTCGGTGTACGCCTCGTCGGATACCCGCCGGATGATGGCCGCGTACTCGTCCAGGTCGGCCTTCGAGTAGGTCTCGGTCGGCTCCGGGGTGAAGGGCTCCGGCACGATCCAGGGTTCATGGCTCTTGAAGTAGCTGTTGACCCCGAAGTCGCAGACGCGGCGGTCCACGTCGGCCGTGCCCACCCCGGTGTCCCGCTTCAGCCCCTCCCAGCTGTAGCGGGCCTGGTCCAGCCGCCGGACCTCGGGAGCGTATGGCAGCGCGAGCCCGCGCACCTGGTCGAACTTGGTCTTCAGGTAGCTGTTGTTGAGCACGGCCGTCTCCGCCACCTGCCGCAGCCCGTCGGCGCCGAGGCTCATCACCCAGGCGTAGCAGCGCAGCACGACCTGCAGGTTGCCCACGAACTGGCGCACCTTGCCGATGCTGTCGGGCAGGTCGTGGTCCAGGTAGTAGCGTGGCCGTCGAACTCGACCAGGGGGACGGGCAGGAAGCGGCGCAGGTCCTCGCGCACCATCACCGCGCCGCAGGCCGGACCGTGGGAGCCGTGCGGCGAGGAGAAGGTCTTGTGCAGGTTGAAGTGGCAGAGGTCGAAGCCGGCCTCCTTCGCCCGGGCCATGGTCATGATGCCGTTGAGGTTGGCCTGGTCGTAGGCGCAGAGTCCGCCGGCGGCGTGCACGGCGTCGGTGAACTCCCGGATGTGCGGGTTGTACAGGCCGGTATCCTCGGGGTTGGTGATCATCAACCCCGCCGTCCGCTCGGAGACCGCTGCGCGCAGGGCCTCGACCGAAGGGTAGCCGTTCTCCTCCGGATACAGCATGATCAGCTGATAGCCGGCCACCGCCGGAGTGGCGGCATCGGCCGGGTGAGAGAAGATGCTGGTGATCACCTGGTCGCGCCGGTCGGCCTCCCCGTTCGCGGCGTGGAAGGCGCGGATGACCGAGGCATTCGTGAAGATCGCCTGGGCCCCGGCGGCGGGCTGGAAGCTGACCGCGTCCAGCCCCGAGATCTCGCAGCAGATCCGGCCGAACCGGTACACGACCTCCAGGATCCCCTGCACCGTCCGCTCGTCCTGGAGGGGGTGCAGGTCGGCCATCTGCGGCATGCGGGCCACCTGCTCGTTGACCTTGGGGCTGTACTTCATGGTGCAGGTGCCCAGTCCCAGGTCGATGTTGACGTCGGTGCCCATGGTCATCTGGGAGAGGCGCAGGTAGTGCCGCAGCACCTGCGGCTGGGAGAGTTCCGGCAGCGCCGGCGGCTGGGTGCGCCGAAGCTCCGGCGGGATCTCCAACAACGGGTCACCGACCGCCGCCCTGATGGCCGGCTCCAGCGAAGGTGGGATGATCCCGCGCTCTCCGGGACTCCCCTGCTCCAAGAGCAGCGGCTCCTGCCAGCGGGCGGCGTGGAAGTCCTCGCGGAGGTGGGTGGACGGGTCCGTGCCGGCGGAGGTCGTCATCGCAGCACCTCCCCGATGGCCGAGGCCAGCCGCTCGATCTCCTTCTGCGAGTGCATCTCGGTCACGCAGAACAGGCTGCTCTGCCCCAGTTCCGGGAACTCGGCGGAGAGGTCCTTGCCTCCGAAGATCCCCCGTTGGAGAAGGCCTTCGTTCAGCTCGGAGACCGTCCGCCCGCTGCCGTCGATGTTGACGACGAACTCCTTGAACGACGGCGCCGCCAGCGGCAGCCGTACCCCATCGACCTGAGCCAACAGACGGCGGGCGAACTGGGACTTGCCCAGGATGGTCTCGCCCAGTTCGCGCATGCCCTGCGGTCCCATCAGCGCCAGGTAGACACCCGCGGTGATCGCCCACAGGTTGGTGGTCGTGCCGGTGAAGTCCCGGGAGAGCTCGCGTTTGACCCAGGAGGTCTCCTCCCAGTTGGCCCACGCGTAGCCCAGCCGCCCCTCCTCCGCCGTGCGCACGATGCTGGTGAGCAAGGTGGGGTACTCGACCAGGTGACGCGGATCGTCGCGGCCCGCGAGGAAGCCGCCCAGGCCGCCGCCGTACTGCATGTGGATGCCCAATGGCTGCACCTCGCCGCACACCAGGTCCGCATCGAAGCCGCCCGGGGGCTCTAGCACCCCCAGCGAGATCGGGTCGACCCCCATCACCAGGAGTGCGCCGGCCTCGTGCGCGAGCGAGGCGATCTCCCCCAGCTGCGTCTCCAGGGTGCCGAGGTAGGTGGGCTGCTCCACGTAGACCGCCGCGGTCCGGGCCGAGAGCGCCGCCCGAAGCTCCTCCAGGTCCAGGGACCCGGTCGAGCGGTGGAATCCCACCACATCGATCTGGGCCGCCGGTCGGGCGAAGTTCTGGAGGTGGGCGAGCTTCTGTGGGTCGAGATTCCGAGGGATCAGTACCTGGGGACGCTCCGTGATGCGGGTCGCCATCAGGAGGGCGCTGGAAAGGGCGCTGGCCCAGTCATAGGTGAGCAGGCTGACGGCGTCCATGTCGAGGAGCTCCCCCAGCATGCTCTGGAACTCGAAGTACGCCTGGAATTTGCCGTGGTCGGAGTACCAGTGGCCTCCGTAGGCGGTCAGCAGCTCGCCGCGGCCGTTGACTTCGTCGCAGACGGCGGGCACGTAGTGGTCCCAGCAGCCCGCCCCCAGGAAGCTGGAAGCCTCCCGGCAGGAGGTGTTCCGGGCAAGGAGGTCTTCCACGTGGCGGCGCAGGTCGAGCTCGGAGCGGAACGGCTCGGGCAGGTCGAGCGGTCGTTGCAGCCGGAGGTGGTCCGGGATGATCTCGCAGTAGATGCTCCCCGCGTCGGGCACCCCGACTGCCGCGAGCATCTCGTCGCGTACCGCCGCTGCGGAGTTGGGGATGTACGGATGTGCTGACCGCTCCTCGTGCGCCACCTCGCCTCCTTCTGCCGGCCTCCAGCCCTTACCCCGGTCGCCACCGTACCAGACCGGTCTGACCAGTGGGCATGGAAAGGATGACACCGCGCGGACCCCGGTCTGGTGTCTCACACCACCCGAAGCACGACCTCCTCCGCGTAGCCGACGCGCACCTTTCGGAAGCCCCGGAGCTCGGCGTCGAGCTCCGCGTCGCCGGTGTCCACGCGCAGACGGGCGTTGGGGAGGGCGTTCACCTTGGATTTGGTGGCGATCACCAGCAGGTGCTCCGGGCCCACCCGGCGGAGCACGGCCGGACTGAGCTGCTGGTTCCCCCGGCCCAAGAGGTAGCCTTGTCCGCCGATGGGCGTGACGACGATGGTGGCCGCGGCGCCGTCGTCCAGGAGGCTTAGCAGGTCGGCTTCGGCGGCATCCGCGGCAACGAGGCGGCCGTCCTGGATCGCATCGATCCCCAACAGGGTGTTGGGCAGGTGCAGCTGTTCCATGATGGCCCGCGTCGTGGTGCCCGAGCCGATCAGGTAGAGTCGGCCGGGTCGCATCTGCTCCACCACCGCCTCGGCGATGCCTCGGGCGGCGAGCTCGTCGCCGGCGGTGCTCCCCGTCTTGGCGCCCTGGGTCAGGCGGCGCTCGTCGGGTACCTTCAGGTAGCCGTAGAGGCGGGCGCGCACCTCCCCGTGGCGGAACGCTGCCTCGTCGATGTCCATGACCTCGAGCTCGACGAGACGCCGCACCCGTCCTTCCAGGAAAAGACGGGCCAGCTCACCGGCCGCCGCGGGGGAGGCGGCGTAGACCGCGGAGTGGATCTTGACGCCGGCCGGGATGCCCAGGGTCACGGCATCCGTGCCGACGGCGTCGAAGACATCCCGCGCGGTGCCGTCGCCGCCCGCGAAGAGCAGCAGATCGACGCCCCGGTCGCGCATGGCCCGGGCCGCCTTTCGCGTGTCCTCGGCGGTCGTCTCTCCCGGCGAGAGGGTGCCCAGCACGGTCGCGGTCATGCCCGCCGCCACGGTTTCCTCTTCTCCCATCGGGCCGGGAGCTACGAGGATCTCGAGGCGGTCGCCCAGAGCACGGAGTCCCGCCATCGCCTCGACCGCGCGCGCGGGCGCCGTGGGGACCGCGCCCAGCGCCCGCGCCCGGGCGAGCACCTCCGGCCCGTCGCTGCCCTTCAACGCCACCCGGCCGCCCATGCCGGCCACCGGGTTGACGATCAGACCCACTCGCTTCACCGGCGTGCCGCCTCCTTCGCTCCCGGTCATCGGTGGGCGCGGCGCCATCCGCTCGGCACCGGCGCGGCCGGATTGTATCGCGGCCGGACGGTAACGCGGCTTGGAGCACACCACCGCTCGGGCGGGACGAAGATGGGTACAGTGGGGTCCATGTCAGCGCGCTCCTCCATCACGCTCGACCTCGAGGGCGTCCCCTTCCGGCTCTCCAGCCCGGACAAGATCGTCTTTCCCCGGCAGGGGTGGACGAAGCTGGACGTGGCCTCCCACTACCTCGCTTGTCGTCAGGGGGCGCTTCGGGCCGTCTTCGGGAGGCCGTCGGTTCTCAAGCGCTGGCCCGACGGAGCCGAGGGCGAACCGTTCTTTCAGAAACGCGCGCCCAAGCCGGGGGGTGGCGCGGAGCACGAGTACGCCACCGTGCGCTTCCCCTCCGGCCGCTCCGCGGACCTCTTGGTACCCCGCACCGCCGCCGACCTCCTGTGGATGGTCCAACTCAACTGCCTCGACCTCAACCCCTGGCCCGTCCGGGCGGGAGACCTGGACCATCCCGACGAGCTGCGGGTGGACCTCGACCCCGGGCCGGACGTCCCGTTCTCCGCGGTGCGGACGGTGGCCCTGCGCTGTCGCGACGTGCTGGAGGAACAGGCGCTGGTGGGGTGGCCGAAGACCTCCGGCTCGCGGGGGCTGCACATCTTCGTTCGCATCGAGGCGACCTGGTCGTTCACCGAGGTCCGGCGGGCGGCGCTGGCGCTGGCCCGGGAGGTCGAGCGCCGCGAGCCGTCGCTGGCCACCACGGCCTGGTGGAAGGAGGAGAGGCACGGCGTCTTCATCGACTACAACCAGAATGCCCGGGACCGCACCATGGCGAGCGCGTACAGCGTGCGGCCCACCGGGTTCGTCTCGGCTCCCCTCACCTGGGCGGAGGTGCCCGATGCCCACGTCGAGGACTTCCCGCTGGACCGGTTCGCCTCGGACCGCTACGCCCGTGCGGGCGATCTGACGGAGCGCATGGACGAGGCCGTGGGCCGGTTGGACGGCCTCCTCGATCTGGCCCGCCGCGACGAGCAGGGCGGCCTCGGCGATGCTCCCTGGCCGCCCCATTTCCCCAAGCAGCGGGGAGAGCCGCCGCGCGTCCAGCCGTCCAAGAGGCGCCGGACCGAGGGCTGACGGCGGCGGCCCGGGGCGGGCTCACGCTCCGGCGGCCTCCCGGATGTCGTCGAACGTCGCGCCTGCCGGCCGTTCCAACTGGTCCAGCGTGCACGCCTCCGGCTCCTTGTCGGGCCGCCATCTCTCGAATCGCGTGGCGTGGCGGAACCGGCCGCCGGTCAGCTGGTCGTAGCTCACCTCCACGACGACCTCCGGCCGTACCGGTTCCCAAGACAGGTCCTTGCCGGCGCTCCAGCGGCTCTCCGCCCCGGGGCGGCGGGCGTCGGCGCCGAAAGCGTCCGTTCCCTGCAACAGGCGAAGCCGCTCGAGCAGCGAGCGGGCCTGATCCGCGGAGAACCCGGAGGTGTGGCCGATGAAGTGGAGCTCACCCTCATCGTCGTACAGGCCCAGCAGGATGGAGCCGACCCGGTCGCCCTCCTTGTGCAGGCGGTAGCCGGCGATGACGGCGTCCACCGTGCGCCGGTGCTTGACCTTGACCATCTCCCGCTTGCCCTCGACGTAGGCTTTGGTCAGTCGCTTCGCCACGATGCCGTCGCAGCCGGCCGCCTCGAACTCTCGGAACCAGCGGACCCCCGTCTCTCGGTCCTGCGTGGACGGGGTCAGGCTCCACGGAGGGTGGAGCTCGGCGAGAAGGCCGGCCAGTTGCCGCCGACGGTCGGCGAACGGGGAGCCCCGGAGGTCCTCCCCGCGCAGCGCGAGCAGGTCGAAGGCCACCAGCTGAGCGGGCGTCTCCTCGGCCAGGCGGCGGACTCGGCTCTCCGCCGGGTGGATGCGATTCTGCAGCAGGTCGAAGTCCAGCACGCCGTTCGATACGACGATCACCTCACCATCGACCACGGTCCCGGAAGGCAGCGTGAGGAGGGCGGGGACGAGCTCGGGGAAGTAGCGCAGCAGCGTCTTGCCGTTGCGGCTGTCCAGCCGCGGAGGCTCCCCGCTCCACGCGAGGATGCGGAAGCCGTCCCACTTCGGTTCGTAGGCCCAGCCCGGCGCCGGCGGAAGCTGCTCCCGGACCATCGCCTCCATCGGCCGCCGGGGAGGGGAGAAAGGCCAGGGGGCGTGGCTCATCGGTCCGCTCCTCCGCGTCGTTCTGTCCGGCGGCTCGTCTACGCTCTCCTCATGATCCTCTCTTCCACGATACCCAGGAGGTGTGACGATGAGCGCACGGGAGACGTTTGCCGCGAAGGTCGTCTTCGTCGTCGTGCTCGTCGTGCTGGCCACGGCCGTCATGCACGTCGCCGCCGACAACCTGAACGCCCAACTCGCCGGTCCGTTTCTCGCCGCGACCGGTTAGCGCGAACGGCCGGGCTCCGCTCCGCCGACTCGACCGCTGGGTCCACCCTCTGCCTCGTCGCGGAGGGCACATGGAGCGTAGTAGACTGGCCGGATGCGTGGTCAGCCGCACAGATCGCTCGAGGGGGAGCGCCTTGCGTTCATCGCTCTCGTCGGCGGGGCGCTGTTCATCGGCTTCGCGCCCACCCTGGTGCGCGAGAGCGCGGTCCCTCCCGTGTCCACGGCGTTCTACCGGATGTTCCTGTCGCTGCCCCTGTTCGCGCTCTGGGCGGCACTCGAACCTCCGGCCGCGCCACCGGTGCTCCCGCCCTCCCCGTCCGGGGACGTGGCGCCACGTCCCTTCTGGCGGTCGCCTGCGGCGCTGCTGCTCGCCTCCGGTGTCTTCTTCGCCGGAGACCTTGCGGTCTGGCACTGGTCCATCGCCCTCACGTCCGTCGCCAACGCCGCTCTCCTGGCGAACCTGGCTCCGGTGATCGTCACCGCGTTCGCTTGGTTGGTCCTGGACGAGAAGGTGACGTCCCGCTTTCTGCTGGCGTTGCTGCTGGCGGTGGGGGGCGCCGCCCTGCTTGCCCGGGCGAGCGTGGACTCGGGCGGGCGCCACGTGACCGGCGACCTCTTGGGTCTGCTGACCGCCGGCTTCTACGCCGGGTACCTGCTCACGGTCAAGGAGTTGCGGCGCACCCTCTCCACGGCTCGCTTGATGGTCGCGAGCAGCCTGGTCAGCGCGGTGGTGCTGCTCCTGATCGTCGTCCTCAGCCACGAGGGGCTCGATCCCATGTCGCCCAGGGGCTGGGTGGTCCTCCTCCTGCTCGCCTGGGTCTCGCAGGTGGCCGGCCAGGGGCTGATCGCCTTTGGGTTCAAGCGACTGCCCGCCTCGTTCTCGTCGGTCACCCTCCTGGTGCAGCCGCCGGCCGCGGCGTTCGTGGCGTGGGTGATCCTGGGCGAGGGGATCAGTTGGTGGCAGGCGGCGGGGGGCGTCGCGGTGGTCGCCGGCATCCTCCTCGCGCGGCAGGCGTCCGGGGGAGCGAGCGCCGGTCCGCCGGTCCGTCTAGTGGAGGCGGCGCCTCTCCTCCCAGTGGTCGAGCGCTTCCATCACGAGGCCGGAGAGGGCCGCGGCCTGGTCGGGTTCGAGGGTCTTCGCCAGGGCGTCACGCAGGCCGAAGACGGGCCCTTGGTCCTCTTGGTTCCAACGCCAGCCGGACTGCGCCAGCCGGGACAGTGCGCTCTCCAGCCTCAGGTACTCGGGTGCCACCATGGTCCGGGTCCTCCTTCGTGGGTCCTCCCGTGCGCTCCTCGCTCGAGCAGACGGACTCAGCCCGATCCGTCACAGGGCCCTGCGATAGCGTCGTCGGCCTGTCTCGTACTCGTCGCGGGCGCGCTCGTAGGCGCCCGGAGGATGGTCCTCTGCTCGCTACTCGGTCGGGTCCTGGGTCACCTGGATGCAGACGTGCGATCCCGAGTCATGCGTGTACGGCCGGAGCTTCGCGCCCAGATCGCCCTGCACGCCGCGGACCTTGCCGATCTGCGTCTGGCCCGCGACGACGGACTGGCCGATGGTGACGGCGGGTTCGGCCACGAAGAGCATGGTGACGGTCACGCCGCTGACTTTTGCCGGGCGGATGTCGACCTGGACGTCGTCGTACTTACCCAGCAGGCGATAGCTCTTGACCCCGGTCACCTCGCCACTGACCGGCGCGGTGATGACCGAACCGGCCGGCGCCCCCACGTCCACCGAACCCGTCGCCGCGACCACCCGACCGGTGCCTTGGAGGGTGTAGTACCGGACCGAGGAGTCATTCGAGAACACGCGGCGGATGCTCCTCGAGACCACGTCGCCGTTGACCTGGGAGCCGATGGGCTCCAGGGGTACGGCGCGTTCATCGGCCGCGGGCTGGTACGCGATGATGGTGGCGTCCCTGGCGGCGACGGGCAGGGAGAGGTTCTGTCCCTGGAGTCGAGCGAACGACGGCCGGGCCTCGCCGGACGCTTTCACGGGTCCGTCGGTGGGGGCCGAGACCAGTTGGTCTTGCGTGGGGATGTGGACGGTGGTCTGACGGGCCAGCGCTAGGGTCGCGAAGGAGCCGGTCGTGATGAGGAGGAAGGCGAGCAGGGTGACGAAACGCATCCGACGTCGGCGGATAACCGCCTGGCGGCGTCGCCTCCGGCGCTCGGCCTCGTGTTCGGGCGCGTGCAGGAGCATGACGGACGCTAGGGTAACACCCGGTAGGGTAAATGGCCACACGCCCAAAAGGAGCATAATGGCCAGGATGATGCCCTGCCCGGGTCGCGTTGCGGCTGAAGGGGCCGAGCGGATCCGGCCGCCCCGAGAACAAGGACGGTCCTAGGTGACGGATGATAGAGAGGGGTCGGGTACCACAGACGTCCGATCCTCGCCGGGGCCCAAGTCGGAGGTCTTGATCGTCATCCCCCGGTGGGCTCAGGCGGTGCTTCTGCCCGTGGCCGTCTTCCTGGCTCTGGTGTTCGGCCGAGCGATGAGTCACGCTCTCTTCGCGCTCTTGATGGCGGTCCTGCTGGCGCTGCTCCTCAATCCGATCGTTCGCAGTCTGCGGCGTCTGCGCATGCCTCGGGTCGTGGCCGTGCCTCTGGTGTACTTGACCTTCGTCGCGCTGCTGGTCGTGCTGCTCGTCGTCGGCGTCCCCGTCCTCGTCAGCCAGATCCAGGGGCTTTTCAATCGGGTGCCGGAGTGGGGGAAGGGTCTCGAGGCGGCGGTGGGGGACCTCCAGCGCTACCTGGACCGGACCGGCATCCCGGTGGATGTCGAGGCCGGACTGGGACAGGCGGTCACCTGGCTCGAGACGCATAGCGTGCAGTCCGTGGGAACGGTGTTCAACGTGGGACTGGGCCTGGCCGGAGGTTTGGCCACGCTGCTGGTCGTGGTCATCTCGAGCTTCTACATGTTGATCGACGGGACACGCATCCACCGTTTTCTCATGCGCGTGCTGCCCGGGGACGACGCGGTCATGGACCGCTACCTCAACGGGCTGCAGGCCTCCTTCACCCGCTACGTCAAGGGGCAGGCGATCGTCGGGTTGAGCATGGGCCTGTTCGCCGGTCTGGGCGTGTGGTTGCTCGGGGCGATCGGCGTATGGCCGGAGGGGCAGCAGTATGCGCTGCTCTTCGGCGTGTGGGCCGGATTGATGGAACTGGTGCCCTACGTGGGTCCTTGGCTCGGGGGCGCTCCACCGACCATCCTGGCCCTCTTCTCGTCCCCCGCGACGGCCCTCTGGGTGTTGGTCCTCTTCGTCGTGCTCCAGCAGATCGAAGGGCACGTCCTGGTCCCCAGCATCATGGGGAGCACGGTGGGGGTCCACCCGCTGGTGGTGATCTTCTCCCTGCTGGCGGCGTTCCAGGTGGCCGGGATCCTGGGGATGCTGGCGGTCCTGCCTGTGGTGTCGATGATCAAACACACGCTCGACTTCTTCGACTTCAGGCTCTCCCGAGCATCCTGGGCCGCCGATGATCGGCCGGGCCCGGACCCCCCGGCGGCGATCGGTCCTCCCGAGGGCGCCGCCTGTAGCCCGCGCTCGGGCGGGACGCCGGGGTAGACCTCGTCGCTCGGGTCTCCGGGCGTGCGCCTTGCGGGAACGCCGTCTGTTAGAATCGATCGGCCCGTGACCCAGGCAGCGAAACGAGGGAGTGGCCCGGGCATCCTTGCCCCCAGCTATGCCGCAACTCAGCCAACACAGAGGCGAGAGCCCCCGTGAGGTCATCGCTGTGCGTGCCCGGCAGGCCGCCGCCCCGGTGTCGGCCGGTCTTCGCCGACTGCGGATCAGCCCCAATCAGCTCACGGTAGCCGGTGCGGCGCTGCATCTCGTGGTCGCCTGGCTGATCGTCGCCGACCATCTGCTGCTGGGCGGGATCGTGTTCGTCGCGGCCAGCCTCTTCGACATGCTCGATGGCTCCCTCGCCCGGCTCTCGCAGATGGTGACGCCGTTCGGCGCGTTCCTCGACTCGACCCTGGACCGGGTGTCGGAGGGCATCGTCCTCTCGGCCGTGGCGTACCACTTCGCCGAGCAGGGTCACGCGGTCGACGCGGCTCTGGTCGTCCTCGCGCTTCTGGGCTCGCTCCTGGTGAGTTACACTCGGGCCAGGGCGGAGGCGTTGGGAGTGGAGTGCAAGGTGGGCCTGCTGAGCCGGCCCGAGCGCGTCATCTTGATCGCGATCGGGCTGTTCTTCAACGTGCTCCCCTGGGTCGTGTACATCCTCGTGGCGCTGACCGCCTTCACGGTGCTGCAGCGGGTGCTCCATACTCGGCGGATGCTGCTCGCCCGGGATGGCGGCGTCGAAGACTGACCGTCAAATGCGGACGACCCGGATCGCGCCGCTCGTGAGGTACGACAAGACGATGGGAGACCGCCGAGGGCGGCTTCCGACACCGGAGAGGTGAGGGAGGGTCAGTTGAGCGACAAAGTACGGGTGGCCATCGTCGGGGTGGGCAACTGCGCGTCGTCCTTGGTGCAGGGCGTGCACTACTACCGGAATGCCCAGGACGACGAGTTCGTGCCCGGCCTGATGCACGTCAATCTCGGCGGCTACCACATCTCCGACATCGAGTTCACCGCCGCGTTCGACGTGGCGAAGAGCAAGGTGGGCAAGGACCTGTCCGAGGCCATCTTCTCCGGCATGAACAACACCGTGAAGTTCACCGACGTGCCGTTCAGCGGCGTCAAGGTGCACCGCGGTATGACCCACGACGGGCTGGGCAAGTACCTGTCCGAGGTGATCGAGAAGGCGCCCGGCCCGACCGACGACGTGGTCGGGATCCTCCGAAGCACGAAGACCGACGTGGTGGTCAGCTACCTGCCCGTGGGCAGCGAGGCGGCGACCAAGTGGTACGTGGAGCAGGTGCTGGAGGCGGGTTGCGCCTTCGTCAACTGCATCCCCGTCTTCATCGCCCGCGAGCCGTACTGGCGCAACCGTTTTGAGGAGAAGGGCCTGCCCATCATCGGCGACGACATCAAGTCGCAGGTGGGCGCCACCATCGTCCACCGGGTGCTCACCCGGCTGATGCGGGAACGCGGGGTCAAGCTCGAGCGCACCAGCCAGCTGAACGTCGGCGGGAACACCGACTTCCTCAACATGCTGGAGCGCGAGCGGCTGGAGAGCAAGAAGATCTCCAAGACCAACGCGGTCACCTCGCAGCTGGACTACGACATGGGCGGGAAGAACGTCCATATCGGCCCGTCGGACTACGTGGAGTGGCTGGACGACCGCAAGTGGGCCTACATCCGGATGGAAGGCCGCACCTTCGGCGACGTGCCCCTGAATGTGGAGTTGAAGCTCGAGGTCGTCGACTCGCCCAACTCGGCCGGCATCGTGATCGATGCGGTGCGATGCGGCAAGTTGGCCCTGGACCGCGGCATCAGCGGCGCTCTCTACGGTCCGTCCTCCTACTTCATGAAGTCTCCGCCCGAGCAGTACAGCGACTCGGACGCTCGTCTGAGGACCGAAGCGTTCATCCAGAACGTCGGCGTGGAGTCCGTGGAGCTGCCGGCCAAGGAGTAGCGAGGAGCCCGCGCCTCTTCCCGGCCGAGCGTGGGAAGAGGTGGGCGGCGGGAGGCTGCGGTGCGCATCGCTCTGGTCACGCCCTTCGCCTGGGGGACACCGAGCGCCGTCAACGACCACGTCGCTCTGCTGGCGCGCGAGTTGGCGCGCCGCGGCCATCGACCCTTGATCGTCGCGTCGTCCGACCACCCGGACGAACTCCGGCGCATGCGCCTCTTGACCCGCCGCAAGGAGGACCTGGGCCTGCATCTGCTGCGCGAATGGCAGGCCGGCGCGCCGCCAGACCCGCGGCTCCTTCCGCCCCCCGATGACCTTCTGGGCCCGGAAGTCGGTATCCCGGTCTATCCGCTCGGCCGGAGCTTCTCGATCCGGGCGAACGGGGCGGTCGCCAACCTCGGGTTGCCTGTCGACCTGATGGCGCGCTTGGAGCATCTCCTGGCTCACGGCGCCTTCGAGGTGGTCCACGTCCACGAGCCGTTGGCTCCCTCGCTGAGCTTCACCGCCATCCGCGAGGCCCGCAGCCCGGTGGTCGCCACCTTCCACCTCACGCCGGCGGGGTTGCGGGGGTACGAGCTCGGCCAGGGTCTGCTTCCCCGGTTCTACGAGCGACTGGACGGACGCATCGTCACCTCTCCGGCCGCCGTGCCGGTGCTGACCCAGGCGTTCCCGGGAGAGTACACGGCCATCTCGCCGGGGAGTCAGCTGGCCTTCGGCTTGGCCCACCGGATCCAGCGCGGCGCGCATCGGCCGGAACGAGCGCCGCCCGACCGCTCGCCCCCGAGGGGGGGACGGCTCTCTACGTCTACCGCGGTGACGACCGGCGCGCGCTCCGCGCGCTCCTCCGGTCGCTCGCGGTGGAGCGCGGTCGCCGCCTGCGGCGGCTGGTGGTCGCGGTGCACCGGGCATCGGCCGATCGCTGGCCGCCCCGCCCCTCGCCCCGCACGCTTGCAGCATCTGGTCGAGTGGCGGGAGTTCGGCGATGCTCGTGAACTGGCCCCGCTCTACGGGGAGGCGGACGTGGTCGTCCTGCCCTTCCTGGGCGGCGAGTGGCTACTCTCCGCCGCAGCCGATGCGGTGGTCTCCGGAGTCCCGTTGGCCGGCCCCGACCTCCCGTTGACCCGCGAGGCGTTGCTCGGTGCCTCCGCCGCTCGGCTGTTCTCTCCCAGCCGGGAGCCCTCGCTGGCCGAGGCGTTGGACGACCTTCTCGAGCAGGCCGCTTCGCATTCCCCTTCGTCGATCGCGGACCGGCACTACCCGTCTGCAGTGGCGGCGGCGGTGGAGGAGGAGTACCGTCGGGCCGCCCGCTTGGCTCGTCCCTCGCCAGCCGTCTCCCCCGTCGTTCACCCCGGCCGTTTCGGCGCGGCCCCGCCTTCCCCGCGCCGGGCGGTCCGCCTGCTTGCTCGCGCCGAGGGCGGGTCCCCCGGCGAGGGTTGGATCCATGCGGATCTGCACGTTCACACGAGTCATTCGAAGGATTGCCGCAGCCCGGTGGCGGCCGTCGTGGCGACGGCCGCCGAGGTGGGCCTGGACGCCATCGCCATCGCCGATCACAACACCATCACCGGGGCGGTGGAAGCCCGCGACCTGGCGGGCGACGGCCTGTACGTCATCGTGGCGGAGGAGGTCATGACCCAGCAGGGGGAGGTGATCGGCCTCTTCCTGCAGGAGACGGTCCCGGCCGGGTTGACGTTCGACGCCACTCTCTCCCTCATCAAGCAGCAGGGCGGTTTGGTGTACGTCCCCCATCCCTTCGACCGGCTGCACACGACGCCCTCCTACCGCTCGCTGGTCGACAACCTGCACCGCATCGACGTGATCGAGACCTACAACGCCCGTCTGGCCTTCTCCGGGTTCAACGCCAACGCCGAGCGCTTCGCCGCCAAGTACAATCTGGCAGCCGGCGCCGGGAGCGACGCCCACGTGTTGCCCGGGTTGGGAACGGCGATGCTGCGCATGCGTTCGTTCACGGGACCGGACGACTTCCTCGCCGCCCTTCGGGAAGTCGACATCGTCGCGCGTCGCAAGAGCCTCTTCTACCTGCAGTCCCTCAAACTTCTGCAGAACACGTTGGACCTGGTGCTCCCGGGAGGCTAGTCTTGTACGAGCGCGGCCGACCCGGTCGCCGCCTCGCAGAGGATTCCCGGCGGCTTCGGCTAATACCTTATCTGCCCGTCTCGCGCGGGCGTTCTGTCCCCGAACGGTGATTGTCGAGGAGCATGACTGCGACCCCTGGCCAGCATCCAGAGCACGAGCCGACGCCCCCCCGGGTGAGCGACCTCTACAACCGTCTCGAGGAACGGGCCATCGCCGAGAGCAACGAGCTCAACCGGCGGGTGGTCGCCTGTCGCCTCTGCAGGCGGGGCGACTTCCTGCCCACGGTGGGATCGGGCCATCCTCTCGCCGACATCCTCCTGCTCAAGTACCAGCCTCGCTATCTCGAGGTCAGTGAGGGCGTCTCCTTCTTCGGCCGTTCCGGCGCCGCGGTCCTCAAGAGCGTGGAGCGGCTGGGCGTCGATCCGCTGCTTCTGTATGGGACCAATCTCCTCAAGTGCGCCGGGGTGGAGGCGGAGGAGGCGGAGACGGAGTGTCCCGCCTTCCTGTTGGAGGAGTTCGACATCACCCAGCCGAAGCTGATCGTCGTCATGGGTCGGCGGACGCTGGAGGTCCTCAACGAGCGGCGGGTCGCCGGCATGCGCGCGTTGACCTGGTCCCCGGGCGAACTGCAGGAGTTCACGCCTTTCTGCAAGGCCCTGGTGACGCCGGATGTGGACACGTCCCTGGACGACCGGGAGGCGAAGGCGGCGTTCTGGCAGGCGTTCCGGACGCTGGGGGAGTGGTATCGGGACGAGCCTCCGTACTGAGCCCCGGCCGTTCGTGACCGCGGGGAAGGGCCCGGCGGGCCGGCTGCTGCTGTTCGGCCTGCTGGTCGCGGTCGTCTACGCCGCGGTCGGCGAGCTGCCCCACGCCGCATCGTTGAAGTTCGATGTCACCGTGGGCTTCGTCGCCGGTCTGGTCCCCGTGGTCCTGCTCGCCTGGACGCTCGTGCGGTCGTCGCTCTCTCCGGCACGGCTGGGCCTGCTCCTCGGGCTCGGCCTGGCCGTCGGCTTGGTACTGTCCTGGGCGGGGTGGTTCGGGGCGGCGGCGCCCTTCAAGGTGGCGGCGGCCGTCTCGCTGGGGTATCTGCTGGGCCTGCAGCTGGACCGGGCCTGGATCCTGGTCCTCGTCGCCGGGTTGGCGTTCGTCGCGGACATCTGGAGCGTGTTCGCCGGTCCCAGCCGGGTGATCATCGACCGGGCCCCCGGCGTCCTGGACTACGCGCTCATCCATTTCCCGGCGCTGGGCACCGGCGACCCCGGGGTGGCGCTGGGCATGAGCGACCTGGTCTTCCTGGGTCTGTTCACCGTCGGTAGCGCCGTGAACGGTCTTCGGCCCCGGCTCACCTTCGCGGCCATGGTCGTGTCGCTGGCGGTCACCTTCGCCGTCACGCTCCTGACCGAGCGGGCGCTCCCCGCCCTGCCGCTCCTGGGCCTGGCCTTCGTCGTCGCCAACGCCGACCTGTTGTGGAGACGGCTCCGGGAACGGAGGGACTAGGCAGGCTCCAGCAGCCCGACCGCCTCGATATGCGGGGTGTGCGGGAACATGTCGACCGGGGTGACCCGGACCAGTCGGTACCCCGACTCCTGGAACTGGGCCACGTTGGGTGCCATCGTCCCCGGGTTGCAGGAGACGTAGACGATGCGGCCGGGCTGGAGCGCGGCCGCCCGCGCCACGACCTTCTTCGCCAGACCGCCCCGCGGAGGGTCGAGGATGACCACGTCGGGGCGATCCAAGCCGGCGGGCAGGGGCCGGCGGCCTTCCAGGATCTCCTTCAGGACCACGCGGGCGTCGCCTTCCAGGAACGTGGCCGACGTCACGCCGTTGGCCGCCGCGTTCTCGCGGGCATCGGCTACCGCCGCCGGCACGACCTCGATGCCCAGGACGCCTCGGGCTCGGCCGGCCAGGAAGAGCGCGATGGAGCCGATCCCGCAGTACAGGTCGAACACCACCTCCTCGCCGGTCAGCCCCGCTTCCGCCGCCGCCGTCCCGTAGAGGACCTCGGCCATGCGGCTGTTGGTCTGGAAGAAGGCGTCGATGGAGATCTTCAGACGCAGAGGCCCCAGCGTCTCATAGAGGTAGGGCCGGCCCCACAGCGTGACGTACGGCAGCCCGCTCGCCACCTCGGCCGGCCCTTCGTTCACCGCGTGGAGGATGCCCACCACGGCCGGATGACGGGAGCGCAGGGCCTCGACCAAGCCCGAGGGCAACGCGCCGGGCGCGGTCACCAGGCTGACCAGCACCTCTCCAGTGCCGTGCGCTTCCCGGACGGTGAGGTGGCGGGCGAAGCCGGTCAACGCCCGCGGGTCCCAAGGGGCCAGCCCCTGCGATCGCAGCCAGCCTTCGACGGTCGTACGGATCGCTTCGGTCTCGGCGGGCAGCAGCAGGCATTCGTCGAGCGGCATGACCGCATCCCAACGGCCCGGCGGGTGGAAACCGACCACCAGGTCGCCGTCCGAGTTCCCGATGGAGAACTCCACCTTGTTGCGGTAGCGCCACGGATCGTCCATCCCGCGGATGGGGCGAAGCTCGAAGCCGGCGAGCCCACCCAGACGTTCCAGCGTCTCCTGCACCTGCCGGGCCTTGTACTGCAGCTGCACCGCGTAGTCCAGGCTCTGCCAGCGGCAACCACCGCAGCTGCCGGCATGCCGGCAGGAGGCGTCGCGCCTGTCCGGTGAGGGCTGCAACAACTCCACCATGCGCGCCTCGGCGTACCGCTTCTTGACCTTCGTCAGGACCGCGCGCACCACGTCGCCGGGGACGGCCCCGGTCACGAAGACGACGAACCCGTCGATGCGGGCCACTCCCTGTCCGCCGAAGGCGAGCGTGGAGATGGTCAGGTCCAGGGTCTGGCCTCGAACGGGACGGCTCATGGCTCTCCTTGGAGGCGGGAGTCGGACGGGGCGGTCGCGCTCGTCGGTACCCACTCGGCAGGGGTCCGGAGGCGCGACGGAGGCATGGTACACTACGCCGCCGCGGACGGGCTCGATGTCGTGGAGAGGTGCGGTGAGCGAGCGCAGACAGAGGCTGATCGCGGAGGGCCTCCTCGTCGCCATCACCGCCGTCTGGGGCTGGACTTTCGTCTTGGTGAAGGACGCGGTCGCCCGCTATCCCGTCCTCCCCTTCCTGGCGCTGCGCTTCGCCGTCGCCACCATCTTGCTGGCCGGCTTGGCGGCCGTGCTCGCCCGCGGCGGCCGCGGCCGCCGCGGGCGGCGGGATCCATGGACCCGTCCGTTCGGACCTCGCGGCGTGGTCACCGGCGGGGTGGTCATGGGTCTCTTCCTCGGTGCCGGCTACGTCTTCCAGACGTTCGGGCTGGAGCGGACCACGGCTTCGAACGCCGGGTTCATCACGGGCCTCTTCGTCGTGTTGGTGCCCCTCTTCGAGTACCTCCTCTGGCGCCGAGGCGGCAGCGCGGGCAGCATGCTCGCCGTCCTGCTGGCCGCGATCGGGCTCTTCCTGCTCTCCGGCGGGGCGTCGGGTCTGCACGCGCTCGGCGACGGATTGGTCTTCCTCTGCGCGGTGAGCTTCGCCGCCCACATCCTCGCGACCGCCCGCTATGCCCGCCACCACGATGTGCTGACCCTGACCGCGCTGCAGCTGGGGGTGGTCGCCGCCGTCTGCGGCGCCTTGGCGTTGCTGGCGCCCGCGGTCGGCCTGGGCGAAGACGGGCTGCGCTGGCCTACCGATCCCCTGGTCCTGGTCGCGCTGGCCGTCACGGCCGTCTTCGCCACCGCGGTGGCCTTCTTCGTCCAGACCTTCGCGCAGCGCCACGCGCCGCCCGCCCGGGCGGCGGTGATCATGACCATGGAGCCCGTGTTCGCCGGAGCCTTCGGCTACGTGGTGGCGGGCGACCGGCTGGGGGCCATGGGCTGGGTCGGGGCGGGCCTCATCCTGGCCGGCATGCTGGCGGCCGAACTGTGGCCGCAGGCGCACCACCACGTCGAGTCGGGCCCGGAAGGGCAGGCCTGGGTGGACCTGGCCCCGGGCGAGGAGCCCGCGAACCCGGCGGTGTGAATCCTTCCGGCGGTTACCGGGCGAGCTCCGCCAGCCGCTCCTGGACGCGCCGGAGCCGCTCCGCGATGATCGCCGACAGATTGTGCAGCAGCAGCCGCCCGAGCTTGTCGTCGTCGGTCATCAGGCGCCGCACGTCCTCGACCTTGAGGATCGCCAGGCGGCAGTCCTCGGCGCAGACCGCCGTGGTGGTGAACGTGTGCGGGGGGACCAGGCCCGACCACCCCAAGAGGTCGTCGGGCTTCAGCACATCCAGTTCCACGACCTTCCCGCCGGCATCCATCTGCGTCTTCACCGCACCGGAAAGGATGAAGCAGAGGCCGTAGGCCTCCTCACCCTCTTGGAAGATGACCTCTCCGGTGTGGTAGTCCCGGACGATCGCCAGGTCCTCCATCAGGCGGATCTGCTCGGGGGCGAGATCGGCCAATCCGGGTGCGCCGGAGAGATCCACATTGGCAGCCACGGTCTCCTCCTAGGTGAGGGGCAGGGACGACACGGGAATGGGGGGCGCCGGCCGCGTCACCAGCCGACGATGTTCCGAGCCAGCAGGGCCTGCGTCTCGTGGAAACGCATGGAGATCAGCTCGGCCAGATTGCGTTCGAAGATGTAGCCCGCGTGCACGTCGTCGTCCAGCATGCGGCGCAGGTCCTCCATCTTGACGATGGCCACCTTCGTCTTGCTCAGCGCCACCCCACTCCCAGTGAAGGTGTGCGGCGGCACCAGGCCGGACCAGCCCACCAGGTCTCCCGGGCCGAGGGTCGCGAGCTCGACCAGCCTGCCGGCCACCTTCTCTTGGAGGGCGATGGTGCCGTCCATGATGATGCACAGGCCGAAGGCCTCGTCACCCTGCTGAAACACGGTCGCGTCTCGGGCGTAGTCCCGTACCAGCACGAGCTCGCCAAGCCGGTCCAGTTGCTCGGGTGAGAAACCCTGGAAGGCCGGAGAGTCCTTCAACGCCGTGATGGGATCCATGCGTGTGTTCCTCCTGACAGCCGCTACGCGGCATGGTGAACTCCTTCACAAGATACGCCGTCGGTTGGACAACGACAACAATCCTTCGGGGGTCCGGCCCTGACCGGGCCGGACCCCCAGACAGACGACTGCGGTCTAACGCGCGCCGGCCGTTACGTCGGCCGGCACGTCGGCGAACGTCAGCCCCAGATCTCGCGCGTCCACCCGGACGGTGTCGCCGTCTCGGAACTCGCCCGAGAGGATGCCCAGCGCGATCCGGTCTTGGATCTCCTTCTGGATCAGGCGTTTCAACGGCCGGGCGCCGTAAGCCGGGTCGTAGCCCTGCTCCGCCAGGTACTGCCGTGCGGCGTCGGTGAGCTCCAGGGTGATGTCCCGCTGGGCCAGCCGGCGGCGGAGCAGGTCGAGCTGTATCCCGACGATCCGCCGGATGTCCTCGAGCGTCAGGCGCTGGAAGATGACGACGTCGTCCACGCGGTTCAGGAGCTCCGGCTTGAAGACCGCCCGCAGGGCCTCCATCACGCGATGGGCCATCTCCACCTCGGTCAGATCGGGGTCGAGGATCCACTGGCTGCCCAGGTTGGAGGTCATGATGATGACGGTGTTCTTGAAGTCGACGGTGTGACCCTGGCCGTCGGTCAGTCGCCCGTCGTCCAGGATCTGCAGGAGCACGTTGAACACGTCGGGATGGGCCTTCTCGATCTCGTCCAGCAGCAGCACGCTGTACGGCCGGCGCCGGACCGCCTCGGTGAGGTAGCCCCCCTCCTCGTAGCCCACATAGCCCGGGGGCGCGCCGATCAGCCGCGAGACCGTGTGCTTCTCCATGAACTCGCTCATGTCGATGCGGACCATGGCCCGCTCGTCGTCGAAGAGGTACTCGGCCAGAGCTCGGCCCAGCTCGGTCTTCCCCACCCCGGTGGGCCCTAGGAAGATGAAGCTGCCGATGGGGCGATCGGGGTCCTGCAGACCGGCGCGCGCCCGGCGGATGGCGTTGGCCACGGCGGTGACCGCCTCGTCCTGGCCGATGACCCGCTGGTGGAGCCCCTCCTCCATGTGGACGAGCTTCTCCATCTCGCTCTCCAGCAGCCGGCTGACCGGGATCCCGGTCCACCGGGCCACCACCTCGGCCACGTCCTCGTCGTCGACCTCTTCCTTCAACATCTTCACCTGGCTCTGGAGCTCGACCAGCCGCCGGTTCTGCTCGTCCAGTTGCCGTTCCAGATCGGGGATGAGCCCGTAGCGCAGCTCCGCCGCCTGCTGCAGATCGGTCTCGCGCTCGGCGCGCTCGGCGCGTGCCTTGGCTTCTTCGATCTGCTCCTTGATGCCGCGGATGGCTCCGATGGACTCCTTCTCCGCCTCCCAGTGGGCCTTCATGGCCGCGGACTCCTCGCGCAGGCCGGCGAGCTCCGCCTCGATGACCCCCCGGCGCTCGTCGGAGGCCGGGTCGGTCTCCTTGGTCAGCGCCTGGCGCTCGATCTCCAGCTGCTGCATCCGGCGAAGGACCTGGTCCAGCTCGGTGGGCATGGAGTCGATCTCGATGCGCAGGTGGCTCGCCGCCTCGTCGATCAGGTCGATGGCCTTGTCGGGGAGGAACCGGTCGGTGATGTAGCGGTCGGAGAGGATGGCGGCCGCGATGAGCGCGCTGTCCTGGATCCGGACGCCGTGGTGGACCTCGTACCGTTCCTTGAGACCGCGCAGGATGGCCACCGTGTCCTCCACGGACGGCTCCCCGACCACGATGGGCTGGAACCGGCGCTCCAGAGCCGCGTCTTTCTCCACGTACTTGCGGTACTCGTCCAGCGTGGTCGCGCCCACGACCCGCAGCTCGCCGCGGGCCAGCATGGGTTTGAGCATGTTGGAGGCATCGACCGAGCCCTCGGCGGCGCCTGCCCCCACCAGGGTATGCATCTCGTCGATGAAGGTGATGATCCGGCCTTCGGACGCGGCGATCTCCTTGAGCACGGCCTTCAACCGCTCTTCGAACTCCCCCCGGTACTTCGCGCCGGCGACCATCGCCCCGATGTCCAGCGCCATGACTCGCTTGTCCTTCAGCCCCTCGGGCACGTCGCCCGACACGATGCGCTGGGCCAAGCCCTCCACGATGGCGGTCTTGCCGACGCCGGGGTCCCCGATCAAGACCGGGTTGTTCTTGGTGCGGCGGCTGAGGACCTGGATCACCCGACGGATCTCCTCGTCGCGGCCGATGACCGGGTCCAGCCTCCCGCGCGCCGCCAGCTCGGTCAGGTCGCGGCCGAATCGCTCCAGTGCCTCGTACTTGGATTCCGCGTCGGGGTCCTCCGCGCGCTGGGCGCCGCGGAGATCACGAAGCACCGCCAGGATGGCGTCGCGGGTCACCCCGTGTCGTTGCAGCAGTTCGGCGGTCCAGCCGGATCGTTCGCTCAACGCCATGAGCACGTGCTCGGTGGACGTGTAGGTGTCGCGCATCCGGCGCGCCTGCTCTTGGGCGTCCTCCAGCGTCTCGCGCAGCTGGCGGCTCATCCCGACCTGGGTGCCGCGGACGGTGGAAAGCCGGGAGAGTCGGGCGTCGAGGTCGGCTCGGATGGCGGAGGGGTTCGTGCCCATGCGTTCCAGGATGGGTATGGTCAGGCCGCCCTCTTGGTCCAAGAGCGAGGCCATCAAGTGCTCGGGTTCGACTTCGGCGTTGCCTCGGCTGACGGCCAGCTGCTGAGCTCCTGCCAGGGCTTCCTGCGCCTTCAGGGTGAATGTCTCGAACTGCATCTGCTTCTCCTCCATCGGTCAGGGCCCACCCGGCCCTCGGCTCCCCTCTTAATCGAGCCACTACGCGCATAAAATCTTATACGATATGACTCATATCAGCAAGCCCAGAGGTGCGGGCGAGCCTTCGTCGGGCCGACGGCAGATTGAAGCCTTCGTCGGGCCGATGGCGGATCAGAGGAGGCGGGTGCGAGAGATGCGAGACGAAACCCGGCGCGGGTTTCCTGACGAGGTCAGCCCGTCGTCGGCGGCGCGCGGCCGTCGTCGTGGTCTTCTTGGGCTTGGACGGGTTGGTCGTCGGGGGCTGGGTGGTGGGGCTGGTGGCCGGCGGCTCGCCGGTGACCGTCGTGGTCGTGGTCCGCCGGGTCGATCGGCGCGTACCCGTGGTGTGCCGCCCGCTGGTCCGCGAAGGAGAGGGACGGGTGGTGGGGGTGGGCCGGTTCGGGTCGTACGGCGGCTCGGCGAAATCCGTCGGCGTGAAGTCGCGCTCCAGCCGACTCATATACGCTTCCCAGATCATCGCCGGGAAGGTGCCGCCCGCCACGCGGATGCCATGCACGCTGCGCATCGGGACCTGGCCCTGCGGATAGCCCACCCAGACCGAGGTGGAGAGCTGCGGGATGAACCCGCAGAACCAGGCGTCGGAGTAGTCGGTCGCGGTGCCGGTCTTGCCCGCGGCCGGTCGGTCCAGCTGCGCTCGGGTGCCGGTGCCCCGGCGCACGTTCTGCTCGAGGATCTTGGTCACCGTGTAGGCGGTGTACGCCGAGATCGCCTGGGTCTGCTTGGGTTTGGCCTGGTAGACGACCTTGCCCGTCGAGTCGGTGACCTTCAGGATGAGCGTCGGCTCGATGTGCTTTCCCTGAGCGGGAAGCGTGGCGTAGGCGGAGGCCATCTCCAGCGGGGAGACCCCGTAGGTCAGACCCCCCAGGACGATGGCCGGGTCCTCGTTGATGGGACTGGTGATGCCCATGCTGTGGGCCACCTTGACCATGGCGGGGGCTCCCAGATCCATGGCGAGCTGGGCGTACACGGTATTGTCGCTCTTCAGCGTGGCGTCCACCAGGTTGATCCAGCCGTAGTAGTCGTGGGCGTAGGTCTGGACGCTCCAGGGCTTGCGGCTTCCGGGGATGTCGAAGGTGACGGGCGCCGACTCGTAGTAGGTGCTCTCGGGATCCATGCCCGCTTCGACCGCGGCGACCAGGGCGAAGGTCTTGAACGCCGACCCCGGCTGCCGGCGACCCTGCACGGCGAGGTCGTACTTGAGGTTCTTGAAGTCGGTGCTGCTGGCCATCGCCCGTACCCAACCGGTCCTGGTATCGACGCTGGCCACGGCCGCGGCCGGGTCGCCCGGTCGGTCGAGGATCGAGCTGATGGCCTGTCTCGCCAGCTGCTGGTAGGCGGGGTTGATGGTGGTCGAGACGGTGAGGCCTCCCTTGAAGACGGCATCCTGGCCGAACATGTCGATCAGTTGCTTGCGCACGTAGCTCACCACGTACGGCTCCTGGATGCGGGTGTACGGCGACTCCTTCGCCAGGTTGAGAGGCTCGGCCAGCGCGGTCAGGTACTGGTCGTAGGTGATGTAGCCGTTGTTGAGCATGGCCTTCAGGACGTCGTTCCGTCGGGCCTTCGCCGCGGCGGGGTGCTGCCGCGGGGAGTACGCCGTGGGGCGCTGAGGCAGGCCGGCCAGCATCGCCGCTTCCGACAGCGTGAGGTCGGCGGGTTCCTTGTCGAAGTAGGTGCGGGCGGCCGTCTCGATGCCGTAGGCGTTCGAGCCGTAGTACACCGTGTTGAGGTACTGATTGAGGATCTCGTCCTTCGAGAGCTTCGTCTCTAGCTGGATCGCCAGGGCGGCCTCATGGATCTTGCGGGTGAACGAGGTGTCCGATCGATCGAGATAGAGGTTGCCCACCAGTTGCTGCGTGATGGTGGAGGCGCCCTCCACCGCCCTGCCCGCCTCGAGATCCTTGTAGAGCGCGCGCAGGATCCCCTGGGGATCCACGCCCTTGTGCTCGTAGAAGCGCTCGTCCTCGATGGCGACGGTGGCGTGCTTCATGACCACCGGGATCTGCTCCCCGGGGATCACCGTGCGGTTCTCGGTGGCGTGCAGGTAGGCCAAGAGACTGCCGTCGGCCGCGAAGATCCGGCTGGTCTGCGCGAGAGGCACCTGCGGCTGGTCCTTGATGTCGGGCAGGTCCTGGCGCACGACATCGGCCGCCGTAAAGCCGAGGGCCAGCGCGCCGCCCAGGAGCGCCGCCAGGAGCACGGGCGTCAGCACCACGGCGACCAGGATGCCCCGCTTCAGTCCCTTGTGGCCGTTCCGCCGGCGGCGTCTCTCCGCGGCTCGGACGCGGCGGTCGTAACTCGTCATGCCGTCCTCTGTCTCTACTGCTCGTAGACTACATAGTGTAGCTGACGCGGGCTGCGCTGGTGCCGTTCCCAGCCCGTATTCTGCCTCATCACTTCTTGTTCCGCTGCCCCTGACCCCTCTCCCTGCCGACTCGTCCTGTTCACGCGCCGGAATTGGCTGGAGCTCCGTGGTTCACGACGTTGGCATGACATCTTGACAACGATGCGCTCAGATTTTATACTGGAGGATGCGCACAGGAAGCAGAGGATGTCCCGTGGACACCGGACCGGAGGCACTTCAATGGGCAGGATCATAGGCATCGACCTGGGAACCACCAACTCGGCCATGGCCGTCATGGAAGGTGGGGAACCGGTCATCATCCCGAACGCGGAGGGAGGGCGCACCACGCCGTCCGTCGTCGCGTTCTCCAAGACCGGGGAGCGTCTGGTCGGCGTCGTCGCCAAGCGCCAGGCCGTCACGAACCCCGAGAGCACCATCTTCTCGATCAAGCGGTTCATGGGACGCAAGTTCCGCGACGTGAGCGAGGAGATGAAGATCGTCCCCTACAAGGTGGTCGAAGGACCCAGCAGCGACGTCCGCGTGGAGGCCAAGGGGGATCAGTACAGCCCGCCGGAGATCTCGGCCATGATCCTGCAGAAGCTCAAGCGGGACGCCGAGGCCTTCCTGGGCACCGAGATCACCGATGCGGTCATCACGGTCCCCGCCTACTTCGACGACGCGCAGCGCCAAGCGACCAAGGACGCCGGCCAGATCGCCGGCCTGAACGTCCGGCGCATCGTCAACGAGCCGACGGCGGCCTCCCTGGCCTACGGTCTCGAGAAAGAGCACGAGCAGACGATCCTGGTCTTCGACCTGGGCGGCGGCACCTTCGACGTCTCCATCCTGGAGCTGGGTGAGGGCGTGTTCGAGGTCAAGTCCACCAACGGCGACACCCACCTGGGTGGCGACAACTTCGACAAGGCCGTGGTCGATTGGATCGTGGCCGAGTTCAAACGGGAGAAGGGCACGGACCTCTCCAAGGACCGCGCGGCTCTGCAGCGCCTCTACGAGGCGGCGGAGAAGGCCAAGGTCGAGCTCTCCTCCATGATGGAGACCAACGTCAACCTGCCGTTCATCACCATGGACTCCAGCGGCCCGCTGCACCTGGAGATGACCTTGACCCGGGCCAAGCTCGAGGAGTTGACCCGCGAACTGATCGAGCGCACGGTGGGACCGACCCGGCGCGCCATCGAGGACGCGGGCCTGTCCGCGGGCGACATCGATCAGGTGATCCTGGTCGGCGGCATGACCCGGATGCCTGCCGTGCAGGCCAAGGTCGCCGATCTGACCGGCAAGGAGCCGCACAAGGGGATCAACCCGGACGAGGTCGTGGCCTTGGGCGCCGCTATCCAGGGTGCCGTGCTGTCCGGCGACGTCAAGGACATCATCCTGCTGGACGTCACGCCGCTGTCCCTGGGTATCGAGACCAAGGGCGGCGTGTTCACGCGCCTGATCGAGCGGAACACCACCATCCCCACCCGCAAGAGCGAGATCTTCTCGACGGCGGAGGACGGGCAGACATCGGTGGAGATCCACGTGCTGCAGGGCGAACGGGACATGGCCGCGTACAACAAGACCCTGGGACGCTTCCAGCTGATGGGCATCCCGCCGGCCCCGCGGGGCATCCCGCAGATCGAGGTCACCTTCGACATCGACGCCAACGGCATCACCCACGTGTCGGCCAAGGATCTCGCCACCGGCAACGAGCAACGCATCGAGATCAAGAGCTCGAGCGGGCTCTCTGACGAGGAGATCAAGCAGATGGTGCGCGACGCGGAGTCGCACGCCGACGACGACGCCAGGAAGCGCGAGTTGGTCGAGGCCAAGAACCAGGCCGAGAACCTGGTCTACTCCACGCGCAAGTCCATGAAGGACCTGGGCGACAAGGTGGACGGAGCCACTCGCGGCGCCATCGAGAGCGCGATCAACGACGTGGAGGAATCGCTCAAGGGCGACGACCTGACGGCGATCCAGACGCGCATGACCGCGCTCCAAGAGGCGGCGTACAAGTTGTCCGAGGCGGCCTATCAGCAGGCGCAGTCCGCGGCCGGCGGTCCGGGTGCCGGACAGGGTCCCAGCGCCGACGGAGGCGCCGAGGACGAGGTCGTCGAGGAAGCTGAGTACGAGGTCATCGACGAGGACAAGTAGCAAAGGAGGATGCGACCATGGCGATCGTGCGATTCGATCCGTTCCGGGAGCTGTCGGGCCTGCAGAACGAGGTCAACCGGATGTTGAGCCGGTTCAGCGGAGAGTCGTCGGTGCAGCGGGAGTCCTGGATGCCGTCCGTGGACGTCATCGAGACCGACGGTGCGATCAAGCTGAAGGCCGACCTGGCCGGCATGGACCCGGAAGACATCAAGCTCGAGGTCCAGGACAACGTCTTGACCGTGAGCGGGGAGCGCAAGTTCGAGGAGGAGGTGAAGGACGACAAGTACTACCGCATCGAGCGGCGGTACGGTTCCTTCAGCCGCTCGCTGGCGCTGCCCCAGGGCGTGGATGCCGACAAGATCGAGGCGAGCTACGAGAACGGGGTCCTCGAGGTCACCGTGCCCAAGGTCGAGGTGCCTAAAGCCAAGCGGATCTCGGTAGGCAAGGCCGAGGGAGGCCAGCCCACGACCGTCGAAGCGAAGGCCACCGAGCAGTAACCGGAGACGAGGCCGGCCGGGCCTTCAGGCCCGGCCGGCGCCTCGAGTGGGAGACACTACTGACCATGTCAGACAAGAAGAAGATCCCGATCAGGCCGGGCAACGGAGCCGACGTACCCGAGAACGACGAGGGCCGCAACCCGGATCCGGGCGAGGACGGACCCTTCGACGAGGTCTCGGATCCGTTCGCGCCTGGCCCTTCCGCCGTGGCCGGACCGGTGCTCGCGGCCGACGAGGGCGGGCCGGCCACGGTGGAGGAGTTGACCGCGGAGCGCGATGCCTACCGCGACAGCCTGCTCCGTCTCAAGGCCGAGTTCGAGAACTACCGCAGGCGGTCCCAGCGTGAACTGGCCGAGTCGGGGAGCCGGGCCCGCGCGGCGGTCCTGGCCGAGTTCCTGCCGGTCATCGACAATCTGGACCGTGCGCTCAACGCCGCCGAACACCACGAGCAGAGCAAGGTGCTGGAAGGCGTCCACTTGACCCATTCTCTGTTCGCCCAGCTCTTGCGGCGAGAGGGCGTGGAGTCGGTGGACCCTCTGGGGCAACCGTTCGACCCGCACGTCCACGAGGCGATGATGGCCGCTCCGTCTGACGAGCCGGAAGGCGTGATCACGGCGGTGCTGGAGCCGGGCTACGTCATGGGCGACCAGGTCCTTCGCCCGGCGAAGGTGGCGGTCTCCTCCGGCCCGTCGGAGGCGGGGGAGTAGACGATGGCCGCCACGAAGGACCTGTACGACGTCCTCGGAGTCAAGAAGTCGGCCAGCGCGGACGAGATCAAGAAGGCGTACCGCAAGCTGGCTCGGAAGTACCACCCCGACGCCAACCCCGACGATCCGAAGGCCGAGGAGCGCTTCAAGGACATCTCCACCGCGTACGAGGTGCTGTCCGACGCGGAGAAGCGGCGCCAGTACGATGCAGGTCCGCAGACCTTCTTTGGCGGCGGCGGGCCGGGATCGCAGGGCTTCGACCCGCGCGCCTCCGGCAGAGGCTTCGGCGGGGGTCAGGGGTTCGGCGGCGATTTCGCCGACCTGTTCGGCAACCTCTTCGGCGGGGCCATGGGGTCTCGCGGCCGTCGTCGCCCGGCGGCCGAGGCGGGTCAGGACCTGCTGGTCGATGTCACCCTCTCGTTCGAGGACGCGTTGAAGGGAGTGACCACCCGGCTCAACGTGCCGAAGACGCAGCAGTGTCCGACGTGTGGCGGGTCCGGCGCCGCGCCCGGTACGTCGCCGGTCACCTGTCCCGTCTGCCAGGGCCGAGGCGTGGTCAGCCAGTCGCAAGGCGTGTTCGCGCTGTCGCAGCCCTGTCCCCGCTGCCACGGCAATGGCACGATCATCGAGACGCCCTGCCCCACCTGTCAGGGGACCGGCGTCACTCAGACGGTCAAGAAGTACAGCGTGCCGATCCCGGCCGGCGTCAAGGACGGCACCAAGCTGCGGCTGAAGGGCAAGGGTGGGGCGGGCGTCCGCGGCGGTCGTCCCGGCGACCTGTTCGTCGTCATCCACGTCGAGGACAGCCCGCTGTACGATCGGCGGGGCAGCGACCTGCTGATCGACGTGCCGGTCTCCCTGTCCGAGGCCGCCCTGGGGACCACCGTCCCGGTGCCCACGCCCAATGGTAGAGTGGCGCTCAAGATCCCGGCGGGAGTGAACACCGGGACCATGTTGCGTATCAAGGGCAAGGGGGCGCCCAAGGTCGGAGACCAAGGCCGAGGAGACCTCCTCGCTCGGGTACACGTGACGACTCCCAAGAACCTGTCCCCCGAGGAGCGCGAGCTGTTAGAGCGATTCGCCGAGTTGCACCAGGAGGACCCCCGGGTCGGCCTGGAGGGCTGGGCGGTCTGAGGAACGAACGAGAGGAGTCCCGCGCGACCTGCGTGTGAGCCACCATGACATCCGACGAGAGAACACGACCACTCTTCATGATCTCGATAGCGGCGGAGCTTGCGGACATGCACCCGCAGACCCTGCGTCTCTACGAGCGCCGAGGTCTGATACGGCCGCGTCGGTCGCTCAAGAAGACGCGACTCTACTCGATGGAGGATGTGGACCGGCTGCGCATCATCCAGCGGCTGACCACGGACATGGGGCTCAACCTGGCGGGTGTCGAGCGCGTGCTGGAACTGCAGGACGAGGTGGAACGTCTGCAGAAGCGGGTGGCGGCGCTGGAAGCCGACCTGCTCGCCGTTTCTCGGGAAGCGGAGAAGAAGGCCGAGGAGATCCATCGGTCGTACCGCCGGGAGCTCGTGCCGGTGCCGCGCCGGGAGATCGTGGTGCACATGACCCGGAGCCGGCAGAAGCGGCGCTGACGCGGCGGGCTCCCGTTGCTTGATCTGAATCACGGAAGCAGGTAGTCACGTGGCAGACCGTCCCATCCTGGCCGAGCCCGACGAGAGTCGCTGGCCGGATCCCTACCACTGCGCCAACCACCCCTCGCGGGAGACCCGCGTCAGGTGTAGCTCCTGCGGTAAACCCATCTGCCCCGACTGCATGGTCTACTCGGCCGTGGGCATCAAGTGCCGCGAGTGCGCCAAGCTGCCCCGATCCGCGCTGATCACCCTCAAGCCGGAGCGGGCGGCCCGGGCAGTCGGGGCCGCCCTGCTCGTGGGGACGGCGGCGGGTTTCGGCTACTACGTGCTGCTCTCCGGGGTCGGGTTCTTCTTCTTCGCGTATTTCGTGGCGATCGGCATCGGCTACCTGGTGGGCGAGGCCGTCTTCCGAGCGAGTGGCTACTACCACGGCAAGGCCACTGCCTGGATCGCGGTGGCCGGCACGGCTTGGGCTTTTCTCTTCCCGCCGCTGCTGGCGGCGGCCGCGTCCTTCGGTCTCCGTTGGCAGGCCTTCCTGTTCAGCGTGACCGGCCGGGGGATCATGGGCTGGCTCATCCTCGGCATCGCGGCGTATTTCGCTTACCAGCGCAACCGCTAGGGTAAGGAGACCATCCATGAAGTGGCAGAAGATCAGGGGCTTCGTGTGGGGAGGGCTGCTCGGCGGCCTCCTGGGCGCCGTGTTGGCCCCGGGTCGACGGCGTCCCCTGAGGCTGGACCCCTCGCTCCGGCACCTGGAGGAGACGCACGCGTTCTCCAGCGCGCCCTGCTACCGGCCGGACGACCGCTTCACCTAGGGAGCACCGTCATGGCCGCGACCTTTCACTGGGACCTCCTCGTGCCGACCCACCGGTTCATCTTCGCGCTGGAGGACGGGCGCGTGGTGGACCTGGGTCTTCCCGGAAGATCTGCCGGCCGACCGCTTCTCGCGCTATCAGGAGAGCAAGGCGCGCTACCCGGTCCACGGCATGGTCACCTGGCCGAACACGGTGCTGCTCCGCGGACCGCAGACCGTGGTGGTGGACCCCGGCCTGGACCTCCAGGGCCCGCCGTTGTTGCTGGCGCTGGAACGGCTGGGACTGGGCGCCGGTGACGTGGACCTGATCGTCAACACCCACCACCATGGGGACCATACCCAGGCCAACCGTTACTTCCCCGATCGTCCGGTCGCCGTGCACCGCCTGGAATGTGAACGGTACGGCCAAGAGTGGCTGGGCGCCGAACCTCCACCCTTGCGCCTGCTGGATGGCGACGAGGGCGAGGTGGTCCCCGGGTTGCGCTTCCTGCTGACCCCCGGCCACACGGACGGCTCGGTCTCGCTGGTGGTCGACTCTCAGGACGGTCGGCTGATCCTGGCCGGGGACACCGTCGGTCCGCTGCCGCGGTACTTCGAACAGATGGAACTGCCCGCGGGCTTCCCGGGCCGGACGGACCTGCTGCGCAGTTGGCGGCGCATCCGCGAGTGGGCCCCCGCCCTCCTGGTGCCCGGCCACAACCCTCCTCTCACTTTGGCACTCTCGGAGTAAGAGTGCCAAAGTCCGCGCCGCGATGATGTTCCCTTTGACGGCCCGGAACGGTATACTCCTTGTCGACGCCCGATGAGGAGGTGGAGCGCGTGCCGACCTACGAGTACCGCTGCGAAGACTGTAACCATCAGTTCGAGCGGTTCCAGAAGATGTCCGACGAGCCCGTGACCGAGTGCGAGACCTGCGGGGGCAAGGTGCAGCGCGTGTTGTTCCCCGTCGCGGTGCACTTCAAGGGCAGCGGGTTCTATACCACGGACTATGCCCGCAAGAAGACCCTGGCCGCATCCAGTAACGGCAATGGCAACGGCAACGGTGGGAGCAGCTCCACCGCGGATTCGAGCGAGAGCTCGTCCTCTGCCAAGAAGGAAGCCACCGTCACCACGCCCGCAGCCAGCAAGGACTGACCCGTGGACGACCTGATCGGCCGGGCGGGGGGCTTGGGCCCTCAGACCGGCCGTCAGACCGCTGACGGCTGCCAGTCCTCGGATCCCACACGATGGAGCTCTCCCCTCGGGAGATGGATGCGGGGCGTGGTCTACGATCCCGGTTCCGTCCTCCCTTCGCTCGATCGCGTCATCGAGACCGTGCGCCAGGAGTTCGAGCGGAGCCCCTCCTTGGGCATCCTCTTCATCCGGCCGGAGTACTGGGGGCGGGCCTCCGAGCTCTTCAGCTGGCGCGAGCTGGAACAGGTCTACCGCACGCTGTCCCAGGTGGTCCTCGACCTATTGGGTGACGAGTTGCGCCGCCTGGACCTGCCGTCCGATCTGGGGCTGTACGGCGAAGGGCTGGCCATCCTCCTCTCCGCGCCCCGCGAGCACCGGGTCATCGATCTGAACGACGTGGAGATGGTGGCCGCACGGACCACCGAGGCGTTGCGGCAGCACCTGAACGGCGTCCTTCCGGCGCGGCTGGCGGAGCGGCTCTCGGTCGAGGTGGGCTCCGGGGTGGTCTGCCGACCGAGCGACGACCAGACGCTGGAGGACGCCTTGGTCATGGGTCTGGTCGCCGCCGAGGAGAGCGCCCGGGCCACTCAGCAGCGCCGGGTCAGGGAGTTGGGCGATCGGCTCCTCCACGCGCTCGAGCGGGGTTCGCTGGGCGTGCTCTTCCAGCCCGTGGTGGACATGCGCCGGGATGCCATCGCCGGTTTCGATGCCGTGCTGCAGGGGCCGCACTTCCACAATCTCGCGCTGGGCGACGTGGTCTTCGACGTCGCCCGGCGGACCGGCCACAGCTACCGCGCGTTCGACGCGTACCACGAGACGGCGCTGCGCCTGGTGGAGGACCGCCTCCAGGGAAGCGAGTTCGTCGTGCTGCGCGTGGCGGCCAGCGAGTTGCTGGAACGCGCGGTCCGCGCCATCTCCCTGCTCTATCGGCGGCAGGGGAAGCTGGCGCCGTCCAACGTGGTCTTCCTGGTCAGCATCGACGAGACCCTGGAGCATCTTCCCTCCAGCGTGGCGGCCATGAGGTCGGTCTCCGACATGGGCTTCCAGCTGGCGCTCGACATCCCGGCCGACGGCTCGCTGCCCCTGGACCACCTGCGCGAGCTGGCGCCCGACTTCCTGCGGATCGGCGGTCGGACCCTGCGGCACCTCCACGAGCAGCCGGACGAATTCGAGCTGGTGCTGATGCTCTCGCGCTTCGCCGCCCGTCATCAGATGCGCGTGCTGGCCGTGGACTGCGAGGAGCGGGGCGAGGTCGTGGGGTTGCGCCGAGCCGCCGTGGACCTGCTCCAGGGCGACTTCTTCGCACCGTACGCCGCCGTCCCGGTGCGCCCCGGCACGGAGGCTTCCTGACGCTCCCGTCCATCCTCCTGACCAACGACGACGGTATTCGGGCGCCGGGACTCCTCGCGCTGCTGAAGGCCCTGCGGCCCCTGGGCGACGTCTGCGTGATCGCGCCCGACCGGAACAGGACCGGTGTCGCCCGAAGCATCACCATGCGGGAGCCCCTGTGGGTCGAGGAGGTCGAGCTACCCGACGGCACGGTCGGCTTCGCCACGGACGGCACGCCGGTCGACTGCGTCCGTTTCGCGGCGCTGGGGTTCATGGCCCGTCCGCCGGACGTCATCGTGTCCGGGGTCAACGACGGGGCCAACCTGGGAGACGACATCACCTACTCGGGCACGGTGGCGGCGGCGTTCGAGGGGATCATGCTGGAGATCCCGGCCCTGGCGGTCTCGGCGGCGGAACGGTACGAGGGGTACGACTACGACCCGGCCGCTCGGGTCGCCGCCCGGTTGGTCGAGCAGGTGCTCCGCCACGGCTTTCCGCGCGGGCACCTCCTGAACGTCAACGTCCCCGACCGCCCGTACGAGGAGCTCGAGGGAGTGCGGGTCACTCGGCTGGGGAAGCGTATCTACGGGGACAGGGTCCAGCTGCAGGAGACCGCCGGCCGCCGTCACCGCTACTTCATCTACGGCGACCAGCTGGGTTACCACGAGGAGGAAGGCACGGACTTCGAGGCGATCGCCGAGGGCTGGGTCAGCCTGACCCCGATCCACTTCGACCTCAACACCCGGGAAGCCCTCACCGAGCTGGCCGGGTGGGATCTGACCCTGCCGGCACCGTCCGCGCCGGCCGCGCCGAGCGGTGCCGTCGCGTTCCCGGTCTCGCCGCCGGTGCCCGCCGGCGTGGTGCCCGGTCTGGCCCGGCGGCCGCGGGTGGTGATCTTCGACCTGGACGGCACCGTGGTGGACTCGGTCGAGCTGATCGTGGAGTCCTTCCAGCACGCGGTGCGCGCGGTGCTGGGAGAGGAGCTCTCGCGGGAGGAGCTTGTCGCCCACGTCGGCAAGCCGCTGCGGGAGCAGATGCTCGTGCTGGATCCGGAGCGGGCCGACGAGCTGGTCACCGCCTACCGGGAGTACAACCACCGGGAGCACGACCGCATGTTGCGGCTCTACCCCGGCATGAGCGAGCTCCTCCACGGCCTGCGCCAGGCGGGCGTGTCGCTGGGGTTGGTCACCTCCAAGTCGCGCCCCACCACCCAGATGGCCTTCGACCTGACCGGCATCGGCTCGCTGTTCTCCGCCGTCGTGTGCGCCGACGACACGCCCCGGAACAAGCCATTCCCGGATCCCATCCTGCACTGCTTGGAGCTCCTGTCGGCCACCCCGGACGAGGCCGTCTACATCGGCGACAGTCCCTTCGACGTGCGCGCGGCGAAGGCTGCGGGCGTGCCCGCGTTGGCGGTGGGCTGGGGCGTCTTCGACCGGAGCACTCTGGTGGACGAAGGTCCCGACCTGTTCGTCCCCACGATCCCCGACCTCGCCGGGCTCCTGCTGGAGTTGGAGGCTGGGGAGGGGTGAGCCGGCCGGGCGTCGAGCGGCGGATCGAGGAGCTGCGGGACCAGATCCGGCTGCACGACTACCGCTACTACGTCCTCGACTCCCCCGAGATCTCCGACGCCGCCTACGACGAGCTCTTCCGCGAGCTCCGCCGACTCGAGGAGGCCCATCCCGAGCTGGTGACCTCCGACTCTCCCACGCAACGGGTGGGAGCGGAGCCGCTGTCGGCCTTCGGCCGCGTGGAGCATCTGGAGCCCATGCTGTCCCTGGCGAACGCCAAGGACGACGACGAGCTGCGCGCCTGGCACGGCCGGGTGACTCGACTGCTGCAGGCGGCCGGCATGGACCCCGGCGAGTCGCGCTTCGTCCTGGAGCCCAAGATCGACGGCTTGGCGGTGTCGCTCCGGTACGAGGCGGGGCGCTTCGTCCAGGGAGCCACGCGCGGCAACGGCGTGGTGGGCGAGGACATCACCCAGAACCTGCGGACCATCCCCTCCGTCCCGTTGGTGGTCCATGCCGCCGCCGCCGACGCGGACCGCGTGCCTCCGGTCCTGGAGGTGCGCGGGGAGGTGTACCTGCCCTCGGACGCCTTCCAACGTCTCAACGAGCAGCGCGTCGCCGCCGGAGAGAGCACCTTCGCCAATCCGCGCAATGCCGCCGCCGGGTCCTTGCGGCAGCTCGACCCGCGGGTGACCGCCTCCCGACCGCTCGCCCTGTGGGTCTACGCTGTCGGCTACGTGCAGGACGACCCGTTCCGCAGCCAGTGGGAGGTCCTCCAGTGGCTGCGGGACCGCGGCTTCCGAGTGAACCCGGGGGTGCAGCTGGTCCGGACACTGGAGGAGGTGATCGCCGGCTGCCACGCGTGGGAGGAACGCCGGCCGGAACTGACCTACGACATCGACGGCGTGGTGGTCAAGGTCGACGATCGTGCCATGCAGGCCGCCCTGGGGACGGTGGCCCGCGACCCTCGGTGGGCCGTCGCCCGCAAGTTCGCCCCCAGCACGGCCCAGACGCGCCTCCTCGACATCGGCATCAACGTGGGGCGCACCGGTACGCTCAATCCCTTCGCCGTGCTGGAGCCGGTGGAGGTGGGGGGCGTCACCGTGGGGCTGGCCACGCTGCACAACGAGGATGACATACGGCGGAAGGACCTCCGCATCGGGGACACCGTCATCGTCCAGCGGGCCGGCGACGTCATCCCCCAGGTCGTCGCCCCACTGACCGACCTGCGCACCGGGCGGGAACGAGAGTTCCGGATGCCCGCCGAGTGCCCGGCCTGCCATACGCCCGTCGTGCGCGTCCCCGGCGAGGTCGCGGTCCGGTGCCCCAATCCGGACTGCCCCGTCGAAGTTGGTCGAAGCGCTGAAGCACTTCGTCAGCCGGGGCGCCATGGACGTGGATGGCGTGGGCGAGCGGCTGGTGCAGCGTCTCTTCGATCTGGGGCTGGTCCGCGACCCCGCGGACCTCTACCGCCTGTCCTTCGACGACCTCATCGCCCTGGAGGGGTTCAAGGAGACGCTGGCGAACAAGGTGCTCGACTCCATCCGCGCGTCGACCGGTCGGCCCTTCGAGCGGGTCCTTTTCGCTCTGGGCATCCCCCATATCGGCTACGAGAGCGCGCGGCTTCTGACCCGGCGCTTTCCCTCCATCGAGGCACTCGCCGCCACGTCGGCCGGCGAGATAGCGCAGGTGGAGGGCATCGGTCCGGTGCTTGCCGAGAGCGTGGCCTCCTACTTCGCCGACCCTCGCAGCCGGGACCTGGTGGAGCGGCTGCGGGCGGCCGGGGTGCGCATGGCCCGGGAGGCCGTGCCAGGAGCGGGGCCAGGCCCGTTGACGGGCAAGACATTCGTCCTGACCGGCATCCTTCCCACCCTCAGCCGGGCGGAGGCCACCCGGCTGATCCAGGAGGCGGGCGGCCGGGTGATCGGATCGGTGAGCGGGAAGACCGACTACGTCGTGGCGGGAGAGCAGCCGGGCTCCAAGTTGGCCAAGGCTCGGGAACTGGACGTGGAGATCCTGGACGAGGACGGCCTGCGGAGGCTGGTCTCGGAGGAAGGGGCGTCCGGGCCGACCCTCAATCCAGGATCGTGATGGTGACGTACTTGATCCCCCAGTCCAAGGCCAGCGCCTGGCTGGGGAGCCACACGTCGATCCAGGCTCCTTTGATGTCACCGCCGGTGTCCGCGGCGATCCCCTCGCCCCAGCCGGGCACGGACACCCGGGTCCCCAGGGGGATGAGGCGCGGATCGACCGCGACGATGCCCGGACCCGTGGGCACGCCGGTCGCCGTCAGACCCCTCTGGGCATAGGCGGTGCACTTCACCCGCAGCGTCCGGCCGGTGGTGGCTCCTCCGGAGGGCTTGCCGTTCCGGGCGGCGGCCGGAGGCTGGGTCGTGCGGGGTGAGGCCGGCGGCGGATCGCCCCGCGGGACGGGACGGCAGCGACGATGTTCGACGCCCGCGCCTGCCGGTTGATCTCGGCCATCTTCGCCTCGGCCGCCCGGGCGGCTGCTGCGGGCGGCCGCGAGGCGCGAACCCAGACGTTCGGTCAGCGCCGCCTGGTCGGCTTCGGCCCGTCGCAGTCCATCCCGCTGCGCGCGCAGCCGGGCGACCGCCGCATGCTGGTCTTGAGCCAGCGATGAGAGCCGCATCCGCGCGGTCTCGGCGCGCGTACGGGCCTGCTTGACCTCGCTGGTCAGCCGGGCCTCTTGCCCCAGCACCCGCCCGAGCAGGTCGGCTCGGTTGAGGAGGGCGCCGAGGCTGCGGCTCTGTCCCAGGAAGTCCAACCATCCGAACGGTCCCCTGACGTAGCTCTCGCGGACGCGCTGGTTCAGCCGGCGCTGCGTCTTCTCCAGGTCCTTCTTGGTCCTCGCCGCCTCGGCCGTCCGATGGTCGAGCTCGTCGGCGGTGCGCTCCAGGCGGGTCTGGGCGCGAGCCAGGCCGGCTTGACTGCTCTGCAGGCGACGGTCCATCACCAGCAGATCGACGACGGCGCGGTCGGCGCTGGGAGGCCAGGGCATCTGTCGAGGAAGCAGAGGGCGCGGCGGTCGCTGGGTCTCCGGCGGCGCCGGTGGCGACTCCCAGAGCCAGCGAGGCTGCCAGGATGATGAACAGGCGCTTCATGGGACCGCGTATCGTACCAGTCCCCTTGCATCACGACAATGACAGCTTCTTCCGAAACGAAAGTGAAGGATGGCTACTGCGGAGGCTGCTCCGCGTCGTGCTCCTCGAAGCAGTAGGCTCCCCTCGGCGGCCGAGACCTGCACGATGCGGGTGAGACGGGGGAGACCCAGGCGGTCGCGTTCCATGTGCACCACTACCGGCCCGACCCGCTCGATCTCGCCGATGCGGTCCCGGTCGTCGGCCGCCCACTCCCGCAACGCTTCCTCGGGTCCGGAGGCCTCCAGGGAGGCCAGGGCGCAGAGATGGTCCTTCTGCATCCGCAGGAAGCCGGAGAGGTCCGCCGGGCGCACGGGTCCGGCCACCACCCAGTCCGGCCGCATGGCGGCGGCCTTCTGGAGCGCCTGGTCGAGGGACGGGTCCGTCTCTCCCGCGGTCAGCCGCACGCTGAAGCTGCGGTTGGCCAGCCCGGGTAGTTCCTCGCCCCGCTCGACGGCCACGATGCGCTCGTCGATGGGGATCAGCTGGACCACGGCATTGAGGAGCGTCGATTTGCCCGCCTTGGCCGCGCCGGTCAGCAACAGGCTTCTCTTGGCACCGAGCAGCTGGTTGAGCAACCGGGCCTGCGCCACACTGAGGGAGCCCGCATCGACCAGGCTTCGGAGCGGTACGTCGAGGATGCGGTCTGGACTCTGTGCGATGGCGTACATGACCGAGGTGCTGGTATCCAGGCTCGAGCTCTCGCGGAGGTGGTGGGCACCGTACGCCCGGACGAGGGAGCGGATCAACTCGTCCAGCAGGCCCAGGTGGTGCCGTTCCTCCGGCGACGGCTGCAGTTCCTCCGCGACCTCCGCCGTCATGCGCCCCAGGGCGGCCTCATACGCCAACAGGATGCGTTCGTAGTCGATCAATTCCCGTCCTTTCCGCCCGCATCGGCTCCGCCCCTGAGGGCTCGGTGGCCCGGCTACGGCATTCTAACGGTCCGGCTGCGCGAAAGTCCCGTCACTCGCGGGCGGCGATACCCTCGATCTCGACCAGGGCGCCCTTGGGGAGACTCGCCACTCCGACGGTCGACCGGGCGGGACGATTGGTGCCCAGGGCCGCCTCGTAGACGGCGTTCACCTCGGGGAATGACGCCATGTCCGTCAGGAAGATCGTCGTCTTGACCAGCTCCGCGAGGGAGCTGCCGGCCGCCACCAGGACCGCCCGCAGGTTGTCCAGGGCCTGTCGTGTCTGCTCGGCGGCCGTCTCGCCGGCCAGCTGCCCGGTGGCGGGGATCAGGCCCAGCTGTCCTGAGGTGAAGACGAGCTTGCCATGGGTCATCGCCTGGCTGTATGGCCCGATGGCCGCCGGCGCGTGTGGTGTATGGATGGGGGCCGGTCGCTCCATGGAGAGTCCCTTCGCTCGACTGCCGCGCGGCAGCCCTGCTGTTCGCTGCATGCTCCCTTTGATACCATGCGCTGCATGGATATGGAGCAGGTGAAGAGCGAAGTGGAGCGGGCGGCTGAAGCGGGTCGGCTGAGCTGTCATGAGGCGCGGGCCCTCGCCGAGAAGCTGGACGTCGAGTACCGCGAGGTCGGCCAGGCCTGCGACGAGCTCAACGTGAAGATCCAGGCGTGCGAGCTCGGGTGCTTCTGACCGTACGCTCCGCATCGTGACATAGGCGCGCCTAGGCGCGCCGTCTTATCGTCTCCGAGCCCACGCGGCCTACGGACGGTTCCACGTCTATGGTTCTTCGGGCCGGTAGGGTACAGCCGGAAACGGCCGTGTCTCCCAATGCGGAAAGGAGACCTCTTTGTGGAGAAGAGACCCGCGCCCCTGGTGCGGGTTTTTTGCTTCCCTGCGTCCGAGGCGTCCCCGCCTCGATGCTCGGTCGCTCTCCCGGAGAGCGCTCGACGAGAGGAAGGGATGATTCGCGGTGCAGTTCCTCTGGGACTCATTTCGGGAAGCGCTGCAGCAACTCTTCGCGTTCAACGCGTCCGTCTTCGAGGTCATCGCGCTCTCGCTGCGCGTGTCGGGCATCGCCACCCTGATCTCCACGGTGATCGGTATGCCGTTCGGCCTGTGGCTCGGACTGACCCACAGCCGGGTCCGTCCGTTGCTGGGGGCGGTGGTCAATACGGGACTCGGTCTGCCTCCCGTCGTCGTCGGCCTGGCGCTCTTCCTGTTCCTCTCGAGCCGCGGCCCTCTGTCGTCCCTTGACCTTCTCTTCACGCCGCAGGCCATGATCATCGCCCAGGTCGTCATCGCCTCTCCATACGTGATCGCTCTGACCATGTCGGCCGTGGCCTCCGTCCCCAAGGACGT
Source organism: uncultured Actinomycetota bacterium (assembly GCA_963796315.1). GTDB lineage: Bacteria > Actinomycetota > Thermoleophilia > RBG-16-64-13 > RBG-16-64-13 > CAWCLH01. The sequence goes on from CAWCLH010000019.1 coordinate 175,613, forward strand.
CCGTCTGCAGGCGTACGGCCTGGGGGCCTCCCGAGTGCAGGCGCTGTGGCTGGTGGTCAAGTCGGCCCGCGTCTCGTTGATGTCCGCGGTAGCGGCCGGTTTCGGCGCCGTGATCAGCGAGGTGGGCGCGGTGATGATCGTCGGAGGCAACATCGCCCAGACCGACCGGAACGTCACCCGGGTGATGACCACCGACATCGTCCGCCGGATGAGCGCCGGCGACTACGGCGGCGCGCTGGCGCTGGGCATCGTCCTCATCGCCATCGCGTTCCTCATCAACCTGGTCCTGACTCGGCAGCAGTTGGGGCCACGAGGCAGGTGGGTCAACTCGTGAGCTCGGTCGTCGCCTCGGGAGCGGCCGCCGAGGCGGGGGATACGGCGCCGGCCCTTGAAGGGGAGGGCCTGGTCAAGGCGTACGACGGCCGCACCGTCGTCGATGTCGAGCACGTGGCGGTGGCGGTGGGCGAGGTCTACGCTCTGTTGGGGCCGAATGGGGCTGGGAAGAGCACGCTCTTTCGGATGCTCGCCCTCTTGGAGCGTCCCGACGGCGGCCGGATCCGGCATTTCGGTCGGGAGACGCGTGTCCGGGACAGGCAGGCCCGGCGGCGCATCGCCGCCGTGTTCCAACGCCCGGTCTTCTTCGCCGGCACCGTCAGGGACAACGTGGCCTACGGGCTTCGTCTGCGGCACGAGCACGGGAGCGGGGCTCAGGAACGCGTGGTCTCCGCCCTCGAGATGCTCGGGATGGAGGATTTCCTGGAGTCGGACGTCCGCACCCTCTCCGGAGGGGAGCTGCAGCGGGTCGCCTTGGCCCGGGCGTTCGTGCTCGACCCGCAGCTGCTCTTCCTGGACGAACCCACCAGCAACCTGGATCCCAGTGCCCGCCGCCAGCTGCGCGAGGAGCTGCGCGACATCGTGAGACGGCTGGACATGACCGTCGTCCTGATCACCCACGACCAGAACGAGGCCTTCAACCTGGCCGACCGCGTGGGCGTGGTGCGGGCCGGGCGCATCGTGCAGGAAGGGGTGCCGGACCAGGTCTTCCGGCAGCCCACGGACAGTTTCGTCGCGGAGTTCATGGGTCTGGAGACGATCTGGGACGGCCGGGTGGAGCGCGTGGAGGAAGGACTCTGTCTGGTGCGGACGGATGCGGGGGTGCTGGCCGAGGTGGTGGGGGAGGCGCATCCGGGCGAACGGGTCAAGCTGACCATGAGGCCGGAAGACGTCACCCTGGCCGTCCCCTCCTCCGACGGTCCCCGGTCCAGCGTGCGCAACCGCTGGCGCGGACAGGTGGAGGCGCTGTCGCTGGCGGGCCCGCTGGTGCGCGTCCGCCTGAGGCTCCGCGACGTGGCCGCGGGGGTCGATCCCCGGGATGCGCTGCTGGTGGCGCTCGTGACCCGTCCCTCCGCCGAGGCGTTGGGCTTGGCCCCGGACGTGGAGATCGAGGCGCAGGTCAAGGCCACCGCCCTCCACCTGCTGGCCGGAAGCGGACGATGAGCGGCGGCATTCCGGAGTGGCCCTGGCGATACAGGCCGGCGGCCTCTCCCGCCGCATGGGCGCGGACAAGGCGTTCGTGCCCTTCGGAGACGGGACCCTCCTGCAGTGGGTGCACGACCGGCTGGCCCCCGCCTTCCGACATACGTTCATCGTGGCCAACGACCCGTCCCGCTTCCGGTCGTTCGGACTTCCCGTGGTCACCGATGCGGTCGACCAGGGAGGACCGGCGGTCGGTATCTACTCGGCGGTGCTGGCCGCTCCGGTCGAACGGGTGCTCTGCGTGGCCTGCGACATGCCGTTCGTCACCGCCCGGTTCCTGCACTGTCTGGCCGAGAGGTCGGCCGGGTTCGAGGTGTTCCTCCCCCGTCACGGCGGGTTGGTGGAGCCGCTGTGCGCCGTCTACGCCCGTTCCACACTGCCCGCGTTCGAGGCACTCTTCGCGGAGGGCGAGCGGCGCATCGGCCGTATCTTCCCTCACCTGCGGGTCGGCCATCTCGAGATGGACGGTGGAGCCTTCGGCGATCCGGCCCGGCTGTTCGCCAACATCAACACGCCCGACGAACTCGCCGCCGCCCGCGCGCTGGCCGCCGGCCGCGATCCCGGTCCGGGCGGGGCCGGCGTGGAGTCAGGCCTTGCTCTGAACCCGCGGGTGCGGCGGTTCATGGACCGGACGCCGGTGCCGGTGGTGTCCTTCGTCGGCAAGAAGAACTCCGGGAAGACCACGGTGCTGCTCAGGGTCCTGCGCGAGCTGGTCGCGCGGGGCCATCGCGTCGCGGCCTTGAAGCACGACACGCACGGCTTCGACATCGACCGGCCGGGTACCGACTCCTATCGGCTGCGCCGGACGGGGGCGGTCGTCACCGGCATCTCCTCACCGGAGACGTACCTCTGGATCAACGACGTCGAGCGCGAACGGACCATCCAAGAACTGGTCCGCTCGCTGTCCGAACCGGTCGACCTGCTGATCACCGAAGGCTTCAAGCTACAGGACGCTCCCAAGATCGAGGTGTCGCGCCGGGAGCGGAGCACGACGCTGGTCTGCCGGGAGGACGAGCTGGTGGGGATCGTGAGCGACCAGACGTTCCCCGCCTACGCCGTGCCTCGATTCGAGATGGACGATGCCTCCGGCATCGCCGACCTCGTGGAGAGGCGTATCCTTGGTGTCTGTAGGCCAGGAGAACAGGCATGACCCCGTCCCGCGTCATCGTGGATCCCAGCTCGAAGACCCCGCCCCGTCAGGTGGATTACCTTCGCCTGTCGGTCACCGACCGGTGCAATTTCCGCTGCGTGTACTGCATGCCGCCCGAGGGGGTGCCGTTCAAGGCCTCGCCGGAGATCCTCCGCTATGAGGAGATGGCCTTCTTCGTCAGGGTGGCCACGAGTATGGGCATCTCCAAGATCCGTCTGACCGGCGGCGAACCGCTGGTCAGAAAGGACCTACCCAGTCTGGTGGGCATGCTGAAGGCGATCCCCGGTGTCACCGATGTGTCGTTGACCACCAACGGCACCCTGCTGCCGCAGTTCGCCTCCCAACTGGTCGAGGCCGGACTCGACCGGGTCAACATCAGCCTGGACACGCTCGATCCCGAGCGTTTTCGTCAGCTGACCCGCGGGGGCTCGCTGACCCGGGCTCTGGCCGGCGTCGAAGCCGCGCTGGCCCACCACCTGGACCCGGTCAAGCTGAACGCCGTCCTTCTCCCGGAGACGCTGGCCGAGCTCGACGCCTTCGTCGCGCTGGTCCGAGAGCGACCCCTGCACCTGCGCTTCATCGAGTGGATGCCGGTCGGGGGCTGTGGACCGCGGACGGCGGGCGAGTCCGTCAGCAAGGCGGACGTCACCGCGGCTCTGGCCCGGCACGGCGAGCTCGAGGCGGTGGCCTCGCCGGGGGGATGGGGACCGGCTGAGTACTTCCGGGTGGCGGGGCATGCCGGCACCATCGGCTTCATCAGCTCCATGTCCGACCACTTCTGCAGCCGCTGCAACCGGCTGCGGCTGACCGCCGACGGCCGCCTGAAGAGCTGTCTCTTCTCGAGCGAGGAGATCGACGTGCGACCGGCCATCCGGGCCCACGACGAGGACGAGACGCTGGCGGCCATCCGGCGGTCGCTCGAGGGCAAGACCTACGACAAACGCGTGCTCCCCGGGCTGACCCGGCGGGGCATGTCCCAGATAGGAGGCTAGATCGGTGGAGCATGACTCGACCGGCTACGGCGGCGGACGTCTCTCCCACGTCGACGAGCAGGGGACCGCTCGGATGGTCGACGTCGGGGGCAAGGACGCGACGCGCCGGGTGGCGCGGGCCGGAGCCCGGGTGTGGATGGCTCCGGCCACGATGCGGTTGCTGCGGGAGCAGGCCCTGCCCAAGGGGGACGTGCTGGCGGTGGCCCGGGTGGCGGGCATCATGGCGGCGAAGAAGACGTCCGAGCTGATCCCGCTCTGTCACCCCCTGGCCCTGGATCAGGTCCAGATCTCGTTCTCACCGGCTATGGACGAGCCCCGGGTGGACATCGAGTGCACCGCCCGCACCGAAGGGCGGACCGGGGTGGAGATGGAGGCGCTGACCGGGGCCTCCGTGGCCGCCCTGACCATCTACGACATGTGCAAGGCCGTCGACCGAGAGATGGTCATCGGCGACATCCGCCTGCTGGAGAAGCGGGGCGGCAAGGAGGACTACGTGCGCGAGGAGCAGGAAGGCACCCCGGTCGTGACGCCGACCGCGTCGGTCGTCTCGGTCAACGTCAGCCCCGGCAAGGGCGAGCGGAAGAAGCCGGTCCCTTCGGTCACCTTCCGGGAGGGACACGGCATCGAGGGCGACGGCCACGCCGGGCCCTGGCACCGGCAGGTGAGCCTGCTGGCCGAGGAATCCATCGACACCATGGTGGCCAAGGGTCTGGACGTGGGACCGGGCGACTTCGCCGAGAACGTGACGACCCGAGGCATCGAGCTCCCCAGCTTGCCCATCGGGACCCGCCTCCGCATCGGCCCCGCCCTGGTCGAGGTCACCCAGATCGGCAAGGTGTGCCACGACCGATGCGCCATCTTCTACCAGGCGGGCGATTGCGTGATGCCGCGGGAAGGGATCTTCGTCCGGGTGTTGGAGGGTGGCCGGGTCGCCGCCGGCGCCTCCATCGCGGTGGTCGAGCTGGGGTCCGGCGAGCCGCGCGGCCGACGAGCCGGCCGCCGCGGGCGCCGTCGGCTCGTGAGCGGCATGCCTTCGGGCTGTCGCTTCGCGGCGGCCGTCGTCACCGTCAGCGACAAGGGCGCGGCCGGCATCCGACCGGACGGGTCGGGGCCGGTGCTCCGGGACCTCCTGCGCGCCGCGGGAGCCGAGGTCGGTGACCCCCACATCGTCCCCGACGAGCAGGACCAGCTGGAGGCGCTGCTGCGTGAGTTGGCGGACAGCGGCGACGTGGACCTGGTCCTGACCACCGGCGGCACGGGGCTGGCCCCCCGAGACCGGACGCCGGAGGCCACCCTCGCGGTGGTGGATCGGCTCGCGCCCGGGTTCGCCGAAGCCATGAGGGCGGCGTCGCTGCTGGTCACGCCTCACGCCATGCTCAGCCGAGCCGTCGCCGGGGTGCGGGGCCGCACCCTGATCATCAACCTCTCCGGGAGCCCCAAGGCGTGTCGCGAGCAGTTCGCCGTCATCGCGCCCGCGCTTCCCCACGCGGTGGAGACGGTGGCCGGTCAGGCCTACGAGTGCGCGACGCCGGCCGGCGGCTCTCCCTCCCCGGACGGGGGGACGTAGGAGGACCGGCGGAGCCGAGGCGTTGGGTCCGACCGACGGCGCGCATCGGCCCTTCGGCTCGGCGCGCGGCTTTGTTCCCCCGCTCGGCGTGGCGGTCCCCCAGGGGTTCGTGGGGCCCGGGCGGATGCGGTCAACTGGTATACTTCCGCCGCGTTCGGCGGCCGTCCGGCCTCGCCGCCGGCCGCCGGCCCGGCTGTCTTTCGAGGGAACGGTCTGATGCTCGAGCAGGTCTTCATCGGCGTGACGCTGTTCGCCTTCCTGGCGGTGGCCGTGCTGCTTGCCGTGGCGCTCTCGTACCGGCGTTCCCCGTTCGAGTCCTTGGCCCACGTCGTCCTGGCGTGCGGCTTCGTCGCGTTGACCGCGGCGATCGTGACCCGCTGGGTCGTGGCCGGCCGTCCGCCGCTGGCCGACCTCTACGAGACGCTGGTCTTCCTCGCCTGGGGGACGACCCTGCTGTTCATCGCGGTCGAGCGGCTCTACCACGTCCCCGCGGCCGGGCTCATCCTGGTGCCGGTCTCCTTCTTCCTGGTGGCGGTGGCGGCCGTGATCTACGAAGGCCCTCGCAGCCTGATCGACGAGCTGCAGAGCTACTGGCTGGCCATCCACGTCGGGGTGAGCCTCATGGGGTACGCGGCGTTCGCGTTGGCCTTCGCCACCGGGTTCTTCTACGTGGTGCAGGAGGACCTCGTCCGGAAGCGGTACGCGCAGGTCCGCCGGCTGATCATGGGCCTCGTCGTCGCCCTGGGCACCGGGTTGGGGGCGTACATCGGCTATCTGGTGGCCGACCCCACGCTCTTCGAGGACGCGGCCGGACACCGGGTCTACGCCTACGCGCGCTCCGACTGGATGCTGATCGCCATCGGCGCCATCGTCGGGCTGACCGCCTCGGTGTTCTTGGGGTGGATCGCCGCCCGGGGAGCGTCCCGCCCCAGCTTCGCCAACCGACTGCCGGCGCTTTCCCTGCTCGACCGGCTGAGCTTCCGCAGCGTGCTGCTCGGCTTGGGGCTTCTGGCCCTCAGCATCGTCAGCGGAGCCGTCTGGTCGCGGCAGGCGTGGGGGCAGTGGTGGGCGTGGGACCCGAAACAGACCTGGGCGGCGATCGCCTTCTGCTTCTATGGCGGCTACCTGGCCCTCCGGGAGTGGGCCAATTGGAGGGGCCGCCACTCGGCCATGCTGGCCATGGTCGGCCTCTTTCTGATCCTGTTCACCTTCCTGGGGGTCAAGCTCCTCGTCCCCGGCCAGCATGACTTCAACTAGCGAGACAGAGGACACCCACGCCCTCTACCCGCTCGCCCTTCGGTTGAGCGGCCGGTCTTGCCTGGTCGTGGGCGGAGGATCGGTGGCGGCGAGGAAGACGGCCTCGCTGCTCGAGGCCGGCGCGCGGCTGCGGGTGGTCGCGCCCGAACTCGGGCCCGAACTGGCGGCGGATCCCGGACTGGGGGCCCGCTGGGGATGGCTGGAGCGGCCGTTCCTGAGCGAGGACGTCGACGGCTGCCTCTTGGTCGTCGCGGCCACCGACGACCGGGAGACCAACCGGCGGGTCGCCGAGGCTGCACGGGCGGCCGGGGCGCTGGCCAACGTCGTGGACGACCCCGACGGGTCCGATTTCCACGTGCCCTCGGTCGTCCAGCGCGGCTCCCTCCAGTTGACCGTCTCCACCGGCGGCCGGGCGCCCTCCGTCTCCGCCCGTCTGCGTCGCCGCTTGGAGGAGGACTTCCCGCCCGTCTGGGCCGAGGTCGTGCGCGAGTTCGGGCGGGCGCGGGACGTGGCCCGCTCCGCCGGACTGGACCAGGCCTCGCGGCGGCAGCTCTCGCGGGCCCTGGCCGACCTGGACGTGGAGCGGCTGTTGTCGGAAGGCGGCCTGAACCGAGTCAAGGAAGCGGTGCGGGCATGCACATCGCCGTACTCGGCGTAAACCACAAGACCGCATGTATCGAGGTCAGGGAGCAGGTCGCCCTGACGGACGACGGCTGCCGCGACCTCGTCCGAGAGCTGACGGCGCAGCCCGGGGTCCACGAGGCCGTGGCGGTCAGCACGTGCAATCGCACCGAGCTGTACGTGGCCGGCTCGGACCTCCCCCTCGATGAGCTCGCGGTCGCCGGCCTCTGCAGCGCGACCGAGACCTGTCGCAGCGAGCTGCTCGACAGCACGTACTACCTGGAGGACCGGGAGGCCGTCCGGCACCTCTTCACCGTGGCCAGCTCGCTGGACTCGATGGTCCTGGGCGAGGCCCAGATCCTCCACCAGCTGAAGACCTCCTACGGGCTGGCGGAGCAGGCGGGGGCGACGGGCACGGTCCTCAACAAGCTGCTGCGCCGTTCGTTCGAGGTGGGGAAGCGGGTCCGCACGGAGACGAAGATCGGTGAGAGCTCCCTGTCCATCGCGTCGGTGTCCGTGGACCTCGCCCGGAACGTCTTCGGCGAGCTGGGCGACCGCGTGGTCCTGGTCATCGGCGCGGGGGAGATGGCCGAGCTTGTGGTCACTCACCTCCAAGGCCACGGCATCCGCCGGATCATGGTCGCCAACCGCACGTTCGAGCGCGCCGTGGAGCTGGCCGCCCGGTTCGGCGGCGAGGCCGTCCCCTACGAGGGACTGGAAGACCACTTGACCCAGGCGGACATCGTCATCAGCTCGACTGCGGCGCAGGAGCCCATCATCCGCAAGGCGGACATGGACCGGGCCATGCGCCGGCGCAAGAATCGGCCCGTCTTCCTGATCGACATCGCCGTCCCGCGAGACATCGCCGCCGACGTCAGCAAGGTCTACAACGCCTACCTCTACGACATCGACGACCTGCAGGACGTGGTGGCCTCCAACCTGGACGACCGGCAGCGCGAGGCGGTCGTCGCGCGCGAGATCGTGATGCAGGAGGTGGACCTGTTCGAGGAGTGGCTGAAGAGCCTCTCGGTCGTCCCCACGTTGGTCTCCTTCCGGGAGTGGGCCACGGCGGTCAAGGACGAGGAGCTGGAGAAGTACCTCGCCAAGATGCCGGAGCTCACCGAGGACCAGCGCAAGAAGATCGGCGCCCTGGCCCACTCCCTGGTCAACAAGTTCCTGCATCCGCCCACGGTCCGGATCAAGGAGATGGCGACCGACGCCGAGGGGTACCGCTACGCGGAATCCCTGCAGGTCCTGTTCGACCTGGGCGCGGACGACCTCGACAAGACGCCGGCCATCGACCCGTCCATGCCGGCGGCCACCCGCCGCGACTAGCCCAAGGAGCCCGGCCATCGACCAGCGACAGATCGTCATCGGTTCCCGCAAGAGTCCCCTGGCCATGACGCAGACCCACCTGGTGCGGGACCTGCTGTTGAGCCTAGACCCCACGATCGAGGTCCGTGTCGAGCAGATCGTGACCTCCGGAGACAAGATCCTCGACTCGCCGCTGTCCCGCATCGGCGACCGCGGGCTGTTCGTCAAGGAGATCGAGCAGGCCCTGCTCGACGGCAGCATCGACCTGGCGGTCCACAGCGCCAAGGACGTCCCCACCGAACTGCCGCCCGGCCTCTCCCTGCTGGCGTTCCCCGAGCGGGAGGACCCCAGCGACGTGTTCGTCGGCCGCCTGAGCGGCCCCGCACGAGCTGGGGGCGGGACGGGTGATCGGTACCAGCAGTCTCCGGCGCCGCTCGCAGCTCTTGGCGGTCTACCCCGGTCTGGAGACGGTGGACATCCGCGGCAACGTCGAGACCCGCATCCGCAAGATCGAGGAGGAGGGGTTGGACGGCACCATCTTGGCGGCGGCCGGTCTTCGCCGGCTCGGCCGTCCACAGGACGCCGCGTTCGTCTTCCCGCTGGAGGTCATGGTCAGCGCCGTGGGGCAGGGGTCTCTGGCCCTGGAAGGCCGGGACGACGACGCGGTGGTCGGCCCGCTCCTCGCGGCGCTCGACCACGCGCCCACCCGGACCGCGGTCCTGGCCGAGCGCGCCTTGATGCGTCGTCTGGAAGGGGGCTGCCAGGTACCCATCGGTGCCCGAGGGGTGCTGGAGGACGGGCGGCTGCGTCTGGTCGCCTACATCGGCAGCGTGGACGGCACCAAGCACGTGCGCATGGAACGCGTGGGTCCGGCGGCCGACCCCGAGGCTCTGGGGGAAGCCCTGGCAGAGGTCATGCTCGCCGCCGGCGGCGACGAGATCCTACAAGCGGTGAGGGGAGGGACCTCGTGGGGCGATCCGAACCCGAGTCTGACGTGAGCTCGGCGGCTCCGGGGCCCTACCGGCCGCCGCGCGTCTTCCTGGTGGGCGCGGGACCGGGCGACCCGGACCTGATCGCGGTCCGGGGACTGCGGCTCTTGCAGACGGCCGACGTCGTCCTCTACGACCGGTTGGTCGACCCCAGCCTGCTCGAGCACGCGCCGGCGGGCGCGGAGCTCATCTACGTGGGCAAGCGGACCGCCGAGCACACCCTGCCTCAGGACGAGATCAACCGGCTGATCGTGGAGCACGCCCGTCGGGGCAAGCTGGTCGTCCGGCTGAAGGGAGGCGACCCCTACGTCTTCGGGCGGGGCGGCGAAGAGGGAGCCACGCTGCACGAGGCCGGCATCCCCTTCGAGGTGGTCCCGGGCATCACCGCCGGCATCGGTGCGACGGCGTACGCGGGCATCCCGGTGACCTACCGGGGCATCACCTCGCACGTCACGTTCGTCACCGGTCACGAGGATCCGTTGAAAGACTCGGCCCAGCTCGATTGGGACAAGTTGGCCTCGGGGGTCGGCACCCTGGTCATGTACATGGGCGTGAAGAACCTGCCCAACGTGGTGGCGAAGCTGATGGACCGCGGCCGCCCCGCGGACACGCCGGTGGCGCTGGTCCGCTACGGCACGCTGCCCAGCCAGCAGTCGGTGGTCGGCACCCTGGCGGACATCGTCGAGAAGGTGGCCGCCGCGAAGCTGCGGCCACCGGCCATCACCGTGGTGGGCGACGTGGTGGGCCTGCGGGAGCGGCTTTCCTGGTTCGAGGAGCGCCCTCTCTTCGGCCGCCGCGTGGTGGTCACCCGCCCCCGCGGGCAGGCGGGCCCGCAGATCCAGGCGCTTCGCGACCTGGGGGCGGAGGTGGTCGCTTTTCCCACCATCCGGATCCAGCCGGTCACCGACACGCCGGAGATCGACGCCATGATCGGCGCCCTGGCGGACTACCGGCTGGTGGTCTTCACCAGCGTCAACGGGGTCGAGTGCTTCTTCGATCGACTCCGGGCCGCCGGCCTGGACGTCCGTCGACTCCATGCGGCCACCGTGGCGGCGGTCGGACCGAAGACCGCGGCCGCCTGCCGAAAGCACGGCCTCCTGCCCGATGTGGTCCCCGACACGTTCGTGGCCGAAGGGGTGCTCGAAGCCCTCTCCGGGTTCGATCTCGCCGGCGCGCGCGTGCTCCTACCGGTCGCGCGGGAAGCCCGGGCGCTCCTGCCGCAGGCCTTCTCCGCGGCGGGGGCCACGGTGGACGCGGTGCCGCTCTACGATACGCTGCTCGACGACCGGGACGCGGACGAGATCGAGGCGGTGCTGGACGCCGACTTCGTCACGTTCACGTCGAGCTCGACCGTCGAGCACTTCGCCGCCCTGCTGCGCCGGGAAGGGCACGAATCGGAGTTGACGCGCGTGCGTGCCGTGTCGATCGGCCCGCTGACCACCGAGAGCGTCCGCGCCCTCGGGATGGACCTGGTGCTCGAGGCCGAGGAGTACACCGTGGAGGGGATGGTGTCCGCGCTGGCGGCGCACTGCCTGGTCACGAGCAGCGGCCCAGACGTAGGGACCTGCATCGCTGATATACTGCCTGCACCCGTGGGGGTGCAGGACCCGGCCCCGTGCCCTTGTGAGCGGATGCGCAACATCTCTGGAGGCGTACAGACCATGTACTTCCCTCAATACCGGCCACGCCGGATGCGTCAGACAGATACCCTCCGGTCCATGGTCCGCGAGACCCATCTTCATCCCCACGTCCTCGTCTACCCTCTGTTCGTCATCCACGGCGAGGACGTCAAGAACCCGGTGCGGTCGATGCCCGGCGTGTATCAGCTCTCCATCAACAACCTCATCGAAGAGGCCAAGGAAGTCTTCGCCCTGGGCGTCCGCACCGTCCTGCTCTTCGGGATCCCCAGCGTCAAGGACTCGGTGGGCTCCGGAGCCTACGATCCGGAGGGCGTCGTTCAGATGGCCATCCGGGCGCTGAAGGAGCAGGTGCCCGGCCTGACGATCATCGCCGACGTGTGCATGTGTGAGTACACCGACCACGGGCACTGCGGCATCGTCAAGGGCGGGTGCATCGACAACGACCTGACCCTGGAGCTCTTGGCGAAGAGCTCGGTCAGCTTCGCCGAAGCGGGCGTCGACGTCGTGGCCCCGTCCGACATGATGGACGGGCGGATCTCGGCCATCCGCTCCGCGCTCGACCAGGACGGGTTCAGCAACGTGCCCATCTTCTCCTACAGCACCAAGTACGCGTCCACCTTCTACGGCCCTTTCCGCGACGCCGCCGAGTCGCCTCCGGCCTTCGGCGACCGCCGCTCCTACCAGATGGACCCGGCCAACTCGGACGAAGGACTGCGCGAAGCGCTCATGGACATCGAAGAGGGCGCGGACATGGTCATGGTCAAACCCGCCCTGCCGTACCTGGACGTGATCTACCGGCTGAAGAGCGAGACGCGGTTCCCGGTGGCCGCCTACAACGTCAGCGGCGAGTACGCCATGATCAAGGCCGCGGCAGCTGCGGGGTGGTTGGACGAGAAGGCGGCGGTGATGGAAGCGCTCCTGTCGATCAAGCGTGCGGGTGCCGACCTGATCATCACCTATCACGCCAAGGACGCGGCCCGCTGGATGGCGGAACGGATGTTGGGAAAGGCGGAGGCGGGACTGTCGCCGGAGTCCGCCGCCTCCCTGTCCGGCACGCAGACGGTGATGCCGCATGAGGTCTGATCATGGGGTCTGAGTCTGAGATGATGCCTACCGGTCCCGAGCCGGTCGGCGAAAGCCGGCCCGCCGTCGAGTACCTGCCGAAGCTGATCGCCTGGGAGGTGACCCGCTCCTGCAACCTCGCCTGCCGGCACTGCCGGGCTTCGGCGGAGAAGGGTCCCTACCCGGGAGAGCTCACCACCGAGCAGGGTAAGGCCCTGCTGGACGACATCGCCTCGTTCGCCAACCCGGTGCTGATCATGACCGGCGGCGACCCTTTGATGCGCGCGGACATCTGGGAGCTCGCCGAGCACGGCATCAACGAGGCCGGCCTGCGTGTGGTGATGTCTCCCAACGGCACCTTGGTCACCCCCGAGGTCGCCCGGAAGATGAAGCAGATCGGCATCCCCCGCATCTCCATCTCCATCGACTTCCCCACCGCCGAGCTGCACGACGCGTTCCGCGGCGTGCCGGGCGCCTTCGAGGGCGCCGTGCGCGGGGTGCGTCACGCCATCGAGGCCGGCGTGCAGGTCCAGATCAACGCCACCATCACCAAGTTGAACGTGGACTACCTGGACGAACTGCTCGCGCTCTCCGTGGAGCTGGGCGCAGTGGCCTTCCACCCGTTCCTGCTGGTCCCCACCGGTCGCGGGAAGGAACTGGGTCCCGAGGAGCTGCCGCCGGAAGACTACGAGCGCACCCTGAACTGGGTCTACGACCGCCAGAAGACCTCGGACATCTTCTTCAAGCCTACCGACGCTCCGCACTACCATCGCATCATGCGTCAGCGGGCCAAGGAGGACGGCACCGACCTGTCCGAGCTGAAGATGCATCCCCACTCGCACGCCATGATGACCGGGGGCGTCGGTAAGGCCCGCGGCCACGGAGACATGGACTCCCACTCGAAGGGGTGCCTGGCCGGTACCGGCTTCTGCTTCATCAGCCACGTCGGGCGAGTCCAGCCGTGCGGCTACTTCGACGTGGAGGCAGGCGACGTCAAGACGCAGCCCTTCTCGGAGATCTGGCGCACGTCGCCCCTCTTCCAGGACCTGCGCGACGTCTCCCTGCTCAAGGGGAAATGTGGGTACTGTGAGTACCGCAGGGTCTGCGGCGGCTGCCGGGCCAGGGCCTACGAGGTCACCGGCGACTACCTGGCGGAGGAGCCGTACTGCATGTACGAGCCGGTCCGCTGCGCCGTCTGAGGAGCACTGAGTCCGCAAAGAGCGGAAAACGCAACTCGGGGTGGTTTGCCGCCCGCGAAGTCCGGTAGACTGAGGGAGCACGAACCAGTGAGAGGTGGCATGGCGAGCAACTCGAGGTCCGCGCGCAGGAGCTGTCGGCGACGCCTGGTGGCGCCGGTCGCCGGCATGTGCCTTCTGCTGGGCCTGTCCGGCAGCGGGGTCGCCTTCGCTCAGGACATGACCGCTCACCTCGGATACCGTCACCACCGTGCCGGCCTCCACGACCACCCTGGCCGACTTCATCGACAGCACCACGCTGCCTCCCACCACGCTCTCGTCCGCGGTCGATTCGTCCACCACGGTCCCGTCGACCACGGAGCCGACCCCACCACGGCCCCCGCCACCACCTCCACAGCAGGACCCGCGTCCACCACCGGGACGACGGCGGGCCCGACGACGACGGGCTCCACGACGACGGCGACGACGGGCTCGACGACGACGCGGACCACCGCTCCCACCACCACGACGGGTACGACGTCGCGCCCGCGCACGACCCTGCCGCCGACCACGGCCACGAGCGCTCGGTCCGCCGGCACGAACGCGGCTCCCGCCGCCCCCCTGGTGCCCGTGGTCCCCGGACCGACGATCACCCCGGACCTCTCCGCCGAACTGGCCGCGCGCCAGCTCGAGGTGTTCCAGGTGGCGGCGGAGCTCGACCGGATGGACGCGCAGCTGGGCGCGCTGGTGGAGGAGTACAACCTGCTGCAGCTGAAGCTGCAGATCGCCAAGCAGGCGGTCGTGCAGATGCAGGGCGACTTGGATGTGACCGAAGGGGAGCTCGCCAACGCCAACGAGGCTCTTCGGGCGCGCGTCGTGGGCACGTACAAGAGCGAGGGGTCCGCGCTTGCCGTCATCCTGAACACGACGGACATGGCGGACTTCGTCAAGCGGATCGGTCTGCTGGTTACCATTGCCCGCAGCGACCGCAGCCGGATCGACGAGGTCGGCTCGCTACGCTCACGGGCGGACCGGCAACTGGACGAGCTGTCCCGGCAGATCTACGACCTCACTTTGGCCGCCCAACGCCTGGCCGTCCAGCGGCGGTTGATCGAGTCTCAACTCGCCGAACGCAAGGCCTACCTTGCCCGCCTGGGCGCCGAGGTGCAGGCGCTGGTCGAGCAACAACGGGGGACCGCCCGCAACCTGGTCCCTGCCGGGGTCGACCTGGCCGCCTACGCCTCGGCCGACGGTCAGGGCATCGTCAAGACCGCGCTGACCTACCTGGGCGTGCCCTACGTCTGGGGCGGGGCCACGCCCAGCGGGTTCGACTGCTCCGGCCTGGTCCAGTACGTGTACCTGCAGCACGGCATCTACCTGCCGCACTACTCGGGCTTCCAGGCCCAGATGGGCATCGAGGTCCCGCTCGCCCAGATCGCCGCCGGGGACCTCGTGGCGTTCCGGGCGCCGGTCAGCCACATCGGCATCTACATCGGCAACGGCCTCTTCATCCAGGCGCCGCGCACGGGGGACGTCGTCAAGGTCAGCCGGCTGGCCGATCGCAGCGATCTCACGCACATCCGCAGGATCCTGGTGTCGCCCGCAGCGGTGGTCGCGACGGCCGGGGGCCAGCCCAGCACCACTCCCTGAGCACGGACGACACCGAGATGAGGGATTCTTCGTCGTAAAAGGCGAGGAATTCGCTGTGTTACCATCGGTGCACCATGCTGCTCCCCCACAAAGTCTACGTCGTCGATACCAACGCGTTGCTGAACGACCCGGAGGTCCTCTACTCCTTCTCGGGGGGCGAGGTCGTGGTGCCGTCGGTCGTGCTCAACGAGCTCGACCGGCTGAAGCGGCGGCGGACCGACCGGCGCGTGCGCTACCACGGCAGGAAGGCGACCCGGCTCCTCTTCGAGATCTCCCAGAACGGCAGGCTGCTTGACGGCGTGAGCCTGGCGAACGGGTCCGTGCTCCGGGTGGACGCGCGCGAGGAGTTCGGCGACCTGCCGGCAGAGCTGGACCTTCAGCGGACCGACGACCAGATCCTGGCGCTCGCCTACGCGATCAACCGAAAACCCGGTGTCCATACCACCCTGGTGACGAACGACCTCAACATGCTGTTGCGGGGAGAGGCGATCGGACTCGACGCCTACCGGTTCGAGGGCAAGCTGGATCAGCTCAAGGAGCAGCGCCGGACTCCGATGGAATGGTTCCGAGAGAAGGGCCTCGCTCTCGTGCTGGGCCTGCTCGCGCTCGCCTTCGCGATCAGTACGGCCTACCTCTACAGCACCCGGCCCGCGAACAGCGGCGTCTCGTCACTGCCTATCTCCGACAACCCCATCGCCATGCAGGCGTTGGGCGTCAGCCCCGAGGTGCTGGAGAAGCACTACCACGAGCTCCTGGCCAAGCAGCCCAAAGATGTCAAGACCCTGGTCAACCTGGCCGACCTGCTCTCGTACGAGCAGCGCTACCTGGAGGCCGTCGACTACTACCGCAAGGTCCTGGAGATACAGCCGTCCAACCCGATCGTGCGCACCGATCTGGGGATCTCACTCATGCGCCTGGACCGCTATCAGGAGGCCATCGAATCCTTCAGACAGGCGGTCGTCTACTCTCCCGAGGACGCGGTGATCCGCTACAACCTGGGCGTGGCCCTGGCCGTGCCCCGGCTCGGCGACCCGAAGGCGGCTATCGTCGAGCTCCAGCAGGCCCTTGCCCTCGCGGGTCAGGGCAGGGGCAGCATCCCCGTGGGGGACGCGCAGACGCTGATCAAGGAGCTCCAGACCCAGCTGGGGACCTCAAAGGGGACGTAGCCCCCCAAGGAGCTCGTTCAGCGGGCGGTGACGACGATGGTCAGCGCTCCCACCCCCGGCTTTGGTTCTCCGACCTGGATCGTGGCCCGCAGCGGTCCGACCTCTCGGCTGGCCCCCTGCAGCCGCGGCGGGTCGGACCCGGCCAGCGTCCAGCCCCGTGACTTCATGAAGCGGGCGACGGCGGCAGTCGTGTCCCCGGCGACGAGCGTGTCTCCACGCTTCACCCGCAGGGTGCCCAAGGCGACCGCCCGAGCCCGCTCCTCGGCCGACAGAGAGCCGTCGGCCCGAAGTGCCGGCAGTCCGCCGGGCTCCCACGCGTAGCCGCGGTCGGCGAGCTCCGTCACGAGGGCCCCCATGTCCTCGGCGATCGCACGCAGCGGCGCCCGGTAGGCCTGCTGGATCGCGTCCAGCCCGGAGACCTTGACGTTGGTGACGTAGGTGACGTCGCGCGTGAACCACCACGCGAGAGAGAGCACCAGCAGCACACCGGCCACGATGCGGAAGTACAGGCTCCAGCGACGCGGCAGCCGGCGGCCGAAGACGATCCAGGCGGACGTGTCGAGCCGGGGAGACGGCGCGTTCGGCCCGCTATCCTCCGGGCCGAGAGGGGTGTTGCTCAGAGCGGGTCCTGTCTCAGCGCGTGCCCGGCGGCTTCAGGAGGTGTCCGCCGATGATCGCCGCGGCGAAGCCCAGGACCGTGTAGAGAAGGAACTTCAGCAGCAGCACCTCGAGGAAGGCGAACACCGCGAGCACCCACAGGCTGATGCCCGCCAGGAGAAAGATCAGCCCGATGACGTTGGTGAAGTCGAATCGCGTGCTCAAGATTCCTCGTCCCCTCCATGAGAAATGCCCGGTAGCCGGGGTGGACAGCCCTTGATTGGATGCTATAGTAGCAAACTGCAGCTGGCTTGTGAAAAGTGGTGCTACGGACTCGGATGCGGGCCGCTGCGGTGCAGTACGAGGAAAGAGGAGACCCTGCCAGTGCGAGGGTCGAAGCCCGCGCGACACGCTCGGTGTCCCGGTCAGTAGACTCGCTGTCTTCCTTCCAGCGAACATGCGCGTCACGGACACGTCAGGCGAGTGGTGAAAGGCGGCATGGCGAGCAAGCAACCCCTGCGGTTCAGGGTCTACGATGCCAGAGGACGCGCGGTCCGGGTCAAGAAGCGGTACCTCATCCTTCTTCTGGTCGGTCTGGCGACGGTCGGCGGAGCGTTCCTGTTCGTCCCGTTCTACGTGACGTCCACCCCGAGCTTCTGTTCCAACTGCCACGTGATGGACCCGTTCATCACGTCGTGGGAGCACAGCACTCACGCGAAGTTCCCGTGTGACAAATGCCATGTCAAACCGGGGGTCGTCAATCGCGTGGTCAACCAGTTCGCGGTGACCAAGAACGTCTATCTCGACGTCTTCGGCCAGGCCGAGATGCCGCACGAGATCCGGTCCGCCACGAATCAGAACTGCCTGCAATCGGGGTGCCACACCACGAACCGCATGGCGTCCACCTCGGGTGACCTCCTCATCCCGCACCGCGACCATGTGGAGATGCGGGGGCTGCAGTGCAAGGACTGCCACTTCAACGTGGTGCACACGCCGGAGGGAGGCACCCCGGTGCCGCCGATGGGCGTCTGCGCCATGTGCCACGACGGCAAGAAGGCGCCCAACGACTGTAAGACCTGTCACAAGAACCCACCCACGGCCTCCGAAGCGCACCCGAACCTGGCCCTCGAGCAGCACGGAGCGCTGGCCAAGGGTCGCGAACGCGACTGCCTGCGCTGCCATCACGCCGACGCGTCCTTCTGCGAACGCACCGGCTGCCACCCACAGGGGACGTTCCAGAAGCTGACGGATGAAGAGCGGATGCAGGAAAGGTTCCAGTAGTCGTGAAGTGGCCTCGTTTCCTCGCTATCCAGGACGAGTCGGGCCGCGCGGTCCGGGTCCGCTGGCGCTACCTTCTTCTGATCGCCGCGGCGCTGGTGGTGATCGGGGTGGCCGCCGTCTACCTGCCGGTCGCCATGACCTCCACCCCCAGCTTCTGTCAGAACTGCCACCTCATGAAGGAGCCCACCGCCTTGTGGGAGGAGTCGACCCACGCCAACGTGAACTGCGTGCAGTGTCACGTCGAGCCCGGCATCCTGAAGACGCTCGAGCACAAGGCCCTGTCGTACAAGGAGATCTACTTCAACTTCTTCGGCGAGGGCCGCATGCCGGAGGACATCGCGTTGCCGACCAACGCGGCCTGCCTCCAATGCCACAACCTGGACCGCACGGTATCCCCGGGCGGCGACATCAAGATCCCCCACCGGGAGCACGTGGAGATGCGTAACCTCAAGTGCGCCGATTGCCACTTCAACGTGGTGCATACCCGGCGGGGCACTCCCGGTGGCGCGCCGCCCATGGACATCTGCTACATGTGCCACGACGGCAAGCGGGCGCCGAACGCCTGCGACACTTGCCACACCACGCCGGTCAAGGACCTGCAGAAGCAGGGTCACCCGACCGACGCCCTCCAGAACCACGGCAAGCTCGCCCAGGACCGGAGCGAAGACTGCAAGCGGTGCCACAGCGACCGCTCCCGCTTCTGTGAGAACTGCCACAACAAACCTCCCGCCAGCCACAAGGCGGCCACGTGGCGGTACACCCACAAGACCGTGGTCGAGACGAGCGGTCGCGCGACGTGCGAGGGTTGCCACAAACCCGAGTTCTGCCAGAAGTGCCACAAGGTGCAGCATCCGCCCAACTGGAAGCAGGTGCATAAGGAGTTCGCGCAGGGTGGCGGCGATGCGTGCCAGGTATGCCATTCGCCCAACTTCTGTCAGGATTGTCACAAGGCCTCCGGAGTCACGACCAAGTAGAGGGAGGATCGGCGTGCTTGGCAACAGGAAAAGTGCGGGCCCGCTAGCGAAAAGATTCACGCGCTCGACTGCGCGTGCGGTCGGGCTCGTGGTCGGCGCGCTCGTCGCCCTCCTCGTGCTGACCGGGACGGCCCTCGCGCAGGACGCGACCACCACCTCGGCCTCGACCACCACGACCACGGCCGCCGCCCCGGAGACGGACAACACGGCTCAGTGCCTGACCTGCCATCAGGAGACGTACCTGGGCAGCGTGAAGGACAGCACGGGCACGAAGAACCTGCATATCGACGGCGCCGCCTACAAGGACTCCGCCCACGGGCTGCTCCCCTGCAACTCCTGCCACATCAACTTCAGCCACAATCCGCACCAGATGGTGAAGAACGCCGAGTTCTTCGCCAAGACCGCGGGAGAGGCGTGCCGCAATTGTCACGACGACCAGTTCGAGATGTACAAGCAGAGCTACCACGGGAAGCTGACCAAGGGCGGCGTGGCGGACGGCACGGCGGCCCCCCTCTGCGTGGATTGCCACGGCGCGCACGCCGTGAAGAAGGTCAAGAGCACCGAGTACCGCCGGGAACTGCAGGATATCTGCGGAAAATGCCACGGTGGCCGCGAGTCCAGCTTCCTGGACACATACCATGGTAAGGCCATCACGCTCGGCCGCGACGCCGCCGCCACCTGCGTCGATTGCCACGGTTCCCACAGCATCCTGCCGGTCGCCGATCCCAAGTCCACTCTCTCCCAGGCGAACATCCTGCCAACGTGCCAGAAGTGTCACCCACAGGCTGAGAAGGGTTTCACCACCTTCCTGGTCCACGTCAAGCCCACGTCTCCCAAGGCCCCGCTGATCGTGTTCGTCGTGGCCATCTTCTACATCAGCATGATCGTGGCCGTGTTCGTCTTCGGGGGCACGCACACCCTGCTGTACATCTACCGCGGGCTGAAAGACGGGCTGTACTTCAAGAAGGGAGGGCACTGATGTCGACGGTCAGCGCCACCGCCACCAAGGTGGAGACCACGCACGCCGGAGTCGACACCCACCTGGTCTACCGCCGGTTCAGCGCCTTCCACCGGTTCAATCACTACCTGGTCATGATCAGCTTCTTCGGCCTGGTGCTGACCGGCATCCCGCTGAAGTTCAAGACCAGCTATTGGTCCGAGGTCATCATGAACGCCGTAGGCGGCGTCTCGAACGCCGGCTTCGCCCACCGCACCTTCGCCGTGGTCAACATCCTGTACTTCGTGCTGGAAGGCGGCTACATGCTGTTGTACGTCGTGCGGAGGAGGGGCCCCGTCTTCGGTGCGGACTCCATCGTGCCCAGCCTGAAGGACTGGGAGGACCTCAAGGGCATGTTCAAGTGGTTCTTCGGTCGCGGCCCCAAGCCCCGCTTCAACCGGTTCACCTACTGGGAGAAGTTCGACTTCTGGGCTCTCTTCGCCGGGACCGTCTTGATCGGTGGCTCCGGCCTGATGATGTGGTTCCCCGAGCTCACCACGCGGTACCTGCCGGGGATCACGCTCAACGTGGCTTTGGTGCTCCACTCGAACGAGGCGTTCCTCGCCACCGGAGTCATCTTCATCTTCGTGCACTTCTTCTCGGCGCACGGACGTCCCGAATCGTTCCCCGCCGACGAGGTCATCTTCTCGGGCTACCTTCCGCTGGAGCACTACATCGAGGACCGGCCGGCCGAGTACGTCAACCGGCTGAAGGCCGGCACCCTGGAGGAAGTGGTCACTACCCTTCCGGCGGAGGGTCGTCGCCGCGTGTTCAGCTGGGTGACGGCGGTGTTCACGGTCTTCGCCTTCCTGGCCTCGGCGTTCACCTTGCTCCTGATCATCTGGCCGCTCTTCTTCTAGGCGGAGCCGGCACGACGTTATGAAAGACCGATTCCAGAGGCAGAAGGGGGATCTCATGGTGGGAACTTGCTCGGCCACGCGCGGCAAGACCGGGCATAGGCGTCATCGACATGAACGGGTGGCAGGGCTACTCGTCGTGACGCTGGCGCTGTTCCTGGCGATGACCGGCTCGGCGCTGGCCCTCGACCCGGAAGGCTGTCTGATCTGCCACGGCGATCCCAACTTCACCAATCCCAACCCCCGTGAGGGATATCCGACCTCCCTCTACGTCGACCCGGCCGCCTTCTCGAAGTCGGTCCACGGCAAGAACAAGTGTTCGAGCTGCCACAAGGGTTTCACCCTGTCGATGCCGCAGCATCAGACCGACCCCAGCAAGGACTACAAAGCGGTCGCCATCGAGGCCTGCGAGGGATGCCACAAGAAGGAGTTCATGGCCTACCAGACCTCGGCGCACGCGAAGATGTACTTCGGATCGGACACCGGTCCCATCTGCATCTCCTGCCACGGGTCGCACGAGATCAGGAAGGTGCAGCTGGGCCACGAGTCGGCGGAATTCAAGATGAGTATGGCCCGCGATTCCTGCGGCCGTTGCCATCAGGACAAGTTCGAGAAGGCGAAGAACGAGTTCCACTTCAAGGCGCTGTCCCTCGGCTATGCCCGGGCCGCCACGTGCTTCGACTGTCACGGTGCCCACGAGAACCTGGCGCTGAAGTCGGGTCAGGAAGAGACCGTAAAGCAGTGCCAGCAGTGCCATCCCGGCGCGACGAAGTCTTTCACCTACTTCCAGATGCACCTCGCCGACAACTTCGGCAACGCCTGGTGGGGCGTGCGTCTGGTCTACCGCTTCTTCAGCACGCTGCTCCTGGTGGTGCTGGTGACCGGCATCGCCTATACCACGGTCCACTTCCAGAAAGAGGTCCGCGAGGTCCTCGGCGTGTTCGGACGCGGAATGGGCCGGATGTTCGGCTACATCCGGGCGCTGGAAGACGAGTCGGTCCGCGAGAAAGTCAGCGACGAGCCGAGCCCGCAAACAGGACGCGCCGGGACGTGATGAGAAGGGGGACAGCTGATGGTCGACGTGACCCATTCCTTCGCGGAGCCGACCGCTGCCACGGCCGTGACGGTCGAGAAGCCGACGACCCACTACGTCCGCTTCTCCCCGTACCTCCGCCTCAGTCACTTCATCATGATGACCACCTTCATCGGGTGTGCGCTCACCGGCCCTCCGCTCAAGTACAGCTACGACGTGTGGGCCCAGACGCTGATGGGCTTCTGGGGCGGCGTGCAGAACGCGGGACTCATCCACCGCATCATGGCCGGGTTCATGATGGGCGACTTCTTCGTCCATGCCCTCTACCTGGGTTACTGGATCGTCATCAGGAAGGCCAAGGTATTCGGCCCGGACTCGATCATGTTCCGCAAGAAGGACCTGAAGGATTTCCTCGGGATGGTGCTGTGGTTCTTCGACCGAGGCCATCGGCCTCGGTTCGAACGGTTCACCTTCTGGGAGAAGTTCGACTGGTTCGCCGTCTTCTGGGGCATCGCGATGATCGGCACTTCGGGGTTCATGCTCTGGTTTCCGACGATCACCACCACCGTGCTCTCGGGCATCTTCCTCAACGTCGCCCGAGTCATTCACGGGGACGAGGCGATCCTGGCCATCGGCTGGATCCTGTTCGTCCATCTCTACAACTCCCATCTCCGGATGAACGTCTTCCCGATGGACCCGGTCATCTTCACCGGGAAGATGCCGATCGAGCACCTCAAGCACGACAAGCGCGCCTGGTACGACCGGCTGGTGGCCGAAGGCAAGATCAGGCCGGAGGAGCAATGATCCCGCGCCTCATCAGGCTCGGGCGCGCGAGGCTTCACGACCGGCCGGTGCGGCGAGGCTCGACGCTGGGCCCCGCTCGCGGTCCTCGTGGGTCTGGTGTTCGTCGCCCTCGTGCTGGCGGGCTGCAGCTCTGCCAACTCGCAGACGGGCACGACTGTCGACTTGACGAAGAACGTCACCGCGGCCGAGCAGCAGACGCCCGGCGCCCCGTCCCCGAAGAATCCGTCGGAGTTCATCTCACTGTGTGCCAACTGCCACGACCGCCTGGACACGCCGCTCGCCTGGCGCCAAGAGCGCAAGCTGGTGTTCAACCACGCGGCTCATTTCGCGAAAGGTATCCGCTGCGTGGCCTGTCACCAGGAATTCCCCCATAAGCCGGGGAAGACCCTCCACGTCTCCGTCGAAACGTGCTTCATGTGCCACGGCGCCATGCACGGCGCGGAGGGCATTCTGGCGCCGACGAGTTGCGACACCTGCCACACCCGCGACATCGCCACCATCACGCCCGATCACCAGCGGGCGGATTGGCTGTTGGTCGGCGGCTCCAAGCTGGCTTTGCACAGCGTCGAGGGCAAGCAGCGCCCGCTCTACTGCCGCATGTGTCACGAGCAGAGTTTCTGCAGCGACTGCCACAAGATCGAGATGCCGCATCCGGCCGGTTGGGTCACGTCCGGCCATCAACCGGTGGCCACTTCCGACCGGACCTCTTGCGTCCGGTGCCATCCCGAGAAGAACTTCTGCAACGACTGCCATCACAAGGCTCTGCCGAAGCTCGCCGATTGGAGCCAGCAGCACAAGGTGGTCGCGGTCAGCAAGGGTCCCGAGAGCTGCTACACGTGCCACAAGCCGCTGTTCTGCTCCGCCTGCCACGTGAAGGTGGGCCAGCACCGCGGAACGCTCGGGAAGTAGTCGCGCAGATCGTGGAGGGAAGGGGAGCGCACAGTGGATAGACGAGGACGCGCTACAGGCCTCGGTCTCACAGTCAGCCTGGTGCTGCTGCTCCTTCTGCTTGTCCTGGTGAGTGGGTGCGGAAGCGGACCCTCCGACGCCACGGCCGCGGCCACCACGACGACCACGGGGTTGGTGGTACCCCTCAAGAACTCGACCTGCCTCTCGTGCCACAAGGACTTCGAGCAGGTGGTCGCACGAGAGGACCAGAAGAAGTTCTCGCACTCGCTCCATCTGCAGCAGCGCCTGGACTGCGTCACCTGTCACGCGGATGTGGGTCATGCCGGGGGGGTGCTGCCGCCACAGTCGCTCTGCGACGACTGCCACGGCCTGCCCATGCCGCATCCGGCTGATTTTCAGACGACACACGGCAAGATCGTGGTCAAGAACGGCGACGCGCTCTGCGCTCGTTGCCACAACGTCTATCTTCACTGTCAGGAGTGTCACGGGCTGCAGATGCCTCACCCGGCCAACTGGAAGCAGAAGCACGGCACCATCGCTCAGCCGGAGATGGAGACCTGCGTCACCTGCCACCCGAAGACCTTCTGTCTCTCGTGCCACCCGGTGGAGATGCCCCACCCGACCAACTGGACGGCGAAACACGGCCTGACCGTGAACGCCAAAGGGTCGGCCACCTGCACCATGTGTCACGAGCCGAAGGATTGCACCGCGTGCCACGGTCTTCCCATGCCACACCCTCAGGACTGGGGGACCGGACACCAGAGCGCAGCCGCCAAGGACCGTGAGGGATGCATGCTGTGCCACGACCGGAAGGACTGCGAGCAGTGCCACGCACTCCATAAGACCCACGTCCAGGGAGGAGGTGCCTGATGACCTCCACGCCCAAGCGTCGGATCGCCGGGCTCATCGGCGCCGTCCTTCTCCTGGCGGTCCTGGTCCTCGTCCTGGGCATCGTCACGGGACGCGCCGACCTTCGGGCGGCCACCTCATCGACGAAGGGTCAGAAAGGGGACAGCCTGACCGCCCTCCCCACCGATACCGCCAACAGCAAGGCGGGCGCCCCGACGGAATCCGGAGGGGAGCCGTTCCGCACCTGTATCGCCTGCCACCCGACGTACGAGCGCAAGCCCGACCCGACCGGCGACCTGATCTTCTCGCACCAGCGGCACACCCTGCAGGGCATAGCCTGCGCCACCTGCCACAAGCCACCGCTGGGCCACTTCGGCCAGCCCGCGCCGCTCATGACCACCTGCCTCTCCTGCCACCAGGGAGACACAGCGCCGAACGACTGCAAGAAGTGCCACCGCAACTTGGAGGCGATCGCTCCGGGCTTGGGCAAGCAGGTGGTGCACCTGAAGCCGGACGCCAAGACCCGTCGCACGTGCGAGAAGTGCCACGACGTCAACGTCTGGTGCGAACAGTGCCATGGAGTGGCCATGCCCCACCCGGTGGCCTGGAAGCAGATCCACGGCGGCTACGCGCTGAAGGACCCGCAGGTCTGCGAGAAATGCCATCAGAGCAAGGACAAGACCTTCTGCGTGCGGTGCCACGGCGTGGAGATGCCGCACCCGGCGTACTGGTACTCCAACCATGGCGACATCGCCCGCACCAACAGCCAGACCTGCACGACCTGCCATCCGAACCGTTCGTTCTGCCAGGATTGTCACCATGCCGGCTTCTCGCCCACCGCGGCCTGGGCTTCCTCTCAGCACGGGCAGGCGGTAGCCAAGAAGGGGACCCAAGCGTGCTTCGTCTGCCACGACCAGACGTTCTGCGAGCGCTGCCATCCGACCGGCAAGTACAAGAAGTAGACCGACGGGCGGCAGAATGGGTGATCCGGCGGCCCGCCTGACGGTTTGCGACCGCCGAGAGAATCGTGGACAATCGACGCCGTCATCGAGGAGGGATTGGAATGAGGGAAGGAGGTGAGTTCATGCTGCACAAGCGAGTGACGTTCCTAGGGCTGTTGCTCACGGTGGGCCTGATCGTCGCCCTGGTCGTAGCCCTAGGTGGCTGCACCTCGGCGAACGAGACGAGCACCACGACGGAGCAGTCCTCGACCACCGCGCCGGGCGAGACCGTGACGACGACGCCGGCAGTCACGGGCACGACGACGGCGCCGACAGGCACGACGACGGCCAGGCGGCGGGGGAGAGACCACCAGTACTCCCGGCACCGGAGAGTCCGTCGCGCCCGTGTCGGACAACTTCAAGATCTGCACGCAGTGCCACAGCGATTTCAACGCTTTCCTGGCCACCAGTAAGGTGCTGACGAAGAACTTCAGCCACGCGGTGCACCTGAACAAGGGGTACAAGTGCGAGGACTGCCACGTGGTCCCCACGCATCAACCCGATCGGATCGTGCCACCCACCCATGCTGAAATGCTTCCAGTGTCACAGCCAGGAAGCCGGAGCCAAGGCACCCGGTGCGTGCGGTACCTGCCATCCTCCCAGCTTCCCGCTGGTGCCCGCCAACCATAATCAGCAGACGTGGTTGCCGGTGAACGTGACGACTCCGACCAAGACGGTGGATTCCAATCACTCAGCCGAAGCGAAGAAGAACCGGGACTACTGCGCGATGTGTCATGCGGCGAAGTTCTGCAACGACTGCCACAAGACCCAGATGCCGCACCCGGCTGACTGGCAGCAGGTCCACCCGCAGCAGGTGAAGTCGTCGGGATCCGCGAGCTGCACTCGTTGCCACCCGGCCAAGTACATCTGCGAAGACTGCCACCACACCGGTTACAAGCCCGGTACGCCGTGGACGCAGCAGCATCCGCCCATCGTGAAGACGAACGGCGCCGACGGATGCTTCAAGTGCCATAACCCGCTGACCTGCGCCCACTGCCATGTCACGGGTCAGTTCAAGGACATCGCGCCGAGCGGCTAGCACGCTCGACGGTGCTCGATCTTCCGCGCTCCCACGGGAGCGAACGAAGGGGC
Organism: uncultured Actinomycetota bacterium; assembly: GCA_963796315.1. Lineage (GTDB taxonomy): Bacteria > Actinomycetota > Thermoleophilia > RBG-16-64-13 > RBG-16-64-13 > CAWCLH01. The sequence goes on from CAWCLH010000019.1 coordinate 202,126, forward strand.
GGGGCCGCAAGGCCCCGCCCCTTCGTCGTTCTGTCGGGTGTGGGGGAAAGGTCGCGCCGGCGCTCGGACCTCGCCGAGTGCCGCGGTTCTACTCCCCGCTGGCGATCGCCTTGTGCTGCTTCGCGCGGTAGAGGCTGGCGTCCGCCTCTTGGAGAAGCTGCTCTGTCTCCCGCCCATCCTCGGGGCAGGCGGCACAGCCGGCGCTGAGGCGCAGCGTCAGCAACGAGGAGTCCACCTTGAGCTTGGTGGTCAGGAGGGACTCGGCGATCCGGTCGCCGACGACTCTGACCACGTCCTTCGACGTCTCCGGCATGAGGATGATGAACTCGTCACCCCCGAAGCGCGCGCAGATGTCGACGTCCCGCACGTTCAGCCCCATCATGGTGGCCGCGTGGCGCAGCGCGAGATCCCCCGCGCTGTGGCCGTAGGTGTCGTTGATGCCCTTCAAGTTGTCCAGGTCGATCATCAGGAGGGCGAACGTGTGGCGGTACCGCTTGTAGAGCTCGATGTGCCGTTCCAGCTCCTGGAGCATGTAGCGGCGGTTGGAGAGGCCGGTCAGCGCGTCCGTGTGGGCCAGACGGTCGAGCTCGCTGCTGGCGGACTTGTAGTACGTCTCCATGGAGGACTGGGTCACGGCCTGCAGGCCCTGCCGCAGACGCATCACCAGAAGCAGGAGCTCTCGATCCTCTTTCCGCAGGCTCTCGATCAGCAGGCTCCAGATGGCGTCTTCGAGCGCGAGCATGCTCTGGGACAGGGTGATCAGACCCTGAGAGCCGCTGGCCTGGATCTCCCCCAGGCTGGCGGCTTGGTGGTAGAAGGATCCGCCCGGGGAGAACTCGGCGAGCGTGTCGTCGTCGACCAGGGCGTTCGCCAGCCCGCCCACGAGATCGACCGACAGCCGGATGCTCTCCTGGGTGGGAAAACGCTCGAGCGTCCCCAGATCCTCGATCTGCGCGATAATGCGAGCCAGCCAGCTCTTGGTGATGCGGAGACGGTGCTCTTCCAGGACCCGGCGTCCCTTCAGGAAGAGGGGCGAAGCGAGGGGGGAGGTCTCCTCATCGCGGATCGCGTTATCGCTCACTCGTCTACCTTTGCGTCAAGATTAAAAATATGCACTCACACTATAAGCGATTGGAGTGCGGCGACGCAAACACTATGAGAATCCTTCATGTGAACAAACGGTACCCTCCACACGTCGGCGGGGTGGAGGTCCACGTGCGAGATCTGGCTCGCGCCCAGTCGCGCTTCGACGGTATCACGGTGGAGGTCCTGACGGTATCGGAGGGCGCTCGTGGGCGGGGACCGGCGGACCACGCGGCCCTCGTCAAGACGTGGGCGGGGCCGTGCCGATAGGCTTGGTGCACGAGAGCGGAGCATCTGGCCACCGGGCCGGCCGCTTCCACGGGCTGGGAGGCCTGTCACTGATGACCGCGTCCGGTTCCCTTGCGACCTTGAGCGTCGCCGAGCTTCTGCAGATCGCCGCCCTCTCCCGCAAGCGGGGGACGCTGCGCCTGCGCTTCTCCACCGGGCGGAGGATCGTCGTGTACGTCCACGACGGCAATCTGGGCGGACTCACCGACACGGCCCGCACCTGGCACCTGGGCGATCTGCTGGCTTCCACCGGCCGTCTGGCCGACGACGAGAGGAAGCGGCTTCTGATCGACGCCCGTCTCCGTGGCAAACGGCTGGGCCAGCTGCTGGTCGAGCGGGGGCATGTCTCCCGCGACGAGTTGGAGGGACTGCTCCGCAGGCTGATCCTGCATTCGCTTCTCTACGCCGTCGAGAACGAGTCCCAGGGGGAGTTCGAGCTTGAGGTCGGCCACGTGCAGGCGACGTCGGTCACCTTCCCCATCGCCGACTTCCTGATCGAGATCAGCTCCTGCATCGACGAGTTCGCCCGACTGCGAGCCGAGCTCGGCGCCGGTTCGGGGGCCATCGCTCTGGAGCCGGGACTGGACCTGGCGGACACGCTCCACCGCTTGAGCTACCGCCAAGTCCAGGTGGTCGCCCAGGTAGACGGCCGCAAGACGCCCATGCAGAGTCGCGGCGGCCGTCGACCTCTCACCGGGCGAGACCCTCGAGCTGCTGGGCGGGCTCGCCGCCGAGGGACTGATCGTGTGGGCGAGCTGGGCCGGAAACAGGCCCGTCCGTCCGTTGGCCGATATCGCCCGCCTCCCCCGCCCCGCACCCGCGGCGGCGCGGGGAGCCCTGCCCTGACCGATCGCCCAGGGTCCGTCTGCTACACTGCAGGAGAGGCGGCAGCGTCGGGCACGTGGGGGTGCTCGGGCTGTGGGGCCGTCCTCTGGCGCGGTCAGCGGCGGCTCGGGCGAGGGACCTTTGCGGGTCGGATTTGACGCACGGACCATAGAATCAAGTGGGATCGGGACCTACTCCCGCAATCTCCTGCTTCACTTCGCCGAGACGGACGTCGACCTGGTCGTCTTCTGCCAGGACTCCAACCGTCGCTTGGTGCCCGCGGGGAAGAACTTCTCCTTCGTCACCGCCAACCTGAGCCCGCGTTCTCGCAGCAGCAGCGGCGCGTTCGGCTCGGTCGTCCGCGATGCCCAGGTCGACCTGCTGCACGTCCCCAGCCACCTGGGCCCGACGGGCGCGCAGGTGCCGTTGGTGGCCACCATCCATGACGTCATCCCGCTGATCTACCCCCGAAGCATCCGCAACCCGCTGGAGCGGAGGCGATACCGGCGGCAGGTCGAGCAGACGGTGAACGAAGCGTTCAGGGTGATCACCCCGTCGCAGATCTCGAAGTCGACCCTCACCGCGTACGCGGGGGTGGCGCCGGGCAAGGTGCGCGTGATCCACAACGGCGTCTCCCGGACCTTCCGGCCCGTCGAGGAGGACGCCGTGCTGGAGGAGGTGCGGCACCGCTACGGCCTGCCCGAGCGGTTCGCGCTGTGGATCGGTGAGTTCCGCCCCCAGAAGAACCTGGAATTCCTGCTGGCTGCCTGGGCGTGACGTCGGCCGCTCGTCTTCGCAGGCACCGGCCCTTGTCCTCGCCGGCACCCAGGATGGGGAGTTCCGCAAGATCCGGCGGGAAGTCACCCGCCGCGGTCTCGATGGTCGGGTGATGTTTCCGGGCTTCATCAAGGAAGTCGACCTGGCTGCGGTGTACTCGGCGGCATCGGTCTTCGTGTTCCCGTCGCTCTACGAGGGCTTCGGCCTGCCGCCACTCGAAGCCATGGCCTGCGGTACCCCCTGCGTCGTCTCCAACTCCTCGTCGCTCCCCGAGGTGACGGGCCGGGCGGCGATGCTCTTCAACCCCACGTCGGTGGAGCAGTTCGTGGAGTGCATGACCCGGGTGATGGAGGACGAGGACCTCTATGAGAAGCTGCGCCGCGAAGGTCTGCGGCAGTCGGCGCTCTTCAGCTGGAACAAGGCGGCCGCGCAGACGCTCGAGGTGTACCGAGCCGCACTGGCGTGAACAGGACCACGTGGCGGATCGTGAGCCTGGCCGCCGACGCAGTCGCCGTCAACGTCGCCATCGTCCTCGCATTCATCATCCGCTTCGGGTGGCCCATCCCAGCGTTCAACTTCGGCGCGTACCAGCGCGTGATCGTGCCGCTGACGGTCGTCCAGATCCTGGTCTTCTTCGTCGTCGACCTGTACGACCCGATGGCGAGCCGCTCCGGTCCGGAACTCCTGGGGACGGTGGCGAAGGGGGTCTTCCTGGGGACCTTCGTGTTGGTGACCCTCAGCTTCTTCCTTCGCGCGTTCGCCTTCCCCCGGACGGTCATCCCGCTTGTCTTCGTGGCCCAAGTAGTGTTGGTGTGGGGCTGGCGGCGGATCGCGGCCAAGCTGTTCCACGTCCACTGGCCGGAACGCCGCGTGGTCCTGGTCGGGTCGTCCCGCGACGCCCTGGCGGTGGCCGAGCGACTGGGAGAGCTGTCGTCCTGGGGGTACCGCCTGGTGGGCGTCGTCTGCGACGACTGCGACGTGCCGCGGTGGGCTGCGGACGGGGTCGAGTGGCTCCCGTCTCGGGCGGAGCTGCCGGAGCACCTGGAGCGGCTCTCGCCGGACCAGATCATCGTCACCACGCCTTCCCAGCACCGCGAGATCCTGGAGGAGATCACCCTCAGCCATCGTTTCGAGGGAGATATCTTCGTCATCCCCCAGGTCTACGAGATCCACCTGGGGGAGGTGAACTTCTCGCTGCTGCAGGATGTTCCGCTGCTTCGGTTGACCCGTCCCGCCCGTCCGGCGTGGCAGCAGGGAGTCAAGGTGGTCGTGGAGCGGGTGATGGCCGCACTGCTCCTGGTGCTTCTGTCGCCGCTGCTGTTGGTGATAGCTCTGGGCGTGCGCCTGACCTCTGGGGCACCGGTCTTCTACGCGCAGGAGAGGCTGGGAAAGGACTTCCGTTCGTTCCGGTTGTTCAAGTTCCGGACGATGGTGCCCGACGCGGAGGAGGACGGCCCGGCCCTCGCCAGGGAGGACGACCCGCGGGTGACCCCATCGGGCGGCTGCTGCGTTCCGCCCGGCTGGACGAGCTCCCGCAGTTCCTCAACGTCGCTCGCGGTGAGATGAGCTTCGTGGGGCCGCGCCCGGAGCGCGGTACTTTCGTGGAGCGGTTCCTGCGGGAGGACCCGCTCTACGAGGAGCGGTTCCGAGTCAGGCCGGGTATCACCGGCTTGGCTCAGGTGAGCGGTTCGTACGGGACCACGCCGGCGGTCAAGCTCCGGTTCGATCTCATGTACGTCTACCATCAGTCGCTCGCGCTCGACCTGCGCATCCTTGCGCGGACGATGCAGGTCGTGCTGACCGGCCGAGGGTCCAGGTAGCGTGTGGAGGCTCCCCTCTACTGCCGCCTCGACGTGATGAGAGTAGACCATGCCCCACGGCGGCTCGGATCGCTAGTGCTTGGTCTCCGAAGAGTCTCTCGTCGGCGGCTGTCTGCTCCTGCTGGGCGTCGTCCTGGGTCTGTCCCTGGTCGGGGTACTCGTCCTCTTCTCCGCCACCCGAGGTCCGTCCGAGACGGGCAAAACGCCGCCCGCCTCCGGTCCCCCCGGTGCCCCGGTCTTCGCCTTCGCCGTGGAGGCCACCGGCAGCGGGTCGTTCCGCCCGCGAGGCGGGGTGCTGGTGGGCGACCGGCTCTTCGTCGCGGACAGCGAAGGAGCTCGCCTGGCGGTGGTCGACATGACTCGCGGGGAAGACGCCACCTTCGAGTTCATCCCCATCGCGTTCGACCGGCCCGGCGTCGGCTTTCCCGCCCGGCCCCAACCGGTCGGCGTGGCCGTGATCCGCGACGGCTCCCTCCTGGTCACCGATCCGGCCAACGGACGCCTCTGGAAGATCACCCAGGACGGGACCCTGTTGGGAGAGTTCCCCGATCAGGCGGAGCGCGAGCGTTCCGAGCTTCGCAAACCGGTCGGGATCGCGGTGCGGGGCGATCAAGTCTACGTCACCGACGTCGCCGATCAACGGATCAAGGTCTACTCCGACACCGGCCGTTTCCTGCGGACGCTGGGTGGTCCCGGGTACCTGCCCGGACAGTTGGCGTATCCGAACGGGGTCGCCGTGGACAAGCCAGGGGCGCGTCTGGGTGGCCGACAGCAACAACCGGCGCGTCCAGCTGCTCGATACCGACGGTCAGCCACTTCGCGTCATCGAAAGGGTCCAGCCCACCGTCCCCTTCGACCTGCCGCGTTCGGTCGCGCTCGATCGGTACGGCCGGATCCACGTGGTGGACACCTTCGGCCAGGCCGTTCACGTCTTCGACCCCGACGGCCGCCTGGTGCTGAGCTACGGACAGCGCTCCGGTACACCCGACCGCGTCCGGCTACCGGAGGGGGTGGCCATCGATGCAGATCACCTGGTGGTCAGCGACACCGGCAATCATCGCGTCCTCGTCTACACGTACTAGCTACTCCACGTTCAGGCCGAGGATCAGCAGCTGGTCGCTGGCGCGGGCGCGCCGGACCATCTCGGCTGTCACCGTCTCGCCGCCCTCGGCGATCACGGTCCCGTCCGGTGTCTCGATCCGTCGGAGCACCCGCTTCCCGATGAGGAAGTGGCGTTCCGGCGGCTCTGGCGTCCCCGCGTCGATCGGGTCGGTCTGCTGCGGGGCAGCCGGTCCGTCGGGCTGCCGAAGAGGGGGCGGCCCCGGCGGCGGGCGTGGACTCTGCCTCGGCGGCGCGCGGAGGCCGGTTCTGTGCGGCGACGGGAACGGCTGCGACGCGGCCGGCGCTCCTTCGGCCGGCCCGTCTCTGCCTCGTCAAGGTCTGCTTGGGACCGGGGCGGGACGGCGGCCGGGAGCGCCGAGGGGGCGGAGGCCGCCGCTCGCGCCCGCGTCGTCGGGGACCGGCGGACCGTCCGGGGAGACGGGCGGGACCGGCGCCGGCACGCCCGTGGACGCGGCCATGGTTGCCGCCAGCCCTTCTTCATCCTGGACCAGTGCGGCCTGATAGCCGCCCTCGATAATGACGAGCGAGTCGCCCACCCGCTGGACGGCGTTGAAGGGAAGCAGACCCTCCGGCGCCGTGTCGATCTCGATCGGCGGGATGAGCTGAACGCCCGCCAGCCGCCCGGTGTCCCGGTCCAGATAGTATGCCCCCACCACCCCGACGGCCTGCCCCTCGGTCGTCAGTGCGGTCGATCCGCTGAGTGAGGCGTCGGCCTCGATCAAGGAGACCAGCCGCCGGTCCTTCCCGACCCGTCGCAGCACGGACTCGTCGGAGACCATGACGGCGTCACGGCCCACGGCATGAGCGGCTTCGAACGGCAGCAGCGAGGCCTCGTAGAAGCCCAACCGCGTCACGAACGCCGCCACCCGCAGGCCGGACAGGTCGAGCACCAGCCCGTCCACCTCTCCGACCACCTCGGCCGTGCTCAGGCTGACGATGGGCAGGTGCAGCAGCTCGTAGTGGGAGACCGGGTGCATCGGCTACGCTCCTCGCTCTTCGTCGTCCTCGACCAGGTGAGGGATCTCGTCGGGTTCGTCCTCCGGCTCGCTGACCGACTCGACGGCCTCCTCCGCCGGCTTCCCGGGCTCCCCCTCCTCGGCGCTCTCGGGCTCCTCCACCTGGGCCTGGTCAATCTCCGCCGTATCGACCGCGGCCAGGTCGGACGGGGGCGGGTTGGCTTCCAGGTCGGCGAGCTCCTCGATCCACTCATGGAGGTTGTCCCAAACCAGAGGATCGGAACTGTAGGTGATCGCGTTCTGGTACGCGGCTCTGGCCGCCGGGTAGTCCCCCGCCATGCGGCTCGAGTGGCCGATCTCGATCAGGAGCTCCGTCCGGGCCTCCGGGTCGTCGGTCAGGGCGAAGGCCTGCTGCAGCTCCGCGATGGTGCGAGCGAACTCTCCCGCCATCAGGGCTCGGTAGGCCAACTGCACGCGGAAGTCGTAACTGGCCTTGCGCGGTCCGGACCCGCCGGCACGGATCGGCGCGGGTATGGTCTCCGGATCCCAATCGTCCCTTGCCCGACCTCGGCCCGTCGCGCGACCGGGGCGTGGGTCCCGTCTGGGCCTCGTCCCCGCCGGGAGAAGCCCCCTCCGGTGACGGCGGCCGCTCCTTTCCCAGCTGGGACCCTATGTCGGTCTCGAGAGGGTCGTCGATGAACGTGCGCCCTCCGCGCGTCCCGCCGGCGGTGGCTTCCGACGAGGTGGACGCCTCGGTCTGGTCCGCCTTCCGTCCGAGCAGCACGGCGACGACGATCAGGGCGATGCCCGCGAGAACGAGGACCCCGGCGAGGACCAGGGCGAGGATGGTGCCGTTCACGTCCGGGTCTCCTCCATCCATCGGGCCTCGTCGAGGAGAGTGTACTCCGAGCCGAACCGAAGCACGGCGTCGACGGACACCGTCGTGACGCCGTCGTCGGAGTCTTGGTCGATCACGTCCACCGCATTGATGTCCCCGGTGCCCATGTCGACGATGAGATCGTGCACCACACCGAGTAGGGTCCCTCGGTCGGAGAGCGCTTGGGTCCCGATGACTCCGCCGGCAGGCAGCGCGTCACCGTGGGAGAGCAGCCGGCTCAGGAGCATGGCAGATCCCGTGCTAGGGAACGCTCAGCCGAAGGCAGTCGTCGTATGAGGCGGACAGGTCGAAGAACCTGACGGCCAGGGCTTCGTGGACTCCCTGGCCCAGAACCAGCCCCCTCACACAGCGGGCCTCGCGGTCGACAAGCACCTCTTCGACCGCCCCGAGGATCGCCTTCTCGCGCTCGGCGGTCACTTCGACCCCCAAGAGCTCCGACCTCCTCCTGCTCTGCGGGACGTCTGCGTCGATCGCTCCTCCGTCCGCTGCCCTTTTCGTCACTGCCCTCCGATGTTAGCAGCGCTGGGGGCCGCCGTTCAGCCAAGGCCGCCTCCGGCGGCCTCCGTTTAGCGAAGGCGGCGGCGTCGGGTCGGCGGAGCGCCGAGGAGAATGTGAGACAATTCGCAGGCCGCCGGCACCAGCCGCGGCGAGACCGATCGGGAAGGTGTAACCGTGTCGCGGATGCGACAGCTGCTCACGGCTGGGGTGGTGCTCCTCGTCGTCGGGATGACTGCCCTCTTGGTCGTCGTGGCGAACGGCTCCCAGGGTGACGGTTCCATTCCCGGCACCACCCTGCGATCCTCCCCCACCACGCGCATCCAGGACGTGCTTCCCGGTTCCGATCAGCTCCGGAAGGGCGATGTGGAAGGCGCGCGCTCGGCGATCCTCGCCCATCTCAGGGCGAATCCGGATGATCTGCAGGCCCGCTTCTTGCTGGCTATGACCTACGAGCGCGAGGGCGATGCGGCCGGTGCCATCCAGGTCTACAAGGACATCACCAAGACCGACTCGCGCAATTTCGAGGCGTACTTCCGCATGGCTCAACTGCAGGCCGCGGAGAAGCGGCAGCCGGAGGCGATCGCGGCTCTGGAGAAGGCGCTTGAGATCAACCCCGACTTCACGGCCGCCAGGGTAGCGCTCGCGGAGCTCAGCGCGGATACCGGGGACAGCGATCGGGCGGTCAAGCTTTACTACGAGGTGATCGAGGCCCGGCCCATGGGCACCCATCTCGACCAGATACGCACGGCGTTGGCCGGGCAGCTCATCAAGGTGAACCAGCCGGAGAACGCCGTCATCCAGCTCCAGAAGGCTCTGGCCGAGAATCCGGACAACCTCGACGCCCGCCGGCTGCTGGACACGGTCCGACCCGGTACGCCGACCCTGGGGACCTCGACCACGAGCCCGGGCGGCGCTCCATCGACCACCGTACCGGCCGTCACCACCACGACGTGAGGGTCAGCCGGACTGCGCTGCACGCAGCGGGGCCGAGGCGGAACCCGCCGCAGCGGTTCCGCGCCGTGCTGGCTGTGGTCTTCGTCGCTGCCACCGCCCTCCTGCTTTCCGGGACGTTCGCCTCCGCAGCGACCACAGCCGATACCCAAGCGCCCGCCGTCACGATCGTCGCCCCCCAGGGGAGTGACATCGCGCCGCGGACCGTCCAGGCGCTCTTCCCGTTTCAGGCCGACGTGCGGGGCGGGCCGCTCGGCTGTCGCGTCCGTGGAGTTCTGGGCGTTTCCCCGCAACGGGCTTCTTGCCGGGACGCGGCTGGGGGCGCAGACCGCCGCCAGGAGAGAGGGTTCGTCCCGCTACGGGATCCAGGCGGACGCGGCGGCGTCGAACCTGACCGGCGGCGACTACGTCCTTCAGGTGCTGGCCATCGACAAGGCCGGGAACCGGACATGGTCCGTTCCGGAGTATGTCTCCATCGTGGTGGACACGTCTGCCGCCGCAACCGGCGCCGACCTTGGGCCTACGCTCCGGTCCGTAGGCCCGCCCACGGACGGTCACCACGTCGCCGTCACCTTCTCGCGGCCGCTCGATGCCGCGTCGGTCGCCGCCGATGCCTTCAGCATCAGCCCGGGATTGGCGGTGACGCGCGCGGTGCTGCAACCCGGCGGGGTCACGGTCATGCTGGAGACGGCCCGTCAGGCGCCGGCCACCGACTACACCGTCATCGTCAGCACTGCCTCCCCGACGCTGCGCGATGCGGCCGGTAACGCGATGCGTGCGCCCAACGCGGGGACCTTCAGGGGCTTCGGCAACCCCGACACCACGCCGCCCGTCACCAGCATCTCCGCCAGCCCTCCTGCACCGGACGGCGTGGACGGCTGGTTCGTCACACCGCCGACCGTGACGCTGACCGCCGTCGACCCCGGCGGCTTCCCGGAGGATCCCGTCACCATCCAGTACCTCTGGTCCACGTCGCACACGGCGCCCCCGGCGGACGACGCGGACTTCCCCGGCCCGCCGTACACCTTCACCGCGCCTACGGGCGCGAACACGCTCTACTACCGCGCGATCGACTCGGCGGGCAACAGAGAAGGCTGGAACAGCCTGACCTTCAAGGTCGACTCCTCGGTCGAGGCGCCCGTGATCCTGACTCCCCTGGGTCCCGAGGGGTCGCCGAAAGTGCTGTCCGGTACGTTCGACGTGGCCGCGAAGGCATCGGACACGAACTCGGGCATCGCCAAGGTGGGCTTCTGGGCCTACCGGAGAGGCGCGGCCGGCTACGAGCCCTGGGGGACCCAGATAGGCCCGGAGCTGACCGCGCCGCTGGCGGGGGCCACCGACACCTACGGGACGACGTGGAACACCTTGGCCGCCGTCTTGGACGGCACCTTCCGGATCGAGGCGGAGATGACCGACCGCGCCGGTAATGCGCCCCAGCGGTCCGCTCCGCAGTACGTCATCCTGGACAACACGGCTCCCGTCGCCAAGCTCACGGCGCCTCAGGCGGGCGACTTCGTGCGGGGCACCGTCGCGGTGGAGGGCGACGGCCACGGACGCCAATCTCGCCCGGTGGGTCTTGGAGATGAGGCCGCTGCCCTCCGGCGACTTCGTCAGGCTGGCCGACGCGGCCACCGCGGTGGACGGGGGGACTCTCTTCACCTGGGACACCACGTCCGGCCCTGCCGACGGCCGGTACGAGCTCCGGCTGTCGGCCGCGGATGCGGCCTCCTCCCGGACGACGGCCACGGTCACGCCGCTCACGGTGGACAACACTCCTCCCGCCGTCTCGGAGGCCACGGCGGGATCGGCGACCACGGTGGACGTACGGCTCTCCGAACCGGTCGCTCCCGCCTCCGTGACCCCGGCCGCCTTCACCATCCCCGGCCTGGCCGTGACGGCGGCCAGGCCGATAGCGGACGGAGCGACCGTGCGCCTGACCACCGGTCCGCAGGCCGCCGACCGGTCCTACCGGGTCACGGTGGCCGCGTCGGTGACCGACCGGGCCGGTAACCCCGTCACCCCTTCGAGTTCGGCCGCTCTCACCGGGTACGTGCCCGCGTCGGTTACCGCCCCCCCGGGCCCGCCGGCGGGTCTCGCGGCGGTGGCCGGCGACCGAAAGAACGTGCTGACCTGGAGGGCGAACGTCGAGCCCGACCTGGACGGATACAACGTCTACCGAGACACGTCGCCCACGGGCGGGTTCACGACCAAGGCCAACGCCACCCTGGTCCGCGCGGAGTCCTTCGAGGACAGGGGGTACGGATCGCCGAGGGTCTACTACTATCGGGTGACGGCCGTCGATCTGGCCGGGTCGGAGTCCCCTCCTTCGTCGCCGGTTGCCGCCGACGTGGTCGAGATGCGTACGCCCATCGGACCGCCGGGGGGCCAGATGATGAGCTCGACCGGGAGTGTCTCCCTATCGGTCCCTGCCGGCGCCCTCGGCTCGACCGTCACGTTGAGGGTGCGTCAGCGCCCGAAACCGGAGAACGTGTCTGGATTCGGGTTCGTCACTCCGGCGTTCGAGCTCTTGCCCGCCGGCCAGACCTTCTCCCGCGGCGTCAGCGTCCGGCTGAGCAAGGACGGCGAAGGGCCGAGCGACGGGACCGTCAGGTTGGTCTACGGCTCGGATGCCGAGACCTGGTCCGTCGTCAGCCCGGGTGGGGCCGCCGGCGCGACCGCGCCGGCGGCCGCCAGAGCTGCGGAGACGACGGCGACGGTGAGCGGTTCGGTCGATCGCTTCACCTACGTCGCGGGGGCGGTGGTCTCCGTCGGCGTCCCCCGGGTGACGAGCGTCCTTCCGGCAGACGGCTCCACCGACGATGCGGTCACCACCTACGTCACCCTGATCTTCAGCCAGGCGATGGACGCAGCCACCATCACCGAGGCGACCGTCCAGTTGCGTGACGGCTCGACCACCGTGCCGGCCCAGGTCGCCGTCAGCAAGGACGGCCAGACGGCCCACCTCTACCCCCGGCGGATGCTCGCCGTCAGTCGGCAGTACACGGTGGTAGTCGACGGAGCGAAGGTCAAGGATGCTATCGGGCAACCCTTGGGCACCACCTTCACCAGCCGGTTCACCACGGCCGCCAACGGGGTCTCGCCCCACGACGCGTACGGCGCCTCTGCCAACCTCTGTGGGAACTGCCACACGGCGCAGGGGGCTCCGGGGCCGCAACTGCTGACCGAGCGGACGGAGCGGGAGGTCTGCTACACGTGTCACGACGGCACGGGGTCCAGCTACAACGTCAAGACCGCCGACGCGACCGCGCCCTACGCGTCCGACTTCGGCGAGGGCACCGTGGGAACGAGCAGTCAGCTCTCGTACCACCCCGTCCCCGCGTCAGACGGCGCTGAAGACGGGCGTCACCATGCAGTGCTCCGACTGCCACAACGTCCACGGGCTGAAGGGGACGGGGGCGCGCCTGCTGGCGATCAGACCGCTGGAGACGACCATGACCGGCGTCTATGCGCCGAAGACCGGCAACGACGTGTGCTGGACCTGTCACGACAAGACGGCGGAGGCGTCGAAGGGCTTCGTTGGCGCGGGCTCCTGGAACGGCTCCACCGGCTACGATCACAAGTCGTACTACCCGGCCGCCGGGACCAGCCACAACAAGCTGGACGGTATCGGCTTTGCCCCGGCGGATCAGCAGGTGCCCACCAAGCAGGAGATCGCCTGCAAGGGCTGTCACAGCGAGCACGGGTCGGGGAACGCCAAGCTGATCGCCGAGACGGTGGATCACCGGCCGGTGGAGTTCAAGACGGGCACCGACGCCGACCGCGACCGGACGTACAACAACCTGTGCAACGCCTGCCACATGGAGGCCGGCATCGGCGGGTTCTCCTGGCTCGGCACTTCGGTGTACGGCACCTCGGGCCATGGGGCCTCCACCGTCACCGCGTCGCTCAGCTACGCACCGCCCGTCCCCGGGATCGGCCAGGTCCTCCAGGTGAAGCTGTGCAAGCAATGCCACGAGCCGCACGGAGCGGGAGACGCGAACGGCGCCTACCCGAACCTGACGCGCGACTTCGAACAGACCCTCTGCTTCCGATGCCACCGCGCGAGCGGAAACCCGCCAGGGAGCCAAGGACCTGGTGTCCACCTTCGGGCGCCGGTACGGACACGACCTCACCCTGAGCGACACCGCTTCCCGGAAACATGACCTGGGGGCGGAGACCACGCAGTTGGATCCCAATCCGCGGCTCTCCGGGACCGGACGGCACGTGGAGTGTACCGACTGTCACAACGCCCACGCGGCCAAGAACGCCACCCAGACGGCCGGCCGCTCGACGGTCCCGGGCGTGTTGGCGGGGGTTCCGGGGGTGGAGGCCACGGCGACGCCGACTCCCTTCTCCGAGCCGAGCACCTGGCAGTGGCGCACCGCGTACCCGGCTACCTACACGTATCAGGTCTGTTTCAAGTGTCACAGCGCGGCCGCGTACGGTTCGACCGCGCCGGCTCGGCCCAGCGTCGTGACCACGACCACGCCCGGCTACTGGCCGATCGCGACGTACACCGATCAGGCCAAGGAGTTCAACCCGGCCAATCAGAGCTACCACGCCGTGTGGGGAGAGAGTAAAGCGAACCCGGCCCGGGGCGCCTACGTGGCTCCCTGGACGGCGACCAGCGCGATGGACTGCTCGGCGTGCCACCGGTCGGATACCGCCGGAGATCCGCTCGGTGCTCACGGCTCGGGGACTCCCTTCATGCTGGGCGGCTACATCACTCCCGCGAACGCCCGGTACGTGACCGGGCCCAACGGCGGGGAGCCCTACGCCACGGCTGCCGCCCGCGACAAGGACTTCGCCTTCTGCCTTGAATGTCACGACCCTAGCTTCGCCAACACCGGCTTCAGCGACGTCGCGGGAACGAACCTGCACACCTCGCCCGGGCACACGGACCGGGCTTGCACCAACTGCCACGTGGCCGTGCCGCACGGGTTCGATCGCGACCACCTTCTGGTCACCACCAGCGACCCGGCTCCCTACAACGACCACGCGGGAAAGGCATACGGCATCCTGGAGGCAGGCTCGGCCTTGGCCACGACCGAGCGGCAGCTGGGCCAAGACCGCCTGCGCGACGGCAGGACCCTGCCACACCCCCTGAGGTCGGCCCGGCCTCGCCCCGTCCGACGGCCTTGGGCGCCGCTCAGCGGGCACAGGCGAACCCTCTGCCGCGTGCAGTCCGCACCGACCCTCCCGACCGGCCTTGAGGCGACTTTGCTTGATTTTTCACAATATGCTAGATTGCGTGAGAACGGGTCGGAGCGACCCGGCCCGCAGGGGGCCATGGGAGCGGGAGTCGAGCGTGGACGACAAGAACAGCCGGGAATTGTTCGCCGAGGCCTTGCGGTACCTTCCGGGCGGGGTGAACAGCCCGGTCCGGGCGATGCGCGCCGTCGGCCGCGAGCCGGTCTTCATGGACCGGGCGGCCGGCTCGTTCATGTGGGACGTGGACGGGAACCGGTACCTCGACTACGTGGGCTCCTGGGGCCCGATGATCCTGGGACACGGCCACCCGGCCGTCGTCGACGCGCTCCAGGAGGCCGTGCTCAAGGGGACCAGCTTCGGCACGCCCGCGCCGCTCGAGGTGGAGATGGCCCGGCTGGTCGTGGAGGCCGTCCCGTCGATGGAGATGGTGCGCATGACCAACTCCGGGACCGAGGCGACCATGAGCGCCCTGCGGGTCGCCCGGGGCTTCACCGGCCGGGATCGCATCCTCAAGTTCGTGGGCTGCTACCACGGCCACGGTGACTCGCTGCTGGTGCATGCGGGCTCGGGGGTCGCCACCTTCGGATTGCCCGACAGCCCCGGGGTGACGCGGCGGTACGGCTCAGGACACGCTGACCGCCGACTACAACGACCTGGCGGCGGTCGAACGGGTGTTCGCCGAGGTCGGGGAGCAGATCGCCGCGGTGATCGTGGAGCCGGTGGCCGGGAACATGGGCTGCGTGCCGCCGGCGCCGGGCTTCTTGCAGGGGCTGCGCGACGTCACGGCTCGTTTCGGTGCCGTGCTCATCTTCGACGAGGTGATGACCGGCTTCCGGTTGGCCTACGGCGGTGCCCAGGAACGCTTCGGGGTGACGCCGGACATGACGACGCTGGGCAAGATCATCGGCGGGGGACTGCCGGTGGGTGCCTTCGGCGGACGCCGGGAGATCATGGAGCGGGTCGCTCCGGCCGGCGACATCTACCAGGCGGGCACCCTCTCGGGGAACCCCCTCGCCATGGCGGCGGGGGTCGCCACGCTGCATCAGTTGCGGGGCAGCGAGGTCTACGAGCATCTGGAGCAGCGCGGCGCGCAGACTCCAGGAAGGCCTGGAGCGCGCGGCTCGGGACGCCGGCGTGCCCTGCTGCGTGCAGCGCGTGGGCAGCATGCTGACCGCCTTCTTCACGCCCGGTCCGGTGGTCGATTTCGACTTCGGCGAAGACCAGCGACACCGAGCGATACGCACGGTACTTCCGCGGGATGCTCGAACGCGGCGTGTACCTGGCTCCCAGTCAGTTCGAGGCCGCGTTCATCTCGGCCGCGCACACGCCCGACGACATCGACAGGACCGTGGCCGCCGCCGCCGAGGTCCTGGGTGGGCTGGACGAGAGGAAGGGAAGGGAGAGCCATGGCCAGCCCCATCGATAAGTCAAAGGTGCCCCAGGCGACCGTCCCCCGGCTCGCCCGCTACCTCCGGGTCCTGCATCGCCTCGAGCGGGACGGCATCCCCAAGGTCTCCTCCAAGGAGCTGGCCGAGCGGCTGGACGCCAACGCTGCCCAGATCCGGAAGGACTTCAGCTACTTCGGGGAGTTCGGCGTGCGCGGCGTCGGCTACGAGGTCAAGTACCTCATCGGGGAGCTGTCCCGTTGCCTGGGGCTGGCGCAGCAGTGGAACATCGTCATCGTCGGCGCGGGCAAGCTGGGGAACGCCTTGGCGCGCTACCGCGCCTTCCACGAAGAGGGCTTCCAGCTGGTGGGCGTGTTCGACGCGTCCCGGTACGTGGTGGGCACCGAGATCGATGGCTTGATCGTGCGCCCCGAGAGGGAGTTGGTGGGTTTCCTCCAGGAGAACCGGGTGGACATCGCCATCCTCACGGTGCCCGGCGAGGCCGCCCAGACCGTCGCCGACAAGGTGATCGCGGGCGGGGTCAAGGGGGTCCTGAACTTCGCGCCCCAGCGCCTGCTCCCGGCCCCGGGCGTCTTCATCCGGCAGGTGGATCTCTCCACCGAGCTGATGGTCGTCTCCTTCTACTTGTCCAAAGGCTGCGACTGAACCAGCGGTCAGACAGTCGATGAACGACCTGCGCGACTTCATCCGCGCGCTGGAGAAGCGGGGCGAGTTGCGGACCGTCGACCACCCGGTGGACCCCATCCTGGAGATCGCCGAAGTCGCCGATCGCGTGGTGAAGGCTGAGGGACCCGCCCTCCTCTTCCGGCACCCCACCGGTTTCTCCATGCCCGTGCTGGCCAACCAGTTCGGCAGCCACGAACGCATGCTCCTGGCGCTCCGGTCGTCCTCCTACGAAGAGCTGGGCGAGCGGGTCAAGGGCTTGATGGATCTGAGCATGCCTCAGGGCCTGCTGGCCAAGGTCAAGACCTTGGGCCGCCTGCGGGACCTGGCCTCCTACGCCCCCAAGACGGTGAAGGAGGGTCCCTGCCAGGACATCGTCCTGCGGGGGAAGGAGGTGGATCTCAACGGACTCCCCGTCCTGCAGTGCTGGCCGGAGGACGGCGGCCGCTTCGTCACCCTGCCCGTGGTCTTCACCCGCGATCCACGCCGGGGGGGGCGGAACGCCGGGATGTACCGGCTGCAGCTGTTCGACCGCAACACCACCGGCATGCACTGGCACGTGCATAAGGACGCCGCCCAGAACTACCGATCCAGCGCGGGCCGGCTGGAAGCGGCCGTCGCCATCGGCACCGACCCGGCCGTCACCTACGCAGCGACGGCTCCGCTGCCCGGCATGGTGGACGAGATGCTCTTCGCCGGCTTCCTGAGGGACGCCCCCGTGGAGATGACGCGATGCGTCAGCGTCGACCTGGAGGTGCCGGCCCACGCCGAGATCGTGTTGGAGGGCTACGTGGAGCCGGGCGAGCTGCGGCGGGAGGGCCCTTTCGGCGACCACACCGGCTACTACTCGCTGGCCGACGACTACCCCGTGTTCCACGTGACCGCGCTGACCCACCGCCGCGACCCCATCTACTCCACCACCATCGTGGGCAAGCCCCCGATGGAGGATGCCTATCTGGGCAAGGCGACCGAGCGCCTCTTCCTGCCCCTCCTCCGCCTGACCCTGCCCGAGGTGGTGGACATGGACCTCCCCGCCGAGGGCGTCTTCCACAACTGCGCTATCCTCTCCCTGCGCAAGGCCTACCCGATGCACGCCCGCAAGCTGATGCACGCGGTGTGGGGGATGGGCCAGATGCAGTTCACCAAGTTCGTGATCGTGGTCGACGAGGCTGTCGACGTCCACGACTACGGCGAGGTGGCCTGGCGCGTGGCGAGCAACGTCGACCCGGAGCGTGACGTGATCCTGACCAACGGCCCCCTGGACGCGCTGGACCACTCGGCTCCGCGTCCCCACTGGGGGGCGAAGATGGGTATCGACGCGACCACCAAGTGGCCGCGAGGAGGACCACCCCCGGCCGTGGCCCCCGGACATCGTGATGTCGTCCGACGTGGTCGAGCGGGTCGACCGGATGTGGGACCAGCTGGGTCTGGGACCCCTGCTGTCGTCGCCCACCGGCACGGGGGCCGGGGCCTCCGGCCCTCGCGGGAGGGCACGCTGATGGCCCGGTCGAACGCAGGCCTGCCGCAGGAGACCCTGGCGCGGCCATCGGCGCCCGCCTGGCAGGGCGTGCTGGAGCGGATCGGCGTCTACCTCCGCCTGGTCAAGTTCGAGCATTCGGTCTTCGCCCTGCCGTTCGCCTACGCCGCCGCCTTCCTTGCGCAGACGCGCATCCCCAGTCTCTGGACCATGCTCTGGATCACCGTGGCCATGGTGGCGGCCCGCAGCCTCGCCATGGCGCTCAACCGCTTGATCGACGCCGAGATCGACGGGCTGAATCCGCGCACCAGCGGCCGCGAGATACCCACGGGCAAGGTCTCCAAGGTGGAGACCTGGCTCTTCTGCCTGGTCGCGCTGGCGGTCCTGGTCCTGGCCACCTTCCAGCTGCCGGTGATCACCCGGTACCTGTGGCCGCTCGTGGTGGCGGCCTTCGTGCTCTACCCGCTGACCAAGCGCTGGACCTGGCTCTGTCACGGGTTCCTGGGGGCGACCATCGGCCTGGGGCCGGTGGGCGCCTGGGTGGCCGTCACCGGCGAGGTGACGCTCGAGAGCTTCATCCTGGGAGCGGCGGTGGCGTTCTGGATCGCCGGCTTCGACATCATCTACGCCGGCATGGACGTGGAGTTCGACCGGGAGAACGGTGTCCACTCCCTGCCGGCCGACTTCGGCTACGGGTCGGCGCTATGGGTGACCCGGGTCTGCCACGCCCTGTCGATCGGGCTGCTGGCGCTGGTCGGCGTCATCGCCGGCGTGGGGGCGGTCTACTTCCTGGGGGTGGCCGTCACCGCGGGGCTGCTCTTCTACGAGAACTGGGTGGTGCGCCGCTGCGACCTCTCCAAGGTGGGCCTGGCCTTCATGACCATGAACAGCCTGATCAGCATCGTCTTCTTCGTCTTCGCCACCGTCGCCGTGGTCCTCGCCTGAGCCCGCCGCGCGCCCACCTCCGCGGATGAGCCCCGTAGACGCCACGCCGGAGCCCGGCAAGATCCGGTCCATGTTCGACGACATCGCCGGTTCGTATGATCTGGTGAACTCGCTGATGACGGCCGGCCTGCATCATCGCTGGCGTGAGCTGAGCGTGCTGCTTGCCCGGGTGGGACCGGGCGCCTCGGCGCTGGACGTCTGCTGCGGCACCGGCGATCTCGCGTTCGCCCTGAGGCGGGCCGTCGGCCCGGACGGGCGCGTCGTCGGCCTGGACTTCTCCGAGAAGATGCTGGCCGTCGCCCGCGAGAAGGCGGGTCGGAACCAGCTCTGGGTGGACTTCGTGCAGGGGGACGTGCTGGCCCTGCCCTTCGCCGACGGCGAGTTCGACGCCTGCACGGTGGGTTTCGGCATCCGCAACGTGCCGGACATCGCTCAGGCTTTCCGAGAGATGGCCCGGGTCTGTCGCCCCGGGGGCCGCGTGGTCTGCCTGGAGATCACGCAGCCGTCCATCATCGGCTTCAAGCAGTTCTACGACCTCTGGTTCGACCGGGTCGTGCCCTGGCTGGGGCGTTTCGCCGCCGGCGACCGATTCGCGTACAGCTACCTGCCCGCCTCCGTCCGCCGGTTCCCCGATCCCGACAGCCTGCAGGCGCTGATGCGCGGCGTGGGGATGGTCAACCCCCGCTACGAGATCCTGGCCGGCGGCATCATCGCCATCCACCACGCCTCGGTGTAGGCGGCCCCCGACCGTCCCCAAAGCGGAGCGGCGCCGCGTCGGGTGCTACACTCCTCGACGATGACCGTGCGTTCCAGCACCGATCCCCTCACTTCTGTCGAGGCCAAGGTGGCCGACGGCCGCCGTCTGGACCTCGAGGACGGCCTCGCCGTCCTCGCCTCCGACGATCTGCTGCGCATCGGCCGGTTGGCCGACGCGGCCCGCCGCCGGGTGGTGGGGGACGAGGTGTACTTCATCACCAACCGGCACATCAACCACACCAACGTCTGCAAGAACGGCTGCCGGTTCTGCGCGTTCTCCCGCAAGGCGGGCGAAGAGGGCGCCTACACCATGACGCTGGACGAGGTGTTGACCAAGGCCCGCGAATCGCTCGCCCTGGGGATCACCGAGCTTCACATCGTGGGGGGCGAGCACCCGGAGCTTCCCTACGACGAGATCCGGACCATGATCGCCCAGCTCCACGCCTTGGCGCCCGACGTCCACCTGACCGCGTTCACCGCCTCCGAGATCGTCCACTTCGCCGCCATGAGCGGGATGACCGAGGAAGAGGTGCTGCTCGACCTCAAGTCGGTCGGCCTCGGTTCGCTCCCCGGCGGCGGCGCGGAGATCTTCGCTCCCCGGGTCCGGGCCGCGGTCTGCCCCAACAAGATCTCCGGCGAACGCTGGCTCGAGGTGCACAAGCTGGCCCACCGCTGCGGCCTCCCCACCAACGCCACCATGCTCTACGGGCATCGGGAGACGCTGGAGGAGCGGGTGGACCACCTGCTGCAGCTGCGGGAGGCGCAGGACGAGACCGGCGGCTTCCAGGCGTTCATCCCCTTGGCCTTCCACCCGCAGAACACCGAGCTCAGCGAGCTGCCGGGCAGCACCGGGGTGGAGGATCTGAAGATGCTGGCTCTGGCGCGCCTGCTCTTGGACAACGTCGCGCACATCAAGGCGTACTGGGTGATGATCGGGCTCAAGCTGGCCCAGATCAGCCTCTTCTTCGGCGTGGACGACGTGGACGGCACCATCGTGGAGGAGACCATCACGCATGCCGCCGGCTCCGACGCCGGCCAGGCGGTGGCCCGCGACGAGTTGGTGCGGATCATCAGGGACGCCGGCCGGGTGCCGGTCGAACGGGATACCTTGTACCGCCCGCTGCGCCGGTTCGCCTGAGCCGGTGAGCGTTCGCGTCGGACACATCCAGTTCCTCAACTGCTATCCGCTCTACTACGGGCTGCAGCAACGGGCCCAGCAGGGTCTGGGCTCGGCCGTGCCCTTCGAGCTCGTGCCCGGCGTGCCCACCGACCTCAACCGGATGCTGCTTGGCCGGCACCATCGACTTCGGGCCCATCAGCTCCATCGCCTACGCCCGGGACCACCGCCGACTGGTGCTCTCCCGCAGACTCTCCATCTCGTCCTACGGGGCGGTCGACAGCATCCAGCTCATCGCGCGGCGCCCGCTGGACGAGGTGGAGAGCATCGCCCTCACCCCGAAGAGCGCCACCTCCGTCGCCCTGCTCAAGACCATCCTCCGTCTGCGGTACGAGCGCGACGTCGTCTTCGGCGAGCTGCTGCAGCCGTTGGAGGCCGCCCTGCGCGACGTGGACGGGGTGCTGCTGATCGGAGACGAGGCTCTCGATGCCCACGTCTTCCCGCTGGAGGGCACGGTGCGCTACGACCTGGGCGACCTCTGGCGGGAGTGGACCGGCCTGCCCATGGTCTACGCGGTATGGGCCGCCCGGGATGAGTTCCTGGCGCGCCGTGGCTCCGAGTTGGCCTCGGTCGAAGACGAGCTGGTGGCGTCCATGGACTACGGACGGGGGCACAGCGCCGAGGTGATCGAGGGGGCCAAGAGCCTCTCCCGATTCGACACCGTCTCGCTGGACCGTTACTTCCACCTGCTCTACTACGGCTTCGCCCCGGAGTACGAGGCCGGATTGCGCCGCTTCTACGAGCTGGCCTACGAGGCGGGCGAGATCGCCGAGCCGCCGCGGCTGCGCTTCCTGGACGAGGCGGCCGGGGCGGACGATGAGGCCCCTCTGGCCGGGGCGGAAGGGTCCCGGTCGTGAACGTGCCCTCCACGGTGCTGCCGCCGGGCACTGGTCGACCGCCTGCGCGCCGGGGAACGGCTGAGCGATGCCGATGCCGCGATCCTCCTGCGGTCCCGGGACCTTCTCAGCCTGGGCGAGCTCGCCACCGAGGCCCGTTTTCGCCAGGTGCCCGAGCCGCGGGTCACCTTCATCGTCGACCGCAACGTCAACTACACCAACATCTGCACCACCGGGTGCGACTTCTGCGCCTTCCACCGCGCGCCCGGATCCGGCGAAGGCTACGTGCTCTCCACGGAGGAGGTCCACGCCAAGGTACAGGAGACCCTGGACCTGGGCGGCACCGCCGTCATGCTGCAGGGGGGGCACAACCCGGACCTGGGCATCGAGTACTACGTGGACCTGTTCTCGTCGCTCAAGGCGGCCTATCCCAGCATCACCATCCACTCGCTCTCCCCGTCGGAGGTCCTCCACATCGCCACGGCCAGCGGCCTGAGCGTGCCGCAGACCCTCTCTCGTCTGCGCGCGGCCGGGCTGGACTCGCTGCCCGGCGGCGGCGCCGAGATCCTGGTGGACGGCGTGCGCGCCAAGGTGGCCCCCCGCAAGACCAAGACCGAGCCCTGGCTGGCGGTGATGCGTGAGGCCCACCTCCTGGGGATGAGCACCACGGCCACCATGATGTTCGGCAGCGTGGAGACGCTGGAGGACCGCGTCGAGCACCTGCGCCGGATCCGCGACCTGCAGGACGAGACCGGCGGTTTCCGCGCGTTCATTCCCTGGACCTTCCAGGAGGGGAACACGGCGCTGGAGGGGGTGGCACCCCCGTCGACGGCCGTCGACTACCTGACCACGCTGGCGGTCTCGCGGCTCTACCTGGACAACGTCGCCAACATCCAGGCCTCCTGGGTGACCCAGGGGCTGAAGGTGGGACAGGTCGCGCTGCGGTTCGGGGCGAACGATCTGGGCAGCACCATGATCGAGGAGAACGTGGTGGCGGCGACCGGCGTCACCTTCCGGGTGGGCGCCGGCGACCTGGTCCGGGCCATCCACGCCGCCGGGTTCGAGGCGGCCCAGCGCCGCACCGACTACTCTCTGGTCCGGTCCTTTTCCCGGGACGAGACCTAGCCGCCCCGGCCGACGGACCGCCTGGGCACGCGCGAGGGCCGAGAGGGTCCTCTCCCAGGAAGTTGGCCCGCCGTTCAAAGGAATATCCTGCTCAGATGCCAACTTCCTGCCACGGAGCTTCCCTGGTGAAAGCTTGTGACGACTTTCCTATACTGATATACTCCTCGCCACTTGTCGTGCTGCGGCTCATTCCCCCTGCCCATGGGGACGGTGACGCGCGCGACGTTCATCGCCCGAACAGCCGTGTCGACTTCTCATGTCAGGAGGCTGGCTTGATCCGGTACAACGCCGAGAAGGCCGCGCTCTATAGGGAGAAGCTGATCGAGCAGGTGAAGGCGGACGTCACCGAGTGCTACCAGTGCGGTAACTGCTCGGCCGGGTGTCCGGCGGCCTTCACGTTCGATCACGCCCCCAACCAGATCATGCGCATGTTGCAGGTGGGGTTGGTCGACGAGGTGCTGCAGTCCTCCGCCGTGCAGAACTGCATCCAGTGCCTGACCTGCTCCGAACGCTGCCCCAGAAATATCGACATCGCCGGCATCTTCGAGGATCTGAAGACGCTCGCGGTCGCCCAAGAACGCGACGTGCCCGAGCGGGCACAGCTCTTCAACCGCCTCTTCATCGAGAACATCGCCAAGTACGGCCTCCTGGCCGAGGGCATGTTCCTGGTCCGCTACAACCTGACCTCGGGGAAGGTGCTGAACGACGCGGCGCTGGGGCTCCCCATGGTGCAGAAGGGCAAGATCGAGTACCTGCCCAAGAAGCACAAGGGGGCCGACGAGGTGGGCCGGATCTACGAGAAGAGCATGGCCAAGGCGAAGGCGAGGGAGAAGGCGTGATGGCGGGACTGGCCTACTATCCCGGATGTTCGCTGAAGCACTCCGCCTCCGAGTACGATCAGTCCACCCAGATCGTCCTGCGCGCCTTGGGCCTGGATGTGCAGGAGGCCCCGGACTGGACCTGCTGCGGTTCGTCCCCGGCGCACATGACCGACCACCTGCTGGCCCAGGCGCTCGCCGCGCGGAACCTGCGCCAGGTCTCCCAGGTCGCCGACGAGATGGTCGCTCCCTGCCCGTCATGCTGGCAGCGCGAGAAGAACGCGGCCGTCCAGATCGCCGACGACCCGGCCTTCCGCGCCGAGGTCAACGAGGTGCTGGACGCGCCCTACGAGGGCGATGTCCGGGTCTACAACATCCTCGAGGTGCTGATCGAGAAGGTCGGCCTGGAGGCGATCGCGGGCGTGGTCAAGACCGACCTCTCCCAGCTCAAGGTGGTGCCCTACTACGGTTGCCTGCTGGCCCGCCCCGCGGAACTGCTGAGCG
The DNA here is from genome assembly GCA_963796315.1 of uncultured Actinomycetota bacterium. Taxonomy (GTDB): domain Bacteria; phylum Actinomycetota; class Thermoleophilia; order RBG-16-64-13; family RBG-16-64-13; genus CAWCLH01. The sequence continues at coordinate 226,262 of CAWCLH010000019.1, forward strand.
AGGCGAACAACGAGCAACCCATGATGATGGACCAACTGCTGGCCGCCGCCGGCGCCTCGGTCAAGTGGTGGAACTACAAGACCGAGTGCTGCGGAGCGAGCGTGGGCGTGCCCAAGAAGATCATCCAGCAGGAGCTGACCCGAAAGCTCCTGGAACAGGCCATCAACGCCGGGGCCGACGTCATCGTCACCGCGTGCCCCCTCTGCCACATGAACCTGGACCTGCGCCAGCCCCAGACCAACGCGGCCTGCGGCACGGACTACGAGGTGCCGGTGCTCTACGTGACCCAGGTCATCGGTCTGGCCCTGGGCTTCAGCCCGGCGGAGATGATGCTCGAGAAGCACCGCATCGACCCCCGGCCCATCGTGGCCCAGCGCATCGCCGAGGCGATCGAGTTGAAGGCCGAGGAGGAGCGCAAGGCGGCGGAGAAGGCGGCGAAGGCCAAGGCGAAAGAAGCACAAGAGACCGCGGAGGCGGCGTCATGAGGATCGGAGTCTTCGTCTGCCACTGCGGCACGAACATCGCGGGCACGGTCGACAGCAAGGGCGTCGCCGCCCGCGCCGCCGAGCTCAAGGACGTGGTCCACACCGAGGACCTCATCTACACGTGCTCCGAGCCGGGCCAGGCCGCCATCCAGCGGGCCATCCGGGAGAAGGGCCTGGATCGGGTGGTCGTCGCCGCCTGCTCCCCCCACATGCACGAGGTCACCTTCCGGCGCTGCGTCGAGGGGGCGGGGCTCAACCCCTACCTCTTCGAGATGGCCAACATCCGGGAGCACTGCTCCTGGATCCACGACGACTACGATCTGGCGACCGAGAAGGCCTACGAGATCATCAAGATGGCCGTGGCCAAGGTGCGCGACCTCGAGCCGCTCTACGCGAACGAGGTCGAGGTCAACAAGGATGTCCTGGTGGTCGGCGGCGGGGTGGCGGGCATCCAGACCGCGCTCGACCTGGCCGACGCCGGTCTCCACGTGACCATCGTCGAGCGCCAGACCACCATCGGTGGCGTCATGGCCAAGCTCGACAAGACGTTCCCCACCATCGACTGCTCCGCCTGCATCCTCACCCCTCGGATGGTGGACGCGGCTCAGCACGAGAACATCGAGATCATGGCCTACTCCGAGGTGGACCGGGTGCAGGGCTACGTGGGCAACTTCACCGTCGACATCCGCAAGAAGGCGGCCAAGGTCGATTGGAACAAGTGCATCGGCTGCGAGCTCTGCGTGCAGAAGTGCCCCTCCAAGGCGCCCGATGTGTTCAACGTGGGTCTGGCCGACACCAAGGCCATCTACATCCCCTTCCCGCAAGCGGTGCCCAAACGGGCCGCCATCCAGGTGGACTACTGCCGGTGGTTCCAGCAGGGCAAGTGCCGCGTCTGCGAGCGCGTCTGCCCGGCCGACGCCATCGACTACGACCAGGAGGACGAGATCGTCCAGAAGCGGTTCGGAGCCATGGTCATGGCCACCGGCCTGGACACCTTCCCCTGGGAGGACTACTACCACGAGTACGGCTCGGGCCAGATCAAGGACGTCATCTCCGGCATCCAGTACGAGCGGATGCTCAATGCCTCCGGTCCCACCAGCGGGCACGTGGTCCGGCCCTCCACCATGGGCATCAAGGGCCGGGAGCCCGAGGAGCCCAAGACGGTGGTCTTCATCCAGTGCGTGGGGTCGCGGGACGAGTCGGTGGGCCGGCCCTACTGCTCGAGCGTGTGCTGCATGTACACGGCCAAGCAGGCCATCCTGACCAAGTCCCACGTCGGCATGGACACCGAGGTCTACGTCTTCTACATCGACATCCGGGCCACGGGCAAGGGCTACGAGGAGTTCGTCAAGCGGGCGCAGGTGGAGTTCGGCATCGAAGTACGTGCGCGGCCGGGTCTCCAAGCTCTACGAGGAGAACGGCAAGGTCATGGTCCGCGGCATGGACACCCTGCTGGGCAAGCAGGTGGAGATCGCCGCCGACCTCGTCGTCCTCGCCACCGGCATCACCGCTTCGGAGGGCTCCCGGGAGCTCGCCCAGAAGATGAGCATCTCCTACGACGAGTACGGCTTCTATAAGGAAGGCCACCCGAAGCTCCGCCCGGTGGAGACCAACACGGCCGGCGTCTTCCTGGCCGGGGTCTGCCAGTCGCCCAAGGACATCCCCGCCGCGGTGGCCCAGGCCTCCGGCACGGCGTCCAAGGTGCTGGGGCTGCTGGCGAAGGACAAGCTGAAGACCAGCCCGATGATCGCGGTCGTCGATCAGAAGCGCTGCGTCTCCTGCTGGAAGTGCATCGAGGTCTGCCCCTTCCAGCGCTCCGGAGAAGCAGGAGCTCAGGGACGGCGACCGAGAAGAGCCACGTCATCGAGACGGTCTGCCAGGGGTGCGGCGTCTGCGTGGCCACCTGCCCGGTGAACTGCATCTCGCTCAAGGGCTTCCCCACCGACGCCCTCATCGACCAGATCGAAGAAGTCCTCCTCACCTAGAAAGGCGGTGACCATGGCGCAAGCGACAGAAGAGAGAGCTGGGGCCGCCGCCGCGGAGAAGTCCACGGATGCGGTCAAGATCATCGGCATCGTCTGCAACTGGTGCAGCTACGCCGGCGCCGACGGCGCCGGCACGGCCCGCCTCCAGCAGCCGTCCAACCTGCGCCTGGTGCGGGTGCCCTGCACCGGCCGCGTCGACCCGTTGTTCGCCATCAAGGCCTTCGAGAAAGGCGCCGACGGCGTCTTGATCAGCGGCTGTCACCCCGGCGACTGCCACTACTCGGAAGGCAACTACTACGCCAGGCGTAAGTTCGAGCTGCTGGACCGGATGTTGCCCTTCCTCGGCATCGAGCCCGACCGCTTCAAGTAGACCTGGGTCTCGGCCTCCGAGGGCGCGCGTTGGCAGTAGGTGGTGACCGAGTTCGTCAAGGGCGTCGAGGAGCTTGGTCCGCGCGAGGGGAGGGCCCTGTGAGCCGGCTCAGGAGAAGATCCGCGAGCTCGCCCGCGCCGCCCTGGCCGATGGCCGGGTGGACTACGTCATCGGTTGGAAGCAGGGCTACAACCCGGCGGAGGTCATCCCCGCGTTCGTGCGGGACGCCGACGAGGTGGACCAGCTGGTCTGGAACCCACTGGCGCAGCACAACCTGACCACCTTCCTCAAGCGCAAGATGACCGCGCCGGCCGATGCCAAGATCGGCATCTGCGTCAAGGGCTGCGACAGCCGCACCCTGGTCGCGCTGCTGCAGGAGTCCCTCGTGGACAAGGACCGGCTCTACGTCATCGGCGTGCCCTGCGAGGGGGTCATCAACAGGCGCCGGGTGGAGAAGGCCTTCACCGACGAGGTGGTGGACATCACCTTCGCGGGCGACACCGTGACCGCCGTCACCCGCGGCGGCGACTCGAAGCAGTTCGCCAAGGCCGACCTCCTCTTCGACCACTGCAAGAGCTGCCGCTACCCCAACCCCCGCTACGCCGACGACCTGGCCGCCGAGGAGCTGACCGAGCCGGCCGACCAGGAGGCCATGTGGGCGTCGGTGGAGGAGTTCGAGGCTCTGAGCCCGGCGGAGAAGGATGCCAAGCTCGAGGAGATCTTCGAGACCTGCATCCGCTGCTTCGCCTGCATCCACGCCTGCCCCGTCTGCTACTGCTGGGACCAGTGCGTGAACCGCTCGCGCCAGCCGGCCCTGGTCAGCCAGCGGGTGACGGCCAAGGACAACCTGATGTTCCAGATGGTCCACATGTTCCACGTGGCCGGCCGTTGCCCGTCCTGCGGCAACTGCGACCGCGCCTGCCCGGTGGAGATCCCGCTGTACCTGCTGCATCGAAAGATGAACATGGAGCTCAAGGACATGCTCGGCTTCGAGGCCGGCGTCAGCCTGGAGGAGAAGCCGGTGTTCCAGACCTTCAACATCGACGACGCCCTGGGCGAGCACTAGAAAGGAGGATGGCGCAATGAAGTTCCTGGCACAGGATCAACTGGAGGCCTTCCTCGGTCATCTCGCCAGCCGGGCGCGGGTGGTGGCTCCCATCGCCGACGAGGACCGGGTGGTGCTCTTCCGGCCCTGGTCGTCCGGTGACCCGGTCGAGCTCGACGTCCTGCTGGCCAAGCAGTCGGCCAAGGACTACGTGTTCCGGCAGTCCGAGACCTATCTGAAGTTCGGCTACCAGATGGAGGGTCCCGCGGGCGCCGTGGACGAGACGCCCGAGGAGGCGGCCCACCACGCCGAGCGCGGCCGACGAGGCCCTCGACCTGGAGGACCGCCAGACGGCCAACGTCAAGGCCCACGAGGTCCTGGTGGTGGACCCGGTCAACGAGCGCCCCCCAGCAGGTCATCTTCGGCCTGCGGCCCTGCGACGCCCGCGGCTTCGTCCAGATGGACAACGTCTTCGGCGGGTACGGCGGGTTCTACTTCGATCCCTACTACAACGCCAAGCGCGAGGCGACCACCCTGCTGGCGGTCACCTGCGCCCGGCCCCGCTCCACCTGCTTCTGCCGCGCGGTCGGGGGCAGCCCGGCCGGGCACCGAAGGCGTCGACGCCCTCTTCACCCAGGTGGAGGGTGGCTTCCTGGTCGAGCCCCTGACGGACAAGGGCGAGGCGGTCCTGGACTTCGGCCGGCCTCGCTGAAGCCTCGCCCGCTCAGGCCGACGCGGCCGCCGGCGTCAAGGCGACAGGCGGAGGAGTCGGTGGACATCCCCTTCCAGCTGGAGGGTCTCGCGGAGAACCTGCGGGCCAACCTGGAGGACCCGGAGTGGATCGAGCTCTCCATGCGCTGCATCTCCTGCGGCACCTGCACCTACGTGTGCCCCAACTGCTACTGCTTCACCATCAACGACGAGAAGGTGGAGACCAGCGGCGAGCGCCTGCGCTCCTGGGACAACTGCTTCAATCCCATCTACACGCTGGAGACCTCCGGCCACAACCCGCGGGATCCCAAGCCGAACCGGTTCCGCAACCGGTTCAGCCACAAGTTCTGGTACTACCCGGAGAAGTACGACAGCCTGCTCTGCTCCGGCTGCGGCCGCTGCATCTCGAGCTGCCCCACCCGCATCGACATCCGGGAGGTGCTCCGCACGATGGGATCGGTCCGGGAGCCGGCCGCCGTGGCCGCCGGAGAGGAGGCCTAGATGGCGATGGTCGAGGAGCCTCAAGGCAAGACCCGCCTGACTTTCGCGGACATCCAGGAGGGTGCCTCCACCGCGCGGGCCGGCAAGCTGGCCGGCAACCCCTACCTCCCGGAAGTGGGGACGGTGATCGACGTCATCCAGGAGACGCCGAACATCAAGTCCTTCCGGGTCCGGTTCGACGATCCGGAGGTCATGGCGAACTTCTCGTTCTCGCCGGGCCAGGTGGGTCAGCTGGGCATCTTCGGGGTGGGGGAGTCCACGTTCGCCATCAACTCCAGCCCGTCTGAGAAGGAGTACCTGCAGTTCTCGGTGATGAAGGCAGGCGAGGTCACCAGCGCCCTCCACACTCTCTCGGTGGGCGACAAGGTGGGGATCCGCGCCCCCATGGGTTGCGGCTTCCCGGTGGAGGAGTGGAAGGGCAAGAAGATCCTCTATGTCATGGGCGGGATCGGCTCTGCCGCCCTGCGCGCCACCATCGCCTACACGCTGGAGCACCGCGACGACTACGCGGGCATCAGCATCCTGTACGGCGCGCGGTCACCCCAGGACCTGACCTACAAGTACGACATCGAAGTCTGGGAAGCACGCGAGGACGTGGACGCGGTCATCACCGTCGACCGAGAGGCGCCGGGCTGGAGCAAGAAGGTCGGCTTCGTCCCCGCCGTGCTGGAGGAGATGGCGCCCAAGCCCGAGAACACCATCGCCATCACCTGCGGCCCGCCCATCATGATCAAGTTCGTGCTCCAGAGCCTGCAGAAGCTCCAGTTCGCCGACGAGCAGATCTACACGACGCTCGAGAAGCGGATGAAGTGCGGCATCGGCATCTGCGGCCGCTGCAACGTCGGTCCGAAGTACGTGTGCGTGGACGGTCCCGTGTTCTCCATGGCAGAGCTCCGGGAGTTGCCGGACGAGCTCTAGCCCGCGTTCGACGCCTGTGTGACTGCCGAAGGGGCGCCCGCCGGGCGCCCCTTTCTCGTGCGCGACGGCGCACCGCCCAGGCGGCCGCGCGCCGCACGTAGTATCGGCCGCTACGGGGTATCAACTATTGGTTCAGATGCGAACGACGGAGACCTCATCGCCTGCGCCGGGCGCGTCGGTGTCGAGACGGGTCGCGCGACCCGAGAAGGACAGGCGTCAGATGGATACCTCGATCAACGACAGGATGCTGAAGGTCTGGAACGAGGGCAGGTTGGACCTGCTCGATGAGGTCTACGCCCATGACTATCAAAGCCGGACGGCCTCGCCGTTCGGGGAGGGCGTCGAGGGTGTGCGCAGGCAGGTGGAGGCGTTCCGGAAGGGATTCCCGGACGCCCACTGGCAGACGCCCGAGCTCGCCGTGGACGGCCATACCATCTGGGTGCGCATCCTGGGAGAGGGCACGCACACCGGCGAGTTCATGGGCATCGCCTCCGACGAACCGACGGGTCTGCATGGGGGGCACGCTCGTCTCCCATCTGGAGCACGGCAAGGTCTCGGAGAGCTGGAGCTACTTCGACACCATGGGACTCATGATGCAGCTCGGTATGCAGATACCCGGCATGGGGTCGAGTGGCGCCGAGGGAGCCCGTCGAGCCGCTTAGCGACGAGCGGCTTCTCTTCGGCCCGGAGCGAGGGGCGCGCCGGCGCCCCTCGCTCGGCATTCCGACCGGGTCGGGCACCGTGCAGTAGACTGTTGCGGTCCAGCGGGGCGCGCGGGTGCCCCTTCGCAGGCGGTTGCGGATGTCTCGGCCCGGCCCGCGCGGGTCATCCCCCCGGAGGTCTCACGCGTGGTCATCACGGACGAGCGACGGACGTCGGACGATCGACGGAAGCGCAAGGTCGCGCTCCTCTCGGTGACCTCCAACTCCTCGCTCGTCGTGGTCAAGTTGGCGGTCGGGCTGCTGATCGGGTCCGTGTCCGTGCTGTCGGAGGCGATCCATTCGGCAGTGGATCTGCTGGCGGCGGTCATCGCCTTTCTGGCCGTGCGCACGTCGTCGCGGCCGGCGGACGAGGCCCATCCCTTCGGCCACGGCAAGGTGGAGAACATCTCGGGCGTCGTGGAGGCGTTGCTGATCTTCGCGGCGGCCGGCTGGATCGTGTTCGAGTCCGTGCGCAAGCTCCTCGAGCCGCATCCGCTGGAGACCCCGGGCTGGGGCGTGGCCGTCATGCTCGGGTCGGCGGCCGTCAACCTGTTCGTCTCTCGCCGGCTCTTCACGGTGGGTCGGGAGACGGACTCGGTCGCGCTGCAGGCGGACGGGTGGCATCTGCGCACCGACGTCTACACCTCGGCCGGCGTGAGCCTCGGGCTGGCTCTGATCGTGCTGGGCGGCTGGCTCTTCCCCGGCGTGTCGCTGGTCTGGCTCGACCCCGTGGCCGCCATCCTGGTGGCCCTGCTGATCGTGCGGGCCGCCTATGGTCTCACCGTCGAGGCCGCCCGGGACCTCTTGGACACCAGCCTCCCCGCGGAGGAGGAGCAGCTCATCCGAGAACGGGTGCGCGCCTTCGGGCCTCAGGTCCGCGGTTTTCATCTGTTGCGCACCCGGAAGTCGGGCTCACACCGCTTCGTGCAGTTTCACCTGCTGGTGCGTGCTGAGATGACGGTGGAGGCATCGCACGCGATCGCCGAGGCCCTCTCCGACGACATCGAAGCCCGCCTCGCGAACTCCTTCGTGACCGTGCACGTGGAGCCGTGCGACGGGGCCTGCGACGATCTCTGTCTGGACGGCTGCCTCGTGGACGACGAGGAGCGCCTCGGCCTCCAGCGCCAACGGCGGGGAGACTCGCCCACCTGAGGATCTGCCTATGCCGGCGGCGTCGGACGGAAGGGCCGGCGGTCCTCGTGGCACAGCAGCTGGGCCACATGCCGTCCGGAGAAGAGGCACGGGGGCACTCCCCCTCCGGGCATGACCCACTGGCCGGCCATCCAGAATCCGTGCAGACCGGGGAGGGTCCGTTCGACGTGCGCCGTGAGCACGGTCGGGGTGGGAAGCCACCCTTCGTAGGCGCCTTTGTGGTTGCCGGTGTGGCGGAAGATGGTGACCGGGGTGAGGACGTCTCGGACCTCGACGGCCGCGCCGAGGCCGGGGAAATGCGGCTCGATGCGCTCCAGGACCTCCACGGCCAAGCGGGCCTTCTCCTCACGGTACCGTCCGGGGTCCTGGTCGGCCAGGGTGGCCCAGGGGTCGAAGTCGGTCTCCAGCTCCACCTGCAGGACCGTGTGACCCGGAGGAGCGTAGGCGGGCACGTGGTCGAAGGTACGCACGAAGAGCGAGCGGACCTCCGCGCCCGTGATGACGAGGGGTTCCGCCAGCCGGATGGTCGTGAAGGGCGACGGCCCGGAGAAGGTCCTCTCCACGCCGAAGCTGATCGCGGCCATGGACCGGAAGACCGCCCAGCTCTTGTAGCGGGAGCGCACGCGGGCGTTGGTGTACCGGCCCTCGAGCAGCCGGAAGATGGTGCTCGTGCCGTCGGCCGCGGAGACCACCGCGTCGGCTCGGTGCTCGCTGCCGTCCGCCAGCCGCACGCCCACGGCGCGGTCGTGCTCCACCAGGATCTGCTCCACCTGGGCGCCGAACACGAGCTCGCCGCCCAGCCCGCGATACCGGTGTTCCAGCGCGCCGACGAATCCGGACGACCCCTCCAGGGCGAGGCCGATACGACCCTCGCTCAGCAGACCCAGCAGCGTCAACACGAACCAGATCGGGACCTGGGGGAGGAAGAGCGCCAAGAACAGGCTGCGCATGCCCGGGTGCTCGATGTGGCGGGCGAAGTCCTCGGTGGCGTGGCTGTACTTGCCGGTGACGTACCGGGTGGCCGTGCCCAGACCGCGCAGCTGACGGAGGCTGTCCACGGCGTGGCTGAGCTCGGGCGGTTTGGCGAAGGGCCTGGCCAGGTCCGCGTGCGCCAGGGCGCGGGCGCCGCGCAACAGGTCCTCCAGGGTCCGGCGGTCCCGGGAGTGGAGAAGGTCACGATCCAGGCCTTCCAGTGTCAGGCCACGGTCGACGGTGACCGTCTGCTGCAGGCGCTCGTCGATGAACCGGCCGTAGACGTCCAGGTCGACGAAGGGGGTCTCGCCGGCGATGCCCAACTCCTGGTAGAGCGGGTACATGGGTGATCCCGGCCGGTGGTCCATGAGGAAGTGGAGGCCGCCATCGATGGTGTAGGATCCGCGCCGCCACGTGGCCAGCACGCCGCCCGCCTGCTGTTGGCTCTCGAAGATCCGCGTCGGGTACCCGTTCAGGCGCAGGTAGATGCCGGTGGCCAGGCCGGCCAGGCCCGCTCCGATCACGATGACGTCCCGCTCGGCCACGGGCGCTCTCCTTTCGTCGAGCCCGTCGTGTCTACTCTAGCAGGGTGAGAAGGGTGGGCCTCTCTGGCCACCGTGTGGGCGGCCACCGGTCTTTCAGCCAGCCGGGGGCGGGACGACCGGCGGCTACCGCCGTACCAGGAGCTTCCGCACCGCCTCGGTCAGGCCGTCGACGCTGAGGTCGTACATGGAGAAGACCCGGCGCACCAGGTCGATCGTCTGGCGGCCGTAGACGACGTCCCACTGGTAGGCCGGGATGGGGTTCAGCCATACGGAGTGGTGGAAGTGCCGGGCCAGCCGGCGTAGCCACTCGATGCCGGGCTCCTCGTTGGCCATGCTCCACCAGATGATGCCGTTGGGCTCGAGGAGCTCGCGACGGCGCCATGGCGGCGTCCCCGACCACCACCAGCTTGGTCTCCGGGTCCAGCTCCCGCAGGACCTGCGCGGTCAGCGCCGAGTTGCGCGGGTGGCAGGTGGGGTCCAGGTAGAGGTGGTCGTAGACGCAGTTGTGGAAGTAGTAGAAGCGCAGCTCCTTGAAGTGGCTCTGGCGGTTGACGGCCGTGAAGAGCTGGGAGCAGAGGCGCAGGTGCGCGTGCATCGAGCCGCCCGCGTCCATCAGGAGGGCGACCCGCAGCGTGTTGCGCCGGGGGCGTCGCCACTCCAGAGTCAGGGCGCCGGCGTGGTCGGCGGTGGACTGGATGGTTCCGTCCAGGTCGAGCTCGTCGAGCGGGCCGGCGTGCCGGCTGGAGAGGCGGCGCAGGCGGCGGAGGGCCACCTCGAACTGGCGCACGCCCACCGTGGCATCGGTGCGGTAGCCTTGGTAGCGGCGCTCCTCCGCCACCTTGACCGCCGAGCGGTTGAGGCCCGCCCCGCCCAGCCGCAGGCCGCCCGGCCGCACGCCCCCGTGGCCGAAGGGGGAGGTCCCGCCCGTGCCGATCCAGTGCGAGCCGCCGTGGTGGGCCTCGGTCTGCTCGAGCATCCGCTCCTCGAACCGGCGCCGGAACTCGTCCAGGTCGAGCTGCTCCAGGCGGGCCAGCAGCTCCTGCACCTCCTGCGGCGTCAGCCCCAGGGGGGCCTGGGGATCGGCCAGCCAGCGCCACACCTCGTCCGCGATCTCCCGCGGCGTCTCCACCCCGCGGAAGGCGTGGGCGAAGGCCTGGTCGTACTGGTCGAAGAAGGTCTCGGACTTCACCAGCACGGAGCGGGCCAGCGAGTAGAAGCGGTTGAGGTCGGAGTAGGCTAGGCCGTCGGCCAGCGCCTCGGTGAGCATCAACCATTCGGTGATGGTGACCGGGACTCCGTAGGCGCGGAGCAGGAAGAAGAAGTCGGTGAACACGGCCGGCGGCCGGGTCAGCGCAACGGCTGCACGCCGCTGCCGGTCCGCAGGGCGCGGAGGGTGCTCTCGACGTCCTTGTCCTTCTTCAGGAGCACGCCGAGGAAGGGGAGACGTTCGCCGATGTCCTCCGGCGGGATGCCGCCTACCTCGAGCGCCCGCACCCAGTCGATCAACTCGCTGGTGGACGGCTTCTTCTGCAGCCCGGGTACCTGCCGGAGCCAGTAGAAGGCGTGCAGGGCCAGGTCGAGCAGGCGCGTCTCCAGGTCCGGATGGTGCACCCGGACGATGTCGCGCATGGTCTCCCGGTCTGGGAACTCGATGTAGTGGAAGACGCAACGGCGCAGGAACGCGTCCGGCAGTTCCTTCTCCGCGTTCGAGGTGATCACCACCACCGGACGCTGGGCTGCGCGCACCAGGTCGCCCGTCTCCGCGACGGTGAACTCCATCTGGTCGAGCTCCCAGAGGAGGTCGTTGGGGAACTCCAGGTCGGCCTTGTCCACCTCGTCGATCAGGAGCACCACGCGGTCGGGCGAGGTGAAGGCCTGCCCCAGCTGGCCCAACCGGATGTATTGGCGGATATCGTGGACGTCGTGGTCGCCGAACTGACTGTCGTACAGCCGCTGGACCGTGTCGTAGACGTAGAGCCCATCCTGCGCCTTGGTGGTCGACTTGACGTTCCAGACCAGCAGCTCAAGGCCCAGGCTGCGGGCCACGCTCTGCGCCAGCATGGTCTTGCCGGTGCCGGGCTCGCCCTTGATGAGCAGGGGGCGCTCCAGAAGCACGGCAACGTTCACCGCCTGCAGCAGGCCCTCGGCGGCGATGTAGTCGTGGGTTCCTTGGTAGGCCGGTCGGTCCATGGAAAGAGGAGTCTACCATCGCGCCCCTGAGCCTGCGGCCGCGGGCCGAGCGCGGTCAGTTTGGATCCAAGGACACCGGGGCAGGACTGCAGCGCAGGTTCGCCGACAGGGAGGGACGCATGAACATCATCCAGCATCTGCGCAAGGAGCACGAAGAGTTCCGCAAGGGCTTGAAGAAGCTGGAGAAGGACCCCGCCGGCTTCGAGCAGCTGCAGAAGGACATCATGGCCCACTCCAAAGGGGAGGAGAAGGTCTTCTATCCACCGCTCCGGGAGAAGAAGGAGACCCACGACATCGTCCTCGAGGGCATAGAGGAGCATCGCTCGGCCGAGCTCTTCATGAAGGACATGGCGAAGGGCCGCGAGAAGGCGGACGGACGACCTGTGGAAGGCCAAGGTCAAGGTACTGACCGAACTGGTGGAGCACCACCTCGAGGAAGAGGAGACCGGCGTCTTTCCGCCGGCCGAGAAGCTCCTCAGCGCCGAGGAGTTGAAGCAGCTCGACGAGAAGTTCGAGAAGGAAGAGAAGAGGCTGAAGAGCAAGTAGCCTGGTTTCGCCGCTCCCCTTGGAGCGGCTGGAGCGACGCGTTTCTCCAGCGCGCCCGGTCTCGGCCGGGCGTTTTTCTTTGCCCGGCGTCTTGACGCGGGGGGCCGGTTCGTTGTTAACTACGGCCGGAGTGTTCACTACGGGGGTAGGGAACACTGGGGGAATCGGGAACCGGCCCCGGGGGGACGCGGTGCGGGGGAGCGACATCATCGTCGAGATGCTCATCGCCTACGACGTCGAGTACGTCTTCGGCGTGGCGGGCGACACCAGCATCAAGCTCTACGAATCGCTGTACGACCGGCGCGACCGGATCACCCACGTCCTGGCGCGCGACGAACGCTCCGCCTCTTTCATGGCCGACGCCTACGCCCGCCTGGCCTTCAAGCCCGGCGTCTGCGAGAGTCCCTCCGGCGCCGGCGCCCTCTACACCGTGCCGGGCGTGGCCGAGGCGAACGCCTCCTCCGTGCCGGTGATCGCCCTGACGTCGGGCATCGACCTGGCCTCCGAGGGCCGGGGCACCATCACGGAGCTGGACCACCACGTGCTCTACCAGAGCATCACCAAGTGGAGCCACTTCATCAAGCGCTACGACAAGATCCCGGGCACCATGCGGCGGGCCTTCCGCATCGCCACCACCGGCCGTCCCGGCGCGGTGCACGTGGCCTTTCCGCAGGAGGTCTTGGGCAGCCAGGTCCCCGGCGGCGAGCGCGACCTCTACGCCGAGCCGGCCTGCCGGAGCTATCCCACCTTCCGGGTCCGCGCCGAGCAGCAGGCGGTGGAACGGGCGGCGGACCTGCTGGTCGCCGCCGCGCGTCCCGTCATCGTGGCGGGCGGGGGCGTGATCAACGCGAGCGCCTGGACCGAGCTGACGGCGCTGGCCGAACTGCTCTCCGCGCCGGTGGGGACCACCATCACGGGCAAGGGCGCCATCGCGGAGGACCATCCTCTGGCTATCGGCGTGGTGGGCGACAACGGCTACCGCGAGTACGCCAACGAGACGGTGGCCGCGGCGGACCTGGTCTTCTTCATCGGCTGCAAGACCGGTTCGGTCACCACCATCAAGTGGACGCTGCCGGACGGCGACGACCCCCCGACGGTGATCCACCTGGACATCGATCCGCTCCTCATCGGCAACAACTACCCCACCGAGGTGGGGCTGGTGGGGGACGCGCAGCTCATCCTGGCGGACGTGGTGGAGGCGGTGCGCCGGCGGGCGCCCCGGCCGAGGCCTGAGGCGGCCGCCGCCATCGCCGCTCAGCGCGCCGCCTGGTGGGAGTCGGTCGATCGGCGCCGTGACCAGCGAGGCGCTGCCCATCAAGCCCCATCGCGTGATGGCCGCCCTCTCCCGCGTCCTGCCGGACGACGCCATCGTGGTGGCCGACGCGGGCACTCCCACCCCCTACGTCTCCGCCTACTACGAGGTGCACCGGCCCGGCCGTCACGTCATCATCCCCCGCGCCTACGGGGGCCTGGGCTACGCCATCCCGGCGGTGGTCGGGGCCAAGATAGCCCGGCCCGAGCAGCTGGTCGTGGGCCTGTGCGGGGACGGCAGCTTCGGCATGTCCGCCGGCGAGCTGGAGACGCTCGCCCGCTTGGAGCTGCCGGTGGTGCTGCTCAACTTCAACAACAGCTGCTTCGGTTGGATCAAGGCCATCCAGAGCATCCACATGGGCGGCCACTACCTGGGCGTGGACTTCTCGACCATCGACCACGCCGCCGTCGCCCGGGCCTTCGGGCTGGACGGCATCCGCATCGAGCGCGCGGCCGAGCTGGAAGGGGCGCTTGGAGGAAGCGGTGCGATCGGGCAGGCCCACGCTGATCGACATCCCCTCCGAGTCGGAGGAGGTCGACCTGCCGCAGATGCACCTGTGGCGCGCCGCGGCTGCGCGGAACGCGGCGAGCCCGGCCTCGGCCGGGTGAGGCGAGACCGTCATGTCGTCACCGGAACGGAGTTGAGCATGGCCCAGGAGTACCTCAACCACATCGCGGGCGAGTGGGTCCCGAGCGCGACGGGACGCACGTTCGAGGACCGCGATCCGGCCGATCGCGACCGGGTGGTCGGAGTGTTCCCCTCGTCGGCAGGCGACGACGTGGACCGCGCGGTCGCGGCCGCGCGGTCGGCCCTCCCGGGGTGGAGCGCCCTGCCGGCGCCCCGCCGCGCCGACGTGGTGCGCGAAGCCACCCGGCTGCTCCAGGAGCGCAAGGACGATATCGCCCGCATCGCCACCGGCGAGATGGGCAAGATCCTGCTGGAGACCCGGGGCGACGTCCAGGAGGGCATCGACACCGGCCTGTACATGAGCGGGGAGGGCCGGCGGCTCTTCGGGCAGACCACGCCGTCCGAGCTCCCCAGCAAGTTCGCCATGTCGGTGCGCCGGCCGGTCGGGGTCGCCGGCATCATCAGCCCCTGGAACTTCCCCATGGCCATCCCGACCTGGAAGATCTTCCCGGCGTTGGTCTGCGGGAACACGGTGGTCTTCAAGCCCTCCAGCGACGCGCCCGCCACCGCGGCCGCGCTGGTGCAGGCGCTGCTGGACGCGGGCGTGCCTCGCGGCGTGGTGAACCTGGTCTACGGTTCCGGCGCCGAGGTGGGCATGGGCATCGCCACCCACCCGGACGTGGGCGTGGTGTCGTTCACCGGGTCGGCGGCCACCGGCCGGACCCTGGCCGAGGCCTGCGGGCGAAGCCTCAAGCGGCTCTCGCTGGAGCTGGGCGGCAAGAACGGGCAGATCGTCATGGACGATGCCGACCTGGAGCTCGCCCTGGAGGGGGCGCTGTGGGGGGCGTTCGGCACCACCGGGCAGCGCTGCACGGCGACCAGCCGGCTCATCGTCCACCGGGACGTGGCCGAGGAGCTGACGGCCCGGTTGGCGGACCGCGCCCGGGGGCTGCGGGTGGGACCCGGTCTCGACGAGGCCACCGAGATGGGGCCGCTGGTGAACGAGGCGGCCCGGCAGAAGGTGGCCGACTACGTGCGCATCGGGCAGGAGGAGGGCGCGCGCCTGGTGACCGGCGGCGCGGCGGCCACGGGCGGCGCGCTGGACCGGGGGTGGTTCTTCCAGCCGACCATCTTCGCCGACGTCCGCCCGGAGATGCGCATCGCCCAGGAGGAGATCTTCGGACCGGTGCTCTCCATCCTCACCGTGGGCAGCCTGGACGAGGCCATCGACGTGCTGAACGGCACGCCGTACGGCCTGTCCTCCTCCCTCTACACGCGCGACGTCAACGCCGCCTTCCGGGCGATCGAGCGGATCGACGCCGGCATCACCTACATCAACGGGCCCACCATCGGCGCCGAGGTGCACCTGCCGTTCGGGGGCACGAAGAACACCGGCAACGGGCACCGCGAGTCGGGCACCGAGGTCCTCAACACCTTCTCCGAGTGGAAGAGCGTGTACGTGGATTACTCCGGCCGCCTGCAGCGGGCACAGATCGATACAGAGACACTGGCGTAGGAAGACGCAGGGGAGGAGCGGGCTCGATGGGAAAGATCGTCGTCGTCGGCGGAGGCTGGGCCGGGACCGGAGCAGCCCTGGCCGCCAGGCAGAGCGGGGCCGAGGTGGTCCTGCTCGAGCGCACGGACATGCTGCTGGGGACCGGCTTGGTGGGCGGCATCATGCGGAACAACGGACGGTGGACGGCCGCCGCGGAGCACGTCGCCCTGGGCATGGGCGCGGTGTGGGACGTGATCGACGCCAACCTGCGCCACCGGAACGTCACCTTTCCCGGCCACGCTCACGCCGACCTCTACGACGTCTCCATCATCGAGCCGGCCATCAGGCGGATGCTCGTGGACGCCGGCGTGGAGGTGCGGACCCAGGCGAGGGTCACCGACGCGGTCCGCAGCGGCGACGAGGTGGCGGCGGTCGTGGTGGGCGACGAGCGCGTCGAGGCCGACGCCTTCGTCGAGACGACGGGCTCGTTCGGTCCGCAGAACAACTGCACCAAGTACGGCAACGGCTGTGCCATGTGCGTCATGCGCTGCCCCAGCTTCGGGGGGCGGGTCAGCGTCGCCGCCAAGGCCGGGGTGGCCGAGTTCATGGCCACCAAGGTCGACGGGCAGGTGGGCGTGATGAGCGGCTCCTGCAAGCTCCACTCGGAGTCCGTCTCGTCGGAGCTGCAGGAGCAGCTGCGCGAGACGGGGGTCGCCGTGGTCCCGCTGCCCGACGAGCTCAAGGCGGGGGGAGCCAAGCAGAAGCTCCTGGGCCAGAAGGCCTGCCAGCAGTACGCGCTCCCGGCCTTCGCCGAGAACGTCGTCCTCCTCGATACCGGCCACGTCAAGCTGATGTCGCCCTACTTCCCGCTCCACCAGCTGCGCACCGTGCCGGGCTTGGAGCGGGCCCGCTTCGAGGACCCCTACGCCGGCGGCATCGGCAACTCGATCCGCTACCTCAGCATGTCGCCCCGCTCGGACGCGCTCCAGGTGGAGGGCCTGACCAACCTGTTCTGCGGCGGCGAGAAGGTGGGACCCATGGTGGGCCACACGGAGGCCTTGGTCAGTGGGTCGCTCGCCGGCCTGAATGCCGTCCGTCACCTGGCCCGGATGGCGCTGGTGACCTTGCCTCGGTCATTGGCCATCGGCGATATCATCGCGACGGCCGGCGAGCTCCTGAAAGGAGGGGACCTCTCGCAGAAACTGACCTTCTCCGGGGCGGCATACTTCAAGCGGATGGAGACGCAGGGGCTGTACAGCACGGACCAGGAGGCCATCGAGCAGCGCGTGCGCGCCGCCGGCCTGGAGGACGTGTTCCGGCGGAAGGCTCAGGCACCGGCGGGCGCGATCGCCTAGGTCCACCGGCAAGGAGGTGACGGACGGCATCGGGACAGCGAGGGCCATCCCGACGGGTGGCAGGTTGTGAGACGAGCAGGTCTTTCGCAAAGGGACTAGGGGGAGCAGATGAGAAAAGTAACGATCGTGGCGCTGGTTGCGCTGCTGGCCGTGCTCGGCTTGGCGGTCCTCGCCGGCTGCGGCGGCACCACGGCGACCACCACGACGACGGCCGCGACCGAAACCACGGGCGCCACCACGGCGACCACCGCCGGCACCACCGGGGCCACCTTGACCCCGTTGAACCCACCCGTCGAGGTCAACGTGGCCTTCGACGACGCCCCGGGGACGGCGGCGCTCATCCTGGGCGACAAGATGGGCTTCTTCAAGAACGTCGGCATCACCATCAAGTACACCAAGTTCCAATCGGGCGCGGACATGTACACCGCCCTGGCGAACGGTAAGGTCGACGTGGGCCGGGGCATCCTGACCGCGTCGCTCTTCAACGGGGCGGCGCAGGGCATCCCGGTGTGGGTCGTCGCCGACGCCGGCCAGAACATCCCGAACAAGAACTACTTCGGCATCGTGGTCCGCAAGGACCTGGCCGACCAGATCAAGGACTACAAGGACCTCAAGGGCCGCACGATCCTGATCGCGTCCATCGGGAGCATCAACGAGCTCTTCATGGCCAAGGCCTTGGAGAAGGGCGGGCTCACGAAGAACGACGTCACGGAGAAGGTCATCGACTCCTTCCCCGACCTGAACACGGCCCTGGGCAACAAGGCGGCGGACGTGGCCGTCCAGATCGAACCTCTGATCTACACCGGCACCAAGGACGGCATCCTCGTGCCCTTCCCCAAGGACGCGGTGGACTACGCTCCCGGTGAGGAGATCGCTCCTCTCTTCTACAGCGACGCCTTCAAGAACAAGGCCGACGTGGCCCAGGCCTTCATGGTGGCCTACCTCCAGGGCGCCCGCGCGTACAACGACGCGATCGTGCAGGGGACAAAGGACCAGCAGCAGGTCATCGACCTGCTGACCAAGAACACCTTCGTCTCGGACCCGACCACCTGGGTCAAGATGAATCCCACGGGCATCAACCCGGACGGCAAGGTGGATGCGGACGCCGTCAATCTCGGACCAGCAGTTCTACGCCGGGGAAGGCCTGGTGAAGACCACGGTGACCATGGACCAAGTCGTGGACCCGTCCTTCGCCGCCAAGGCCGTCGAGATGCTCGGCGCGTACCAGCCCCCAAGTCAGTAGTACGGGAGCTGTAAGGAGGTATGACGGTGGCGGAAGAGCCTGTCATCTCTACGACGACTGAGTCGACTGAGCGTCCGGTGCTCGCCGAGGCCGCGCCCTTGACGGTCCCCAAGCGACGCACCCGGCGAGGCCTGACGGACCGGCAGAACCGGATCCTCAGCCTGCTGTCGCCCGTCCTGGTGCTGCTCCTGTGGGAGGTCACCGCGCGGGCGGGGATCATCAATGCCAAGTTCTTTCCGCCACCGTCCCAGACCGCCGTGACGTTCTGGGACCTCACGACCAACGGCGTCCTTGCGAAGGACGTGCTGATCAGCCTCCAGCGGATCTTCATCGGGTTCTTCCTCGGCGGGATCCCCGGCCTGGTGATCGGCCTCTCCATGGGGCTGTTCAAGCCCGTCCGGACCATCCTCCGGCCGCTGGTGTCGGCCACGTACCCCATCCCCAAGCTGGCCCTGCTCCCGCTGATCCTGATCATCTTCGGGCTCGGCGAGCCGGCCAAGTACGTCACGATCGCTCTGGGGACGTTCTTCATGGTCCTGATCAACACCATGGCCGGTGTGTTGAACCTGGACCAGATCTACCTGGATGTGGCCCAGAACTTCGGCGCGAGTCGAAAGGATTACTACCTCAACGTGGCGCTTCCCGGGGCGCTCCCTCTCATCTTCACCGGCCTCGAGCTGGGCATGGGCATGGCCCTGCTGCTCATCGTGGCCGCCGAGATGAACGGGGCGGCTTCGGGGATCGGCTACCGCATCTGGGCGTCGTACCAGATCTACGACCTCAAAGCCATGTACGTGGCGTTCATCGTCATCTCGTTCCTGGGATACCTCTTCGCCGAAGGGATCCTGTCCATTCAACGAAGGGTCGTGCCGTGGAAGCAGCAATGACGCCCGCGGCCGAGACCGGGATCGTGAAGGAGAGCCCAGTGGCGAAAGAGAAGATAGTAGTTCGCGGACTGACGAAGCACTTCGACGTGAAGGGCCGGACGGTCGTCGCCGTGAAGGATGTCGACCTGACCATCAACGAGGGCGAGTTCGTCTGCATCGTCGGCCCCAGCGGCTGCGGGAAGACCACGCTGCTGCGCGTCCTGGCCGGTCTGGAGGCGCAGACGGCTGGGGAGATCCAGGTGGCCCACGCCGACGCGAGCAAGCCGCTCAACTCCATGGTCTTCCAAGACCAATCCATCTTCCCCTGGATGAGCGTGCGCAAGAACATCGGGTTCGGGCTGCACTGCCGGAGGGTGCCGAAGGCTCAGGCGGACCCGGTGGTGGAGCACTACATCCAGATGATCGGCCTGCAGAAGTTCGCTGATGCTCTTCCGCATCAGCTCTCGGGTGGGATGAAGCAGCGGGTCTCGGTGGCGCGCGCCTTTGCCAACGATCCAGAGGTCCTGCTGATGGACGAGCCCTTCGCCGCGCTCGACGAGCAGAACAAGATCATGCTCCAGGAGGAGTTGCTCAAGATCTGGGAGGGGTCGCGTAAGACCGTCATCTTCATCACCCACTCCATCGACGAGGCGCTGATCCTGGCAGACCGAGTCATCATCATGACGTCCCACCCGGGCACCTTCAAAGTGTCGGTCCCGGTCGACCTTCCCCGGCCTCGCCACATCGCCGAACTGCGCGGAGACCGCCGCTTCAACGAGCTGTTCACCCAGCTGTGGGGGGTCTTGCGCGAGGAGGTCAAGAAGGCGAAGGAGAGCGAGGGTCTGACCTTCGACGACGGCGGCGACGGTTGCGAAGACAGCGTCCTCTGCGACGAGAGCACTCTGGTCCTCTAGGGCCGGTGGGGGTCGCAGTGTCTGACGGCAGTCGCGTGGTGGTGATGGCGGGCATGCGCCTGCTGGTGGGCATCGCCAATGTGCTGGGCGCGTACCTCATGTACAAGTCCATGAGCGTGCGCACCTCCACGACCATCAACGCCTTCTTCGGCTCGGTGTTGCCGATCGTCTTCACGATCATCATGGTGATCGGCATATCCGGGCTCGCGCTCCGCATCTCCTGGTACAAGATGGCGCTCCTGATCGTGGGGACGGGGTTCATCATCTGGGGCACGCGGTAGCCGCGGCGGTGGAAGCCCTCTACGAAAGCCTGCAGCGACTGGGATTCTCCCTCTACGAGGCGCGAGCCTACACGGCCCTCCTGCGAAAGCCGCTGGTCACCGCCTACGAGCTGGCCAAGCGGTCCGGCGTGCCTCCCTCCAAGATCTACGAGGTGGCCGACCGTCTGCTGGCCAAGGAGATGGTCGCCACCGTCGAGGAGGGCGGCTCCACCCGCTACGTGCCCCTGGACCCGGACGAGGCACTGGGACGCTTCCGCCGCTCCTACGCCGACACCTTCGAGTTCATCGGCGACCAGCTTCACCGGCTGCGCCCCGCCGAGCCGGTCGAGGCCGCCTACGTCTGGAGCCTGACCCAGCGGGCGGACGTCGCCCTCAAGGCGAAGGAGATGGTGGAGGCGGCGCGCAACGAGATCTATCTCGCCGTGTGGCAGGAGGACCTGCCCACCGTCCTCCCGGCGCTGCGGGCGGCCGAGGAGAGGGGCGTCCGGATCGCCCTCTGTCTCTACGGCGACGAGGACCCGGGAGTGGGCCAGTGCTTCCTGCATCCCACCGACCCGGTGGTCCTGCGCGACCAGGGCTGCCCGCCGGGCCGTGCTGGTGGTCGACGACCGCGAGTCCTTGGTCGCCTACTTCCCCGATGCGACCGGGGCGACGGCCCACTGGAGCCGCAACGTCGGCTTCATCCAGATGACCAAGGACTACATCCGGCACGACATCTGGATCATCAAGATGGTACAGCGGTTCGAGGGCCCGATCACCGAAGCCTACGGTCCGGACCGGCACCTCCTGAGAACCATCTTCACGACGGCGGCCGGAGCTGCTGCTGCCGACACGCCTACCCAGAAGGCCGACGCCGACACGTCGGCCGCCGAGACCGACCAGCTTGTAGGAAAGGGCATATGATCGAGTTCCTTGAAGGCAACGACGTCGTCGTCCGCGCCGCCATCGAGGCCGGCTGCCGCTTCTTCGCGGGCTACCCCATCACCCCGGCCACGTCCATCCTGACCGGCATGATGCGCGAGCTGCCTCGCTGGGGTGGCGTCGCGGTCCAGGCGGAGGACGAGATCGCCTCGATCGGCATGTGCATCGGGGCGGCTATGACCGGGATGCGGGCCATGACGGCTACCTCCGGACCGGGCATCAGCCTCTACTCGGAGAACGTGGGCCTGGCCATCATGGGAGAGACCCCCCTGGTGATCGTGGACGTGCAGCGGCAGGGACCGGCCACGGGCTCCGCCACCATGGGCGCCGACGGAGACATCGAGTTCCTGCGCTGGGGCACCTCCGGCGGCCTGCCGGTCATCGTGCTCGCCCCGGAGAGCGCCGCCGACTGCTACGGGCTCACCGTGGACGCGTTCGCTCTGGCCGACCGGTTCCGCACGCCGGTGTTCCTGGCGTCGCAGAAGGAGATCGGTCTGACCCGCGAGCGGGTGGACCTGGAGGAGGAGCGCTCCCGCTTCCCCCATCCGCCGCCGCGTCCCGTGGCCGACCCGGATCGTCCCTACGTACCCGCACGCCTTCTCCCAGCCGGACGACGTGGCGGCCATCAGCCCCATCGGCGGGCCGCACGTGGTGCGCTACACCACCAGCATGCACGACGAGCGGGCCTACCTGACCGGCGACCCGGAGGTGATCGGCCGCATGATGGAGCACCTGGAGGCGAAGATCACCGCCCACGCCGACGACATCGCCCGGTTCGACGCCGACCTGCAACCCGGCGCCGATACCCTGGTGGTGGCCTACGGCGTGACGGCGCGCGCCGCCCGCGAAGCGGTCGCGCGCGCCCGCCGCGCGGGGATCGCGGCGTCGCTGCTGGTGCTGAAGACCCTCTTCCCCGTGCCGGAGACCGCCCTGGCCCGGGCCCTCGAGGGGGTGCGGCGGGTGGTCGTTCCCGAGGCGAACCTGGGTCAGTACGTGGAGGAGGTCCGCCGCCGGGCCGGCGGCCGCGAGGTGGTCTCGGTGGCGAAGATGAACACCGACCTGCTCTCCCCCGAGGAGATCGCGCTACGAGGAGGGCTGCTGTGAGCTCCGACCCCACGGCCTGCTGCGCCACGCCGGATGGCGTCACCGCCTCCTATCTGCTGGAGGAGTTGCCCCTGCCCTTCTGCCCGGGGTGCGGCCACACCAAGATCGTGGGCCTGCTCGACCAGGCCTTGCAGGCGCTGGGGCTGCCGCCGGAACGGGTGGTCATCGTCACCGACATCGGTTGCGTCGGGCTGACCGACCGGCATTTTCGCACCAATGCCTTCCACGGGCTGCACGGCCGCTCGCTGACCTATGCCTCCGGCATCAAGCTGGCGGACCCAGACCTCAAGGTCATCGTGATCATGGGCGACGGGGGCACGGGCATCGGCGGGGCGCACCTGCTCTCGGCGGCGCGGCGGAACATCGGGGTGACCGTCATCCTGGCCAACAACTTCAACTACGGCATGACCGGGGGCCAGCACTCCGTCACCACGCCGCCCGGCGCCATCACCTCCACCACCCTCCGGGGCAACCTGGAGGCGCCGCTGGACGTCCCGGGCACCCTGCTCCCCTCCCGTCCCTCGTTCCTGGCGCGCACCAGCGTCTTCGCCGACGATGCCGGCGAGTTGGTCGCCCGCGCCGTCGCCAGCGACGGCTTCGCCCTGGTCGACATCTGGGACCTCTGCGTGGCCTACTTCGCCGGCTCCAACACCCTCTCGCGGGAGACCATGGCGACCATGATGGAGGACCTGCGCATGCCCCCGGGCATCCTCTACGAGGGCGACCGGCCGGAGTTCGCCCGGGCCTGGCGGGAGCTCTACGCCCCCGAGGAGGGGGCCGACGAGGAGGGCATGTGCCTGCTGCCCCCGGAGCACGGGCTCGCCCCGGTCACCCGGAGTCCTCTGGAGCGACGGGTCAGCCTGCTGATCGCCGGCGCCGCGGGCCAGAAGATCCGCTCGGCGGCCACCCTGGTGGGCGCGGGCGCCATCATGAGCGGACTGTTCGCCACTCAGAAGGACGACTACCCCATCACCGTCCGGACCGGCCACTCCGCCGCCGAGGTCATCTTGTCGCCGCAGGCGGTGGGGTACACCGGCGTGGGTACGCCCGACGCCGTGCTGGTCCTGGCCGCCGAAGGCCTTGCTCGGATCCGTCGCACCCTGGCCTCGCTCCCTCCGGAGAGCCGCGTCTATGTGGAGGAGTCCCTCGGCCCCATCGACACGCCGGCCGAGGTGATCCGCCTGCCGCTGGCCCGCACCGCCAAGACGGTGCACCGCTTGGCCATCGCCGCGGTCGGTCTGGGCGCGGTCCTGTCCTCGGAAGGCTTCTACCCGGTCGATGCCTTCGAGGCAGCGGCGCAGCGGTTGCAGAAGGCCAAGGTGGCGGCGACCAACATCTCGGGGTTCCGAGCGGGCGTCGCCCTCGTCGCGGAGGAGTGAGGGCCGGCCGTCCGCACGCGCGGGGTCGGGCGGCTCCCCGGCGGGTACCATAGCCGGAGTGGAAGCCTCTCTCACCCAGAGCATCACCGACTTCGTCATCCAGGGCATCGACCGCTGGGGCTACCTGCTGGTCTTCATCCTGGTGTTCCTGGAGACGTCCGCGTTCATCGGTGTCTTCGTCCCGGGGGAGACCGCCGTCATCCTGTCCGGGGTGGCCGCCGCTCAGGGCGCCCTCTCCTTGCCCCCGCTGATCGGCGTGATCGTGGTGGCCGCCATCATGGGGGACACGGTGGGCTACGTGATCGGCCGGCAGCTGGGTCGGGACTTCATCCTGCGTCATCCCCGATTCTTCCGGGTGCGGCCGGACCAGATGGACCGTGTCGAACGCTTCTTCAAACGGCATGGCGGGAAGACGGTCTTCTTCAGCCGCTGGAGCGCGTTCTTCCGGGTCTTCTCCCCCCTGGTGGCGGGCTCGTCGCGCATGTCCTATCCGCGGTTCATGGCCTACAACATCGCGGGCGCCCTGACCTGGGCCACGGTGACCGCCAGCCTGGGCTACCTCGCCGGACGGAGCTACCACCTGGTCGAGCGCTGGCTGGGGCGGATCAGCCTGTTCCTGGTGATCCTGGTCGTCCTTGCCGTCGTCCTCTACATCGTGGGGAAGCGCTACCTCTGGCCGCGTCGCGAGCACCTGGGCCGGCTGGTGGTCGGGTACGGCCAGGCGGTCCTCGAGTGGCGGCCGGTGCGTGCCTTCCGCCGGCGGTTCGACACCCAGATCCGCTGGGTGGGGCGTCGCCTCTCGCCCAACCAGGCGTATGGGCTCCTGCTCACCCTCGGGCTGGCGGTCTCGACGCTGCTCGTCTGGGCCTTCGCGGCCCTCCTGGAGAGCGTGCTCACCCGCGACCCCCTCACCCTGCTCGACCGGCAGGTGGCGGTCTTCCTCAGCGAGCACGCGGTGCCCGCGGTCACCCGCGTGATGGTGGTCGTGACCTGGCTCGGGAATGCGGCGGTGCTCATCCCGGCCGCGCTGCTGATCGGGGCGGTACTGCTGTGGCGGCGGCGCCCGGGGGAGGCGCTCGTGCTCGTGACCGCCACGGTGGGGGCGGCCGCCCTCGACGCCGTGGTCAAGATCCTGGTGAATCGGCCTCGACCGGATTTCGTCGTCCCGCTCGTCAAGGCCGGCGGCCTCTCGTTCCCCAGCGGCCACGCGGCCACGTCGATCGCCTTCTACCTCACCCTGGGGCTGCTGGCGGCCGGGTGGGTGCGCAGCTGGGAGAACCGGGTGTACGTCCTCCTGGCCGCGCTCGCGACCATCCTGGTGGTCGGCTTCTCCCGCCTGTATCTGGGTGTCCACTACCTGAGCGACGTGCTGGCCGGCTGGGCCCTGGGCGCCCTGTGGACCACCGTGGCCGTCACGGTGGAAGGGGTGTGGCAGCAGGCGCGGGGGCCGTCCCCCTCTTCCCTAAATACCCCCGAGGGTATAGACTGCGGCAATGGTCAAGCGACAGGGAGGACACCGGTCATGACGACCCAGCACCAGCCGCTCGAGGAGCTCTCGCGCGAGGAGATCGAGGCGAAGATCGCCGAGGCGGAGGAGGAGCTCGAGGACCTCGCGGCGGAGCGCAGCCTCACCCTTGGAGGTACCGGAGTGCACCTGGGGGCGAAGGAGGCCGAACGTCTCCGGAACGAGTTCGAGCGCGACGAGGCTCGGGTCGAGGCGCGGCTCCAAGAGTTGCGGGGGCTGCTGGCCGAGAAGTGACCGCCGTACCCGGCAGCGCGGAGGGGCCGGGCCGGCCGCCTCCCCTCCGCGCTCATGAGCCTCAGATCCCCTCGCTGGTCAGCACCCAGCGTTCCAGTGCCTCGGCCACCCCGTCCCGCAGATTCGACGCCGTCACGGCGTCCGCCACGGCCTTCACGGAAGGCATCGCGTTCCCCATGGCCACGCCCAACCCCGCCCACTCCAGCAGGGGGATGTCGTTCTCGTGGTCCCCGATGGCCAGCACCTGATCCGCGGCCACGTCGAGGGAACGGGCGACGCGCCGGGCCATCGCCGCCTTGGATGCCTCCAGGGAGACGACGTCGATCAGCCCGTCCACGGTCTCGGTGGCGATCGCGCGGCGGGCGAGCGCGTTCAGGAGCGTCCCGCGGGCGTGGTCCGCGCGCGGGCCCAGGTCGCGTAGGTCCACCGACAGCTTGTCGGCCGGCCCCCCCGAGGTCAGCACCTGGTCCACGGCCTGGGGCCCCACCTCCTGGGGCGGCTGGACGCCCACCCGCCGGATGCTCGCCAGGATGCGCTCGTTCACCTGATCGGCCAGCCAGTCGTTGTCGCTCTGCACGTTGGCGATCGCGCCGAGCTCCCGGGCCAGGCTCACCACGTCCCGAGCGAGCCCCAGGTCCAGCGGCAGCCCGCGCCATCGGCACCCCGTCGGCCAGGTCCCACAGCAGGGCCCCGTTGCAGGTGATGACCGGGGTGGAGAGGCCCAACGCCTCGTGGTACGCGGCGACGTTGCGTGGTAGTCGCGCGGAGGCCAGCACGACCTCGACGCCGGTCTGCCGCACCCGCCGCACCACCTCGATCGTCCGGGCGCTGAGGTCCCGCGGGCCCGCCAGCAGCGTCCCGTCCAGGTCCAGCACGGCCAGGCGCACCACCTCGCCGGAGCCGGCCAGCTGGGCCAGCCCCTGCGTGGTGTAGGCCAGGTGGCGCCGCATGGCCGTCCGGGCAGCCTGCTCGTCGCCCGCCTCGATGGCTTCGGTGAGGGCCTCGTGTTGGCGGCGGAGGGTCTCGGCGGCGGCGGGCTGCGTGTAGAGGTCGTCCAACAGGGCGGGCATCTTGTCGTGGAGCAGGGCGTTCAGACTGGCGCTGAGCTCGCGGAGCAGGGGATTCCGGCAGGCCTGGGCAAGGGCCTCGTGGAAGGCCCGGTCCGCGTGGGGGCTCAGCGGACCGTGGTACGGCGCCAACGTGTCGGTCAGTCGCTTCCGGTCCTCCCGGTTGGAACGCCGGGCAGCCAGCCCGGCCGCCTGCACCTCGACCGCCGTGCGCAGCTCCATCAGGTCCGCCAGATGCTCGGCTCCCTGGCCGGCGGCCTCCCCCAGCCCGGAGAGGAGCGTGGCGGTGGGCACTCCGGCCACCACGGTCCCCTGAGAGCCGCGGCCCGCGATGAGCAGCCCTCGGGCCTTCAGATCGCCCAGAGCCTCACGGACGGCGGGACGGCCCACGCTCAGCCGCTCGGCCAGCGCCCGCTCCGACGGGATCCGGTCGCCCGGTCGGAACTCGCCGGTGCGGATCATCTCCCGGAGCCGGCGCGCCACCTCCCCGGCGACGGTGACCGGCTGTATCGGTCGGTAGAGTCTCTCCTCGTCCACCCGTGCTCCCCCCGGCCCCTTGGAACGATGGTAAGACCATACCATCTCGCGGGGCCCGATACGCGCTCGGCCGCGCGGCTCGGTGAACGGAGGAGCCTCCCGCTACGGACGGACCAGGAGGACTGCCGTGTCCCCGTTCCGGATGACCCGCTCGGTGACGGAGCCCAAGCAGCACGTGCCGTACCTGGCTGTGACCGTGACTGCCCATGACGATCAGGTCGGCGCCGGTCTGCTCGGCCGCCCGGCGGATGCCCTCGGAGGGCTCCCCGTCGAGGACCAGTACGTCCACCTCCTGGCCCTGCGCGCGCAACCCCGCCGCCTGCTCCTCCAGGTAGGCCCTCGCCTCGTCGTTGAGGACGGCGGCCGCGTCGCGCGAGTGGGTGTGGGCCACGTGGGCCAGGGTCACCGCCGCCCCGGCGAGGCGGGCCAGCGCGGCGGCGTGCTCCAGGATGTTGGCGTCGCCGGGGTCCATCTTCAAGGGGGCGAGGATCCGCCGGTACTCCATCAGAAGGTACCTCCCACGGTGTCGACGAGCAGGAGCAGGTTGAGAGCCACGATCAAGACGCCCGCCAGGATCGCCAAGGTGCCTTCCACCCGTCCGCTGGCCAGGGGACCCATCACCCGGCGGTCCCGCACCAGCAGCAGGAGGGGAAGGATGGTCAGCGGCAGTTGGACGCTCAACGCGACCTGGCTCAGGATCAAGACCTGGAAGGTGTCGCGCGCCAGCGACACCACGAGCAGCGCCGGCAGCGCGGTCAGCAGGAGACTCAGCCGGTAGAAGCCGGTGCGCGGGTCCTCCGGCCGACCGAGATAGCCGGTGACCACGTTGGCCTCGGCCATGGAGGAGGTGATGCTCGATCCGATGCCGGCAAACAGCAGGGCCAGGCTGAAGACGAGCCGGGCCAGGTGTCCCGCCAGGGGCTCGAGCGTGGCCGAGGCCTGCTCGATGCTGTCCACGGTCACTCCCTTGGGGAAGAAGACCGCGGCCGCCACGATCACCATGGCGCTGTTGACGAGCCAGCCCAGGCCCATGGAGATGGCCGTGTCGGCGCGCTCGTAGGTGATCAGCTGCTCGCGCCGCCGCTCGTCCCCGGTCCAGTCCCGGCTGAGGATGACGTTCGAGTGCAGGTAGATGTTGTGCGGCATGACCACCGCTCCCAACATGCCCATGGCCACCAGGATGCTGGTGCTGTTCACCCGCGGCACGAGCGCTCCCCAGGCCGCCTGATCCCAGTCGCGGCTGGACCAGCACGATCTCCACCAGGTAGCAGGCGGCGATGATGGCCAGGAACCCGACGATGAGACGTTCGATCTGGTGGTAGCGGCCCAGGATGATCAGGCCGAGCTTGAGTCCCAGCGTCAGCGTGCCTCCCAGCCACAGGGGCAGGCCGAAGAGCAGGTTGAAGCCCAGCGCCCCGCCGAGGAGCTCGGCGACGTCGGTGGCCACGCAGGCCAGGACGATGCTTCCCCCGAACAGCGTCACCCATCGTCCGCCGAAGCGGCGGCGGACGTTGTAGGCGAGCGAATGCCCGGTCGCGATCCCCAGCCGCGCCGCCATGTTCTGGAAGAGGATCAGCATCATGGTGGCCAGCACCAGCACCCAGAGCAACTGATAGCCGAACTGGCTCCCCCCGGCGATGTTGGTGGCCCAGTTGCCGGGGTCGATGAAGCCGACCGTCACGATGAACCCCGGGCCCAGATAGCGCAGGAAGTCGCGCGTCGCCAGGGCGCGCAGGCCGTTCCCTCTCAGGCCCGCACCCGCCTCCACCGCTGAGCTGTCGTCCTGGCTCACGCCACCATCCCGGCTGGATCCCGTGCTATACACTATGACGCATGGAGCCGGACCCTGAGCCGCCGACCTACCTCTTCTCCGGGTACGCGCGCCTGCCCCAGGACGTCTCCCACCAGGCGCTCTACGGTCGGGTGGGCGTCGTCGTGGAGGTGGACGAGCACGGCGCCATCGTGCGCTCCTCCTCCACCCTGGTGACCGATCTGGCCCGCGAGTTCTTCTCCCGGCTGCTGGCCGGCCGCTCGGTCGTCACCGACCGGGAGGCTCTGGAACTGCTCATCCGCACCCGGTATCTGGGGCACTCTCAGAGCGCCCTCATCTACGCGCTGCGCAAGGTGTTCGAGGGGGTGGACCAGTCTCCGCTGGCGGCCGAGGGCGGGGCCCGGTCGAGGAGCGGGCGGGGCAGGGAGACGGGGCCGACCTCTAGTCGCCGGTGCGGAGCGATGGTCGATCGCCGCCCGGCGGGTGCGCTCCACACTTGCAATCGCCGGCACAAACTGTCAAGATGACCGCGCTGCCTTCACGGCCAGCGGACGGCGTCGTCTCCGCCCCCGCTCTCTTCGGCCGTGAGCCTCCAGTGACGCAACCGCGAGCCGATCGTGGCGCCGCCAGGGGACCGTGCTTCCCTGCGTGCTGTTCGCGCCGATCCGGATCGCACGCGCCGTCTCGATCTTGAGGACGGACGTCTGCCTTCGACGCCCGTCCGAGCGACGACGGGGGTTTGACGCCATGCCAGGAGCACTCGAGGGACTCCGAGTCCTTGACCTCTCCCGGGTCCTTGCCGGTCCGCTCTGCGCGATGATGCTGGGCGATCTGGGCGCGGACGTGATCAAGGTGGAGAACCCCGACGGCGGGGACGAGACCCGGCAGTGGGGCCCGCCGTACACCGAGGGCGAGGCCGCCTACTACCTCTCCCTCAACCGCAACAAGCGCGGTATCACGGTCAACCTGAAGACCGACGAGGGACGGCAGATCGTCCGCCGGCTGGCCGCCCGCGCCGACATCCTGGTCGAGAACTTCAAGACGGGCACCCTGGACCGCCTGGGCCTGGGGTACGACACGCTGCGGGAGGACAACCCGCGTCTGATCTTCTGCTCGATCACCGGCTTCGGCCAGACCGGCCCGGACCGGGAGCAGCCCGGCTACGACTTCGCCATGCAGGGGCGCGGCGGGGTGATGAGCGTGACCGGTCACCCCGATGGGGAGCCGACCAAGGTGGGTCCGGCCATCGTCGACGTCACCGCGGCGCTGAACGCCACCGTCTCCATCCTGGCCGCCGTGGAGCAGCGCCACCGCACCGGGCAGGGCCAGCGCTGCGACATCGCCCTGCTGGACAGCCAGGTGGCCTGGTTGATGCACTTCGCCGCCAACTACCTGGTCGGCGGCCTGGAGCCGCAGAGGATGGGGAACACGAACCCGAACATCGTGCCCTACCAGACCTTCCGGGCGAGCGACCGCTGGTTCAACCTGACCGTCGGCAACGACGGCCAGTTCCGCCGCTTCGCGCAGGCCATCGGGCGGCCCGAGCTGGCGGAGGACGAACGGTTCCGGACCAACCCCAAGCGGGTGGAGCACCGGGAGATCCTCGTCCCGATGCTGGCCGAGGTGTTCGCGCAGCGCACCGCCGCCGAATGGCTCGCGCTCTTCAACGCGGAGAAGATCCCCTGCGGGCCCATCAACACCATCCCCGAAGTCTTCGCCGACCAGCAGGTGCTCGCCCGGGGGATGCTGGTCGAGATGGCACATCCCAAGGCCGGCAGCGTGAAGCTGGTGGGCAGCCCGCTCAAGTTGAGCGAGTCCCCGGTCCGCTACGAACGTCACCCCCCACTCCTCGGCGAGCACACCGAGGAGGTCCTCCAAGAGCTCGGCTACGACGCAGGCGCGGTAGATGCTCTGCGGCGTGGGGGGGTGGTCTAGGGGGGAGCACCGACCGAGCGTCTTGAGTAGTGGCCCGGCGCCGAGGGTGGCCGGGCGGACAAGGGGACCCGAGGGGTCCCAAGGAGGAGAAGGATGGATTTCAGGTACTCGACCGAGCAGGACCTCTTCCGCCAGGGTCTGCGGGAGTGGTGCACGAAGAACCTCGAGCCGCGCGCCCGCGACATCGACCAGGCGGAAGCCGGCATCCCCGACGACATCGTCCAGGGTCTGGTGGACCTGGGTGTCTTCGGCGTGACCATCCCCGAGGAGTACGGCGGCTGCGCCGTCCCCGGAGAAGAGCTCATCTACGGCATGATCGCCATCCAGGAGATCGCCCGCGCCGACCTCTCCATGTCCACCCCGGTGTACACGCTGCTCACCATCGGCTGGTCGTACCTGGTCAACAAGTTCGGCACCGAGCAGCTCAAGAAGGAAGTCCTGACCGCCTCCGCCGCGGGCAAGGCCTTCGTGGGCATCAACACCACCGAGCCCGGCGGCGGCTCCGACCTGGCCAAGATCAAGACCACGGCCGTCAAGAAGGACGGCAACTACGTGATCAACGGCGAGAAGGCCTACGTCTCCGGTCCGAAGGAATGCGCCAAGCTCGGCGCCCCCTCCGGTCACTGCTCGCTGGTGGTCACCGACCCCAGCACCGGTCACAAGGGTCTGACCTTCCTCTACATCCCCGCCCACCTGGACGGCATCAGCTACACCGTCTACGAGGACATGGGCCGGATGGGTCTCTCCACCGGCGGCTGGGTGTACAAGGACGCGGCCATCCCCGAGTACTGCCTGCTGGGTGAGGAAGGCAAGGGCTTCTACCACGTGATGGAAGGCTTCAACGCCGCCCGCGTGCTCGTGGCCGCCGCCTGCCTCGGTGGTGCCGAGAAGGCCATCGAGATCAGCGCCGAGTACAACCAGCAGCGCATGACCTTCGGCCGCCCGCTCATCAAGTACGAGGGCATCTCCTTCGAGATGGTCAACGACTGGATGCAGCTGGACATGCTCAAGCTGAACCTGCAGCGGGGCGCCTGGATGATCGGCTACGAAGGCCTGAATCCCGGCACCTTCTCGCGCAAGGACATCAACAAGGTCATCGCCACGGTGAAGTGCCTCTCGCCGACCCTGGGCCACGAGACCGCCCGCCACGGCATGATGTACCACGGCGCCTTCGGCTACACGAAGGACACGCCCCTCGAGATGCTGCTCCGCGGCGTCATGTCCTACGAAGTGGGAGCCGAGGGCGGCCTCAACGTCATGCGCGGCATCATCGCCCGCGACCTGTGGGGCGAAGCCGCCAACCCGTTCAAGGCCGACGAGTAGTCGTCGTCTGACCTAACGAAGCGGAATCCCGGGACGCCGGCGCCGCCCGCGAGGGCGGCGCCGGCCGGACGGGGGAAGGAAGCATGGAGAGAGTCGATTGCATCATCGTCGGGGGCGGCTTGGCCGGTCTCTCGGCTGCCTACGGCCTGGCCGGCCAGGGGCTCGAGGTCATGGTGCTGGAGCGGGGCAACTACTCCGGGGCGAAGAACGTCACCGGCGGCCGCCTCTACACCAGCGCCATCCGCGACCTGTACCCGGAGCTCTGGAGCGAAGCCCCCTTCGAGCGAGCGGTCTCTCGCGAGCTGCTGACCTTCATGGGGGACGACGCCTTCACCACGGTCGAGCTGGCCTCGGGCAAGTTCGCCGCGGAGAAGCAGTCCTCCACGGTGCTGCGGGCGAAGCTGGACCAGTGGCTGATGGAGCGGGCCATGGAGCAGGGTGCCATGGTCATCCCCAACATGAAGGTGGACGAGCTGCTGCGGGACGGGGAGAAGGTGATCGGCATCCGCGCCGGCGACGACGAGATCGGCGCCGACGTGGTCATCATCGCCGAAGGAGTCCTCGGCCTGCTCTCCTCGGCCGCCGGCCTGCGCACCGAGCCGGTCCCCGCCGACCACGCCCTGGGCTTCAAGGAGATCATCGAGCTGCCGCCGGCCACCATCCAGGACCGTTGGCATCTCAACGACGGCGAGGGTGCCGCCCAGCTCTTCGTCGGCTCGGTGACCAAGGGCATGTTGGGGGGAGGGTTCCTCTACACCAACCAGGACTCGATCTCGCTGGGCATCGTGGTGGGGATGGAGGACCTGCGCCGCAATCCGGAGCAGGTGAAGTCCTACACCTTGCTGGACGAGTTCAAAGAGCTGCCCCAGATCCAGCCGCTGCTGGCGGGGGGTACGACGGTGGAGTACTCGGCCCACGCCATCCCCGAAGGCGGCTACGCCAAGGTGCCCAAGCTGGTGGGTGACGGCTACCTGCTGGCGGGGGACGCGGCCGGCCTGGCGCTCAACGCGCTCTATACGGTGCGCGGCATGGACTTCGCCATCGCCTCCGGCTACTACGCCGCCCGCGCGGTGGGCGAGGCCAAGGCCGCGGGCGACCTGTCGGCCGCCGGCCTGTCCCGCTACGACGCCGCGCTTCGTTCGAGCTTCGTGCTCAAGGATCTGGAGACGGCGCGCGAGATCCCGCACCTCATCGAGAACCCGCGGTTCTTCTCGCACTACCCCAAGGCGATCTCCCGCCTGATGGAGCAGGTCTTCACCGTCGGCCCCGGGCCGCAGCCCAAGGTCTCCTCGGTGGTCATGAGGAACGTCCGCAAGGACTTCCTGAACCTGACCACCATCAAGGAGATCCTGAACCTGCGGAAGATGTAGAGAGGAGCGGGCATGAACATCGAGGCGAAGCTGGGGCTCGACGCCTTCAAGCTCGACAAGGAACGCCACATCGTCATCGACAACGAGGTCTGCCGCAACGTCTGTTCGTTGAAGGCCTGTCTCTGGGTCTGCCCGGCCGACCTCTACAGCGTGGACGACCAGGGCGACCACATCGTCAACTGGGAAGGGTGCCTGGAGTGCGGCACCTGCATGATCTCGTGCGACCACCGCGCTCTGAGCTGGCAGTACCCGCGCGGTGAGTTCGGCGTCCAGTACCGGATGGGTTAGACGGCGCCGGTCAACGGGCGCCCTACGGAAGGCAGAGGGAGGACGAGCGTGGATATCGTCGTGTGCGTCAAGACGAACCCGGACCTGCAGATGGTGCGGTTCCGGAACCGGGAGCCGGTGTTGGAAGCGGTCCCCTACAAGGTGGGCGACCTGGAGAAGAACGCCCTGGAAGCGGCCGTGCAGCTGCGGGACGCGGTGGGCGGCAAGGTCATCGCCCTGACCGTGGCCGAGGGGAACCGCAAGGTCAAGGAGACCATGAAGGAGGCGCTGGCCATCGGCGCCGACGAGGCCGTCGTGGTGGACGACCCGGCCTTGCAGACGGCCGACCAGGCCGCCGTGGCGCAGGCGCTGGCCAAGGCCGTGGAGAAGATCGGCTCCTGCGACCTGCTGCTCTTCGGCGAGGGCTCCACCGACGGGTACTCCGGCCAGGTGGGCTCGCGCACGGCGGAGCTCCTGGGCGTGCCGCAGATCGGCTACGCTCGCAAGATCACCGCCACTGACGGCGGGCTGCAGGTGGAGCGGAGCATGGAGGACACCATCGAGACGCTGGCCGCGCCCTTCCCGGTCGCGGTGACCGTGGTCAGCGAGATCAACGAGCCGCGCATCCCCTCCCTGATGAACATCATGAAGGCGGGCAAGAAGCCGCTGCAGGAATGGTCCCTGGCCGACCTGGGCCTGGATGCCGCCGCCCTCGCGCCCACGCGCACCATCCTCTCCAATCTGACCGAGGAGCAGGATCGCAAGCACATCATGCTGGACGGCGACGCGGCGGCGGCGGCCGACGCGCTGGTCAACGCCCTGGTCAAAGAAGGGGTGGTGGGGAGGTAGCCATGGCCGATCTGCTCGTCTACTCAGAGAAGCGCGAGACCGCCCTCGAGCTGGTCTCCGCCGGCCAGGACCTGGCTTCCAGCCTGGGCCTGAGCCTTTCCGCCGCCGCCTTGGGCCCCGACGCGGCGGCCATCGCCTCCGACCTGGCCGCCCAGGGTGCCGCGAGGGTGTTCGTGTCCGAGGACGCCGCCCTGACCGGTCTGCCCACGGACGTGGTGGCCGATGCGGTGGCCCAGATCGCCCAGCAGGCCGGCGCCACCGTCGTCCTGGTGGGGTCCACGCGGCGGGGCAAGGAGTTGGCGCCCCGCGTGGCTCAGAAGCTCGGCGCCGGGTGCGTCACCGACGTCAATGCCCTGGCGGTCGAGGACGGCCGGCTGGTCGCTTCCCGCTACGCCTTCGGCGGCAACACCGTGGCCCGGGAGACGGTGGACACCGGCTCGCAGGTGCTGGCGGTCATGCCCAAGACCTTCGAGGTGGGCGCCCCCGCCGGCGGGGGCGAGGTGGTCCAGGCCTCGCTCAGCCTGACGCCGTCCAAGGTCTCGGTCGTCGACCGGCGCCCGAAGGAGGGCGAGTCGGTCAACCTGGAGGATGCCCTGACGCTGGTGGGCATCGGCCGGGGCATCGCCAAGCGCGAGGACGTGTCCTTGGGCGAGCAGCTGGCCGCCGCCCTGGGCGCCGAGCTCGCCTGCACCAAAGGCCTGGCCGACTTCGGCTGGCTGGCGGAGGAGCGCATCGTGGGCCTCTCCGGCGCCAAGACGAAACCGGACCTCTACCTCGCCCTGGGCATCTCCGGGCAGATCCAGCATACGGTGGGCATCAGCTCGTCCAAGGTGATCGCCGCGGTCAACAAGGACAAGGAAGCCCCCATCTTCCAGCTGGCCGACTACGGCATCGTGGGCGACATCTACGACGTGGTGCCCGCGCTGATCGAGCGGTTGAAGGCGCTCTAGCGCCACCCGAGCTCTGGCGCGACCGGCCGGCGACGCCGGCCGGTCGCGCCCCGAGTCCCCTCCGGCGGTGAGAGACGGCGCCGCCGGAGGCCCCACGGAGCGGGGCCGCTCAGCGGCCCCGCTCCCCCTTTTGTATCATCCCGGACCGCGATCGGCGGACGGCCTTACGAGATGGTCGCCGCCGCCTCGCGCCGCGCCCTTCGGCGTTCCTGCAGGCGCGTCAACACGATGCTGAACTCGTAGAGGAAGAGCAGGGGAGCCATCATCAGCAGCATGCTGACCGGGTCCTGGCTGGGGGTCAGCACCATGGAGACGACCGCGATGACCACCACGGCCACCCGGCGCTGCTTGCGGAGCAGGCGGCTGTTGATGATGCCCAGACCGCCCAGCAGCAGCATGACGATGGGCAGCTCGAAGGTCGCGCCGAAGGCCAGCAGGAAGAGCGACACGAAGCTCACGTACTCGCCGGCGCGCAGCTGCTGCAGGAAGATGTCGCCCCCGTACCCCACCAGGAAGCGCAGGCCCACGGGCAGCACCAGGAAGTAGCCGAACACGACGCCCCCCAGGAACAGGCCGGTCGTCAGGGCCGCGTACGGCAGGACCATCTTCTTCTCCCGCTCGTAGAGGGCGGGCATGATGTACGCCCAGAACTCCCAGAGTATGACGGGCAGGGCCAGCAGGAAGCCGGCGTAGACCGAGACCTTGACCACCGTCATGAACGGCTCCGACGGGCTGAGCGTGATCAACTGCGTCGTGATGCCCGAACTGGTCAGCGGACGCTTGATCAGCGCGAAGACGAAGTCCTGGGCGATGAAGGCGGCCACCACGCCCACCACGAGCGCCGCCACCGAGATCAGGATCCGCCTGCGCAGCTCGTCCAGGTGCTCGATGACGCTCATTCCCTGCTGCTCATCCACCGGCGCCATCGTCCTTCTCCGTCTGCGTCAGCTCGTCCGTCGCTTCCTCCCTGGCTCGAAGGGGGAGGGCGGGCACCGCCCCGGTGGGCGTGGCCCGGTCCGGCTCGGCGGGTCCGCGGTCGCGTCGCTCGCCTCGCACCGGCTCCCCCAGGTCCTTCAACAGCGCCGCGAACAGCTCCCGCACGTGTCCGGTCAGCTGCCCGGCCTGACGCGCGAGCTCCGGCAACCGTTCCGGTCCCAGCACCAGGAAGACGACCAAGGCCAGCAGCGCGAGTTCGGCCACACCGAGCAGGGACTCCTCCGTCCTTCGGGCATGCGAGCACCAGTATAGGTCACGAACGGAGGGCCGCCTATACCGAGTAAGGCGAATGGTATGGTTTGCAGCGCTTCCTCTCGCGTTCAGAGGGCTCGGGTCCGGCCGGCCGAGGGGCGGTCCGACCTCCGACCAGGGGCTCGGGAAGGCTGTGAAATCCGTTGCAAATCACGGCATCGAGATGGTATGGTGGGCCGGGTGTGAGACTTCACACAAAGTCGAGTCGAGGGAATGAGGTGGGCTTGTGATCAACCCGACCGTTGACGTTCTGATCCAGCTTGGGCTCATGCTCGTCGTCGGTGCCGTCGTCGGCGTCGCGCTGATCACCATCGCGCACCTCTTCGCCCCCGGGAGCACCAACCCCAACAAGGGGCTGCCCTACGAGTGCGGGGTCGTGCCCCTGCAGGACGTGCGGATGCCCCTGAACGTCCACTACTACCTGGTGGCCGTCCTGTTCGTCCTCTTCGATCTGGAAGCCGTCTTCATGTATCCCTGGGCCATCAACCTCCGCCGGCTGGGCGGTCTGGGTCTCTGGGAGATGCTCGTCTTCATCGCCATCTTGTTGGTCGGTTACGTCTACGCCTGGAGGAAGGGAGTGCTCGAGTGGGAGTAGCGATACCGGAGTCCGCCGCCCGCGCGGCTGAGGCGGAGAACGCCCTCCGGCAGGCCTCCGACGCCGAGGTCCGCCGGGCAGTCGCCGGGGAAGAGGACCACGTGCCCGGCGTCGCCATCCCCGCCATGTTGGAGAAGCTCCTCGGCTTCGGTCGCAGCTTCTCCTGGTGGCCTCTCCTGTTCGGTCTGTCCTGCTGCGCCATCGAGATGATGGCGACGGCCGGTCCTCGGTACGACCTCGCCCGCTTCGGCATGGAGGCGATGCGCGCCTCTCCCCGTCAGGCCGACGGCATGATCGTCGCCGGCTGGTGCACGACGAAGATGGCGCCCCGGGTCGTGCGCCTCTACGAACAGATCCCCGACCCCAAGTGGGTCCTCGCCATGGGTTCCTGCGCCATCTCCGGCAACATCTGGGACACGTACAGCGTCGTGCAGGGGGTCGACAGCCTGATCCCGGTCGATGTCTACGTGCCCGGGTGCCCGCCCCGCCCCGAGGCCCTCTGGCAGGGTCTCGAGATGATCCGGGACCGCATCAAGCAGAGCCGCCACGCGTACGACGGCCTGCGGCAGATCCCGGCACGGGTGGCGATCGGCGAGTAGCGCGACGGCGCGGTCGCACGGCCGCGAGGAGAGCTCCAGGGGAGAAGGGACCGCGATGGAACAGATGACAGAAGGCACTGCCCAGGAGCAGCAGGCCCAGGAGGTCTCGCCGGCGCTCCAGAAGGTGTTTGCGAAGCTGGAAGAGAAGTTCGGCGTGAAGCTGCTCGAGTCCACGGTGTTCCGGGGCGAGCTGACGTTCGTCGTGGCCCTGGAGGACTGGATCGAGGTGCTGGACTTCTGCCGGACCGACCCGGCTCTGGCCTTCGACCGGCTCGACTGCCTGGTGGGCAACCACTTCCCCAAGCGGGCCGAAGCCCCCTTCGAACTGGTCGCCCACCTGACGAACGTGACCACCGCCACGCGGCTGCGCATCAAGACGCGGACGGCCGAGGGGCAGACGCCCCCGACCGCCAGCGGGGTGTGGCCCTCGGCGAACTGGGACGAGCGCGAGATCTACGAGATGTTCGGCATCGTGTTCGAGGGTCATCCCGACCTGCGGCGGCTGCTCACCCTGCCGGACTTCGACGGCTTCCCCCTGCGCAAGGACTTCCCGGTCCAGGGCAGGATCGGCGGGCGGATCAGGACGGACCTGAAAGGACAGCTGTAGATGGGCGGACACGGAGAGGAGCACCCGGTCGCAGAGAAGCCCCGGCCCACGCTCGAAGAGCTCCACGCGCGCAAGGAGCGGACCCGCCAGCGCGTCTTGGGCGACCGGGAGACGATCACCGTCAGCATGGGCCCGCAACACCCCTCGATGCACGGGGTCTTCCAGGCGGTGCTGGAGCTGGACGGTGAGATCGTCGTCAAGACCACCCCGTACATCGGCAATCTCCATCGCGGCGTCGAGAAGATGGCCGAGGACCTCACCTACCACCAGGTGATCCCGCTCACCGACCGCCTGGACTACATCTCGAGCTTCGCCATGAACCACGCCTACTGCGAGGCCGTGGAGAAGCTGATGGGCGTCGAGGTCCCGCGGCGGGCCCGCTACATCCGGACCATCGGCGATGAGCTCTGCCGCCTCTCCAACCACCTGCTGTGGCTGGGCGTCCACATCATGGACTTCGGGGCGACCACCTTCTACGAGATCTGCTTCCGCGACCGGGAGTACATCCTGGACCTCTGGGAGATGCTCTGCGGCGCCCGGCTGACCCACTCCTACGCGCGCCTCGGCGGCGTGGCCAAGGACCTGCCCGACGGCTGGGTGGAGAAGTGCCGCACGGTCATCGAGTTCCTGCCGCGGCGCCTGGCCGAGTACCAGCGCCTGATCGAGAAGAACCGCATCTTCCTCAAGCGGGCGGTCGGCATCGGCATCTTCCCGGCCGACGAGTGCATACGCGTGGCGGATCACCGGTCCGGCCCTGCGCTCGGCGGGGGTGGCCCGGGATCTTCGCAAGGACGAGCCCTTCGCCGCCTACGACGAGATCGACTTCGACGTGATCGTGGAGTACGACGCCGACGTCTACGCGCGGTACCTCGTGCGGATGAGGGAGATGTACGAGTCCTGCAAGATCGTCCTGCAGGCTCTGGACCAGCTGCCCGCCGGCGACTACATCGCGAAGGACGCGGCCCACGTCATCCCCCGCAAGGAGCACGTGCTGCGCGACGCCGCCGCCATGGTCCAGGACTTCGTGCAGGTGTTCCGCGGACCGCAGGCGCCCCAGGGCGAGGTCTACAAGGCCATCGAGGTGCCCAAGGGCGAGATGGGCGTCTACATCGTGTCCGACGGCGGTCCTAAGCCGCAGCGGATGCGGCTCGACCACCCCCACCTTCTACCATGCCCAGGCGGTCCCGGCCCTCTTCGAGGGCGAGATGATCGCCGACGTGGTCGGCATCTTCGGCAGTGTCGACATCGTACTGGGAGACAGCGACCGATGAGCGACTTCATCTTCCTCGTCATCAAGGCCGTCCTGCTGGTCGCCTGCATCGTCGGGATGGTGGTCTTCATCATCTACTTCGAGCGCAAGTTCGCCGGCTTCTTCCAGAGCCGGGTGGGCCCCACGTACGCCGGCCCCTACGGCGCCCTGCAGTCCTTCGGCGACATGGCGAAGCTCATCTCCAAGGAGGACCTGACGCCCGATCAACGCCGACAAGTGGGTGTTCAAGATAGCGCCCTACATCCTGTTCATCCCGGGCTTCATCTCGATGGCGCTCATCCCCTTCGGGCCGATGGGAGTCAACATCTTCGGCTACAAGGTCGACCTGGTGATGGCCAACTTCGACGCCGGGGTCATCCTCTTCCTGGCGCTGGGCTCCATCGCCGTGTACGGCATCGTCTTCGGGGGCTGGTCCTCCCGGAACCACTGGGCACTGCTGGGCGCGCTTGCGCTCCGGCGCTCAGATGATCTCCTACGAGATCTCCATGGGCCTCGCCCTGATCGGCGTCCTGATCATGGCCGGCACGCTGAACTTCGTCCAGATCGTCAACCAGCAGGCGGGCAACTTCTGGGACTGGTACTTCATCCCGCAGATCGTCGGCTTCCTCATCTTCTTCGTGGCCAGCATCGCCGAGCTGAACCGGACGCCCTTCGACATCGCCGAGGGCGAGCAGGAACTGGTGGCCGGCTTCATGACCGAGTACACCGGCATGCGCTGGGGCCTCTACATGTTCGGCGAGTACATCAACCTGGTGGTGATGTCCGCGATCATCTCCACCCTCTTCCTGGGGGGCTGGCGCGCCCCCTTCGACTTCCTCAACTTCATCCCCGGGTTCATCTGGCTGATCGGGAAGGTGATCTTCTTGATCTTCATGTACATGTGGATCCGGTGGACCCTGCCTCCGCTATCGGTACAACCAGCTGATGGACATCGGGTGGAAGATCTTCTTGCCGCTCGCCATCGCCAACCTGGCCGTCACGGCCATCCTGGTGGTGATCTGAGTCATGGGCCTCATGGACATCGTCAAGAAAGCGACCTTCTTCGAGATCCTCCAGGGGATGTCGGTCACCGGGGGCTACTTCGTCGGTGAGAAGGTCACCGTGGAGTATCCCAAGGAGAAGATCGTGCCCTTTCCGCGGTACCGGGGCATGCACGCCTTGATCTCCGATCCGGAGACGGCGGAGCTGAACTGCGACGCCTGCCATCTCTGCGCGACCATCTGCCCCTCCCATTGCATCCACATGGAGAGCTCCGAGGGCCCCGGACGGACGCAAGCAGCTGGACGAGTTCACCATCGACTTCGCCCGCTGCATCTTCTGCGGCTTCTGCGAGGAAGTCTGCCCTCGGGCCGCCATCGTCCTGACGCCGGTCTACGAGCTGGCCACGTACGACAAGGCGGACTTCACGTTGACGATGGACAAGCTCATCGCCAACGAGGTGAACGTCCATAAAGAAGTCAAGAAGCGCTAGGGAGAAGGCATGGTAGAGAAGATCCTCTTCATCGTGTTCGCCGCCCTGGCCGTCGGCGGGGGCCTGGCGACGATCACCCGGACGAACATGGTCCACGGGCTGATCGCCCTGGTCTTCACGTTCCTGAACATCGCCGCGATCTACCTGCTGACGCAGGCCTACTTCCTCGCGGTCGTCCAGATCCTGGTCTACGCGGGCGCGATCCTCGTCCTCTTCACCTTCGTCGTCATGTTCCTGGACCTGCCCCTCTACGCCGAGATGGAGCAGCTCCACCGACGGCAGCGCTGGCTGGCCCTGGTACTGGGGCCTCTCATGCTGGCCGAGCTGCGTCTACGTGCTGACCGGCCTCACCCTGCACTCCGTGGCCGGCGGGCTCTCGCCGGCGGCCATCGCCGCCGCCGGCGGCAACGTCGCGGATGTTGGGGCAGTCCCTCTTCCAGGACATGCTGCTGCCCTTCGAGGTCGCTTCCCTCATCCTCCTGGTCGCCATGGTGGGGGCCATCGTCCTGGCCAAGAAGGAAGACTCGATGATCGCGACTCGCGAGTGGGCCGTCGAGGAACCCGACCGCGAGCTCGTAGAGCAGGAGGTCTAGCGTGAACGCTCCCCATCGAGTGGTACCTGGTCCTCTCCGCCTTCCTCTTCGTCATCGGCGCGGTCGGGGTCATGACCCGGCGCAACATGTTCATCGTGCTCTTCTCCATCGAGCTGATGATGAACGCCGTGAACATCAACCTGGTCGGCTTCAGCCGGTTCCACGAGAACCTCATCGGGCAGAACTTCGTGCTCTTCACCATGACGGTGGCCGCCGCTGAGGCCGCGGTCGGCCTGGCGATCGTGACGTCGCTCTACCGGAACCGCGAAACGCTGATGGTCGATCTCTTCGACTCCATGAAGGGATAGGTGGACATGAAGGAACTCATCTGGCTGATCCCGGCCCTGCCGCTGGCGGCCTTCCTCATCACCATCCTCTTGGGGAAGTGGTGGATCAAGGAGACGCGCACTGGCTGCCCATCCTGGCCATGGCCGGCATCGTTCGTGCTCTCGGTCGGGGCGTTCTTCAGAGCCCGGCAGCCGGAGCAGCCCTCGTGCTCAAGCTGTGGGATTGGATCGTCGTGGGCAGCTTCAACGTGCCCATCGCCCTCCAGCTCGACCAGCTCTCCGCCGTCATGCTCCTGGTGGTCACCGGCGTGGGACTCCTGATCTTCATCTACTCCAAGGGCTACATGCACGGCGACCCGGGCTACTACCGCTTCTACGCCTATCTCTGCCTCTTCGCCTTCAGCATGCTGATGCTGGTCCTGGGGGGCAACTACCTGCT
Source organism: uncultured Actinomycetota bacterium (assembly GCA_963796315.1). GTDB lineage: Bacteria > Actinomycetota > Thermoleophilia > RBG-16-64-13 > RBG-16-64-13 > CAWCLH01. Next base: position 268,817 of record CAWCLH010000019.1, read on the forward strand.
GCTCTACTTCGGCTGGGAAGCGGTGGGCCTGTGCTCCTACTACCTGATCGGCTTCTACTACCACAAGCAGTCGGCCGCGGCGGCCGGGAAGAAGGCCTTCCTGACCAACCGCGTGGGCGACTTCGGCTTCGGCCTGGGCATCATGCTCATCTTCACGACCGTCGGCACGCTGAACTACACGGGAGTCTTCGAGAAGGTGGAGGCCGGCGGCATCGGCCAGGGCACCCTGACCGCGATCGCCCTGCTGCTCTTCATGGGGGCCATGGGCAAGTCGGCCCAGTTCCCGCTGCACGTCTGGCTGCCGGACGCCATGGAGGGCCCCACCCCCGTCTCCGCCCTCATCCATGCCGCCACCATGGTCACCGCCGGGGTCTACATGGTGGCCCGCAGCAACGTCATCTTCGCCAGCGCACCAGACGCCATGCTGGTGGTGGGCGGTCATCGGGGCCTTCACGGCCCTCTTCGCGGCCATCATCGGCATCGCGCAGAACGACATCAAACGGGTGCTGGCCTACTCCACCGTCTCCCAGCTGGGCTTCATGTTCATGGCCCTGGGGGTGGGCGCCTGGGCGGTGGCCATCTTCCACCTGGTGACGCACGCCTTCTTCAAGGCCCTGCTCTTCCTGGGGTCCGGCTCCGTGATCCACGCCCTGTCCGGCGAGCAGGACATGCGCATGATGGGAGGCGTTGGCGAAGAGGATCCCCTACACGTACTGGATACCTTCATGGCCGGCGTCCCTGGCTCTGGCGGGCATCTTCCCGTTCGCCGGCTTCTGGTCCAAGGACGAGATCCTGGGCATGCAACTTCGCGGGCGGCAAGTACGTCATCTGGGCCGTCGGCATCGTCGCCGCCTTCATCACCGCCTTCTACACCTTCCGCATGATCTTCATGACCTTCTGGAACGAGTCGCGGATGGACCCCGAGGTGGAGCATCACGTGCACGAGAGCCCCTGGGTGATGATCGGTGCCGCTCATCATCCTGGCCTTCTTCTCGCTGGTGCCGGCTTCGCGCTGGGCATCCCGGTGGACGGCGGCCCCATCCACACTTACCTGGAGCCGGTGTTCGCGCCGGGCAACGCGATCCTGGGGTTGGAGCACGAGGGCGCTACGGCGACGACCTACATCCTGATGCTGGTCTCGCTGGCGGTGGCCATGGCCGGGATCGCTCTGGCCTACGTCTTCTACGTGCCTCGCCGCAAGGAGCTCCCGCAGCGGGCGGGCGCGGCGGTGCCGGTGCTCTACCGGGCCGTGCTGCAACAAGTGGTACATCGACGAGATCTATAACGCGACCATCATCCGCCTCGTGGTGGACGGTTCCCGTTGGGTCTGGCGGTCTGTCGACGCCGCCGTGATCGACGGGGCGGTAAACGGGGTGGCGAAGCTCTGGGAACTCGGCGGACGCGCGGTCAGACCGGCCCAGACGGGCAGGGTCCAGAACTACGCGGGCGTCATGTTCCTGGCGGTCTTCGTCATCGTGACCGCGGTGATCTTCTTCTAGCCGCCGGACGAGGAGGAGCGAGAGTGGAATTCGGATTCGCTGAGCAGCTGGGCTTCAGGGGCCTCACCTACCTCACCTTGTTGCCGGTGGCGGGGGCCCTCATCATGCTCCTCTTCCTGAGGGGCCGGGCGAGCGCGTACAAGGCCACGGCACTGGTGACGTCGCTGGCCACCTTCGCCTTGAGCGTCTACCTCTACACCCAATTCAAGACCGACACCGCGGCCTTCCAGTTCCAGGAGAACTTCCGCTGGATCGAGAGCTTCGGTATCCGCTACCACGTGGGCGTGGACGGCATCTCCATGCTGATGATCATGCTGACCACGTTCCTGTCGGTCATCGCCATCATCGGCTCCTGGAACTACGTCAAGGACCGGGAGCTCGCCTTCTTCATCAGCCTGCTCCTCCTGGAGACGGGCATGATCGGCGTGTTCACCGCCATGGACCTGTTCCTCTTCTACGTGTTCTGGGAGATCCAGCTGATCCCCATGTACTTCATCATCGGGATCTGGGGGGGCGAACGGCGGATCTACGCCGCCATCAAGTTCTTCCTCTACACCTTCGCCGGCTCGGTGCTGATGCTGGTCGCCATCCTGGCGGTGGTGTTCTGGTACAGCAGTCACGGCGCCGGCGGCGTCACCTTCGACATCCTGACCCTGCAGAAGGCGGGCTTCCCCTCGGGCATCGCGTTCTGGGCCTTCCTGGCCTTCTTCGCCGCCTTCGCCATCAAGGTGCCGATGTTCCCGGTCCACACCTGGCTCCCGGACGCCCACGTGGAGGCTCCCACCGCGGGCTCGGTCATCCTGGCCGGCGTCCTGCTGAAGATGGGCGTCTACGGCATGATCCGCTTCTGCATCGGCTTCTTCCCGGAGATGTCGATCAAGGCGGTGCCGTACGTCATGATCTTCTCGGTGATCGCCATCATCTACGGCGCCGCGGTCTCCCTGGTGCAGCCCGACATGAAGAAGCTGGTGGCCTACTCCTCGGTCAGCCACATGGGCTTCGTCACCGGCGGGCTCTTCGCCTTCAACCTGCAAGGGGTGCAGGGCTCCATACTCCAGATGATCAACCACGGCATCCTGACGGGCGCTCTGTTCCAGATGGTGGGCTTCTTCTACGAGCGGACCCACACCCGCCAGATCAAGGACTACGGCGGCATGGCCCGGCCCCTGCCGGTGGCGGCCGCCTTCTTCAGCCTGTTCGTCCTGGGCAGCCTGGGGCTACCCGGCCTGAACGGGTTCGTGGGCGAGTTCCTCATCCTGCTGGGCATCTTCCAGTACGCCAAGGTGGCGGCCGTCTTCGCGTCGATCGCCCTGATCCTGGGGGCCGCCTACCTGCTCTGGATGTACCAGCGCACCATGTTCCAGGAACTGACCAACCAGAAGTGGCTCAAGCTGCACGACCTCAACGCTCGGGAGATCTTCACCCTGGTGCCGCTGGCGGCCATCGCCCTGTTCATCGGCCTCTACCCGGCACCGTTCCTGGAGCTGATCCGGGCCCCCTCCGAGAACATCATGGCCCAGGTGCAGCCGTACCTGGCGCAGAAGCAGTCGCTGTTGCAATTCGCGAGCACGTTCTTGGGAGGGCTGTAAGGTGCCGACGCCTGATGTGACCCCGATCATCCCCGAGATCATCCTCGCGGTGACGGCCTGCCTGGTGCTGCTGGTCGAGACCTTCCTCAAGAAGGACAAGACGGCGTGGTGGCCATCGCCGTCACCGGTCTGCTCGCCGCGGGGATCGTCGCTCTGGGCTCTGGCCGGCGAGACCCGCGCCAGCTTCAACAACATGATCGTGCTGAACCGGTACACGGCGTTCTTCTGCGTCCTGTTCGCGGCGCGGCGGGATCCTGACCGTGCTGATGTCGCCCCGGTACCTGGAGACGTACGACCGGAACCTGGGCGAGTACTACGCCATGCTCCTGTTCGCCATCACGGGCATGATGCTGATGGCCGCCTCCCGCGACCTCATCGCCTTCTACGTTGGTCTGGAGTTGATGGCCATCAGCAGCTACCTGCTCGCCGGGTACCTCCGCTACCAGGCGCGCTCGAACGAGGCCGCACTCAAGTACTTCGTGACCGGCACCTTCGCTTCCGGCCTGACCCTCTACGGGATCTCCATCGTCTACGGGCTCAGCGGCTCCACCAACTACCAGGAGGTGGGGCAGGCGCTGATGGCGGCGGGCAACAGCACCGGGCTCAAGGTGGCGACGCGCTCTGGTGGTCGCCGGGCTGGGCTTCAAGGTGTCGATGGCGCCCTTCCACATGTGGACCCCCGACGTGTACGAGGGCGCGCCCACCCCCATCGCCGGCTTCTTCTCCGTCGGTCCGAAGGCCGCGGGCTTCTCCGCCCTCTTGATGATGCTTCCTCACCGTCTTCCAGGCGCTCGATGGATACCTGGAGGGTGCTCTTCCTGGTGCTCTGCCTGATCACCATGATCACGGGGAACCTCTTCGCCCTGGTGCAGAAGAACCTCAAGCGGATGCTGGCCTATTCCTCCATCGCCCACGTGGGCTACCTGCTCGCCGGCCTGACCGCGCTGGGTCAGGGGATCGATCAGCTGGCCGGCCAGGCCATCCTGCTCTATCTGGCGGCCTACACCTTCATGAACCTGGGCGCCTTCGGGATCCTGGCCTACCTCAAGGCGCAGGAGCCGGAGAAGTTCGACTACAGTCTGTCCGACATCGCCGGGCTGGGGCGGCGCTCTCCCTGGGCGGCCGTGCTGCTGGCCCTGTTCATGTTCTCGCTGACGGGGATCCCCGGCACGGCCGGCTTCATCGGGAAGTTCTACCTGTTCAACGCGGTGGTGCGCGCGGACCTGACCTGGCTGGCCGTCGATCGCCGTCATCTTCAGCGCCGTGTCCGCCTTCTACTACCTGCGGGTGGTCATGTACTCGTTCTTCCGCGAGCCGGAGGAGGAGTTCGCGACCCGCGAGCCCATCGCCGGTTCCATGGCCGCCTCCCTCGCGCTCTGCGCGGCGGGCGTGCTGATCATCGGCATCGTGCCCATGGGCGTCTGGAACTCCGCCATCAGCGCCTTCGGCAACTTCTTCGGGTGATCGGCACGCCCGGTCCGGCGGCCGGCGTGCCCAAGAGATGAGACCCACGACGGGCCCTCCTCGGAGGGCCCGTCGTCTCGTACGGGTCAGCTGCGGCTGGTCTCCAGGTCCCGCGGTCGCGGAGAGCGGTCCCGGCCGGGCAGTCGAAGCAGACGGGACGGCAGGAAGCCACCCGCGAGGAAGAGGGCCATCACTCCCACCAGGAGCGCCCCTTTGCGGTCGGCCGGCATGGGGTACCAGTGGAAGGCCACCCGCTGGTCCACGATGTCGCGGATGGGGAACTTGTCGGGCAGGCTGGCGAACCACCCTTTGCCCCCTCCGGAGACGAAGGCCGTGCCGGGATCGGTCAGCGTCGAGGTCACCTGCCGGCCCGGGTAGTCCACCCAGACATGGTCGAACGAGTAGCGCAGCGTGAAGGGCAGGCCCTTGGCCTTCATGAGGCTGGCCATGAGCAGGGCCTGGGCCTGGCAGTCGCCGGCGCGGTCCCGTAGGACCTCCTTGACGGTGGGGAAGTACCAGGGCTGGTGGTAGACGTCCCAGGCGGAGGCGTAGCGCACGTAGCCCATGGAGAAGCGCTCGATGGCGTGCGGATCGTTGGGGAGGGTGGCCGCCAGCCCTCGGACCGCCTGGGCGTCGATGGGCGGCCGGATCAGTCGGCCGACCGAGGTCGTGAAGACGCGGGGGTCGGGGTAGAGCACCAGGCCCACCCAGAGCAGCATGGCGAAGAGGGCCAGAAGGTTACGGCGTAGCTTGCGGGACGGCATGAGGTGCTTTCGTCTCCCCTGCTCGACGAAAAGGTACCTTCTAGTATACCCAGCAGGAGCGGCCCCGACCGCGGGGCCTCGGCCGGGCAGTGAGTCCCCGCGGACGCGACGGGCGGCCACAGCGGCGAGGCAGGCCGGGCGGAGGGCGGCCACGGTCGGGCGAGCGCGAGCCGGCGCCGAGCGCCCGGTCAGGCGAAGATGGCCACCCCGCCTCGACGGGGATCGCCCGCCGCCGTCGAAATGGGTGCCGCCGGAGCCGGAGAGGCGGGCGGCCACCTGGACGCCGCCGAAGTAGAGGTCGCGGACCGGCCAGGCGTTGATGGGATGGCCGTCGGCCCGCAGGCTCTGGCGCGACGCCGTCCGGCAGCCCGGGCTCCAGCTGGACCACGGTCGGCTGCTCGGTGGAGGGCGGGAGGTGCAGCCGGGGTGCGTCCACCGCCTCCTGGGCCGGCAGGCCGCGGTCGATGATGTTGACCAGCACCTGGGTGATGGCCGAGCGCAGGCGCTCGCTCCCCGCGCTGCCCAGGGCGATCAGTTCGCCGTCAGGGGGAGGGCCGCCGCAGGCGATGGTGGGCGCCATCATGGAGGTCAGCCGGGCTCCCGGCGGCAGGCTGAAGAAGCCTCCCGGGTTGAGGTCGCGCTCGCCCATCATGTTGTTCATGATGATGCCCGTGCCTTCGACCACCACCCCGGAGCCCGAGCCGCAGGAGGAGGTCAGCGACACGGCCAGCCCGTCCCGGTCGATGACGGCGACGTGGGTGGTGCTCCCGACCCCTCCCGGCTTGGCCCGCGAGCCGTACCGCTCCACGTGGGCGCGCTCCAGGAAGGCCTCGGCGAAACCGGGCTCGCCCATGCGAAGGTTGAAGACCTCGTCGCGGGCCCGCTCGGTCGCGGCGAACGCGGTGACGAGGGCCCGGGCCAGGGTCTCGCCGTCGAGGCCGGCGAGGGGCACGCGGTCCAGCAGGGCCAGCGTGAACGCGATCAGCGTGCCCCCGGAGCTGGGCAGTGGGTTGGTCAGGATGGTCCGGCCCCGGTAGGGGATGGAGACCGGGTCGCGAAGGGCGACCTCGTAGCCTCGGAGGTCTTCCGCGGTGATCAGGCCGCCCTCGTCTCTCCATGAACTCGGTGATCCGGGCCGCGTAGGCGCCGTGGGTGAAGGGTTCCGCGCCGTCGCGGCCGAAGGTCTCCAGCGCCTCGGCCAGTCCCGGCACCCGCACGCGGTCCCCGGCGCGCAGTAGGGAACCGCGCGGGGCGAAGATCTGGGCCATCCCCTGGGTGCCGGTCAGCAGTCCCTCGAGGATGTCGTGGAGGTAGTCCTGCTGGGGGACGAGGACGGCCCCGTCTCGGGCGAGGCGGACCGCCGGGGCGATGGCGTCGGCCAGCGGCAGGCGCCCGTGCCGGCCGTGCAGGGCGGCCAGCCCGGGCACGATGCCGGGGATGGCGCAGGAGGCCGGACCCACGTGGAACACCTGGGTGGTGGCCTTGAACGGCACCTCGTAGGGGTGGATGACGGCGCGCTCGGCCAGGTCCGCGTCGCTCCTGCCCTGCCCGCTGGCGGAGACGAAGAAGTCCAGCAACTCGGCGGCGCCGTCGGGGGTGCGCACGAGGGCGAAGCCGCCGGCGCCCAGGCCGGTGAGGGAGGCTTCCGCCGTCATCGAGGCGCAGACGGCGGCCACCGCCGCGTCGGCGGCATTCCCGCCCGCGCGCAGCACCGCGGCGCCCGCCTCCGCCGTGGCCGGGTGGCCGCCGGCGACGACGCCCAGGGGTGTCGGTTGGACCGCGGTCACGGGGAGGGTCAGTCCGCGGGCGAGGCCGGCGGTGCGCCCTGCGGATCCGGCGATGCGGACCCGCCTCCAGCGCCGGCCGCGGGCGAGGCCGGCGGTGCGGGTGTCGCGGACCCGCCTTCGGCGCTGCTCCGCTCCCGCTTGAGCGCGGACCAGAGCAGGTCGGCCAGGATGCGCAGGTCCTGGAGGGGCAGGTTCCGGGCGCCGCTCCGCTCGTAGAGGACCTTGGCCTTCGCCGGGAACTCCTCGTCGGCGAGCCAGAGGGCCAGCACCATCGGCACCCGGGGGAGCGGGTGGAACACCAGGGCGACGTCGGCCAGGTCGGCCGGCCGCCCGCCCAGCGGGCGGCCGGCCGCCAGGAAGGCCTCGGCAGACTCCCCGAAGGCGGCGGCCAGGGGCTGCTCCACCTCGCGGGTGACCGTGTTGGCGTAGAAGAGGCCGTCGGGGATCTCCCGGTAGCCGATCCAGTCCTCTGCCGGCTCGCTGCCGGTGGCGGTCGCCAGGTAGTGGAGCGCGATCAGCCGCCAGGGGAAGGTCTGCAGCAGGGGATGCTCGGCCCGGAAGGTCAGGTCCGGCCAGTCGATGCGGGCCACCCCACCGAAGGCCGGCACGATGAGGCTTCCGACCCCCTCCGACTCGCCCGGGACCCACTCCAGTCCGGCCCTCTGGGCCAGGCGGGCCGGGTCGGCCCCGCGGAGGGCATCCTCGGCGGCCCGGTAGGTCTCCTCGTGCTTCTCCTGGTTCGTCGGCCCCACTCGCTCCCCCTTCGTACGGGCTCGGCCACTATACCAGCGGCGCCCATTTCCCCGTGTCCCCCCCTCCGCTAGAATGGACCGATCCGTCCGCCTCCCTGGGACGGGGACGTGCCGCCGTCGGGGTAGACCGGGACAGAAGGAGCGCCGATGATCTTCCAGGCCGAATGGGTCCTGCCGGTGTCCAGTTCGCCGATCCACGATGGCGCTGTGCGGGTCCAGGGAGGCGAGATCAGCGACTTCGGACCGGCCGCCGAGGTGCGGCGCCGACATCCGGACGAGGAGGTCCGAGACTTCCATCACGCCATCCTCCTGCCCGGCTTCGTCAACGCCCACGTGCACCTGGAGTACTCGGTCTACCGGGGTCTCTTCGACGACTGCGACTTCGGGCAGTGGATGCTGCGGTTCATGAAGAGCCGCTCCCTTCTGGGCCCGGAGGAGTACGCGGCCTCCGCCCGCCTGGGGGCCATGGAGTGCGTCGGGTCGGGCATCACTACCATCGCCGACACCGTCTCCGACGGGGAGGCGACGGTCACGGCCGCCAACCTCTTCGGGCTGCGCGCCTACGCGTTCCTCGAGGCCTTCGGCATGGACGACAGCCGGATCGGCCGGACCCTCGCCCACGTCGAACGCCGGATCGGGGAACTGCGCGCGCTCGCGGGCGACCTGGTGCAGATCGGTCTCTCGCCCCATGCGCCCTACACGGTGTCGGGACCCCTCTATCGAGCGCTGAATGCCTTCGCCATGGAACGCGGCCTCAAGGTGGCCATGCACGTGGCCGAGTCGCGGGAAGAGGTCACCTTCGTGCGGAACGGCGCGGGCGTGCTGGCTCACGATTTCCGGGAGCTGGCCGGCTGGGAGCACTTGATGTGGATGCCGACCGGCACCAGCCCCATCAAGTACCTGGAGCAGTGGGACGCGCTGGACGGGGACGCCATCGCCATCCACTGCGTGCAGGCCTCGCCCTCCGACATCGACGTGCTCAAGAAGTACGACGTGGCCGTGGTCCACTGCCCCAAGTCCAACGCCAAGCTGGGCTGCGGCATCGCGCCTTTGGAGGACTTCCTCGCGGCCGGGCTGCGCGTGGGACTGGGCACGGACAGCCTGGCGACGAACAACATCCTCGACATGTTCGACGAGATGCGCATGGCGATCTTCCTCTACCGCGTGAGAAAGGAGTCCAGGAGCTGCTTCGGCGCGCAGCAGGCGCTGACGATGGCGACGATGGGCGGGGCCCGCGTGCTGGGGCTGCAGGACCAGGTGGGCAGCCTGGAGGTGGGGAAACGGGCCGATCTGATCGCGGTCGACATGGAGCACAGCCAGTTCGCGCCCATCGACGACCCGGTGTCGGCCCTGGTGTACGGGGCGAACCAGGAGGAAGTCTTCTTCACGATGATCGACGGCCGCGTGGTGTACGACAAGAAGGTGTTTCTGGGCGTCGATCGCGCGCTCGTCACCGCCGAGTCCGACGCCGTGCGTCAGAAGCTGCGAGGGTAGGCGGCCGGCCGCCGGGACGCTCCCGGACGTTCGACCCGGGACGCCCACGCCTGGTGCCGGTCACTCTCATGCGGCATAATCGTCTGTGGCCGCCTCCATCCGTAGGTCGCGGCCGTCCGGGCCGTGCGGCCCACGACTACAAAGCCGTCGAGCAAGGAGACATGGCTCGTGCTTCTCGATAGAAAACGGATCGACCGATGGGCGAAGGTGATGGCCGCCGGCATGGCCCTGATCTTCGGGCTGAGCTTCGTCTTCCTGGGAGTGGGCAGCGGGCTCGGGGGCCTGGGCGACCTGTGGGGGTCGGTCTTCGGCGGGAACAAGACCGCCAACTCCGGCGGCAGCACCGACCAGATCAAGACGTACGAGGCGACGCTGGCGACGAATCCCAAGGACCTCACGGCCCTCCTGGGCATCGCCACCCAGTACGAGCAGCTGGACGCTCCGGCGAAGGCTGCTCCCTACCTGGAACGGGCGACCGAGGTGGCGCCGACCCGGGTTGACATCCAGCTGCGCCTGGCGACGCTGTACCTGAGCGACACCGTCCGCGACTACGGTTCGGCGGCCCGGGTGCTGAACAAGACGACCGCGCTCGAGCCCAACAACGCCGACGCCTTCCTCCGGCTGGGCGTGGCCGAGCGGGGCGCGGGCAACACCAAGGCGGCCATCCTGGCCTGGAACCGGTACCTGGCCTTGGCCCCCGAGGGGGACATGGCGGCTACCATCAAGTCCGAGCTGGCCCAGATGACCGCAGCGACCGAGACGACGGCCACGGCCGGCTCGACCACGGGTACCACTACCAAGTAGCCGCGTCCCGCGTATCGGTCGGATTGGGCAGCATGCCCGTCGGCGGACCTGGGCGGGAACGGGGAAAGGGCCGAGACACTTCATGGACGTCATCATCAACACCGCCGTCACCGGGGACGCGATCGTCATCGAGCCCAAGGGCGAGCTCGACGTCTACACCGCTCCGCAGCTGAAGGACGCGATCGCGGAGGCCGTGGCCGAGGGCCACAAGACCGTGATCATCGACCTGCGTCCGGTGGGTTTCCTGGATTCCACCGCGCTGGGCGTCCTGGTCGGAGGTCTGCGGCAGATCCGGGCGGAGAGCGGCGACCTGCGCTTGGTCGTGGACCATCCGCACATCGCCAAGATGTTCCGCATCACCGGGTTCGACAACGTCTTTCGCATCCACAGCACCCTCGAGGAGGCCTTGGAGGACTGACCTCCGCGGCCCTGTCGGCGGCCTCCTCCCGTCCCGCCTCGCCCGTCGGGCCAGTTGCAATGCGCGCCGTCGGGGGTATCCTTACGCGGCGCTCGGCCCAGGGAGGCCGGCGCTGAGTGACACCGATCTTTAGGAGCGCCTCGTGCGTCTCATCATCTCCGAGAAGAACAACGTCGCCGAGAAGATCGCGACGATCCTGGCCGTGGGGAAGCCTCGCGTGGAGAGCTTCCTCAAGGTGCCGTACTACCTGTTCACCGACAAGGACGGCGTGGAGAACGTCGCCGTCGGCCTGAAGGGCCACGTCCTGCAGGTGGAGTTCCCCGCCGAGTACGCCGACTGGCGCAAGGTGGAGCCCCGCGACCTCATCGACGCGCCCCTGATCAAGGGCGAGACCGCCAAGAGCGTCGTCCGGGCGGTGCGGAAGCTGGCCGTCCAGGCGGATTCGCCTGGTCATCGCCACCGACTACGACCGCGAGGGCGAGCTGATCGGCCTGGAAGCCCAGGAGATCGCCGCCGGAGAGAACGAGCAGCTGCTCCGCTCGGTGCGGCGGGCCCGGTTCTCCGCGCTGACCCCGCACGAGATCAACGAGGCCTTCGCCTCGCTGGACCACCTGTCCGAACCGCTGGCCCGGGCCGGGGAAGCCCGGCAGGACATCGACCTGATCTGGGGGGCGACGCTCACCCGGTTCGTCTCCCTGGCCACCTCCCGCCTGGGCAGCCAGTTCCTCAGCGTGGGCCGGGTGCAGAGCCCCACCCTGGCGCTGGTCGTCGCCCGCGAGAAGGAGCGCCGCGCCTTCGTGCCCGAACCGTACTGGGTGGTCCGGGTGGACCTCACCGCTCAGGGCGAGGCGTTCTCCGCGCGTCCATAAGGAGGAACGTTTCCTGGACGAGGCCCGGGCCCGCGAGGTCTTCGAGAAGCTGCGGGGGCCGGGCTCGGTCACCCAGGTCGAAGCGCTCGGAGAAGAAGGTGCCCCGCCCGGCGCCGTTCAGCACCACCAGCTTCACCAGCGCGGCCACGGCGCTGGGGATGAGCGCCTCCTCGGCCATGCGCGCGGCCGAGGACCTCTACATGGACGGGTACATCAGCTATCCGCGGACCGACAACACGGTCTACCCCAACTCCCTCGACCTGCGGGAGATCCTCACCGAGCTGCGCTCGAGCCCCTTCGGCAAGGAGGCCGCCGAGCTGCTGGACCGGCCGAAGCTGCAGCCGAGCCGCGGGGGCAAGAAGACCACCGACCACCCGCCCATCTATCCCACGGGCGCCGCCCGGCGCGAAGCGCTGGACGACCGCAAGTGGAAGGTCTACGAGCTGGTGGTCCGCCGCTTCCTGGCCACGCTGGCCGACGACGCCGTCTCCGAGTCCAACCGCATCGACTTCGACATCGACGCCGAGCCCTTCTTCCTGCGCGGCAGCCGTATCCTCAAGCCCGGGTGGCTCGCCTACTACCCGTACTCCCGCCAGAAGGACGCCGAGCTGCCCCACCTGACCGAGGGCGACCGCGCCGACCTGGTGGAGAAGTACCTGGACGGCAAGGAGACGCAGCCCCCCGGACGCTACGGCCAGGGCCCCCTGATCGAGCTGATGGAGAAGCACAACCTGGGCACCAAGGCGACCCGGCACAACATCATCCAGAACCTCTACGACCGGGGCTACATCCACGGCAACCCCATCGAGCCCACCGAGACCGGCATCAAGATGGCGGAGGCCCTGCAGGAGTACGCCCCCCGCATCGCCTCGGCCGACATGACGGCCCAGCTCGAGCTGGACATGGACCGCATCTCCGAGCGGGAGATGACCAAGGACGAGGTGGTGACCATCTCGCGCGAGCTGCTGCGCGACGCCTACCAGTCGTTGGAGGACAACCGCGAGCAGGTGGCGGCCAAGATCGTCGAAGGCATCATCGACGACAAGATCCTGGGCGAGTGCCCCAAGTGCCACGTGAACAAGCTGCGCATCATCCGCTCGAAGGCCAGCCGCAAGCGCTTCGTGGGCTGCGAGGGCTACCCCGAGTGCGACCAGACCTATCCGCTGCCCCAGCGGGGCGACATCATCGCCCTGAACGAGACCTGCCCGCAGTGCGGCAGCCCGCGCATCAAGATCCTGGGCGGGAAGCGGCCCTGGATCCTCTGCGTGGACCCGGACTGCCCCACCAAGGCCGACTACCGCGAGAAGCGGCAGGCGCGCGAGGCGGCGGCCGCCGCCAAGGCCGCGGCCGCCGCTGAGGCGGGGAGCGACGGCGGCGACGGCGCGGCTCCGGCCAAAGGACGCCGCGCGGCCACGACGAAGACCAAGGCGGCGGCGAAGAGCAAGGCCAAGACCACCACCAAGACCGCGGCCAAGCCGAAGGCCAAGACGGCCGGCGCCAAAGCCAAGCCCAAGGCGGCCGCCGCGAAGCCGCGGGCGGCCCGCACCCGAGCGCAGGCGCGCCGGCCGCCGCCGCGGTCGCCGCCGGTGAAGGGACCGAGGAGGAGAGCTAGATGAACGGAGCAACGCACCCGCGCCGGCGGCGACTCGGACTCCTGCTGGCGGCCATCGTGCTGGTCCTGCTGGTGGCGGCCGCCCCCGCCTTCGCGAAGGACACGGTCGTCGTCACGCTGGGGGCCAACCTCACCAACGCGCAGCAGCAGCAGATGCTCGACCTCTTCGGCGTCAACCGCAATGACACGTCCGTGCTGACCGTGACCAACCAGGAGGAGCGGGACGCCCTCCAGGGCCTGGTCCCCCTCCAGCAGATCGGCACGCGGGCCATCTCGAGCGTGTACGTCAAGACCAAGTCGGACGGTTCGGGCATCAAGGTGCAGACCCAGCACATCACCTACATCACCCAGCAGACCTACGCCAACGCCATGGTGACGGCCGGGGTGAAGGACGCCGACGTCTACGCGGCCGCGCCCTTCGACGTCTCGGGCACGGCGGCCCTGACCGGCATCTTCAAAGCCTTCGAGAAGGCCACCGGCAAGCCCATCTCCGAGCAGGCCAAGAGCACGGCCGCCAAGGAGATGGTGGAGACGGCCAAGGTCGGCGAACAGGTGGGCAACCAGGACAAGGTCGCCGAGCTGATGAAGCGGGCGAAGCAGGAGGTGGTGGACAAGGGCCTGAAGGACCGGGTCTCCATCCAGCAGGTGATCGTCAACATCTCCAACGAGCTCAACCTCAACCTGACCCAGACGCAGATCGACCAGCTGACCCAGATCCTGGTCGACGTGCAGAAGCTCAACATCGACCCGAGCACCCTGCAGAAGCAGCTGAAGGATTTCGGCACCAAGATCGGCCTCACCAGCGAGCAGACCCAGGGGATCTGGGAGTCCATCCAGTCGTTCTTCAAAGACCTCTGGCACAGCATCTTTGGCTAGTCCGCCGACCGGCGGTCCCGTCCCGGACGACTGCGCGCCGCGCGGCGGGGGGCGGCGGCCGATGACCGCTGGGAACGGCTGGCGACCGAGGACGTCTCCCTGGGCGACGAGGTGCTGGCGGGCATGGGCAGCGGCACGCCCGGGCTCTTGATCACCTTCGAGGGGATCGACGGCAGCGGCAAGACCACGCAGCTGGCCCTCCTCGCCGAGGAGCTCCGCGCGGCCGGCCACGACGTCCTGGTCACCCGCGAACCGGGCGGCACCGCCGTGGGCGAACGGGTGCGGGAGGCCCTCCTGGACACCCAGCACCGCGGCATGTCCCCTCAGGCGGAGGCGCTGCTCTACGCGGCGGCTCGGGCACAGCTGGTGCAGGAGGTGCTCCGCCCCGCCCTGCAGGCCGGCCGGACCGTCCTCTGCGACCGTTTCCTGGACTCCTCCCTGGCCTACCAGGGCTTCGGGCGCGAGCTGGGCGCGGACAACATCATGATGCTGAACGTCTGGGGCACCGACGGCCTCTTTCCCGACCTGACCCTGGTGTTCGTCATCGGGGAGGAGACCCGGCGGGCGCGGACCGGGCAGGAGCACGACCGCCTGGAGGAGGAGGACGACGCCTTCTTCGCCCGCGTCTCCGCGGGCTACCGGCGCCTCATCGCCGACCATCCCCACCGCATCCGCGCCATCGACGGCGAGGGGACCGTCGAGCAGGTGCACGAGCAGGTCCGCGCGGTCGTGGACGAGGAGCTGGGTCTCTTCGGCGCGTCCGTCCCTCCCGCCCGCTAGACTTCTTCCATGCCCCTCTTCGCTGACATCGTCGGGCAGGAGCGGGCCGTCTCGCTGCTCCGCCGCTCGCTCGCCACCGGCGCGGCCCACGCCTACCTCCTCACCGGTCCGCCGGGCGTGGGCAAGGTGTCGGCGGCGCTGGACCTGGCCGCGGGGATCGTCTGCCCGGAGGACGGCTGCGGCGAGTGTCCCGAGTGCCGGCGGGTGCGGCAGGGCATTCATCCCGACGTGGAGCTGGTGGCGCCCACGGGCAGCGTCCTCACCGTCGACCAGATCCGGGAGATCAACCGGGAGGTGGCCCTGCGCCCGTTCGAGGCGAAGGCCCGAGCCACCATCCTGCTGGAGGCGGAGGCGATGAACAAGGAGGCGGCCAACGCCTTCCTCAAGACCCTCGAGGAACCGCCGCCGCACGCGCACTTCATCCTGGTCTCAAGCTCCCCCGAGGAGCTGCTCGAGACCATCGTCTCCCGCTGCCAGCGCATCCCCTTCGTGCGCACGCCGGTCCGGGCGGTGGTCGCGGCGCTGAGGCAGGAGTACGGGCTCTCCGAGCTCGACGCCACCGCCTTCGCCCGCGTGACCCAGGGCGATCTGACCCGGGCCCGCGAGCTGGCCGCCGACCCCGCCGCCCGCGAGCGCCGGGGCCTGCTGCTGGGCTGGGCCCGCGAGCTGCCCCAGGCCTCCGCCGTGGACCTCCGCGGGTTGCTGGACGAGATGCTGCGCTCGGTCGAGCGCTGGGGCGAATCCCGCTTCGCCGCCCTGGAGGCCCAGCGCGACCGCGACCTGGAGTGGGCGCCCGACGCCCGCAGCCGGGCCCGCATCGAGAAGGCGCACGACCTCCGCCTGAAGCGCGAGAAGCGCCGAGCGGCCACCGACGCCTACCGGGAGATCCTCGAGACCTTCGCCGGCTGGTACCGGGACCTGGCCTGCGCCGCCCTGGGCGCCGACGAGGCCGTGCTCAACCACGACTACCTCTTCGAGCTGCAGGAGGCGGCCTTTCCCGGTCTCGTGCCGGTCTACCTGGAGGTGCTCGCCGCCGTGAAGAGGGCCCAGGAGCGCTTCCGCTATAATGTCGATGCGCGTCTTGCGCTCACGGACCTGGTCCTCACCACGAAGGAGATCCTCGCCTAATGCCCAATGTCGTGGGCGTCGTGTTCCATAACGGCGGCCGAGTCTATTCCTACGATGCCGGCTCCCTGGCCCTCTCCCGGGGCGAGCAGGTGGTCGTCCCCACCCAGCGCGGGCAGGAGGTGGGCGAAGTCGTCAGCTTCTCCCAGGACGTCCCCCGCGAGGAGCTCACCGGCCCGCTCAAGAGCGTGGTCCGCGCCCTCACCGACGAGGACCGCGTCATGTTGAGAGACAACGAGGAGCTTCGCCAGGAGGCCCTGCAGGCCTGCCGGAAGCTCATCGCCGATCACGGGCTCGACATGAAGCTGGTGGACGCCGAGGTGCTCTTCGGCGGCGGCAAGATCCTGTTCAGCTTCTTCTCCGAGGAGCGCGTGGATTTCCGGGGATTGGTGTCCGACCTGGCCCGCACCCTGAAGACCCGCATCGAGCTCCGCCAGATCGGGGCGCGCGAGGAGGCGCGGATGGTCGGGGGCCTGGGTCCCTGCGGCCGGGCGCTCTGCTGCACGCGTTTCCAGGGCGACCAGGAGCCGGTCTCCATCCGCATGGCCAAGGAACAGAGCCTGCCGCTCAACCCCATGAAGATCTCCGGCCTCTGCGGCCGCCTGATGTGCTGCCTGAAGTACGAGCAGGAGCAGTACGTGGCCTTCCGCAAGGAGGCCCCCCGCTGCGGCACCCCGGTGGACTGCGGTCACGGCGAGGGCGTGGTGATCGGCTACCGCGTGCCCAAGGATTCGCTCACCATCCGCCTGGCCGACGGCAGCGTGGTGGAGGAGCCGATCGGCGGATGCAGCTGCGGAGGCGCTCCCTGCCGGGCCTCGAGCACCGTCGAAGAAGCCGCCGAGTGCCTGCCCGCCCCGCTGCCGACCGCCGGCGAGGCCGACTACCTGCCGGTGGAGGAGTGCGCCGAGGCGGCGGATGTCTCGACGGAAGCCGGTCCCTCGCTCGACGCCCAACCCGCCGCGCAGCCGGAGTCCGCCGACGCATCCTCTCCTGAGCCGGCCCCCGCAGGCGACTCGGACGAGGGACCAGGCTGGCGCCGCCAGTCGCCACCGGCGACGCGGAGCAGCCGGGACGGCCGGCGGCGGCCGCCGTCGTTCGCGGTCCCGCCGGCGGCGTCGCCGCCCGGGCGGCGGGCAGGCCTCCGCCGGTTCCTCGGGGGAGTAGCGCTTCCCGCTCCCTCTGAGGGCGACCGCAGGCCTCGCCGAGCGCTTCACCTTCGACCGGTTGCTTCGCTAGACTCAGCGGACGGGCGTCGCGCGACGACCCGGCCGACCAGCCTGACGAAAGGGGCGCGCGTGAACGGAGCTCGTTGGGGGAGAGGCTCGCTGTTGCTCCTGGGCATGGTGTTGGCGCTGTCGGGGCTTCTCCTCTTCCCAGCGACCGGCCGCGCGACCACCGAGTTCGCTCAGCAGACCGGCAAGGATTGCACCTACTGCCACGTCACCCCGGGGGGCCCGCTCACCGCCCAAGGTGACGCCTTCCGGGCGAACGGCAACCGCCTCCCCACCGAGACGACGTCCGGCGGCGGGACGCCTGGTCAGACGGTGACCAGCTCCACCCTTGGCGGCGGGACCGCGAGGCACGGCGGGCGGCGGCGCTGGCGGCGAGGGCGGCGGTCCGCGGTGGGGCGACCGGAGGGGGCACTGGCGGCACATCGGCCCTGCTGGGGATGCCGTCCTGGCTTCGCTCGCTGCTCCTGTTCGCCCACTTGGTGTCCATGGTGGCGTGGCTGGGGGCGATCATCTTCGTCCACCTGGTGCAGTCCCCCCGCATCGCGGGCCGGGGCATCCCCAGCGGCTACCTCAAGTTGGCGTGGCCCTCCATCGTCGTACTGGGGATCTCCGGCGTGCTGCTCACCCTCCATGCCATCCCCGACCTGGGCACCCTGACCGACACCCACTGGGGCCGAGTCCTCCTGGTCAAGGTGGTGCTCTACCTGCTGTTGGCGTCGGTGGCCACGTTCGTCACCCTGGTGGTGAACCCGCGCCTGAAGCGCCTGGCGGACACCGAGGCCGGCCATCCCGTCGCCGCCCACGACCACCTCAAGGAGGGCGGTCGCATCACCTTCTCCTACAGCGGCAAGGTCTACGACGTGACCGAGAGCAAGCTGTGGCGGGACGGCCGTCACGCCCGGCGGCACGATGCCTGGCAGGACCTGACCAGCGTCATGGCCGGCGCTCCGCACGGCTTGGAGGTCCTGGACCGCTTCCCCGTCATCGCCGGCGGCGCCGAGCAGCCCACCCCGCGCCCGGTCCGTTTCTTCATCATCCTGGCCTACTCGAACCTGCTGCTCGTGCTGGGGGTCCTCTACGCGGTGGCGGTCTGGTAGGGGGCTGGCGGGTCGGCACCGGGCCGTTGCGCCGCCGCCGGTCGGCGAACGGACGGCGGACTCCGACATGAGGGCGGCACCGCACGACAGCTGCAGGGCGGCGGGCAGTCGCTTGGACCGACCTCTCTTGCCATCCTCTGAGGCAGCCTCTACACTACTACGGCGCTCCGGCCGTCCGGTCGGACGCCCGAGTCGTCCGTGCCGACGTAGCTCAGTTGGTAGAGCAGCTCACTCGTAATGAGCAGGTCTGGGGTTCGAATCCCCACGTCGGCTTTCCCAATCAGCCTTATCTTCCCTCTCTTATGAGGGGATTCCTACCCTTCGCACGGCCTCAGTCCTTCACGGTGGTACACGAAAATACGGACCATCGAACGGCGCCGGGGGCGTCGCCGTGCGGCTTCCTCTGGCGCGGCCCGGTGCAGGTCGTGCGGCAGGTGGCACGGCCCTTCGTCCGACAGTACGTCATACGCCACAGCATCTCTGTGTCCTACTCCCGCGACAGCCACGCGTGAAGCTCGCCGCGCGAGGCTCGTGCTTCTGCGAGCAGCTCGGCAGGCGGGGACGCGGCCGGCAAGGCTTGGGGCACCTGCCCCCGTCGCCGTCCACGCTCAGCAGAGAAGCCACTCACCGCGGCGTGCCAGCAGCTCCAGGACCGCGCCGTTCACGCCGACCACTTGAATGTCGCCAGCAATGCGAAACTGACCCCCTTCCAGCAATGCGGGGTTCCAGGGTGAATTCCAGGCATCGTCGCAACACTCAGGCCTCGTACGAGCGTAGCGCATTGTGGTGAACCTCTGCTGGCGTGCGCCACCCCAAGCCCTTGCGCGGACGGTGGTTGAGCAACTCCTCGACCGCTCGCAGTTCCTGCGGCGCGTGCCGGGAGAGGTCGCTGCCCTTGGGGGAGTGCTGGCGCAGCAGACGGTTGGTGTTCTCGTAGGTGCCGCGCTGCCACGGGGCGCCAGGGTGGGCGAAGAAGACGCCCTTGTCGAGGAGTCCCCCGATGCCGTCATGGGCCGCCATCTCGGGACCCTGGTCCCAGGTCAGCGTCCTCCGTTCGGAAACCGCCATCGCTCCGAACGTGCTGCGCAGCGCAACACAGACCGCATCGGCGCCGTGGCCAGCGGGAAGATGCACGAGGCGCACCAGGCGAGAGTGCCGGTCGACCAGGGTGCCGATCGCGGACCTGTGCTGGCGCCCGACGATGAGGTCTCCCTCCCAGTCCCCGAGCCGCACTCGGCCGGCCGCCGCCGAGGAGCGCTCGTCGATCAGCTGCGAGGAGGCTTTGAATCGCGGGGTGCGCACGGCCGGCCGGCGCCGCCTCTGACGCAGCGGTCTCCCGGTGCGCAGGCGCTTTGTGAGCGTGCGTGCGAGCCCCGAGAGCGCCGGCGCGTAGAGGCCCTGGTAGATGGTCTCGTGGCAGAGGTGCCAGTGTGGCCTCGCCGGGTAGGTTTGGCGTAGCCACGCGGCGATCTGCTCCGGCGACCAGTCCATGACCAGGTGGTCGGCGACGAGCTCCCTCAGCTCCGCGTCGAGCTTGAGCTTCCCGGGCCGGGACCGTCTCGCCCGGGATCGAGCCCGGGCGTGGGCGAGGTCGCCATCGTAGACGCCGCGGTCGTACGGCGCGAGGTTGCGAACAAGCTCGCGGCTCACCGTCGACGCTGCGCGCCCCAGCGCACGGGCGATTGAGCGCACCGATTCACCCCGGGCGCGCAGGGTCGCGATGCGCTGCCGCTCGAGTAGCGAGAGGTACCGAATCGAATGCTCGGCCTCGACCGGACGCACCGGGGCGATGCCACCGCGCTCCTTGCGCCAGCGGCAACCGGTCTTGCGAGTGATGCCGACACGCCGGCACGGTTCCACGGTGCCGGCGCCGGGCAAGGATGAACTGCCAGTACTCGTCTTCCAGATGAAGCCGTCTCTTGCGTCCTCTGCGACCCATGCACACGTTCTGATCGTTGGAGAGTGTTGCATCGAGCACTGGAACCCGCATGATGCACAGGGGTTCATTTCAGGGTGCTGTTGACATGAAGCAGACGTTGGCGTCTCGAGCGGAGCCTGACTCGGCATCTCGGGGGTCACAGTGTCGCCGGTGGGGGCCGGCCACCAGACAGAATCCTTGGGGACTGAGGGGACGTTCGTGACGCGTGTCAATGCCGAAGCTAATGGTTCTCCGCAATTGCGAGCCTTCGGCTTCCCAACTACCAGACGAGTGCCCAAGGCCCGACACAACCTCTCGGAAGACGACAATACATTACGATGGAGTTCGTCCCGAGGACGAAAAGACCCTAAGTCCGAAGAAGCCTGGCAAGAAGAGATCCAACTACTAATTATAGAATTATAATAGAAGCGACACCCTACGCATACGCAAGTGACAACAACGATTAACATCCTGGAGTCGACAATGCTACGGTCGCTGTAGTAGCTTCATATGCTCCATAGCGAAAAGATGAGAGACATGCGTGGCTATTGTAGCCGGTTCTCACCTCGGATAAGGTGCCGCCTGGTCTGGCCGACAAGGCCAGCAGGCACGGGACGGAGGGAAGGAGAACCGGCACATGGCAAGCAGTCAACGGTCGGTGCAACGCGGGTATCTGATCGCAGTGGGGCTCGTTGTCCTGCTGCTTATCGGTGGCATTTTGCCTACGACGAGGGGGTCGGCTTCGGGCGATAGCGCGTTCTACGATGTTGGCAGCTCCGATTCGGAACTGTGGAAGGCGGCGTGGTACGTCAAACAGAACGGAATCTTCGAAGGGTACGATGGTGCGCTGCACCCGTGGGAACCGATGACGCGCCGCCATGTCGCTTTGGTTCTCGAACGCGCCGGGCGCGGCTCACGCCCCAACTGGACGGACGACTATCAGACAGCGACCAGGGGCGAAGTCCTGGCGGCATTCCCGGGCCTGGCGTGGACCGAGGAACGGTGGTCCGAGAAGGTACTCCGCTCCCAAGTGGTTCGATTGATCTACCGAGGGAGGGCAGATCTCAACGGGGCCCTCCCGAGCAAAGTGGTCTCGGCCTCGCTCCCCCCTGCCTCCCAGGACGGAGCCATCCCCGAGGTCTCCGAGGCATTCGACGTCAGCACCTACGGCGCCACGGGCGACGGCCGCACCAACGACACGGCCGCCATCCAGCGGGCCATCGACGCCGCCGCCCGCACGTTCGGCACCGTCACCTTCCCGGCGGGCACCTTCCGGGTCGAATCGACCCTCTACCTGAAGAGCAACGTCACCGTGTCCGGGGTCGCGGGCCAGACCGTGCTCTCCATGCCGGCCAAGAGTTCGGCCACCGCCCTCTTCTACGGGTCGGGTCTCAGCAACGTCACCCTGCAGAACCTCACCCTGCGCTCGACCGGTCCCCAGAGTTGGGTCTACGGGATCTCCACCTCCGGCATGCAGGCGAGCACCTTGCGCAACCTGCGCTTTGAGGATCTCCAGTTCGGCATGAAACTGGGGGGCGGGAACCTGTCCACCGGTTGGCTTGTGGAGGACATCGTCGCCCGGCACACTCGAGCCCCCCTCTACCTGGGGGACGTCCACGATTCGACCTTCCGCCGGCTCGACCTGGAAGGGGCGGGCACGGACGCGACCATCCCTCGACCACTGCATCTACATCAACGCGAACGTGCAGGACTCGTTCGTTCGAGGACCTCAGCCTGACCAAGCCCTCGGGCTACGCCTTCCACATCGACCCCAACAACGGCACCGCTCCCACCACCAGACTGGTCTTTCGCCGGGTCTTGGCCGACGCGTCCTGGAGCGGTAGCCCCATGGTCATCGCTGGGAGCCTCGCCACCGGCATTCAGATCTACGATCTCACCGCCATCGGTGCCAACCGGTACGACCAGGCCATCCTGATGCTCGATAGTGCCCAGCAACATCCTGGTGGACGGCTTCCAGGCCAAGGGCAACAACTACCTCGTGCGCCAGTTCGGGGGCAGCAGCGCCAACGGGGTCACCTTCCGCAACGGCAACTTCAACGGCGTGCGGTTGGACTACGGCAGCCCGGCCACGCAGAACCTGGTCTTCCAGTCGGTCACTCTGAATGGGCCCAACGATATCGTCGCCTTGCCGGAACTGCCACATTCCTAGGAAATCCTCAATAGCGTTGCGGCGCCCATGCCGCCCGTCTACGCCTGTCCCCCACACCTCATCGAACACCTCCCCGACCTCCCCGCCCTGGCCGAGGAGGCAGCCCAACGACTGGAGCTACACCGAGTCCCTGGAGCGCCTGCTGCACGAGGAGACGGAGGCCGCCGACCGCCGAGCGGTGGAGATGCTCGAGAAGGTGGCGACCCTGCGACTGTACTTGGTGGCCTCCGGTCGCCGCCGGAGCCTGCATGGAACCCCTTGCAGTGATCCGGGGGGTTCAGGCGATTCCAGGACTGGGCGAAGACCGGGCGCACGCCAGTCTGCGGACACCCCTGGATCTTCCCCCAGCCCTGCGTAAAGGGAAAGGCCGGTGAAGGAGCCGATATCCCCGGCAGCCCTTTCTTCGTGACGACTCATATGGCGTAACACCAACCCGGCCACTGCGTTAACTGATCATGTAGTCCGCGGGCAGTTCACGAGAACTCCCACACGAAAAGGCACACCCACCGCGAGGTGGGGCCGCAAAGCCACGGGACTCCCGTCGGGAGTCAGCCGGGTTGCCGAAGTCTTGCGGGGTCGAGCCCTAAAGGCTTCAGCGCAAGTTGAAGTAGACCCCTGCATCGGGAGGTACACGTGCAGACTACAAGAGCGCAGCATTCTCGCCGCCGTCAACGTCCGGCACCGCTACACCTTATCTTCTTGGTAGTGTTGACACTGATGCTGGTCGCGACGGTCTTCGCCGGAGCGTTTCCCAGTCACGCCGGCGCCGTGGGGTTCTACGACGTCAGCACCTACGGCGCCACGGGCGACGGCCGCACCAACGACACGGCCGCCATCCAGCGGGCCATCGATGCCGCCGCCCGCACGTTCGGCACCGTCACCTTCCCGGCGGGCACCTTCCGGGTGGAATCGGCCCTCTACCTGAAGAGCAACGTCACCGTGTCCGGGGTCGCCGGCCAGACCGTGCTCTCCATGCCGGCCAAGAGCTCGGCCACCGCCCTCTTCTACGGGTCGGGTCTCAGCAACGTCACCCTGCAGAACCTCACCCTGCGCTCGACCGGTCCCCAGAGTTGGGTCTACGGGATCTCCACCTCCGGCATGCAGGCGAGCACCTTGCGCAACCTGCGCTTTGAGGATCTCCAGTTCGGCATGAAACTGGGGGGCGGGAACCTGTCCACCGGTTGGCTTGTGGAGGACATCGTCGCCCGGCACACTCGAGCCCCCCTCTACCTGGGGGACGTCCACGATTCGACCTTCCGCCGGCTCGACCTGGAAGGGGCGGGCACGGATGCAGCCTATCCCTCGACCACTGCCTCTACATCAACGCGAACGTGCAGGACTCTTCGTTCGAGGACCTCACGCCTGACCAAGCCCTCGGGCTACGCCTTCCACATCGACCCCAACAACGGCACCGCTCCCACCACCAGACTGGTCTTTCGCCGGGTCTTGGCCGACGCGTCCTGGAGCGGTAGCCCCATGGTCATCGCTGGGAGCCTCGCCACCGGCATTCAGATCTACGATCTCACCGCCATCGGTGCCAACCGGTACGACCAGGCCATCCTGATGCTCGATAGGCCCACCAACATCCTGGTGGACGGCTTCCAGGCCAAGGGCAACAACTACCTCGTGCGCCAGTTCGGGGGCAGCAGCGCCAACGGAGTCACCTTCCGCAACGGCAACTTCAACGGCGCGCGGTTGGACTACGGTAGCCCGGCCACGCAGAACCTGGTCTTCCAGTCGGTCACTCTGAATGGGCCGGCCTACCCGGTCGCTACGACCACCACGCAGGCGCCCACGACCACCACGACCGTCCGGCCCACGACGACCACGCTGGCGCCCACGACCACTACCACGGTCCGTCCCACGACGCACTACGCTGGCGCCCACGACGACCACGCTGGCCCCGACGACCACGACCCTGATTCCAGCACCCACCACCACGCGGACGGCTACTCCGGCGTCTCCCGACGGTCAGGGAGGCTGGTACGTGACCGCCCCGAGCATCACGCTCTCTACCAGTTCCGCCGCTACCATCCACTACGCTTGGGCTGCCGGCTCGTTCGGCATTTACACGGGCTCGCTGACCGCCCCCGAGGGGACCACCGCGCTCTCATACTACGCCACGGCCCCGGGGAGCGAGACTGAGGCGACCAGGAGCGTCATGTATAGCGTTGACACGGTCGCCCCCCAGACCCCGCTCCTTACGGTCGTACCTTCGGGCACTGGTGTTGTCACTCTGAGTTGGGTCTCGTCCGACGCGGTCAGCGGCGTTGCCTTCTACGACGTCTTCATGGACGGGAACCTGCTGGGGAGCGTCGGGCCGGTCTCCACGTACCCCGTCTCCGGCCTCCTTGCCGGGAGCACGCACGCGTTCCAGGTCCGTGCCCACGACGTCGCCAGCAACCTGTCGGCGCTGAGCAACTCGGCGGCGGTGACCACAACCCTGGCCCTCGCCACCACAACGAGCCCGATCCGGGTAGCGTCGCTGAGTGTCACCGCAGTGACGCTCAGGAGGGCCTGGCAGGTCAGGGCCACCGTCAAGATCACTAATCTCTCTAACCAGCCGGTTTCGAAAGTCAGGGTGACCGGCATGTGGAGTGGCGCGGCCACGGGCAGTTCCTCCAGTCTGACCAACGCGAGCGGCGTTGCGGTCCTGACATCGCCCAAGTTTGCGCCGGGAGGGGCCGCGACCTTCACCGTCACCGACGCAACGAAGACCGGCTACACGTACGACCCGGCCTCCAACCTTGTCCCGGGCTTGACCACACCGTAGGGCTATGACGCGCGGGGCGGGAGGCCGACAATCCGCCGGCTCCCGCCCCGCGCCCTGTTGGGCACAAATCGGTGCCGTTCGGCCGGCCCCGGGTTGTCAGGCATGGACCCCCAAATTCCTCGTGGGAGTACGCGCGGAACCCGACCAACGAGGCGGAGATACCGTGCTTCGACCGGCGCGCGGCGAGGAGTGGAACGCCTCAATTTCTGCGACCAAGAGGTCTCGCAAACCCCTTGCTAGCGCGGCCAGCGGGGGTATCGAGTCCGGCAGAGGGCGTGGCGCTTATATCAAGAGGCGAAAACCAAGATCACAGGGCTAACCTTCTCATTCGTAATGAGCAGGTCCGGGCTTCGAATCCCTGCGTCGGCTTCAAGGAAGACCTCGCTACAGGCGGGGTTCGGCTCGAGTGGCCGACTGGGCACTAGGCGGGAACAGCCTGCGTCCTGATGTTCGTCGTACGAAAAGCGCCGAATGGCCTCATCCTGTGTGCTCGATAACTCGTTAGTCACGAGTGATGCCTCCCCCTCGATTTCCGGCACAACGTGCGCATAGAATCCTGTACGGTGCTTCGTCAGGTGGGTGCGCCCTCGCGTTGAAGCGAATGAGCCGCTTTGCTTCAGCGATCTCCAGAGGCCTATCTCTGGAGGTGTAGTGCGGTACAACGCGAATAGAATATTCACCTGCAGCCATCAAGGCACCGGCCAACGCCTTCGGTCGCTGACCTAAAAGGCCAGATGATGCTACTCGAGTTCAAGATTGACACCGAATGTGCCCTGATGAATACTTGGAGATGGTGCCATGGGGAGGCTACCAAGGGAGAGGGTGAGGAGAGGGCATGAGACGATTGTTGCTGCCGCTTGTTGTTGTGGTGTTCGCTCTCGCTGTTGCAGGACCGGCGACGGCCAAGCCGGCTGGCGCGCCGTCGGTGCGCAGTGTGTCCGGGGATTTTGTGTGGCTCGCAGGAACCGAGCACGTCACGGTACGTGCCAAAGGTAACGCGGCGAAGGCGTCCGGCCGGCTGTATTGGGTAAGCAGCTACGCCGACGGCTCAACGGTCAGGTTGTGGACACGCTATTCCGTAGTAGGCATCTATACAGAGGAGAACCGCGCCGTCGTCCTAGCGCGGGAGATAGCCAGGAGCGACGAGGCGGATCTTCGAAGCGGCTTCCGCGCTTTCATTCTGGCCGATGAAGGGGAGACTGGAGGCCAATTCTGTTTCGAATGCGGAGGGGGGACCGAGAGATGGCAAACCGATGAAGAGTACATCCTGGCCCTTGAGCTTTACGAACAAGGGTGGTTTGAGCCGTACACGTACCCCATTACTGGGAGGCTTTCGATTCGTTAGTGACTCGGGCGACCTTTAGCAACGGGAGAGCCCAATAGCGCCCCGGCCCCAATCGGCGCCTGTCGGTGCTCGTGGGGCTGACGGTCGGGGTCGTCCTCCCAGAGATCCCGCCACAGCCCGTCAGCACGGCGGCCAAGAGGAGCACCGCTCCGAGGATGACTCTCCGCACGGTTCCGCGTCTCATCGGATCGCCGGTGAGCATCTGACAACCGGTGGGCGAAGCCCGTTCCCCGTGAGAGAGTGGTGAGAAGAGGTTGGGCTGCGTCTCACGTTCAGGAATCCGCCTCGACCTTCTCCCGCCACGGCGCCACCCTGGCGAGCAGCCAGGAGCCGAGGACCAGCGCGGTCAGCAGGGCGTAGCCGATCTCCGTGGTGGTGATCGCCTTGACCGACCACCAGTAGTGGATCGTCACCAGGACGGCCGCCGCGGGCGTCAGCCAGGCAAGAAGGGATCGGAGGCCGGTGCCCCCGCCGACGCCGCCGTCCCGACGTCCGAGGGCCAGGGGCAGCACTCCCCGCGCCAGAAGCAGCACCAGGGCGGCGAGGCCGACCAGCGCGAACCGCTTCTCGGCGACGGCGTCCCACAGCAGGGAGGGGTCGAAGGCGTAGTCCAGACCCACGAAGACCAAGACGTGGACCCCTGCCCAGCCCAACACGGCCCAGCCGAGGACCCGGCGCAGGGGGGAGAGCCTCTCTGGCCCCCAGCCGCGCGGGGTGAGTCGCGCGAGGCGGAGCACGCGTGCGACCGGGGTCACCCCCAGGCTGAGCAGCAGCAACAGGTAGGCCGCCTTCCCCGTCTGTCGCTCGAGCTCCTGGATGGGGTTGGCCGTGAGCCGGTCGCCGGCGGCGTTCAGGAGTAGCAGCACCAGGGGCGCCAGCGCCAACGTGAGGGCCAGGACCAGTTGGATGGCGGAGAAGAGCGACGGCCGGCGCACCGCGCGCCGGCTCAGAAGTTCTTGGTGAGGTCGAGGCCCTTGTACAGCGAAGCCACCTGGTCACCGTACCCGTTGAAGAGCAGGGTCTTCCGGCGCTTGAGCTCGCCGATGCGCCGCTCGCTGGCCTGCGACCAGCGCGGGTGGTCCACGTTGGGGTTGACGTTCGCGTAGAAGCCGTACTCGTTGGGAGCGGTCTCCATCCAGAAGGAGCGGGGCATCTCGGTGACCAGGTCGATGCGCACGATCGACTTGATGGACTTGAACCCATACTTCCACGGCACGACCAGGCGGAGCGGGGCGCCGTTCTGCGGCAGGAGCCGGCGGCCGTAGAGCCCGGTGGCGATCAGGGTGAGGTCGTTCATGGCCTCGTCCACGCGCAGACCCTCGACGTAGGGCCAGGGGAAGCGGTACTTCTTCTGTCCGGGCAGCCGCTGGGGATCGTCCACGCTCTGGAAGCGGACGTACTTGGCCTCAGCCTTGGGCTGGACCGTCTCGAGCAGGCGTCGCAGCGGGAAGCCGAGCCAGGGGATCACCATGGACCAGGCCTCCACACAGCGGAGCCGATAGACGTGTTCCTGGTCGGGGAAGCGTTGGTAGATGTCCTCGATGGAGAATCGCCCCGGCTTCTCGACCAGCCCGCCCACCTCCACGGTCCAGGGGGTGAACGGGTAGGCCGCGGCCAGCTCGGCG
This sequence comes from uncultured Actinomycetota bacterium, assembly GCA_963796315.1. Taxonomy (GTDB): domain Bacteria; phylum Actinomycetota; class Thermoleophilia; order RBG-16-64-13; family RBG-16-64-13; genus CAWCLH01. Next base: position 296,810 of record CAWCLH010000019.1, read on the forward strand.
ACGCCTTCCTTGTCGACGGTGAACTCGTAGAAGTTGTTGTAGTGGGTCACGTCCTTGAAGGGGGTCAGCTTCGCGCCCAGCTCGTCGGTGGTGGCCTTGACCGGACCCGGGGCGACGTCGCCGGCGGTGCCGGTCCCCGTGCTGCCGCCGTTACTGCCCCCGAAGGGGCCGCACCCGCCCAGAAGCGAGGAGGCCGCCAGCCCGACGGCCCCCGCGATGAAGGCTCGACGAGAGACGTAGAGCCGGTACGGAGTGATTCTCAGATCCTCTGCCATCGGACCTCCGCTCCTCACTGCTTCCGCAACGCCGCCGCCATCCGCGCACGGGTCGGGCGTTTCCGTCAGGCTAGCAGAAAGGAGGAGGGATCTGCGTACAGGGGAGGGCGGACCGAGGCTGAAGGAGGATGCCTAGCCTGCTTCGGCCGGGCTGAGAGAGTAGGTCGGGCGATTTGCCGGGGTGGTCGGTGCCGGGAGTCTCACGTCCGCGCAGTGATCCACTCCGGGGAACGTGCCCACTTGCGTCCAGTCGAACGGCTGGTACGAGGGGACGCAGCACTGGATGGCCGCGAGCATCTCCTCCCGGCTGGGATAGCGCTCGCCGAGGCTGATCAGCCGGTGGAGGTGCTCCTCGAAGCCCTCGGGTATGCCACCATCGCCGCTGTGGCCGTTCCCGTTCGTCAGCACTGCCAGGTTGATCGCCGGGTGGCTCGTCGGTAGTGTGGACTCCCCCTTGGCATAGAGTTCCTCGTGCAGCTTCTCGCCGGGTCGAAGCCCGGTCACCTCGATGCCCATCTGAGCGCTTCCCGTGGGTGCGAGCATGTCGATCATCTGCTGCGCCAGATCGATGATCCGCACGGGTTTGCCCATGTCGAGGACGAAGGCGCCGTATCGGCTCTCAATCTCTTGCCCGACCTCGCCGGCCATCGACCCAGCCTGCAAGACGAGGCGGACCGCCTCTTCGATCGTCATGAAGTAGCGGGTCATCTCGGGGTCGGTGATCGTCACCGGCCCTCCGGCCTCGATCTGCTGGCGGAACAGAGGGATCACGCTGCCTCGGCTGCCCAGCACGTTGCCAAAGCGCACCGAGCGGAAATGGGTGCGGGGATAGAGTTCGGCCATCATGCGTACGGTCTGCTCGCCGATCCGCTTGGTCGCGCCCATGACGTTGACCGGGTCGACCGCCTTGTCCGTGGAGATGTTGACCACCCGCTCCGCGCCGTAGCGGCCGGCCGCCTGGCTGATGACCAGCGTACCCTTGACGTTGTTGATCACGGCCTCGTCCGGGTGGAGCTCCATGAGGGGAACGTGCTTGAAGGCCGCCGCGTGGAACACGATCTGCGGCCGATAGGCGGCGAAGACCGCGTCCATCTTCATGGGAAGTGCCACGCTCGTCGGGTTGATCGTATAGTTGGTGTAGCCGCGCTCGCGCAAGCTCCTCGTGCAGGTGATAGAGCGCGGATTCGTCTTTGTCGATGAGGAAGAGCTCCTGTACCCCGAACGCCGCGATCTGCCGGCAGAGCTCCGAGCCGATGGAGCCCGCCGCTCCGGTGACCAGCACCTTCTTGCCGTGCAGGTAGGCGCCGATGGCCTCCAAGTCGATGTCCACCTTCTCGCGCCCCAGAACGTCCTCGATGCGGAGCTCCCGCGCGTCCTTGAAGTGGACCTCTCCGTTCATCATCTCCGACAACGTCGGGAGCGTCTTGACCGGGATGCCCAGGGGGCTGATGAGGCCATGGATGCGAGCCAGATCCTCGCCGGAGGCCTCGCGGTCAGCGATGAGCACCTCAGAGACGTCATGACGCGAGATGACCTCGGGAATATGGTCGATGGAACCGAGCACCTGTGCCTGATGCAGGCGCATGCCCTCGAGCTCGCGATCGTCTGTGACGATGCCCACGACGCGGGTACGCAACTCCGGGGTCTGACCGATCTCGCGGATGAGGTGTTCGGCCGTGGGTCCGGCACCGACGACGAGCAGTTGCTGCTCCCAGGCCACGTTGGAAAGGCTGCGCTCATAGAAGATGCGCGTGTAGAAGCGGACAGCGACCATGACCACCATACTCATGAAGCCGCCGACCACCACGACGGACAAGGGAGCGAGACGGCCCGAGATGGGCAGCACAGCAACGGCGACGAATAGGATGCTGGTGCCGAAGAATGAGGCCTTAACGATCCTGAGCGCCTGGATCAGGCCGATATAGCGATTGATAATGGTGTACGCCCCGCTGAACCAGTTCGCGGTGATATGAGCCGCGATGGCCAGGACAAGGAAGAACGGCAAGTTGGAAAGATACTGTGCCTCCTTGGCTTGCCCTTCGGATCGGAAGGTCAGTGCCAAAGAGTACGCCACGGCGACTATCAGTGCGTCGATGACAATCGCCATGAGTCGGCGTCGCCATACTCTATGCAGCGCGACCCTCACCGACCCTCCACGTCCTCTCCACTCCTGCATCTCTCGCGGCCCGGACGCCCCACGTCCGTGGCCCGGAGAGATGAAAACTCCCTCATCCAGCATAGAGGCGAATAGTTGGCCACGCAAGTGCAAAATTCGACGGAAGCGATAGCGATTTCACCAGCGTGCACCAGCCTACCCCGCTCGGAGGCGAGACCAATCGCGATAAGAGTCGGTCTCCGTAGGAGATTGCACCTCGTCGGACCGCGTTGACCACGTGAACCCTGCCAAGCCTTCTCGCCGGGGACGATGCAAGTGCTACGCCTCACGTTGATACAATCGTCGCTGCATGCAGCAGACGGCGGACTCTGACGCCGTCCGCGCAAAGCCAATCGAGCATGAAGGAGCACGCTCTTTCGGTGGCTCCGCCAGCACGGAACCGGAGGATCGCACGTCCCAGAATGGCTGAATCGTGCGCTGATGGACTCTCACAGAACGCTCAAGTGCTAGCTGTGAGCGACGAAGACGCTCCCTCACGCCGTCGGCGGTTTGACTGCCCGCGACCGGGCTTTGAAGCGGGCCTTCGACGTGGTCGCTGCCCTAGGGGGACTCATACTCACCGGCTGGCTGATCGGGCTGGCCTTCATCGCCGCCACCGTCGACACGCGAGCCCGCGGATTCTTCACCCAGGAGCGGGTAGGCCTTGGCGGTAGACGTTTCAGGGTGATCAAGATCCGTACCATGCGCGTCTCGGCCGGATTCCAGACCAACGTCACCACGGCGACGATCCCCGGATCACTCGGCTCGGAAGGGTCCTGCGAAGGACCAAGATCGACGAACTCCCGCAGCTCATCAACGTCTTGGTGGGCGACATGAGCATGGTGGGACCGCGGCCGGATGTACCGGGAGTCGCGGACGCGTTGCGCGGTGAGGATCGCCTCGTGCTCTCCGTCCGGCCCGGCCTTACCGGACCAGCATCTCTTGCGTACAGGGATGAGGAACTTCTGCTTGCCAGACAGGCTGACCCCCAGCGTTACAGCGAAGAGGTCATCTATCCGGAAAAGGTCCGTCTAAACGTAGAGTATGTCAAGAACTACAGTTTCTGGGGGGATATAGCCTACATAGTCAGAACTGTCTTCTGAATCTACTTAGGAAGTCCTCAGCAAGATCACAGCTGAAGTTTGGCGCCTTCTTCTAGTGCGTCCGCGACCAAGTCGACTTCAGCTATAGTGAGGCTCCCGTGGAAGGGAAGCGCGATTGTCCGCTCGGCTCACGTCTTCTGTGACAGGCAGACTTCCCGGGCCCCATTTCCATTCGTTGGTTGGCTCCTCTTGCCGAGAGAAGCTCGCGAACGTAAGGCTGCGAGTGCACTGGAGGGAAGTAAGAACGTGCAGGGATGCCCACGCTGTTCAAGTAGGTGATCAGCTGGTCACGGTCCACGCCCGGCTTCAGAGTCACCACGTAGACAAACCAGCTCACCCGGACATCTGATCGTGAGACCGGGAGCGTCAGCCAAGAGAAGCCGCGGAGGCGTCGGGAGTACATCTGGGCCACCATTTCACGCTTGCGGAGTAGGGTCTTCACTCTCTTCATCTGGGAGACCCCAGCGCCGCGCTCATTTCATCGAGACGATAGTTGTAGCCCAGGCGCTCATGCGCGAGCCATGAGCCCATTCTGCCTCGGCCCTGATTTCGCCAACTCCGGCACGCCTCAGCCAACTCGGCACTGGAGGTCACGATCATGCCCCCTTCGCCGGTGGTGATCTGCTTATTGGCATAGAAGGCGAAGGTGGCGGCGTCCCCGAAGGAACCTACTGGTCGTCCCCGATACTGGGCGCCGAGGGCCTCGCACGAATCGTCAATCACCGCGAGGCCGTGCTCTTGAGCGATCCGGTCGATCTCGTCCCAGTCGGCCGGGTGGCCAAAGACGTCCACCACCATGATCGCCTTGGTCTCTGGGCTGATCTTCTGTTCGAGGTCCTTGTGGATCCACGGTGTAGGTATCTGGCTCTATGTCGACGAAGACCGGAGTCGCGTGCTCGTAGAGGATGCAGTTGACGCTGGCGGCGAAGGTGAAGGACGGGACTAGCACTTCATCGCCGGGGCCGAGGCCCAGCGCCCGGACCGCTAGGTGAAGAGCGGCAGTGCCCGAACTGACGGCGACAGCGTGCTCGACCCCCACATAATCGGCAACCATCGCCTCGAACTCGTCTTGCTTCGGGCCGAGGGAAAGACGTCCCGAGCGGAGGACGTCGACGACGCCGGCGATGTCGTCCTCATCGATGTCGGGCGCCGACATCGACACGCGGTCGTTGACTCACCGACTGCCTCCCCGCGTCGCGGAACGTCGGCCAATCAAAGGAAGTCAGATCCGGCCGTTACGCACATCTTCCTGTGCCTGCTGGTAGTCCTCGTGGCGCCCCACATCCAGCCAGTACTCGATGATGGGGAAACTGACGACCGTCCGCCCTTCCTCGAGCATCTTGTGGATCAGGTCGGTCATGTCGAAATGCTCGTCCTCCGGGATGAAGTCGCACGCCGTTGGCTCAAGTAGATACACCCCGGCATTGATGAGGAAGCTCAATGCGGGCTTCTCGTCGAGTGCGATGACCCTTGCGTCGTCGCATCGCACGACCCCGAAGGGAACCTTCACTTCGTACTTCCTCACTCCGACCGTGAGTTCCGCCCCGTGCTTTCGGTGATAGTGCAGCATCTCCTCGAATGAGACTCCGGTGAGCACGTCCCCGTTCAGCACCAGGAAAGGTCCGTCATCTCTGTCCCTCAGCTTCAGTCCGCCGGCAGTGCCGAGCGGCTGATCTTCCCTTGAGTAGGTCAGCCTGATCCCGAAGCCCTCCCCGTCGCCGAAGTGCTGGACGATGTGGTCAGGCAGGTAGTGAGTGGTCAGGTTCACGTCCCGGATGCCGGAGCGGCGCAGTTGCTCGATGGTCCGTTCGAGCAGGGGGCGGTCTCCCACCGGCAGCATGGGCTTGGGAACGCTCTCGGTCAGCGGCAGCAGCCGCGTCCCGTATCCCCCAGCCATGATCACGGCGGAAATGCCCAGGTGGTTCTCCTGCAAGAGGTCTCGGCGTGGGAGGAACTGGACGAGCGTGCCCTCCTCATCCACGACCGGAAGGTGGTTGATGTCGCGCTGGGTCATGAGGTGGAGGGCATCGGCGGCGGATATCGAGCCTCGCGCGGTGATGGGATGAAGGTTGGCGATCGACTCGCAGGGATCGTCAAGAGAGGCCCCCCGAAGGATGGCCCGGCGGATGTCCCCATCGGTCAGCAGTCCCAGGAGTCTCCTGTCGGAAGAGCAGAGTGCCAGTGCCCCCGTCCCCGCCCTATCGAGGCGGGCCATCGCCTCCAGGATGGGCAGTTGGGGAGGGACGATGACCGCGTCCAAGAACTCGCTCACCCCCGCGACGAGATCCTTCTCCACGATGAGGTCCTTGCGCAGCAGCAGGGCCTGAAAGACGCCCTCCTCATCCACGACCGGAAGGTGGTTGATATCGCGCTGGGTCATGAGGTGGAGGGCATCGGCGGCGGATATCGAGCCTCGCGCGGTGATGGGATGAAGGTTGGCGATCGACTCGCAGGGATCGTCCAGAGAGGCCCCCCGAAGGATGGCCCGGCGGATGTCCCCATCGGTCAGCAGTCCCAGCAGCTTCCCGTCGGGGGCGCAGAGTGCCAGTGCTCCGGTCGCGACCTTGTCCAGGTGAGCCATGGCTTCGCCGATCGACGATCCCGGCGCGACGATGGCATCCTCCAAGGGTCGACCGGGACTCATGGGCGGCACGTTGCGCTTCCGGCTTGCACGGCTGGCCCTCTGGCGGCGGAGCCGGTCATGTGATCCTCTTGGCCGGGGTGCCGACATAGGTACCGGGGGTAAGGAGGTCTCTGATGACCGTGGCCCCTGCGCCGACGACGCAGTCGCCGCCGATCGTGATGCCCTGTATTACGGTCGCCCCTGCGCCGACCATGGTGTTATCGCCGATCGTCACCCCGCCGCTCACCGTTGCCCCCGGGGCCACGTGAACGTTCTCACCGATCCGGCAGTCATGCTCCACCGTGCTGTTCGTGTTGAGGATGGACCAGCCGCCGACCACCGTCCCGCTGTTCACCACGACGCCGTCGAGCACCACCGTCCCGGCGCCGAGATCCACCTCTTCATTGACGACCGCCTGGGGGGAGGTAATCGCGGGGAAGCGATACCCAAGTGGCTGGATGGTTCGCTGGAGCTCCATCCGGTAGGGGGACGCATCGATCTTCCCCGTCCCGAGCACCGCTTGGCAGGAAGGGTCCTGCCCGATCAGCTCGGCCAAGAATCTCGTCGCTTCCAAGATACGGCGCTCCGAGACAGGGCCCTCGGTCCCGATGGTCGGTGTAGCCGATAACGGCAAAGCCCAGCCTCTTCAGAACGCCGATCACCACCTTGGCGTGCCCCCCGCCGCCAACGACGACGATCCTATCCATCGCGGAGCGCTTGGACGACGTAGTCGATGTCGCTTGCCGTGAGACTCACACTGCAGGGAAGGTTGAGGGTGGTTTCCAGCATGCGCGGAGCCCTCTCGATCCGGTAGGGCTGAAAGCGGCGAAAGGGGGTCTGCAGATGGTTGAGCTGCCACAGCGGCCTCGTCTGGATGCCTTTCTCCAGCAGGTAGCCGCATGAGCTGCTCGCGATCGCGTCCGTAGATCCGGCTGTCGATGCGCAGGGGATACATCCAGTGGTTGTTTCGAGCATATGACGGGCTCGCCGCCATCTCCAGCCCATCGATCTGCTCGATGGCCGCAGAGTACGCTGCGGAAGTTCTCGCGCTTGGTCTCGAGGAAGTCGGGCAGACACTCCAGCTGAGCCACGCCGATGGCCGCCAGCACGTTGGTCAGCCGGAAGTTGTAGCCAATCTCCTCGTGGACGTAACGGACTTCATCATCCTTGGCCTGAGTGGTCAGGTACTTCGCCTTCTCCGCATGCTCCGGCCCGGTCGGTGACGATCATCCCCCCACCGCCGCTCGTGATGATCTTGTTGCCGTTGAAGGAGAAGCATCCGATGTCGCCGAGCGTCCCGGTGTGGCGCCCGGCCAGCTCACCCTCAAGGTAGACTGTCCCCAGGCTCTCGGCCGCATCCTCCACGATCTTGATGTTGCGCTCGCGACACGCCGAGAGAAGCTCCTGCAGTTGCGCGGCGTTCCCGAAGACGTGGACGGGTACTATGGCCGCTATCCGGTTGCCCGTTCCCCGATTGTAGGTACGACCCGTCCCTGGCTCTCGGTCTCCGTCTCGAGGAAGTCCAGCACCTTCTCCGCATCGATGTTGTAGTACTCGTCGCAATCCATGAAGATCGGGTCGGCTCCCTGATACCGGACGGCATTGACGGTGGCCACGAAGGTCACCGTGGGGACGATCACCTCGTCGCCGGGCAGCACCCCCGCGACCCGGAGGGCGACCTGGAGCGCCGCCGTGCCGTTGACACAGGCAACCGAGTGGCCCGCGCCGGTGTAGGAGCGGATCGCGGCCTCGAACTGTTCGACGTACTTCCCTGCCGTCGACACCCACTCCGTGTCGAGGCACTCCTCGACGTACTTCCACTCGTTGCCTCGTATGCACGGAACTGCCAGGGGTATCATGCGTTTTTCCAAGTTTCTATGTATTGCTGTACTCTGCGGCGTCCGGGTTGGTGACTATTCCCTCATGTACGACATCGTATATCTCTCTAATGCCCTGTGGCACTCGCTTGGTTATTGTGAACCCTAGTTCATCTCTTATCTTGGAGAAATCGACGCGATAATCACGAGGGTCCTCGTCCCTGTGGACGAAGCGGATCTTCGCAGCCGGGTCGAGCTTCCACAGTTCGTCCGCAAGCATCGACTTTCTGGTAGTTCTCTGCGGTGTCGCCCACGCCGAACACGTTCTGCCGCAGCTTCTCAGGCGCACCCTCCAGAGCGAAGATGCACGCGCGAGCCAAATCGTCCACATGGCAGTAGGGGCGCCAGAACTGCTCCCCGAAGATTTCGAGCTCGCGCCCCAGAGCGACTTCTCGGGCGAACTCGTTGACCGTGAGATCGAAGCGGATCCGAGGCGAGAGGCCGTAGACCGTGGAGAAGCGCAGGGCGGTGGGGACGAAGTCTTCCCGGATCTCGCTTTGGAGCAGGTAGCGTTCGAACTCCACCTTCAGCTCGGCATAGAGCGAGACGGGAGTGAGAGGCGAGTCTTCGTTGACGAAGCCGTCCCCCTCCATCTTGCCGTAGTTGCTGCAGGTGGACGCGAAGATGAAGCGCTTGACGTGGCTGGTCGCCGCGCAGAGGTCGAAGAGGCTGCGCGACGCCTCCCAGTTGATCTCTCGCGCCAGCTCTGGCTGCTTGCGCAGGCGGGATCGCCGACGATGGCGGCCAGGTGGACTACCGAGTCGACCTCCGCGAGCGCGGCCCCCAGGCGCTCCGCATCTCGCACATCGCCCTTCACGAACTCGAAACGGGGATGATTGTAGACAGGGATCAGGGGTTCGCCACCAAAGCTCAGGTTGTCGTAGCCCCTGACGGAGTAGCCATTCTCGAGCAGCAAACGGACGAGCACGGATCCGATGTAGCCGGCGGCGCCCGTGACCAGCACTCTCGCGCTCATGTTGATTTGCCTCTCATGATCATGTCCCGTCCATTCCGTCCCGTCCGGCACCGCAATGTTTGCGATCTACTGACGCGCTTCGCGCTGAGGAGGCGCGTGGTCGATGACGAATCGGTGAGCACCACGCCTGCGACATGACGGTCGTCGATTTGAGTGCGATAGCCAACCCCCGCATGAATGACCCTACATGCCCTATCGGTCGTAACAAGGTGTTCATCAAGGGTAGCGCATGCGTCGCACCCGGGGGAGACCTCGTGGCAGAGCCGCCTCCGGAGGCCGGCCCGACATTCCGCAGGCACTCCCGATGCACTCATTTCAAGGGAAGCTGCCCAGTGCCGACACGCGATTGGGGCCCCTCTACCCATGGTTCCCGGAGTTCACGGTTCTGCCGCGGCCACCCCGCGCCCAGCTTACTGCACAGCCAAACGTGCGTTGCGGCCGGCGTTTCCGATAGGATGGCTGCACCACAGCCACGTCTATGGTGTTCCAACGAGGAGAACAAGGTGATCGGCGAAGACCGAGCGTTCATCATTGCTGAGGCGGGAGTCAATCACAATGGTTCGGTCGATGTCGCCAAGAGATTGATCGACGAGGCTCGACACGCTGGTGCGGACTGCATTAAGTTCCAAAGCTTCATCGCTGACAAGTTGGTGAGTCGTTCTGCCGAAAAGGCGCAGTACCAGAAGCAGACTACTGAGGGTCCAACTACCCAATACGAGATGCTCAAGCGTTTGGAGTTGAGCGAGGAGGATCACCGCACTTTACTCGCGCATTGCCGCGAAAACGGGATGATGTTCTTGTCGAGCGCATTTGATGAGGAAAGCGCCGATTTGCTCGAGGATCTTGGGGTGGTCGCCTACAAGATCCCTTCGGGAGAAGTGACCAATCATGGGTTCCTTCGATACCTTGCGCAGAAGGAAAAGCCCTTGATCCTCTCGACCGGGATGTCGACATTGGCTGAGGTCGCCGAGGCGATAGAAGTGATCATCGCGGCAGGCAACCAGCAACTGTACCTACTGCATTGCGTGACTGAATACCCGGCTCCGTTTGCCGAGATCAACCTAAAGGCTATGCTCACATTGGAAAACGCTTTCGGTTTCCCCGTGGGCTATTCCGACCACACCGAGGGAATAGAGGTTGCCGTGGCGGCCGTGGCGCTCGGTGCCAGGATCATTGAGAAGCACTTCACTCTCAGCAGGGACATGGCGGGTCCCGATCACAAGGCGTCGCTCGAGCCGCACGAGTTGCGTGCCATGGTGGAGGCTATCCGGAACGTCGAGGACTCCCTGGGAAACGGCGTCAAGATGCCCGCCCCTTGCGAAATGAAGAACATGGCTGTCGCCCGTAAGAGCGTCGTGGCACGGCGGGACATCGCGAGCGGAGAACGCATCAGCCGAGAGAACGTGGCGATCAAGAGGCCGGGTCACGGCATTCAGCCCAAGGATATCGACAAGGTGATGGGGTTGATGGTCACTACCGACGTCGCGGCCGACAGCGTCATTACGTGGGAAGATCTGAAATAGACTCCAGACGTGTCTGTGTCGTAACCACCTCTCGCTCCGACTACGGGCTGCTCCGCTGGCTCATGCGGGCAATCCAAGAAGACGAGGAACTGAGACTGCAGGTGATCGCGACCGGGATGCATCTCTGTCCCGAATTCGGGCTCACCTACCGAGATATCGAGGCGGACGGCTTTCAGATCGATCGGAAGATCGAGATGGTGCTTTCCGCTGATACCGACAGGGCAGTCACGAAGTCAATCGGGATAGGTCTACTGGCGTTTGCCGATGCTGTCGAGGATCTACGCCCTGACATTGTCGTCATCCTTGGGGACCGCTTCGAACTGCTCTCCGCGGCTATCGCGGCTCTGATTGCCAAGATACCTCTCGCGCATATCCACGGTGGGGAGACAAGCCAGGGCGCCATTGACGAGAGTGTAAGGCATGCCATAACGAAGATGGCTTCGTTGCATTTCGCGGCAACAGAGGCGTACCGACAGAGAATCATCCAGATGGGCGAGGAGCCTCAGGCTGTCTTCGCATTCGGTGCTCCCGGTTTGGATGCATTGCGTCACATCACGCTCCTGACCAAAGAGGAACTTGAATCGCGTCTCGATTTCCGAATCCAGAGCCCGGCCGCCATTGTGACGTACCATCCGGTCACGCTCGAGAAAGACACTGCGGAGGCCCACATCAAGAGTCTCCTTAGCGCATTGCTGGAGGAGGGGATCCGGGCTGTCTTCACAAAAGCGAACGCAGATCCGCAGGGTCGATTGATCAACGATATCATTGCCGATTTCTGCCGGAATCGTCCTGATGACTATAGACTTTTTGACAATCTTGGCCAGCGAGTGTACTTAAGCTGTCTAAGCAATTTCGACATGATGATTGGGAATTCGTCCAGCGGTCTCATTGAAGCGCCCTCATTCAGGCTTCCAGTCGTCAACGTCGGTGACAGGCAGAAGGGGCAGAATCAGGGCGCTGAACGTCATAGATGTTGGTTGCTCCGTTTCGGAGATCTCGTCTGGTATCAGCAAGGCGTTCTCCAAATCTTGGAGGGAAGGATTAAAGGACGTCCAAAATCCATATTTGGGTTGTGCCGACGGTGATGTGAGTTTCTACATCAAGGAAGAGCTTAAAGGGATTGAACTTGGTGAATCGCTCTTGAAGAAGGCTTTTCACGACATCCCCCGGAGCGGAGAGACCAGGATATGATGGACGGCGAACGAGTCATTGCGGTGATTCCCGCGCGCGGGGGCAGCAAAGCCGTCCCACGCAAGAACATCGCGCCTCTCGGTGGAAAGCCGCTGATCGTCTGGTCGATTGAAGTCGCGCGGTCCGTCGATCTGATCGACCGTGTCGTTGTTTCCACCGACGATGAGGAGATCGCTGCCGTGGCGTCGCAACATGGTGCCGAGGTGTACCTCCGGCCGCCGCATCTGGCCACGGATGAGGCACTCGTCATTGATGCGATACGGGACCTGATCCAGACGATGCGTGCCGAAGGAGAGGAAGCGCCTGTCATGGTTCTCCTGGAACCAACCTGTCCGTTTCGGTCCGTCGCTGACGTGGCGGCATGCCTGACCGAACTCGCGAAAGAAGGCATGGATTCGGTGGCGACTTTCAAGGAGGCGGACCTGAATCCTCACCGGGCCTGGGTCATCACGGACGGCAGACCGGCCCCGTTCATTCCTGGTGCGAACCCCTGGCAGCCTCGCCAGAAGCTCCCTCCGGCGCATCAACTCAACGGGGCTGTCTATGCCTTTCGCGCTGACCGACTCCCCGATGATGGCGTGGCCCTGCTGTATGGTCGCAGCGGGGCTGTTCTCATGCCGCCGGAGCGGTCTATCGACGTGGACACCGAGTTCGATTTCGCCGTCGCAGAGACACTGCTGAGATATGGAGGATCTAGATGACTGTCACGCTGAAGGATCTCTTCTCGCTGGAAGGTCGTACCGCTCTAGTGACCGGCGGGGCTGGGTTTCTTGGATCCGCCATGTGTGAAGCCCTCGCCGAGCTCGGCGCAAGTGTTGCCATCGCGAGCCGCGACGAGCAGAAATGCAGGAATGCAGCGGCAGCCATCCAGGAGGAGTTTGGCGGCAGCAGTCGCGCGATCGGGCTGCCGCTGGACCTTCTCGAACCCCAGTCGATCACTGCTTGCGTCGAAGCGGTGGAGCGGGAATTCGGCCGGCTGGACATCCTCATCAACAATGCATGGTCGGGGAACAAGAACACGTGGGAGAGCATCTCCGAGAAGGACTGGCTCTACGACATCGACATGAGTCTCAACTCGCCCTTTAGGATGATCAAGGCTGCCTTCTCGATGCTGAAGGAGCAGCGTGGGGTGATTTTGAACATCGGGTCGATGTACGGTCACGTAGCGCCTGACTATCGGATCTACGATGGGAAGGAATTTGCCAATCCGCCTAGCTATGGTGCGGCCAAGGCCGGCGTGATCCAATTCACCAAGTATCTCTCGAGCTTCCTGTCGCCGTATGGCATACGTGTGAACGCTCTTAGTCCCGGCGCCTTCCCCCATCCACCGACCAGAGAGCACAAGGTGTTCTTGGACAAACTCTCCGCCAAGAACCCCCTCGGTCGGGTCGGTGACCCGCCGGACCTCAAGGGTGCGGTTGCGCTGCTGTGCAGCGACGCCGGCGCCTACATCACCGGCCAGAACATCTGTGTCGACGGTGGGTGGGCAGTGTGGTAACGAAAGTCGGAATCTTAGGCCTGAGTCCAGGAAACGGACATCCGTTCTCTTTCTCGGCCATCATCAACGGCTTCGATGATGAAGGTATGGCCCGGTCAGGGTGGCCGGGCATCCATGACTACCTGAAGCGTCGCGACGCCTCCGAATTCGGCATCGACGGCCTGCAGGTCACCCATGCGTGGACTCAGGACGAAGACACGACACGCACTCTGTGCTCGGCCTGCCGTATTCCCTCCGCTGTTGGTCGGCGGGAGGAGATGCTTGGAAACGTCGACGCCGTTATCATTGCGCGTGACGACCACGAGACCCACCTTGAGATGGCACGACCGTTCCTGGAGGCCGGGTTACCCGTCCTGGTCGACAAGCCCCTTGCCTTGGACGCCAGTGCCCTCGGCTTCTTCAGAAGCTATCTTGGAGGAGGGCAAGCTCATGTCCTGCTCTGGAATGAGGTACGCGAAGGAGTTGGACGACGTGCGTGCATCCCTGGCGGCAATCGGCCCGCCGTTGTTGGTGCGGGGAGCGATAGTCCTCTCGTGGGAGAAATACGGTATCCATCTCATAGATGCCGTATTTGGCGTTACGGGGGCACGCCCAGTCTCGGTCGTCGCTCTCGATACCGCGCACAGTTCGATGGGAATCGCCATGGACGACGGTTCTCTTCTCCAAATCGATGCTCTCGGCGAGGCGCCTCCGACGTTTCGGTTGGATTTCTGGGCGGCCACGCGCTCATGGACGCTGCGAGATCACCGACAACTTCTCCATGTTCCGACGAATGCTGTGGCATTTCGCCGAGATGATGCGGAACCGGACGGCCGGAGGTGCCCGTTCAGGACACTCTGGACGCCATGCGGCTACTCATCGCGGGCAACCTTGCGAAGAAGACGGGAAAGAAGGTGCTGCTCAGTGACATCGCACTATAGGGACCTCTTCTCTCTTCGCGGGAAGATGGCGATCGTCACGGGAGGCCTTGGGATTCTCGGCCGCGGGTTCTGTCGCGGACTGGCCGAATTCGGAGCGGACATCGCCGTCGTCGACCTCGACGGCGAGGCCTGCGCGCGCTTTGCTCAGGAACTCACGGACAGCGTGGAGTCCGGGCTGCAGGCGTCGGGTGCGACGTCGCCGATCCTGATTCGGTCGAGGCGATGGTTCGCCGTACGGTGGAACTTCTAGGCGGAGTGCATGTCCTCCACAACAACGCGGCTTCGAAATCGGCGAATCTCGACGCCTTCTTTGCGCCCTTCGAAGAGTATTCGCCTGGACGAGTGGCGGAAGGTGATGGCCGTTAACATCGACGGCATGTTCCTTGTCGCCAAAGCGGTGGGACGGCAGATGATCAGACAGAGGACCGGCGGAAGCATCATCCAGACGGCGTCGATCTACGGCATCCGCGGTTCGGACAAGAGGATCTATGAAGGTTCTTTCTATCTGGACCGGCAGATAAGCAATCCGGCCGTCTACTCCACCTCGAAGGCCGCGGTCGTGGGGTTGACCAAGTACCTCGCTGCCTACTGGGCAGACCAGGGGATACGGGTCAACACGCTGGTGCCGGCGGGCGTCGAGAGCGGGCAGAACGAGACCTTCAAAGCGCGGTATGCGGCGCGGGTCCCGATGGGCAGGATGGCCCGAGCGGACGAGATGGTCGGCGCCCTAATCTACCTGGCCTCGGATGCGTCCAGCTACGTGACGGGCCAGAATCTCGTCGTCGATGGCGGGTTAAGCGCTTGGTAGTAGGACGACAGCGCGCCTTGTGAGTCTCTACGTGAATCGCCGCGTCACGATCGTCATGTACCATTTCGTGCGTGAGCTGAAGCGCAGCCGATTCCCCGACATCAAAGGACTCTCAATCGAGGAGTTCCGCGGCCAGATAGAGTACATCCGCCGGCACTACAGCGTTGTCGGCGTGCCGGACCTGCTTGCCGCGCTCGGGTCCCCGACCGATCCCTGCCGCCGCGCGCGCTCCTGTTGACCTTTGATGACGGCTACCGCGATCATTTCGACACTGTCCTGCCCATTCTGGTGGAGAACGGCCTCACTGGATGCTTCTTCCCGCCGGCAAAGGCAGTGACTGAACACGAGGTACTCGACGTCAACAAGATCCACTTCATCCTTGCCGCCGTTCCGGACAAGGACGCGTATCCTCGACTCACTCTTCGCCTTGGTCGATGCCGCCAGGGGGGAGTACTCCCTACGGAATCGCGACGACTATATTGAGCAGCTCGCGCATCCCAACCGTTTCGACACGGCCGAGGTGATCCTCATCAAGCGGCTGCTGCAGCGGGAACTGCCGGAGACCCTGCGAAAGAGGATCACCGGTGAGCTCTTCCGGCGGTTTGTCACCGAGGATGAAGCCGCCTTTTCGCAGGAGCTGTACATGGACACGGCCGAGCTGCGCGTGATGAGAGAAGCAGGGATGCATATCGGTAGTCACGGCTTCGATCACTACTGGCTTGATTCGCTGGATGAGCAGGCTCAGATGCGCGAGATAGATCTATCGCTGCGCTTTCTCCGTGCGAGTGGGATACGACACCGAGAACTGGGTCATCGGCTATCCCTACGGCGCCTACAACGATTCGCTCCTGCGCATCCTCAGGCAAAGAGGCTGCAGAGCCGGTTTCACCACCGAGGTTCGTGTCGCCGACATCGATCACGACGACCCGTTGACGCTGCCGCGGCTCGACACGAACGATCTGCCCAAGCGGGCGGATGCGGCGCCTAACGCGTGGACGATGCGGCGTGTCACAGGGGAGGTTGCCACGTGACTGTGATGATGAGGATCCTCGAGGACCTCACCCCGCTGAATCGGACCATGTGCTCGACGTGACTACGACCGGGCCGTGGAGTACATGCGAGCAGCTGCTGCCGTTCGAGGTCTTGTCGTACTCCTCCGCGTCGGAGGAGCACAACGGCTGGGTCATCCCGCCCAGGTGGGATGTGTCGGAGGCCAGCATCACCAAGGATGGCCGACTCGTCTACGACGGTACGTGGCATCCGCTGGGCGTCATCGCCCTCTCGGCCCCCTTCGAGGGCACGGTGTCCCGAGAGGTGCTTGAGGGACCACCTGCACTATGACCATCGCTACAGCGACTCGCTGACTTATCATTTCCGGCAGCAGTTCCGCACGTGGGATCGAGAATGGGGTTTCTGCGTTCCCAAGGACGTCTACGACGCGTTGGAACCCGGTGACTACAACGTCCGCATCGTGACGGACGAAGCGCCCGGCGTGTTGAAGGTCCTCGTGGGCACGCACACGGGCTCACTGCCGTATTCCATCGCCCTGTGTGCGAATCTCGATCATCCCGGTGTGGCCAACGATGGGCTTGGCCGGGGTGGCTGTGGGGGTGGAGGTCTTTCGGCGGCTGCAGGACAGGGCGACGAAGTACACCTACAAGTTGGTGCTCGCGCCCGGCATCCTCGGCACGGAGTACTACCTCGGCAAGCTTGCGCCGGAGGAACGAGGGAGCATCCTCGAATGCCTTTGCCTGTGGATGTTGGGCTCGCGCACGGAACTCGCCCTCCAGGAGTCGCGCGGCGTCCCGCTCGAACATCGAGCACGCCATGGCCGCCGTCATGGACGCCCAGGCGATACCGTATCGCCGAGGCGAGTTCGAGAGCATCATCATCAACGACGAGTACCTCTGGGAGGCCTACGGCATCCCCACGAGCTCGCTGTCCCGATTCCCGTACCCGGAGTATCACTCTTCGCGTGACGACATCTCGATCATGAGCGAGGAACACCTCGAGGAGGCCGTCGCCATTGTCCTCGGGGCGATCGAAGAACTCGAGGCTACCGCCACTGGTGGAGAAGCGGTTTGAGGGCACTATTTGCCTGTCCAATCCACGCTACGGTCTGTACGTGGATCCCGGCCAGATCTCCTTCGGCGAGGGAGTCAGCGAAGAGCAGCGCCGACTCCGCATGTTGCAGGACTACCTGCCGACACTGCGGCTTCCGGTAACTATCCGGAATCTCGCATCGCGATTCGAACTGTCGGAAGCAGATGTCTTGGACTATCTACGGAAGTGGGACGAGAAAGGCCTTGTCACGATTTGGTAGTAGTTGGATTCAGTTCTTTCCCACTGGTGCTAGCTGGGCGCGTCCGACGTTCACTGACTAGTCGAGGCCGATGTCAAAACTCTGGCTAGGCGACTTGGGGAGTCGCACTTGCTGCAGTGAGCAACCCGGACTGACGCCAGTATTAAATCATATAGTATGCACACGCAAGGCTGTGTATATGTTGTCTCGTTTGTCGTTCTTCTAATTCAATAAGGATGCGTAGTCCGTCTCTTAGCCTAGGTGCTGAGATCGGCGTATCCGATTGCATGCGGCAGATGAAGAGAGTAGCCTCGGTAAGACGCCTCACGCAAGGACCGAACCGCACGGAAGTGCGCCGGTCGTGGCCTGCTCGATGGGGCTTGGTGGGCGCACCGACTCAGCGGCTTCGCGACAGAGAGGCAGGTCCTTGTCCCGACTCGTTCGCTCGCTGAGGGCAGAACTCAGGTGGGTTGCGGCGCTCGCCCTGGCGCCGTGGATTGCCGTAGCACTCGCGACCGGCGGCCCAGTCGTCGCGGTCCACCTGCTGGTTTCGCTTGCCGTCCTCGGCGGGCTGGGCGTGATTGCCCTGCGCCTTGGAATGGCCGAACGGCGCGGGGAGGCACTCGTCCTGCTCGCCATCCCAGTTGGATTCGTCTTCGCGGCCGCGCTCCTCGCGCTCTCAGCACGGCTCTCTCTTTCGCTTCGAGTCACCGGCTGGGGCTTGGCGGTCATCGGCTTGGCGGGACTCCTCCTCGTGCAACGGGAATGGCGGGGCTTGGCTCGCGAGAGCCTTCGGTACGGGATTGCCTATGTTGTGTTGTCCGCCGTGATTTGCGGTGTGTACTTCGCGCCGGGCGCATTGCAGGACGGAGTCACGACCTCAGAGGGTGCATTCCAATGGATGTATGTCGATACGCAGAACCACATGGCGGTCGCTTCGGCTGTGAAGACGGACCACGGTCAGCCGAAGATGCCCGGATTGGCGACCGCCCCGCTCACCTATCACTTCGCACCGTTCGCGGCGGCGGGTGCGCTGTCGACAATGACAGGCTTGCCGATTCCGGATGCGCTCGCGCGGGTCGTACGGGGTATCGGTCTACTGGCGCTTCTACTGGCTGCACTCGGGTGCGGTCGTGTCCTGGGGAGGCGCCTCGGGGGTGCCGCCTTGGGGGGTATTGCCTCGGTGGTCGGACTGTTCTTCTACGGGTCGCTCTCCGCCCTCTTCGTGCCTCAAGCTAATTCGTCGTCCGCGGCCGGCCTTCCGGCATTACTCTTCTCGGTGCCGGGCCTCGCCGTCGTTCACGACGCCGGGTGGTTCTCTCACCTCGTTCTGGGGCATTCCGAGCTGTGGGGGGGATCGGCATTTTCGTTACGCTCGCGCTCGTCGCCGATCGTCTGACGTCTGTCGAGCATGCCCGGCTTCCCATCGACCTACTGATCGTCCTGCCGGCGCTCGTTGCGTGTCTCAACGTGATCGCTGGCATCGGCATCGTGGGGGTCGTGGTCGCGGTCTACGCGCTTCTGGGTCTTCGCCACAAGCGTGCCCTGATCGCTTCGGTCGGCACTCTTTTGGCCGCCATTCTCGTTGCATGGATCATGGGCTACGTCGGTAGCGCCTCCGCGTCGGGGGTCGCGTTCGACCTTGGGTATTCTGCGAAGGCGCTTACGCTCTGGAAATGGCTGTTTGTCGGCTTGGGCGTTCGGATAGTGGCGGCGGCTTGGCTGCGCCGCTGGCGAGCAGACCCAGTCGCGTGGGTCCTGATCGCATTCGTGGTGGGCTACCTCGCGATGGGCTTCCTACTGCGTGACGACTTCGACGAACACAATCTCTACGCACTGAAGTTCCTGCAGGGGATTCTGAGCGTGTTCGCATTCGCTTGGCTGGGTGCCATTTGGGCGAGAGCGAAACCCCACTGGAGTGAGACCGCCGCGCGCGAGTTGCTGTGGTGGTCTTGGCGGCTCGGTGGGCTTCTGTTGATGGCCGATGTCGCTGCCGTGGGTCTAACGGCGATTCGTGGCGACGCGACGCCTAGATCGCTGCTGTTGGCGACGGTTGGCGCCCTGGCGGTCACGCTGGCGGCCGCCGCCCTACTAGCCTGGCGGCGGCGTGCGCCGACCGGGTGGCGGTCGGCATCGGCTGCCGTGCTCATTGTGGTGGCCGTTGGTTTAGCAGCGTGGCTACCCTCATGGATGGGATACGGTCTCAACCGCCTGCACGTGGAGGTCACTCTGTCTTCCGACGAGGTAGCAGCGCTTCGGTGGGTGCGCAACACATCCGGTCCGGACGCGCTCATAGCGACCAATCATCACGCCATCGAACAGTTTCGAGTCCGCCCGGACCGTTCATACGGATACCGCGTGATCGCAGAGCGCCCGGTGCTGTTGGAAGGCTGGGAGTACGGGGAGAAACTCGCGCCATCGTTTGCCACAGTTCGCCGTGACAACGACGTGCTATTCCACGCGACAGACCCCGACTCGGCCCGCGCGGTGGTCCAACGATACGGCATTCAATTCATTGTCATGGCCCCAAAGACCGACTTGCACATCACGGCAGCGCCCTGGTTGCGGCTCGCCGCGCAGTTCGGATCGGTGAAGGTGTACCGAACCAACGCGGCTCGTGTCGGGGAATCTGACCAGGGAGGTCCCCGCACCACGCGCTGCGTCCTTTATCCATCCCCAGATTCGGTCCCGTCACATAGCCGATGCGTCCGACGCCAGATGGACCATGGCACCAACCAGTCGTCAGCCGTCGCCATCCGCCCCATCGGGACCCGCGCCGCATACTCTTGCTCGAAGTCTTCGTTCCGGCGGCTCTCGACGTCGGCGAGTACAAGTGTGTAGGTCCGGATACCCCTGTCTGCCACTCCCGGCCCTTGCGAGCATAGCCGAGCGCGGCACCTCGAGGAGGCTGCACGCGACATTCAGACGGCGCGGGGCAGGTGTTTCCTCCTCTCCTGTGTGAGGTCATCGGATCAAAGGGCGCCCCTTCTAGGCCTCCTTGAGGATGTCGATGTCCAAGAGCAGATTCGCCCATCTTCTGCTTGTGGCGCTTGGGCTGTTCGCCCTCAGGGGCTTCTTCACCCTTGGCATCGAGCGCAGCCCGCCTACTTTGCCGTCCAACGTTGGACGTTCTCCGGGATCTCTTCCGACACCATAACCACCTCCTCCCGTGATGCAATCACGGCTTATGGGTAGCTCCAACGGGGAGGGGAGCACAATAAACCCCCGTCTTTGCGGGCTGCCTTCTGGGCCGTGGTCTCGCCCTACGAAATGCGCACGACAAGCGCCGCCATCGCTTGGCTGTCCAGCGCTGCACACTCTCCCGGATCTCCTCCGACGAGGGTGCCACCACCTGGGGCAACACGCGACGCCGCATTTTGACGAGGGCATAACGGCAGCGGAGAAGGATAAGCGCCTAGTCTGAGAGCGCAACCTCGACGACGGCATGCCCGTGCGATGACTTGCGCAATTCGCGCCGAAGCGGCACCGTCTAGTCTGAACAGGTGATCCTCGACTACCCGAATTCCCCCTTCATATAGTTTGTGCCGCACCTGTTGATTCTCCATAGCGTCATGAACGGCAGTTGACAGGTCTTGGCTGTTTGTTACATTTAGCGCTCCTCCGTATCGGTATGCGTCAAATTCTAACTCTTGAAGGTAGGCTACAGTTACAATTGGTATACCTCTAACAATTGCGTGATATGCAACAGTGGAAAACATAGTTACTAACACGTCTACATCATCTAGCATGTCTACTGCATCGCCATAGTTCTGATTTCCAGCAAATTCTTCCGAGCATCGGAATTATGTATCACCTTAAGTAGATTATGTACGTTCGCCTTCGAAAAAGGATGGAGCTTAATAATAAGGGAATAACCGTGCTCGTCACAACAAATACGTGTCAAATCTTCGAAGAATGCCATTTCAGCAGACTCCTCTAAAATGTGCTGCTGGGCATACATTACTCTGCCATCAAGTGTTTGGCGGGTAGCATCCCGGAAGTTCCGTAATGTGATCGAAGCTCGGGTTACCTACCACAAATGCCGTGTCACTTCGACGACCGTGACGTATGGTCTCTCTCTTTGAAGCGTTACCATACGCACAAAAACAATCAGAATGGGTATACGGTATCCTAGTCTCCCGGAACAGTTCATGAGGAACACGGCGGAGCAACCAGCGTGCAGAACTGCGTAACCCACCTCCGAGCGCTGCGCGCAGTCTGGGCTCATCAGGCGGATCCTGAGCCGGAAACAGGCCCTCCTGTACCGCTATCGAGGGAATCCTCGTACCTTCGCCCAGTAGACCAACACTCGGAGCCATTTGTAGTAGTCCAGGTGCGTGACGATCGCAGCGAACGGTGGTCGTGAGAAGATCAATCGAGCTCCGCGAGCAGTACCTAACTCTACTAGCGGATTCCAGGACGCGAGTCCGAAATGGCTGTTCGACAGCGGGAGTCTCACAGTGCGACAGCCTGGAACGGCGTAATCCGCGGTCGGCAGCGTCCGTTCCTCGTCAAGTTCTGCGTACAACGTTGCAACGGTTAGTCCCGTCTCCAGACATGCCGCTGCAATGCGCTGCTGCTGCCGCACAACATTCTTGTTCGCCACCATGAAGATTGCCACGTCCGCAAGCCACTCCCCTTCCCAAGGCCGGCCATCTACCAGCACAGGAAGGCGTGGACCCCTGGTGACGGCGCGGACTACTCGTTCAAGGGATCTGTCGAATGAGAAACTCCTGAAAGCCAACAGAACTCCTTATCTGAATTCCTCACCTAGCAGGCATATAGCGAGCCACTCATTAAGAAGCTTAGCAGGTGTCCGCAACAACTCGATGCCTCACAGTCTGTGACTGCCGACATCTGCACACTCGAAGAGTGGGAACCATGCGAGTGTATTGCTCCCCGATTCAAGCCACGAGTTGCTCTTGTGCGCCCGATACTAGGGCGGCGCGGGCCACGATCCGGTACCTGTCAACCCCAATGAGACGGTCGGTGTTCGTAATCGGTGAGCAGCCTCCTTCCCTCGGGCTTATTGATTAGCAGGCTGTTGACAATCGACGCCCGGTGGCTGCCCCAGTGAGCGGCCGAGTATGCTGACGGGCGCTGGGGAGGGAGACCTCGGGATAGCGTCCCAGAAGCGCTCGTTGTGATGTTCAGTGAGGACCGCCGCCTGCTCGGCCAAATAGAGTGTCGACGCCGCCTGAATAATGGACACCTGCGCCGGTTGAAATCTGAACACTCTGGAGTGGTTCTGGTTTCTGCGAGACCCTTGCGTCCCGGAAGACGGGCGTGAGGGGAGGGAGGCGTGTATCAGGTGCACGACTGGGCTGAGGTGCGGCGGTTGCGCGCAGAGGAGAACGATCAACAAGATCGCCAAGGAGCTCGGCATGAGCCGGACCACGGTCTATCGGCTGCTCGCGCTGCGCGAGCCGCCGAGCTAGTCCGTGCGGCCGAGGCCTCCTCGCTCTTGACCCCTTCAAGGAGCAGATCGCCGCGCTTCTCGACGAGGACGAACGGGCGCCGGCCACGGTCATCCTCGAGCGGCTGCGGGCCCAGGGCTACGCGGGCGGCATCACCATCCTAAAGGACCACCTGGCCGAGGTGCGCCCTCACTTCCTGGCCGCCCGTGCCTATCAGCGCACGACCTATCTGCCCGGCGAGATCCGGCCAGCTCGACTGGTGGCAGCCGCCGCTCAAGCTGCCGTGGGTCTCGCGCACAAGCGCCAGGTCCACGGCGCTCGTGGCCACGCTTCCCCACTCGGCCGCCCATGCCTGCGTCTTCACCTTCGGAAAGACCCTGGCCGATCTCTTGCCGGCCTTCCTCGGCTGTCTTACGCGCCTGGGCGGGGTCCCTCAGGCCGTCGTGCCGACAACGATACCTCGCTCCTTGCACTCCGGCTACGGCCGTCGCGCCCGGCTCCACGTCGAAGCTCGCCGCCCTCTTCGGTCACCTGCGCCTGCAAGGCCATCGTGCTCGGCCCGGCCGGCCCGAGTCGAAGGGCCAGGTGGAGCGCACGAACGGCTACCTGGAGAGCTCCTTCCTGCCCCTGCGCACCTTCGGGACCTCGCCGACCTGCAGGCCCAGAGGACACCTGGACCCGGGAGGTGGCCTTTCGCCGCCACCACCGGCGGGTGGGGGCCGTGGTCGGCGACGCCTGGCGGGTGGAGCAGGGCTACCTCGCCCCGCTTCCCGATCCTGCTCCCGACACCGACCGGCACACTGGAGACCCGGGTGACCAAGGACGCCTTCGTGCGCGTCGCCGGCGCCGACTACTCGGTGCCGCCCGGGCCTCGTCGGCCGGCGGGTGCAGATCCGGCTCTCGCCCACTGAGGTCGCGGTCTTCCTCGAGGGCCGCGAGATCGGCCCGCCACCTCGCAGCTACGTGCCCGCCGACGTCGTCATCGACCCCGAGCATGCTCGGGCGCTCATCGCCGCCCGGGAGGCCAAGCGACCGCCTCGCCGCGGTGACGTCCCCGTCGAGCCCCCGATCTTGCCCGCTACGACGATCTCCTGGGGGTGGCGCTGTGAGTCGGCCGGCGTCTGAGGTCGCCTACCTCTCCCGGGCGCTTAAAGGCCCCGCGCATCCGCGAGACGGCCGCGCTTCTGGCCGAACGGGCCCGGGAGGAGGGCTGGGACTATGAGAGCTATCTGGCCGCGGTCCTCTCCGAGGAGGTGGCGGCCCGGGAGACTCACGGTGGTGAGCACCGGGTGCGGGCGGCCCGCTTCCCCCAGGTGAAGACCCTGGACGATTTCGACTTCTCCTTCCAGCGGAGCGTGAAGCGGGAGCAGATCCGCCACCTGGCCCAGCTCGACTTCCTGCGTGGAGAAGAAGAACATCGTCTTCCTGGGGCCGCCGGGGACGGGCAAGACCCATCTCTCCATCGCCCTCGCCGTGCAGGCCGCCCGCCGCGGCTACCGGGTGCCTTCGCGACGGCCCAGGAGTGGGTGGCCCGACTCGCGGACGCCAAGCGCCAGGGGCGGCTGGACGCAGAGCTCGAGCGGCTCCGGCGCATTCCGCTGCTCGTCGTGGACGAGGTGGGCTACATCCCCTTCGACCCCGAGGCCGCGGCGCTCTTCTTTGCTCTCGTCTCCTCCCGCTACGAGCGCTCGAGCCTCATCGTGAGCTCGAACAAGACGTTCTCGGCCTGGGCGGAGATCTTCGGCGACCCGGTGGCCGTCGCCGCGCTGGTCGACCGGCTCGTCCACCACGCCGAGGTCATCGTGCTGCGGGGCGAGAGCTACCGGCTGAAGGGCAAGGGCAAGGAGGTGCTGCGAGGGGGAGGGGACGAGTGAAAAGTGTTCAGTTTTCGACCGGCGAATAGTGTTCAGTTTTCGACCGGCGTTGACAATAGAGGGCTCTCGCCGGCGTGGGCCGGGGCTGGGGCGCTTTGGGCTCGGGCGGCCGGCGGTGGCGGTAGAGCGTGGCGGGCGAGGCGCCCAGGGCTCGGCAGGCGGGGCGGGTGCCCACGAGCGGGCTGAGTTCCTCCACGGTCTGGGTCGATCATGGCTCGGTGGGCTCGGTGGGCTTCGCGCCCCTGGGCTCGATAAGCTCGCCCAGAAGCGCGGAGACGTTTCCCTGGACCTCGATCACCCGGCGGGCCTTCTCGAGCTCGGCCTCGGTGCGCGAGAGGCGCAGACGAAGCTCGGCGTTCTCGGTCTCCAAGGGAGGCGTGCCCGGACGCCCCCGGGGCCGGGAGAGCGCCTCCAGGGCGCCCTCGTCCCGCTGTTTACGCCAGGTCGACAGATGCGAGGAGTAGAGAGCCCTCGCGCCGCAAAAGGGCGCCGATCCTCTCCCGGGCGCGAAAGGCCGTCGGCCTCGCGCAGGATGGCGAGCTTGTACTCGGCGGTGAACCGCCGGCGGTGTGCCCGCTCGATGAGCTCGGGGTCCGACGCTCCGCCGGGGCGGCCCCGGGGCTCCGGTCGCCTACGGCTCTCTGCACTCCGGGGCGGGCGGCACCGTTTCCTCCGTTACCGGTCCTCGTGCAACGATGACATAAACGTGCTCCGATCTCGCCCTTCATGCTCAGTAATTCCTCGGTCATGATCGTCTCACGTCATCTTGGCAGAGAAGGATCAAGCAGGAAGCGGAAAGGCCCGAGGCTGGGCAAAGGGTCGTCTTTATCGGTTACGCGACGGCCCGCATCGCGGGTAAGGGGCAGGAATACGGTGAGGCGTCTCCTGGCCTTGTCGGAGCGGCCCCAGTAGGAACACGTGTGCCGCTTGGGTGGAGTCAGGCGCGCTTCCGCTATAATTCACTAGCCATACTCCGTTGATGTCGCCTGCCACGGGCATCTCACCGGGCGATGAAGAAGGGTCGGCTTGCTCACTACGATCCGCCACGCAATGCACCTCGTCGGCCGGGACCAGCCCTGGAAGTGGGTTGTCCTGCTGGTGCTCTCGCTGGGGACCAGCCTACTGGAGATTGTTGCCGCTGCCCTCGTCTACGTCTTGCTCGGCCTGGTCGCGAACCCCGATGGGAAGGTCCGACTCCCGGCCATCGGCGATGTCACTCAATACGCAGGCGACATGGGCAAGCGCTCACTCCTGCTTACCCTCGTGGCCGCCATGCTGGTGTTTTTCCTGTTGCGGGCAGTCATGACCATCGCCGCGGAGTACGTATCGCAGCGGATCATGCACAACGCCGGCGCCAGGCTTTCAGTGAAACTCGCGCGTGGCTATCTCAGCCTTCCTTACGCGTTTCATCTTCAAAGGAACTCCTCTGAACTTATCCGTAACGGCCTCACCGCGGTCCAGGAGATCGTCCGTTCCGTGTTCGCGCCGCTCATCAGAGTGATCGCCGACGGGGTCATGGCGCTGGGCCTGCTTGGGCTGCTCGTCAGTGATCTCCCCGGTGGGCACAGCGCTGGCTGTCATGGTGGTCGGTGGCTCTACGGTCGTGCTGCTCGTGCTGGTGCAACCGCGCCTAAAGCGCCTGGGGGTGACCGCCTTCGTCATGCAGAGGTCCTCGCTGATGGCGCTGCAGCAGGCTCTGGACGGGGTGCGCGACGTGAAGCTGCTGGGGCGGGAGCGTTATTTTTCCGCGACGTTCGGAAACAGCACGAGTCGGCTTGCACGAACCAGCTACATCCGAGCGGCCGCGTCGCAATTGCCGCGCGTGGTCATCGAGACCTCCCTGATCGGGTTCATCCTCCTGTATTTCGCAATTACCATATATAAGGGCGGCGGAGCTCAGTCCGCTCTGGCCGTCCTGGGGTTGTTCGGGTACGCGGGCTTGCGCCTCCAGCCATCTCTGCAGCGCATCGTGGCTGGACTGAACGACCTCAAGTTCTCTACCGCGCCGGTGGCCGATCTCCATCAGGATCTGCTGCTGATCGAGTCCCAACCTCCGGAACCCGGAGCCCTACAATTGCTTCAGTTCGAGCATCGCCTGGCACTCGAAGGCGTGACTTTCCGGTATGAGGGCGCCCACCGTGACGCGCTCAGTGACGTGTCGCTCAGTATCGGGCCCGGGGAGCAGATTGGCATCTGTGGTCCGACCGGTGGTGGCAAGAGTACCTTGGTGGATGTCATTTCGGGGCTTCTGGTGCCTCGACACAGGCACTGTCGCCGTTGACGGCCAAGACATCCGGACCAACGTGCGGGGTTGGCAGCGCAACCTCGGAGTCGTGCCGCAAATGGTCTTCCTCATCGACGACACATTGGGTCGGAATATAGCGCTCGGTATTCCGGACGCTGAGATCGACATGGCGCACTCGCCGACGCCGTGCACCTTGCTCAGCTAGATGAGTTCATCGACTCGCTCCCCCAGGGACTCGATACCGTGGTTGGAGAGCATGGCATTCGGGTCTCAGGCGGGCAGCGCCAACGGGTCGCCATTGCCCGGGCCCTTTACCGACGCCCACGGGTGCTCATCTTCGACGAGGGCACCTCGGCCCTGGACAATCTCACCGAGCAGGAACTCATGGTCTCGCTTAGGCATCTGCGCGGCTCACACACCATCATCCTTGTGGCCCATCGTTTGTCCACGGTGCGCGACTCCGACCGGGTGATCTTCCTTGAAAGTGGCATCGTAGCCGGCATCGATACGTTTGATGGGCTCCAACAGACCAATGAGTCGTTTCGACAGATGGCGGGAATGGCGTGAGCTGCAAGGATCGACCTGACGGCTAATCGTTCGCTTTCGTCGCCTTGGTCGAGCCGCCAGGAGGGCCTTCAGATGAGGTCCACTCGTTTTGTGCTCTCGTTTGGAAATGCTCTGTTCGGCGCTACTCAACAACCGGAGAGGGACCGACCCCGACCGCGTCCCGTCTGGTAACGGTCTAGTATTGCTGGTCCTTCAGGGCGATAGCGAAAAGGATGCCCGTGATGTCCCCTGAAGGCGCTGGTCTCCGGACACTTGCCCCTTGGCAGGGCGACGTCACGGCGATCATGCGGCTGACCCGACTTAATGGAATCGGCATCGCGTTGGAGAGAGGGTAGTTGATTCTTGGCAGCATCCTCGACGTGTCGTAGTTCTCCGCGCCGACTTGGCCATGGCGCCCTTCAGTGCACAGGCCCGTCCGCCCGGCGACGTTGCCTTTGGTAGGAAGACTCCTCTTCGAGTATGCCGTCCTCCCTACTTCACCTTCCAGCAAGCGCGAGCGATAGTTCATTGAGGTCCTATGCTCGGGTTCGCCGTGGTCACGGCGTAGGGTGACTCGTCCGCCGTACGTGCGAAAGTGAGGAGCTTTCAATGCTAAGGGTACTCTTCATAAATGATTCTACCTCTTACCCGAACTGGGGTGGTCGAGCGGCAACCGTTTCCTTGAGAACGATGATTGCTCACTTGGGAGGGGACATTGTCCATACTATTACTATAGATGATATTATGCAGTCTTCGCTCGATCACTGAGCCAGGGCATGGACGATCGAGTAGAGAAATAGCAAAGCTGTTTATTCCCCCGCTTGTTGTTGAAGGTAAGGCGAAGGCTTTTGAGCTATGTTGATGAGAACCGAAAGAATCGTCTGATTCCTCGGACATGGGAAGACTATAGGGAGTCATCAGCGCTTTTTCTAGGGAAAGATACGCCATGGCCGAAATTGAGGAATATATGTAAGGAATTGGACGTTGCTGTTATATTTGGAGATGGTGATATCTATGGCAATCATGTAACTGCCACGCACTCTCCTTTGGCTTGGATTTATGGTTAAGAGTATTTTTAATACTCCGGTTATCATGGTGAATCACACCGCTGATTTCTCCCATCCTGATCTGCAGAGGGTCGCAAAGGAAGTGTATCCGCTGTTAGACGACGTGGTGTTTCGTGATGAGCTCTCGTTGGACCGGTGCCGGTATTTGTGCAAAGGGAGGTTCGCGCCGGACACGGCGTTCTGGTTTAAGCCCGCCTCACGCAGAGAGTTGGACGCCTCTAGCTGCCCGTCCCACCTACTTCGATTATTGGCCTGACACGGCACCATTCGATCCAGCCGAACCCTACCTGTGCGTGGGAGGTTCTTCCTTGGTCTATCTGGCGAACGATAAGGAGACAGTCAGCGGGTATACGCTGCTTATCAAGCACCTGCAGTCCGTGTACTCAGGGCAGATCGTCTTGACTGCTTCGGACACCACCGATCACACGGTTTTTCGTTTGTTGGCTGCACGACTCGGCCTGCCATTGGTCGGTCCTGCGACCCCGGTTCAGCAGGCAGTGGATATCCTCGGGAATGCCGATGCGTACATCGGGGGCAGGTGGCATCCGGCTATTTTCGCGCTGAGAGGAGGGACGCCTGTCGTCCCTCTCTCGTCGAATACCTTCAAGATGCGGGCGCTGACCGACATGGCTGGGCTGTCGTCGGCCACGTTCGACTTCCGAAACCTTGGGCAGGAGGCGAGTGCGATCGGGCAACAACTGCTGTCCTACCTAGAGCAGGGCAACGACCTCAGAAGCCGTCTTCGTTCCTGGGCTGACGAGATGGCCGAGAGTAGCTGGGACAATGTCTCCTATCTGGACGGGCTGCGTGCGCGCATGGGGCTAGACAGGCGGACAGAAGATTGAGCGCGGGCAACCTTGGCGTTCGCCACATTCTCGGCTCCCACCTGAGCCATAGGTATCTGGACCCGCGCGACGCCGAGGAGGACACATTGCGCGGGTCGCATCATCGTCCCCCAACTCGGTGCGTCCTTGTCCGTTGACTATGACGGGGCTCTATGGAACCACGAAGGGCAAAGGAGTATCGACTCCACTTGGTCACATTCGTACGGTCTATTGCGGCTCATTCACCTGGAATGGGGAGGAAGAGATGAACTCGCGTGAGCATGCCTGACCCTCCCAAACCTACCATTGTCCATGCTGCGGACTTCGCTGCACCCTATAGCGGCAATTTCGTCGCATCTTTGCTCGCACTTGAAAGATGCCTGCAAGCAGCAAGGATGGGGCTTCGTTCTGGTGTTGCCAGCTATCGCGTCGAAGAAGGATTGGTGCGCGCGGCTCATCCGTGAAGGTCACGATGTGCGATTCCTGGAAGACAAGGCAGTCTGTTCTCCGGTCCGGTCTCGAGTTGGCTCGTATCGCGGCGTCGAGCGATGCCGGGCTGATCCACACGCATTTCACGAGCTATGACGTGCCGGCTTGGTGCGCGAGCCTTCTGCTTCGCATCCGGGGCAAGCGGACTGGCGTTGTCTGGCATTACCATTCGGATTTCGTCGTCCGTAGGAGTGCCCTGCGCCGACTGAAGGACTTGGTCAAGTACAGACTCATGGGACCAGGTGTCAGGGTATTCGCGGTATCGGATCACATCCGAAAGCGCGTCATAGACGCGGGATTCGACCCAGGCGCTGCGGAGACTCTTCACAATGGAATCGATTTCAATCGAGTGTCTGCCCCGAGCCGAAGCAGGGCGGCGGCGTTGCACCAACTTGAACTGTCGCCTGACAACCGCCTGCTGCTCTTGTTCGGATGGGAACCCATCACGAAGGGCGTCGATGTCGCAATTGATGCCGTACGCGCTGTGATCGACCTTGGCTTCCCAGTCGTCCTTGGGGTCGTGGGGACGGACAGGTTGCGGGACTTCGTTGACCGACGTACCAACCGCGAGCGGTTGCCATGGCTTCATTTGCTCGCTCCCGTGGAGGACGTGGTCGATCTCTTTCAGGCCGCCTCCGTCTTTCTTTCGGCCAGTCGGGCCGAGGGGTTCCCCTATTCCATGTTGGAGGCCCTTGCTTTCGGTCTTCCCGTGGTAGCGACTGACCTCCCCGGGACATCCTGGGCGAGGGGAGTCCCGTCAGCTGTCTTATTCCCGTCTGGTAACAGCCAGCTGATGGCCGAAGCCATAGCCCAGGTTCTCAGATGGAGCCCAGAGGACCAAGCAGAACGGATTAGTGCCGCCCAACGCTTTGTCAAGGACGAGTTCCACGTCGAGGCATGGGCCGCACACCTAATTCTATCGTACAAGCAATTGCTCAGCTCAGGGTACAGCTACAATCTCGAGTGAAGGAGATCTCCGGTACGGAGAGGACGATAGTCGAAGTCTGGACGTATGCCTTAGTGTAGCCGTCGTTATAGCGCCCTTACCCACTGTCATCTGATGTCTCATTTGCCGCTTTCCACGCCACGGTCTTACAAAGACAACTCGGTGCCCGGCCACCCTCGTAGCCAAGACGACTTGAAGAATGTTAGAAGATGATGCTCCAGGTCTCGCGTGTTGAGCTACT
The DNA here is from genome assembly GCA_963796315.1 of uncultured Actinomycetota bacterium. Lineage (GTDB taxonomy): Bacteria > Actinomycetota > Thermoleophilia > RBG-16-64-13 > RBG-16-64-13 > CAWCLH01. The sequence goes on from CAWCLH010000019.1 coordinate 327,710, forward strand.
GTTAGCAGTTCTGGTTGTCGGGCATCTTACCGGGTGTGCGGTAGTCATCACTCCGAGCTCGACTTCGACCAGCTCCGATCTGGGATTCTTGATGGGTAAGTTCCAGGGAATGATTGGCTTGGGGGCGCCCGCTTGCTCGTTATTCGTCCGGCTGGCTCTGGCGTAAAGTCCATGGTACAAGTTGCGGGACGGAATTCTGCGTTGCTGGGATTGGATCTGGAAGGCGAGGCAGTTCGACATTTCCGCCTCGGTCGATCGGAGTCTTAACCAGATAAGGGACATGTTTGGCGCTAGGGAGTGCGTAGCTCCTTTCCCAAGCACCGGACGGTCTGACGAGGTCGGGTACCATGTTGCCGAGGAATATCTCGCTGTTTTTGCCGAATCTGGCGGGGGGAGGGGCCGAGCGCGTCATGGCCAACGTGGCCAACGGCCTGGCCGCCCACGGACACCGGGTCGAACTGGTGTTGCTGGAGCGGGTAGGTCCATACCTGGGCGATTTGGACCCCGCGGTTCGCCTGGTAAGTCTGGACGCCCAGTCGGTGCGTGGAGGCGTGGTGCCTCTGGCGCGCCATTTGGTGGCGGAGAGGCCAGATATTCTGGTGTCGGCGCTGGATCATGCCAATGTAGGCGCTCTGGTGGCGAGGCGTCTGGCGCGTGTTTCCACCAGAGTAGTGCCCACTGTCCACATCACATACTCCGAAGGCGCGGCTCATGATCGAAGCACGCACAACGCAATGGTTCGGGCCGCCACAAAGCGGACGTATCCCTGGGCCGATGCGATCGTGGCTGTCTCGCAGGGGCGCCGCTGAAGACCTGATACGCGGCACTCACGTGTCGCCGTCGTTGGTTCGCACGATCTACAACCCCGTCATCACCCCTCGCCTCCTGTCGTTGGCCAACGAGCCCGTGAAACACCCTTGGTTCGGTGAGGGGCAGCCGCCGGTCGTGCTCGCTATCGGGCGTCTAACTGCACCGAAGGACTTTCCCACATTGCTGCGGGCTGCTGCACTGCTGCGTCAGGAGACAGATTTTCGGCTGCTCATCCTGGGGGAGGGAGAGGAGCGAAGCCACCTGGAAGAAATGGTCACACAGCTCGGGCTGACCCGCGAAGTTGCGCTGCCCGGGTTCGTCGATAATCCGTTCTCCTATCTGGCCCGAGCTTCGTTGTTCGTGTTGTCATCGGCGTGGGAGGCGTTACCCACTGTGCTGATCGAGGCGATGGCACTTGGGGTCCCCGTCGTGTCGACGGACTGTCGGAGCGGGCCGACGGAGATCCTCCAAGGCGGGCAGTACGGCCGTTTAGTGCCCGTCGGCCATGTCGAGGCTATGATGGACGCCATCCGCATGGGGTTGAAGGGGCCGGCCCCCGCGATTCCTTCGGAGGCTCTGGAGCCATTCACTCTTGACGCTGCGATAGACGAATACGAGCATCTCATCGCCGAACTATTGAGCCCAGCATGCTGCTAAGTCTGCGTCAGCTTATCTCGGTCTACTGTGCGTGGTCACGTTCATGGTCCCGTGGGAAGAGATTCTACGTGTTCCGGGAATGACTACGGGGATATTCCTTGTCTCTGCAGCCGCTTTGGGTCTCTCTCTTCTCTCGGTGACATCGCGCTCCCAGATACGGCGGATTCCTCTGGTCCTCGTCCTGTTGGCGACCTTTGTCTATTGGGTTATCACCTCTGTCCTGTGGTCGGCGGATCAAGAGGCAACGGTAACCATGGTCAGAACCTACTTTTCTGTTCTGATCCTTGTGTGGATGATTTGGGAGTTCGTCGATTCGAAGCAGAGATTTCTTTGGCTCATGCGTAGCTATTTCGTCGGTT
>CAWCLH010000020.1:0-355000 GCA_963796315.1 uncultured Actinomycetota bacterium
AGTTCCGCGTGAAGTGGGACGGCCGCTACGTGGCCGGCGTCAGTAAGGTCACGGGGGTTGAAACGGACCACCGAGGTAGTCAAGCACCGCGAGGGTGGGGATCCCTCCAGCGCCGCAAGTCGCCGGGCCGCACCGAGTACGAGGCGATCACCATGGAACGCGGCGTCACGCACGACACCGAGTTCGAGAAGTGGGCCAACAAGGTGTGGAACTTCGGCTCGGGGCTGGGAGCCGAGGTCTCCCTGAAGGACTTTCGGAAAGACATCATCCTCGAGGTCTACAACGAGGCGGGGCAGCTGGCGCTCGCCTACAAGATCTTCCGGTGCTGGGTCTCGGAACACCAGGCGCTGCCGGACCTCGACGCCAACGCAAACGCGGTCGCCATCCAGCACATCAAGCTGGAGAACGAGGGCTGGGAACGCGACTACGACGTGCCCGAACCCAGTGAGCCGACGTTCACGGAGCCCACGGACTAGCAGAGGGTTTGCCTGGGCAGCCGGGCATCCCGCCTGAGTGAGACACTCATGAACAGTCTGACCGAACCGAGTTGCTCGAGGTCTGGGAACATGGCCTTGGGAGCCGTTTCCGCACGGGTGATCAACTTGCTCGCCGCCGCCCACCCGGAGACGCCTCACGACCTGGCCTCGCTGCCGATCGGGCGCCGCGACGCGCGTTTGTTGAAGCTGCGCGAGAGGCTGTTCGGGCGGCAGGTCACGGCCGTGGGGCAGTGCCCGGACTGCGGTGAGCAGACCGAGGCCGTGTTTCGGATCGACGAGGTCCTTCTCGCTGAGGAGTCGCCCGTGCAGCCGGTCCACTCCGCCGAAATCGATGGCTGGCGCGCGGCATTCCGTCTTCCGACGACCCATGATCTGTTCGACGCTCACCGACGCCGGGACCGCCCGCATCGCACTGCTCGCTCGCTGCGTCACCGAGGCCCAGGATGCGGACGGCGAAGCGCTTCCGGCCGCTGCGCTGCCCGATACACTTATCGACGCCATCGTAATCGCGAATGGCGGCCCTCGATCCACAGGCCGACGTCGAACTCAAGCTCGTCTGTCCAGCCTGCAACCATTCCTGGCCGGCGGTGTTCGACATCGCCAGCTTCCTCTGGAAGGAATTGCACGCCTGGGCCGCACGCACGCTGCGCGAGGTCCACAGTCTTGCCCGCAGTTACGGATGGGGCGAGGAAGAGATCCTCGCGCTCTCTCCCACCAGACGTCAGATCTACCTAGATCTTGCCGGGCGATGAACGAAACCCCGGGTAATCAGCTGCCGCCATCAGCTTCGGGCTACCTGGCGCGCGTCATCGCCGGAGCCTTCGAGCAGACGACTCCCATCGAGCCTCGTCTGCCTTCGCTGTTCGAGCCGCAGTTCGTCCCTGAGCTGTACGGGAGTGGCTGGGTAGGCGACCTCGTGGGCGAGGACTACGAAGGTGAAGCGGCCGCTGACCGCCAACGCCCGCGGAAACCGGTCCGCCGCGAAACGCCGTCCACCCATAGACCGCCATTGGCTGAGCTGGTGCCCGATGCATTCGACGGGCCCGAGGAGCTCACTTGGGACAGAAACCCCGCCCTAATGCGAGCGAATCAGTCGCCCCAGGCAGTCGGCGTCTTGCCGCCAGAACCGCCGGATCGGGGGCGGGACCAGGATCGCGATGAAGTGCCGCGGGCGACGTCCGGGGAGCGAACGGTCCTCCCCGATCGCCCAGCGTCGCATGAGACGGCGGGCGAACCCCGAGGTCCGGTCCCTCGCTCGCAAAGCGGCGTGTTGGTGACGCCACAAGTGATGCCGGCGAGGGAAACGATGCGCGAGGCGCCCCCCACGGACCCGGGCGACAGGGCCTCCAGGCGTAACGAACGATCCGAGTCACTGCTCGACGGTTTCGTGGCGCCGGGGCAGGGACGGCACGGCGTGGTCGCGCCACCGCCCACGGCAGCGCGCCGACCGGACCGGGACCCATCGCCTCTGGCGGACGCAGCGTCAGGCTCAGAACCTATCGTCAACGTCACCATCGGTCGCATCGAGGTACGAGCGGTGACAGCACAGCCCGCTCCGGCTCACCAAGGACCGCCGCAACCCAAGCCGATGAGTCTCGACGAGTACCTGCAGCGGCGCAGAGGCGGCCAATGAGCAACGCACTGGCAATCGCCGCGACGACCGCGGCCCTGCGCAACCTCCTGCTGACGCAGATCCCGGCCCTCGACGCCGACCTGTCCGACCTCGAGGTGACGACGCAACCCCCGGATGCTGCGCGCAAGAATGTCACCAAGGCGCAGCTGAATCTCTTCCTCTATCAGACTGTGGTCAACGGCGGGTGGCGCAACCTGGATATGCCGCGCCAAGTCCGGCCCGGCGAGACGGCCTCGCCGCCCCTCGCCCTCAACCTGCACTACCTCATCACCGCGTACGGCCGCGGCGAAAGTGACAACGATGCGGTGAACCATCGAGTGCTGGGCAGCGCCATGAGCGTGCTCCACGACCACCCCGCTTTGGGCCGCGACGAGATCAGCACCGCACTCCCCGGCAACGACCTGGGCGAGCAGCTCGAGCGGCTCAAGATCTCGCCGCTGCCCATGCCGCTCGAGGAAGTCTCGAAGCTCTGGATGGTGTTCCAGACCCAATACCGCATCTCGGCCGCGTACGAGGTCACCGTACTCCTCATCGACAGTCGCACCCCGACGAAGTCACCCCTCCCCGTCCTGCAGCGCGGCGAAGACGATCGTGGTGTCGCCATGGTTGCCGGACTCGCTCCCCGCCTCAGCGGGGTTCGTCCGCCGAACTCGCAGCCAGCGGCGAGACTGGGTGAGGAGATCGTGGTGGGCGGCGAGCAGCTGACGGCCGCGGACGCCGCTGTGCGCTTCACCACCCCGCGGTTGCCCGAGCCGATCGAGCTCGCACCAGGAACGGGCGGGACGCCCACAGAATTGCCGGTGCACCTGCCGGACAAGACCGAGGACGCGTTGGCACTCGCCCGCTGGGTGCCTGGCTTCTACACCGTCGCCCTGGCGCGTGAGAAAGACCGGTGTGCCGACGATGGTGAGCAACGAGGTCGCGTTTGCCCTGGCACCTCGCATCACGGTCACTCCGACGAACACCACCCCGGGAACGATCGATCTGACGCTTAGCTGCGAGCCGCGCATCACCCGGGGTCAGCGCGTGCTGCTGCTCTTCGGGCAGCGACAGGAAGCGCCGGCGTCGATCACCAACCCCAGCGATACCACGCACCCGACCGACCTCACCTTCACGCTATCGGGTGTGGTCACCGGGACATACGTGGTGCGTCTGCGGGTCGACGGCGTCGACAGCATTCCGGTCGTCACGAGCGGCGTGCCTCCCGTGCCATCGTTCGATCCGGCACAGCAGGTGACCGTGGGATGACGGGGCGCGAACAGTGGCTTGCGGCTAACGAGGAATACCTCGCCATCGCCCTCGACTGGCTGCGCCGGCGGCTCGAGCGCCTCGCGGCAGAACACGACCACGCCGTCCTGCTGCCACGGGAGGAGCCGGTCGCGGTGATCGTGGAGCCCGGTCCTCCCAGGCAACGCTCCCTGCGCCACTGGCTCCGTTGGTCAGAAGCCGCACCGCCTGACGCCGCCAAGCGCCTGCCTCCGGCGTCCGGGGGGCCGCCGCTGCTCACCGTCGGCGCCTACCGAAACGGCACCCATGCCGGCCGCAATGATCGAGGCCGAGGCGGCGCCAGAACCGCCGGCTCTGCCCGCGCTGTCGCGGCGCCTGGGACTCACCGAGTTCGAGCAGCACACGTTACTGCTTTGCGCTGCGATGGAACTGGATACGACCATCGCCGCCCTCTGCGCTCGCGCGCAACGCGACGCCACTCGCGCCCTATCCTACCTTCGCACTGGCCTTGACTCTGTTCGACGAGCCGGCATGGGACGTGCTGTCCCCGGAACGACCGCTCCGGGCATGGCGGCTGGTCGAGATCAGCCAACCGGGCGCGCAACCGCTCGTGACGAGCGCGATAAAGGCAGACGAGCGCATCGTCAACTACATCAAAGGACTCAACTATCTCGACGATCGCCTGGTGCCTCTGATCATGCCGATCGTCCCCGAGAAGAGCGGGCTATCACCCGGCCAGGCCCGCATCGCGGACGGCCTGATGCAACAGGTGCCGCGCGAGGGGCAAGGCGCACCGGCGATTCTCTTTCAGCTCCTCGGGCCGGACAGTGAGGCCAAGCGACTGGTGGCAAGTGCCACCGCCCGTGGTCTGGGGCGTACGCTCTATCGCCTCCCCGTGGAGGTCTTGCCGCAAGATACCGGCGACCTCGAGACCTTCATCCGGCTGTGGCAGCGGGAGAGTATGCTCCTGCCGCTTGCGCTCTATCTCGACGCCTCCCATCTGGATCGCACGGCCAGCCCTCACCTGCCCGCATTGCAGCGGTTGCTCGGGCGTGGTGTCGGACTGGTCTTCTTCGACACCCGCGAACCGTGGCCGGATCTGGACGGGGAGAGCCTGATGGTCGAGGTGGTGAAGCCGACGCCCGCGGAGCAGCTCGATGCCTGGCGGGATGCGCTGGATGACTCGGCCGAGGACGAGCCTGCGCTGCTCGCCGGCCAGTTCAGTTTCAACCTCCCGACCATCCGTGCGATAGCTGCCGAGGCGCTCGCCTCACCCGAAGGCCAGGGATCGCTTGGCGAGAGACTCTGGGCCGGGTGCCTGGGGCACGCCCGACCGGCCCTGGATCAGCTCGCTCAGCGCCTGGAACCCAAGGCCACGTGGGAGGACCTGGAGCTGCCCGCCGCCGAAAGACTGCTCCTGCGGCAGATCGCCGATCAGGTGAAGCGCCGCCTCGCGGTGTACGACGACTGGGGCTTTCGCGAACGCATGAACCGCGGTCTCGGCATCAGCGCGCTGTTCGCCGGCGAGAGCGGGACGGGCAAGACCATGGCGGCCGAGGTCGTCGCCAACGAGCTCAGGCTTCAGCTCTACCGCATCGACCTCTCCGCGGTGGTCAGCAAGTACATCGGCGAGACCGAGAAGAACCTGCGCCGGCTGTTCGACGCCGCCGAGGACGGCGGCGCCATCCTGTTCTTCGACGAGGCCGACGCGCTGTTCGGCAAGCGCAGCGAGGTGAAGGACAGCCACGACCGCTATGCCAACATCGAGATCAACTACCTGCTGCAGCGCATGGAGACCTACCGCGGCCTCGCCATCCTTGCCACCAACATGAAGGCCGCGCTCGACCAGGCCTTCCTGCGCCGGCTGCGCTTCATCGTCAACTTCCCGTTCCCGGGCCCGACGCGAGCGGCTGGCGATCTGGCAGAAGGTGTTCCCGCCGCAGACGCCGCTGGGCGACGTCGATTTCGAGCGCCTGGCGAAGCTGAATCTCACCGGCGGCAGCATCCACAGCATCGCTCTCAACGCCGCTTTCCTTGCCGCGAGCGCCCATGCGGAGGTCGGCATGGCATCGATACTAGAGGCCGCTAGGAACGAGTTCCAGAAGCTGGAGAAACCGATCGTCAACGAGACGGATTTTCGCTGGCTGGAGTCGACGGAGGGCGCGGCGTGAGGATCAGCCTGCACATCGAGCGACTGGTGTTGGACGGATTGCCGTTCGAAGGTCGACAGGTGCCCGAGCTGCGGGCCGCGGCGGAGCGCGAGCTCACCCGACTGTTGACCGAACGCGGTCTCTCGCCGTGGATCACCGCCGGCGCCCAGCTCACCCAGGTCACCGGACCGGCGATCGACGTCGACAGTCGGCCCCGACCGGCAGAGCTCGGACGGCAGATAGCCGGGGCTGTGTACGGAGGCATCGCCTCATGAACAAGTCGACCACCCGAACCACGGAGCCTGCACCCAAGTCTGTGGTGCCCGGGCCGGGCATGATGGACCGCAAGTTCGCTAACCCGGGCCGGGCGCCCGCCGAGGTGCCCGAGGGGGACGTGCAGCCCCTCGTGGGGCACGACTTCTCGCGGGTGCCACTACGGTCGTCTGCAGTTGACCGACAGTCGACGCCGGAGGCGACCAGCGCGCGCGCCCACCCATGGGCACCCGAGCGTGGGTTCGAGCAAGTGGGAGCCGGGTTCGTTCAGGCCGACTTTGCGGTGGAACCAAAGCCCGGAACGCCTCGAATCGCCAGGCTTTCCGCCGCAGAGATCGCCGCCGCGGTCACCTTCAACCAGGCCCGATTCACCGACCCCGATGAGGTTGCTCTTTTACGCGACATTCTGGGCTTGAGCAGGACGCCGGCCGAGATCAACGACGAGTTCGTGCGAGCGGTCGTCCGGTACCAGGCCAGTTACGGGCTGACACAGGACGGCCAGCTCGGGCCTAGAACGGTGGAGCGGCTCAGCAAAGAGGTGATAGCCGAAGGCAAGGTCTTGGGCACCAGCAAACTCGGGACGTTGGAGCTGGAGTTTCGCCTACGCGATCACCTACAGACGATGGCGGACGGTGGGAACACGACCTATGCCGACTACAAGGCGGCGATCCAAGGGGCCACGCTCGTGCAGAGGAACGTGGCACTGCTCCATCCGGATCTGCTTACGAAGCTGAGAGACACGCTCACCTGGAACAACTTCGCCCGGTGCGTAGAGCTCCTCGGCAGGCGGGCCAACACATACTGGGAGATGATCGGCGAGCCCATCGTTCGAGCGGCGGTGAGAGCCGCTTGGAACGATTCCCACCCAGCCGTGCCCGGAGTCGGGACGACCCAGCATGAGGAGGGCGGTTGGGTCTTTCTCAACTTGATCACCGGCGCCCTTGCCGCGAGAAGAGCCGCCGGCGGCGCGGGGGCCGCCATCAACCTGACCGCCCCTCCAACCCTGACCGACAGCATCGTCATCGCGAAATTCCACACGCATCCCAACCTGGGTCCAGGCTGGGTCGCCGGCCCGAGCAACATCCCACCCGCAGCACCGGGCCTGCACCCCACGGGAGATGTCCCCGTAGATGCGGCTCATGGGGTGCCGGACATCATCGCCGGCACTAACGGCATCAACCCCGCGGTGTTCCAGTTCTTCCCCAGTGGACCGAATCGGCGGGCGCACCTGGCGGGCAATCGGGGATTACCGGGAGCTGCAGGGGGCTTGGCTCCACAAGCGAAATCGAGGAGAAGACGATGAAGGTAGACAGGCACGAAGCTTTGCAGATTGCTGATGATGATGCGAGAAAACAGTATCGAGACTTATCCGTGTATGACGTAATGATTGAGCTTGAGAACGAAAACTGGAGGATCGACTACGAACTGAAAGATGCTGAATCTCAAGGGGGCGGACCTCATTACCTGGTGTCGAGTGACACTGGAGAAATCGTTTCGCGCCGCTATGAGCAGTAGCTGATATGGAAGCCCGAATAGACGGTGCTTGCCTAAGGCAAACATGATGAGCACCTTCCCCAACTCGCCCAGACTCCTCAAAGGCGGCATCGTGCTGATCGATCCCGCTACATCCGCCGTGCTGCGCATCATGCCGCTGCAGTACAACCCCGACACGCTCACCCGCACGCTTCAGGTACAGGCCGTGGGCGGAGAGACCGACCGGCTGGAAGCGCTCCGGCTGAAGGGACCGCCCAACGAATCGATCAAGCTCGATGCCGAAATGGATGCGACCGACCAGCTCGAGTTCCCCGACGAGCAATCCCACCACCGCAGAGTTGGGCCTCTATCCGCAACTCGCCGCGTTGGAGACGATCGTCTATCCGACGAGCGGGGAGTTGCAGTCGGCCAACGCACTCGCCCAGTCGGGGACGCTGGAGATCTCGCCGGCGGAGTCACCTTTGACCCTCTTCGTCTGGAGCAAGACCCGCATACTGCCGGTGCGCATCACTGAGTTCAGCATCACGGAGGAAGCGTTCGACGCCGCGCTGAATCCCATTCGCGCCAAGATCAGCCTGGGCATGCGCGTGCTCTCCGTGAACGACCTGGGATTCGGTCACAAGGGCGGCAGTCTGTTCATGGCCTATCTGCAGGCAAAGGAGCGACTGGCGAGCCTCTGCCCAAGGCGCGCCACTGCCGCCCTCGGCATTCGGGGATCGGCTCATGAACTTTGCGTTTCCGCCGACCAGCCGCTACTTCGCCGTCGAGATCGCGACAGCTCGAAGAGCCCGAGGGCACGGTGATCGCCTATCTCAGGCGCCGTTTCGTGCCCCAGCCGGAGCGCTTCGCGTTGCTCCTGGAGCACGTGGTGACCAGGGCGAGCGGCTGGACAACATCACCGCGCAGTACCTGGACGACCCGGAGCAGTTCTGGCGGATCTGCGACGCGAACCGGGCGATGCGGCCGGATGGGTTGACGGAGACGATGGGCAGGCGGCTGCGCATCACCCTGCCGGAAGGCATCCCGGGGACGCCCAATGCTTAAGGGAGTCCACCTGACGCTGCTGATCGGCCCGGCGGTGCCGTTGCCCGCGCCGCAATCGGTGATCGATGCCGTCACAAGCGTCCAGGTGACCAGTGGCCGGGATCGCAGCGGATTCCAGATCACCTTCACAACAGCCAAGAAATCCCCGCTCTTGAGGACCATGCTCCCCGCCGGCTACTTCGACCCCATCGTCACGCGCGTGATCATCGTCGTCACCCTGGGCGGGCTACCCCACGTGTTGATGGACGGCGTCGTGACGCGGCAAGAGGTTCAGCCCTCCAACGAGCCCGGTCAGTCGACGCTCACCATCACCGGCGAAGACCTGAGTGTGCTCATGGATGTCGTGCAGAAGATCATTCCCTACCCGGCGATGCCGGAGGTCGCGCAGGTCTATGCCGCGTTGGCACCCTACGCGCTGTTCGGAGTCGTGCCGGTGGCGATCCCTCCGATCATCTCCGCCTTGCGCCTCCCGACCGAGGGATACGACAGCCAGCTCCACACGACCGATCTGCAGTTCATCAAGAGCCGAGCGTCGGAGTGTGGCTACGTCTTCTACGTGGAGCCGGGACCGCTGCCGGGCCAGAGCATCGCCTACTTCGGGCCGGACATCCGTATCCCCATTCCCCAGCCGGCACTGAACGTCAACATGGACGCCCAGACCAACGTGGAGTCGCTGAGCTTCTCCCTCGACGGCTTGGCCAAGAAAGTCCGGATCTTCACCATCCTCGATCCGATCACCCACAAGATCCCGCTCCCGATTCCGGCGCCCAACGTCAATGCATTCAAGCCGCCTCTGGGCCTGCGGCCCACGCCGCCGGCCAAGATCGAATTTGCCGACGACGTGGCTGCAGATGTCGCCCACGGAGGCGGCGCGCGGGATCCTCGCGTACTTCATGGAGAACACCGAAGCCGTCAGCGGCAACGGCACGCTCGACGTGCTGCGTTATGGGCGCGTGCTGCGGTCCCGCATGCTGGTGGGCGTGCGCGGTGCGGGGCTCGCCTACGACGGCCTGTACTACGTCGACAGCGTCACCCACAACATCAAGCGCGGCGAGTACAAGCAGAGCTTCGGCCTGTCCCGCGACGGGCTGATCTCCAATACGCCGAGGTTGGTGGCATGAGCGATGGTCCCAGATTCCTGGGCAAGTACCGGGGGACGGTCGTCAACAACATCGACCCCGAGCAGCGTGGACGGCTCCAGGTGACGGTGCCCGATGTCACGGGTCTACTGCCGTCGACCTGGGCCGAAGCCTGCGCACCGCTGGCCGGGCCCACCGGACCGCCGATGGGTGTCTACCTCGTGCCCCCCATCGGGGCGGGCGTGTGGGTGGAGTTCGAGCACGGCGACGCCGATCGGCCGATCTGGGTCGGCTGCCGCTGGGGCTCGCAGGCCGACATCCCGCCGTTGGTGCGCGCCGGCCTGCCGGTATCCCCCAGCATCGTGCTGCAAACGGCAGGGCAGAACATGATCGTCATCAGTGACGTGCCCGGGCCGGCAGGGGGGATCATGATCCGCTCGGGGGCCTCGACCCTGCTGGTGAACCAGACGGGGATCTCCCTCGTCGCCCCCAAAGTGGAGATAACGGCCGCCACCATCAGCGTCATGGGCATCACCGATGTCAACCAGGGCGCGTTGAGGGTCACCTGATGCCCGGCTTTCTACTGCATTCCGGAGCCGCCGTGTTGTGCGCCCACGCAGGCATCGCCAGCCCCATGGCCTTCAGCCCGCGCGTCACGGTCTCAGGCCAGCCCATCGTGACCATGACCAACCCCTATAGCGTCGCCGGCTGCACCTTCCCGGCCATGAGCTCGGGCGCGCCGCCGTGTGCCACGGCGCAGTGGACCACCGCCGCGGTCCGCGTCACTTCGATGGGTCAGCCCGTGCTGCTGCAGGACAGCGTGGCCACCTGCATACCGACAGGCACCCCGCTCTTGATCAGCGTCGTGCAACCCCGCGTCTTGGGGACGTGAGGGCAGTGATGAACATCGATTATCCGTGGCATTTCGACGACCGCGGCCGCACCGCCACCACGGCGACGACGACCACATCCGGGACATGATCGAGCAGCTGCTGTTCACCAGCCCAGGCGAGCGCGTGAACCGACCGGATTTCGGCAGCGGACTCATGCAGCTGGTGTTCGCGCCGAACAGCCCAGAACTCGCGGCCGCGCTGCAATTCACACTGCAGGCCGCGCTTGGACCGCTGGCTGGGTGACGTCGTCGAGGTGCGCGAGCTCGCGGTGACCAGTCACGATGCGGCTTTGACCGTGGATCTCACCTACGCCGTCCGCGGGACCGGCGAGACGCGCCGCGAGACCTTCACGCGAGGCACGTCATGAACCACAAGACGGACCTCGCCTGCCGTCGGGAAGAGCGGCGCAACGAAGCTGTTCGGCAATGCCGACTGGAATGGGATGGATTTCGTCGAGGTGGCCGGGGACCAGCTTTCGCTGTGCGTGCACTTCTTTGGCCAGGTGCCAGAGGGGGTGACGACCGACAACGTGCGCATCGATGGTGGCCGTCGCATTCGGGACATCACGGTGGTGAAGGTCGAGATCGAGTACTCGCAGGATCCGGAGCTGGACGACTGCTTGCGCATCAGCCTGGACAAGTTCGGCGACTTCTCCACGTACCGACTGTGCCTGGTCGAGAGAGTCACCGCTCCCGACGAGACCGAGGAGACGGAGGGCGAAACCGCCTATCGACCACTTTCGGGGATCGATCCGCGCTACGCATGCATCGACTTCAGCTTCAAGGTCGATTGCCCGAGCGACATCGACTGCGCGGCCAATCCGGGATGCCCACCGGAGGTCTTCCCTGCTCCGGAGATCAACTACCTCGCGAAGGACTATGCGAGCTTCCGGCAACTGATCCTGGATCGCCTCGCGGTGATCATGCCCGGCTGGACCGAGCGTCACGTGCCCGACGTCGGCATGACCCTGGTCGAGCTACTCGCCTACGTAGGTGATCACCTGAGCTACTACCAGGACGCCGTGGCCACCGAGGCCTATCTGGACACGGCTCGGCAGCGCATCTCGGTGCGGCGGCACGCCCGGTTGGTGGATTACAGGATGCACGAGGGCAGCAACGCCCGCGCCTGGGTCACCGTGTGGACCCGAACGGACCTACCGCCCCTCGCTCCGAACGCCTTCTATTTCATCACCGGCTTCACCGGCCTCGAAGCGGCGAGCGCCGGCATCGTCCGCGCCGCGGACCTCGAACTCGTGGCCCGCGACCGCTACGACGTGTTCGAGCCGCTGGTGAGCGAACCGGACGAGCCTGTGACGTTTCGTGCGGGCCACAGCGAGATCCACTTCTACACGTGGGGCGACAACGAGTGCTGCATCGAGCAAGGAGCGACGCGCGCGACGATGCTCGATGAGGGCGAGCATCCCGAGCCGGAGGCGTCGCCACAACGCATCCTTCAGCTCGAGCCGGGCGACGTGCTCATCTTCGAGGAGGTGCTCGGTCCCACCACCGGGAATGCCGCCGACGCCGATCCCGCCAAGCGCCACCCCGTTCGCCTCACCACAGTGACGCGGGCGTACGACGCGCTCTTGGACAAACGAGTCGTGGAGATCGAGTGGGCCCTCGAAGACGCACTTCCGTTCTCGCTCTGCCTCTCGGCCCGCCTGCCTGCGCCGGACTGCCGCTGGATTCACGATGTGAGCGTCGCCCGGGGAAACGTCATCCTCGTCGACCACGGGCGCACCGTCGCCGAACCGTTCGGCCCGGTCGGCTGCAGGGACATCCTGGGCGAGTGCGCCTGCGACGGGGCAGTGATCGAAACCGCATCGGTGCCCGAACGCTTCCGCCCGACGCTCGGCTACGCTCCCCTCACCTTCGCTCAGCCCGTGCTCGCGCAGGCGCCCGCCACCGTAACCATCAGCCAAGACGTTCGCTTGGCGCTACCTACGCTCTCGCTTGCCGAGTACCAAACGGGCGACGACGAACAGGCGACCGGCGCGACCTGGGCCGCCCAGTACGATCTGCTCGCGAGCGGGTCCGACGATAGGCACTTCGTGGTAGAGGTGGACGACGACCTGTTCGGCCACGTGCGCTTTGGCGACGGAGACCTTGGCCGGCTACCGTCTTCCGGTACCAGCTTTCAAGCCGTCTACCGTGTCGGTAACGGGCCGGCCGGCAACGTCGGCCGCGAGACGATCAGCTACCTCGTCCTGCGCGAGGGCACGCTGAGCGCGGATGAGGTGAAGCCGCGCAACCCGCTGGCCGCAGAAGGGGGCACGCCGGCCGAGCCAACAGCCCACGCGAAGCTGTGCGCGCCCTACGCAGTTCGCCATCCCCGGCTGCGGGCCATCACCGCGGACGACTACGCCGAGATCGCGCAGCAAGACCCCGGAGTACAGCGCGCCGCCTGCGAGCTGCGCTGGACGGGGAGCTGGTACGAGGCGAGGGTGGCCATCGATCCTCTGAGCAGCGCCATCGCGGATGCCGCGCTGCTGAACGAGATCGAGGGGCACCTCTACAAGTTTCGCCGGATGGGTCACGATCTCGCGCTGGTCCCGGCCCGTTACGTGCCCCTCGATGTGGGGCTCGACATCTGCGTGCTCGCGGATTTCGCGCGTGGACAGGTAAGGGCCGAACTGCTCCAGGTGCTTGGCAACCGGCCGCTCGTCGATGGACGCCTGGGCTTCTTCCACCCGGACGACCTGAGCTTCGGGACGGGCATCTATCTCTCTCGGCTGGTGGCCACCGCCATGACGGTCGAGGGCGTGGAGACCGTCAAAGTCACGCGCCTGAAACGGCTTCACGAGCCCGACGGCGGCGCGTTGGACACCGGTGTGCTCACCTTCGGTGCGATGGAGATCGCAGCGCTCGACAACGATCCAGATTTTCCCGAGAACGGTCGGCTCGAACTCACCATGCGAGGTGGTCGATGACACCGGTCTGCGATTGCTGCGAGGGCCCGGCCGTCCTGACGCCACTGCCGACGGCGAACCGTCCCGGCCTGACCCGTCTGCGCTACCGCGCCGGCACGTACGCGACCTTCGTGAAGACCATGCAGGCCCGGCTATCCAGCCAGGCTTTCCCCGAGCTTGCCGGGCTGGGCACCCGGGAGAACAGCGATCCCAGCCTCGCGCTCATGGATGCCTGGGCGACGGTGGGCGATGTACTGACCTTCTACCAGGAGCGAATCGCGAACGAGGGGTATCTCCGCACCGCGACCGAGCGCCTCTCGGTGCTGGAGCTGGCGCGACTCGTCGGCTACACGCTGCGCCCTGGCGTATCGGCAAGCGTGTACCTCGCCTACTCGCTGGACAAGGACTCGGCCCCCGTCGAGGTTCCCCAGGGCGCACGCTCCAACAGCATTCCCGGGCCGGGCGAGCAGATGCAGGCGTTCGAGACCGGGGAACCCCTCCTGGCCCGCTACGAGTGGAACGAGCTGAGACCCCGCCTCACTCAACCCCAGACGGCCACGGCGATCGTCGACCACGGCCTCTACCTCAAAGGCACGATGACCAGACTCGAGGCGAACGATCCCCTACTCCTCGACTTGGCGGACGGCGAGGGATTGCAGCTCTGGCGCGTAGACCGTGTCGACGCCGACGCCGACAACGATCGTACCCACGTCTTCCTGCGGGGGACCACCGCCTTGCCGGTCGCGGCCCCGATCCTCGCGCTGATCGCGAAATACCGTAGCCTCGATCGCTTCGCCGTAACCGCGGGTGCAGGCATGACCAAGCGCGTGCTGGCGGTGCTCGCCGAGCTCGACGATGTGGCCACCCGCCATCCGGAGGCGCTCGCGGACCATCTCGACATGACGGCTCTGCCGCGGCTCGAGAGAGAATCGCAGCTCGCTCGGGAAGCACACTTCGCCAGGTTGGAGCCCTGGGTCACCGGATTGTACGCCGAGCTCGAGAGCGCACGCGGCAAGCTCGCCCAACCGGCCGTGACGCTGGAAGCGGCGAGCCCCCACGAGGGCAAGGACGACCTCGGTGTCCTTGGTGGGCTGGTGAAGACGCTGACCCTGCCACCCTCCCTGCCCCCGCCCAGCGCCCGCCAGCTCGCGCGGAGCGCCGAAGCGTTGTTCGCCACCGGCGCGGACACGGTTCCGCGCCTGCTCGCGGCCCTCCAGCCGCAACTCAGACGCCAGCTCTACACAGCCCTGAGGAACCTACCTGCCCCCGCCTCGCCGATTGCCGCCCACGCACTCCGCGTCTCGGCCGCGCCCTTCGGACATAGCGCGCCGCTGCGCCAGATCGGTCTCCTCAGGAATCGGCCGGTGTTCGACGAGTGGCTCATCGACGACCCATGGAATGAGGGCGGGACGGTCGAGGGCCCCGGCGGGACCGCAGGCGGCGGATCGGCGGGATCGACCTCTGCTCCCGACTTTCACAAGCCGCGGGAGCTGTACCTCGACAACGACTATGACCTGGCCCCCGACAGCAAGCTCGTGATCGAGAAACCGGATGGCTCCACGATCATCGTCGAGCAGGCCGAGCAGATGGTGCATCGCTCGCTCGCCGCCTACGGCTTGAGCGGCAAGACGGTTCAGGTGAACCTGCCGGAATCCAAGCACTGGATCGAAGACGAGAACGAGCCGTTCGCCACCGTGCGCACCACGCGCGTGTACGCCGGCAGCGAGCCACTGGACCTCGCCGAGGAGCCGGTGACCGATGAGGTCGCCGAAGCGGAGATCGAGCTCGACGACCTCTACGAGGATCTGGAGCCGGGCCGCTGGGCGATCGTGTCCGGCGAGCGGACCGACGTACTGGACGCCGACGGCCAGCCGGTGACGGGGATCCAGGCGGCCGAGCTCGTCATGCTCGCCGCGGTCGAGCAAGGCGTGCGTCGGGACGCGGGCGGTGTCCCGCTGACCGGGGACACCGTGCACACCTTCGTCACGCTCGCCAGGCCGCTCGCCTACAGGTACAAACGAGCGACGGTCAAGGTCTACGGCAATGTGGTGAAGGCGACCAACGGGGAGACGCGCCAGGAGACCTTGGGCAGCGGCGACGCGGCTCAGGCTCTCCAGGAGTTCACGCTCAAGCAGCTTCCCCTCACTTACGAGTCGGCGCCCACGGCTTCAGGCGTGGAGAGCACGCTCGAGGTGCGGGTCAATGACGTGCTGTGGCACGAGGCCGACAGCCTCGTTGCGATGGGGCCGAACGACCGTGGGTTCATCACTCGTACCGGCGACGAGGCCAAGGTCAGCGTGGTGTTCGGCAATGGGGTCGAGGGCGCCCGTCTGCCCACCGGCCGGGAGAACGTCAAAGCCACGTATCGGAGCGGCATCGGCAGGCCGGGCAACGTCAAGGCTGGGCAGATCACATTGCTCAATACGAGGCCGCTCGGCGTCAAGGAGGTCATCAATCCGATCCGCGCGTCTGGCGGCGCCGACAGGGAGACCCGGGACCAGGCGCGGAAGAATGCCCCCCTGGGTCTGATGGCTCTGGACCGTCTGGTCTCCACCCGGGACTACGCCGATTTCGCGCGCACGTTCGGAGGGGTCGGCAAGGCATCCGCCGTCCGGCTCACTGACGGTCGCAGGCAGGTCGTCTGCGTCACGATCGCCGGCGCCGACGACATCCCCATCGAGTCAACGTCCGACCTGCACCGCAACCTCGACGCCGCGCTGCACCGCTTCGGCGATCCCTACCTGCCCATCCGGCTCCAGGTACGCGAGCGGCTCGCGCTCGTGGTCAGCGCGAACGTGAGACTCCACCCGGACTACCTCTGGGACGCGGTCGAGCCCATGATCCGCATGGCCATGCTCGATGCGTTCGGTTTCGACCAGCTCGAGCTAGGCGACGACCTGCTGCTCTCGACCGCCCTTCGGGTCGCACAGGGAGTGGCCGGGGTCACGTACGTCGATGTCGACGTCTTCGACACGATCTCCGAGTCGCAACTCTTGCAGGGGTTCACGGCGCCGACGGCGGCGCAACTCGGTCTGCATGACCGGATCGTGATCGAGCAGGCGCGAGTGGGCAAGCCGGAAGAACTGGCGCAGGCAGGCTATGGAGAGGTGAACCGCGGGCGGATCCTGCCGGCGCAGCTCGCCTATCTCGCCCCCGACGTGCCCGAGACGCTCATCCTGCGGGAGCTGAAGCCATGAGCCGGTCACCCGAACCCCTCCGCGAGGATTACCTCTACGAGCTGCTGCCGGCAGTCCACCGCGCCCGGGACGCCGAGCGCGGTTACCCCTTGCGCGCTCTTCTGCGGGTCATCAATGAGCAAGTGACGGTCGTCAGCGATGATATCGGGCAACTCTATGAAAACTGGTTCATCGAGACCTGCGCTGACTGGGTGGTCCCCTACATCGGCGAGTTGATCGGCTACCGGCCGGTGCACGATGCCGGCGATCCGGGTTCGGTGCAGACGCTGCAGGGACAGTACAAGAACCGGATCCTGATCCCACGGCGGGACGTAGCACACACGATCGGCGAACGGCGGCGCAAGGGGACGCTCGCGCTGCTGGAAGCGCTTGCCATTGACGTCGCCGGCTGGCCGGCCAGGGCCGTGGAGTTCTACACGCTGCTGGACTGGACCCAGAGCAGCAAGCACGCCCGCCTCAGCCGGGGACGCACGGCGACCGTTGGGGACGGCGATGCCCTGGATCTCGTCGACGGCCCGTTCGAGCGCGTGGCGCACACCGTCGAGGTGCGTCGCATCCTTTCGCACCGGAGGATCGGCCGCTACAACATCCCGAGCGTGGGGGTGTTCGTCTGGCGGCTGAAGCCCTACTCCGTGACGCACTCCCTGGCCTACTGCGTCGAGGAGGAAGCACCGAACTGCTTCACCTTCAGCCCACTTGGGCATGGCGGGGCCCTCTACGTGAACCCCATCGCCGAGGCCGACCCGACCCATATCGCCGAGGAGCTCAACCTCCCCACGCCCATCCGCCGCAGGGCCCTCGAGGAGCGCCTGTCCCGGCGGCCACTGACGAGCCGGGCATCGGCCGCCTACTACGGCGAGGACAAGAGCTTTGTCATCTACGCACCCGACTGGCCAAGCCGGGGTGCGCCGCAGCCGGTGCCCCGCGATCTCGTCGTGCCGGCGGACCTGGCGAGCTGGAGGTACCGGGCGCCCGCGGGCCGCCTCGCTGTCGATCCCGTGCTGGGTCGTGTGGTGTTTCCCACCGGTCAGTTGCCCAAGCGCGGGGTCTGGGTCACCTATCGGTACGCCTTCAGCAAGGACATGGGCGGTGGCGAGTACGGCCGCCCGCTGAGCCAGCCCGCAGCCTCTGCGATCTACGCCGTCAGCCAGGACCGCCCAGGGCCGGGCGTGTTCGACACGATCAACGGAGCGCTGGCCCAGTGGCGACAGGATCAGCAGGCGCTTGGCGCGGAACCGGCGGGCGAAGAGGACAGGGCGGCCTGGCGCGCCGACAAGGCGCGGCTGAACGCGGCCGTCATCGAGATCCAAGACAGCGGCGTCTACAGCGAGCCGCTCGCCATCACGCTGGGGGCCGGCGAGAGCCTGCAGATCCGGGCGGCCAACCGCAGGCGGCCCGTCATCCGGCTGCTCGACTACATGGCGAACCGACCCGATTCGTTCCTGGTCGTGGGCAAGCGAGCGAGCCGCTTCAAGCTCGACGGCTTGATCGTCACCGGCCGCGGCATGCGCGTGAGCGGTCCGGACCGGAGCGAGCCGGAAACCTTTGAGCAAGGTGATCTCTGCGACATCACCATCCGTCATTCGACCGTGGTGCCTGGATGGGGCGTCGACTGCGACTGCGAACCGAAACGGCCGAACGAGCCCAGCCTGGAGCTCCTCAACACCTCCGCGCGCATCGTCATCGAGCAGAGCATCATCGGCTCTATCCAGGTGGTCGCCGACGAAGTGCAGACCGATCCGGTAGAGATCTCGATCGCCGACAGCATTGTCGATGCCACCAGCACCGAGCGCACCGCGATCGGCGCTCCGAACCTGCCGCTGGCGTTCGCTAAGCTGACGGTGGCGCGCAGCACCGTCATCGGAGAGGTCCACACGCACGCCATCGCCCTTGCCGAGAACAGCCTCTTCGTGAGCCGCGTCTTGGTCGCCCGCCGTCAGCTGGGTTGCATGCGGTTCTGTTACGTGGCACCCGACTCGCGCACCCCACGGCGCTACCACTGCCAGCCGGACCTGGTGGTCGCCGCGGTCGCAGAGATCGACCCGCCGCCGGCCGCCGCCGAGAAGCTCGCGGCGCAGGTCCGTGAGAAGGAGAGGGTGCGACCACGCTTCACCAGTCGGCACTACGGCAATCCCGCCTACTGCCAGCTCGCCCACGACTGCGCCGAGGAGATCACCCGCGGCGCCGACGACGAGTCGGAGCTGGGTGCGTTCCACGATCTCTTCCAGCCGCAGCGCGAGGCAAACCTGCGCGCTCGCCTGGACGAGTACACGCCGGCGGGAATGGAGGCCGGGATCCTGTTCGCGACCTAGGAGACACTATGAAAGGCGACTTCACACGCGACACCTTCGATCCGGCCAAGCACTTCAGCCGCGTGCTCATGCAGCAGGGGCGGGTGCAACTGGATGCCGACTGGAACGAGCAGGCCTCCATCCTGCTGCACTACCTGCGCACCCTCGCCAAGGACATCCTCGGCCCGCACGCCGGCCCCGCGGGCAAGGACATGGGCTTCGAGATCATCAGCAACCGGACGGCCTTCTACCAGGAGAAAATCAATAGCCTGACGCCCGATGATCCGCCGGACCAGACGTTGCTGAACGCAGTCAAGAATGGCAGCGAGGTGCTGATCGGGCCTGGTCGCTACTACGTTCAGGGAGTGCTGGTCGAGAACGACCAGCCGGTCCGCTACACCCTCCAGCGAGGTTACGGTTCCAGCAGCCAACCGGAGCTGGACGAGCAGCTGTGGGAGAACGCGCTGCTCTTCTATCTCGACGTGTGGGAGCGTCATGTCACCTACGTCGAGGACGACCGCATCCGCGAGGTGGCACTCGGCGGACCGGACACGTGTACGCGTGCCCAGGTCGTCTGGAAGGTGAAGGTGCTCCCCCGGCCTCGAGAGGCAAGCGTCTTCAACTGCGATGCGGTGGGCCTGCTGGAACCGCTCGGCACCGGCACCTTGCGGGCGAGAGCCCGCCTCGACAAGCCCCCCACCGAGCTCTGCATCATTCCGCCCGAATCTCGCTACCGCGGCGCCGAGAACCAGCTGTATCGGGTCGAGGTGCACGGCGGCGGCTCCCCGGAGGTCGTCACGTTCAAGTGGTCGCGAGAGAACGGCTCGGTCACGTTCCCGCTGCGGTCGCTTCTTGGTACCACGGCTACGCTCGAATCCCTGGGCCGCGACCTGCACCTGAGCCTGCAGCCCGGCGACTGGGTGGAGATCGTGGACGACGACGTCGCCATGAGCGAGGAGGCCGGACTGCTGGCGCAGGTGGATGCGGTCGACCGCGACGACCTCACCGTGCCGGCTGAAGATGCCGGACGCGGGGACCCTCCCCGCGTACACCGAGAACCAGGCCGAAGCCCAGCACGCGCTCCTGCGACGCTGGGATCAGGTGGGTGAGACGTCCCACGGGGGGGCCCTGGCCATCGGGCAGGAGGATGCCAACGGGGAGTTCAAGACTGACTGGATCAAGCTCGAGGACGGCGTGGAGATCTGGTTCGCCGCTACGGGCACCTACCGCGCGGGCGACTACTGGTTGATACCTGCGCGGACGGCGACCGGCGACGTAGAGTGGCCACACGAATTGGCGGCCGATGGGAAGCCGAAGGTAGACGCCGACGGGAACGCGGTTGCTGCCGCCTGCCCGCCACACGGCCCGTACCATTACTACGCGCCGCTGCTCCTGAGCATCCCCGGAGACCCCGGGTTCACGCGGGACTGCCGGTGCGCCGTGCGTCACCTGCCGTGCGCGGGCTACTCCTATGCATTCGGCGGCATGGCGATCGGGGGGACAATCTCTAAGGCGCAGCACTGATGCGAGCGGTCTGGTCCTTCTGGAGTAAGCCGTACACCGCCCACCGCGTTCGCGTCTGGGCGAGTGAGAAGCATCACCTGCTGTCGTGGATCCTCTCGTTCGAAACGGCGAGGCGCCACTACCGACCGACGGTCCTCTACACCGACGACGACGGGGTGCGCCTCCTCGTGGACGGTCTCGGCCTCGACTTCGACGCCGTGCACACCACGCTCAATGCGCTCTCCGCCACCGACCCCGAGTGGTGGGCGCTCGGCAAACTCTACGCCTATCGCTCGCAGACCGAGGCTTTCGTCCACGTCGACAACGACGTCTTCCTCTGGAAGCGCCTGCCGACAGAGTTGGAGTCCGCACCTGTCTTTGCCCAGAACGCGGAACCTTTCGAGCCGGGTCAGTCGTTCTACCAGCCCGAGGCGGTGGAAGCCGCGCTGAGCGGCGCGGTCGGCGGGTGGCTACCACCCGAGTGGCGGTGGTACCGGGAAAGCGGTGCCGATAGCAGGGGCGAGTGCTGCGGGGTGTTCGGAGGCAACCAGGTGGAATTCATCCGCCACTACGCGGCGCAGGCCATCCGGATGATCCAGGAGCCCGGCAATCGGAAGGCGCTGGCGCGGCTGCCGAACAAACTCGTGCACATGGTGCTCGTCGAGCAATACCTGCTCGCCGCGTGCATCGACTACAGTTCGGTCCACGGGGGCTCTCCCTTTCAGGACGTCGCAATTCGCTATCTCTTCTCCTCGATCGAGGAGGCATTCGACCCGGAGACGGCGGCTCGCTTGGGCTACACCCATCTCATCGCCGACGCCAAGCGCAATCCCGAGCTGACGAGTCGGCTCGAGGCGCGCGTCGCTCGTGACTATCCAGACCGCTATGAACGCTGTCTCGAGTACGTCTCGCGTGACAGCCGGATAGGCGGAGTCTGAGGGGAGCCGTGTGGCCCGTGCCTGCCGGCGCACTGGCAGAGAGGGCGGCAGGGACGACGATCAAGACACGCGGCGGGACCGCCTAGGGGAAGAACACCCGGCTGCCTCAAAGAGGTCCGCTATGTCGCCTCGCGTCGACGTTTCCAGCTTCTGCATGGCGCTGTGCACGTGATTCTTCACCGTTGAAAGCGACACGTGGAGTGCGGCTGCGATCTGCTTGTTGGATAGGCCCTCAGCGATCAAGGAAGCGATCTCGGACTCCCGGCGCGTCAGGCAGCCGACCCGATTGACGGAGGCACCGTTTCGCCTGTCTCCATTTCGAGCGACGCAACGCAGCAGCATCGCTGCCACCGACGGACTGCACGCGAGCTCTGCCCGCGCTGCAGCCTCGATAGCGGCAACGAGATCCTGGAGGCAGCCGTCACGGGAGACATAGCCCGCGACGCCGGCCTCGATACAGGCGATGATCTCGTCCTCGACCTCCGGGATGCCGACGGCAATCACCTTGGCCCGCGGTGCGGCAGCGGTCAGGCGTCGAACGACTCCCAGTTCGACCCCGTCCGGTATGTCGACCAAGATGACGTCGGGATCGACGGAGCCGGCGAGATCGAATGCCTCGCCCGTTTCGGCCGCACCTACCACCGCAATCCCGGGCTGAGATTCCAGAAAGCCCGCGATTCCCTCGCGGAAGAGGCGTACTCCCGCGATGACCAAGACGCGGATCATGGCTGTTCCGTCCTTGCGAAGGGAAGACGCGGGCCGCAATGGAATGCAGAGAGACCGACCCACTGCGCACAAGCGGGGAGGAGAAGCCGCCTACAAGCACTTTCGCGAACTATTTCGTGGTTAATGACTGCCATTCTTGCCATCTCGACCTGCATGTGTGGTTTGGCAGCTAGCTCATCGGTTAGAAAACTCTAATCAAAGGCCACATTAGACTGTTGTGCAAACAATTTCTCAATGCCCGCTGGAAAGACTCTAGAACTAGCTTGCTATTCGGTCAAGTCGACCGCTTCGATGCGTCTACACGTGGAGTGGTATTGCCAAACCAAACGCGACTTACGCGCGTGTACCCTCCGTTTGAAGTACCGAGAAGGTGCCAGTTGACGCTGCTCGGTGGCAAGAGTCGTCCATCTAGAATCCTGTCCGTGAGCGTCCGACAGTAACTGGAACTGTCCGTGATCCCGCGAGGATAGGAGGCTTCCGGCCTATCCGGTCGCACCAGTCTGCTGCCCGTCTGTCAGTGGTGCCGGTTCGTGATCCTGCTGCTCAAAGACCAAGAGCTGCGGCCGGTCTCCGGCCGCAGTCAGCACGGGGTCAGCAGGTGTGGCGAATTGGCCGGGGAATCCCCAAGGGCTGAAGCAAGACCTAATTTCGTCTGCGTACGCAGCGACATGGCCATCAGCGTGACCATCTTCGCGAGCACGTCGACCATTCCGATTTGGGCGGAGGGAGGGAAGGCGCAAATGCGGCGGCCATGGTGGAAGCCGACTGACCGAGGCCGATGCATGCCGACCCTCTTTTCTTGTCCATTCTGCGAGGTCCCAGCAGAGCGCGTTAACCTCGAGAACCGGCTCGCGCTCTGTATTCCGGATGCGTTTCCGCTGACCCAAGGTTGCACGCGCTCGTCGTGCCGCGCCGCCACGTCGCCGACTACTTCCAGTTGCGGTCGGACGGAGCAGGCGGCGCTTTGGGATCTTGTGAATCAGTGCCGACGGCTCCTGGGGTCGGATCCCGACGTCGTTGGCTTCAACCTGGGGGTGAACGTGGGGGAGGCGGCCGGCCAGACGATTCCGCACGTTCACGTTCATGTCATCCCTCGTCGGGCGGGCGATTCCACCGACCCACGTGGTGGCGTCCGCTGGGTCATGCCCGAACGGGCGGCTTACTGGGAGGACCGGTGACGGGGCCGGAGATGGACAAGGGCGCGATCGCCTTCGGCGAGCGCGTGCTCACCCTGTTGGACTACGGCAGCTTCACCGCCACGTACAAGTATGCCGTCCTTCTCGGATTGATAGATCTCTGCCTGGAACACTCCGGGCGCGCTGGTGAGGCGCCCCACGTGCTTACTACGGTTCAGCTCGCCGAGAAGGTGACCGAGCTGTACTGGCCGCAGTCGCTGCCGTTCGCGGCCGCGACGCCGGTGGTACTTCGGCAGAACACGAGTGGGCAGGCCGAGATTCTCTCACTGGTCGCCCGGTTTCGCGGGCGGCATGTCGGCCTTCCCCTCCTGACTCTGGCGGAAGCCAGACGTCTCGTGCCCGATTCACTGGCTCGTCTTGTCCGGGACGTGGAATGGAAGCTGATCGAGATGCCGCTACCTCGCCTGCAGTACCTCGGCTCGGCCTACGACTCCTTTCATCTATCAGATCGGCTGGGATCGAGCACGGTGCGCACAGCGGGATGCACAGGAGCGAGGACTTCGACAACCGCATCAAGCTCACCGGCGATGCCGGTGAGCGCTTGATCCGCTTGGCCGGCCTGCTGCGTCCGCTGATCCATAGGCAGTGGACCGCTATGGTAGCCCGCGTCAATCGGAGGTGGTAGAGGATTCGCGCCTGGAGGAGTTCCTCTTCGGCGCGTCCCGTGTTCCCCGACCGGTCCATACAGCCTTAGCTGAGGATGCAGGAGGGTCGTTGCTTCTACTGCGGCGTACACTTGCGTCAACCGGAGGTAGACCATTTCCTACCGTGGTCTCGTTATCCGGATAACGGGCTGGAGAACCTGGTGGTGGCCGATGAGCGGTGCAACGTGGCCAAGCGGGACTTCCTTGCCGACTCGATCACGTCGAGCGCTGGGTGGCTCGGGTGCAAGGCAGTGAGTCGGAAGAGCTATACAGTCTAGCCCGCGAAACTGGGTGGGAGAGTCACGCGGATCGCACCGTCGGCGTCGCTCGTGCGGTCTACCTTCGTCTCCCTCCTGACTTTCAGCTGTGGTCTCTAGGGCGCGAGTTTCACCCTGCTGCCCGCGACCGGCTGGCACAGGTACCCATCGGGCCCGCCGGATAGGAGCTCACACCACCTCTCGGCCAACATTCCCGGGATTCAAGTCGCTGATTTACTCCATTTCCCGGCGGTTTGGTCAGTACCGTAGTTGCGTGGAGCCTCTTGCGGTACTGGGCGTCGCTGGACGTTGCAGGCGCGGCGGCGTCGACACCCCCGGCCAGCTGACAAAAAGCCCAGATCGTGGCCAATTGAGCAATTCTCCCTGGCTGCCGATATGCAGGAAGAATCGGGTGGTCAAGAAGGACAGAATAACGCTGGCCGGGGGATGAATGACAGAGGGTCCCACAATGGTGGGGCCAACCGGGAACGAGACCTTCTCGGTGACTCCTCTATCGCCTCCGCTGACCTCTCGGCGCTCCGAAACTCGCCGGACATCTTTCTTGCAGTTGGTGGAGAACTCTCTGGTCGTCGCGAAGCGAGTTCGTGAGCGCTACCTAGAGCAGACCCTTGACTTCAGCCAGGCGCTCCTGGAATTGTCCCGCCGTCCAGACGGTCCTCTCACGATCAAGACCCTCGCGCGAGGCAAACACACACGCCTCGCACCGTCGCGTTCGTGGACGGGGGCGTCGGCAGTGTCCGCCTTGCCCTCAGCTCACCCGTCATCGTCCGCGCCGGAATCTTCCGGGTCAAGGAAGGGGAGCGAGACCTCCGCAAAGCGAGAGACCTTCGCCCACTTCCCGGTCCTGCTCGGGGAGTTGGACGGCGGACTGAAGGCTCACCAGCACTACAGCGGTACGGTACGCGTGTTGGCGAAGCCATGGCGCTCCACACCGTCCTCGTCGACGAACGCTTCGCGGATGTTGAGTTGATCATGCTGCATGGCCCGCTGCTGTTCCTGGCTGGTCCCCTCCTTCGTCACTGGTTCCCGATGGCCGACTACCGGCGCATTCTTGGCGGCGGATCGGAGGCCAAGGAGGTGCTCGAGAGCTTCTCATCCTGGTGTTCGGCCTGCCCGAGAGGTATACGGCGGAGTGCGAATCGGCTATCCACCGTGACCGGCTCCCGGCCGTCTGTCTCCTCGCGTTTCTGTTAGGTCGGGTAAGCGAGCGGTGCCGGCGGGAGGGAAGACTTCTCTGTGGTGTGGTCGAGAGGACGCGTGGGCGCCAGCTCACCCGGCGCTGCCTGGCCACCCTGCTCGATCAGACAGCATCCCGCCGCCCTCGCCCTTCTACCGCCTGGCGCGGCCCGCTGGAGCCGCAGGAGCCAAGTCGCCGACATCCTGCAGTCCACCCGGTACCGCGACTCGCTGCTGCTGTCTCTCACTCTCAAGAGCGGTCAATACACGGAGTCGACGGCGGTCGAGTGGTACGGAGAGGACCCCCGGGTAGATCTGTTTCCGCCGCTGGTGGACGCCTTCGTACACCCAAGACGGTCCTGGCCGATCCGGGTGGAGATGCCTGGATGGACAACGAAAGCGATCAGGTTGAGATTCTTCGCCGTGTCTGCCGCTACGCCGACCTGCTTCCTGGCTACGCCTTCCCGATCGGTCTGGACATCGTGGACAAGTATGCTCGCATCCCACCCTGGATGACCGCGGGATTTGAGGCTCAGATTCGTCGTGAGTACGGAAGGCTGCTCGCGGGGTTGCCCATCGAAATGAATCGTCTCAGCCCCCAACTGCTCGGAGTGCAACTGAGGGGCCGCGCCAACCGACCGGGGGTCTGAGAGATGAGCATCAGTGGCGGTTCAAACGGTCGCAGGCAACCTCGGTCAGGCCAAGAGTCGTTATTGCCGGAGTCGGACAACAGCTGGGCCGGAGTACGGCCGAGGAACCGGTTACTGGCCTGGCGATCGGCGCAGACCGTCTCGCCTGGAGTGGGGCCGGTGGGCGTCGTCGTAGGAACGGCCACCAACCGAGAGTTCGAAATGGCCGTGCGGGACAAGTCCGTAAACGTGCAGGAGATCGTTGCGGTAAAGGACGACGGACGGGTCACCTACGCGAAGATGACGCAATTGCGGAAACTGAATCCGCTGTTCCCCCGAGAGGCTGCGCAGGAACTCGCCCTAGAGGCCAGCAATGCATATGACCTCCCCTTCTCCTTCAGTCACGAGATGATCACCGCCGACTGCAGGGTGATAGGGGAACGGAGGGGCGCACAACTTGAGCCGCCGCTCTACCCCGTACGGCCGGCCGCATCGGTTGTGCTCCCGCCCCAAGCTGAGCTTGAGACCCTGTTCTCCGGCGAACTAAGAGAGCACCACAAGCTGCACGTAGGTCACCTGCGCGGCAACGAGGCTGTCCGCATACACGTGGATGCACACGCAGTCGTGGCGAGACATCTCGGGGTGCTGGCAACGACCGGCGCTGGCAAGACTGTGGCCGTGCGACGCATCATCGAGCAGTTGATGGAGAAACGCTACCCCGTCCTCATCTTTGATCCTCACGGTGACTACATTGGCCTGCATGGAGTACCGGCCGCGGCCGGTCTGGACGATGTGCAGGTAGTGACGTACCTGCCGCGCATCGACCTCGGGGCGGAGGATCCGGAAGGCATCATCGCCTACATGAGGGGTCTGTGTGGGGGAGGGGAGTGGACCGACCCGCAACTCTCACTTGGCCTCGCGATGGCTGACGCTCTGAAGAGGAGCGACACAGTGGGAAGGCTTGGCGGCGCTTTCACTCATCTTGACCTACCCCCGCTCCAGAAGTCTCTTGCACGTGATCACTTCTACGCTATCGGCGAACTGGCCGACCGACTGCGTGATGCCAAGGGGGAGGGTCGGCTTCCCCGATCGATCACGGCGATACCGCCCAGCCTTGACTTCGTCAACGCCACCACGGCTCAGGTTCTGGGACGTCGTGCCTCTACCGCCGGAAAGCGCTACGCGAGATGTTGTCGAAGAGCAAGGTTCTGAACGAGAAGAACCGACAGCATCTGGAAGCCACCCTGCGCCTTCCTGCGAACCAACGGAGGATCGAGGCCCTACCGGGGAGTGCGGACCTGCATCGCATTCTTGCGAGAGGCAGGGTCGCCATCATCTCCCTGGAGGGCTACAGCGACGAGTTTCGGCAGACAATCGTGGCACAAATCATGGAGCAACTGCAGCGGGACCGGATCGACGAAGTCGTTCCTCGCTTCCTCACGGTCGTCGAGGAGGCGCACAACTTCGTTCCAAATCGCATCGACAACGGTCGGCGCCCTCACTGCCGGTGCTAAAACAGATCGCCTCGGAGGGGCGAAAGTACGGGATGGGCCTCATCTTTGTCAGCCAGCGTCCGTCTCGGCTCGACGCCACAATCCTTTCCCAGTGCAACTCCTTCATGATCCTGCGCGTCGTCAATCCGAACGACCAACAGTACGTGCGCCAGGTGATCGAGTCCCTAGGTGAGGAGGACGCCCGGCTTGCTCCCCGATCTGGCCACTGGAGAGGCGCTGCTCTCTGGTCAGTTTGTGCGCTTTCCGCTCGTCGCACACGTCGTCAAGGGGCAGCTGAGGGGCGGTACGAGGAGGAAGACTTTCTGCTGTGATCGAGGGCGTGTCGGCCGGCCACGTTCTGCCTGAGGCTAGCTCCATGGCGACCATGTTTCCCGCCCAGTGTGATCGGTTGGAGACGGGAGGAGAGGAGCAGGTCTACCAGTGACTGGCGCAAGTCGCCTGGCCGGACGCGGATAATCTCGTTTGCTATACCCCCCAGTTGAGGGGGAGGGAGCCAGACTTCCTTCTCTACGCGAAGCGCGTCGGACTCGTGGTGCTCGAGGTCAAGGACTGGGTCATCGGGCAACTTGTGGAGATTGCGCGAGACACGCTCCGCTCTCCTCAGGCCTCGGGGGCGTTGGCCTCGGGGTCACTCTTCTTTGAAGCGGTCGCTTACTGCGGAGGACGACACACCTTGCAGGCGTCGTATCCCTGGGCTTTCGCATCGGCCAGGCTGATAGGGATCCGGCTTTTCGCCAGGTACCGACAGCTTCCAGTGTGGTATTTCTCGCCGATGTTGGTCACGTAGACTTCGCCGCCACCGCTGTTCGATGGTCTTGGTGGCTGCGTCGTGACTGATGCAGGGGGTTTCGTAGTGTTTGTCGCAGGGGCCCACAGGCCGACTTCTGCGGTGCGCGCCTTCACTTGGGCGTCGAGGAAGTCGGTCTCGTAGCGCACATTCGGCGGATAGGTCGAGACCTGCGCAAAGCCGTCGAGGACCATACGGCGGTTAACAAAGATATCGCCCGCCCATACGTAGGCCAGGAGCCGCCCGTACTTGTCTCGTTCGTCAACGTCGGTTACCAGGCGTAGCGGTCCCGATTGGAGAAGTCTGGCGTTGTAGATCGATGCCTCCTTGCCCATGTACTCGACCGGCTGGGAGGGATGCACCGTCTCTGGTGTGTCGATGCCGATGTAGCGCACGGTCTCCGCCGCACCAGACGCCAACCTCACCTCAATCGTGTCCCCATCTATGACGCGGACAAGAGTCGCAGTCTGTTGAGCCGAGCTTCTGGTTGTCGGAGCGGGCTGGGCGGCTGTCCCCAAGTAACGGTGTTGCCCGTGACTGCCGCCTGTCCCTGGTAGGTTCGCCGGCTTTGACTTCGGCCGTTAGCCCTAACGGCTAAACGCGCTTCAGCCGTCCGGTGGAACCGCTTCCCCGGCGGGACGGATATGGTCTCACTGCGCTAATGGGGCGCGCAGAAGTGCTCAGCGTGGCACCGCGGAGGTCTGCGCTGGGTGGACGACAACCGATTTGGGGGAGCCATGCCAAAGTACGTCATCGAGCGGACTATCCCGGGTGCCGGGGACCTCACACAAGAGGAAGTGCAGGGGATCTCGCAGAAGTCATGCGAGGTGTTGACCGGTATGGGGCCGCAGATTCAGTGGGTCGAGAGCTTCGTCACCCAGGACAAGATCTACTGCGTCTACGTCGCGCCGAGCGAGGCCGAGGTCCTGGAACACGCCCGGCAGGGCGGGTTCCCCGCCGATAACGTCGCCGAAGTAAAGCGAATGATCGACCCCACGACGGCTGAGTAAGCGCGCGAAGTCGGAGTGGTGAGTCGCCTGGGGGCCCCTGGTCTCAGGGGCCCCCAGGCGGAAGAAGGACCCAGGGCTAGGGAATCGGTTGGGAAGCGGGTCCCCTTAGGGGGCCCGTTTCTCTTGCGCGGGGTGGTAGCAGGAAGCCGAACCGGTGCGTGCGCAGGCCTCCCTGCCAGGCGCCCACCTGGTAGGCGGTGACGTCGGCGAGGTAGAGGAGGCCGGCGCGTACGGGGTCCAGGCGCGGCCGTCGCCGGCGCCACTCGACAAGCGCGGTCACCGCAGCCAGGGTCGCGATCGGCAGAAGCGGCGAGGGTGCGCGGCTCCCGGTCACCCCGTCAACAAGGGCAAGGGCGAGGAGAGGGACCGACCAGTAGCGGAGCACCCAGCCTCCCAACTGGTGGACTGAGGCGAGCAGCAGCCGGGGCGTCGATAGGAGCACGCTTCCCAGAGGGAGAGAGCGATCGGCCCGGAGCCAGCGGATGAGCTGGCGCAGAGCGAGAGCGAGCAGGGTCGCGGAGACCACCACGGCCGCTGCTCTGGGGGACAGGGCGGTGGCGGTCACCATGGCCGCCGCGGCGAGCCGGGCATCGATCAGGCTCCTTCCCCGGCTGTTCCTCGGTCGGGGATCTGGCTCACCGCCGTGCAAGGCCGCCTCGGAGCTGCCGTAGGCGGCCCGACGACGAAGAAACGGGATCAGACGATGCCGGTGGTCGTGGGCCACCGTCCCGCCCGGCTCGTAGCGGAGGCCGAACCCGTGCTCCTCGAGGCGCCGGCAGAAATCCACGTCCTCTCCCACCCGGAGCGCGGGGGCGAAGCCCCCGACGGCGAGGGCGGCCTCGCGACGCACGAGTAGGTTGCAGGTGGGCAGGTAAGGGACGGGGCAGTCGCGGCCCACGCGAGCGGGACGATCACCCATGTGGAGTGGCGAGTAGGCAGCTTCGTAGCGCTGGAGGGCGTTCTCGGCGTGAAGGCCGGTCACTCCGCCGCCTATGGCGGCCACGCGGGGCTCCAGCAGCGGGACCAGCCGCCGGAGCCAACCCGGGGAGACGACGCAGTCACTGTCGGTGTAAGCGACGATCTCGCCGCGGCTCCGCAGAAGTCCCTGGTTCCGTCCCTCGGAGATCCCGCTGTGGCGGGGCAGCCGGTGCAGACGCACGTTGGGGACCGCCCGGTGGTCGCGCGCACGCTGGGCCCAGCGGGCGAACCCGTGCGCGACCAGGGGCGTAGCGTCCTCGGACGCGTCATCGACGACCAGCACCTCGAGCAGGTCGACAGGGTAGTCGAGCCGCAGCAGGGAACGTAGGCAGCGCCCGAGCTCGCGGGGCCGGTTGCGGACCACGACCACGCAGGAGACCGAAGGCAGGCGACCGGCTTTAGGGTGGCCGGCAGCCGGAGAGGCGGCGTCCTCGCGCGCGCTCGTCTCGCCGGCGAATCCGCGCTGGACCAGGTAGTCGAGCAGTTGAAGCTCCGCGTCCTCGGGAGCTGTCCCCGGCCCGGTGCCGGCCGTGAGGATGCCCTCTCCGGCAAGCCGGGCCAGGAGAGGTCGCAACGAAGGCGAGAGATCCACCGCCCGTGCGGGTCGCTTGGAGACCACCCGCAGACGGTCGCCCAGATCGAGTATCTCGACGCCCGGGCGCAGATGGACCAGGAAGCCCTGACCATGCCACGCAGACCGGGCCAGGGAGCGCTCGGTCACACCAGAAGACCCCGCTGTTCCAGGAGATCGATGATGCGCCGCGCCGCCTCCTCTGCCGGGAGCGTGAAGACGGCGCCTTCACGGCTCGTCCCCCCTCCCCAGAACATCGACCAGATACGCTGGTCGGCGGGCAGGTCCTGGCTGGGTATGGTCAGTGGGAGGACGCGGGGGCGGAGGCGTCGAAGCGGCAACGCCGGCTCGCGCGCGAGCGGTGGCAGGGCCAACACCTCGATGGGAGCTGTCGCTGCCGCGATGGTGACGGCGGCGGTCACCGGTTCGGCCGGCGCGGGCGTGGGATCCAGACAGAGCACGGCCGGGAGAGTCGCGTGCACGACGAGTCGCTCCCCGCGAGGTCTGCGCCGCAGCAGGACCAGGCTACCGTCCTCCTGTACCTCCACTGATGCGACGGCGTTCGTCCACGGAAGACCGAGAGCGTGTGCGATCCGGGGACCGACTTCTCCGGCCCCGTCGTCGATGGAGCGGTCGCCGCACACCACCAGGTCGACGTGGTCGACCGAAAGCCGGATGGCTTCGGTGAGAGCGGTGGCTATCGCCGAGGCCCGGAGGTGACGCCAACGGGCGAGGTCGACTCGGATCGCCCGATCGGCTCCGAGCTCCAAGGCATGACGCAGGACGTTCTCCACCAGAGGCCCGCCCACCGAGAAGGCGACCACCTTACCAACGGGGCCCGCGACCTGTCTTGCGACATCGAGCGCGGCGATCGCGGAGGGCTCCATCATGGAGAAGGATTCGTCAGCCGATACCTGTCCGGCGACGTCGAGGCCGGCGGGCAGTCCGGGGGCGAGCGCCCGCTTGACGAGGGTGACGACGGTACGTGGTTCGTTCATCATCGCTCCCTACGCCAACCGAAACCCGACGCCGAAACCTCCGCGGGGATAGTCCCAGGTGATGGCTCCCTGATCGCAGATCACGCGGCAGGTGCCGCATTCCAGGCAGGCCTCGTAGCTGAACTGCACCCCGCGCTCAGGGTCCTTGGTGTAGCACTCCGCCGGACAGGTGACCAGGCAGGCCTGATGCGGGCAGGTGGTGCAGAAGCTCGGGTCCAGGGTGATGTGCGGTCGCCGGTCGACGTTGTAGTAGTCCATGGAGACCAGGTGGATGACGGCCATCAGACGTACCTCCTCGATGCAGCCGCATCGCGTAGGGCCTCTCGCCAGCCCACCCTTCCCAGATGGTCGAGCGCCATGCTGTGGAGACGGCGCTTGGGACTTCCATCCACGGTGATCACCTCCTCGATGAACGAGGCCACCGCCTGGGGATAGGTGGTGTAGATGCGGTGGTTGGCCAGGAAGCTGTGCGCGCCCCTGAAGGTGTGCAGGTCGGCCAGCACGTGGGAATGCTCCAATGCCGTGCGGTAGCGCCCCAGGGATCGAGCGCTGAGATCGCCGTCCAGGTAGGCCTGTACCGCAGTCTCGGCTGCCAGGCGTCCCGAGGTGATCGCCAGGTTGGCCCCTTCCAGGTTGAGCCCGGAATTGAGCACGAAACCGGCCGCGTCCCCTGCGAGCATGACGCCGTGGTCCACCAGCGTGGGTACCATGTGAACCCCGCCCTCGGGGATGAGGTGGGCCGAGTACTCCCGAGGTGCCGCGCCGTCGACGAGCTCCGCCACCCTCGGCTGCTCCAGGAAGAGCTCGAGCACCTGCTCCGGCCGCAGGCGGCTGCGGCTCAGGTCGGCGAGATTGAGAGTCACGCCGACGGAGAGGGTACGGCTGTTGGTGTAGACGAAGGCGCCGCCACTGATCCCCCGGGTGAACGACCCGATGTAGATCATGTCCACACCCTCGCCCGCCTGGAGACCGCATCGGTCCTCGATGACATCCGGCGGCAAAGCCAGGCTCTGTTTCACGCCAAGCGCCAGATGATCCGTGCGCAGAGGCGGACGCAGACCGGCCTTCTTCGCCAGGAGCGAGTTCACCCCATCGGCGCAGATGGTAAGGGGCGCGCGGATCTCGGCGCCGTCCTGCAGCACCACCCCTTCATAGGCTCCGGAACGCCCGCGGATGAGCTCCTCGGCCACGGTGCGGACCAGCAGCAATGCCCCTGCCTCCTTGGCTTTGCCGGCCAGCCAGCGATCGAACCGGCTGCGGATGATGGAGAAGGCGTTGTACGGAGGCCGGGCCAGCTTACGGTGGCCGAAGTCCATGGTAAGGGATGTCTCTTCGGTGACGAGGTTGATCACCCGCCGGGTGATGGCCCGCTCCAGTGGGGCCTCGTCGTAGAAGCGCGGGATGATCTCGTTGAGGCTGTGGGTGTGCAGGACGCCGCCGAACATGTTCTTGCTGCCGGGGTAATCACCGCGCTCGAGGAGGGCCACCGAGAGCCCCCGGCGGGCGGCGACCAGGGCGGCAGTCGATCCGGCCGGACCGCCCCCGACCACGATGAGGTCGAAATTGGGGTTCACCGGTTCACCTCCTCGTCGGTGGACCCGGAAGGCTCATCCGCGAGAGCATCGCGACCCTTGCGCCGGGCCAGTTCCGCCCGCAGCGCGGGGACTACCTCGTGCAGATCGGCGACGAAACCCACATCGGAGACCGTGAAGATGGGGGCTGCGGGATCCAGGTCGACGGCGACGACCAGATCGCATTCCGTGATGGCCGCGGTGTGGTGGACCGCTCCCGAGACTCCGAAACCCAAGTACGCCCGGGCCTTGAGGTACCGACCGGTCTGGCCGATCTGGCGCTCGAACGGGGCCCACCCCTCGTCTACCACCGGGCGCGTCACGCCAAGGGCCGCCCCCAGCTCGTGCCCGAGGGCCTGGAGCGCGTCGGTCTCGTCCTGTGAGCCGATGCCGTAGCCCGCCGTGACCACCAAGTCGGCCTCGCTGAGGTCCACGGTCTCGAGATCCGCCGGAAGGACGCGCTCGGACTGCCAGGTGGGTGACTCGACCGACACCAGCTCATCCTCGATCCGACTCACGGCGCACTTCACAGGAAACACCTCGGAGCGGGCCGGACCGACAACGGGGCGGGGAGCGACCGCCGAGACCGGGGGGACGTGATACGAGGCCACCGGGAAGTCCCGGCCGAGGGGGTCGGTGACCGGCATCGGTTCTGGGGCGGCGGCCGCGCGTTCAAGCACTTCGGGAGCGAGGGCGACGCAGCCCCGCCCGTCCGAGAGGGGGATGGGCGCCATGAACGTGCCCGCCGTTATCGGTTGATACGCCACCAGGTCCTCCCCTTCGCGAACGAGGGAGATGGCGTTGACGGCGCACGCCAGCTGGCGGCGGAGAGCAAGCTCGAGAGCGATCTCGCGGCCGTCCGGGGTCGCCGGCGTGAGGAACAGGTCGGCATTGGTGCGTTCCCAGACCTCCTCGAGGGCCGCGGCATGGGACTCCCGCCCGTAGAGGCGCAGGACCGGATGGCGTAGGACCACCAGGTCGGTAAGGCCGCAGGCCTCCGGTGGATCCGGGCGGGCCTCGTCGGAATCGGTGAGCACGACGCCCATCACGCGGCGCCCCCCGCTCAGCCGAGCCGCGAGGCGGGCGGCGCCCCAGGACTCCGGCGTGACCTCGCCTCGGTCTTCCTGGAGCCAGAGCAGCGCCCAGATCCCGCCAGGGAGCATCACAGCGTTCTCCCTAGGGCGTGGCCTTCGAGGATCGCCATGTCGACCTTGCGGGGCGCCACGCAGTCGCCCACCCGATGGAGCTCCGGCACCTTGTTCTTGAGGGCGAAATAGAGCTCATCGTTGACCTGATTGCCCATGGAAAGGACCACGCTGTCGGCCTCGGGGGAGGACCAGGGTTCGTTGGAGTAGACGTTGAAACCCTGAGCAGTCGTCCCCTCGATGGACATGACGGCGATGTTCATGACCATGTCGGCACCCTTGGTCATGAGGCGCTGCAGGGCCATGTAGAGGTCCTGCAGGGGGCCCAGCTCGGCGCCGACGAAGAGTGACGGTGTGACGATGGTGACCTTGTGGCCGTCGTCGAGTAAGCCCTTCGGCCACGCTGGTGGACTGGTGGTGGCCGTTGTAGTCGATGACGAGCACCCGTTCGCCCAGTTCCGGCTTGTCCTGCAGCACCTGCCAGACCGAGTAGACCCCGGGCCCATCGGCGCCGGGGACGGCTGCGTCGATCGGGCGACTACCGGTGGCGACGACGACCACGTCGGCGTTGAAGGCGAGCACGTCGTCGACCGTCGCCTCGTGGTTCAGGCTGACGTCGATGGGTAGCTTCTTGAGCTGCCCCTGGAGCCATCGCGCCGCCCCCCCGAACTCGGAGCGGCCCGTGGCCAGCGCCGCGATCACCACCTGTCCGCCCAGGTGGTCGTCGCGTTCCCAGAGGGTCACCCGATTGCCCCGCAGACAGGCCATACGTGCGGCCTCCATGCCGGCCGGGCCGCCGCCGAGAACGAGTATCTTGCGCTGACGCTGGGCGGGCTTCAGCGTATGGATGCCCCAAGTATCCTCCTTGCCGATGGTGGGGTTCTGCACGCAGCCAACGGTGAGCCCGGAGCCGATGCGTCCGATGCACCCCTGGTTGCAGGCGATGCAGGCGCGTATGTCGTCCAGCCGACCCTCCAGCGCTTTGATCGCGAACTCCGGATCGCAGATCTGGGCCCGCACCATACCGATCATGTCGGCGTGCCCGTCGGCGAGGATCTTCTCAGCCTGCACGGGGTCGTTGATGCGACCGGTTGCGAACACCGGGAGCGACACGACGCTGCGCACTGCGGCCGCCAAGGGCACGGTGTAACCCAGGGGCGTGTGCATCGAGCCTTCCACCAGGTAGAGGTTGTAGAAGGTGCCGATGGAGAGATTGATGTAGTCGATCTTTCCGGTCTGCTCGAGGAGCGACGCGATCTCCTGGGTGTCCTCAAGGCGGAGACCGCCGGGGATCATCTCGTCGGCGGTGAGGCGGATGCCGACGGTATAGTCGGGTCCCACCGCTTCGCGCACGGCGTCGATCACCTCATAGGTGAAGCGCATGCGGTTCTCTAGGCTGCCCCCATAGATGTCGGCGCGGCGATTCGAGAGGGGCGACATGAACTGCCGGAGCAGCGAGGCGTGGCTCGCCTGGATCTCGACTCCGTCGAAGCCTCCAAGCACCACGTGACGGCTGGACTTGTAGAAGCCCTCGAGGATGTCGGCCAGGTCCTCGGCCTCGGCGATCTTGGGAGTCTCGCGGAACAACACGTCGGGGATGTCCGACGGAGCGATCACGGGCAGGCGGGAGCGGGTGCCGTCGCACTGCTGGCCGTTGTGGTTGAGCTGAGCGAAAACCTGCCCTCCATAGTGATGCACCGCCCAGGTGATCTGCCGGTAGCCGGGGACCACCGCGGGCTCGAAGGCGTCGATCATGCGGTCGTAGGCACGGTCGGTCGGGTGCACCGACTGTTCTTCCGTGATGATGAGGCCACAGCCCCCCTTGGCCCGCTCACCCAAGTAGGCGGCGTTGCGCTCCGTGGGGAGCCAGTCCTCTGCGAACCGGGTCAGGTGGGCCGAGAAGGAGATGCGGTTGCGGACCGTGGTCGATCCTATCTTCAGTGGGCTGAACAGGTACTTGAACTGACCCGACACGGGCTCCTCCAGTCAGCGTAGCGTTCTTCAGCAGGGCAGGCGGGGGACTCGGCCGGCGGCCGCCACGTCGCCGTAGATGCGCTCCCCCTCGATGCTGCGCGCCGGACAGTCCCGTCTGCAGCGGCGGTCGAGACACGCGAGGCAGGCCTCCCCCGGCACCTCCCTCGCCCCGGGTAGGGCCCCCCATACCCGCGCGAATGGATCGTGGAGGAGATTGCCCATCCGCCATCCGGGGCCGGTCAGGAAAGGACAGGGGAAGGCATCGCCGCGGGGATCCAGGCTGAGAGTGAAACGGCCGGCTCCGCAGCGGTCCAGGGGGGAGCAACCACCGCCGCCCTCGCTGTTCGCCTGCAGGAAGAAGAAGGAGTCCCCGGTGTGGACGTCCGGGTGCTTCGCCAGCCACGCCCCGAGGCGCTGGAACTCCGCGCGGTCAAGTTGGAGACCATCGTAGATCTTGTCGGCCCTGCCGGACGGGCGGAGCCGAGACAGCCGCAGCTCGACCCCTGTCTCAGCGGCAAGCGTTTGAAGATCGTCCAACTCGGCGAGGGTGCGGCGGGTGACCACCGCATTCAGGGCGGTGCGCACGCCGGCGTCGGCGAGGTATGCGGCCGCCCGCAGCGCGGGTGCGTGCGTTCCCGCGCCTCGCAGAGCCTCATGCGTGCTCGGCCGCGCCCCATCGACGCTCACCTGGACGGCGACGGCGCCCAAACGGGCGAGCTCCCGGGACAGCGCCCGGTCCACCAGGGTCCCGTTGGTGCTGACGCACATGAGCATGCCCGCGGCTACCCCGGCCTGCATCAGCTGCAGAGTATCCCCACGAAGGAACGGCTCCCCACCGCCCAGGTTCACCTGGAACACGCCGGCCTGCGCAAGGATCCGGATCAGCCGCAGGCCATCGCTCGTGGACAACTCCCCGGTCGCAGCGGTACCCGACGAGGACAGGCAGTGCCGGCAGCGGAGGTTGCACGCCGAGGTGACCTCCCACGTGACGGTGACCGGCGCCGACAGCCGGACCTGATCAAGCAGGCGACTCAACGACGATCCCTCTTCGCGCGAGATGATGAAGAACCGCCCGCGCCTGCTCCGTGGTGGGGGCCGGCGGGAATTGTTTCCCGAAGTTCACGAGGAGGGCGTAGGCTGCCGGGGCGAGGACCACCAGCGTCCCCGTCCGTGAGGCGAACGCCAACCCGCCGAAAGGTTCTGGACGAAGACGGACGCCTGCGGCCAGGCGCCACTCCCGCCCGGAGCCCTCGATGCCCGCGACTGCCATGTCCGTCAGTGAGCCAGCCATCCCGAATCGACGCCAAGGGCGAAACCCGTGGTGTTGCGCGAATCATCGGTGCAGAGCCAGAGCACAGCGTTTGCGACGTCCTCCGAGGTGATGGGGTGATCGGCATTCATCAGGTGGTCGATGGTGAATTGCTCCTGGGCCTCCTCCTGGTCCATCCCCAGGCTGTCGACCAGGCCCATCATCATGTCGGTCCACACCGTCCCCGGGCACACCGCGTTCACGTTGATGTTGTGGTCGGCCACTTCCATCGCCAGAGCCTTGGTGAAACCGAGTAGGCCGTGCTTGGCCGCCGAATAGTGCGCGCCCAGACCAAAACCCTTGAAGGAACCCACAGAGCCGATACTGACCACTTTGCCGGAGTGCTGCCCGATCATGTGAGGCACCACATGCTTGCTGCAGAGGAAGGCGCCCTTGAGATGAGTGTCGACCAGGTTGTCCCACTCCTCCTCGGGCATGTCGACCACGGCGGTGAGTGACGTCACGCCGGCGTTGTTCACCAGGATGTCCACGTGACCGTACGTGTCGAGCACCTGCTGCACCGCGGCCTCGACATCGCTCTCGGAGCGTACGTCGCACGCGATACCGATGGCGTTCCGGCCGAGGGCCTTGATCTGCTGCACCGCATCGTCAAGCTTCGCCTGGTCGGACAGCGGATACGGGACCGTATCGATGTCCCGGCAGATGTCGAAGAGGGCGAGGTCCGCTCCCTCTCCGGCCAGCGCCAGCGCCGACGCGAGCCCGTTCCCCCGCGCTCCTCCGGTGACGATAGCCACCTTACCGTCGAGCTTCACCCCTGCTCCTTTCGCTCTGGTCCCCGCGGTCTCCGCGGTCTAGTAGACGCCGCAGATGCCGTCGATGGAGATCTCTTCGAAGTCCCACTCGCCGAGAACGAGTTCGGCAAGGGTGGGCTCATCGTTGCTTGCGGCTCCATCGTCCTCGGACACCTGAGTGGGCTCCAGCGTGACAGGGTCGTTCATCGTGTCCTCCTTCGTGGGCTAGTGCCGGTGGGTGTGGGGATGGGGATGGTGGATCGTGATCGTGACGGTGTTCGTGTCCGTGTTCGCCAGACTCGATCGGCTGGTGCTTGGACGGCCCGATTGGGCGCGGATCGTGCAACCCGGTCGCGACCGGTTCTCCGAGCACCACCCGCAGCACGTTCGGCCACCCCGGAGGGTCGGCACCGCCGGCACCGTATCCCACCTGCTTCACGCGCAGTGCAGGGAACGACTCCACCTGCCGTCCCAGCGTGGTCACGAGCGCGGCACCGGTGGGTGTGGTGAGCTCGCGCGTCGGGCCGGCGGAGCGGCAGACCCACCCGGTGAGGAGGGCGAGCGCGGCCGGCGCGGGCACCGGCAGGAGCCCGTGCTCGCAGTGGACCAGCCCCGCGCCCACGTTGACCGGCCCGACGAGGATCTCCTCGATGCCCAGGTAGTGGAAGCCGAACACCGTTCCGACGACATCGGCGATGGCATCGGCCGCCCCCACCTCGTGAAAATGCACCCGCTGCGGGTCGATGCGGTGGATCTCCGCCTCCGCTTCGGCGAGCCGCAGGAACACGTCCACCGCCCGTCCCTTGACCGCGTCCGGGAGGCTGGCGGCCTCGATGAGGGAGACGATGTGCTTGAGATGCCGGTGCTCGTGCTGCGGCGGATAGTCCACCGTCGCGCGCGTGGCACCGATGCCGCTTCTTCGCTCAGCGACACTGCCGAGACGCAGGCCTTCGACTCCAAGGGTGTCCAGCGCCGCCTGAAGCTCATCAAGGGGAAGGCCGTTGTCGAGCAGCGCGCCAAGCAGCATGTCGCCACTGACGCCACTGAACGGGTCGATATACGCGATGGTCATCGGCCTGCCTCCGGTTGATGTCCGTGGTGGCTCACGACGACGGGAGTACCCGGGGGATGATCTGCGCGGGCGCCGGGCGCCGCCGCGCAGGCCATGCGATTGATGGCGTTGGCCTGGTATCCGGCTCCGTAACCGTTGTCGATGTTGACCACCGACACCCCCGGGGAGCATGAGTTCAGCATGGAGAGCAGCGCGGCGATGCCGCCCAGGCTGGCGCCGTAGCCGACACTGGTGGGCACGGCGATCACCGGACACGAGGCGAGGCCCCCGACCACGCTGGCCAGTGCTCCCTCCATGCCGGCCACGGCCACGATGGCGTTGGCCTCAGCCAGGACGTCACTCTTGGCCAGCAGCCGATGGATGCCGGCCACCCCGACATCGTAGAGGCGTTCCACCCGGCTACCCTGGGACTCGGCCGTGATCGCGGCCTCCTCGGCCACGGGGATGTCGGAGGTCCCACCCGTGACGACGCACACCAGGCCGTGCAGTTCCTGCTCCACCGGGTTGAGCACGGCCAAGCCCGCCTCTGGTATCAGGCGGACGGACGGCAGGCCCGCCTCCAGGGCGGTCAGCACCTCGGCGGAGGCCCGCGTCGCGAGGACGTTGGTGTGGCCGTAGGCGACCATCCGTTGGGCGATACCCACCACCTGCTCCACGGTCTTCCCGGCGCAGAATATGGCCTCGCCGTAGCCCCGTCTCACCGTACGGTGGTGGTCGATGTGGGCGTAGCCGAGCTCTTCATAGGGGAGCTGGGACAAGCGCGTGACGGCGCGGCTCACGTCCACGCGGCCCGCCGCCACGTCCTCGAGCAGGCGCTGGAGGTCGTCGCGGTTCATGCGTCCATCTTGGCGGCCACGCGGGTGGGCGCCGGCTCCTCGACGTCGGGCGCCTCGTTCATGCTGCCCGTACGGTAGCCCTGGACGTCCAAGGTCACGTAGGTGAATCCGGCCTCTTTGACGATGGCCACGATCCGCTCGGCCGTGCCCGGCTCCAGCAGCATCCCGAACTCCTCGGGCAGGAACTCGAGGCGGCCCACTTCGCCGTGGTAGCGAAGACGAAGCTGGGTAAAGCCCAGTCGGCGAAGTGAGCTCTCGGCCTTGCCGACCCGCCCAACCCGCTCGCGGGTGATCGCCGTCCCGTAGGGGAAGCGCGAAGAGAGACAGGCGAACGAGGGCTTGTCCCACGTGGGCAGCTCCAACCAGCGGGACAGCGCTCTGATGTCGGCCTTGGTGAGCCCGGCTTCCCTCAGGGGGCTGCGCACCGCGAGCTCCGCCGCCGCCTGCGAGCCGGGACGGTGGTCGTTCTGGTCGTCCACGTTCGAGCCGTCCGCCACGCAGGCGAG
Organism: uncultured Actinomycetota bacterium; assembly: GCA_963796315.1. Classification (GTDB taxonomy): domain Bacteria; phylum Actinomycetota; class Thermoleophilia; order RBG-16-64-13; family RBG-16-64-13; genus CAWCLH01. The sequence continues at coordinate 40,800 of CAWCLH010000020.1, forward strand.
CCCTTCGGAGGCCGCCACGTCGACCAGCTTGGAGAAGAGCTCCTTCTTGCAGTAGTAGCAGCGGTTCCGCGGGTTGTGCGAAAACTCGGGCAGGTCGAGCTCCTCCGAGACCACAAAGCGATGCGGTACTCCCAGCGAGCGCGCAAGGCGCTCCGCGCCTTCGGCTTCTTCCCGGGGGTAGGTCTCGGACAATGCGGTCACCGCCAGCACCCGGTCCCCCAGGGCCAGGCGGCTCGCGGCCAGAAGGAGCGTGGAATCGACGCCGCCGGAGAAAGCGACGACCACGCCACCGGTGGCGTTCAGCAGTGTCTGTAGACGACCCCACGCGGCAGCCTGGGCGGCCGGGGGAGAGGTGGTCGTCGGGACGGATGCCGCCTGCATCGTGATGTTCCCCGCTGCCACCGCTATGTCATCCGGATGACCAGGGTTTCAGCCCTGTGGATGAAGAACTCGAGGGCTTCGACCAACTCATCGAAGGTCTTGTTGATGTCGGCTCGGGGGCGCCGGCGTCGACTTCGCTCCGGAGCTTCGTGGCCAACTCGGCCGCCTTCGCTGCCAGGTCGGTGCCACCCTGGGTCTTGAGGAAGAGCTTCTTCTGCACCCTCTCGCCGCGAGCCTGCAGCTCACTTATCTTCTGCTGTCTGGGCGCATCGAGCTTCGATCCCACCGCCGCGAAGACGTTGTTGATGTCCTCGAGATAGTGCCGTCCGTCCTTCGCTACTTCTGCCATCTTCCTGTCTCCTTCCTATGGTCGTTACACGCGTACGCCAAGATGCCTCAGGGTCTGAAGCAGTTCCTTGTGATCCTCCGACAGGGATGTGAGCCCGTAGCGCGCAAGCTGGTAGTCCGCGTCAAAGGCCAGCGAGTCGACCAGCTGGAGAAGGGAGATCGTTGTCATCCCGTCTGGAAGCTGCCCGAGCCGGTCCCAGGCTTCCGCCAGCGCCTCACCCGCGCCCAGGCGGCTGAGCGCGGGGCCGAGTTGCTGAGGTTCAAGGAGTTGGAGCAAGGTCTGGTGGATCAGGTTGAGCGCCGCCAGGCCGATGCGGCAGGCGCGCTCCACTGCCGGGTCCAGAGGCTCACATCCCGAGCTGAGTTCGACCTCGGGCAGATCAAGGGGCCGCATGGTCATCGACTGTTCTCCGTCGTCACCGGCTGCTCCTCGCCGATGGCGACCAGGAGGCGGTGGGCGACCTCTCGGAAGGCATCGGCCACCGGACCCTCCGGGTCGTCCACCACTGCAGGGATCCCCTCGTCGCAGGCGGCACCCACGTCCGACCCGAAGGGGATCGAACCCCAGAAGGGCACCTCCATCATGCGGGCCAGGCGCTCACCCTTGCCTTGTCCGAAGGGTCTGATGTCGCCCCCGCAGTGGGGGCAGCACATGAGGCCCATGTTCTCGACGAGACCGAGGATCGGGGCTTCCAGCTCCCGTGCGCAGCTCACCGCCTTGGAGCAGACCATGCGCGACACGCCCTGGGGCGTGGTGATCACGAGCATGCCGTCCAGCCCGGGGATGGCCGTCATGATGGTCTGAACCTCGTCCCCCGTACCCGGCGGGAGGTCGACCAGGAGGAAGTCCACTTCACCCCAGTGTGCCGCGCTTAGGAACTGCCGGATGGCGCGCATCTTGTGGGGCCCCTTCCAGAGCACCGGCGTCTCCTCGTTTGGCCAGATAGACGCCACTGAGATGACTCCCACCCCGTGTTCCGTCATGATCGGTTCAAAGAGGAAGGAGTGATGGTCGAGGTTGGGATCGCCCGACTCGCCTTCGTCCTGGTGCGAGTGCGCGTGGGAATGGTCGTGGGCTTGGCTCGCCGGACACCCTCCACCGCTCGGCGCGTGGCCCCCGGCCTCGTCTTGCTCGCCCGGGTGGCCGTGCAAGGGCGTCACCGCAGTCCGGCCCAGGGCGCCCAGCATCTTGGGCACGCTGGGTCCGTGGACGTCGGCGTCGAAGATGACCACGCTGTATCCCATCGCCCGGAGAGTGGCGCCCAGGTTCACGGTCAGCGTTGTCTTGCCCACGCCGCCCTTGCCGCTCAGGATGGCGACCTTGTGTCGGACCCCGCTCAGGGCTCGCGCGATGGGCCCACTCTGACGGATGTAGTCTTCCCGCGCCTTGCGTTGAAGCTCCTCGAACAGCCGCTTCCGTTCCTGTGCGCTCCCGGCCGTGGCCAAGACCTCGAGTTCACCGTGGTCGTCGGGGTCGTGCGGGGGGGCGGCCTTCGCCATGGGCGGCGGAGTCCCGGCGTGACCGTGGTCATGGGGGTGGCCGTGGCGTGGTCGTGGTCGTGACCGTGGCTTGCGTGCTTCCCGTTCGGGCCGTAGCTTTCAGGGCGGTCAGGGTGCATCGTCATACTCCTACAGGCTCATAAGTCGATACGCTCTCGTACCCAGACCGAACTCCTCGGCCATGGCCACCATGCTGCGCGGATTTGCCCTGCACAGTTCCTCCATCTTCGCCGAGCCGGCCTCGAGGACGCCGGTAGCCTGAGCGGCTGTCCCGGGGATGCCCGGGGCCATGTCGAGCAGGTCGAGCGTCGCCGTGTCTACGGCAACTGGATCGGTGGAGATGAGGACTCCAAGATCGGGCACCACCGGGAGATCCGAGTACCCGGCGGCCTCGGGTTGGGCAGTCACGTCGAGGAGCAGGTTGACGAAGAGCAGCTTGTTCATGGCGGCCTGATTCACCGCCCCCGCTGCCTCCACTACCCGGCGGCTGTATCGCTTCTTGTCGCTCGGGCTCACCTCCAGGGCGCCCGTAGGGCAGGTGGGCGTACAGATGAGGCTGCACCCCCGACAGAGATGCTCATCGATCCGGGCCGCGCCGTCTGCCATTTCGAGCGCCTTTTCCGGGCAGGCCTCCACGCATGCCCCGCAGCCATCACAGGCCGATGTAACACCCGGCAGCAATCCTTTGGCCAAGCGCAGCTTGCCCGTCCGACCCAGGCATCCTTCACCAAGGGCCAGCAGGGCTCCGGAGAGGCCGGTAAGCGGATGCCCGGTGGCGTGCGACATCACGATGACCCCGCCGCCGTCCACCACGACCCGTGCGACCTCGATCCCTCCGAGCTCCTCGCCGTCCACGCCCAGGAGTTCGGTCTCACCGCCTGCCCAGCCGTCACCCACGTTGACTTCCGTCCCCAGAGCGGAGGAGACCAAGCCGTTCACGGTAGCGGCGTCGACGAACGACCACCCAAGACCCTTCGCATTCTTGCGGATGTGGGTCGTGTCGAAGAGGACGGGATGACGGCCGAGCTCACGGACCTTCTCGACGACGGCGCGTACAAATGCCGGCCGCAGCCCGCGGAACGCGCCCACTTCCCCAGCGTCGACCCTGATCAGGATCTCTTCGTTGCGCTTGGCCAGCCGCTCGAACTGGGACTCACCAAGGAGCTGCGCGTAGCGCGACAGGAAAGACTCCCCGGCATGACGAGTCCGGGCGGGCTCGTAGAGCACCCAGGCGGGCTCGCTCGATGCCTCCTGCAGCGTGCTCGACGAGTGCGTGTCGGGGGAGTTGTTCGGCATGGTCCACCTTCTGTTGATCGCCTTCTGCTGGTCCGGGCCTGCGAGAGGAATGAATACCGGGTTCGTTAGGCTGTTCCAACGGGCACGAAGCGTGCGGAGGGCGGGGCGGCGCAGCGCCCCGCCCTCCGCTGGTGTTGCCGTCTGTTACTCAGCGAAGTCCTGCGGATGGCCCGGAGCCGAGAGCTCACGGCCCACGCCCTTGGACTTGTGCATCGAAGCCGTCACCACCGTCATGCCTTCGAGAGCAGGAGTCTTGCCGTCCTGCGGTAGCCAGTCAGGGATGACCGGCTTATCGGCGAACGGGATCTTCGCGAAGGGCTCTGATTCCTTGAGATAGTCCCGCTTGGTCCACATCCGGCGAAGGATGAGGGCGGCTGGCTCCCGACGGATCTGCCACTTCGCGGAGTGCTCGCGCGTGATCGGAGGCTCGTAGACGACCTTCTGGTAGTCCATGGTGCCCATGCCGTTGGCCACGCCGGCCGTCACCTGATAGCGCGGCGGGGTGCTCTGGGTGATCTTGAACTTGTCCTCACCGACCTGGTAGTCGGTCCCCTCGAACGCGTCGTTGGCGCCGCCGGGGTAGACGGGGGCGTTGTCGATGTCGTCGAGGATGCAGGCGTCCATGGCCACGACGTCATATGACGCATACACGCCGAGGTCCGGGACCACCGGCAGCGTGGCCCAGGGTATGCAGTCGCAGTTGGGGTCGACGTCGATGGCATACGCCATGTGGCCGACCTTTCCGCCGTCGAACGTCTTCAGCACGCCGAGGGCCGCGTCAGACATGGCCATCTGAGCGTACGGGAAGTAGTCGGGGGCGAATCCCTGCGAAAGGTGTCCGGTGAAGATGCAGGTCACCTGGCAGCTGTAACAGAGCCGGCACCTCTCGGTGTTCCGGTGGAAGCCCTGCTCATTGATCGTGATGGCGTTCCGATGGCAACCATCCATGCATTGCTCATGGAAGTCGCACTTCAGCCCGTGGCACTCAGCCGGGTTGGAGAGGGGCCAGCCGATGGCGTCCTGCGGCTCGCCCCAGTGCGCCAAGTGCTCGTGGAATTTGCCCCGCTTGGACTGCCCACCGATGCCGATGCACTTGATCCCGCCACCGAACGAGGTGATGGGGTGGCCCTTGGCGTGGGCCAGATTGATCATGGCATCTGCGTGAACCAGGGCCGATGCGACGTACGCCTCCTTGAGGATGACACCCTCGGGCACTTCGACGCGGACGTCGTCATCGCCGGAGAAGCCGTCGGCGATGACCAGAGGGCAGCCGATGGCATCCGGGGTGAAGCCGTGACGGTAGGCCGTCTCCAACTCGAGGCTTCCAGTCACTCGCGAGTTGTACGCGTGGTACGGGACCGTCGTGGTGTCGCAGACGAAGGGGCGGCCGCCCACGGCCTTGACCTCTTCGACGATGGCGGCAACCAATTCGGGCCGGAGGACCCGCGAGCGGTTCCACTCGCCAACATGGATCTTGATCGCGACCTCGTCGTCCTTCTCGATGATCTCGTTGAAACGCGCCTCATAGAAGAGGTCTTTCGCTTTGCACGGTAGGGCTTCCGTCCAGCACGATGCGTTCGCGTCTGAGAACCACACCTTCTCTTTGTTGGCCATTCGTACCCCTCTCTCGAGTCTCGCGGTCGCACTCTGAGTAGATGCCGCATCCTGCGGCTCTTGGCCAGTCCCGGCATGAACTGCGTGATCCCCTGGCCTCCTGCTCGTACAACGGGCCTTGGGGTGCCTCATGCGATGCCGCGTCTACCCGCACCATACAGGCGCCCCCCGGGGACTGGCAGGGACCACTCTACCTGCCGCCGATGGACCCGGCTTCGACCCCGGGACCTATTGCCTCCTGTCCGCGGGACCTATCCGAGACTGGCCGTTCGTATGAGGATGAACGAGAAAACGTCCCGAACCGAGGTGCGTCCAGGGAGAGAGCTGCCCGGCCCACGTTGCGAGACCGCCCGCTCGTCTCGTAGCGGTTACCCGACAGGCCAGTGTCAGACGTCGCGCCCTGGGCTATCGTGGGGAGCACTCGCCCTTCAAAGGGAGGCTTGCCGATGCCGGGCCCCGCCATGCTAGCCCCTTCTGACGCCGGCCATCAGACCCTTGTGGCCCCTGATCATCGGTCCTTACTCGCGGACGCGCGGCAACTCGCGGGCACCGAGCCGAGAGCTACGGCACGCACTCCCTTTGACGGCGTCTACAACGTGGGTCACGCTCTCCTGTTCACCGGCTCGTTTCCTGATCCTCAGGGGAAGCTCATGGCCCGGGGGGTCATGGTGTCCCGATGGGACCCGGACGCCGTGGGCGGCAGGGAGGGCCTCATCCCACCGCTGCGCTTCTATCACGACCACGATTCGCTGCTCTTCAGCTGCGCCCTCGCCTACATGTTGGATGCTCCGCTCGCCCTCCATGGTCACACGGGAGTGGGCAAGACCGAGCTGGTGCGATACTTCGCGGCGCTTCTGGGCGCGCCGCTCTACCGCATGAACCTGCACGGTCTTTCGACCACCGACGACATCATCGGGAAGCTGGTCCCTTCCGGCGGGGGCGCTGTCTGGTTCCAGGACGGCCTGGTCACCACGGCCGTGCGTCGGGGGGGGATCCTCCTTCTGGAGGAGATGAACGCAACCGGCCAGGAGGTGTGGTTCGCGTTGCACGGGCTACTTGACGGCTCGCGAGCGCTTACCCTGGTGGAGAAGGACAACGAGGTGATCCACCAACACCCGCGGTGTCGCATCTACGCCACGTTCAACCCTTCTGAGTACCCCGACCTCTACCCGGGCACGAAGGAGCTCTCGGCTGCGTACTTACGTCGCTGGGCCTCGGTCCGCATGGAGTTCATCGAACTCGACATGGAACGGGCCATCCTGCTCCAGCGTTTCCCGGCTTTCGCCGAGCCCGAGCACGAGGAGCTCCTCGAGACCATGCTCCAGGTGGCTCGCGTCTCGCGTGAGATGCTGCTGAACCGCTCGCGCGCCTTCAACTTCGTTTTCAGTACGGGCACGCTGGAGGCCTGGGCCTCCTTCGCCCTTCATATCGGTCCCGTTGCTGCCGCGAAGATGGCCTTCTACGACCTCCTCGACGACCGGTTGAAGGTCATCTTCAGGGAGCAGGTGTTCTCGTACGTCACGCCCTGGGACCTGACCCGCCTCGACCGCCCCCGACGCTGAGGTGGACGAACGCGGACCGGTGCGCCTCAGCGAGGATGAGGCTGCGGAGCTGGTAGCTCAGCTCGACGCGCTCGCCGAGGCAGCTCGGGTGTTCGGTTCGGCCATCGCCGGAGTCGATGTGCGCCTGAGCTGGACGTTGCGAGGCCGCACCGCGCGGCCGCGCTGGGTCGAGGGGCCGGATGGGTCGCCGGTGGTCAGCCTGCGGCTGGGCCTGGACCCTCTTCTCCGAGCTCTCGGCGACGAAGCCCAGACACGGGCGCACACCACGGCCTTCAAGTCGGCGTTCCTCCATGAACTGGGTCACATCGTCCACACGCCGCATCGGCGTCGTGGTCAGGCCCGCGAAGAAGCACTGGCGCCCGACTCATCCTCGCAGGCAGGATCTCGACGATTCGCTGGCGACGCTGGCGGCCGGCGCCGGCGCCGCCGATCTGCTCGACCGCATGATCGACTATCTGGAAGACGCCCGCGTGGAGCGGTTGCTGCTGGAGGAGTTCCGCGGAGCGCCCCGGTTCCTCGGAGAGCGCGCCCGCCGGGCGAAGGACCGCCTGGCTTCCCCGGGGGCCGACGAGGTGGAGCAACTACTCGCCTACCTGTTCCTGGGGATCCGAGGTGGACCTGCCGACCTCCCGGCCACGGTGTCCCCATGGGTCGAGCGCAACGGGAGCGACCTGCTGGCCCGGTTCCCCGATGCCCCGGAGGCAGACGATGTGGCGGAGTCGGTCGTCTACGATCTGTTCCCGCGCATCGCGGAGCGCCTGCCCCGGGCGGGAGCTGCGGATGACTATCCAGCGGGCGGGCAGCGGGCGAGGATGGGAAGGCCGGCTCCGGGCACGACCCTCCCTTCGGAGGAGGGAGAGCGACCTCTGCGGGAACCGACCCTGCCGGACCGTCCGAGCGACCTCCTGGACGACCTCACGGTTCCTACCGACCTGGGTCTTGGCGAGGATGCGCGCGACGCCCGCGCGGGGGGAGGCGAGGAGGTCGCCCCGACCCCGTCCGGCGACTTCGAGCTGATCTTCTACCCGCACGTCGACGGCTCCTTGGTGGTCGACGAGATCGAGGTCGCGCATGCCCATCGTCTGGTCCCGACGCCGGAGGTGACGGCCGTCCTGCGTCAGGTGCGCGAGCAGTACGGCCCGCCTGCCCTGGAGGCGTTCGCCGCGGAGACCGCCGCCCTGCGCCGGGCCTTCCAGGTCAATGCCGACCGCCGGGCGGCCGGTCGCTACCGCTCCGGCCGTCGGGTAGGCACGACCAACCTCAGGCGCTACCTCGCGTCGCAGGACCTGCGCCTGTTCCAACGGGTCCAGGTCCCCGCCCGCCTCTCCTACTACTTCCATCTGCTGGTCGACGTGTCGCCGTCCATGCTGCACTTCAGTAACGCGGCCAAGGCGTTGGCGGTGGCCTACGCGATGGCCCAGTCGCTGCAAGGGCTTCGCGTGCCCGTCGACGTGACCCTGTACTCGTCGGCGATCACCGTCCTGCATGACTGGCGCAAGGACGTACTGGAGCGCTTCTTCGGCGAGGACTTCGGTTACCTGAGCGCCGGGACCTACGAGATCGAGGCGCTGGCCTACGCGAAGCTGCGGGCCGAGCGAGTGTCGGAGGAGCGCAGGCTGATCATCGTGATCACGGACGGTCGCCCGAACGGGGGCGGATTCTACGCCACTGGGGCGTCCGACCTCAAGTCCTACTACCGGCAGACGCTTACTCCGTGGATCCGGCGGGCGGGCATCGACGTCCTGGCCATCGGCATCGAGGTCTATCCTGACTACCATGACGACGCGGTCTGCATCACCTCGAGCTGGGAGGCTATCGGTGTGCTCATGCGGCTGCTCGACCAGGTGATTGCCGAAGGGGAGCGCCGGCACGCGGCTCTCTGGCGATGAGAAGTGGACGGACGACCACAAGTGAAGGCGGCACTCCGGGCCCTGGACGAGGCGGGTCTTCGCCGGCCTTCCACCCTCACGCTGGTACTGACGGAAGGGTGCAACCTGGGCTGCGGCCACTGCTGGGTGGAGAGTCCTTCCTTCAGCTCCGTCCCGCCGGTGCCCGCCGTCGACCTCTGCCGCATCGCCGCCGAGTTTGCCGACTTGGGCGGGACGACACTCAACCTTACCGGCGGCGAGGCCCTCACCCACCCCGAGTGGGTCCGCGTGCTCCGCTTCGCGGCGGAGCTCGCCGGACTTCAGACGATCTGCTTCCAGACGAACGCGGTGCTCCTCTCACCGGCCGACGTTAAGGTGATGGCGGAGGTGGCCCGCACGCTCTCGCGCGGGGGCCGAGCGGCAGCGAGCTCTGGGTCCAGGTCAGCCTGGACGGCGCCCGGCCGGAGACCCACGACCTCATCCGGGGGTCCGGGGCCTTCACGGCCACCGTCGCCGGGCTGCGCCTGCTCGTGGCGGCGGGTGTTCGCACACGAGTCGCCTTCACCGAGATGCGCCACAACATGGAAGACCTGCCGGCCCTCTTCGCCCTGGTGGAGGAGCTGGGGGTGGATGAGGTGACAAGCGCTTCCCTGGTTCGACATGGACGGGCTCGGACGAGCACCTGCCTCGAGCCTCCCACGGGCGCCCAGTATGCCGCCCTGCTCGATCGGTACCACACCGACCCCGTCTTCCACCGCCGCGCAGACGAGCGCGGCACCGTGGTGGCCCTCTCCTGGCTTGCCGGCCGCGACTGCCCCCGAGAGGGCGCGTGCATCTTCGCCGACCACCTCTACCTGAGCACCCGTGGGCTCCTCTTCCCCTGCCACCTGTTCCCTGTCGAGCGGTTCGCCGCCCACGGAGTCTATGAACGCTCCCTGGCCGAGGCCATCCAGGACGTGGTGCCCCTATGGGCGGAGGCGCAGGCCCTCAGCTGCAACCGGAAGGCGAGGATCGCCGTCTGCGCCGAGTGCCCCGGGGAGGCCCACTGTGCCGGCGGTTGCATGGGACGGGCCTGGTTGACATATGGGCGGCCGGAGGAGCCGGAGGACCGCTGCGAGCTGCGGCGCGCCGTGTACGCGTGGCAGCCGCCAGGGCCTTGCGTCTAGTGGAAGCCGGGCGGGGCCGCCGCCAGGGCCGCGCGAAGCCGGTGCGCGCTCTCTGTCTTGTCGCCGGACCCCCACGCAGCCGCGGCCGCCTCGAGGTGCTCCGACATGGCCGCCGGTAGTCTTTGCTGGCGGCGTTCCAAGAGAGCCTCCGCCTGCTCGATCGCACCGCCCAGGTCGTCCCCCTCAAGCAGGAGGGAGAGCAATGGTCCCCGGGCAAGCCATTCGAAGGGGAAGGCCGAAGGCGCCCTCCACAGCTCCAGCGATTCCCGCGCGCGCTCTTCGGCGGAGGCGGTGTCGCCTTCGCGCAGATCCGCCCAAGCGAGCGTGGCCTTGGCTGCGGCCACGTAGCCGGGAAGGTGCGCGGCCGTCGCCTGCTCCACGCTGCGTGGGGCCGACTCCCGGGCCGCCTCCACGTGATCGCCGAGCCGGCGCAGGATGGTCAAATAGGTGTCGGCCTGCACCAGATGGCGGTGGTCGCGGGCTTTCTCGGCGAGCTCCTCCGACGCACGCAGGTGCTTCTCTGCTCCCATGAGGTCCCCTGCCCACAGGAGCGAGAAGCCCAAGAGGAACTCGGCCTCACGGGCCGTGTCGTCTGCTCCCGCCCGCGTGCTCTGGCGCCGATAGTCGCGAGCGTAGGCGACCGTCTGGGGAGAGACCACGTACCGCTCCCGGCGAAAGGCGAGAGTGAGGTAGCCGGTGGCGAAGATCGCCTGCTGTGCCTGATCCCCCCTTTGCTCGACGCGGGGCCGGCTGTCATCTATGAGCGCGGACAGCTTCTCCAGCTCTCCGGTGAAGTAGAGGGCGGCCATGCGCTGCAGGATGATCTCCACCCACTCGTGCCACCAGGCACCGTCCTCTTCCTCCGGCGCCGCCCCCAAGGAGGTCTCCGCCGAGTCGAACAAGGCCTGGGCCCGATGGGGCTCTTGATCAGCCAGCCACGCGGCTCCCGCCTTGCGTCGCAGGCGGGCCCGGTGGACCCCATCGGCGGATGACACGAGCGCCTCTGCCCGCTGATACGCCTGGACGGCCTCCTGCCGTCGAGCGGAGAGGGCGAGCGCGTCGCCCACGGCCTCGTGGAGGTCGATGGCCCGCCGGCGTTGGCTCTCCTCGTCCAGGTCCGCGCAGGGTAGAAGGGTGAGTGCGCGGGAGAACTGCTGGGCCGCCTCCTCGTAGCCGTATCGAGTCAAGGCGCCTGCTCCGGCTTGGGAGGTGTATCGGAGCGCCTGCGGACCGTAGCCCAGGGGCGCGGCCCGGGAGAAGTGGTGTGCGAGGTCGGGCAGGTAGGCGTGGGGGTCGCTGAACGAGAAGGTCTCCAGGGTCTCTCCGATACGGGCGTGAAGTCGCAGGCGTTTGCGCTCCCCGAGCTGACCGGCCATGGCGTCACGGACCAGCGGATGGCTGAAGCGGAACCTGCCCGCCACCGCTCCGCGCTCCAGCAGACCGGCCCCGATGGCTTCGTCGAGCAGCTCCACCAACCGGTCCCCGGGCAGGTCGGCGGCGCCCTCCAGCACCAGCACATCGAAGGAGCGCCCTGATCAGTCGCGGCCAAACCCAGAAGCTCGCGGCAGTCCGGACACAGCCGAGCGATCCGCCGGTCCAAGACGCTTCTGATCCCCCGCGGCAGGGGCAGCTCGGCCAGGGACGTAGGGTCCCCCTCCGCGAGCAGGCCTTCGGCGGCCAAGAGCCGAGAGAGCTCGACGACGAACAGGGGGTTCCCCCCAGTCTCCTCCCGGACCGCTCGTGCGACGGCGGGAAGCGTCTCCTCACCGGTGCTCAGTGTCATCACGCGCTCCACGTCCTTCAGGGCGAGGCCTTCGAGGTGGAGCTCCTGGCAGCGTGAGCTCCGGATGGCGCCGAGAACGCCTCCGAGCGGATGCTGTGGGCTCAGCTCGCTTTCGCGGTACGCGGCCACCAGCAGAACCGGGGCGCGGGCGAGCTGGTGAGCGAGCATCTCCAGCACGAGCAGGCTGCTGGGGTCGGCCCAGTGCAGGTCATCCAACACAAGCAGGAGCGGGCGGCGGCGGGCGGCACTGAGCACGTAGTCCGTGAGGGCCCGGAAGAACCGACCACGGGAAGCCCGCGCCTCAGCTGTGGCCACGTTCTCGAGACCGGGCAGGCGCTCCCGGAGCTCGGGCAACAGGACTGCGAGCTCTGGGCCGTCCGTCCCCAGATCTCTCTTCAGCTCGTCGTCGCTCGAGAGCCCGGTCAGCCGGCGGAGCACCTGGATCCAGGGCCAGTAGGCCGGAAGGCCCTCGGCTTCCTGACAGCGCCCCCAGGCTACCGTCCCACCATGGGCGGGCGTCTGGCGGGCCAGCTCCTCCGCGAGCCGCGTCTTGCCGATGCCGGCGTCACCCACCAGCAGCACGGCGTTCCCGCAGCCGTGGCGCGCGTCGTCCCAGGCCGCCAGGAGATCGGCCATCTCGCGCGCTCTGCCGACGAGAGCCTCCGCTCCGTTCGTCGACGAGGGCCCGGCCGAGGAGATAGGCGCCGGCAGGGTGACTGGGGGAGAGGTTGCTGGAACCGACTCTTGGGCTTGGCTCGTGGAAGCGGCCGCGGATGTCTTGTCCGCCGGCGCCACGAGCTTGTAGCCGACGCCCCGCACCGTCTGGATGTACCGAGGCAGCTCGGCGCTTTCGCCCAGTTTGTGCCGCACGTGTCCGAGGTGGACCGCCACGACCCGCGTGTCGCCGAAGCTCTGGTAGCCCCAGACCTCCTCCATGAGCTGCTCAGGAGAGACCACCCAGCCGGGATGCATGGCCAGACGAGCCAGGAGGTCGAACTCGATACGCGTGAGAGAGAGCGGCCTGCCCTCGAGCATCGCCGCTCGACCCCTCAGGTCGAGCACAAGCTCGCCGACCGCCAAGCGGTCTTGGGACCCCTCCCCGGGACCCGGACCAGCTCGAGCTTCCCCCGTCATCTCATCCCCCGCAGCAGCATCCCCGAGGCCGGCCGAGGCCCCGGCTTCCGGTGTCCCCGGACTCTGTGGGCCGATGATAGCAGGGTGTTTGCGACGGTGGAGGCGGCCTCGCGACCGCGCGCCGGGCGGCAGCGTGGAATCGGTCCCCCGGGTCACACGGCGATGGCGAGCGGTTTCGGGGAGACCGATGCTTCCAGTCCCACGAGCTCCTGGCTCACGGCCCACAGACGCCCGCGCAGGTCCCGGTCGTAGGTGACCGGCGCCGAGATCACCGCTCTACAGTTGACGAAGTAGCAGCCGGTGACGTCCTCCAGCTCGGGCGAACAGGCCAGATGCACCACCTTGTGGGCCCCCCGCTCGGCGTCCGCTCCCCGCGCCCCGGGGAAACCCGCTTTCAGCAGCTTCGTGCGGATGACGCCCGGGTGCATGCAGGTAGCGGTGACGCCGGTCCCCTGCAGCCGTTCTGCCAACTCGTAGGTGAAAAGCACATTGACCAGCTTCGAGAGAGCGTAGGCCTCGTAGCCATCGAAGGAGCACTCACCCTGTAGGTTGTCGAAGTCGAGGCAGCCCGCCTCGTGAGCCACCGACGCCAGCGCGATCACACGAGCGTGGCCGGCGGCCTCCAGCCGCTCGAGGAGCAGGTTCGTGAGCAGGAAGGGCGCCAGGTGGTTCACAGCGAAGGTCAACTCGTAGCCGTCCTCGCTGAGCCTCCGCTCCGCCATGTAGACCCCGGCGTTGTTGATGAGGATGTCCAACCGGGGGGCGATGGCCCGCACCTCGGCGGCCAGCCGGCGGACCTGCCTGAGAGAGGAGAGGTCGGCCACCAGTCCCACAGCGGTGTCTCCCTCCCCCGGGGATCGGTCGCGGCCGGCCTCGTTCACCGCCTCGACCGCGGCCGCCACTCGCTCCGCGTCCCGACCGTGGACAAGGACCCGCGCCCCTTGCCGGGCCAGCTCCAGTGCCGTCTGAAGTCCGATGCCATCCGTTGATCCCGTGACCAGGACTATCTTGCCTACCAGGCTGGAGTGGTCGGAGGCGGGTCGGCTCGCTTGGCGGTGCGCGACAAGGACCCGGGGCATCTCTCGCCCCTTAGGCGCAGGGCCAGAAGGGGCGGCAGGCCGACAGGGGCGGCCCCGCGGGGCAGCACCCGTGCGTAGAATTCCTGCAATCCCGGATCCATTCCCGGCAGTTCGCTCAGACCCTCGAGGACCGCGTCCCGGATCGGATCGTCAGAAGGCTGCCCATCGGTCAACGGTTCGGCCAGCCGTATGTGGAGATCGGTCTCGCGCGGGATGGTCGTCGCTTCGGCCGCCTGGGGGTGGGTCACAGTCTGCGTGCTCATCGCTGTCCTCCCTCGAATGAGGTCCGTCGCCTTGTATCAGTGACCCCAGCCTAGGGGGCGTGTAACGAGGCGCGACAACGGTCGGCTAAAGAAACGTCAAAGGTGTGGCGTCGGCGGAATCAGATCGGGGCGCGGGCCCGGAGCGCGATCGGCCCCGGCCAGCACGAGCCCCGTGTTGATACCGAAATCCCTGAGCCTGTCCTCGCGCGCTTCGTAGCATATCTGTGCTACTATGGCTATGCTGTAATCCCATGGCTATGAATCTGGCTGGAGTCGTTCGGAGGCCACATGAAACGTGAACTGAAGCTGCGACGCGCCGGGGGATCCATCAGCGCCACGCTGCCGAAAGACATGGCCGAGCGGCTTCATCTGGCCGCGGGCGACACCGTTCTTGCTATCGAGACCGAGCGTGGCATCCTGCTCACTCCCTACGATCCCACGATCGAAGAAGCGCTCTCGATCGCCTCCGAGGTTGCGGGCGCGTACCGCAACGCCTTGCGCAAACTGGCGAAGTAGCCGGTGACGCCACGAGCGCGCGAGCCTCGCTGGGTGGAGAGACTTGTCGTCGATGCCATCCACCTCGACATGCTCCGCACCCACGGCGGTATGCGGGGCCTTCGCGACGAGGCAGGGCTCGACTCGGCGCTGGCGCGGCCAGGTCAGCGGTTCGTTACGGTCATGCTCAACCTGGCCGCCGGCGCGCTCACCGATGAAGAGCTGGCCGACTGGCTCCGCTCGGGGATCGTCGCGAACCCACGGGGTGTATCCGGCTGACGCGCGTTCGATTCCGGGACTCCTACGCTTGTCGGCGCCACGAGGACCGCATAGCCGCATCGTGTCCTTGAGCTCCTCGGGAACAGGGAGGGCGAGAAGGCCGGGCGGGTAGCCAGCGCGGCCGCACCCGTTGCGGAACTTGGCGCCGTGCGGGTTCTCCATGCCGCAGGCAGGACATTTCACGGGGGTTGGCCCCCCGGAGCGGCGACGCCCTCGACCCCCGCGGCGTCGGGCACCGGCTGACCCGGGGGCAGCGCTTCGCCCTCTGGAGCCACGACCAGGTCCGCCCTCGATTCCCCCTTCCCAAGGAGCCCCCGCGCGTCGGCCAGGTCGAGGGCCGCCCCCATCTCGGCGAAGAGGGCCTCCGCCCGCTCGAGCTCCACCCGGTCGCCTAGGCGCCGGCCGATCTCCAGGCGGGTCTGGGCCTCCTGGTACCGGGCACCCAGTTCCTCCGCCACGGCGAGGCTCTTGTGCCAGCACTTCTCGGCCTTCCGGGGCCGGCCCAAGAGCCACTCGTAGGTGCCCTGCAGCCGGTAGCCCGGCGCGAAGCCACCCTTGTCGAGCTTGCTGTTCTTGAGGAGTCCGCGACAGGCCTGCTTCGCCGCTCGGCGCGCTCCTTCCCGGTCCGCGTCCGCCGCCTGTTCTAGCCGGGCGAGGTGCAGCGCCGCGGAGGCGGTCCACAACTGCTCCGAGAAGTGAGGGATAAGCCCGAACGTCGGCCAGGCGCGCGAACTCGTCGTCGATCAGGGCCGCCGCCTCCTCGGTCCGTCCCTGCCTGAGCAGACAGTGGGCGAGAGGGCCCACTGTTCGGGGCACGTTCAGGAGGTCGTTCGCCCCCAGGAGGCCGGCCAGCGCAGCGCGCAGGTCGATCTCGGCCTCGGTGAGCCGGCCCATCCGGTAGAGCGCATCGCCTCGGCAGACCTCGCCCCAGGCCTGCAGCACGCGGTCGCCCGATTCCTCTCCCCGGCGGACGCACTCCGAGGCCAGGGCCCGGGTCTCCTCGAGCTCGCCCATCTCCAGGAGCAGGTTGCAGGTCATCCCGGCGATGGCGCCCCAGGTGCGAAAATCCCCCAGAGCGAGGAAGGAGTTCGCGGAGTCGGCGTACCGCTTGCGCGCCGATGCCCACTCGCCGACGAAGTGCTCGTGGATCGCAGTCTGTCCGATCGACCTGGCGAGCAGATCCTGGTCACCCAGCCGTCTGGACGCCTCCAGGCTCCGGTGGACGTAGGAGGCGGCGAACCGGGCAGCCCCAACGGGCATGACGTACCCCGCCAGCCCCATCCCCGATGACGCCTTCGCAAGCCCCAGGTCGGAGCCGGCCTGCCCGAAAAGGTTCAGCAGCAGTACGATATCGAGGACTGCTCGCTCCGCTTCAAACATCACGTCCGCCATGTAGAGAGGGTCGTACAGGGCGAGGAGCTCGTCGAGCGCGCGTGACCGGTCCTCCGACGCGCGCCGTCGCGGTCTCCACGGCAGCACCCGATGACCGAGCTGCCGAACCATCTGGACGGCCAAGGTGCGGCGTACGCCGGCACGTGACGTGGGGAGCGGGTAGCCCAGCAGCGCCATGGCGCGGTAGAGGTGCTCTCGAGCCCGTTCCATGTCGCCGCGGCGGTAGAGGGCCTCCCCGATCTTGCGCTCAAGCGCGGACCGCTCGAAGGGATCCCAGGTGTCGCCAAAAGCCTTGGCGTGGGCCTCCATGGCCTGCTCGTAGTGGGCGAGCGCCTCTGCGTCGGCGGCGATGCGGCCCGCTTGGTCCCCGGCCTTCAACAGGTACTTCTGGGCTTTCTCCCACTCCTCCGCCCGGGTGTAGTGGTAGGCGAGCAGGCCGTAGAACTCCTCGAGGCGGGCGGCGAAGAGCTCCTCGATGGTAGTGGCCACCTTCGCGTGCAGGGTCTTTGCGCCGCTGCAGGAGGATCGACTCGTACGTGGCCTCCTGCACCAGCGCGTGCTTGAAGATGTACTCGAGCTCGGGGTCTCGGGTCTTCTCCCGGACGAGCTCCAGGGATTGCAGGATGGCGATGTCGTCGTCCAGCCTGCGCTCCGCCTCGGAGAGTGACCTCAAGACGCGATAGAAGAAGCTCCGGCCGATGACGGCGGCCAGGCGCAGCACCTGTTTCAGTTCCTCGTCCAGCCGGTCGATGCGGCCCATGATGACGCCCTGCAGGGTGTCGGGGATGGTGATCTCCTGGGCCTTCTCGCTGAACTGCCATCCGCCGCGCTCATCGGGGACCAGCCCGCCGCGATCGACGAGGGCCCGAATGACCTCCTCCACAAAGAATGGGTTGCCCTCGGCTTTGTGGTCGATCGCCTCGCGGAGGCCGGCCGGGAGGTCGCGTCGACCCACCAGGTTTCCCACCAGGGTCCGGATCTCTTCGGTGGAAAGGGGGGCGAGGAGCAACTCCTCGTAGCGGTCGGCGTAGGTCTCCCGGGCCAGGTGCTGGAGGCGCAGCATGGGGGAGTCTGGCTCCGGGCGTCCCACCAGGCAGAAGAGGACCGGCACCTCCGTAGTCAGGGGAAGCAGGTGCTCCAAGAGTTCCACCGAGGAGTCGTCGAGCCAGTGGACGTCCTCGAAGACCAGGACGAGAGGGCGCTCCTGCGCCAGGCGGGTGACGAAGAGCCGCATGGTGCGGAAGACCTGCCGACCCATGGCCTCCCCGTCCAGGTAGCGGACCTTGTCCTCGAGTTCCTCGGGGACCGGGAGAGAGAGGAAGGTGGCGAGGTAGGGGAGGATGTCGGGGGTCTCCTCGGCGAAGAGCCGCGCCACCATGCGCTCGAGCTTCTCCGAGCGCTCGGCCTCCTCGTCGTCTGAATCGATGCCGGCGGCTGCCTGCACCAGCTCCAGGAAGGGCCAGTAGCTGATGGCCCGGCCGAAAGAGAGGGTCCGGCCCTCCAGCCAGGTGAGCTCCGGGCCGGCGAGGCGCCGCACCTCGGCGGTGAGGCGCGACTTGCCGAGGCCGGCGTCGCCCACCACGGCGAGGATGCCCCCCTGCTCCCTGGAGGACACGCGGTCGACGGCGGCGACGAAAGCCTCCTTCTCCCGCTCCCGCCCCACGAGGGGGGAGCCCACCCAGCGACCGGGGCGCGTGGCGTGCGGTCCCTGTCGCCGCAGCGCACCCAGGACCCGATAGACCGTGACGGCCTCGGCTCGGCCGCGGATCCGAACAGGCCTCGCCTCTTCGCAGGCGAACAGGTGGCCGACCCGGCGGTAGGTGCCCGGCCCCACGAGGATCTCTCCCGGGGCGGAGGTCTCGGCCAGACGGGAGGCCACGTTCACGGCGTCCCCCATGACCGAGTACTCGGTACGACTACCCGCCCCCACCGCCCCGGCCAGCACCAGTCCCGTGTTTAGCGCCGAAGTGGGCTTGGAGCGCGGTGCCTCGCTCGGCGTTGAAGGCGCCGAGGGCTCCCGCATGTCCAGGGCCGCCCGCACCGCCCGCTCCGGGTCGTTGTCGTGGGCCACCGGTGCCCCGAAGAGGGCCATGACCTCGTCGCCGATGAACTTGTCGACGGTGCCCCCGTAACGCTCCACGCAGGGGACGAGCCGGTCGAAACAGGCGTTGATGAGGTCCCGCAGGGGCTCGGGGTCCAGGGTCTCGGCCAGGGTGGTGAAGCCGGCCACGTCGGCGAAGAGGACGGTGACCAGCTTGCGCTCGGCATCGGTGGCTCGGGAGTCGGTCGCGACGTGGGGGAGGGCAGCGGTGACCGCAGGCGTCCCGGCCGGGGACTCTGAGAGTCGAGTGGCGCACTCGTGTGCAGAACTTCGCGCCCTCGGGGTTCTCGGTGCCGCAGGCGGGGCATCTCATGGCCGCTCGCTTCCGGCGAGGCCCGCGGGTTCGTTCTTCGTTGTGTTGGCCGATACCTCCGCAGTCCCCGGCCTGGTGGCCCCCGAGGCCGCCTTCACCGTGACAACACCTTGCGTAGGCTCCTTGCTGCCCAACAGCCGTCGCGCCTCCGCCAGGTCGAGCGCCGCCCCCATCTCGGCGAACATCGCCTCGGCCCGCTCGAGCTCCGCCCGGTCGCCCAGGCGGCGGCCGATCTCCAGGCGGGTGAGGGCCTCCTCGTAGCGGGAGCCGAGCTCCGGGGCCAGGTCGAGGCTCTTCTGCCACCACGTGCGCGCCTTACGTTCGCGACCGCGTAGCCACTCGTAGGTGCCCTGCATCCGGTAACCCGGCACGAACGCGCCCCTGTCCCCTTTGCCGTGCTTGAGGAGGTTCCGGCACGCGGTCTTGGCCTGCTCGAGTGCCGCCCTCCGCTCGTCGGGTCCCGCCTGTTCCAAGGCCAGTAGACAGAGGGTCGCCTCCGCGGTCCGCACGCTGCGACAGAAGTAGCTCCGCAGGCCGTGGTCGTCCATCAGCTGCCGCATCTCCGCGACGACGGCCCTCGCCTCCTCCAGGCGGCCCTGGCGAACGAGGCAGTGGGCGAGCCTTCCCGCCGCGCGGGAGCCGTTGTTCAGTTCGGTCGAGTCGAGCAGGTGGCGCATCCCGGCCCGCAGGTGGACCTCGGCTTCCGCCAAGTGGCCCTGCGGATCGAGGGACTCACCCAGGTACATCTCGCCCCAGGCCTGCAAGAGCCGGTCTCCGGACTCTTCCCCGCGGCGTACCATCTCCCGCCCGCGGGCGAGGGCGTGCTCGAACTGCCCCCGCTCCCGCTCAATCTCACCCGTCATGCCCCAAGGAGCGCCCCAGTAGCTGGTGTCGCCCAGCGCCAACGACTGCTCGGCGGCGACGGCGTAGTGTTCGATGGCCGCTTCCATCGCGCCGGTGAAGTGCGCGTGGAGGCCCCCCAGGAAGTGCGCCCGCGAGAGCGCGTGAGGCTGTTGCTGCCGCTGGGCGAGGGCCAACGCGCGGCGGTGGTAGTAGCCCGCGATGCGCGGTGCCGGGGCGAAGTCGCACGCCGCGCCCAGTCCGGCCGAGGTCAACGTCATGCCGTACTCATAGCCTGCCCGCTCGCAGATGTTCAGGCCGAGCACCTGGCTGAAGAGGCCACGCGTCGGCTCGAAGAGCGTGTCCACGAAAAGGAGCAGGTCCACGACCCTAAGCATCTCGTCGACGCGCCGCAGGGCCTCTCCGGTCACCGGCGCCGGCGTCCTCGGGAAGACGCGGTGGCCGACCTGCCGGAGGATCTGCGCCACCATGGCCCGCCGCAGGTCGCGCGACGATGCCGGCAGCGGATAGCCCAGGTACTCCATTGCCCGGTAGAGGTACTCCCGAGCCCTTTCATTCTCCCCGCGCCGGTAGAACGCCTCCGCCATCTTGCGCTCGAGCACAGCCCGTTGGAACGGGTCCCAGGTGTCCCCGAAGGCCTTGGCGTGAGCCTCGATGGCCCGCTCGTAGTGGGCCAGGGCCTCGGCGTCGGCGGCGATGCTGCCCGCCTGGTCCCCCGCCTTCAGGAGGTAGGCCTGGGCCTTCTCCCAATCCTCCGCCCGGCTGTAGTGGTAGGCGAGCAGGCCGTAGAACTCGTCGAGGCGCTCGGCGAAGAGATCCTCGATGGCTTCGGCTACCTTCAGGTGGAGCTCCCGGCGACGTTGCAGGAGGATCGACTCGTAGGTGGCCTCCTGGACGAGCACGTGCTTGAAGATGTACTCGAGCTCGGGCTCTCGCGCCTTCTCCCGGATGAGCTCCAGGGACTGGAGCCGACGAGGTCCTGATCCAGCCGCTCCTCTGCCTCGGTCAGGGCCGCGAGGACCCGGTAGAAGAAGCTCCGGCCGACCACGGCGGCCAGGCGCAGCACGGCCTTGAGCTCGTCGTCTAGGCGATCGATGCGGGCCATGATCACGCCCTGCAGGGTGTCCGGGATGCGGAGCTCCCGAGCTCTGTCGGTGAGACGCCACCCGCCCCCTTCGTCGGCGACCAGACCGCCGAGGTCGATGAGGGCGCGGATGACCTCCTCCACGAAGAACGGGTTGCCCTCGGCCTTGCGGTCGATGGACTCCCGGAGCCCCGCCGGTATCGCCTGGTGACCGACGAGGTTGCCCACGAGCTCATGGGTCTGGGTAGGCATCAGAGGGTTGAGCGGGATCTCCGCGTAGCGTTCGGCGTAGTCGTGTGCGGCCAAGGACTGCAGGCGGAGTGTGGGGGAGTCCGGCTCCGGGCGCCCCACCAGGCAGAAGAGGATCGGCAGCTCACGGGTGAGGGGGAGCAGGTGCTCTAAGAGTTCCACCGAGGAGAGGTCGAGCCAGTGGATGTCCTCGAACACCAGAACCAGCGGGCGTGCCCGCGCCAAACGGTCGACGAACAGCCGCATGGTGCGGAAGACCTGCCGGCCCATGGCCTCGCCGTCCAGGTAGCGGACCTTGTCCTGCAGGGCTTCTGGGACCGGGAGAGAGAGGAACGTGGCCAGGTAGGGGAGGATTTCGGGGGCGTCCTCGGCGAAGAGCCGCGTGACGAGTCGCTCGAGCTTCTCCGAGCGCTCGGCCTCGTCGTCGTCAGAGTCGATCCCGGCGGCAGCCTGCAGGAGCTCCAGGAAGGGCCAGTAAGAGAGCTGGCGGCCGTAGGAGAGGGCGCGGCCCTCGAGCCAGGTGAGGTCGGGTCCGGCCAGGCGCCTGACCTCGGCGGTGAGGCGGGACTTGCCCAGGCCGGCGTCCGCGACGATGGCCAGGATTCCCCCCTCCCCCTGCAGGGTGCGGTCCAGGGCGGCGACGAAAGCCTCCTTCTCCCGCTCCCGACCCACCAGGGGGGAGCCCACCCAGCGATCGGCGGGCATAGACTCGAGTCCCGCTGCGGCGCGCATGCTCAGGACGCGGTAGACCGTGAGGGCCTCGGCGCGGCCGCGGATCTGGACAGGCCCCGCCTCTTCGCAGGCGAATAGCTGACCGGTCCGGCGTTGAGTGTCCGGCCCCACTAGGATCTCTCCCGGGGCGGCTGTCTCGGCCAGACGAGCCGCCACGTTCACGGCGTCCCCCATCACCGAATACTCGCTGCCGCCCGCCCGCCCCTACCGCCCCAGCCAGGACGAGGCCGGTGTTGATCCCGAAGTGGACCTGGACGTCGGTGCCAAGCTCGGCATTGAAGGCCAACAGGGCATCCCGCATGTCCAGGGCCGCCCGCACCGCCCGCTCCGGGTCGTGCTCGTGGGCCGCCGGGGCCCCGAAGAGGGCCATGATCTCGTCACCGATGAACTTGTCGACCGTACCCCCGTAGCGCTCCACGCAGGGCACGAGCCGGTCGAAGCAGGCGTTGATCAGGTCGCGCAGGGGCTCGGGGTCCAGGGTCTCGGCCAGGGTGGTAAACCCAACCACGTCGGCGAAGAGGACGGTGACGAACTTGCGTTCGCCTTGGGCCGCGCCGACCCCGGGGCCGGGTCGACCGAGGTCGGAATGGGCGGTGATGGACCCAGCGCAATCCTGCGTGAGGGGCGCCCCGCACTCGCCGCAGAACTTCATACCGCCTGCGTTCTCGGTTCCGCACCGCCGGCACTTCACGGATGCGCCCCCCATCGCCTCGCCGAGCACGGTCGACCCCCGTCTCCCGCGCTTTCCTCGCCGCGAGGCCGCCCGCGTGGACAGCTCTGCGAGTGCATCAAATGCTACAACCGCCAGATCGGAAACTCCAGGGAGTATCAGGCCGGCGCGGCGGCGGCCGCAGCTCGAGCCGACTTGTAGTGAGCCCGTTGACGATGTGTCAATCAACACTTAGGCTCAGGGTGGACCTCATGCCCGATCACCGCGGCCGGTCCTGCTCCGGGGGGGTTCCCATGACGGGAGAGCGCGCGAGGCATGCGCACGGAGACCAGGCGCGACGACGCCCTCTTCCGGCCGGCCCATCCCCCGTGCACCTCCGCTGTCCGGGCTCTGTGCGGACTCGAGGTGCCGTCCCTTGGTCGCCCCGGAGTCCCCCTGGCGTCCGACCCGCTGAGCGTCCCCACGTCGTCACGAAGGGAGATTGCCGCATGTCCAGCATCGACAACATACGGGAGGCGAGTCGGAAGTCCTATGTAGCCTGGAACACGGGCGACTTGGACCTGCTGGATGAGGTCTTCGCCACCGACGTCAAGTACCACTTGGCCTCGTTCCCGGACATGGACCTGGCGGGACTCAAGCAGACGGTGGCGGCTACGCGTGTGGCCCAACCCGACTTCGAGGTCCGGGAGGACGAGTACACGAGAGAGGGTGACGTGACCTGCAGCCGGTGGACCTGCTCCGCTACCTTCACCGCCGAGAACTCCCTGTTCCCCGGAGTGGAGCCCACCGGCAAGGGCCAGACGTCGTGGGGAGTTGTCGTCACCCACTGGCGGGACGGCAAAGGGGTGGAGGTCTGGCACGCGTGGGACTCGCTCGGCTGGCTCACCCAGCAGGGGATCATCCCACCCATGGGGTTGAGCGGCCCGTAGACAGTCGACTCCGCCTGCGTTGAAACGAACGCCCTGGGGTAATTGACAGTCAAAGAGGAGCACAAACCCTATCGGCGGAAGGATGGCCGAGATGGTTTCGCGGATGTTCGACTACACGAGCTTCGCCGAGTTGTCGCGAGAGGAGCTCGAAGAACTACACGAGCAGCTGATGGACAAGCTGGAAGACTTGAACTTCGAACGCCGGTTCGCCGTCGCGGGCCCCGGGCTCAAGCTTACCGACGAGCAACGGGCGAGCCTGGATCACGAGTTTGACGACGACGCGGCCAATCTGACCTCGCAACTCGCCGAGGTAGATAGGCTGCTCGCCAGTCGATTAGTGGCCTGGGAAAACCTATCGGTCGGCAGAGGCTGCGTCCACCGGTCGCGGGAGCGGATCGGTCCGTCAACGGGCTGCGATGCCCCGTCGGCGGGCCGAGCCGACCATAGTCGGCGGGCGTGACGCTCCGACAGTCACACCCCTGGACGCCCCTGCGAAGATCTCGGGCCGGGCGCGCGGCGCCACGTTGGCCTCGGCCTTCCGCGATTGCCTTGCGCGGCCGTTGGTGTAACGTAGTGCAACGGCTCCGGACGCAAGGAGGAGTATCTGATGGCCACCCAAGACACGTGTTGCAACATCGTCCCGTATTTCAAGGTGCACCCGGGCAAGCTTGACGAGTTCAAGGCGCTTGCCGAGAAAGCGGTCTCAGAGACCTTGAAGAACTCAGACCAGGAGAAGGTCCTGTACTACGGTTTCAGCTACAGCGGCGAGGTCGCCCACTGCCGCGAGGGCTACGCCGACGCAGAGGGCGCGCTCGCCCATCTGGCGAACATCAATCCGCTGCTCCAGCAGTTGCTCGAGATCTCCGAGCTCGCACGCCTCGAGATCCACGGCCCCGCGGAGGAGCTGGACAAGATGCGTGAACCGCTGGCCGCGCTGAGCCCCGACTTCTTCACGCTGGAGTGCGGCGTCCGCCCCGAGTGACCGGCGGGCGGGAGTTCGCGATGCGGCGACGGGCGCCGTCTTCGCGGCGACGCGCCGTCTAGCTGACGATCCCCCGGTGGATCGCTTCGCGCACGAGCTCGGCGCGTCGCTCCACGCCGAACACCTGCATGGCCTGATGGACGTGGTACTTGACCGTCGACTCCGACAGGTACAGCCTCCGGCCGATGTCTTTGTTGGTAAGCCCCTCGGCCAGCAGTTGCAGCACTTCAATGCGCCGTGGTGAGAGCATGGCCTCCGTCGACCGCTCGACCTCCTGCCGACGGAGCCGCTGCATCACCCGGCTCGTGATCTGGGGGTCGAGCATGGACTGTCCCTCGGCTACTCTGCGGATGATCTTCTTGAGCTCGTCCGGCTCCACGTCCTTGATGACGTAACCCTTGGCACCGGCGATGATGCACTGAAAGAGCTTATCCTCGTCGACAAAGGTCGTGAGGATGACCACCTTGGCCTCCGGGTTGCTCTCGAGCAGGCTCTCGCAGACGTCCACACCGGACTCGCCCTTCAGCATGAGGTCGAGCAGCACGACGTCGGGCTTCAGTTTGCGGTAGAGCCGCAGAGCCTCGCGGCCGTCGGTTGCAAGGCCCACGACGGTGAAGTCGTCCTCCAGCTCGAGGGTCGCCTTGAGGCCCTCGAGGACGATCTTGTGGTCGTCGATGAGAAGCAGGCTGACAGGCTGCTTCGTCACGCCCTCACCAGCCCGGTCAGCGCTGGGCTCTGTAGGAGGTACGAGGAAGCTCCTGCAGCTCGCGCAGTGGTTGGGGAGCCGGATGTTCGCTCGGTTCGCTCTCGCAGACCAGTATGGCTCGGAACAGCTCCTCCATGTGCTCTGCATCGAGGTCACGCGGATTGGTGGCCACGCAGACGTCGCTCAGCGCCCCGTCGACCATCGTATGGATGGTCGCGTCGTTGACCGCCTCCATGTCCACCAATCGGACGGGGATGCCGATGTCGCCGGCCAGGTTGCGGACCGCTGTGACGGCACGCAGCGCCGCGTCGCGACTGCTCAGCCCGTCCACCTTCTCGCCCATGGCATCGGCGATCCGGGCATAACGCTCGGTGTTCGAGATGAGGTTGTACTCCATGACGTGCGGCAGGAGGATGGCGTTGACCATGCCGTGAGGGAGGTCGAAGAGCCCCCCGATCTGGTGGCTGGCGGCGTGAGCCGCCCCCAGCGATGCATTCGACAGGCAGATGCCTGCCTCGAGTGACGCCATGGCCATGTTGATCTTCGCGTGGAGGTTGTCCTTGCTGGCGACCGACTGCCGCAGATTCTCGGCGATCAACTTGACGGCATGGAGAGCGTGTACGTCGGTGAGCGGCGTGGCGGCCACCGAGACGTACGATTCGATGGCGTGGGTCAAGGCATCCATCCCCGTGTACGCCGTCAGGTCACTCGGCTTCGTGGTAAGAAGACGGGGATCGGTGACGGAGATGTCCGGCACGAGGCTCTTGGAGCAGATCGCCTTCTTGACCCTCCTGCGCGAGTCGGTGACGACGGCGAACTGGGAGACGTCGGCTCCAGTGCCCCCCGTGGAGGGCACCATCACCATCGGGGGGAGCGGCAGGGGAATAAGGTCTATCCCCGCGTAGTCGATGATGTTCCCCCCATTCGTGGCGACGACAGCTACCGATTTGGCTGCGTCGATGGGGCTGCCGCCACCGATTGCGAGGACGGCGTCGCACCTCTCTGAGGAGTACAGCTCAGCCCCGCGATGCACCTCCACGTCCTTGGGGTTCTCGCTTACGCCGTCCCAGATCACGCAATCAAGCCCGGCCTCGGCCAGAGAGGGGAGCGCACGGTCGACCCAACCGTACGAGCGTACGCCAGGGTCGGTGACGAGGAACACACGGCGGGTGCCCAACCGGCTGAGGCAACCGCCCACCTGCTCAATGGAGTCGACCCCGAAGATGACTTCAGGAATGACGAACTTCTGGGTGCTCATGCCCCCCCCAAGGACTCCCCCTGTGAAGTCCAATGCTGGGCGTGATGCTACGCAAGCATCTTGCCCGGCCTCGCCTCGTTCGTCAAGTGAGTGTTACGACGCAGGAGGAGATCTCCGAGGAAGCCGAAACACGCGGGATGCCCGGGCTCCTGCCTTGTTGACCGCCTGCGAGCGTGTCAGAATACCCGCGTGGCCAGCGGACCGGGTGCTCCCGCGCGTGGGCCCACTTTCCCCTCCGCATGTTCCTTGCCCGTCCCGGGAGACGGGGCCCTCGGCAGTCCGCTTCCGGAGCGAACAGAAGAGAAGCGAAGATGTCCGCATCCCATCCCGAAAGAGCACGACCGATTCGCGCACCTGCCTCGCCGGAGTTCGGTGACGGCCGGGCGCCCGATCGCATCGAGGATCGCTTCGCGTTCGGAGATGCCGAGCGCCGACGCACGATCGAGTTGCTCACAGGGCGTCAATTCCTCCCGTAAGACGTACTACCCTGCGCTCAAGCAGAAGTTCACCGAACTTGAACTCAGCAACCTCGAGCTCGAGAGGTCCAGGGAGCAGGCCGAGGGATTGTCTGAGGAGCTGCAGCGGGCCGTCACGCGCACCTCGTCTGTCTTGGCCGCCACGCGGCACATCAGCCGCCATCTGGGGCTCCAAGAATTGGTGCGGGCGACTCTCGATATCCTCACTGGTCCCTTGGGCTATCCCTGGGCCGCCATCCACGTCTTTCGCGAGTCGGGCGCACGCGAGCTGCTCGCAGAGGCCGTCTCCCAATCGAGCTTCCAAGCGGATGATAGAACCATCCCCCTGACCGAACTCCGTTTCGAGCCTGGTTTTGTCGAGGCCCGCGAGCACGGGCGAGTCGTGACCGTCGATGTCGAGACCGCGGGAGAACCGGGCCTCTCGTTGGTCTTCTTTCCGCTTGTGTCAGGTCTTCAGACCCTCGGCGTGCTGTCGGTGGTCGCCGAACAGACGGAGTCAACCGACCTGGAAGTCTGCGAGGGCGTTGCGATCTCGCTCGCGCTCGCCATAGAGAACGCCGCCCTCTACCGTCAAGTGTCGTCGCAGGCAGGCGCTCTCGACCGCGCACTCAACGAGCTTGCCGCGATCTCGCAGACCCTCACGATGACCACGCGGGGGGAGGAAGCATTCCTTGAGCGGCTCGCGGCCACCGTGCAGGAGTTGACAGGTGCCCGGCACGTAGCCGTTCTGGCCAGTGACTCCCACGAAGACTTGGTGCCGGTCTGGTGGACCGCGGGCAGCGCTCCGGGGCCTCGTGACGAGCAAGCGGTCCGGTCGCCGGGCCCCTTGGGTGAGCCGGATGGTCCGGATACGCTTGTGGCCCTCGCACAGCTGGCCGCTGCGGCGACGCAACCTGAATGGGTGCCCGAGCAACTCCTCAAGTCACTCCGTGCAAGCGAACTGGGCAGGCAACTCGGCCTGCCGAAGCGCTTGACCCGCAGCCTCTGCATCCCCATGATCCGCGGTTTGCATCTATCCGGGGCGATACTGGTGTCGTTCACCGGCTCCCGAGAGCTGCAGCCACGAGAAGCGGAGACGCTCCGCATCCTGGGCAATCAGCTCAGTGTCTCTCTGGAGAACCTCCGCCTGCACGAGGAGGAGCATCGGCTGCGCCAAGAGGCCGAAGCCCTCTACGACATGGCGCTGGCACAGAAGAAGGTCCTGGAGCAGAAGCATGGAGAGCTTCAGCGCGCCTACCACCGGATCCGCGCCATCGAAATGAAGCAGGTCGTGCAGGAGGAGCGGGCGCGCATCGCCGGCGAACTGCACGACACGGTGGCCCAGGTGCTGTACAGCATAGGGCTCAACCTGGACTGGTGCATGGCGAAGACCGACCCGAAAGACGATCTCGTACGAACGCCTCGCGTCAGTGCGGCGTCTCGCGGGGGGGGCCATACGCGAGATCCGGCAGTCGATCTTCGATCTTACTCCGCCCACCATGCAGCGCGGACTACTCGACGCGCTGCGCAACATGGCCGTCGACGACCGCGACGCCGGCCTCGCGCTCCATCTGCTCTTGCCACAAGAACTGCCCAGGCTCGGCGCAAAGGAGGAAGTCGACGTCTATCGCATCGTCCATGAGGCCCTCGCCAATATCCTCAAGCATGCGGAGGCGGCGAACGCCTGGGTCCGCCTGTTCGTCTCCGAGCACGATCTCTGCGCCATCATCGAAGACGACGGTGTGGGCATGTGCGTTGAGGCGAGGGACGAGGCAGCCGGTTTCGGGCTGGCGAACATGTACCGGAGGGCGGACGCGATCGGCGGAACACTGACGGTGGAGAGTGAGCCCGGGGAGGGGACGACGATCATGCTTGAGCTCCCGCTCGGGGGAGGTGGGCCCCCGGGCTGGTGCGAGAGGAGCGCGGGTGGCACCTGAGACAGGGAGCCGCACGCCGAGAGTGAGCCGTCGAAGTTCGTCGGGCGATTTGTCCGGCTGGGCCCTTTCAATGATGGCCCTCACCGGTCGCATTCGGTCACGCGAGCGCGCCCTCGATCTTCGTGATCGCCGCGGCCTCGGCCTCGTCCCCGCCTCCGGCGGCCGAGGACACGGAGTGGGCGAGGTCGAGGACAAAGGCGCGGTAGGCGTCGAGTTCGTCCGGCGCCTTGGCGCGGAGCAGTTCGGCCGCAGAGCGGAGGGCCTCGAGGGTCCCGGACTCGACCTCGGCGGGATTCGCGGTGAGCCCGAAGCCGGTGCCGCGCCCCTCGGCGACTCGTTTGATGACCGGGCTGGTCGAGCTTCCTTTGGCGGCGGCGATGTGCTTGGCCATGGCGCCCGCTTCCTTGAAGGTGTCGAAGAAGCCCCTGTCGCTGATCCCGACCAGCAATCCGGCGCCGGTGGCGCCCTTTCGAAGAGTCTCGATCTCGGCTTCCGTCAGCAACTCAGCGTTCATGGCCTCTCCTTCTCGTAGGTGAGAACAGGGTCCCCTGTCCCGGCGTCGCGCAATCCCGACGCTACTCCCGTTGCCGGCGGGGGAAGGGGGTCCCGGCATCCGCCAGACGCTCGCGGAGCTGAAGGCCAAACGGCTCCAGGATCACGCGCAAGACCGCCTTCGACGGCCGAGGTCCTCCCTCTCTTCCAGGAGCTCACCGATGCTAAGCTCGACGAGCGGGACGGGGTCGAGCTGGGGACGGATCTCCGCGCAGAAGTCCGACAGCCAGTCGAATGGAGGAGTCGATGAGGCAACAGCTTAAGCTGACCGTCCCGCGGTAGTGGTCGCCGTGGGGGCGGCCTACGTGCTGCTGGCGCGGCCTCGACATCTGCGGTGGGGGGCGACCGACGAGGAGGCTCTTGGCCCTCTGCCCGGCGACGACCTCCTGCCGGCGTCCGACCTCAGCGCCACCCGCGCCGTCACCGTTCGCGCCTCGGCCGACCGGGTCTGGCCGTGGCTCGCCCAAATGGGGCAGGGTCGGGGCGGGTTGTACAGCTACGACTTTCTCGAGAACCTGGTCGGCTGCCAGATGCACAGCGCGGATCGTATCGTCCCCGAACTGCAGGGGCTTAGCATGGGGGACCAGGTCAGGCTCCATCCGGAGGTGCCCCTCGACGTGGCCGCCCTTCAGCCGGGGCGGGCGCTCGTGCTGGGCGGTGGCGTCCCAATGGGGGAGAGCGCGCCTCCCTACGACTTCACCTGGGCCTTCGTGCTCCGAGAGCAACCGGACGGGACGACCAGGCTCCTGGTCCGGGAGCGATATGCCTACACGCAGTGGTGGTCGTCGCTGCTTGTCGAGCCCGTCGAGGCGGTCAGCTTCGTGATGAGCCAGAAGATGCTCCGGGGGATCAGGGACCGGGCGGAGGGGCCGATCGACCGACCCGACTCACCCCGCTCGTCGAAGCACGGCTAGGGGGTACCTGCGCATCTGACCGAGCGGCCCGGTGGCCGGCTTTGCCTGGGTCTGCCCCAGGGTGTTTGTCGGTTTCCGCCATCATTATCGGAACTTGCGTACGTAATCGGAAGAGCGGCAGTAGAATGAAATGGGCGCATCCGGGTAAGGCGGCGCCGATTGTGAAATCGAGCACGAGGAGGAGGCCGACAGGAGAGCACGCAGCGGGGGGGCTCTATTGGGTCGTAGGGGCCGACCGATCGTGAGGGCGCCGCCGGCGCCTCGCGGAACAGACCCCGGAAGGAGTGCGACATGGACAACAAGATCCGTGTTCACCGGGGGCCGCAGACCCTGATCACAGGGTTGGGCTCTATCGCCCAGGTGGCCGAACAGGTGCGGAAGCTGCGCGGCACCCGGGTGCTGATCCTCACCGACCCGGGGGTGGCCGGTTGTGGCGACGTCACCTACGTGGAGGAGCCGCTGCGGGAGGCGGCCCTGGAGGTGGGCGTCTACGACCACGCCGTGCCCGAGCCGCCGATGGCGAGTCTCCATGAGGTGGTGGACTTCGTCGAGGACGGTGGCTTCGACTGCGTCATCGGCTTCGGGGGCGGTTCGGCCATCGACGTGGCGAAGATGGCGGCCGTCCTGGCGCACACCGGCCACCACGTCGAGGAGTACGTCGGGGTCGACATGGTGCCGAAGAAGGGCCTGCCGCTGATCGCCATCCCCACGACGGCCGGCACCGGTTCCGAGGTCACCGCGATCGCGATCTTCGCCAACGAGGCGAAGAACATCAAGCAGGGCGTGGTGAGTCCCCATCTCATCCCCGACATCGCCATCGTGGACCCGGTGCTCACCCTCACCTGTCCCCCCAACGTCACCGCCGCGTCGGGCATCGACGCCCTCATCCACAACATGGAGGCGTTCATCTCGGTCAACGCCACCCTGCACACCGATCCGCTGGCGAAGGAGGGCATGGAGCTCATCGGAGCGGCCCTTCGCACGGCCGTGCTGGACGGCAGCAACCTGGAGGCGCGTCACGATATGGCCATCGGCTCCATGCTCGGCGGTATCGCCTTCGGCAATGCCGGCGTGGGCGCGGTGCACGCGCTCTCGTACCCGCTGGGCGGCCGCTTCCACGTGCCCCACGGGGTGGCGAACGCGGTCATGCTGCCCTGGGTGATGGAGTACAACATGCTGGCCTGCCTGCCCCGGTTCCGGGACATCGCCTGCGCGCTGGGCGAGACGGTGGAGGGGCTGTCGGCTCGGGAGGTGGCGGTGAAGGCGGTCGGAGCCATGCGACAGCTGGCCGATGACGTCGGCCTGCCCCAGCACCTCTCCGACCTGGACATCTCGGCCGACGCCATCGAGGAACTCACCGAGGGCGCTCTGACCCAGACCCGACTGCTGGCCAACAACCCGCGCAAGCTGACCCACGACGACATCTACCAGATCTACCTGAACGCGGCCGTCCGGCCCGTCCAGACCGAGCGACGGACGGAGCAGCTGGTCCTCCAGTAAGGAGGGGAGGAGGAAGGTGCGACGGTGAGCGGCAGGTTGCGGACTCCCGAGGAGTACGTCCAGACCATCGCCGACCTGGATTTGGAGATCTACCTGTTCGGGCAGCGGGTGCAGGACTACACGCAGCACCCCATGATCAGGCCGAGCCTCAACTCCCTGGCCATGACGTACGACCTGGCGCTGCGTCCGGAGTATCGGGACGTGATGACGGCCCACAGCCCTCTCACCGGCGGCGGGGTGAACCGCTTCACCCACATCCACCAGTCGACCGATGACCTGGTGAAGAAGGTCAAGATGCTCCGTCTTCTGGGGCAGAAGACGGGGTCTTGCTTCCAACGCTGCGTCGGTATGGATGCCATCAACGCGCTCTGGTCCGTCACCTACGAGCTGGATCGGGAGCGGGGCACCGACTACCATCCCCGCTTCCGCGACTACGTGCGCTACCTCCAGGAAGAGGACCTCGTCGCCGACGGGGCGATGACCGATCCCAAGGGCGACCGGAGCCTCGCTCCGCACGAACAGGCGGACCCCGACGTCTACCTGCACCTGGTCGAGCGCGGCTCCGACGGCATCGTGGTGCGGGGGGCGAAGGCCCACCAGACGGGGGCGTGCAACTCGCACGAAATCATCGTCATGCCCACCGTCGCCATGAGGGAGGGCGACGAGGACTATGCCATCTCCTTCGCCGTCCCGGCCAACGCCGACGGCATCTGCTACATCTACGGCCGCCAGTCCTGCGACACGCGCAAGCTGGAGCACGGCGGGCTGGACGTGGGCAACGCCCGCTTCGGCGGCCAGGAGGCGCTCATCGTCTTCGACGACGTGTTCGTGCCCTGGGAGCGGGTGTTCATGGCCGGCGAGATCGAGATCTCCGGGCCCCTGGTGGAGCGGTTCGCCGGCTTCCACCGCCAGAGCTACGGCGGGTGCAAGGTGGGCGTCGGCGACGTCCTGATCGGCGCCGCCGCCCTGGCCGCCGAGTACAACGGGGTGGCCAAGGCCAGTCACATCAAGGACAAGCTGATCGAGATGATCCACCTCAACGAGACGCTCTACGCCTGCGGCGTGGCCTGCTCGTGCGAGGGCTGCCCCACCGCGGCCGGCAACTATCAGATCGACCTGCTGCTGGCGAACGTCTGCAAGCAGAACGTCACGCGCTTCCCCTACGAGATCGCGCGGCTGGCCGAGGACCTGGCCGGCGGTCTCCTGGTCACCATGCCGTCGCAGCAGGACCTGGAGAGCGAGAGCATCGGCCCCTTGGTGGAGAAGTACCTGGTAGGACGCTGCGACGTGCCCACCGTCGACCGCATGCGGGTGCTGCGCCTCTCGAGAACCTGACCCTGGGCTCGGCCGCGGTCGGCTATCGCACAGAGTCCATGCACGGCGCCGGGTCTCCCCAGGCTCAGCGGATCATGATCGCGCGTCAGGCCGACCTGGAGGAGAAGAAGAGGCTGGCGCGCGAGCTGGCCCAGGTGGGCCGTCCGATCCGGGAGGTCGGGCGCTGCCGCTGATCGCCCCGGACGCGGAGGTGGCGCGGTGAACTGGACGCGCGGGTTGCACGACAAGCTGGTGTCGCCGGAGGAGGCCGTGCGCTGTGTCCAGTCGGGCGACCGCGTGGTGGTGTCGCACGCCTGCGGCGAGCCGCGGACGCTGGTGCGCGCCCTGGTGGAGAGGGCCGACGAGCTTCGGGACGTGGAGATCGTCCACATGGTCGCCATGGGCGAGGCGGCCTACTGTCAGGACTGCTACGCGGACTCCTTCTACCACAACTCCCTGTTCGTCGGCGGCCCGAGCCGCCAGGCGGTGGAGAGGGGCCGGGCCGACTACACGCCCGTCTTCTTCAGCGAGATCCCCCGCCTGTTCCGCAACGGCTACCTGCCGGTCGACGTCGCCCTGGTCCACCTCTCGCCTCCCGATCGCTTCGGGTTCTGCTCGTTCGGCATCTCGGTGGACTACTCCAAGCCCGCGGCCAAGGCGGCGAAGACCATCGTCGCTCAGATCAACCCGAACATGCCTCGTACCCACGGCGACTCGTTCATCCACCTGTCCGACGTCTCCTATGTGGTGGAGTGCGACGACCCCCTCATCGAGCTCCCGGCTCCCACGATCGGCCCGACCGAGGAGGCCATCGGCCGCCACGTCGCCGCTCTGGTGGAGGACGGCGCCACCCTGCAGCTGGGGATCGGTGGGATCCCGGACGCCGTGCTCCGGTTCCTGCGCGACAAGGCGGACCTGGGTATCCACAGCGAGATGTTCTCGGAGGGGGTGGTCGAGCTCGTGGAGGCTGGGGTGGTGACGAATGCCCGCAAGAGCTTCCTCCCGGAGAAGATGGTCGCCACCTTCCTCATGGGGACGCGACGGCTCTACGACTTCGTAGACGACAACCCCATGGTGAACATGTTCTCGGTGGACTTCACCAACGACGCGGTCGTCATCGGCAGGAACGACAACCTGGTGGCCATCAACTCGGCCCTCCAGGTCGATCTCATGGGCCAGGTGGTGGCCGACAGCATCGGGCCGCTGCAGTACGCTGGCATCGGCGGGCAGGTGGACTTCGTGCGGGGCGCCTGCCGCAGTCGGGGCGGCAAGGCCATCATCGCGCTGCCGTCCACCGCCAAGGGGGGTACGGTCTCGCGGGTCGTGGCGGCCATCACTCCCGGCTCGGCCGTCACCACCATGCGCGCGGACGTCGACTACGTCGTCACCGAGCACGGCGTCGCCCATCTCAAGGGCAAGCGCCTGCGCCAGCGGGCCGAGGCGCTCCTTGCCATCGCGGCCCCCGCCTTCCAGGACCGACTGGAGCGCGACCTGGCCGAACTCCACGGGGGAACCTGGCTGCGGCAGTGATCCGGACGCGGCCTCCCCTCAGACGTCCAGACCGCCGAGCGTGTCCGAGACCCAGTCCATGGCCACCGCCTTGCGGTCGCGGAGGTCGAGCTCGCGCGGCGGCTGGTGGGGAGTGAGCTCCACGATCCGGTCGGCCAGACGGAGGGCCTCGACCAGCTCGTGGGTCACGTGGACTACCGTGATGGCCCGTTCCCTGATCATGTCCTGCAGGATGGCCATGAGCGAGGCCTTGAGGGCCACGTCCATGTTGCTGAAGGGCTCGTCCAGCAGCAGGATGCGCGGTTCGATGGCGAAGGCCCGAGCGATGGAGACCCGTTGCGCCATGCCTCCGCTCAGCTCCGCCGGATAGGAGTGCTCGAAACCCTGCAGGCCCACCCTCCGCAGCCAGCCGGCGGCCGACGAGCGGGCCGCGTGCGGATCGTTGCCACGCGCCCGCAGCGGCGCGGCCACGTTGTCCACGGCCGTCCGCCAAGGGAGCAACCGCGGCTCTTGGAAGACGTAGCTCAGCGGGCCGCCGGCCACCCTCACCCGGCCCGTGTCCGGGCGGATGATGCCCGCGATGAGCTTCAAGACGGTGGTCTTGCCCACCCCGGACGCGCCCGACGATCCCCAGGATCTGACCGTCCGCGACGTGGAGGTCGAGGTCGTCCAGCACCGGCCGTGCGTCGAATGCTTTGCTCACCTGCTCGAAGGTGATCACGCCCCGTCTCCTCTCCGCCAGCGCATGACCCGGCGCTCCAGCGGGCGCAGCACCCCGAAGTCCAGCGCCCCCATGAGGCCGAGCAGGACGACCACCCAGGCGAAGAGCTCGGGGGTGTCCAGGTAGCTCATGGCCCGGGAGAACGAGTACCCGATCCCGTCCATGGCCCCCAGGACCTCCCCCAAGACGACGGCCCGGATGGCGATCCCGGTCGCCAGGGTCAGACCGGCGATCACCTCGGATCCGATGCCGGGGACGTAGACCTCGCTGAGCAGCAGGCGGCGGGGGAAGCGATAGACGCCCGCCATCTCCACCAGGCGTGAGTCGACGGCCAGGACGCCCGCCACGGTGTTCACGAACATGACCGGACCGACGATGACGGCGACGATGAAGATCACGGAACGGTCGCCCAGGCCGAACCACAGCATCGCCAGCACCGCGATGATGACGGCCGGGGTGGTCATGCCCACCCACCGCACCGGCTCCAGGAACGAGCGCAATCGCGGGTGCAGTCCGGCCAGCACGCCGGTCACCAGGCCGGCCCCGACCCCGATGCCCAGGCCGATCGCCAACCGCCTCAGCGTGATGAGCAGCTGGGTCCAGAGCGTGCCGCTCCGGGCCAGGGTCCCCAGGGCTTGCGCGGTGTCGACCGGGGAAGCCAGGATGGCAGGGCTGACCACCGAGGAGAGCAGCTGCCACCCGGCCAGGATGGTCGCCGTCCCCAGCGCCGCGAACAGGAGCCTCTGGCGCCGGCCGAGCCTGGTCGCGCCGGCCGGTGAGGGCGTCGAGTCCCCGGGTGGGTCAGGGGGTGTGGTAGAAGCCATCGTCCGGCAGCTTCCCTCCGATGACCTCCGGCGACAGCGTTGAGAGGGCACGGTAGAAGGCCTCGAGGCTCGGCCGAGCCTGCAGCGCCGGCGTGAACTTCCAGGTGATGCTCTTCAAGGAGGCCGTCATCGGGCCCGCTTTCAGACCCAGCTGGGGGAGACGGGTCTCGACCAGCTCCCCGGCCTGCTGGGGATTGGCCAGCATCCAGTCGACGGCGGCTTGGTACTCCCGAAGGAAGGCGGCCACCACCTCGGGCTTGTCCATCACGCTTGCCGTGGCCACGGTGCCGGCGATGGGAGTGGTCGCCGTCTCGCCCTCCACGGCGGCCCAGGCTTTGTCGAAGGCCAGCGCCCGGTGCAGCGGCCTGTCCGACGTGCGGCTCTGCAGGATGACCGTGGTGGCCAGAGCCTCGCTCAGCACCGCGTTGTCCACCTGCCCCGAAAGCAGCAATTGGGCCGCCTGGGTGGGGTCGGCGACGTATCGGAGCCGAAAGTCCGTCTGCGGATCCAGACCTTCCTTGGTCGTGATGTACTGGAACATGACGTCCGGGACGCTCCCTCTGAGCGAGACGGCGAGGGTCTGGCCCCGGATGTCCGCGAACCCGGCCGCGGTCGGGTCTCTGGTCACGAGATAGGTGATGTTCCACACCGAGATGTCCAGCAACTGGAGGACCAGCCCCTTGTTGTAGAAGATGGCGGCGGTGTTGGAGGGCATGGTGACGAAGTCGCCCTGTCGGGAGGCCACGATGGCCTTGAGCTGGTCGGCGTTCTGCCAGACCACCACCTTCGTCGTCTTCGCGACGTCGGCCAACCTGTCGTTCACCGCCATGTAGGCCAGGGGGATGGCCATGGGGCCGGGCGGGGCGACCAGGGTCAGCTTCTCCAGCAGGGGTCCGTGGCCCGCCGCCGTCGAGGTCGTCGAGGTCGTCGAGGTCGCTTCCCCGGTCGAGCCCGTCCGAGAGGCGCAGCCCGCCGCCGCGATCGAGAGCAGGACGACCCCGACGAAGACCACGACCAGCCGGACGGCCGGTCGTGGTCCGTGGGTCATGGGCGTGGGTCTAGGCGACGAACTTCTTTCCTCGGGGCGTGTACTGCGTATGAAGCAGGCGGTGGCTGACATGGCCACACGGTCCATCGGTGAGGAACTCCTTGTAGATCCGGGCGATGGCCGGGTTCTCGTAGGATTTCCGCACGTCGAGGGCCATGTCGTCGTCGTAGATGGCCCTTGCCCGCTGCGCGCGGATGGTGGCGTTGGTGGGAATCGGTTGCCCGCCGCCCCCGATGCACCCGCCCGGACACGCCATGAACTCGATGAAATGGCATTCACTGAACTTGCCGCCCAGTTTGATGTTCTCCATGACTCTCTTGGCGTTCGCGGTCCCGTGCGCCACGGCGATCTTGAGGGTAGCGCCGTTGAGGAAGTCGAAGCTGTCGAAGAGGGGCGCGAGCAACTCGGGGACCGGAGCCACCTGCGGGACGGTGATCTCGGCGTACTTCACGCCGTCGAACCCCCGCACGGGGATGATGTTGCCGTGGTCGTAGAGGTTCTCCACCTTGAGGCCGGTGACCAGGTCGATGACCGTCCTCAGCGCCGACTCCATGACGCCACCGGTGGCGGCGAAGATCTCACCGGAGCCGGTCGCGCTCCCGAAGGGATCGTCGAAGTCGGACCCGGGCATATCCGGCAGCCAGATCCCCGTCTCCCTGATCATGCTCCCGAGCTCGCGGGTGGTGAGGCCGTAGTCGACATCTTTGTAGCCGCTATCCACCATCTCCGGCCGGTTGCATTCGAACTTCTTGGCGGAGCACGGCATCAGGGCGACCGTCACGATGTCCTTGGGATCGATGTGGTTGAGCTCCGCGTACCAGGTCTTGATGATCGCGCCGAACATCTGCTGAGGGCTCTTGGCGGAGGACATGTGGGCCAGGTACTCGGGATAGAAGTGCTCGATGAACTTGACCCAACCCGGCGAGCAGCTGGTGAACTGAGGCAGCGGACGCGATCGATCGCCGTCCACCAGGTTCTCTTTCAGGCGCTGCAGCAACTCGGTGCCTTCCTCGATGATGGTGAGGTCGGCGGTGAAGTTCGTGTCGAAGACCTTGTCGAACCCCATGCGCCGGAGGGCCGTGTTCATCTCGAAGGCCAAGGAATGGCCGGGCTCCAGATCGAAGCTCTCGCCGATGCCGGCCCGGGGGCTGGGAGCCGTCTGCACCACGACGTGCTTCTCGGGATCGTCGATGGCTTTCCAGACGTCGTCCCCGGACACGTGCGCCCGCAGGGCGCCGGTGGGGCAGCGGTTGATGCACTGGCCGCAGTTGATGCAGATGACGTCGCGCAGCGGCTTGTCCTGGTAGGTCTCCACCTTCGACCAGTTGCTGCGACCGGCCACCTCGTACACGCCGACTTCCTGCAGGTCGACACACGTACGGACGCAACGTCGGCACAGCACGCACTTGTTCATGTCCCTGTAGACCGAGTAACTGGAATGGTCTTCCTGGTACATGGGCTTGTCTGGATGCCCAAAGCGGAAGAAGTCCACACCGTAGTCCTTGGCCAGTGACTGCAGTTCGCAGTTGTTGTTGCGCCAACAGGCGTAGCACTCCCCGTAGTGCTTACGCAGCAGCAGATCGATGATGTGACGGCGGGCAGTGCGCACCTGACGCGTCTGCGTCCTTATGGTCAGATCGCTGGTCATGGGATAGGCACAGCTCGCCTGCAGTGTGCGCTGACCTTCGACCTCGACCACGCAGACGCGGCAGACGCCGGCAACGCACAAGTCTTGGTGGTAGCAGAGGGTGGGTATCTTGATACCCAGCTGCTTGCAGGCATCCAAGATAGTCGTACCGGAGGGCACTTCTATCTCGATGCCATCGATGGTCGCATTGACCTTCCGGCCGTCCAGGTCGATGGGAACGGTGCAGATCTGCGCTTGCTGGCTTACCGGGGCCCTGGTCGTTTCACAACTCGGATGCTGTGGTTCCATCTGTCGCTCCTGACCTCAGGCAGACGCGAGAGCGCGTCCCAGGATCTCTTCACGGAAGTTCTCGACGATACTCAAGAATGCGTTCGGGCTCGACTGACCCAGACCACACTTCGAGGCGACCTGCATGGTGTGGCCGAGTGACACGAGTTCGCTCAGATAGGAAGAGGAGCAGACCCCCTCTTGCAGCATCTGCACGCCTTCGAGAAGTACTTCATTGCCTTCTCGGCAGGGAGTGCACTGACCACATGATTCGTCCACGAAGAACTCCAGGAAGTTCCTCGCCACGGCGAGCATGTCGCGTTGGGGGCCGAAGACGATCACCGAGCCACCGGTGGAGAGATCCTCATAGCAGACTTTGCGCCCGTAGTCGGCAGCGGGGATGCACTTGCCGGAGGCGCCGCCCATCTGGACCGCCTTCGCCCCCTTTCCGCCGCAGGCGTCAAGGAGCTCATCCACGCAGACACCGAGCGGAAACTCGTAGACGCCCGGGTCCTCACAGTCGCCGGAGATGCTGAAGAGCTTGAGGCCGGTCGAATTCTCGGTACCGAAGCTCTTCCACCAGTCCACGCCCTTGGAGAGGATGCAGGTGACCCAGGCCAGCGTTTCGACGTTGTTGACGGTGGTCGCCTGGTTCTTGTAGCCCGTGTCCACTGGGAAAGGCGGCCGATTACGAGGCTCGCCACGAAATCCCTCAAGCGATTCGATCAGACGCGGTCTCTTCGCCGCACACGTAGGCTCCGGCACCCATGCGGATCTCTACATCGAAGTTCAGACCCTCGCGGCCAAAGACGTCGGTGCCCAGCCGGTTGCTCTCGCGCAGTCCTTCAAGCACGGTTTCCAGATGGGGGCGGAGATAGGTGTACTCGCCCCTGAGGTAGACGATGCCCTTCTCCGCGCCGATGGCATAGGCGGCGATTCCCATGCCCTCGAACACCAGTTCCGCGAAGTCGGTAAGGATGAGGCGATCCTTGAACGTACCCGGTTCGCCTTCGTCGGCATTACAGACCACGTACTTCTGCGGTGAGTCACTGCCGGCGGCGAATTGCCATTTGAGCCCGGTGGGGAATCCGGCACCGCCGCGGCCCTTCAGGCCGGAGGCTTTGATGAGGTCGATCAACTCCGCCGGACTCATGTCCAGCGCGACGTTCAGACCCTCCGACGGACGCACGGTGGAGTACGTGAACGTGCTGGTCCGGGTGGCGGTCATGCCAGGTACCTCTTTTCGTGCTGCGAGGTGAAGTCGCCGAAGGTGTGGCGGCATTCCTCGATGATGCCCTCGACCTGGTCGGCGGTCACCCCCGTGCGCACCGTGTCATTGACGAGCAACGCCGGCCCCTTGTCGCACATGCCCAGGCAGTTTGCCCACTCGAGGGTGAAGGAGCCATCGGTGGTGGTCTCCCCGAAGGCGATGCCCAGATCGTTCTCCAACTGCCGAGCGACGGCGTCCTTGCCCGCCAGTTCGCAGGAGACGGTTCGACACAGGCGGATGACAAAACGGCCATGGGACTTCTCGTGCAAGAAGCTGTAGAAGGAGACCACCCCGTAGACCTCGACCGGGTGGATGTCCAGCAGGTCCGCGATCTCCTGCATGGCCACGTTGGGGATGTGGCCCCGCTTGCGTTTGACCTCTTGGAGCAACGGGATCAGGGCGGCGCGGTCCCGCCCCAGTTTCTGGGCAAGCGCCTCAAGGTCCTCCCGAAGCTCAGGTTGCAGCCGTTCCAGCATACGTCTACTCCTCTCTGGCCGGACTTCCCCTCTCTCTGCCTCCCATCAGCCGCGAGAGAGGGCCGATCGTGCGATCCACCGCGCGCGGGGAGGCTTCATGGGCGGGGTACCATCCTTGCCGAAGGATCCGCTGCGGAGGTTGCAGCCCCTTCATGTTAATTTGTTCACAAAACACCGTCAAGTCGCTCGGGGCGGGTTCCCGGCGAGTCCCCGGGCAGAAGACGGCCGACTGCGTGCTACCTTTTGAGCATGGTCGCGTCTGTCTCAGGCGATCCCGGACCGAGCCCGCGACGAACCAGAGCTTCAACGCCGGCGCTGGCGCGTGCTGGCGCTGACTTCTGTCGGGGCCTTCATGACGCCGCTGGACGGCAGCATCGTCGCGGTCGCGTTGCCCGCGATCGGTCCTTCACTTCACCTCAGCTTCAGCGAAGCGCTCTGGATCCAGGCTTCCTACTTGCTGGTCATCAGCGCCCTGTTGATCCCCTTCGGCCGCATGGCGGATCTGCGGGGCAGGGTGCGTCTGTATCTCCTGGGGGTGACCCTCTTCGGACTGGCCTCGGTCGCGGCCGCGTTGTCGCCGAACGGCCTCGCGCTGATCGGCGCGCGTTGCGTCCAGGGGGTGGGAGGGGCGCTCCTGGGCGCCACGTCGGCGGCCATCGTCACGGCGGTCTTCCCGCCGCGTGAGCGCGGACGCGCCCTGGGGATCAACGTCATGGCCGTGTACTTGGGCCTGACCGTCGGACCGCCTCTTGGCGGCCTGCTGGTCACGCATGGGGACTGGCGTTGGATCTTCCTGGTCAACGTGCCCATCGCGATCCTCACCCTGGCCACCGGGTGGGGCCTGCTGCGGGCCGAGGACCGCGATCGGCGCAAGCGAGGCGGCCGGTCCGGTCCGGGTCGTGCCCGGCCTGGACCTGGCCGGCGGCGTGCTCCTGGGTCTCACCCTGGCCGCCCTGTTCGTGCCTTTGACGTTCTCCCCCTTCTGGGGCTGGGCCGGCCCCGGGTGATCGGGTTGCTGCTGCTCGCCGCCGCGTCCCTGGTGGCGTTCATCGTCGTCGAGGACCGGGTGGCTTCTCCGCTGCTCGACCTCGACCTGTTGCGACACAACCGGCTCTTCGCCGCTGCCAACCTGGCTGCGCTCCTGAACTACGCCGCCATGTACGGAGTCACCGTGTTCACCGCCGTCTTCCTCGAGGTCGTCCAGGAACGCTCGGCGGCGCGCGCCGGGTTGATCCTGCTCGTGCAGCCCTTGCTCATGGCCTCGCTCTCCCCCTTCGCCGGACGTCTGTCCGACCGCGTGGGTTCCCGGCTCCTCACGACGTCCGGGCAGAGCCTGATCGCCGTGGGCATGGTGCAACTCGCTTTCCTGCCGGTGGAGGCCTCCTTGGGACGGGTCGTCTTCGCGCTGGCCACCGTGGGTGTGGGGATGGCCGCCTTCAGCGCCCCCAACACCTCGGCGGTGATGGGATCGGTCGAGCGATCTCAGCTGGGCGTGGCTTCCGGGTTCCTGGGGACCATGCGGTTCGCCGGGCAAGGCATGTCGGTCGCCATCCTGGGAGCCATCGCCGCGTCGCGGCTGGGCGCGGCCGGCGGCAGGGTGATCTTCTCCCACACGGCCATCGGCCATGCGGCGGCGGACGAATACCACGCCGGCTACCACGACGCTATGCTGGTGGGAGCGGGTCTTGCCCTGGTGGGCGCGCTGGTCTCCCTGGTCAGGGAGGAACGCGGGAACGGACCGGCGGCGAGAGGCTCGAGCCGTACCGCGAGCGGGGGAGACCACGCGATGAACAAGGGCGGGTTCTCGTGGAAGCGGGCGCTGGGCGTCACGCGGCAGAAGCAGCGGATCTCCCGGGCGATGGGGGTCCCGTTGACGAGGTCGGGCCGCCAGCGCAAGATCGGCCGGGCGGTGACGGGCGGCGGTTGCCTCTCAGCGTCGCTGCCAGCTGCTGCTTTTTCTCGCGGTGCTGCTGGGGGCTGCGGCCGGCCTCGTGCCCGGTCCCTGGATCGGCCGGCCGGCGGGCGCGGCCGTCGTGGAGTCGTTCGACGCCGGGTCGGCCCTCAGGCACGTGGCGTACCTGGCCGGCCAGATCGGCCGCCGGAATGCCGGCACTGAGGGGGAACGGCGGGCCGGCGAGTATCTGTTCCAGCAGCTGGGGGCTTTGGGC
Source organism: uncultured Actinomycetota bacterium (assembly GCA_963796315.1). Lineage (GTDB taxonomy): Bacteria > Actinomycetota > Thermoleophilia > RBG-16-64-13 > RBG-16-64-13 > CAWCLH01. Next base: position 83,448 of record CAWCLH010000020.1, read on the forward strand.
TACCAACCTCGCTTTCAGGTCGTCCCGCTGCCGGGGGGGCGGCAGAGCCGGAACGTCCTGGCGACGCTGCCAGGCCGCACCCAGGCGACGATCGTGGTGGGGGCCCACTACGACACCTCAGGCTTCTCGCCTGGGGCCAACGACAACGGCACCGGGGTGGCCGCAGTGCTGGAGATCGCCCGCGCACTCAAGGACGAACCTCCGGACGTCACGGTGGCGTTCGTCTTCTTCGGGGCGGAGGAGATGGTCGACCGCGACCCCGACCACCACCACTACGGTTCGCGCTTGTACGTGCAGTCGATGGACCCGGCGACGCGCAACCGAACGAGGGCGATGGTCTCGGTCGACATGATCGGCTACGGACCGGAGTTCCTGGTTCGCACCATGGGAACGGGACCGCAGTCCCTGCGCGACTACGTCCTCGGCTTGGCCCGCGCTCAGAGCGTGCCGCTCGCCTACCTGCGAGACCCGGGGGCCAGCGGCTGGAGTGACCACGGGCCTTTCGAGCTTGCGGGGATCCCGGCGGCCTGGCTCGAGTGGCGAGACGACCCCAGCTACCACACCGCCGCGGACCTGCCGGCTCACGTCTCGGCGGAGAAGGTGCGCATGACAGGGCAGCTGTCCCTGGACCTGCTGAGGAGGATCCAGGCGGACGAGCTCCTCTTCTGCGACGTGCCGCTCTCCGGCATGTACCGCGCGGCCATCGTCGGGCTCGCTCGGGAGGGGATCGTCGGCGGGTACGCGGACAACACGTTCCGTCCGGCCCAGTCCCTCCTGCGGGCTCAGTTCGCCAAGATGCTCGTTCTCACCGCCGGCCTGCCGGTGGAGGAGTCGATGGTCGCCCGGTTCTCCGACCTGCCGCCGGATCCTCCGACCGATCTCTACCCTCACGACTACATCGCCGCTGCAGCCGGGACCGGGTTGGTCCGGGGCCGAACGGATGGGACCTTCGCGCCGTTCTCGGCGGTCACTCGGGCGCAGGCAGTCACCATGGTCGTGCGCGCCGCCGCGCGCTACGTGCCCGGCGGATTGACCGAGGTTCCTACCGGCTACGTGGCCTCATGGACGACCTTGGGCGGGGAGCATGGCGGTAACGCCCGGCTGGCCGAAGCCAACGGACTGCTCGCCGGGCTGCCTCTGGCCGGGGCCGCGCGGGACCCATGGGCGCCCATGCCGAGGGCCGAGGCGGCGCAGCTGCTGTGGAACCTGCTCGGGGCGATCCGGACCCCGTAACCCGCCGCAGCCCGGCCGCTGAGGGCGCTGGCGAGCGTGGCGTCTGCGGCGGCAGCTTGGCCAACCGGCTAATAGCCGTGCAGAGACGTTAGACATCTGTCCCTTGCCCTCTTCGGGGTAGCGCGTCTGTAATGGGCGCTCGTTAGCGTGGCCGGGCGGTCGTCGGGGGATTGCCGCGCGGCCAAAATGCCTGGACAAGGGTGGAGGACATCCATGAGCTACGACCAAGCCAACCGGTCGGGTGCGACCGGGACGCGCACTCGCCTCGGTGACGACGTCAACCCGCAGAGCGGGATGTGCGTGGTCTGCCAGGAGGACTGCCCCGGGTACTGCGAGGTGGCGCAGTCCGCCCTGCGCGGCCCGGAGCTGCTCTATCCGCAGCCCTACGGCCACATGACGGCGGCTTCGCAGAAGCAGTATCCGGTCGACTACTCGCACCTGTCCATCATGGGCACGGCCGTGGGCGCGCACGGCATCGCGGAGGACTCGGACCAGGCGACCTTCCCGAACGTCGATCTCACCGCCAGCATCGGGCATGACGGCGGCATCAAGCTGAACCTCCCCATCGTGGTCCCCGGGCTCGGGTCGACCGATGTGGCCCGGCGTCACTGGGAAGGGCTGGCTATCGGCGCGGCCATCTCCGGCATCATGCTGACCATCGGCGAGAACGTGGTCGGCATGGACGAGACCTCGAAGATCGAGGGCGGCCGAGTGGTCGACGCCCCCGAGCTGCGCCGACGGGTCGATCTCTACAAGAAGTACGCCAACGGCTCCGGCGCCATCGTCGTCCAGGAGAACGTCGAGGACAGCCGGCTGGGCGTGCTGGAGTACGCCGTCCGCGAGCTGGGCGTGTCCGCGGTCGAGCTCAAGTGGGGCCAGGGCGCCAAGGACATCGGCGGCGAGGTGAAGATCGAGAGCGCCGAAAAGGCGCAAGATGCTCAAGGACCGTGGCTACCTGGTGCTGCCCGATCCCGGCGAGCATCTGGCCGAAGGCTTCGGCAAAGTGTTCATGGAGTTCGAGCGGCACAGCCGGGTCGGCATGGTCACCCGGGACGGCTTCCACGAGCGGGTGGGCCAGCTCCGCGACGCCGGCGCCAAGTACGTGTTCCTGAAGACGGGCGCCTACCGGCCGACCGACCTCGCACGCGCGGTCAAGTTCGCGTCCGAAGCCAAGCTCGACCTGCTGACCATCGACGGTGCCGGGCGGCGGCACCGGCATGAGCCCCTGGCGCATGATGAACGAGTGGGGCATCCCCACCTTCTACCTGCAGTCGTTGGCCCAGGACTACCTCTCTCGCCTGGCCGCGGCCGGCGAGTACGTCCCGGCCGTGGCCATCGCCGGCGGCTTCTCGATGGAGGACCACCTGTACAAGGTCTTCGCCATGGGCGCGCCGTTCGTCAAGCTGGTGGGCATGGCCCGGGCTCCGCTGACGGCCACCATGGTCGGCCGCAACACCGGCCTGCTGCTGGACGAGGGCGGGCTGCCCAAGCACATCCTGAAGCACGGCAAGGACCGCGAGCGCGTGTTCGTGGATTACGACCTGCTCATCGAGAAATACGGCGACCGGGGCCCGCTGCCCGACGGGGCCGTGGGCCTCTACGGGTACATGTCGCGCTCTGGAGCAGGGGCTGCGTCAGCTGATGGCAGGTTCGCGCAAGTTCGGGTTGGAGCACCTGCAGCGGTCCGACATCGCCTGCCTGACCCCCGAAGCGGCAAAGATCTCCGGGATCTCCTACGTCATGGACGTGGATGCCGACGAGGTGGACGACATCCTGGGCGTCGGCCGCTAGGCGAGCCGAAGGCCCGATACCCCAGAGGAAGCGACGGCGGCGAGCGGCCTTCGGGCCGCCCGCCGCTCCGCTGGTCCCCTCCGGCCGGCGGAGACCGTCGGCCGGCGGGGCCGCGTCAGACCGTCTCGACCGTCACGCGGGCGAGGGCCGTCGAGATCAGGACCTCCAGCTTCGCGGCCGCGTAGGCGTAGTCGAGGGTCTGGTAGCCGCCGTCCCGTTCCAACAGGTCGGAGGCGACGGTGAGCCGGGCCAGCGCCCGCTGGACCGACACCCGGCACGGGCAGGCGCGGTCGAGGACCAGGGAGACGTCACCCACCGCGGTGTCGATGACCACCTCCGCCGAGCGACGCAGCGCCTCGCCTTCGAAGCGCAGCAGGACCTGTCCCGCCCCTCCTCCCACCTTGAGCTCGGCCATGTTGGCGTTCAGCAGTCCGGTCAAGGCCAGGCGGCCGGCGCCGGTGGCGGCCTTCAGCGCTGCCATCGGTACCGGGTTGGGTGCGTCGAAGGCGACCCGCACGTCGGCCGCCCCCGCCTCCACCTTGAGCCCGGTCAGCGGCAGTCCTCCCAGATCGAGCTCGAACTGTCCGGCGCCCGCGCTCAGCGTCAGCTCGAACGACTTGGCGCCCCCCAGGGCGATCTCCCACTCGTTCGTGGCGCCGGCCGGCACCACGACGGCTTCCTGGCCGACCGAGACCCGGCCCCCCTGCGCCGACCAGACCGGCTCGAACTCCTTCACGTTGAACCGCGCGGTGGCGGTGAGCAGCGGTTCTCCACCCGGACGGATGGTCGCCCGGCCGAAGGGGATCTCCAGGTCGAGGTGCAGCTCCGGCCCCTCGGGGTAAGGGATCGTGAAGGAGACCTCCTTGGTGGAGATGAAGGTGGGGATCAGCTTCATGGAAGGCTCCCGGCTCGCCTGCCTCACGCGCCCGCACGTTTCGAGCCTAGGGGTCCCGGCGACGTCCTGTCAAACCGACCGCGTCGGTCGAGGCGGCTGGTGATGAAGGTGATGGGGGAGTAGCGGCCCTCAGCCGGAGGCGAGGACGACCAGCGACAGCGAGCCGGCGATGACGGCCAGCTGCACCGGGATCCCGATCGCCGCCCGGCAGCGTCCGTGCGGGAACCGCCGCCAGTGACTGGGAAAGAACCTGCGGCGGGCGCCGAGGGGGAGCACCTCGTTGAGGACGTCCAGGTCCGGGGCGGCCGATACCCACCCGGTGAGTACCACCGCCCCGGAGAGGTCCAGGCCGGCCCAGAGCAGCGCCGTCAGGAGCACGGCCACCGCGAGGTCGATCGCCGCCCACGCCCGCCGGAGCCGATGACGCGTGTAGTCCCAGTGGGGGACGAGGTCGAGCAGCGCGTGGAGGAGGAGCGACAGAGGCAGCAGCGCGACCAGTGGGAGACGCAGCACCGCCCCCAGGGCAAGGCCCGAGCACACGTGGACGACGACCCACACCCAAGCACCCTCCTTTGGCAGGTCCGCGCGCCCCAGTGGCGCCGCAGACCGAGCATCCCCCGTCCCTACCGGTGCTACCCTATCGCTCTGCCGGTGACAGCGTGAGAGGCACGTGACGCGATGGACAAGATCAGGTTGGGGATCAGCCAGTGCCTCCTGGGCGACCGGGTCAGGTGGGACGGGAACCATGCGCGCGACCACTTCCTGACGGACGTCTTGGGTCCGTTCGTCGACTACGTCCCGGTGTGTCCGGAGGTGGAAGCCGGATTCGGGGTGCCGCGAGAGCCCATGCGCCTGGTCGGCGATCCCGTTCGTCCCCGCCTGGTCACCACTCGTACCCGCGTCGACCAGACCGAGCGCATGGAGGGTTGGGCGCAGCGACGGGTCGAAGAGCTGGCCGGCGAGGACCTCCACGGATTCGTCTTCAAGAAGGACTCGCCGAGCAGCGGCATGGAGCGGGTCAAGGTGTACCCGGCGGACGGAGACGGCGCCCCCTCCCGTCGCGGGCGGGGCGTGTTCGCCCGCCTTTTCATGGAGCGTTTCCCCCTGCTGCCGGTGGAGGAGGAGGGGCGGTTGAACGACCTCGCGTTGCGCGAGAACTTCATCGAACGCCTCTTCGTCCTGGCCCGCTGGCGGACCTTTCGAGGAGAGCCCAGTCTCCGCGGTCTGGTGGACTTCCACACCGCCCACAAACTCCTGCTGCTCAGTCACAGCACCGACGCCTATCGGGCGATGGGGCGGCTGGTGGCAGAGGCGAAGGGCCGGCCGCTCGACGAGGTGCTGGCCGACTACGAGCGGTCCATGACGACCGCGCTCAAGCTTCTCGCCACCCCACGCAAGCACCGGAACGTCCTGCAGCACGCGATGGGCTACTTCAAGACGGTGCTCTCACCGGACGAGAAGCAGGAACTGCTGGAGATGCTCGAAGCCTACGGGCGAGGCGACCTGCCCTTGATCGTCCCCGTCTCCCTGATCCACCACTACGTCCGGAAGTACGACGAGCCCTACCTGCGCGGCCAGGTCTACCTGGAACCCGCGCCGCTCGAACTGCGCCTGCGCAACCACGCGTAGGCGGGAAGCCGGGGGGCGGCTGCGTTCCGACCTCGCGATCGCGCCTTGGCGGTGCGTGCCGCCCGGTGGTCCACCTAGGTGTCGGCCACGTCGTCACCGAGGAGCAGGTCGGCCTGCTCGGCCGGCAGTTCCTGTACCTGGCGCAGCCGTCGCTCGATGGTCCGGCTCTTCTTGGTGGCCTGCTCGATGGTATCGGACGCCTGGTGCAGCTTGGTCTGCACCTTCTCGAGGACCTGGCCGAACTGGGTGAACTGGCCTTTGACCGCTCCCAACAGCTGCCAGACCTCGCTGGAGCGCTGCTCGATGGCGAGCGTTCGAAAGCCCATCTGCAGGCTGTTGAGGACCGCGGCGAGCGTGGTGGGTCCGACCGGCACCACTCGGCACTCGCTCTGCAGGGCGTCGGCCAGGCCGGGTCGGCGCAGCACCTCGGCGTACAGACCTTCCGTGGGGAGGAACATCAGGGCGAAGTCCGTGGTGGCGGGAGGGCAGAGGTACTTGTCGCGGATGTCGCGGCCGCAGGCCTTGACCCGGGTCTCGAGCTGACGGGCGGCCAGCTCTCCGGCCTTGATGTCGCCCCGCGCCTGCGCGTCGACCAGGCGGTCGTAGTCCTCCACCGGGAACTTGGCGTCGATGGGCAGCCAGACCGGCTCCCCCGTGCCGTCCCGGCCGGGTAGCCTGACTGCGTACTCCACCCGCTCGGCGCTGTCGGGCCGGGTAGCCACGTTCGCCTGGTACTGCTCGGCGGTCAGCAGCTGCTCCAGCAGACCGCCCAGGCGGACCTCGCCCCAGGTCCCCCTGGTCTTGACGTTGGTCAGCACCCGCTTCAGGTCGCCCACGCCGGCGGCCAGGTTCTGCATCTCGCCCAACCCGCGATGGACCGCCTCCAGCCGCTCGCTGACCTGGCGGAACGACTCGCCCAGTCGTTGCTCCAACGAGCCCTGGAGCCGTTCGTCCACGGTCCGCCGCATCTCCTCCAGCTTCGCGGCGTTGTCCTCCTGCAGTCGGCGCAGGGCGGCGTCGAGGGCGGCGCGGACCTCGCTCAGCCGTTGCTCCGTGGACTCGGTCAGCACCGTCAGCTGCAGGGCGAAGGTGGACAGCTCCCGTTGCTGGGCGGTGGCCAACTCGCCGACGCTGGCGACGAGGGCCTGGTTGAGCCCGAGCACGGATCCACTGACCTCCTCCCGCAGCTCGCGTGCGTGGCGGGCCGCTTCGTCCCTAGCGCGAGCATCGTCGTCACGCGACAGGCGGTTCTGACGCTCGTAGGCCGCTTCGAGGGCCTCCAGCCGCCGATCGAGCCCGTTCGAGCCGGGCGCCGTGCGGCGAAGCAGGACGAGGAGCAGCCCGAGGACGAGCAGGAGAAGGGTGACGGCGGCGAGCGCGAACGGGGTGGACAACAGCGAGCCTCCTTGCTGGCCAACGGTCGAATGGAGTATGACAGGCGGGTCGGACAGACAGAGCCGGCCCACGGGTCGGCGCTGCGTGCAGAAAGACCCGGGTGCCGGAAGTCGGCGGTTCTGGGTAGAGGTGGCCCCGACGAGGGTGGGTTGCAGTGGCGGTCTCGAGCAGAGGAGAGGTCGGTGCCGGGAGCAACGGATGGACCGAACGCGGGAGGTGCGATGCCCGACCCGTCGGCCCCCGGTGCCCCGGGCGGCCGGGCAGAGGCCCTACCCAGAGACCGGAGGCCTCGGTCTCAAGGACCTGTTCGTGATCTTCCTCAAGGCGGGGCTCGCATTCGGCGGCGGTCTGGGCATCCTGGCGGTGCTCGAGGACGAGCTTGTCAAGCGGCGGGGCGCCGTCAGCCCCGACGCCTTTCTGGCCATCTACGGGATCGGGCGGATCATACCCAGCGGCACGATGACCGCGCTCGCCGTTGCCTACGGCTACCAGTTCGCGGGACTGCCGGGGACGGTCGTCACCCTGACGGCCCTGACCCTGCCCGCGTTCACGCTGACCGTGGTACTGACCGTCGCCTACGGCGTCGTGCGGGGCGGGCCACTGCTGGAAGTGCTGCCGGTGACGCTGCTGCCGGCCGCCCTGGCCCTGATACTCTCGGCGGCCCTCCGGCTGGGCAGGCACGTGGCCCGACCCTCCTGGGAGCTGGTCCTGGCGCTCGCGGCCTTCGGCCTCTCGCGTTTCCTCCATCTCAACCCCTCGCTCATCCTGATCGGCGGGGGACTGCTGGGCCTGGTCCTGCTGCGGGGGAAGGGGAGAGGGTGAGCCTCCTCGAGCTGGCCTTCCTGGCTTTCATATTCAACCTGGAGACCTTCGGCAACGGCCCCACCATGGTCCCTCTCCTGCAGAGCTCGTTGGTCGAGGCTCGGCACGTGCTGACCCAGGACCAGCTGCTGTACGCCTTCACCATCGCCCGGGTGACTCCCGGGCAGGCGAACGTGTACGTGGCCTCGGTGGGCATGATGCTCTTCGGGATCGCCGGCGCGGTCGTCACCACGCTGGCCATCCTGCTGCCCGGCTACGCCATGATCCCGGCGCTCAAGCTCAGGGAACGATGGAAGGGCGCCCCGGCGGTCGAGCACTTCACCCGCGGGCTGACCAGCACCTCGGTCGGGCTGATCTTCGCGGCCGTCGTGAGCATAGCCGCCTCCACCCTCCATGGATGGATCGCCTGGGTGGTCTTCGCGGCGACGCTCGTCCTGCTGCAGGTGCTCCGCTGGAACCCGGTGCTCTCGATCGCCCTCGGTGGGGCGCTGGGTCTGCTCCTGCGGTCGCTGTTCTAGGACGGTCCGGAACCTGGCTGGCGGTGATCTGGCTTCCGTGGGTGAAGCGGTTGATCTGTGGCAGGGTGTGGGCGAAGCCCCAGAGACCGGCTCCGACCATGTGTCCCACCGCCGTGCCCACGATGAAGGTCCACACCACCTTGTTCCGGGTGGTCCGGCCCGCGCGCCGCTGATGGAGAAAGGTATCGATGACCATGGCGATGATCGGTACGATCTCCAGGGCGCTGAAGATGCCCCCGATCCAGAGCCAAAGGCGGGGGGCGCCCAGCCAGTAGTAGTGGTGGCCGGTGCCGGCGATACCGCTGAACATGAAGAGCCCCGCTTCGATGTACAGGTACTTCTCGATGACCCGGCGCTCAACGCCGGTGACCTTGATCAGGAGGAAGGCCAGGATGGAGGCGGTGACCAGCTCCCAGGCTCCCTCCACCCAGAGGTGGACCACCCACCACCAGTAGTACCAGTCGGTAGAGAGGTTGCGGTAGAAGGGCATCCCGAACAGGTAGAGCAGCGCGAGGAAGACCAGACCGCCCACCAGCATGCCCAGCACGGCGGTCTTGCGGCCCTTCCAGACCGTCATGCCCACGTTGAAGAGGAAGATCAGGGCCCCGATGACCACCACCCAGTCCAGGGCGACGGGGATCTCCAAGATCGGCTTGCCCTGGGTCCAGCCGAAGGCGAAACCGATCAGGGCTGTCACCCCGGTCACCAGGAAGGCGGCCAGCTGCAGGTAGGCCAGGGGGACGCTGTAGATCTCTCGCTCGGTCTCCTCTGGGACCAGGTAGTAGGTGCCGCCCATGAAGCCCAGCAGCATCCACAACACCAGGAGGTTGGTGTGCATGGCTCGGGTCAGTCCCCAGGGGAGGGCGTCGACCACGCTCTGGGGGTAGGTGAAGGCGTACCCTCCCGCGATCCAGAGCCCTACCAGCAACTGAAGGACGAACAGGATGAGCGCGGCCAGGAAGTACCAGTAGGCCACCCGCTGCGATGCGAACGGGACGAGCTCGTCCTCACCGGCGGGAGCGCCGATGCGTTTGTAGACGCGGGTCAGGTCCGGCGCGTAGTACCCCCCGAACCCGAGGATGGTGTGGCAGAGGTTGCACTCCTTGTCCTGCCAGACGTGCTTTCCGGCGACCACCTGTTCGCTCAGCTTGTCGGCGTGAGTGAGGGCGGCCACCTGCCGGTGGGTGTCCCACGTCATGCCGGCGAACACGGCGAGCGAGATGAGAGTCCCCCCGACAAAGAGCAGAAAGACATTCCGATTCTCCAAGACTCCCTCCTCTGCTGGCAGACTGGACGGCGCACGATCGGACTGCTCTTTGCTCCTTCCTAGGACGGTCGCAGGAACACGACGGCCAGCGGCGGTAGTGTCAGCGTCAAGCAGTAGGGCCGGCCGTGGCACGGCCCCGGCTGCGCCTCGATCAGGCCCGGATTGCCCTGGCCGCTTCCTCCGTAGAGGTTCGCGTCGGTGTTGAGGACTTCCTGCCAGGGACCCCCGTTCGGGACTCCCACCTGGTAGCCCAGCCGGGGCACCGGCGTGAAGTTGCAGGCGACCAGGATCGTGTCCTCGGGGCGGCGGCCCCGGCGCAGGAAGGTCAGCACGCTCTGCTCGGTGTCGCCGCCGTCCACCCACTCGAAGCCCGCCGCGTCCAGGTCCAGCTCGTGCAGCGCCGGTTGCGCCGCGTAGAGTGCGTTGAGGTCCCCCACCAGTCGTTCCACCCCGGCGTGCGGGGCGTAGTCGAGCAGGTGCCAGTCGAGGCTCGAGTCGTGGTTCCACTCCCGCCACGGGGCCAGCTCCGCGCCCATGAAGAGGAGCTTCTTGCCCGGTCTGCGCGAACATGTAGCCGTAGAGCAGCCGCAGGTTGGCGAACTTCTGCCAATCGTCGCCCGGCATCTTCCCGAGCAGGGAGCCCTTCCCGTGCACGACCTCGTCGTGGGAGAGCGGGAGCACGAAGTTCTCGGTGAAGGCGTAGAGGAGCCGGAACGTCAGCTCGTGATGGTGGTAGCGGCGGTAGACGGGGTCGTAGGCGAAGTACGCCAGGGTGTCGTGCATCCAACCCATGTCCCACTTCAGGCCGAAGCCCAGGCCGCCGACGTAGACCGGCTTCGAGACCATGGGCCAGGCGGTCGATTCCTCGGCGTACGTCTGGACGTCGGGATGGCGCGAGTACACTTCCATGTTGAGCCGGCGGAGGAGCTCGATGGCGCCCAGGTTCTCGCGCCCGCCGTAGCGGTTGGGGATCCACTCCCCCTCTTTGCGTGAGTAGTCCAGGTAGAGCATGGAGGCGACGGCGTCCACCCGCAGCCCATCGATGTGGTAGCGCTCCAGCCAGAAGAAGGCGCTGGAGAGCAGGAAGCTGCGGACCTCGTGCCGGTCGTAGTTGAAGATGAAGCTGCCCCAGTCGGGATGGAAGCCCTGACGGGGGTCTTCGTGCTCGTAGAGGTGGGTGCCGTCGAAGTAGCCCAACGCGTGCGCGTCGGTCGGGAAGTGCGAGGGCACCCAGTCGACGATGACCCCGATGCCCCGCTGGTGGAGATAGTCCACCAGGAACATGAAGTCCTGAGGGGTGCCGTACCGGCTGGTCGGCGCGAAGTAGCCGGTGCTCTGGTAGCCCCATGAGCCGTAGAAGGGGTGCTCCATCACCGGCAGGAACTCCACGTGGGTGAAGCCCAGGCGCTCCAGGTGGTCGGCCAGCGGCACGGCCATCTCGCGGTAGGTCAGCGGGCGGTCGCCCTCCTCCGGCACCCGTCGCCAAGACCCGATGTGGAGCTCGTAGATGCTGATGGGCGCCTCGCGGGCGTTCCGCTCTGCCCGTCCGGCCATCCAGGCCTCGTCGTGCCACTGGTACTCCAGGTCCCATACCACCGACCCGGTGGCCGGGGCACGCTCGGCGAAGAAGGCGAAGGGGTCGGCCTTGTCGGCGCGGTAGCCCTGGTGGTGGGAGACGATGCGGTACTTGTAGACCCGACCTTTGCCCACGTCAGGGACGAACGCCTCCCAGATGCCGGAGTCGCCTCGGGTCTCCATGGGGTCCCGTTCGGGGTCCCAGCCGTTGAAGTCCCCGACCACGCTCACCCGTTCGGCGTTGGGAGCCCAGACGGCGAACACGGTGCCGGCGACCCCGTCCACCGTCTCGGGATGCGCCCCGAGCTTCTCGAACAGGTGCAGGTGCGATCCCTCGTTGAAGAGGTAGAGGTCGTCCGCGCTCAGACGGCTGGGAGCCGGCATGGGAGCCGGGGGCTCGACCAGGGCGACGGCTGCGGCCGCCTTCCGGCGCTCCCGGGCCACCAGCGCCAGCAGTTCGTCCACCTCGGGCATGCCCTCAAGCTGTTCCATGCTGGGACCGAAGCGCCGCCGCCAGTTCGGTAGCTCGAAGCTGGTTCCCGGCACGTTCTGGGGACGGCGCTCAAGCCAGAGGTCCTCCAGCCCCACGATGACCGAGTCGGCCGGGCTGGCGGCCAACCAGGCCAGGCAGGCGCGCAGGGCCGCCTGCGGGTCCTCCGCGTCGCCCTGGAAGTAGGCCCGCTGGGCCAGCTGAGCCGCGATGCCGCGCCGAATGACGTCACGGCTCCGTTGCTTGGCGGGCACCTCGTCGACGCTGAGGTGGCCCGCCGCCACCCGGTCGTCGATCTCGGCGCCGGTCCAGTAGGCGGCGAAGGAGGGCATGTCGTGCGTGTTCAGTCCGGCGACGGTGCCCGGCAGGACGGGCCCCAGCGGGGCTGGCCGGATCGGGGCGGGCGTCGTACTGGAGCACGTACATGCCGTCGATGCCGTGCTCGGCCATCACCGGTCCCACCTCCGGCGGGACCGTCCCCAGGTTCTCCCCCACCAAGAGACAGCGGTGGCGATGAGACTCCAGGCAGAAGACGGCGTAGAGCTCCTCGACCGGATAGCGTACGTAGACGCCCTCGGTCGCCGGCCGGCCGGCGGGGATCCAGTAGAGCCGGTGAAGGCCCATCACGTGGTCGATACGCACCATGCCCGCGTGACCGAGCTGGTGCGCGAGGGAGGCACGCAGGTAGGCGTATCCCTCCAGGCGCATGGCTTCCGGGTGGAGCGGGGGGAACCCCCAGTCCTGGCCGCCGGTGAACAGGGCGTCGGGCGGCGCGCCGGTGCTGGCCCCGGCCGCGAACACGTGGCGGTCGTGCCAGACGTCGTAGCCCCCGCCGTTGACGCCCAGCGGGAGGTCCAGGTAGAGGGCGCAGTCCCGGGCCTCGGCCTCGTCGGCCAGCCGGGTGATCTGCTCGTCCATCAGCCACTGCACGTAGCGGTGGTAGTCGACGTCGGCTTCGCGCAGGGGCACCCCCGACAGGTCGCCGTCGCGGGCCTCGGTCGGCCAGGCGGGCCACCCCGTCCGGAAGTGGTCGGCGGCGGCGCGGAAGCGGGCGTACTCCTCCACCTCCGGGCGGCGCCGCAGGAAGGAGCGGAAGGCCTCCACCCGCGCCGCCGGAGCGTGTCGTAGCTCCTGCGCCAAGATCTCCAGCACCCGGCGCTTCGCGGCCATCACCCGCCGGTAGTCCACCAGGTCCGCCGTCCGCGCGTCCGCGACCACCCGGCCGAAACGGTCTTCCTGCATCAGGGCGCGGGCACCCATGGACCGCTCAAGCTCGGGGATGGCGTCCATGTCGAGGAACAGCTCGTTCCAGAAGCGCCGGCTCACCGGAGAATATGGGCTGGGATCGAAAGGCTCGTCCAGGAAACAGGCCAGCAACGGGAGCGTTCCCACCATCGTTGCCCCTCGTTCGGCCGCCCAGGTGGTCAGGCGGCCGAGGTCGCCCAGATCGCCGACGCCCCAGCTGTGCTCCGAGTGGAGCGCGTAGGTCGGGGCGAAGACTCCCCAGTCCCGTCGGGTCCCCGCCCCTCGATACCCCCGCCGCGGCGCGACCAGGACCAGCGCCTCCGCCGGGCCGGCCGGGGACTCCACCCGCAGCCGGTGGTAGCCGCAGGGCAAAGCGCCCGGAAGATCGAGCAGATGCCCGCGCCATCCCGGGTCCTCGCCTTCTCGATGGACGACGGGCAGCTCGTCCGCCTGGATCGACCAGCCCGCGGCGGCCCCGCCTTCCACCTCCAGGTCGGCCACGACGGCGCCCCCGGCTCCGGCGGGCAGGCGGAGGAGCACCGCGCCTCCGGGCACCCCTCCCTCGTCGCCCCAGAGCACGGTGACGGGCTCCAGGACGCGATGAGCCAGCTCGGCTCGGCGCTCGGCGAGCGCGGCCTCCGCGTCGTCCACGCCCGCGAGGTGGGCCCCCAGCAGCGACAAGACCTGCACCAGCTGGTCGGGAGAGGCGTGCTGCTCCCGCCCCGTGACGTCGTAGTAGGCCGTCTCGACCCCCCAGAGATGGGCCAACTGATGGAGGGCGTCGGTCACTCCGGCACTGTCGTTCACTCGCTCTCCTCGCGGTAGATGGCGGCCAGCTGGAGCAGCCCCTGGACGGGTATGTCCACCCACTCCGGACGGTGGGTCAGCTCGTAGCCCAGTTCGTACGAGGCCTTCTCGGTCAGCAGCAGCATGAGCAGCGTGCGGTACTGCCGTCGGTCGGCCGGAAGCAGACCCGAGCCTTCGATGCCCTCCCGGTAGGCGCGGACGAACGCTTCACCGGCCGCTTCCTGCCAGGCCCGGGCCCAGACGGTCAGCTGTGGCAGGTCGGCGGTGCGGAGGTGTCCCCGCTTCAAGGCGGTCGCCGCGGCGTAGTGGAAGGAGCGCAGCATGCCGGCCACGTCGACCAGCGGCGACCGTTTCAGCCGGCGCTGGGAGATGGGCCGCGACGGCTCGCCTTCGAAGTCGATGATGACGAAGTCCTTGCCGGTGAACAGCACCTGCGCCAGATGGTAGTCGCCGTGCACGCGGATGCGTTGGGCGACCATCCGGCCGTCGAGAATATGGGACAGACCGTGGCGGAGCACCTCCTCCGACTCCAGCAGACGCAGCGCCTCCTCCTCGGTGGCCTCGGGCAGCTCGCCCAACCTGCCCCGAAGGAGGTCCAGGTTCCGTCGCAGCATCGCGCGGCTCGCCTGGAACAGCGATCGCTGGTGGTCCCGGGGAAAGACCTCGGGCGCAAAGGCGGGGTCCGCCGTCTTGGAGGCCAGCGCCAGGTGGAGCTGTGCCGTGCGCCGGGCGAGCAGTTGCAGCCATGGCAGGTAGGATCCGAGCTCCTCCTGAAGCAGGGGAGGAAGCGGAAAAGGCCGCCCGCGCAGGAACGCACCCGGCGGTCATCTCCGGAAGCGCGTCCCGCTCCGTTCCCTCGGCCAGCACCCGGTCGAAGTAGCGGTCGAGGGCATCCAGGGTGTAGAGCCACGCGCTGCCTTCGTTGGGGACGAAGCGCTCGAGCAACGCGAGCGTCTCGGGCTCCTCGCGGAGCCCGCGCTTGTACTCCAGCGCCCCGGTCAGCGTCGGCATGTGGGAGAAGTCGGTGCCCGAGAGGAAGCGCAGGATCTCCAGCTCGGGATTGACGCCGGTGTCCACCCGACGGAAGACCTTCATGATGAACCGCTCGCCGTAGGTCACCGAGGTGTTGCTCTGCTCGCCGCTCCAACGCGACGGGTCGGGGATGGCCTCATCGGGCCGCATGTCGCGCATGCCCCGGGCCGGCAGGCCGACGACCTCTCCCGACTGTCCCCGGATCCGCCGGCGTCGGCGGATGGCATCGAAGAGGAAGGTGGAGAAGGCGGGTTCGCCCAGCGCGTCGTACAAGAGTCCTCCCTGGGCCCCAGGCTCCGGCTCCGCGACGCGGACGCGGGCGATGAAGGCGTTCGGCAGCCGCTCTTGAAGTGCCTCCCACTCCTCCGGCCCGGCAAAGGCGAGCGGGACCTGGTAGACCTCGGCCTCGCCCTCGGCGTACTCCACCCTCAGCATGGTCAGGTAGACGGTTCCCCCCTCGACGGGCAGGGGCGCCGCCTCCAGGATCTGGGTGTCCACGATCGAACGGGAAGCTCCGGCGAACCAGCTGCGCTCGGCCAAGTAGGCGGGGAGCAGGCGCTGCAGCACGATCCTGGCCCTTCCCTGGAAGATGTGCTCCCAGCTGCCGCGGACCGCGATGACCGGCGGCCCCACGTCGGGGAGCTTGGCCAGGGCCGGAGGGCGGGCCGTCGGGGTCTCGAGGCCGAACCAGAAGAACGAGTAGGGGCTCAGGGTCAGCATGTAGGGAGCGGCGCCGACGGGGGGGAAGGCGGTACGTCCGGACAGCTCGATCGGCACCGTGCCGGCGAAACGGGAGAGGTCCAGGTTGACGAACTGGACCGATCGGCTGAGGTTGGCCACCACGAGGATGGTCTCTTCGTGGTGGATGCGCAGGTAGGCGAGCACCTTGCGGTTCTCCGGGTTGAGGAACTCCAGCCGGCCGTTCCCGAAGGCGCGGTGACGCTTCCGGAGGGCGATCGTCCGCTTCATCCACCAGAGCAGGGATTGGCTGTTGTTCTGCTGTGCCTCCACATTGATGGCCTCGTAGTGATACTCGGGGTCGATCACGACCGGCAGGTAGAGGCGGTGCGGGTTGGCCCGCGAGAAGCCGGCGTTGCGGTCGCCGTTCCACTGCATCGGGGTACGGACGCCGTTGCGGTCGCCCAGGAAGATGTTGTCGCCCATGCCGATCTCGTCACCGTAGTAGACCACCGGCGTGCCCGGAAGGGAGAAGAGCAGTCCGTTCATCAGCTCGATCTTCCGGCGGTCGTTGCCCAGCAGGGGGGCGAGGCGATGGCGGATGCCCAGGTTGATGCGGGCCTGCGGGTCGTGTGCGTACGACCGGTACATGTAGTCCCGGTCCTCGTCGGTGACCATCTCCAGGGTCAGCTCGTCGTGGTTGCGCAGGAACAGCGCCCACTGGCTGGTCTCCGGGATGACGGGGGTCTGCTGCATGATGTCGATGATGGGGAAGCGGTCCTCCATGCGGATCGACATGAACAGGCGCGGCATCAGCGGGAAGTGGAAGGCCATGTGGCATTCGTCGCCGTCGCCGAAGTAGGCCGCCGCCTCCTCGGGCCATTGGTTCGCCTCGGCCAGCAGCATGCGGTTGCCGAAGCGCCCGTCCACGTGCGCGCGCAGCTGCTTGAGGTAGGCGTGCGTCTCCGGCAGGTTCTCGTTGCTGGTGCCCTCCCGCTCGTAGAGGTAGGGGACGGCGTCCAGCCGGAGGCCGTCGACACCCATGCCCAGCCAGAAGTCCACGACGCGCGTGAGCGCCCGTCTGACCTGCGGGTTGTCGAAGTTCAGGTCAGGCTGGTGCGAGTAGAAGCGGTGCCAGTAGTAGGCGTTGGCCACGGGGTCCCAGGTCCAGTTGGACGGTTCGAAGTCCCGGAAGATCACCCGAGTGTCGCGGTAGCGCTCCGGCGTGTCGCTCCAGACGTAGAAGTTGTGGTAGCTGCTGCCCGGCTTCGCCCGGCGGGCACGCTGGAACCAGGCGTGCTGGTCGGAGGTATGGTTGAGGACCAACTCGGTGATGACGCGCAGTCCGCGGGCGTGGGCCTCCCGCAGAAAGACCCGGAAGTCGTGCAGGGTGCCGAAGTTGGGGTGGACGTCCTTGTAGCGCGCGATGTCGTAGCCGTCGTCGCGCAGGGGGGAGGGGTAGAAGGGCAGGAGCCAGAGGGCCGTGACGCCGAGGTCCTGCAGGTAGTCGAGCTTCTGGGTGAGGCCGGGAAAGTCGCCGTGGCCGTCGCCGCTCGAGTCGAGGAAGGCGCGGACGTGGAGCTCGTAGATGATCGCGTCTTTGTACCAGAGCGGATCGCTGTCGAGGGCGACGATCCCCCGGTTCCTGAGCTGCGTGGCCATGGCGCCTAGCCTACCGCTTTCCGCGGCTTGGCACACCCGGGATCGGGCGGCGTGATGGCGTGTGCTACTGTCCGGGAGCACAGCGCGAGACGCCGCTCTTCTGGACGCCGGTCCATGGCCGAGCGGCCCCGCGCGCGGGTATCGTGCCCGTGACGCGGGCCGCGGAGGGACGATCGGGCGAGGAGGCACGGGTGAAGAAGATCGAAGCCATCATCAAGCCGTTCAAGCTGGACGAGGTCAAGGATGCCCTGCAGGCGGTGGGGGTCAAGGGCCTGACGGTCACCGAGGTCAAGGGGTTCGGCCGCCAGCGGGGCCACACAGAGGTCTATCGCGGCGTGGAGTACCAGGTGGACTTCGTGCCGAAGGTCAGGGTCGACGTGGTCGTCGAGACGGAGCTGGTGGAGACGGTGGTCGAGGCGATCAGCCAGGCCGCGCAGACCGGCAAGATCGGCGACGGCAAGATCTTCATCCTCGCGCTGGAGGACGTCATCCGCATCCGCACGGGCGAGCGCGGGGCGGACGCCATCTGAGCGGCCCGGCGGTACGGACGCCCGCGCGTCGTTCCCGGCCTCGCTGATGTTGCTCCCGGGCGAGGAGCCGGCGGCCTTCCTCAAAGAGGCGCTGCAGGACCTGCGCCGCCTGCATGGCGCGGGCGCCGGCGGGCGCGAGCTGGCCCGGCGGCGCGCCGACCTGATCGACCTGACGCTGATCTCGTTGTTCCGCGGCGCCGAGCACCAGCTGCTGGGCGCATCCGGCTACCGGGAGCCCGGTCTGGCGGTCGTCGCCGTGGGGGGCTACGGGCGCCGGGAGCTCTGCCCGGCCTCCGACGTGGACCTGATGCTGCTCTATCGTCCCGAGGAGGGCGGGCGCGTGCAGGAGATGGCCGAACGCCTCTTCTATCCGCTCTGGGATGCCGGGCTGGAGCTCGGTCACGGAGCGCGCACCGTCGAGGAATGCCTGGAGGTCTGCGCCCAGAACATCGAGCTCGAGACCTCGCTGCTGCAGGCCCGGCTGCTGGTGGGCGATCAGGAGCTCTTTCGGTCGCTCACCGACCGCCTGGTGAGCTCGGTGTCCGCGGACGGGGGTCGGTCCTTCGTGGAGAGGCTGCTGGCGGCGCGCGAGGCGCGCCGCCAGGCCCACGGGCCGGCCGGCGCCCTCCTGGAGCCCGACTTGAAGGAGGGCCGAGGCGGCCTGCGCGACGTGCACGAGCTGCTGTGGGTGGCGGCGGCGCTGCACGGCACGACCGGCCTCGACGGTCTGGCTGCGACCGGTTGGCTCCCTTCTCCCGCGATCGCCGCTCTGGAAGAGGCCGTCGACGTGCTGCTGTGGGCGCGGACCTCGCTGCACTACGTCGCCGGGCGCAGACTGGACCGTCTCCACCTGGACTACCAGGAGGACGTGGCCGCCCTCGCGTCGTGGCCGGAGGGCCGGACGGTGGAAGCGGTCATGGCGCGGGTGTTCTCCGCGGCCCAGACCGTGGGCTTCCTCACCGAGGACGGCTGGAGCGGGGCGGTGCAGCAGGTGGGCGTGCCCCTGGCCGTGTCGACCCGCCTGCCCGTTCGACAACCCCAGACCCGAGAGGGACGGCGCGCCGTGCTGACCGAGCTGCTGCGGGAGGGGACCGCCGGGGTGGCCCGACTCGAGCGGCTGTCGCATGCGGGCGTGCTCTCCGATTGGCTCCCCGGTTGGGAGGCCATCCGCTCGTTGGGCCAGCGCGACACCCTGCACACCTACACCGTCGACGGCCACAGCCTCCGCTGCGCCGCGGAGGCGGTGCAGCTGGCCCGGGAGGGAGATCCGGACCAAGTCGCCTCGACGGTCGCGGCGGAGCTCTCGCTGTCGCCCCTGTGGGAAGGGTTCCTCCTCGCCTGCCTGCTCCACGACCTGGGCAAGGGGGCCGAGGGCGATCACGCCGTGGTCGGCTCCCGCTTGGCGGCGGACGTCGCCGCCGCCCTCGGCGAGGCGCCGGAAGTCCAGGCGGACGTCGCCTTCCTGGTCCGAGAGCATCTGCTGCTGCCCGACACGGCGACGCGCAGGGATCTCGACGACCCGGTCCTGCTCGAACGCCTGGCCGACCGGATCGCCGGCCGGGAGCGACTGCAGATGCTGTACCTGTTGACCATCGCCGATGGGCGGGCGACCGGCCCGGCGGTCTCGACTCCCTGGAGGACGGCGCTGGTGCAGGAGCTGTTCCTGAAGGTGCTCGCTCTGATCGACGGCCGGACGGATCGCGGGGGCCGAGGCCGCCGGAGCCGAGGCGCGGCGCGGCGAGCAGCCTTGGTCTGCCGAGCAACCCGCCGGGGAGTCCCTGCTGACCATGGTCGTCCCGCTCCCGTACGGCGGATCCTTGGCGTTGGAGGTGCGGGCGACGCATCTGGCCGATGTCGAGGAGCTGTCGGTGGTGTCCTCGCCCCGACCCGGGCTGCTGACTCGGCTCTCCGGGGTCCTCGCCATGCACGGCATCACCATCATGAGCGCCCAGTTGCAGCCGCAGGAGGACGACCGCATCGCCCGCACCTTCCACGTGGCCGACTACTTCGGAGGCAGCATCCCGCGGGAGCGTTGGGAGCGGGTGCGCCGCGACGTCGCGTCCGCGCTGGAGGGCCGGCTGGGATTGGAGCACCGGCTCGCGCAGAAGGCGGCCCGCTACCCGGGCTCGACGCCGGCGGAGCGACAGGAGGCGACGCGGGTGGTGCTGGAGAACGATGAATCCGAGTCGCTGACCGTCATCGAGGTGCACGCCGCCGACCGCATCGGCCTGCTCTACACCCTCGCCCGCACGCTGGACGACCTGCTCCTCGACGTCCGACTGGCGAAGGTCTCCACACTGAAGGAGCGGGTGGTCGACGTCTTCTATGTGGCCGACGCCCGCGGCGAGAAACTGGTGGACCCCGACCACCGGAAGGAGGTGGAGCAGGCCATCCTGTTCGCCCTCGATCGGGAGAGCTAGGCGGGCGGCACGGTCCCGGAACTCCCCCAGGAGAACGTGTATCCTAGTACAAGCTTCCCGACGTTGAGCAGCGCGGACCTGGACGCAGGAGCACGATGGACCTGACTACGCGACCGCCGCGACCCGGAGACCTCGCCCTGGGCGAGTGGCCCTGGCTGCCCCGGATGATCGACAAGGCTCGGGCCACGTACTACGGCAATCCCGGCAACTACGTGCACCCTTGCGGTCGTGACCGCATGCTCCTGGCCCGTCTCGGCATCTCCGTGCAGGAGTTCAAGGGCATCATCGACATCGCGCCCACCGACGAGGACGTGCTGCGTGAACTGCGCGCGCTCCGGCGCGCCAAAGGCCTGGAGGAGGCGGGGGACGGACCGGCGGACGATGGGGGAACCTCTTGATCTATAAGCTCCTGGGACTCGTGTCGTTCTTGGTGGGTATCGTCTTCGCCCTCCTGACCGTCCTGGTCTTCCTGCCTTTCCTGAGCAACTTCAACGGTAGCCTGCTGATCCTGGTGGTGCTGTTCGGCATCTTCGCTTTCGTGTTCCTGGGCGTCGGCTGGCAGTTGCTCCACCCGCCGAAGCCGGCGGAAACGAGGAGGAGGCGGCGGCCGATGCTTCCGGTGGCCAGGACCTCGTGCCGGAGCCGCTCGTTACGCCGCCGATCGGGCAGGCCGCCGCCCAGGCCGGCGGCCGAGGGCAGACCGAGGAGTGGGCCATGCCGTCCGACGGCGAGGGCGGCGCGTTCGCCAACCTCCCCGAGGGACACACCGACCTGGAGGGCGAGAACGGCCATCCGGAGACCGCGGCGGAGGGTGAGGACCCCTACTTCCTGCACCGTCACGGCACGTTCCGCAAGTCCGCCGCTCCGGCTCCCGACGACCCAGCCAGCGGCTCTTCGAGTTGACCCGGGCGGAGCCCTCTCGTCCGTGCCGGCGTGTCGTCCCGCGCGGTCGTTCGTTCCCAACTGGTAGGCTCGATCCACCCGTGGGCTCAACCCGGAGGTCCTCCGTGCCGACAACGGCGGCAGGTGATATGCGGTGATCATTTGGGGCAAGATCCAGGATTTCTCGATCTTCAGCATCCTGCAGTTCCTGGCCACGTATCGGAAGTCGGGCATCCTCGAGATCCAGGACTTCGAGGAGTTCGGCTACGTGTACCTGACCGACGGCAGGGTGGACGCGGTCTCCCTGCCGTTGTCGGAGGACCTGCTGGGCACGCGTCTCGTGCGGGCCGGGGCGCTGACCGACGGCCAGCTCAAGGAGTGCCTGCTGGCATGCGGACAGGACGACCGGCGCGATCCGCTGGGCGCCGTCCTGTTGAAGCGAGGCTACACCGATCGGACGAGTCTCCAGACGGCGGTCGACGCCCAGGCACGGGACCTGGCTCTGCAGCTCTCGAACTGGACCTCGGGCACCTTCAAGTTCGTCGTGCCGGAACGGCCCATCCGCTTCCCCGTCAGCCCGTCGATCGACGTGCAGGAGCTGATGCTCGAGGTGTCTCGCCGCCTGGACGAGGGCGAGCGCCCGCGCAAGTACAAGATCCAGGTCGAAGAGGAGATCTGCCTGACGTGCACGGTGGCTTGCACGGAGGGGATCAAGGCGCGGTACCTCAAGAGCGACATCTGTCTCTGGCGCAACATGCCGACCATCGTCAAGGACCACGCCTTCACCCCCGCCGACGTCGCTACCGACGAGGAGCGACGGCCGACGCACGATCTGCCCTTCCTGTAGGCGGTGCGCGTCGCGCTGATCTGCGTGGGGCGGCTCAGCCGGGAGTACGCGGCCGTCGCCCGCCACTACGAGGCCCTTCTCCGCCCCTACGTCTCGCTCCAGACACTCGAGGTGCCGGAGGTGCCCGTGGCGCAGGGTGCGGCGCGCGTGCTCGAGCGCGAGGGGGAGTCCCTCCTGCGGAGACTGCGGCCCGGAGCTTTCACGGTCGTCCTGGAGAGGGGGGGCAAGGAGCTCGACTCGCTCGACCTCAGCGCCTTCCTGGCGCAGCAGAAGCTCTACGGGCAGAGCGACTTCCAGTTTATACTGGGGGGCGCTTTGGGGCTGGACGATCAGGTGTTGGGTACGGCCGACTTCGTCTGGTCGCTCTCGCGGCTGACCTTCCCGCATCAGCTGGCGCGCTGCGTCGTGCTGGAGCAGCTGTTCCGCGCGGTCCGCATCGAGAGGGGCGAGCCCTACCACCACTAGCCGGGGCGAGGCCTGCCGCCGGACAGGACGGGGCTCATCGACAGCGACACACGCAACCTCGCCATCCTGATGATCCTTCTCGCGGCGACGGTCGCCGTCGGCACGGTCGGCTACGTGCAGATCGAGCACATGAGCCCGACCGACGCGCTGTACATGACGGTCATCACGCTGACGACGGTGGGGTTCGGCGAGGTCCATCCGCTTTCGACGGCCGGCCGTCTCTTCACCATCGCCTTGGTCATCGTCGGAGTCGGTATCATCGCCTACGGGCTGGGCACCTTGATGGAGTTCGTGGTCGGGGGGCAGCTGTCGGGTCTCTTTCGGAGGAGGAGCATGTCCAAGCGCATCGAGGCCATGAGCGGTCACTTCATCATCTGCGGCTACGGCCGGGTGGGGGAGACGGTGGCCAAGGAGTTCGCCCATAACCGGGCTCCCTTCGTCGTGGTCGACAAGCGCGCCGCCACCCTGGAGCACGTCGCCTCCGCCGGGTACGCCCACCTGCTGGGCGACGCCACCCAGGACGAGGTGCTGGTCGCCGCCGGCATCGAACGGGCCAGCGGCCTGGTGGCCGCCGTCAACACCGACACGGACAACACCTTCATCACCCTCTCCGCCCGCGTCCTGAACCCCGACGTGCTGGTGGTGGCCCGGGCGAACAGCGAGGAGACGGTGGCCAAGCTGGTGCGGGCGGGCGCGCACAAGGTGATCTCGCCCTACACCTCGGGAGGCCGGCAGATGGCCGGCATGCTCTTGAAGCCGCTGGTCACCGACTACCTGGAGGTCGTGACCGGGGCCGGGGAATTGGAGTTCCGGCTGGAGGAGTTCGCGCTCAACGCGACCTGCGAGGTGGTCGGCCGCTCGATCAAGGAGCTGGACATCCGCGGGCAGACGGGGGCCAGTATCCTCGCCATCCGGCACGGGGCCGGGGGGTTCGACACCAACCCCGATCCCAGCGTGGTCCTCTCCGACGAGGACACGGTGGTCGCGATCGGCACCCCGGAAGAGATGGCGCGGCTCGAGGAGTTCTTCGCCTGCCGCCTGCCGGCGCGCTAGGCTGCCCGGGGGCGCTGCGCCCCAAGGATCTGCAAGGAGAAGAGGAGAGAACCAGGTGCTACGCGACGTCCTCGAACGGGTGCTGTCTGATTGGGTGCGGGAGCAAGGGTGGACGGAAGCGCCCGCTCTGGTGCTGGAGCGACCCAGCGACCCGGCCCACGGCGACTACGCCACTCCCTTCGCCATGCAGGCGGCCAAGCTCGCCCGCCGCGCCCCGCGCGACCTGGCCGCCGATATCCGGGAGCGACTCCTCGCGGATGCTCGGGTCGCCGAGCTTGGTGGCCGGCATCGACATCGCCGGCCCGGGCTTCCTCAACCTGCGCCTGGCCGACGGGGCCTTCGCGCGGGCGGCCGCCACACTGCTCCGCCAGGGGGAGGAGGTGGGCCGGGGCGAGCGGGACCGTCCCCTCCACATCCTCTTGGAGTACGTGAGCGTCAACCCCAACGGGCCCTTGCACGTGGGGCATGGACGATACGCCGCCTACGGCAACGCTCTCGACCGGCTGCTCGGCTTCAGCGGCCACCGGGTCAGCACCGAGTTCTACATCAACGACTACGGCCGCCAGATGGACATGTTCGGCCGGTCGATCGCGGCGCGCTACGCCCAGTCGTTCGGTATCGATCTGCCCGTGCCCGAGGAGGGGTACCAGGGGGAGTACGTCCGCGAGATAGCGGCCACCATCCGCGATGAGGTGGGCGACCGCTGGCTGGAGGCGCTCCGGCAGCAGGGCTGGGACGACGCCTCCACCGAGGCGATCCGCTCCTTCCGCCGGCGCGGCTGTGAGCTGGTGTTGGAGGAGATGCGTCGCGAGCTGGCGGACTTCCGGGTCACCTTCGATCGGTGGTTCAGCGAGAGCCCGCTCCACACAGAGGGCCGGGTGCAGGCGACCATCGACCGGCTGCTTGAGAGCGGCGACGCATACGTGCAGGACGACGCGGTGTGGCTGCGGACCACCACCGAGGGCGACGACAAGGACCGGGTGCTGATCCGCAGCAACGACCAACCTACCTACTTCGCCGCCGACATCGCCTATCACCAGGACAAGATCAGCCGGGGCTACGACCATCTGATCAACATCTGGGGAGCCGACCACCACGGGTACGTGCCTCGGATGAAGGCGGCGGTGGCCATCCTCTCGCATGACCCGGACATGCTCGAGGTGATCATCGGCCAGTTGGTCAACCTGATCGAGGGCGGCGAGCTGAAGCAGATGTCCACCCGCCGCGGGGAGATGGTCACCCTGCGCGAGTTGATCGACGCCATCGGCGCGGACGCAGCCCGGTACTTCCTGGTGATGCGGTCCCACGACCAGACCCTGGACCTGGACCTGGACTTGGCCCGGGAGCAGTCGCAGGAGAACCCGGTCTACTACGTCCAGTACGCCCACGCCCGTATCGCCAGCATCACGCGCAAGCTGACCGAGGGTCTGCGCCCGGCCATCGATGCCGACGCCGTCCTCTTCCAGACGGCGCACGAGCGCGACCTGATCAAGAAGCTCGACGAGTTCGCCGGCGTGGTGCGCGACGCCGCCGATCGCCGGGCGCCCAACCGGATCGCGTCGTACGCGCAGGAGTTGGCGGGCGATTTTCACGCCTTCTACAAGCACTGCCGCGTGATCGGGTCCGAGCCGGCGGTCGCCGACGCCCGCTTTGCGCTGTGCGTGGTGACCCAGCGGGTCGTCGCCCGCTGCCTGGGCCTGCTCGGGGTCAGCGCCCCCGAGAGCATGTAGCGCGGGCGGCGAGGTCACCGTGCCTGAGCTTCCCGAGGTGGAGACGGTCCGCTGTCAGCTTCAGCGCGGTCTGGTCGGGCGGCGCTTCGCGCCGCCCGAGCGCATCGAGCCGTTCATGCTGCTGCGAACGGAGCCGGAGGAGTTGGAGGCGCTGCTCCCGGGACGGACGGTCGAAGAGGTGGGTCGCCAGGGGAAGTTCCTCCTGCTGCGGTTGACCGACGACCTCTACCTCACGGTCCACCTGGGCATGACCGGTCAGTTGCTGCTTGCTGGGTGCCGACGAGCCATTGCCCGCCCACGCCCGCTTCGTGCTGCCCCTGGAGGGCTC
The DNA here is from genome assembly GCA_963796315.1 of uncultured Actinomycetota bacterium. Lineage (GTDB taxonomy): Bacteria > Actinomycetota > Thermoleophilia > RBG-16-64-13 > RBG-16-64-13 > CAWCLH01. The sequence goes on from CAWCLH010000020.1 coordinate 108,742, forward strand.
GGCCGATCGTCTCGTCTTCTCGGACATGCGCAAGTTCGGCCGCGTCGAGCTGACCGCCGGCTCACCCGCGGCCCGAGTGGCCCAGACCGGGCCCGACGCCTGGCGGGGGGAGTGGGACGCGGCCGCGCTGGCCGAGCGGCTGCGGGGCCGGACGACTCCGCTGAAGGCCTTCCTGCTGGACCAGCGGCACCTGGCGGGCATCGGCAACATCTACGCCGACGAGATCCTGTTCGGCGCGCGGCTCTCGCCGCTGCGGCCGGCGGGCACGCTGACCGAGGAGGAGATCGGGCCGCCTGGCTGAAGAGATCCGCGAGCGGCTGGCGGAGGGGGTACGCCTGGGCGGCTGCTCCATCTCCGATTTCGTGGACACTCGGGGCAGCGAGGGCGGGTTCCAACGGGTGCTGCGGGCCTACGGGCGGCAGGGCGAAGCCTGTCCTCGGTGCGGAAGCACCATGGTCCGGACGGTGGTGGCGGGGCGGGGGACCGCCTACTGCCCCGTCTGTCAGCGATGAGCGGTCGAGGCGGGGAGGCCTACTCGGAGTCGGCGCGATGACGCAGGTCGGCGAAGAGGTTCCGACTCTTGAGCAGGCCCGCCGCCCGTAGCCGTTGCTCCTCTCGGCCTCCGTGGACCAGCGCCATGAAGCGGTCGACGTCCGCCGGCACCCGGCCGTCCACCCGCGAGACGACGTAGATGGCCAGGAAGGCGGCCGCCACGCCGATGCCTCCGGGGTTCTCCCAGCGGAGCCACTCGGGCAGCAACGGCTTGCCGAAGATCAGGGCCAGGCAGGTGATCAGGCCCACCAGCATGCCGGCAATGGCGCCGGACGAGGTCATCTTGCTCCACCACAGCCCGCTGACCAGCACCGGGAAGAGGGTCGAGGCGGAGACCGCGAACGCCAGCCCCACCAGTACGGCGATCTGCATGTTCTCCACGCTCATGCCCAGGACGAAGGTCAACAACCCCATGAGGACGGTCGAGAAGCGCGCGACGATGACCCGGGTCTTCTCGTTCGCCTCCGGGTTGTAGAGGCTGTAGTACAGGTCGTGTCCCAGCGCCGCGCTCATCACGACCAGAAGTCCGGCGGTGGTGGAAAGGACGGCCGCCAGGGCTCCGGCGACGGCGATGCCAAGGCCGAGCTGCCCCCCGAAGTGGACCGCTGCGGCGGGCACGGCCAGATTCTGGCCGTTGGCGGTCATCCAGCCCAGCGCCGGCTGGGCGAGGGGAGCAGTGCCCCCTGGGCCTGCCAGCAGCGCGTAGCGCATCACCAGTCCGATGTAGGGTGCCATGAGGTAGAAGGACCCGATGAGGATCAGCACCACGACCACGGTCCAGCGTGCCCGGGCCCGGTCGGGGTTGGTGTAGAGGCGCCCGAGGATGTGGGGCAGGCCGGCGGTGCCGCACGCCAGCGCCACCAGTAACGAGAGGGCCGGCAGCAGGCCGTACTGGTTCCCCGGGCTGAGGTAGTCGCGCTGCGGTTCCCCGTCTTGTGGGCCGGTCGGATAGAGCGGCTGCATGCCGTCGGCGCTGCCGGTCGGCCGGGCATCGCGTCAGTCCCGCCGGCCGGGGCGGTCTGGGCGAGGGACGCGTCGCTGCGCCCCATGCGGGCCTCGATGCCCGTCAGCACCTTGCCGTACGACATCCCGCTCATCCAGGCGATAGCCGCCACCGCGAAGATGGCCATCCAGAGCACCCAGAACTGGACGATCTGCGTCATCGTCGCCCCGCGCATCCCGCCCAGGACCACGTAGAGGGTGATGGTCCCGGACACCAGCGCGACGCCGAGCGGCGTAGGGGATGCCGGTGAGCACCAGCAGTATCTTGGCGGAGCCCAACATCTGCGGCGCCGTGTAGAAGAGGGAGATCACCAGCACGCAGAGGATGGCCAGGGCTCGACCGGTGTTGCTGTGGAACCGCCCGCCCACGAAGTCCGGGATGGTGTACTGCCCGAACCTCCGGAGTGGCCCGGCGATGAAGAAGAGCACCACCAGGAAGCCCAGATAGAACCCGAAGGCGTAGAAGAGCCCCTCGAACCCGATCAGGAAGGTCAACCCGGCCACCCCCAGGAACGACGCGGCCGAGATGTAGTCCCCGCAGATGGCGGAAGCGTTCTGGAAGACGCCCACATTCCGACCGGCCAGGTAGTAGTCCGCGGCGGTCTTCTGCAGCTTGCGCACGTTCCACGCCAAGAACAGACTGAAGACCACCAGGCCCAGTCCGAGGACCATCCCCAGAGCGGGCAGATGGCTGCCGCTCTGCTGCATCAGCTCAGTCCGTCCAGCTGATTCGCGAACACCGTGTAGACGATGGCGACCGCCCAGGTCAGCGGGTAGATGAGGATGGCGACGAAGAGGAACAGGGGGCTGAAGCCGTGCCAGAGCGGTCTCGTCATCCAATCGGTCCACACGTAGCCCGCGATCACCACGGCGAACACCGTCACCGCGACCGAGGCGGCCGACACCAGGCTCAGACGCCGCTGCTTGACCATCAACCGCCGGGCCTCGTCCTCTTCGGCCTGCCATCGCTCGGAGTCCTCCGGTCGGGGCGCCGGGGCTCGGGTCTCAGCCTGGTCGGTGGAGAGCTCCCAGCGACCGTAGCGGAGGCGTTCGGCCGAGGAGGGGGTGCGTCGGGACAGCCGTTCGTCCATGGCCGCTCAGGAGACCACGGCAGGGGGGGCCGGTGCGCCGGGTCCCGGCTCCGCAGCCGGCACAGCGACCGCGGGGGTCTGTTCGGCATCGGGGAGACAGAGCTCCACCGGCAGCGAGAAGCCGACCTCGGTGTGTCCCTCGCCGCTCACCACCACGAAGTCGAAGCGCTCCCCGAAGAAGGCCTTGAGGCGGCGGTGGACGTTGAAGATGCCGATGCCGTGCTCCTGCCCCGGCCCCGTCTCCTGCATCTCGGCCAACACCACCGGGTCGAAGCCCGCGCCGTCGTCGATGACGCGGATCTGGAGCCACCCATCCTCCTGCCACAGGTCCAACCCCAGGTGCATCAACTTCCCTGCGGTGCCCTTGCCGTGCTTGATGGCGTTCTCCACCAGTGGCTGGATGGTCAAGGGCGGGATGTAGAGGTCGAGGACCGCGTCGTCGGCGCGCCGCTGGACGGCCAGCTCCTGGCCGTAGCGCGCCCGCTCCAGGTCCAGGTAGCAGTCCACATACTCCAGTTCCTCTCGGACGGTGATGAAGTCCTGGGGGCTCTGCAGGGAGTGACGGAAGAACTCGGCGAAGGCAAGGACCAGCCGCCGAGCCTCGCCCGGCTTGGTCCGGCAGAACATGGCGATGGTGTTGAGCGAGTTGAACAGGAAGTGGGGATTGATCTGAGCCTGCAGCGCCCGGAGCTCGGCGGCGAGGGTAGCCTGGCGGTGGCCGTCCAGCTCCGCCAGCTCGAGTTGACTGGAGAGCAGTCGGGCTAGGCCCAAGGCGACCGCCTCTTCCAGCTCTCCCATATCTTTGGGCCGCGAGTAGTACAGCTTCAGAGCGCCCACCGCCCGATCCCGCACGATCAGCGGGGCGACGATGGCCGAGTGGAGGGGGCAGTCGAGGTAGGGGCACCCGATGGACCACCGTCGGTTCAGGACCTGCACCTCCTTGCTGTGGAGGGCGTCGATGGTGGCGGTGGTCTTGATCTTACTGCCGGGGAGGTGGTGGTTCTCCCCCTCGCCGACGAAGGAGAGGATGGTCGTGGTATCGGTGATGGAGACGGCGTCGAACTGCAGCTTGGCGAACACCAGCAGCGAGACGGCCGAGGCTGAGTCCGGGTTCAACCCCTGGCGCAGATGCGGCAGGGACTGGATGACGATGTCGAGGATGCCCTCCGCCTGGACCGCCTGCTGGCGCGAGATGTCACGGAACGTGTCGCGGCCCAGACCGATCCATACCAGGATCCCCAGAGTGGACACGATGACGAAGACGGCGACCAGGACCAGCAGCCACAGCGCCTGAGGTCCGGCGGCGCGGAGCAAGGCCAGGAGGACGAAGGCCTGACCGGCGGCGAGGAACACGCCCATGACAAGAGGGCCGCGGATGTCCGCAAGGACGAGACCCGGAAGACGAGATCGCACTCCAAACCCCCTGCGCGCAGTGCCGTCGCGCTGTGCCCGCATCGAGTCCCGAGTATAGCGGGCCGGAAAGATGGGCGGGTGCAGGCGGTGGAGGGAAGGTGAGGCGTTCCGACAGAGCCGGGGTTCCGATAGGCGAAAGCGGGCAGAACGAAGAGTCCCGAGTGAACTCGCGTTTCCGTCTTTCACCGATTCTGCTCTCTGGACTGCTTCCTCGTACTCCGCTGCCGTTAGGCTTGCGTTTCCTCCACAGTCCCCGGGTGCTGAATCTCCGGACGGTGCGTCTGGACTCTCGGGACTCTGCTGACTATTCTACGCCGTGCTACCCCGTTGTCAACACCTACCTGCATCGATCCTGGGAGAGAATCGTACGCATAATGCGGGATTCTGCCTGCCCGGATCGGTGACAGCCCGACGTGCCCCGACGTGTACCTTCCGGCCCCGATCCCCCTGGCCGGTCGCCAGGAGGGAGATGCCGGGCGCGGTAGGCCCTATGGTAGACTTTGCGCCACGAGGGGCGCGCCCAAGCGTCCGGCGGCGGGCGGAGTTAACTCAGTTGGTAGAGTGCCAGCTTCCCAAGCTGGATGTCGCGGGTTCGAATCCCGTACTCCGCTCCTGTCCTCCTTCCTTGACTCTTGCCGGTCGTCGCTCGCTCGCGCGCTTGCTTGCGCCCTATGTACCCAGGGGGGTATACTGCGGCCAACTCACCACGGCCGCTCGAGGAGGGCCTGCATGGATCCCAAGACCGCCGCATCGACACGGACCGAAGAGGAACGAGTGCTCAACCGGTTGCGCCGGATCGAGGGTCAGGTGCGAGGCCTGCAGCGCATGATCGAGGAAGGTAAGGAATGCGAGGCGGTCCTCACCCAACTCTCAGCGGTGAAGTCGGCCCTGGACCGCGTCGGGATCCATCTGATCAGTCACCGCATGCGCGATTGCCTGGCGGACGGGTTGCAGACCGAGGTCGACGAGGCAGCCATGGAACAGGCCTTCGAGATCTTCCTCAAGTACGTCCAGTGCGTGCGCTAGGAGGCTTCGGCCGCGATACCTTCCGCCGCCACTCGGCGCAAGGTATCGCCCAACCACGTCGCCACCCGTTCGTGGACCGTGGGGTCGCTCTGCAGCGCCGAGTGGTCGCCTCCCGGGAGCAGTAGCACTTCCGCCGGACCCGCCAGGGCCCCGGCAAGGCGCAGGCTGACCACGATCGGGACCACGTCGTCGCCGCGGGCGTGCAGCAACAGCGCCGGCGTCCGGATCTTCGCCGCCTCCGCCATCAGATCGTGGCCGGCGAGAGCGCGCCGGGTGGCGGGGACGTCGACCCGCATGGCCGCGGGTTCCTCGAAGTCGCCGCGCTCCAGCCGGTCGAGCCCGGAGGACAGGACGGTCTCGTCGGCGGTACAGAGCAGGGCCAGCGCGTCCAGGCGGGCGGCCCGCGCCGCCAGCACGCCGTTGTAGGCGCCCATGCTCGAGCCGCGGTAGCCGATCGGCCCCGATACGGCCGGGTGACGGCGCAGCGCCCGCGCAGCCGCGACCACGTCCTCATCCAGACGGCCGTCCACCCGGCCCTCGCTCTCCCCGTGTCCGCGGAAGTCGAAGGCGAGCACGGCCAGGCCGTGGGCGGCTGCGGTCCGGCAGAAGGAGGCGTGCCGGTCCCGTCGGCTGCCGGCCCCGTGTCCCACCAGGAGTCCCGGAAGCGGATGGCCTGCGTCGGCCGGCAGGTACAAGGTGGCCGCCAGGCGCGGGGCCTGCGCGGAGGCGTCGGCCCGCGCACGGCCCCCGCCCGGGGTGCCGTCGACGATCAGTTCCTGGGTGAGGATCGGGCCGAGTCCCGAGCCCATGATCCCGCTCCTTTCGTGGGTCGGGCGGTGCCCGATGTCAGATCCGCAGGAAGCGGATGTCCGGAAGCTCCCTGAAGTGCTGCAGGTAGTCGAAGCCGTATCCCACGAAGAAGTCGTCGGGCACGGTGAACCCGCAGTACCGCGCGGGGATGTCGACCAGACGGCGGTACGGACGGTCGAGCAACGTGCACACGGCCAACGACGCCGGCGAGCGGAGCGTCAGCGCCCGCAGGACGTAGTGGAGGGTCAGGCCGGTGTCGATGATGTCCTCCACGACCAGGAGATGCTTGCCTTCCACCGGCGCATCCAGGTCCTTCAAGAATCGGATCCCCCGGTGGGGGGTGTCGCCGGCGTCGGGGTCGGCCGTCATCTGCTCGTCGGCGTAGGAGCTGATGGACAGGAAGTCGAGCGAGACCTCGAGGTCGATGGCCCGGGCGAGGTCGGCCAGGAAGAAGACGGCGCCCTTCAGCACCGAGACGAGCAGCAGATCGTGGCCGGCGTAGTCTTGGCTTATCTCCCGGCCGAGGTCGCGCACGCGCGCCGCGATCGTCTCCCGGTCCAGGAAGACGCCGCCCAGGAGCTCGGGGGTCGGCGCGGGGAGGACGTAGTCATCGCGGCCCTGGTCGCTGGCTTCCATGGCCCTCCGCAGGGTGGTCGGGAGCGTCCGGGGCGCTCTCAGCTGGGCTGACGCAGGTTGTACTTCTTGGCCAGCTGCACGAAGTCCTTGCGATAGAGGAGCTTCACGTTGAGCTCGGGATGGAGCTCGCGCAGTCGGCGGACCTTGCGGTTCTTGGTCGTGACCAACGACTGCTTCATCTGCGTGACCTCGACGTAGAGTTCCAGGTCGGGCAGGTAGAAATCGGGAGTGAACGCCTCGACGATGTTGCCTTCGGCGTCGCGCTCCAGGATGAACGTGCGCGGCTCGTACTCCCAGGGGATGCGGTAGTAGTCGAAGATGCGCGCGGCCTCCAGCTCGGTCTCGGTGGCGAAACGGAGCGGCTTGGTGCCTCGGTAGTACGAGAAGGATGGGAGGTCCTCGGCCATCTGGGGCCCGATTCTACCAGAGGCCCCGGGCGTTCCCGGGAGCGTCGACCGGGAGCGCGGGGACCGTGTGGTACCGTACGACCAACCGTCGTCTGTCTTCTGAGGAGAAGGATGACCCACACCCTGACCTATCCCGAGCACACCGTCCACAACCGTGCCGGGCACCTGGAGATCGACGGCTGTGACGTGGTCGAGCTGGTGGAGGAGCACGGCACGCCGCTCGTCCTCTACTCCGAGAGCACCGTCCGCGACCAGTGCCGCCGGTTCATGCGGGCCTTCGCCGCCCGCACCGACGACTTCGAGGTGGTGTACGCGAGCAAGGCTTTTGCCGGCATCGCCATCATCCAGCTCGTCGCCGAAGAGGGCCTGTCGCTGGACGTCTCTTCGGGCGGGGAGTATCACGCCGGTCTGGTCGCCGGCTTTCCCACCGACCGCATGTTCTACCACGGCAACAACAAGACGCCTGACGAGCTGAGCTACGCCTTGGACAACGGCATCGGCACCGTGGTGGTCGACAGCATGAGCGAGCTCGACCTGCTGGACGCGCTTGTGGCCGAGCGAGCATCGCGTCAGCGCATCCTGCTGCGCATCACCCCGGGCATCGAGGCGCACACGCATGAGTACATCCAGACCGGGCAGGAGGACTCCAAGTTCGGCTTCGGGCTGACCGACGGGCTCGCGCTCAGCGCGATCGACCGGGCGTTGAGGGCGCCGAGCCTGGAGCTCGTCGGGTTGCACGCGCATATCGGCAGCCAGATCTTCCAGTTCGAGGGGTACCGCAAGGCCATCGCCATCCTGGTCGATCTGATCAGGGAAGCCCACGAGGCCCTCGGGTTCGTGTGCCACTCGCTGAACGTGGGCGGCGGTCTCGGTATCCGCTACACGGAGGAGGACGATCCTTCCTCCATCGACGCGTACGTGGACATGAAGGTGCGGGCCGTCCGCGAGGAGATGGGCCGGGTGGGACTGCCCGTCCCCCGCATCCTGGTCGAACCGGGCCGCTCCATCGTGGGGAAGGCGGGGTTGACGGCGTACCGGGTCGGCACCATCAAGCAGCTGCCGGGTATCCGGACGTACGTCAGCGTGGACGGCGGCATGAGCGACAACCTGCGGCCCATGCTGTACGGCGCCAAGTACGAGGCCATGGTGGCCAACCGGGCGGAGGCGCCGGCCGACACGGTCGTCACCGTGGCCGGCAAACACTGCGAGAGCGGCGACGTGCTGATCCGCGACGCGGTCATCGCCGAGCCCCGGCTGGGGGACGTGCTGATCATGCCGGCGACCGGGGCGTACTGCTACGCGATGGCCTCCAACTACAACGGCAACCCCCGGCCCGCCGTCCTGTTGCTGAACGAGGGACGTGCCCGGGTGATCGTGGAACGGGAGACCTACGCCGACCTCGTCTCGCGGGACCGACCTCTGCATGAGGAGTGAGGCGCGATGACTGAACGGGTGCTCCGGATCGGCCTGCTGGGCTTCGGCACCATAGGCTCCAGCGTCTACGCCGCCATCGCGCGGCGCCGAGAGGCCATCCTGCAGGCGACCGGGGTGGACCTTCAGGTCATCAGCGTGCTGGAGCGGGACCGCTCCAAGTGGCTGCCCGGCTGCTCCCGAGGGCCGCTTCATCGACGATGCAGACAGCGTCGCTGGGCGATCCCACGCTGGACGTCGTGGTGGAGGTCATGGGGGGGGTCGAACCGGCGTTCAGCTTCTTGGAGCGGGCCCTGCGTGAGGGCAAGGACGTGGTCACGGCCAACAAGCAGCTGATCGCGACCCAAGGGGGGCCGCTCTTCCAGCTGGCCAAGGACCGGCACCGGCACCTTCGCTTCGAGGCCGCGGTAGCCGGGGCCATCCCCATCATCAAGGTGATGCGCGAGAGCATGGTGGCCGCCGAGCTCCATACCGTCTACGGCATCGTCAACGGAACCACCAACTACATCCTGACGGCGATGTATCGAGGCGACGGCGACTACGCGGAGACGCTCCGCCAGGCGCAGGAGCTGGGCTACGCCGAGGCGGACCCCACCGCCGACGTGGGCGGGGGGGATGCGGCCGCCAAGATGGCTATCCTGGGCTCCATCGCCTACCACTCCCGGGTCACGCTGGCGGACGTCTCCTACGAGGGCATCACCGGCGTGACGCTTGCCGACGTCCAGCGCGCCAGGAGCTTCGGCTTCGTGGTCAAGCTGATCGGCGCCGCGCGCCTGGTCGACGGCCGGGTCAACGTCCGCGTCTACCCGGCGCTGGTCCCGGACGGGCCACCCGCTCGCCAGCATCAACGGCGCGTTCAACGCCGTGTTCGCGCGAGGGCGACGCCATCGACCAGATCATGCTGATGGGGCCCGGCGCGGGCGGGCGGCAGACGGCGACGGCGGTGGTCTCCGACATCGTGGGTATCGCGGCGACGAAGGAGGTCGGCTTTCTGCAGGACTGCTCGTGCACCGTCGAGCTCGACCTCTACCCGGACGAGCTGATGACGTCCGCCTTCTTCATTCGGATGCAGGCGGAGGACCGGGCCGGCGTCCTGGCGCAGATCTCCTCGGTCTTCGGACGCCACGACGTGTCGATCCAGAGCATGGTGCAGGAGGGTCACGGCGACAGCGCCGAGTTGATCTTCATCACCCACCCCACGGTGGAGCGGGGTCTGTTCAAGGCGGTCTCGGAGGTAGAGTCCTTGAGCTGCTGTCGCAGCCGGCCGATGATCATGCGAGTGCTCTGAAGAAGGGATCGAGGGTGAGCACGAAGACGAGGCACGTGCGGATCGCGCACTTCTCCGACATCCACGCCGGATCGCAGTACTTCGTGCCCAACCTGCTCAACCGGGCCTTGGTGGAGATCAACGACATGGCGCCGGACATCGTCGTGGTGACCGGCGACCTCACGAACATGGGCTTTCGCCAGGAGTTCCGCGAAGCCCGGGACTACCTGGACCAGCTCGACTGCCCGGACCTGATCGTCGTCCCGGGCAATCACGACAGCCGCAACGTGGGCTACATGCACTTCGAGCGGCTCTTCTCCAGCCGGGAATCGGTGGTGCACAAGAAGGGGGTCACCATCGTCGGGGTCGACTCGACCGAGCCCGACCTGGACTACGGGCGGATCGGGCGGCACCGGTACGAGTGGGTGAAGGCCGCCTTCGCCGAGCAGGAGGACACCTTCAAGATCTTCGCGCTGCACCACCACCTCCTGCCCGTGCCGGGGACCGGCCGGGAGCGGAACGTGGTGCACGATGCCGGCGACGTCCTCGAGGTGCTGCTGAGGGCCGGGGTCAAGCTGGTGCTCTCCGGGCACAAGCACGTGCCGTACGTGTGGCGTCTGGAGGACATGTTCGTGGTCAACACCGGCACGGTCTCCACGCTCCGGCTCCGGGGCGACACCAAGCCCTGCTACAACATGATCGAGATAGCCGGTTCCCAGGTCAGCGTGACCCGGCGATACCCTTTTCACGGCGGAGAGAGCCTGGTCGAGTTCGACGCGGAGGCCTCGACCTACACCCGCCACGGCTTCCACCTCGACCGGGTGATCTCCGACGCCTGAGCGGCCGGTGTTGCCCCGCGCGCTCGTGCTCATCGACGGCGAGCACTACCCCCCGGTGGTGCTGGAGGCTCTCGAGGCCCTGAGGGCGCGCTACCAGGTGGTGGCCGCACTCTTCCTCGGGGGGACGGAGAAGATCACCGGGGGCGACGATGAAGCCGCGCTGAGCGCGTGCTACCGGCTACCCGTGGTGCAGGGTGCTCCTGGGGGCGAGGGCTTGGAGGGGGCGATCGCGCGGCACGGGCCGGACGTGGTCGTTGACCTCAGCGACGAGCCGGTGCTAGGATACCCGCAGAGGTTCCGGCTCATCTCCATGTCTCTTGCCCGGAACGTCGCGTACCAAGGCTCCGACTTCCACTTCGCACCACCGTCGTTTCCCCGTCTGTGCACGTCTCCCTCCCTGTCCGTCGTGGGCACCGGGAAGCGCGTGGGGAAGACCGCGGTCAGCGGCTTCGTCGCGAGGACACTCCAGGATTCCCTTCCGCACGATGTCCGGGAGCCCCGGGGTGGTCGTGGTGGCGATGGGCCGCGGTGGTCCGGCCGAGCCGGAGGTCATCGACGGGCGCCGGCTGCGGCTGACGGCCGCGGATCTGCTCCGGTTGAGCCGGGAGGGCCGGCACGCGTCGTCGGACCACGTGGAGGATGCGGCGTTGAGCCGGGTGGTGACGGTGGGCTGCCGGCGGTGCGGCGGAGGCATGGCGGGCGCGCCGTTCCTGTCGAACGTGGCGGACGGAGCGCGCAAGGCGAACGAGCTCGGGCCGACGCTGACCCTCTTCGAAGGGAGCGGGGCGGCGTTGCCGCCGGTGGCGACCGACGCCAGGATCCTGGTGGCCGGGGCGCACCAGCCGGTGGACGACATCACCGGGTACCTGGGCACGTACCGGCTGCTGGTGAGCGACGCGGTGGTGCTGACCATGGCCGAGGAGCCCCTGGTCCGGAAGGGAACGGTGGCGGCGCTGATCGAAGGCATACAGCAGGTCCGGCCGGGGATGACGGTGATCCCCGTGGTCTTCCGGCCCCAGCCCTCCGAGCCGGTGGAGGGCAGGCGGGTGGCGTTCTTCTCCACGGCCGGCGGAGCGGCGCGTCGGCGCTGGGAGACTGGTGGAGGAACGGTCGGGGTGCCGGGTGGTCGTCCGCTCGGGCAACCTGTCCGATCGACCCAGGTTGCGGGCCGACCTGCGCCCGTCCGGCGATGGACGCGGCGGAGCTGGTCCTGACCGAGATCAAGGCGGCGGCCATCGACGTGGTCGCCGAGGAAGCTGAGCGACGAGGTCTGCCCGTGGTGTTCGTGGACAACGTGCCCTTGGAGGTCGCGCCCGCCGAGTCGGGCGCGCTGGGCAGGCTGGCCGCCGAGATGGCGGCCCTGGCTGGACGTCGCCACGAGGCCCGATTCGAGAGCGGGCGGGTCCGGAGGGTCCAGGTGAAGGAGACGGACGAGCGCGACGGGCTGCCGCCCGAAAGCCAGATCCTCGTCGTGGACGAGGGTCACGCCGTGCCCTTCTCGAAAGGGTTGCTGGCCCAGTCGCTCACGGCCACCGGCCTGTCTCCGGAGCGGGCCTACGCGGTCGCCCGCGAGGTGGAGCTGCACGTGCGGAGCGAGGGCGCAGCGAGGTCGGCGTCGACGACCTGCATGCCATGGTGGGGCAGGTGCTGCAGGGCACCCAGGGAGACTTGTTCTGTCAGCGCTACGCGAAATGGCAGCGGCTGGCGCTGCAGGACCGACCGGTCATCATCCTCATCGGAGGGCGCGACCGGCGTGGGCAAGAGCACCATCGCGACGCAGTTGGCCCACCGGCTGGGGATCGTCCGCATCATCTCGACCGACGCCGTCCGGCAGGTCATGCGGGCCTTCTTCTCGGACGGCTGATGCCCGCCCTGCACTTCTCGTCGTTCGACGCCGGGCGGGCGGTCCGGCTCCCCGTCGGGCCGAGGACGCCGACCCGCTGATGGTGGGCTTCATGGAGCAGGCCCGCATGGTGATGACCGGCGCTGCGAGGCCATCGATCGACCGGGCCATCAAGGAAGGACACGTCCATGGTCCTGGAGGGCGTCCACCTGGTGCCGGGGTACCTCTCGCCGGAGCGCTGGTCGGAAGCGCTGGTGCTGCCGATGATCGTGGTGGTGCGCGACGAGGAGCTGCACCGCAGCCACTTCCTGGTCCGGGACCGGGAGACCAACGGCATCCGGCCCCTCCAGCGCTACGTGCGAGAACATCAAGGAGATCAGGAAGGTGCAGGAGTTCATCTTGGCCAAGGCGGAGGCTCAGGGCACGTTGATCATCGAGAACGTGGCCATCGACGACACCGTCGGCCGGGTGGTGGACGCGCTGTACCACCTGATCGAGAAGACCGAGTCTGCGGACCGCCGTCGAGCGGCCTCGTAGGCGGAGGGAGGGGCGCGTGGCGGAGAGTGTGAAGCTGTCGGAACAGCAGACCTGCGTCTGCAGCGAGTTCGTGCAGGCGACGGAGACCGCCGCGCTGGCCGCGGCGCCGTGGATGGGTCAGGGCGACGGCGAGGGCGCACGGGCTGCCGCGAGTGCCGCCATGCGGAAGGCCATCGACTCCATGCCCATCGACGGGACCGTGGTCATCGGCAAGGGGCAGGCGGACGGCGCCGGCGAGCTACAGATGGGGCAGCAGGTCGGGCAGGGGCGGGGCGCGCTGCGACCTGGCCCTGAACGCCCTGGAGGGCACTGACTGCCTGGCCAAGGGCCAGGCCGGCGCGATGGCGGTCTTGGTGGCCGCCGATCCGGGGAACATCATGTCCGCGCCGGAGATGTACATGCAGAAGCTGGTCGTAGGGGCGAAGGCGCACGGCGTGATCAGCATCAACGCGCCGGTGCCCGAGAACTCTGCGGGCGATCGCCGACGCCTACGGGCGCACCGTCGGGGAGATCACCGCGATCATCCTCGACCGGCTCGCGCCACGAAGACCTGATCGCCGACGTGCGAGCGGGCGGGGGCCCGCATCAAGCTGATCGGCGACGGGGACATCAGCGCCAGCATAGCGCGGCCGTCAGCGGGACGGGCACCCAGGTCTACGTCGGCATCGGCGGCTCCGCGGAAGGCATCATGACGGCGGCCGCGCTGCGCTGCCTGGGCGGCGAGATCCAGGTGCGGTTCTGGCCGCTCTCGCGCCGCGAGATCGAGCAGGCCAGGCAGCTGGGGATCGAGGACATCGAGGCCACGCTGACCACCACCGACATGGTGCAGGGCGACGTGGTGTTCGTGGCGACCGGGATCACCCAGGGCGAGTTCGTGCGGGGTGTCCGCTACTTCCACGAGGGAGCCCGCACGCAGAGCCTGCTGATGTGCACCCGCTGCCGGATGGTGCGCTTCATCGACAGCACGCATCTCTTCTCGGACGAGAGGCGGGAGATACGGCTTTAGCCAAGGCATGGACGACACACGAGCAACAGAGCAGATACGCGAGCAAGACAGACGTGAAACAGACGCACAGCACTCCAGCAACGGAAGGTGGAACGAGACGACGTGGAGCTGAACATGGACGACACCCCGAGCCGAAGGAACGAGGAGATCAGATGGAGCTAGCCGAACTCGAGCCGAAGCTCCTCTCGGACCTCCACATCGTCGCCTCCGAGTTGGGCATCAAGAACTTCCGCAAGTACTCCAAGCAGGATCTGATCATGAAGATCCTGAACGAGCAGGCCAGCGACCGCGGCCTGCAGTTCCGCACCGGGCTCCTGGACGTCCTGCCCGACGGCTTCGGCTTCCTGCGGACCCAGGGCTACACGCAGTCCGACTCGGACATCTACGTGTCGCTCTCGCAGATCCGGCGCTTCAAGCTGCGCCGCGGCGACGAGATCACCGGCCAGGTGCGCACCCCCAAGGACAACGAGAAGTACCACGCCTTGCTCAAGATCCAGACGGTCAACGGCCTGGATCCCGGAGCAGGCGCGTCACCGCCCCAACTTCGAATCGCTGACGCCCGCTCTTCCCGGACGAGCGCCTGCGTCTGGAGACGACCCGAATCTGATCTCGCCCCGGGTGATGGACCTCATCTGCCCGCTGGGCAAGGGGCAGCGCGGGTTGATCGTCTCGCCGCCCAAGGCCGGGAAGACCACCATCCTCAAGGAGATCGCCAACTCCATCGCCGAGAACAACCCGGAGGTGCACCTGCTGGTGCTGCTGGTGGACGAGCGGCCGGAAGAGGTCACCGACATGGAGCGGTCGGTCAACGGCGAGGTGGTCGCCTCCACCTTCGACCAACCGCGCGGAGAACCACCTGCAGGTGACGGAGTTGGTCCTGGAGCGGGTCAAGCGCCTGGTCGAGGTGGGCAAGGACGTGGTGGTCCTGCTGGACTCCATCACCCGGCTGGCCCGCGCCTACAACCTGATGGCTCCGGCCAGCGGCCGGATCCTCTCGGGCGGCGTCGACTCCACCGCGCTCTACCCCCCGAAGAAGTTCTTCGGAGCGGCGCGGAACATCGAGGAAGGCGGCTCGCTGACCATCCTGGCCACCGCTCTGGTGGATACGGGCTCCCGCATGGACGAGGTGATCTTCGAGGAGTTCAAGGGCACGGGCAACTGGGAGGTGCATCTCAGCCGCGAACCTGGCCAACAAGCGCATCTTCCCGGCCATCGACATCGAGAAGTCGGGCACGCGGAAGGAAGAGCTGCTCATGGATCCGGCCGAGGCCAAGATGGTCTGGAAGCTCCGCGTCCGTGCTGCACGCCCTCGACCCGAACGCGGCCATCGATCTGCTGATCACCAAGATCAAGGAGACGAAGTCCAACTTCGAGTTCTTGAACGAGATGAGGAAGAACGCCCGATAGTCCGGTGACGGGCTCCCTCGGTGTCGATGGGCGTGGCGGTGCGGTCACTGGACCGATCGCGACGGGGCCACGGGCTGCACGGTCATCCTGGCCCCCGACGGGGTCACCGCCTCGGTCGACGTACGCGGCGGGGCGCCGGGCACACGGGAGACCGACCTGCTGTCGCCCTTCAGCACGGTGGCCGAGCTCCACGGGGTGGTGCTCTGCGGCGGCAGCGCGCCCGGCCTGGCCGCCGTCGACGGGGTGGTCGACCTACCTCGAGGAGCAGAAGCGCGGCTACGTCACTCCCTACGGCGCGCATCCCCCTGGTCGCCGGCGCCGTCATCTACGACCTGGCATTGGGCTCCTCCGGGGCGCGGCCGCAGCCCGGAGCACGGACGGCGAGGCGGCGCGCTCGGCAGCAGCCACCTTCGCCGAGGGCTCGGTGGGGGTGGGCACCGGGGCCACCGTCGGCAAGATCCTGCAGGAGCGCGGCTGGATGAAGGGTGGCGTGGGGGCGGCCACGCTGATGCTGCCGGGGCAGGTCACGGTTTCCGGCGCTGGCGGTGGTCAACGCCTTCGGCGACGTGCTGGCCGAGGACGGCTCCATCCTGGCCGGGGCGCGCGCGGGCGGCGGCTTCCTCGACAGCCGCCACCACGTCCTCACCATGGCCGAACCCGCTGACTTCGACCGCTCCACGGCCACGAACACCACGCTGGCGGTGGTGGTGACCGACGCGACATTGACCAAGACCCAATGCGCCCTGATCGCGCGCATGGCCCAGGACGGCCTCGCCCGCTCCGTCGATCCGGTCCACACCCCGGTGGACGGCGACACCGTCTTCGTCCTGGCGACGGGACGCCGGACCTCGACCATCTTCCAGGTGGGGACGGCGGCCGCCGACGCGGTCGCGGCCGCCATCCGCCGCGGGGTGCGCGTGGCGGAGGGACGCAGTGGCGTGCCCGCCGTCAAGGATCTGCCGGCGAGGCGCCTGACCGCCGGGCCCCACGATGACCGGGGGGCCCCTCCTCGCTGACCGGCAAGGCCGAGCTGCGCGCGGCCCTCGCCCGGGTGCGCGCGAGGGGCGAGAGTGTGGGCCTGGTCCCCACCATGGGGTTCCTCCACGAAGGCCACCTCTCCCTCGCCCGGCGGGCGCGGGGGGAGAACGATCACGTCGTGATGAGCATCTTCGTCAATCCCACCCAGTTCGCGCCCGGACGAAGACCTGGAGCGCTATCCGCGGGACCTGGAGCGCGACCTGGCGCTGGCGGCGGAGGCGGGCGTCGACCTGGTCTTCCAGCCGGAGGCGCAGGAGATGTACGGTCCAGAGCCACGCCACCTGGGTGGAGGTCGAGGGTCTCAGCGACCCGATGGAAGGCGCCGTCCGACCGGGCCACTTCCGGGGCGTGGCCACCGTGGTGACGAAGCTCCTCGGCGCTGTGCCGGCCGGATCGCGTCTACGTGGGGCAGAAGGACGCCCAGCAGGCCGTCGTCATCCGCCGCCTGGCCGTGGACCTGGATCTGGGCGCGGACGTGGTGGTCTGCTCCATCGTTCGAGAGCCGGACGGCCTCGCCATGAGCAGCCGGAACGTCTACCTCTCGCCGGAGCAGCGGAGGCAGGCTCCGCTGCTGCACGACGCCCTCGCTGATGCCGCGGCGCTCGCCGCCGCCGGCGAGCGCCGCTCCGAGGTCCTGCGGGAGGCGGTGCGTCGACGGCTGGAGCAGGCGACGCTGGGGACGGTCGACTACATCGAACTTCGCTCCGCCGAGGACCTGCGACCGCTGAACATGCTGGACGAGGAAGGACTGCTGGCCGTCGCCGTGCGCTTCGGCACGACCCGACTGCTGGACAATGTCCTGCTGCCGGCGCCCGCACTCTGACGAGCCCCGGGGTGGAGTTCAGCGAGGAACGATACGTCAGCGTACCCGGCGGTCGCGTATGGATGGGTCGGCTTGGCATCGGGCGACCCGGCGTGCCGTTGTTGATCGTGCATGGAGGCCCGGCGGCGGCCCACGACTACCTGCAGCCGCTCGCCGCCCTGGCCGCCGACCGCCCGGTCATCTTCTATGATCAACTCGGCTGCGGCAGGTCTGCCCGACCAAGCGAACCGGCTCTGTGGCGGGTGAAGCGGTTCGTGGACGAGTTGGAGGCCGTCCGTTCCCAACTGGGTGCGGAGCACGTCCACCTACTGGGGCACTCCTGGGGCTGCATGATCGCCGTCCGGTACCTCGGCGCTCACCCGGACTCCGGTGTCGTGAGCGTGACGCTCTCGGCGCCGTTCTTGAGCGCGCGCCGCTGGCAGGCGGATCAGCGTGCCCACCTCGAGGCCATGCCTCTCGACGTCCGGCAGGCGGTGGCGGAGGCGGAGGCCGTCGCAGACTTCGACTCCCCCGCGTACCAACGGGCCGTGGCGACGTTCTATCGACGCCACGTTTGTCGCCTCGACCCTTGGCCCGATTGGCTCCAAGACGCGTTGCGAAAGCTCCGGCTGGAGGTGTACCTGAGGATGTGGGGACCGAGCGAGTTCAGCCTGACGGGTACGTTGCGTGCTGCCGAGTGCGCCCCTCTCCTGGACACCCTCGACATGCCCACTCTGTTCACCTGCGGGCGCCACGATGAGGCTTCGCCTGCATCGACTGCGTGGTATCAAAGCCGTGTTGCACACTCCGAGCTGCGGGTCTTCGAGGACGCCTCGCACCTGCACCACGTCGAGAAGACCGAGGAGTACCTGGCTACTCTCCGTTGCTTCTTGGATTCGACCCAGAACATTCCTCGAAGCGGCAATCATCCCGTCGATCCGCGCCGCGGTCCGAAACGGCAGACCTAGGCATCGATGACTGGGAAGGCGCCTCGTCTCAGCCGGCCGTGGGCCCCGGACTGTCCGAACGGTCAAGGGGGTTCGCCCGTCGGGCGAAGGTGGGTATGGGCGGACTTCTGTACGGTGAGAGTGCCTGACAGTCGGGTGGATGCGTCGCGTCCTTTCCCCTGGTAGGGTAACGGTAGGCGGGCCCCTCGCGTGGGCCGATCAACAACTGGAGAAGGGGCGCTCATGAGAAAGGTACTCAGGGTCGACGTCGGCGCCGGCACCGCGACTTTCGAAGACCTGCCGGCGGAGTTCGCTATGTACGGGGGCCGTGCCCTCACCTCCGGCTTCGTCGCCCGCGAGGTCCCGCCCACGGCGGATCCGCTCGGCCCCGACAACAAGATCGTCTTCGCGCCCGGCCAACTCGCGGGGACCACGGCGCCCAACTCGTCCCGGCTCTCGGTCGGGGGCAAGAGCCCTCTGACCGGCGGCATCAAGGAGGCCAACTCCGGCGGTCAGGCCGCCGGCAAGCTGGGCCGCCTGGGCGTCGCCGCCATCGTTGTCCAGGGCGATCCACAGGGCAAGAGGTACGTGCTCAAGGTGACCAAGGACGGCGCGACCCTCGAGGACGGGTCGGCCTACTGGGGCAAGGCCAACTACGAGCTCTCCGACGCGCTCCGCGCCGCCTACGGCGACAAGGTGGCGCTGGTGCAGTGCGGCCTGGCCGGCGAGTACGGCTACAAGAACTCGTCCGTGGCCGTGACCGATCCGCAGGGGCGTCCCGCCCGCCACGCGGGCCGAGGCGGCCTAGGCGCTGTCATGGGCGCCCGCGGCCTGAAAGCCATCGTCATCGACGACCAGGACGCCCCCCGCTCGGCGGTCGCCGACGCCGAGCGGTTCGACAAAGCCCGGAAGACGGTGGTGGAAGGGGTCCGCTCGCACCCGGTCAGCGGCCAGGGCCTGCCCAACTACGGCACCGCCATCTTGGTCAACATCATCAACGAGGCAGGCGGGCTGCCCACGCACAACTTCCACGCGGGCCGATTCGATCGGGCCGAGGACATCTCCGGGGAGACGCTGCACCAGAACGCCGAGGACCGGGGAGGTAAGCGGGAGCACGGCTGCATGACCAGCTGCATCGTCCACTGCTCGAACGTCTACAACGATAAGGACGGCTCGTACGTCTCCTCCGGGGTGGAGTACGAGACCATCTGGGCCTTTGGGGCCGACTGTGACTGCTCGGACATCGACGCCATCGCCCACATGGACCGCCAGTGCGACGACATCGGCCTGGACACCATCGAGACGGGCGACACCTTCGCCGTGGCCATGGAGGCCGGCATCCTGCCCTGGGGTGACGCACAGGCCATGCTCAAGACGTTCGACGAGCTGCGCAACAACACCGAGATGGGCAAGAAGCTGGGCAACGGCTGCGTTCACGCCGGCAAGGAGTTCGGGGTCACCCACGTCGCGGCAGTCAAGGGCCAGGGCATGCCCGCGTACGACCCCCGGGCGGTCAAGGGTATCGGCGTCACCTACGCCACCAGCACGATGGGCGCCGACCACACCGCCGGCTACGCCGTGGCGACCAACATCCTCAACGTAGGCGGCTCGGTGGATCCGCTGAAGGCCGAGGGTCAGTGCGTCCTGTCGCAGGCCCTGCAGGAGGCCACCGCCGGACTGTTCGACTCCACCGGTATCTGCGTGTTCCTGGCCTTCCCGGCGCTGGATCAGCCGGAGACGCTCGCCGGCCTGGCCGAGATGGTGTCGGCGAAGTTCGGCCAGCCCTGGGGGGCGGGCGATGCGGTGGGCCTGGGCAAGACGGTGCTCGACACGGAGCGGGCTTTCAATCGGGCCGCCGGCTTCACCGAGAAGGACGACCGCCTGCCCGAGTTCTTCTCGAAGGAGACCCTCCCGCCCCACGATGCCATCTGGGACGTGGCGGACGAGGACCTCAACAAGGTGTGCGGCTGGAGCCCGGTCATCGAGATGGACTCACGCGGATAGTGCACGCGGGTAGTGAGGCATAGCCCGGCAGGCACGTCGATCAGGTCCTGCCGCGTGACGACGAGAAGCACGGTCGAGGCCGGGGCGTGGAGCGCCCCGGCCTCGACGCGGTGCCGCCGGTCTCGCCGATGAAGATCACGGTCAAGCTCGGCTCGTCTCTGCGGCCCAAGGCCCCCGACTTCGTGGGCGGGGAGGGCGTCGTCGAGATGCCCGAGGGCTCCCGGGTCGCCGACCTGCTGGCCGCCATGGACATCGGCGAGGACGAGGTCAACCTGATGTACCGCAACTTCCGCCTGGTGACCGTCAAGGCGTTGCTGCACGACGGTGACCGGCTGGCGCTCTTCCCGCCCAACTTCATCCATTTCAGCCAGTTCTACCTCAAGCGCGAGGACGAGTAGGGAGCGCCCCGGCGGGGGAGACCGTTGAGTGTCGCAACGGCAGCGAGCCGAGCGGGAGGCTCTCGCATGGGTCGGAAACCTCAGGAACGACAGGTCTCTCCGGGGATGGCGGAGGTGGTCGGTTTCTTCAGCATCCGGCCGCTCGTCGGGCCGGAGGGGCGGCGGGAGGTCCCCGTGGACGACGAGGCGACCGTCGGCGTGGTGGTCAACGGGCTGGGCATCCACCCGGAGCTGCTCGGGCTGATGCTGTTGAACGGGTGCGGCGCCCAGGTGGACTCCCGGATCAAGGCCGGCGACCGTCTGGCCCTGTACCCGGACTACGTGCCCTACCACAAGATCTACGGCACCTGCATCGTCTGAGGGCGGCTCACCTCCCGGACGGCGGGCAAAGGACGGCAGGAGGCCGAGCCCGGTCAGCTGCGTCCCAGGTATCGTATCCGGAGCTCTCCCGGAGCCCGGGCGGTCAAGGGATGCGCACCTCTTGGACCACTGCGCGGCGATGTGGAGCGCCCAGTCGGCGATGCACCCGAACGACGATCGTGCCGGCCAGGTGGTCATGCCAGGCCATCCGTCGATCGTCGACCAGGACCCAGAGGAACCCCAAGCCGGCCACCGCTCCCGCCACCAGAAACCCGACGAACCGAAAGACCGCGCGCGGGGCGGACACCCGGCCTCCAGCAACGGTCACCACCTTGAGGCCCATGAGGGCCATGCCCAGCGTGCGTCCGAAGGCAGACCAGCAGAAGACGAAGTAGAGCAGGACCACCAGTGCGCCGGCCCCGACGGGCAGCGCGCGATCCAGGCCCATCCCGAAGAGGGACTTCGCCGGGATGACGGCGGCCAAGGCCGACAGCACGTAGCCCGCCGTCGACGTGGCGCCGGCCAGCGCCAGGGCATCGACCACCAGGGCCGCCGCCCGGCTGACGAAGCCCGAGGGGAGCAGCCCTTCGGTAACAGGGATCACCGGAGGGCGTCGTGGGCAGCTCAGCCATCGGAGGGCTCCCGACGGGCGATCACGACCGTGGGGACGACCACGGTCTGGGTCACCGGGATGACCAGCGGCGGGCGAGGCCGGCCGCGGCGGAACACCTTCCGGGCCCAGGCCTCCGCCTCATCGTTCCAGCGGTCGGCGTACGCGCGCACGGTGTCGACGAGGTCCTCCAGCAGGGTCGAGCTCTGGGAGACCAGGAGCTCGTGGATCCGGTCGCTCTCGACCAGTCTGGTCACCGACAGCTCGGCGATCTGGTCGATGGACGTGGCCGCCACCTGTTGGAAGGTGGAGTCGGCCGTCGCGCCCGCGCGCGCCTCCTCGACGCGCCCGACCTCCGCGAATCGCTCCACCACCCGGCGTCCACGGGTCTCCAGCCGGTCGGCCTCAGAGCGGGCGGCGTCCAAGGCGAGTCCCGCGCCGGGGAGTCGTGACACCGGGAGACGTCGGGCCAGCAAACGTGAGGTGCGGGCGACGGTGGCCGCGTCGCGGGCCGACGCCCTCCCGGCCTCGACCGCGAAGCCGGTCAGGGCGTGGCGGACGAGGTCGGTCTCGGTCTCGGAGGAGCGGGAGGGAGGGGGGAGGGGTGTCTCGGCGGACTCGCGTTCCAACCGGCGCAGGCCCCTCAGCGTCTGCGCCAGACCCAACGACACGCCGCCCAGGAGCAGGCCGGCCAGAGAGACGTTCTTTGCTGCCGGCGGGGACGGTACCGGCGGGTTGCGCGGGTCCACCTCCAATCGGCGGATGGGGGCGAGGCGGCCCCGGCGTCCTCTCCGCTTCATTCCGACTCACTCCTCCCCGTCCGGCGACGGATCGGCTGGGCGTCACGCGAGATGTGCACCTTCATGCTCAGACGGTAGCACGGCGGCGAACCGATCCCGCGCCCGTCACTGCGGGGAGGTGCGCGGAAGGAGCACTCCTCAGCGTTTCTCCCATTTCTGGAGGTAGGCCACCTGGCTGAGCGTGCTGCCGCGAAGGATCTCCTCGCGGAGGCGGTTCTCCTTCTCGAGGACGTCCATGGCGCGGTTGGTGAACTCGAGCGCCTTCTCCTGGGGGATGACGCAGACCCCGTCGTCGTCGCCGATCACCCAGTCGCCGGGGGCGACGCGCACCCCGCCGATGTGGAGCGGGACGCCGATCTCGCCGAAACCCTTCGGCTCGCCCGCCGTGGGGCTGACGAAGGTGGAGAACAGGGGGAACCCCAGCTCGCGGATGTCGCCGGTGTCGCGGGCCGCGCCGTGGATCACCACGCCGCCCAGCTTCCGCTGCATCGCCGAGTTCGTGGCCAGTTCCCCCCAGACCGCCGGGCCGATACCCCCCACGTCGATGACCAGGATGTCGCCCTCGTCCGCCAGGTCGATGGCCTCCACCGGCTTGGCCCAGTCCCCGGGGAAGGTGCGCACCGTGAAGGCGCGGCCGACCATCTTGACGCCGGGGGTGCGGCAGGGGACGTTGGGCAGGTCGCCCGTACGGTGCAGGGCGTCCGAGACGTTGGCCGCCGAGACCCGGGTCAGCATCTCGTGCAGGTCGGGGCCGGTGGCCCGCACGAAGTACTGAGACTCCATGGTGACCCGGTGGGCCAGGCCGTGCTTGATGCGTCGGGTGGCTTCGGCGGCGTCGGTGGCTTTGGTGATCGCGCCGCCCACGACGACGATGGAGGCGCCCGCCTCCAGGGCCGCCGCCGCGGTCTGGGAGTTGATGCCGCCGGCCACGGCCACCGGGATGGAGACGGCGGCGGCCACCTCGCCCAGCAGGGCGAAGGGGCTCTTGCCCTCCATCTGCTCGTCGATGGCCACGTGGATGCCCACGAAGCTGGCTCCCATCGCCTCCACCTCGCGCGCCCGGGTGACCGGGTCCGCCACCTGGATCATGTCGACGATGATGCGCGCGCCGTAGTTGCGTCCCGCCTCGATGCACTCCTTGATGGTGGCGTCGGAGGCCGCGCCGAGCACGCCCACCACGTCCGCTCCCGCCTTGGCCGCGAACTCCACCTCGGCGCGGCCCGCGTCCATGGTCTTCATGTCGGCCACGATGGTCCGGTCGGGCCAGCGTTCCTTGAGGGCCCGCACCGCTTCCAGGCCCTCGCTCTTGATCAGGGGCGTCCCCGCCTCCAGCCAGTCGGCGCCGCCCAGCACGGCCTCCTCGGCCACTTGAAGTGCGCGCGGCAGGTCGACGAAGTCGAGGGCCAGCTGCAGGACGGGCTTCACGTCATACCCCCATGAACTGGACCACCAGGCGGCGGTCGCGTGGCCGGTTGTCGAAGCAGACGAAGCAGATCTCCTGCCAGGTACCCAGGGTCATGCGGCCTTCCACGAAGGGCACCGTCAGCGAGGGGCCCAACAGGCCCGCCCGGACGTGGGAGTGGCCGTTGCCGTCGCCCAGGTTGGCGTTGTGGGCGTAGGGCGCGGTCCGGCGACGCCACCTCGTCGAAGAGCCGCTGGAAGTCCTGCACGACTCCCGGCTCGTACTCGAGCGTGGTGACCGCGCCGGTCGCCCCCGGCGCGAACACCGTGACGGTCCCGGCGTCGAGCCCGGTCTCGGTGAGGAGCTGCGCTATTCGGGCGGTCACGTTGACGGTGTCGGCGTCGCCCCGGGTCTGGAACGAGACGGTGCGCGTGGCGACGGTCAACGTGCCGGTGTGGTCGGCGGTCTGCGCGGCGTTCATGGTCGTCTCCTTGGGTCGCGGGGGGAGGGCGGCGACGCCGATTGGTCGAGCGTCGATCGGAGCCGTTCGATGGCGTCTTCGGAGAGCCGTCCCTGTCGCCGCAGGATGTCCAAGGTCCGCGACCCGAGGAGCCGGTAGAGCGGCAGGGTGTCGGGCGCCTCCTGGGCGAGCGCGTCCAGGTGGGTGTGGACGGTGTGCAGGTCGCCCCGGCTGAGGGGTCCGGTAAGGGCGCCGGCCGTGGACCCCGTGGCCGACAGGTTGTCCAGGGTGCCCTGGAGCAGAGGGAGGGCCCCTCGCAGGGCCGCGTCCTGGTCGAGCCCGGCGCGCTCGAAGAGCTGCGCGGCCACGTCGACCAGGGTCACCAGGTAATTGCTGGCGACGCTGGCGGCAGCGTGGTAGAGGGGACGGTGTTCGTCGCGGAGCAGGAAGGCATGGGCGCCCAGGGCCGATGCCAGCCGCTCGCCCATAGCCCGGGCGGAGTCGTTGCCGGGGGAGAGCGCGACCGCGATGCCGCGGAAGCGATCGGGACCCGGAGACCGGTTCGGCGAAGGTCTGCAGGGGGTGGAAGGCCAGGACGTCGGCGCCGGCCTGCGCGCAGGGGTCCAGGACCGAGAGCGGCGTAGCACCGCTCGTGTGCAGGACGGTCGGCCGGGGGGACGAGGGGGACTGGGAGGCCAGGAGCCGGCCCGTCTCACCGGCGACCGTCTCGAGGCGATCGTCGGGCACGGTCAAGAGCACGAGATCGGGGCGGGTGTCCAGCAACGAGGCGAGGTCGAGTGCGGCCAAGGGTCCCAGATAGCGGGCGGCAACGGCTCCGCCCTTCTGGGTCCGGCAGAGGAAGGCCGTGCAGGCGGCCCCGGCTCGCAGCAACGCCAAGGCCAACGAGGTGCCCAGGCGGCCGGCGCCGACCACGGCGAACCTCAGTCCGCGAAGGCTCTCAGACGAGGGAGGCGGGAGCGGAGGCATGCATGGAGACCTTTCGTTCCAGTTCTGCGGCCAGATACCAGACTCGGTCGTGGATGGCGTCTCCCCGCGTGAGCTCGGTCGGTAGCCCGCCGGGACAGGTCGCACTCCGGCCACTCACCAGGTGGAGCGGAGCATAACAACTCGACTCATTTGCGACAAGGTCGACCGGGGGAGAGGTTCGGCCGCCGAACGGGTACACCGCCCTCAGAGGACCCCAGCGAGGGAGGCATGTCGATGGCGAGAATGAGGCTCACCCGATCCCGGGACGACAAGATGCTCTGTGGAGTGGCCGGAGGGATAGCCCGCTACCTGGACGTGGACCCCACCTTGGTCCGGCTGGCTTGGGTGGTGAGCATCCTGCTGCCCGGGCCCAACGCGATCATCGTCGTGCTCTATTTGGTACTCTGCTTCGTGCTGCCGCCCGAGGCCCCCGGGGGGTCGGGGTAGGGGCACGTCGGGGGCCCCGAGAGGCGCGGCGGCCGCCCGAGCGTCACCCGAGTCAGGAGGCTCCGGTGCCCATCTACGAATACCGTTGCTCCTGCTGCGAGCACGAGTTCGAGGAGTTGGTCAGTCTGAGCGCAGCCGAGGACCGGCTCCCCTGCCCGGCCTGCGGAGAGCGTCTCGCCGAACGGCGGCTTTCGACGTTCTCCGTGCGCGTCGCCGGCGGAGGCGGGGGGCGTTCGAGCTCGTCGGGTAAGAGTTGTGGCGGGTGCAGGCGATCGTCCTGTGCCGGCTGCTAGGGCGGGCGTGATGGGCCTCGACGAGCGGGGGTCGGCTTCGCGCCGCAGAGCGCCTGGCCGGCCAGGCGGAAGCCCTGCGCGATTGCCACGACTGCGCCTTGGCCGACACCCGGACGACCGTGGTCTTCGGCGTGGGGGACCCGCACGCGGAGGTCCTCTTCGTGGGGGAAGGCCCGGGCTTCAACGAGGACCAGCGGGGGGAGCCGTTCGTGGGCGCGGCCGGCCGGCTCCTGGACGAGCTGCTGGCCTCCATCGGTCTGCGTCGAGAGGACGTGTACATCGCCAATGTGGTGAAGTGCCGCCCGCCCGGCAATCGGGATCCCTTGGACGAGGAGATCCGAGCCTGCACGCCTCACCTCGCCCGCCAGGTCCAGACCATCCGTCCCAAAGTCATCTGCACGCTGGGACGGTTCGCGACCAGGCTCCTGGGTGACACCGAAGCCAGCATGACCCGGGTGCATGGACGGGCCAAGGAGACCGAGGTGTTCGGCGTGCCCTGCGTGGTGTTCCCCATCTTCCATCCGGCGGCCGCCCTCTACACCCCGGCGAACCGGACCATGCTGGAGCAGGACTTCCTCCGCCTGCGGCGTCTGCTTGCCCGAGGCTCAGCCGCGCCGGAGCGGGTGGAGGAGGCGGAGGGAGGCCGGTCCGTGCCCGATCTGCCGAACTCCTCGACCGGGACTGAGTCGGTCACGGCGAACCCCTCACCCGCGGAGGGCCCGAGCCGGGCCGAGCAACTGCCCCTGTGGTGACCGGGACGGGGGACGAGCCGCGCGACCGGCCGGGAAGCCTGGTCCTCCTCGACGAGTCCGCCGTGGACCTCCCGGCTCTGGTACGGGCGGCCGAGCGGCTGGCCGCCGCCGTGAGACCCGGGGACCTGGTCCTGTTGCTCGGGCCCTTGGGAGCGGGCAAGACCGAGTTCGTGCGCGCGGTGGCTCGGGCACTGGGCGTGACCGATCCGGTGCGCAGCCCTTCCTTCACGTTGGCGAACGTCTATGCGGGTCGCACCCGGGTGCACCATCTGGATCTGTATCGGCTGGAAGCCGTGGGTGAGGGCGACGCCCTTGCGTTGGAGGAGTACCTCACCTCCGAGGCGGTCACGCTGGTGGAGTGGCCGCAGGCCGGTGCCCGGCGGCTCGGTCGGGCCACCTGGGTGGTGGAGCTGGACCACCGCACCCCGGACACCCGGAGCCTCCGGGTATCCGCCCGCGACGCCGAGGCACAGGCTCGATGGGTAGCCGCGGCCGCGGACGGCGCCGGGTGAGCCGGAGCCGTCCCACCGGGTTGGTGCTCGCTCTGGACACCGCGACCGACCAGGCGACCGTCTCCCTGCTCAGGGTGACGGCGGCCGAGCCGCCGCCCCGGGAGGCGGGCCGACCGAGTCGAGGCGGTCCCCGTCCGGGGCGGTTCGGTCGCCATCCTCGCCTCGCGGACCCAGGCGGTCAAGACCTCACACGCCCGCCGTCTCCTGGTCCTGATGGAGGACGTCTTGGAGGAGGCGGAGGTCGCGCCGCTCGACCTCGCGGCCCTCGTCGTCGGACGGGGGCCGGGCACGTTCACCGGCGTCCGGCTGGGAGTCGCCGTCGCCCGCGCGGCCGCCCTGTCGCTGGACATCCCCGTGGCCGGGGTGACCACCCTGTCCGCGCTGGCGGCGGAGGCGATCGCCGCTGGATCGTTGGGGGCGGCCGATGCCTTCGCGGGCGGACCGGGGGAGGGTCTCGACGTGATCGTGCCCGTCACCGACGCCCGGCGGGGCGAGGTGTTCGCCACCGTCTACATGGCCGAGCCTCCCGCACCGGGTGAGGGGGCAGGCACGGTGGCGGCGCGTCACCGACATCTTCGCCTGTGCCCCTGCGGGGATCGAGGAGGCCGTCCGCCGCCGGATGCCGAAGACCTCTTGGCAGGGACCGTTGCTGGTGGTCGGGCCGGTGGCTTTGGGTGGGGAGAGGGCCGTGACCTCCCCGGGCTGCTTCTTTCCTGGTGGCCGGGCAGGAACGGCTCAGCGAACCGGGCGACGCCCCGGAAGGGGATCGGCTGGTGCCCTGGTTGCTGGAGGCCGCCGAGCGACCGCTTGGGGCGCTGGGGCGCCCGTCGGGAGAGCTCGGCTCCCCCGAGAGCGTGGTCCCGGTCTACGTCCGTGCGCCCGATGCCGACCTCCACATCACCAAGATGCGCGATCCATGGGCTTCGTGACTCCCCCGGACGGCTATCAGGTACGGGAGATGCGGGTCGGGGACCTCCACCAGGTCCACGCCATCGAGACCTCGTCGTTCACGCTTCCCTGGACCAGGGGGATGTTCCTGAACGAACTGGAGCACGAGATGGGGTGGACGCGGGTCGTGCTGGACGGCGAGGGTCGGATCTCGGCCTTCATCGTGTGCCGCTTCCTGGGAGATGCGTGGCACGTGATGGACCTGGCGGTGCGGGCCGGTCTCCGCCGGCGCGGGCTGGGTCGTTTCCTCCTTGCGGAGTTCTTCCAGGCCACCGACGGCGCCGGATTCGATTTCTTCCTGGAGGTTCGACCCTCCAACGCCCCGGCGCTGGCCCTCTACCGGAGCCTTGGATTCGAGGTGGCCGGTCGCCGCCCCCGCTACTACCACGACACCAACGAGGACGCGTACGTCATGATCAGGCGGACGGCGATGGTGCCGGAGGCGGAGACCCCGTGAGCGGACCCTACCTGCTGGCCATCGAGACCTCCTGCGACGACACCGCGGCCGCCGTGCTGGACGCGGAGGGTCACGTGCTCTCGTCGGTGTCGCACTCGCAGGACCTGATCCACGAGAAGTACGGGGGCGTGGTGCCCGAGGTGGCCAGCCGAGCGCACGTGGAGCGGGCCACGGCGGTGGTCCGCGAGGCGGTGGCGGGGGCCGGCCTCCAGATGGGTGACCTGGGGCGGGTGGCGGTGACGGTGGGGCCGGGCCTGATCGGCGCGCTGCTGGTCGGCCTGATGACGGCCAAGGCCATCGCGTGGTCCCGCCGGCTTCCCCTCACCCCGGTCCACCACCTCCACGGCCATCTCGCCGCCGTCTGGCTGACCGAGCCGGGGGTCGGCTTCCCCCACGTCACCCTGATCGCCTCCGGCGGTCACACCAGCCTGGTCCGGGTCGACGGCCCGGGCACGTTCCGGGTGCTGGGCCAGACCATGGACGACGCCGCCGGCGAGGCGATGGACAAGGGCGCCCGCCTCCTGGGCCTGGGCTACCCGGGCGGCAGGGAGCTGGATCGGTTGGCCGAGGACGGCGATCCGGGGGCGTTCTCCTTCCCGGTGGCCCTTCGCAAGCCCGGGAACCTGGACTTCTCGTTCTCGGGGCTCAAGACGGCGCTCTACTACGTGCTGCGGGACATGACGCCCGACGAGCGGCGGGCAGCGGCGCGGCCGACCTGGCCGCCGCCTACCGGGCGGCGGCGGTCGAGGCGCTCGTATCGAAGCTGTTCGCCGCCGCCCGCGCGGAAGGGGTGGGCACGGTGGCCGTCGCCGGCGGCGTGGCCGCCAACTCGCTGCTGCGTCGGCGCCTCGAGGCCGAGGGAGCCGGAGGCGGGGTACCGCGTGGTGGTTCCCCCGGTGCGGTACTGCACCGACAACGCGGCGATGATCGGGGCGGCGGCGCTGGCCGGCCCGCAGTTGCCCTTCCCCGATTACCTGGGCCTCGAGGCGTCGGCCTCACTCGCCTTGGGCCAGTTGCCCGCCTGGTGAGTCTGGTCTAGCCCGCCCGAAGCGGATCCACCTGTTCCGTCGCCGACCTGTTTGGCACTCTCCTCCCGCGTTTGACAATCCGCTGCGAGCCGGTATCATAGGCGGAGGTTTGGCACTCCCCGTCAGAGAGTGCCAAGAGAAGAAGGAAGCATCTGCCTGCGGGCAGCACCGGTCAACAGTATCTTGGAAGGAGGGTTGTGCATGAAGCTCGTGCCACTCGAGGACAGGGTCGTCGTCACGTCGTCGAGGAGGAAGAGCGTACGGCGAGCGGTATCGTCCTGCCGGACACGGCCAAGGAGAAGCCGCCAAAAGGCCAACGTCGATCGCCGTGGGCCCGGGCCGTTACGAAAGTGGCGACCTGATCCCCATCGACGCTCAAGGAAGGCGACGCCGTCATCTTCTCCAAGTACGGCGGGACCGAGATCAAGGTCGACGGCGAAGAGGTCCTCATCCTGCGCGTCCTCCGACATCCTGGCCAAGGTCGAGTAGCTCATCCGTACGAGAACCCTGCATGCGACAAATCCCTCAAGAAGGAGGCACCCTATGGCAAAGGAGATCTGTACGGCGAGGACGCCCGCAGGGCCCTCGAGCGCGGCGTCAACCAGCTGGCCGACGCCGTCAAGGTCACGCTCGGCCCCAGCGGCCGCTACGTGGTGCTGGACAAGAAGTTCGGCAGCCCCACGATCACCAACGACGGCGTGACCATCGCCCGCGAGATCGAACTCGAAGACGTCTTCGAGAACCAGGGCGCCCAGTTGGTCCGCGAAGTGGCCACCAAGACCAACGACATCGCCGGTGACGGCACCACCACGGCCACCCTGCTGGCCCAGGCCATCGTGCGCGAAGGCCTCAAGAACGTGGCCGCCGGCGCGAACCCGCATGGCCATCAAGCGCGGCATCGAGCGGGCCGTGACGCCGCCGTCGACGAGATCAAGAATCGCATCCAAGGAGATCTCGGGCAAGGAAGAGATCGCCCGGGTGGCCACCATCTCCGCCGACGACCGTGAGATCGGCGACGTCATCGCCGACGCCATCGAGAAGGTCGGCAAGGACGGCGTGGTCAACGTCGAGGAATCGCAACACTTTCGGCATGGACCTGGAGTTCACCGAGGGTATGCAGTTCGACAAGGGCTACCTCGCCCCGTACTTCGTCACCGACCCCGAGCGCATGGAAGCGGTGCTCGAGGATCCCTACATCCTCGATCGCCAACCAGAAGATCGGTAACGGTCCAGGATCTGCTTCCCGTGCTGGAGAAGGTCATTCAGTCCGGCAAGGCCCTGCTGATCATCTCCGAGGACGTCGAGGGCGAAGCGCTGGCTACCCTCATCGTCAACAAGCTGCGCGGCACCTTCACCGGCATCGCCGTCAAAGCCCCGGGCTTCGGCGACCGCCGTAAGCGCATGCTCGAAGACATCGCCATCCTCACCGGCGGCGAAGTCATCACCGAGGAGATGGGCCTCAAGCTCGAGAACACCCAGCGTCGCGCAGCTCGGCCGCGCCCGCAAGGTCGTTGTGACCAAGGACAACACCACCATCATCGACGGCGCCGGCGACGTCGAGCAGATCAAGGGCCGCATCAACCAGATCAAGGCCGAGATCGAGAACACCGACTCCGACTTCGACCGCGAGAAACTGCAGGAGCGCCTGGCCAAGCTGGCCGGCGGGGTTGCGGTCATCAAGGTTGGCGCTGCCACCGAGACCGAGATCAAAGAGAAGAAACACCGCGTAGAGGACGCCCTGTCCGCCACCCGGGCCGCTCTCGAAGAGGGCATCGTTCCCGGCGGCGGCGTGGCGCTGGTGCTGGTGACCGATGCCGTCAAGGCCGTCGAGGCCGAGCGGCGACGAGGCCACGGGGTCCGCATCGTGGCCGCGCCCTCGAGGAGCCCCTGCGCCAGCTGGCCAACAACGCCGGCCTGGAAGGCTCCGTCGTGGTCAACGAGGTGGCGAGACCGCGGCAAGGGCATCGGCCTGAACGTCGCCACCGGCGAATACGAGGACATGGTCAAGGCCGGCATCATCGATCCGGCCATGGTCACCCGTTCCGCTCTGCAGAACGCGGCCTCCATCGCCAAGAACATCCTGACGACCGAAGTCATCGTCGCCGAGCCCGAGGAAGAGGGCGCCGGCGGCATGCCCGGCGGCATGCCGGGCGGCGGCATGGGCGGCATGGGCGGCATGATGTAAGCATGAGCCCCGACAGGCTCTTGGCGGCGGGTCTCGGGAGAGACGCGCCGCGCGGACGGCGGGCGGCCTTCGGGCCGCCCGCCGTCGTTCATCGACGAGGGCCGGCGGTGTTGCCGACCGATGGCGCCGGGCAGGTGCTGTACACTTGACCGGCTACCAGCGTCGCAGGTGGGGCCCGTCCCCACCTTCTTGGTCTCGAGGGTCGTCGGTCGTTTGATACCGCCCATTCGCGGTAATCGTGAAGGCGGTCGGGTGGCGCCGTTCGGCGCGGTCCCGACGACGTCCGGCAGAAAGGAGCTGTGGATGAACGAGCAGGCGGAGAAGGCCTTCAAGGAGATGCTGGACATCTCCACGGACCTGGACAAGGCCGTCCTCTTTCGGGGCGAACAGGTCGAGGCCTCCAACTTCCCGGAGACGTTGCGGGGAGCCATGGTGGCGAAGGCCCAGGAATTGGCCAAGCTGGGCGATCAGCACGCGACGGACATGGGCTCCTCGCCCTTGACGCAGCTGATGGTCGAGACCGGCGCGGGCATGGTCTTCCTGGTCCGGGAAGCCGGTGCCGGTGGGATGGGCGTGCTGGCCACGGGCAAGAAGGACAGCCGGATCGGGTTGGTGTTCTACGACATGAAGACCTGCATCCGGGACGCGCAGGAAGAGGAGACGGGCGACGTGGTGATCCCGTCCGCCGAGCCGACCCCGGCGCCGGAGGCCGAGCCGTCGACCGACGCCGGTACGCAAGGGGAAGAGGTGACGGAATGAAGCGACTCTTGAAGGGTTTCGGTCTGTTCTCCCTGCTGGCCTCTGCCGGGGCGGGCGCCTACTACTTCTTCTTCATGCGGGAGAAACGTCCCCAGGTGGAGCTCTACTTCGACGACGGCTCGATGCTGGCGTTGCAGGGTTCCTCGCCCGAAGCCGCCCCGTTCTTGAGCGCGGCGGACGACATCCTGGCCAAGAGCCCGGTGATGCCCTGATCATCCGTTCGATGCCGGACACAGCGGTGAGCGGGTCGTTGGGGGCTTGACCCCGGAGTTCACGACGACGCGTCCTGGAGCGCTCGCTGGCGCGCGGAGGGGATTTCGCGGAGCTCTTCGCGGAGGACCGCCGCTCGTTCTCGCTGCGGCTGGAGGACAGACGCATCGAGGATGTCGTCCTCGGGCGCCGACCGGGGAGCCTCCATCCGCCTCGTGCGGGGCGACACCACCTCCTTCGGCTACGCGGACTCGCTGGACGAGGAGGCGCTGCTGGCACTGGCCGACCGCCTGAGCGCCAGCATGGCAGAGGCGGCTTCTCTGCCCGCCTCGGCGGCGCTCGTGCGCTTGGCGCCGGTCGGTCTGGTGCGGGTGGATCCGGAGACCGTGGCGGCGCCGGACAAGGCGGGAGTGCTTCGTCTGGCCGACGAGGTCGGCCCGCGCGCGGTCTCCCGAGGTGCGCCAGGTCGCGGCCAGCTACTCGGAAGGGCGGCAGCAGGTACTGGTGGCGAACTCTCGGGGCACCTTCGCCCGGGACGACCGCACCCGCGTGGTGCTGGGCCTGACGGTGGTCGCCCAGAGAGAGGGCGTCATCCAGACCGGTCGGGAGACGCTGGCCCACCTGGGCGGGTACGAGCTGATCCAGGAAGCGGACATCCCCGCCTTCGCCGAAGACGTGGCCGACAAGGCGCTGATCATGCTGGGAGCGATTCCGTCGCCGTCGGGCCGCATGCCGGTGGTCCTGGCCGGCGGCTTTGGCGGCGTGCTCTTCCACGAGGCGGTGGGTCACGGCCTGGAGGCGGACTTCATCGTCAAGCGCACCAGCATCTGGGAAGGCCGCCTGGGCGAGCGGGTGGCCGCGGACTTCGTCACGGCTTACGACGACGGCGTGACGCGCCGGCATGTGGGGCAGCGGCCTCGTCGACGACGAGGGCACCCCCACGGAGAAGACCCGGGTGGTGGACGCCGGCGTCCTCAGCGGCTACCTGGTCGACCTGCTGCGTGGGGACAAACTGGGGATGGCCTCGACCGGGAACGGCCGGCGGCAGAGCTACCGCCACCTGCCCTATCCGCGCATGACCAACACCTACTTCGCGCCGGGCACCGGCTCGGCCGGTCGACCTGATCGCCGACACGCCTCGGGCCTTCTACGCCAAGAGTCTGGCCGGCGGCCAGGTGGATCCGGCCACGGGCGATTTCGTGTTCGGCGTGTCGGAGGGCTACCTGATCGAGGACGGGCGGATCGGCCCGCCGGTCCGCGGTGCCACCCTGATCGGGAACGGTGCCGAGGTGCTGCAGAACATCGATGCCATCGCGGACGACCTGGACCTGAAGGCGGGCATGTGCGGCAAGGAGGGTCAGTCGGTGCCGGTGGGGACCGGGCAACCTACCCTGCGTCTGCGGGAACTCACCGTCGGAGGGACGGCGGTGTGATGGGCCAGGACCTGCTTCGTTCTGGCCCGCGACGTGCTGGATCGGGCCGCCCGCCTGCCTGGAGAGGTGGAGGTCTATGCCGAGCACGGGCAGACCACCTCCATCAAGGTCTACGCCGGCGCGGTGGAGTCCCTCGTGACCGGCGAACCCCAAGGGGTAGGCGTGCGCTACCTGGACGGCGGCCGCCGAGGATACGCCTACACGGGCGACCTCAGTCCGGACGCGCTTGATCGCGTCGTGGCCCAAGCGGCCGAGAATGCCTCCGCATCCGACGTGGACGAATTCGTGGGCCTGCCCGAGCGCCGCCGCCGGCTACCCCGCGATCGAGGGGCTGTGGCGCCCGGGACTGGCGGCGGCGAGCACGGAGCAGAAGATCGCGCTTGCGCTGGAGGCGGAGCGCGTGGCCCTTCCGTGCCGGAGATCGAGACCGTGGAGGAGAGCACGTACTCGGACGCGGCCGGGCGGGCGGCCATCGTCTCCAGCCGCGGGGTCGAGGCCTACGGGGAGCAGACCTTCTGCTACGTCTACGCCTCGGCCCACGCCCGCCGGGGGGAGGACGTCCAGACCGCCCTGGGGTTCGAGGCCGGCCGGGAGCCTGCGGAGCTGGACGCCGAGGCCGCCGGGACGAGAGGCGGGGGTGCGCGCGGCCGGCCTCCTGGGGGCGAGCCAGTGTCCCAGCGAACGCACCACGATCGTCTTCGACCGGGAGGTGGCCGCCGCGGTGCTCAGCGTCATCGCCCAGGCGCTCTCCGCGGACGCGGTGCAGAAGGGACGGTCCCTCTTCGCCGGCCGCCTGGGCCAGACGATCGCCGCCTCCGGCTTCAGCCTGGTGGACGACGGCCTTCATCCGGAGGGGCATGGCCACGTCGCCCTTCGACGACGAGGGCGTACCCCGGCAGCGCACGCCCCTGATCGAGGAGGGCGTGCTGCGCGCGTTCCTCCACACCACGTACACGGCCCGCAAGGAAGGGGGCGCGACCCGGTCCACGGGCAACGCCTCTCGCGGCTCCTACCGCTCCCCGCCGGGCGTGTCCACATCGAATCTCGTCGTGCAGAACGGGCGGGGAAGCCTGGACGACCTCTTCGCCCGCGTGGGCCGCGGTCTCTACGTGGTCAGCATCACCGGGCTGCATTCGGGCGCCAACCCGGTCAGCGGCGAGTTCTCCGTGGGAGCGACCGGCCACCTGATCGAGGGCGGGAGTCGAGGCCGGCCGGTGCGCGAGGTGACCATCGCCTCCGATCTCGTGTCGCTGCTGCAGCAGGTCCAGGACGCCGCCGGCGAC
Source organism: uncultured Actinomycetota bacterium (assembly GCA_963796315.1). GTDB lineage: Bacteria > Actinomycetota > Thermoleophilia > RBG-16-64-13 > RBG-16-64-13 > CAWCLH01. Next base: position 144,124 of record CAWCLH010000020.1, read on the forward strand.
GCCCGCTGGGTGCCGCTCTACGGGAGCGTCCTGACCCCGTCGCTCGCCATCGGCGGCGTGACGGTGTCCGGAAGCTCGGCCGCCCGATGAGGAAGGAGTCGTTGGGACGGCTGCTGCTGGCCGTCGCCTACCTGGAGGGGGACTTTGTGCTGCGCTCCGGGAAGCGCAGCCGGTACTACCTGGACAAGTACCTGTTCGAGACGGAGCCGCGCGTGCTGCGCGGCATCGTTCGCGAGCTCTCGCGGATGATCCGGGAGGAGCTGGCCCGCGATGCCGGCTACCAGCGTCTGGCCGCACCGGAACTCGGGGCCGTCGCCTTGGCCGCCGGGGTCTCGCTGGAGACCGGCCTGCCCTTCCTGATCGTGCGCAAGGAGAGCAAGGAGTACGGGACGGCGAAAGGCCTGGAAGGCAGCCTGGAACCCGGGCGAGCGGGTGGCGGTGGTGGAGGACATCGTGACCTCGGCCGGCGCGGCCCTCTCTGCCGTGGGCAGGCTGCGCGACGCGGGCCTGGTGGTGGAGGACCTCTACTGCGTCGTCGACCGCGAGGAGGGCGGTCGCGCAGCGGCCGCCGCGGAGGGGGTGCGTCTGCACCCGTTGTTCACGTCCACCGAGTTGGGGATCCTGCCCACGCCGGACCCTGACGGAGACGGTGGCACGGCTTCGTCGCGCGGCCGCGAGACCGCTTAGGAGGCCTAGAAAGGCGGTAAACCCTCGTTGCGCCCGATGCTTGTTGGGTCGGTGGGGGTCTGCTAAGTTGGGAAGCTGAGGGTGCAATCAAGGGAGGTAAGTACGGTGACCAAAGCAGAGTTCATCGACAAGGTGGCGGGGAAGACCGGCCTGAGCAAGAAGGACGCCGGCGCGGCGGTCGAGGCGTTCATGGAGGTCGTGAAGGAGTCGCTGAAGTCCGGTGAGGATGTACAGTTCACCGGCTTCGGCAAGTTCTATGTCCAGGCTCGCGAGAGCCGGCAGGGCATCAACCCGCAGACCAAGGAGCGGATCGAGATCGCGGCGAGCAAGGTACCGCGGTTTTCGGCCGGCGCCTGCTCTCAAGAGCTCACTGAAGTAGGTCAGCCTCCCTTCGTTGACGGAAGGGCCGCTCCGGGGCGGCCTTTTTCTTGTGTGAGCAACTTCGCCGACAGACTTCTTGGAAGCCATCGAGCGGAAGCGCTCGCACGTGGTCGTGGGCCTGGACCCGGACTACTCGTTGCTGCCGCCCGAACTGAGGAGGCGCCACGAGGAGATCGGGTACGAGCACCAGAGCGACCGCGCCTGCGGCGCCTACGCGGAGTTCCTGCGGACTCTCTTGCCGGCCCTCGCGGACGTCGTCGTCGCCGTGAAGCCGCAACTGGCCTACTTCGAGGCGCAGGGCGCGGCCGGGTATTCCTTGTACGAGCAGGTGGTGCGCATCGCGCGCGAGTTGGGCTACGTGGTGATCGCCGACGCGAAGCGGGGCGACATCGGCTCCACCGCCGAGGCCTACGCGCAGGCGCACCTGGATCGGGTCGGCGCCGATGCCATCACGGTGAACCCCTGGCTGGGCACCGACGGGTTGGAACCCTTCCTCCGTCGAGCGCGAGAGGGACGACAAAGGGGTGTTCGTGCTGCTCAAGACCTCCAACCCCAGTGCTGCGGAGTTGCAGGACCTGCCGCTGGACTCGGGCGAGACGCTCGTCCAGCACGCCGGCGCGCTGGTGCGGCGCTGGAGCGAGGGGACCGTGGGGGAGAGCGGCTACAGTGCGGTCGGGGCGGTCGTGGGAGGCACGCACCCGGCCCAAGTCGCCGACCTGCGGCGCAGACTGCCGGGGGTGCCGTTCCTGGTCCCCGGGTACGGCGCCCAGGGGGCGACCGCCGCCGACCTGGCCGCGGCGTTCCAAGGGGGGACGGGCGCGGTGGTCAACTCGTCTCGAGCGATCCTGTACGCCTACCGCGACAGGGGGCGGCGACTGGCTGGAGGCGGCGCGGGCCGAGGCCGAGTCCATGCGAACGGCGTTGTGGCGGGCGGCAGGCCGTGAGTAGCCCGCCGGAGAAAGACCTCAGCCGGTACCTGGCTCCGGCGGCGTTTCTCGTGGCCGTGGTCGTGCTGGTCGTGGTGCTGGCCGCCTCGGGCGTGCTGGGAGGACGCGAGCGTGCCGTCACTCGGGAGACGACCACCAGCACGCGGGAGATATCGCTGGGCGAGGCAGGAGCACCTCCACCTCCAAGGGCACCACGACCACGAAGGCACGCACCACCACGACGACCGCCCGCGCCACGGCGACCACCCGAGCGGCGACCACGACGACCGGGCGGGCGGGTCAGACCTACGTGGTGAAGGCGGGGGACTCCCCGGTGTCCATCGCGGAGAAGTACGGGGTCTCGGTCACGCGTCTGATGGAATACAACGGTATCAGCGACCCGTTGAACCTGCGCATCGGTCAGACGTTACGCATCCCGCCGAGCGACTGAGGAATCCAGCTCGACCGAGGTCGGCGCCGACCCCGCGGCCGGCCCGCGCACCATCCGCTTGACCAACCGGTACCCGACCAGGCCGAGCGTGATCCCGGGGTTGCCCAGGTAGCTGACCTCCCATCCGCGTCCCAGGGACAGGTAGCGGCGCCGCCGGGCCCGGCGCAGCAGGCGAGGGGGACCCGCCGGGGCGAGGGGAAGCAACCATTCATGCCCGGCCTCGCGCGGTCCCAGCCAGAGGAAGACCCGGGTGGGCCGCACCTCCGCCCCGCCCCAGCCGCCGACGTACAGCACGACCGCGCGCTCCTGGAACGGGGTGGGCATCTCGTCCACGCGTACGCCGGGCAGCAGACGTCCGGGGCCGGTCACGCCTGATCCCGACGCAGCAGGGCGTAGAGCGAGATGAGCACCACGTCCAACAGGGTCAGCAACAAGGCCCCCAGCAGCAACTGACTGACCGGGAGCATCACGAAGATGCGGGTGCCGGCTTCGTAGTAGCGGTCGTAGAGAATGGCCAGCCCCGTCCAGGCCAGTTGAGCGGCCAGGAAGACGAAGAGGACGATCGGCCAGGAACGCGCCAGCAGGCCGATGCTCCGCCGGACGGCCTGCGGTGGCAGCAGATCCTCGAAGACCACCGCATAGTCGGCGAAGGCCAGCAGGATCGCCACGATCAGCATGAGCAGGAGCACTCCCTGGAAGAGGATGCTCTTCGGGTCGAAGAGGATCGGCACCAAGTAGAGCAGCGCGTTGAAGACGAGGTAGAAGAGGGAGAGCCGAGCCAACTCGGGGACCGAGCGCGGCGCCAGCGGATAGCCCGGGCCGACGACGGCGCGGAAGAAAGGTGCCCGGATCGCGGCCGACAGTACGCAGACCACCACACCGACCACCAGAGCCACCACGACGGTCGTGGGGGAGCTGAGGATGTGTCGCAGGTTGTCCTGAAGCCAGACCCAGGGCTGGGCGTTCGCCGCGGCAAAGTCGGACCAGCGCAGGCGACCATCCGCGACGGTGTAGACGGCCAGGAAACCGAGCGACTCGAGGAGCCCGAGGACGAAGGGGTACAGGAAGAGCAGTTGCTTGTGGACCAACCGTGACCACGCGGTCCGTGCCACTGCCCCGATCACGCCACCTCCCGTCGCCTGGATCCTGCGGGAGTATAGCATCGAGATTTCCCCCTCTTGCCCGGGCCTGTCGCGGCCTTTTTGCCAACCGTTTCTCGGCCGGAAGCCTCCAAACCTTCTGGTATACTGGCCGCCATGACCGCGACACGGATGAGGAGAGCGGCGCCGTTACCGCTCGTCGCGGTGCTTGGGTTACTCCTCTGGTTCATCTTCGCTTCAGTGCGCCTTCGCCGCGACGCCGAGCTCCTCCGGCGCCACTCTCGCCCTACTCCTTCGGCGAGTTCCCCGGGGGCCACAGGGACCGCGATCGCCACGCCACCGCAGGCGCCGAAGCGGCCTTCCGTGCAGGCCAAGGCGGCCGTGCTGATCAACATGGACGACGGGCGCCTGCTCTACGCCAAGAACGCCGACGAACGTCGCCCCATGGCCTCGACCACCAAGATCATGACCGGGATCCTGGTGCTGGAGAAGCTGCCCCTCGACAAGGTGGTGGTGGCGTCGAAGAAGGCCGCGGCCGCGGGCGAATCGGAGATCTACCTGGTCCCTGGCGAGAAGCTGACCGTGGAGCAGTTGCTCGAGGCGCTGCTGGTGAAGAGCGCCAACGACGCCGCCGCCGATCTGGCCGAGGCGGTCGCGGGCAGCCAGGAGGCCTTCGTGGGCCTGATGAACCAGAAGGCCCAAGAGCTGGGATTGAGCAACACCCATTTCCAGAACCCCCATGGCTTGACCGCCAAGGACCACTACTCGTCCGCGCGCGATCTGGCGACGCTCGCCCGTTACGCCATGAAGAACCCGGACTTCCGCCGTCTGGTGGCGACCAAGAAGACCACCATCCCCTGGCCGGGACGCCCCTACGACCGGGTGCTGAAGAACCACAACACCCTGCTGGGGGTGGCCCCCTACGTCACGGGCGTCAAGACCGGGTTCACGCTGCCGGCCGGCTTCTGCCTGGTGGGCTCGGGCTCCAAGGGCGGGGTCTCGCTGGTCAGCGTCGTCCTGGGCGAGTCCAACAAGGCGGCGGTGGACCAGGACTCCAAGCGGTTGCTGGAGTACGGGTTCTCCAGCTACAAGAAGGTCGTGCTGGTCGAGAAGGGCACCCGCTTCGCCTCGCTGGACATCCCGTACCAGCTGGATGGGAAGCTGCCGTTGGTGACCGACCGGAGCCTGGTGCGTACCGTCTACGTGGGCGAGCAGGTGTCCCACGACGTGGACTACCCCGCGGCGTTGGTGCCTCCCGTGGACGAAGGCTCGGTCTTGGGCAAGGTGCGGTATCTGGGGGAGAAGGACGGGCGAGCCGCTGGGGGAGGTCAACCTGGTGGCGCTGCGTTCCGTCGAGCAGCCCACCCTGGGCGTCAAGGTCCGGTACTTCTGGCAGCGTTTCGTGCAGTGGGTGCAGGCCGTCCTGTGACGCGCCACCGCACCGTTCGAGGGGGCTTTGTTCAGTGATCGTGACGGTGACGCTCAACGCGGCGCTGGATCGGACCCTGGCCGTGCCCAACTTCTCCGTGGGGTTCCGGCACCGGGCCACGGACACCCTGACGCTCCCGGGCGGCAAGGGCGTCAACGTCGCCCGCGTGGTCAAGTTGCTGGGCCAACCCGTGATCGCGACCGGCTTCGCCGGCGGGCGTACCGGTGACCGGATCGTCGCCGACCTGAACCGGGAGGGGATCCTCTCCGACTTCGTCCGGATCGAGGCCGAGTCGCGCACCTCGACCGCCGTCCTGGACCCCACCACCAACGTGGCCACCGAGATCAACGAGTACGGGCCGCAGATCCAGCCGAACGAGCTGGAGTTGATGCTGGAGAAGCTCGACTACCTGTGCAAGGCGGCCGACGTGGTCGTGCTGGCCGGAAGCCTGCCCAGGAAGGTCGACGTCGCCATCTACGCGCAGCTGATCGCGCAGGTGAAAGCCCACGGGATCGCCGTGCTCTTCGACACGTATGGCGAGCCGCTCCGCCAGGGCATCAAGGCCGGGCCCGACGTGGTCTTCCCCAACCAGGTGGAGGCGGAGATGGTGATCGGTTACGAGTTCAGCGGCGAGGAAGACCTGGTCCACGCCCCCGCCGGCCTGCGCGAGCTGGGGGCCCGTTCGGCGGTGGTCACCTACGGCCACGGCTGTGTCGCCGAGTTCAACGAGGACGGCCGGTCGGTGACCGTCGTGGCGCGGGCCCCCCGAGTGGAGGCGCTATCCACCGTCGGCTCGGGCGACGCACTGGTGGGCGGCTACGCGGCCAGACTGCTCGAAGGGGATCCCGCCGTGGACTGCCTCCGCTTCGGCCTGGCCTGCGGCGCCGCCAACGCGCTTCGCTACGGGGCCGGCCTGATCGAACCGGAGTGCGGTCCGCCAGCTGGTCGATGCCGTGGAGATCGAGGAGGTGGCCGGCCGGTGAGCCTGCCCGAACCGAAAGAGAGGGTCTTCGTCCTCGACTTTGGAGGACAGTACGCGCAGCTGATCGCGCGGCGTGTCCGCGAGTGCCGCGTGTACTCGGAACTGCTCCCCTACGACACGCCCATCGAGACGTTGCGGCGCCTCGCGCCGGCCGCGCTCATCCTGTCCGGTGGACCCCGCAGCGTCAACGAGCCGGGCGCGCCCCGCATCTCTGCGGAGCTGCTCGACTTGGGCGTGCCGATCCTGGGCATCTGCTACGGGTTGCAGCTCCTGGCCAGCCTCCGCGGGGGGCGGGTGAGCAACGTCTCCAAGGCGGAGTACGGGGGCACGATGGTGGAGGTGGTCTCGGACAGCCCGCTGTTCGCCGACCTGCCGCGGGAGGCCTCCGCCTGGATGAGCCACGGCGACTCGGTGCTGGAGCCACCGCCTGGCTTCATCCTGACCGCCCGCAGCCGCGACCTGCCGGTGGCCGCGATGGAGGACCCGGAGGCAAAGCTGTACGGCGTCCAGTTCCATCCCGAGGTGCGCCACACCCCGCACGGCCAGGAGCTTCTGAAGAACTTCCTCTACCGGGTGTGTGGCATCGCGCCGACCTGGACGCCGGTCTCCATCATCGAGGAGGCGGTGGAGCCGCATCCGGGCGCAGGTAGGCGACGCCCGGGTGGTGTGTGGTCTCTCCGGCGGGGTGGATTCGGCCGTCGCCGCCCTGCTCACCTACAAGGCGATCGGCGACCAGCTGACCTGCATCTTCGTCGATCACGGGCTTGATGCGCCGGGACGAGGGCGTCGAGGTGGAGGACGCCTTCGTCAACCACTTTCACGTCCCCTTGGTCCACGTGCGGGCGCAGGAGCGCTTTCTCACGCGCCTGGCCGGCGTCGAGGATCCGGAGCGCAAGCGCAAGATCATCGGTGAGGAGTTCATCCGGGTCTTCGAGGACGAGGCGGGCAGGCTGGGCAGCGTGAAGTTCCTGGTGCAGGGCACGCTCTACAGCGACGTCATCGAGTCGGGCACCCGCGACGCGGCCAAGATCAAGTCGCACCACAACGTGGGCGGCCTGCCCGAGGACATGGAGTTCGCGTTGGTGGAACCCCTGCGCATGCTCTTCAAGGACGAGGTGCGCGTGGTGGGGGAGGAACTGGGCCTGCCGGAGAGCATGGTCTGGCGCCAGCCGTTCCCCGGACCCGGGTCTCGCCATCCGCATCATCGGCGAGGTCACCGAGGAACGCCTGCGCGTCCTCCGGGAGGCGGACGCCGTCCTGCTGGAGGAAGTGCGGCGCGCCGGCCTGTACCGAGAACTGTGGCAGTCCTTCGCCGTGCTCCCGGCGGTCCGCAGCGTGGGAGTGATGGGCGACGAGCGCACCTACGCCTACCCCATCGTCATCCGGGCCGTCACCTCCGACGACGCCATGACGGCCGACTGGGCCCGCATTCCCTACGACGTCCTGGAGCGCATCTCCAGCCGCATCATCAACGAGGTGCCCGGGGTGAATCGCGTCGCCCTCGACATCTCGAGCAAGCCGCCGTCCACCATCGAGTGGGAGTGACCTAGATCGTGCCAGAGAGCCCCCAGCCCCGTCCCGAAGACGCCCACCCCGAGCGTGGCCCGGAAGGCGAACCCCTGAGCGGAGGCGTTCCCATCCGCGACGAGCCGCGTCCGCCCCGCGGGGCCGAGGAGTCGGCGCGGATCCACGAGCGCGTCTTGCTGGCCGCGCGGACCGCCGCCGACCTCAAGGCGGAGGACATCCGTATCCTCGACATGCGCGAGCTGATCAGCTACACCGACTACCTCCTGATCTGCACCGGGCGCAGCACGCGTCAGACGCGCCGTATCGCCGAGGAGATCGGCCTGAGGCTGAAACGGGAGGATGGCGGTCTGCCCGGCCATGTTGAAGGCGAGGCGGGCGCGGAGTGGATCCTCCTGGACTACCTCGACTTCGTGGTGCATGTGTTCACGCCCGAGGCCCGGGAGTTCTACCGCCTGGACGTCCTCTGGAAAGACGCCCCCCTGGAGCGCGTCGAGTAGAGGATCGCCCACCCCGGGGAGGACTCCATGAGCGGATCGACCCTGTTCCCCTTTCTCCCCGGATGGCCTCTTAGTTTCGGCCAGCTGGGCTGGTTCGCACTGCTGCTTCTCGCTGCCACCTTTCTGGGGGAGGTGGGGGCCCGCCTGCTGCGTCTGCCTCGGCTGGTGGGCTGGATCGTCGCCGGCTTGGCCCTCGGGCCGTACCCGATCGGGCTGCTGAGCGTGGAGACCCTGCGAAGCATGCGACCGGTCATCGACGTGACGCTTGGCCTGCTGCTGTTCGAGCTGGGGTGGCGCCTGGACCTCTCGTGGCTGCGACGCAATCCCTGGTTGCTGGCGGCCAGCCTGTTCGAAGCTGGCCTGACGGCGGTCCTGGTGTTCGTGGCACTTCGTCTGACAGGCATGGATTCCATCTACGCGGCCGCAGCCGCGGCCATCGCCATCTCGACCTCCCCTGCCGTCATCGTCCAACTCACCCGAGAGCTGCGCGCGCAGGGGCAGGTGACCGAGCGCCTGCTGATGCTGACCGCGCTCAACAGCATGTACGCCGTCTTCGCCATCACCATGTGGCTGGCGTGGCTGCACCTGGAATACAAGGGCACGCCGATCACCATCGGGCTCCACCCCCTCTACCTCATCCTGGGATCGGCGGGGCTGGCGCTGGCGGGTGCGCTCGGGGCGCGCCTGGTCCCCGGGTCGTTCCGCCGTCACGAGGACACCCAACTGCTGCTGGTGCTCGGACTGGTCGTCCTCCTGATTGCCGTCGCCGACACACTCCAGGCCTCCGTGTTCCTGACCCTGCTGTGCTTCGGGATCTTCGCCAAGAGCCTCGTCGACTGGCTCCACGTGTTGCCCAACCACTTCACCACCATCGTCTCCATCTCGATGGTGGTGCTGTTCGCGCTGGTGGGGGCCGGCCTGGATCCTGGGACGCTCGCGGATGCACTGCCGGCCGCGCTGGCGTTCGTGGGAGCCCGCCTGGTGGCCAAGTGGTTCGCCGTCGTCGTCACGGCGCGGCCTTCTGGGCTCGCCCCGCGCAAGGGGACGCTGCTGGGACTGGGTCTCGCGCCCATGTCCGGCTTGGCGATCGTCTTGGTGCAGGACACCAGCGGCATCTACCCGGACTTCCCCACCAACCTGCTGGTGGTCGTCGTCGCAGCGGTCGTCCTCTTGGGACTGGGGGGGCCGCTCCTGACCAGGGTGGCCCTGGTCGCATCGGGCGAGAGCCGACCGGAGTGAGGTGACCGATGGCCCTGGTCCCCTTCAAGGAGTCGGAGTCTTGCTCGCTGGGCGTCGAGCTCGAACTGCAGCTGCTCTCGCCGCACGACTTCGATCTCACCCGAGGAGCGCCAGACCTGATCTCCCTGCTCTCTCGACGGAGACACGCCGGTGAGGTCAAGCCGGAAATCACCCAGAGCATGATCGAGGTGAGCACCTCCGTGCACGACGACCTCGAGTCCTTGGTCGGCGAACTCCGCGCGGTCAGGGACGACCTGCTGGCGGCGGCGGACCTGCTCAACCTAGTCGTCTGCGGGGGAGGGTCGCACCCCTTTCAGCATTGGAGCGACCGCAGTATCGTCGAGACGCCTCGCTTCAGCCATCTTTCGGAGCTCTACGGCTACCTGGCCAAGCAGTTCACGGTCTTCGGGCAGCACGTGCACATCGGTTGCCCCTCGGGCGACGATGCCATGTACCTGCTGCACTCACTCTCCCGGTACGTGCCTCACTTCATCGCTTTGTCCGCCAGCTCGCCTTTCTTCCAAGGGGCGGAGACGGCTTTCGACTCCTCGCGTCTGAACTCGGTGTTCGCCTTTCCCCTGTCCGGCCGCGCGCCCAGCCTGCTGCGCTGGAATGACTTTCGCGCCTACTTCGAGAAGATGGAGGAGTTGGGCATCGTCGCCAGCATGAAGGACTTCTACTGGGACATCCGGCCGAAGCCGGAGTACGGCACCGTCGAGGTGCGGGTCTGCGACACCCCGCTGACGGTCGAGCGGGCGGCCGTGCTGGCGGCCTACATGCAGGCACTCTCCCTGTACCTGCTGGAGACGCGGCCCACGAGCCTTCGGAGGACGACTATCTGGTCTACACGTACAATCGCTTCGTGGCCTGTCGCTTCGGTCTGGACGGCACCTATCTGGACCCCCGGACCGCGCTGCACGGCCCGCTTCGCGAAGACATCTTGGCCACGCTGGAGACCCTCGCGCCCTACGCGGCCCGGCTCCGCTCCGAGCCCATGCTCCACTACCTGAGGGCGCTGGTGGAAGAGGGCGGCAATGATGCGCGGTGGATCAGAAGCACCCGACAGCAGCTGCACTCCCTGGCGGGCGTGATGCAGGCCCAGGCGCGGCGCTGGCGCGGGGAGGACCCCCTGCCGCCGGCGGTGCTCCCGGCCTGAGGGGAGAGGTCCGCGGGCCGCCCGGGCTCCTCCATCCTTGAAATTGCGCGTCTTGGGCTCTAAGTTCAAACGTCGAGACGTACCTGGAGCGGAGGAAGAGCTTGCCTGACGGGAGGATGGAGGAGACCGACACGGGGGGCGAGATGGCGGGCCCGGCGGGCGCGCTGGGCCCCCAGAGGGGCGAGCCCCTCGCCCCGGGCCGCATTCGCCGGATGCTGGCACGCTTCTGGGCGTCGGACACGGCCGTGATGCTCACCCTGGCCGCGGTGGTCGGCACCGGGGGTGGGTTCGGAGCCGTCGTTTTCATCTGGGTCATCGGTTGGACCACCCGGCTCTTCTTCGACGGCGGCGCCCACGCCTTCGGCTTCCTGGGCCGCGGCTACGTCATCCTCCTGCCGCTCGTCGGCGGCTTGCTGGTCGGTCCGTTGGTCCACTTCCTCGCGCCCGAGGCCAAGGGTCACGGCGTGCCGGAGGTGATGCAGGCGATGGCCACCAAGGGGGGCCGCATCCGTCCCGTCGTCATCGCCGTCAAGGCGGTCGGCTCGGCCATCACCATCGGGTCCGGCGGCTCGGTCGGGCGGGAAGGGCCCATCGTCCAGATCGGCGCTGCGTTCGGTTCGGTGCTGGGCCAGCGTTTCCGCCTCAGTCAGCCCCGTATCATCGCCTTGATCGGATCAGGCGCGGCCGCGGGGATAGCGGCCACCTTCAACGCGCCCATCGCCGGCGTGATGTTCGCCCTCGAGGTGTTGCTGGGCGAATACACCGTCCAGGCGTTCAGCACCATGGTCTTCGCTTCGGTCTCGGCCAGCATCGTCAGCCGTTTCTTCCTGGGCAACCATCCGGCCTTCGCCGTCCCCGCCTACGAGTTGAAGAGTGCCTGGGAGTTGCCTCTGTACGTGGTCCTGGGGCTGGTGGCCGCCCTGGCGGGCGGCGCCTTCGTCCGAACGTTGTACTTCGCCGAGGACGCCTTCGACGAGTGGCGCTTCCCCCCCTATCTCAAGCCGGCAGTGGGCGGTCTGGCGTTGGGCGTGGTGGGCTACTTCGTGCCGCGGGTGTTCGGCACCGGCTTTCCGGTGATCGCGGAGGCCCTGAATGGTTCGATCGCCCTCAAGATCCTGCTGGTGCTGATCGTCGCCAAGATACTCGCCACCTCGCTCACCCTGGGTTCGGGGGCCTCCGGCGGGGTGTTCGCTCCGGCACTCTTCCTGGGAGCGGTGGTGGGCGGAGCCTACGGGACCGTCGCGCACCACCTGTTCCCCAGCGTGGTGGCCAACAGCGGCGCCTACGCGACGGTCGGGATGGCCGCGGTCTTCGCCGCCGCCGCCCGGGCTCCCATCACCGCCATCATCATCCTGTTCGAAATGACCCTGGACTACAACATCATGGTGCCCCTGATGTTCGCCACCGTCGTCGCCACCGTGCTGGCCGGCTGGGCCGAGCCGGAGAGCATCTACACCCTCAAGCTCGTGCGCAAGGGCATCGATTTCCGCGGCCGTCACCGGATGACGCAGATGGAGCGGATACCGGTTGGCGAGATCATGACGCCGATGAACCGCATGGGAGCCGTCCGGCCGGATACCACTCTGACCGAACTGGCCGACCTCTTCGAGACGACCAAGCATCACGGGGTGCCGGTACTCGATGACGAGGGCCGCTTGACAGGGATCGTGACCATCGAGGACCTCGAACGCGCTCTGGCGAACGGCTCCGAGGACAGCGTTGTCAGCGACATCTACAAGACCAATCTCATGGTCGCGTTCCCGGATGAGTCGCTGGAGGAGGTCCTTAGGCGGGCCGGCGGCCTGAACGTGGGCCGCATCCCCGTCGTCGACCGCGACGATCCCAAGCAGATCCTGGGCGTCCTGCGCCGGGGGGACATCATCGGGGCTCTGGGCAGCGCCTTCTCGTCCCGGCACGAGCGGGAGCGCCGGGGACGACGGGGGCGGCTGGAGGGGGTGACCCGCTCCCGGCTGGTCGAGTTCGACATCAGCAAGGACGACGGCGCTGTGGGCAGGACCCTGCGCGAGCTGCAACCCCCGCCCGAGTCGCTGCTGGTAGCGATCGAGCGCAAGGGCCGGACCCTGGTCCCCCGGGGACACACCCGGCTGCAGGCGGGCGACCACATCGTCGCCCTCGCGCCCATGGATGGCGGCGTCCGACTGCGGCGGCGGCTCCGGGAGGGGCCGGCCTGACGGTTGCGCCGCCCTGAGCCAGGGGCTATAATGCCCATTCGCTCGGGGGTATAGCTCAGCTGGGAGAGCGCGACGCTGGCAGCGTTGAGGCCAGGGGTTCGAGTCCCCTTACCTCCATGAGTGAGGCCGCCGAAAGGCGGCCTTTCTGTTGGGAAGGGTCGGCTCACGACGGCCCTGGTCGGCTCACGACGGCCGACTCACGACGGTCCCTCGTAGCCGTGCGGTGCCTGCTCCCCATTGTACGGGACTTCGGGCAGGCGTCGGTTGAGCAGGAAGGCTCGCACCGTCGCCATGTACTTCTCCGGCTCGTCTTGGTAAGCGTTGTGTCCTGAGCCCTGCAGGTAGACGAGCGGCGTGGCGGGCAGCGCGCGTCGATAGGCCACGGCCGATGACCACGAGAGGTAGTCGCAGCGACCCTTGATGACCAGGGTCGACGGACGGGCGGCGGAGAGAGCCGGCAGAAAGTCCGCGTGCGGCTGTCTGGCGGCCGATTGCTGGTAGTAGTGGGCGTAGAAGCCGAGTCCGTGCAACGCGGGCCCATCAGCCTTGTCGCAAATTGCCTACCCCGGCTCTCAGCCCTGCGGCCGTTCGCCCCTGAGGAATGCGCGCACGCGGCCGGCGACGATGGCCGCGTCTCCGGCCACCCCCATGAAGAGGGAGGACTTTCGCGTGCGCAAGAAGGGGATGCCTACGAAGAAGAGTCCGGGGACCACCCTGCTGACGCCGTCTCGCTGGAGCGGGAACCCGAACTCGTCGAACGCGTCGGGCCATGGTAGCCAGGAGCGGTAGTCCGGGCGGTAGCCGCCCGCGAAGATGACGGCTCCGAAGTCGGAGAGATCCAGCGACTCCGGTGGGTGGTCGGCAAGGGGCGGCGGCAGCTCCAGGGACGGGAGATCGAGTCCGCGCTCGGCTGCGAACCGCTCGATCAGGTCCATCAGTTCGCGCAGGCGCTGGTCCCCCCAGGCGGCGCTCTCCTCGAGATCCGGCGCGAAGTGGGCCTGACCGTCCTCCGCCCCCAGGAAATGCCCGGCCAGGGTGACTCCCAGCGCCTGGAGAGTGCGCAGGTTCAGGTCGTGACCGCCGTCGTGGCCGGTGGCTATGGGGTTGGCGGCTAGGCGCGCCGCCGGCGAGGGGAGAGCCTCGACCGTCTGCGCGAAGAACCCCACGTTGGCCAGCCACCACACGATGTCGTGGTCGCCCAGGCGGCGCGGCACCCAGGGCGCCTTGCCACAGGCCAGCACCACCTCGCGCCCCGCTACGCGTAGGTCCTCGGCGATCTGCGCGCCGGACTGGCCGCTGCCCACCACCAGCACCTTGCCCGGCGGCAGGGCGGCTTCATTGCGATAGGCGTCCACGTCCAGCTGGACAAGGTCCTGAGGGAGGGAGTCGGCGGCCGCCGGCCGGTGTGGCCGTTGGAAGGCGCCGGTGGCCGGCACCAGGGCACGGCTGCTCAGATCGCCGGCCGTGGTACGCAGGATGAAGCCGCCGCCGGGCCGCGATTCCACCCCGTCGACCGAGACGCCCTCGTGAACGGGCGCTCCGAAACTGCGGGCATAGTCCTCCAACGTGGCGACGATCTGGTCTCGCGGCATGAAGCCGTCGGGGTCGGGGCCCGAGTAGGGGCGGCCGGGCAGCCTCACCGTCCAGTTGGGGGTGACCAAGCAGAAGCTATCCCAGCGGCGCCGCCACGTCTCGGCCACGCTCCCGCGCTCGAGCACGACGTGCTCGACTCCGGCGGCGGAGAGCTCATGACTGAGGGCCAAGCCGGCCTGTCCGGCTCCGACGATGGCGACGTCGACCTGCTCCATCGGCTACCCGGCTTCCACGCCGGCGGTCGCCAGTCGACCGCGAGGTCACTTTCCTCCTTCAAAGGAGCGCTTCAGCGAGTCGACGGTCCGTCGGCGTTCTCCACGGGCGATCACCCCGACCATCGGTTTCATGAAGCGGAAGACGCCGGACAGGGTGGACTCGCCGACGTGGTGCACGACCGTGCCGTCAGACGTCGGTTCCAGGTCGTAGACCGCGAGTGCCTCGGCCACGGGCATCCCGAACCAGCGCAACTCCTCCCGGTAGGCGACATGCTGAGGCGGTTCGTACTCCACCACCTCCCCTCGGAAGGTCCCCATCCGCCCCTCGTCGATGAACGTGGTGCCGACGCCCACGGGACCCTCCGAGCACTGGGTGCTCTCCTTGAACACCCCTCGGCGAGACATCCAATCGCTGTAGTGAGAGATGTCCGCCAGTCGGGTGAAGACCTGCTCGATAGGTCGCGGAGATGACTTCGTCCCGTTCTACCCGGAACGTTGCACGTTCTGCGGTTGTGGTTTCCATCTCGTCCTCCATGGTCATCAGTGCCATAGGGGCGACGCCCGCCCGTCTGTCCGCGGCGGGCTTGTCGCGCCTGTTACGTTCTACTGTGCCCACTCCGAAAGCGACGCGAACCTGGCGGCTACCATGAACGTACTCCTCATCTTCTCGTTGACTCTGGTGGCGGCGGTCCTCATCTCGGAGGTCGCCGACCGCACCATCCTCTCCACGGCCGTCCTGTTCCTGGCGGTCGGGTTCCTGACCGGCGGCGTGCTGTTGGATGCCATGCCCGAAGAGCCGGGGGACCCCATCGTCCTCGGGCTTGCCGAACTGGCCCTCTTCGCGGTGCTGTTCACCGATGGCATGAGGGTCCAACTCCACTACTTCCGAGAGCGATGGAGCCTGCCGACGAGGGCGCTGTTCATCGGTCTGCCTCTCACGCTTGTCTTGCGGGGCATTGCTGGCTCACGTGCTGGGCCCGTTCACCTGGATCGAAGCACTGCTGGTGGGCGCGGCTCTCAGCCCCACGGACCCGGTCTTCGCCGCCGCCATCGTGGGGCGGGAGGAGGTGCCCCCCCGCGTGCGGCACCTGCTCAACGTCGAGAGCGGACTGAACGACGGTCTCGCCCTGCCGATCGTGCTCGTTCTGCTCGACGGCCGCCAGCGGAAGCCGTCCGCACCTGCCGGTCGTCCTGGGAGAGCTGGGTCTGGGTCTCGCGGTCGGGTGCATCGTACCGTTCGCGCTGCTTTGGTGGCAAAGAGCGACCGTCTGAACGCCACGGAGTCGTACCTGCCGCTCTACGGCTTCGCCATCGGACTGCTGCTGCTCGCCATGACCAAGCCATGACGAACGCCAACAGTTTCCTGGCCGCCTTCGTCGGCGGCATCGTCATCAACGCCTACAGTCCGCGCGCGCGCCACGCCTTCCACCGGTTCGGCGACCTGGTGGCCGAACTTTTCAAGCTGGCGTCGGTGCTGGTGTTCGGCTCGTTGCTGGCGACCGATGTCATCGGTCACGGCGTCCCCTGGCAGGCCTACGTCTTCGCCGGATCCGCGGTGCTCCTGGTGCGACCGATCGCCCTCGTGCTTCCCCTGCTGGGAACACACCTGACCCGGCGCGAATGGGTGACCGTTGCCTGGTTCGGTCCCAAGGGCTTCGCCTCCCTGATCTTCGCGCTGCTCATCATCACCAGCGGGGCGCCCCACAGCCGTGAGATGTTCCACTTCATCGCCCTCACGATCGGACTATCCATCCTGCTGCACTCCTCGACGGACGTCCCCATCGCACGCATGTTCCGTGACCCGGACGACAGGCCGACCAGGCCGACAGTCGGCTTTCGGATGGCCGCTCATCCTCGTCCGGGCAGACCCCTGAGCGGGGCCGTCGCGGGCGTACGCATCGCTTGGCCTCGGGTAACGGCCGACAAGTGCGGTGGAACCGAGGGGAGGACGGTGCAGGGACAGATCGTCGGCGACTACGCCCTCGTCGGGCTCCTGGCTCTGGTGGGTACGGGCCTTTCCCTGTTGCTGGCGGCGGCCTACCGGCCGCCGGTCCGCGTAGAGCGGGTGCCGGCCGCCTGGGCCTCCTACCGCTTCGGCTTCCCCGTCTACGCCCTGATCTTCCTCTCCTTCGACATGGAGATGATCTTCATGTACCCGTGGGCGGTGGTGTTCGCGGACCTCGGGCTGGAGGCCTTCCTGGACATGTTGGTCTTCATCGCCATCCTCTCGGCCGGCATCGCCTACGCCTGGAAGATGGGGGGCCTGCGGTGGGAGTGAGGCGGCGGACTCGAACGCGGCGAGGCCCACGGTGCAGACCGTAGCGAGGGCCGCCGCCGTACTGGCGGCGCTGGAGTTGGTGCGCGACGCTGACCTGGCTTCTGGAGCCGAGGGCGGTGCGCTCGGCGCCGGAAGCGGGGCCGGCCGCGCCGGTCGGCGTGCGCGGCCCGGTGACAGCGGCGGCGGGACCGGACCGCTGGCTCCGTCCGGCCGGGCCGGTGATGGCCCTGCTGGGGGTGGTGTTCGCCGCGGTCGTGATTCCCTTGGACGATGGCCTGGTGGGGCGCGACCTGGGCATCGGGCTCTTCTACTTCATCGTCGTGGTGGATTTCGTGGTCTTGGGGCTCTCGTTGGCCGGCTGGGGGGCGAACACCCGCGCGTCGGTGGAGGTGTACTACCGGGCGACTGCTCAGCTCGTGGCCTACGTGGTACCCCTGGGCCTCGCCTACATCGGCGCCGTCATGATGGCCCGCTCGCTCTCGACCGTCGCGGTCGTCCGGGCACAGCAGGACCTGTGGTTCGTGGTGCTGCAGCCGCTCGGTTTCGTGCTCTACCTGGTGACCGGATTGATGCAGGCCTATCGGGCGCCCTTCATCGAGCCGTTCTCCGCCTCCATCGCTCACGGCGTGTATGGGTCGTCCGCCGGCTGGCAGGCGGTGCTCTGGCGCGTGGCGCTCTCCGGCACGCTCCTGGTCGTGGCGGCGATGGGAGCCGTGCTCTTCCTGGGCGGCTGGCAGGGCCCCGTCCTGCCCGGTCCCGCCTGGATGGCCCTCAAGACCTTCGCCCTGCTGGGCTTCATGGTCTGGGCGGGCAGCCCACGTCACACCGCTGCCGGTGGCGCGCATGCTCGAGCTGGCCTGGAAGGTCCTGATCCCGGTCGGGCTGGCCAACGTCCTCCTGGTCGGCGGGTTGATCCTGCTGGGCGTCGGTCCCGGGTAGGGGGCGAGGGATGGGCGCCGTCATGGAGTGGATCGCCTTCGCCCTGCTCGCCTTCATCGCCCTGGCCGGGGCGCTGGGCATGGCCACCACCATGAGCATGTTCCGCAGCGGCATCTTCCTCATGGCCTCCTTCATCGGGGTGGCCGGTCTCTTCGTGCTGCTCTCGGCCGACCTGCTCGGCCTGCTCCAGGTGATGATGTACATCGGCGGCATGCTGGTCATGATCCTCTTCATGGTCCTGTTCAGTCACGACCCGGGCGGCAGCATGATGGCCGGGATGGAAGGGCTTTCGCCGGTAGAACGCGCCTTCAGCCTGGGTCTGACGCCCAACGAGGAGGAGTCCGATCAGCCCGCTGACGGTGGTCCCATGGAGGGGATGACAGCCGGGGCGCACGAAAGCCACGAGGGCATGGGCGACAGGCCCGGCGGCCACGAGGGTCACGGCGGCATGCGGTGGGCACGAGGGCCACGAGGGCATGGAGGGCATGGCGGGCGGCGGGCACGAAGGCCACGGTGGTGGCCACGATGGCGGGCGGCGGGCACGAGGGCGACGACGGCATGGAAGGCATGGCGGGCGGTGAACAGGAGGGCCACGGCGGCATGTCCATGGCGGACATGAGCATGACCACGCCGGTGAAGCGCTGGGCGGCCCTGCTCGGCGGCGTGCTGGGCGTCGGCCTGATGCTGTTGATCCTGCTGCGACCGGCCTGGCCGGTCGCAGCTCAGGTTCCCGACCCCGACTCGGCCCGCCGGGTGGGCGAGCTTCTCATGGGCAAGTACATGATGGCCTTCGAGGGGGCCGGCCTGCTCATACTGATCGGTATCTTCGGCGCCGTGCTCCTGGCCCGGCCGGGTTCGTACCCCGACCCGGCGTCGCGCGCCGTGCCGGTGACGAGCGACGCGCCTCCGCCCCCCATCGCCGAGGACCGCCCGCCGTCGGCCGACGCGTTTGTGCCTTCCGCAGCGGGCGTCGAGACCGAGGTGCTGGCCTCGCACGGGGACCGGCCGGGCGAGGACGGACGTTGAGCGTCCCCATCGAGGCCTACCTGATCGTATCCGCCGGCCTGTTCGGCATAGGGGTCTACGCCATCGTGGCCCAGCGCTCCGCCGTCATGATCCTCATGGGGATCGAAGTGCTGCTCAACGCCATCGGGCTCAATCTCGTCACCTTCTGGCGCTTCGTCGCCCCCGGCGACTACTCGGCCCAGATCTTCACCATCATCATCGTGACCGTCGGGGCGGTGGAGATGGGGATCGGGCTGGGCATCATGATGCTCCTCTTCCGCAACCGGCGGACCGTGCAGGTGGACCAGTACCAGGATCTGCGGGGCTAGGGGGGCCGCGTGAGCCTGATCTTGCTCCTCGTCCCTCTGCTGCCCCTCGGCGTCGGTCTCGTGCTGACGGCGACCGCGCTTCGGGGCGGGGGTCACCCCGGATCCGGGGCCGGTTGGGCGACGGCCGCCGCCACCGCCCTCTCCCTGGCGGGCGTGCTGGTCCTCACCGGCAGCGAGACCGCGATCGGCATGAAGTGGCTGGTGAGCGGGAGCCGCTCGCTGCCCGTGGGCCTCGAGCTGACCGGGCTGACGTGGTTCGCCTCGTTGCTGGTGTCCGCAGTCTCACTGGCGGTGGTGGTGTACGCGATCGGGTACTGCAAGGGCCCGGGCGGACCCGTTTCTTCGCGGGGCTCTCGTTCTTCATCGGGGCCATGCTCACCTTGGTGCTGGCCGATTCCCTGGTGCTTCTCTTCGCCGCCTGGGAGGCCGTGGGTCTCGCCTCCTTCCTCCTGATCGGCTTCCACTTCCAGGAACCTGCTGCGCGGCGGGCGGCGCTCCTCGCCTTCGTCGTGACGCGGTTCGGCGACCTGGGTCTGTTGCTCGGCTGGCTGTTCCTCGTGGACCGGACCGGGACGGCGGCCATCGCCGAGGTCCTCGGCCAGGCGCAGACGGGGGCGCTGACCGGAGCGGAGCTGACGCTGGTGACACTGCTCCTCTTCGGGGCGGTGGTGGGCAAGAGCGCCCAACTCCCTCTGACCGCCTGGCTTCCCGCCGCGATGGCCGGGCCCACGCCCGTCTCGGCCCTCATCCACTCGGCCACGATGGTCGCGGCCGGGGTCTTCCTGGTACTGCGGCTCTTTCCTCTGTTCCAGGCGGCGCCCGCCACGCTGAGCGTGCTGCTCTGGGTGGGTCTGGGGACCGCCCTCCTGGCGGCGGTGATCGCCACGGTCCAGATGGATCTGAAGCGGGTGCTGGCCTGGTCGACGGCCTCCCAGCTGGGAGAGATGGTCCTGGCTCTGGGAGTCGCCGCTCCGCTCGGTGCCGCCTTCCACCTGGCGACGCAGGCCAGCTTCAAAGCGGGGTTGTTCCTGGCCGCCGGCGCGGTGGACCACGGTGCGGGCAGCCGCGACCTGCGCCACTTGGGAGGCCTTTGGCGGCGCATGCCGGTGACCTCGGCCGCCTTGGCCGTCTCGGGCCTGGCCTTGGCCGGGATCCCCCCGTTCGCCGGTTTCTGGAGTGAGGAACTCCTGCTGGCGGCGGCGGTCCGTCATGGCCCCTGGCTGGGAGCGGTCGTCCTGGGCCTGATAGGCCTCGCCGGGCTCTACATGGGACGGGCCGCCGCCGCCGTCCTCTTCCGCTGGCCGGGGGCGCCCGAGCCGGAGGCCACCGATCCCGGGAGGCCGATGCTCGCCGGCCTGGCCGGCCTGGCCATCGCGGCGGTGGGCGTGGGGGTCCTCCTGCAGGCCTGGGGGACCGAGGTCCTCCCCTACCCGGAGGAGCCCGGGGCCGGGGTGGCTTGGCGCTGGGCGCCGTGGCCATGGCGCTGGCCGGTCTTGCCGCCGGGGGTCTGTTGGTCCGCCGCCGGGGGCCGGTCGCGCCGCTGGCCCCCTTCGCACGGCCCCTCCAGGGGGCGGTCGAAGGGTGCGGTCGTCGGACCCGGTCGGCTGGTCCTGGCGCTGGCCGGCGCGGTCGACCGCGTAGAGCTCCTCTTGGACGGCGCCGCCGGCGCCGCCGGTCGCTGGGCGCGTCACGCGGCCGGCGTGGTCGACCGACTCGAGGGTGGCCTGGACCGGGGTGCCCTCGCCGCCGGCGGCGGGGGTCTGGCCGCGGCTCGGCTGGTCGACCAAGTCGAGGACGGTGCGTTCGCTCCGGGGGGCGACGGGTTGGGTCGGACGCTGTCCCGGGGGGGAGGCCTTCTCCGCGGGGCCGAGAGCGGGCGAGTCTATCTCTACACCTTGGCTCTCTTCCTCTGGCTGGGAGCGGCTGTCCTACTGAGCTACGTCTGGTGGCGGTGACACGATGCTGAGCGCGGTGATCTTCCTCCCCTTGGTCGGCGGTCTGGTGGTGCTGGCGTTACCCGCCGGCCGGCCGGACTGGGCCCGGCGCGTCGCCCTGGCGACCAGTCTGGTGGAGTTGGTGCTGGTTGCCATCGTCATCGCCGGGTTCGACAGGGGGCGGAGTGGGCTGCAGTGGCGGATGGACACCGCCTGGATCCCGTCGCTGGGGGCCCGCTACGACGTGGCCGTCGACGGTATCTCGTTGCCTCTGGTGGCCCTGACGGCGCTGCTCGCGGCCGTGGTCATGGTCTACGTCCTGCCCCAGCGCGACCGCGTGCGCGGGCACGCCTTCCTCTTCCTGTTGATGACCACCGGTCTGATCGGCGTCTTCGTCTCCCGCGACCTGCTGCTCTTCTACCTCTTCTTCGAGGTCGGCCTGGTGCCCATGTACTTCATCGTAGGTGTCTGGGGGCACGAGCGCCGGCGTTACGCGGCACTGAAGTTCTTCCTCTACACCCGGGCGGGTAGCCTGGCGATGCTCCTCTCCTTCCTCGGGACTCTACCTGCATACCTCCCCCCGGACGTTCTCCCTGGACGCCATGGCCGCCCATCCTCCCCTCACCGGGGCGGGCGCCGGTCTCGCCCTGCTCGGACTGGTCATCGGGTTCGGGGTGAAGCTGCCCATCGTTCCCCTGCACAACTGGCTGCCCGACGCCCACGTGGAGGCACCCACGGAGGGCAGCGTCATGCTCGCCGGGGTCCAGCTGAAGATGGGGGCCTACGGCCTGGTGGCCGTGATGCTCCGGGTACTCCCCGAGACGACACGGCGCTACGGCTGGGTGCCTCGTGGCCTTGGCGCTTCTCACCTTGGTCTACGGGGCGCTGGCCGCGCTCGCGCAGCGCGACCTGAAACGGTTGGTGGCGTACACCTCCGTCAACCACATGGGTTACGTCCTGCTCGCCGTGGGTGCCTGGGCCCTCCTCGAAGATCCCGGTGCGCGCCAGTTGGCGCTGAACGGCGCCGTCGTCCAGATGGTCAGCCACGGGCTCTTGACCGGCGGGTTGTTCTTTCTGGTCGGCATGCTGCAGGACCGGGCCCACACTCGGGATATGGGCCGCTTCAGCGGACTGCAGGCGCAGGTCCCCGTGTACAGCTGGATGCTGGCACTGTTCGCCTTCGGCTCTCTGGGCCTGCCCGGGCTCTCGGGGTTCATCGCCGAGTTCCAGGTGCTGGGCGGCACGATCGGCGTGGGCGTCTGGGCCGCGGCGGTGGCGGTGCTGGGATTGATCGTCATCACCGGGCTCTTCGTGCGCATGGTGGTGGACGTCGTGATGGGATCCCCGGCCGCGCCCGTCACGCTGGCCGACCTCCGGCCCCGCGAGCTGACCGCGCTCGTGCCGCTGGCCGGCTTCTCCCTGCTCATCGGCCTGCTCCCCGTGACCCTCGTGGCTGTCGTCGACGCCGCGACCGCAGCGCTGGCCGCGCTCTGACGGTCCGGGGTGGCCTCCACCGGCGCCATGCAGTGCCTCGACCTCTGGGCCGTCCTGCCCGAGTTGGTCCTGGCCGGCACCGGCTTGGTACTGGTGCCGCTGGCCGGCTTCGTGCACGGGCACGGTCGATGGCGCTACCTTCCCGCCGCCGTCGCCGCCATCGCGCTCCTGGCAGCCGGCGGACTGACGGTGCGCATGCTCGGTTGGCAGAGCCAGGCGGTGTTCTGCGATACCTACGCGTTGGACGGGTTCGCCCACGTCTTCAAGCTGCTGCTCGTGACCGGGGCGCTCCTCAGTCTGTTGGTGATCGCGGTCCACTTCCGGGACCGGGACCAGGTGGCCCACGCCCCCATGGCGCTCCTCTTCGTCACCTTGGGGGGGATCGGCCTTGCCTCTGCCCTCGACCTGGGCTTGATCGTCCTCTTCCTCCAGATGCTCAGCCTGCCGGCCTACCTGCTCATCGCCTTGGTGCGCAGTGACACGCGCGGCAACGAGGCCACCCTGAAGTACTTCATCTACGGGGCGGCCGCTCTGGCCATCATGGCCTACGGTCTCACCTTCCTCTACGGCATGACGGGCAGCCTGGAGCTCCGGACCATCGGACAGGCCTTGGCGGAAGGGGGCGGGGACGCGGTGTGGGTCGCCGTGACGCTGGCCTTCGTCGTCGTGGGGTTCGGCTTCGAGATGACGCTGGTCCCCTTCCATTTCTGGGCGCCCGATGTCTACGCCGGGGGCACGGCGGCCGTCACCGGTTTCATCTCGGTGGTGCCCAAGTTGGCTGGGTTCGCCGCCGCGCTCCGGTTCGTCCTCCTGGTGTATCCGGATGGGTTGAGCGGCTGGCCGACGGCGCTGGCGGTACTGTCCGTGGCCACCATGACCCTGGGCAACCTGGTGGCCCTCCGTCAGACCCGCCTCAAGCGCCTGCTGGCGTACTCGAGCATCGCGCAGGCGGGCTACGTGCTGGTGGCCGTCGCCGTCAGCTCCCGGGTGCCGAGCGCACTGCCTGCGGTCGGCTACTACCTGGCGGCGTACCTCTTCATGAACCTGGCCGCCTTCGCCGTGGTCGCTCAACTCGAACGGCAGACAGGAAGCGACCGGATCGATGGGGTGCGGGGGTTGGGCCGGCGGGCACCCCTGCCCGCCGCCGTGCTGGCCCTGGCATTGCTGTCCTTGGCCGGCATCCCGCCGCTGGCCGGCTTCGCCGGCAAGGTGTTGGTGCTGACGGCCGCCATCGACGGGGGCATGGCCTGGCTGGCGGTCCTCGCGGCGCTCAACATGGTGATCGCGCTGGCCTACTACCTGGGGGTCATCGCCCAGATGTACCTCAGTCCGCCGCCGGAACCGGCCCTGCCCCACGAGACCGGGTCCCTGGGTCCCTGGACCGCCCTCCCCACCTCACCGCTTCACTGGCCCGCCTATGCGCTGACCACCGCCGGCACCCTGGTCTTGGGCATCGCGCCCTCGCTCGGACTTGCCCTGGCGGAGCGCCTGCGCGACCTGGTGACCTGACCCCGCAGCGGCGGGCGTCGGGCTTGGTGGTGGCTCCCCTGCGTTTTCTCGCCGCATCTCGCGGCTATAGTCTGGATAGTGTGAACGGCGAGCACCGGCGAGGTACGGGTGAACGGCTGGAACGCGTCATCGGATGAGCAGCGTCCTGTGCAGCGAGTCACCCGGTCCAAGCTCCAAGCGAGGCGGTGGTACGACCGGCTGAGCCCCTGGTACGACCTTCTGGAAGGGCGGTGGGAGCACCCGGCGATCGGGCAGGCGCTTGACCTGCTGGCGGTGGAGCCCGGGGAGCAGGTGCTGGAGATCGGACCGGGCACGGGTTGGGCGCTCATCCGGATGGCGGAGGAGGTGGGGCCCGCCGGCAGGGTCTTCGCCGTGGACCTCTCGCCGCGGATGGCCGCCGCCACTCGGGACCGCCTCGCGGACGCGGGCCTGGGTGATCGCGCCCAGGTCAGCGTGGGGGACGCCTGCCGGCTCCCCTTTCCGGACTCCCGATTCGATGCCGTCTTCATGAGCTTCTTTCTGGAACTCATGGACTCCCCGGATATCCCGGTCGTCCTGGGCGAATGTCGGCGATGTCTGCGCCCCGGGGGCCGCCTGGCGGTGGCCTCGCTCTCCCGCAAGGGAGGCGGGGTGGCGCGGTGGCTCTACGAGCGGGGGCACGATCTGTTCCCCTCCGTGCTCGACTGCAGGCCCATCGACGTGGAGGCTTCCGTCGCGAATGCCGGCTTCCTGGTACGGGAAGCTCGGCTGATCAGCATCGAGCGCCTGCCCGTCGAGTTGGTGCTGGCGCGCCGGCCTGGGCACGACCCGAGGAGGTAAGCGATGCCAAGAAGCGAGTCCCTGGAGGCTCAGGCTCCCGGCCGTCCGGGGGGTCCGGCGGACGTCTGGCTCTCCGCGCGCGGACTCTCCAAGAGCTACGGGCGCGGGCCGGCGGTGGTGAACGCCCTGAGCGACGCCACCCTGGACGTCAGGGCAGGCGAACTGATGGTCATCCTGGGGCCGAGCGGCTCCGGCAAGACCACACTGCTCAACCTGCTTGGGGGGCTCGAACGTCCCACCGCGGGCTCGCTGCGGGCCTTTGGAGAGCCCTTGAGCGAGTGGGACGAGGACCGTCTCACCCGCTACCGGCTGGAGAAGGTGGGCTTCGTCTTTCAGTTCTTCAATCTCGTGCCCACTCTGACGGCGCAGGAGAACGTGGCCCTCCTGGCCGAACTGACCGGCCCGGAGCCGGAGGCTCGGGCCGAGGCCGCCCTGGCCGAGGTGGGTCTGGGAGATCGGCGGGATCACTTCCCCGGGCAGCTCTCGGGCGGCGAGCAGCAACGGGTCGCGATAGCCCGGGGACTGGTCAAAGGGTCTCCCCTGCTGCTGTGCGACGAGCCCACCGGCTCCTTGGACGTCGAGACCGGCAAGCGGGTGCTGACCGTGCTCCGGGACGTGACGCGGACCGGGGGCCGTAGCGTGCTCATCGTCACCCATAACGCCGTCATCGCCCGCATGGCCGAGCGGGTGGTGCGCATCCGCGACGGGCGCATCGTGGCCGACGACCTCAACCCGCATCCGGCAGAACCGGGGGATCTGGACTGGTGAAGTACCTGGCGCTCAAGCGAAGGCGGGACGTGAGGCGGCAGCGGCGGCAGTTCCTGGCCGTGCTGGTGACCGTGGTGCTGGGGGTGATGCTCTTCGCCGCCTCCTACGACGCCTATCGCAACCTGGACGTCTCCTACCGCCGCACCTATGAACGCCTCGCCTTCGCCGACCTCGTGATCACCGGCGCGCGCCCGGGACTGGCCGCCACGGTCGGCCGTCTGCCCGGAGTGGCCACGGTGTGGGAACGGACGCAGGCCGACGTGCCGCTCCGCGTAGGCGGCCAGGTCCTGCTGGGCCGGGTGGTGGGGTTGCCCCCGAGCCGCCAGCCGGCGGTGGACCGCGTGGAGGTGACGGCCGGCCGCTACCTGGCGGCCGGGGGCGGTCGGCAGGCCCTCGTCGAGACGCATATGGCCGACCACTTCCATCTGACCCCAGGCGCCCAGGTCCAGGTGTTCACCCGGACGGGGTGGCAGCCGTTCGGCGTCCGGGGGGTGGCGGTATCGCCGGAGTACCTCTGGCCGGCCCGGGACAACCAGACCCCGTTCGAGTCGGCGGGTGAATTCGGCGTGCTGTTCGTGCCGCAGGACCTCGTGGCCCAGACCAGGGCGACCTCCACTGAGGAGCAGGTGCTGGTGCTCTACGCGCCCGGCGCCGACCGAGCGGCCACCGAGGCCGCCGTCCGCCAGGCCGCGCGGGCGGCCGGGGCGGCCGGGGTGCTGGCCCAAGCCCAGCAGGCCTCCAACAAGACCCTCTCCCTGGACCTCACCGGCTTCGCCCAGATGTCCGTGCTGTTCCCGCTGATGTTCCTGCTGGCGGCCGGCCTGGCCACCTACCTGCTGCTCACCCGCCTGGTCTACGCCCAGCGCCCGCAGATCGGTACGCTGCGCGCGAACGGCCTCTCCCGCCGCACCATCGTCTGGCACTACCTCTCCTACGGCCTGGCGGTGGGACTCGTCGGAGCGGTAGTAGGGGTCGTCTTGGGCGTGGCCGCGGGGTGGGGGATCACCGGTGCCTACACCAAGGAGCTGGGCATCCCGGATACGGTCCGCGCGCTGCGCTGGTTCACCCCCGTCGCCGGACTGCTCTTCGGGCTGGTGGTGGGAGCGCTCTCCGCCTGGGTGCCCA
The DNA here is from genome assembly GCA_963796315.1 of uncultured Actinomycetota bacterium. Classification (GTDB taxonomy): domain Bacteria; phylum Actinomycetota; class Thermoleophilia; order RBG-16-64-13; family RBG-16-64-13; genus CAWCLH01. The sequence goes on from CAWCLH010000020.1 coordinate 170,699, forward strand.
GCCGGGCGGCGGTGAAGCTGACCCCGGCCGAGGCGCTGCGAGGTCTGGCCCCCGTGGGTCCCGGCCGCCCGAGTCTGGCCGAGCGCCTGGTGCCGCCGCTGCGCCGTCTACCGGTGCGCTGGCGGATGGTGCTGCGGGGTCTGGGACGGAACAAGCGGCGCAGCCTCTCGACGGTGATCGGCATCGTGCTGGCGCTGATGCTGGTCCTCACGTCCTGGGGCATGATCGACACCACCGAGATCCTGCTCCACCGCCAGTTCGTCCAGGTGGAACATCAGGACGCGGTCCTCGTGCCCGCTTCGACGGCCCCGTCCCTGCTCGGCGCGGTGTCCGCGGTGGACGGGGTGTCGGCCGCCGAGACGGTGGTCTCGGTGCCGGTGTCGGCGCGGAGCGGCACGGCGTCCTACTCGACCCAGCTCATGGCCTTCGACGCCGGCACGCGGATGCACGGGTTCGTCGGCACCCCGGACGGGCTCCCCGCGGATGGCGTGCTGGCCGGCTCGTCGCTGGCCGGGGAGCTCCACGTCACGACGGGGTCGATGCTGACCCTCCAGCTGGCCGGGGTCTCGCGGGCGGTCCGGCTCCCCCTGCGCGGCTTCGTCGACGAGCCGCTGGGCACGCTCGTCTACGCGAGCAAGGCCGCGCTCGCCCAAGGCCTGACGGCGGCAGGGGCGGGGGACCTCTCCACCTTGGTCTCCAGGCCGGGCGACGCCGTGGTCATGGTCCGCCTGGCGGCGGGCAGCGATCGCGCGCGCGCCCTCGCCTCGCTGCGTCAGCTTCCCGGCGTGCTCACCGTGAGCGACAGCCGAGCGCTCTACGACCAGATCCGGCAGTACATGGGGTTCTTCTACCTGTTCGTGGGGGTCATGCTGGTGTTCGGCGGCGCCATGGCCATGGCGCTCATCTTCAACACGGTCTCGGTGAACCTGGCGGAGCGGGCCGGTGAGTTGGCCAGTATGCGGGCCAACGGCATGTCCCGCCGGACGATGGCCGGGCTGGTCACGGTCGAGAACCTGGGGTTGACCGCCGTCGGCATCCTGCCCGGTCTTCTGGTGGGTTGGGCCGCGGCGGCCTGGTTCATGTCCACCTACACCAGCGACATGCTGCACTTCGGTCTGCAGTTCCGGACCCGCACGCTCGTGCTGGCGGCCGTAGCCATGTTCGTGGTGACCGGGCTCTCGCTCTGGCCCAACCTGCGCTCCGTGGGCAAGGTCGACGTGGCCCAGGTCGTCCGCGAGCGCTCGCAGTGAGGCGCGAGCGCTCGCAGTGACTCGGGCGACCGTGGTCGCTTTAGGGAAGGGTGAAGACGTAGACCGTGTTATCCGTGGGGATGCCCGAAGCCTGCGCCGCCCCGGTGGGTGGGCCGCCCCAGCCGTTGGGGAAGCAGATGTACTCCTTGCCGTTGACCGCGTAGACGACCGGGTTCCCGTGCCAACCGGACGTACCGTAGAAGGTGTAGAGTTCCTTGCCGCTGTCCGAGTCGAGGATCATCATCTTGCGATCGTGTCCTCCGGTGATGACGAGACCGGAGGCGGTGCACGTGATACTGCAGATCAGCGGCAACGAGGTGCGGGTCTCCCACTGCACCTTCTTGCCGGTCACGTCCACGGCGGTGACGTGACCGTAGGAGGATTGCGGCTCCGAGAAACCGCCCCAGTAGAACTCACCGGCTATGAATTGTTGGTCCACCTTGGTGTGCTTGACCGGCATCTCGGTCAGGGGGATGAAGCAGAGCTTACGTTCAGGGTCGTAGGCTTCGTTCGCCCACTCCTTGCCGCCCATGTTGCCCGGCGCCACCACGGTGCCATCCTTGGTCGGAATCAGCCGAGGGTCGGCCTTGGGCACCCCGTCCGGGCTCACGGTACCCCAGTTGACAAGATGCGCCACCTTGAGCGCGTATACCGGCTTACCGTTCGTCCGATCGAGCGTATAGAAGTAGCCGTTCTTGGCCGAGAACATCACCACTTTGCGCTGTTGCCCGTCGATGCTCAGGTCGTCGATGATCGGGGAGGTGGTGCAGTCCAGGTCCCAGACGTCATGGGGGACGGTCTGGTAGTACCACTTGAGCTTGCCGGTATTCAGGTCGAGGGAGACCACGCAGGTTGCGTAGAGGTTGAGGCCGGCCCGCTGGTCGCCGTTTATGTCGGGTCCGGCGTTGCCGATCCCGCAGAAGATGGCGTTCATGGCCGGGTCGTACGAGCAGGTCATCCAGTTCGGGCATCCGCCGGTCTTCCAGGAGTCGCCCTGCCAGGTGTCGTGTCCTGGTTCTCCGGGGCCGGGGATGGTGTACCAGCGCCAGATCTGCTTGCCGGTGTTGATGTCGTAACAGTCGATGAATCCGCGCACACCGTACTCCCCGCCGGAGATGCCCACGATGACCTTGTTGCCGATCACCTGAGGGGCCAGCGTGGCACTGTATCCCAGGCCTACGTCGGCCAACCGCGTATCCCAGACCAGTTTGCCCGTGCGGCTGTCGAGGGCGACCAGGCGTGCGTCGAGCGTGGCCATGACCACCTTGCCGGCGCCGATGCCCACCCCCCGATTGGGAGCGTCGCAGCAGAGGATCGGGTGGGTGCCCTGCAGTTTATGGGCGTAACGCCAGAACGGCTTGCCGGTGACCGCGTCCACCGCAAGGACGTTGTTCCACGGTGTGGAGAAGTACATGACGCCGTCGACCACGATGGGTGAGGCCTCGAAGGCGTTGTGCAGGCCGGTATCCAGGGACCAGGCCAACTTGAGGCTGTTCACGTTGTCCTTGTTGATCTGGGTGAGGGGGCTGTAGCGCTGGGACTTGTAGGTGCGTCCGTAGAGCAGCCAGTTGTCGCCGTCGGCCTCCGCGTTCATCTGGCGGGAGGCCAAGTCGCTGGGGAGGGCAGGCGCCTCTTTGATGAGGAAGGAATCGAACCCGAGGGGCGGGAGTTGAGGATTCGCCACCTCCGCCGATTCCGTTGGCACCGGCGCGCCGCTCTGGGTGGTCGGCGGTAGGCCGATTCGGTAAGCGGCCGCGGGAACTGCCGACCCGGCGGTGGGGGTGCTGCCGGAGGAATCGGCGCAACCGCCCGCGAACACGGCGGCGAGAAGGACGATGCCCATGCAGCCGGCGACGGTGCGGGTGCTGCTCTTTGCTATCAGGGGGGATCGCATCGCTCTCTCCTTCATCGCGCGGGCCTACGCCGGACACGCGTCGTCACCAACCAAGCGGACAGCGCCAGGATCACGGACGACGACCAGGCCGATCGGGATCACCAGGTATGGGCTGAGAGGGTGGGAACGAGGTCCGTAGATACTCGCCGCCGTGACGTCGACCGACACCGAGCCCACCATGAAGGGGTGCACCATGCAGTAGTACATGCTGGTGCCGGGCGCGTCGAAGCGCCGGGAGAAGCTATCTCCCGGCGACAGTGGGAGCGAGTTCCAGCTGCCGGCGGGCTGCTGCGAAGCCGGTTTGCTTGGGTCCCAGTTGTTCTCGGTGCTGGTGTGGGAGGCCTTGTCCTTGTTGACCCAGACCACCGTCGTCCCCGGGAGCACGACCAGGTCCTTGGGGTGGAAGGCCAAGTCTTTGATGGTGACGTAGACCGTCTGGGACTGCTTCGCGGCGACGGCCACGGGCGCGACTGGGTTGTCGGTGACGGCGCGGGTGGTCGTGGTCTGGTTCGGCGACACGCCCGGAATGGGAACGTCGACCGCCGTGCGGAGGTCGGGCTGGCCGCCCCGGTTCCGGATGTAGGTGACCAGCCGCCAACGCGTATCCTCGGAGAGGGGCGTGTGCGACGGCATGAGTTTCCCGGGGACGCCCTTGGTGATGATGGTGAAGAGAGCGGTGTCACTGCCCCCGCCGTAGTACCAATCTCGGTCGGACAGCTTGGGTGCGAGCCAGGTGCCGTTGACCTCTCCGCCGTGGCAGTAGAAGCAGTACAGCTTGGCGGCCGACTCGCCGTCGTTCACCTCCGCTTGGTCGTAGGGCGTATAGGGGTTCTTGAGCGTCTTGACGGCCCCTGTTTCCACGGCGGCCTTCGAGGCCCGATCGAAAAGGCCCGTCACGTAGACCGCCAAGGACCAGCGGGCCTCCTCCGTGAGCTTGTCCTTCTGCGGCGGCATGAAGGTGCCGGGGATACCGTTGGAGACGATCTCGAAGTTCCGTCCAGTGACAGAGTTGCGCGCGGTGAAGTCCGTGGGGCGGGGCCAGACGTAGGGGTCGCCCTTGGCCCAGGACCCGTCACCCTTGCCTTTGTCTCCATGACATGGGGCGCATTTCTGCAGGTAGTTCGCGCCGGCCATGGCCAGATCGGGAGGTTTGTCGCTGGTCTTCCAGTTCTTGTCCCACTCCCGAGTGGTGTCCAGCGGCTGAGTCTCCAGAAAGGCCAGGATGTCGTCGAAGCCCGCGCGACTGATGTTGGGGTGGGCGGGCATGGCCGTGCCTGGGAGACCCTTCTCGACGATCGAGAAGGCCATGTCCGCCGTTTCCTTGACGGCCGTCAGGTTCGCCGGAGGAGGTATGAACGTGGAGTGGGCGGGACCGTCCCCCTCTGCATCCTTGTCGTGGCAGATCTCGCACTCGTGCAGGTAGGCATTCTTGCCGGACTGCACGTTTCCCCGCCCACCGCCGTCGAGGCGCCCTGCAGCAGGACAAAGACGGTGAGCGCGAGGGCCTAAGAGCGGGAGGACAGCGACGGTGCGGCCTCGTATGCGTGTGGTCCTCCAAGCCATCGGCCACCTCCGACACCTTGTGAATCATGTCGCACACGAGGTACCGCCGGCTCTGCTTGAGTAAACGTTACGTAAACGCCGATTTTGTCCGAGGAGGGCGGCTGCTCTTGGCCTGGTCCGCGAGCCCGACCGTCAGCGCGACGCCACCCCCAGGGGAGAGGCCGCCGGCAGCTCGGCGGAGGTCACTCGGAAGGTGTGCGTCACCGGGGGCAGGCCCTGGGGGCGGTAGGTCCACCCGGATGTCGCCGGAGAAGGGCACGGCCGCGGGCAGCAGCAGACCGAACCGGCGCGTGGCGATGGTCGACTCGGGCAGGGCGGTCAGCGGACGCTCGCGGCCGCCGACGGTGGCCAGCACCTCACCGGCGGCACCGGGGCCGCCCGGCCTGCGGTCGGTCACGTCGACGGCCATCACGGTGGCGTCGCCGGGAGCGCGCATGGCTCGCAGGGTGAGCTCCACCCGCCCCGAGGCGCTGGTCGAAGCGAAGCCCAACCGCTGGTGCGCGTCCCACGCGTCCTTGCTGGTGGAGAGGCTGAGAAGCACCGCCACCGTGAGGACGACGCCCAGGCCCACCGCGAGCTCGAGCGACAGGCTGCGCAGGAAGGTGCTCAGCCGGAAGGGGCGCCCCTGCGCCTCGTCAGCTCGGAGCATGGGGAGCAGCCGGTAGCGGTTGACGGCGCCGAACAGGAGCAGCCCGCCGATAAGGACCAGCTTGACCGCCGAGGTCCCGCCCGTAGGTGGTCCGGAAGAGGAGGCTGGGCGAGCCCACCTGGAGCTGCGAGTTGTAGAGTCCGGTGACGATCAGGTAGAGGGTCGCCGGCAGCGCCAGGGTCGAGAACCGCTCGAGCACCCGTCGCGGCCCGTCCCCGGCGCTGTCGGCCGAGGCCTCGGCTTTCAGGCGCCGAAGTGCCAGGATCAGCGGCGGAAGACCACCCAGCCACAGCGAGAATGCCAGCAGGTGCGTCCAGTCGACGGCGACGGCCAGCCGCGCGTGCGGGGTGACGGCCGCGTGAGCCGTCAGGCTGAACGTCAGCAGCAGGCCGGCCGCCGCCGCTGTGCGCCACCCACAGGCGCCACCGCTCTCGTCCCAGCGGGGCGGGGAGGAGTCCCAGCACCGACAGGAGGATCGCCAGCAGCACGCGTGCGATCCAGATCCAGCCGTACCTGGTCCCCAGCAGCTGGGCGACGGCCGCCGCGGGGACCTGATGGTAGAGAGGCGAGGTAGAGATCAGCTGGGGCTGCGACAGGCCGACCGGCTGCAGCAGCGCCTGTTGAGTCTGGCTCGCCTGGAAGACCAGGAGCAGCAGGCTGCTGAACACCAGCAGTAGGCCGCCCGCCAGGGATAGTCCGCGCAGGTCGCGCAGGAACCGGCTGTCGAGGTCTACCAGCGCGGCCCGGTCCTCTTCCCGGGCGCGCCTCAGCCGGCCTCGCAGTATGGGTCTCCAGACGACCAGGACGAACCACAGGGCGCCCGTGGCCAGCATGGCTCCCACGAGGCCGACCCAACGGATCAGGCTGACGCCTCCGGTCAGGCTGAGCGACATGGGAGGGGTGACGGCCGGATCGCGCACGTCGGGCACGGGAAGGAGCGCCAGCGGGTCCACGGCACCGCCGAGGGCGAAGACGAAGCTGTTCTGAGAGGTGTCCCCGTCGCCTGGCGCGGACCCACCACGAGCCGCGATAGGTGGCGTCGGGGACCGAGGCGGGCAACGAGACCCGCACGACCAGCAGGGAGGGATCGAGCTTCGTCGGTGCCGGCGCGATCTGGGTGCCGGCGCGATCGAACACCTCCACCTGCACGAAGCGCGGGTCCAGCACCTCGCTGAAGCGCAGGACCAAGACCGGGCCCGCCGTGCCCTGGGCCGGCGACACCTGCCAACCGATCAGCTCGGAGTGGGCTCGGGCAGGCGCCGCAAAGACCGAGCTCGAGAGAAGCAGCAGAGCTGCAGCTACCACCGCCGTCACCAGGAGGCGTCGTCTGGCCACCACCATACCCTCCCATTGCTCGCCCAAGCTCTGCGCACCGGCGCCGCGATGCCTCGGATCACATGATCCCCACTGCCGTCAGCATTCAAACCGCAGGCGGAGTGGCCGACTTCCCGCCTTCGCGCTCTCTTGTGCAGCCGCCGCCGCCTGTCACTTTGGAAGTTGGTTTGTTGGTTTCGTCGAGTTTGTGAAGGGGTAGGCAAGCCACGTTTCGACGCCCAGCGTCCGCGCCGACCGGCGCGGCGGACGACTGAGGGAGGGAGCCTGTGAGCGACCAGGAGGACCGGTCTGGGCAAGGCGAGGGTCGTCTCGCGCAACCAGCGTCCGACGTTCCAGAGGAGGAACGAGCAAGGGGGTATTTGAAGGATCGCTATGGTTCGGGCGCTGAGGTCATCACCGGCTTCAGCGGAGTCGTCTACGAGCACGAGGACAGCGCTGCTCGGATCTGGCTTCTCAGCAGCGTGGTGTGGTTCATCGTGGTCACCACCTTCGGCATCATCATCGCCACCGAACTGGCCATCCCCGAGATGTTTCACGGCATTCCCTGGCTGGTCTTCAGCCGGGTGCGACCCTGTCACGTGGAGGGCGTGATCTTCGCCTGGCTCACCACGATGTACTGGGGAGCCATCCTGTACTTCAGCCCCGTCTGCTGGGGACACGCCGGCTCTGGGGCGAGAACTGGGCTTACTGGTCGGCGTGGGTCTACAACATCACCCTGACCGTCGGCTTCATCGGCATCCTCAGCGGAGGCAGCCAGGGCCGCGAGTACGCCGAGTTTCCCTGGATCGTGGACGTGTTCATCCTCGGGGTCTTCATCCTCAACGTCGTCCTGTTGGTAGGGACGGTCACGGTCCGGCACGTGCGTCCGCTGTACGTCAGCATGTGGTGGGCCCTGGCGGCACCGATCTGGGTCTCCGCCTCGATCTTCATCGAGAACGTGGTCTGGCGCCCCAACGGGAGCATCTGGGGGGCTCCCTCCGGCAGCCTACCCACCGGTATCCACGACGTCATGATCAACTGGTGGGGGAACCACAACCTCTTCGGACTGTGGCTCACTCCGGTGCTGATCGCGGTGACGTACTACTTCGTCCCCCGGATCACCAATACCCCCCTCTACAGCCACACGCTCTCGCTGATCTCGTTCTGGGGCATGATCTTCGTGTATGCGGCCGTCGGCGATCACCACCTGCTGCAATCGCCCACGCCCGGATGGCTCAAGACCATCGCCTCGGCCAACAGCGTGTTCATCCTCATACCGGTGTTCGCGTTCTTCACCAATGTCTTTCTCACCATGCGAGGACAGTGGGAGAGGTTCTTTAGCAGCCTGCCCCTACGCTATATACTGACCGGCTTTGTCTTCTACATCCTGGTGAACATCCAGGGCGCCGGCCAGGCCATCCAACCGTTCAACCGAATCATCCACTTTACCTACTTTGTCATCGGGCACTCACACCTCGCCCTGTTAGGTGGATTCACCATTCTCGGTATGGGAGTCATCTACTACATGTTGCCCCATATACTGGGCAAGCCACCCTATTCCCGAACGCTCGCCGAATGGCAATACTGGTTGGTCACCTTCGGTTTTCTGCTGTTCTTCACCTCACTCACCATCGCCGCGTTTATCCAAGGCCAGAGCTGGTTGAACGGCCAGCCCGAGGTGAACGTGCTTCCGCAGCTGCGTATCTGGAACATCACCCGTCTCATCGCCGGAGTGATGATCTACGCCTCGGCCTGGATCCAGGCGTACAACGTGCTCATGGTCGTCGTGGTCAACACGAGGGAGCGCGTGGCCCGCAAGACCCGGAACGATGCCCGCTCTGCCCTGAGCACGAGCGGCGTCCGGCCGTGAGAGGGGGTGTGTGATGGCTCGCGAGTGGTTGCCTGAGTACGAACTCTCGCCTCGCAACTGGGGCACGCACCCTCCCAAGAAGATGATGATGACGCCGCTGATGATCCTGCTCGGCGGTTTCTACGCCTTCGCGGTGCCGACCTTGGTGGCGGCCTTCTTCCAGCTGATGTTCTTCAGCGCACCGGTATCCAACGAGTGGGCTCCTTTGGCCGCATCCGCCGAGCGGGGACGGGCGGTCTACGTCTCGAACGGCTGTGTCTACTGCCACAGCGGCTTCAGCCGTCCGCAGGACGTGCGCAACGGCCTCTACTACCTCTACCCGCGCGTGTCCCTGCCCGGCGACTACGTGACCAGTGACAGCAGTCCCAACGTGTTCGGTACGGCCCGCATCGGTCCCGACCTCAGTCACGAGAGCGGCTTCCACCCGGACGACTGGCAACGGGCGCACTTCAACGACGCCCGCTTCGTTACGCCCTTCTCCATCATGGCCCGGTTCGACTTCCTCAACGACCAGCAGGTGGAGGACCTGATCGCCTATGTGCAGACGTCCGCCGGCAAGAGCGGGCTGGTCAGGTACGCCGGCGAACTGTACATGAAGAAGATCTTCCTGGCGGCCAACGGGCTCACCGAGCAGGACATCCCCAAAGGCTACACCGCTGACAAGCTGACGCTCAAAGAAGTTCAGATGAAGTACGTGATGAACGCCCCGGAGGCGCCCAGCGCCACCGTGGACGGACTTCCCTTCCCCGACGTCGTCAACTTGAACGTGGTGGATCGAAGCTACTGGCTGGTCTCCAACCCCATGCCCCTGACGACGGGGAACCTCATCGAGGGTCGCCGGATCTTCCAGCAGCGCTGCCAAGGCTGCCACGGCCAAGGGGGCGCGGGCAGCAGTGAAGCCGCGCGGTTCATGCGGCCGCTGCCCGCTGACTTCACCAGCGAGGACGACCAGGCAAACGGCTCGGATGCCGGCCCCGGCGACTTCTACTATCGGGTCCTGCGCGGTATTCCGGGCACGGCGATGGAGAACTTCGGTTCTCGGCTGCGCGTCGACGACATCTGGAAGGTCGTCCTCTTCCTCAAGACCATCCCCAACGGGGGACTGCAGGCCGACCGTGTGCCCACGCCCGACATGTACGTGCAGTGGAAACCGGGCTCGGACATCATGGGTTACGTGCAGAAGCACGCCATCGATCAGAACAAACGCTTCATCGGACAGGACACTCCCAGTGACACCGACCCCTTCATGCTCGAGGCCAAGCGGGAGTGGGCCGGCATGAACGACAGCGACAGCTTCACCGTGCCCGGCTACGGAGAGGTCTCGCTGAGCGCGGCCGCCCGGGACATCAAGGCCATCTACGACAACCTACTCAACCAGGGGTGGAGCGACTTCACCGCCCGCGGAGGCCACCCGGTCCCGCCGGCCGAGCAGAAGACCGCCGCCCCGGATCTGTCCAGGGAGATGCGGTGATGGCCGCGGAGAGGAGGTGGACCATGCATGATCGATCGGGCTGGCGGCTGCTGCTTCCCATCCTCGCCGTAGCGCTCCTCGCGGCGATGGCCGTGGGATGGGCCGGCTGCGGCAGCACGCCCGCCGGCGTCACGGTCATCAAGATGCAGGGGGTGCGCTTCGTCCCCGCGGAGGTGACCATCAAGAAGGGCACCAAGGTCCGCTGGGTCAACGAGGACAAGACCGCGCACACCTCGACCTCGGACGACTTCAAGGTGGGCGAGCAGAACCCGCCGACTGCGTGGAACTCGGAACCCCTCAATCCCGGGGACTCCTGGGAGCGGACGTTCGATTCGACAGGGGACTTCCCGTTCCACTGCATGGTGCACACCTATATGAAAGGCAAAGTCACGGTGACGGAGTAGCCATGGACCTCACCATCCAAGAATGGCAATTGATCATGCTTGCCGTTCCGATTCTTCCGGCCATCGTCCTGGTGCTGCTGGGCGTGGTCTCGGGACGTCTGGAACGCACCGAGCCGGTCAAGTACATCGCCGTGCTGGAGCCGGACGAGGACTACTGGGAGGCGGCCTACTGGCGGGAACGGGGAGGAGCCCCCGCCGCAGTGACCCCGACCCGGAGGGAGGAGGCGTAGCATGGTGCATTCCCCGTTTGACAGAGGCCTTCGTCGGCGGCTGCAGTTCTTCTACCTGCTGACGGCGTCGGCCTTCTTGATCCTCACGCTGATTCTGGTGACCGGGGCTCTGGCCCAGGCGCCCACCACCACGACCACGGGCGGTACGACCACGACCACCATGGCCGGTCCGCCGACCACTGCCCAGCAAAAGCCGGCCGCCGTCGACCCGGGCCCGTTTCACGGTAAGGTCCCGACGGGCAGCGATGACGCCACCGTCGAGGCGTACTACAACTACCTGGATGTGCGCGAGTTCGGCGCATTGCCCGAGACGTACACCATTAACCCGGTATTCTACGGCTGGGGGTTGGGAGCGGCGGGAGTCTCGCTCATCGTCCTCTACTTCTTCAGCGTTCGCGTGGTACGCGCGCCGATCGACCAGCGACCTCTACCCGGTGGAGGTCTATAACGGCTACATCACGGAACGCGGGGGCCCGGTGGATTCCTTCAACTGGGCTACGTACGCCATCCTGGTCGGCCTGGTGATCGCGTACGTGGTCTGGAACCTCATCTACGGACAGATGTACTGAGCGGCAGGGAGGGAACGATGCCTAAGACTTGGCCGGGTCTGACCAAGGACGAAGAACTGGAGATGCTCAAGCGAACCGGCGCTCTGGGCGAGTTCGTCATCGCCGGCTTCGCCCAGATGGCGCGGGCTGAGATACCGGCGGAGCACTGGAGCGGCGTCTTCTTCTCGTGGCTGTCGCTCAAGGGGCACGTCCAATCCCTGCACTCGGCGGAGCGGACGGAGATGTTCGCCACGCGTGTGGGCGATACCGTGTATGCCCTGTTCATCGTGTTGTGGGCGGAGGCGGACGCACTGGCCTCCTGGCTGGAAGACGGTTACGACATCACCGAGATGCTGCGTGAGATGGGCATACCGGACGAGGACGTCGAGGTGACCCTGATGCGCGACTTCTCCTGACGGACGAGGAGAGAAGCTATGACAGATGCGCAGGCGTATCCCGATTTCACGCCTCCCGGCGGCGCACGGGGAGAAGGGGGCGTGGCCGAGGGGGTGGACCCCTACACCATGAGCTACGAACGTTCAGATGAACGCTGGTCCCGGTCCAGCCAGCTGAGAGACTGGCTGATCCTCATCGTCATTGGGGTGGTGCACTTCATCTGGATGCTGATCATCTTCCTCATCGAGCCCGGGATACGGTAGAGAACAACGTCCGACGGCCGGGCGGGCGCACCCGGCCCGCCCGGCCGTCGAGATCGCGGATTCCATCTGGGAGGCATCATGCTGCACGTCCTTGTCATGGTCCTGGCCGCCCTGCTCACCGTCTTCTCGGCGAGCAGCGTCTACCTGCTCTATCGAGCACTGCGACAGGCCCGCCGGGAGCATGCCCTGACCGGACCTCCCCCCGGCCCGCCGCGTTCGGTGGAACAGCGGGCGCGAGATTTCGTGGCCCCCGCGCACGCTCAGCACGCTATGCTCGGCCCCCGGCGGCGCGTCGGCGTCGAGTTCTTCACGTCGCTGTGCGGCTTCCCCGGCTTCGGTTGGATCGCCTCGGGCCGGGTTGCCCTGGGGGTCACCTTGATGACCGCGGTACCCGCTTTCGTCTGGGCCATCTACCCCATCATCCTCTCGGTCAACGGCCGGATCGCGGACGGGCCCTTCGTTGCCGTGCGCTACCTTCCCGCGCTGGCGGTCCTCTCCTCGGCGACCCTCGCCTTGGTGGAGTGGCGCACAGGGAAGGGGCTTTCGACCAAGGTCGAGACGACGAAAGGGGGAGAGGTTGGGGCGTAGGGCTCGGATCGCCATGATCGTCGCTCTGGGCTTGGCCGTCCTCCTGCTGGGTGGGTTGCCCATCCTGCTGATGACCCTTCCCGACCCGGTGCCGGTCAAGAAGACCTCCCTCGAAGGCGAGCGGGTGGGCACCTTCGTGGAGGCCGAGGCGGGGCTGTTCAAGCTCTTCCCCTACACCGCGCCCAACCCGGCGTTCCCCCCGAGCGCAGCCGTCACCGGCCCGCAGCCGAAGGTGTTCGTGCGGGCGCGACGGTTGGACGCCCTGAGTGCGTACACCATCCGGCCCTACCCGGGCGGTGAGCCTCTGCCTGTGGACAGGCGCCTGCTGGACCCGCAGACGCTTGAACTCGCATGCGGTCGACCCCTGCCTTCCGGGAAGTACTATGTCACGGCGGCGCGGGACGGCATGTACGGCGGCACCGACTACTTCTACTTCCGGGTGGGGCCGCTCTGATCACGTGCCCCGCCGGGCCCGAGGGCGGGAGCTACGCTCCGACCACGAGGGCCGGGGCCACGCTCCAATACCCCATAGGGTCTCCCATGCGGTAGGGTAGAGTATGACTCCACGCAAGCGACCGGAGGTGGGTGGAGCGTGGCCTACGAGAAGTTCGACATGGCGAAGCTCGAGCGGTTGAACGACCCGGACCGCTTCGACCTCTTGGACCCCGACCTGATGTGGCAGGCCCTGGGCGAGCCCCAGCCGGCGGTGATCGTGGACATCGGTGCGGGCACCGGCCTCTTCGCCGGACGCTTCGCGGAGATGACCCCGGGCGCCACCGTCTACGCCGCCGACACCCATCCGACCATGGTCGAGTGGATGCAGCAGCAGCGCGCTCCGGCCTACGGCGGGCGCCTGCGCCCGTTGCTGTCGTCGGAGGACACGGTGCCCTTGCCTGACGCCGTCGCCGATCTCGTGGTGATGCTCAACCTGCATCACGAGTTGGTCTCGCCCGAGGCCAACTACGCCGAAGCAGCCCGTCTGCTGAAGCCCGGAGGGCAACTCCTGGTAGTCGACTGGGCCCCGGGGGCGGACGGTGGGCCGCCACAGAAGATCCGGGCCTCGGCCGACGAGATCATCCGGTCGGTCTCGTCAGCCGGCTTCGTCGACGCCGTCGCGCACCCGGGGCTCTCCAAGCACTCGCTGGTCACCGCGCGCCGGCCATAGACGCCGGGCGCGGCCTGGGGCCGGGCCGGCGCCATGGAGCGCCGTTTCCGGCCGGATGAACCGGATCAGGCCCCGAGGGCGTAGTTGGACGCGCAGGCGGCTACGATCTGGTCGACCTGCTCCTTGGTATACACCCGGCAGCTACCCTTGACCGGCGGCGCTGCGAGGCCGACATCCACGACGCATGCGCTCAACTGGTCGCGATTGACGCCCAGTCGTTTGGCGATTCGGCCCAGTCCGATCGATCCGCGGGGCACGCCACCACCGGCTTCCCGCCGGTGTCCGGACGAGCGGCCGGTGTTCCGGACACCGGCCAGTCCGACACCGGAGAAACCGGGATAGTCGTAGTCACTGTTCGACGGGTGGTCGGCGGTGACGGGCGATTCGTCCATCAGCTCTCCGAAGGAACAGGGATGGTCCTCGGCGCAAGGGCCGACCGTCCGTGTGAGGGTCGCTGCTCTGCTTGGTGTCTGCTCCTAGATTCACACGTTGCCTCGGTTCGGTATGGTTGCAGGAAAACTACAGAATGGATACCCACCAGAGGCCGAGTCGAGTACTCCCGCCGTGCGCGTAAGCGGAGACGGCGCGGAGGGGGTGCGCGGTTCAGACGTGCCGCTCGAACTTGGGCGGGACAGATGGGCCGTCCCGCCGCCCGGGCGGGCGGCGGGAGTGCAAAGACAGCGCGTCGCGTCTAGCCTTCCGGGCCCAAGATCGCGATGTCGAAGTTGGAGTCGGAGAGGGCAGGTGCGGTCCCGCTCCACGCGTACGTGTACACCTTACCTTCGTCGGGGAACTCGTGCCCGGATCGAGTGCTGCGGTCGCCCAGCGGACCACGGGTCGCTACCGATGATGAAAGGCCGGTCGGCTGGCGGGTGACCAGGATCGTCCGACCGGCGACGGGAACTTGAAGTCGATAATGTAGTTGCCGCCGCGGCGTCACGGGTCAAGACCGGCGCCATGTCGTTCACGTTGTTGAACCAGAAGCTGAGCCGGACGTCCCGGGAAGCAGGATGCGACCGGTACACATGGGCGCCTGCCGCCACCTGGGTGCCTGCCGCTCTATGCAGGAAGGTGGCCATCTGACCCCGGTTGACCGGGTTGTCCGGACGATAGGTGAACGTGCCACTGGCTTGGAGAGCCGATGGTGACGCCGCTTTCGGCCGCCCACATGATCCCTGCGTAGTGGGTGTGCGTGGTGGGGACGTCGGTGAAGGTCACGGCGGCGAGCGCGGTGACGGGGGCGAGGACCAAGAGGACGCCGGTGATCAACAGGGCAAGACGTAGCCTTCGCGATGTAGAACGATGGGTGAGACGACCAACCAATCTCATGAAGACTCTCCTTCTTCGTACGTAGTCCCTTCTCTGCCGTGGTGCGGACTCACCTCCTTCTCGGAATGGGACCCAGCTTTCTTCATTCTATGAACCTCGCCGGGCGGGAGCAACGACCGCCAAGGGACTTTCGCCCTCGGAGCGAAGAGTCCGTGCCGGGGCGGCTGGGCAGCCGGCGAACAGGCGGAGAGTCGGAACGGTCACTCGAGCGGCTCGCTCATCTTCCGGCGCAGACGCTCCATGCCGTTGATGCGGATGTCCAGGAGCCGCTCGATGCGGGCCTTGGCCTCCAGGCCGCGGGCGGCGCCGGGCACGGAGGTGATCACCCCGATGTCCAGGTCCTCGCGCAGCTCGCGCATCACGTTCTCGTCGGACAGGTCCCGCACGCTCACGTCGAGCTTCTCAGCCACATACGCCTTTGCCTCTGGGAGTCGCATCTTGCGGGCGAGCTGCATCCGGGCAACCAGATCTCCGGCTGTGCGGATGCCTCCCATCCCGGAGGCGAGCGCATGGGCCGCGGGCATCCCGTAGGGATCCCCGGTGCCTACCTATAACCCGTCGCAGCGGGCGATCTCCACCATGGCGACGCTGGCCCGGCTGACGATGTCGATGGGCGGGCACTCCGCCATGGGCACCCCGCCCACGCCGATACCCACGTTGGGGTGGACGGGGATGGTGGCGGCCTCCCCGCAGGCCTTGCAGAGGGTGACCGCCCGGGCGATGTTCCACGAGGCCGACCGGCGGGTGTTGGTGTTGACCACCGGCCCGAAGACGTGCGCTCCCGCCTCCTCGCACCAGCTTCACCTGGTCGTGGGGGTAGAGCCCGGCCAGCCGCCGGCCCTTGTACTCGATCTGACCGTGCATGCCCAGGACGAACTCGGCGGCCATGCCCACCTCGATGGCCAGGTCGGTGGTGGCGGCCAGCTCCTCCACGGTCTCGAGCGTGGCCAGGAACTCCGCGTCGCCGGCGGAGGCCGTGGTGTCGAAGTTGATGCCGTCGGTGCCCACCTCCGCCATCTTGCGGGCGACGTAGAGCATGTCGCGCTTCAAGACCTGGGCGGCCTGCTCCTGGGCCTCCCGGGCCTCGGCGATCTTCCCCGCGGGCAGCAGGTCGGCCGGGTTGCCGAAGGGGCCGTCCGGGCGGGCGTAGAGGGCCAGGTTCGGCATGGCTCCGTAGAAGATGGGCACGATGGTGGAGTGCAGCACGCTCTCCATGGTCTGCTGTTCCATGGCGATGATCGGCTTGACCGGCTTGTACGAGTAGTCGACCTGGCCGACCTCCATGGTGTCGAAGCCGAAGGCCCGCTCGTAGATGCGCACGCCCATCTCCCGGCTGACAGGGACGCCGACGCCGCTGGAGCTCTGCGCCCCGTAGAGCGCGTTGACGCAGCCGTCGTCGGTCAGCACCACCTCGTGCCCGCGTTCCACGCCACCATACGGCCGGGGGCGGTCATCAACTCGAAGAGGCGGTCCTGCTCCTCCTGGGTGAGCGGGGCGACGTCGCCGGCGACCACCGCCTCCTCGACGCCGGCCACGATGTCGCGCCGGATGTCGTCCGCGGTCGCCTCGACGGTCTGGCCGTCGCCCATCCGGGTCAGGTACGTGGTCATGGGTCCGTCACCTCCTGGTCGCGCGGCGACCAGCTCGAGGGCCTTGGCCACCGCCTCCTGGGCGTCCTCCGCGTACGCGTCGGCGCCGATCTTGTTTGCCCAATGCTGGGTGACCACCGCGCCGCCCACCATCGTCTTGACCTGATCGCGGATACCCGCCTTCTTCAAGAGCTTCTCCAGCTGCTTCTGGCCGAGCATGGTGGTGGTCATCAGGGCGGAACTGCCGACGATGGAGGCGCCGGTCTCCTGGGCCTTCTCCACGAAGGCGGTCACCGGGACGTCCCTGCCCAGGTCGACGACGTCGAAGCCATAGACCCGGAACAGCGTCGCCACGATCCCCTTGCCGATGTCGTGCACGTCCCCCTCGATGGTCCCCAGCACGGCGATGCCGGCCTTCTTGGCCTTATCCTCTTCGGGCAGGTGCTGCTCGAGGACGGCGATGGCGGCCGTCATCGCTTCGCTGGCCAGGATGACCTCGGGTAGGAACAGGTGCCCGCGCTCGAAGCGTTCGCCCACCTGTACCATGCCCGCCCCGTAGCCTCGATCGATCACCATGACCGGGTCGAGCCCCATGGCCATGGCCTCGTGGGCCAGCGCCACCGCCTGCCGCTCGTCCGCCTCGACGATGGCCGCGGCTGCGGACGCCAGCAGTTCCTCTTCTGTCATAGATGCCTCCTCGGGCACGGGCCGATAGCGGCTGCCTTCGTCCAGGCTAACACTGCGCTAGCGGAAGGCGGCGATGACGACCCGGCCGACCACGGTCAGGAGGATCGCGGCCGCTACCGTGGCTGCGAAGGCCAGCAACCCTGGGAGGTGCGTCCAAAGGAGGAGTAGTCCCGCGAACACCAGCGCGCCGGCGACCCATAGCAGGAAGACCACGACCAGACCCAGCAGCAGCGAGGTGCGCTTCATGACGTGCCCCTCTCCCGGCGAACTCCCTGTCGGCATCCGTTCTACCCAATCCCGGGCAGCAGGAGCACGCGCGGTCGCTTCTTCGCCGGGCGCTCCGTCGGCGGTCGCCGTCCGTCCTTTCCGGTACCATACAAGTCTATGGGCTCGCAGGAGATCGTCATCGTCGGGGCCCGGGAGCACAACCTCAAGGACATCTCCCTCCGGCTGCCGCGCGACCGCTTCATCGTCATCACTGGTCTCTCCGGCTCGGGCAAGTCCAGCCTGGCCTTCGACACCATCTACGCCGAGGGCCAGCGCCGCTACGTGGAGAGCCTCTCCGCTTACGCGCGCCAGTTCCTCGGGCCAGATGGACAAGCCGGACGTGGACTCCATCGAGGGACTCTCGCCGGCCATCTCCATCGACCAGAAGACCACCTCCCGGAACCCGCGCTCCACCGTGGGCACCGTCACCGAGATCTACGACTACCTGCGTCTGTTGTACGCCCGGATCGGGCATCCCCACTGCTGGATCTGCGGCCGGCCGATCGAGGGGCAGTCCAAGGAGCAGATCGTCGACCAGATGTTGGGCCTGGAGCCGGGCACCCGGTTCCTGGTCCGTGCTCCGGTGGTGCGCAGCCAGAAGGGCTGGCACAGGGAGGCCATCGAGCACATCCGCCAGGAGGGTTTCACCCGCATGGAGATCGACGGCGAGCAGTACACCGCTGGACGGGGAGCTGCCCGACCTGGACAAGAACATGCGCCACGACATCTCCATCGTGGTGGACCGTTTGGTGATGAAGGAAGGGGTCCGCCGGCGGCTGTCCGAGTCCGTGGAGACCGCGCTCGCGGAGGGCGGAGGGACTGCTTGATGTGGACGTCTTCGACGGAGAGCGGGAGGCCACGCGGGCGGACGCGGCGGACCCCACCAGCTGCTGTTCTCCGAGAACCTGGCCTGCCCGGAGCACGGCGTGTCGCTGCCCGAGATCGAGCCGCGCATCTTCTCCTTCAACTCGCCGCACGGCGCCTGCGAGAGCTGCAGCGGCCTGGGCTTTCGCCAGGAGATCGACCCGAGCTGCTGGTGGGCGATCCCGACCTCGGCTGTCGGTGCCGAAGGCGTCCATCCTGCCCTTGGCACGGCAGCAGTTCCGAGTACTACGACCAGTCATCAAGGCCATCGCCGAGCGCTGCGAAATCGAGCTCGAGACGCCCTGGCGCGAACTGCCCGAGGAGGTGCGCGACATCTTCCTCACGGCACGCGGGGCGAGCGGCTCTACGTCACCTACATGAACCGCTGCGGCGGCCAAGCGCAGCTACATGACCACGTTCGAGGGCGTCGTCCCCAACCTCGAGCGCCGGTACCGCGAGACCGACTCCGACTACATCCGCGACAAGATCGAGGAGTACATGGCCGAGCGGCCCTGCCCCGCCTGCCACGGGGCGCGCCTCAGGCCGCCCAGCCTGGCGGTGCGCGTCGGGGACATGAACATCCACGAGATGAGCCCTTGATGCCGGTGGTGCGGACCTGATGCGCTTCCTGGAGGAGTTGGACCTCAGCCCAGCGCGAGCGGCTCATCGGCGCCGCATCCTCAAGGAGATCCGGGAGCGGCTCGACCTTCCTCGAAGTCGGTGGGCGTGGGCTACCTGAGCCTGCACCGCAACGCGGGGACGCTGTCCGGGGGAGAGGCGCAGCGCATCCGGCTGGCCACCCAGATCGGCTCCAGCCTGGTGGGCGTGCTCTACATCCTGGACGAGCCCTCCATCGGCCTGCACCAGCGGGACAACCGCAGGCTGATCGACACCCTGCTGCGGCTGCGCGACCTGGGCAACACGGTGATCGTGGTGGAGCACGACGAGGAGACCATGCGCTCCGCCGACCACATCGTGGACATGGGCCCGGGCGCCGGCGAGCACGGGGGAGAGGTGGTCGCCAGCGGGCCGGTGGCCGACGTCCTGGCCGAGCCCCGCTCGGTCACCGGGCAGTTCCTCTCCCGGCAGCGCGGGAGATCCCGGTGCCCGACGACCCGGCGCAAGGGCGCAGGGCTAGTTCGCGGTCGGGGCGCCCGCCAGCACAACCTCAAGAACCTCGACGTGCGAGGTGCCCGATCGGGCATGTTCGTGTGCGTCACCGGGGTGTCGGGGTCGGGGAAGTCCACGCTGGTGAACGACATCATCTACCGCGGCCTGGCCGGCCAGGTCAACCGGGCAGCCGATCCGGCCCGGCGAGCACGACGCGCATCGACGGCATCGAGCTGCTGGACAAGGTCATCAACATCGACCAGTCGCCCATCGGCCGCACGCCCCGCTCCAACCCGGCCACCTACACCGGGGTGTTCGACCACATCCGCGCAGCTCTTCTCCAGACCCAGGAGCGCAGGTGCGCGGCTACAAGCCGGGGCGGTTCAGCTTCAACGTCAAGGGCGGGCGCTGCGAAGCCTGCACGCGGCGACGGCACCCTGAAGATCGAGATGCACTTCCTGCCCGACGTCTACGTGCCCTGCGAGGTGTGCGACGGCAAGCGCTACAACCGGGAGACGCTGGAGGTCCGATTCAAGGGCAAGAACATCGCCGAGGTGCTGGACATGAGCGTCGAGGAGGCGGTCGAGTTCTTCGAGAACCAGCCGAAGATCCGGCGGCGTCTGCAGACCCTGCACGACGTGGGCTTGGACTACATCAAGCTGGGCCAGCCCTCGACGACGCTGTCCGGCGGCGAGGCGCAGCGGGTGAAGCTGGCCACGGAACTGGCCAAGGTGGCCACGGGCAACACGCTCTACATCCTGGACGAGCCCACCACCGGGCTGCACTTCGCCGACGTGGAGAAGCTGCTGGAGGTGCTGCAGCGCCTGGTGGACGCGGGCAACACCGTGCTGGTGATCGAGCACAACCTGGACGTCATCAAGTGCGCCGACTGGCTGATCGACCTGGGCCCGGAGGGCGGCGACGCCGGGGGAGAGGTGCTCGCGGAGGGACGCCCGAGGAGGTCGCCGCCGATCCCGCCAGTTAGACCGGCCGGTTCTTGCGGGGGGTGCTTCCGGGCTTCGATGGGGACACCGGTAGCAGGAGCGACACCGGCCAGAAGGTGCCGCGCAGCCGAGTCCGCCACCGAACTGGGGGTCAGCGCCGATGAAGAAGACCGAACGTCGAGCGCGAGTGGAGTGGGAAGGGAATCTGGCCCAGGGTGCCGGCCACGGGACGGTGGGCACGGGTTGGCCCTTCGAGGTGAGCTGGTCCGCGCGCACCGAGGATGACCCCGGCAAGCTGACCAGCCCGGAGGAGCTCATCGCGGCCGCCCACGCCTCCTGCTTCTCCATGGCGCTGTCGGCGGAGCTGGATCAGCGAGGAGCCAAGGACATCAGCCTGGACGTCACCGCCGTCACCACGTTCGTGGTGGCCGACGACGGCCCCAGGTTCACCAAGTCGGTGCTGAGCGTGCGGGGCAAGGCGGCCGGTCTGGGCGAGCCGGAATTCCAGGCCGCGGTCGACGCGGCGAAGGTCGGCTGCCCGGTATCCAAGGCGCTGGCCGGGAACGTGGAGATCGAACTGGCCTCCGCCGAGTTGGTCTGAGGCGGCCGGCGACCGGGGCTATGAGGGTCGCGGCCGGTGGCGAGGTCGCGGCGGGTGGCGAGGATGGCCCGAGGCCACCATGGGGCTGGTGCGGCTTTAGGCCGCCCGCAGCAGGTGCCAGATGGAGATCGCCTCGCCCGGCGGGACACGCACGATCTCGCTGTTCCAGGGACCGAGGAACAACCGTTCCAGCAGGCTGACCGATCCCGGCACGACGGCGTGGTCCAGCTGTAACTCGTCGGCGAGTTGCTCGCTGTCGGGGAGGGTGGCGTCGAGGTCGTAGGCGCCGGTGTCGAGCAGGGTGATGCGTTCGTACCCGGCCAGCACCAGCTTCCGGAACCGGTCGGCCTTCTCGGTACCGAACTGGTCGATCCACCGGCGGTAGCTATCGATCATCGGGTTGTCGTGGTTCAGCCAGCCACGGGTCAGGTAGAAGGCATGGGCGTCCCGCTCGATCTCCTCGCGGGTGCATCCGCCGTTCAGCATGAGCGAGATGCAGTCGTCCACCCGGGGGAAGACCAACGAAGCCGTGCGCGACGTGAGGCCCATGATGCCGTTGCCGCAGTAGCCGATCGCGAGAAGGACCTGGTCGGCGGGAGGCACCTCGACGGTCTCGATGCGGGCGTCGGCGTCGCCCGCTCCCGGCCGGATCGAGGGCAGGGTCGCGCCCTCGCCGCTCTCGTTGCCGGCGTCCAGGAGATCCAGCACCTCTTGCAGGTAGGCGCGCATCCCGTCGGGACGCTCGTGCTGGCCGGCCGGCATCCAGATGCGCGGAGGGGAGAAGCCGCGTCCGTTGGCGGCCTCCAGGGCGAGCAGTACCTCATCGTCGATCATCTCGCACGCCAGGACCAGACTCCGGGGCGAGGGGGAGAGGCCGGCCGCCCTTTCCTCTTCCGAGGCCGAGGTCGGCGTGGCGAGGGGGGAGTCGCGCGGAGTCGGCATAGTCACTACACTGCCTTTCTCGGGATCTTCGTGAGATTGTCGCACAGGAGCCCGCGGCACGGTACAATACCCGCCGCACGACCGGCGCCCGTAGCTTAGTTGGTAGAGCAGGGGACTCTTAATCCCAAGGTCGAAGGTTCGAATCCTTCCGGGCGCATACGAAAGACCTGCATAGGCGGGTCTTTTTTGTTGGGCGGTGGGCCAGGATTCGACGGCGGGTTGCCAACGAGGTTGCCAACCTAGGCGACACCGGCGGGCGACGAGGAGGGCTCAGGTTCTTCGTTTCGGTCAGGGATGGGCAAGATGGCTCGGCAAGTGACCTACTTCGCCCCCGCGTTCGAGGCACCGGAATGGCGGGCGCCGTAGGTCGAATCCAGGGACGGAGGCGACCGGGTGTAACGTCATTGAGGGCGCCGGCGCGAGGCATGGGTGCGATCTTGGGGACGACCGTCAGCCGCAGGCTCACGGGCGCGTGGCGCCGGAAACCCGCGGCAGATCTGCGACGTATCGTGTCGAAGGCCCACTCGGCTACGGCCTGATTGGCGCTCCAGTGGAAGACGGGACCAACCCGAGTTGCTGGAGCATGCCCAGCTGATCCTGCACCACCCAATGCTCGACGATTCTTCCGTCCACGATGCGGCTGATGTGGACGGCGCTCCAGGTCGCATGCTTACCAGTGGGCGGCATGCCGGCCCACTCGCCCTGCATGGTGCCGGCGTTCGTCACGTGGAGCGCCACGAGATCACCTTCGCCGATGGCCAGGTCGACAGTGAGGGTGAGATCGGGAAAAGCTTGACGCGCCGATTCGGGCAAGCAACTTCACGCCCTCCCGCCCTGCCGGCATCCCCGGAGGGAGACCTCCATGGTCGACGAAGTTCTCACTGAGAATCTCGTTCACCACGTCGACCCGACCCATACCGAACACCTCGAGCGGCATGCGCATGGCGAGTCCCTTATTGTCTGCTGAAATGACGATCGCTCTTCCTTAGGTTCCCGTCTTCTCCACCCACCGAGCTCTCCATTCCGGGGCAGGCAGTGTAGGGGCGAAATAGACCGTTTGCTTGGCGATCTTGTCGTCGCGCATCGTCAGCAGGCTGACTATCCACCATTCCGACCCGTCCGGATAGCGACTCATCCATACCGCTACCGGTTCTTCGCCCAGACCGGCGACACGGATGACGTTGAAAGTGGGGGTCATCACGTGCTTTGGCTCGTCTCCCCGAATGCGCAGGTCCTGGTATGCGGGGGAGCCGGTCCCACCCGGGTAGTTGGTGAACACCGCGCGGACGTTCTCCAAGCCCCTCACCCGCTCACCCGACTGAGGCATCTCCTGGACGACATCCTGGGTGCAGACGTCGTCCAGCGCGTCGAAATCCCGTGTCTCGAGGATCTCCAGGAAGCGCCGGATCACCCTGGCATTCTGGCTCTGCGACGTCTCCGCCATGCCCGCTCCCGTCTGAAGAATGTCTTTCGTGTTGACTCGCTGGGAGTCACTGTAAGGCTTCCCCAGGAGAGGGGAAAGCAACTATCCCCGCCAAGGTGAAAAAGCAGGTACCGGGCTCGACGGGGTTCGGGGTTTGAAACCGAGTGACATCCGATCCGAGAAGATCGATCTCGAACAACGGCATCCCGCAGGCCAATAACTTCACCAGCAGCCCGCTGCTCCATCCTTGCGTTCTCCCCGCTACGGTTCTATGACAGCTTGCAGGTGGCGGCTACAGGGATATGCCCTACCCCCCGAACGCCGCGTCCATCGCACTCGCCGCCACCCGATGGGCCCCCGGGAAGAGGTGGGCGTACACCGAGAGGGTGAGGGAGATCTGGGAGTGCCCCAGGACTTCCTTCACCAGGAGCGCCTCGATATCCCTGAACGATGAGCACCGAGGGGCAGGGTCGAGGAACTGCGGCCGGGCCTCGAGTCCATATAGGGTCAGCGAGCTCGGACATGGTTCGTCGTCACCTCGGCGATCAGTCGGTCTTCATCTCCCAGGACACTGGTCCTGACAATGGTCACTGTCTTGCCCCGCTTCACGAAGGACGCGACCGCCCGCAGCGTTCCCTCGGATTGGTTGCTGGCCAGGTTGGCGTTCAGAGTGATAGCCAAGGGGAATCCGGACTGGCCTTCGCTGGCGTGCGGAGACCCTAACACGAGCACCGTTGCGCATACGTCGGCGAACCAGAGAATGGCCCCGGTATGCACCACTCCGTACGGATTCTTCATGCCCGCATCGATTGGCATCTCTCCGGTTACTCGGTCTTCGGTTTGCTCAGTGATCGAGAACCGGAACGAATGCTGGAAATCCATCGGCTCCTCCTAAGCTGATAGCGGCCAGACGGCTGCCCCCTCGGTTATCCCCCGAACGCCGCATCCATGGCACTCGCCGCCACCCGATGGGCTCCGGAGAAGAGGTGGGCGTAGACCGAGAGCGTGAGCGAGATCTGGGAATGCCCCCAAGACCTCCTTCACCACCAGGGCATCAACGTCGTGGGCCATGAGGCCCGAAGCGCAGGAGTGGCTGAGCTCGTGCACTGACCGCTCTGCTGGCAGCCCCGCGTCCATGAGAATCCCCTTGAGCGTCTTGCTCACCGCGTCCGGATCCGGCGGCCGGCCGATGGGGTCCACGAGGACCACGTCTGACTCCTCCCACTCCTGACCCACCCGGAGCCGTTCCTCCGCTGTCCGTCTGCGGTGGTCCTTGAGAGCGGCGGAGGCAGCGCCTCTGGCTCCACGTCGTTCGTTCCCCGGTTGAGCGGAATAGCGCTCGGCACAGGAAGAGCAAATCGGAATGCTCCTGTGGCCTTCCGACTGCTCTTCCCTCATGCTCCCTGAAGCGACTTCGGCCTACCGTCAGGACAGAGACCGCCCGCACCTTCACCCGCGAGAAGCTTAACGACGAGCTGGTCACGCCGGGCGATATCGCCGCCCCTCTTGGTCGGCCTGAGGACACGCTGCAAGGGTTGCACGACCGGCACGGAGACTTCCCGGCGCCGGGCCCGGAGAGCCATCCGAGCTCTGGATCTAGCTGCTCTCGGAGATTGTAAGCTGGCTCAGGACGACGGCTCGGCCATCAGCTGACCCGCCGCCATGAGTCTGAGGTTTGACGCTCGGTCGGCGGCCCGGTGCCACCAGCCGTCGAAACCGGAGAGAACCGCTAGACTGCCAACGGGAGAAAGAGGCGAGGGAACCGTTCGACTCGCCCGCCTGGCAGCAAGGAGTCTCGGGAGACCACAATGCGCCTATTTCGCCTCGAGCGGCATGAGCTTGGTCCCCGTCTGTTCGTGCTCAACACGCGCGTGCATGAATGGATGTTCGGCGCGGGTCTGCTGGGGATCATCGGGCCCCTCATTGCCCTGGACGTCCTTCGTCTGGGGAAGGCGACGGCGGTGCTTGCGGGCTTGGGTTTCTGGCTGGTCGCGAAGGACTGGCAGGACCTCATCCCCTCGCGAAGGGACCGCGGGCGTTGGTCGTGGGGGCTGCACCGCATCGCGAGACCGCTTCGCCCACGGCGCCGGGGCGACTGGTTGCCCGCGGCCATGGCGGTCCTCGCCGGTCTGACCGCCCTCATCAACCTGGACTCCGCGTTGGCGCCGAACATGCGCTTTCGTGGTCGCCTGATCACCGGCCTACTGCCAGAAGATCTGACCAGTTTGTCGCATGCCCTGGCCATCCCGGCCAGCGCCGGTCTGCTGCTCGCCGCCGTGTTCCTTGCCAAGCGGCGCTACCGGGCTTGGCAGGGCGCGCTCGGCCTACTCGTCGTGCTGGGCGGCCTCAACCTGCTGAAGGGTCTGTCCTACGAGGAGGCCTTGTTGTCCTGGGCGGCGGCAGGGGTGCTCATCTGGGGGAGGCCGGCCTTCGTCGTCGCGCCCGCCCGTCAGGGGCTTCGGGTGGCGGGATCTGTCGCGCTGGGTGTCCTTGCCGGCACCTTCGCTTTGGCGACCGGGGCCACATGGATCTCACTTCCCGGATCGGCGAGTCTCGGGTTGGTCCTTCGAGAGAGCTATGACCTGCTCTTCTGGCAGCCGGGACCGGTGGTCTTTCACGCGCATTTGGCCCACTTTCCTTTGGCCATCGGCCTCCTTTCGCTTGCCGGGCTGCTGGTTGCCTTGTACGAGCTCTTTCGGCCACTCGCGGTCCCCTGGGAGCCGCCCGCATCAGAGGCTCGGCGTCTGGCCCGCGACTTGATACGAGAGCATGGACGCGACACGCTCGCCTACTTCAAACTGCGCGCGGACAAGAGGTATCTCTTCAGCACTGGCGGGGGAGCGTTTCTCGGGTACCGCACGGAGGGCCGCGTTCTGCTGGTGTCCGGTGATCCTGTGGGCGAGCCCGCTGCCTTGAGGCAGCTTCTCGAAGAGGCGCTTCAATTTGCTTCCCGGCACGGGCTTCGAGTCGCTTCCCTCGGCGCGAGCCAGGCCATGCTTCCGCTCTATGAGGAGGCCGGGCTGCGGGTGCTCTACCTGGGGGACGAGGCGATCCTCGACACGCGCTCATTCTCACTGGAAGGCAGGCACATGCGGGGTGTCCGCCAGGCGGCGGCCCGCGTGGAGCGTGCCGGCTACCGAGCCACGCTCCTGGAAGCCAGCGAGCTTGACGACGTGCTGCTCGCAGAATTGAAGGAAGTGTCGACGCTTTCTCTCCGGGGAGAGCCGGAACGCGGGTTCACCATGGCGATGGACACCCTGAGAAGTGATCATGCCCCCGACGGGCTGATCGTCGTGGCGCGCGACGAGGGGGGGAGGGTCGGTGGGTTCCTTCACTTCGTCCCGACGTTCGGCCGGCCGGCCGCGTCGTTAGCGGTCATGCGGCGCCTGCCTCAGACACCCAATGGCCTCATCGACTACTTGGTGGTGAGAGCGGTCGAACTCCTGCGTGACCGAGGCGTCGAGGAGCTCTCGCTCAACTTCGCCGTCCTCGCCCGCTACCTGCGGGAGCCGCGGCACGGGTTGGACCGCCTGGTGGCAGCGTTCGTGCGGCAGGCGAGCCGGTGGTTCCAGCTCGAAAGCCTCTATCGCTTCAACGCGAAGTTCCACCCACGGTGGGAGCCCCGCTACCTCGTCTACGAGAACCGCTTGGGGTTGGTGCCCACCGCGCTGGCCTCGTTGCGGACGGAAGGACAGTTGCCCAGCCGCACCAGGCCTGCCGACTGCAAGGTCCGTTCTCGGTTCTTGTCTCCTCGCGCCTGGTTTGACCAGGTTCGGCGGGTACCCTTCACTCTGGTCACGCTGACGGCGCTCATGGTCGTGGCTCTGCTGAGTCACACCGGCACTGCACCGATCTCGCATCATTGGGTCGATCGCCTCGGCTTTGCCGCTCGCGATCTCTCGCCGGGTCAGTCTTGGCGCGTGCTGGCGTCGGCGTTAATAACGACCGGCTCCCGGGCGTTCTGGGCGGCGCTACTGGTGACGGCGCTCATCTTGGGTATTGCCGAGGCCGTGGCGGGCACCGTACGGACGGCCTCGGTCTTCTGGGGTACGCAGGTCGTCACATTGGTGGTCGAATCGGCCGTGCTCTGGCTCGCCATGGAGCTCGTGCCGAGCGCCCTGCCCGCGTCCACCCTGACCCAACGAAGCACTGGGATATCCGTCGCTCTGATCGGCAGTCTGGGCCTGTTGTGTTCGCGCCTCCGCCGGCCTTGGAAGACCTTGGCCGCGACCGCCATTATGCTGACCTTCGCCGCGATGATGTTCGTCCCCTACCCCTTCTCCTCGGCGAGCGGGGCGATCAAACTGTCCGACGACGTGGGGCATCTGCTGGCCTTTCCCATCGGCTTCGGGTTGGCGTCTCTGTGGTTGCGCGGCTGGAGCCCTAGGCCAGGGGGAATGGGGCCTCCTAGATTTGGCGCGCGAAACGACGTGGAGTACCCGGGCTCATTGAGTCGAGGCCCCGCGAGGTACTCGGGCGAGCTTGGGCCGGCCGCATAAGGCTGGGCATGG
Source organism: uncultured Actinomycetota bacterium (assembly GCA_963796315.1). GTDB lineage: Bacteria > Actinomycetota > Thermoleophilia > RBG-16-64-13 > RBG-16-64-13 > CAWCLH01. Next base: position 198,571 of record CAWCLH010000020.1, read on the forward strand.
GAGCCGAGCTGGGAGCCAACGAATCGGACTTCGGTGGACGTCGGCGGCACTCGCGGGCTTCGAAAAGGGACTCTGTGCAGCCCAATTGGACTAGCCTGGACTCCAGCTAACGGGTGCGACACTCTTAATCCGATGGTAGATGGTTCGAGTGCAACACGGCTCACTAAAGGCCCCGCGTCTTGGGGCTTTCTCTTTGCCTACTATCGCCGAAAGCAGCAAGATTGGCTCCGAGTGGGAGCCAAACTGGTCTCAGCCCGCCATGAATTCTTCGTTGGCCTTCGGGTCAACGGCTAGATGCCAGTGCTCGGTGAGCTTTCCGTTCCGGAGGTGGTCCTCTGACGCGAGTTGAGATGGGAGCCCGACCGCCTGTGGGATGCGTTCCACACCACCGGCCGCGCGAGACCCAGCAATGGGTTTGCTAACGATGGCGGCTGGCGTAACCCAGGTACCGGAACTTCGGGCGTGAGACGGTAGCGGCACTTGGCAGTGGCCAACGGCGTCGACCAGCGTGGATATCCGGTCATATTCGCGCGCTAGTAGCCCTCACTTCCGCGAGCCACGCTAGCCCATCGGCATTAGGCCAAGCTGCATCATCATGCCTGCGGTGTCAAAGTACTCCCAGCTCTCGATGACGGTGCCGTCCTTCATGCGCATGAACGAGGCGCCGTTCAGGGTCACGTGCTTGTTCGTGGGCGGCATGCCCAGGAACTCGCCGGTGTGGGTGCCCTCGCCCTTATAGAGCAAGACGAACAGGTCGCCGGCCAGGAACTGCTCGGCCACCTCCCAGTGCACGTCCGGGAAGGGCCCGCGAAACGCCTCCGCCTGCTTACGAAGCGCGTCCCGGTCGTTGCCGAACGGGCTGCCGGTTCGTAACCGGTAATCGGCGGAATAGAGGTTGTCGACGAGATCGTACTTGCCATCGCTCCAAATCCGCAGGTACTCCTCGCTCAACTGCTGCACATCCCCTGTCACGGCGTTCCTCTCGCATGTTGGTTGGTCGGTACTGCGGGTCGGATACCGGTCGGTGATCAGTCCGGTATCCGACCATCGGCTTCGCCGGCGGTCTTCAACCCGGGCAAAGCACGGGCGAGCCAGGCCGACTGGCGCCTAATGCCTCGAAACGATCCTCTCTTCCGAGTTCGGGCCGGCGCTGAGATCCCAGATGCTCGACGGCTCTCTGGATGACCCGACTGACTTCACTCAGGCGGCTCGCTCATCATGAGGGGACTCCGGTTGGTCCGTACCGCGTGCTTCGTCCGAAAGGAGGAAGCGTCGAACGTCCCCAGCAACCCCACGTGTGTCGTCAAGCCACACCGCGTGACCGGCTCCGTCGCGGACCCGCAGCTCCCCGTTCGGCAGCGCAGCCATCACCCGCCTCCAGACGTCGACAGAACCCGTTTGATCGGCGGTCCCGTACACCATGAGTGTCGGCTGTGAGATCGCGCCCAGTTCGGAATCTGAGAAGGCGAGCCCCGGCTTCCAGCCTTCTCGGCCCACGAGGGTGCGTACCATGGCCCGTTCGTGTCGGAAGGCGTTGGTCTCGGTGGCCTGCGCCACTTGGAATTGGATGAACTGCTCCGGGATGAGCCCGGCATCAAGGCTGACCCCATGCCCGCTCTGGCGAATCATCGACCTCTCTCGCTTCTCGTTTCGTGGTAGCCGTACGAGGAGTGCGCCCAGTGGAGAGGCCAACAGCTTGATGAAGCCCGGTGCCTCGATTTCCGGTACGACCGGCCCGCCGCCGAGCAGAACCACCCGGCTGACCCGGGACGGATGCCGCTCGGCCAAACCAAGGGCCCAGACATCGCCGATGGAGTGACCCACAGCGGCCACGGTGTCCAGGTGGAGTCCGTCGAGCACTCCCTTCATCACATCGGCGATGAGCGATCGGTAGCCACCCCTCCCATAGTCGAGGGGCGTGCTCATGCCCCAGCCCGGCCTATCGAGGAAGAGGCTACGGTACCCGAGGAACTCTTTGGCGAACGGGGCCCAGGAGCCGGGGCCCACGGTTCCGTGAATGAAGAGGACCGGATCCCCGGCGCCCACCTCAAGGACGCGCAAACGCGCGGGGGGTGAGTCGAGGTCGATGAACCGCTCGGTGGGTTCCAAACCGTAGTGCTGCCACAGGGCCATCTCCGCCTTGCGATAGCGCTCGGTCCTGGCGTCTGGGCGGGCCCTGGCAATCGTGTTACTTGCCATGACGTGCCTCCCTTGCCTAAGACCTGCCGCTCAGTGGCAGGAACTGAGTAGCTATCCCCACGCACGGCCACCGAGAAAACGTAAATGCGACCAGTAGATGAGCGACAGAGGCGCCGGACCATCGCTGCTAGCCTCGACTGACCGCCGTTCCGTGTCCCAGAGGCGCTCGGAACGGGGGGAGGAACATCCCCGTCTCTGACCGGTAGTCCGCATAGGTTTGACCGAACTGCTCGAGCATGTAGCCCTCCTCCTTACGCGCCAGCCTGTAGTAGAGAAGGGCCAGGATCGGCCACATGACCAGAAGGGGGATGGTGGCCCATTCCAGGAGCATGCCGAGGGTCACGAGCAGGAAGCCCGTGTATTGCGGATGGCGGATGTAGCGGTAGACACCGCTTGTCACGAGTTCACCTGACCCCTCTTCGTGCCTCCAGTATCGGCGGAAGATAACGCTCCAACCGAGGACCACGAGCGTGATGCCCACAAGCATGAACGTTCCGCCCATGTACATGCCCCAGTATCCGATGTAGTCGTACAGGGTGTGTCCCCAAAGGATCCCCTCGGGGAGGGTAAAGCCGAAGACCCAGGTCACCAAGTAGACGCTCATGGGTACGCCAAACATCTCGAGAGCAAAGGCGACTACGAAAGCCGCGTATACGCCAGCAGGTTTTCTCTGGCTCTTTCTGTAGAAAGGAACGAAGGCTAGGAACAAGAGGCCCACGAGTGCGAAGACGACGACGCCTCCCCATTGATGGTAGTGACTGAGAATCTCGTCCATGGTGACCCCTTTCGCTTGTCCTCTTCTCTACGGTCAGTCTAGTCAAGCGATCGGTCATGGTGATTCCGCCAGTGGACCGGTTACGGGCCTACCTGGGCCGCCACTCTTTTCCCGGCCATGTGGCGAGCTTGCGTCTCCTGCGGCCGTCCGCGCAAGGTGCGAGTGGCGCCATGCAGCCCCAAAGCCAAGCGTTCAAAGCCGGCCCCACCGCACACAAACGCGGCACTGCTGCCAGTCCGCGCGCGGAGGCTACGAGCGGGGGGTAGCAGCGGCAGGGCTATGTTCTGGTGCCAGTATCCATCGCTCTCGCAGCGCTCCGAGTTGGCGCCCGCTCCTTTAGCGGTTCGCCGGCACGTATCGAGCCATGATCACGCCGGTGGTGGAGGGGGAAGCGTCGACTAGGGTGAGAGAGGTCTTGGGGATTCCGTCGCGGAAGAGGCGCTTGCCCTCTCCCAAGATCAGCGGGTGGATCAGCAACTGGTACTCGTCGACCAGGTCGTGCTCCATGAGCGTCTGAGCGAGCTGCCCGCTGCCGATGACACGCAGGTCTTGGCCGTCCTCCTCCTTCAACCGGGCGACCCGGAGGCGCACGTCGTCTGCGATCAGGGCGGAGTTCGTCCAAGAGAGCGGCTCTCGTAGCGTGGTCGAAACCACGTACTTCGGGAGCGCGTTCATGGTGGCGGCCAAGGGGTTATCGGCCGGTGCGGAGGGCCAATAGCCCGCGAAGATGTCATAGGTCACGCGGCCCAGGAGCAGGCCGCCTGTCCTCTCGAACTCTTGGGTGATGAAGCCGCCGAAGACCTCGTCGGAGTACTGCTGCTGCCACCCCCCGTGCTCGAAGCCCCCGGTCCGGTCTTCATCCTGGCCGCCCGGGGCCTGCATCACCCCGTCAAGCGAGAGGAATTCGCTCACAATTAGCCTTCGCATGGTGCCTCCTTCACGTCTGCACGTTATGCGGCCCTGGTCGCCACGGCGCCTAGAGGCCCTGGGATGCAGCTTCCCCGAAACCCTGGGCTTTGCGCATGCTTCGAGTGCCAGGGAGCGACTTAAAGGACCAGGGCCGTCCTGGGCTTCCGGTTGCAGTGACCGATGAGGTAGCAAGGCTCTATCGCATCCCCTGCATCTCCGCGCGGACACCGTCAAATCCACCACGTGGGGTGCCGCTGTCGAGGAGACGCCAAAGGCTTTGTGGTCCGCGCTCCGAGCCCGTCTCAACCGCATCGAGTCCGTCGCCGACCGTGTTCTGGGGACCGCCCCCTGGCGGCCTTTCTCATTGGCTCGTCTGAAGGGTCATCGCCGCGGGAACAGGGAAAAGTAAGTGTTCGGTCGGGCTCCCGAGGAATGGACGGTCACCTTGGACGATCTCAGCGTTACGAACGTCATCGTCATCGAAGCGTCTATCGAAGAAGTCTGGACGGCCCTGACGACTCCCGACCTGATCAAGCGCTGGTTCCTCGGCGTGGACACGATGACCGACTGGAAGGTCGGCAGTTCGCTCGTCCACACGGGCGCGTACCAGGGCAAGCCCTACGTGGACAAGGGCGAGATCCTTCGGTTCGAGCCTCCCCGTCTGCTCGTCCACACCCACTGGAGCGATCTCTCCGGCAAGCCGGATGAGCCGGAGAACTATCAGCAGGTGACCTGGGGTCTCGTGGAACGCGGCGAGGCGACCGAACTCACGCTCACGGAGCGCAATCTTCCCTCCGAGGAAGCCAAAGTCGTCTCAGAGCAGAGTTGGAAGACGGTCCTCAGGAACCTGAAGGACCTGCTCGAGGGACGGCCCAGTCGATGAGCGGCGAGTTGTTCGAGCCGGTGATTGAGCCTCTCGCTGCCTCAGAACGCATGATCGTTCCCGACCCAGGGCATGCAGGACTTCCCGGGTATCCAACAGCGCTCGGTGGAGGTGTATGAGGTGGTCGTCCACGAAGGACCGATGGGGGTGCGCAAAACCGCCTGACCGTCGCTTCCATCTCGCGCACGTTTGGTCTCCAAAGCCGGTGGCGTACCCGCCGCGCGCTACCGCGCCCTCGGCCGCGGCCGTCACGCTGACCATGGCGAAGTCGACGCCGGCGCAGGTCGTCCCCGGCGGCTGACCTAAGGCTTGGGCGGCCGTTAGTTGTGGGCTGGCCCGGGCATATATCTGTCACCATGGGAAACCTTGTTCGCAGCCACTCCAGGCCTGCGGCGAGGGCGATGAGCGTTCACGATGAGGAGATGGAGTGAGCTTCACTCAGGCGGTGGAATTTGCGGGCAAGGGGCTCGACGTCGTAGGAGTAGCCGTCATCCTTCTGGCCACGCTTTCGTTATTGGCCTATTCGGCCGCCCGGTTGATTGGTGGCAAGCAACTATCCGTCGTGTTCCGTCTCCTACGGCGCGAGTTGGGCCAGGGAATCCTCCTCGGGCTCGAGATTCTGGTCGCCGCCGACATCGTCCGCACCGTCGCGGTGTCCCCTACCATCCAAAGCGTCGCCGTGCTTGGTGTCATCGTTCTCATACGGACCTTCCTCAGTTTTAGCCTGGAGGTCGAACTGACCGGCCGCTGGCCATGGCAGTCGAAAGCAGTCCAGCCTCCCAAGGCGGAGTAGTGGGGGACCAAACCGAGCGCCGTGTCGAGGCCGGTCAGCCCACCGGTCTTCACGAGGTACGGTCGCTCGAATGGGAGATGGGAAGGAGGAACTCGCCGTTTCGGCCCATGCCCGTCAAGTAAGTTTGACCTAACGCCGATTCGCTCTGGAAGGCAGCTAACCAGGGGTGGTGAAGCGGTGGGGCAGGCGCGCAGATTCGTGAAGATACGAGGGACTCGTTGGCGCCTTCTTGCCGGGTTTGCGGTGCTCGCACTCGGGGCTCTCGGCGTGATGGGCTGGGCAACAGCGGAGCCGCGACCTGAGCGCTCGGGCGGCTTTGCCATCAACGCGGATCTAGAGGAACTCGCACTCGGGTCGGTCCCCATGATTCCCCGTGACGTGAACGAGAAGGACGAGATCGTGGGCCAAGCCGCTTATACCAACGGGGGTCTGCCGGCCGCTCTTATCAGAGAGGGCGAACTTGTCGATCTCGGTACGTTGGGAGGTAACCGCGGCACGGCCAACGCCATCAACCAAGCGGGGCAGATCGTCGGGAGCTCAGAGACGAGCGGTGGCGGCGAGCAGGCCTTCCTCTGGGAGAACGGGCGAATGACTTCGCTGAACCCCCCCGGTGCCTGGAGGAGCGAGGCCACGGATATAAACGACCGGGGCGATATCGTCGGCCGCGTTCAGTTCAAAGACGGATGGCGGGTCGCGGTCTGGCGGCAAGGACGCATCTCCTATCCTGAGGGTCTGGCCGGCGGCGAGTGGATTGAATTGCCTCTTAGGATCAACAATGCGGGCCAAATCGCCAGCGTGAGCGCCGGCCGGGCGGTGCTCTGGGACGGCGGTCAACTGCTGGACCTAGGCCCCGGTCACGCCTTAGATCTCAACGACCACGCTCAAGTGCTGCTTTGGCGGTCTCGGACGGAGGGAAGAAAGGGCGGGTTCGCGATATGGCAGAACGGCACCTCACGCGAGTTGCCGGCGCCCGAAGGGAAATTCGCCTCCTACAGCGGTCTGAACAACAACGGCGTCGTCACCGGCGCGCTCAGCGAGAATGGGAGGAGCCAAGCGTGCGTGCTGAAGGACGGCCACATCGAGGAACTCCCTATCCGGCCGGGCTATAGCTCTGGCCTGGAGATCAGCGATCGCGGGACGGTGGTGGGCCAAACTCTTGGGAGATAAGCAAGTCGACCGCAGCCTCGGGAGTAGGAATGCTCGGCCCGCGCATCCTCGAGTGCCTTGCTGAGCAACACCATGTCGGGTAGACGTATCGGTGCAGACCACCTCGGGCGCTCCGACCTCCAGCGCTAGGCGGGTAGCGGGTGCCGGGCCCCAATGTCCAGCACCCCTGAGGCCGCCTAGGCCCAGGCCCTCAAGGCACCCTGTCGCCAGCGGGCTGTTGGTCTTACCGGCACTCCCTGCCCCAAGAACAGAGTAACGGCCCCGGCGTTTGCCTCGCAGGGGCCGTTGTCTTAGAGGGAAGAAGGTGTGAGGGTTCCTCCTTCAGCCGGTGTTTTCGCGCCACCGCCGGCTGGGCGATCACTGTACTACAGGCTGTAGTATAGAATGCGAATATGAGGCGACGGTGAGATTTACGATAGGAATAGGTAAAGACGCCGGCGGCGAGGGGAGGCATCGCCGGAACAGTGTCGCGCACGGCCGCCGCCGGTCTCTGATTCAGCGCTTCCGCCCCGACTTGGCACCCGGCGATCGCTGGCCGCGACCGCCCTCATCGCCCTCATGCTCCCCGGCGTCTTTGCGACTGGAATGATCTCGGTCTCACGTCGCCGCCCCGGCGGCTGCGAACCGCTTCGCGCAACAACCACTCGATCTGAGCGTTGACCGAGCGCAGATCGTCTGCCGCCCACTTCTCAAGCTGCTTCCAGAGATCGGGATCGATGCGCAACAGGAACTGCTTGCGCTCCATCAGACGTGCTCCAGCATGCTGGGAGTCGGCGCCAAGGTGCGGCAACTCATTGGTAGAGCGTGCCCGTGTTGACGATCGGACTGACCTGTGACTCGCCACAGAGCACGACCATGAGGTTGCTGACCATGGCCGCCTTGCGCTCCTCGTCGAGCTCTACCAGCTTCTTCTCGCTGAGCAGGTACAGCGCTCGGTCGACCATGCCCACCGCGCCTTCGACGATCTTCTGTCGAGCGGCAATGACCGCCTCTGCCTGCTGGCGGCGAAGCATCGCCTGAGCGATCTCGGGCGCGTAGGCAAGATGCGTGAGGCGGGACTCGTCGACCTCCACGCCGGCCTTGGCCAGCCGTTGCTGGAGCTCATCGCGCAGAGCCCGGGAGACCTCATCGACGTTGCCGCGAAGGGTGATCTCGGTCTCTTCGCCTTCGCCGTGATCATAGGCATAGGCCGTGGCCAGATGACGCAGCGCGGTCTCGCTCTGCATGGTCACATAGGCCTCAAAGTCGTCAACATCGAACACCGCCCGGGCGGTATCGCTCACGTGCCACACGACGACGGCCGCGATCTCCACCGGGTTGCCGGCCCGGTCGTTGACTTTGAGTCTCTCGCCGTTCAAGGTCCTCGCTCGCAGAGACACCTTGTAGCGGTGCGGGCGCTTGTCCTGCTCTGGGGTACTGAGATCGTGCCGCCTCTTCTGCCACCACCTGCCTTGGCCGGCCGGTCCGTTCGACAAGAACGGGTTGGCCCAGAGAAAGCCGACCTGGCGGGTGGTGCCTCGGTAGCTGCCGAAGAGAATCAGGAGGCGCGACTCGTTAGGCTGCAGGGTGAAGAAGCCGAACGAAGAGAGTATCGCCAAGGCGAGCAGGCCGAGACCCAGCCAGAACATCCACGCTGGACTCTGCGCCTTGCCTGCGGCGTCCGTTGCACCCGCCACGGCCGAAAGGAAGAGCAGCCACGGGCCGGCAACGTAGAGGCCGATCGTGAAGGGGAGCATGATCCAGCCACTCAATGCCCGGGCTTGGCGTTCGGTGGTCATGGCGTTCCTTCCCTTCATGATGGACGCAAGGAGGTTACGAACGATGGTAGCACTATGATATCGCTGAGGCATCACGTGCGCAAACGCGCCTCCGACCCGGTCTTTTGAGCGCATAGCCTCTTCACAGCGAGCTCTGTGATTCTGCGCGAGGACGGGTGGGTGACCCGCTGGCGCGAAACGGAGGTCCCATCGGAAGGATCGAGGATCACCAAGGCGACGGCGGTGTATCTGTTGCGGACCCCTCTCCGTGGTCTAGAGGGCCGAAGCGAGGTCCTCAGCGATGAGGCGCTTGAACTCTCGGTAGAAGCCTAGCGGCGTCTCGTGCTCGACGGGCGGCAAGACGTGGCCAGACCCCAGGGCGAGCGCGTAGAGCAGGCGGCTGAAGAAGCGGGCACGCTCACGATCGGGAAGGGTGACCGAGAGCAGACCCTCGAAGTAGGCCAGACGTTCTCCATCCACCCGCTCCACAAAGGAGTGGACCGAGCGGTCACGTGTCGCCCAGAAGCGGATGGCCATGCCCGGGTCGTTGCGGCCCGTACCGACCAGCGTGGAGTCAGCGACTCGGTCCAGTATGGCCCAGGCTCCGTCGGCAGTCTCGGGCAGGTCGACCATCTGCGCCATGCCTCCCTGCTCCCAGTACTTGAGGAGTGCCGCGCGGTAGTCGGCCTGGTTCTTGAAGTGGTGGTAGAAGGACCCCTTGGTGACGCCTAACCCTTCGGCCAAACGGTCGATGGTAAGCGCGTCGGCCCCCTGGGAGGAGAGTACCGCCATCCCGGTCTCGAGCTGGTCCTCGTCTTCCGGGCCACGCTTCCTCCGTCTCACGTCTCCTCTTGACCATACCATACCGTATGGTATGTAATTGTGTTAGAGGGAGCGCGTGAGCAGGCCGCGAGGTCATGCCAGCGAGAGAAAGCTCGTCACCCCGGCACACCGTGCTGGTCAACTGGTGGGGCAGAAAACGGGACAACAGGCCGGTCTGCTGAAGACAGGCCAGCAAGAGAATATGAGTTGGGAGAGAACGCACGGGAGGAGAGAGACATGCCATCGGTAGTCGTGTCGAACCTGCGAAAGCAGTTCGGCGAGGTGATGGCCGTCAGGGACGTGTCGTTCGAGGTGGAAGGCGGGGAGATCTTCGGGCTGCTCGGTCCCAACGGCGCCGGTAAGACGACGGCGATCAGAATGATGCTCGGCATCTACTCGACCGACTCAGGACACGTGGAGATCCTGGGCGGCCCATTGAGCGAGGCGACCAAGGACCGTATCGGCTACCTACCGGAAGAACGCGGCCTCTACCTGGACCAGCGGCTCGAGCCCACCCTCGTGTACCTCGCCACCCTCAAGGGTCTGAGCGAGCGAGAGGCCAAGCGCAGGCTCCCGGCCTGGTTGGAGCGGATGGACCTGGCCGACCACCGTGCCAAGAAGATCAGCGAGCTCAGCAAGGGCATGCAGCAGAAGGCCCAGCTCGTTGCCACCCTGCTGCACGAGCCCGAGCTTGTGGTGCTGGATGAACCGTTCAGCGGTCTCGACCCGGTGAACACCCGTCTCGCGAAGGACATCTTGGCCGAGCTGGTCCGGTCGGGCCGGACGGTCGTCATGTCGACACACCAGATGTTCCAGGTGGAAGCGCTGTGCCACCGGATCGCGCTCATCGACCGGGGCAGCACCGTGCTGTACGGGTCGGTCGACGAGATCAAGCGCGGGTTTGCCGGCAACGCCGTCCTCGTTCATGGGCAGGGAGACTTCGCGGGAGTCCCCGGCGTGGTGGAGGCGAGACGGGAGAACGGCGACTGGCGGCTTTCGCTCGCGGCCGGCACAGACCCGCAGGCGGTCTTCCGCGCATTGGGCGATCTGCCCCATGCCAGGATCGAGCGCTTCGCGATCGCCGAACCGTCGCTCGACGACATCTTCGTCTCGGTGGTCGGTAGCGGAAAGGTGGCGTGCGATGCGTAAGCTGTGGCTCATCGCACGTCGTGAGTACGTCGGATGCTGGAAGACGAAGAGCTTTGTGCTGCTCACACTGGGGCTGCCCGTGGCCGTCATCCTCGTCGTCGGCATCGCTCTCGTCGTGTCTCATCGCGGACCGGCGACCGTAGGCTACCTGGATCGAGCGGGCGTGATCAAGAACAGCGCGGTCGTGGTGACCACTCCGAGCGGCGAGAGCGTGGGCCCGGACAAGGACAAGGTGAGGTTCAGGGCCTTCTCGGATACTGCCGAAGGACAGGCGGCGCTCAGTCGCGAGGAGATCGAGGTCCTGTTCGTGCTGCCGGCTGACTACCGGAGCTCTGGCCGAGTGGAAGCCTACTACTGGAACAGGAGACCCTCCGGCACCGTCGTGGAACAGTCCGAACTGATGCTTCGAGCCAATCTGGCCAGCGGGCAATCACCCGAGGTGCAGGCCCGCCTCCTGGAGGGGGCGAGCGTCACCACCATGACTTCTCTCGATGGCCACACTCGACCGGGAGGGTCGCCCTTCGGCGCCGTTCTCATTCCGGCCGTGCTCGCGGCCTTCTCCATCTTCTCGCTCATGACGGCCACGAGCTACCTGCTCCGGGCGGTCAGCGAGGAGAAGGAGAACCGCACGGTGGAGCTGATGGCTACCTCGGTCTCGGCGAACCAGTTGATGGGAGGAAAGACGGCGGGACTGATAGCTGCTGCCCTCACCCAACTCGTGATCTGGGTAGCCGTGGCCGCCGTGGGGCTCGTGGTCGCGTCCCGCTTCGTCCCCTTTCTTGGAGAGGTCGAGCTCAACGGATCGTTCGCCGCGCTCACCGTTCTCTACTTGGTGCCCTCCTTCATCCTGGGCGCCGGGCTCGTGGTCGCGATCGGGGCCGCGGTCAGCGACTTCCAGCAAGGGGAGCAGATCAGCGGAGTCCTCAGCGTCCTCTTCCTGCTCCCGATCTTCTTTGTGGCTCTTCTCTTCGAGAACCCCGACAGCCCCATCCTGGTGTTCCTCACGCTCTTTCCGACGAGCAGCTTCGCGACGGTGGCCTTTCGATGGGGTGCCACCGTGATCCCGTTCTGGCAGCTGGCGGCGAGCTGGCTCTTGCTCGTGGGAACGACCGCCGCCACCGTCGCAGTGGCGCCCCGCATCTTCCGCCGGGGAATGCTCCGGTACGGCAAACCGATGAGCCTGCGCGGCCTTCTGGACGCGGCTCGGTCCTCGGGGGTGTGACCATGCGCGCGCGTAATTACCGCACCATCAGACTCGTGATGAAGCGCGAATTCCGGACGACGGCCGGACGTCGGTCGTTCTGGCTCACGACCTTCCTCTTCCCTCTCGTCCTGCTGGCTCTCAATGTGGGCGCCCAGACCTTCGCCCCGGAGACGGAGAAGCGCGGACCCACGGACTGGGGGCAGGGTCTCTCGGCCATAGGCTACGTGGACCAGTCGGACATCGTGCGCAAGGTTCCTCCGGGTCTGCCCGATCGGGCCCTGCGGGCCTATGCGAACGAGACGCAGGCAGGCGAGGCGCTGCGCTCAGGACAGATCTCTGAGTACTACGTGATCGCGAAGGATTATCTGCGAGCGGGGGGGCTGAGCCTTGTCAGCAAGGACCGACGTCCCTTGGCCGAGGCCCAGGTCAGCCCGCTTCTCACGTACGCCCTGAACTACAACCTGACCGGTGACGCAAGGACCGCCCAGCTACTCATGGCGCCGGCTTCGCAACTGGTCGAGAAGCCTCTCGCGCCCGCTGGCGAGATCGAGACGAGGCGAGACTCCCTGGCCTACGTCGTGCCCTATGCCGCGCTCTTCATCCTCTACTTCGTGCTGCTCATGACCGGGGGCTACATGCTGACCAGTGTGGCCAAGGAGAAGGAGAACCGGACGGCCGAACTCCTGCTGGTCTCCGTCCCTGCGCGGGACCTCATGATGGGCAAGATCCTCGGGCTGGCGGGCGTGGGACTGCTGCAGATCGCCATCTGGCTGGGGGCAGGGGTCGTGCTGCTCGCCCAGGTGGAGCGTCTCCTGCCCGACCTCGGTAGCTACAACCTGCCCGCCGACTTCCTCCCTTGGAGCCTCGCCTACTTCCTGCTGGGGTTCCTGCTCTACGCCTCCATCTACGCCGCCCTCGGCGTCCACGCGCGGACGGTGCGAGAAGCGGGCCAGCTCACATACGTTGCCCTGGTGCCCCTGGTCGCGCCCCTGTTCGTGGCCGGGACACTCATCCAGCAGCCGCGGGGTTCCCTGGCGGTGGTGCTCTCGCTCTTCCCGCTGACGTCGCCTGTCGCCATGGTGACCCGCTTGGCCGCCAACGCCGTCCCCTTCTGGCAGGCGGTGCTGGGTCTGGTGGTCCTCGCCGCGAGCGCCTATGGGATGGTGCTCGTGGCCGCCCGGTTCTTCCGCGTGGAGACGCTGCTCTCCAGTCGTGCGTTCAGCTGGCGCGGTCTGGCCAGGGAGGTGGCGTCCCACGTAAGGCCGGCGGCGACGTGAGCCAGTGCTCCGACCGGCGCTCAATCGCCCGGCTCCTGATAGAGGCCGAGCACGTTGCCCGCCGGGTCACGGAACCTGGCCGTGATCTCGCCGGGGTCGCCGCCGACCGGCTGCACGATCTCCCCACCTTCCGCGACGATGGCTTCCATAGTGACCTGGATATCGTCCACCATGACATAGAGCAGCAGACCGATGGCCGTGGAGGGGGGCCGTCCGGTGATCCAGGTGCCGCTTACCTCACCCATCGCATCGTCGAACGCGGTCTGCCCGTCGCCCCGTTGCCGTAAGGGCCAGCCGAACACCGCGTGGTAGAAGCGGGCAGACCGCTCGACATCCTCCGATGGAAGCTCCAGGTAGCAGATCTTTCCGTTGGCGCGCGTTGGGGGCATGGCGTTCCTCCTGGCATAGGATCCTCGGGTCTTCGGCCCTGAGAGGTGTACCCGGTGATTCACCTACCGAACGCCGCATCCATCGCGGTCGAATCCCCGTTGCGCCTACGGCTCCTGGTTTGAGTCCTTGCCTCTCGGATCCGCGGGTTCTCTTCGATTCTCGGACACGGTGTGGGCCCTGTCAGCCGACTCCGCCCTCAGCTTCCCAGTCTCTGACTGGAGTCTGCGCATCCGGGACGACCGCCGCAACCTGCCTGGCATCATGATGGCCAAACCCAGCAGCAGACCCACCGCGACCGAGACCACCACGATCAACAGGAGCGATACCGCCGTCGAGAAGGTGAGGAACTTCACCTCCGTCGAACCTGGGTTCTGCACGGCGAAGATGAGCAGCACGATCAGCAGCACGACCATAACGGCCAAGAAGAGACGCACGCGGTCCTCCTTCCCCGGGCCAAAGGGATACGCCCACATGAAGGTCTACCACCTTCGCCTCCATCGGACACCTGCTGTGGCGGCGAGTGGTGTCTTCAGCGGGAGCGTCGCCCCCCTTTCTGAGCGGCTTGTCCGACCGGGCAGTCCTCAGGCGCAGTAGACCCGCACGTTGTCTCCGTTCTTGGAGTCGACGTTGACCTCCATCTCGCGCAGCGCCTCGATCAGCTCCTCGATGGTGTCGGGCTTGAGGCTGGAGAAGTCGATGGACATGCCGTGCTCGGCCATCGACTTGTTGATCTCCTCCATCGCCTGGGGTGGGATGAGGGAGGTCAGCTTGAGGCCGGCCCGCACGAGCCCCAATGGCACCTTCACGTCCACGTTGTCGCCTGCCGTGCTTACGACCTTCACGTACAGGTACTTGGCCGGGCCGGCCTTGACAGGTCGAGGCTGAGGGGAGTGGCAGCAGCCTGCGACCCGGCGCTATCCGACTCGAGGGCGTCGAGCAACCGCTCACCGTCAGCCGGCGTGACCTTGCCCTCCGCGATGAGGTTCAGAATCCGCGCGCGGTCCTCGCTCATGATGGTCTCCTTTCCGCTACTTGAGCACGAGGTTGAGGTTTCTACCGGTCCCGCTCACCGAGATCCGCAGCCCGCGGGCCTCGGTGACCGCCTCCAGGCTCGCAGTGACCAGCGCCGCCGATCGCCAGCCGCGGCGGCCCGACGCCTGCAGTACCACGTCGGCGAGGAGCGCCAGAGCGAGCGCCAAGAGCCAGAGGAGCGCCAACAGAGGCCAGAGCACGACCACCGGGAGCCAGATGCGCCGCCGCCGCTCCTCGCGTCGGGCCCAGGGACGTCGAGGATCAAGGGCGGCAGTCTCATCAGCCTAGTCTGGTAAGCGCCTCCTGGGCGGAGATCTCTCCCTGCTCCAAGAGTGAGAGCACTTCGTCGTGACTGGGCGAGGTCTCGACCTCGACGGACGGCAACTGCGCGATGATGCGGTTCAGCCGGTTCTTGACGGTGGGATAGCTGATGCCAAATGCCTTCTCCATGTGCTTGATGGACCCGTGGCTGCGGACGAACTCCCCCACGAAGACCTGGTCCTCGTAGCGGAGCTGCGCCAGGGGCGGCAGGTCGAACTCGCCCTCGATCTCCACCCCACTATCCTCGAGCCGGACCGCGGTGATCGTGAAGGGACGTCCCGCCGTCAGGTCGGTCAGCTCGTGCCACTCGTGCCTCACGTCCTCACCCCCAGATCATCTGCGGTCGACCTCTGCCTCAACCCTACCGCCTAGACTTAAGAAACATCAATCTGTCGCATTAAGAATCTTGATTACGAGGCACGAGCGCCGAAAGTGACCGCGCCGGCTCCTGGGTCGTCCAGGGGGCCTCTCAGAGTCACCGTGGTCTTGTGTTGGGGCGTGCCGAAAGCGGTATTGTTGAGTCGCGCGGACGCGCGTTCCGCGCGCATCGTCACCAGCGTACGAGGTGGAGGTCGTCGTGGCCTTCAGCGAGCTTGAGCTCAAGCGCATCGACCGCACCATCGGCGACCTATGCCGGCGCCTTTCTCCCCCCGAGCACGCAAGTGAACTTCGTGTCGTGTACGAGGTCGAAGGCCACAGTGTCTCCATGTACGAGGAGCGCCCGCCCTGGGACGGCGTGGGTGGGTGGACCCGCATGGGCATCGCCCGTTTCCGCCTCGTCCGCTCCCGGGGGGAGTGGCGACTCTACTGGATGCGGCGCGACCTGCGCTGGCACCGCTACGAGACCGAAGAGGCGGCGAACGACCTGGGCGCCCTCGTCGCCGTGGTCGAAGCCGATGAGTACGGGGCGTTCTTCGGGTGAGGGGCGGGTCTTCCTCTACCGTAGGCCGGTTAGGCGTCGGCGACTACGACGTACGCCGCCCGACCACGAAGTAGGAGATCGGGCCCACCCAGTTGATGAAGACGAGGCCCCTCCACAGCTTCTTCGAACCCTTCACCCGTTCGGCGGGACGCTTCTGTAGGTCGTAGAGGGCCGCGACCAGGAGGCTGAACTGCACGATCCCACCGACCACCGTCGCCACTTTCTGCCACTGCTTCAGGTCGCTCCACCGTTTCTTTCCGGCCACGTCTCCTCCTCTGATCGCATGCAGGGCCACGTCCGACACACTCCCGGGGCGCCGCGGCGAGTGCCGGTGCGCGGTCGGTCGGTTCCCACCTACCCACTTTCCTTCGGGAGGCTGCCGCGCGGAGTAGACTTTCTTCCGTCGCCGAATGTGATGGAAAGGCCGTCCCCATGAGTGAGCGTGCGAAGGAATCCGTGTGGGACTACCCGCGCCCGCCCGCCATCGAGCGGGTGTCTCGGCACGTCAGAGCCACCATGGCCGGGCACCTGATCGTCGACACGAAGAGGCCGATCAGGATCCTCGAGACCAGCCACCCACCCGTCTACTATCTGCCGCCCGAGGATGTGGCCACCGAGTTCCTGGTGCCCAGTCCCCGACGATCGTTCTGCGAGTACAAGGGCGAGGCGCACTACTACTCGCTCGTCGTGGACGGCGTGGAGCAGCCGGACGTGGCCTGGTATTACCCGGACCCCAGCCCGGGCTACGAGGAGATCGCCGGTCACATCGCCATCTATGCGTGGGCGCTCGACGAGGTCACCGTGGACGGCGAGCGAGGTCACTCCGCAGCCCGGACGTTTCTATGGCGGCTGGATCACCGGCGAGATCGTGGGTCCCTTCAAGGGCGGGCCGGGTACCCTCGGCTGGTGATCGTCAGTCGTCCAGCTCGCCGTCCCAGTAGTCGGTCAGGTCCAGCCGGCCCACCAAGTTGCCCAAGCCACGGAACACCAGCTTTCGGGACCGGGGATACCAGGCGACGTCCTTGGGGATCGCGAAGGCCGCCGACCAGGTAGACGAGAGACTCGTCCCCGGCTCGCATGGCGTGGGCCACCCCGGTACCGGCCGGTCGAGCCACGGCCGTGCCCGGAGAGACCGGCACCTCCTCTTCGCCCAGGAGGCACACCCCATCGCCTTCCAGCACCAGGAAGAACTCCTCCTCGGCGGTGTGGCAGTGGAGGGGGAAGGACGACTTCCCCGGAGGGAGGGTGACGTGGCGCAGTCCCAACCGGCCGTCGCCGCCGCGCCGCCCGAGCCAGGTCTCGAAGGGAGAAACGGTGCGACCCCCGGTCGATCTCGAACACCCGGATGTCGGGCAGGGACGCGATGCTGGACGGCCGTTCGGATGGTTCAGGCAGCGGTAACTCCAGAGCCGCCTCACGGGCGAAGGGGTGCGCCCCCTCGCCGCTGGTCACCCAGGAAGGCCCCAGCCAGGACACCCCGGCGCGTGGCAGCCGACAGGCTTCCACCGGCACACGGGTGCTGAACACGACGGCATCGAGGCCCTCCGTCCCGGCGATCAAGGTGTGGGCCTCGCGCCCGGGCAGGTGGACGAGACAGTCTCCGGCGGCGATCTCGTGGGTGTGCTCATCCTGCCAGCTGAGTCCGTTACCGGCCAGGACGAAGAAGATCTCCTCCTCGGCGGTGTGGACGTGGACGGGCGTCGATCGGGCTCCGGGATCGAGCTGCAATCGGCGCACCCCTATCTCTTTGGTCCCGGACGACCGGCCCAGATCGGTCCACTCGCCTCGGAAGGGGCCGAATTCGGTCCGCCGGCGCGCCGCTCCGTCCCAGTGGATGACCCCCCTCGTCATACGGCTCCCTCCTTGCCCGGTCATCAGGATGCGTGCGCTTTGGCCAGCAGTTCGGACCGAGTATGGACCTCCATGACGGTGAACATCCGCCTGAGGTAGTACTGCACCGTGCTGGGCGACACGAAGAGACGCCGGGCGATCTCCTTGTTCCCCAGCCCTTGGGCGATCAGTTCGAGCACCTCCACCTCTCGGGGGGAGAGCACGCCCAGCAGGTGCGAGAAGCGCGAGCCCTCCTGCTCGGCCACCTGCTCGTGCAGGAAGGTGGCCACCGCGTCGGAGTCCGGCAGGCGCTGAGAGCGCAGCACCACCCGCCTGCCGGCGTCGCTGACGTCGGTGGTGCTCACGGCCACGCGCTTGTGGGGACCGTCCAGCTCGTGCAGGTTCTGACGCAGCCTGACCTCGATGGCGTCGGCCGGGCGGTCGGGATCGCTCAACAGGTGCTCGGCGGCGCGGTTGGCGAAGCGGACGGAGCCCCGCTGGTCGGTCACCACCAGCCCCGCCTGCACGACGTCAAGGGTCGCCTCCGTCAGGCGAACGCGGTCTTCCGCCTCGGCCAGCAGGAGGGCGTTCTGCGTCGCCACGGACACATGGCGGGCGATCAGGGCCGTGGTGGTAAGGTCGTGGTCGGTGAAGGGCGGAGCCTCCGGCCGGCGCGTGAAGAAGAGGGAGCCTATCCGCCGGTCGTGTAGCACGACCGGCGCTTCCAGCATGCGCATCAGCCGGCGGGCGGTCAGGGCGCGGCGGAGGGGATGACGCTGCCAGTCGTCGTCCGAGAAGAGGCACGACTCGTGCACGGGCTGCAATGTCTCATGGATGTAGGCGAGCAGGGGATCGTAGGTGAAGCCCACGTGCTCGTAGCGGGCGACGAAGCGCTTCACGCCCCCCAGTTCTCCCACGCGGTGGGGGCGCCCCGTCTCGCCGTCGAACGTGTAGAAGGCGTAGCCGTTGGCCGCCACCACCCGGGTGACGGCGTCCAGGTACCGATCGGCGACATCGGCCAGCGCCCTGCTCTGGTGGATGTCGATCAGCAGGTGCGACAGTGCGTCAGACGAGTCGTGGGCCGGGGGGCCGAGAGGGCCCGCGGGGACCGGTTGCAGCATCACTGCCCTCAGCGCGCTTGCTGGAGAGGGACCGTGGCGGCCGAACGTGCGGTTTGCCACAGTCATCAGTGTACCGGATGAAGCCCGGGAACCCTAGGCGGGGACTACACGAACGTGTAGTTCTTCCGGCGTCCGGCCGGCCCTAGACTTGCCATCATCGCCGGTCCGGACCTCGGTCCGACGATCTTCGGGGGGATCCAGACACTCAGCTCTCTCTTGGCGACCGCTGGTCTCCCCAGAGGGCGTCCCATGAGTCATCGACAGGGGAAGCGCGATGATCGATTTCGACCTGACGGAAGACCAGAAGGACATCCAGAAGATGGTCCGCGATCTCATGGACAACGAGGTGGCCCCTCGCGCCCAAGAGATCGACGAGAAGCAGGAGTACCCCCGCTGGGTGCACGACCTCTTTGCCCGCTACGACCTGTTCGCGGCCACCATCCCCGAGGAGCACGGGGGGATCGACGGCAAGCTCGTCACCCAGTGCGTGGTGATCGAGCAGGTAGCCCGGGTATGTGCGTCCTCCTCCATGATCATCGGCTCTCAGTCGCTGGGGTCCACGCCCATCACTCTGTACGGCAACGACGAGCAGAAGAGCAGGTGGTTGCCGCGGCTCGCCGCCGGCGAGATCGTGGCCGGCTTCTCCCTGACCGAGCCGAATGCGGGCACGGATGCGACGGCGATGACCAGCCGGGCCGTGCCGGTCGACGGCGGCTGGCGCCTCAACGGTCGTAAGAACTTCATCACCCACGCCAGCGAAGCCGCCGTCCTCGTGACCTTCGCCCAGATGAAGATCGACGGGGAGGACCGCATCACCGCCTTCCTGGTCGAGACCGACTGGGACGGCTTCGAGGTGGACAAGATCGAGCACAAGATGGGCCTCCGCGGCTCGCCCACCTGTTCCCTGGTCATGGAGGACCTCTTCGTCCCGGAAGCCAGCCTGCTGGGGAAGCCCGGCCAGGGCCTGGAGATCCTCATGGCCACCCTCAACAAGGGCCGCATAAGCGTGGGGGCCCAGGCGCTAGGGATCGCCCAGGGTGCCTTGGAGAAGGCGGCGGCCTACACGACAGAGCGCGAGCAGTTCGGCCGCCCGCTCTCCCGGCTGCCGCAGGTGGCTCAGATCGTGGGCCAGTCGGCCATAGAGGTCGAGGCGGCCCGCTGCCTCGTCTACGCGGCGGCGTCGAAGTATGACGCCAAGTCGCCGGACTACAACAAGTTCTCCTCCATGGCCAAGACGTTCGCCAGCGACACGGCCATGAGGGTGAGCACCGACGCGGTCCAGGTCATGGGGGGCTACGGATACATGGTGGAGTATGGCGTGGAGCGCTCCATGCGCGATGCTAAAGTGTTCCAGATCTTCGAAGGCGCGAACCAGTTGCAGCAGACACTGGTCGCCCGCAACGTGTTCGCGAGCGTGTAGGAGGAGCCGTGCAGATCGTCGTGTGTGTCAAGCAGGTCGTCGACACGGAAGCTGACAAACGTCTGTCTCCAGATGACTTTCGGATCGACCGCAGCGTCGAGGCCATCCTGAACCCGTACGACGAGTACGCGGTCGAGGCGGCC
Organism: uncultured Actinomycetota bacterium; assembly: GCA_963796315.1. Taxonomy (GTDB): domain Bacteria; phylum Actinomycetota; class Thermoleophilia; order RBG-16-64-13; family RBG-16-64-13; genus CAWCLH01. The sequence goes on from CAWCLH010000020.1 coordinate 218,685, forward strand.
GTGCAGCTGAAGGAGCAGCAGGGCGCGGAGGTCACCATCCTCTGCATGGGACCCGAGAATGCGGACGAGGCGGTGCGCAAAGCGCTGGCCATGGGGGCCGACAAAGCCATGATCGTGTCGGACCCGATGCTGGCCGGCTCAGACACCCAGGCGACCGCCTATGCGCTCGCGCAGGCCCTCAAGACCCTCTCCGCCGACCTGATCGTCATGGGGGCGATGTCCACCGAGGCTCAGACGGGCCAGGTGCCCGGCGCGCTGGCCGAACTCCTGGACCTGCCCCTGTTGGCGAACCTCTCCGCACTGGAGATCGACGGCGAGACCGCCAAGGCCCACCGGCAGACGGACGAAGGCTACATCGCCTACGAGTGCGCTCTGCCGGCCGTGGTCGCCGTGGCCAAGGGCATCAACGAGCCGCGCTACCCTTCCATCAAGGGGATCATGGGCGCCAAGAAGAAGCCCCTGGACGCGCGCGACGCGGCCGGGGTGGACATCGATCCGGCCAAGGCAGGATGGGCCGGATCCCGCACCAAGGTGCTGGCAGCCACGCCGGTGCCGCCGCGTGCGGCCGGGCAGAAGATCGACGACTACGCGGACCCTGCGGACGCCGCCAAGAAGCTGGCCGACTACTTCGCCGAGAACCGCCTCATCTAGAGCGCGTATCCCGGCTCGGACTGAAAGAAGGAGAGCACGCACGTGAGTGATTTGAGCACAAACAGCTTTCTGGTGGTCGGCGAGGTGCGGCAGGGCAAGCTGACCGGAGCGACGTTGGAGAGCCTCTCGGAAGCCCACCGTCTGGCCGAGCCGGCCGGCGGCCGGGTGTCGGTGGCCCTGATCGGGGACCAAGCCGCCGGCCTGGTGGCCGAGGCGGCCAAATACGGCGCGTCCACGGCGTATACCGTGGACGACGCGGCCATGGGCACGTTCCGTTCCGGACCCTCCGCCGACGCGGCCGTGGCCTGCATCAAGGCCGCGGACGCCGACGTAGTCCTGTTCGCCAACTCCGCGGACGGCAAGGAGCTCGCCTCCCGCTCGGCCGCGCGGCTGGGCAGCGGTGTGGTGACCGACATCACCGCGCTCAAGGCCGAGGACGGGGCCCTGGTGGCCACCCATCCCTGCTTCGGCGGGGCGCTCCTGGCGGACTGCGGCTGCCTTACCGGTCCGCAGATCTTCACGGTCCGGCCGAACTCCTTCACCAAGACAGAGGTGACCGGTGAGGCCCAGACCGTCCCGGTGACGGTCGAGGCCGGCCCGACCGGTCTGCTGGCCAAGGTGGTGGACGTCGTCACCGAGCGCACCGCCGGCGTCAGCCTGGAGGAGGCCTCGGTGATCGTCTCCGGCGGTCGGGGTCTGGGCGGTCCGGAGCACTTCGCGCTGCTCGAGGAGCTGGCCGAGGTCTTGGGCGCGGCCATCGGCGCCAGCCGGGCGGCGGTAGACGCCGGCTGGAAGCCGCAGCAGTTCCAGGTGGGGCAGACCGGCAAGACCGTTTCGCCCAAGCTCTACATCGCGTGCGGCATCTCGGGTTCCATCCAGCACAAGGCCGGGATGCAGACCTCCGACTTCGTCGTCGCCATCAACAAGGACCCGGAGGCGCCGATCTTCGGCTTCGCCGACATGGGCATCGTGGGCGACCTCTTCGACATCGTCCCCGCGCTGACGGCTGAGCTCAAGGGGAGGGCCGCGTGACCCAGACTCGGGAGCTTCTCTGGAACGTCCCCCATTGGGCGGACGTGACCATGTACGTGCTCGCAGCGGTGGCCTTCCTTCTCGTTGCGACCAGGCTGGCGTCGCGCGTGGGCATGTACGAGAGAGGCCGGTCGTCGTCGCTGCATTGGGGTTCGATCGTCGGCCGGTCGTGGGACGTGGTCCGCGACGGGCTCCTGCAGGTGAAGCTGGCGCGTGACCGCTTCGCCGGGGTCATGCACCTGAGCCTCTTCTGGGGCTTCGTGGTGCTGCTCATCGGAACGATCATCCTGATCCCACAGATCGACTTCGGCCGGGAGTACTTCTTCGGGAACTTCTATCTGGTCTTCAGCTTCCTGATGGACCTGGCCGGGTTGCTCTTCCTGGCCGGGGTGACCCTGGCCATGTACCGCCGCTGGGTCCGCCGCCCGGCGCGGCCCACCAGCCGATGGGACGACCACTATGCCTTGATCATCCTCTGGCTGATCGGCGGGACCGGCTTCCTGCTGGAAGGCGCCCGGATCGTGGTGGCCGGCTTCCCCTCGTTCGAGCGCGTCAGCTTCGTCGGCTACGCGCTGGCCAAGGTGCTCTCCGTGTTCGCCGGCGCCTCCACCTGGGAGACGGTGCACCGCTGGAGCTGGGTCATCCACATGCTGATGGCCGTGGGCTTCATCGCCCTGCTGGCCTCCACCAAGTTTCTCCACGTGCTGAGCGCGCCCGGAGCCATCTTCCTGCGTGATCAGCGCCCGCGCGGGTCGATGACCCTCGTCCCGGACGTGGAGGAAGCCGAGATCGTGGGCGCCGGCAAGGCCGCCGACTTCGCCTGGAACGACCTGGCTAACTTCGACGCCTGCACACGCTGCGGGCGCTGTCAGGACGCCTGCCCCGCGTACGCGGCCGGCCGTCCCCTCAACCCCATGCAGATCGTGCTGAAGGGGCAGGAGGTCATGCAGGCCCAACTCGGGTCGGACCCGGATCCGGAGCGTCCTGCGCTCGAACTGCACGGCCTCATCGACGACACCGAGGTGTGGAGCTGCACCACCTGCGCCGCCTGCGTGGAGGAGTGCCCGGTCTCGATCAATCAACTGGACAAGGTGCTGGAACTGCGCCGCTACCTCACCAACGAAGGCCGTCTGGTGGGTTCTCCGGCCAAGGCGCTCGAGTCCATGGGGATGCGGGGGAACCCCTGGCAGCTCAAGCAACAGGACCGTGCGGCTTGGACCGAGGAAGCCGGGGTCGAGGTGCCGATGATGGCCCTGCTGCAGGACCCGGACGAGCTCGAAGGCGCCGAGCCCGAGCCCGTCGACTACCTGTTCTTCGTCGGCTGCGCCGGCAGCTACGATCCGCGGGCGCAGAAGGTGGCCCAGGCCGTCGCGCGCCTGCTGACGGAGGCCGGGGTCTCCTTCGCCATCCTGGGCGAGGAGGAGACCTGTACCTGCGAGGCGGCTCGGCGGATGGGCGAGGAGATGCTCTGGCAGATGGGCGCATCGGCGCTCAAGGAGACCATCGATCAGTACCGCTTCCGCCGCATCCTGACGATGTGTCCGCACTGCTACAACACCTTCAAGAACGACTTCCCGCAGTTGGGAGCCGACTGGGAGGTCGTCCACCACGCTGAGCTCCTGGTCTCCCTGCTGCGCGAGGGGCGGCTCACCGCCGGAGCCGGCACCGCCATGGATGTCACCTACCACGATTCCTGCTACCTGGGCCGCTATAACGGCCTCTACGACGCGCCGCGCGCCGTCCTGGCCTCGGTGCCGGGCGCCGAGGTGGTCGAGATGGAGAAGAATCGCGAGAAGGGTTTCTGCTGCGGCGGAGGTGGCGGTCAGATGTGGGGCGAGGTCAAGATCGGCGAACCGGTCGAGTTCCTGCGCACCAAGCAGGCCCAGGCCACCGGCGCCGAGATCGTCGCTACCGCCTGTCCGTACTGCAAGATCATGTTCGACGACGGTCTGAAGCACCTGCAGCTCGAAGGGGATATGGCGGCACGGGACATCGCGGAGTTGCTGGATGCGCGAGTCGGTGCGCGCCCGCCGGAGTTGCGGAAGGCGGCCGTAGCCGAGGAGGACTAAAGCAAGCCGTTGGGTGCGACGGCGGCGCCGCCGTTTGTGTCGCCGGAGGTGCCTCTACAGCGTCGTGCCCACCAGCTTCCCGACGGCGTAGGTGATGGCCATGGCGAGCGCGCCGCCCACCACGACGCGGACCACCGCCCGGCCGACGGGCGAGCCTCCCAGGCGCGCGCTCAACGAACCGGTAAGGACCAGCGCGAGCAGGACGGACACGAAGGTCACGCCGACGCGCCAGCCGGGCGGCGGTAGGACGATCGCCAGCAACGGCAGGAGGGCGCCCACCGCGAAGGAGAGCACCGAGGCCCCCGACGCCACCCAGGGATTGACCAGCTCCTCCGGGTCGATGTTGAGCTCGGCCTGAGCGTGGGCGCCGAGGGCATCGTACTTGGTGAGATGCTCGGCCACCTGATACGAGAGGTCTTCCGGCAGGCCCCGCGCCTGTTGCAGCATCGCCAACTCCTGCAACTCCGTCTCCGGCTCAGTGGCCAGCTCCTGCCGCTCCCGGGCCAGCAGCGACCGCTCGGCGTCGCGCTGCGTGGAGACCGAGACATACTCGCCCACGCCCATAGACAGAGCGCCGCCGAGCAGGCCGGCGAGGCCGGCGGTGAAGAGGGCGGTCTTGCTCTCGCTGGCACCGGCCACGCCGACGACCAACGCCGCCACCGAGACGATGCCGTCGTTCGCTCCCAGCACCCCGGCGCGTAGCCAGTTGGTACGCTGGCCGCCGGCCTCGGGATGGGGCTCGGCGTGCGCGCCGGCCGAGCCCTAGGACCATTGCCGGAGCTCGATCGGGAGGCCGTCGGGATCCTGTATCTCCGCCCGTACGCTCTTGCCCGCCGGCATCGGCGGCCTGGTGGGCTCTATCCCGTGGCCGGCGAGATAGGAGAGGCCTCGCCCATGTCGCTGACCTCGATGGCTATCATGCGGTAGCCCACGTGCGGTTCTTGTACCGCCGGGGCCAGGGGCTCGAACTGCAGGAGCTCGATCGTCGTGTCACCCAGCTCCAGGAACACGATGTCCCGCAGAGGCGGGCGGTCGACGGCCATCCGCTCGTGCTGCCGGAAGCCAAGCACGTCCGAGTAGAATCGGATGGATGCCTCGAAGTCCCGCGGCACGAGCTCCACATGGTCGATTCTCCGAAAGAGGTCCATGCCCTCGAGCCTCCCTGTGTCGTGTCGTGTCCGACGGATTCTAGGGCAGGGTCCCCGAGGATGACCGGGGAAAAACCAGGCGCGGACGCGCGGGAGAGGAGGGTGGCGGCCGCGGCGTCGTCTCGCTGAGACGTCGGGGGGCCCGGCGTCCGCCGGACCAGGCTCACGCAGGTGCTAGATTTGGAGGGAGAGCGCGAACATCTCCATCCCGGCCGTCCTGACGCCGCCGACCACCAGCCAAGGAGGGGTATGTCCGACCAGCCGTTCAGCACCGAAACCTCGGCCGAGAAGGCCTATCTGGTCGCGGTGGACAGCGGTCAAGACGGCGGCTGGACCACGGAAGACTCGCTGGCCGAGCTCGCGGCCCTGGCCGAGACGGCGGGGGCCGTCGTCGTCGGGCAGGCGGCTCAGAAGCGACACGTCGCCCATCCCAACTGGTATCTGGGGAAGGGGAAGGCCGCGGAACTCGCCCAGGAGAAGGGCAGGAGCGGCTTCACCCTGCTGGTGACCGACGACGAGCTGTCGCCCAAGCAGCAACGGGCCCTCGAGGGCCTGCTCAACGTGAAGGTGTTGGACCGCAGCGGCCTGATCCTGGACATCTTCGCGCAGCGCGCGCGGACCGCCGAGGGGCGTCTGCAGGTGGAGCTGGCTCAGCTGGAGTACCAGCTGCCCCGGCTGACGCGCCTCTGGACGCACCTCTCCCGGACCGGTGGCGGCATCGGGACGCGAGGCCCGGGCGAGACCCAGCTGGAGACGGACCGCCGGGTCATCCGCCAGCGCATCAAGCGCATGAGGGAGCGCGTGGAAGCGGTGCGTCTGCGCCGCGAGACGGCCGCCCGGGCGCGGGATCGCAACCTCTTGCCGACAGTCGCCATCGTGGGCTACACCAACGCGGGTAAATCCACCCTCCTGAACGCCCTGGTGGGCGACGAGGTCGTCGGGGCGGAGGACAAGCTCTTCGCCACCCTCGACCCCACCAGTCGCCGCGTCCTGCTGGGAGACGGCCAGTCGGCCATCGTCAGCGACACGGTCGGCTTCATCCACAAGCTGCCCCATCAGCTGGTCGATGCCTTCCGGGCCACGCTGGAGGAGGTGGTGCGGGCTGACGTGCTGCTGCTGGTCGTGGATGCCGCCGACGCGCATACCACCGAGCACCTGGAGACCGTCCAAAGCGTACTGGATGAGCTGGGAGCGGGTGACAAGCCGCGGCTGATCGTGGGCAACAAGATCGACCTCCTGCCCGCCGACGATGGGCAACCCCGGCCCCCACTGGTCGTGCCGGGGAGTGAGCGGTCGCGCCGGCCGCCGACGGTGATGGTATCGGCGGCCACCGGCGAGGGTCTGGACGACCTGCGGCGCGCCGTGGCCAGGCTGCTCTCGGACCTGTGGGTGGAGGTGGACCTTGCCGTTCCCTACACGGCCGGTGACGTGCTGGCCCGAGTGCGCGAGCGGGGGAGCGTGACCTTCGAATACAGGGACGAGGACGTGAGGGTCCGGGGGCGGGTGGTCCCCTCGGTGGCCGCCGAGTTGGACACCGTCGCCCGCCGTTGGCGCCGGGCCGTCCGGCGCGCGCGGGACTCGGAGGAGCCGGAAGACGGGGAGATGTCGCCGGACGAGCAGGAACCCGAGCCCGGAGACTGAGGTCCGCCTGCCGGCACAGGGACGGGCGGCGCATGCCGTTCGTCGGCCATCGTCGGCCGCCGGCCGGACCTGCCGTCCGCCCGGCGTTCCGCCATTGACGAGGTGCCGTCCGGCGACTAGCGTTCCTCCCAGCCGGGGAGCCCGCGACCACGCGGCTCCTCGGGCCGGAGGAACGGCTCGATCAAGGCACGAATCGGGGGGTGGCCACGATGGCGGGTTCCTACGGGGACGTCTTCCGCCGGTCGATCGAACAGCCGGAAGAGTTCTGGGAGGAAGCGGCCCGGGACATCGATTGGGACGCACCCTGGGAGCGGGTGCTGGACGATCGCTCGAAGCCGTTCTACCGGTGGTTCAGCGGCGGGCGGCTCAACACCTGCTACAACGCGCTCGACCGACACGTCGAAGCGGGAGACGGCGACCGGATCGCCTTGATCTACGACAGCCCGGTCACCGGCGTGGTGCGTCGTACTCCTACCGGGAGCTCACCGCACTGGTGGCGCGCACCGCCGGCATGCTCGCCGGCCTGGGCGTGGACAAGGGCGACCGGGTCATCCTCTACATGCCCATGGTGCCAGAGGCCCTGGTGGCCATGCTCGCGTGCGCGCGCATCGGCGCGGTCCACTCGGTCGTCTTCGGAGGTTTCGCCGCCAACGAGCTCGCCGTGCGCATCGACGACGCGCGCCCCAAGGTCCTGCTCTCCGCGTCGTGCGGGATCGAAGGGACTCGGGTGATCGAGTACAAGCCTCTGCTGGACAGGGCCATGGAGCTCTCGGTCCACCCCCCGGCGTCCTGCGTCGTGCTGCAGCGCCCTCAGGCACGGGCGGACCTCACCCCGGGGCGGGACCACGACTGGGAGCGAGCTCGTGGAGGCAGCCCGACCGGTCGGCTGCGTCTCCGTCGAGGCGACCGATCCCCTGTACATCCTCTACACGTCCGGCACGACGGGGAAGCCCAAGGGCGTCGTGCGTGACAACGGCGGCCACGCGGTGGCGCTGCGCTGGTCCATGCCCAACATCTACGACGTCCGCCCCGGGGACGTGTACTGGGCCGCGTCGGACGTGGGCTGGGTGGTGGGACACTCCTACATCGTCTACGCGCCTCTGCTCAGCGGGTGCACGACGGTGCTCTACGAGGGAAAGCCTGTGGGCACTCCCGACGCGGGCGCCTTCTGGCGGGTGGTGGAGCAGCACAAGGTCAACGTCCTGTTCACCGCGCCGACCGCCTTCCGGGCCATCAAGAAGGAGGATCCCGAGGGGAGTCACCTCCGGGGGTACGACATCTCCTCGCTGCGGGCGCTGTTCCTGGCAGGCGAGCGGCTGGACCCGGACACCTACCACTGGGCCTCGGGCCTGCTGGGCATCCCGGTGATCGACCACTGGTGGCAGACGGAGACCGGCTGGCCGATCGCAGCGAACTGCATGGGGATCGAGCCGTTCCCGATCAAGGCGGGCTCGCCCACGAAGGCGGTGCCCGGCTTCGACGTCAAGGTCCTCGACGCCGAGGGCGCGCCGGTCCCGCCCTTGGCACGAGGGGATCGTGGCGGTGTCTCTTCCCCTGCCGCCCGGCTGCTTCCCCACGCTGTGGGAGGACGACGAGCGGTTCGTCCAGTCCTACCTGAGCGCCTTCCCCGGGTACTACTTCACCGGGGACGGCGGCTACCTGGACGAGGACGGCTACGTGTACATCATGGGCCGGGTGGACGACGTCATCAACGTCGCCGGGCACCGGCTGTCGACCGGACGCATGGAGGAGGTGATCGCCCAGCATCCCGACGTGGCCGAGTGCGCCGTCCTGGGCGTCGCCGACGACCTCAAGGGGCAGGTCCCCCTGGGGCTCTGCGTCCTCAAGGCCGGCGTCGACCGCGACCCCGACCGGATCGCGGCCGAGCTGGTGGCCATGATCCGGGAGCAGGTGGGGGCGGTCGCCTCCTTCCGGGCGGCCGGGGTGGTGGGGAGGCTTCCCAAGACGCGGTCCGGCAAGATCCTCCGCTCGACCATGCGCAAGATCGCCGACGGCGAGCATTACGCCGTGCCGTCCACCATCGACGACCCGGCCATCCTGGACGACGTGGCCCACACGCTCCACGACCTGGGTTATGCCAAGAGCCGACTGGAGGAACCCGGCTAGCGGGAGCAGAAGCCGGGCCTTCGGGGTATGGTGGGCGCCATGGAGGTGTCGTCACAGATCCTGTCCGGGCTCGACCATCGCATCGCCGAGTGCGTGGAGCTGGGCCTGCAGGTGCGAGGCACCCGGCGTCGCTGGGCCGCCGACCCCTTCGATCAGACGCCGGTGCTGGTGAACCCCGCCCGGCGGGGGAGGCCCCAAGGCGCAAAGGGGGGAGGCGCCGACCTCTGCGAAGGCCGGACGCCGCCTACCCTCTTCTACGTCGCTCCGGGCGAGGACTCCGAGCGGCCGGAGATCGTGGTGGAGCGGGAGCGGGAGAGCCTGGACCTCGTCCGCCGTTGGAGGCGAGAGGTCGACCGGCCGCCGTCGCCCCTGGAAACGGTCCAGCGACTGGGAGCGGTGACCCGCGACCACGGCAACGGGCGCCCGGCGCCGTTGGTCCTGCCCGAGCGACCCTGGCTGACCCGTGCGTTCCTGAACCTGGTCCCCGCCATCGCCGACCCGGAGAGTGGCGCCAACTGCTTCGTGGTGGGAGTCCCACCCTCGCTCCAGGACCGGGAGCTGGCCCTGTCCTCGGCCGAGTTGGCCCAGACGCCCGTGCCGGAGCCCATCGCGCCGGAGGTGGTCCAGGCATTGGTGACGAGTTGGACCGTGCTGGAAGCGTGGGCGAACCAACGCGGCCTGCTCGCCGTCCCCTTCGTCAACGGCGGGCGCAGCCGCCTGTCGGGCCAGAGCATCCCCTGCTTCCACAGCCAGCTCTACGCCATCCCGTCCGACCCGATCCCGCCGGACTTCGAGTTGTTGCAGCTGCGGCGGGCCGTGGGGGACTGCCCTCTCTGCGCCATGCTGGGCGACGACGGACTTCGGGCGGCGACGGTCGGCCGGATGGCCGTGGTGGTCCATCCGGCGCCGGCCCGCGATCTGACCCTCTTGGTGATCCCGGAGTACGAAGCGGCGAGTCTGGAGGAGCTGGAGGCCCCGGCGGACTTCGCCGCCGCCCTCCAACACGCGGTGCGCATGTACGAGATCCTGCTGGGAGGGTTGCCCGCCTACGTCCTCGGGGTCCGGACCGGCGCGCAGGTGGGGCATCTGCACGCCGAGATCGTGCCCCGTTCGGGGGTCAACGTCCCGGCGGGCTTCGAGGAGACCACCGGCTTCGCCGTGGCCACCCGAGACCCCTACCAGGTGGCGGCCGTGCTGCGGGAGCGGCTGGGGGAAGGCGCATGAACCCGTCCGCGGCGCCGGGACCGTTCGCTCCCCTGCTGCCCTTCCGTTCCCTGGCCGCCGCCGCCGGGGTCTTCCTCGACATCGACGGGGTGCTGGCCGCCATCCGCCCGCGGCCGGAGGACGCGAGCGTACCGGAGGAGACCCTGTTCCTGCTGGGCAGTTTGACCGACCGCTACCGAGTGGTGGCCGCGGTGTCCGGCCGATCGCTGGACGATGCAGCCGTGCTGGTGCCCGTCCCCGGCCTGATCGTGGTGGGCAACCACGGCATGGAGGCCGCCGGGCCGGGGTGGCGGGAGGAGTGGACGGACGGCGGGGTACGCCGTCGGGTGGAGGCGGCGGCCCAAGAGCTCCGCCTGGAGGCTCGGCTGCAGGAGGCCGGGGTGGAGCTGGAGCGGAAGGGTCTCAGCCTCTCGCTCCACTACCGGCGCGCCCCCGATGAGGACGAGGCCGCGGCCTTGGCCTTGACGGTGGGCGGTCAGGTCGCGGGGCGGCACGGACTGGTGGTCCTGCCCGGGCGGGCCGTGGTCGACCTTCGCCCGCCGGGGCCGAACAAGGGGGTGGCGGTGCGGCGCCTGATCGAACGCCACAGCCTCGCCGCCGCCGCGTACCTGGGTGACGACCGTACGGACCTCGATGCCTTTCGGATGCTGGCCGACCTGCGGAAGGACGGGTTGGTGACCGCCAGCATCGCGGTGGTCTCCGAAGAGGCCCCGCCGGAGTTGCGGGAGGAGGCGGACCTCGCCGTGGCTTTCGCCGAGGTCCCCCGGTTGTTCGAGTTCCTGCTCGAGGCGTAGGGGAGGGGACGGTGGGGACCTTGACGGACGGGCGGCCGGTGGTCGTGGTGGGCGCCGGCCTGACCGGGGCGAGCTGGGCGGGATTGTTCGCTGCCGCGGGGCTGCGGGTGCGCCTGCTGGACCGGGACCTCGACCGCGCCCGCGCCGGCGCCGCCCAGGCAGAGGAGGCGGCCCGGTTCCTCGTCGCCCACGGCTTGGCCGACCGCGACGCGGCCGAGCATGGCACGGCCCTCCTCGGCGCGACCGACCAGCCGGCCGCGGCCTACGCCGACGTGCAACTGGTGCAGGAGTGCGTGGTCGAGCGGCTGGACGTCAAGCGAGCGGTCTTCGCCCTGGCCGAAGCCCATGCCCCGGCGGACGCCTTGCTGGCCACCAGCTCGTCCGGGCTCTCGATCACCGCGATCCAAGAGGGCCTGGTGCGCCCCGAGCGTTCCCTGGCCGCGCACCCGTACAACCCGCCCCACCTGGTGCCCGTGGTCGAGCTGGCGCCCGGCGAGCGCACCGCTCCCGGCACCCTGGATCGCGCTGAGGCCTTCTACCGTTCCGTGGGAAAAGAGCCGGTGGTCCTCCGCCGAGATCTCCCCGGGTACATCGGGAACCGTCTCTCGGCGGCGTTGTGGCGGGAGGCGGTGGCCTTGGTGCTGGCGGGCGACGCGTCGGTGGACGACGTCGATCGGACCGTCCGGTTCGGTCCCGGGCTGCGCTGGGCGGCGATGGGCCCTCACCTTCTCTACCATCTGGGCGGCGGCGCAGGCGGCATCCGGGGCCATCTGGAGCATCTGGGCGCCGTCAAAGAGGGGATGCTGCGCGACCTGGCGACGTGGACCACCTTCCCCGAGGCCACTGCGGACCTGTTGGAGGCCGGGGTGCGCGAGGAGATCGGGGAGCGTCGGGAGGAAGACCTGGTTCGGGAGCGGGACGCCGCCCTGGTGGCCTTCCGGCGGACCTCGGGGGCCACGCGGTCTGCTCCCGACGAACAGGCCGCGTCCCGCGGAGCGGACCGGGCCCTGGCCGACGCTCCCAGTGGCCCCGGGCGTGACGCGGACCACCCTCGTCGTGGGCGAGCGCACCCACCTGGTCCGCTTCGACCTTCAGCCGGGCGCCGTCATCCCCCTGCACCGACATCCGCACGAGCAGGCCGGGTTCCTGGTCGACGGCGACCTGGTCCTGACGTCGCCCACCGAAGAGCGGCCGTACGGGCCCGGCGACAGCTGGTCGATCGCCGGCGGGCAGGAGCACGGAGCCCGCTCTGTCCGGCGGCGCGGCCGTGGTGGAAGCCTTCTCGCCGCCGCGCGAGGACTACCTGTAGGGGCCGGGCTTCCCCTGGCCCTCCGCCGGTGGCCCGGGAAGCCTGGCGCTGGCGCGGGGCCGCGGCCCGGCGCCACCCGATCGCGCCCGTCAGCCCAGTTGCTCCTGCGCGCTCAGGATCGCCTGGGCGATCAAGGAGGCACCCTTGTCGATGTCCGCCAGGTCGAGCACCTCGATGGGGGAGTGGATGTAGCGGGCCGGGACGCTGATCACGCCCGACGGGATGCCGGTCTTCACCAGGTGGATGGCGGACGCATCGGTGGTGCCGCCGCTGCCCACGTCGAGCTGGTAGGGCACGCCCGCGGCGTCGCCGGCGGCGGTCAGCCAGCGGACGATCCGGTCCGGCACGATGATGCCCCGGCCCTCGGCATCGGCGACCGTGATCACCGGTCCGCCGCCGCACACTACGTGGCGCTGCTCCTTGGTCACCCCGGGGTGGTCGCCGGGGATGGTCACCTCGGACACGATGGCCACATCCGGCTCCAGTCCGAAGGCGGCGGTGCGGGCGCCCTTCAGCCCCACCTCCTCCTGGACCGTGCCGACGGCGTAGACGGTGGCCGGGACCTCCTGGCCCTGCAGTCTCTGCAGTGCCGCGACCATCATGGTCACGCCGGCGCGGTCGTCGAAGCTCTTGCCGGTGACGAAGCCGTTCGCCAGAGGAGAGAGCCCCCGAGCCATGGTGACGGGAGAGCCGACCGAGATCCCCAGCGCAGCCGCGTCGTCGGCGGACCGCGCCCCGACGTCGATGAACATGTCCTTGATCAGCACGGGCTTCTTGCGTTCCTCGGCGTCCATGATGTGCGGCGGTTTGGCCCCGATCACGCCCAGGACCCGCTCTTTGCTGCCGTGCACGAGCACCTGCTGCCCCAGCAGCATCTGGTCGAACCATCCTCCCAGGGGCAGGAACCGAAGGAACCCGTTCTCGTCGATGTACTTGACCATCAGGCCGATCTCGTCCATATGGGCCGCGATCATGATGCTCGGGTCCGTCTCCCCGCCGGATCCCCACCGTGTTCCCCATGGCGTCCACGCGGACTTCGTCGACCAAGGGCTCGAGCTCCCGAGAGAGGACGTCCGAGACGTTCCCCTCGTAGCCCGAGACCCCGTGGGTGTCGGCGAAGGTGGCGAGCAGGCGGCGGAGATCGTCCATGGTCGTTTACTCCTCCCAGTCGTGGTATGCCCGACAGCCGTAGCGTCGGGCGCTCGTCCTATGAGTACCCAGGACGCGGGTCGGCAGACCTCAGTGTAATGGAGGTGTAGTAGGATGGCACCTTCACGCGACGAGGAGGAGCTGGTGGCTGGACTTCTAGAGGGCAGGCGGGGCCTCATCATGGGGGTCGCGAACGAACGCAGCATCGCTTGGGGCATCGCGCAGGCGGCGCGGGCGCAGGGAGCGGAGCTTGCGTTCACGTACGTCGGCGAGGCGCTGGAGAAGCGGGTGCGGCCCCTGGCTGCGGGCCTGGGCTCCGAGCTGGTCCTGCCCTGTGACGTCCGGTCGGACGACGATATCCGAGCGCTCTTCGCCACCCTGGGGCAGAGCTGGTCCCAGCTCGACTTCCTCGTCCACGCCGTGGCGTACGCCAACAAGGAGGAACTCAAGGAATCCTTCCTGGACACCAGCCGAGAAGGATTCCGGGTGGCCCTGGACATCTCGGCGTACTCGCTCCTGGCTACGGTCAAGGAGGCACTGCCGCTCCTGAAGGACGGCTCGAGCGTCCTCACCCTGACCTACCTGGGCGCCGAGCGGACCGTGCCCCACTACAACGTCATGGGAGTCGCCAAGGCGGCCCTGGAGGCCACCGTGCGCTACCTGGCGGCCGACCTGGGGCCGCGGGGCATCCGCGTCAACGCCATCTCCGCCGGTCCGCTGCGCACCCTCGCGGCCGCCGGTATCGGCGACTTCCGCAAGATCTTCGACTGGTACGAGGCCGGCTCCCCGCTGCGCCGCAACGTCACCCAGGAAGAGGTGGGCGCCGCCTCCTTGCTGGTGCTGAGCGACTTGGGCAGGGGCATGACGGCCGAGATCCTGCACGTGGACGGCGGGTACCATGCCGTCGCGGTGCCGCCGATGGTGGACCTGCTCAAGGGCGACTGACCCAGATGATCGGCCGGTGAACAGGACGTGGTGACGCTGGAGAGGGCCAGGGACTCTCCACTCTGTCCTGTGCGCGTCCCGGAACAGAAGGCGAGGGGGCAGATTGCTGATCGGGTGAGGGTGATGGCGAGGCGCAAGCACATAGCGGTGGTGGGGTTGGGCCAGTTCGGGGCGGAGCTGGCCCGAACCTTGGCGCCCGAGGCGGAGGTGCTCGCGCTCGATATCGACCAAACGAGGGTGGACGATCTGGCCGACGAGGTCCAGCGCGCCGTCTGCCTGGACGCCCGGGACGCTCAGGCCCTCCAGGCGGTGGTCTCCCGGGAGTTCGACGAAGCCGTGGTCAGCATGGGCGGCAACATGGAGTCCAGCATCCTGGCCACCCTGCACCTCAGGGACATCGGCGTGCCCATCGTGCGGTCCAAGGCGCTCTCGGAGACTCACGGGACCATCCTCGAGCTGGTCGGAGCGGGCGAGGTCGATCCACCCGGAACGCGAGACGGCCCGACGCATGGCCGCGCGCATCATCGACCCCAACCTGCTGGACTTCGTGCCACTGGAGGGCGACTACCTGGTGCGCGACGTGGTCCTGCCGGAGGCGTGTCAGGGGCACAGCCTGATGGAACTGGACCTGCGCAGCTGCTTCGATCTGCTGATCGTCGCCGTGAGACGTACGAAGGAACCGCACTTCGTCTTCCTGCCGGGCCCGGACTACGTGCCGCAGGCGGAAGACGTGATGGTGATGATCGGCCGCGAGCAGGACATGGTCACGCTGGAGCGGGCCAAGGACTTCCCGGTCTGCCCCGTGCGCGTCCCCGGAGAGAAGGGGAGGAGAACCCGTGAGGGAGTTCTTTGAGGGGAGGTGGCTGGGCCACCCGCTGCACCCCATCCTGGTGGAGCTGCCGGTGGCCCTCTGGCCGGTCACCTTCGTGTTGGACCTGCTGACCCGGCTGGGCATCGGGGAGAACGTGCTGGTCCGCGCAGCGTTCGTCGCCCTGATCCTGGGGGTCCTTTCCGCGGCGGGCGCGGCGGTGGCCGGTATCTTGGATTGGAGCGGAGTCAAGCAGACCAACCCAGCCTGGCGCCTGGGGCTCTATCACCTGCTCCTGAACGTCACGGCGACCGTCCTCGCCACCGCCAGCCTGATCCTCCGCGCCGGCAGGCTGGACGCCACCGAGACCGCCAGCCTGCCTCTGCTGCTCATGCTCGTGGTCACCCTCTTGCTGATGGTCTCCGCCTACCTGGGCGGTCGCATGGTCTACGAGTACGGCATCAGCGTGGCCCGGCTCACCAAGGACTACTGGCGGAGCACGGCCGAAGCGGCCGGCGCCCGCGTGACGAAGTGAGGGGGGATCGTGCTCCGCTCCCTGCTTGAAGGAAAGCCGCTGCGTCACCCGCTCCACCCGATCCTGATCCACTTTCCGCTGGCTCTGTTCAGCCTGAGCCTCGTGCTCGACCTGCTGAGCCTGGTGCTGGACCAGGCGGGCGTGTACCTTCGTGGCTCGCTGTACATCATGACGGCGGGCGTGGTCGCCGCCCTGCTGGCCATGGGCCCCGGCCTGGTCGACTTCGGCGCCATCCGCCGGGACTCTCGCGCCAAGCGCATCGCCGCCGGGCACGCCGTGCTCAACACGACGGCCGTGGCCGTCTACGCGGTCGACGTCTGGTTCCGCTGGGGCCGCTGGGACACGTCTGCGGCCGCGCCCGCCGACCGCGTGCCCGCTCCCGGACTGCTGCTCTCGCTCGTCGGGCTTGGCCTGCTGACCGTCTCCGGCTACCTGGGCGGCAGGATGGTCTACGGGTACGGGGTGGCCGTCGGCCGGCATCGTCGGTCGGCCCCGGAGCCGGACCACACCATCGTGACGACCAGCGAGGGCGCCCCAGACGGGTTCGCCTCGGTGGCCGCGGCCGACTCGCTGGACGATGGGGGGACACTGCGCGTCGACCTGGACGGGACGGTGATCACCGTGGCCCGCGCCGAAGGACGCTTCTTCGCCGTCCAGGAGTTCTGCACCCACCGGTTCGGCCCCCTGTCCGAGGGGGCGGTGTGCGACCACGTCATCCAGTGCCCCTGGCACCGCTCGGAGTTCGACCTCGTCAGCGGGGCGGTCGTGCAGGGTCCGGCCAAGATCGAGCTGCCGACGTACGAGGTCCGGGTCCAGGACGGCGACTTGCAGGTCAAACGGGGGTAGACACGGCGCTCGCCCGGGGCGCCTCCGCCTGGACGACGGACGACGGACAGGGGCCGGTGAGCGCCACCGCCAGGATCGCGACGTCGTCCAGCAGATCCCCGCGGGCGTGCCGCTCCGCCAGCCCGAAGAGGGCTTCGGGCAGTGCTTCGACGCCGACGTCCGAGGCCTGGAAGGCGCGGATCAACCTCGCCTCCCCGAACAGCTCGCCGTCCCGCCTCGCCTCGATCAGGCCGTCCGTGTAGAGGAGCAGCTGATCGCAGGGATTGAGCGTGAGCCTCCCCAGCCGGTACTCCACGTCCTCGAAGGCTCCCAGGGGGAGGTGGGGGAGGGAGAGCTCGACCAAGGAACCGTCCTCTCGGCGGAGCAGGGGAGCGGGGTGAGCGGCCGAGCTGTACTGCAGGTCTCCTGTCCGCAGGTCCAGCAGCGTGAGGCAGACGGTGGCGTACACGGGGAGGCCATACCTCTTGAGCAGCGCCCGGTTCGCCTTGCGCAGCACCCGGTCCGGACGCTCATCCTCGAAGGCGTAGGCGCGGATGGTCTCCCGCGTGAACGAGGCCGTGGTGGCGGCCTCCAGCCCGTGGCCGACCACGTCCCCGACCAGCACCGCGACCTTGTGCTCTCCCAGCCGGAACACGTCGTAGAAGTCGCCGCCCACCTGGGCCCGGCGGGAGGCGGAACGGTAGAGGTGGCCGAACGAGAGGCCGGGCACCGACTCGGGCACAGCCAGGATCGCGGCCTGCAGGGTCTCGGCGATGATCCGCTGCTCCTCGAACTGCCGGGCGTTGTTCAGTGCGGATGCGAGACGGTCGGCCAGCAGCTGCAGGAGGCGCAGGAGGCTCTCATCGAAGGGACGCACCGTGGTCCACATGACCTCCACCACGCCCAGCACCTCGCCGCCGGCGCGCAGCGGTACTCCCAGCATGCTGCGCACCCCCTGGCGCTCCAGGACCTCAGAGACGATCGTGGGTTGCGCCTGCGCGTCCTCGACGTACCGGCTCGTCTCCTCCGCCGCCACCCTACCGGCCAGCCCTTGCCCCAGCTCCAGGAAGAACCCCGGATCGTTCTCGAGCCCCAGGCCGACCGAGGCTCCGGTCAGGAGACGGTCTCGCTCGCGAAGCATCACGATAGCGGCGTCGGATTGCGTGAGCTCGACCAGTTGCGGCACGAGCCGCTCGAAGAGCTGGTCGAGCTCCAGGGTGCTCAGGGCGAGCTCGCCGATCTGGGTGACGGCTTGGAGTCTGGCGAGCAGCTGTTCCCGCTCGAGCTGGGCGTGCTTCTCCGCGGTGATGTCCTCCATCACGGCGACCGTGTAGGCCGGCTCGTCTCGGCTCCGGGAGACCAGGGATCGGCTGACGCGCGCCCATAGCGGCGACCCGTCCTTGCGCACGTAGCGACGCTCCGCCATCGGGGACTCCTCTCCGCGCAGCAGCGCGGCCAGCGTCTCCCGGTCCGCCTCGCGGTCGTCCGGGTCGATGAGATCGCCGACGCACACGCCGACCAGGTCGACCTCGTCGTACCCGAGGAGGTGGGCGAAACGCTGATTGACCCGCAGGAACCGGTCCTGGAGGTCGACGTGCGCGATGCCCACCGCCGCCTGCTCGAAGGTGGCCCGGAAGTACTCCTGGCTGCGCCGGAGCGACTCCTCGCTCTGCTTGACCTCCCGGAAGAGCAGGTCGTACGGGCGGACGAGGCTGGTCTGGATGATCGCCTTGTACACCAGGTAGAAGGAGACGAGCTTGAGGAAGTGCCCCAGGACGTTGAACAACCCGTACGGATCGACGTACAGGGTGAAGAGCAGTTCAGAAGCGATCGTCATGACGATCGAGGCGGCGAGCAGTCGCCACACGGCGGGAGCGAAGTAGCCACGCCGGCGCCGAAGAAGGTCCAACGCCACGAGCAGCAGCCCGCACAGCGCCAGTTCGGCCGCCTTCTTGAAGGTGGTCAGACCGACGCCCTCCACGAAGGCCGCGGGGAAGACCGGTACGACGAAGACCGACAGCAGCAGCCCGGACGTCAGGACGGCAGAGCCGGCGAGCACCCAACGGGCCCGCAGTCCGCGGCCCAGGAACAGAGGCGCGATCAGCAGGGCCAGCGTCTGCAGGAAGCGGGCGATGAGCCACAGCTGAGTGGGCAGGTCGGAGTCGAACCCGTAGAAGACGTTCATGCCCTTGTAGGCCAGGACATGGAGAAAGTCCACGCCCGCGACGAACGCGAACGCGATCCCTACGAAGAGCAGGTACTCGTTGCGGGCGAAGGTGCGGGAGTTCCAGGCGACGAGGAAGACGCCGAAGGCCACGACGATGCTGAACCCTTCGGCCAGGCCGTGGAACAGGTTGTAGTTGTAGCGGGCGGCCAGCACCAGCAGCACGAGGAGTCCCAGCATCAGGGCGGTGCCGGCCAGGGGCCGGATGCGAGTTACGTGGTGGACACGCTCGGACGGCAGCGATCGCTCGTTCCCCGGCCGCAGTTCTGGGCTCTGAGCAGGCATCTGTTCATGATACCGCCCGAGCCTTCCGGGTAGGGCCCGGCTTTGGTGCGCTAGACTCAAGCATGCCCATGCGCGATGAACTGCAGCGCCAGATCAAGGATTCCCCGGACCTGCCGGGGGTCTACCTGTTCCGTGACCCGCAGGACGGGGTGCTCTACGTCGGCAAGGCGGTGTCCCTGCGCAAGCGCCTGGTCACGTACCTCCCGGCCGTGCGGGGCGACGCCGGGCGCGTGCCGGCCAAGGTCCTGGAGATGGCCCAGCGGGCGGAGACGGTGGAGTGGATCGTCACCGCCAGCGAGGTCGAGGCATTCCTGCTGGAGCACACGCTCATCAAGCGGCACCATCCGCCGTTCAACATCCGGCTGCGCGACGACAAGTCCTACCCCTACGTCGTCATCACCCTGGAGGACGAGTTCCCCCGAGTGATGTTCACCCGGCAGCCCCACCGCAAGGGCAGCCTCTACTTCGGTCCCTACGCCAATGCCGCCAAGGTGCGCGAGACCCTGGACATGCTGGGCAGGATCTTCCCCTTCCGCAAGTGCCGGGGGCCGGCCCCCGGCCGGCGCACCGGCTCGCCGTGCCTGCAGTACTACATCAAGCGGTGCCAGGCGCCCTGCGTCGGTCTGATCTCCAAGGAGGAGTACCGCGAGGTGATCGACCAGGTGGTCGCCTTCCTGCAGGGCCGGCAGCACGAGGTGGCCGATCGCCTCGAGGCCTCCATGCGGGCAGCCGCCTCCGACCAAGACTTCGAGGTGGCGGCGCTCTATCGCGACCGGCTGGAGGCGGTGCGTCACGTGCTGGAGCGGCAGAGGGTGTCGCTGCCCACCGCCGGGAACGCCGACATCATCGGCATGGCGGTGGATCAGCTGGGGGCGAACGTCCAGGTCTTCCTCACGCGGGGAGGGCTCCTGACCGACCGGCGGAGCTTCAGTCTGGACAACGTGGAAGGGGAGGATGATACCGACATCTTCGAGCGTTTCGCGGCGGAGTACTACGCGTCGGCCGTCACCGCGCCGCCCGAGATCATCGTGCCGTCCTCGGTGCGGAACCTGGAGGGCCTGGCCGGGTTCCTGGCCGAACTGCGCAGCGCCAACGTGGTCATCCGCTACGCGGAGCGGGGGGACAAGCGCCGCCTGCAGGAGTTGGCCACGCGGAACGCCGTCCTCGCCCTCCAGCACGAACGACTCCGCGCGGAACGGAGCCGGGAGCGCCGGTTGGGCGCTCTGACCGGTCTGCAGGAACTCCTTGGGCTGGAACGCCCCCCCATCCGCATCGAGGGCTACGACATCTCCAATCTGGGCCCGGAGAACGTGGTGGCGTCCATGGTGGTGTTCGAGGGAGGCGTGCCCCGCAAGAGCGACTACCGCAAGTTCTCCATCGCCGGCGTGGACGGCCAGGACGATTTCGCCTCCATGCGCGAGGCTCTGACCCGGCGGTTCACCCGCACCGGCGGCTCGCTGGTCGACCCGGCCGAGTACGACCCGTCGTTCGAGTCGGTGCCCGACCTGGTGCTGGTGGACGGCGGGAAGGGCCAGCTGGGCGTGGCCCTGGACGTGCTCGAGGAGACCGGGCTCGATCAGGTGGTCTCGCTGCTCTCCTTGGCCAAGCGGGAGGAGGAGGTCTACCTGCCGGGCCGCGCCGACCCCGTCCGGCTCGAACGGGACGACGCCACGCTGTTGCTGCTCCAGCGGGTGCGGGACGAGGCCCACCGCTTCGCGGTGACGTTCCACCGGGCGCGACGGCAGAGCCGCACGACCACCTCGCTCTTGGACGAACTGCCGGGGGTGGGGGAGAAGCGCAAGCAGGCGATCCTTCGGCACTTCGGCTCGCCGGACCGCTTCCTGCAGGCCACGCGCGATGAGTTGGAGGCGGTGCCCGGGCTGCCGGGGAAGGTGGCCCGGGACATCTACGACTACGTCCACAAGACAGGGTAGACTCGGGAGGCGAGATGTCACATCAGCCCACACCCTCGACCGGCCCGGAGACGGCCGGCAGCGCCCCGTTCCGCACCCCGTGGGGGGAAGGAGCGGTGACGGTGCAGGGCGACCGCCTGGTCGAGGTGGACCTGCCTGATCCCGCCGTGGGCAGCTGTCCGGGTGTTCGCCCTCCCCGCGCCGACGCTGATTCCCCGACGCTGGACCGCTGGGTCGCCCTCCTCGAGGAGTACTTCCGCTCCGGCCGCCCGCCATGGTCCGAGGAGGAGGCCCTTCGCCAGGTGGACGGGCTCGAGACCACCACGTTCCGGCGCGCCGTGTATCGAGCCCTGCTCAGCGTCCCCGCGGGCCAGACCGTCTCCTACGGGGAACTGGCGGCGATGGCGGGACACCCCGGTGCCGCGAGGGCCGTCGGGAGCGCGATGGCCGCCAACCCGCTGGCTCTGGTGGTGCCCTGTCACCGGGTGGTGCGGAGCGACGGTTCGCCGGGCCGCTACGGACGGTGCGACGCCTGCAAGCCCGAGCTCTTGGACCTGGAACACATGGTCGCCGGGTGGGCGGCGGCGCCCGACCCGGTCGAGGAGCCGGGTCGACGGTGAGGCGTCCGGCGGAGGGTCCCCCCAACGCCCAGGAGGCCGTTCCTCTCCGAGTCACCATCATCACCGGCCTCTCGGGGGCGGGGAAATCACAGGCGGTGGCCACCTTCGAGGACATGGGCTACTTCTGCATCGACAACCTTCCGCCGCAGATGCTGCCCGCCGTCGCCACGCTCTTCACCCTGGAGGGCAGCAAGGTCGATCGGGTGGCGGTGGTCCTGGATGCCCGGGGCGGCGCGTACTTCGACGCGGTGGAGCAGGCCCTGCGAGAACTGGCAGAGGTGGG
This sequence comes from uncultured Actinomycetota bacterium, assembly GCA_963796315.1. Taxonomy (GTDB): domain Bacteria; phylum Actinomycetota; class Thermoleophilia; order RBG-16-64-13; family RBG-16-64-13; genus CAWCLH01. The sequence goes on from CAWCLH010000020.1 coordinate 240,267, forward strand.
CCTCCATGCCCGCATCGTCTTTCTCGAGGCGAGCGACGACGCGCTGGTCGCTCGCTACCAGTCCACCCGCCGTCCGCACCCGCTCGCACCGGGCGAGGAACTGCTGCAGGGCATCGCCGAAGAACGTCGGATCCTGTCCGGGCTGCGCGAACGCGCCGACGTGGTGGTGGACACCTCGGACATGAACGTGCACGAGCTGCGTCGTCGGCTGCGGGAGACCCTGCTGGCCGGGGAGCTGCACGACCAGCTGCTGATGACCTTCCTCTCCTTCGGCTTCAAGTTCGGCCTGCCCACTGACGCCGACATGGTGCTCGACGCCCGATTCATGCCGAACCCCTACTGGATCCCGGAACTCCGCCCCCTGACCGGGCTGGACGACGCCGTCCGGGAGTACGTCTTGACCAGGGAGGAGACGCACGAGTTCCTGGCCCGGTCGGCATCCCTGATCCGCTTCCTCGTCCCCCTCTACCTGGCCGAGGCCAAGACCCAGCTGGTCGTGGCCGTCGGGTGCACCGGAGGACGGCACCGCTCGGTGGCGATGGCCGAGGCCTTCGCCGCCCGTTTCGCCCCGGAGCCGTCGGTGGTCACCTCCGTCCGCCACCGGGACCTGGACCGAGCCGGCTGAGGCGGGAGGCAGGGGGATGGACCAGCGGGCGGACGGCCCCCGCATCGTGGCTCTGGGCGGGGGCACCGGCCTCTCCACCCTTCTCCGGGGGCTGAAGCGCTTCACGCGCAACGTGACCGCCGTCGTCACCATGAGCGACGACGGCGGCTCCTCGGGGCGCCTGCGCCGGGAGCTGGGCGTGCTCCCTCCCGGCGACGTCCGCAGCTGCCTGGTGGCCCTGGCCGAGGACGAGTCCCTGATGAGCGCGCTCTTCTCCCACCGCTTTCAAGGACACGGGGAGTTGTCGGGCCACAGCTTCGGCAACCTCTTCCTGGCGGCGTTGACCGAGGTGACCGGCGACTTCGACCTGGCGATCAAGGAGTCCGGCCGGGTGCTGAACATCACGGGCACGGTGCTCCCCAGCACCACGCGCGACGTCCGCCTGCACGCCCGCCTGAGCGACGGACGGCACATCGCCGGCCAGTCGGTCATCGCCCGGGCACCGGTCGCGATCGACCGGGTCTGGCTCAGCCCGGACGATGCCGAGGCCCTGCCCCTGGCCCTCGAACGCGTGGCCCAGGCCGACCTCCTCGTCCTGGGTCCCGGGAGCCTCTACACGAGCATCCTGCCCAACCTGCTGGTCGGCGGCCTGCGCGAGGCGCTGGCCGCCGCCCCCGCACCCGTGGTCTACATCGCCAACGTCATGACGCAGCCGGGCGAGACCGCCGGGTTCGACCCCTGGGCCCACGTCGACGCGCTCGTCCACCATCTGGGGGAGGGGATCGTCGACCTGATGGTGGTCAACGACTCCCCGGTGCCCGAGTCTGTGCTGGCTCGGTACGCGGACGAGGGCGCGGAGCCGGTCCTGTGGACGGAGGGCGAGTCCAGCCGGCGAGGGGTACGGGCGGTGCCGGCGCCGGTCGTGGAGGTCAGCGACCATGCCCGCCACGACCCCCTGGCGCTCGCCCGGGTGCTGCTGGACCTGATCCCTCAGCCCCCGCGCCATCCCTCGGCCCGGGCATGACCCTCAGCTTCACCCGCGCCGTCCGCGAGGAGCTGGTCCGTCATGGAGCCGACCGCCGGTGCTGCCGGCTGGCCGAGGTGGCGGGGCTCGTCCGGACCTCGGGCAGCTTCCACATCCGGGGCGGTGTCAGCGAGGAGGACCGGTACGGCTTCCACCTGACCACCACGGTGCAGCCCGCCGCCCGGCTGGTCTACTCCCACTTCAAGGCTTTCGGCGCCGAAGGCCGGCTCCTCACCCGGCGGGAGCCCCGTTTCCGCCGCCGCCTGCTCTACGAGGTGCATCTGGCCGGGTCGCCCGCCACCCTGCAGGCGCTCAACGAGCTGGGCGTCCTGACCGACTCGTTCCGCCTGGAGCCCGGCATCCCCTGGCGCGTGGTCAAGTCCCGCTGCTGCAAGGCGGCCTTCCTCCGTGGCTGCCTCTTGGGCGCGGGCTCGATCAACCCGCCGCTGCGCGAGGCCCACCTGGAGATCCTCACCGCCCAGGAGGCGCTGGCCCGGGACCTGGTCACCCTGCTGCGGGGGCTGGAGTTCCATCCCGGACTCTACGTCCGGCGCGGCGACCATGTCGTCTACCTGAAGGGGCGGGAGGAGGTGGCGGAGCTGCTGGCGCTGGCCGGCGCCCAGCGGGCGGCTCTGGTGCTGGAGGAGCAGTCGGTGGTCAAGGACGTCCGGGCCCGAGCCAATCGCCTGGCCAACTGCGACGAGGCCAACTCCCGCCGCGCCAGCGCGGCGGCCGTCCGCCAGCTGAGGGCCATCGACACGTTGGAGCGGGCCGGGCTCCTGGCCGCGCTGCCCCCGGCCCTGCGCGACGTGGCCGAGCTCCGGCGCACCCATCCCTACTCCAGCCTGACCGAGCTCAGCGCGGAGAGTGCCGGCCTTTCCCGCTCGGCGCTGAACCATCGGCTGCGTCGGCTGGTCGAAGCCGCGGAGGAGCCGAGCGGCCCTCGTTAGGCGAAGCCGGCCCACTCGCCCGTGGTACTATCGGGCCCCCCGGGAGCACTAGGACAAGGAGAGTGTCGGCATGAGCGTGAGGGTCGGGATCAACGGGTTTGGACGGATCGGTCGGCTGGTGCTTCGCGCGGCTGTGAAGCGGGGCGCGGACCTGGAGATCGTGGCCGTCAACGACATCACCGATGCGCCGACGCTCGCCCACCTGTTCAAGTACGACAGCGTCCACGGCGTCTGGCCGGGCACCGTGGAGCACACGGCGGACGGCATCGTGGTCGACGGCACGGTCATCAAGGTCTTCGCCGAGCGTGACCCGGCCGCCCTGCCCTGGCGCGACCTGGGCGTCGAGGTCGTGGTCGAGTCCACCGGGCCTCTTCGTCGACCGGGCGGGGGCCTCCAAGCACCTGGAGGCCGGCGCGCGCAAGGTGATCATCAGCGCACCCGCCAAGGATCCGGACCTCACCCTCGTCATGGGCGTCAACGACGAGGAGTACGACCCGGCGCAGCACCACATCATCTCCAACGCCTCCTGCACGACCAACTGCCTGGCCCCGGTGGCCAAGGTGCTGGTGGACACCTTCGGCATCGAGCAGGGCATGATGACCACCATCCACGCCTACACGAACGACCAGCGCATCCTGGACCTGCCGCACAAGGACCTGCGCCGGGCCCGCGCCGCCGCCCTCTCCATCATCCCCACCTCCACCGGGGCGGCCCGCGCCATCGGCCTGGTGCTGCCGGAGCTCAAGGGCAAGCTGGACGGCATGGCCATGCGGGTGCCCACGCCGGACGGCTCGGTGGTCGACCTGGTGGCCCAGCTCGGCCGGGAGGCGACGCCCGAGGAGATCAACGCCGCCGTGACGCGCCGCCGCCGAAGGGCCGATGAAGGGCATCCTGCAGTACACGGAGGAGCCCATCGTCTCCATGGACATCGTGGGCAACCCGCACTCCTCTATCTTCGACTCCGGCTCTGACCATGGCCATGGGCCGCCAGATCAAGATCATCTCCTGGTACGACAACGAGTGGGGCTTCTCCAACCGCGTGGTCGACCTCTGCGGCCGGCTCCTCTAGCGGAGAGAGCGACATGGCCAAGAAGACGGTCCGCGACGTGGACGTGGCCGGCAAGCGCGTCCTGGTCCGCGTCGACTTCAACGTGCCGCTGAAGGACGGGCAGGTCACCGACGACACCCGCATCCGGGCGGCCCTCCCGACCATCGAGTACCTGCGGCAGCAGGGGGCCAAGGTCGTCCTGACCTCGCATCTGGGCCGGCCCAAGGGCGGCCCAGACCCGGCCCTGCGCTTGGACCCGGTCGCGGCCCGGCTCTCCGACCTCCTGGGTGCCCCGGTGCGCAAGGTGGACCAGCTGGTGGGGCCGGCGGTCCAGGACGCCGTGGCGCACCTGGGTGCCGGCGACGTGCTCCTGCTGGAGAACTCCCGCTTCGATCCCCGGGAGACCAAGAACGACCCCACCTTGGCCGCCGAGTTGGCCGAGCTGGCGGACCTCTACGTGGACGACGCGTTCGGCGCCGCCCACCGGGCGCACGCCACCACCGAGGGGGTGGCCCGGCTGCTGCCGGCGGTCGCCGGGCTCCTGCTCGAGCGGGAGCTGGCGTCGTTGCAGTCGCTGCTGAGTCGACCCCCCGCGCCCCTTCGTCGTCGTCCTGGGCGGGGCCAAGGTCAGCGACAAGGTGGGGGTGATCGAGCGGTTCCTGGACCTGGCCGACCAGATCCTGATCGGCGGCGCCATGTGCTTCACCTTCTTCCGGGCGCAGGGCCTGTTCACGGGCGCGTCCAAGGTGGAGGACGAGGAGGGGGTGGCCACGGCGCGCCGGGTGCTGGACCGGGCCGCAGGGCAGCCGCTGCCAGCTGGTGCTGCCCACCGACATCGTCATCGCGGAACGGGTGGAGGCCGACGCTCCCACCCGGCTGGTGGGCGTGGACGAGATCCCCTTCGGCTGGATGGGCCTCGACATCGGGCCGGACACCGCCGCGGAGTACGGCCGGCGCATCGCGACCGCGGCCGAGATCTTCTGGAACGGACCCATGGGCGTGTTCGAGCTGGCCCCGTTCGCCCACGGCACGGAGACCGTGGCCCGGGCGATGGCCGAGACCCACGGCATCACCGTCGTCGGCGGCGGGGACTCGGTGGCCGCCGTCAACCAGCTGGGCCTGGCGGAGAAGATGACCCACGTCTCCACGGGCGGGGGCGCGTCGCTGGAGTTCATCGAGAAGGGAGCGCTCCCCGGGGTGGACGTGCTGGCCGACAGGTAACGCCGCCGAGCGAAGCGCAGAGCGCGAACGACAAGGGAGAGGGTCGATGCCCGAACGGGTGCCGGTAATGGCAGGGAACTGGAAGATGCACAAGACCAGCGCGGAAGGCGCGGCCTTCGTCCGCGCGCTGCACGAGCGGATCGGGCGATCCCGGCGGGATCGAGGTGGTCGTCGCTCCGGCGTTCACCGGTCTCGCTGAGGCGGTCGGCGCCGCCGCCGGCAGCGCGATCACCGTCGCGGCCCAGGACTGCTACTGGGAGACGCAGGGAGCCTTCACCGGGGAGGTCTCGCCGCTCATGATCAGCGACCTGGGCGTCCGTTGGGTGATCGTGGGCCACTCCGAGCGCCGGCAGCTCTTCGGCGAGACCGACGAGGCCGTGGCCCGGAAGGCGCGGGCCGTCCTCGACCAGGGTCATGCGCGTCATCATGTGCGTGGGGGAGACCGAGGCGGAGCGCGTCGGCGGCGAGACCGAAGCGGTGCTGGCCCGGCAGGTGCTCCCAGGGTCTGGCCCCGCTCACTGCCGCCGACGTCGGCTCGCTGGTCATCGCCTACGAGCCCGTCTGGGCCATCGGCACGGGCCGCACCGCCACTCCCGAGATCGCCCAGGAGGCGATGCGCCTTCGTGCGCGCCCGCGCCGCCGAGGCGTTGGGGGAAGCCCAGGCGGCCACCGTCCGCGTCCTCTACGGCGGCAGCGTCAAGCCGGACAACGTGGCCGAGTTGATGGCTCAACCCGACATCGACGGCGGCCTGGTCGGCGGCGCCAGCCTGGACGTCGAGTCCTTCGCACGATTGGTCGAGTACCGCGGAGACCCCCGGCCCGTGACGCAGCCCGTCCGACCGGTCGCCCTGATCATCCTCGATGGGTGGGGTTACGCCCCGCCCGGCCCCGGCAATGCCGTCAGCCTGGCGTCCACCCCGGTGTACGACGCGCTGCTCGCGCGCCACCCCCACGTCCTGCTGCGAGGCCAGTGGAGAGGCGGTGGGTCTGCCGCCGGGCGTCATGGGCAACTCCGAGGTGGGCCACCTGACCATGGGGTCCGGACGCATCCTCTATCAGGACCTCACCCGCATCAACCGGACCATCCAGGACGGGAGCTTCTTCCGGAACCCGGTCCTGCGGCAGGCGATGGAGACCGCGGTCCGGCGGGACCGGGCCGTCCACCTGATGGGACTGCTCTCCGACGGCGGCGTGCACTCGGCCATCGAACACCTGCAGGCTCTGGTGCAGCTGGCCCGGCAGCATGGGCGTCCGCCGCGCTCTACCTCCACCTGTTCATGGACGGGCGGGACACGGACCCGCGGGCCGGCGAGGGCTTCCTCAAGGACCTGGAGTCCTTCCTGCGAGGAGGAAGGCCTGGGTCGCATCGCCACCATCGTGGGCCGCTTCTACGCGATGGACCGGGACAAGCGGTGGGAGCGGGTGGAAGCCGCGTACCGGGCCTTGGTGGGCGACGTCGGGGAGCGGAGCGACGGGGCGCTGGCCGGCATCCGCGCCAGCTACGCGGCGGGCGTCACCGACGAGTTCGTGCTGCCCACCCTCACGCTCGACGATCCGGATGCCCGGGTGGCCGACGGCGACACCCTCATCTTCTTCAACTACCGCCCGGACCGCGCCCGCGAGCTGACCCGCGCCTTCACCGAGGACGGGTTCGAGGGCTTCGATCGCGGCCCGGACCGACCTCGCGTGACCTTCGTCAGCATGACCCGGTACGACGAGACGTTCCTCCTGCCCGTCGCCTTCCCCGTCGGAGGAGCCGCAACAGGTCCTGGCGCAGGTGCTTGAGCGAGGCCGGCCTCACGCAGCTCCATATCGCCGAGACGGAGAAGTACGCGCACGTCACGTTCTTCTTCAACGGAGGCCGGGACGAGCCGTACCCGGGGGAGCAGCGATGCCTGGTGCCGTCGCCCCAGGAGGTGGCCACCTACGACGAGAAGCCGGAGATGAGCGCGTACGAGGTCGCCGATCGTCTGCGCGAGTTGATGGCACGAGGAGTCTTTCGACTTCGTCGTCCTCAACTTCGCCAACCCCGACATGGTCGGGTCACACCGGCGTCCTGCCCGCCACGGTCGCCGCGGTCGGCCACGTGGATACCTGCCTGGGACAGGTGCTGGAAACGCTCCGCGCCCGCGGCGCCCGCGTGTTCGTCACGGCGGATCACGGCAACGCCGAGTTCATGCTGAACGCGGACGGCAGCCCCAACACGGCTCACACCACCAACCCGGTGCCTCTGCTCTTCCTGGAGGAGGGGGGCCGGTTGCGCGAGGGCGCCGGACTCTCCGACCTGGCGCCCACCATCCTCACCCTGCTCGGCGTACCGGTGCCCAAGGTGATGACCGGCCGGAGTCTGGTCTGACGTCCGTTCGCTCGGCCGGCCCCCCGGCTCAGGCGCGTTTGTCTCGCCCTCCGGCTCCATGGTAGGCTCTGCCTGCTTTTAGGTTTGAGAAGTGTTCCCGTGTGTTTCTTGAGGAGTATCAGTGGTCTTTCTGCTTGTGGCTCTAGACACGATCGTCGGCGTCACCCTCATGGTGTTGATCTTTCTGCATTCCGGAAAAGACGCAGGCCTGTCTTCCGCGTTCGGAGGAGGCATGAGTAGTATGGGAGGCGCCAGCGTCGTCCAGAAGAACCTGGACCGTCTCACGGTGGCCTTCGCCATCGTGTTCTTCATCTTCACGGTGGCACTTGGGTTCATCCTCTAGGGTCGTCAGCAGAACCCATGCGACGGGGCGGAGAACCAACGTCGAAGTCGAAGTATCGGTGGAAGGTCCAACGTCGACCACTCTCGGTCGGAAGGAGGTGGGTTGGCACGCAGGGACCCGATGAGGCAGGCAGCAATCAAGGGCAGTGGTGACAGCGGACAAGGAGGAGAGATTTTGAAGAAGCGGACCTGGGTGCTCGTGATGGGGCTCGTCGCCCTGCTGGCGATCGGCGTTGCCGTAGCCGGCTGCGGTGGAACGAACGCGACGACCACCACCAAGCCGGCGGCGACCAGCACCACCGGCGTCCAGCCGACGGCCGGCGGCACGATGAGCTACTACATCAGCGAGCCGGCGTACATCGATTCCTATAACGTCCAGGAGAACGAAGGTACGCAGGTCACCTCGGCTCTGTTCGACGGCCTGGTCTCGTTCGATCCCAAGACCTCCAAGATCATGCCCGCGGTGGCCGAGAGCTGGACGCCGAACGCCGATGCCACCGAATTCACGTTCAAGCTGCGCTCTGACGTGAAGTTCAGCGACGGCACGCCCGTGACGGCCAAGAGCTTCAAGGACGCTTGGGAGCGGATCCTCAACCCGGTCAACAAGTCCGACATCGCCTACCACCTGGAGCCGGTCAAGGGCTATCAGGAGATGGTGGACGGCACGGCCAAAGAACTGACGGGCGTCGTCGCCAAGGACGACACCACGCTGGTGGTCACCCTGAGCTATCCCTTCGCCGACTTCCCCTACGTGACCGGTCACCCGGCGCTGTCCCCGGTGCCCGCCACGGCGCCGAAGGACGTGACGACCGCCGAGGGCAAGAAGTGGGTGGACATGCCCATCGGCAACGGTCCCTTCATGATGGCCGAGCCGTGGAAGCACGAGCAGTCCATCAAGCTGGTCAAGAACCCCAACTACTACGGCAAAGCGCCGCTGCTGGACGGGGTCGAGTTCCGGATCATGAAGGACGAGCAGACCGCCTTCAACGAGTTCAAGGCCGGCAACCTGGACTTCACCGAGAGCATCCCCTCCGGACAGATCCAGGCGACCTTCTCCCAGTACGGCCTGGCCCCTGACGGCTACACCGTCAACGGCAAGGGACAGCAGGCCCTGAACGGGTCCGAGCTTGCCACCTACTACGTGTGGATCAACACGACGGATCCCATCCTCAAGGACACGAACGTCCGTAAGGCGCTCGCCAGCGCCATCAACTACGACGCCATCGCGCAGGTCGCCTACGAGGGCACACGGGCCCCGATCTCCGGCGCCGTGCCTCCGGGCATCGTGGGCTACCAGGACAACGCCTGGCCGTCCAACAAGTACGACGTGGCGAACGCCCAGAAGCTGCTCTGGCCGACTCCGGCCACGCCAACGGCCAGGGCATCCCCGAGTTGGCCCTGTCCTTCAACAGCGGAGCCGGCCACGAGAAGGTCATGCAGCTGATCCAGGCCGACCTGGCCAAGGTGGGCGTCAAGACCAAGTTCGACCCGCACGAGTGGGCCGAGTACAGCGGTCAGTTCCTGAAGATCGAGAAGGGCAAGTACGTCAGCACCAAGACGCACAACCTGATGCGCCTGGGCTGGATCGCCGACTACCCGATCATGGACAACTTCCTGTTCCCGCTGTTCCAATCGACCAGCTCGAACAACGAAGCCCTCTACAACAACCCGGCGGTGGACACGGCCCTGCAAGACGCCCGGTCGACCACCGACGAGGCCCAGCGCATCGCCAAGTACCAGGCCATCGAGAAGATGGTGGGCGAGGATCAGCCCCTGATCTCCGTCGTCGGATACCGGCACAAGGCGGTGGGCAGCGAACGGCTGCACGACTTCACCTACAGCCCGACCGGCCTCGGTACCTTCGAGACGGCATGGCTTTCCAAGTAGCTAGGTGAAAGCGGACGTCGATTAGCGCTACACTACGGCGGCGGGCCGTCTCGGCCCGCCGCCTCTTTCTCTTCCTCTCTACTATGCGGGCCGCCGCTGTGCTGAAGTACATCGGACGACGAGTGCTGCAGATGATCCCCGTCTTCTTCGGGGTCACCATCCTGATGTTCATCCTGACGACCGTCATCCCCGGGGATCCCCTTGCCCTGCGCCTCGGTGAGAAGGCCGTGGACCCGGCGACCCTCGAGCGCCTGCGCCACGCCTACGGACTCGATCAGCCGCTGTACCAGCAGTACTTCCGCTACCTCAGCGACCTGGTTCACGGCGATCTCGGGCCAGTCCTACATCCAGAACCGCTCGGTGATGGACGTCCTCAAGGACTTCTACCCGAACACGGTGAAGCTCGCCCTGGTGGCCATCGGCCTGGAGATCATCATCGGGGTGGGGGCCGGCATCATCTCCGCCATCAAGCGCTACTCCTTCTTGGACGTGCTGGTCACCCTGTCCACGTCGATCCTGGTGTCGTTGCCGGTGTTCTGGCTGGGCATGCTGATGCAGGTGGTCTTCGGCATCAAGTTCAAGGAGTGGGGCCTGCCCTACCTGCCCATCTCGGGCATGAACGGGCCTCAGCCCACCTGGATGTACTACGTCATGCCGTCCATCGTCTTGGCCTCGGTCTCGACCGCGTACGCGGCCCGCATCATGCGAAGCCAGCTGATGGAGGTCATGGGGGCGGACTACATACGGACGGCGACGGCGAAAGGCCTCACCCGGCGGGCGGTCATCTGGCGGCACGCCATGCGCAACGCGCTGATCCCCGTCGTCACGTTCATCGCCATCGACTTCGGGGTCATGCTCAGCGGTGCGATCCTCACCGAGACCATCTTCAACTGGCCCGGCATCGGTTACGAGATCTACCGTTCCATCACCCAGCGCGACTGGCCGGTGGTGATGGGCGGCACGACGCTTCTGGTGTTCGTCTTCCTCATCATCAACCTGGTGGTGGACATCAGCTACGCCGTGCTCGACCCGCGTATCCGCTATGGGACGTCCGGAGAGTAGCGATGGAGCAGAGACCCGATCACGACCGTCTCGACCCGGAGATGGGTCCGGCGCTGCCGGACCGCACCCCCACCGGGACCGATGTAGCGCCCGTCGTGGCCGCGGAAGGCGGCGTCATGGCCGCAGGCGAGCCTGTCGGCCGGCCCGAGCCGGACCCTTTGGGGCGACGCGCTCTTCCGCCTGCGGCGCAACAAGATGGCGGTCGTCGCCCTGATCTGGATCGTCATCATCATCGTGGTCGCCCTGACCGCGGATCTTTGGGCCAAGCGCCTGCTGGGCAGCCCGACCGAGATCGACACCACCACCTTCGCAAGCCGGATCCTGCAGCCTCCCTCGCGCGGCGCACCCCTTCGGCACGGACGACCTGGGGCGGGACGTCATGGTGCGCGTCATCTACGGAGCCCGCATCTCCCTGGCCGTGGGCGTGGTCGCCACCAGCATGTCGATCATCATCGGACTGATCATGGGAGCCATGGCCGCCTTCTATCAGGGGTTCACCGACTCGGTCATCATGCGCCTGGCCGACGTGTTCCTGGCGTTCCCCTACATCCTGTTCGCCATCGCCCTGGTCGCCGTCCTGGGGCCGGGGATGATCAACCTCTTCATCGCCATCGGCATCCTGGGCTGGCCTACTATCTCCCGGGTCATCCGCAGTTCCATGCTCTCCGTGAAGGAGAACGAGTACATCGATGCCGCGCGTGCGCTGGGCGCCTCGGACGCGCGGATCGTGCTCCGGCACATCCTGCCGAACTCGATGGCGCCCATCATCGTGTACGGGACCATGTCCATCGGAGGGGCCATCCTGGCGGAGGCGGCGCTCAGCTTCCTGGGGCTCGGGGTGCTCCCGCCCAACGCGTCCTGGGGTCTGATGCTGTCCGACGCCCGCAACTACCTCTTCACGGCCCCCTGGCTGATGCTCTACCCGGGCTTCGCCATCCTGACCACCGTGCTGGCCTTCGTCCTTCTGGGCGACGGCCTGCGTGACGCCCTCGACGTCAAGATGCAGGAGTAGCCTTGGATCCGACCTACGCCCCCCTGGCCTCCGATCTCATCCTCGACGTCGACGACCTGCACACGCACTTCTATCACCCGGGACGGGGTGGTGAAGGCCGTCGACGGCGTGAGCTTCACGCTGGTCCCGTCCCAGAGCCTGGGCATCGTGGGCGAGTCCGGCTCGGGCAAGTCGGTCACCGCGCTCACCATCATGCGCCTGATCCCGTCTCCGCCGGGCAGGGTCGTGTCCGGGGACGTCCGCTACCGCGGGGAGAGCCTGCTGGCCATGAGCGAGGAGGACGTCCGTCACATCCGCGGGAACCGGATCGCCATGATCTTCCAGGACCCGATGACCTCGCTCAACCCGGTCTACCGGGTGGGCACCCAGATCGCCGAACCGCTCCGCATCCACAAGGGCATGAGCCGCAAGGCCTCGCTCGAGCCGGGCGGTCGAGCTCTTGGAGTCGGTGGGCATCCCTCACGCGCGCCGAGCGGGCCGCGGACTACCCGCACCAGTTCTCGGGCGGCATGCGCCAGCGGGCCATGATCGCCATGGCGCTGGCCTGCGACCCGGACGTGCTGATCGCCGACGAGCCCACCACCGCGCTGGACGTGACCATCCAGGCCCAGATCATGGAGCTGATCCAGGAGGTCCAGGTACGCACGAAGGCGGCGCTGATCCTGATCACGCACGACCTGGGCGTGGTGGCGGACATGGCGCACAACGTGCTGGTCATGTACGCCGGCAAGCCGGTGGAGCACGGGACGGCCGACGACATCTTCTACCGGCCGCTGCACCCGTACACCTGGGGCCTGCACGATAGCCTGCCCCGCCACGATGTCTCGAAGAAGGGCGTGCTCCGCCCCATCCAGGGACAGCCGCCCAGCCTGATCGACGTGCCGTCCGGCTGCGCCTTCCACCCGCGCTGCCCCTTCTGCACGCCTCCCCTGTGCGTGGAGGTGGTCCCGCCCCTGGTCGACATCGAGGCCGGTCACCTCTCCGCCTGCCACTTCTCCGGTGACCCGGCGTTCGTCGACCGGAACCGGTCGTCCGCGGAGACCAAGTGATGGACGAGCTGCTGCGGGTCGAGCATCTGGTCAAGCACTTCCCCGTCAGCCACGGGCTGCTGTTCTCCCGCTTCGGGGCGAAGGTCCACGCGGTGGACGATGTGTCCTTCGCGATCCCCGAAGGGAAGACGCTGGGTCTGGTGGGCGAGTCGGGGTGCGGCAAGTCCACCGTCGGCCGCTGCATCATACGGCTCTACGAGCCGACCTCGGGCAGCATCCAGTTCCGGGGGAAGGAGGTGGAGGAGCTTACGCGGCAAGGCGCTCAAGGAGTACCGGCGCGACGTGCAGTTCATCTTCCAGGACCCCTACGCGTCCCTGAATCCCCGCATGACCATCGGCGAGATCATCACCGAGCCCCTGGTGATCCACGGCGAGGGCACCAAGGACTCTCGGCGGACCTCGGCCCAAGAGATGCTCGAGGTGGTGGGACTCAACCCGGAGCACATCAATCGCTACCCGCACGAGTTCTCCGGGGGGCAGCGCCAGCGTATCGGCATCGCCCGGGCCCTGATGCTGCGGCCGAAGATGATCATCTGCGACGAACCGGTCTCCGCCCTCGACGTCTCCATCCAGGCGCAGATCATCAACCTGCTGGACAACCTGCAGGACGAGTTCGGGCTGACCTACCTCTTCATCGCCCACGACCTGTCGGTGGTGCGGCATATCTCCGACTGCGTCGCGGTCATGTACCTGGGCTGGATGGTCGAGACCGCGGACTGGCTGGAGCTCTACGACTCCCCTCACCATCCGTACACGCAGTCGCTGCTCTCCGCCGTTCCGGTGCCGGATCCCCAGAAGCAGCGGGAGCGCGCCCGCATCATCCTGGAGGGCGACGTGCCCAGCCCGATCGCGCCTCCCACCGGGTGCCGCTTCCACACCCGGTGCCCCATCGCGCAGTTCCCGAAGTGCGCCGAGGAGGTACCCGAGCTTCGCGAGGTCGGCTCCGGCCACCGGGCCGCCTGCCACTTCGCCAAACCTTTCCCCATCCCCGCGGGCGTGGGCCGCTCCACGATCTAGGTCGGTGCCCGGAGCCGGGGGGATGCGGCGCAGCCGGCTTCTCGAGACCGGTTGCTATACTCCCCGTGCAGCCCGGGTAGTCGCGGAGGCGTCTCCGGCCTCGGCCGGAGGGGCTTTCGAGGAAAGTCCGGACACCGCAGAGCAGGGTGCTGGATAACGTCCAGCAGGGGAAACCCTCGGGAAAGTGCCACAGAAATGACACAGCACGCGGGACGGCAAGGCCGTCCGGCTGCAACGGTGAAATGGTGCGGTAAGAGCGCACCGGCGCCGTGGTGACACGGCGGCCAGGCAAACCCCACCCGGTGCAAGGCCGAATAGGGAGGCGTTCGAGGGCTGCTCGTCCGATGCCTCCGGGTTGGCCGCAGGAGGCGCGCGGCGACGCGCGTCCCAGATGGATGGCTACCCCCGACAGAATCCGGCTTACAGGGCTGCTACCGTGGAGGCCTTTCCCGCAAGGGAAGGCCTTCGCCACGATCCGAGGGCCGACAACGGCGCGGGCCGACAACCTAGCGAAGGAGGACCGTGAGCGAACGTCGCGTGGTCATCATGGGAGCGGCAGGTCGGGACTTCCACAACTTCAACGTGGTCTACCGGGGCGACCCGCGCGTGCGCGTGGTGGCCTTCACCGCCGCCCAGATCCCCGGCATCGACGGTCGGCGCTACCCCGCCGAGCTGGCCGGTCCGGGCTACCCGGACGGCATCGCCATCCGGCTCGAGGGGGAGCTCGAGAGCATCATCCGCGACGAACGCGTGGACGAGGTGGTGTTCTCCTACAGCGACGTCACCCACGAGTACGTGATGCACCAGGCCTCGCGGGCGCTGGCCACGGGCAGCCGACTTCACCCTGCTGGGTCCCAAGAGCACCATGATACGGGCGGACGTGCCGGTGATCTCCGTCTGCGCGGTGCGCACCGGCGGCGGGAAGAGCCAGACCACCCGTTTCGTCGCCGCGACGCTGGTGGCGGAAGGCGTGCGCCCCGTGATCGTGCGCCACCCCATGCCCTACGGCGACCTGCTGCAACAACGGGTGCAGCGCTTCACCTCTGGAGGACCTGGAACGCGCGCACGCCACCATCGAGGAGCGCGAGGACTACGAGCCCCATCTGCAGCAGGGCTTGGTCGTGTACGCGGGGGTGGACTACCGGGCTCGTGATCCAGGCGGCGCAGCAGGAGGCCGACGTCATCATCTGGGACGGCGGCAACAACGACTTCCCCTTCGTCCGGCCCGACCTGGAGATCGTCGTGGTCGATCCGTTCCGGCCGGGACACGAGGTCGTGTATCACCCGGGCGAGATGAACGTGCGCCGAGCCGACATCATCGTGATCAACAAGGTGGGATCGGCCCCGCCGGAGAACGTCGACCAGGTGGCCGAGACCGTCGCCGCCCTGAATCCGACGGCGACGGTGGTCCGGGCCCGCTCGGCCATCACCGTCGATGACGGCGAGCGGGTCCGGGGCAGCCGGGTCGTCGTCGTGGAGGACGGTCCCACCCTGACCCACGGGGGGATGGCCACCGGAGCCGGGGCGGAGGCGGCCCGCCTGTTCGGGGCCGCCGAGATCGTCGACCCGCGACCCTGGGCGGTGGGGGAGTTGCGCTCCGTCTACCAGACAGTACCCTCATCTCGGGCCCGATCCTGCCCGCGGTGGGGTACTTCCCCCAGCAGCTGGCCGACCTGGCCGCCTCGATCAACGCCGTGCCCGCCGACCTGGTGCTCATCGCCACCCCCTTCGACGTCACTCGGGTCCTCATCGCTCGAGAAGCCCCTGGTCCGGGTGGGCTACGAGCTCGAGGAGCTGGAGGAGCCGCGGATCTCGACCTTGGTACGCGGGTTCGCCCGGGAACGCGGTCTGCTGAGATCGATGCGCTAGACGCCGATGCGCCGCCTGACACTCATCGCCTTGGGGGGAAACGCCCTCATCCGCCCCGGAGAGGTGGGGACCTTCCCGGAGCAACGCGCGCACATCGAGGAGAGTGTCAGGTCGATCGCCCGCGTGGCCGCCCAGGGGCTGCCGCTGATCATCACGCACGGCAACGGCCCCACCGTCGGCCGACTGCTGCTTCAGGCGGAGCTCGCGAAGGCGGAGGTGCCGCCCATGCCCCTGCACGTCATGGACGCGGAGTCGCAAGGCAGCATCGGGTTCCTCCTGGTCGAGGCGCTGACCAACTGCCTCCGCACGCGAGGGCGTGCGCCGAGACATGGTGGCGGTGGTCACCCGGGTGGTGGTCGCCGCCGACGACCCCAGCTTCCAGCGTCCCACCAAGCCGGTCGGAGGCTTCTACTCCCAGGAACAGGCCGGCGCCCTGGCGGAGGAGCGAGGCTGGGTGATGGCGGAGGACGCCGGCCGGGGCTACCGTCGCCGGGTGGCCTCGCCCCTGCCGCTCGGCCTCCCGGAGTCGTCGCTGATCGGACGCCTTGCCGCCGAGGACGTGGTCGTCGTCGCGGCCGGGGGCGGGGGGGTGCCGGTCGTGGAACGGGCCGACGGCACGCTGCACGGCGTGGATGCGGTGGTGGACAAGGACCGGGCCTCGGCCCTCCTCGCCCATGAAGCGGGGGCGGAGCGCTTCGTCATCCTGACCTCCGTGGACGCGCGTCTACCAGGGGTTCGGCACCCCGGGTCAACGGCGGCTGGCCGCGCTCGACTCGGACGAAGCCCGCCGTCTCCTCGCCGCCGGGGAGTTCCCGCCGGGGAGCATGGGTCCCAAGATCGAAGCGGCGCTCGCCTACCTGGACGGCGGCGGGGTGGAGGTGCGCATCGGCCTGCCCGAGGAGATGGAGGCGGTGCTCGCCGGGGATCGGGGGACGGTGATCCGCCCCGGCGTCGGACCTATGAGCGGCGAGGACCCGGCCCCCTTCGACGACGAGGACGCGCTGTCGCCCAGCTTCCGCTTGACTGTCGCCTTCCTCGACCGCTACCCGCGCTATCGGGATCGCCTCTCGCTCACGCCCGACAACGCCCGCTTCGACCCGGTGCTCTGGAACTCCAGCCTGGCCGCGTTGAGGGGCCTGCTCCGGAACGTGGCCGAGCGGGAGGGTCTGGCTGCGAGCGACGACGACATCCGGGAAGCGGTGCGCAACCTGGTGGAAGGCGTCGTACTCCGCTCCAGAAGGTGGGACCGGCCTCCCGGGTCGTCCGAGTAGCGCGCACCAGGTCTCGAGCCTACCGCCCGCCGGGTCAGACGAACCGGCCCACGTTTGGGACACCCGCCCCCTGCAGTACCGTGGCGAGCCGGGAGTTGCCTCGGGCCACGTAGCCCCCGTCCTCGAGGCGGCGCACGTCCACCACGGTCACCGCCTCGGCTTCCAGGGATCCCCGCGGGTCCGACTCCTTGACGAAGTCCGCCAGCACGCGCCGAAGGTCGGCCGCGGCCGGGTCGAAGTCCGCTTCGGAGTAGTCCTTGGCGCTGGGCATGCGATTGAGCATCTCCACCATGTACGCGTAGGAGTCGTCGTTCAGCCGTACCAAGACGAGCTCGGCATCGACCGCCATGCGCGGGGCACCATCGGGAGAGGCTTCCGCTTCCAGCACGCCCAGGATGCCCCGCAGGAACGCCGGAAGGTCGGCCGGACGGCGCGAGGTGACCAGGTTCTTGTCGACCACCAGTTCGGCGTCGATCCAGGCGGCCCCGGCATTGGTCAGGTCATCGCGGATGGCGACGACCGAGGTCATCTCCCGGCCGCGGAGGATGCCGGCGGAGACCAGGACGGAACCACCGTGGCAGATCGCCCCGACCAGCTTGCCGGCGTCCGCCATGGCCCGAACGAAGTCGGTGACGGCTTTGTCCCGGCGCAGGTAGTCGGGCGCCCAACCCCCGGGCACGATCACGCCATCGAAGTCGTCCGGTCGCAGGTCGCTCGCGCTTCCATCCGCATCCACCGGGTAGCCGTGCTTGGAGAGGTAGCGGTCTTTCTCCGGGCCGGCCACGAACACCTCGACACCCGCCTCCTCGAGCCGAAGCTTCGGATACCACAACTCCAGGTCCTCGTACTCCCGTTCCGCCAAGATCACGACCCGTCGGCCCTTGAGCGTCATCCCGAGCCTCCTTTCAAGCTGTTTCCGGGAATCCTACCCCGGGGGGATTGGAATGGTGCGGGGGAAGGAACTCTGCGAGAATGAAGGAGACCGAACGAGTGCCGGAAGGAGACCCGAAATGGCTTTCACGCTTCCCGAACTGCCCTACACCAAGGACGCATTGGCGCCCCACCTCAGCGCCGAGACGCTCGAGTACCACCACGACAAGCATCACGCGGCCTATGTGGCCACGCTCAACAAACTGGTGGACGGTACCCCGCAGGAAGGGAAGAGTCTGGAGGAGATCATCCTCTCGGCCGAAGGCCCTCTGTTCAATAATGCGGCCCAGGCCTGGAACCACGCGTTCCTGTGGCAGTGCATGACGCCCGGCGGCGGCGGCGAGCCGAGCGGCGACGTGGCCGCGGCCATCCAGCGCGACCTTGGCTCCTACGACGCGTTCCGGGCGGCCATGACGGAAGCGGGTACGACGCAGTTCGGCTCGGGATGGGCTTGGCTGGTCATCGAGAACGGCAAGCTGGCGGTGACCAAGACCGCCAACGCCGACCTTCCCCTGAAGCATGGGCAGACGGCGCTGCTCACCGTCGACGTGTGGGAGCACGCGTACTACATCGACTACCGGAACCTGCGGCCGAAGTACCTCGAGGTCTTTCTCGACGCTCTGGTGAACTGGGAGTTCGTGGCCAAGAACCTCGCCGCCGCTTCCTAGGAGGCGCGGGCGGATCGGAGAGGAGGAGTCGATGGAGAGCGAGGCAGCCAGCCAGGAAAGGCGCCGCGACGCCGAGTTCGAGGTCCGTCAGGGTATCCAGCCCCCGCCGGTCTCGGTCCTCCCCGTGCTCTCCGACGCGGAGGTGGAGGTGCTGCGCATCCTGACCGACCAGGGGACGCGGCTGACGCTGAGCCAGCTCGTCTCCTGCACGGACTTCTCGCGCGAGGAGGTCGGGATGGCGATCGGAGGGCTGCGGGCGAAGGGCCTCATCAGCAGCCTGAACACGGTGGTCGAGAGCTACAGCTGCCGTTACCCCGGAGTCCGGGTGGACGAGCGCTAACATCGGCCGCGGCCGGCCGATCAGCCGAGGGCGCGGGCGACCGCGCCCTCGTCGCTTTGGTAGAATGCCGGCCCATGACCTTTCCGACCGGCGACGACCACCAGACGGAACTCGCGCTGGTACCGGACACCCGTGCCATCGGTGTCTTCGATTCCGGCGTCGGCGGGCTGACCGTCCTTCACGAGTGCCTGGTCAACCTCCCGCACGAGGACTTCATCTACCTCGGTGACACCGGCGCGTTCCCGTACGGGCCCAAGCCGCTGGAGGAGGTGCGGGCACTGGCCTTCCGCAACGCCGCGTATCTGGTGGCGCGAGAGGTGAAACTGATCGTCGTCGCCTGCAACTCGGCGGCGGCCGCGGCGTTGCCGCAGCTGCAGGCCGCCTTCGACACGCCGATCGTGGGCGTGGTGATGCCAGGAGCGCGCGCGGCCGTGCAGGAGACCCGGACGCGGCGGGTCGGCCTGATGGCGACCGAGGCCACCGTGCGGTCGGGCGGCTACCAACGGGCGTTGGAGACGCTCGACGCCGGCCTCGACGTCTACCCGGTGGCCTGTCCTCGCCTGGCTCCCTTGATCCAATCGGGCGACGTCTTCTCCGAGGAGGTGGAGACGGCCGTACGCGAGTACGTGACGCCCCTCAAGCAGGCCCGCGTGGACACGGTGATCCTCGGGTGCACCCACTACCCGTTGATCACCCCGATGCTCCGCCGGCTCCTGGGTCCGGGTGTCCGGCTGATCAACTCCGCCGAGGAGATCGCGCGCGAGGTGGGGGAGATCCTCACCCGAAAGGGCATCGGCAACGAGCCGGACCGCGAGGGCGCGTACCGGTTCGTCTCCACAGGGGATCCCGTGCAGTTCCGCGAGGTCGGGGCCCGTTTCCTGCAGTTGCCCATCCGAGAGGTGGCGGTCTGGGATCCTCAGCGGGAAGCCGACGGGGCCCGCGCCCCGGTCCCGCTCACCTGACATCGACGGGAAGGGACCGAGTATGCACGACGGCAGGCGGGAGCGCTCCGAGGGACGCTCTTCCGAGGGACTTCGACCTCTCCAGGTGGTGCCCGACTTCGTCACCACGGCGGCGGGGTCCGTCCTCTTCGAGCTCGGCGGCACCCGGGTGCTCTGCACCGCGACGGTCACCAACGGCGTGCCCGGGTGGCGGCGGGGCAGCGGCCAGGGGTGGCTCACGGCCGAGTACTCGCTGCTGCCCGGCTCGACCAGCGACCGCACGCCCCGAGAGGCCGTCTTGGGCCGGCAGGGCGGCCGCACGGTCGAGATCCAGCGGCTGATCGGACGCAGCCTGCGGGCGGTGGCCGACCTGCGCGCCTTGGGAGAGCGCACGGTCTACGTGGACTGCGACGTCCTGCAGGCGGACGGCGGGACGCGGTGCGCCGCCATCTCCGGCGGGTACCTGGCCCTGCACCTGGCCCTGAAGCGGATGGTCGACGCCAAGGTGCTGAAGACCTTCCCCCTGGCGGACTCGGTGGCCGCCATCAGCGTGGGCGTGGTGAAGGGCGAGCCCCTGCTCGACCTGGACTACGGCGAAGACGTGGCGGCGGACGTGGACATGAACGTCGTGATGACCGGCAGCGGCCGCCTGGTGGAGGTGCAGGCCACGGCCGAGCTCGTGCCCTTCGACCGGGACATGTTCGTGCGGCTTCTCGACCTGGCCGAGGCCGGCATCGGGGAGGTCTCGGCCGCCCAGGCGCGCTTGATCGCGCAGTCGTACCAGCGCTGACGGGCGGCTCCGTGGCCCTGACCGTCGTGTTGGCCACGCGGAACCCGGGCAAGGTCCGCGAGTTCGCGCGCCTGCTCGGGGACGAGGTGGTGCCGCAGCGCCTCCCGAGTGACGTCCCTCTCCCGGAGGAGACGGGCGGGTCCTTCGCGGAGAACGCCGACCTCAAGGCCGCCGGCGCCTACCTGGCCCTCGGCCGCCGGCTGCCGGTCTTGGCCGACGACTCGGGTCTCGAGGTGACGGCCCTGGGCGACGAGCCCGGCATCCGGTCCGCTCGGTACGCGGGAGAGGAGCGCCGACGATCGCGGAGAACGTCGCCCTCCTCCTGACCAAGCTCGCCGGGGTGTCGGACCGGCGGGCCCGCTTCGTCTGCCGTCTGTCCCTCTACCTGCCGGACGCCGACGCGTTCGCGGGCACGCGCATCTTCGCCGCTGAGGGGGTGCTGAGCGGCGTCATCGAGCCCGAGGCTCGGGGCGGGGGGGGCTTCGGGTACGACCCGGTGTTCCGCCCCCAGGGGTGGTCCCGCACCCTCGGCGAAGCCTCGGCTGAAGAGAAGGACGCCGTCTCGCACCGGGCGGCGGCCGCCCGCGCGCTGCTGCGGGAGCTCCGAGCGGCGGGGATGATCTAGTGGATCGGCGGCGGTTCGAGGAGCTGGTGGCGGAGGCGTTGGACGCTCTGCCCCGCGGAGTTCCGCGACCACCTGGAGAACGTGGAGGTGGTCGTCGAGGAGTGGCCCAGCCCCGAGGACCTGGAGGAGGTCGGCCTGGAGCCGACCGAGCGGGAGGAGCTGCTGGGGCTCTACCTGGGGGTCCCCCTCACGGAACGCGACACCCACTACTTCGGGGTGTTGCCCGACCGTATCGCCCTCTACCGGCGCTCCATCCTGTCGTGGGTCGGCGAGGACGCCGAGGCGATCCGCGAGGAGGTCCGCCGCACCGTCATCCACGAGATCGCCCACTACTACGGCATCTCGGACGAACGCCTGGACGAGATGGGGTGGGGCTGAGGCCGCCGGTCGGCTACGACAGGCCGAAGAACAGCACGCTGAAGGCGAAGATGTTGTTGACCGCGTGGGCCACGATGGCGGTCCACAGGTCGCCCGAGCGATGGTACGCCACCGCCAGCAGCAACGCGCCCACGGCGATGGGCAGGAACGCCGCCACGTTCAGGTGGACCAGCCCGAAGAGCACCGAGCTGTAGAGCAGTCCGCGGGCCAGTCCCTTCCGCGCGGTGATGGCCCGGAAGACGTAGCCGCGGAAGAAGACCTCCTCCGCCACCGGCGCGAGCAACCCCGCGGCGACGAACACCGCTATCCGGCCCAGCACGCCCGTATCGGCGATCGGGAACTGCTGGGCCTGATCCTGCTGCACGCCGAACAGGGCCAGCAGCGAGCTCAGGGCGGCAGACACGACGATGAAGAGGAATCCCCAGCCAAGACCTCGCAGGACGGACCCGGCGCTGATGCCGGTCAGGCCCATGTCGCGCAGGTCCGTCGCCTTCGTCCGAAAGAGCGCCAGGTAGACCACCAGGAGGAAGGCGAGATCCTCCAACGCGATGAACAGCAGGAAGACGAAGGGTTCCTCGGTCAGCGCACGACTGCTGCTGACGCCGGGCGCGACCACGAGGCGGACCAAGGGAACGGCGAGCACGCCGCTGAGGACGATGGCGCTGCCCAGCAGCAACAGGACCACCGGCCAACTGCCGTAGTCGGCCAGGCGGCGACGCCGCGGAGGAGCGGGGAGGGTCTCGCGGGGTCCTGGTACGCAAAGCCGCTGCCCGGCGCTAGCGCGCAAGGCGGCGGGCGAGCTCGACGACCAGCCGACGGTCGCCCGGGCGCAGACGCCGGGCGAGTTGGCGCAACTCTCGCGTCTCCACGTCCTCGTCGCCGTCCGTCTCCAGGGTCAGTTGCTCGGGCTCGAAGAAGGGGTCTTCCTCGTCCAGGGCGGCGTGGTAGAGCAGTCGGCGCGGCGGGACGCCCAGCGCTTGAGCGATCGCCTCGATGACGTCAGTGGTGGGGTTCTTGCGGCCCTTCTCGATGTCGCCCAGGTAGCTCTTGGAGATACCGGACTGATCGGCGAGTGACTGCAGGGTGAACTCCCGGTCCTGGCGAAGACGCCGGACCGTCAGCCCGATGTAGTCGGCGAGTCTCTTCTCCTGCACAGCGGCCGCCCTCAGCGCACCTGTCCTCCCTGAGTCTCCCGCAGTCTAGGGGCTGCTTCCTGCCAATGCAACCACTGGGCGCTTGTGAAGAGATGCGCGTTCTACTATGATGGCGGGCGCCGGGGCCGGTGGCCTCGGCCACGCCGCACGCCGGTCGCCTGGGAGTCGCCCGTGTCTCACCGCCGATCTCGCCCGATGATCTCCTTCGCTCGGCGTCGCCGAGCGCCGAGACCGGCATGACCCGCCCGTCGGAGAGCGGCTCGGACGTCGTCGGCACGCTGCTCTACCTGGACCTCTGGGCCGGGGTCTCGGGTGACATGCTCCTCGCCGCCCTGCTCGACTTGGACTCCGGTGACGGCCGTCTCGCGGGCGTCCTGCGGCAGGCGGTCGAGCGACTGGGGCTGCAGGCCTCCATCCAGATCGACCGGGTGCTGGAGGGCGGTTTTCAGAGCCACCCGGGTCTCGGTGCTGAGTCCGGGGTCGCAGCCGCTGCGGACGCTGGCCGACCTGGAGGGACCCATCCGGGACGCGGCGCTGCCGCCACGGGTCGTCGACCGCAGTCTGGCCGCCCTGCGCCGGCTGGCCGAGGTGGAGGGGGCGCTCCACGGCCTTTCCCCCGACCGGGTGCACTTCCACGAGGTGGGCGCCGTCGACACGGTGGTGGACGTCATGGGCGTCGCGCTCCTGTTGGAGACGCTCGGCGTGGACCGGGTGGAGCACGGACCCGTCCCCCTGGGGAGCGGAAGGGTGTCGGGCGCGCACGGCCCGATGACCGTGCCGGCTCCAGCGACGCTGGAACTACTGCGCGACGTCCCCGTCTACGGCGGGCCGGAGGACTCGGAGGTCACGACCCCGACCGGTGCTCTGCTCTTGACCCAGCTTCGCCGCCGCGGTGGGACCCCTGCCCGCCCTCGTGCCGCGCGCCGTGGGCTACGGTGCCGGCTCCCGCGTCCTGCACCACGGCCCCAACCTGCTGCGCGCGGTGCTGGGAGAGGCGACCGAGCCTGCGGCGTCCGGCGGCGGGGACGACGAGGGTGACCGCCTCGTGCTGCTGGAGACCAACCTGGACGACGTCACCGGCGAGTCGGTGGCCTACCTCCAAACCGTCCTTCTCGCCGCGGGCGCCCGGGATTGCTGGGCGTCGCCGATCTTCATGAAGAAAGGCCGGCCCGGGGTGCTGCTGAGCGTTCTGACCGAGCGCCGGGCGGAACCACGCCTGGCGGACCTTGTCTTCGCGGAGTCGGGGACCTTCGGCATCCGGCGGCGCGAGGTGGAACGGCACGTGCTGGAGCGGTCTTTCGTGAGGGTGACCGTCGACGGACAGCCGGTGCAGGTCAAGGTGGGCCGTCGTCACGGCGCCGTGGTGTCCGTGGCCGCCGAATTCGAGGACGCGGCCCGGGCGGCCGGGACGTTGGGCCGCCCCCTGCACGAGGTGATGCGCGCTGCGGTGTCGGCCGCGATGACAGGGTTGGACGGTTGACGGGCAGGACCGCGTCGAGCGCCGCGGCCGATCCTGAAGATCGATCCCCCCAGACGGTACATAGACGGGGGCAGACGGTCCCAAGAAGGGGTTGAAAGGAAGGGATTCTATTGACTTAGAGCCAGTCGTTACTATAATCAGCTGACCTTTTCCCATCGAACCAAGGAGCGGGCAGGTTTGAGTACGACGTACAAGAGCGACATCGAGATCGCGCAGGAGGCCACGCTCAAGCCGATCGTCGAGGTCGCGGCAGGTCTGGGCCTGACCGAGGACGACATCGACCTGTACGGCAAGTACAAGGCGAAGATCCACCTGGACGTCTTGGATCGGTATGCCGATCGTCCGAACGGCAAGCTGATCCTGTGCACCGCCATCACTCCCACCCCCGCGGGTGAAGGCAAGACCACGACCAACGTCGGCCTCTCCATGGGCCTGGCGAAGATCGGCGAGAGCGTCGTCACCACTCTGCGCGAGCCCTCTCTGGGCCCCTCGTTCGGCATCAAGGGTGGCGCGGCCGGCGGCGGCTACGCCCAGGTCGTCCCCATGGAGGACATCAACCTCCACTTCACCGGCGACCTCCACGCCATCACCACCGCGCACAATCTGTGTGCCGCCGTCCTGGACAACCACTTGTTCCAGGGCAACGATCTCAACATCGACACCGAGAACATCGTCTGGCCCCGCGTGGTCGACCTCAACGACCGCGCGCTGCGCAGCATCGAGGTCGGGCTGGACGGCGAAGGCGTACCGCGGAAGTCCCGTTTCGACATCACCGTCGCCTCCGAGGTCATGGCCATCCTGTGCCTGGCCAACGACCTGGAAGACCTCAAGGAGCGGCTGAGCCGCGTGACCCTGGGCTTCGACAAGGACGGGAACGCGGTCACCGCCGCCGACATCAAGGTCTCGGGCTCCATGGCCGTCCTGCTCAAGGACGCCCTCATGCCCAATCTGGTGCAGACCCTGGAGAACACGCCCGCCATCGTCCACGGCGGCCCGTTCGCGAACATCGCCCACGGCTGCAACTCCGTGCAGGCGACGAAGTTGGCCCTCAAGCTGGCCGACTACGTGGTCACCGAAGCCGGCTTCGCCGCCGACCTGGGCGCCGAGAAGTTCTTCGACATCAAGTGCCGCTACGCCGGCCTGGTCCCGGATGCCGTGGTGCTGGTGGCCACCATCCGCGCGCTGAAGATGCACGGTGGCGTCGCGTTCGAGAATCTCAAGGAAGAGAACATCGCCGCTTTGGACAAGGGACTGGAGAACCTCCAGAAGCACGTCGAGAACATGCAGCTCTTCGGGGTGCCGGTCGTGGTCGCCATCAACAAGTTCCCCACGGACAGCGACGCCGAGCTGGAGCACCTGGACAAGCGGGTCAAGGAGATGGGCTCCAAGGTCGTGCTGTCCGACGTGTGGGCCAAAGGCGGCGAAGGAGGCGTGGAGCTGGCACGGGAGATCGTGCGCATGTGCTCCGAGGAGAAGCCGGACTTCAAGTTCCTCTACGACGTCAAGCAGCCCATCAAGGAGAAGATCGAGGCCATCGCGACCAAGATCTACGGCGCTGACGGCGTGGACTACGCGCCGGAGGCGGAAGAGTCCATCGAGCGGATCAACCAGCTGGGCTACAGCGACCTGCCCATCTGCATGGCCAAGACCCAGGCGTCCCTTTCCGACGACAAGACCAAGGTCGGCCGGCCGAGGGATTGGCGTCTCACCGTGCGCGAAGTGCGGCTCAACACGGGTTCCGGCTTCATCGTGCCGGTCTGCGGTAAGATGATGACCATGCCCGGCCTGCCCAAGAAGCCGGCCGCGGAAGCGATCGATCTGGTCGACGGCAAGATCGCCGGCCTTTTCTAGGAGCAGAGGTAGACCCCGCTGTTGCACTACTGTTCCGTTCGATGACGGACGCCTTCACCCTCACCTTTCAGCCGGGCGGCCGTCCAAGTAGCCGGCGTGCCGCGCGGAGAGACCGTTCTCCGCGCGGCCATGCAGGCCAACATCCACATCAACGCCTCCTGTGGTGGCGCCGGATCCTGCGGCAAGTGCAGGGTCCAGATGCTCTCCGGCGAGAGCGACGGCGAGCGGAGCGCCAAGATCACCCCGGAAGAGTGGGACGACGGCATCCGGCTGGCCTGTCAGACTCCTGGTGCAGGGCGACAGCGAGGTGTTCATCCCCGAGACCTCCCGCATGGGCAACGCGGCCGTTCTCGATCGGGAAGATCGGCCGAGGCGCACCGAAGGGCAAGCTGCTCACCCCCGTCGAGCTCGAGGCGCTCGTCTCCGGCTGGCGCCTGGATCCGGTCGTCAAGAAGCTGTGCCTGCAACTCCAACCGCCCAGCGACGGCGAGAACCTCAACGACCTGGCCCGCCTCAAGAAGGCGTTGAAGGACGAGTACGGGTTGGAGCGGGTGTCGGTTGACTCGATCTGGATCCGCAACATGCCGGGGGTCCTGCGCGAGCAGGACTGGTCGGTCACCGCCACCGTCGTCGACACCTCGTACGGCTACAAGGTCATCGACCTGGTGCCCGGAGCCCACTGCGGCATGGACTACTCGATCGTGCTGGACATCGGGACGACCACCGTCTGGGGGCAGTTGCTCGACCTGAACACCGGCGTCACCATGGCCCAGGCCTCCGAGTACAACCATCAGATCAGCTACGGCGAAGACGTGATCAGCCGCATCGTCCACTCCCAGCGGCCGGGTGGCCGCGAGCGCCTGCAGCAGGCGGTCGTGGACACCATCAACGGGGTCGTGGACGAGTCTGGTGGAGCAGACCGGCGTCGACCGCGGCCAGATCACGCACATGGTGGCCGCCGGCAACACCACCATGACCTGTCTGCTGGTGGGCATCGATCCCAAGTACATCCGCATGGCGCCCTACGTGCCGCCGGCGGACTTCATCCCCCCGGTCCGGGCCATCAACCTGGGCCAGGGTATCAACGTGGGCCGGCACGTCCATCTCTACACGTTCCCCAGCGTGGCCAGCTACGTGGGCGGCGACATCGTCTCGGGGATCGTCGGCTCCGGCATCTTCGACACCGAGAAGATCACCCTCTACATCGACATCGGCACCAACGGCGAGGTGGTCATCGGGCAACAAAGAGTGGCTGATCGCCACCTCCTGCTCGGCCGGCCCGGCCTTCGAGGGAGGCGGCATCAAGCACGGCATGCGCGCCACCGACGGAGCCGTGGAGGCGGTCGAGATCGACCCGGTCACCCTGGAGCCCACCCTGCTGACGATCAGCAACCAACCGGCTCTGGGGATCTGCGGCTCCGGCATCATCGATGCCATCGCCGAGTTGCTGAAGGTGGGCGCGCTCTCCCAGAACGGCAAGTTCGACACCACGCTGCCCACCGACCGCATCCGGGAGACGGAGGGGGCGAACGAGTACGTGCTGGTCGACGGCGCCTACTCGGCGACGGGCGAGGACATCGTCATCACCGAGGCGGACGTGGACAACGTGGTGCGCGCCAAAGCGGCCATGTTCGCCGGCATCATGACCCTTCTGGAGAGCGTGGCGCTCGACTGGGCGGACCTCGAGCAGATCTACGTGGCCGGAGGTTTCGGCAAGTACCTGCGCATCGAGCAGGCTCAGTCCATCGGCGTGTTCCCCGAGGTGGACGTGGACAAGTTCGTCTTCGTGGGCAACGGTTCCCTGCTGGGGGCCCGCTTGGTGTCGTTCTCCAAGGACATGCTGAAGGCCGCCGAGCAGGTGGCGCGCATGATGACCAACGTCGAGCTTTCCGACAACCACCTCTTCATGGACCGCTACATGGCGGCCATGTTCCTGCCTCACACCGACATGAGCTACTTCCCCTCCATGGAGCAGGTGCTCTCCGACGTGCGGGGGAGACGCTAGTTGGCGGACACGAGGACCATCGCCGTCGCGGGCAAGGGCGGCACGGGCAAGAGCACCCTGGCCGGGTTGATCATCAGGCAGATGGTGGCGGAAGGCGCGTCGCCCATCCTGGCGGTGGATGCCGATCCCAACGCCAACCTGGGGGAGGTGCTGGGCACCGACGCTCAGGTCAGCGTGGGCGGCCTGCGCGAGGAAGCCTTCATGGGCGCCCGCGAGATCCCCACCGGCTGGGACAAGCAGACCTGGATCGAGTACAAGATGCACGAGGCGGTGGCCGAGGCCGAGGGCTACGACCTCCTGGTCATGGGCCGTCCGGAGGGACCGGGCTGCTACTGCTACGCGAACAACCTCTTCCGCGAGTACATCAAGACGTTGGCGAAAGAGTACCCCTGGGTGGTCATGGACAACGAAGGGGGGCTGGAGCACCTCAGCCGCCACACCACCCGCGACGTCGACGTGATGTTCATCATCACCGACCCCTCGATCCGCGGCATGCGGACGGTGGAACGGGTCAACGAGCTC
Organism: uncultured Actinomycetota bacterium; assembly: GCA_963796315.1. Lineage (GTDB taxonomy): Bacteria > Actinomycetota > Thermoleophilia > RBG-16-64-13 > RBG-16-64-13 > CAWCLH01. The sequence continues at coordinate 268,663 of CAWCLH010000020.1, forward strand.
ATCGACGAGCTGAAGCTGGTGATCAAGCAGCGCTACGTGGTCATCAACCGCGTGCCGCAGGGTTTCGACCCCGAGCCCCTGCTGGAGCACACATCGATCCCGCTTGCGCTGGCCGTCCCCGAAGACCCCCGCGTCTTCGAGAACGACGTGGCCGGCAGAGACGTTTTCCAACTCCCGGACGACAGCGCGAGTCTGCTGGCCGTCCGCGAGCTGGTCGAGCGGTACGTGCTGTGAGCGTTCGCGGCTGGTGACCGCGCCGCAGCACGGGCCTAGAGGCGACGAGGGAGGAGAACGGCTGGTGGCTGGTTACGTCGATGGCAGCATGCGCGCGTTCCTGGACAAGCTCGCCACCGCGAGCCCGGAGCCGGGAGGCGGCAGCGTCGCCGCCATGACCGGCGCGCTGGGCGCGGGGCTGGTGAGCATGGTCTGCAGCCTGACCGTCGGCAAGGAGAAGTACGCCGACGTGCAGGGCGACATCACGTCGTTGCTCGAGAAGGCGGAGGCCTGCCGCGAGCGGCTCCAGTCCTTGATCCAGGAGGATACGGAGGCCTATGGCGGCCTTCTCGGCCGCCATGAAGCTTCCCAAGGACACCGACGAGCAGAAAGCGGAACGCGACCGGCGGATGCAGGAGACGCCTCTTGACCGCCGCGCAGGTGCCCCTGTCCATCACCGAGCAGGCGCTCGTGGTGGCCCAGCTCAGCCTGACCGCGGGGCAGATCGGCAACGTCAATGCGGTCAGCGATGCCGGCGTCGCGGTGCTGCTGGCGGAAGCGGCCGCGCAGAGCGGCGCGCTCAACGTGAAGATCAACCTGGGGTGGATCGAAGACAAGGAGTTCACGCGCACGGCATGGGAGCGCGTCCAGACCATCTTGGCGGAGACGGCGCGTCTCCGCACGCAGGTCATGGACCTGACCTATCAGAAGCTCGGCTAGGCGACCAACGAGACAGCGGAGGGCAAGGATGGCGGCGAAGATCATCGACGGTAAGGCGATCGCGGAAGAGATCCGCGGGGAGCTGACCAAGGAACTCGAGGAGCTCAAGGCGAAGGGCGTGGAGCCCGGCATCGCCACGCTGCTGGTGGGGGACAATTTCGGCGCGAAGATGTACCGCGGCGCGGTGGAGAAGTTCTGCGCGGAGATGGGCTTCGGCTACCGGGAGGAGACCCACCCGGCCGACATCACCGAAGAGCAGGTGATCTCCATCGTCGAGTCGTTGAACGCCGACCCCAAAGTAAGTGGTATTCTCCCTCTTCGCCCGTTTCCCGAGCACATCTCGGATTCTGCGGTGATCAACTCCATCAGTGTCGATAAGGACATCGATTGCTTCCATCCGTTCAACATGGGCAAGCTCGCCCTGGGGGAACCGTCCTTTCCGCCGGCGACGCCGTCCGCCTGCATCGAGTTGATGGAGCGCTACATGCGCAGCGAGGGCATCGACCCGAAGGACGGGTTCGAAGGCGCGGAGATCTGCGTGGTGGGCCACTCCAACATCGTGGGCAAGCCGGTGAGCTTCCTGGCCCTCAACCGCAACGCCACCACGACCACCGCTCACGTCTTCACCTCGATGAAGGGCAACCTGGAGAAACACACGAGGGCGGCGGACTACGTGGTCGTGGCGGCGGGCTTCCCCAATCTCATCAACGCCGATCAGATCAAGGAAGGCGCCGTCGTCATCGACGTCGGCATCAACCGGGTCTTCCCGTGCCCGTCCTGTGGCACGTACAACCGCGCGAAGAAGGACCCCTGCCGCAACTGCGGGGCGGACCTGTCGGAGGCGGCCAGCAAGACGGTCGGGGACGTGAACTTCGAGGAGGTGGCAGAGAAGGCGAAGGCCATCACGCCGGTCCCGGGCGGGGTGGGCAGCGTCACGAACATGATGCTCGCGAAGAACACGCTTCGCGCGGCCAGACTGCTGGCCGGAGAGTAGTGCGAGGACTCCACGTGAACGCAGCGGGGTCGTACACGAGAAAGGAGTGGTGAACTTGGCGTTTCAGGCTCCAACCGAGACGTACAAGGGTCAGATCCGCCAGGTGGACCTGGGGGGCGTGGCGATCGGGGGCGAGAGTGCCTTCCCGTTCCACACGTTCGAGGGAGAGATGCCCAACGAACCGAAGGTCGCCTTCGAGGTCTGGGATATCGCGCCCGACGACTGGTCGCCGACGCTGAACAGCGTCTATGACGGCGTCTACGGCGACCCGGTCGCCTGGGCGAAGAAGGTCGTCGACGAGTTCGGCGCGGATCTGGTCTACCTGCGGCTGAAGAGCACGGATCCCAATGGGGCCGACCGCTCGCCGGCCGAAGCCGCTGAGACGGCCAAGGCTGTCGCAGCCGCCATCGACGCACCGTTGGTCGTCGTGGGCTCGGGCGATATCGAGCGCGACGCAGAGGTGCTCAAGACCGTCGCCGAGACCCTGGGCGACACGCGCGTGTCCCTGGGCAACGCCGAGGAGGACAACTACCGGTCCATCGGCGCCGCCTCCATGGGCTACAAGCACGGCGTGGTCGCCTTCACGCCCATGGACGTCAACCTGGCAAAGCAGCTGAACGTGCTGCTGTCCCAGCTGGGCGTCGACGAGAGCAACATCATCATGGATCCCACCACCGGGGCGCTGGGCTACGGCATCGAGTACTCGTATACGGTCTTCGAACGCGACCGTCTCGCCGCCCTGTCCCAGAACGACCCGAAGATGCAGATGCCGATCATCGCCACCGTCGGCCAGGAAGCCTGGAAGGCGAAGGAGGCGAAGGTCGACGAGGAGGAGCTGCCCGGCACCGGGGATCGCGAGACCCGCGGCAAGATGTGGGAGGCGCTGACCGCAGTATCCCTCCTGCTCGCCGGCGGCGAACGTCGTCGTCTTGCGCCATCCCGAGTCGGCCGAGCTCGTACGTAAAGCCGTCGCGAGCCTCAAGCGGCCAGTAAGAGAGAAAGGAGCCACCAGGAACATGGCAGAGGGGAAGAAAGAACGGGGGGGATCGAGTAAGGTCGATCGACCCGGCAGCCATCGAGATGTTGAAGGTCGCGGACGAGAAGGGCATCGAGACGATGTTCCATCGCGCCGAGACCGGCTCGATCTGCCCCACCGGGAACGAAGGGGCGTGCTGCAAGGTCTGCTACATGGGCCCCTGCCGCTTCATCGGCAAGGACAAGAACGAGAAGAAGGGCGTCTGCGGCGCCAGCCTGGGCACCGTCGCCGCGCGCAACTACCTGCGCTCCTGCGCCGGGGGGGCGTCGGCCCACGCCGACCACGGCCGCGACATCGCCAACACGCTGCTGGCCATCGGCCGGGGTGAGGCTCCGGACTACCGGGTCAAGGATCCCATCAAGCTCCGCAAGGTGGCGGGCTACTTCAGCATCGACACCGAGGGCAAGGACGACAAGCAGCTGGCCGAAGAGGTGGGCACCGCGGCCCTCAACGACTTCGGTCGCCAGGACGGGTTCCAGACCTACGCCAAGCGCGCGCCCAAGAAGCGCCAGGAGCTGTGGGACAAGCTGGGTGTCCGGCCGCGCGGCTTCGACCGCGAGGTGGTCGACTCCATGCACCGCACGCACGGTGGCGGGGACCAGGAAGCCGAGCACATCATGAATCAAGCCATCCGCATGTGCCTGGCCTCGGGCTGGGGTGGCTCCATGCTGGCCACCGACCTCTCGGACATCATCTGGGGCACGCCCAAGCCGCTGGCCAGCGAGTCGAACCTCGGCATCCTGAAGGATGATGAGGTCAACATCATCATCCACGGCCACGAGCCGACGCTGTCCGAGCTCATCGTCGACGCGGCTCAGGACCCAGAGATGATCGCCTACGCGGAGAGCAAGGGCGCGAAGGGCATCAACCTCGGCGGTATCTGCTGTACCGCCAACGAGATCTGGATGCGGCGCGGCGTCCCGCCGGCCGGCAACAGCCTGCACCAAGAACTGGCCATCATCACCGGGGCGGTCGAGCTCATGGTGGTCGACATCCAGTGCGTGTTCGAGGGTCTGGCGAGCGTGGCGGACAAGTTCCACACCCACCTCGTCACCACGAGCAAGAAGGCGAAGATCACCGGCGCCACCCACATCGAGTTCGACGAGGAACACGCGCTCGACATCGCCAAGCAGATCGTCAAGATGGCCGTGGACAACTACCCCAACCGCAGGCCTGAGGACGTCCACATCCCGAACATCAAGAGCCCGGTCGTGGCCGGCTTCTCGCACGAGTACATCCGTTACATGCTGGGTGGCACGTTCCGCGAGAGCCTCGTGCCGCTGAACGACAATATCGTCAACGGCAAGATCCAGGGCGTGGCCGCCATCGTGGGCTGCAACAACGCGCAGACGACGCAGGACGAGGGCATCGTCAACCTGGTCAAGAACTTCATCGAGAACGACGTGCTGGTGGTGGTCACCGGCTGCGCCGCCCACGCATCGGGCAAGGCCGGCTACCTGACCCCCGAGATGTTCGAGCACGCCGGTCCCGGCCTTGCCGAGGTCTGCGAGACCACGGGCATGCCGCCGGTGCTGCACATGGGCTCGTGCGTCGACAACACCCGCATCCTGACCATCCTGGCCGACATCGTCGAGACCGGTGGCCTGGGTGACGACATCGACCAGGTGCCGGCCGTCGGTATCTCGCCGGAGTACTACTGTGAGAAAGCCCTGGAGATCGCCACCTACTGCGTGGGCTGCGGGTGCGTACGTCATCTTCGGCGGCGTGGATTCCGCGTTCCGTGCCTCGGAGGTCGTGACCGCAGATCCACAGCAAGACGTGGGAAGAGGTCTACGGCGGCAAGCTGGAGTTCATTCCCGACTGGCGGGGCATCTTCACCGCCTCCATGGCGCACATCCAGAAGAAGCGCGAGGCCCTGGGCATCCACGAGGCCCACGAGCGTGTCCTGTTCGACATGGCCGACCGTCGGGCTTAGGGGGAGGAGACCTATGGCGACCATTTCACGAAGATCGAAGGCATCCGCGGCACCATCGCGGGCGGCGTCGCCCGCGGGGTGCAGCAGTACCTCGACTTGGCGAAGACCCGTACTGGACGAGGCCCGAGGACTGATGGACTCGGGCAAGAAGGTCGAGTTCTTCCCGAACACCGGCTACTTCCTGCCGGTCATCTACGCCATCACCGGCCAAGCCGTCGAGACGCTCGACGACATGGCGCAGGTGATCGACAAGGCCGCGAAGCTGATACCGCCGCCGCCGGCGGCGAAGTCGTGGCTGCCCTACCTGGGCGAGACCCTCGACAACGGCATGGCCGCCCTGTGGCTCGCCGAGATCATCGAGGCGCTCAAGTACGTGGGCGCCGGCCCCTCCCCGGTGGACGGTCATGTGGCTCGGGGCCGCCGACGACATCATCATGCGTCAGCGGGGCGTCGAGTTCGTGGACGGTTCGGCTCCCGGTTTCGCCGCCGTCACCGGCGCGGCCCCGGACGTGGAGACCGCCGTGGCTCTGGCCCGGGAGATGCAGGGCAAGATGCTCTACGTCTTCATCGCGGGCGGGTCGCGGGGCACCACCTTCGCCGAGCAGTTGGTCGAAGGCGGCGTGGAGCTGGGTTGGGAGAGCCGACTCGTGCCCTTCGGGCCCGAGATCTTCGGCCACATCTACTCGGTGGGCTTCGCCACCCGCGCCGCCATGGCGTTCGGCGGCATGCAAGCCGGGCGACTATCGAGGCATCCTCAAGTACAACAAGGACCGGGTGTTCGCCTTCGTCCTCGCTTTGGGCGAAGTGGACGACCTGAAGTACGCGGCGGCGGCAGGGGCCATCAACTACGGCTTCCCGACCATCGCCGAGACCGACATCCCCCAGATCCTGCCCACCGGTGTCTGCACCTACGAGCACGTGTGCTCGGACGTGGCCCTGAACGAGATCGTGGCCAAGGCCATCGAGGTCCGCGGCCTGAAGATCGTCATCACCGAGGTGCCGGTGCCCGTGGCATACGGCCCCGCGTTCGAGGGCGAGCGTATCCGCAAGGAAGACCTGCACGTGGAGATGGCCGGTCCCAAGAAGCCCGGCTGCGAGCTGACCGTCATCGCCGAGGACGTGGAAGACGGCAAGGTGACCATCGTCGGTCCGGACATCGGCGAGATCGAACCCGGCACCACCATCCCGTTCGGACTGCTGATCGAGGTGTCGGGCCGCAAGATGCAGAAGGACTTCGAGCCGATCCTCGAGCGCCAACTGCATCACTTCCTCAACGAGGCCGAAGGCTTCCTGCATGTCGGCCAGCGCGACATCATCTGGGAGCGGATCAACAAGAAGGCCGTCGCGGCCGGCTTCACCTTCGAGCACGTGGGCAAGATCGTCCACGCCCGCTACCACTCCGATTTCGGTGGCATCCTGGACAAGGTCCAGGTGACGGTGTTCACCAAGGAGCCGGAGGTGTCGCAACTCCTGGAGCGTGCCCTCGAGACGTACAAGGAGCGCGACGAGCGCCTCGGTTCCCTGACCGACGAGGCCGTGGACATCTTCTACAGCTGCACGCTGTGCCAGAGCTTCGCTCCGGACCACGTGTGCGTCATCACGCCGGAGCGCCCCGGCCTGTGCGGCGCCTACAACTGGCTTGACGGCAAGGCCGCCTTCGAGATCAACCCGACGGGGCCGAACCAGCCCATCAACAAGGGCGCGGTCGTCGACGACATCAAGGGCCAGTGGGACGGGTGTCAACGAGTTCGTCTACGACTCATCCCACAACGCCATCGAGCGCTTCAACGCGTACACCATGATGGAAGACCCGATGACCTCCTGCGGGTGCTTCGAGGCGATCAGCGTCGTCCTGCCCATGTGCAACGGCATCATGACCGTCGACCGGGACCACACCGGGATGACCCCCTGCGGGATGAAGTTCTCCACCCTGGCCGGCTCGGTCGGCGGCGGGGCGCAGACCCCGGGGTTCATCGGTCACTCCAAGTTCTACCTGGGCTCCAGCAAGTTCATCAGCGGCGACGGCGGAGTCGCCCGCGTGGTGTGGATGCCCAAGAAGCTCAAAGAGGAGCTTGAGCCGGCCCTGCGCGCGAACAGCGAGAAGGCCGGGTACCCGGATCTGTACGACAAGATCGCGACCGAGGAGAACGGGACCGAGGAGGACGAGATCCTCGCCTACCTCACCGAGGTCGGTCATCCCGCGATGACGATGGACCCGCTGTTCTAGCGACGCCCGACCGCGGGGGGCGGCTCCGCCGCCCCCCGCCGGGCTCGCTCGCCCTGCAAGCGAGAGCGAAGAAAGGAGCGACACTTTGGCACTGAGCGGGCTTCAGATCTTCAAGCTCCTGCCGAAGACGAACTGCAAGGACTGCGGCTTCCCCACCTGTATGGCGTTCGCCATGCAGCTGGCCGCCGGCAAGGCCGAGCTGTCGCAATGTCCCACCGTGTCGGCCGAGGCCGCGGCCGAACTGGGAGAGGCGGCGGCTCCGCCCGTCCGCAAGGTCACCGTCGGCTCGGGCGACAACGCCGTCGTCGTCGGGCGAGGAGACCGTCCTCTACCGGCACGAGAAGCGGTTCGAGCATCCGCCGGGCATCGCCATCGCTCGTGGACGACACCGTCGACGACGCCACTTTCGACCAGTACGTCGAGACCTTCAAGACCCAGGAGTTCGAGCGGGTCGGCCAGATCCTGCGCATGAAGCTCTTCGCGGTGGAATCGGCCGACGCGGACAAGCTCGCCGACGCGCTCGAAGAAGGCGTCCGACGCCGGCGCCGGCGTGGTGATCATGAGCGAGTCGGCGGCAGCGCTGAAGACGGCGGCCGAGCCGATCAAGGACAAGAAACCGCTGCTCTACGCGGCCACCGCCGACACGTACGACGCGGTCGCGGCCGTGGCCAAGGAGCTGGGCGTACCCTTCGCCATCAAGGCGCAGGGAGTGGAAGCCCTCTCCGAGCTCGGCGAGAAGGCCGTCGCCGCCGACCTCAAGGAGGTCGTGCTCGATCCGATGTCGGCCAACCTGCAGGACGCCCTGCGCGACCAGACCTACATCCGCCGCGCCGCCATCAAGAAGAAGGTGCGCTCGGTCGGTTTCCCGACCATCGCCTTCCCCTGCCGCATGACGGACGACCCGGCCCTCAAGACCGTCTTCGCGGCGGTCTTCGTGGCCAAGTATGCCGGCATCATCGTGCATCGACACCATGGATCCGGCGCAGGTCATGCCGCTCCTGATCCTGGCCCAGAACATCTACACCGACCCGCAACGGCCGATGCAGATGGATCAGGGCATCTACCCGCTGAACGAGCCGGGGCCGGACAGCCCGCTGCTCATCACGACCAACTTCTCGCTGACCTACTTCACCCTCGCGGGCGAGATCGAGGCCAGTAAGGTGCCCACCTGGCTCCTGGTGATGGACACCGAGGGCCAGTCGGTGCTGACCTCCTGGGCCGCCGGCAAGTTCGTGTCCGACGCCATCGCCATGTTCGTGAAGAAGAGCGGCATCGAAGAGAAGGTCAACCATCGCCGCATCGTCATCCCCGGCTACGTCGCGCAGATCAGCGGCGAGCTGGAGGACGAGCTGTCCGGCTGGGAGGTCGTCGTGGGCGTGCGCGAAGCTGCGGACGTACCCAAGTACCTGCGCGCCGCGCGTCCAGGCTTGACCAAGAGCCGCCGCGCGACCCCGACCATGTCAGGACTACGCCGTCTCCACCTCGGGGAGCGGCAGAAGGAACGGAGGACAGAGATTGATCATCAGTAAGCAGAAACCCTTCGAGGAGATCCTCGAGTCCCTGGAGGACGACACCAACGTCTACATCGTCGGTTGCGGCGAGTGCGCCACCGTCACCCAGACGGGCGGAGAGGCCGAAATCGCCGAGATGAAGGAGAAGCTCGAGGCCGCCGGCAAGACGGTGGTCGCCACCGACGTGGCCCACTCGGCCTGCCACGAGCTGGACATGAAGCGGATCTTCCGCCAGAACAAGCAGGCGGCCGGGTCGGCAGACGCCTTCCTCGTGCTCTCCTGCGGCGCCGGCACGCAGTCCGTCCGCGCCGGGACCGACAAGCACGTCACTCCGGGCACCGACTCCCTGTTCGTCGGCAACATCAAGCGCTCGCAGAGCTACGAGGAGAAGTGCTCCCTCTGCGGCGAGTGCGTGCTGGACGAGTACGGCGCCATCTGCCCGGTCACCCGCTGCGCCAAGGGCATCTTGAACGGCCCCTGCGGCGGCACCAACCACGGCAAGTGCGAGGTGGACCCCGACAAGGACTGCGCCTGGGTCCTGATCTACAACCAGCTCAAGGCCGAGGACAAGATCGACAAGTTCCTCAAGATCCACGGCCCCAAGCACTTCAACGCCGTCCAACGCCCCGGCCGGCTGGACGACCGCGACAAGAAGAGAAGGGGGCCGCGTAAGATGAGCAAGTACCGCGACGCGTGCGAGAGCGGCCGCTTCGTCTTCTCCGGTGAGATCGGCCCGCCCAAGGGCACGAACGTCGACACGATGCTCCACCACATCGACCTCCTGAAGGACCTGGTCGACGGCATGAACGTCACCGACAACCAGTCGGCCGTCATGCGTCTGGGCTCGATGGCGGTGTCGCACGAGATCGTCAGCCGCGGCGGCGACGCCATCTATCCAGGTCACCTGCCGCGACCGCAATCGCCTCGGCCTGCAGAACGACCTGCTCTCCGCCCACTTCCTGGGCCTGCGCAACGTCCTCTGCCTGACCGGCGACCACGTCAGCGTGGGTGATCACAAGGACGCGAAGGAAGTCTACGACTTCGAATCGGTCCAGCTGATCCAGTGCATCAAGAAGATGAACGAGGGCTACGACTGGGCCGGCAACGAGATGGACGGCGGCACCGACTTCTTCATCGGCGCCATCGTCACGCCCGAGGCGGACCCGATCGAGCCGCAGAAGCTCAAGTTCGAGAAGAAGGTCGAGGCGGGCGCGCAGTTCTTCCAGACGCAGGCCATCTACGACATGGGCAACTTCCAGCGCTTCATGGAGTACGCCCAGCCGGTGATCGACAAGACCGGCGCCAAGATGATGGGCGGACTGGTGGTGCTGACCAGCCTCGGCATGGCCAAGTACATGAACAAGTTCGTCCCCGGCATCTTCGTGCCGGACGACCTCCTGGAGGAGATGGCCTCCGTCCCCAAGGAAGAGGCGATGAAGAAGGGCATGGAGATCTGCGCCCGCCACATCCGCTTCCTCAAGGAGAACAACATCTGCGACGGTGTCCACATCATGGCCATCGGCAAGGAGGAGATCGTCCCGGAGATCCTCCAGATGGCGGGGCTGATCGACGAGGTCCCGGCGGCGCACTAAGGACGAGTACCAACGATACGGGGGCCGCGAGGCCCCCGTATCGTTGGTGGCCTTTCGTGAAAGGGAGGAACATGACGAGGATCGTGGTCATCGGCGGTGGCCCGGGCGGCTACGTCGCCGGCATCCGCGCGGCTCAGCGCGGCGCCGACGTCACCGTGGTGGAGAAGGACGCCTTGGGCGGCACCTGCCTGAACCGGGGCTGCATCCCGACGAAGTCACTGCTGGGCAGCGTGGCCGCCCTGCACACGGCCCGCTCCGGCGGCGAGTTCGGCTTCGCCGTCGACGGCGAGGTCAAGCCGGACTGGGCGCGCATGTACGAGCGCAAGAACGAGATCGTGAAGAAGATGGTGGACGGCGTCGACTTCCTGTTCAAGAAGAACAAGGTGAAGCTGGTCCAGGGCTCCGGCCGTCTGGCCGGCCCGGGCAGTGGTCGAGGTGGACACCGCCGAGGGCACCGTCACCCTGGAGGCCGACAAGGTCATCGTGGCCACCGGCTCCGAGCCGGCCCGGCTGCCGTTCTTCGACTTCGACCAGCCTACCGTGCTCACGTCGACCAGCGCGCTCGACCTGCAGAGCGTCCCCGAGTCCCTCCTGATCATCGGGGCCGGCGTGATCGGGTGCGAGTTCGCCTCGGTCTTCTCGGAGTTGGGCACCAAGATCACGATCGTCGAGATGATGCCGCAGATGCTGCCCCTGGAGGACAAGCGCCTGGCCAAGCAGTTCCAGAGCATCTTCAAGAAGAAGGGCATCGAGGTCCTGCTGAAGACCCGCGTGGAAGGCATCGCGGAGTACGGCGCGGACTCCATCACGGCCAACATCGAAGGCGGCCAGCAGATCACCGCCGAGAAGATGCTGGTGTCCATCGGCCGCTCGCCCAACACGCAGGATATCGGGCTGGACACGGTGGGCGTGGAGACCGACGGCCGCGGCTACATCGTCGTGAACGAGAAGCTGGAGACCTCTGCCGAGAACGTGTACGCCATCGGCGACGTCAACGGCGGCATCCTGCTGGCCCACGTGGCCTCGTACGAGGGCCTGATCGCGGTGGAGAACTGCCTGGGCGGCGACGCGGAGCGGGAGCTCAAGGTGGTCCCCAGCTGCATCTACACCATCCCGGAGATCGCCAGCATCGGCCTCAACGAGGACCAGGCCCGCGACGAGGGGTACGAGCCCGTCACCGGGACCTTCCGCCTGGGAGCATCGGGCAAGGCGCTGGCCATCGGGGAGCCGCAGGGCTACATCCAGATCATCGCGGACAAGAGCACCGACAAGATCATCGGCGCGAACATGATGGGCGCGCACGTCACCGACCTCATCCACGAGATCGCGGTGGCCATCAAGAACGACCTGACCGTCAAGGACGTCGGCGACACCATCCACGCGCACCCCACCATCGGGGAAGCCGTGATGGAAGCGGTCCATGACGTGCACGGCGAATCCGTCCACATCGCGGGCTGAGCCGGATGCGGAGGACGGAGACGCCGGCCTATGCGGCAGCGGTACGGGGCGGATGACTGATCCGGTGACGAGGGACTCGGTCCGGCGCCGGTCGGAGGGCCCGGGGCCGAAGCCGGCGTGGCTGAAGAAGCCGCTGCCGCGGGCCCGGGCCATGCGCGACATGGAGACCCTGTTGCGCGAACGCCATCTCCACACCGTGTGCGAGAGCGCGAAGTGCCCCAACAAGGGAGAGTGCTTCGAGCGGGGCACGGCGACCTTCCTGATCATGGGCGGGACGTGCACCAGGAACTGCCGTTTTTGCAGCGTGGCTGCGCGGCAGGCCGGATGCGCTCGATCCGGACGAGCCGGCCCACGTGGCCGATGCCGCCGCCCGCATGGGCCTGGAGCACGTGGTGATCACCTCCGTCACCCGGGACGACCTCCCCGACGGCGGAGCGGCTCACTTCGTCGCCACCATCCGCGCGGTCCGCGAGCGGAGCCCGCGGGCGACCGTGGAGGTGCTGGTGCCGGACTTCGGGGGCGACCTCGCGGCGGTGGACCTGGTGCTGCGCGAGGTGCCCGAGGTGTTCAATCACAATCTGGAGACGGTCCCGCGGCTCTACCCGCGGGTGCGTCCTCAGGCGGTCTACCAACGCTCACTCCGGGTGCTGCGGCACGCCGCGGTTCACGGGGAGAGCGTGGTCAAGACCGGCTGCATGGTCGGCCTGGGGGAGAGGGTCGACGAGATAAGGGGGCTCCTGGGCGACGCCCGGGCTTCCGGGGTCGACGTCGTCACCGTCGGTCAGTACCTGCGCCCGTCGCGGGAGCACCTGCCGGTGGTGGAATACGTGGCGCCCGCGGTCTTCGAGGAATACCGGGCACACGGCGAGCAGTTGGGGCTCAGGGTGGAGGCGGCGCCGTTCGTCCGGAGCTCCTACCGGGCGGAAGAGGGTCTCCGTCAGGTCACATCCAGGAGAATCAAGGTCAAGGAGGAGTAGGGGTGCAGATCATCGCGGAGAACATCAACGTCATGACGACCCGCATCGGGAACGCCATGAAGGGCCGGGAGAAGGGGCCCATCCAGGAGTTGGCGCGCCAGGTAGAAGCCGCCGGCGCCGACATCATCGACATCAACCTGGGACCGGCGCGCAAAGACGGCGACAAGATGATGGAGTTCGTGGTCGAGACGGTGGCCGAGGTCTCCAAGCTGCCCGCTCTGCCTGGACACCACCAACCACGTCGCCATGGAAGCCGGCATCCAGAAGTGCCTCGAGCTCGGCCTGGCCAAGCCGATCGTCAACTCCTTCTCGGCGCAGCCGGACAAGATGGAGAACATCCTGCCTTTGGCGGCAAAATACGATTGTGAGATAATCGGTCTCACGATGGGTGCGGCCATCCCGATCGACGCGAACGAGCGGGTGGCCATCGCCTACGAGCTCGTCATGGCGGCTAACGAGGCCGGCATCCCGAACGAGAAGATCTACATCGACCCGATCATCCTGCCGGTGGGCGTTGACGTCGGTCAGATGCACGCGGTGGCCGTTCAGGACGTGCTGAAGATGCTGGCGGAGATGTTCGAGCCCAAGGTGCAAGACCACCTGCGGGCTGTCCAACATCTCGAACGGCGCCCCGGACTCGCTGCGTCCGGCCATCAACAACGTGTTTGTGGCCATGTTGGCCGTCGGTCGGCATGACGTCGGCCATCGTGGACGCGCTCGACAAGGACATGATGCGGACCATCCGCCTCATCCGAGCGCTCGAGCAACCAATCCTTGTATTCCGTCTCCGACGCGGAACTGAGGTAGCGATCGAACACCCAGCCGGAGGTTCATACATGAGCGTCGGTGAAGGCTCGAGCGGCGAGTACTCCCGGAGGAGACGTTCGACGGTGCCCCGCTCGAAGAGTTGCTGCTGCGAGTACCAGGGACAGAAGGGGACTCTCATCCCGCTTCTGCAGGGGACCCAGGCGATCTACGGCTACGTGCCTCGAGAGGCGATGACCCGGATCGCGGAGTTCCTGGGCGAGCCCCTGAGTTCGGTCTTCGGCGTGGCCACGTTCTACGCCCAATTCCGGCTCGTGCCGCGGGGCAAGAACGTGATCCGCGTCTGCCACGGCACCGCCTGCCACGTCTCCGGCGCTCCCCTGGTCTCCCAGGAGGTCGAGCGACACCTGGGTATCAAGGACGGCGAGAACACCAGGACATGCTGTTCACCATCGAGAGCGTGGCCTGCCTGGGAGCCTGCGGCATGGCGCCGGTCATGATGATCAACGATCGGACCTACGGCAAGCTGACGCCGGACAAGGCGGTCTCCTCGATCAAGGACTTCCGGGCCACGCAGGAACCCGAAGCTGCCAGCGGCAACGGGGGTTCGCCCGCCCCTGCTCGAGCCCGACGAGGGGAGCGACGCATGAGTGTCGTCGAGATGGTGAAAAAACCGCGCTCCCCTGCGCGAGCCCAAAGTCAGGCCGAACGTCGAGATCGGCATCTGCATGGGCACCGGGCGGTATCGCCGCCGGGCGGCAGGCGATGTCTCGAGGCGTTCGAGCAGGGCCTGGCCGCCACGGGGACCCTCGCGGTGGTCAAGCCGCGCGAGGACAACTGTGCCGGTGAGCTGCGCCTCCGTCACCGGCACCGGATGCCGGGGGATGTGCGCCATGGACGTGCTGGTGGACGTGACCACACGCACGAACGGGGCCAGGAGCGCACCGTGACCTACGGCCGGTCACCCCGGCCATGGTCGAGAAGATCATCGAGGAGCACATCGTCGGCGGGGAACCGGTCCACAAGTGGATCGTGCTTTCCTCCGACGAGGAGACCTCGCACAACGACTTCTACCGCCTATCAGGACCGTCTGGTGCTGCGCCACTGCGGGCAAGCATCGATCCGGAGGACCTGGACGACTACCTGGAGGAGGGCGGCTACCAGGGCCTCTACCGGGTGCTGACCCAGATGACGCCCGACCAGGTGCGCGAAGAGGTCCTGGCCTCCGGCCTGCGCGGCCGCGGGCGGCGCCGGCTTTCCCACCGGACTCAAATGGAAGTTCGCGGCCGAGGCGCACGACGCCCGGACGGGCAGAAGTACTTCATCTGCAACGGCGACGAGGGCGACCCCGGCGCGTTCATGGACCGCTCGGTGCTGGAGGGAGACCCCCACGCCGTGTTCGAGGGCATGGCCATCGGCAGCTACGCCATCGGCGCCTCCGAAGGCTACGTCTACGTACGCGCGGAGTACCCGCTCGCCATCAAGCGGTTGAAGATCGCGCTGGCAGCAGGCCGAGGAGCGCGGGCCTGATCGGCGACGACATCATGGGCTCCGGACTTCTCCTTCCACATCAAGATCAAGGAAGGGGCCGGGGCGTTCGTCTGCGGCGAGGAGACCGCGCTGATGCAGTCCATCGAGGGCCAGCGGGGGATGCCGCGCCTGCGTCCGCCGTTCCCGGCGCAGTCGGGCCTGTGGGCCGCGCCCGACCAACATCAACAACGTCGAGACCCTGGCCTGCGTCCCCTGGATCATCACCAACGGGGCCCAGAAGCTTCGCCGAGCGGGGCTACGAGAAGTCCAAGGGCACGAAGGTGTTCGCCCTCACCGGGAAGGTCAACCGCACCGGCCTGGCCGAGGTCCCCATGGGCCTCACCCTGCGCGACGTGATCTTCAACATCGGCGGCGGCATCAAGAACGACAAGGCGTTCAAGGCCGTGCAGATGGGCGGTCCCTCCGGCGGTTGTCTGCCCGAGGCGCTGCTGGACACCAAGGTGGACTACGAGGAGCTGAACCAGACCGGCGCCATCGTCGGCTCGGGCGGCATGGTCGTCCTGGATCGCGGACAACTGCATCGTGGACACCGCCCGCTTCTTCCTCGAGTTCACCCAGGCGGAGAGCTGCGGCAAGTGCGTGCCCTGCCGGATCGGCACCACGCGGATGCTCGAGATCCTGCACCGCATCTGCGGGGGCGAGGGTGTGCCGGAGGATATCGACCTGCTGTTGGATCTGGCCGAACAACATCAAGGCGGCTCGTCGCTGTGCGCGCTGGGGGGTACGGCCCCCAACCCGGTGCTGACCTCGCTGAAGTACTTCCGCGAAGAGTTCGAAGAGCACATCCTGGAGCAGAAGTGTCGGGCCGGCGCCTGCGCCGCCCTGACCACGTACTTCATCGATCCGAGCAGTGCACCGGCTGCCGCGCCTGCGCGCGCGCCTGCCCGGTGAACGCGATCACCGGCGAGAAGAAGGAGGCCGCATGTCATCGATTCCGACATCTGCATCCGTTGCGGGGCCTGCTACGAGAAATGTCGCTTCGACGCGGTGAGGAGGGCCTAGATGGCTGTCGCAAGTGAAACAGGACGGAAGACCGCTCACTCTGACCATCGACGGCCAGGAGGTGACGGCGCTTCCCGGCCAGACGGTCCTCGAGGTCGCCCGCCGGATGGGCATCGACATTCCCGACGCTCTGTCACGACGAACGGCTGGAGCCCTACGGCGGCTGCCGGATGTGCGTGGTGGAGGTCGAGGGCGCGCGGGGCCCCGTTCCCGCCTGCGCCACCATGGTGGGCGAGGGCATGGTCGGTCCAGACCGGCACGACCAAGATCCGCAAGCTGCGGAAGTTCGTCATCGAGCTGCTGCTGTCCAACCATCCGCTGGACTGCCCCGTGTGCGAGGCCGCAGGCGATTGCCGCCTGCAGGACTACGCGTACGAGTACGAGGTCGAGAACATGCTCCCTGGGGCTGGCACCCGAAGGACTTCCGCCACCCGGAACGACCATCCCAACGTGGCCCGCGACCCCAACCGCTGCATCAACTGCGGCCGATGCGTGCGCATCTGCCGCGAGGTCATGGGCATCGGCTGCTGGGGCTTCACCGATCGGGGTTACGACACGATCATCGACACGCCGTACAACATGCCGCTGCAGGAGGTGGGCTGCGTCTCCTGCGGCCAGTGCATCAGCACCTGTCCGGTGGGCGCCCTGACCATGAAGCGCAGCCGCTACGCCGCCCGGCATTGGCAGACCGAGAAGACTCCCACCATCTGCAGCTACTGCGGGGTGGGGTGCGAGGTGGTGGCCCATACCTTCCGGGAGAAGCTCGTGCGGGTGACCTCCCGGCGTGGGCCACGGCGTCAACAACGGCAACCTGTGCGTCAAGGGCCGCTTCGGCCACGACTACGTCAACTCGCCCGACCGGCTCACGACGCCCATGGTCCGGGATGAGGAGGGCAACCTGGTCCGAGCCACCTGGGACGAGGCGCTGGACCGGGTCGAGCAGGCCTTCAAGACGCATCAAGGCCGAGAGCGGGCGCAAAGGCGTTCGCCACGCTGGCCTCGGCCAAGTGCACGAACGAGGAGAACTACCTCCTGCAGAAGTTCACGAGGGGGGTGCTGGGCACCAACAACGTGGACCACTGCGCCCGCTTATGACACAGCTCCACCGTCGCCGGTCTGGCGACAGCTTTTGGCAGTGGAGCCATGACGAACTCCATCAAGGACATCCACGATGCGGACGTCATCTTCATCATCGGCTCGAACACGCCTGAGGCGCACCCGGTCATCTTCCTGGAGGTGGTCAAGGCGCTGCGCGAGGGCAAGACGCTGATCGTGGCCGACCCGCGCAAGGTCGACGTCGCTCGGCGGGCGCACCTGCACCTGGCCCTGAAGCCCGGCACCAACGTAGCCCTGCTCAAAGGCATGATGCGCCACATCATCGACAGCGGCCTGGAGGACATGGAGTTCATCGAGACGCGGACCGAGGGCTACGAGGACTTCCTCGCCTCGCTGAAGACGATGACGGTCGAACAGGCGGCCCAGATCACCGGCGTGCCGGCCGACGACATCCGCAAGGCGGCCGAACTGTACGCCAAAGCGGGCGCCGCGAACATCATCTACGCCATGGGCATCACCCAGCACCACACCGGGACGAACAACGTCCTGTCGGTGGCCAACCTGGCGATGCTCACCGGCAACATCGGCAAGCCGGGCACGGGGGTGAACCCGCTCCGCGGCCAGAACAACGTCCAGGGCGCCTGCGACATGGGCGGGCTGCCCGACGTCTTCTCCGGCTACCAGAAGGTGGACAACCCGGACAGCATCGCCAAGATGGAAGCGGCGTGGGGCGTGACGCTCGAGGCCCGAGAGAAGGGCAAGAGCCTCATCGACATGATGCGGAGCGTCGACGCAGGCGAGATCCGGGCCATGTACATCATGGGCGAGAACCCGGTCCTCTCCGATCCCGACCAGCAGCACATCGAGGAGACGCTGGGCAAGCTCGACTTCCTCGTGGTGCAGGACATCTTCCTGACCGAGACGGCCGAGTACGCCGACGTCGTCCTCCCGGCCGCCGCGACCATGGAGAAGGACGGCACCTTCACCAACACCGAGCGCCGTATCCAGCGGGTGCGTCAGGCGCTCGCGCCCAAGGGTGAGGCGCTGCCGGACTGGCAGATCGTCCAGCTCATCGCGAACCGCCTGGGTGCCGGGTGGAGCTACGGCTCCCCCCAGGAGATCATGCAGGAGATCGCCCAGGTGACACCGCAGTACGGCGGGGTGACCTACGACCGTCTGGAAGAGCATGTGGTGCCCGACGTGGAGTTCGACACCGAGGACACCTGCGGCCTCCAGTGGCCCTGCCCGACGACGGAGCATCCCGGTACGCCGATCCTGCATACCCAAGCCTTCTCCCGCGGCAAGGGGCTGTTCTCGGCCATCGAGTGGATCGAAGCCCACCGAGAACGACCGACGCGGAGTACCCGTTGGTGCTGACCACCGGCCGGGAGTTGGTGCACTACCACACCGGGACCATGACGCGGCAGTCGCCCGGCCTGAACGCGCTGGTGCCGGATGGTCGGCTGGAGCTGAACCCCGACGATGCCAAGAGGCTGGGTATCCAGCACGGGGAGCGGATCAAGGTCAGCAGTCGGCGCGGGGCGATCGAACCCGTGGCCTGGGTGACGGACCGCGTGTCGCCCGGCCTGGTGTTCATGCCCTTCCACTACGTCGAGGCCCCGGCCAACCGGTTGACCTCGAGCCATTCCCTCGACCCCATCGCCCGGATCCCCGAGTTCAAGGTGTCCGCGGTGAAGGTGGAGGCGCCTGCCGTCGATCCAACGGGGACGAGGTCCTGGCCGACATGGGAGCCCTCGTCACCGAGTAGACGACGCGACGACGCGCGCCGGCAGGCGGCGCCGTCGCGCTGACGGAGAGAGCACGATGGCCGGCCCCGGTCGGGGCCGGCCATCGTCATTCCGGCCGGAGGTCATCGCTCTGCCTGGCGGACGGCGGCCTCGACCGGGAAGGGCGTCCCAGCTGTGAGAACCGGCGCAAGCTGATATTCTTCCCGGCTGGCGCGACGTGGTCGGCCCGCGCTCCAGGCGGGCCCAGGAAAGGGTGGTCATGGCGGAGGAGTATCGGTTTCTGAAGGCCTGCCGGCGCGAGCCGGTGGACATGACGCCGGTGTGGATGATGCGTCAGGCCGGGCGCTACCTGGAGGAGTACCGGGCGATCCGGGCGAAGCACTCCTTCCTCGAGATGTGCCGCTCCCCCGAGCTGGCCGCCGAGGTGACCGTCCAGCCCCTCCGCCGCTTCCCGCTCGACGCCGCCATCATCTTCGCGGACATCCTGTTGCCGCTGCCCGGCATCGGCATCGACCTCAGCTTCGCCCAGGGCGAGGGCCCGGTGATCGGCAACCCCATCCGCACGCCGGCCGACGTCGACGCCCTGCACCCGCTCGACCCGGACCGCGACGTACCCTTCTTGGCCGAGGCCATCCGCCTGGTCCGGCGCGAGATCGAGGGCAAGGTGCCCCTGATCGGCTTCTCCGGCGCTCCGTTCACCCTGGCCAGCTACATGATCGAGGGGGGCGGGTCCCGCGACTTCGTCCGCACCAAGAGCTTCATGTACGCGGAACCGGCGGCGTGGCACCGGTTCCTGGATCGCATCAGCGAGATGGTGATCAGCTACCTGCAGTACCAGGTGGACGCGGGCGCGCAGGCGCTCCAACTGTTCGACAGCTGGGTGGGCATCCTCGGTCCGACCGACTACCGGGAGTTCGTCCTGCCGTACAGCAGGCGGGTGATGGAGACCGTCAGCGGAGGGGTTCCCGTGATCCACTTCGGCACCGACACCGCCACCCTTCTCCCCCTGATCAAGCAGGCTGGGGGAGACGTCATCGGCGTGGACTGGCGGATCGATCTGGGCCAGGCCTGGGAGACCATCGGGTACGACCGCGGCATCCAGGGGAACCTGGACCCGATCGCGTTGTTCGCGCCGCCGGACGTCCTGGAGTCCCGGGTGGCCTCCATCCTGGAACAGGCGGGCGGCCGGCCGGGCCACATCTTCAACCTGGGTCACGGCATCCTGCAGACCACTCCGCTCGAGAACGTCCACCTCATGCTGGACGCCGTCCACCGTCTGAGCGCGCGGACCTAGGCGCCGTGCGACTGGCCGTCCTGCTCTGCGCCTACGGGGGTCCCCGCACGCCGGAGGAGGTGGAACCCTTCCTGCGCCGGGTCATCGCGCCGCGGGAGCCCACGCCCGAGCTCCTGGAGCGCACGACCGCCCGCTATCGGGCGATCGGCGGGTCTCCGCTGGTGGACAACACCTGGGCGCAGGCGCGGGCCCTGCTGGCCGCTCTCGAGCAGGATCCGTCGCTGCGCGCCCTCGCCGGGGGGCCTGTGGAGACGCGCGTCTTCGTCGGGATGCGCAGCAGCGAGCCGTTCCTCGAGCAGACCCTGCCGGCCGCGCTGGAGTGGGGCGAGGGCCGGGTGTTCGCGTTGATCATGGCCTCCCATCAATCGGAGGTGGCGACCGGGGGTTACGCCGCCCGGGTGGCCACCCTGTTGGACGGGAAGCCCGGGAGCGTCCGTTTCCTACCGGAGTGGCACGCGGCTCCCGGCTACCTGGACGCCGTGGCGGCGCGGATCGAGTCGGCGCTGGCTGGGCTCGACCCGGCCGAACGCCAGAAGACACCCCTGCTCTTCACCGCCCACAGCCTGGCGCTGCGGCCGGGCGAGGAGGACCGCGAGTACGAGGCCGGACTGAGGCGAGACCATCGCCGAGGTGGTCCGACGGCTAGGACAGCCGCCCTGGCGGCTGGGCTTCCAGAGCCGCTCCCCGCGGCCGGGAGTGACCTGGCTGGGTCCGGACACCGACGAGGTGCTGCGCGAGATGGCCGCCGCTCACCGAGAGGTGGTGGTGGTGCCGCTGGGCTTCGTCGTCGAGCACCTGGAGACCCTGTACGACCTCGATATCCACCTGCAGCGGCTGGCGAGCGATCTGGGGGTCCGCATGCTGCGCGCCGGGACCGTGCGGGACCACCCCGCCTTCATCGCCGCCTTGGCCGACATCGTGAAGCAGGCCGTCGCCTCGACGCGTGCGGAGGAGATCCGATGAGTGCAGCGCCGCGTGCGGTGGTCGTGGTGGGCGGCGGCATCGGCGGGCTCTCCGCGGCCTGGGAGGTCCAGGAAAGGGCGCGCGAGCGGGGCCTGCCGCTCGAGGTGACGCTCGTCGAGGCGAAGGACCGCGTCGGGGGCAGCATCGTCAGCGAACCGGTGGGCGACTGCCTGGTGGAAGGCGGCCCGGATTGCTTCGTGTCCGAGAAGCCCGGAGGGGTTCAGCTCGCCCGTGATCTGGGTCTGGAGGGACGGCTGGCCCCGACCAACCAGGACGAGCGCAAGAGCTACGTCCTGTGGAAGGGCGCCCTCCATCCGCTGCCCGACGGCCTGATCCTCCTGGTCCCGACGCAGGTGGTCCCCTTCGTGACCTCCACTCTGTTCTCCTGGCCCGGAAAGGTCCGCATGGGGATGGACCTCGTCCTGCCGAAGGGAAAGGATCGCGGCGACGAGACGCTGGGCGACTTCATCCGGCGCCGCTTCGGCACCGAGGCCTTGGAGAAGCTGGGCGAGCCCTTGGTGGCCGGCATCCACAGCGGCGACCCGGAGACCATGAGCGTGGAGGCCACCTTCCCCCGGTTCCTCAACATGGAACGGGAGCAGCGCTCGCTCATCCTGGCCATGCTCGGGCAGATGAAGGCGGCGCGGCGCCGGCAGGCGGCCGCCGAACGGGACGCGAAGCAGGGGAGACCGCACACCGCCTTCGTCACCCTCGACAAGGGTGTGGGTCTCTTCGTCGACGAGTTGGTCCGCCGCATCGGTCCCGACCGCATCCTCACCGGGGACCCGGCCCGACACCTGCAGGCCGCCGATGACGGCCGCTGGCGCATCGTGACCGCGGGGGGACGCACGCTCGAGGCGGACGGCGTGCTGTTCGCCTCGCCGGCCTATGCCACGGCCGACGTCCTCGAAGGGCTCGACGCCGGCCTGGCCGACGGGCTGCGCCGCATCCCCTACGTCTCCTCGGGGACGGTCACCCTGGCCTACCCCCGGGACCGGTTCCCCTCGACGCCGAACGGCTTCGGCGCCGTCATCCCCAAGGGAGAGCACCGCCGGATCAAGGCGTTCACCTGGGTGACCACCAAGTTCTTCGATCGCGCCCCGGCCGACACCGTGTTGATGCGCTGCTTCCTGCGGGCCGTGACCGGGAACAGCCTGGGCCTGACCGAGGAGGAGATGGTCGCGGCCGCCAGGGAGGAACTGGAGGGCATCCTGGGCGTGGCCGTGGCCCCGTCGTGGACGCGGAGCTACCGCTGGGACCGGGCGATGCCGCAGTACGTGGTGGGTCACCTGGAACGGGTGGGCCGCATCGAGGCGGCACTGGGCCGGTTCCCGGGGCTGGCGCTGGGTGGCGGCGCCTACCGCGGCTCCGGCATCCCCGATACCGTCCGGCTGAGCCGAGAACGGGCGGGCGCGCTAGTCGACCGCCTCGGCGAGAGGACGTGACCGCCGAAGACCGGGTCCGGGCCGAGGCGGACCCGGCGTCGGGGGAGCGTCGACCCGGTGCGCGTCGCCGTGGTGGGCAGTGGCATCGCCGGCTTGGCGGCGGCGGCTCGGGTTCTTTCCCTGGCCGGGGAACAGGGCCGGCAGGTCCGTCTGTCCGTCTACGAGGCGGCCGACCGCTCCGGCGGTCACATCGTGACCGAACGGACCCCGGAAGGCTTCCTCATCGAGGGCGGGCCGGACTGCTTCGTCAGTCAGAAACCGGCGGGCATGCGCCTGGCCGGCGACGCGGGCCTCCAGATCCGTTCGACTGCGCCCGTCTCCACGACCTACGTCCTGAGCGACGGGCACCTGCATCCCCTGCCCGAGGGGACCATGCTGATGGTCCCCACCAAGTTCCTGCCGCTCGCCCGCAGCGGCCTCCTGACCTGGCCTGGGAAGGTCCGCATGGGTCTGGATCTGGCGCTGCCGCGGGGTGGGGTGGGGGACGAGTCCCTGGGTGACTTCGTCCGGCGCCGCCTCGGCGACGAAGCCTTGGAGAAGATCGCCGAGCCCCTCGTCGCCGGGGTCCACGCGGGCGACCCCGACCGGCTGAGCCTGGTCAGCACCTTCCCCCGCTTCAAGGCGATGGAGACGGACCACCGCTCCCTGATCCTGGCCATGGTCCAGGCCCGGCGCGCCCGGGCGCGCGCCGCGAGGACCGGCGGGGCCCGCCCCGGCGCCGCGGGCCCCAGTGCCTTCGTCACGGTGGAAGGCGGGTTGCAGCGACTGGTCGATGCGCTGGTGGCGTCGCTTCCTCCCGGAAGCCTGCGCCTGGCCACCCCGGTGACGTCGATCGAGGCGGCCCGGTCGGACGCCGTCGCTCCGCCGCCGGGCGCGGCGCCGGGCCGCCCGTTACCGGCTGCACCTGGGAGGATCCCCGGGCGGGCCGGTGGAGGAGGCGGACGTCGTCATCCTGGCGGTGGCCGCCCACGAGGCAGCTCCCCTGGTGGCGCCGCTGCACGCCGGGCTCTCCGCCGAGTTGGCCGGCATCGACGCGGTCTCCGCGGTGACGGTCACCCTGGGCCTGCGACGGGAGGATGTGGCCCACCCGCTGAACGGGTTCGGACTGGTGGTCCCCCGGCGGGAGCAGCGGCGGATCATGGGGGTGACCTGGAGCTCGTCCAAGTTTCCGGACAGGGCCCCGGACGGGCACGTGCTCCTGCGCGTCTTCCTGGGCGGGGTCAAGGGACCGGCCGTGCTGGAATCGGACGACGAGGCCATCCGGGCCATGGTCTTGGAGGAGGTCGGCGACCTGCTGGGACTGACCGGCGCGCCGGTCACGGCGCGTCTTTTCCGCTGGCCGCGGGCGATGCCCCAGTACAACGTGGGGCATCAGGAGCGCCTGGCCCGTATCGACCGGGCGCTCGCCGCCGTCCCCGGCCTCGAATTGGCCGGGGGTTCCTACCGGGGTGTCGGCATCCCCGATTGCATCCAGAGCGGATGGCGGGCCGCCGAACGGCTGCTCCTCCCAGCCTGAGCTACTCCACAGGAGGGGCGGGCGGGGTCGGCTGCGGCTGCTCCTTGGGGAGGGGGGGTAGCGTCTCCTCTCCCTCGAAGCCGCGAGGGAAGAGTCGCCGCGCCTTCTCGCTCAGCTCGGTCAACCTGGCCATCACTCTGCCGTTGACCGTGCCTTCCGGATAGTCCCCGTTCTCGTCCGCCTCGCCGGCCGCCACGCCCGTCAGAAGGGCGATACCCTCGTCGATGGTGCGTATCGGGAAGATGTGGAAATCACCTGCCGCCACGGCTTCCCGCACCTCCTCCTTCAGCATCAGGTTGCGGATGTTGGCCTCCGGGATCAAGACGCCTTCGTCGCCGCGAAGCCCGCGGGCCTTGCAGACCTCGAAGAAGCCCTCGATCTTCTCGTTGGCCCCGCCGATCGGTTGCACCTGCCCCCGCTGGTTCACCGAGCCGGTGACCGCGAAGCGCTGTTGGATGGGGAGGCCCGAGAGGGAGGAGAGGATGGCATAGAGCTCGGCCGAGGAGGCGCTGTCGCCCTCCACGCCGGAGTACGACTGCTCGAACACGAGGCGCGCGTTCAACGAGAGCGGGCGGTCCTGCGCGTACTTCGAGCCCAGGAAGCCGGACAGGATGAGCACGCCCTTGGAGTGGATGGGACCGCTCATCTCGACCTCGCGCTCGATGTCGAGCACCTTCCCCTCGCCCAGGCGCGTGGTCGCCGTGATCCGGCTGGGGCGGCCGAAGGCGTAGTCGCCGACGGACGCCACCGAGAGACCGTTGATCTGGCCGACCACCGAGCCGTCGGTATCGACCATGATGGTGCCCTCGGTGATCATCTCCCGCAGGCGCTCCTCGATCCGGCTGGACCGGTAGCTGCCCTCGTCCAGAGGCCCGCTCGACGTCGGGACGGTCGACCACCACCCCCTCGCCGGGCTCCCCGTTCTGATGCGCGGCCCAGTACGCGGACTCCCGCACCAGGTCGCTGACGTCCCGGAACCGGACGGAGAGCTTGCGCTGGTCCTCGATCAGGCGGGAGCCGTGCTCGACGATCCGAGCGACGGCCTCCGGCGTAAAGGGGGGAAGCTCCTCCGCCTGGACCACGTCGGCGACGAACTGAGCATAGAGCTGCTCGTTCTCGGGCGTGCGGTCCGCCTCGGTGTCGAAGTCGGCCTTGACCTTGAACAGCTCTTGGAAGTCGGGGTCGAGCTGGTAGAGCAGGTAGTAGATCATCGGCTCGCCCAGCATGACCACCTTGCAGTCCAAGGGGATGGGCTCCGGATCCAGGGTCACGGTCGCGCTCAATCCCATCTGCTTCGCCATATCCTCGATCCGGATCTCGCCGCTCTTCAGGGCCCGCTTGAGGGCGTCCCACGAGTAGGGCTTCGTCAGCAGCTCCCGGGCCTCCAAGACGAGGAAGCCGCCGTTGGCCGAGTGCAGGGCTCCGGGCTTGATCATGTTGAAGTCGGTGAAGAGCGTGCCGAACTGGGCCAGGTGCTCCACCCGCCCGAGCAGATCGGGCAGGGTGGGGTTGTTCTCCCGTACCACCGGCGCGCCCTCCCGGCTGCCGTTGTCCACGATCACGTTGACCTGGTACTTGCGGAAGGCGGCTTCCGTCCGTTGCTTGCCGAGCGCCATCCCCATGAGGGTCTGTTGGGGCTCGTCATCGGACCGCTTGAAATCGTCGGCGTTCTCCACCACGTCCGCCAGGACGGCATCCAAGTAGGCCGACACCTCGTCCACCTTCGCCCAGTGCTGGCGCACGTCGTCGATCAGGTGCTCGGCGGCGTAGGTGGTCACCTCCCGGTCGAGCTCGCGCAGGCGCTCGCGGCCGGACTTCTCGTCTTGGCGCACCAGGCGCATGATCTGTTGGAGCTCGGCGTTCAGCTTGGACAGCGCCTCGTCGATCCGGTGCTGCTCGTCCTCGGCCAGGGAGTTGTAGGTCTCGCGAGGCATGGGCTCGCCTTCCTTGGTGCGGGGGGCGAAGGCGAGTCCCGCCGGGGTGCGGAGCATCAGGTAGCCCTCGCCCTTCGGCCTTCTCCCGGAGCGCATCCAGCTTCGCCTCCTGGTTCTGACTGACGTCCTGGGCGATCTCGCGCCGCTGCCGGTCGTACTCCTCCCCCTCGAACGCCAGGGTGATGGCGGCCTGCAGGTCCTCGACCAGCTTCTCCATGTCCGCGCGGAAGGCACAGGCTCTGCCCGGCGACAGGCGGATGGCATTCGGCTTGTGCGGCGTGGTGAAGTTGTTGACGTACACCCAGTCGTCGGGCGCGGGGCGGGACGCCGCCTCGGCCGTCAGGTGCTGCATGATGACGGTGGCTTTGCCGGTGCCGGTGGGTCCCAAGGCGTAGATGTTGTAGCCGTGGCTGGGCACGCCGATGCCGAAGTCGACCGCTCCGACGGCACGGTCCTGACCGATCACCTCGCGCAGCACCGGGAGCTCCGCCGTCGTGCTGAAGGCAAACTGGGCGGGATCGCAGGCGCGATAGATCTCGTCCTTGGAGAGCTCGCGCGATGCGGGTGCCGGCTGCAGCTGCTGCTCTTTCGTCATGTCGTCTTCTCCGCGGTCGACATCGTCAGGACGGGAAGGGGATGGGGGACGGGACGGGAAGGGGCGGGTCACCCGACCAGCCCACGGTGGCGACCCACCCGGGTGAAGGCGTCGATGGCCTCCTCGACGTCCTCGGGCCGGTGGACGGCAGAGAGCTGGACCCGGATCCGAGCCTCTCCCTTGGGGACGACCGGATAGCTGAACCCGACCACGTAGATCCCCTCATCCAGCAGTTCCCAGGCCATCTCGTTGGCCTCCCGGGCGTCCCCGATCATCACCGGCACGATGGGGTGCGATCCGGGCTTGAGGGTGAAGCCCGCCGCGGACATGCCTTCTCGGAAGCGGGCGGCGTTGACCGCCAGTCGGTCGCGGAGCTCGGTCGAGCCGGAGAGCAGGTCCAGTACGGCGAGGCCTGCCCCGACGATGGGCGGCGCCAGCGCGTTGGAGAACAGGTAGGGCCGAGAGCGCTGCCGTAGCAGCGCGCAGACCGGCCGCGACGCCGCCGTGAAGCCGCCGGAGGCGCCCCCCAGCGCCTTGCCCAAGGTGCTTGTCAAGATGTCGACCTTGCCCATGACTCCGAAGTGCTCGGGCGTGCCGCGGCCGGTGGCGCCGACGAAACCGGAGGCATGGGAGTCGTCCACCATCACCAGCGCGTCGTAGCGTGCCGCCAGGTCGCAGATGAGGTCGAGCGGGGCGTAGGTGCCATCCATGCTGAAGACCCCATCGGTGGCGATCAGCCGCAGCCGGGCGCCCGCCGCCGCGCGCAACTGGGCCTCCAAGTCGGCGGCGTCACCGGTCCGGTAGCGGAATCGTTGCGCCTTGCAGAGACGGATGCCGTCGATGATGGACGCATGGTTCAGGGTGTCGGAGATGACCGCGTCCTCCTCGCCCAGCAGGACCTCGAACAGCCCGCCGTTGGCGTCGAAGCAGGAGCCGTACAGGACGGCGTCCTCGAACCCGAAGAAGCGGGCGAGGGCCGCCTCCAGCTGCTGGTGGACGTCCTGGGTCCCGCAGATGAAGCGCACGCTCGACATGCCGAAGCCCCGCGTATCGAGCGTCTCCTTGGCCGCCTGGACCACCAGCGGGTGCGAGGAGAGTCCCAGGTAGTTGTTGGCGCAGAAGTCGAGGACCGACCGCTCTTGGCCACCCACCCGCACCGTCACCCGTCCGCCTTGCGGCGAGACCAGAGGCCGCTCCTCCTTCCACAGGCCCTGGTCGCGGATCTCGGCCAGCTGGACCTCTATCAGACGGCGCGCCCGCTCCTCCATCACTCCTCACTCCAGCGCATGATGACCTTCGGATACCGCGTGATCATCTCTTCGAATCGTCCCGGCTCGAACTCGGTCATGGGGATGATGGGCCCCTGCCCGCCCTCCAGGATGACGTCGTAGATCAGGTCGTGGATGTTCGGCTGCCGGGACTCGAGCAGGTTCCGGGTGATGTGCCACGTCTCCCAGATGCGCCGGCCCACCACGCTGTGCAGGCTGATGCCGTCCACGATCACGCGGTCCATCCGCTCGATGGTCGCGTCACCGGAGCGGATGCCGAACAGGATGACGTGGCCCCCGCGGCGGACGGCGGCGATCGCGGTGTTGAGCGCGGAACCGGCGCCGCTCATCTCGATGGCCACGTCCACGCCCACCCCTTCGGTCAGATCGTGGACCGCGTCGGCGATGGCCTCGTCGTGCAGGTACGAGCTGACCGCCTCCCGCGAGGGCTCGATGACCGCGTCCGCCCCCAGCGCCAGCGCCATCTCCCGATGCCTCTTCACCGGCTCCACGCCGATCACCTGGCGGGCGCCCAACGCCCGGGCGATCGGGACGGCGAACAGCCCGATGGTCCCCAGACCCAGGATGGCCACGCTCTGGCCGCGCAGGTTGACCTTGGTGCAGGCATGCACGGCGTTGCCGAAGGGCTCCTGCAGCGCCGCCACCTCCGGCCGGATCTTGCTGAGATCGGTGGGCCAGAGGGTCTTGCCGGGCAGCTTGACCATCTCGGAGAAGCAACCGTCCAGCGAGATGCCGATGATCTGCGCCGTCGCGCACACGTGCTTGTCGCCCACCCGGCACTGATAGCAGGTGTCGTCGATGATGTGGCTCTCCGCCGTGACGATGTCTCCCGGCCGCAGGCCGTGGTCGCGGAAGACCTCCGAGCCGACCTCCAGGACCCGGGCCAGGAGCTCGTGGCCGATGACGCGGGCCTGTTTCCCCTCGCGCTCCAGGCTCTCCAGGATCATGTCCCCGAAGGCCCGGCGGTACCAGATGCTCCGGTCCGAGCCGCAGAAGCCGGTGAGCAGCGGCCGGAGGAGCACCATCTCGGCGTCGCGGTAGTCGCGGCGGAGGTCGAGGCGAGGGCGGGGGACCGACTGCAGGCGCAGGCCGGTGGTGGACTCCCAGGGGTCCAGCACGCGGTCGTAGGTGAGGGCCAGCATCGTCTCGTCCATCCCGGCCTCCTGCAGAGCTCCGTGCGCCGGCATCGGCCGGTCCGCTTTCCTTAGCCTAACGCGGCAGCCCCCGGCGGGCGAGCCGCGTGGAACCATGACGTGCGGACGGGGAAAAGGGGAGAGAGAGCGGGTGCGGGGCAAGAGAGAGGTGTCCGAGGGGGGACTTGAACCCCCATGAGTTATGCACTCACTAGGCCCTCAACCTAGCGCGTCTGCCAGTTCCGCCACTCGGACACGGCCGCCGGAACCGGAGTATAGAACCCACTCCGGGGACATGCAACCGAGGCGGGCGGGCGGCACCCGTCCCCTCCGTCGCTCCGGTTCTGTCCGAGCGGCGTTCTAGACTGCTCGCATGGTCCGCTCCGTTCGACAGCACAGCCGTTCCGACCTCTTGGCAGCGGCACTCCGGTCGCCTATACTTCCCGGCGAACAAATGTTCACGTTGACGAGGTCGCTATGGACTTGACGCCCCGGCAGCAGCAGATCATCGAGGTCATCCGCTCCAGCATCGCGGAGCAGGGCTATCCGCCCACCGTGCGGGAGATCGGGGCCGCCGTCGGCCTGTCGTCTCCCGCCTCCGTGCAGAACCACCTCTCCGCCCTGGAGGAGCGCGGCTACATCCGGCGAGGTGCCCTCCGGCGACGGGCCCTCGAGCTCGTGACGGCCAAGGTCGACGCCTCGGCGCCCCGCTCGGTGCTGGTCCCGCTCGTGGGGCGGGTGGCCGCCGGGCAGCCTTTGCTGGCCGAGCAGAACGTGGAGGATGTCCTCGAGTTGCCGCCGTTCCTGGCCCAGGACGATGGGTGCTTCGTCCTGCAGGTCCAGGGCACGTCGATGGTGGGGGCGGGCATCCTCGACGGCGACCTCGTGGTCGTGCGCCGCCAGGACGATGCCGAGAACGGGGACATCGTCGTCGCCCTTCTCGAGGACGAAGCCACCGTCAAGCGCTTCTATCGCGAAGCGGACCATGTCCGGCTCCAACCGGAGAACGCCGAGATGGAGCCCATCCTGACGCGAGACCCCCGGATCCTGGGCAAGGTGACCGGGGTGATGAGGAGGTTGTGATGATGGTGCAGGCCGCTATCGCCCTGGCGCTCGGTTCCGCTCGGCCCGACCGGCAGCTTCGCCTGCTCGAGAGCTCCCCGGACGAAGGGGTCGAGGCCCCCTCGAGTCGACCCTGCACACTCCCTACCCCGGTCGGCCGACGAGCCCGCTGCCGCACCCGAGCAGACGCTGGCCGAGTACCTGGCCGTGGTGGTCGTCGGCAGCCCGTGCTTCTGCTGCGGGGAAGACTTCGTCACCGCCGAGGGCGGCCTGGTCTGCCCGGTCTGCGGTGCCGAGATCCGACGAGAAGCGGCCTAGCGTGTCCCCGGTCCCCGGGTGCCGTCGGGGTTGCATGACGAAAGGCGTCGGCTATACTAGCCAGGCGTCCGGCCCGGGCCCGGGTGCCAGCGGTCCTCGGTAGCTCAATGGTAGAGCACCTGGCTGTTAACCAGGGTGTTGCAGGTTCGAGTCCTGCCCGAGGAGCCATCAGGCCGTCCCTTGCGGGCGGCCTTGCTGCGTCTGGAGGGCTTGACTTGCGCCGCAGATCCGGGTGAGTCGCACCATCCCTCCCGACGATGACCGGGCTCCTACCCGCCCGGGCGCACCCAAGCCGGCGGCCGGTAGCGGCGGCGCAGTTCGGGCGATAGACTCCCAGCAAGGACAAACGGCGAAGGCGGTCCATTGGACGAAGGCAGACGACCCTGGAGGACGACTACAGGCGGGTGTGGGCCGTGAGCGACCTGTCGGGAGCCCCTGCGCCGGACGCCGCCACGCCGGGCGAGGTGCCGCCCCCCGTCGTCGTCATCATGGCCGGCGGCGCCGGCACCCGGTTCTGGCCGGCCAGCACCCGGCTCCGCCCCAAGCAGTTCCTGCGGCTGCTGGACGACCGCAGCCTCCTGCAACAGAGCTACGACCGCGCCCGTCTGCTGACCGACCCCGGCCGCATCTTGATATTGACGAGTGCCGACTTCGCCGGTCTGGTGCGGGAGCACCTCCCGGAGGTGCCCGCGGAGAACGTGGTGGGGGAGCCCATGCG
Source organism: uncultured Actinomycetota bacterium (assembly GCA_963796315.1). GTDB lineage: Bacteria > Actinomycetota > Thermoleophilia > RBG-16-64-13 > RBG-16-64-13 > CAWCLH01. The sequence goes on from CAWCLH010000020.1 coordinate 299,716, forward strand.
CCGCGACACCGCCGCCGCCGTCGCCCTGGGTGCGCTGCTGACCCGGGCCCGCTTCGGCGACGCGGTCATGATCGTGCTGACGGCGGACCATCTGATCGACCCTCCGGAGACCTTCCGGCGGGAGATGCTCTCGGCGGCGCGGGCGGCCCGGGCGGAGGGCGCCCTCTACACCTTCGGCATCCCGCCCAGCTACCCGGCCACCGGCTACGGGTACCTCCATCGGGGCGCCAAGGTCCTGGACGACGACGGCATCACGCACTACGAGATCCGGGGCTTCCGCGAGAAGCCGGATCTGGAGACCGCCCAGGGCTACCTCGAGTCCGGCGAGTACTGGTGGAACAGCGGCATGTTCGTGTGGTCGGCCGACACCATACTGACCGCCTTCCAGCGGTTCCTTCCCGGTCACCTCGCCGCCTTGGAGCCCGCCGTGGGGGCGCTGGGCACGGCGGAGGAGGGCGCGGCCCTCTCTCGGGCGTTCGCCGACCTTCCCTCCATCTCCATCGACCTGGGGGTCATGGAGCGGGCGGAGCAGCGTGCGCATGGTCGCGGCGGACTTCGCCTGGAACGACTTGGGCGGCTGGTTGGCGGTGGAGGAGTTCTACCTGCCGGACGAGCGGGGAAACCGAGGACGGGGGAGCACCGTCCTCTTGGACGCGGACGATAACATGGTGGTGACGGAGGACCCGGACGAGCTGATCGCCCTGGTGGGAGTCAGCAACCTGATCGTGGTCCGTTCTGGTCCGCGCACGCTGATCGTCGACCGCAGCCGCGCGGAGGAGGTCAAGGAGTTGGTCCGCGGTCTGGACGACGCGGGCCACGGAGAGCACGCGTGATGTGCTCGACAGGGTGCCGGCCATGCCGAAAAGGAGGGAAGGGTGAGCGAGCGGGTGTCCAGCCTGGCGTGCTTCAAAGCCTATGACGTGCGTGGGAGGGTACCCGACGAGCTGAACGAGGAGATCGCCTACCTCATCGCCCGTGCCTTCGCCCGGTTCGTCGGGCCTCGCCGCGTGGCCGTCGGCCAGGATATCCGGCCCACCAGCCCCCTGATCGCCGCCGCGACCATGCGCGGGCTGACCGACGCGGGCGTCGACGTGGTGGACATCGGCCAGGTGGGCACCGAGATGGTGTACTTCGCCACCTTCGCCCTGGGCCTCGACGGAGGCATCATGGTGACGGCCAGCCACAACCCGGGCGACTACAACGGCATGAAGTTCGTCCGCGAGCAGGCCATCCCCCTCAGCGCCGACACCGGGTTGCAGGAGATGGAGGCCCTGGTGGTCCAAGCGCTGAACGGCGAGGGTGACCTGGCTCAAGGCAAGGCCGGTGGGACGGTGGAGCAGGTGCGCATCCACGAACAGTACGTGGAGCACCTGTTGACGTACCTGGACCCGGCCGCGCTCCGGCCGTTGACCATCGTCGCGAACGCCGGGAACGGCATGGCCGGCCCCGTGATCGAGCTGTTGGAGCCACACCTTCCGCTGGACCTGCTCCCCATGTACGGGGAGCCGGACGGGACCTTCCCTCACGGCATCCCCAATCCCCTGCTGCCCGAGAACCAGGAGGTGACGTCGGCCGCCGTGCGGGAAGCCGGCGCCGACCTGGGCCTGGCCTGGGACGGGGACTTCGACCGCTGCTTCTTCTTCGATGAGACCGGCACCTTCATCGACGGCTACTATCTGGTGGGGTTACTGGCCCTGCACGTCCTGGAGCGGCACCCCGGCGCCAAGATCATCCACGACCCCCGGCTGGTCTGGAACACCATCGAGCTTGGTGACCGAGGCGGGCGGGACGCCGATCCAGAACAAGAGCGGCCACGCCTTCATCAAGGCCCGCATGCGGGCGGAGGACGCGGCCTACGGCGGAGAGATGTCCGCACACCACTACTTCCGGGAGTTCTCCTACGCGGACAGCGGCATGATCCCCTGGCTGCTGGTGGCCGACCTGATCAGCCGCACCGGCCGCGGACTGCACGACCTGGTGGCGGAACGCATGGCCAAGTATCCGGTCAGCGGGGAGATCAACCGCGAGCTGGTCGACGCCGCTCGGGCCATCCGCCGGCTGGAGGAGGTCTACGGTCCCAAGGCGCTCAAGCTGGAGAAGGTGGACGGGGTCAGCCTCGAGTTCGAGCGGTGGCGCTGCAACGTGCGCTCCTCCAACACCGAGCCGGTGGTGCGGCTGAACGTCGAGTCCCGCGGCGACGAAGCGTTGATGCGGGAGAAGACCCAGGAGATGCTCGACTTCCTCTGCCGGGAAGGCACGTGCGAGTAGCCCTCGCTCAGGTCGATCCCACCGTGGGGGACCTGGAGGGCAACGCCGCCCTCGTCACCGCCTGCATCGCGGAGGCTCGGAGGGCGGGGGCCGACCTGGTCGCCTTCCCCGAATTGGTCCTGTCCGGCTACCCTCCGGAGGACCTCCTGCTCAAGGAGCACTTCCTCGCCGACTGCCGGGAGGCGCTCGAGTCGCTGCTGCCGCAGACGCACGACATCGTGGCGGTGGTCGGCCTCCCGCTGGAGGAAGAGGGCGATCCCTCCAACGCGGCCGCCGTGCTGGCCGACGGCGTTTGGAGGGCCACCTACCGCAAGATGCGGCTGCCCAACTACGCGGTCTTCGACGAGCGCCGCTACTTCGCGCCGGGCGGAGAGGTGCTGCTGCTGGAGCAGGGCGGGCATCGCCTGAGCGTCAACATCTGCGAGGACATCTGGTCCGCCTGCGGCCCGACCGAGGAGGCGGCCCTGCTCGGAGGGGCGGAGGTGATCGTCAACATCTCCATGTCGCCCTACCATCTGGGCAAGGGCCGGGACCGCGAGCTCATGCTGCGGACACGTGCCCGGGACGCCGGGGCCTACATCCTCTACCTCAACGGCGTGGGCGGACAGGACGAGCTGGTGTTCGACGGCGAGAGCCTGGTGGTGGACCCGTACGGCGAGGTGCTGGCCCGCGCGGCGCAGTTCGAGGAGGCGCTCCTGCTGGTGGATCTGGACCCCGCCCGGGCACGCACGGCGCCCGGCGCGGGCCGAGCCGGCGGGCTCTGGCCCCTGCGGACCGTGGCGCTGCCCGACCGGAAGAACGCGCCCGCCGGGGCGCGGACAGCCGCAGGGGACAGGCTCTGCGGCTCCGCCGCCGAGCGGGCTCGCCCGTGGGCGACGCCCCGCCGGCGGCCCGGCCGGCCACCGTCGTGCCGCCGCTGGACCCGCTGGCCGAGGTCTATGGAGCCCTCTGCCTGGGCGTGCGGGACTACGTGCGCAAGAACGGCTTCGGGCACGTGGTGATCGGCATGAGCGGCGGCATCGACTCCGCGCTGACGGCCTGCGTCGCCGCCGATGCCTTGGGAGCGGACGCGGTCACGGCCGTCTCCATGCCCAGCCGCTACTCCAGCAGCGGTACCCAGTCGGACGCGCGAGAGGTCTCCTCGCGGCTGGGCGTGGCCTTTCTCGAACTGCCCATCGAGACGGTGTTCCGGGCCTATCTGGAGACCCTGCGGCCGGTGTTCCGGGACGCGCCGCCCGGGTTGGCCGAGGAGAACCTGCAGGCGCGCATCCGCGGCAATCTCCTGATGGCGCTCTCGAACCGGTACGGCTGGCTGGTGCTCACCACCGGCAACAAGAGCGAGATGGCCGTGGGCTACGCCACCCTGTACGGGGACATGGCCGGCGGTTTCGCCGTGATCAAGGACGTGCCCAAGACCCTGGTCTACCGGCTCTCCCGCTATCGGAACGAGCGGGGGCCGGGTGACGGGCCGCTACCCGCGTCGATCCTCGAGCGGGCCCCGTCCGCGGAGCTGCGCCCGGATCAGACGGACCAGGACTCCCTGCCGCCGTACGACCTCTTGGACCGCATCATCGAGGCCTACGTCGTACGGGACGAGAGCGTCGAGGAGATCGTCGCTCAGGGTCTGGATCGGGTGGAGGTGGAGCGGGTGGTGGGCATGATCGACCGCAGCGAGTACAAGCGGCGTCAGGCGGCCCCCGGGGTCCGCATCACGTCCAAGGCCTTCGGCAAGGACCGCCGGCTGCCGATCACCAATCGCTACCGGGCCTGACGACACGCGGCGTGGCCTCACCGAGCCGGCCCCACCACTCCGCCCTCCGCCGGGTATCATGATGTGTCATGAGTGACTATCTCACCGACGGGCAGACCTTCGAGGACTCCGTGGGCCTGGTCGAGACCCGCTTCGCGCGGTTCGACTCCCTCCCGCTGGACTCGGGGCTGACGCTGGCCCCGCTCACGCTGGCCTACGAGACCTACGGCACCCTCAACGAGCATGCCTCCAACGCCATCCTCATCCTGCATGCCCTGTCCGGAGACGCCCACGTCGCCGGATACCACGCCGGGGACGACCGCCCGGGTTGGTGGGACATGATGATCGGCCCGGGCCGCGCCTTCGACACCGACAAGTACTTCGTGATCTGCTCGAACGTCATCGGCGGCTGCAAGGGCAGCACCGGGCCCGGCAGCATCGACCCGGAGACCGGCCGGCCCTACGGCCTGCGCTTCCCCGTCGTGACCGTGCCCGACATGGTCCGCGCCCAGAAGCTGCTCATCGACTCCCTGGGCATCGACCGCCTGCTGGGGGTCTGCGGAGGGTCGATGGGGGGCATGCAGGCCCTCGCCTGGATGACCGAGTACCCGGAGTCGGTCGCCTCGTGCATCCCCATCGCCACCACGCACCGGCACTCGCCGATGCAGATCGCCTTCAACGAGGTGGGGCGGCAGGCCATCATGCGCGACCCCCACTGGCGCGGGGGAGACTACTACGATCACGAGCTCTCCCCGGACGCCGGTCTCACCATCGCCCGCATGATAGGCCACGTCACCTACCTCTCCGACGAGTCGATGCACGCGAAGTTCGGGCGGAGGCTGCGGGACAAGGAGGACTACGGATACGACTTCACCATGGACTTCGAGGTGGAGAGCTACCTGTCGCTACCAGGGCGAGATGTTCACCCGCCGGTTCGACGCCAACACCTACCTCTACATCACCAAAGCGCTTGGACTACTTCGACACCGCCGCAGGCCACGGCACACTGGTCGAGGCCTTCCGCGACATACCCCAGGAGACACGCTTCCTGGTCATCGCCTTCAGCAGCGACTGGCTCTACCCGCCCTATCAGTCCAAGGAGATCGTGCGGGCGCTCAAGGGGAACGGCCTGGACACGACCTTCCTCGAGATCCACTCCACCTACGGGCACGACTCCTTCCTCCTGGAAGCCGACCAGCAGACCCATCTGCTGACCCATTTCCTCGACGTCACCGCCCGGCGCTCCGGCGTGCGCTCGCCCGGCACGAGGAGTGACCGAGTCCTTGCCCGGCATCCGCGGGTCGCGCGCGCCCCACCGGCGAGCGCCTGACCACCTCTTCATCGTGGACACGGTGGAGGAGGGCGCGCGCGTCCTGGACCTGGGCTGCGGCCGCGGGCTCCTGCTCAAGCTGCTGGTCGACCGCAAGGGCGTGCGGGGGACCGGGATCGAACTCTCGGAGGAGAAGGTCTACGACGCCGTGGAGAAGGGGCTCTCCGTCTACCACGGCGACATCGACGAGGGGCTCTCCTACTACCCGGACGACATGTTCGACTACGTCATCCTCAGCCAGACGCTGCAGCAGGCCCGGCAGACCGCATTCGTCATGCACGAGGCCCTTCGGGTCGGCCGCCGCCTAGTGGCGAGCTTCCCCAATTTCGGGCACTGGCGGGGGCGCAGCCAGCTCTTCCTGCGGGGCAAGGCTCCGGTGACCCCCGCGTTGCCCTACCAGTGGTACGACACGCCCAACGTGCACAGCCTGACGATCAAGGACTTCCAGCGCTTCGTCGTCGACCGGGATATGGTGGCCGTCCGCACCTTCTTCCTGGGACACCGCCGCGAGGTGGCCCGCCGGCCCAACCTCCTGGCCGAGCACGCCGTGTTCGTGCTGGAGAGGGCGCCGGGAGTGCAGTGGGCCACCGAGAGCCCACCCCCGACGACGCGCTAGAATGGAGGCGCCGCGGGCCGTCGAGGGTTCATCCCGGCCCGGAAGGCGCGATCGCGCGGGCCCATAGCTCAGATGGTTAGAGCGGCCGACTCATAATCGGCTGGTCGCAGGTTCGAGTCCTGCTGGGCCCATAGAAAAGCCCCCATTTGGGGGCTTTTCAACACAAGCGACTAATCCCCACAAAGTGTGTGAACGAGTTGACGGGTACGCGTGTTCTCTTCATGGGTGTTAGGAAACACGAGCCTCACTCTATTCCGCGCCAGGAAGCTAGATGTCTTCGGTTTCTTGGTCACCGTGACCAGATTGATCAGCAGAGCTTCCTCTCCATCGACAAAGGGTCTACCACAGCGCGCACATCTATCTGGCATGACTTGTCTACTCATACGACCTTCTAAGCCGGGGACCGGGCAGAAGACGAACCGGTTGATGCCGGAGAGCATGTAACCCCCGCCGGGTGAGGAGAAGGTGAGCGTTCGATGAGACTGCTCTCACCGGGACGCTTTCTCGATGCGGTGCGGAGGTCCCAACGAGGCTCTCCGGCGGCTTCCGTGCCCGTCGCCGGCGCCCTTCGGATTCCGTGTGCCCGGCTCGACTTGAGTAGGCCATCACAAGTCGTGTACGGTGGATGTCACGGCACCGTTGGCACCAAGGGGGATGTCATGGCTAACCGGGCAAGGAAGACGTACATCTACTTCGTGATGGCCATCTTCGTCCTGCTCTTACTCGCCCTGCTGGTCGCGCTCGCACAGGCTTGCGGTTGACCGCATCGCTCCGGGCGGGCTTTCTGGTTCCAGTCTAGCGAGAGACCCCGACGAGCGCCCCCACGGATGGGGCGCTCGTCGGGTAGGTCCGCGCCGCCTGCCAGGCCCGGCATCATGCCGGCCGACAAGGTCCACAGGCGAGGCGGTACCCCCTACTTCGCCTTCCAGGAGATGTCGAAGCTGCCTCCCGCGTCGAGACCCGTCACCACCACTTGATAGGATCCTGTGCGTGGGGCCACCACGCGCGCCGTGTCTTGCGTCTGCTGCTGTTTGGGCACGTTCACCCGCCACAGGTCGACCCCTGCCGCGTCCTTGACCTCCATCTCCAGGCTGCCTTTGGTCACGTCTGCCGCATAGGTCACCTCGAGCGTCTGACCTTCCGTGATGGTGGTCTCCTGGCGCACCAGGCCGCTGAAGCTCCTATACCGGTAGTCGATATGGTCCGCGCGGGCGGAGCCGGAGGCGAGCACGAAGGCGTTCGGCCCACTGCTGACCTCGCTGGAGAACGCCCGCCAGGCTACCGCGCCGACCGCAGCGAGGACGAGGAGGATAGCCAGGCCGGCAAGCCATGGCCTGGACCGCAGTGCGCGGAGCAGCGAGCCTCCCTGCTGCCTGGCCTGGGTCTGAGTTGCCGTGAGTTCCATAACCTCTCCTCTCTGGTCGACCGTCGGTGCGGGCACCGAAGTACCTGCATTTCCCAGGGTAGACGACAGAACCCTCCGCTGGCTCCCCCGGGGAGACCGGTCTTTCACCTGGCCACTTGGGGGGGAAAGCTTGGTCGAGTAGGTGGTCGCCGAGGGCGGGATCGGCCTTGCGAACCTTCGAGTCACCTTCGAGTCCATGACGGATGGCGCCGCAGCCGGGGACACCCCATCGACGTCCTACCCAGGTGAAGAGGCCGGAGGTGCACCCCGCCTATCTCGCGGCGATCGCCATCTGAAGTCGACGACAAACGACCGCGGACCGCGGGGATCGAGATCAGCTTCCCCGGGGAGGCGAGGGGTCGAGCCACGGCCCGTCGACGGCTATCAGCTGATTGACCTCCTGCGGGCCCCAGCTGCCCGGCTCGTAGGAGAAGACCGGCGTGATGTCGCCCAGCACCCCGTCGACCACCCGCCATGCCGCCTCGACCCCGTCCTGCCTGGCGAAGAGCTCCGTGCGACCGTTCATGGCCTCGAGGAAGAGCCGCTCGTACGGCGGCATGTCGTCGCTCGGGCGCTCCGTGACCGTCAGCTCCACGTCCGTACCGACCATCTGCTCTCCGGGAGCCTTCACGCGGATACCCAGGCCTATTGCGATATCCGGGCTTATCCGCATGCGTACGTGGTTGGAGAGGGACGGCACGATCTCACCGTACGTCTCGCGAGGCGGTCTCCTGAACTCCACCAGGACCTCAGTGGCCGTGAGCGGCATCTCCTTGCCGGCTCGGATGTAGATGGGCACGCCGGCCCAGCGCCAGTTGTCTATGGACAGTCGAAGGGCGGCAAAGGTCTCCACGCTGGAGCTTGGCGACACCCCAGCGGCTGCCTGGTACCCGCGGTACTGACCGCGTACCAGCGCTCCGGGCTCCAAAGGCCGGATGGCCTTCAGTAGACGGACCTTCTCGTCACGGGTGGCGTCCTCACTCCCACCGGCGGGCGCGTCCATGGTCAGGCTCGCGGTGATCTGGAGGAGGTGATTCTGGACCACATCGCGGATAGCCCCGGCCTGCTCGTAGAACTTCCCGCGCTCCCGCACGCCGAAGTCCTCCGCCATCGTGATCTGGATGCTCCGTACGTGGTCGCGATTCCAGACCGGCTCCAGCAGCGAGTTGGCGAAGCGGGTGTAGGCGATGTTCTGGATCGGCTCCTTACCCAGGAAATGGTCGATTCGGAAGATGGACGACTCGGCGAAGTGTTCTCTGAGGGTGCGATTGAGCTCTCGTGCCGAAGCCAGGTCGCGGCCGAACGGCTTCTCCACCATCACGCGCGCATCGGCGGTGAGGCCGGAGGCGGCCAAGCTTCGGGTCACCGGGGTAAAGACGCTGGGTGGGATGGCGAGGTGGAAGAGGGGGTGCTCTGCACCGCCCAGCGCCTCCCGGAGTCTTGCGTACGACTCCGGAGCGTTGTAGTCACCGGACACATAACGCAGCAGTCCCGAGAGCTTCTGGAAAGCGTCCGGATCGAAACTCCCATTGGCCTCGATGCTGTCCTTGGCACGGGCGCGGAGCCGTTCCACGGACCAGTCAGACCGGGCGAAGCCGATGATCGGGATGTCGAGCCCCCCGTCGCGGACCAGTCCCTGGAGCGAAGGGAAGATCTCGGTATATGCGAGGTCCCCGGTCACACCGAAGACCACGAGTGCATCGGAGCGGACAGGCTTCATATTTCCCCTAAGCGGATCGCGCGGTGCGGTCGGCTCATCTGAATACCCTCGGTCGGGCCGGACCGGGCAGCAGAAGCTCCTGCACCGGTCCTCGATACGATCGGATGAATCGAGCAGGACTCTCCTGGCGCTTCCCCGAAGAGACGAACCTTCTACTTGCCCACTTCAGGGGTAGCGACAAACTTGATGCGTTCTTGCGCATTTCTTTGGCTAGGAAGCACAGGCTGGTGACAGCGAGTGCCTGCAAGTACCAGAAGTGCACACGCGTCGGAGCGGTGGTCGCGCCGCGTGCGGCCCGCTTGTGCCTCGCCAGAACAGAGCCCGGGTGTCATGAAGAGTTTCAAGAACGTGCGGAGGGGGGCGTGATGAATCGCAAGATGATCCGGACCATGGTCCTGTTCGTGGCGGCGCTCGTCGGGGTGCTCGCCATGGGCGCTGTCCCCGCCGGGGCGATCCTCGGCGGGCAGCAGGATACCGACAACAGCTACGGCAATGTGGGCATGATCCAATACCGGATGGACGGCGTCTGGAATGTGGACGGCACCACCACCCTGGTCAAGAACGACACTGACGGGGTTGTCGTCCTCACCGCCGCCCACTGTGTCGAGTGGGTGATCGCCGAGGGCGGGATCGGCCTTGCGAACCTTCGAGTCACCTTCGAGCCCATGACGGATGGCGCCGCAGCCGGGGACACCCCATCGACCGTCCTACCCGGTGAAGAGGGCGGAGGTGCACCCCGCCTATCTCGCGGCGATCGCCACGACGCCCTACATCGGCGACTCTAAGCGGTTCGGGATCGGGCCGGGCCGGGAGGATGCGGCCTTGTTGTGGCTCGACGTCGACGGCCCCATGTCCGATATGCAGACCGCACAGGTGGTCGGCCAAGATGGGCTGGCTGGGATCGACCGGAAGGACCAGACTTTCACGGTCGTCGGCTACGGCACCAACGGCTTCGTCGCCGGCAACGGCTGGTCATTTCGCAACCCCAACACCGTCTCGATCTGGAGCGGACGAAACTACAAGGATGCAACGCTGGTGAGCGTACACGACGCTTTCGGCGATCGCTATCTCAAGCTGACCTCGACCACCGGCTTCGGCGACTCCGGGGGCCCGACCTTCCTCGGCGATACCCTGGTGGCCCTCACCATCTGGGGGGAAAGCTCGAAATGCACGAGTCCCTCCTACCAGTACCGGCTGGACACTCCATCGGCGCAGGACTTCCTCCAGACGTATTTGGGCCACTCGCTCGACTGACCTGAGAGCACGGGGCGGGAGTGGACTTTCGTGCCTCCGCCCCCCTCCGCCCCGAAGCACAGGCGGGCACCGTTTCGATAGCCCTGCGACCACCTGCCTGCTCGGGACCGTGGGCCGCAGACGACCGCGGGACCAGTTTGGTAGAGTTGCCGCGACCGACAGTGGTCCGCACGGCGGAGGACCGGCACCCGCCAGCTCGTCGTGCTCTTGTCCAACCGTTTGCCCGAGAGAAGGAGACCCCCTGTGGTCGTCAAGCTGCTGATCCGGTGGGTCATCGCTGCAGCCGCGCTCCTCGTCGCCGCCATGATCGTCCCCGGCATCCGTATCGAGGGCACGAGCGCCTGGGTCGCCGTCCTGGTGATGGCCGTCATCCTGGGGTTCGCGAATGCCATCATCAGGCCGGTCCTGACCCTCCTCTCCTGTGGCTGCATCGTCCTGACCCTGGGTCTCTTCATCTTCGTCGTCAACGCGGTGACGCTGTGGATCGCCTCGTGGATAACCGTCAACTGGTTCGGCGTGGGCTTCTACGTGGACGGTCTCTGGCCGGCGCTTCTGGGCGCGCTCATCGTCAGCATCGTGTCCTTCCTGCTCTCGGTATTGATACCCGGAGACCGGTAGCCGGCGGGCCGCGGGACCATGACGTACCTCCGCTACCTCGCCCTCGGCGGGTTCAAGAGCTTCCGCGACTGGAGCCTGCTGGAACTGTCGCCGGCGGTCAACGTGATCGTGGGCGGCAACGGCACGGGCAAGAGCACGTTGGTGGAGGCGCTCCTCTGGTGCCTGGGGGAGGAGGACCTGGCGGCCCTGCGCGCCCGGGGAGCGGACGACCTGCTCTATCGCCCGCCGGCTCGGCCGGCCCAGCGCGATCAGGAGATCGCCCGGCAATCCCTGTTCACGCACGGCGCGGAGGAACGCAGGGCGGCCCAGGAGGCGACTTGGGCCGCGGAAGCCGCTGGGGTGGAGGAAGCCCGGGTCTACCTGGTGCTGGGGGACGAGAGCGAGCCTGGAGGGGACGCCCCCGCGGATGAGGAGGCGGACGGGTGTTGTTGCCGGGACACCTCGGCTTCCCGCACCGACCTGCCCCCGGGGAGTCGCCACCGTCGGTCGCACGATCCGGCGGGACGGCGAGGGAACGCGTCTGCTCGACGGCGAGCCTGCCTCCGAAGAGGCGGTGGCCCAGGCACTTCGACCGTACGGGTTCGACCGCTCGCTGGTGTCGGTGGTCCGCCAAGGGGAGCTCGAGCGGTTCTTGGTCGCCGGTCCGGCCCTCCGTGCCCGTATCCTGGCCGAATCCGCGGGGATCGAGCTGCGGAGCGAGAGCCGTCCGCGCTCCGGCCACCCCGGCGATGGGGCGGCGACCGATCGGGAGCGCCTGGTCCGCGCCTGGCTGCGGGAGGACGGGGTGGACCCCGGCCCCGTCGGCGGCGCGGAGGCGCTGCTGGCGTTGTTGGGCCTCAGTCCTGCGGATGCCGATGCCGGCGGGTCCGGCCGTGCCGAGTCGGAGACGGTGCGCGGGCAGTTGACGGAGGCGCAGGCTCGGGTCGAGGACCGGTTCCGGCGGTTCTTCCAGCTCTTGGTGCCTGGGGGCGACGTGGCCCTGCCTCTCGAGCTGCCGGAGGAGCTGGACCGCGCCACCCTCGACGTCCGCGTGGCCTTCCCCTCCGGCGATTGGGAGCCGCTGGAAGGACTCTCCGGCGGCCAGCGCGCGCTGGCCGCCTTCTCCCTGGGGTTGGCCTTCTTCCTGGAGGCGCCCTCCCGGCTCCTGATCCTGGACGAGGTGGAGCCGGCGCTGGACGAGTCCAACCTCAAGCGCTTCAACGAGGTGCTCCACGAGGTGGCCCAGAGCCGCCAGGTGATCGTGGTCAGCCACCAGCGGCGCACCAAGGACGTGGGCGATGTGGTCTTCGGCGTGGACCACGGGGGCTTCGGCGCCTCCACGCTGCACTTCCGTTTCGAACCCGCCACCAAGAAGCTGCTGGTCTTCGGACGCGTGCGCGGCAACTGGCTCGAGCGGACGGCGGCATTGGGCGGTGAACCGGGGGACGTCTTCGACGCCGGGGCGGCCTCGGCGGAGCCGGGCCCGAATGGCGGCTCCTGTTGCTGAGCATCCAGCGCCTCGTCCTCCGCGACTTCAAGAGCTTCGCCGGCACCCAGGAGGTGGAGTTCGCGCCGGGGGTCTCCGTGATCGTGGGGCGCAACGCGTCCGGCAAGAGCAACCTGGTGGACGCGCTTCGTTGGGTCTTCGGCGAAGACCATCTGTCGTCGCTGCGGGTGAGGTCGGCGGGGGAGCTGGTGCACCGGGGGGAGCGAGACGGGCTCGACCTGCCGGAGACGGTTGCGAGGTCACGGCGGTCCTCCGCGACGCCGCCGGACAGGACGTGCCGGTCACCCGCCGCCTGCAAGGGGGAGGGGAGTCGCTGCTCGTGGCCGGGGAGGCGCTCGACCGGCCCGCGTTCCTGCAGCGGCTGCGCCGGCTGGGCCTCACCGCGCCCCTGGCCACCGTCATCCGGCAGGGCGACGTCGGGCGGGCGCTGTGGCTGCATCCCCGCGAACGGACGGAGCTCTTCCTGGAGCATCTGGGGGAGGGACCGCCGCCTCGGTCGCCCGCGTCGCCCGGTCCGCGGTCCGCGGGACTCGAACGACGGTTGGAGCGGGAGCGATCGACCCTGCTCGCCTCGCTCGCCGCCCAGAGCCGGGCCCGGTCCGCCGACTCGTCCCCGGCATTCCGGGCGATGCTCGCCGGCCTGCACCTGCCGGCTCCCGCGGCGACGCCACCCTCGCCGGGGCAGCAGAGAGAGGTGGTGGCCGGTCTCCTCGCCCTGGAGGATCCGTCATGGAAGGCTGCCACCGGCGTTGGGCCGGACCGGGCGGCCGCGTTGGACCGGGTACACCGCCGGATCGAAGGCCACTTCCGGTCGTACCTGGCCACGCTCGTCCCGGGCGCGTCCGCGTCGCTGCCGGTGGTGCCACCCTCGGCCGCGGGGGAACTGCCGGGGATCGGGCTGGCCGTCACGTTCCCCCGGCGTCCGGCGGTGCACGTGGACGCCCTCTCCGGGGGGCAGCAGGTGACCGTCGGACTGTGCCTGGCTCTGGCTGCGTTTCGAGAGATGCCCTCGCCCGCCCTGGTCTTGGACGAGGTGGAGCCGGCCCTGGACGACACCATGATCCGCCGGGTCTCGGACCTGCTCCACGAGGTGGGGGCCGAGCGGCAGGTGATCGCGGTGAGCCACCAACGGCTGATGCGGTACACGGCCGACACCGTCTATCAGTTGGAGCGGGCCCCGGGAGGGGGCAGCCGGGTGGTCTTCCGGTACGATCCGCGGGCGCTGCGAGGACCTTCGGCTCCGCCGGGCTGACCCCACCCCCGGCCTTCGCACTTTTGTCCGGACGGACGAAGATCGCTCCGATTGCTGCCATTCCTCCGGATCCGGCCCTAGACTGCGCCCGCCTCCTTCCCCCCAGGCAGAGGTGTGGCGGAGCGGTCGCGCTCGGGCGCGGGACCGCCACGGCCCGCAGTCTCATCAAAGGAATGCGAACTCCATGCACCAGCCCTTCGACGCGCTCTACCGAGAGCACCACGACGCAGTGCTGCGCTACTTTCTCCGCACCACCAAGAGCCTCGAGGACGCCGAAGACCTGACCAGCCACGTGTTCGAGAAGGCCTGGCGGGCGTACCGCGGCTTCGAGGACCGAGGCAACAAGGGCGCGCACTGGCTCGCCCGGATAAGCCGGAACGTCCTGATCGATCACTGGCGGCGGGCGCGGCCGCCGCGCGTCGCCCTCGATGAGGCCCTGCTCGTGGACGAGCGGGCCGACTGCGAACGCCATCTCTACCGAAGCGACCTTCGCCGTCGGCTGCTCCGCGCCCTCAACGCGCTGACGCCCACCCAGCGGGACGTGGTCCTCTACCGCTGGGTCCACGAGTTGAGCATCATCGAAACGGGGGAGCGGCTGGGTATGTCCAGCCTGGCCGTGCGCGCCGCACAGCAACGGGCTTTTTCCACGCTGAGGCTGGCGCTGGCCGTCTGACCCAGCACGTCAGCGCCCCTCTCCGGCTGCGCGGTATCATGGAGTTGGTGACAGACCGTGCTGCTGGGGTCCTCGAGTCGCGCCGCCCTCTGCCGGATGCTGTGAGTTGCCGGTATGTGGGGATATCCTCAGTACCGTAACCGCGGACAAGGATGGCCGGACGTGGAGGAACGACCGTTTCTGGTGGAAGACCTCGAGGCGGTCCTGGAGCAGCAGGCCCCCCGCCGCTTCGCCGAGGCGTGGGACAACGTGGGCCGGCTGGTGGGACATCGCAGCGCCTCCGTCGACCAGGTGCTGGTCGCCCTCGATCTGACCGAAGACGTGGTGGTGGAGGCGACGAACGCCGGCTACCACGCCATCATCACGCACCATCCCCTGATCTTTCGCCCCCTCCGGCGGGTGACCGACCACGATCGGGTGGGCCTGCTGGTCACCCAACTCATCCACGCCGACATCGCCCTGATCGCCCTCCACACCAACCTGGACGCGGCACCCGGCGGGCTGAACGACCTCGTGGCCGCGGAATTGGGGCTGCTCCACACCGTCCCCTTGGTGCGGGCGCCGGCCGAATGGAAGAAGCTGGTGGGCTTCATCCCCCCGGATGCTCTGGATCGGGTCAGCCAGGCGGTCTTCGCCGCCGGCGCGGGCCGGATCGGAGCCTACAGCGGCTGCGCCTTCCAGGCGAGCGGGGAGGGGACGTTCACTCCCCTGCCCGGGGCGCAACCCCATGCCGGGGTGGTCGGGCGGCGCGAGGAGGTCCACGAGGTGCGCTGGGAGACCGTCGTCCCCGCCGATTCCGTGGACGCCGTCGTCGTCGCCTTCCTGTCGGCGCATCCCTACGAGGAGCCGGCCTTCGACGTGTACCCGGTGGAGAACGTCGCCGTCCGTGGCGGGATGGGCCGCGTGGGCGCTCCCCACACCCGGCTCCCACTGGCCTCCCAGGCAGAAGCGGCGGCCGAGGCGTTCGGCCTAAGCCAGGTGGCCTACAGCGGAGACCCCGACCGCGTGATCGACAAGGTGGCGGTGGTCACCGGGAGCGGGGCGGGTCTCATCGAGGAGGCGGCCCGAGTGGCGGACGTCCTGATCACCGGCGACCTCAAGTACCATGACGCGGAGCGCGCCTCCGACCTAGGGCTGGCGCTGATCCAGGTGCCGCACGACCACCTCGAGACCTGGGCCATGCGGATGTGGACGCGACGGCTGAGGACGGCGCTGGCTCCCTGGGGGGTCGAGGCCCGTTTTTCGACCGCCGGCCGCTCGCCGTGGCGACAGGCCCACACGGTGTCGTCGCGGGAACGGTGAGGCCAAGACCCTCGACGACGAGGACCGGCTCGTCCCCTTGTTCGACGTGGGCGATGCGGGTGGGGGGGTAGTCGCGGAATCGGGCTCGACGGAGGGGACGATGCAGGGAGAGCTGGGGGACGAGCCATCGGTGTACCTGCTCCGGGTCGACGGCGGCTCCCGCGGGAACCCCGGACCCAGCGCCATCGGCGTGGTGTTGGAGGACGACCAGGGCAACATCGTGGAGGAGATCGGCGCCCGCATCGGCTATGCCACCAACAACGTCGCCGAGTACCAGGCCTTGATCACCGGTCTGGAGACCGGCGCTGGACCGCGGGGTGCGCCGCCTCCGCATCCTCTCCGATTCCCTGCTGCTGGTACGCCAGCTCCGCGGCGAGTTCAAGGTGAAGAACGCGCAGCTCAAGGAGCTGTACTTCCAGGCGCGGTCGTTCGTCCAGCAATTCGAGCGCGTGGAGATCCGGCACGTGCCCCGGGAGGACAACACCGCCGCCGACGCCTTGGTCAACAAGGCGCTGGACGGCCGTTTGTAGCGGTCGCCCAGGTTTGCATCCCGCGACTGGGCTGAGCTATAATCCTTGCCTCCGGCGGGTCCACCGCGGTCCGTCGGGTGTTGCGCGGATGTAGCTCAGTTGGCTAGAGCGTCTGCTTGCCATGCAGAAGGTCGAGGGTTCGAATCCCTTCATCCGCTCCTTCACGGATATGGTGCGCGGGGCCTGCGGGGCCCCGTTCGCGTCTTCCGGGGCGCCGTGGCCGAGTGGCTTAGGCACGGGTCTGCAAAACCCGATACACCGGTTCGATTCCGGTCGGCGCCTCTCCCTTCTTGTCGCCTCAGCGAAGCGCAGAACTAGACCAAGGTCCGGGGTACGTCCGGCGCTTCCTCTATTACTCTCCTCGTAGACGGCTTGTTGTTTCAGGCTAGTGGCTGCTGGGCAACTCTTCCGCAACGATGTGTTCGCCGCGTTGAACTAAGGGACGGACGAGCATGGGTCTACTCCGCAGACTCCGAGATGGAGAAGACGATCACATTCGATTCCTTGTCGATCTGGGGATCGGCATCGGCACGCTGGACATGCCTCACGGCCCTGACGGCCCGTACGCCAGTTGGCTCTTCTGGGGACCGGGCTGGTGGCTCGACGAGAGTCGAATCGTGGAGATCGAATTGCGGTTTAGCCAGGCTTGGGATGAGTCGGGAAGCGTCACGGGCGAGCCGGGAGATGGACTGGCGGGTGCCGAGAGCATCGAAGAGCGCCTGTCGCTGATCCAGTCGATGTGGCACGAACGCGCGGCGAGCAACCCGGAGAAATACCAGAAGGTTCTGCAGGCACACCGCCGACTGGCTGAAGCGATCGCCGCCCAGAAGCCAAGGACCAACCGTGTGTCGAAGTGGGAAGGCGTCCACTACTGGCTGCACTACTCCCCCTAGGAGAGGTCAACCTCCAGAACCGCGACACATCACTTCGATGCCGGTCGGCGCCGCTTTCGGACTCCCCGCAGCGTGTGGGCCGGCATCGGCGTCC
Organism: uncultured Actinomycetota bacterium; assembly: GCA_963796315.1. Taxonomy (GTDB): domain Bacteria; phylum Actinomycetota; class Thermoleophilia; order RBG-16-64-13; family RBG-16-64-13; genus CAWCLH01. Next base: position 316,907 of record CAWCLH010000020.1, read on the forward strand.
GCCCTAGATGATCTCCATGAACCCGCTCCGCTCGGCGGCGAAGAGCATCTCGCGGATGTCGTCGTAGCGGGCGTCGTCCACCGCGACGAACCGCTCCACGAAGCCATAGGCCAAGGCTTTCCGTGCCGCAGGCGTCTTCGTGGAGGTGAAGGAGCACCTCCCGGAGGCGGGTCTTCAGCTTTGCCGGCAGGCGGCTTGCGGCGACCACCGGTTGGATGGTCGAGGGACCGAAGGTGTCGACCACCCGCAGCTGCTCCGATAGATCGGGGTGCTCGCGGAGCTCCACGGCCAACACCTGGGAGTCGATGGCGGCGCCGTCGACGATGCCCTCGGCCACCATGCGCATGCAGCGTTGATGCGAGCCCCCCTCGATGACCCGGGAGAAGAAGCCCTTCGTCTCGCCCCGCCGGATCAGCTCATAACGCGTGAGGTTGTAGCCCGAATGGGAGTCACGGTCGTTGTACGCCCAGCTCCGACCACGCAGGTCGGCGAAGGAGCGGGCGGGCGAGCTCTGCTGAACGACGACATCCGAAAAATAGATGGGCTCTCCCCGGTAGCGCTCTCCTGCGAGGACCGGGGCGGCCAGCAACTCGATGGGAGGAGGTTCCCGGCGCACCAGCCGGACGTAGGGCAGCCCTCAGAGGAAGCCGATGTCCACCTCGCCGCGCTGGAACTGCTCGAAGGACCGCCCGACGACGAGGGTCGTCGCCACCCCAAGCCGTTCTCCCGCGGCCGTGGCGAGGAAACGGTAGACGGGCTCCATGTTCGGCGCCAGATAGGTCGCGAAACGTAACGCGCCGGTCATCTGCACCCCCGCAGTAGTCGTCACCTGTCTCGCCTGCATTGTAGATGGCACCGAAGGCGTTCGTCCGCCGGGCTCTTCGCGAGGAGCGCGGCCTGGGTCAGTCCCTCGTCCCAGAGGCGTGTGTCGGCTCTGCCTTGAATACTCGGCCTGCGCGATGATGGGTCAGACACGCACCTGAGGGTATACTAATCAGCGGCGATGGAGTCCGCCCAACCGCGGTTAGCCGCTGATGACCCCTCCTTGATGGACTGAGCGGACAGCAAGGAAGGGGGCTGAGGTCGTGCAGGGCCGAAGGTGGCGGGACTCTCGATGCGGCCCCACTCGAATCAGCTACGGCTCGACTCTTGTCTCTGGTGTCGGAGTACGAACTGGTCCCGCTGCTCCGTCCGGTGGAGGCGGCGCGCGGTGCCCTGAACGACCCCGCCCTGCTTACCGTCGCGGTCGTCGGGCGTTTCAAGGCAGGGAAGAGCTCCTTTCTGAACCACCTGATCGGCCGCCCGCTCCTTCCCGCGGACGTACTTCCCGCCACGGCCGTCGTCACGCACCTGCGGTACGGGGCCGCCGATCGAGCCTTGGTCCGGTACTTGGACGGCCGCTGCTCCCCGGTGAAGCTTGACGCGGTGGCCGACTTCGTCACCGAGCGCCTGAATCCCGACAACGCTAAGGGCGTGGGCGCGGTCGAGCTCGAACTGGATTCGCTCGCGCCGTACGAGGGTCTGCGCTTGGTCGACACCCCCGGGCTCGGCAGCGTCTTCACGCACAACACGCGCACATCCATGGACTGGCTCCCGGAAGTGGGAGTCGCGCTGGTCGCGATGAGCGTCGACCCGCCCTTGGGCGAGGGGGACCTCCGGTTGTTGGCCGACGTGGCCGCGTTTACGCCCGAGCTCGTCGTCCTTCTCACCAAGGTGACCTGGTCGCGCGGTCCGAGCTCGAGCGGGTGGTGGGATTCGTACAGGACCAGATCGAGGAGCGTCTGGCGTGTCGACCGACGGTGCTCCCCTTCGCCATCCTTCCCGGCTACGAGGAGGAACGCCGGCGGGTCGGCGACTACCTCGCCCGTCTCGTGACCTCCGGGGAGGGGACAGGCCGAGCGATCGTGATCCACAAGCTGAACCACGTCCTCGAGGAGGCGGAACAGTACCTGCGAGTGAGCCTGGCGGCTGCGTTGGCCACCGACGAGGCGCGCCGCGGGCTGGCCGCGCTCGTGGCACAGGAACGCACCCACGTGGAGCAGGGGCGGCGCGAGCTTCGGGTCCTGGGCGGCGACCTGCGGATCCGGGCCCGGGACGAGGCCACTCGGCTGTTCCGCGAGCGGCGCGGCGAGATCGCACATGGTCTCGAGGAGCAGTTCGATGCGCACGCCCCCAGCTGGCGCGGGCACCTTCGAAAGACCATGATCGCCTATCGACGCTGGCTCGAGGAGGCACTGGAGCCGGTGCTCCTCCGAGTGTCGCACGAGAACGAGGACGCCCTTTCCGAGTACGTGGTCGAGGCAGCCCGGAGCTTCACCCGACTGGTGGCCGCGTTCCAGGACCGCATGGCGGCCGACCTGGAGGCGGCGCTGGGCCTGCGCCTTCCGAGGACCGAGTTCGAGCCGTTGGTCGACGAGCCGGAACGGCCCGACATCCGGACGGACCGTCCCCTGGACACGTCCATCGAGCTCCTCTGGTTCCTGGTCCCCATGCCGGTCTTTCGAGCGTTGGTGCTGCACCGCTTTCGCGGACAGCTCCCCTGGGAGACGGAGAAGAACCTCGTGCGCCTGGCCGGGCAGTGGTCGGACGCCGTGGGCCAGTCGATCGAGCAGATGACCCAGCAGGCCGAGATATTCATCGCCGAGGAGCTGGCGTTGGTCGAGCGATTGCTCGCGGAGCCCGAAGGGAGCCGCGCGCGGCTGGAGGCGGCACTGGGCGAGCTTGGGACCCTGCGGGAGACTCTCGCAGAGCACGAAGCGGCGCGCCTCCTCAGGCGGGATACCCCTCGATCGGCCCCGTGAGGATGGACTGCATCGCCGGCATGTAGGCCACCTCCAGCGCGCGCCCGATCCCCAGGCCGTCGAGCATGCGCCCGACCGGGTGGTCGCCGAAGGTGAGCCGTGCCGAGACCCGCAATCGCTGCACGCCCCGCTTCCGCAGATTGACGTTGACCTCCGCGCGCACGATGCGCCCGTCCTGCAGGGACAGGGTGTGGTACTGGTACCGGTCGTCCGGCCGGGGTGAGGGCAGCTTCACGGTCAGGTCGAAGATCGGTCGCCCGTCCTCGCTCAGGCGGCAATGACCCCAGGCTCCCTCCACGCCGATATCGATCTCTCCCAGGAACTTGGGGAACCCGAAGAGATCCACTCCCAAGACCCGGGCGATCTCGGTGGTCACCGGCAATTGCCAGATGAAACCGGTCGGCCCCTCCTTCATGGCCCTCAAGAGGCCGGTCCCGACCGGGAGGGACGTGCCGGGGGTGGCGGCAACCGTGAGGGAGACCTCCTTGTAAGGGCCGATGTCGCTATCCCGGTACTCGAAGACGCCGATGTGCAAGACGCCGTGGCGGGGAGTGGCGCGCATCGGCCGGAGCTCTGGCGAGGGCAGGAGCGCGGCGAGACGGTCCAGCGGCGCCAGCAGGGCGACGTAGAAGTGCGTGACGTCGTAGTAGAAGGTGGGCACGCGCAACGCGTGACCGTCGTGCTCGAGTCGGACTTGGGGCACACCTCGGAAGAAGTCGAGGTCACGAAGGGCCGAGACCTCGCTCGGTCCGGCGCGGTCCTCGACCAATGTGCCGGTGAGTCCAGTGCTCATGACTCCCCCTTTCCTGCGTACTTCCGCAAGAAGACCTACCCCCATGCTATTCCTCGGCTCGGGGAAGGGACAGCGCCGTGGATCACGCTCACGCCGGGCGAACCAAGGAGTCGCGAGCGAGGTGGTGACGGTGTACTGTGGCCTCGCCGACGAGGGCGACCGGCGAATCAAATCGCCTCGAGGACCGGGGCCGTCAGCGGGAGGAACGCATGGGCGAGATCCTGACCAGGGTGTACCGCAAGGGTGTGCTCGACGCGGAGGGCTTTCCCATCGCCGACGTGTCGGAGTACCTGGACGAGTCCGACACCGTGGTCTGGGTGGACGTCTGCGGTCCCTCGGTCGGGCAGGTCCGAGAGCTCGCGTCCGAGCTCAGCCTCCATGAACTCGCCGTCGAAGATGCCCTCGGCCCCCACCAGCGGCCCAAGCTCGATCGGTACGCCACGCACCTGTTCCTATCGTGCCACGGCGTCCGCGTCGACCCCGCTCTCGGGGACCTCAAGGTGACCGAGATCGACGCGTTCATCAGCGAGCGCTGGCTGGTCACCGTGCGCAAAGACAAGGGGTTCCCCTTGGAGCCGGTGCTGGGTCGCCTGGACCGCTCCCCCGACCTCGCTGTCCACGGGGTGAGCTTCCTGCTCTACGCGCTGCTCGACGTGGTCGTCGACGGCTACTTCGAAGCGGTGGAAGTGTTCGACACCTACTTCGAAGAGGTCAGCGACGCGATCTTCTCCGAGCGTCCCCTCGAGCTGTCCGAGCAGCGGCAGTGGTTCGATATGCGCCGGGCCACGGTGCGCTTCCACCGGCTGGTCGTGCCCCTGCGCGAAGCGGTCAGCGCCCTCATGCGGCGCGAGCACATGGCCGTCTCCGAGTACCTCCGTCCCTACTTCGAAGACGTCTACGACCATATCCTGCGGGTCAGCGAGACGTCCGATTCGCTGCGGGACCTGGTCGGCACCATCGTGGAGACGGATCTCACCCTGCGCGACTACCGCCAGAACCTGATCGTCAAGAAGGTCAGCAGCTGGGCGGCCATCGTCGCCGTCCCCGCCCTCATCACCGGCTACTACGGCATGAACGTCCCCTATCCCGGCTTCGCCAGCATCTGGGGGGTGGTGTCCTCCGCCGCCCTGATGGTCGGGGTCTCCCTGGGCCTCTACGTGCTCTTCCGGCGGCTGGATTGGCTGTGAGCCGGCCGCGCGCCCCGCGGTCTGTCCGGCCACCCGCCCCCTTCATGGTGACGGTCCCGTTTGCCCCGAAGCCGAGGAAGGGTACACGGACTCATCCCGATTCCTGGCGGTGGAGTGGAGGAAGCGAGGCGGGGATGAACGCAGGGGAGCCCGGGCCAAGGTGTGAACACCGTAGCAGACGCCGCGAAGGAGGCTGCGGACAGCCGACCGATGGGTTGGCTGGCACGTGCCGGTCTCACCGCCCGCGGGTGTATCTACCTCCTCATGGGCGCACTGGCGGTGATGCTGGCATTTGGTCATCAGACGGAAGTGGACCAGAGCGGTGCCCTCACGCACGTGGCCTCTCAGCCCTTCGGGCGGATCGTCGTGTTGCTGCTGGCGATCGGCTTTGCCGGCTACTCGTTGTGGCGCATTTCGGAAGCCGTGTTCGGGGTGACCGGCGAAGGACGCAAGGCGGGGCCACGCCTGCGTGCGGCGGGCAGCGGCATCGCGTACGCCATGTTGGCCTTCACGGCCGTGTCCGTCCTACGAGGCGGGGGACAGTCGCAGTCCGCAAAACAACAGGCGTTGTCAGCCAGAGTGATGGCGCACTCCGGCGGCCGCGTCCTGGTGGGACTGATCGGGGCCGCGATCGTGGTCATCTCTGTCTTCATGATCGTGGAGGGCGTGCAGGGTGCCTTCATGCGCTACTTCAAGGCGACGCCGGCCCCGACTCGCAAGGTCATCCGCATTCTCGGGACTCTTGGCACCGTGGGGCGAGGGCTGGTGTTCGCACTCGTGGGGGTGTTCGTGATCTCGGCCGCGTGGACTTACTCTCCGGCGAAGGCGGGGGGGATCGACGCGGCGCTGAAGACCATGCTGGGCACTTCGTATGGACGTCCCGTGGTGATGCTCGCGGCCCTGGGACTGATCATGTTCGGCGTCTACGGACTGGCCGAAGCCCGGTATCGGCAGGTCTAGGGTTCCGTGAGGAGTACAAGCCGGGTCCGAGTGACGTACCCCATGACCGGGACCAACGCCCAGGGCGATGCTTTCGGCACCGAGGGGACGGCCATCGGCGCTGACTTCGAGTGGGCGGTGAGATCCGGCGCGCTTCCGGTGGACGCCTCTCTTCTCACCCGCCGCGTCTTTTTCAGTGTAGGCGCCTCTTTTTTCCATTCCTCGCCTGCTAGCATGCAACAAACCAAATGGTTCGACCGTTTGATGATGGTGGTACGTCACCCGTGGTGGTCCATCCCGACGAAGGGAGCAGGAGTGAGGCGAGCGCGCGTGTTGGCGATGTCTGCGGTGGTGACCGCGGCGCTGGTCTTGGTCATGGGAGTGGGGCCGGCGGCAGCGGCCTTCTCCGACGTCAAACCGACCGACTGGTTCGTCACGGCCGTCGACCAGCTGGCCGCCAAGGGCGTGGTCCAGGGCGGGACGGACGGCCGGTTCCGTCCGTACGAGACGGTCACCCGAGCGCAGTTCGCCGCCATGCTGGCCCGAGCGGTCAAGCCGCCGGCGGCGACCACGGAGCCGTTCACCGACGTCTACGGGTCCGACTGGTTCTACGGTCCGGTGGCCAGTCTCTATCACGCCGGCCTGATCGCCGGGACCTCGGCCACCTCCTACTCTCCGGCCTCGGGCCTCGCCCGTCAGCAGGCCGCCACCTTGATCGTCCGCGCCGTCGGCTACCAGCAGAGCAAGGAGACCACGCCCACCGTCGACCTGACATTGACCGACCAACAGGTCGAGAGCTGGCTCGGCGGCTTCAAGGACCGCGGCTTCATCAGCCAGGCCCATCGGTTCGGCATGGCGAACAGCGTCAGGCTGAGCATCGTCGAAGGCTACGCGGACGGCCGCTTCTATCCGTTCTTCACCATCACCCGCGCCCAGGCGGCCGGGATGATCTACCGGGGACTGTTCACCCCCCTGGCACCCAAGACCACCCCGCCGCCGACCGTGCCCGCGGAAGCGTCCTATCCGGTGCTCTCCATCGGCTCCAACAGTCCGCTGGTCGGCTGGCTCGAGGAGAAGCTCCGATCGCTCCACTACGTGCCGGGAGCGGTCAACACCACCTACGATGAGGCGACCAAAGACGCGGTCATGGCCTTCCAAAAGGTCGAACGTCTCAGCCGGGACGGTCAGGCCGGGCCGCAGGTCTGGTGCCGCATATTCGTGGCCCAAGTCCTCGGCCCGGCTCGGCGCCGGAGGCAACCGAGCCGAAATGGATCTCAGCCGACAGGTGCTCCTGATGGTCAACAACGGGCGAGTCTGGAAGATCCTGCCCGTCGCCACCGGACGGCAGGCTGGCTGACGCCTCCCGGTCACTATCGCATCATCCGCAAGATGCCCTGGTGGCGCGAGCAGCCTGGGCTTGCTGTACAAGCCCTCCTACTTCAATGGCGGGATCGCCATTCATGGGGCCGTACTCGGTGCCGGTTTACCCGGCCAGCCACGGCTGTGTGCGGGTGCCGTGCTGGGCGACGGATGCGCTCTATCCGCAGTTGCCGATCGGCATGCCGGTGGACGTCTACTACTAAGAGTGAGCGGCTCGAGGCGGGCCGGGAGACCCTGGAGAGCCCCCCGGTCTTGCGGCCTCCCGGGGGTGAGGTATCATTGCGCGGCTAACGGGCGCTTAGCTCAGGGGGAGAGCGCTTCCTTGACGCGGAAGAGGCCACAGGTTCAAATCCTGTAGCGCCCACCTTGGTGTACGAAGAGCCCCTTTTGCCGTTCGTTTCCCGGACGTCAAAGGGGCTCTTTTGCTGGTAATCCACGATTTCTTGGTTCCAGAGCAGTTGGCCTTTCATCGGTCGCCGCCGGGCCTCTTAAGGGAGGCTGCGGCGATAGTCGATGAGATCTTGGAATGCTCCCGCCAGAGTTCCTCGAACACTTGGTTGCCTTTCTGGACCCGTGCGGAAGTGCCACCATCTGCTTGGGCGATCATGAGGGGAGCTACAGTCGAAGTAGAGGAGCGGGAAATGGGCTTTGATCTCACCAGTGACGCCGGTACCAAACTGCGGTTCAGCGGCATAGGCTGGGCGTTCTATCTCAATCTCGCAGAGTCGTACGGCTGGCGACCCACCGGCACCCTGCCGCCTGAGGGAGTTGCAGCTGGGCAGTGGTCCGGCTGCTACGACTCGAACGACGGCCAGCATGTCAGACATGATGACGCCATCGCGCTCGCGGTCGCACTGTCTTCGGCGCTGGCGGATCCCGAACGGAAGGACGGGGAAAAGGCGCTCGCTGACAAGCTAACCCGCGACCTTAGTGCGATGCTGCGCAGGCCAGTCTCGCCGATGCAGCCGCCCGAAGACGACTCACTTCTGCGCCAGCTCGTTGCGTTCTGTGGGACAGGCGGCTTCCGTATTGACTAGGCCGCCCGAGAGATTTCCGCCCGTGATTGAAGCGACGGCTGGCCTCCCTCGCAGTGAGGAGCGACTCAGTCGTCGATCGCCTCGACACCGAGTCGCTTGAGTTCTTCAAGGTGGTCCTTCATGGCCTTGAGCACTTCGGGGGTGTGCCCCTGCCAGTCCGTGCACTCGCCCGTCACCCGCAGAGGCTCCCGAGAGCGGTATGACTTCGTCGGATTACCGGGGAACATCTTGTCCGTCAGGTTGGGGTCATCCACGATCGGGCCCGTCGGTTCCACGAGGTAGATTCTGCCGGGACCTTCGCCGAGAGCCAGCTCCGCCCCCCAGACGGCCGCGTCCAGAGTGCCGGTCAGGTAGACCCAGGTTGCCTGCTTCCTCTTCCCATAGTTGGAGCGATAGCCAGGCTCGATCAGGTCTCCCAGCTTCAGGTCGGCCCGTGTGCCATGGTAGAACCGCTGCGGACTCGGATCCTCGGTAGCTGCCACCGACTTGCTCCTCTCATGCTGCGCGGCTCCGCTGCCGCGCGCCGTAGCCGGTCCCTGAGGCGTCGAGACCACACCCATTTCGACTCCTGTGCCCGTACTTTTCGAAGTGCGGCGTTCATTATGCGGCACGACCCGGGGCTTGCCGCAAGCCCCCACCTGGGCTGTACACTAAGACTGGAGGGTTCTTAACGGGTGTCGTCAGAGAACTCGATGTCCGCCCCGCAAAGCCCACTCGTCGGTCCGGCTTCGTGGTTGGGGCCTTTCATTGCCGGCGCAGGGACTGACGTCGGCGCGACCCGGGAGACTCGTGGCCGATCGGACCCGCAACAGAACGCGGAAACGCCAGACCTCATGTTCACGGTAGCGTGGATCTCACTCGGCGCCAGCGGGGTCGGCATCCTTGTCTTCGGTCTGGTGACCGCCATTGTGCCAGGCAGCAGTGACCCACTCTCCCTACGTGCGATCGGGGTCGCGTCGGTGGGGATGGGGCTGTTCGGTCTTGCCATAACGGTGATCCCGTTCAGGCAAGTCGAACGATGGGCGTGGGTCACTCTGTGGTACTACCCGGCCTTCTGGATTGCCCACCTGGCATGGGGACTCCCACCCGGCGAAGACCACGTCCATCAGGTCGTGTTCATCTTCCTCTCGGTTGCAGGGCTGCTCATTTCTGTGACCAAGTTCTTCCCAAGAACAAAGGCCCGCTCGCTCTGAGGGCCGCCGGGTTGGCCGGCCTACGTGCTGGCCAGAAACGCAGGATGATGTACCACCTCGCCGGCCGGCATCTCACCGGACATCAGGAGGCAGAGCACGTTCTCGTCGGGCACGCCGGGCCAGCTCACCCCCGGATACTGCATGAATCCGAAACGGGCGTAGAAGGCCGGATCTCCGACCAGCACGCACCCGCAGGCTCCCCGCGAGCGCAGTGCAGCAAGACCGGTCTCCACCAGCGCGCGTCCGACCCCCTCGCCGTGGCGGGCCGGCCGGACCGCCACCGGCCCGAGCAGGAACCAGCCCGTCGACGAGTCGCCGATCTCGGCAGCCGAGAACGCGATATGGCCCACCACCTCGCCGTCGGACTCGGCGACGAGCGACAACTCCAAGGCGCCCGCCGCCCGCAATGCCTCCACGATGAGATGTTCCGTCTGCTGACTGTAGGGGTGACCCTGGAAGGCGATGATGTTGACCTCGCGGATGCCATCGACATCCCGATCGGTCTCCGGACGAACAAGCATGTTGGACCTCCTTCTGACTGCGCCGAACGCGTTGCGCACGACCGCACAAACACTCTTGGGACGATTCACTCACTGCGCCGCCGCTACCCGGTCCAAGTCGGGGAGCAAGTGGGCCCGAGTCAGATCGCAGTGCCTTCGACGACGCTCCAAGGCATGCCCTTCAGCGGCGTGATCTGCGTGAGCGCGAAGCCGGACTGGTTGAGCAACTGCTCGAATTCGCCCGCCGTACGCTCACGGCCGCCCACCACCGCCAGCATCTCGAGATCAGCCTGTCTGACAAGCCGCTTGAAAGCGGGCGCCGAGGGGTCATCTCCCTCGGGAAGGACCATCTCTACCACGAGCACGCGGGCCCCCTCGTCCATCACCGCTCGACAGCGGGCCAGGATGCGCCGCGCGGTAGGGTCGTCCCAGTCGTGCAGGATCCAGGAGAGGAAGTAGGCATCGCCCCCCGGGGGGACGGCCTCCCGAAAGTCGCCGGCGATGACGTCGCAGCGCTCAGCAAGGCCGGCCTCCCGCAGTGGCTCACGGGCGCCCTCCACCACGCCGGGCAGATCGAACAGGATTCCGCGAAGACGAGGGTATGCGGTCAGCAGGCCCGACAGCAGACCGCCTCGACCGCCGCCGACATCAACCACGCAGCGAAAGCCGCTGAGGTCGACCGAGGCAACGACCGCCTGATCGCGGACGGCTCCGATCCGGGCCATGCTTTCTTCGAAGGAGGCTGCCGTCTCCGGGTGAGCGGCCAGATAGTCCCAGAAGCGACACCCGTGGGCTGCTACGAGCCCGGGCTCGCCGGTTTGCAGCGTGTGGGTGAGGTGTCCGTAGGCGTACCAGCGCCACGGGTCGGTAGAGAGGGTCGACTGCGTAGCGGCGTAGCGAGCCCGGGACGTCGGTGCGCAGAAGATCGCCCAGAGCGGTCAAACAGTAGCGGCCATCGTCGCCGAGCGTGAACAGGCCGGTAGCAAGGGTGGCGTCAAGAAGACGGGCCAGCGCACCCGCGTCGGCGCCGACAGAAGCGGCAAGCGCCGCACTCGTGGCCGGACCATCTGCCAGGGCGTCGGCGACGCCGAGGCGGGCGAATGCGCCGATCGCGGCGCTCACCTGGTAGCCGCCGATGAGCTCGGCCAAGCGACGGTGGGAGGCGGAGCTCTGCTCGGAAGGTGGGGTCGCTCCTTCTGTCATTCTCTCCCTCGCTCCGTGTCTTGGTGCCCCGCTCCTGGCAGCTCAGCTTCAAGGCGGCTCAACTACACCGCGCCTGCCAGCGCCTGCCTCATCTCCTCAACCGACCGGTACCGGGCGGCGGGGTCCTTCTGCAGTGCCCGCACGACGATCTTGTCGATCCACCCGGGCACGCCGGCCCGGCGCCGGCTCGGCGGGGCGGGCGGCATGTTCACCTGCTTCTGGGCCACCTCGGGGGCCGAGGTGCCGTCGAACGGGACCGCTCCGGTCACCAGCTCGTACAGGATCACTCCCAGCGCGTAGACGTCGGACTGAGGGATCACCAGGTCGCTCTGGATCTGCTCCGGGCTGAGGTAGTATGCCGTCGCCGCTGCTCGGCTTTCCCCCTCGGGCAAGATGTCGGCGATCGCCATGCCCCACCCCACCACCTTCACTTCGTCGGACTCGGCCGAGACCAGCAGGTTGGAGGTCTTCAGGTTGCCGTGAGAGACGCCCTGGGACTCGATGGCGGCCACCGCCGCGGCGGCCTGCGCGACGTAACGGACCGCGAGCGACGGCTCCAGCGGCCCTCCCGCCTGGATCATGCTCTCGAGGTCGATGCCCGGGACGTAGTCGCGCACCACGTAGAAGTCGTCCCCGTCGCGCCCCCACGCGCTCGGGATGATCAAGCCCGGGTGCCCGGCCGCGGTCTTGAGTCGCGCGGACATGCCCGCGGCAAGCTCCGGCGACACGTCCCGCAGCACCCTCAGCACCACCACCTTCCCGCCGGGCCCGGTCGCTTGGTATGTCTCCGCCGACCCGGCCACGTCCAGCCGCCGTCCCAGCCGGTAGCCACCGACCAGCACCGGCTCCGTCACTCCACTCATCCGGACCCCATCCTCCTCGTTGACCTGCACGGCGTCGCAAGAGACGCCGACTCTGTCGCACTTCGCAGTGTAATGGAAAGATGTTGGGGATGTCAGGCAGCACGGCCTGCAGTATGCGTCAAGCGGGCGTCCTCGGCTTACGTCCCGGCCACGCTCATCCCGCTGGCAGAGGTGGCAGAAGTGCGAACTCCGACCGCTCCGTAGTCCGTCATCACTGAAGGCAATGGCCCAGCAAAACGTGCTGTTTCTGGCTGGCTCGGTCGCGGTCTTCTTCCGAGGGACACACCCGCCGACCCAGATGGGGTCCGCATACGCCGGTCTCGACCTTCGACGGCGGGCCCGGGGAATGCGGCGGCCTGGAACGGCCGGTGCCGGCGGGTCTCCGAACTAACAGGAAGATGGGGAATTCGACGCCTCAGCCGGTTTGATCCTGCGCCGCTGCAGCCACCAAAGTGTCACCACACACGCGACCGAGAACGCAAGCGGAACCACAGCCATGAGAACGAAGCGAGCAGACACGGCCAACGAGAAGACGATCGCAGAGAAGACATAGATCAAGGCGAACACGAATACGCATGCGGAGAGCGCTGAGAGGACCGCAAGGATCCACGAGGTGAGTCGCACGAGACCTATCCACCGGTGCCTGTCCACGCTGAGGCTTCTACCCGCTCGCTGCCGGCTCGAAGTCCCGGCTCCTATGACTGCGCATTTCTGCCTACGACCCAGCTGCCGCGCGGCAGAGCGCTCTATTCTAGGGACCAGTGCCGACGGACAGGACCTTCCAAGGCGAATCCGAGCGCTGGCGCCCAACATAGACGAAGAAGTGTCGCTCGCCGGGCGGCTCTCCGATGTTGTTCGTCTTGAGCGAGGTGTACGTCACCTCGAACTGCAGCTGCTCCGGCCATTCGGTGCGGTCGTACGACTGGAGCCCCGGACTCTTCGTCCCGCCGCTGATGACGAGGTCGTCGATGCCTCCCTCTCGCTCTCGGTTGAGGACGGTATGGGGCGCTCGCAACCGCTGCTGCTCGGGAGGGGCGCTCAAGTAGTACTCCACATCAAGGCTTCCTGAGGCGAAGTACTCGCGGACCACCTCTCTCGCAGGTAGGCTATCGAGTCGCTGTGCCTCCGCCCTGGGAAGACTGGTCACGGTGGAGGTGGAGACGGGACGCGCAGAGGCAGCCGTTGTGGAGACAGCGGAGTCCCCGGACCCGCATCCACCAAGGAAGAGTAAGGCGAGACCTGCGCAGAGAGCCAGCAAGAGAGCCGACCGCCAGCGCATCCCAGCTTCCTCGCTCCCGTGTATCAAGTCGACCGACTGGGGCCGGTCAGGTCGTTCGGTCATCAGTCGGTCTCCCTCCCCTTCAAGAACGCGGTCCCAGCACTCTATCGGGAACGGACCTCGAACGGTCAAGGAGGCTGTCAGGCCGGTCGGTCTCCGAGATCAGGGTCGAGCGTCAGGGGGAGGACCCAACGGGCCCAAGAATCGGCCGGCAAGGGCAGAAGTGCAAACTCCGTCCCGTCGCCGTCTCTGTTGTCATCGGTGGTAATACGGCTGCAAATACTGGTTGTTTGCCCCGGCCAAACGGATTCTTCTGAGACTCACCAAGCGTGTCTGGTGGTGCGCTCGGTCTCTTCTCACTGTGCGTCTCGCTGTTGGAGAGAGAGTCTCGCAGTCCGCACAAGCTGGCCGCCCACTCGAGCGTGTGTAGAGTAGGGAACGCAGACGGCGGTGAGGCGAACGGATGACGATGTTGGTCGATTGGCACGCGCAAGCGGAGAGGGAGGACGTCGCCTCCCGTGCCGCTGCGCCGCGGTACGCATCCCCCGAGTCCCTCTTCCGCTCGGAGTATGCGTCGCTGGTCAAGGCACTGTCCCTGGGCGCGGGTCTAGAAGCGGCTGAGGATGCTGTTCAGGACGCCTTCGTCCGGCTCTACGTGGAGTGGGGCAGGATCGGCGCCTATGAGAATCCGGCGGCTTGGGTCCGCCGGGTGGCGATCCACCGACTGATCGACCGACGCCGGCGGCTTGGGTACCGAGCCCGGGCCCTACTCCGTCTCGGCCCTCCCGTTGTGTCCGTCGATCCGCCCCGGCCTGATCATCTCGACCTCTCCGCGGCCGTTCGTCTGCTCCCTCCCCGTCAGCGCGTGGCCGTGGCCCTCTTCTACGTCGCCGACCTGCCCGTCAGGGACGTCGCCGAGGCGATGGGCATCTCCGAAGGCGCGGTCAACCGGTATCTGCACGACGGGCGAGAGGCTCTGCGTCGGTTCCTGGAGGTGTGACATGACCGACGACCAACAACTACGAGACGAACTGCAGCGCGCCGTCCCCAGAGTGGTGAATACCCCGGCCTGGTCAGAGATCGAGACCAGGGGCCGCCGAGCGCGCCGGCGGCGTCGCTCCGTTCTTGCCTTAGCGACGACTGTGGTGCTTCTTGCGGTCGGTGCGGGCGGCTACGCACTGTGGGACGCGCTTCGCCCGGCGACGACACTGCTCATCACCGATGAGATGCCAGCGGAAACAGCGGCCCGCCCAGCGAACGGGCCGCGGGCTGTCTACCTTGCTCCAAGCACGGGGGCTCAGCTGACGCCGGACGACCTCCGAGCCCACCCCGAAGTGATTGTCGTCCACGACCAGGCCGGCCTGGAAGCCGCGGCCCAGGGCCGGACCGCGATCTGGATCGACAAGGCCTCGGTGGACCGGGCGGTCGACAAAGCTTCGGCGGGCACGGTGGACATGGACTGGCTCCGCACGCAGTACTTCGAGCGGCATGACCCGATCGTCCTCGTCGGCTACGGGAACTCCCTCTACGCCTTTCGAGAGGTCCTGGAGATCTCCGGGATCAGGGGGCCGTACGTGGACTGGAAGGCTCATCCGCCTGCCCTCGGTTTCAGCACGGTGATGCTCCTTGAGGCCACCGACCAGGGAAGGAAGGCCTTCATGCAGTCCAGCGCGGGGCAGCCGACTGCCGGAGCCATCCTTGAGGTGACGGACCGCCTGCTGCGGGTACCCTCCGAGGGACCGGCCGCAAGCGCCACCGCCACGACAGCCGGGGGGACCCTCGATCCCGAGCGGTCGCAGTTGCTCAGCGACATCCAAGCGCTGATGTCACGGCTCGATCGCGGGGAACTCGTCATCGACTGGCCGCTAGCCGACGCCGCCGAGGGCGCGTACGGTCTCTTCAGCTCCTACCAGAGTGCATCACAAGCCCTCTATGCGCTTGGGCAGCAGGTCCTGCGGGGTGACGCCCACCTCGTCATCTACCTCAAGGACGGCGTGGACCAGGAGGCTGCCCGACAACTGGCGGAAGAGATCCGTTCCGCCTCGGGGGTCGTCTGGGTCAAGTACGTAAGCAAGGACGAGGCTCTCGCCCGCCTCAAGGAGGATCTGAAGGAGGACCATCCGGAGCTGTTAGCTCCCCTGGCCGCGAATCCGCTACCTGCGAGCATCGAGGCGTTCGTCCCGGACCTCACCGACCGGAAGCGCCTCGCCGAGTCGATGAGCGCGCGGGCGGAGGTGGACGAAGTGCGCTACCCAGAGGCCGGGTCCATCCAGACATTGCGAGAGGCCTTCCAGCAACTGCAAGAGCGCGCCCGCCCTGCAGGCTCGACCAGTTCGACCTCGGCGCCATGACATAGGAGTGGGAGAGGGGGGGTCGCGCTCACGTCAGTTGCCCGAGTTAGGCTCGCTGCCGGGGACTGAATGGAGAGAAGTCGCTCGTGGGCAGAAGTGCAATCTCCGACTCGTCGGACGTGCGGAGGGGAAGCGTGCCGTTGGTGTAGACGACGACGGTCAGGTAGCCGAGACCGTGCGCGCGGTCCACGATGTCGTCGAGCGGTGCGACGTAGCCGATACCAGCCCGCGGATGAGGGCGGGGTCTTGCCGAGAAGGCGGTGACGAAAAGTACTTTAGACCGAACGCCGAGGCTGAGAGCACGCCCCGGCCTGGCGGGGGAGAGGCGGAGGATCATCGTTCCCGTGTGACACCGAACCCCCGGTCGAGGACTCGATCGGGACCATTCTGAGACCAACGTAGTCACGAATCGCCCTCACCGCAACTCGAGTGGGACCGCCGGATGGATGGCAACGCGCCCCGCCTGACGAGGTCCTGGCCCACCACCGCGACGGACACCACGGCGAGAGGGACCAACGGCACCGAGTAGCGCGGGATGAAGTGCGTGGCCAGCGCGTGGAACCAGAAGAACCCGACGCCCAACAGCGAGAAAGCCAGCCAGTCGGCTCGTCTGCGCCGGACGGCGAGGAGGGGGAGGGCGAGGAAGGTGACGAAGGCCAGGAAGTCGGCCGCCACGAGGAAGAGGTAGCGGGCACCGGATCGATCCAGGAATGGGAACGGCCACAGGCCTCTCCAGGCGAAGGGGAGCGTCGTGGCGAGATGCCGACCGGGGGCGGCCGCGATCAGGTCCTCCGCCTGCTTCTGCAATACCCGATCGGCCTCGCTCTTCGGGCGCCCGGCGGCGATCATCTGTTCGCCCAGCCGATTGGAGGTGGCCAAAGCTTTGCCGAAGAAGCTGATGGCCCGCTCCACCTCGCCCGCCGCCACCGCTTGGGGCTCCCCTGGAGGGAAGCGCATCAGGCGCTCGTAGCGGCCGCCCTTCTCGAGGTCCTCCGGGCGAAAGCCGAGCACCGGCTCGAACAGGTGCGCCCGCAGAGGCACGGGAGCATAGACATAGAAAGCGCCCACGTACTCCTCCGCGGTCATCCGATCCTTGAGGGCGCGGGTGTAGAGGACCAGGCCCCCCCGCTGGGCGATGGCGAAGTCGCCGAAGCGGACGTAGTTGCGCGTCATCCAGGGGGTGACGGTGACGGCGAAAGCGACGGTGGCGACGGCCAGCAGCACCAGGGCCCGCCGGCGCGAGGCGAGCCCGAAGAGCACCAGGCTCGCCGCCAGGGCGAGGATCGCCACCGGGGCCACATAGAGCGCGGCCGCCTTGGTGAGAGCGACGGCGCCCAGCAGGACGCCGGCGAGCGCGGCGGACGGTAGCCGCCGGGTCTGCGCCAGCCGGACCATCGCCCCGCTCGCCAGCACGAGAGCGAGGCCGGCCGCCGTCTCGGTCAGCAGGTTCCCGGCGCTGGGCGTGAAGAACGCCCATGTGCCCACAACCGAGAGGGCGCCCACCAGGTGCGAGCGCGTGAGCAGCCAGGAGAGCCACCAGACCGCCAACAGGAGCCCGGCGACGTAGTAGAGGTTGATCGGGATGATCTGCCCGAGGTAGTGGGGGTCGGTCGAGAGCTCCTCCGTGGTGGCGGACGCGGGGATGTCGGTGAACCACGCCATGTAGGCGGCGGTGACCGCGATCGCCAGCGGTTCCCGCAGGTAGGACGGCGTGCGTCCGTCCTCGGAGAAGCGGCCGTCGGTCCAGAGGTGGAAGCTGAGGGCGGCGTTCTCTCGCCCGTCGGGGGAGAGCGGCTTGTCCTCCACCATGGTCGCCGTGACCCCAGTGAGCGCAACGATCAAGACCAGGACGCCGAGAAGCGGCAGCCGACGCCGCGATCCCTGCAGGCATCGGCGAAACCGGTCCTCCAGCGCTTCGCGCCGGGTGAGCGGCACTTCCATCGATGTTCGCCCCGAAAGAGCCATATCCGCGTCGTCCCCGAATGCCTGCACCTTCGCCTGTGTCCTGGGACACTAAGCCCGACTGCGGTGACGGTCAAGGTTGCGGAGGGCGTACCGGACGGTCGTCCCGGAGGCGTCCGACCCGGTTGCTATACTCCGAAGCCTTGATCCAAGCGACTTCCGAGAGGCTCCATGAACGTCTTTCTGCCCGATGGCTCCCCGTTGACCGTCCCGGAGGACGCGACCGTCAGGACCGTGGCCCAGACCATCGGGCCCGGGCTGGCCAAGGCCGCGATCGCCGGGAAGGTGGGTGACCGGGTGGTCGACCTGACGGCCCCGGTGCACGAAGGCGACCGGGTCGCCATCGTGACGCTGGCTACCCCGGAAGGCATCGATATCCTGCGGCACTCGTCGGCCCACGTCCTCGCGGAGGCGGCCACGCGGGCCTACCCGGGGACCAAGGTGGCCATCGGTCCGGCGATCAAGGACGGCTTCTACTACGACTTCGAGTTCCCCCAGCCCATCACCGAGGAGGACCTGGCCCGCATCGAGCAGGAGGCCAACCGGGCGATCAAGGCGCGGGAGCCGTTCGAGCGGCGCGAGGTCACCAGGGAGGAGGCGCTCGCGCTGTTCGCCGACGAGCCCTACAAGACGGAGATCATCGACGAGCTGCCCGAGGGCTCCATCATCAGCCTCTACCGCCAGGGCGACTTCCTCGACCTGTGCCGGGGCCCGCACCTGCCGGACACCGGGCGCATCCCGGCCTTCAAGGTGCTCTCCACCGCCGGCGCCTACTGGCGGGGCGACGCCCAGCGGCCCATGCTCACCCGCATCTACGGCACCGCCTTCCCTTCGAAGAAGGACCTGGAGGACCATCTGGCCCGGCTGGAGATGGCCAAGCCAGCGCGACCACCGGAAGCTGGGCCGGGAGCTGGACCTCTTCAGCTTCCACGACGAGGGCCCGGGGTTCGTCTTCTTTCACGCCCGGGGCATGCGGGTGATCAACGCCCTGCTGGACTACTGGCGGCGAGGAGCACCGCCGGGCGGGCTACGAGGAGATCAAGACGCCCATCATCCTCGATCGGGCGCTGTGGGAGCGCTCCGGCCATTGGGACAACTACAAAGACAACATGTACTTCACCCAGATCGACGACATGGACTTCGCGGTGAAGCCCATGAACTGCCCGGGCGGCATCCTGGTCTACAAGTCCGAGCAGCACTCCTACCGGGACCTCCCCCTGCGCATGGCGGAGCTGGGCCTGGTCCACCGGCACGAGCTGAGCGGGGTGCTGCACGGCCTGATGCGGGTGCGCTCCTTCACCCAGGACGACGCCCACCTCTACTGCCTGCCCGGGCAGGTGGAGGACGAGGTGCTGGCCGTCATCGCCCTCACCCTGCGCATGTACCGCACCTTCGGGTTCGAGAACGTCCACTTGGAGCTGTCCACCCGCCCCGAGAAATCCATCGGCACCGACGAGATGTGGGCCACCGCCGAAGGGGCCCTCACCTCCGCTTTGGAGCGCAGCGGGCTGGAGTACACCCTCAACCCGGGCGACGGCGCCTTCTACGGCCCCAAGATCGACTTTCACATCGAGGACGTCATGGGCCGCACGTGGCAGTGCGCCACCTGCCAACTGGACTTCGCCATGCCCGAGCGCTTCGACATGGAGTACGTGGGCGAGGACAACCAGCGTCACCGCCCCGTCATGATCCACCGCACCGTGCTGGGGAGCATCGAGCGGTTCTTGGGCATCCTCATCGAGCACTACGGCGGCGCCTTCCCGACCTGGCTGGCCCCGGTGCAGGCGGTCGTCATCCCCGTGGCCGATCGGCACAACGAGTATGCCTGGGAGGCGCGAGAGGAGCTCTTCCGCGCCGGGCTGCGGGTCGAGGTCGACGCGCGGACCGAATCCGTGGGGCGCAAGATCCGGGACAACGAGATGCTGAAGGTGCCGTTCATGCTGATCGTGGGCGACCGCGAGGTGGACGCCGGCAACGGTGTCGGTCCGCTCCCGCGCCGACGGCGACCTGGGCGGCTCGGAGCCGGCAGGAGGCGGTCACGCTCCTGCTCGAGGCGGCCGAGGTGCCCGGCGGCGACGTGGACCGCCGAGTCGACGCTGGACGGTTGAGCCACCGGGGCCGCGTGCGGCTATACTCCTCCCGCATAAAGCGGGAGCCACCGGCCTCCCCACCCTGCGCCGAGGTTTGGCGCCGGGTCCACCATATGGACGCGAGCGGTGCGGTCGCCTGCGGGCGGCCCGCCTGCGTATTGGTAGAGCGGTGGCCGCAGGCTACCGCTTTTCTTGTGCATCAGCAGCAACCCGGGCGACACCCGGGGGGAGGTGACCGCGGACATAGCCGACACGGTACGAATCAATGAGCGGATACGCGCGGACATGGTCCGGCTGATCGGCCACGAGGGCGAGCAGGTGGGCATCGTCAATCTGAAAGAGGCCCTCGCACTATCGCCGACCGACTGAACCTCGACCTGGTCGAGGTGGCCCCGATGGCCAATCCGCCGGTCTGCAAGGTGATGGACTACGGCAAGTACAGGTACGAGCAAGAGCAGAAGGCCAAGGAAGCCCGCAAGCGGCAGACGACGATCACCATCAAGGAGATCAAGCTCCGGCCGAAGATCGACGACCACGACTTCGAGACGCAAGAAGGGCCACGTCGAGCGCTTTCTCAAGCATGGCGACAAGGTCAAGCTCACCATCATGTTCCGGGGACGGGAGTTGGTCCACCCGCACCTGGGTGAGAGGCTGCTTCGCACGGATGGCCGAGGACCTGGTCGAGTTGGGCGAGGTGGAGTCCGAGCCCAACCTCGACGGCCGGAACATGGTCATGATGCTGGCGCCGAAGAAGCAAGTGCCCCAGCGCTGACCCTCTGCGCGCCGGTGACGGCGCGTCGATGGGAGACCGGACGATCTTGGCCGCCTGCCGCGCGGGAAGCGGACCTGTCGGGAGACAAGCCAAAGCGCCACGGCCGGCTACGAGGAAGATGGAGAAGGATGAAGCAGAAGAACAAGTCGCATCGCGGCGCCAAGAAGCGGATCAAGGTCACCGGGACGGGCAAGCTGCTCCGCCGCAAGGCCATGTCCAGCCACTTGCTCACGAAGAAGTCGAGCAAGAAGAAGCGTGGCTTCCGCAAGGACCGCCCGCTCACCGCCGCCGACACGCGGCGCGCCAGAGACCTGATCGGTTCGTAGGAGGGCCAGAGATGCCACGGGTAAAGCGAAGCATCAATGCGCAGAAGAAGCGGCGCAAGGCCCTCGAGGAAGCCAAGGGTTACTACGGCCTGAAGCAGCTCGACGTACCGGAAGGCCAAAGAGCAGCTGCTCAAGTCCTACGAGTACGCCTACCGGGACCGCAAGGCCCGCAAACGGGACTTCCGCCGGCTGTGGATCACCCGCATCAACGCCGGCGCGCGCATGCACGGCTTGAGCTACAACCAGTTCATGCACGGTCTGCGCGAGGCGAACATCGATCTGAACCGCAAGATGCTGGCCGAGCTGGCCGTGCGCGAGCCGCAGGCGTTCGCCGAGATCGCGACCAAGGTGAAGGAAGCCCTCGGCACCCGCTCGTGACCCGAAGGACAGCTGAGCGCTCCTTGGTGGGGCGTCCACTCGAGGAAGCGCTTCGCGTACGCGGGCGCTTTCCGCGTTCCGGGGGAGGCCGATGATCCGCACCATCGCCGGGCGGCAGAACCAGTCGGTCAAGCTCGTCCGGAAGCTCCAGAAGAAGAAGTACCGGCGGGAGCAGGGTCTCTTCGTGGTGGAGGGGCTGGACCTGATCCAGGCCGCCGCCGACGTGGACGAAGAGCCGGCGGAGGTGCTGGTCCGGCCCGACCTGCGTCGAGCGGTTGCCCCAGAGCTTCCTGGACCTGGCCCGCGAGGACGAGATCGACATCGGTGTCTGCGACGAGGAGACCCTGCAGTATGCCAGCGGCCTGCAGGGCGCGGCCGACGTCATCGGGGTGTTCGAGCTGCCCTCCTGGAGCCTGGGCGACCTGGACCTCACGGGGGTGACCGTCTACCTGCACGGCGTGGGGGACCCGGGGAACGTGGGCACGATCGTGCGCAGCGCCGTGGCCTTCGGCGCCGCGGGGCTGGCGGTCAGTCCCGGCACGGCGGACCCGTACGGGCCCAAGGCGGTGCGGGCGGGCATGGGGGCGCAGTTCCTGCTGCGCATCGTGGTCGAGGTCTCGCCCGAGGATCTGGCCGCCAAGCTGGAGGCCGAGGAGGCGCGGGGCGCGCGGCGCCCGGAGGTGCTGACCGCCGATCCCCAGGGGGACCTTGACGCCCGGGAGGCCGCCGCCGCTCTGGCGCCGGACGCCGGCGTGCTGCTGGTGATGGGCTCCGAACGGGGAGAGCTGCCGGCGCTGGGGTCCGCTCTGCGCACGGTCGCCATCCGGCAGGTGGCCTTCGATTCGCTCAACGTGGGCATGGCGGCGACGATCCTGCTCTACGAGGTCGCCTCCGTTCGTGCCGGCCGGACCGCTTCTGGCCAGGCCTAGCGCCGTCTGCTAGCGTAGCCCTTCAACCGAGAGGAGGAGCCATCCCCGCGAACGACAGCCTCCTGGCCCAGCTGGAACGCGACGATCTGCGGACCATCTACACGCAGGGCGTGGCGGCCATCGACGCCGCCGCCGACCTCGACGCCCTGGAAGAGGTGCGCATCCGCTTTCTCGGCCGCAAGGCCGAGCTGACCACCCTGCTGCGCAGCATCCCTCAGCTCTCCAACGAGGAACGCCCGGTGGTGGGCCGCCTGGGCAACCTGGTCAAGAAGGCGCTCGAGGAGACCCTGGCCGCGCGCCAGGCCGACCTGGAGGCCGACGAGTTGGTCCACGCCCTGGAGCGCGACCGCCTGGACGTCACCCTGCCCGGCCGCTCGCTGCCGGTGGGGCACCTCCACCTGATCACCCAGACCCGCCGCGAGATCGAGGACATCTTCGTCGGCATGGGGTACGCGGTGGCCGAGGGACCCGAGGTGGAGTCCGACTACTACAACTTCACCGCCCTCAACCATCCGCCCGACCACCCGGCCCGCTCCCTGCACGACACCTTCTTCGTGGCCGGCCAGATCCTGCTGCGCACGCACACCTCGCCGGTGCAGGTGCGCGTGATGGAGCAGCAGGCTCCTCCGGTCTACGTCATCGTGCCCGGCCGGGTCTATCGCCGCGACTCCGACGCCACCCACACCCCGATGTTCCACCAGGTGGAGGGATTGGTGGTCGACCGGGGCATCACCCTGGCCGACCTGGTCGGCACCCTCGAGGCCTTCGCCAAGGCGATGTTCGGCGAGGACCGGCGCATCCGGGTCCGCCCGCACTACTTCCCCTTCACCGAGCCGTCGGTGGAGGTGGACGTCTCCTGCTTCGTCTGCGAGGGGGCGGGCTGCCGGCTCTGCAAGCGCAGCGGGTGGTTGGAGATCCTGGGCGCCGGCATGGTGGACCCCAACGTGTTCGAGTTCGTGGACTACGACCCCGAGGAGTACACCGGCTTCGCCTTCGGCATGGGCATCGAGCGGATCGCCATGCTCAAGCACGGCGTGACCGACCTGCGCCTCTTCTTCGAGAACGACCTCCGTTTCCTGCGCCAGTTCTAAGTTGGAGGAAGGATGAAGGCCCCCCTTTCGTGGCTGCGCGAGTACGTGCCCATCGAGCTGGACCCCCTGGAGCTGGCCTCCCGGCTGGCCATGACGGGCACCGAGGTCGAGCGGGTGGACATGGTGGGCCTCTCGGACGAGGACGGTAACCTCACCCACTTCGTGGTGGGCAAGGTGCTCGAGCTGCGAACGGCACCCCAACGCCGACAAGCTCTCCGTCTGCCGGGTCGACGTGGGCGAACGGGAGCCCCGGACCATCGTGTGCGGCGCCCCCAACGTGGAGGCGGGACAGACCGTCCCGGTGGTGCTCCCCGGCGGCCGGTTCCCCGATGGGATGGTGATCAAGGAGGCGAAGCTGCGCGGGATAGGGTCGTCCGGCATGATCATGTCCGCGGCGGAGCTGGGCTACGAGGCCAAGAGCGAGGGCATCCTCGTGCTTCCCCCCGAATGGCAGGCGGGCGAGGCGCTGATGGGGCACCTGCCCGTGAGCGAGGCGGTGCTGGAGGTCGAGGTCACGCCCAACCGGCCGGACTGCCTCTCCATCCAAGGGCTGGCCCGCGAGGTGGCGGCGGTCACCCTGGCCCCCTTCGACGAACGCTCCACCTTCAGCTTCCCCATGGCCGCGCGGCGGGCGGAGGAGGACATCGCGGTGGAGGTGCTGGACCCGGACCTCTGCCCGCGCTACGCCGCCCGCGTCATCCGGGGAGTGCGTATCGCCGAGTCCCCGCCCTGGTTGAAGGCGCGCATCGCCCACGCGGGCATGCGGCCGGTCAACAACGTGGTGGACGTCACCAACTACGTGATGTGGGCGTTGGGCCAGCCGCTCCACGCCTTCGATCTGGACACGCGTGGCCGGGAGGCGGATCATCGTCCGCCGGGCTCGGCCGGGCGAACCCATCACCACCCTGGACGGCACCGCCCGCACCCTGACCGAGGACATGCTGGTCATCGCGGACGCCGAGAAGCCCTCCGTCATCGCCGGCATCATGGGCAGCGTCGACAGCGAGGTCACCGACCGGACCACCGACCTCCTGCTGGAGGCCGCCACCTTCTTCGGGCCGTCCATCATGCGCACGTCGGCCGCTCTGGGCCTGCGCAGCGAGTCGTCCACCCGGTTCGAGAAAGGGCTCGATCAGAACCTGGCGCTCCCGGCGCTGGACATGGCCTGCGCCCTGCTGACCGAGATCTGCGGCGGTACCGTCTCCACGGGGACGGTCGACGTCCTCGTCGCCGAGGTGGGGCCGTGGCAGGTGTCGCTGCGTCCGGAGCGCGTGGAGGCGGTCCTCGGGGAAGCCGATCCCCGTCGGCGAGATACGCGACATCCTGACGCGGTTGGGGTGCGGGGTGGCCCTCGCCTCCTGGGCCGGCGACGACGCAGGCCTGGAGGCCGACGAGGAGCCCGCCGCCGGTGTTCCCGAGGCCCTGCTGGTCACGGTGCCCACCTTCCGGCAGGACCTGGTGCGCGAGATCGACCTGGTGGAGGAGGTGGCCCGCATCCACGGGGTCGACCGGCTCCGACCCACCATGCCCGCCCGGCGGGGCCGGGGCGGCCTGACCCCCGAACAGCGGAGGATCCGGCAGGTGGAGGATCTGCTGCAGAGCGCGGGCCTCTCGGAAGTCATCACCTACGCCTTCACCGACCCGGCCTGGCTGCCGCTGCTGCGCCTGCCCGCCGACGACGAGCGTCTGCGGCCGGTCCCGCTGGCCAACCCGCTCAGCAGCGACCAATCCGTGATGCGCACCATGCTCCTGCCCGGCCTGCTGGCCGCCGCCGCCCACAACCGCGCCCTGCGCGAGGACCGCGTGCACCTCTTCGAGTCGGGCAAGACCTTCCACTCCCGGCTCCCGCTGAGCGAGATGGCACGGGCCGAGGGACGCGAGGCGGCGGCCGTGCTGCCGGCGGAGGTGCGCCGGGTCGGCTTCCTGCTCGCAGGGCGAGTGGACCGAGGAATCGTGGAACCGCACCGCCGTCCCCACCGACTTCTTCCTGGCCAAGGGCCTGGTGGAGCGGGTGCTGGGGGCGCTCCGGGTCCAGGCCTCCTTCGGCCCGGCGACGGAGCCCTTCCTCCATCCGGGGAAGAGCGCCGCGGTGGCCTGCCCGGCCGGTCCGCTCGGGCTGGGTGGGCGAGGTGCACCCGCTGGTCCTCAAGGCCTTCGACCTGCCCGCCGGCGCGCTGGCGGCCGAGCTCGATCTGGACGTCCTGGTGGCCCAGGCCGGTGCCGTCGCCCTGTTCGAGGACCTGCTGACCTATCCGGTCGTCGAGCAGGACCTGGCCCTGGTCCTGGCGCGAGACGTCCCGGCGGAGCGGGTGGTCGCCACCGTGCGCGAGACGGCCGGACCGTTGCTGCACGACGTCCGCGTGTTCGATGTGTACGAGGGCAGCCAGGTGGGCGAAGGCCGGCGCAGCCTGGCCCTTCGCCTGGTGTTCCGCTCCGCGGAGCGCACCTTGAGCGAGGCCGAGGTCAACGAGGTGCGCGAGCGGCTGCTGGCCACGCCTGCGCGACGCGATGGGGGCCGAGCTCGCGCGGCTCGATCGTCTCTCCGCCGCCCGGCCTGCGGCGACGAGACCGGGACGGAGGGCGGCCGTGCCGTCAGACCGGGGCGAGGCGGCCGTTTGCGTCGGTGCACTCCGGACTGTATAGTTATGCACCGCGTGCGGCGACGCCGTGCCGGAGGGGGAGAGGGACCGCGTCATGATCAAAGCCAGCGTCATCGGGGCGACCGGGTTCACCGGAGCCCTGCTCACCGAGTTGCTCGCCCGGCACCCGCAGGTCGCCTTGGCCGCGCTCACCTCGCAGTCGTACGTGGGCCGGCAGGTGGCCGACGTGTTTCCTTGGTTGCGGGTGGACGGCACGTACGCGGCCTACGACCCCGCCTCCGCCGGCGACGCGGACGTCGCCTTCGTCTGCTACCCGCACGCCCAAGCCCATCCGGTCGTCGCCGAGCTGCTGGAGCGGGACGTGCGCGTGGTCGATCTCTCCGCCGACTTCAGGCTGAAGGACGCCGGGCTCTACCCCGAGTGGTACGGCTTCGAGCACCCGGCGGCCGGTCTGCTGCGGGAGGCCGTCTACGGACTGCCCGAGGTGTATCGCGCCGACATCGCCGGCTGCCGCTTGGTGGCCAACCCCGGGTGCTTTCCCACGGGGATGTTGCTGGGCCTGCTGCCCTTGGCCCGCCGGGGACTGGTGGCCTCCCCGGTGGTGGTGGATTCGGCCTCGGGCGTCTCGGGGCCGGCCGCAAGGCCACCGAGAAGACGCACTTCTCCGAGGTGCACGACAACTTCCGGGCCTACAGCGAGGTCGGGCACCGGCACACCCCGGAGATGGTCCAGGAGCTCTCCCTGCTCGCGGGAGCCCCGTCGCCGTCAGCTTCACGCCCCATCTGCTGCCCGTGGACCGAGGCATCCTCTCCACGCTGTACGTGCGCCCCGCCGAGGGCCTGGAAGGGTGGGAAGAGGACTCGCTCTACGAGCTCTACCGGACCGCCTACGAGGGCGAGCCCTTCGTGGAGGTCGTCGGACCCACGCCCAGCCTGCGCGAGGTGCAGGGCACGAACGCCTGCCGCATCGCGCTGCGCCTCGATAGGAGTGCCGGGATGATCAAGGTGATCTCGGCCATCGACAACCTGATGAAGGGCGCCTCCGGGCAGGCCGTGCAGAACATGAACCTGATGGTGGGGCTGCCGGAGACCACCGGGCTCGAGGTGCGGAGGTGAGCCGGGCGGTGGGACCCGACCATCCGGTCGTCCGGCACCCGGAGACCTCGACGTTCCTCTCGCTGCCCACCGGCGTGCGGCTGGAGGAGCCGGGCGGCGTCTCTCCCGGCGTGACCTACCCCCGAGGCTTCGTGGCCGCCGGGTGTGGCCGCCGGCATCAAGGAGAGCGGCCGCAAGGACCTGGGCATCGTCGCCGTCGCCGCCGAGCACCGCGCCGACACCGCCGGCGCGGCCGTCTTCACCCGCAACTCCTTCGCCGCGGCCCCCGTGCTGGTGAGCCGGCGGGAGGTCTCGCTGCGCTCGCTCGCCGCGGTGGTGATGAACAGCGGGAACGCGAATGCCTGTACCGGCGGACCCGGCCTGGCCGTCGCCCGGGACATGCAGCGCGCGTGCGCGGAGGCGCTGGGCACCACGCCCGCCCGGGTGGCGGTGGGCTCCACCGGCATCATCGGGGTCCCGCTGGATCCGGCCCTGGCCACCGCCGGGATCGCCGCGGCGGCCGCCTCGCTCGGCCCGGAGGGTGGGCCGGCCTTCGCCGAGAGCATCATCACCACCGACCGCTTCGCCAAGCAGTGCGCCTTCGAGGTGACCACCCGGGACGGGGTGGTCCGGCTGGCGGGCGCGGCCAAGGGGGCCGGCATGATCGCACCCGGCATGGCCACCATGCTCTGCGTGGTGACCACGGACGCGGGCCTGGAGTCGGGCGTGGCCCGCAGCCTGCTCGCCCGGGAGGTGGGCCGCACGTTCAACCGCATCTCGGTCGACGGGCAGATGAGCACCAACGACTGCGTGTTCCTCCTGGCCAACGGCGCCTCCGGGGCTCTTGCTCTCGCCGGAGGGCACCGCCCAGCTGGGGGCGGCGTTGCGCGCGCTCCTGCTGCGGCTGGCCTTGATGATGGTGGCCGACGGCGAGGGGGCGACCAAGGTGGCCCGGCTGCGGGTCCGGGGGGCGGCCACCGACGAGGACGCCCAGCGGGCGACTCGGGCCGTGGCCGACTCGGCGTTGGTCAAGACCGCCCTCTACGGCGGCGACCCGAACTGGGGGCGCATCCTCAGCGCGGTGGGTGCGGCGCTGCCCGATCGCAGCTTCCCCGAGGTCGCGCTGGACCTGGGCACGGTGCGGCTGGTGGAGAAGGGCCTCCCCTGCCCGTTGGACGACGGCCAACGGGACTCCCTGTCCGCGCTGATGGCGGGGAGCGAGGTGGACATCCTCCTCGACCTGGGCACCGGGCCGGGCACGGACGAGGTGTTCTTCTCCGACATGGGCCACGAGTACGTCACCATCAATGCCGAGTACCACACCTAGCGGGGTCAGCGTGCGCGAGTTCTACCAGAAGCAGGTGCAGACGCTCCTCGAGGCGCTCCCGTACATCCGGCGCTTCAGCGGCAAGACGGTGGTGATCAAGTACGGCGGCGCGGCCATGAGCTCCGCCGACCTCAAGGAGGAGTTCGCCACCGACATCGTGCTGCTCCGCTACGTGGGCGTGCGGCCCATCATCGTGCACGGGGGCGGCAGCGAGGTCAGCGCCATGATGGAGCGCCTCAGCCTGCCCGTGACCTTCGTGGACGGGCTGCGCGTCACCGACCCGGCCGCCATGGAGGTGGCCAAGATGGTGCTGGTGGGCAAGGTCAACAAGGAGATCGTGCAGCTGATCAACCACAAGGGCGCGGCCGCGGTGGGCCTGGGCGGCGACGACGGTCGCCTGATGGTGGCGCGCCGGCTGGTGCGCCGGCGGGAGGACGGCAGCGAGATCGATCTGGGACAGGTCGGCGAGGTGGTGTCGGTCAACACCGACCTGCTGGACCTGCTGGAGGCCGACTACGTCCCGGTGGTCGCGTCGGTGGGCGCCGGAGCCGCGGGGGAGAGCTACAACATCAACGCCGACGCGGTGGCGGGCGCGCTGGCGGCGGCCCTGCAGGCGGAGAAGGTCATCTTCCTCACCGACGTGCGCGGCCTCTACCACGACCTGGACGACCCGGAGAGCTACGTCTCGGAATGCACCGCCGACGACGTGCGCGGACTGATGCGGGGGGGTGCCGTCAGCCGGGGGATGATCCCCAAGCTGGAGGCGGTGCTGGCCGCCCTCGACGCCGGGGTGGAGGCCGCCCACATCATCGACGGCCGCGTGCCCCACTCGGTGCTGCTGGAGATCCTGACCGACGACGCCGGGGTGGGTACCAAGATCCTGGCCGGGGAGAGACCATGACCGCCGACGCGACCCCTCCCGCCACACCCGTCTCGAGCGAGGCGCCCCGGCTCTCGCCGGAGGTGGCCGAGCTCGATGCCGCCTACGTCCTGCCCACCTACGCGCGCCAGCCGTTGGAGGTCGTCGCCGGCCTGGGGTCCGAGCTGGTCGGCCGGGACGGCCGTCGCTACCTGGACTTCGTCACCGGTCTCTCGGTCAACAACTTCGGCCACTGCCACCCGCGCGTGGTGGCCGCCATCCAGGAGCAGGCGGCCCGGCTGATCCACTGCTCCAACCTCTTCCACACCGAGCCCCAGGCCCGGCTGGCCGCGCGGCTCTCGTCGCTGACCAACGGCGGCAAGGTCTTCTTCGGCAACAGCGGGGCCGAGGCCAACGAAGCCGCCATCAAGATCGCCCGCAAGCGGGCCCGGCTCCTGGGCGGGGGCGTGATCGTGACCCTGGAGGACTCCTTCCACGGGCGCACCATGGCCACCCTCTCCGCGACGGGCCAGCCGGAGAAACAGCGGGCCTTCAGCCCGGTGGTGGAGGGTTTCCTGCACGTGCCCGCCGGCGACGTGGACGCGCTGCGCCGGGCCTTCCGGTCCAGACGAGTGGCCGCCGTGATGGCCGAGCCGGTCCTGGGCGAGTCGGGCGTGCGGGTGCTGCCGGCCGACTTCCTGCAGGAGGTGCAGGAACTGTGCGAGCAGCACCAGGCCCTGCTGATCCTGGACGAGGTACAGACGGGGTTGGGCCGCTGCGGCGCTGCGTTCGCCTACCAGCGCTTCGGGCTGCTGCCCGACATCGTCACCATCGCCAAGAGCCTGGCGGGCGGTCTTCCCATGGGGGCGACCGTCGTGGGCGGGCGGGCGGCCGGCGTGCTGGGTGTCGGGGAGCACGGCTCCACCTTCGGCGCCGGGCCGGTGGCCGCGTCGGCGGCGCTGGCCGTCCTCGACCTCCTGGAGGAACCCGGTCTCTTCGAGCGGGTGGAGGCCCGCGGCGACCGGCTGGAGGGCTGGCTTCGACGCGTCGTGGAGGGCGGCGCCGCCACCGAGGTGCGGCGCCTGGGTCTCATGGCGGCGATCGATCTGACCGCCGGTGGCGCCCGGGACGCCGTGGCGGCCGCGCTGGACGCGGGCATCCTGTTGAACGCCACCTCCGACACCACCCTGCGCTTCCTGCCGCCGTTGATCGTGACCGAGGAGGAGGTCGACCGGGTGGGGGCCTTCCTGCTCGAGCGACTGGCCGCCTCGGGGACGAGGAGGAGCGCATGAGCGGGCACGAACGGGCCGTCCGGCACTTCCGCCGGATGACCGACCTCAGCCCCGACGAGCTGCGGCACGTCCTGGCCGAGGCCGCCCGGTGGAAGGCCGACCCCGGGGGCGACGTGCTGCGGGGCAAGACGATCGCGCTGATCTTCAGCAAGCCGTCCACGCGCACCCGGGTCTCTTTCACGGTGGGCATCGAGCAACTGGGCGGGAGCGCCCTCTTCCTGGGGGAGCAGGAGATCCAGATGCGCAAGTCCGAGAGCATCGAGGACACCGCGCGGGTCCTGTCCCGCTACGTGGACGGCATCGTCATCCGGACCTTCGCCCAGCAGGACGTGGAGGATCTGGCCGCCTTCGGCTCGGTGCCGGTGGTCAACGCGTTGACCGACGAGCGCCACCCCTGCCAGGGGCTGACCGACGTCTTCACCTTCCGGGAGCGCTTTCCCGACGCCGCCGGCCGCACCATCACCTACCTGGGTGACGGTAACAACGTGGCCGCGTCGCTGGCGATGGCCGGAGCGATGGCCGGCATCGACGTGTGCCTGAGCGTGCCCGCCGGCTACGACCTCCCGGCCCCGCTGATGGAGGAGGCGGAGACGCTGGCCGCCCGGCCACGGCACCCGCGTGTGGGTGGAACGCGACCCGCGCAAAGCCGTGGAGGGAGCGTCCGCGCTCTACACCGACGTCTGGATCAGCATGGGCCAGAGCCAGGATCGGGAGAAGCGGGAGGCGTTGGAGCCCTATCGGGTGGACGCGGACCTGCTCCGGCGAGCGCTGCCCGAGGCGATCGTCATGCACTGCCTGCCCGCCCACCGTGGCGACGAGATCACGTCCGAGGTGATGGACGGGCCGCAGTCCGTCGTCTTCGACCAGGCCGAGAACCGGCTCCACGCGCAGAAGGCGCTCCTGGCCTTCCTGCTACGCCGGAGACTAGCGGTCGTGCTGGGCAAGCGGCGCAGGCAGGATCTGATCCGGACGGTGGTGACCCAGCAGCGGGTGGGGACCCAGCTGGAGATGGTCGAGGCCCTGCGCGCGATCGGCTGCGACATCACGCAGGCCACCATCAGCCGCGACCTGCGGGAGCTGGGTCTGCTGAAGCGCCGGGACCGCAGGGGCCGGCCGCGTCTACGTCCTGCCGGAGACGGAGACCCGCCGCGACCCGGAGGCCGCCTGCAGCCGCATGCTGCAGGAGTTCGCCACCGCGGTCCTGCCGGCCCAGAACCTGGTGCTGCTCAAGTCCGAGGTGGGCACCGCCCCGGGCATGGGCCGGGCGATCGACGAACTCGAGCATGAGCTGCATCCTGGGCTGCGTGGCCGGGGATGATACGGTGCTGATCGTGACGGAAGACGCCGCGGCCGCGCAGGCCCTGGCGGAGTATCTGGAACAGCTGGGAGGCTGACCGAATGCCCAAGGAGACGTGTGTCCTCGCCTACTCTGGCGGTCTCGATACCTCGGCCATGATCCCCTACCTGCAAGAGGGGTACGGCGTGGACGTGATCGCCGCCCTGGTCGACGTGGGCCGGGCCAAGGACCTGGAGGCTCTGCGCGAGCGCGCTCTGAAAGCCGGAGCCGTGGACGCGGTGATCATCGACGCGCGGGAGGAGTTCGCCCAGGACTTCGCCCTGGAGGCCCTCAAGGCCAACGCGCTCTATGAAGAGAAGTACCCGCTGGTATCCGCCCTCTCTCGGCCGCTCATCTGCAAGAAGATGGTGGAGTTGGCCCACGAGCGGGGAGCCACCGTCATCGCGCACGGCTGCACGGCCAAGGGCAACGATCAGGTGCGCTTCGACGTCTCCATCCGCTGCCTGGATCCCTCGCTCACCATCCTGGGGCCGGCCCGGGAGTGGGGGATGACCCGGGAGGAGATCCTGGACTACTCGGCCGCCCGCGGCATCGAGATCCCCCTCAGCAAGAAGAACCCCTTTTCCATCGACGAAAACCTCTGGGGGCGCACCATCGAGTGCGGCGAGCTGGAGGATGCCTGGACCACGCCCTCCGGCCGAAGCCTACACGGTGACGGCCGACGCCCGGCAGGCTCCGGACGAGGGGGTCGAGGTCGTCGTCTCGTTCGACCACGGCACCCCGGTCGCCCTCGACGGTGAGGCCTTGGGCCTGGCCGAGTTGGTCGACCGCATCGACGAGATCGGCGGACGGCACGGCTTCGGCCGGGTCGACATGATGGAGAACCGGCTGGTGGGCATCAAGAGCCGCGAGATCTACGAGGTCCCGGGCGCGCTGGCGCTGATCAAGGCGCACAAGGAACTGGAAGACCTCACCCTGACCCGCGACCTCATCCACTTCAAGCGGGGGGTCGAGCAGAAGCTGGCCGACATGATCTACGACGGGCAGTGGTTCGACCCGCTGTCCGACGCGCTGCGCGCCTTCGTCAACGAGAGCCAGCGGTACGTCACCGGCGACGTCCGCCTGCTCTTCTACAAAGGGTCCTGCACGGTCATGGGCCGGCGCTCGCCGCACTCCCTCTATCTCCAGGAACTGGCCACCTACAGCACGGGCGACACCTTCAGCCACGAGGCGGCGAAGGGCTTCTGCCAGCTGTGGGGCCTGCCGCTCGAGGTCTGGGGCCGGCGCGAGATGGGGCTCATCTAGCCCCTCGGAGCGGGCCATGAGCGCGGGACGAGACCGACCCCGCATCCGGGAGCGCCCCGGACGACGCTCCGCGGGCCAAGCCCTGGGGCGGACGCTTCACCGACCCGCAGGCCCCGCTGTTCGAGCGCCTGAACGCCTCCCTGCCCTACGACCACGTGCTGGCCCCTTACGACCTGGCCGGCTCCCGGGCGCACGTCCGCATGCTGGGCTCGATCGGCGTGCTCGTCCGCGGAGGAGGTGGACGCAGTCTGGTGACCGGCCTGGACCGCGTCGGCCGAGGAGGTGCGAGCCGGTACCTTCGCGTGGGACTCGACCGACGAGGACGTGCACATGGCCCTGGAGCGGCGGCTCACCCAGCTGGTGGGACCGGTGGGGGGCAAGGTCCACACCGGCCGCAGCCGCAACGACCAGGTGGTCCTCGACGTCCAGCTCTACCTGCGGGACGGCCGTCGCCGGACACCTGGGGCGGCTGCTGGACCTGATGGACACCCTCCTGCGCCGGGCGGAGGAGGGGCAGGACGCCATCCTGCCCGGGTACACCCACCTGCAGCGGGCGCAGCCGGTGCTCCTGGCCCACCACCTGCTGGCCTACGTGGCCCTCTTCGAGCGGGAGGCCGATCGGCTGCTCCGCTGGCACGACCTCCACGCGATGCCCCTCGGCGCCGGCGCCCTGGCCGGGGTCAACTACCCCTTGGACCGCGCCCGCGTGGCCGCGGAGCTGGGCTTCGCGCGCGTCGCCTGGAACGCCATGGACGCCGTGGCCGCCCGGGACACCGCCTTCGAGTACCTGGCCTCCACCACCTCCTGCGCCCTGGGGCTCTCCCGCCTGGCGGAGGAGCTCGTGCTCTGGACCACCCAGGAGTTCGGCTTCGCCGCCCTGCCCGATCGCCTGGACCTCCGGGTCCAGCATCATGCCGCAGAAGCGCAACCCCGACGGCGCCGAGCTCGTGCGGGGCAAGGCCGCCGGCTTCCTGGGGCGCCTCACCACGCTCGGCGCGCTGATCAAGGGCCTGCCCCTGGCCTACAACAAGGACCTGCAGGAGGACAAGCTCGCCCTCTTCGCCAGCCGCGAGGAGCTGGACCTGTGCCTGGAGTCGATGACCGCCATGGTGGCCTCGCTCCGCTTCGACCGGGAACGCGCGCGGCAGGCGGCCGAGGGAGGCTACGCGCAGGCCACCGACGTGGCCGACTACCTGGTCGCCCGGGGGCTCCCCTTCCGGGAGGCCCATCACGTCGCCGGGCGGCTGGTGGCCCACGCGGCCGCCGCGGGCAAGAGTCTGAGCGACTTCTCCGCAGACGAGTTGCTGACCATCAGCCCCCTGCTGGGCGAGGGGTACGCGGAGACGGTGGCGCTCGACCGGGTGGTGGCGGCAAAGGTCTCTCCGGGCGGGACGGCCCCGGCGCGGGTAGCCGAGCAGCTCGATGAGGCCGCCCGCGCCCTCGCTCGGCTGCGCGCGCAGGCGGCCGCCCTCCCGCGACTGCCGCGCTGAACCCGCTCGTGGCCGTCGCTTCCCCCGAGACTGCCGGGTGTTCCCTCGAACGCCCGCCGGGCCGCCTCGTGCCCGCCTCCTTCTTCGCCCGGCCGGCCGAGGAGGTCGCCCCCGGGCTGATCGGCCTCGTCCTTTGGCGCGACGGCGTCGGCGGCGGACGCTTGGTAGAGGTGGAGGCCTACCTGCCCGTGGTGGACCCCGCCTCTCACGGCCACCGGGGTCGGACCCCGCGCAACGCCGGCCTGTTCGGCCCGCCCGGCACCCTCTACGTCTACGTCAGCTACGGCATCCACCGGTGCGTCAACCTGGTCTGCTACCGTGACGGGGTGGGCACCGGGATCCTGGTGCGGGCCCTGGAGCCGCTGGGCGACACGTCGGTGCTGCGCCGGAACCGCGGCGACGGGGCCGCCAGGCTCCCGCCCGCGCTGCTGATGTCAGGACCGGGCCGGGTGGGGCAGGCACTGGGGGCCGGCCTCGAGTGGAACGGTCTCCCCCTGGGCCCCGCGTCCGGCGTCGTGCTGCTCGACGACGGAGTGCGTCCCCCGGTCGAGCGCACCGCCCGCATCGGGATCAGCCGGGCGACGGAGCTCCCGCTGCGCTTCATCGTCCCCGGAAGCCGGTTCCTCTCGCGGCCTCCCCGCCGCGGCGAGCCGGTCAGAGAAGGGCCAGAAGGCGAGTCGACCGAGGAGGAGTGAGGATGGCGACACTGGGTGAGCTCTACGAGTTGACCGTCCGCGTGGGACGCGAGGCCGACCCCCGCGGGGAGGAAGGGGTCCGTCGCATCCTGGCGGAAGCACGAAAGGAGCTGGACGCCCTGCCCGAAGAGCGCCGCTGGGAGTTCGACCAAGAACGGCTGACCAACCCCTACACCGACGCGCGGATCCTCTATGGCTCGCCGGGGGCGCAGGTCGGGCGGGTGCTGGTGGGGATCGACGTGGGCGTCGCCGAGCTTCTTCTGGCGGACCGTCTGACCGAGAAGGGCCGTCCGATCGATCTGGTGGTCGCTCACCATCCGGAAGGCCGGGCACTGGCCGACCTCGACCTGGTCATGCCGGTGATGGCCGACATCTGGCACCGCTTCGGGGTGCCCATCCACTACGGCGATCTGGTGCTGGGCGAGCGCCGCGGCGAGGTGAAGCGTGGGTTCCACGCCAACAACAACGAGCAGGCGGTCGCCTCCGCGCGCCTGCTGGACCTGCCCTTTTTCTGCTGCCACACGCCGGCGGACAACCATGCGCAGTCCTATGTTCAGGACCGTTGCGACGAGCTGGGCGAGGGCGCGACCGTGGCCGAGCTCATCGCGATGCTGAAGACCATCCCGGAGTACCGGGAAGCGGTGATCCAGGGCACCGGACCCCTGCTCTTCCAGGGTGAGGAGGACGCCCGAGTGGGACGGGTCATGGTGGATATGACCGGCGGGACGTCCGGCCCGGCGGATTCCCTTGAGCGGATCGCCGACGCGGGAGTGGGCACCATCGTGGGCATGCACATCGGGGAGGATCGCCGGAAGAAGGCGCAGAAGCTCCACCTGAACGTGGTGATCGCCGGCCACATGGCTTCCGACTCGTTGGGCATGAACCTCGTGTTGGACCACTGGGAACGGGCCGGGGTCGAGATCATCCCCTGCTCCGGCATGATCCGCGTCCGCCGGTGACCGGGGCGGCCCGACCGAGGCGAAAAACCCCTGTGTTATCCTGGCCCGCGTCGCGGCCCACGCCGACCAGCTGAGAGGACCATGAGCCCCACGCCTTCACCGCCGGTGCCCGCCGACCTCCACGAGCAGTATCAGGACCTGATCACCGGCTGCGTGGACGTGCTGCCCGCGGAAGACCTGCTGCATCGTCTGGTGTCCGCGCGCAAGGAAGGCCGTCCGCTCCGGGCCAAGCTGGGGGTCGACCCGACCGCCCCGGACATCCACTTCGGCCACACGGTGGTGCTCCGCAAGCTCGCGCAGTTCCAGCAGTACGGCCACACCGCCGTGCTGATCATCGGCGACTACACGGCCAAGGTGGGCGATCCCTCGGGCCGCTCCAAGCTGCGTCCCCGGCTCTCCGACGAGGAGATCGCCCAGAACGCCGCCACCTACGTGGAGCAGGCCGGGAAGGTGCTGGACATGGACCGGGTGGAACTGGTGCGCAACAGCGACTGGCTGAGCCCACTGCGCATGGACGAGGTCCTGCGGCTCACGGCCACGACGACCGTCGCCCGACTCCTGGAGCGCGACGATTTCGCCAATCGCTACGCCGCCAACGAGCCCATCTCTCTGCTGGAGTTCATGTACCCGCTGCTGCAGGGCTACGACAGCGTGGCGGTGCGCTCCGACGTGGAGCTGGGGGGACCGACCAGAAGTTCAACCTGCTCATGGGCAGGACGATCATGGACGCGTACGGCCAACCGCCCCAGGGGGTGATGACGGTGCCGCTCCTGCAGGGCACCGACGGCGTCCAGAAGATGTCGAAGTCGTACGGCAACTACATCGGGGTGAACGACCCGCCCGAGGAGATGTTCGGCAAGGTGATGTCCATCCCCGACGAGTCGATGGTCACCTATTGGACCCTCTTGACCGGCGCCGGCTACCGGGAGGTGGAGGACGTGCAGCGCCGCCTCGCCAAGGGCACCTACCACCCCGCGGACGCGAAGCGGGACCTGGCCGAGCGCCTGGTCTCCCTCTACTACTCCCCCGAGGCCGCCGCCGCGGCCCGGGCGCACTTCGACCGGGTGTTCCGCCAGCACGAGGAGCCGGAGGACATGCTCGAGTCGCCCATTCCGCCCTCCGCCGTCAAGGACGGCAGAGTCTGGTTGCCGCGCCTGCTCGTCGAGACGGGGCTGGCCGCTTCCAACGGGGAGGCCAGACGGTTGGTCCAGCAGGGGGCGGTGCGCGTCGGAGGCGACGTGGTGACGGATCCCGGAACCGAGTTCGCTCCGGAAGAGCTGGCCGGTTCGGTCATCCAGGTGGGTCGCCGCCGTTTCGTCCGGGTGATCGCCCCCTAGGACGTTCGCCGCCGAGGGCGGAGACCGGCGGAGCCCGGGCGACCGCCCAGAGCGAAGGCCCGCGAAGCGGGGCCGCGACAGCCGTCCCTCCACTTCAGCCTAACGTCGTATGGTTCTCTTCGTGCGCCCCCGGTACGCTCTCGTCACCGCGTCGAGAGGGGGGAGAGACCATGCCGAGGATACTGCTGGCACCGCTGGATACACGAGGGGCCCCGGTCGACTCGCTCGTCCTGCTCCTGGTTGCGCCGGTCCTGGTCCTGGTCGCGCTGACGGTGTCCGGTTGCGGCCACGCCCAGCCTGCCGGCATCGGGGCCACCGCCGAGTCGCCCACCCTGACCTCCGCGACGTCGCTCGTGGGCGCGCCCGCCGCGACCCCTGCCACCACGGCGACCGGCCCCACCACTCTGACCCTGCCCGCCCCGCCGACCACCGTCGGCTCCGGCCCCGTCCCGTGGGCGCCGCCGTCTCAAGAGGTCGTCGCCGCCTTTCAGGCGCTGGAGACCCGCCTTCCCGGCGTGCGCCTCTATGTGCCCGAGCGTCTGCCCGCCGGCACCACCGTCGCCCCGGGCTGGTGGCCCGTCAGCTTGGGTAAATCGCCCACGGTCTGGACCGGGCCGACCGCGGCCAACCCTCAGGTCACCGGCGAACCCGACGATCCCCAGGTCAGCATCGTCCTGCGGGTGGGCGACGGCGACGCCTGGCTGGAGGTGCTGGAGCGGTTCAAGGGGGACTTGGGCGACCTTCCCTCCCGCCCTGTCCCCGACG
>CAWCLH010000020.1:360000-1327629 GCA_963796315.1 uncultured Actinomycetota bacterium
AAGGCACAAGGGAGCTTGACTGCGAGACCAACAAGTCGAGCAGGTGCGAAAGCAGGCCTTAGTGATCCGGCGGTAGCAAGTGGAAGCGCCGTCGCTCAACGGATAAAAGGTACTCCGGGGATAACAGGCTTATCCTCCCCAAGAGTCCACATCGACGGGAGGGTTTGGCACCTCGATGTCGGCTCATCGCATCCTGGGGCTGGAGTAGGTCCCAAGGGTTGGGCTGTTCGCCCATTAAAGCGGTACGCGAGCTGGGTTCAGAACGTCGTGAGACAGTTCGGTCCCTATCTGTCGTGGGCGCAGGAGATTTGAGGGGACTCGTCCCTAGTACGAGAGGACCGGGATGAACAGACCTCTGGTGTATCAGTTGTCGTGCCAACGGCACCGCTGGATAGCTACGTCTGGATCTGATAACCGCTGAAAGCATCTAAGCGGGAAGCAGACCCCGAGATGAGATCTCCCACCAGGTTAACTGGGTAAGACCCCTGGAAGACTACCAGGTTGATAGGCTGGATGTGTAAGGACAGTAATGTCTTCAGCAGACCAGTACTAATCGGTCGAGGTCTTGACTTGAACATCACTTTTCTATGCAGATTTGAGAGTGCGCGTACGTGTCTCGTTGCGCACGAGATTTCCGGTGGCTATGGCGAGAGGGAAACACCTCTTCCCTTTCCGAACAGAGAAGTTAAGCCTCTCAGCGCCGATGGTACTGCACGGGTAGCCGTGTGGGAGAGTAGGACGCCGCCGGGATTACTTTAAGAGCCCGCCAGTGATGGCGGGCTCTTTTTTTGCCTGTTGCCGCCGCCTCGTCCGCTCGACGGCCGGACGTGCCTCGCAAGACGTGTTCACGAAGACCCCGGCGGGCACGTGCGCCGATGGGGTGGTAGAGTAGTGCGCTCCGGGAGCGCGCGCCTCCCGGAGACGGCGGGGAGCGGGAGGAGGAGTACGCATGAAGAAGCTCGCATGGGGACTGAAGGGTGTCGTCCTGCCCATCATCACCCCGTTTCATCCCGACCTCTCGATCGACTGGGAGGGGTTGGGAGACCTGATCGAGTACTACATCGAGGACGTCCGGACGGACGGGATCGTGCCGTGCGGCACGACCGGCGAGTCGCCTACGCTGTCCCATGCGGAGCACGCCGAGGTGATCCGCTTCGTCGTGGAGCGGGTCAAGGGCCGCGTGCCGGTCATCGCCGGCGCCGGATCGAACTCCACCCGGGAAGCGATCGAGCTGACCCGCGCCTCTCGCGACCTGGGCGTCGACGCCACCCTGCAGGTCTGCCCTTACTACAACAAGCCCACGCAGACCGGACTCTTCGACCACTTCTCCGCCATCGCCGCCGACGTGGACCTGCCCATCATCCTCTACAACATCCCCGGGCGCACCGCGCGCAACATCGATCCGGCCACCATCGTCCGCCTGTGGCGGGAGGTCCCGCAGATCGTCGGGCTGAAAGATGCCTCCAATGATCTCGTCCAGGCGATGACCGTCCTTCGGGAGACCGACCGGGACACCTTCTCGGTGTACTCCGGCGAGGATGTCATGACTTTCAGCCTGTTATGCCTGGGCGCCGCAGGGGCTATCGCCGCGGTGGCGCACGTGATCGGGCCGGAGATCCGAGAGATGTGCGACGCGGTCTGGGCCGGCGGACCTCGAGAAGGCCAGCCGCATCCACTTCTCGCTGATGCCGATCATCGACGCCCTGTTCCTGGAGCCGAATCCCATTCCGGTCAAACAGGCCGTGGCCTGGATGGGGCTGCCGGCGGGCCCTCTGCGGCCGCCGCTCGGCGAGATGTCCGAGGCCGGCCGGCAGGCTCTCCGCCGTGCCATGACGGATGGCGGATGGTTGAGGGAGACCCAAGGGGAGTAGGCCGGCCGTCCGGCGGAGGACGCGCGTGACGCCGTGCCGCGGCGTCAACCCAGGTACCGGGCGAAGCGGTAGCGTACCTGGTCTTCGCTCAGCAGGCCTTCCACCCGGTCGCGCTCGCGTCCCCCGTCCAGGATCACCAGCGTGGGGGTGGCTCGTACACCATACCGTGCGGCCGTCGTCCGGTTCTGCTCGATATCGGTGACGGCCACGCGGACCCGGTCGGAGACCTCTCGGGAGAGCTTCTCCAGCGTCGGTTGGAAGCGCTGGCAGTAGAGGCAGTAGGGGGAGGAGAACTCCAGCAGGACGGGGAGAGGTGAGCGGTCGAGCAACTCGCGCGCGTTCGCGTCGGTGACGACCAGGGGCCGGGCCTGCTTCGGGGGGACGACCAAGGGTTGGTGGCAGCGGGCGCAGCGGGGCCGCGCCTTGGCCGCCTTCGTACGATCCACCCGGTTCTTCGCCCCGCAGTTCGGGCACCGCAGCACGATGCCGCCACTCGTCGTGGTCTCCACGCCGCCTCCGTTCCTCTGTTGCGGATTCTTTCCCGCGGATTCGCTTGCGAAACCCTTTACAAGCTCCTCAGGCTGGGGTACCCTCCTGACGTCATAATACCCATACGGGTATAGGTAACAAGCAGCACATGCTCGAGCGCCTGAGGCCTCGGGCAAGGAGGGCAGCCCACATGGATCAAGGTACCCGTGACCGCCTGGAGACGCTCTTCGGGGAAGAGGTGTCGTTCGACCGTGTCGAGCGCAAGCTGTATTCCCACGACGTCGGAAGCATCCCGAAGCTGGTCAAGCCCTTCATGCCCGCCGGCGTGGCCGGCGGAGTGGTGCGTCCGGGCACCGAGGATGAGTTGGTTGAGCTCGTGCGGTTGGCCAATGCGAGCGGCCTGACGCTGGTGCCTCGGGGTGCGGGCACCGCCGGCTACGGGGGCGCCATTCCCGAGGAAGGCGCCATCGTCGTCGATATGCGCCGGTTCAAGGCGATCCTGGGCATCGATCCCCAAGGGCTCACCGCGACCGTCGAAGGCGGCGTGCTGTGGCAGGAGCTCGAGCGGACGCTGGCCGACCAGGATCTGGCGCTGCGGCTCTACCCGACCAGCGCCCCGGCCTCGACCGTGGCCGGTTGGCTGGCGCAGGGCGGCTCGGGCTACGGTAGCTACCAATACGGCTGGTTCCGCGAGAACGTGGTCTCCGCCCGAGTGGTCCAGCCCGACGGGGCGATCGAGAATCTCGTGGGCGACGACCTGGATCTGATCGCCGATGCCGAGGGAATGACCGGCTTCATCACCCAGGTCACCCTGAGGATCCAACCGTCGCAGGAACTCGGTCTGCTGGCCGCCTCCTTCCCGACGGCGGACGGGCTGCAGGCGTTCTTCGACGGCCTGGGGCGACGACGGACACATCCCTTTGGTCGGTCAGTTTCATCAATCCGGCCGCCGTCCGGCTGGGCCATCTGCTTCCGGCGAAGACCCATCACGGGGCGCCGGTCCACATCACCCACACCCCCCTCGAGGTCCCCGAGAGCTACGTCGTGTTGCTCGCTTGGCCCGCCTCTGCCGGAGCAGCATCGCGCCGGGCTGACGACGCTGGTGGAGCGCGCGGGCGGAACCGCGCTCGCCGACGAGATCGCCCGGCACGAATGGGAGCTCCGCTACAGTCCCATGCGGGTCAAGCGGATCGGGCCCTCGCTGATCCCCACCGAGGTCGTCGTGCCGCAAGGTAACCTGGGGAAGGTGCTCCACGCCATCGACGAGGCGATCGAGCTACCCCTGGTCATCGAGGGCGTGGGGGTCAAGGGCGGCCAGATCGTGCTGCTCGGCTTCATCCCCCACGACGAACGCCGGTTCGGCTACAACGTGGCCTTCGGCCTGGCGCTCTCGGTGATCAAGGCCGCCCGGCAGCACGGCGGACGCGCCTACTCCACGGGCATCTACTTCAAGCGCCACGCGGACGAGGTGTTGGGGCCGGAGCGGATCAAGCGGCTGCAGTCGCACAAGGAGCGGATCGACGGCAACGGCATCATGAACCCAGGGAAGGTGTACGGCAACGGCAACCTGACCCGCCTGATGGGGATGGCGGAGAGCTTCGAGCCGCTGGTCCGCAGCCTGGGTAACAGCTTCTCCGCCGACCTGGGCGAGCGCTTCGACGGCGGCAAGCACGGCATCCCGGACGAAGTCGCGCGGTACGCCTACGCCTGCGCTCAGTGCGGCTACTGCGTGGACGGCTGTACGCAGTTCAGCGGACGCGGGTGGGAATCAGCCTCGCCGCGGGGCAAATGGTACTTCCTGCGGGAGGTGCTCGAGGGCCGGGAGGAGATGACCCCGGAGTGGGTCCACAAGTTCCTCTTGTGCACGACCTGCGAGAAGTGCAACACCGTGTGTCCGCTCGATCTGCCCATCGAGGAATCCTGGGGTCAGATGCGGGGCGAGCTGATCCAGGAGCAGGGAGGCATGACCTTCCCGCCGTTCGAGATGATGGCCGCCTCCCTGCGCAAGGAAGGCAACATCTGGGCCGGGTATCGCTCGAACCGGACGCAGTGGCTCGCGCCCGAGCTGGAGGAGAAGTTCACCCCGGGGTCGTCGACGGCCTTCTTCGCCGGCTGCACCGCGAGCTACATCGAGCACGACATCGCCAACGGCACGGCGGAGCTCCTCACCAAAGCGGGCGTGGAGTTCCAGTACCTGGGCGAGAAGGAGAACTGCTGCGGCGTACCGATGTTGATCTCCGGGCGTTGGGACGCCTGGGAGGAGAACATGCGGGAGAACGTGGCCAACATGACCGAGGCCGGCGTCGACACGGTGGTCACGTCCTGTCCGGCCTGCCTGCTGGTCTGGAAGACGTACTACCCGCAGTGGTGCGAGAAGCTGGGCATCCCCTACGACATCGAGGCCAAGCACTACTCAGAGGTGTTGGCCGAAGAGATCCGTGAGGGCCGCCTGGAGCTTCCCGGCGAGGTGGACATGAAGGCCACCTTCCACGACTCCTGCCACGCCGGGCGCGCGTGCGGCCTCTACGAGGAGCCGCGGGAGCTCCTGGAAGCCATCCCCGGCTTGGAGCTACGCGAGATGGAGCACAATCGCGAGGAAGGGCTCTGCTGTGGCTCCGTCCTCACCCTGATCGGCGAGACGCCGGTGGCGGCGGACATCGGGGCCATGCGGCTCCAGGAAGCGCTGGACGTCGGGGTCAACGACCTCGTGGCCCTGTGCCCCTGCTGCCAGTTCCAGCTCCGCGTCACCGCCGACAAGACCGGCATGGACGTCCGCGTGCACGACCTGGCTCACCTCGCCGCCCAGTCGCTCGGGGTGGATCTGCCCTCCTACCACGATGCCTGTCTCTCGAACTGGCGGATCTTCGACCAGATGATCCTGCTGATGAAGCCCGAGAACATGGCCGCCGTGATGGAGGACGTCTTTCCTCAGATGATCGACGCCATGCCGATGGGCATGGGCTCCATGATGCGGGGGATGGCCAAGGTGCCCGGCGCGCTGGATGCGATGGCTCCCCTGATGCCGAAGATGTTCCCCGCCATCATGCCGATGCTCATGCCCAAGGTGATGCCGGACATGGTGGCCGCTGTGGATCGGCGCATGGATATCCCGGACGACATGCGCGAGCAGCTGCCCGACCTCCTACCCCAGACCATGGAGGCCCTGCTGCCCAACATGCTGCCCATGATCATGCCCTATGTCGTCCCCAGCCTGATCCGTTACCTGAAGGGCGAGACCGCCCCTGCGTTGGGTACCACGTAGCCTCTGCCAGCACACCTGTTCCTCGGCGAGGGCCCCCACCTGGGGGCCCTCGTTCGTGGAGCGGCTTCGCGCCATGGTCGGCCTTTGGTCCTCTGGCCGCCGGCAACAGGCACGTCTAGTCTTCGGTAGGACCCGGCTCTCGAGAGGGAACGGGGGCGTCCGCGAAGAAGTCCTGCGGCTCAAGGGTCGGCCCGGCGGGCCGATAACGGACTGGGAAAAAACCGGCTGAAAGGTGTCGCGCGTGACCGCTCCGGATCTGCTCCTCATCGTCTTCGGCGTCGTGCTGGGCCTGCTGATTGGCAGCTTCCTCAACGTCGTGGTCTATCGGGTGCCCCGCCGGGAGTCGATCGTGAGCCCCGGGTCCCACTGCCCGGCCTGCGACCGGCCGATCCGCTGGTACGACAACGTGCCCCTGGTGAGCTGGCTGGTGTTGCGCGGCCGCTGCCGGGACTGCGGCGCCGCGATCTCGTGGCGCTACCCCGCAGTGGAACTCGGGACCGGAGTGCTCTTCGCCCTCGCCGCGGCGGTGGAGGGACCAGAACCGCGGCTGCTGCTCGCCTGGGCCTTCCTGGCGGTGTTGCTCGCCATCACCATGATCGACCTGGAGCATTACATCATCCCCGACCGGATCGTCCTTCCTTCCACGGTGGTGGGCCTTGCGGCGGCGATCGCCCTCGAGCCCGCCCGCTGGTGGGTGTTCGTGGTGAGCGCCCTGGGCGCCGCCCTGTTCCTGTTCGCTCTCGCACTCCTCTGGCCGGGGGGGATGGGTATGGGCGACGTCAAAATGGCGCTGCTCATGGGAGCGGTACTGGGGCCGTCGGTCATCGTCGCGATCTTCATCGCCTTCCTCGGAGGGGCGGTCATCAGCCTGGTGCTCATGGGGCTGCACCTCAAGACCCGCAAGGACAAGATCCCTTTCGGACCCTATCTGGCTCTAGGGAGTGCCCTGGCCTTCCTCTGGGGTCCGGCGCTGCTCGACACGTACTTGAGCCTTTATTGACATCGGCCGATAAGGGGTGGAGCGGATCGTGATCTGTACGGAAAGCAAGAAGGAGGGAAGCCGGGTCATGCTGTGTCGGCCGCGTATCGCGCACCGTACGCTCTCGTTCAAGTCCGTGGCGCCGGCAGGGCCGACCACGGCGACCAGGGGGCCCCAACTGGGGCCGTCGCGTCAGGCAAACGGGCTCGCCGACGAGCCCACGCACCG
Organism: uncultured Actinomycetota bacterium; assembly: GCA_963796315.1. Lineage (GTDB taxonomy): Bacteria > Actinomycetota > Thermoleophilia > RBG-16-64-13 > RBG-16-64-13 > CAWCLH01. The sequence goes on from CAWCLH010000020.1 coordinate 366,830, forward strand.
GGTGAAGGGTTGAGTCATGGCACTGCTGTCGTCTCGCCAGAACGCCATCGGACTGGACATCGGGAAGTCGAGCATCGTCGGCGTCCAGATGGCCGGTAAAGCTCCCAACGCGGTCTTCAAGGGCTACCACGAGCGGCCCATCCCCGAAGGCCTCGTCTACGAAGGGGAAGTGATCGACCCCGAGGGGCTGGCCGATGAGCTCAGGGGCTTCATGAAGGAGTCCGGCTTCAAAGGGAAGTGCGTGCACCTGGGCGTGGGGAACCAGAAGGTGATCGTGCGGCACGTCGAGATGCAGGACATGCCGGAAGACGAGCTGCGGGGCGCGATCGAGTTCCAGGCCCAGGACTACATCCCCATCCCCATCGAGGACGCGGTCCTCGACTTCCTGCCCCTAGGGTCGGTCACCGACGACGAAGGCGCCTCCAAGCAGGAGGTGGTCCTGGTCGCCGCTCAGAGGGAGATGATCGATCGCTACGTGCACGCGACGAAGAAGGCCGGCGTCAAGGTGGCCGGGATCGATTCCTCGGCTTTCGCCCTGACTCGCGCTCTGGCCCCCCAGCGCAGCTTCGTCGACCAGGGGAGTGAGGCCGACCACGCGTTCGGCATCATCAACGTCTCCTCGTCCGTCTCGACCTTGGTGGTCGCCCGGGACAGCGTGCCCAAGTTCACCCGCATCGTCAATGTCGCGTTCGACAGCTTCATCGGCGCCTTGGCGTCCCGGCAGGGAGCCTCCGTCGAGGATGCCCTGGTGCTCGCCGAGCGGATAGGACTGGCCGGGCCACGAACGCCCGACGTCGAGACGTACACCGCCGCGACCATCGAGGACGTGCAGAGTGCCCTCGCTCCCGTCGCGGCCGAGCTCGGCGAGGAGATCCGCCGGTCCCTCGACTACTACACGAGCCAGGACTACACGACGAAGGTCGACCACGTCACCATCACCGGACGTGGCGCCTTGCTTCGCAACATCGACGCCTTCCTCTCCGACTTCCTCAACCTCGAGGTGACCGTGGGAGATCCCTTCAAGAAGGTCTCATTTGCCCATAGCAATCAACCCGATGAAGCCCTGACCGCCGTCGCCCCCCGTCTGGCGTTGGCGGTCGGGCTCGCGTTGGAGGAGGTGGACTAGTGGCCCGTCGGATCAACCTTCTCCCGCCGAACGAGCGGCGACGGACGCAGACAGACGTGGGTCTGCTCCTGTCGGTCGTCGTCGCCATGCTGGCGATCGGCCTGATGGGGATGACGTACTTCCATTCCAGCGGCCGGCTGGCGGACAAACAGGCCGAGCTGGCGCAGCTCCAGACGCAGAACCGGCAGCTGCAGAGTCAGCTGACGGCGCTCGCTCCCTACCGCACCCTGGAGGAGCAGAGGAAGCAGGCCGAACTCGTGGCGCAGCATGTCTACGAGCACCGCACCTTGGTCTCCGAGGTGATGGGCGACGTCAGCCTGGTCGTGCCGGACAACGTCTGGTTCTCGAAGCTGACCGTCCAGGCCCCGCCCATTCCTAGCGCCGGCGCTGACGCCGGGTGCTTCGGGCTCGACACCGGGTGCGGCGGCCACCGTGGCCGCGACCGCACCGAAGCCTGGAGTGGGCGCGACCGGCGCCCCGGAGGCGGCCGGCAAGCTCAGCATCGCCGCATCAACGAACACCTTCGAAGACGTCTCCCGCTTCCTGGTCCGCCTGCAGCAGGTGCCGTCGCTGAAGGAGATCACCTTGAGCAAGGCCGAGACAGAAGATTCGGACGTCAAGAACACCACGGTCGAAGCCTCCGTGATCAACGCCCAGCCCCTCAACTCGCCCCTGCCCATCGCGTTCTTGGAGGTGCAGGGACAATGAGTCGCCGCAATCTCTACATACTCGGCGGCCTGCTGCTGGTCGTCCTGACGGCCGGATACTGGTTCACGCTCCTCGGCCCGCTGCGGGGAGAGATCAAGACGGCCGACACGAACATCGCCGCAGAGCAGACAAAGCTCACGGCCGCCAAGGCCGAACTGGTGAAGCTCAGCGCCCTCCGGGTCCAGGCGGCCGCCAACCAGGCCCGTCTGATCGAGCTGGCCAAGATGATGCCCTCCGCCAAAGAGATCCCCAGCTTGGTCATCCAGATGCAGGAGCTGGCGAACGAGGCCGGCATCGACTTCATGACGGTATCGCCCGGCCAGGCGACCACCTCGTCGGCATACGCGACCATGCCCCTCACCCTGCAGTTCGAGGGCACCTTCTTCGATATCAACGACTTCCTGTACCGCGTAGAGCAGATGGTGGGGTCGCCCGGACGGTTGCTGTCCATCCAGCAGGTGGACCTCTCGCTGTCCGAGGATGCTCCTGCCCTGACCTCTCCCGTTCTCAAGGCCAATATCCTCATCGACGCCTACCAGTTCGTGCCCATCGCGGTCGTCCCCGGCCAGTCCGCGCCCGCCACGCCCGGCGCCCCCGGAGAGACGCCCGCGTCCACCAACACCGCCGGAGCTCCCGCAACCACGGGCGTCACGACGACGGAGCAGGGGTAGGCCAGCATGAACACACGTAAAGGGATCATCGCGCTCGTCGTCGGCTCGGCTCTGTTGCTCCTCTCGGGCTGCGGCGGCGGGGGAGAGCAGCCGGCAGCCACCGCTCCGGTGTCCGCCGGCGCGGCGAAGGCCGGCCTGGTCACCGCCGTGGCCGCGACCACCACTTCGACGGCGCCTTCCGGTGCCGACCTGCTCTCGACGTTCAAGAGCAAGGACCCGTTCGTCCAACCGGTGTCGAACAAGACCACGAGCCAGACGGTCGGCTCCACCGGGACCACGCTGCCCGGAGCCACGACGACCACCAACCCGAGCCAGGTGACCACGCACGAGCACACGCTCAAGCTCCTGTCGATCGACGTCGCCAACGGCACGCCCGTGGCCACCTTCCAGGTGGATGGGGTGGTCTACCAGGACAAGCAGGAGGGCGCCAGCGTCTCCACCTCCTGGGGCCAGGTCAAGGTGCTGAGCATCGACGCCGACAGCCAGACCGTCATCCTGCTGCATGGCAGCGAGACCCGCACCCTGCAAGTGGGTCAGGAGTTCTTCAAGTAGACTCCGTCCGCTACACTTAAGACCACGTCCGGACGGCGCCTGCGGGCGCCGTCCTTGTCGAACGGGGGCTTGTGTGGGTCGTTTCCGCTGCACCACTGCCGGAGAGTCGCACGGTCCGGCCGAGTTGGCCATCGTCGCCGGCGTGCCGGCCGGCCTCGCGCTGACCCCCGACGACGTCGACCACGATCTGCAACGACGCCAGGGAGGCTACGGGCGGGGGGGCCGCATGGCCATCGAGCGCGACCGTGTCCGCTTTCTCTCCGGCGTACGGCAGGGGCGCACCCTGGGAACCCCCATCGCGATGCTGGTGGAGAACCGGGACCACGCATCCTGGCGTCCGTCGATGCAGGCCGAGCCCCTCGCCCCCGGCGAGGAGCCGCCCTCGCCGGTCACCGTCCCGCGCCCCGGGCACGCCGACCTGTCCGGTCTGGCCAAGTTCGACCACGACGACATCCGCGACGTCCTCGAAAGGGCCAGTGCCCGCGAGACCGTGGGACGGGTGGCCGCCGGCGGCGTGGCGAAGCGACTGCTGTCCCAGGTCGGGGTCCACGTCCGGGGCCGGGTGCTGGCGCTGGGATCGCTGGACCTGTCCGCGGACTGCCCGGAGGACGACCCGCGATCCATCGACTGGCCCGCCGTCGACCAGTCCGAGTTCGGCACCTCGGTCCCGGAGCAGGAGCAGGCGTTGCGCCGGCTGGTCGATGAGGCTCGCGAGACGGGTGAGTCGCTGGGCGGCGTCTTCGAGGTGTGGGCCTGGGGAGTGTGCCCGGGACTGGGGTCGTATGCACTCCCCGAACAGCGGTTGGACGGTCGGCTGATGGGTGCCGTGGGGAGCGTGCCCGCCATCAAGGGCGTGGAGATAGGGCTCGGCTTCCGCACGGCGTCCCTCCCCGGCTCGGCGGTCCACGATCCCATCGTCCTGCTCGATCGGGACGGCCGCGACGCGGCCATCGGCCGCTCGTCGAATCGGGCCGGCGGACTGGAAGGCGGGGTGACCACCGGACAGCCCATCGTGGTGCGGGCGGCGATGAAGCCCATCCCCACCCTGACTCGCCGGTTGCCGTCGGTGGACGTGAGCAGCCTGACCGCGGTCCCGGCGCATCACGAGCGCAGCGACGTCACGGCGGTGGCCGCGGCCCGCGTGGTGGGGGAGGCGATGGTCGCCATCGAATTGGCCGACGCCTATCTGGACAAGTTCGGCGGGGACAGCATGCAGGACCTGCGGGGAGCGGTCAAGGCGTACGAAGACCGGTTGGCGGCGAGGGGCCTGTGGCGCCGGTCCTAGCCCTGGCCGGGTTCATGGGCAGCGGAAAGACGGCCGTCGGTCGCCGGGTGGCCGCTCGACTCGGCTGGGAGTTCGCCGATCTGGACGAGATCGTCGAGGCCACGGCGGGCAGCAGCGTCGCCCAGATCTTTGCCACGAGCGGAGAGGTCGGGTTTCGTAGGCTGGAGGTGACCGCCCTGCGTCGCCTGCTGTCGGGTAGAACCGGGCAGGAGGGTCTGGTCATCGCCCTGGGCGGAGGCACCCCGACCCTGCCCGAGGCCATGGAGGTCCTCCGGAAAGCCGGCGATGGCGAGACGCGGGTGGCCTATCTGGACGTCGACCCGGAAAGCGCCTGGGACCGGGTCCGAGGAAGCGACCGGCCGCTGGCCCGTTCGTTCGAGGAGTTCTGCGGGCTCTGCCGGTCGCGCCTCTCCCTTTACGAGGCCGTGGCCGACGCCCGGATCGACGCCGCCGCGGATACCGAGGAGGTCGTCGAACAGGTGGTGGCCCTCGCCGGTCGTTGGTTCGGCGCCGAGTCTGGCGGAGGAGCGGCGACGGACTGGTCCCTGACCCTGGCCGGCACAGCGCGACCATCGCACATCGAAGGGGGCCCGGGGAGCCTGGCTCGGCTGGCCACCTGGGGAAACGAGCTCCGCGGCGCGGGCAGACGGGTATACGTGGCGGCCGATCGCCGGGTGTTCGCGCTCTGGGGGGACCGGTTGCTCGCGCTGTTGGGAGACCCGGACCTGCCCCTGTGGCTGGTCGATCCCGGCGAGGAGACCAAGGACGTCGCGCGCGCCGCCGAGGGGTGGACGTGGCTGGCCGCGCGGGGTGGTCGGCGGGACGACGTGCTGCTGGTCCTGGGGGGCGGCGTGGTGGGCGACCTGGCCGGCTTCGTCGGCCGCCACCTACCTGCGAGGCATCCCCGTCTGGCAGGTACCGACCACCCTGCTGGCCCAGGTGGACTCGAGCGTCGGCGGCAAGGTGGCCGTCAATCTGCCCGCCGGCAAGAATCTGGTCGGCGCCTTCTCGCAGCCGGAGCGGGTGCTGATCGATCCGGACCTGCTGGCCACCCTGCCCCCCGAGGAGTACGCCAGCGGCCTGGGCGAGGTGGTCAAGTACGGCCTTCTGGATGGCGAGGGATTGCTGGGGACGCTCGAGGCTCAGGCCGAGCGGCTGACCGCCCGGGACCCGGCGGTGCTGAGCGAGGTGATCCGCCGCTGCGTCGCCTTCAAGGCGGCGGTCGTGGAGGAGGACGAGAGGGACCAGGGTCGGCGGGCCATCCTCAACCTGGGACACACCGCGGGTCACGCTTTGGAGACCGGCCTGGGCTACGGCACCCTACCCCACGGGGCGGCCGTGGGGCTGGGCCTGCTGGTCGCCCTCGCCGTCAGCGAGCGGCTCCTCGGGACCGATGATGCCCTGCGACACGCGGGTGCGCCGGCTGCTGCAGGCGCTCGGCCTCCCGGTCGGCCTGACCCTACCCCGGCCTGACGCCCTGTTGGCCGCGGCCGGTCACGACAAGAAGACCACGGCCGCGGGCCGCGGCTTCGTGGGCCTGCGAGCGCCCGGCGAGCCGGTCTGGGGGCTGGACCTCTCGGACGCCGCGCTCCTGCAGGGGTTCGAGGCGGTGCGGGCGTGAGTCGCCGGCTCGTCGTGCTCCACGGGGTGAACCTCGACCTCCTCGGCGAGCGTTCGCCCCAGCACTACGGCAGGCTCACCCTGGGGCAGCTGGAGGACCGCATCCGCTCGGCGGCCGAGCCCGAGGACTGGTCCTGCCTCTGCCGCCAGACCAACCACGAGGGAGAGTACGTCGAGCTGATCCACGCTCACCGGGGGGCCGACGGCTTGATCGTCAATCCCGGGGCCTGGACCCACTACAGCTGGGCCATCCACGACGCCCTGGAGTTGGTGCGCTGTCCCATCGTCGAGGTCCACCTCTCCGCGGTGGAGTCGCGCGAGCCCTGGCGCCAGGTGTCCGTGGTCGCGGACCTGGCCGCGTACCGGGTCTCGGGCAAGGGGCCGGACGGGTATGTGGAAGCGGTACGTTGGCTGACCCGCTTCGCCGAGTCCGGGCGGAGCCGAGAGAAGAGGTGGCCCGTGAGCGATGACGCGGCGGGACTGGGTGCAGGCACGTCAGGCCCGCCTGCGGACGGCGATGGACGAGGACGGACTGGACGCGCTGGTGGTCTTCGGGACCAAGAACGTGCGCTATCTGACCGGCTTCACCGGCGGAGACGCGGCCGTGCTGGTGCGGGAGGACGGCGTCCTGCTCTTGACCGATTTCCGCTTCCGGCTGCAGGTCGGGCTCGAGGCTCCCGAGACGGAGTTCCTCGAGATCGAGGAGAGTATCACGGCGGCCCTGGCCCCCTTGCTGGAGGAGCTGGGCACGGTGGGCATCGAGTCGAACCATCTCACCGTCGACCGCTGGCAGCGGATGAGCGAGCAGCTGGGCGGCGCGGACCACCGCTTGGTGGCCGGCATGGTGGAGGGGCTGCGGCGGGTCAAAGGACCGGAAGAGCTTCCCGCGATGCGCGAGGCGGCCCGGTTGGCGGCGCTGACCGAGCAGCGGCTCCGGCAGATGCCGGTCGTGGGTCGCAGCGAGCGGGACGTGGCGCTGGATCTGGAGACCTGGGTGCGGCGCGAAGGCTCCGAGGAGGTACCGTTCCCGTTCATCGTGGCGACGGGGCCCCGGGGAGCGATGCCGCACGCGGAACCCTCCTCCGCCGTCGTCCGGCCCGGTCAGCTGCTGGTGGTGGACCTGGGGGCCACGGTCCAGGGCTACGCCAGCGACATCACCCGTACCTTCGCCACCGGTCCCTTGGACGGCGAGCAGCGGGCCATCTACGAGCTGGTCTTGCGGCCCAACGGGCGGCCCGCGACGCCGCCAGAGCCGGGGATGACCTGCGCGAGCTGGACGCCGTGGCCCGCGGCATCATCGAGGATGCGGGCAAGGGCGACTTCTTCAAGCACAGCCTGGGCCACGGCGTCGGCCTGGACGTCCACGAGGAGCCCCGGGTCTCCGCCCGGTCGACGAGGTCCTCGTGTCCGGCATGGTGATCACCATCGAGCCGGGGGTCTACGTGCCCGATCTGGCCGGCGTGCGGATCGAGGACACGGTGCTGGTGACCGACGACGGCATCGAGGTCCTCACCGACTGGACCGCGAGTTGGCCACTCTGAGCTGACCTCGGCGGACCGCATGCTCGACAGGTCCCCGCTTCCGCGGCAGGTGCCCGTGGTGTAGAATCCGAGCGCTGCGGATCCTGGAGGCCGTCCCCCGGGATCCTCCTGTTCTTCCCGGAGGAGGCCAAGACCGAGTGATCTCGACCAACCAGTTCAGCACCGGCATGACCATCCGGCACGAAGGCGAGACCTTCCGGATCGTCGACTTCCAGCACGTCAAGCCGGGCAAGGGCGGCGCGTTCGTGCGGACCAAGCTGCGGAACATGGCGAACGGTCGCGTGATCGACAAGACCTTCCGCCCCGAGCAGAAGTTCGACCAGGTCGCACCGAGAGCCGCACCATGCACGTACCTGTACGACGAAGCCGATCAGCGTGGTGTTCATGGACGGCGAGACCTTCGAGCAGATCGCCCTGCCCAAGTCGCTGCTCACAGGGCGCTTCGACCTGATGAAGGAGAACATGGAGGTCGAGGTCCTGTACATGGACGACATGCCCGCCGACGTCGAGCTGCCCCTGCTTCGTCGACCTGGCCAGGTGACCGACGACCGCTCCCGGCGTCGCGGCGACACGGTCAGCGGCGGGAGCAAGGCCGCCGTGCTCGAGACGGGGGCCACCATCCAGGTGCCGCTCTTCATCGAGCCGGGCGACGTCGTCCGGGTCGACACCCGTACGCGGGAGTACAACACCGCGCGTAGAGCGCGCCCGTCTCCGTCCCCTCAGCAGAAAGGCCGCCCGATGAAGGCCCGACGCATCGCCATCACCGACACCTCGCTGCGGGATGCCCACCAATCGCTCTGGGCCACCCGCATGCGCATCGGCCACATCGTGCCGATCCTGCGCAGCATGGACAGCATCGGCTTCCACTCGCTGGAATGCTGGGGCGGCGCCACCTTCGACACCTGCCTGCGCTTCCTGGAGGAGAACCCCTGGGAGCGGCTGCGCACGATCAAGCATCACTGCCGGCAGCACCCCGCTGCAGATGCTGCTCCGCGGCCAGAACCTCGTGGGCTACCGGCACTACAGCGACGAGATCGTGCAGGCCTTCGTACGACACGCCGCCGACTCGGGCATGGACATCTTCCGGGTCTTCGACGCGCTGAACGACACGCGCAACATCCGCACCGCCGCGGAGGCGATCAAGGAGAGCGGGCAAGCATTTCCAGGCCGCCGTGGTCTACACCATCAGCCCGGTCCACACGCTCGACCACTACGTCGAGGTGGCGCACGAACTGGCCGACATGGGCGCCGACAGCATCTGCATCAAGGACATGGCCGCTCTGCTCTCGCCCTACTTCGCCGAGCGCCTGGTCGAGGCCATGAAACGGGAGATCGACCTGCCGCTCCAGCTCCACTGCCACTACATCGGCGGACTCGCGCCCATGACCTACCTGAAGGCCATCGAGGCCGGGGTGGACGTGGTGGACACGGCGACCGTGCCGCTGGCCTTCGGCGCCAGCCAACCGGCCACCGAGATGATGGTGACGGCACTCAAGGGCACCCCCTACGACACCGAGCTCGACCTGGACCGGCTCTTCGAGGTGGCCGAGTACTGGGAGCGCGTCCGCGAGGAGGGCGGCTTCGAGCGGGGCGTCACCTCCCTGACTCACATGCGGGTCTACTCGCACCAGGTGCCCGGGGGGATGATCTCCAACCTCGGTCTCCCAGCTGAAGGAACAGAAGGCCGAGGAGCGTCTGGACGAGGTGCTGGAGGAGATCCCCAAGGTCCGCGCCGAGGTGGGGTACCCGCCCCTGGTGACCCCGCTTGAGCCAGATCGTGGGCACCCAGGCCGTGCTCAACGTCCTGACCGGGAAGCGCTGGCAGGTGGTCCCGGACGAGATGAAGCAGTACCTGCGCGGCAAGTACGGCAAGGCGCCGGGCCCCATCAACCCGGACATCATGCGCCGCGTGCTGGCCGGCGAGCAGCCCATCGACCGGGCGGCCCGCCGACCTGATCGACGAGACGCTCGAGCAGTATCGCGAGGAGATCGGCGACCTGGCCCGCAGCGAGGAGGACGTGCTGAGCTACGCCCTCTTCCCGTCCGCGGCCCGCACCTTCTTCGAACGCCGTCATCGTGGCGCGGAGGAGGACGTGTTCCTGACCGGCGAGGCCGAGGAGGCCACGCCGACCGCTCCCGGCCTGACCGGTGACCGTATTCGCGACCTGATCTCGGCCGTGGAGTCCGCCAACGTGGACGAGGTCACGCGTCGAGGACGCCGGCATGCGCATCACCGTGCGCAAGGGCGGGGCCCCGCGTCCGCTGGCGGAGGCGCCGGTCGGCTCGCGGCTGTCGGTCGAGGCGCCCGCGGGCGGCGCCGGAGGAGCCGGCGGGAGCCGAGCAGGCGGCGCCGGCATCGGGACAGGCAGCGACACCGACCGCCGCCGAGGCCCTCCTCGAATCCTACTACCAGGTGGTCGCGCCGATGGTGGGCATGTTCTACTCAGCGCCCTCGCCCACCAGTCCGCCTTTCGTCGTCGTGGGCCAACACGTGGACGAGGGCGACCCCCTCTGCATCCTCGAGGCCATGAAGCTGATGAACGAGGTCACCTCCGAGGTCAGCGGCACCGTCCGGGCGGTGATGGTGGAGGACGCAGCGGCGGTGGAGTACGCCCAGCCGCTCTTCGCGATCGAACTGGACGCTTAGGCCGCTCCGCCGTGTTCCGCCGGATCCTCGTGGCCAACAGGGGGGAGATCGCCCTCCGGATCATCCGCGCCTGCCACGAGCTGGGGGTGGACGCGGTGGTGGCCTACTCGGAGGCGGACGTCACCTCCCGCGCGGTACTCGAGGCCGACGACAAGGTGCTGATCGGTCCCGCCGACCCGCGGCGCAGCTATCTGTCCATCCCCAACATCGTGGCCGCGGCCAAGATCCGGCAGTGCGAGGCCGTCCATCCCGGGTACGGGTTCCTGTCGGAGAACACGGCCTTCGCCCGGGCCTGCCTGGACAACGACCTGGTCTTCATCGGCCCCGACCCCACCAGCATGGACGACCTGGGGGACAAGTCCCTGGCCAAACGGATCCTGTGCGAGGCCGGACTGCCCACCATCCCCGGCAGCGAGGGCCCCGTCTGGAGCGTGGCCGAGGCCGCCCGGGTGGCGGACGAAGTGGGGTACCCCATCATGCTGAAGGCCTCGGCGGGCGGCGGCGGGCGCGGGATGCGCCTGGTCGAACGGCCGGCCGACCTGGAACGCCACTTCCTGGCGGCCTCGGCCGAGGCCGAGGCCGCCTTCGCCAACGGGGACCTCTACCTCGAGAAGATCATCGTCCGGCCCCACCACGTGGAGGTCCAGGTGCTGGGCGACGGTCACGGGGGCGTCCTGGTCCTGGGGGAGCGGGACTGCTCCATCCAGCGCCGCCACCAGAAGGTCCTGGAGGAGTCGCCCTCGCCCCTGCTGAGCCCCGACACCCGGCGCGAACTGCACGAGGAGGTGGCCCGAGCGTGCGCGCAGATCCGGTACGCGAGCGCCGGCACCCTGGAGTTCCTGGCCGACGAGGACCAGCGCTTCTTCTTCATGGAGATGAACACGCGGATCCAGGTGGAGCACCCCGTCACCGAGCTGGTCACCGGCATCGATATCATCCGCGAGCAGATCCGCATCGCCGCCGGCGAGCCGCTCCTCGAGACCGGCGTCGCGCGGGCCGACGGTCACGCCATCGAGTTCCGCATCAACGCCGAAGACCCGGCGCGCAACTTCCTTCCCCAGGGCGGACGGCGTGGAGCGCCTGCTCTTCCCCGGCGGTCCCGGAGTGCGCATCGACACCCATCTGTACGAGGGGTATACGGTACCTCCCTACTACGATTCCCTCTTGGCCAAGCTGATCGTCTGGGACCGGGACCGGCCGGCGGCCATCGCCCGCGGGCTCCGCTGCCTGGACGAGCTCGTGATCGAAGGTCTGCCCACCACCATCGCCCTGCACCGAGACATCCTGCGCCATCCGACCTTCGTCGCCGGGCGCTGCTCCACCGCGTTCTTGGAGGAGGCACACGACGAGCTGCCCACGCTCTCGGGAGGCGTTGCGCATGACCTTGCCTGAGGATCGGCTGACCCAGGACTACCGCATCGCGACCAGCGTCCTCGAGACGATGGTCCGCGGCTGCCTCGGGCAGTGGGACCGGGTGCGCCTTCCCCACCCCCATGGTCCCGGCCTGATGCGCGGCCGGGGCGTCGAGGTGAGCGTGACCGACGGCAGCTGCCGGGTCACCCTTCCCGTCGAGGCCCGCTTCGGCGAGGAGCTCCATCCGCTGGCCCAGGAGCTGCGCACGGAGATCCGGCGCTGCCTGGGGACCATGACCGGTCTCGAGGTGCTGGCCGTCGATGTCATCTTCGTCGGCGTGTTCCCCGTCGACGACGCCACCTAAGCCGTGGCGGTCGGCCGCCGCCGGGCGAGGCGTGACGCCTTGTTCGTCCTCTACCAGCAGGACCTGCATGGGGCTGGACGCGGAACGGGCGCTCGCTCGAGCCGAGGAGGGCGGGCAGGAGCACGATCCCTACACCCGCCGGCTGGTCCTGGGCGTGAACGACCACCGCGAGGAACTGGACCGGCGTCTCGAAGCCCACCTGAGTAACTGGTCCATGTCCCGTCTGGCCCTAGTAGAACGCAACATCATGCGACTGGCCGCCTTCGAGCTGCTCTACGTGCCCGACGTCCCCGACGCCGTCGCCATCGACGAGGCGGTGGAGCTGGCCAAGCGGTTCGCCTCGAACGAAGGGGCCGGGCTGGTACACGGCGTCCTTGGAGCGCTCCAGCCCGACCCGGGGGCGGCGTAGGGGTATACTCGGGGACAGATGCGCCTCCTCGATACACTCGCTCTGCCCGACGATCTGCCGTCCCTCTCCCCGTCGCAACTCCGCACCCTGGCGGACGAGCTGCGCGAGGAGATCATCGGGACCATCTCCCGCACCGGCGGTCACCTGGGGGCCAGCCTGGGCGTGGTGGAGCTCGACCATCGCGCTCCACGCGGAGCTGCGCTCCCCGCGCGACAAGATCGTCTGGGACGTCGGCCACCAGGCCTACGCCCACAAGTTGCTGACCGGCCGACTGCACCAGTTCCCCGACATCCGCACCTTCGGCGGCATCTCCGGCTTTCCCCGCCGGTCCGAGAGCGAGCACGACGTGTTCGGGGTGGGCCACGCCAGCACCTCGGTGAGCGCGGCCATGGGTCTGGCCGAGGCGGCGCGGCGCCGGCCGGGTCCGCGATGCCGCCCAGCGTGGTGGCCGTGATCGGCGACGGGGCACTGACCGGGGGCATGGCCTACGAAGGCCTGAACCAAGCCGGCCACCTGGGGACTCCAATGGTCGTGGTCCTGAACGACAATGACATGTCCATCAAGAAGAACGTCGGCGCGCTCAGCGCCTACCTTTCCCGCATCCGCACCGAGCCGTCGCTCTACCGCTTCCGGCGCGACTTCGAACGCCGGGTGCAGCGACTCCCGGGTATCGGCGAACGGGTGTACGCCGTCGGGGAGCAGCTCAAGGACGGCGTGAAGGCCGTCTTGGTGCCGGGGATGCTCTTCGAGGAGTTGGGCTTCACCTATATCGGCGTGGTCGACGGCCACGACGTCTCGGCGCTGCGGGAGAACCTGCGGCGGGCGCTCGCCATCCAGGGCCCCGTGCTGCTCCACGTCCGCACGATCAAGGGGAAGGGCTACCCGCCTGCGGAGGAGGCGCCGGAACGTTTCCACGGCATCTCCCCCTCGAAGGGGACCCCCTCGGCGGCGGCCTCCGGCGGGCGAGACAGATCGATCTCCGTGGGCGCCAAGCCCATCTCGTACACGGAGGCGTTCGGCCGAGCCGTGGTGACGCTGGCCGCAGAGGGACGAGCGCGTCGTGGGCATCACCGCCGCCATGGCCCAGGGCACCGGCCTGGACCTGATGGAGGAGCGCTTCCCCGAGCGCTTCTTCGACGTCGGGATCGCCGAGGGGCACGCGGTGGGCTTTGCCGCCGGCCTGGCCGCCGCCGGCCTGCGCCCGATCGTGGCCGTGTACTCCACGTTCCTGCAACGCGCCTACGACCAGCTGATCCACGACGTCTGCCTGCAGGGTCTTCCCGTGATCTTCGCCCTGGACCGGGCGGGGCTCGTGGGGGAGGACGGGCCCACCCATCACGGGGCCTTCGACCTCTCCTTCCTCCGCATCGTCCCCGACCTGACCGTCTTCGTGCCCAAGGACGAGGCCGAGCTGCAGCGACTCCTGGCCACCGCGCTGACGTTGGAGGGCCCGGTCGCCCTGCGCTATCCGCGAGGGACGGGTTCGGGCGTGCCCCTGCCCGATCCGCTGCTGCCCCTGGACGGTCCCTGGGTGGAGCTCCTGCGCGAGGGCAGCGACCTGCTGCTGCTGGGCACGGGCACGGGGGTCGGCCTCTGCACCCGCGCGGCTGCGTTGCTCGAGGAGCGGGGCTGGAACGCGACGGTCGCCAACGTGCGCCGGGTGCGCCCCCTGGACGACGAGGCCTTGTTGGCGTTGCTGACCGGGCACCGGGCGGTGGTCACCGTGGAGGAGAACGCGCTGGCCGGGGGGTTCGGCTCCGGCATCCTGGAGCTCCTGCAGACGGCGGGTCTGGAGCGCCCCATGGAACGGGTGGGCCTGCCCGACGAGTTCGTGGGCCACGGGGACACCGCCACCCTCCACCGACAGGTGGGGTTCACCGCCGAGCACGTGGCACACCGAGCGGTGGAGCTACTGGTGAGAACCCGCCTGCGCGACGGCGTTCCGCTCCCCGCCGAGGGATGACCCGGCGACCCCGCCTCCGCCTGGACCAACTCCTGCTGGATCGCGGATTGGCTCCGACTCGAGCCAAGGCTCGAGCGCTCATCATGGCCGGCCTGGTGGACGTGGACGGGACCCGGGTCGACAAGGCCGGTACGGCCGTCGCCCCGGACGCAGAGGTACGGCTCAAGGAACGTCCCCGGTTCGTCTCCCGCGCGGGGGAGAAACTCGCGCACGCTCTCGAGATCTTCTCGCTCGACGTACGGGGGGCCCGTGCCCTCGACGTGGGCGCCTCCACCGGCGGCTTCGTCGACTGCCTGCTGCAGGCGGGGGTGGCGGAGGTGATCGCCCTCGACGTCGGCTTCGGCCAGCTGGACCAGCGGCTGCGGAACGATCCCCGGGTCCACGTGCTGGAACGGGTCAACGCCCGCTACCTGGGACCGGACGTCCTGCCGTACCGCCCGGACCTGCTGACCGTGGACGTCTCGTTCATCTCTCTGCAGACGGTGCTGCCGGCCGTGCTCGCCGCGATGGCACCGGCGTTCGACGGCGTGCTGCTGGTCAAACCGCAGTTCCAGGCCGGCCGGGAACGGGTCGGCAAGGGCGGGGTGGTCCGCGATCCCCAGGTACACCGCGACGTCCTCTTGGAGGTGCTGCGGGACCTGACCGGGCCACTGGCCCTGCAGGTGGTGCACCTGGGCGACTCGGGCCTGCCCGGGGTCTCCGGTAACGTGGAGTTCGTGGCACACGTCAGCCGAGGTAGAGGGGAGGGGCCGGCCCCTGCTACTCTGGAACGACTGGTGGATGTCCTGCTGGACCTGACCGAAGAGGCTCCGGTCCGGGAGGGCCACCGCCATCAGGGAGACCGTCCGCCCGCCGGGAAGAGGTGAGGGACCTGGGACCGATCAAGCGAATCGTGCTGGTCACCCATCAGCTGCCCGAGGTGGCCGAGGAAGCCATGCCGGACGTGCTCGACGTGCTGCGGGAATGCGACGTGGAGATCCTCCTGCCGCCCGGCGAGACGGCCAAGCACCCGGAACTGCTGGATGAGGGCGCACACCGCTGCTGTCAGGCCGGAGGTCGCGAGGAACTGGCCGACGCCGACCTCTGCCTGGTCCTGGGCGGAGACGGGACCATGCTGCGGGCGCTGCGTCTCACCCGGGGTCTCGGGCTGCCGGTCGCCGGGATCAACCTGGGCCGAGTGGGTTTCTTCACGGCGGTCGAGCGGCACCACGTCGCCGGCGACCTTCTTCGCATCCTGCAGGGTGACTACATCGCCCATCCACTGCTGGGCCTGGCGGCACAGCTGGACAGCGTCCCCCTGCGCGCCGTCAACGACATCGTCATCACCCGGCAGCGCGAAGGCGGCATCTGCCGCATCTCCTATGCGCTGCAGGGCGTCTCCCTCTTCGACGTGCGCTGCGACGGCCTGATCGTGGCCACCCCCGCCGGGTCGTCGGCCTACAGCCTGGCCGCCGGGGGTCCGCTCCTCGGTATCGACCTCTCCGCCTACGTCCTGACCTACCTCGCGCCGCACTCGCTGGTGACCCGCCCGGTGGTGGCCGGAGCGGACGAGACGGTGGTGGTGCGAAACGAGACCGGCCACGAGGCGGTCGACGTCGTGGTCGACGGCGAGCCGGCGGGAAGACTCGACCCGCTGGGCTCGCTCGAGATCACCACGGTCCCCAGCCTGGCCACGCTCGCCCTGCTCCCCGAGAGTGACTTCTACCGCCACTTCCGGGAGCGGTTCGTCTAGGCGCCCCGTGCTGGTCTCGCTCGCCATCCGCAACTTCGTCCTCATCGAAGACGACACCCTGGAGTTCGGCCCGGGTCTGACGGCGCTGACCGGCGAGACCGGGGCCGGCAAGACGCTGCTCACCCAGGCGCTGGAGCTCCTCCTGGGGGAGCGGGCCGGCGAGGGTCTGATCGGACCCGCGGCCGAGGACGCGACCATCCAAGGGGTCTTCCTGCTGTCGGCGGACTCCCTGTCGGCCATCCCCGAGGACGTGCGCGACCTGGCGGCGCTGGAACCGGGCGAGCTGGTGGCGACGCGGCGGCTGCAGGCCACCGGCCGGAACCGGGCCTTCCTCAACGGTACCGCCGTCACGCTGGGCGTTCTGGCCCAAGCGCTGGAGGGCCTGGTGGCCTTCTCCGGACAGCATGAGCACCGCCGCCTGGTCGAGCCGAGTTACCAGCGGACGGTGCTGGACGCCTTCGCCGGCGAGCAGTCCGCCGTGCTGCTGCGCGACTACGAGGAGGCGTGGGCGGAGGCCCGCCGAGCGGAGGCGCTCCTCCGGGAGGGAGAGCTCTCCGCGGAGGAGCGGCGGCGAGAGCGGGAGTTGCTGGCCTTTCAGGTGGACGAACTGGAGGCGGCGGAACTGAGCCTGGGCGAGGAGGACGACCTCGAGCGCCGGCAGCAGCTGCTCTCCCGGGCCGAGGAGGTGGCGCGGGCGACCGCCGACGCGGCCGAGCTGGCCCGATCGGAGGGCGACCGCCCGGACGCCGCCGGCCTGCTGTCATCGGCGCGCGCCCGGCTGAGCGGCGTGGCCGGGCTGGTCCCCCAAGTGGACGAGGCGCTCGCCTCCCTGGAAGAAGCCCAGATGCTGGTGGACGACGCGGCCCGAGAGCTTCGCCGGGCGGCCGATCAGGTGGAGGTGGACCCGGCCGGGGCGGCCCAGGTGGGAGAGCGCCTGCGCGTCTATCTGGACCTGGGCCGCAAGTACGGGGGGTCCACTGCGGCCGCCGTGGCGTTCCTGGAGGAAGGGCGGGCCCGGCTCGCCGTCCTCGACGCCGTGGAGGAGGACCTCGCCGGAGCCCGGGCGCAGCAGGAGAGGGCGGTCGAACGTGCCCTCAAGCTGGCGGCGGAGCTCACGGCTCTGCGCGGCAGCGGCCGCTCCCCTGCTGGAGCGGGCGATCGAACGCGAGCTGGAGGATCTGGGCATGACCGACACCCGCGTCGCCGTGGTGCTGGAGTCCGGCGACGGGTGGCCCGGTCTGGGCCCCGCGGGGGCGGATACCGTCGAGTTCCTGCTGGCACCCAACCCGGGCTTGCCCTTGCGCCCTCTGGCCCGCACCGCGTCGGGCGGAGAGCTGTCGCGCAGTCTGCTGGCCATCAAGGGGGCGCTGGCCGGGCTGGAGGGAGCCGAGACGCTGGTCTTCGACGAGGTGGACGCCGGCATCGGCGGGCGGACGGCTACCGCGGTGGGGCTGAAACTGCACCAGCTCTCGGGGGAGAACCAGGTCCTGGTAATCACCCACCTGCCGCAGGTGGCGGCATACGCTGACCGTCAGGTCAGGATCGAGAAGTCGGCGGGTGAGGGCGGCGCCGTCACGCGGCTGATGCCCCTGGACGAGGAAGGCGCGCTGCGGAGCTGGCGCGCATGCTGGGAGGGCGTCCGGGAGATCCCGGAAGCGCTCGCCCACGCCCGCGCGCTCAGGGACAGGGCGCGCTCGGGACTGCTAGACTAAGCGGGGCGCAGGGCTCCCGCCCTGCCCCCTCCCGAAGAAGCCTGGCCACGACGAGCAAAAGGATGCGCATGGCCAAACACGTGTTTGTCACGGGCGGGGTGGTGCTCCTCTCTGGGCAAGGGGATCACCGGCAGCCTCGCTCGGCCGGCTGCTCAAAAGCCCGTGGCCTCCAGGTGGTCATCCAGAAGTTCGACCCCTACCTCAACGTGGACCCGGGAACCATGAGCCCGTTCCAGCACGGCGAGGTCTTCGTCACCGACGACGGCGGCCGAGACCGACCTGGACCTGGGCCACTACGAGCGCTTCGTGGACGAGAGCCTGACGCCGCGACTCCAACGTCACCGCGGGCT
Source organism: uncultured Actinomycetota bacterium (assembly GCA_963796315.1). GTDB lineage: Bacteria > Actinomycetota > Thermoleophilia > RBG-16-64-13 > RBG-16-64-13 > CAWCLH01. Next base: position 384,863 of record CAWCLH010000020.1, read on the forward strand.
CCATCTACTACAACGTGATCCGCAAGGAGCGCCGGGGCGACTATCTGGGCGGCACCGTGCAGGTGATCCCGCACGTCACCAATGAGATCAAGGAGCGCATCACCCGCGTCTCCCGCAATCCCGACATCGACGTGGTCATCACCGAGATCGGCGGCACGGTGGGCGACATCGAGAGCCTGCCCTTCCTGGAAGCCATCCGCCAGTTCCGCAACGATATCGGCCGCGAGAACGTGCTCTACCTCCACGTGACCCTGATCCCGTTCATCGCGGCCGTCGGGCGAGCTCAAGACCAAGCCCACCCAGCACAGCGTCAACGAACTGCGCGCAGATCGGTATCCAGCCCGACATCATCGTGTGCCGCTCCGACCGGCCCATCAGCAGGACCTGCGCGACAAGATCGCCCTGTTCACCGACGTCGAGCCGCGGGCCGTCATCGCCTGCGTGGACGTGCCCGACATCTACTTCGTTCCCCTCAACCTGCGCGACGAGGGCCTGGACCGCCTGGTGATCGACAGGCTCAAACTCGAGGCCGGTCGCGCTCGATCTGAGCGAATGGGACGCCGCTGGTGGAGAAGATCCAAGTAAGTCAGGGCACGTCCGCATCGCCCTGGTGGGCAAGTACGTCCAGCTGCAGGACGCCTATTTGAGCGTGGTGGAGGCTCTGAGCCGGCCGGCCTGCACCACGGCAAGCGACATGGAGATCGACTGGGTGGACGCGGAGGGCCTGAAGCCCGGAGGAGATCACCCGCCGGCTGGACATGGCCGACGGCATCCTGGTGCCCGGGGGCTTCGGCATCCGCGGCATCGAGGGCAAGATCCTGGCGGTCGCGCTACGCGCGCGAGCACGGACGTGCCCTACCTGGGCATCTGCCTGGGCCTGCAGGTAGCCGTGGTCGAGTTCGCCCGCAACCGCTGCGGGCATGACCGGCGCCAACTCGCCGGAGTTCGATCCGGAGACGCCCTACCCGGTGATCGACCTGCTGCCGGAGCAGAAGGACATCGAGGACATGGGGGGCACCATGCGCCTGGGCGCCTCGCCGACCAAGGTGGTGGAGGGGACCAAGGCCTTCGCCGCCTACGGCGAGGAGGTGATCTACGAGCGCCATCGCCACCGTTACGAGGTCAACAACGTCTTCCGGGGCAAGCTGGTGGAGGCCGGGCTCACGGTGGGCGCGGATGACGCCCGACGGCCGGTTGGTGGAGATGATCGAACTGGCCGAGCATCCCTGGTTCGTCGCCGGCCAGTTCCACCCGGAGTTCAAGAGCCGGCCCACCCGCCCGCACCCGCTCTTCCGGGACTTCGTCGGGGCGGCCATCGCCTGCGATTGCGGGAAGAAGGACGACGAGGCGACGGTCGGCGGGCAACGGGGTCACGGTCGACGCCGGCCGCTTCGCGAGGTCGGGGAGTGACGGAGCCGGGCGACCTCTCGACGGAGCTTCCCGAGGCCGCGATCCGGAGCGTCTCGCCCGACTCTTCCTCGAGCTGACCGCCCTTCCCAGCCCCTCCCGGCAGGAACGGGCGAGGTGGCCGCGTGCGTCGCGCAGCACCTTGGAGGCCTGGGGCTGAGCGTGCACGAGGACGAGACGGGCGCGGCTATCGACGGGCGAGGCGGGCAACCTCTGGTGCCGCGTGCCGGGCGAGGGCGAGCCCGCCATCCTGCTGGCCGCCCACATGGACACGGTGCTCCCTCAGGACGAGCTGGAGCCCTAAATGGAGGACGGCGTGTTCCGCAACCGCCGCCCACCATCCTGGGCGCCGACGACAAGGCGGCGGTGGCCGCCCTGCTGCACGTGACCGGAGCTGCTGGTGCAGGCGGGGGCCGATGTCCCCCACTTACGAGCTACTGCTTCACCGTGGCCGAGGAGGTCGGTCTGCTGGGCGCGAAGCACCTGGCCGCCGACCGGGCGCGCAGCCCGCTGGGAGCCGTCTTCGACTCCTCCGGCCCGGTGGGCGGGATCACGGTCCAGGCTCCCAGCCAGGAGACCGTGCGCGCCACCTTCCGGGGCAAGGCGGCCCATGCCGGCCTGGAGCCGGAGCGGGGCAGGAGCGCCATCCGGGCGGCCGCCCGGGCCATCTCCTCCATGCAGCTGGGGCGGCTGGACGAGAGGACCACCGCCAACATCGGCGTCATCGAGGGCGGCGTCTACACCAACATCGTGCCCGAGCGCTGCGTGGTCAGCGGGGAGTGCCGCAGCCTGGACGAGAGCCGTCTGGCTCAGGTGCTGGCCGGGATGGTGGACAGCCTGCAGATGGGCGCGGCGGAGGCCGGGGTGGACGTGGACATCAACCTGACCCACGAGTACACCGGCTTCTCCCTCTCCCCGGGTACCGCGATCGTGCGGCTCAGCCGGGCGGCGGTCGCCGCCGCCGGCCTGGAACCCTCGCTGGTGACCAGCGGCGGTGGGTCCGACGCGAACGTATTCAACCTGCGGGGCATCCCCACGGTCAACTTCGACTGCGGCATGTCGGCCGTGCACACCGCCGACGAGCACCTCACCCTGGAGGACCTGGTCCGCCTGGCCCGGGTGATCCTTTCGATCGTGCACCTGGCCCCCGACTACCGCCGGCGGCAGGCGTGAGCCCGGCGAGCAGGGGGGACCTGCCGGTCACCGTCGATTCCCGGCTGGTCTTCGAGGGACACGTCATCGGCGTCCGCGTCGACACGGTCCGCTTCGCCGACGGCAGGGAGGCGGTCCGGGACACGGTCGTGCACCCCGGCGCGGTCGTGGTGGCGGCGCTTGACGAACGGGAGCGGGTGGTCCTGGTCCGGCAGTACCGCCACGCGACGGGCGGGCGTCTGGTGGAGCTGCCGGCGGGGACGCTGGAGTCGGGAGAGGACCCGGCGGTGACCGCCCGACGCGAGTTGCAGGAGGAGACCGGCCTGATCGCGGACCATTGGGAGCGCCTGGGCAGCTTCTTTTCCGCTCCCGGCTTCCTCACCGAGCGGCTGCATGCCTTCCTGGCCCGCGACCTCGTGCAGGCCGCTCAGCGGCTGGAGGAGGACGAGGACATCACGCTGGAGTGGCGGCCGCTTCAGCAGTTGCTGGCGGACCCCTGCGCGCTGCAGGACGCGAAGAGCATCGCCACATCTGGCACTGGTGGCCGCCCGCCTCGACCAGGAAGCCCGCGGGATCGTCCGAGAGGAGGAGTGAGCCGTGCGGGTAGGCGTCCTGAAGGAGATCAAGTCCGACGAGTTCCGGGTGGCCCTGACGCCGGCCGGTGCGCGCGAGCTGCATCGACCGCGGGCACGAGGTGCTGGTGGAACGCGGTGCCGGCGTGGGGCTCGGCCTTCCCCGACGAGGCCTACGTCGCCGTGGGGGCCGCACATCGCCCCCGACGCCGACGCGGTCTTCCGGGAGGCGACCCTGCTGCTGAAGGTCAAGGAGCCGCTGGAGCAGGAGTGGCTCCGCCTGCAGCCGCACCACGTCCTCTTCACGTACCTGCACCTGGCCCCCAACGCGACGCTGACCGGCGGCCTGATCGAGAGCGGCGCCACCTGCGTCGCCTACGAGACCGTGGAGACGCAGGACGGCCACCTGCCGCTGCTCGCGCCCATGAGCGAGATCGCCGGACGCCTGGCCCCGCACGCCGGCGCCTACTTCCTGGGCCGCCGCAGGGAGGCAAGGGCAAGCTGCTGAGCGGGGCCATCGGGGGTGGCCGCCGCCAAGGTGGTGATTCTGGGTGCCGGCATCGCCGGGAGCAACGCGGCCATGATCGCGGCGGGCATGCGGGCACAGGTGACGGTGCTCGACATCAACATCGAGCCGCTGATGGAGTTGGAGCGCTACCTGCCCAGCGTGCAACCGCTGATGAGCAACAGCCTGACGATCGAGCAGGAGGTCGAGGGGGCCGACCTGGTGATCGCGGCCATCCTGGTCCACGGCGCCGCGCGCTCCGCGCCTGGTCTCGGCGGAGATCGTGGGCCGGATGCAGCCGGGCTCGGTGATCGTGGACATCAGCATCGACCAGGGCGGCGTGGTGGAGACCAGCCGGATGACCACCCACAGCGACCCGACCTACGTGGAACGGGGCGTGATCCACTACTGCGTGGGCAACATGCCCGGAGTCGATGCCCATCACCGCCACCATGGCGCTGACCAGCGTCACCCTGCCCTACGTCCTGGCCTTGGCCGACCAGGGCTTGGTGGCGGCGGCCCGCTCCAACCCGGCGCTGGCCCGGGGCATCAACGTGATGGAGGGCAAGGTCACCAACAAGGCGGTGGCCGTGTCCACCGGGAACCCCTACTTCCCGCTGGAGACCCTCCTGCCCATCGAGTACGGGTAGGACGGACGCGTCGGTGGCTCCGACCGTCCGCCCCTTGGTGCAGGAGTACCTGACCGCGCTCCGCCTGGAGCGTGGGCTCGCCGACCAGACCATCGCCTCCTACCGCCGGGACCTGGCCCAGTTGGACGCCTTCCTGGCGGAGCGGGGCGGTGCTCTCCAGCATGCGGACTCGGACGACCTTCGCCGCTTCCTGACCTCCGAAGAATGGCGGCCGTCGACCCGGGCCCGGAAGCTTGCCGCCATCCGCTCGTTCTACCGCTACCTGACGCTGGCCGGCCACCGCGAGCACGACCCGGCGGGGCTGATCGCCACGCCGCGACCCGGCGCCGGCCTGCCCACCACGCTGTCGGTCGCGGACGTGGAGCGGCTGGTGACGCGCCCCCCGGCCACCCCGTTGGGCCTGCGCGACCGGGCCATCCTGGAGGTCCTCTACGGCGCCGGGCTGCGGGCCTCAGAGGTGCTGTCGCTGCGGCTGCAGGACGTGGACCTGGAGGTGGGGTTCGTGCGCACCGTGGGGAAGGGGGACAAGGAGCGGGTGGTCCCGCTGGGACGAAAGGGAGTCGACGCGGTCCGGGCCTACGTGGAGCGGGGCCGGGCCGGCCTGGGACGGCCCGGCGGCCTGAAGCCGCCGCAACTCTTCCTCAACGCCCGGGGACGGCGGCTCTCCCGCCAAGGGCTGCACCTGCTGGTCAAACGCTACGCGGCTGAAGCCGGCCTGCACCAGGACGTGTCGGCCCACACCCTCCGGCATTCCTTCGCCACCCACCTGCTGGAAGGCGGAGCGGACCTGAGGGCGGTGCAGGAGATGCTGGGCCACGCCGACCTCTCCACCACCCAGATCTACACCCACCTGACGCGCTCGCACCTGCGCAAGGTCTACGACGAGGCCCATCCGCGCGCCCGCCGCCCCGACGGTCCGGCGGATCCGCGGTGAGCCGCTTCGTCTACCTGGTGCTGGACGGCGTGGGGGCACGGGGCGATGCCGGACGCCGACCGGTACGGCGACGTCGGCGCGAACACGCTCGGCAACGTGGCGGCCCTGGTGGACCTCTCGCTGCCCACGCTGACCTCGCTCGGCCTGGGCTGCGTCCTCCCGCTACGCGGCGTCCCCCCGGTCGCGCAACCCCTCGCTCTTCCCGGGCGGCTGGCCGAGCGGTCCGCGGGGAAGGACACCACCGCCGGGCACTGGGAGCATATGGGCGTCGTGACGGCCACCCCGTTCCCCACCTATCCGGAGGGTTTCCCGGACGAGGTGCTGGACCCGTTCCGCCGGCAGATCGGGCAGGGAGGTGCTGGGCAACAAGCCCGCCTCGGGCACGGAGATCATCGCCGAGCTCGGGGAGGAGCACCTGCGCGACCGGGCGGCCGATCGTCTACACGTCGGCCGACAGCGTCTTCCAGATCGCGTGCCACGTGGACGTCGTGCCGTTGGACGAGCTCTACCGGTACTGCCGCATCGCCCGGGCGATCCTGGACGGTCCCCACGCGGTGGCTCGGGTGATCGCCCGGCCCTTCGCCGGCACCCCGGGTCACTTCGTCCGGACCAAGGACCGCAAGGACTTTTCCCTGGAGCCGCCGTCGCCCACCTATCTGGATCTGCTCACCGAGCGCGGGGTGCCGGTGCTGGGCATCGGCAAGATCCATCAGATCTTCGCCGGGCGGGGGGTGGGGGAGGAGCTGAAGGTCGCCTCCAACGACGAGAACCTGGAGGTGCTGGCCCGCACCCTGGCCTCGGACCGCCAGGGCGTGATCATGAGCAATCTGGTGGACTTCGACATGGCCTGGGGTCATCGCAACGACGTGGACGGCTTCGCCGCCGGCCTGGAGGCGGTGGACGCCGCCCTGCCCGGGCTCCTGCGCCTGCTCGGCCCCGACGACCGGCTGCTGCTGACCGCCGACCACGGGGTCGACCCGACCACGGTCAGCACCGACCACTCGCGGGAGTACGTCCCCCTCCTGCTGTGGCCCCGCCCCGCCCACGCGCCCGACCGCCGGTACGAGGGCACCATGACCGACACCGGGGCCACCCTGTTCGCCCACTTCTTCCCCGGCGAGTCGCCGCCGCTGGGCGGCACCCCCCTGCAGTACCCCGTGCCGGAGGACCGCTGGCGGCCGTACCCGGCGGTGCAGCCGGAGAGCGCGTCGGCCGGGGCCCCCCGGGCCGGAGGGTGTCGCCTGGGGCCCGAGGACGTCGAGCGAGCCGCCTCCGTCCTGGCGGAGCGCCTCGGACCCGCGCCGGCCCTGGCCGTCGTCCTGGGATCCGGGCTCGATGCGCTGTCGGCGTCCCTCGACGACGTCGCCGCTGTGCCCTTCTCCGCCATCCCCGGCTGGCCGACCACCGGCGTGCAGGGACACGCGGGTACGGTGCTGGTGGGTCGCCGTCACGGTGTCCGGCTGGCTCTGGTCCGCGGCCGGGTGCACGGCTACGAGGGGTACGACCAGAGCGAGCTCCAGGCGGCGGTGCGGACACTGGCCCGGTGGGGGAGCCGGCGCCTCCTGCTGACCGCCGCCGTGGGCGGGTTGGTGCCCGAATGGGACCCCGGCAGCGTCGCTCTGGTGACGGAGGTGTTGGACCTGCAGGGCCCGCCGCCCGGCGCCGGGCCCGTCCTCCGCCCTGCCACCGCTCCCGGCCTCGCCCTCGCCCTCGCCGTGGCCGGACTGGACCTGCCGCCCGCCCGCTACGCGGCCGTGCCCGGACCGCAGTACGAGACCCCGGCCGAGGTCCGCCTTCTCCGGTACCTGGGGGCCGACGTCGTCGGCATGTCCCTGGCGGCGGAGGTCGAGGCGGCGGCGGACGAGGGTCTGGAGACCGCGGTGCTGGCCGTCGTCACCAACGCGGCCGGCGTCGCGGGGCTCCCTCCGTCCGACTCGGCCCTGCCCGCGCGAGGACCTGGCCCACCAGGACGTCCTGGCCGTGGGGGAAGCGAGCCTCTCCCCGGTCCTCTCGGTCGTCGACGCTCTGCTCGACCGGAGGGCCTGAGGGGTGCGTGCCGTCGATCTGCTCGCCGCCAAGCGCGACGGACAGACGCATTCCCCCGAGGAGCTGGGCTGGTTGGTCCGGGAGTACGTCGATGGGCGTGTCCCCGACTACCAGATGAGCGCCTGGTTGATGGCGGTGCGCCTGCGGGGTCTGGCGGAGTCCGAGGTCGAGGCGCTGACGGCCGCCATGGTCGACAGCGGGGTACGGCTCGACCTGCGGGACCTGGCCCCGGTCGTCTGCGACAAGCATTCCACCGGCGGCGTGGGGGACAAGGTGACCCTGGTACTCGGCCCGGTGGTGACCGCCTGCGGGCTCCCCTTCGCCAAGATGAGCGGTCGAGGCCTGGGCCACACCGGGGGCACCCTGGACAAGCTGGAGAGCATCCCCGGGTTCAGGGTGGACCTGTCGGTCGAGCAGCTGCGCGCCCAGGTGGAAACGGGTGGGCATCGCCGTGGCCGGTCAGACGGAGGACCTGGTGCCGGCCGACCGTCTCCTCTATGCGCTCCGCGACGCCACCGCCACCGTCGACCAGGAAGGCTTGATCGCGGCCAGCGTCATGAGCAAGAAGATCGCCGCCGGCGCCACCGCTCTGGTGCTGGACGTCACCGTGGGGGAGGGGGCCTTCTTCCACGAGGTGGACGCCGCCCGTCGCGCGGCGGAAGCGATGCGAAGGCTGGGACGCCGCGCCGGTCTGTCGGTGGCCTGCGTCATCTCGGCGATGGACCAGCCGCTGGGACGCGCCGTGGGGAATGCCCTCGAGGTGGAGGAGGCGGTCCGCTGCCTGGAGGGCGAGGGCCCGGCCGACCTGCGGGAACTGGTGGGCGTGCTGGCCGGCCAACTGCTGCTGCTGGCCGGCCGCTTCCCGGAGCGGGCGGCCGCGGAGCGGCGGGCGCTGGCCGCCCTGGACGACGGCAGCGCCCTGGCCTGCTTCAGGCGCTGGGTGGCGGCACAAGGAGGACCGGCCGTGGGCGCCTCGCTGGAGCTCCCCCAGGCGCCTGTCCATGCGCCCGTGCCGGCCCAGTCGGACGGCTGGGTGCAGGCCGTCCACGCCCGCTCCGTCGCCCAGGCCTGTTTGGAGCTGGGAGCCGGCCGGGAACGGAAGAGCGCAGAGATCGACCCGGCGGTGGGCGTCGTCGCTGAAAGCCGCCCCCGGCGAGACGGTCCATCGGGGCGACGTGCTCGCCGAGGTCCACGGGCGCGACCCGATCGCGGCGGCCACGGCCGTCGCGATCGTCGCCCGAGCGTATACCATAGGGGAACGACGGCCCGGCCCGCGGGCCGTCGTCATCGAGATCATGGAGACGCCCGAGGATGGCCGCAGACATCGAGACGACAACGGACAGGCCGGCCCTGACGGCGGGCGGGCGTAGGAACGCCGTGCGACTGGTGCTCAGGGCCCTGACCCTCCTGGTCTTCTTGGGGGCGGCCATCGTTCTGTTCTCGCTGGTGATGGACTCCGGCGTCATCGGGGGAAAGAGCACCGGCCGTATCCTCTTCACCGACATCCCCGAGACGTACCCGCACCGCAACCAGATCGAGCAGGTGGCCCGGCTTGGCATCCTGCCCGGCGTGACCGACAAGGTCTTCGCGCCCCGGGGACCGGTCAGCCGGGCGCTGCTGGCCGAGGCGATCGTCCACACCATGGACTGGCCGGTCTCGGCGGGGATGAAGCAACCCTACAAGGATGTCGAGGGGGTCTCATCCAAGATCGACTCCGCGGACTACATCGCCGTGGCGACCGCCCAAGGCGTGCTGGGCCGTGTCTCGGTCGAGGATCCGCCGCTGTTCAAGCCGGACGAGGCCGCCACGATCGTGCAGACGATGGTGGCCTTGGTCCGCGCCGGCGGAGCCCAGTTGACGGCGGCCCAGAAGACGGACGCGGTGGTGGCGAAGCTGCCGGTCTCGGATCAGGTGAAGATGGCGCTGTCGACGGCCAAGGCCAACGGCCTGTTGGCCGACTCGGGCATCGACCTGGCCAAGACCGACCTGACCAAGCCCGTCACCCGAGAGCAGCTGGCCGTGCTGATCAGCAACTTCCGCACGGTGGTCGCGCCGGCGTCCTCCGGCTGATCCCGGCTGCGCCCGGCAGGGCCGACCGGGCCGGAGACCGCCATCCGTCCTCGGTCGATATACTGAGCGCTGGATGAGCCCAGCCGACGACATCAGCGCGGATACCGTCATCACCTCCCATCAGAACGTCGATTTCGACGCGTTCGCCGCGGCGGTGGGGGTGAGCAAGCTCTACCCCGAGGGCCACATCGTCTTCACCGGTTCGATGAACCCGAACGTGCGCGAGTTCGCGACGCTCCACGGGGAGAGCCTTCCGCTCCTCACGCTCCGCTCGCTGGACGTGGGGTCGGTCCGCCGACTGATCATCGTCGACACGGCCGACTGCTCGCGCCTGGGAGAGCTGGGTCCCCTCTGCGGGCGGGAGGGGATCGAGGTGATCGTCTTCGACCACCACGCGGGCGAGCACACCGTCCGGCCGGCGTTCGTGACCGGGGAGAACTGGGTGCTCTCCGAGGACGGGGCCCAGGCGACCTCCATCCTCCACATCCTGCGCGAACGGGACATCGCCGTGTCCCCGCTGGAGGCGACCATCTTCGCCCTGGGCATCCACGAGGACACCGGCTCGCTGACCTACCCGCGCACCACCGTCCGGGACGCCGAGATGCTGACGGTCGCCCTGCGGCTGGGGGCCTCGCAGGCGCTGGTGGAGCACTTCCTGCACAGCCCGCTGTCCGCCGAACAGCGCACGCTGCTGCTGCGCATGATGGACGAGGTCCGGGCGGTGCGCGTGCGGGGACAGGAGGTCCACACCATCACCCTCGATGCCGGCGAGTACGTGGACGGGCTGAGCGTCTTGGCCCACAAGGTGATGGACCTGCTCAACGCCGAAGTGCTGCTCCAGGCCATCACCATGGAGGACCGGGTGTTCGTCACCGGCCGGTCGCGCACGCCGGGGGTCGACGTCGGGAGCCTGCTCCAGACGATCGGGGGCGGGGGCCACGCGCAGGCGTCCTCGGCGGTGATCAGGAACGGCGACCCGGAGGAGGTGATGGGTAGCCTCCTACGCGCCCTCGAGGTGCAGACCCAGACGTTGCCCGCCGCCGCCGACATCATGAGCCGACCGGTCCGCTTCATCGATGCCGACACCTCCGTGGCGGACGCCCTGGCCGCCGCCCAGCGCTACGGGCACTCCGGCATCTCGGTCAAGGAGGGGGGGCGGGTGGCCGGCATCGTGGCTCGGCGCGACCTGGACAAGGCCATCCGGCACGGCCTGGGCCACGCCCCGGTCAAGGGGGTGATGACCCGGAACGTGGTCTACGCCCGCGAGTCGGCCACGGTCGAGGAGCTTCGCCAGCTGATGGTGGAGACCAACGTCGGCCGGCTGCCCATCGTCGCCGACGAGGCGTACGAAGAGGCCGAGCGGGAGGGCGGCGTGCGCGTGGAGGACGTGGTCGGCATCACCACCCGGACCGACGTGCTGGCGGCCTTCCAGGGGACCGTGGAGGAGGAGGGCGAGCTGCCCGGCGGCACCGCGTGCACCGTGCGTCCCCTCGACGAGCTGCCCTTCTTCGGGCGCATCCTCCGGGAGGCCGCAAGTCCTGTCCGACGACTTCGCCGGCGTCTACCTGGTGGGCGGCTTCGTGCGCGACCTCCTGCTGGAGCGCCCCAACGCCGACGTGGACATCGCCGTGGAGGGCGACGGCATCGAGTTCGCCCGCCGCCTCGCCCGCAGCCTGGGAGGGCGCATCCGCGCCCACCGCAAGTTCCGCACGGCGGTGGTCCTGCTGCCGCCGGAGATCCTGGGCGAGGCGCCGGAGTGGTTGGTCCCCTCCAGCGAACCCTTCCACGTGGACGTCGCCACCACCCGCACGGAGTTCTACGACTACCCGGCCGCCTTGCCCACGGTCGAGCATGCCTCCATCCGTCAGGACCTCTTCCGCCGCGATTTCACCGTGAACGCCATGGCCGTCTCCCTGAAGGGCGACGCCTTCGGCCTGGTGATCGACTTCTTCGGCGGGCTGCGGGACCTGGAAGAGGGCCGGCTGCGGGTGCTGCACAACCTCAGCTTCATCGAGGACCCCACCCGCATCTTCCGCGCCATCCGCTACGAGAACCGCTACGGCTTCCGCATGGACGAGCAGACCCACAGCCTGGCCCGCGCCTGCGTGGACATGCGGCTGGTGGGCGATCTCTCCAGCGCTCGCCTGCGGGACGAACTGGTCGCGCTGCTCAGCGAGCGGGACGTGACCTGGACGCTCCAACGGCTGTTCGAGCTGGGCGTGGCCCGCCAGGTCCACCCCAAGCTGGCCACCGGAGAACGCACCATCGAGCTGATCCGACGGCTGGACCGGCTGGTGGCGGAGTTCGGTCTGGAGGCGGAGGTGGTCCCCTGGCGACTGCGCCTGGCCGCCGTCACCCGCAACATGAGCCACGAAGAGCTGTTCTTCTGGACGGAGAAGCTGAAGCTGCGTCACGTGGACAGCCAGGTGCTGAGGAAGGGCGTGGTGATGGCGCCTCGCCTGCGCGAGCAGTTGGACGCCGACGGCATGACTGACTGGGAGGTCTACGAGGTGCTGCACCAAGTTCCGGCGGAGGCCGTGCTCTTCACGCTGGCCCAGACTCCGGACGGTCCGGCGGCCGTCCGCCTGCGCCGGTTTCTGGGCGAGATCCGTCATCGCTCCACCCTGGGAGTCGACGGGGCCGACCTCATCGCTCTGGGCGTCCGGGAAGGCCCGCAGGTGGGCCGGATCCTGGACGAGCTCCGCCGCCTCCGGGTGGAGGGATGCCTTGACGGTCGAGAGGTCCAGCTCGAGCGGGCCCGGCGGCTGGTGGAGGAGCAGGCATGACCACCCGCCTGGCGGAACTGCTGTTCCTGCTCCCCGTCCTGCTCGTCTCGATGATGTTCCACGAACTGTCCCACGGCTACGTGGCCTATCGGCTGGGCGACCCCACGGCACAGGCCCACGGACGGCTCACCCTCAACCCCTTGAAGCATCTGGATCCCCTGGGCAGCCTCATGTTCGTCCTCACCTTCCTGAGCGGCTTCTTCGTGTTCGGCTGGGCCAAGCCCGTGCCGATCAACCCCTACTACTTCCACAACCACAAGCGGGGCATGATGCTGGTCAGCCTTGCCGGGCCTGCCGCCAACTTCGCCATGGCCGTGGGCATGGCCCTGCTGCTCCGCCTTGCCACGCACCAGGAGGTGGTCGCGGCCGTGACCCGGGAGGGGTCCCTCTGGGTGCGGGTGGTGTGGCTGGCGTTCCAGATCAACGTCGTGCTGGGCATCTTCAACCTGGTGCCCATCCCGCCACTGGACGGGTCGCGGATCCTGGGCGGACTCCTGCCCGACGAGTTGGCGACCAGGTGGGCGGAGCTGGACCGGTACGGCTTCCTGTTCATCCTGGTGGTCTTCATCTTCTTCCAGCGCCCGTTCTTCTCCGTCCTCGAGCAGGGGTTCATCGCCGTCTCGCGAATCCTCCTTCCTGGACTGTTCTGAGTCCGGTCCGCTGTCGGCGGCCGAAGGCCGCCCGCAGCGGTAGCGGCGAGGACGCTGTTGGCGTATGATGGCCGCTGACAGCGGGGGGACGTTCCCTCGAGACGGCGGCTGGAGGAACCCGTGCAGGCACTGGAGCTCGACCTCGACGTCTACCAGGGCCCCTTCGACCTGCTCTTCACCCTCATCCTCAAGGACGAGGTGGACATCTGCGAAGTGGCCCTCCTGGACGTCATCATGGCGTACCTGGAGCACGCCGTCGCTCAGGACATCGTGGACTGGGAGGGCCTGAGCGACTTCCTCGTGTTGATCAGCTCGCTCCTCGAGCTGAAGTCGCGGGTGCTGCTGCCCCTGCCGCAGACCGACGACGAGGAACTCGGGCCGGAGGAAGCCCGCGAGTTGCTGCTGGCCCGCCTGCTGAACTACCGCCGCTTCAAGCAGGCGGCCGAGGCGCTGGCGGCCGCCTGGTTCGAGAACCGGGGACGGCTTCTCCGGCCCGCGCAGCGGCAGCGCCGGCGGGTACCGCCGGCCCCGGAGGCGGTGGCCGGGATCCATGACCCCCGCACGTTGACGGCCTCCCTGCAGTCGCTGCTCGACCGCCGCCGCGGTCCCGACACCAGCCACGTGGCCTTTACCCGCGTGGACCTGACCCGGCAGCTCGCGGTGCTGCGCCGGCTCCTGGCGGAGCAGGGTCGGATCTCGTTCGACCGGGCCTTCGGCGACGAGGAGCCCATGGTCCAGGCCGTCACCCTGTTCGCCTTGCTGGAGCTCCTGGCCGACGGCCACATCCGCGTGTCGCAACCGCGTCCCTTCGCCGACATCGCCATCCGGCGCCGGGAGGCGGCCGGGGCCGGGTCCGCCCCCGGCCGGCGACTGGAGGTGGCCCGCAGTGCCTGACCTCCGCCGCGACCTGGAAGCGGTGCTCTTCGCGGCCGGGCGCGCGCTGGACCTGCCCACGCTGGTGGCCGCCCTGTCGCACGACGGGCCGGTGGCGCCCGAGGAAGTGCGCTCAGCGCTGGAACGCATCGCGAACGACTTCCCGGCGGACGGCCCGCACGGCTTCGAGCTGACCCAGGTCGGCGAGGGCTGGGCCTTCCGCACCAACCGCCTGGCCGAGCCGGCGCTCAGCGCCTTCTTCGACCTGCCCGAGGACCCTCGGCTCTCGCCGGCGGCCATGGAGACGCTCTCCATCATCGCCTACCTCCAGCCCGTCTCGCGCCCCGAGATCGGCGAGATCCGCGGGGTCAACTCGGATTCCCCGGTGCAGACGCTTGCTCGACCGGGAGCTGATCGTGGAGGCGGGGAGGAGTGCGGAACGGGGAGGAGCGATGCTCTACCGCACCACCGACCGGTTCCTGCTGGCCTTCGGACTGTCCTCGCCGGAGGACCTGCCGCCGCTGGAGGGTTTCGCCGCCGGCCCGGAAGAGCGGGAGGAGCTGCGCCGCCGGCTGAGCGCGGCCTTCTCGCCGGAGTAGGCCCATGGAGCAACGGCTCCAGCGGGTCTTGGCCGCCGCGGGCGTCGCCTCCCGCCGGCACGCGGAAGACCTCATCCGGGCCGGACGCGTGACGGTCGACGGCCGGGTGGCGACCATCGGCACCGTGGTCGACCCGGAGCGGCACTCCATCGCCGTCGACGGCCGGCCCATCACGGCGGAAGCGAAAGAGTACTGGCTGCTCAACAAGCCGGCCGGCGTCGTGAGCACCGCCTCCGACCCGCAGGGCAGGCGGACGGTGGTAGACTGCGTGCCTACCGGTACCCGTATCTTCCCGGTGGGAAGGCTGGACCGGGACACGACCGGTCTGCTGGTCCTCACCAACGACGGCGACCTCACCCACCGGCTGCTGCACCCGCGTTTCGGCGTGGAGAAGGAGTACCGGGCGTGGGTCCGGGGACGGCTGCCGGAGACGGCGTTGGAGCGCCTTCGCCGTGGCGTCGCGCTGGAGGACGGCCCGACGGCGCCGGCCCGGGCCGAGGTCGTGAGGCGGACGGACGAGGAGACGGAGTTGGTGGTGGTCATCCACGAAGGCAGGAAGCGGCAGGTGCGACGCATGCTCGAGGCGGTCGGGCATCCGGTGCTGCATCTCCACCGGAGCCGGGTGGACGGCCTGACCGAGCAGGGTCTGGCCATCGGTCAGGCCCGCCGGCTGACTCCGGCGGAGGTCGCCCGTCTGGGCGGGACCGGCTGATGCGCTACAACCCCGCTTTGGAGCACATGACCGCGTACAGGGCCGGACCGCCCCTGGAGGTCATCCGCCGCGAGTACGACCTGGAACGGGTGGTCAAGCTCGCCTCGAACGAGAGCGCCGAGGGACCCTTCCCCGAAGTCCTGCAGGCCATCGCCGCGGCGGCCGTCGACCTCAACCGCTATCCTGACGGCGGTTGCCGGGAGCTGAAGACCGCGGTGGCGGCGCACGCCGGGGTGGACGAGGCGCAGCTGGTGTTCACCAACGGCTCCTGCGAGCTCCTGATGCTGCTGGGCGAGGCCTTGGTCATGCCGGGGGAGCACATGGTCTTTCCCGATCCCTCCTTCGTGGTGTACCGGTCCATCGCCCTCTCGCGCCAGGCCCGCTTCGACGCGGTCCCGTTGCGCGACCATACCCACGACCTCGAGGCCATGGCCGCCGTGCTCACGCCGGAGACCAAGCTGGTCATCGTCTGCAACCCCAACAACCCCACCGCGACCTACGTCGCCCCCGCCGCGCTGCGCGCCTTCCTGGACCGGGTCCCGCCGCAGACCCTGGTCGCCCTGGACGAGGCCTATGTCGAGTTCGTCACCGACCCGGTGCACGAGGACAGCGTCGCCTGGCTGGGCACCTATCCGAACCTGGTCATCCTCCGGACCTTCTCCAAGATCTACGGCCTGGCCGGCCTGCGCGTGGGGTACGGCATCGGCCATCCGGATCTGATCGAGATGATCGACAAGGTCCGCCAGCCTTTCAACGTCAACAGCGTGGCCCAGGCGGCCGCGCTGGAGGCCCTCCGCCACCAGGACCGGGTGGCCGCCCGGCGCGAGCACGTCCGCCGGGAGCGCGACCGCCTGCGCGAAGCCCTCGCCCGACTGGGAGTGGCGAGCGTCCCCAGCCAGGCCAACTTCCTCTTCCTGGACATATCGGGCCTGCCCGTGCCCGGAAAGGAGGTACCGCAGGCCCTTCTGGAACGAGGGGTG
Organism: uncultured Actinomycetota bacterium; assembly: GCA_963796315.1. GTDB lineage: Bacteria > Actinomycetota > Thermoleophilia > RBG-16-64-13 > RBG-16-64-13 > CAWCLH01. The sequence goes on from CAWCLH010000020.1 coordinate 400,799, forward strand.
ATGACGCGGTCCGGCTATGCCATGGGCTGCCCCGGGTGGCTCCGACTGACCGTCGGGAGCCGCCCAGGAGAACGACCTGTTCCTGGCTGAGTTCGGACGTCTAGTGAAGGGGATCGACCCATGAACGCCGTCGGCGGCAGCATCGACCTGATGATCGTCATGAAGGAGGAGGCCGGCCCCGAGGAGGTCGAGCACATCCTGGCCCGGCTGGAGGAGGCCGGCGCCCGAGGGCATCTCTCCGCAGCCGAGGTCCCGCAGGTGATCGGCGTGATCGGCGACCGGGAGCTCATCGCCGGCCTGCCGCTCGAGGCCTTTCCCGGCGTGGCGCAGGTCCTGCCCATCCTCAAGCCCTACAAGTTGGTCAGCCGGGAGTTCTGCCGCAGCGACTCGGTGATCACGGTGGGGGGAACCCGGATCGGCGGCGGCCACCTGGCCCTGATCGCGGGGCCCTGCTCCGTGGAGAATCGGGAGCAGCTGCTGAGCACCGCCGCCTACGTGCGCGATGCCGGTGCCTCGCTGTTGCGGGGCGGCGCCTTCAAGCCGCGCACCTCCCCCTACGCCTTCCAGGGCATGGGCGTGGAGGGGCTGCAGATCCTGGCCGAGGCCCGGGAGCAGACCGGACTGCCCATCGTCACCGAGCTGATGGACCCTCGCCAGCTGGACGACGTCGTCACCTACGCGGACGTCATCCAGATCGGCGCCCGCAACATGCAGAACTTCCACCTGCTGTCGGCGGTCGGCGAGGTGGACAAGCCGGTGCTGCTGAAGCGCGGCCTCTCCGCCACGCTGGACGAATTGCTGATGGCCGCGGAGTACATCATGAAAGAGGGGAACGCGCGGGTCATCCTCTGCGAACGCGGCATCCGCACCTTCGAGACGGCCACCCGCAACACCCTCGACATCGCCGCGGTGCCGGTGCTCAAGCAGCGCTCGCACCTGCCGGTCATCGTCGACCCCAGCCACGCGACCGGGAAGGTGGAGTTGGTGGAGCCGCTGTCGCTGGCCGCCCTCGCCGCCGGCGCCGACGGCCTCCTGATCGAGACCCACCCCGCGCCGGAGACCGCTCTTTCGGACGGCGGACAGTCGCTCACGCCCAAGGAGTTCGCCCACACCGCCGGCCGCATCAAGGAGATGGCGGCCTGGTTGGGCAAGACCATCGGGTGATGGCGTCCTCAAGCATGGAGACGCCGCTCGTGAGGCGCCTCGCCATCATCGGAGTCGGCCTGATGGGCGGGAGCGTCGCCCTGGCCGCGCAGCGGCAGGGCCAGGTGACCGAGGTGGCCGGCTACGACACCGACCCGACGGCGCTCGAGGACGCCCTGCGCCTGGGGGTCATCACCGAGGCGGCCCAGAGCGCCGAGGAGGCGGCCCGGGGCGCGGACGTGGTCCTGGTCTCCACCCCGGTCAAGAGCATCCCCGACCTGATCGAGCGTTGCGCCCTGGCCGACCCGCCGCCCCGGCTGATCACCGATCTGGGCAGCACCAAGTCGGCCGTGCTGGACTCGCTCTCTCCCCAGGTGAGCCGCCGGTTCATCGGAGGTCACCCCATCTGCGGAGCGGAGACCGCCGGAGTGCGCTTCGCCCGGGCGAACCTCTTCGACGGCGCCACCTACTTCCTCACCACTCCCCGAGGGGTGGACGCCGCCGTGTACGACCTGGCCCACGCCTTCGTCGTCGCCCTGGGAGGTCGACCGGTGCTCATCGACGCCGAGGCGCACGATCGCATCATGGCCTGGGTGAGTCACGTGCCCCACGTCCTCGCCAACGTCCTGATGGCCGAGGTGGGCGCCTTCGAGGCGGGGGGGAGGCGGGCCCTCTACTCGGTGGGCCCCAGCTTCAAGGACCTGACCCGCGTCGCCGGAGCCAACCCCACCATGTGGCGCGACATCTTCCTCGAGAACCGGGAGGCGTTGATCCGGTCGCTGCGCTCGGTCGCCGGGGAGATCAACGACTTCTGCCACCGGTTGGAGCACGCGGACGAACCGGGGGTGACCGCGGCCATCCAGGTCGCCACCCGCTACCGCCAGGAACTGCTGGCCCACGAGGACATCGCACTCGAGACGCTCTATCGGGTCACCGTGCGCATCCCCGACGAGCCGGGCGTGCTCTCCCGGGTGATGAACGCGCTGGGTGAGGCCGGCATCAACGTCGAGGACCTCACCCTCCACCACGTCAACCGGATGGTCGGGGGGGACCTGGTCATCTACGTGACGGGCGAACCGGCGGCGGGCGCGGCGGAGACGCTGCTGACCGGGCTGGGCTACCCGACGGTCGTCTCTCACGTCGGCGCCGTCGGTGACTGAGCCCGCGGAGGATCGAACCACCATCAGCCAGCGGACCACGCCACCCGGCGGACGTCGCACCTTCGCCCCGGCGCGGCGGGGGCTGAGCGGCGAGGTCCGCGTCCCCGGAGACAAGTCCATCTCCCACCGGGCGGTGCTGCTGGGGGCAGTCAGCGACACCACCTGCCGCGTCTCCGGTTTCCTGGCCTCGGCCGACACGTTGGCCACGGTCGCCGCCGTGCGGGCCCTGGGGGTCGTCGTCGAGGAAGGGGACGGCGACCTCCTCGTCCACGGCCGGGGTTGGGAGGGTCTGCGCGAGCCGGAGAACGTCATCGACGTGGCCAACGCCGGCACCCTGATCCGCTTGCTCCCGGGCCTGCTGGCCTCCCGGCCCTTCCTGACCGTGCTCACCGGCGACGCCAGCATCCGCCGCCGTCCCATGGCCCGGGTGCTCGAGCCCCTGCGGGAGATGGGCGCTTCCGTCTGGGCCAGGGCGGGCGACCGCCTCCCTCCGCTCGGCCTGCGAGGCGGACCGCTGCGCGGGATCATCCACGACATGCCGGTCGCGTCCGCCCAGGTGAAGTCCTGCGTACTGCTGGCCGGGCTGCGCGCCGGGGGCGAGACGGCGGTGGTGGAGCCCGCGCCGTCCCGCGACCATACCGAACGGCTGATCGCCTACGCCGGCGCCCAGGTGCTGAGCGAGACCGGGGCAGGCGGTGCCCACGTGGTGCACGTCGCCCCGGTGGACGCGCTGCACCTGGACCGGGTCGTCGTACCGGCCGATCTGAGCTCGGCCGCCTTCCTCCTGGTGGCCGCCCTGCTGGTGCCCGGGTCGGACCTGATGACCCCCGGCGTGGGGCTCAACCCCACTCGAGCCGGCCTGCTGGACGTGCTCCAGGGCATGGGCGCCCGCCTGGAGGTGGTGTCCGAGCCGCGTTCCCGGTCCCGAGCCGATCGGCAGCGTGCGTGCGCGGTCCAGCGAGCTCCGGGCCGTCGACGTCGGCGGGGCGGACATCCCCCGGTTGATCGACGAGCTCCCCATCTGGGCGCTGGCCGCCGCCCGCGCCCGCGGCGTCTCCCGGCTCCGCGACGCCGCCGAGCTCAGGGTCAAGGAGAGCGACCGCCTGGGCGCGGTCGCGGCCCTCCTGCGGGCCATCGGGGTGCGCGTGGAGGAGTTCGAGGACGGGCTCGACATCGAGGGCCGGCCGGACGGCTGGGAGGGGGGAGAGGTGGCGGCGCACGCCGATCACCGGCTGGCCATGGTCGGGCGCCGTCGCCGGTCTCGCCTCGCGCCGCGGGGTCACGGTGGACGACGTGGATGCCGTCGCCGTCTCGTTTCCGGGCTTCATTGCTACGATAGAGGCCCTGTCGGGCCTCAAGGAGCAGGAATGATCATCGCCATCGACGGACCGGCCGGCTCGGGCAAGAGCACCATCGCCCAGGCGGTCGCGCGCCGGCTCAACCTGACCTACCTGGATACCGGCGCCATGTACCGGGCGGTGACCCTGATCGCCCTGGAGGAGGGACTCTCCCTGGAGGACGACGACGCCCTGGGCAGCATCGCCCTGGAGATGGACCTCCGCTTCGTGGATGACCCTCCCGGTCCCCCGCGGGTGTTCCTGGGGCGTCGAGATGTCACCGACGACCTGCGCGCCCCGGCGGTCACGCAGAAGGTCTCGCTGGTGTCCGCCCACCAGAAGGTGCGGCACGCCCTGACCCTGCGCCAACGCGAGTTCGCCACTCGGGGGGACACGGTGGTCGAGGGCCGCGACATCGGCACGGTGGTCTGCCCGGGGGCACCGTTGAAGGTCTACCTGACCGCTTCCCTGGAGGAGCGGGCCCGGCGCCGGCAACATCAGCTCGACGAGCAGGGCGTGCACCTCTCCGTCAAGGGTCTCGAACGGGAACTGCTGCTGCGGGACAGCCACGACAGCTCCCGCACGCTGGCCCCCCTGCGCAAGGCCAAGGACGCCATCGCTCTGGACACCACCCGCCTCTCGGTGGACGAAGTGGTGGAGTGCATCTGCGCTGCGGCGGAACGGGCGGCGGCGCAGGCCGGCGCCGGTGACCCGTGATGGTGCCGAGCCCCCTGGACACGTGGCCGTATCGGTTCCTGCACGTCTGGATGCCTCCCCTCTTCGGCCGCCTCTACCGCATGGAGATCACCGGGGCGTCCCAAGTGCCGCGGCAGGGCGCCGTCGTCCTCGCGTCCAATCACCTCTCCAACGTGGACCCGCTCATCCTAGGCGTCGCCTGTCCCCGGCAGATCCACTTCATGGCCAAAGCGGAGCTCTGGAAGGTGTCTCCGCTGGGCCGGCTGATCGCGTCCTTGGGTTCCTTTCCCGTCCATCGGGGACGGGCCGATCGCGAGGCGGTACGACGCGGCCTGGAGGTCCTCACGGCCGGGGGGGTGCTGGGGATCTTTCCGGAAGGACACCGCCACCCGGAGGGCCGTCTGGGCCAACCCCAACCCGGCGTCGCCCTCTTCTCGCTGCGCGAGGGCGTGCAGACCGTACCGGTGGCGCTCAGAGGGACTCCGGGCATGCTGCGGGGGTGGCGTCCGGCCTTCCCCCGGCTCACCGTGTGCTACGGGCCGCCGCTGGACCTCTCCGACGTGGCCGGATCCAAGGCCGAGAAGCACGCCGAGGTCACCCGCCGGCTCATGCGAGCCATCGCGGCGCTCCTGGACCAGGAGTGGGAGCCGACGAAGGACGAGCCGGACCCGGCATCGCCCGTCGTCCCGGAAGACGAGGCCTGATGCCCATCCAGATCCGCATCGCCGAGTCCGCCGGCTTCTGCTGGGGGGTGGAGCGTGCCCTTCGCCTGATGGCCGACGCCGCAGCCGCCGGGGGTCCGGTGGCGACGCTGGGCCCGCTGATCCACAACCCCGGGGTGACCGCCGCCCTGGCCGCCGACGGGGTGCGGGCGATCGAGCGTCCCGAGGAGCTGACCGAGGGCACCTTGGTCATCCGCTCCCACGGGGTCGAGCGCGAGGTGCTCGAGGAGCTGGCCCGGCGCGCGCTGACCGTGGTCGACGCCACCTGCACGTTCGTCAAAGCCGCGCAGCAGAAGGCGGCCCGCCTGCAGCAGGAGGGCTACACGGTGGTCATCGTGGGCGAGCCGGACCACCCGGAGGTCCGAGGCATCCGCTCCCACGCCGGCGCCGGCGCCCTCGTCGTGCAGTCGCCGGCCGACCTTCCCGAGGACCTGCCCGACCGGGTGGGGGTGGTGGTCCAGACCACCCAATCGGCCGAACGGCTGGCGGCGGTCGCCGCCGCCCTGGCTCCCCGGGTGCGGGAGTTGCGGGTCCACAACACCATCTGCGACGCCACCGAGAGGCGTCAGCGAGCGGCGGTGTCCCTGGCCCGGGCGGTCGACCTGGTGCTCGTGGTGGGCGGACGGGAGTCCGGCAACACGGCCCGGCTGGCCGAGCTCTGTGCCCAGGTGCAACCCCGCACCTACCTGGTGGAGTCCGGAGACGAGGTCGACCCCGAGTGGTTGGACGGGATCGGGCTGGTGGGCGTCACGGCCGGGGCGTCCACGCCCCCGGAGCAGATCGAGGCGGTCGTCGCCCGCCTGAGGGAGTTGGTCCCATGAGTCACGTCCTGCCCCGGGTGGCCATCGTCGGCTACCCGAATGTGGGGAAGTCCACCCTGTTCAACCGCCTGACCGGCACGCGGGAGGCGGTGGTCGCCCCGGAGTCCGGCGTCACCCGGGACCGCAAGGAGGGCGTCGCCGAGTGGCGCAACCGGGAGTTCCTCGTGGTGGACACCGGGGGAATCGACCTGCAGGCCGCCGAACCGCTGGCCGAGCAGGTGCGAGACCAGGCCCGGCAGGCGATCGCCGAGGCGGTGGCGGTGATCTACCTGGTCGACGGGAGGAACGGCGTCGGCCCGCAAGAGCACGAGATCGCCGACATCCTCCGACGCAGCGGCCTTCCGGTGACGCTGGCCGTCAACAAGATCGATGCCCGCGCCGCCGAGCAGCGGGTCAACGAGTTCTGGGAGCTGGGCCTGGGCGAGCCGGTGGGCATCTCCGCGGAGCACGGCATGGGCACCGGCGACCTGCTGGACGAGGTGGTGGCCGACCTGCCGCCGCTGGACACGCTGCCCCTGGCCCCGGAATCGGCCAAGATCGCCATCGTGGGCCGGCCGAACGTGGGCAAGAGCTCGCTGGTCAACGCGCTCTTGGGCAGCGAGCGGGTCATCGTGTCGCCCATCCCCGGGACGACCCGCGACGCCATCGACACCGACGTGAGCTACGAAGGGCGCCCCCTCACCTTGGTCGACACGGCCGGGCTGCGCCGGCGAGGTCGACGGACCGCCACCGACGTGGAGTACTACAGCGGCCTTCGCTCGATCAAGGCGATGGAACGGAGCGACGTGGCCCTGGTGCTGATCGACGCCTCCGAAGGCGTGGTGGACCTGGATCTGCAGGTGGCCTACGAGGCCCAACGCGCCCACTGTGCTACCGGCGTCCTCTTCAACAAGTGGGACATCAGCGGCGACGAGGTGGACCTGGTGAAGGCGCAGGAGCGGCTGTTCGCCAAGGTGCAGATGCGACCGCCCTCCCTGACCGTCTCGGCCAAGACCGGCCGCAACCTGAACAAGGTCCTGCCCCTAGCGCTCTTCCTGTACGACCGCTACCGCAGCCGCATCCCGACGGCAGAGCTGAACCGCTGGCTGGAGGAGATGCGCAAGCGCCCCGCCCCTCAACGTCGGGGCAAGGAGCTGAAGCTCTTCTACATCACGCAGTACGACGACTCGCCGCCCCGCTTCAAGATCATGGTGAACGCCCGGGCCCTCCTCACCCGAAGCTATGCCTTCTTCCTGGAGAACCGCCTGCGCGAGGCGTACGACCTGTGGGGGATCCCTCTGGTGATCGACTTCGAAGGCAAGGAGGAGCGCTACTCGTGACCCTGGCCCTGCTGGTGCTCGCCGCCTACCTGGTCGGCTCCCTGTCCCCGAGCGTGATGCTCGGGCGGCTGGTGAAGGGGGTCGACGTGCGCCGGGAGGGCAGCGGGAACGCCGGCACCACGAACGCCTTCCGGGTGCTGGGCCCGGGTCTGGGGACCGTGGTGCTGGTGGGGGACGTGTTGAAGGGGTACCTGCCCGTGATCATCGCCCGGCACTACGTCTCGCCGGCCGGCGTCACCCTGGTGGCTCTGGCGGCGCTCGCCGGCCACAACTGGTCGATCTTCCTCAAGGGACGCGGCGGCAAGGGAGTGGCCACCGGTGCCGGCACCATCCTGGCCATGACGCCGCTGGTGCTGGTCGCGCTGGTGGCCCTCTTCCTCCTGGTACTGGCGGCGTCCGGCATCGTCTCCCTGGCCTCTCTGACCGCGGCCGTCTCCTTCCCCCTCCTGACGCTGATCACCCGGCAACCTCTCGCCTACATCCTCTACGCGCTCGTCGGTGCGGCGATCGTGGTCTGGGCCCATCGGGCGAACATCGGCCGGATCCGCCGGGGGGTCGAGCCCAGACAGCGCTTCTTCCGCCGCCACCGGGACGGTGCCGGCGGGGAGAAGACCCGTGGGTGAGGCCTGGCCCGCCTGGGGACCGAGAGAGGGACGGCAGGTGCGCGCCGCCGTCGTGGGAGCGGGCAGCTGGGGAACCGCGTTCGCCCGCCATCTGGCCCTCTGCGGAGTCCACACCACCCTCGTCGCCCGGCGGCCGGAGCAGGCCCGGGCCATCGCCGCCTCCGGGCACAATCCGGACTACCTGTCCGAGGTGCGGCTCCCCAGCCGGCTCGAGGCCGCCGCGCTCGACACCTTCGACCTGTCCGCGCCCGACCTCGTGGTCCTGGCCATCCCCAGCCGCGCGTATGCCGGCACGCTGGCGGCCCTCGCTCCCCGGTTCGCTCCCGGGGTGGGCATCCTCAGCCTGACGAAAGGCGTGGAGCCGGGCAGCCTGCGGCGGCTGAGCGTGGTAGCCGAGGAGGCGCTCGCCGCGCGGCGACCCCACATCGCGGTGCTCAGCGGTCCCAACCACGCTGAGGAGGTGTCGCAGGACCAACCGACCGCGACGGTGGTCGCCTCCCGTGACCAGGCGTTCGCGGTCCGCCTGCAGGAGCTCGTCACGGGCGACACCTTCCGGGCTTACATCAGCGACGACCTGGTGGGCGTGGAGATCGGCAGCGCCGTCAAGAACGTCATCGCGCTCGCCACCGGCATGGGAGACGGCGTCGGCTACGGCGACAACGCCCGGGCCGCCCTCATCACCCGCGGCCTCGCGGAGATGACGCGGCTCGGGGTGTGCCTGGGGGCCCACCCCTCCACCTTCTCGGGCCTGGCCGGCCTGGGAGACCTGGTGGCCACGTGCACCTCGCAGCACAGCCGCAACCGCCGCGCCGGCGAGCTGATCGCTCTGGGCCACGCCGCCGATCGTATCGAGGCGGAGCTGGGGATGGTCGCGGAAGGCTTGACGGCGGCACCCGCCGTCCTGCGCCTGGGACAGGGACTGGGAGTGGACCTGCCCATCACCGCCAGCGTCTGCGCCGTCGTCGCCGGCGAGCGGGACATCCACGACGTCGTACGCGATCTCATGGCCCGCCCGCCTCGTTCCGAACGACTCTGAGCCCGCGGCCGGAGAGGGTTCGAGGGACGGAGCGGGGGAGGGCCCATGGTATACTGGCCGGGTATCGGGACGTGGCGTAGCCTGGTAGCGCATCCGGCTGGGGGCCGGAAGGTCGCGAGTTCAAATCTCGCCGTCCCGACTTCGCCGACCGAGCCCCGGGAGCGGGGCTTTTTGCTGTCGACATCGAGGTGCCGCCGTTCGGCCGCCCCGCGCCTCGGCCGAACGGGAGGGAGGTGAGCATGGCGAACGTCCTGACGATGTTCCGCCTGCTCATCGTCCCGGTCTTCATCTACGTCCTCGCGGGCGCCCCCGAGGACAGCTCCACGCTGGCGGCCGTCCTCTTCGCCGTCGCCGCGGTGACCGACCTGCTGGACGGTCAGATAGCCCGGCGCACGCACACCGTGACCGAGTTCGGCCGGGTGGCCGATCCTCTGGCGGACCGTCTGCTCGTGGGAAGCGCTCTGGTCATCCTCCTGGTGGACCACCGCCTGCCTACCCTCGGGCTGATGGCCGTCCTGTTTCGAGACGCGCTGATGATGGCGGGCTACTACGTGCTGTCGCGTCAGGGCGTGCATATGACCGTCAACCTTTGGGGAAAGGCAAGCTCGTTGGTCCTGATGCTCGCGCTCTTCCTCGTGATCGGCGGCATCCCCGGCGGTGTCCCCGTCTTCTGGTCCGGAGTCGTCTTGTCCCTGCTGTCCGGCGTTGTCTACTCGCTCCGCGGCGTAGCCTACCTGCGGCGGCCCCGAGGAGAACCGGTGCCGCCCGTCCTCGAGAGGAGACTGATGTCATGAAGGCAGTCGTCATGGCCGGCGGGCAGGGCACCCGGCTCCGTCCGCTGACGTCCAATCAGCCCAAACCCATGGTGCCGGTGGTCAACAAGCCCACCGCCCTGCACATCATGGAGCTCCTGTCTCGTCACGGCATCACCGACATCGTCATGACGGTGGCCTTCCTCCCGCAGCTGATCCGCAACTACTTCGGCGACGGTTCCTCTTTCGGCCTCTCGGTGGAGTACAGCGTGGAGGAGACGCCCCTGGGAACGGCCGGGTCGGTCAAGAACGCCAAACACCTCCTGGACGACACCTTTCTCGTGATCTCCGGCGACGCCCTGACCGACTTCGACATCAGCGCCATCGTGGATTTCCACCGCCGGCGCGAGGCCATGGTGACCATCGCCCTCAAGAGCGTGGACAACCCGCTTGGAGTTCGGGGTCGTGATCGTGGACGAGGAGGGGCGGATCGAACGCTTCCTGGAGAAGCCGGGGTGGGGGCAGGTCTTCTCGGACACCATCAACACCGGCATCTACGTCATCGAGCCGGAGGTCCTCGACTACATCCCCGACGACACCTCCTACGATTTCAGCCACGAGCTCTTCCCGCACCTGTTCGAGCTTCGGAAGCCCCTCTACGGCGTCCTTGCCGAGGGCTACTGGCAGGACATCGGTAGCCTGGAGCAGTACCTTCAGGCGAACCGCGACGCGCTGGACGGCCGGATCCAGCTGCAGATGCCCGGCGTCCGTCTGCGCGGCAACGTCTGGGTGGGGCAGGGCGTGAGCCTGGACAGCCTCTCCAAGGTGCAGGGGCCCGCCCTGATCGGCAACTACGCGAAGATCGACCCGACCGCGGTCATCGGCGCGCACACCGTGCTGGGCAACAACGCGGTGCTCAAGGCGGGCGCCCAGGTGTCGGGGTCGGTCCTGGGGGAGAACTGCTACCTGGGGCCGGGTACGCGGGTGCGGGGCGCCATCCTGGGGAACTCGGTCGATCTTCGCGCCAACGCGGTGGTGTCCGACGGCGCGGCCATCGGCGACCAATGCTCCATCGGCGAGAACGCCATCGTGGGCAACAACGTGAAGATCTACCCGTTCAAGACCATCGATCCCGGGTCCGCCGTCAAGTCGAGCGTCATCGCCGAGAGCCGGGGGACCAGCTCCCTGTTCGGCAAGAACGGCGTGCGCGGGCTGATCAACGTGGACATCACCCCGGAGCGCGCCATGCGCCTGGCCATGTCGTACGGCACCCTGCTCAGCAAGGACTCCTTCGTCACCACCAGCCGGGACGCCCACCCCGCCAGCCGCGTGCTCAAGCGCGCCCTGATCGCGGGCCTGAACTCGACCGGCGTGTCCGTCCGCGACCTGCGCGTGGCGCCGAGCGCGGTCAACCGGTTCGATCTGAAGTCCGGGAACGCGGCCGGCGGTATCCACGTGCGCATCAACCCCCAGGACCCGGAGGAGGTCGAGATCCTCTTCGCCGAGCCGCCCGGGGTCCCTATCGACACCAAGACCGAGCGCAAGATCGAGAACTACTACCACCGGGAGGATTTCCGGCGCGCCTTCTACGACGAGATGGGTAACATCATCTTCCCGCCGCGCGTCGTCGAGCAGTACCTGGGGACCCTGCTGGAGACCTGGGACATCAGACGGATCCGCGCCCGCCGACTCCGGATCGTGGTCGACTACGCCCGCTCCGCCGCCTCCATCCTCTTGACCAGCATCCTGGACCGCTTGGGCGTCGAGGTGATGACCATCAACACGCTGGGCGACAGCGACGCGAGCGAGGTGTTCGAGCAGAACGTGCCGGCCGCCGTGGAACGGGTCCGGCGCATGGTCGCCTCTATGGAAGCGGACGTGGGCCTGCTCTTCGATCCGGCGGGCGAGCACCTGATCGCCCTGGACGAACGCGGCGAGGTGGTGCCCGAGGAGACGCTGCTGCTGCTGCTGCTCCGGCACGCTTGCCGGGAGGAAGGACCGGGCACGGTCGCGCTGCCCCTGCCCATCACCGGGCAGGCCGAGGTGGTCGCGTCCCAGTGCGGGGCCACGGTCCGCCGGACCAAGAGCTCCGACGCCGCCCTCATGGCCGATGCCACGCGCCCCCACACCATCTTCGCCGCCACCCTGAGCGGGGGCTTCATCTTCCCGTCCTTCCTCCCTTCGATGGACGCGCTCTTCGCGTTCGGGAAGATCCTCGAGCTCCTGGCCTCCTCCGAAGCGTCGTTCTCCGTCATCGCCGCGGAGATGCCGGCGGTACACCTCCTCCACCGCGTCGTCGGCTGCCCCTGGCACGCCAAGGGGTCCGTCATGCGCTTGATGGTGGAGGAGCTCAAGCACGAGGCGCCCTCCCTGGTCGACGGCATCAAGGTCAGCAAGGAGAACGGCCGCGCGTGGGTGCAGATCCTTCCGGACGCCGACGATCCGATCTTCCACATCTACGCCGAGGGACGCTCCGCCGAGGAGGCGCAGGACCTGCTGGACCGCTACCAGCTGCGCCTCGAGGCAGTGGTGCAGAACCAGCAACACGCCGAGGAGTAGGCCTCGGCCGGGGACCCCTGTGTGGTAAGATGCTGCCTCTCCTGATGGACGTCCGGAGGCCTCTTGTCGCCCACCATCCGTAGGCACTACACCGTTTTCACCCTCTTCATGGTGGTCCTCGGGATCCTCGCCTCGCTGGCCTACCGCACCAACGTCAGCCCCTCGTTCGCCACGGCGACCGGGGACCGCCGGGAGGAGTTGGTGCAACTCGTGCAGAACCTCGAGAGCCGGAAGCAGACCCTCGAGCACGACCTCACCCTGCTTCGCGCCCAGGTGGCGACTCTGGGCCAGCAGGCGGCCGCCCGCCAAGGCCTCTACGAGGGGCACACGGCCGAGATGGAGCGCATGAGCCTGATGGCTGGGCTGGTCGCCCTCAAAGGCCCCGGGTTGCGGGTCGAGCTGGCCGACAATCCGGACCCGCCCGACGACGCCTCCGACCCCAACAACTACATCGTGCATGACTACGACCTCCGGGCTCTGGTCAACGCGTTGTGGGCGGGCGGCGCGGAGGCCATCAGCATCAACGACCAACGGCTCGTCGCCGCGTCGGCCATCCGCTGCGTGGGCACCACCGTGCTCGTCAACAACACCCGGCTGGGCTCTCCCTTCATCATCCGCGCCATCGGAGACCGGGAGGCGATGGAGGAGGCGCTCGACCGGGACCGGAACGCTCACGTGCTGATGAACGAGTACGTCAAGATCTTCGGGCTCAAGCTGTCGGTGCAGCAGAAAGACCGCATCAACGTCGCCGCCTACGCGGGCAGCGTCACGCCGCGTGAACTCAAACCCCTCGAGGGGAGCTGAGATGGCCCAGGAGCGCCCGCCCTCGCTGGCCTACGTTCCGTTCCTGGGCCTCATGCTCGGGGTGGTGATCGGGTACCTGCTGCGGTACGACATCCCGCCGGGGTACGCCCGCTACCTCTCCCTCGCCGTCCTGGTCGCCCTCGACTCGACGCTGGGCGGCGTGCGCTCCCTGCTCGAGCGGACCTTCAACGACCGGCTGTTCATCTCCGGTTTCCTTTGGAACACCGCGCTGGCCTCCTTGATCACCTTCATGGGCGACCGCTTGGGCGTCAATCTCTACCTGGCGGCGGTCGTGGCGTTGGGCGTGCGGCTGTTCCAGAACCTGGCCATCATCCGCCGGCTGGTCGTCAAGTGAGGCGGCCTCAGCCATGACCTGGAGCCGACGTACCGCCGGAGGACTCTTCCTCACCCTCGCCATCCTGGGCTTCCTGCTGGCTCTGCAGCTCCGCGTCCAACAGGACGGCGGCCAGGCCCAGCTCCAGAGGAAGAGCAGCGACGAGCTGACCAGCCTCGTGGCCGCCCTCAACCAGGAGAACGAGCGCCTCCAGGCGGAGGTCACCGACCTTCGGCTGGCCGCCCAGGACACCCGCTATCGGGGCGAGAGCGACGCCAGTCGGCTCGAAGAGCAGGCGCGGGAGCTCAACGACCTCTACCTCGTCACCGGTCTGCGCCCGGCCTCCGGACGGGGTCTGCGGCTGGTGATCCGCGATGGGCGTGGCGAACTCAACGCCGTCGACCTCGATCAGCTGATCAACGAGCTAAAGGCATCGGGCGCCGAGGCCGTTATGGTGAATGGACGGCGCCTCGATACGCGTTCCAGCCTGCTGCGCACCGCGGAGGGCATCGCCCTCTCCGGCGAGCAACTGCTCAGCCCGTACGTCGTGGACGCCGTCGGCAACCCGGCCGATCTGGAGTCGGCCATGGAGATGGCGGGAGGCGTGGTCCCCAGCTTGGAGACCCGACCCGACGTCACCATCCAGATGGAGACGATGCGCAAGATCGAGGTGCCCACGATGACCCATGAACCCGTCTTCCTCCTGGCGAGGAAGGCTGCCGACTAGATGAAGACCCGCGGACGGCGGCTCGCCGCCCTCCTGCTCGCCTGCGTCCTCCTCGCTCTGGTCGTCGGACTCTCGGCCGACCTGGCCCGGCAGCGAGGGCGCGTGGTACGGGGAGTGCGGGTGTGGGGCCTGTCGGCGGGGGGCCAGGACGTCCCGCAGCTGGCATCCTCCCTACGGGGACGCCAGGACCTGGCCCGACCGATCGCCATCGCCGTGGACGGCCACGCGCTGCAGCTGGTCCCGGCGGCCGCCGGCATCCGGCTGGACACGGCTACCACCGTCGCGGCGGCGATGGCAGCCGGGCGGGATGGCGGCTGGTGGCACCGCCTGGTGGTGGAGGTGACTCCGTGGCGGGCCGGCGAGGCCGTCGCGCCGACCTTCACGGTGGACCCGCAGCGGTGGGAGTCCTCCCTGGACGGCCTCGCTGTGCTGATCGACCGACTGCCGCGGGACGCCGGTCTGACCCTGCGCAAAGGGACCCCCACCGTGAGCCCGGCTCGACCGGGACGCAACCTGGACCGTGCGCGGCTGCGGGTGCAGCTCCTCGAAGCGGTGAAAGCGGGCGATCGCCGGATCTCCGCTCCCCTCCGCACCCTCGCTCCCAGGGTGACCACCGCCCAAGCCGAGGCCGCCCGTGCCGCCGCAGGCGCGGCGTTCTCCCGGCCCATCGTCCTCGCCTACCGGGAGGCGCGCTTCACGCTCTCGCCCGACGTGCTGGCGACGATGGCCGAGGTGAACCCGGCCGGGGTGGCGGCCGGTCGGGCGATCACCTTCGATACCCCTCAGGCCCGGGAGATCCTGGAGCGCCTCCTGTCCGGCCTGGCCGTGGCTCCCGTCGACGCTCGGTTCACGGTGCGGGGCGACGGCCGCGGTTTCGACGTGATCCCCGGGCGGGAGGGCACGGTGGTCGAGTGGGATCGACTCTCCGCTTCCCTCGACCGCATGGCCTTCACCGGCGGACGCCGAGTGCTGCCCGTTCCCACCGCCTCCGCTCAGCCCCGCCTGTCGACCGAGGATGCCGAACGGCTGCGTACCCAGCGCGAAGTGGCCTCGTTCACCACCTACTTCGATCCCAGCAACGAAGCCCGGGCCCACAACATCCAGCAGGTCGCCTAATTGCTGAACGGCACCCCGGTGCGACCCGGCGACCGTCTTCTCCTTCAACCAGGTCGTGGGCCCGCGCACCAAGGCGGCCGGTTTCGACGAGGCGCCGGTCATCTCCAACGGCCGGCTGACCCCCGGGGTGGGGGGGGGCATCTGTCAGGTGTCCACCACCCTCTTCAACGCGGCGTTCCTGGCGGGGCTGCCGATCGTCGAGCGAAAGCCCCACTCCTTCTACATCGATCACTATCCGCTGGGCCGGGACGCCACGGTCTCGTACGGGTCGACGGACTTTCGCTTCCGCAACGACAGCGGACAGGTCCTGCTCGTCCTGGCCGCCGCCACCGGCCGGTCGGTGCGCGTGTCGCTGGTGGCGCCGACCTGGGACCGCACGGTGACCTATACGACCGGACCGGTCACCAACGTGGCGCCCCGGGCAGTTCGGCCGCGGAGCCCCGCCGGCTGCTGGACCCCGCGTTGGCGGCGGGCAGCCAGGCCCCGCTGGAGCCGGGCGTGGACGGCCGCACGCTGACGGTGCAGAGGACCGTGCGGGATGCGAAGGGAGCGGTGCTCCTGCAGGACAGCTTCCGCAGCGTCTACCGGCCCAAGGACTACCTGGTGCGGGTGGGTCCCGCCGGCTGAGAGGCGGGCCAGGCGCGGCCGCCTAGCTCTGCGTCGTCTTCTGGATCACCTGCTTGCAGATCACCTTGAGCGTCTCGAACACGCCCGTACCCGTCAGAGCGCTCGCCTCCACCAGCGGGGAGTCGGTGTGATTGAGCAGCTCCTGCAGGTCGTCCATCGAGAAGATGTCGGTCAGGTCGCGCTTGTTGAGCTGGAGCACCATCCCCAGCCGAGAGAGGTCGTCACCCTGCTCCAGCAGGTTGTCCCAGAGGTTCAGGTAGCTCTCGACGTTCTCGTCCAGACGGGTGATCTGGCTGTCGGCCACGAAGACGATCCCGTCCACGCCCTGCAGCACCAGCTTGCGGGAGGCGTTGTAGTACGACTGGCCGGGCACGGTGTAGAGGTGGAAGCGGGTCTTCATGCCCTTGACCGTTCCGAGCGAGAGGGGCAGGAAGTCGAAGTAGAGCGTGCGCTCCTCCTCGGTGGCGATGCTGACCAGCTTCCCCCGCGCGCTGGGGTTCACCTTCCGGTGGATGTACTGGATATTGGTGGTCTTGCCGCACAGGCCGCAGCCGTAGTAGACGATCTTGTAGTTGATCTCTCGGGCGGCGAAGTTGATCAGCGGCAACGCGGTTACTCCATGTCGGCGAACAGATCGTCGATGGCCTCGTCCGCCAAGAGCGAGTAGGCATCGTCGATCATCAGGGACTCTGGTTCCTCGTCATCGGCGCCGTCGAAAAGCGGCTTGAGCACCTCCACCGCCCGGTTGGTGTAGAGCCGGACCTTCCCCACCTGGGTCTCCCGCCCGAAGGTGATGACCAGCAGGACCTGGTCGGTGACCTGGGCCACGTGGAGGTTGGATTCGCGGCCCTCGTGGAACAGCAGGGTGAACTCCCGTTCGTGCAGGACGGCCGCGAGTTGCTGGGTCGCCCCGAAGGAGCTGGCCGCCAACGACGCCAGCGAGAGCGTGTCGGGATGCTCCCGGGTCGACGAGGTGGTGATGGGCTGCCCGCTCGTGGACACAAGGGCGATGAACCGCGATCCGGATACCTGGCGCAGCTTGTCCAGGATCTCGTCGACCAGCTGCATCTGCCGGTCGCTGATGACTAGTCCCTTGCGTCGTGCCAAAAAGGAGGCCTCCTCGCCGGTCGCCCTGCAAGCGCCGCAAGTATAACAAGGCGCGGTTCGGTGCGCGACGCCGCTCGGCGTTTCCAGCCATAGCGTCCGGGTAGGACGCGTGTTATCGTCAGGACGGCTATGGCCAGGCACGAAAGGAGCCGATGTGAACCCGCAGAACCTGAAGTACCACAAGGAACATGACTGGGCGAAGATCGAGGGCGACACCGCGACGTTCGGCATCACCGATTACGCCCAGGAATCCCTCGGCGACATCGTCTACATCGAGTTGCCGGAAGTGGGTACGGAGGTCTCGGCGAACAGCTCGTACGCAGAGCTGGAGTCGGTGAAGGCGGTGTCCGACATCTACGCTCCCCTCAGCGGCACGATCACCGAGGTCAACGAAGAGGTGGTCGACGCCCCCGAGATCATCAACGAGAGCCCCTACGAAGACGGCTGGTTGATCAAGGTCACGCTCAGCGACCCCTCCGAGGTGGACTCCTTGATGAGCGCCGAGCAGTACGACCAGCACGTCGCCGAAGCCGAGGAGTAGATCCCAGCCCCGCGAGAACGGGACCGAACGGGGCAGGCCTTCGTGCCTGCCTCTGCATTCTCCAGACCGACGCACCTCAACCTGACGTTGAAGGTTGAGGACCAGGAGGATATACTCGAGCCATGAGTGAGCCGGACGCCGCATCCTACGATCTCCTCGTCGATATCCAGAGCTACAGCGACGACGAGCTCAAGGCGCTGGCAGAGCGCCTCCAATCCGAAGAGCGAGAGGTCTCGAAACGCCGGCGTCTCCTCCACGGACAGATCGACATCCTGCGGGCAGAGATGGTCCGTCGGCTGCGCGACAAGCACCGCGCGGGGGAGAGCCTCGTCAACGAGGGCGACGTCGAGACGCTCAGCGCCATCCTGAGCCACCGGACGCTTCCGGAAGAGCTCTGACACGGCGGGTTCCGGGGCCACGCGCGGGCCAATCACGACCGTCCGGAGGTAACGAACATGGGTGAGAGGATCGATCGCGTGGTGGAGGGCATCCACCGGTTCTTCGAGGAGCAGTCGTTCCACGTCACCGACGAACGCGTGATCCGCTACATCGTGGAGGAGCTGCGTGCCGGCCGCTCCTTCGACGAGGTGGTGCAGGACCCCTACGTGGTCAACCATACCGACAGCGACAGCCGGGCGCGCCTCTTGGAGAGTCCACGGGTGCTCCATGGGATCGAGGAACAGATCTGCCTGGAGTTCGAGGACTACGAACGCGCCTCGCGCGGGTAGGGAGACGGCGGCATGGGCGTCTGCCCGACCTGTGGCTTCGAGAATCGCGACGACGCCAACTTCTGCAGTCGGTGCGGCACCCGCCTGGTCCCGCTGGACCCCTCCGAGACCACCATCACGTACGCTCCCACGGCCGACGAAGCCGACCAGGACATCGTGGCGCGTACCGAGGCTCTTCCGGTAGCGGTGCTCGTGATCCGATCCGGCGGCGGTCGGGAGGGCGAGGTGGTGCCCCTGGAGACCGATCTCCTGACCATCGGGCGCAACCCGGAGAACCACCTGTTCCTGGACGACGTCACGGTCTCGCGTCACCACGCCCGGGTCATCCGCGATGCGACGGGCTTCGTGGTCGAAGACCTGAACAGCCTGAACGGCACCTACGTCAACCGGCGCCGCGTCGAGCGCCACCATCTCGGGGACGGCGACGAGCTCCAGATCGGCAAATACAAGCTCGGCTTCCTCGAAGCCAACGAGTGATGAGCCGGGCAGCCGGCTCGCCGGAGCAGGACCCGCCCCGTCGATCGATGCTTGAGGGTGCGGACGGGCCGCCCCTCGCCGAGGCGATGACCATCGGCCAGTTGGTCGGGGCGCTTGAGCCGGAGTTCCCGGGCCTCAGCATCAGCAAGGTGCGCTACCTCGAGGATCGGGGCCTGCTGGCCCCCCGGCGGACCCCCAGCGGCTACCGCACCTACGGACCCATCGACGTGCGCCGGCTGCGCACCATCCTCACCCTGCAGCGGGACGAGTTCCTGCCGCTGGACGTCATCCAGGAGCGTCTGGACCGGGGCACGGCGACGCCGCTCGGCCGCCGTCTCAGCCGGGTCCGCTCCCGAGAGTCGGTGGAGACGCTCCACCAGGAGGAGCAGAGCTTCACCTGGCAGCAGGCGGCCGAGCTGATCGAGGTGGACGAGGACTTCCTCAGAGAGTTGGCCGACTATCATCTGATCGCCGAGCGGCGCGGAGGGGAGGGCCGGCTCACCGACACCGACCTGGACATCGCGCGCATGTGCCGACTTCTGGCGCGTTTTGGTCTGGAGCCGCGCAATCTCCGACTGTTGCGCTCTTCGGTCGAGCGGGAGGTGGCCTTGCTGGAGCAGGTCGTCCTCCCCGATCTTCGCTCCTCCCACAGCGACCGCCGGGCTCAGGGAGAGCAGACCCTGCAGGACCTGGCCTCTCTGCTCAGCCAACTGGTGGACCACCTGCTCTATAAAGAGGTCCGCCGGCTGGTGGAGTGACCGCTGTTTCGGCCGGCGCCCTGCCATCGATCCCGGCCCTGCACCGCCGGGGTGATCCGAGGAGGCACATGGACCATCAGGAGCTCGATCTCACCCAGTTCATCCGCGACGTCCCCGACTTTCCCAAGGAGGGGATCCTGTTCAAGGACATCACCCCGCTGCTGCAGGACCCGGTCGCCCTGCGGTACGCCGTCGACCACCTGGTCGAGTTCGGCACCGGCAAGAAGTTGGACATGGTGCTGGGTGCCGAGTCGCGCGGCTTCATCCTGGGGCCGGCGGTGGCCTACGGGTTGGGAGCCGGGCTTCGCTCCGGCGCGCAAACCGGGCAAGCTGCCCTGGCAGACGGCCCGCGCCGAGTACGATCTGGAATACGGTACCGACGTCCTGGAGATGCACATCGACGCCATCCGACCCGGGCAGCGGGTCCTCATCCATGACGACCTGCTGGCCACGGGCGGCACCGCCAAGGCCAAGATCGACCTGGTGGAGGCCGCCGGGGGCATCGTGGTCGGCTGCGCCTTCATCGTCGAGCTCGCGTTCCTCAAAGGACGAGAGAAGCTCGACGGCTACGACGTCTTCAGCCTGATGACGTTCTAGGTTTACATAATGTCCCTTATCGTGCATTGCTGAAGCGGTGCGATCGGAAGGCGCCGGCGATCCAGGCCGCCCTTCGCGGCTTCTTGGCTCGAGGCCACCCGGGCACCTCATCGGACCTTCGCCGGTCGCTCACACCCACGTGCGCCGGAAGCCGACCTCGACCCGCTGAGTGACCGAAGCGAGCCGCGTCAAGCGCCGGTCTGAAAGAACGGGCAAGGAACTCCAGGACGACCGAGCAGCCGCCCTCGAGCGGCGAAGCCCGCGACCTCCGACATGCCCGCAAGAAAAGGCCCCGGGCGGAGTGCCCGGGGCCTTCCTGCGATCGTTGATCGCGTCGCGGTCGTCGGCTTAGAACGGATACGGCGGTGAGGGCACCGTCACCCCGGCGTTCGCCGTGGTCTCGTCCGCTTGGTACTCAGAGGGGATCCAGCCCTGGCCGGCCTCGATCGGGTCGGTGAGCCAGAACTCCGCAAAGTACGTGGGGTTGTGGCAGTTCGCGCACGACGCCGTGATGGCCGTCTTACGCTGGATGGTATGCGGAGTGGCGTACTTCCAGGTGGGAGCCGCCGTCATGTCCGGGATCAGACCCTCGATCAGGTTCACCCCGGTGTAGGCGAAGACGTCCTTGTCCACCGGCACGTGCCGCAGCACCGCGAACTGCTTGTCCTCCGTGTCGGTCGGTCCGTCCCACTTGGGATTGACCCCCACCCGGAAGCTCATCAACGAGTCAGGCGCTACCGAGCTGGGCGTCGCGGACGCAGCCTTGCGCGCCTCCAGCGTGGGATCGCCTCCGTTGATCTTGAAGAAGCCGACGCCGTCAGCGGTGACGTCGGTGTGGCAGTCGAAGCAGTTCTTGTACGGCTGCGCGTGGCAGACGTAGCAGTCGATCTTGGCGAGGTGATCGCTGGAGTGCAGATTCACCGCGGCGAACGCGGCCGCGTCGGCCTTGCCGGCGCCGTGGCAATCGGTGCACTTGGGTGTGCTCGTCACGGCGTAACGATCGTCAGCCGTCGGATGACCCACGCCGTGCATCTCGTCGGCCGAGTGGCAGTAGTTGCAGTCCTTGCCCGCCGTCTTGTGCACGTCGGGCTGCAGCGCGAAGGCGGGATCCTTCCACGGGCTCGCGGCGTCGAAGGCCGCCTTGTTCCGCTTCAGGAGCTCGTTGTTCTGTCCGTAGTACTCGTCCTTCACGCGCGAGCCGTGGCACGCGGTGCAGTTGTTGACCTCAGACGGGGTGGCATTGAAGGCGTGGCCGGAGACCAGACCTCCGCCGGCCTGGCTGGGAACGCTGACGTGGCAATGGCCGCAGGCGGTCTGCCCCTCGCTGTTCGCCACGTGGCACTTGAGGCACTGCGAGTCGAAACGGACCTTGGCTGCCGGGTCGGTGGGATCGAAGCCGCGGGCGCTCATGATCGCCGGGTAGCCGGCCATGGTGGTGTGCAGCCCCGCCGCGGAGGACGCGACGATGCCGCTGTGGCAACCGCCGCAGTCGGTACCGCCCGGGATGGCCTTCATCCCCACGTGCGCGGCCGCCCTGGTGTTCTTGCTGTTGTCGCCGCCGTGACAGGACACGCAGGACTTGCCCGCGTGGGCGCTGCCGTTGCTGAGGACGGAGGGGTACTGCTGAACGGAGCCATCGAAGACCCAAGCCTTCTTCGGTGCCGGCACGGGCACCACAGCTCCGCCTCAGCCCTCTCCTTCACTAGGAGCGGCCACCGCTCCTGGGGGTGGATCCGCCACCTCGCGGTCATAGAAGATGCCGGTGAGACTGCCGTGGCACCCCACGCAGCCGCTGGGCGGGACGTAGTCGGCCATCGAGGTCAGCTCGCCGGGAGCGCCGGTCACCACCGGGAAGTCCCAGCTCCTCATCAGGTCGAAGTCCTTGAGCTGGCCGGACCCGGTAGCCGTCACGTTCCAGCCGTTCATACCGTAGAGGAGGTTCTTGACGTCGTAGCCCAAGATGCCCAGGGCCATGGTCGCGAGTCCACCGGTGTGGCCCGTGTAGCAGTAGACGACCACCGGGGAGCCCAGCTTGACGAACTTGGTGAAGTTGGCCACGTCGGCCACCTTCTGGTAGGGGATGTTGATAGCCCCGGGAACGTGCCCGGCGGCGTAGTCCGTCGCGCTCCGGACGCTGATGATTTGCGGGTCGTCGGCGCTGTTGCCGTCACCCAGTTCGGCCGCCAGCGCGGACGGGTAGACGTGGATGCCGAATTGCGTCTGGAACCCGGCGAAGTAGTCCTTCGCCCGCAACAGGCACATCGAGATGATGTCGTCGGTGCCGAAGCCGCCGAACGTCGGATACGAGGCTTGGTCGGTGCCCGCTATCGCTCCAGCAGCGAGGGACCCTTTGACGACGATGCCCGCCTTCTGTGCGTCCTCGAAGCGGGTGTTCGCCGGTACCAGCTCGCGCTGGAACGACCAGCTGGTCATGCCCTGGAACAGGGCGGTCGACTTGGGATACGGCAAGGGCAGCTTGCCGTCGATGGCCGCCTTCTGGGCGACCGGATCCTTGATGCGGTAGAGGTTGAGCAGGAAGCTGCCCAGATCCCCGTCGTCACCCCAGTACGAGGCGATGATGACCTCTCTGTCCATGGGCACTCGGGAGTCGCCCGACAGGAGGGCTTGGGGCAGCTGCTTCAACGGGATGTTGACGGCGCCCGGGATATGACCCTTGCCGTAGTCCTCCGGTTCCCGCGTGTCGATGACGACGGGGTCGTTGGCGGCGCTGTCGTCGAACAGGGCCTTCGCCACGACGTCGGGATTGGTGGTGTTGTAGCCGAGGGCCAGTACCGCGTTGACCCGGCCGGCCACCGCGGAGAACTGGGCGTCGGGAGCAGCCGTGGACCCGTCGACCATACCGGGCCGGATCTTCATCAGCAGACGGTCGACCGTCTTGCTGACGTGGCCCCGAGTGGCCCAGGAGTACGGGTCGAAGGTGGTCGCGGTCTTGCCGTCCAGCAGGCCGTTGTACTTGCAGGTAGCCACGGCCTGACGCGCCCACGGAGGGAACGTCGGTGAAGCCCGTCTGGTAACCGGCGGGCGGCGGCGTCAACGCGGTCCCCCCCGCTCTGACCAGGACCAGCGCCAACTGGACACGGGTCAGCCGTTCGTACGGACGGAACAGGCCTCCCACGGTCCCATACACGTAACCGGCCTCGGCCGCTTCCTCGACGAAATCGAAGGGGTAGGGCACGCCCATGGCCGGGACGACGTCACCGAAGGTGGGAGCTCCGGCATTGTCTACCAAGGGAGTGTGCTTGTCCGCGGCCAAGACGATGATCTTGGCCAGTTGGGCCCGCAACACGAAGTTGTCGGGTCGGAAAGTGCCGTCGGCATAGCCGGAGACGATGTTCTTGCCGACGAGGGACTGGATGTTGGCGTAGAACGGATGGGTGGCCGGCACATCGGCGAACGTCGCCGCGGCGACGGCGGGCACGGCCACGAGAAGGAAGATGCACGTGATCAACAGGATCCAACGGTATCGTGCTTTCATCTATCGCTCCCAGATTGAGGGACAGAACGCATGCTCATCGCCCAGCAGATCACCCCCTTGTTGCTCGATGAAGAGGAGCCGGTGTGGGCTGCTTGTGTCTTGCGGCACAAACGCAGACGCGACATGAATCGGGACCACACCCGCATGTAAGGGTAGCGTAACGTATTGGGACGGGCGACGATAGACCCTAACGGGTATGAGGCAGGGGTGCAGGCGGATCGGGGGCCCAGCCGCCTTCCGTCCGGCTACAGGATCTTGCGCCCGAGCACCGCTTTCAGGCGGCTGAGCGCCTTCGATTGTTCCCGGGATACGGTGCGCTGAGTCAATCCCATCTCATCCGCCACCTGTTGCTGCGTCATCTCCTTGAAGAACACCAGGTAGATGATCTTCTTGTGCACGTCGGAGAGGGCCCGCAGGGCGTCGTAGAGCAGGATCCGGTCCTCGATGGGCAGGCTGAAGCTCTGATGGCGGATGCTCCGGACGGCGGAGCGGTCGGGCGTCGCGGGTTCGCCCTCGGAGAACGGCTCGTCGAGGGAATGGAGATCCGCGATGCCGTAACAGCGGATCAGTTCGAGTACCCCTTCCTCGCGGACGTTGACCGCCTCGGCCAACTCCCGCACGCTGGGCGATCGTTGGTGTTCTCGGTGGAAGTCATGTTGCGCCTGCTGGATCTGCCGGTACAGGTGCTTCGCCCAGCGAGGCTGCCGGAGCAGGAGGTTGTCGCGCAGATGATGGCGCACCTCGCCCGTCCACCACGGCGACCGCGTAGGTGGAGAAGCTCCCGGCCTTGTCCGGATCGAAGCGCTGCGCCGCCTTGATCAGACCCAGTCGCGCCACCTGGAAGAGGTCCTCGTACGGCTCCCCGGCCGAGCGGAACCGGCGGAGGACGTGGTGCAGCAGCGGTTCGTTCTGGCGCAGGAGAACGTCGAGGGCCGCGGACGAACCCTCCGCCTGGCACGCCGCGACGAGCTCCTCGTTCCGAGGACTCGAGGGCCGGTTCCGGCGCGGCGTGGTCGGCAAGCGGGGGACGGCCCCCTCTCGAGGCCGTCCCCCGCTCCTTCGGGCCCAGACCGACCGGCGCGCGGCTCATCCGGCTGCGCCTCGCGCTCGGGCTACTTGACCAGCTTGAAGAGGTTGAAGATCGGTAGGTACATGGCCACCACGATCAATCCCACCATGCCGCCGATGAAGATCATCATGATCGGCTCGATGATCGACGTCAGGGACTTGACCGCGGAATCCACCTCGTCCTCGTAGAAGTCGGCGATCTTGTGCAGCATGGTGTCCAGCGCGCCGGTCTCCTCCCCGATGGAGATCATCTGCGTGACCATCGGGCGGGAACACGGACACCTTCTCCAACGGGCGGGCGATGGAGTCGCCGCCTTTGATGTTCTCCTTGACGTCCTCCATGGCGTACTCGATCACCGTGTTGCCGGACGTCTTCCCGGTGATCTCGATGGCCTGCAGGATCGGCACGCCGGAACTGACCAGCGTTGCGAGCGTGCGGCTGAAGCGCGCCACCGCGATCTTCTGGATGATGTCGCCCAACTTCATGGGGAGGTGCAGCTTGACCCGGTCCCACGTCTCGGTGCCCCGCTTGCTCTCCTTCAGGCGCTTCAAGCCGTAGAGGGCCAGAGCGAACATCGGGAACACGATGAACCAGAAGTGCCGGAAGAAGGAGCTGATGCCCATCATGATGCGCGTGAGCAACGGCAGTTGGCCACCCAGGTCGTTGTACATGTCGGCGAAGATGGGGATGACGAACAGGATCAGGCCGAACATGACCAGGATGGCGAACGCCCCGATGAGGATCGGGTAGGTCATGGCCGACTTGATGTTGCGCCGCAGGCTGTCGTCCTTCTCCAGCTGGATGGCCAGGCGCTCGAGCGTCTGGTCGAGCACGCCGCCGACCTCCCCGGCGCGCACCATGCTGACGTACAGCCGGTCGAACGCCAGGGGGTGCTTCTCCACGGCGTCGGAGAGGGGCATGCCCGCCTCGACGTCCTGCCTGACCGCCGTGATGATCTTGCGGAAGCGGGGGTTCGAGGTCTGCTCTTCCAGGATGAACAGGCCGCGCAGCAGGGCGAGGCCGGCGTCGATCATGGTGGCGAACTGGCGCGAGAAGACCACCTTGTCGCGCAGCTTGATGCGCTGGGTCCCCTCCAGCAGCTCGTTGAGACTGGCGAGGCCCTTCTTCTCCTCCATGCTGAGGACGGTCAGGCCCTTGCGTCGCAGCTCGGAGGCGGCCGCGGCCTTGGTCTCCCCGACGACCGTCCCCTGGACCGGGGTGCGATCCCGTCGGGCGGTGTAGACGTACGTGCTCACCAGCGATCCTTTCCTCGTCCTGCCCAGTCGCTCTCTGTTATGCCGCGCCGCTCAGAAGCAGGCGGTTGAGGTCCTCGGCGTTGGAGGACTTCTGCTCGGCCAGCTCCCGGCTGATGACCCGGCGTCGCACCAGGTCGGCCAGCGCGTAGTCCATCGTCTGCATGCCGTACTTGGTCCCGGTCTGCATCACCGTGTAGATCTGATGGGTCTTCCCCTCCCGGATCAGGTTCCGGACGGCGGGCGTGGGTATCAACACCTCGCAGGCGGCCACCCGGCCGCGGCCGTCGCGCCGAGGCAACAGCTGCTGGGTGGCGACTCCTTGGAGCGTGGCGGCGATCTGCACGCGGATCTGCTCCTGCTGGTGGGGCGGGAACACGTCGATCATCCGGTCGATGGTCTGAGGGCAGTCCTGCGTGTGCAGGGTGGCGAACACCAGGTGGCCGGTCTCGGCGGCGGTGAGGGCCGTCTGAATGGTCTCCAGGTCGCGCATCTCCCCGACCAGGATGATGTCCGGGTCCTGGCGCAGGACCGAGCGGAGCGCTCGGTTGAAGGACTTCGTGTCGGTCCCTACCTCGCGCTGGTTGACCACGCAGTTCTTGTGAGTGTGCAGGAACTCGATCGGGTCCTCGATGGTCATGATGTGCTCGTTCCGAGTGCGATTGATCTCGTCGACGATGGCGGCGAGCGTGGTCGACTTTCCGGAACCGGTGGGGCCGGTGATCAAGATGAAGCCGCGCGGCTTCTGGGCGAACGTGTGGATGACCTTGGGCAGGTTCAACTCGTCGACGCTGAGGATGCTGACCGGGATCAGGCGGAAGGCGGCTCCGACGGCGTTCCGTTGGAAGAACGCGTTGACGCGGAACCGGGCCCGCCCCGGGACCGAGTACGAGAGGTCCACCTCCCAGTCGGTCTCCAGCCGCTGACGCTGCTCCTGCGTCAGGATGCTGTACACCAGCTCCCGGGACTCCGTCAGGCCCAGAGGGGGATAGTCCAGAGCCAGCAGCTGACCGCTGACGCGGATCATCGGCGGCACCCCCACCGTGAGGTGCAGGTCGGAGGCCCCCCGCTCGAGCACCTCTAGAAGCACATCAGCCAGATCCACGTCGACAACCTCCTGTACGCCCGCCGGCCCGCAGCCGGATCGTTCCGTCTTCGGTCTCCCCCGCGCCCTCTACACGATGACGCGGGCGATCTCCTCGATGCTGGTTCGGCCCTTGAGCACCTTGTCGATGCCGTCCTCGCGCAGGGACCGCATGCCCTCCGCTTGAGCCACTCGACTTATCTCATCGGCGCTCTTGCGCTCGACCGTGAGTCTTTCGATCGCCTCCGTCACCACCATCACCTCGTAGATGCCGAGCCGGCCCTTGTAGCCCGTGCCCCCGCAGCGCGGACACCCTCCCGGCTTGAACAACTCGATCTCGTCCCACGATTCAACGGCTTCGAGGGGGAAATCGTTGCGCCGGAGCATTTCCTGCGTGGGGCGGTACGGCTCCTTGCAGCTGTCGCACAGCCGGCGCGCCAGCCGTTGAGCCAAGACGCAGTCGACCGCGGAGGCGGTGAGGAAGGGCTCGACACCCATCTCGGTCAGCCGGGAGAGGGCGCCGGGAGCGTCGTTCGTGTGGAGGGTGGACAGCACCAGGTGGCCCGTGAGCGCCGACTCGACGGCGATGAGGGCGGTCTCCCTGTCGCGGATCTCCCCGATCATCACGATGTCCGGGTCGCAGCGCAGGATGGAGCGGAGGCCGGCGGAGAAGGTCAGGCCGGCCTTGATGTTGGTCTGCACCTGGTTGATGCCGGTGAGACGGTACTCGACCGGGTCCTCCACGGTGATGATGTTCTTCTCCGGAACGTTCAGGATGTTGAGCGTCGCGTAGAGCGTGGTCGACTTGCCCGAGCCGGTCGGGCCGGTGACCAGGATGGCCCCGTACGGCTTCTTGAAGGACTTCTCGTAACGCAGCAGAGCCTTCTCCGAGAAGCCGAGGTCCTCCAGGCGAAGCATGACGTTGGAGCGGTCCAGCAGGCGGATGACGATCTTCTCGCCGTAGACGGTCGGGAGGGTGGCGACCCGCATGTCGATGGGCTTGCCCCCCACCATCAGGCCGATGCGGCCGTCCTGGGGCACGCGGCGCTCGGCGATATCCAGGTCGGCCATGATCTTGAGGCGGGAAAGCACCCCGGACTGCGTGCGCCGCGGTATGGACATCACCTCGTAGAGGACCCCGTCCCGGCGGAACCGGATCATCAAATCCGTCGATTGCGGCTCGAAGTGGATGTCGGACGCCCCCTCGTCCGCCGCCTGCGCCAGCACGTTGT
The DNA here is from genome assembly GCA_963796315.1 of uncultured Actinomycetota bacterium. GTDB lineage: Bacteria > Actinomycetota > Thermoleophilia > RBG-16-64-13 > RBG-16-64-13 > CAWCLH01. The sequence continues at coordinate 428,917 of CAWCLH010000020.1, forward strand.
TCACCAGCTTGACGATGGGGGCTTCGTCGATCTGCTCCCGGATGTCCCGGACGGCGTCCGCCGTCAGCTCCCCGGAGTCCACCTGCTCGTCCAGGTTGGCCGCCACCCGTTCGTCCAGGCGGCTCACCTTGGCGATCTGCTCGAAGATGTCCTCTTCGGTGGCGATCCCCGGCACGATCTCGCAGGCGGTCAGCATGCGCAGGTCGTCACGCGTCAGCAGGTCCGACGGGTCGACCATGGCGACGAGCAAGGGTGTGGTCGTCGATGTGGGCCACCGGCAGGGCCGCGTAGCGCCGGGCCTCGCGTTCGGAGATGCGGCTCACCGCCGTCGGATCCACCCGCTGCTGGGAGAAGTCGATGAAGGGCACGCCCAGGCGGACGCCCATGGCGCGGGCGAGGTCGACGTTGGAGATCAACCCCTCCCCCAGCAGATGCTCGGCGAAGCGGAGGGGCGAGCCGTTCTCCTCGATGGAGACGTCGGCGAGAGCGGCGGGGCTGAGGGCGCCCAGCTCCACCAGGATCTCGCCGATCCGCTTGGCGACGGGGCGACGGACCTCGAGGGCCTGCTCTTCGATGGGCAGGTGCATCAGCCGCGCATGACCTGGTCGCGCATGACATCCATCGGAGCCTTCCTTCCGGTCCACAGTTCGTACGCCGCGGCGGCCTGCCGCACCAGCATCTCCCGGCCGTCGACGGCGATCGCCCCCCGCTCCCGAGCCGCAGCCACCAGGCTGGTCGGCTGACTGCCATAGACCAGGTCCATCACCAGATGCCGTCTGGTGACCATATCGACAGGAATGGGCGTCTCCTTGACGCCCTCCCCCAGACCGACGGAGGTGGCGTTGACGATCAGTTCCACCTCCGACGCCAGCCGCCCAGCCTCGTCAAGCGTCACCGGCCGGCAGGGCACGTCTCCCCAGGCGGCGGCGGCGCGGCAAAGCCGCGCCGCCCGCTCGGATGTGCGGTTGTAGAGGTAGACTCCTGCCGCGCCGGCGCCCACCAGCGCCGCCACCACCGCCTTCCCCGCCCCTCCTGCCCCCAGCACCAGACAAACCGAGCCGGCCGCGGACCTCCCCCAGACGTACTCCAACGCACCCAGGAAGCCGGGCACATCGGTGTTGGTGCCCCACAGTCGGCCGTCCCGATTGACGATGGTGTTGACCGCGCCCACCCGGCGGGCCGCCTCGTCGACGTCGTCCAGCAGGGGGATGACCGCCTCCTTGTGGGGCACCGTGACGTTGGCCCCCCGCATACCGAGCGCCGCCAGCCCGGCCACTGCCGACGGCAAGAGCGCCGGAGGGACGTCGAGGGCGACGTAGACCAGGTCCAGTCCCTGGGCCGCGAAGGCGGCGTTGTGGATCTGCGGCGAACGGGTGTGGGCCACCGGATGCCCCAGTAGGGCCAGCACGCCCGTGGTACCGGTGATGCCGCTGCAAGGTCCCGCCACGACCCCTCCTCATCCCGATCGGCCGACACATGGCCGACCCTACCACGGGGGATATCGGCAGCGACCTCAGCCCTCGGTAGGAGAGCGGCGGGCGGGAGTCAGCGCGACGCGGCCGGGATCTTGGCCTGCGCTCTCAGGAACTCCTGGTAGGAGGCAGTGAAGAGGTGATGGCCCTGTCGATCTACCAGCACGTAGTAGAGCGCGTCGGTCTTGGCCGGGCTCAGCGCGGCCCGCAGCGCGGCCAATCCGGGACTGGCGATCGGCCCCGGAGGCAGTCCCTTGCGACGGCGGGTGTTGTAGGGCGAGTCGACGGCCAGATCGCTCTTGGTCAACGATCCGGTCCATTTGCCCAGGGCGAAGCGCACGGTGGCGTCGATGCCCAGGGACATCTTGCGTTCGAGACGATTGTAGATGACCGCGGCGACTTTGGCGCGCTCCTCGGGCACCCGCGCTTCCTTCTCGATCAGGGAGGCGACGATCAATGCCTGGTAGGGAGTCACCCCATGCTTGGCCGCGTTCGCCCAGGGCAGATCGGCCGTCTTGCGCGAGAACGCTTCGAGTTGGCGCTCGATCAGCACGCGCGCTCCGTCCGATTCGCGGAGCTCGTAGGTGCTGGGAAAGAGAAAGCCCTCCAGGTCGGCCGGCCTGCCGGGCCGGCCGTCGATCGTGGGCACGGAGAACTGTCCGGGCTCGCGCGCCAGGCTCTCGTAGCTCTCCGCGTCGATGGTGGAGGACGCGGCCACCCGTTTGGCCGCCTGACCGATGGCGAGGCCTTCGGGCAGGACCACCCGTTGCACGGCGATGATCCCCCCCTGCTTCAGCCTGGCGATGATGGAGTCGAAGCCCTCCCCGCCCTGGAAGGTATACCGCCCGGGCTGAATGGCGGCGTCGCCGCCCGCCAGCTTGAGTCTGACCAAGAAGGTGGTGGCCGAGGAGATGACCCCCGCCTCTTGGAGGGAGTGGGCGACGTCCTCCGCCGAGGCCCCCTCGGGGACGTCGATCACCAGGGATCCGCCGACCGTCGTCGCGGTCGTCCCCGGGGTGGCGAGATGCTGCCACCCCCAGTACCCGAGCGCCCCGACGACCACGAGCAACACCAGGAATCCCAGGAGAACGGGGCCGCGGTGACGATGGTGGTCGGTCAGTCGCTCGCGGCCGGCCGCTCGGATGAGAAGGATCGTTCACCCGCGCGCCTCGCCGGTCTCGTCGATGGCCCGCTCGGCCCGGCCCTCCCGCAGGTAGCAGGCATCCAGGTAGTTCTGGAGCAGATGACAGGCGGCCACGGCATCCGCCGGTCCCTTGCCACGCCGACCGCGCTCGGCCAGCTTGGTGGTGAAGCGTTCGTCCCAGGTCACCACGGAGAGGTGGGTGGCGGCCTGCAACCGTCGGGCGAAGGCCTGGGCCGCCTCCAGCTGGGCGTTGGTGCCGCCGGCAAGCGGGCGGGGCAGCCCGACCACGATGCGGCTCGCTCCCTCCCGCTCCGCTTCCTCCACGATGCGCCGTACCACCGCCGCTCGGGTCGCGCTCCTCGAGCACGACCAGAGGGCGGCAGGTCAGACCCAGGGGATCGGAGAGAGCGAGGCCGCTGCGTGCGGCGCCGTAGTCCACGCCCAGGATCCTCGTCGGACGCGGAGCTACGTCTCGAGGAGGTCCGCCACCCGCCCCCGCAGTGCCGTCAGCGCCTCCTCGAGCTGGGCCGGGTCGCCCCCGCCGCCGCGGCCCAGCGTGGGACTCCCGCCGCCGCCGCCGCCAAGGATCTTCGCCGTCTCCTTGACCAGGTCGCCCGCGTTGACCGCTGACGCCCTTGGTGGCGCTGACGACCAGGAGCGACGAGCCGTCCGCCTGCGCGGCCAAGGCCACCACGGCCGGCGCCAGCCGGTCGCGCACCTGGTCGACCAGCGCGACCACCCGATCCATGTCCCGGGCCTGGACGCGCGCAACGACGACCCGCACCCCCCCGTGCTCGGCCGCCTCGCCGACCAACTGCTCCACGACGCCCACGGACTCCTTGGAGGAGAGGTCCTTCAACTCGCTCTGCAGCGCCTCGACCCGAGCCTGCAGCTTCTGCAGCGCGGGCAGCAGTTGGTCCGGCGGAGTGCCCAGGTCGGCGGCCGCCTCGGCCACCAGGGCGTCGCGTTCGCGGTAGTACTCCACGGCCTTCCGGCCGGTCACCGCCTCGATGCGGCGGACGTTGGCCCCCACGCTGCCCTCGGAGAGGATCTTGAAAGGCCGATCTCGCTGGTCTGGCTGACGTGCGTGCCGCCGCAGAGCTCCCGGCTGAAATCGTCGACCTCGACGACGCGCACGAAGTCGCCGTACTTCTCGCCGAACAGGGCCACCGCGCCCAGGTCCTTGGCGTGCTCGAAACTGGTGATGAACGCCCGCACCGGCATGGTTCTCGACGATCTTGCGGTTGACGATCTCCTCGACCTCGGCCAGGCGCTCGGGGCCCAGCGGCTCGTGGTAGGCGAAGTCGAAGCGGAACTTGTCGGCGCGCACCGCGGAGCCCGCCTGGGTGGCGTCCTTGCCCAGCACGGAGCGGAGGGCGTAGTGGAGCAGGTGCGTTCCCGTGTGGTTGGCCGCCAGCGAGTGGCGGAAGACGGTGGAGATGGCGGCCTTCACCCGGGTCCCGGCTTCGATGCTCCCGCCGGTGAGGCGCGCCATGATGACCTGGGCCTCGCCGTGCTGCTGCACGTCCAAGACCTCCGCCCGGCCGTGTCGCCTTCGATCCAGCCCCGGTCCGCTGCCTGACCTCCGCCCTCGGCGTAGAAGGGGCTTTCGCGTAGCTGCAGGAGCACCCTGCTCGTCGTCCAGAGGCTGGACCTTCTCCACCGCCGTGAACACCTCGTCCCGCTCGTAGCCGACGAACTCGGTCGGATTCTGGCTCTGGCGGGCGAAGGTGATGATCGCCTCCTGGACGCTGGTCGTCGCCCTGCCCGCCCCGGGCCCGGCCTCGTTGCTCCGCCATGGCCTGTTCGAAGCCGGACAGGTCCAGGGTCAGGCCGCTCTCCTCGACGATCTCCCGGGTGACCTCCACGGGGAAACCGTACGTGTCGTGCAGCAGGAAGGCGGCGCTGCCGGGAAAGACTCCTCCCCCGGCCTCGGCCGCCCGCGTCACCTCTTGCTCCAGCAGGACCAGCCCTTGGTCAAGCGTGCGGTTGAAGCGGTCCTCCTCCGCGTTCACGACGCGCAGGATGGTCTCCCGGCGCTCGTCCAACTCCGGATAGGCCGATCCCAGCAACTCGATGGTCCGCTGGGCGAAGCGCCCCAGGAACGGCGGTTCCATGCCGGCGCTGCGGCTGAAACGGGAGGCGCGCCGGATGATGCGACGCAGCACGTAGCCCCGGCCTTCGTTCGAGGGCAGGACGCCGTCCGCGATCAACATGCTGACGGCCCGGGAGTGGTCGGCCAGCACGCGCAGAGCCACGTCCACCCGCTCGTCGTCGCCGAACCTGACCCCGGCGACCTCCTCGCCCAGTTCGATCAGCGGGCGGAAGACGTCGGTCAGGAAGACCGAGGTGACCTCCTGCTTGAGCGTGGCGATACGCTCCAGGCCCATCCCGGTATCGATGTTCTTCGAGGGCAAGGGGGTCAGCCGCTTCTCCTCGTCCATGTTGTACTGCATGAAGACCAGGTTCCAGTACTCGAAGAACCGGTCGCAGTCGCAGCCGGGCCTGCAGTCCGGGTCCCCGCACCCGTAGGCCGGACCTCGATCGTAGTAGAGCTCCGAACAGGGACCGCAGGGCCCGCTGGGGCCGGGCGGGCCCCAGAAGTTGTCGCTGCGGGGCAGGGCCACCATGCGCTCGCGGGGGATGCCGGCCGCCTCCCAGTACTCCATGGCCTCCTCGTCGGGAGGCACCTGGGCGTCTCCTTGGAAGACCGTGATCCAGAGCCTCTCCGGCTCCAGCTCCAACCGTTCGGTGGAGAGCTGGTAGGCGAAGCCGATCGCCTCCTTCTTGAAGTAGTCGCCCACCGAGAAGTTGCCCAACATCTCGAAGAAGGTGCAGTGGCGCGCGGTGAGACCGACCCGGTCGATGTCGGTGGTGCGAAAGCACTTCTGCGAGCTGGTCAGGCGCCGAGCGGGCGGGTCGGCCAGACCCAAGAAGTAGGGCTTGAACGGCTGCATGCCGGCGGTGGTCAACAGCACGGAGGGATCCCTGTACGGCACCAGCGAGGCGCTTGGCATCAGCAGGTGGCCCCGCTCGACGAAGAAATCGAGGTAGAGCTGTCGCAGATCGGAGGTCTTCACGCATGCACCTTTCCGGCACCGGCGCTCCGCGCTGTCGGCCGCGGGGAGGCCCGGCATGAGGCGAACAATGGCGATCCGAGAGAGGATAGCACCCGTCGCACGCCGGGCGCTGCGGGCCCGCAGGCGCTACTTCTCGGAGGCGGAATGCTCGGTGTCCTCCACCATCTGCTGACGCAGGACCTCGATGGACTTGCGGATCAGTCGGGAGACGTGCATCTGGGAGATGCCCACGCGGGCGGCGATCTGGGTCTGGGTCATGCCCTCGAAGAAGCGCAGGTGGAGGATCAGCCGCTCCCGCTCGTCAAGCTGCTCCATGGCCGGAGCGAGGAACCGGCGCTGTTCGACCAGCTCGTACTCGCTCTCCTCCTTGCCCAGGTAGTCCAGGAGCTCCAGGGAGTCGTCCTCGTCGGAGGAGCCGCTGGAGTAGATGGAGAGCGAGCTGTACGCCCGGCCGCTTTCCAGCGCTTCCAGCACCTCTTCCTCGGTGGAGTCGGAGGCCTTGGCCAGCTCGGCGATGGTGGGCGAGCGGTTGAGCTCCACCGTCAGCTGCTCGATCACCTTGTTCAGGCGGATGTTGAGGTCCTGCAGCGCCCGAGGCACCTTGACCGCCCAACCCTTGTCCCGGAAGTAGCGCTTGATCTCACCCAGGATGGTCGGCGTGGCGTAGGTGGAGAGCTCGACCCCGCGATTGATGTCGAAGCGGTCGATCGCCTTGATCAGCCCGATGGAGCCGACTTGGATGAGGTCCTCGATGGCCTGTCCCCGCGAGGAGAAGCGGCGGGCCAGACTGCGCACCAGGGGCAGGTAGCGAGTGATCAGCTCCTCGCGCGCGGCGTGGTCGCCCTCCTCATGGATGCGGCGGAGAAGCTCCTTCTCCGGCAGAGTGCTGAGCCGTTGCCCGTAATGACGGGGGCTACCACCAAGCGGGTCGGTCATCGGCTACCGTACGACTTTCCGGATATCCACCGCGTAGAGGCCGTCTCCCAGGACGCGTACCTTGTAGTCGTCCACAAGCGAACGCAGCAAGACGCAGACGTCGATGCACCGATCTTCCGCGCCGGGGGGTACCTCCCCTTGCCTCAGCATGTATTCCAGGTCCCGGTCGCGCAGGGTGCCCAGGCTGATGTCCAGGTAGGTGTCGCCGACGACGACGTCGATCGTCAGCTCTCCCCCCTTGCTGTCGTCCTCGGCCAGGATGTTGTCGACGGCCAACTGCACGTCATCCAGGGCGTCGAACGAGAGGTCGTGACGCAAGACCGATGCCACCCAGGACCATGTGCAGCAGCGGTAGGAAGGCGTCATCCTTCGGCACTTGCAGGCTGACCTTGTCCACGAACGCCGCCCGCGATCAGACGGAGGGCGGCTGGGACTGCCCGTGGAGCTGCTCTTCGATCTCGCTCTGCTTCTTCTGTGCGGCTTCCCGACCGGCGTCGACGGCCTCGCGGCCGCGCGTACGAAGCTCCTCCCAGTACCGGCCGGCTTCCGCCGGAACCTCCGAGAGCGCCTCGACGTAACTCTTGCCCGTCTCGTGGGAGACGCGGTAGGCCAGGTACGCCGCGCCGGCGGCCGCGCCGAGCACCACGGTGAAGAAGCTGCTGGTCACCTTGCCCATCTAGGCCTCCTTCCGCCAACCCTTGACGAAGGTGGACACGCCCTCGGTCAGCCCGGCGGACAACCCGGCCACCTTCTTGATGGGGGTGGCCACCGCAGCCTGGACGGCGACGGTCGTGGTCTCCAAGGCTCCGGTCATGCCGGCGACGTCTTCGGTGATGTCGTCGACGTTGCTCAGGTTGGCGTTGACCTCGTCGACCGTGGTCTGGACCCGGTGGAGCAGCGGCACGACCTCCTGGCCGGTGCCCCGCACCATCACGCTGACCTCTCCCAGGAGGCCGGCCAGACGCAGCAACATGTAGGCGAGCCCGAGGCCGAAGAGCAGGAAGAAGATACCGATCGCGATCCGCATGAAAGCACCCGCATCCATGAACCCTCCTCCGCCCGGCTACCTGGTAATAGCGCCTCTCTTAGTCCTTGTTCCGCGGCCCTCGACCGCGTAAACACTATACCATAGGGGTCATCCGGCCCGATTCGACCACCTCGGCGCCGGTCGCCAGGATTGTCCCGCTCAGCACCACCGACTCCCCATCGTAGAGCACCGCCGCCTGTCCGGCCGCGACCCCCTGCACAGAGCGCTCCAGACAGGAGATCGACGCTCTCCCCGCGGTCGACCACCGAGGCGGGCACGACCTCACCGCTCGACCGGAGTTGGGCCTTGACCTGGGGAGGCACCGGGGCGTGACGGACCAGGCCCGCCACCAGGACCCGGTCCACGACCGCCTGGTCCGCCGTGCCCACCACTACCTGACGCTCGTCGGGACGAAGCTCGATCACATACAGCGGCTCGGTCCACGCCAGCCCCAAGCCCTTTCGCTGTCCGATGGTGTAACGGTAGACGCCGCGATGCGTTCCCAACCGCCTCCCCGCGCGATCGACGATCTCGCCGGGGACCTCGCCCAACCGTTCCGCCAGGAAGCGGCGGTAGTCACCGTCCGGGATGAAGCAGATGTCCTGGCTCTCCGGAGCGTCGTGGACGGGCAGGCCCCGCTTCCGCGCGCGCCTGCGGGTGGCGTCCTTGGCCAGATCGCCCAGAGGGAAGACGGCGCGCCTCAACAGTCCCGGTGGGACTTCCGCCAGGACGTAGGATTGATCCTTCTGCCGGTCGGCGCCGCGCAGCAGATGCCCCTCGCCGTCGGTGCGGGCGTAGTGACCCGTGGCGATGCGGGCCAGACCCAGCCGGTCGGCCAGTTCGGCCAGGGCGGCGAAGCGCAGGCTCGCGTTGCAGCGGACGCAGGGGTTCGGCGTACGGGCCTGCCGATAGGACGCCACGAACGGCTCCACCACCTCGCGGTAGAAGTCCTGGGAGAGGTCGACCGTGAGGTGGGGCAGCCCAAGCTGATGGGCCAGACGCCGGGCCTCGAGCACGGTCTCGGGTGAGCAGCAGCTCCGGCCTGCGGCGCACACGGGGTCGCTCCACAGGCGGAAGGTCACGCCCACCACGTGCCGGCCTTGCTCCTGAAGGAGGAGTGCGGCGACCGCCGAGTCGACGCCGCCACTCATGCCCACGAGCACACCCCGGGGATCGGCGCCGCCGTCCCCGGGCATCCAGGGCCGCGCCGCCCCGCACCAGGTCTTCCAGCGCGGTGTGCAACGCATCTGCCGCGACCGCGCAACAGGCCCGCTTGCCCGGCGCGAGCTCCAGAGCGACGCGGAGCTCCTCGGTCGCCCAGACGGGCCGCCTCGAGCACGCTCAGGCCGGGCAGGCGCGCGGTCAGCTCAGCCGCTGCGGCGATGGCGGCCGGGCAGCCGTACGCTTGAAAGCGCGCGTCCGTGATCCGACCCTCGGCGACCGCCAGATCGAGCCGCACCTGGTCGCCGCAGCGGGCGCTGCCGGCTTCGCCCCGGCCGGAGGCCTCGGCGAGACGGCCCACCAATCCGCGGAGCGCGCAGGTGGGCGCGCACGGCCGGGCCGTACGCCTCTCTCCATGCGGCCGCCGCCGGGGGCGGTGCCGCCCGGCGGCCGTCTCTTGGAGCGTCTGGCTCACGATGTCGATCGTCCATATGGGTGAAGAAAAAAGCGGAGGGCCGGCGACCGCCGGCCCTCCGCGCGTGGTCCCGCTGACAGCCGGCGCTACGACTGGTTGACGTTCACGATGTGCTGATTGAGGGTCCCCTCGTCGGCGTACCCGGAGGTCACGCTCCGGACGACACCATTGCCGTCGATGAAGACTCGCCTGGGGAGGATAGTTCACCTTGAACTGCTGTGCCAGGTCGCCGTACGCCTTGGGCTTGCTGTACTCGTACGAGAGGAACAGGACATCAGGATACTTGGGCTTCAGCGTATCGAGCGCCTGCCGCACCCGGTCGTCGTCGGAGCTCGCGGCCACGAAGAAGAGCACCACCATCGGCCGGTGGTCCTTCAACGCGGTCTGGACGTCTGCCGGAGTCTGATCGGTCGACTCCACGGTCGTACCGACCACTATGGCGGCCACGTCGCCGCCGGCCTCGGACCGGGGCGGTCGCCGTCGCCGCAACCGGCTGCGGAGACGGCAGCCACCGCGGTCGTCGTCGCGGTGCTCTCCCCACCACCGCCGCCACAACCCAGCGCCCCGCCTGCCAAGAGCAGGACCAGGAACGCCGCCAGCACGCAAAGAACCCAGCTACGCAGTCGTACCATGACGCCCCTCCAGGCAAAAGAAATGCTCCACCATGCCGTGTCTGCTGTCTTCTTGAACCTGCGTAAGCAGGTGGGTGACGACCTCCGGAGGGGCAGCCGTAAGGCCGCGCCGCCCGGTAGAGCTCGCCTCCCGCAAGAGGTGTGTTGGCTCAAGATTGAGGCAGATCACGCACACGGTCGAGCTCCAGTAGTGTACCACGGTCGCCTTTCACTGAGTCATCATCGGCAGGCGGCCGTCGCCCCTTGAGGGGTGAGTCAGACCGTTCTCAGATGGAGCTCTTTCAGCTGCTCTGCGGAGACCGTGTTGGGGGCTTCGGTCAAGGGACAGGAGCCGCTCTGGGTCTTGGGGAACGCGATGACGTCCCGGATGGACGACTCTCCCGCCATCAGCATGACCGTCCGGTCCAGGCCCAGGGCCATCCCGCCATGAGGCGGAGCGCCGTAGTCCATGGCCTCGACCAGGAAGCCGAACTTCTGCTGGATCTCCTCCTCGCGCAGGCCCAACGCTTCGAAGACGGCCTCCTGCAGCTCCGGTTCGGCGATCCGGAGAGAGCCACTGCCCAGCTCGACCCCGTTCAGGACCAGATCGTACGCATAGGTGCCCAGCTCCAAGGGTCGGTCGCGCAGCTCGTCCAGATCCTGCAGACGGGGCTTGGTGAAGGGGTGGTGCTGGGCCTTCAGCCGGCCCTCGCGCTCGTCCAGCTCGAACATGGGCGGGTCGACGATCCAGAGGAAGGCCCATCCCTCCCGGGGCATGCCCAACCGGTCCGCCAGCGAGAGGCGCAGCGCGCCCAGAGCGGCTTCCACCACCTTCAGCCGGTCGGCCACGAACAGCAGCAGGTCCCCCGGCGCCGCTCCCAGGCGCTCCACCACCGCGGCGAGGACGTCCTCGCTCAGGAACTTGGCGATGGGCGAACGCAGGCCGCCCTCCTCCACCCACACGGGGGCGACCCCCTTGGCTCCGAAGACCGCGGCTTCCTTGGTCAGGTCGTCGACGTCCTTGCGGGAGAACGCCGCCCCGCCGGTCACCTTCAGCCCGCGCACGGCTCCCCCGGAGGCCAGGGCCTCCGCGAAGACCTTGAACTCGACCTCCGACACCAGGTCCGAGATGTCGGCGATCTCCATGCCGAAGCGCATGTCGGGTTTATCCGAGCCGTAGCGGCGCATGGCCTCCGCGTACGTCATGCGGGGGAACGGCCGCGGGAGTTCGACTCCCAGGGCGGCGCGGAAGGCCGTCGCCATCATGCGCTCGACGACGTCCTGGATGTCCTCTTCCTCGACGAAGCTCATCTCCAGGTCGATCTGCGTGTGCTCGGGCTGCCGGTCGGCGCGCAGGTCCTCGTCGCGGAAGGCCCGGGCGATCTGGTAGTAGCGCTCGTAGCCGGCGACCATCAGCAGCTGCTTGAAGAGCTGCGGCGATTGCGGGAGGGCGTAGAACTCGCCCGGCTGCAGACGGCTGGGCACCAGGAAGTCGCGCGCTCCCTCGGGCGTACTGCGGGTCAGGATGGGGGTCTCCACCTCGATGAAGGTCTCGCCCTCGAGGAAGCGACGGACCGCCTGGACCACGCGGTCGCGCAGCACCAGGTTCTGCACCATGCGCTCGCGGCGCAGGTCGATGTAGCGGTAGCGGAGCCGGAGCGTCTCGTCGACGTCGACGCGGTCCTCCGGAAAGAAGGGAGGCGTCTTGGCGCGCGCGAGCACGCTGAGGCTGTCGACGCTGATCTCGATGGTCCCGGTGGCCATCGCCGGGTTGACCTGCTCCTCCCCCCGCCTCACCACCAGGCCCTCGGCGCTGACGACGTACTCGCTCCGCAGAGTGTGCGCCAGCTCGTGGACCGAGGCTCCGGCCCGCGGGTCGAAGACAAGCTGCACGAGGCCCGTCCGGTCGCGGAGGTCGACGAAGATCAGACCCCCGTGATCACGGCGGCGATGGACCCAACCCGCCACCTGGACCCGCTCGCCGATCTGCGCCTCGGTGATCTCGCCGCACCACTGGGTCCTGTAGCTCATGCTCCGCCCTCTTCCTCGTTGACGATCGTCGTGACCACGGCTCGCGCGCGGTTCGCGGGACTCCTCCCCGGTGCGCAGGCGTCTCAGGGTGACGGTGCCCGACGCCACCTCATCCTTGCCCAGGATGAGGGCGAAGGCGGCGCCGCTGCGTCCGGCCTGCTTCATCTGGCCTTTGACGCTCCGGGCCATGTAGTCCAGCTCGGCGGCCACCCCGGCGCTGCGCAGCTCGTGCGCCAGCAGGAAGGCGGCCTCCCGTCCCGTCCTCGTCGATCGCGACCAGGTAGACGGTGGGCCTCTGCGGCTGGGGCAGGTCCTCGCGCGAGCGTTCGAGCGCCAACAGGATCCGCTCGATCCCGGTGCCGAAACCGACCCCCGGCGTCGGCGGCCCCCCGATGGACTCCACCAGGTCGTCGTAGCGGCCGCCCCCGCCCACGCCCGACTGTGCGCCGAGGACCGCGGACTGGAACTCGAAGGTGGTGCGGGTGTAGTAGTCCATGCCCCGCACCAGACGGTGGTCCTCGGTGTAGGCGATCCCCTGCAGGTCCAGTCCGTGCTTCACCCGGGCATGATGCGCCGCGCAGGCGTCGTCCAGGTGGTCGAGGAGCCGGGGGGCGTCCGCCATCACCCGTCGGCAGCCCTCCTCCTTGCAGTCGAACGTGCGCAGCGGGTTGAGCTGGGAGCGCTCCCCGCACTCGCGGCAGAGCTCCCCCTCGCGGGAGGCGAGGAAGGAGCGCAGCGCCGCGGCGTAGGCGGGCCGGCACTGCCGGCAGCCCATCGAGTTGATGCGCAGCTCCACCTCGGCGAGGCCGATGTCCTCGTAGAGCGCGGCCAGCACGCCGATCACCTCGGCGTCGACGTCGGGCGAATCCGACCCGAAGGCCTCCACCCCCAGCTGCTCGTGTTGCCGGTAGCGGCCGGACTGCGGGTTCTCGTAGCGGAACATGGGCCAGTGGTACCAGAGCTTCACCGGCTGAGGCCAGGTGTGCATGCCGTGCTCGACGTAGGCGCGCGCGGCCGGTGCCGTGCCCTCGGGGCGGAGCGTCATGCTCCGGCCGCCCAGGTCGGTGAACGTGTACATCTCCTTGCGAACGATGTCGGTGGACTCCCCCACCCCGCGGATGAAGAGCCGGGTCTCTTCGAAGATCGGGCGTGTCCAGGCGGCCGTAGCCGTAGCGGCCGAAGATGACCGCCGCCCGCTGTGTGACCCAACGGCGGACGGCCTGCTGCTCGGGGAGGACGTCGTAGGTACCCTTGGGCGCCTTGATCAGATCAGCCACGGCCACCCAATCCCGCAAGGAAGGGGTTGAAGGAGAGCTCCTCCCCCAGGGTGGTGGCCTCCATGTGGCCCGGATAGCACCGCGAGTCGAGGCGGGATAGCGGTCGGCCAGCGCCTGCACGGAGGCGAGCAGGGTGGCCATGTCGCCTCCGGGGAAGTCGGTTCGGCCGATCGACCGACGGAACAGCAGGTCGCCGCAGAAGAGCGCCCCGCCGATCTCGAAGGTCAGGTCTCCGGGGCCGTGGCCGGGGGTGGCGATGACCGTCACCGTCAGGTCGCCCACGGTGAGCACGTCCCCGTCGTGCAGCAGCAGGTCCGGCTCCCTGCCCGGAGGATCGCCGAACCCCGGCCAGAGGATGTACTTGCCCGGTTCGCGAAGGCTGTCGGCCGCCTGCTCCGAGCAGGCAACCACGGCGCCGGTGGCCTCGGCCAGGTCCTTGGCCTCCCATCAGGTGGTCGAAGTGACCGTGCGTGATCAGAATGTGCGTCAGGCTGAGTCCCCGGTCGGTCACCAGGGCGGCCAGTCGCTCCGGCTCCCCCCCGGGTCGATGGCGCATGCGGTGCCGTGGTCGTCGCTGACAAGGTAGCAGTTGGCCTGTATCGGCCCCACGGCTTCGCACGTGACGTTCATGGCTGTCGGACCTCGATTGGTGAGGGGGAGTGGTCAACGGCAGATTGTAGCAAAGGGGCCTCGCGGCCCCGCTCGGCGCCGCTCAGGGGTCAGGCGGGGGTGACCCGGTAGGCGTCGTAGACCGTGTCGATGCGCCGGATGCGCTGCAGGATGGAGTCCAGGAGCCCGATCTCCGAGCACCTCCAGCACGAACCGGTCCTTGACGATGTTGTCGTCGCCGGTCTGGATGCGGGCGCCCACGATGTTCGCGCCCGACTCCGACTGAGCGTGCGGGAGATGTCCTCCAGCAGATGGTCCCCGGTCGTACGCCTCGATCTGGACCTCCACCTTGAAGCGGCGTCGGACGACGTCTTCGTCCAGCTGACCGGAGTGAACCGCTCGGGGTTCTTCTCGAGGGCCCGCACGTTGGGGCAGTCCCGCCGGTGCACGGTGATGCCGCGGCCCAGGGAGATGTAGCCGACGATGTCGTCGCCGGGGACCGGGCGACAGCATTGCGGCACCCGGATGGCGACGTCCTCGATGCCCTCGACCACGATGCCCAGCTCGTTCGAGGACCGTTGCCGCTCGCGGTGGTCGACGCACGTCGATCTCGAGCGGCAGGTCGATCTTGGCCTCGCTCGCGTCCGCGTTCAGCCGCTGCATCACCTTGGTCAGCACCTGGTTGGGGCTGGTCTTCCCCGCCCCGATGCTGACGAAGAAGTCCTCGCGCTTCTGGAAATGCATCTCCTTGATGATCTCGCTGAGCAACTCCGAGCCCATCAGCTTCTGGGCCGGCAAGCCCTGCTTGCGAAACGTCTCGAGCAGGGCTTCCTTGCCCAGATGCTCCGAGTCCTCGCGCCGCTCCCGCTTGAACCACTGCCGGATCTTGTTCCGGGCGGACGGAGCTCTGCACGAAGTTGAGCCAGTCGCGGGACGGCCCCGGCGCCGACTTGTTGGTCAGGACCTCGACGATGTCGCCGGACTGCAGGCGGTAGGTCAGGGGCACGATGCGGCCGTTCACCTTGGCGCCCACACAGTGGTGGCCCACGTCGGTGTGGATGGCATAGGCGAAGTCGATCGGAGTGGAGCCTGCGGGGAGACTCTTCACCGCACCGCGCGGGGTGAAGACGTAGACCTCCTCCTGGAAGAGGTCGATGCGCAGCGACTCCATGAACTCGCCGGCGTCCTTGGTCTCCGACTGCCACTCCATCATCTGCCGCAGCCACTGGAACTTGTCCAGCTGCGCCTCGGGCCCGCCGTTCTCCCGCGTCTTCTCCTTGTAGACCCAATGGGCGGCGACCCCGTACTCGGCGGTCTCGTGCATGTCGTTGGTGCGGATCTGGATCTCGAGCGGCTTGCCCTGAGGTCCTATGACCGTCGTGTGCAGGGACTGGTACATGTTGAACTTGGGCATGGCGATGTAGTCCTTGAAGCGGCCGGGCAGCGGCTTCCACAGCGAGTGGATGATGCCCAGCGCTCCGTAGCAGTCCTTGACCGAGCCGACCAGCACCCGCATGGCGGTGAGGTCGTAGATCTCGTTGAACTCCTTGCCCTTCCGGGTCATCTTGTCGTAGATCGAGTAGAAGTGCTTCGCCCGCCCGGAGATCTCCGCGTCGATCTTGACCTTCTGCAGCTCCCGCTTCAGGTAGAGACGCGCTTCGTCCAGGTACTCCTCGCGGTCGGCCCGTCGCTGGGCCACCATCTGCTGGATCTCCGCGTACTTGCGCGGGTGCAGGGTGGCGAAGGCCAGGTCCTCCAGCTCCCAGCGGACGGACTCGATGCCCAGCCGATGGGCCAGCGGCGCGTAGATCTCCAGGGTCTCTTTGGCCTTCTGGATCTGCTTCTCTTTGCCCAGGTAGCACAGCGTGCGCATGTTGTGCAGCCGGTCGGCCAGCTTGATCAGGATGACCCGGATGTCCTTGGCCATCGCGATGATCATCTTGCGGAAGTTCTCGGCCTGCTCTTCCTCGATGCTCTTGAAGGACATCTGCGTCAGCTTGGTGACGCCGTCGACCAGCAGGGCCACCTCGTCGCCGAACTCGGCGCGGATGGATTCGATGCCGACCGCGGTGTCCTCGACCACGTCGTGCAGCAGCGCTGCGGCGATCGTCGCGGAGTCGAGGCGCAGATCGGCGCAGATGGTGGCCGTACCGAGCGGGTGCAGGATGTAGTCCTCGCCGCTGGCGCGGAACTGGTTGCGGTGTTGGGAGACGGCGACGGCGAACGCTCGCTGGACCAGATCGCGGTCGAAGCTGGGGTTGTAACGGACGATCTGTCGGAAGAGGTCGTCCAGCAGCCGCTGACCCACCGCCTGCTCGGCGTCGGCCTCTTCCCCGGTCCTCACATGATCTGACACAGACGCACCGCCTGCTCGTATGCCCGCTCCGCGTCTCCATAGCCCGGGAGCCGCGCTAAGTCAATTGTAGCTTCCCCGGAGATCGGCGTCGCCGCGCCCGTCGCCGCGCCCCTCCCCGCGGGAGCGTGACCCAGTTCCCGCAGCCAGGCTTCGGCCCGGCGGAGGTCGTCCGCTTCGGGCAACACCTCGTGCTCCTGCCAGACGGAGCGCCGGACCGCCTCCCAGGCTTCCAGGCCGGCGAGCCCGTCGCGCCAGGCGCGATAGAGCGGCACCATCCAGAACCGGGGATGGAGCATCGATCGGCAGTGCCGAGCCGCGGAGGCACGCTCCTCCGGGCCGTACACCAGATGGATCTGGGCGCCTCGTGAGGCCAGATCGCGCAACGTGGCCGTGTGACCAGGCCGGAAGGGAGGATCCATCACCAGCACGTGGCGCTTCTCCGCCAGCAGTCCCGGGCGGCGCTCCGCAGCCTGCCAGTCCAGCACCAGCAGGGCCTGGGGACGGGGGGTCCCGTGCAGCCGCCAGCAGTGACGCGAGACGCAGTCGACCCCGCTGACCCCCAGGTTGAGCAGGGGCAGGCCTCCCGCCACCAGACGCAGGCGGTCGATGACGGAGACTCCCAGCACGGCCGCGGACTCTCCCGACGAGAGCACCTGGGCCACGGCCGAGAGGGGCCCCGGTTGATCGCGAAGATCGCGACCGGGCAGTGGAAGCGCCTCCCGGACCTCCCCGTACGGATCGGAGCAGCGCGGGCAGGAGGGAGCGGCATCCAGCGGATCCAGGAAGGGGCAGTCCGGGCTGCATCCCAGGGCCTCCACGCCCAGCGAGGCCGCGCTGTAGAGGCTGTGCAGACGCACCTGTGTCCGCGCCCGCCCTTGCCACTCGTCCGCCTCCAGACTGAGCCCGGCATGACAGACGTAGGCGGACTCGCGGAGCGGAGCCAGCGCCGGACCAAGACCGAAGCCGATCCCCTTCGCCTGCACGCCGTCCAGGACGAGGGTGCAGCGCAGATGGTCTCCGGTTCTCGTGAGCTGCGAGCCGTCCAGCCGCGCGCCCAACGCCAGCAGGCGCGGAGCGGCGTTGCCCATGCCGAAGGGAGCGAGCGCGGCCAAGGCGTCCACCGTCTCCAGGCTCAGATCCTGTCCACGGACCACCGCATCGGGACGATAGACGGGCGTGAGATCGGCCTCGCTCAGCGAGGCGGCGGCATGAGCGGTCAACGCCTGCCGGAACTCATCGACGCGCTCGCGCGCCAGCGTCATGCCCGCTGCCTGCCGGTGGCCGCCGTAGACCAGCAGGTACGCGGTCGCAGGCCTGCAGACCGGTCATGAGGTCGTAGGCCGGGATGCTTCGCGCCGATCCTTTCGCCTTGCCGTCCGTCAGGGCGAGCAGGACGGTGGGCCGGTGGAAGCGCTCGACGAGACGGGAGGCCACGATGCCGACCACCCCTTCGTGCCACTCCTCTCCCGACAGGACCAGCGCCGCGGGCAACTCATCGAGCGCCTCCACCTGACCGATCGCCTCGGCGGTGATGCGACCTTCTACCTCGCGCCGTTGGCGGTTCAGCCCGTCCAACTCATTGGCCAGCTGAGAGGCTTCGTCCTCGTGCTCCGTCAGCAGGAGGCGGAGCGGCGCCTGCGGGTCGCCGAGTCGGCCGGCGGCGTTCAAGCGAGGCCCCAGGCGGAAGCCCACCGAGCCTGCATCGATGTCTCCGTCGCACCCGGCGACCCGGGCAAGAGCCTGTAGTCCGGGCTTGGTGGTGCCGTTCAGGCGGACCAGGCCCTCGCGCACGTACAGGCGGTTCTCTCCGCGGAGCGGCACGAGATCGGCCACCGTGCCCAGGGCCACCAGGTCGAGATGCTCCTGCAGGGCCTCCGGGACGCGGTCCGCGACGGCGTCCTCTCGAGCCATGAGCAGACCGTGCAGCAGCTTGAAGGCCACCCCCGCTCCGCACAGGTCGGGCTCGGGGTAGCCCCCCAAGGCGGGATGGACGACCGGACAGTCGGGCAGGACATCGCCGGGGCGGTGGTGGTCGGTCACGATGACATCCAGCCCCAGAGCGCGGGCGCGGGCGACCTCGTCGGGGTAGTTCACCCCGCAGTCGACCGTGACGAGCAACCCGTCGCCACCCGCCGCGATCTCCTCGACGGCCTGAGCCGACAGGCCGTAGCCTTGCACGAAGCGGCTGGGCAGGTACGGCTCCACCGGGGCGCCGCGGGCGGAGAGGGCCCGCACCAAGAGCGCCGTGGCCGAGACCCCGTCCACGTCGTAGTCACCGTGGACCACGATACGCCGGCGCGCGTCCAGCGCCCGGCTCAACAGCGAGACGGCGGCCTCCATCCCCTCCATGAGGAACGGGTCGGGCACCCGGTCGTCGATGGCGAGGAACGCGCGCGCCTGCTCCGCGTCGGCGAACCCGCGTCGCGCCAGGATGATGCCGGCGAGCAGGGGGATGTGCAGCGCGTCGGCCAGTTCTTGAGCGAGACCCCAAGAGAACGGGGCGGCGTGCCAGGAGAAACGATCCATCACAGTGCCGAGAGTATATCGCGGGGCTCGGACGGAACCCTTTTCAGACCCGGCCGGACCTCACGATGGCCCACATCAGCCACGCCCCGAACACGAAGGCGATGATCACCCCGGGAAGGCCGAAGATCGACATGCCGAACACCTGCGGACCGGTCTCCACGAAGAGGATGATCAGCGTGCCGATCACGCCCAAGGCGATGGTCAGCATGGCCAGCACCACGCGGTTGGTGATGAGGTCGAGCTTGTGGCTGAAGTTCTCCAACCCCACGTGGACGAATCGGATCGACAGCTCTCCGTCGCGCATCTCCTCGAGGACGTCGTGCAGCTGGTACGGGTACTCGCTGAGGAGTTCCTGGTACGACTGCAACTTGCGGGTCGTCCGCTCGGCGATGACGCTCGGCCGGTAGCGGTCGCGCAGCAGCCGGCGCGCATAGGGTCGGGCCACGTCGAACACGTTGAAGTCGGCGTACAGCGTGCTGACCACCCCTTCGACGGTCACGATCGACTTGTCCAGCAGCAGGAACCGGGTGGGCAGGGCGACGTGCAGGCTGTAGATGATGTCGAAGACATCGTGCAGGATGACCGCCGGGTCGAGCTCGCGCAGCGACGCCCCGAAATACCGGCTGAACGCCTCCTCCAGCCGCGCCGACATGTCGTGGTCCCTGCTCCGGTCCCAACGCACCCCCAGCCGGCGGAGACGCCGGTTCACCGACGGGATGTCCTGATCGAGGATGTCCATGAAGAGCCGGGCGCCTTCTTCCAGGTCGGTCCGGGAGAGCGATCCGGTCATGCCGAAGTCCAGCAGCCCGATCCGGCTTGGGGAGATGTACAGGATGTTGGCCGGGTGAGGATCGGCGTGGAAGAAGCCATCCTCCAGGATCTGCTTGAACCAACAATGGGTGATGGTGTGGGCGAGCGTCTTCAGCTCGGCCGCGGTGAAGCTATCCAGGTCCAAGAGGTTGAGCGTCGTGCCGTCCAGCCGCTCCATGGTGAGCACCCGGCGGGTGGTGTAGTGCCAGGCCACCGATGGGATGAGGATGTCCGGATCGTCCTGGAAGTTGGCGGCGAACCGCTCCATGTTGCGCGCTTCCAGGATGTAGTCGATCTCCCGATTGATGGAACGGGAGAACTCGTCCACCACGTTGACGGGGTTCGCGAACAGTCGGTCGCCCCAGTGGTCCTCGATCAGCTCCGCCGCCTGGTACATGAGCTCGATATCGCGGGCTATCTGCTGGCGGACCCCCGGCTGCTGCACCTTGACCATGACCCGCGACCCGTCGGGCAGCACGGCGCCGTGGACCTGCCCGATGGACGCCACAGCCACCGGCACCGGGTCGAACTCGAGGAAGAGCTGCTCCAGGGTCATCTCCAGGTCTTCCTCGATCACCGCCCGCACGGTGCTCACCGGGAAGGGGGGGACCTGATCCTGCAGCTTGACCAGTTCGGCGATGACGTCGGGCGGCAGGATGTCCGGCCGCGTGCTGAGCAGCTGACCGAGCTTGATGAAGCTGGGGCCCAACTCCTCCAGCATCTCGCGCAGGTGCCGGCCGCGCTGTCCGGGCACGACCTCGGGAGGCCGCCGCCCGAACCGCGGCCGCAGGTCGAAGACGTAGCCGAAGCCGTGCCGGAAAGCCGCCTCGCTGATCTGGCGCAGGCGGTCGAGGTTCCGGGCCCTCGAGAGCAGCGAATGGGAGCGGCGGGGCACGGTGAAACTCTACCCGACGCCCGCCGACGGGGGCCTCAGGCCGGCTCCCCTATGGCGTTTCCTCGTAGGACGGGGGCGTGGTGCCGGCTTGACGCTCCAGCAGGTCCACCCGGTGTTCTACCTGCCGCAGGCGGAAGTCCAAGTCCTCTACCTCTTGGCGTGTGGTCAGGCCGAGTTCGCGATAGGCGCTCTGCAGCGAGCCGTCCACCTTGCGGCGGGCGGAACGCGCTTCCTCCCGGCTTCGCTCGGCCACATTGTCCACTACCTCGCGGCCTTCCTCGCGGGTCAGCTGGCCCCGCCGCACGAAGTCGTCCACGACCGCCTGCACCCGGTCCTTGGTCATGGCCGCCGCTCCGATACCGATCAGGAGCGTCCGCTCGATGATGTCGCTCAGCCCCGACATGGTCCCTTCGCCGCGACCTTCCTCGTCAGGTGTTGCCATACCCTCCTCCTTTCAAGCGATCCTCGCTGAGTCTGTCCCACCGGGCACCGCAACGCAACCTGCCCCCGTGCAGGACGCCGACACGGCGGCCGGCAGCACTGCCTAGGCGGTCTTCTCCGCGACCAGCCGCTTCTGGTAACGCGGCTCCCTCTCCTTCCACACCGTGACCATGGGGGACACGATGAAGATCGACGAGAACGTCCCCGCCAAGATGCCGACGAACAGGGCGAAGGCGAAGTCGCCCAACGTCGCTCCGCCGAACAGCAGGATGCACGCGATGGGGATGAGGGTGAGCAGCGACGTGTTGATGGAACGGGCGATGGTCTGGCGGATGGAGCGGTCGACCATCCGGCCATAGGGCTCCTTCTTCATGAAGGGCGTGTTCTCGCGTACCCGGTCCATCACGACGACGGTGTCCATCACCGAGTAGCCGACCAGGGTCAGCACCGCCGCGATGGTGGCGGAGCTGACCGGCCTGCCCAGCAGGGCGTACACGCCCAACGTCAGCCCGACGTCATGCACCAGCGCGAGGACGGCCGGGATGGCTATCTTGTACTCGAAGCGCACGGAGAGGTAGGCCACCACGCCCAGCATCGCTATGGCGACGGCGATGTAGGCCTTTCGTGCCGTGTCCTGACCGAAGCTCGGTCCCACCCGTTCGAGGCCGCTGGCCGCCGCCGTAGCCCCGAATTGCTGGTCGAGCTTGGCGGTCGCCTCGCGGTACTGCTGGTCGGTGATCTCGTCCGCGGTGATCTGGTAGATGTTGTCACCCACCTGCTGAATGATCGGGGCACCGACCCCGACCGAGCTCATGACGGACGCCACCTGGTTGGTCGTGGCCGGCTTCTGCAGCTGCACCTGGACCCGGACCCCGCCCTTGAAGTCGATGCCCTGCGTCAACCCGACGAATCCCACCATGACCACCGCGAAGACGACCACGGCCGCCCACCAGCCCAGGAACCAGTAGCGGTAGCGCATGAGAGGCCAGGGTTTCATGGTGTGCTCTTGGCCGATGGTCAGCCCCAGGAGCTTCGGGTTCTGGAAGGGCCGCAGCCCGGCCAGGAGGGCGATGAGCGCCCGGGTGACCAGCACCGCCGTGAACATGGAGAGGACGATACCGACGGCCAGGGTGAGGGCGAAGCCCCGGATACCGCCCACCGCGGTGAAGAAGAGGATCGCCGCGGTCAGCAGCACCGCCATGTTGGAGTCGAAGATCGCCGTGAAGGCCTTCTTGAAGCCGGTATCCACGGCGGTGCGCAACGTCTTCCCCGACTTCACCTCCTCACGGACGCGGGCGAAGATGATGACGTTCGCGTCGAGGGCCACGCCGAGGGTCAGGATCGCACCGGCGATGCCGGGCAACGTCAGTGTCACCCCGATGGCGTTCAGCAGGCCCCAGAACAGGGCTCCGTAGATGAGCAGGGCGATGTCGGCGACCACCCCCATCAGGCGGTAGACGACGACCATGAACACCATGATCAGGATCAGGCCGATGAGACCGGCGAACAGCGCCTGGTTCAGCGAGGCCTTCCCCAACGTCGCACCGATGGTGTTCTGCTGGATGACCTGCAGCTCCAAGGGCAGGGAGCCGGATTTCAGGACCAGGGCCAGTTTCTTGGCCTGGTCGAGGGTGAAGCTGCCGGTGATCTCGGCGCTGCCGCCGCTGATCTGCTCCTGCACCCGGGGGGCCGACTCCACCGTGTTGTCGAGGACGATGGCCAGCAGCTGATCCTGCCCCAGCACCTGCGCTTTGGAGGCCAGGTCGTTGGTCAGCTTGGCGAACTCAGCCGCGCCCTGGCCGTTGAAGGTCATGTCGACCTTCGGTCTGTTGTTCTGGTCGAAGCCGACCTTCGCGTCTTTGAGGGCGGCCCCGGTCATCTTCGGGTCGCCCTTCACGACGTACCAGCGGTCGACGCCGGTCCCCTCGCTGGCGGGCCAATGGATGATGTGCGTGCCCTTGGGCAGCTTGTCGACGGAAGCGACGCCCGCCGCCTTGAGCGCCTCCGCCTGAGTGGCGTACTGCTTGCCGAACTGCGAGACCTCCCAGAACTCCAGGACGGCGGTCTTCCCGATGATGTCCAGGGCCTGCTGGGGGTCGGCGATGCCGGGGAGCTGGACGCTGATCTTCCACAGCCCCTGCCGCTGGATCTCCGGCTCGGTCACACCCAGGCGGTTCACCCGGTCCTGGATGATGTTGATCGCCTGGGTCATGCCCTCCTGGGTGCGCGGCGCGTTGGCCGACTGCTTGGCCTCGAGCACCACCGCGAGGCCGCCCTGGAGGTCGAGCCCCAGCTTGGTCTTCTCGCCGGGCGGGATGATGAAGTACGCCGCCCCGATAAGCAGCACGCCGACGAAGGCCAAGATGAGCAGAGGACGCTGAAAGATCGACACGGGGAGACACCTTCCTCGGGAGACCTCGGGTGATGGGCAAGTATACTCCGGCGCCAAACCGGTATCCGACTGGGCAGGTTAGGTCACCGGCCAAGTCCTGTCAACGAGAGGAGGTTCGCCGCGACCGGGAGCCTCCCTGCCGTTCCAGGTACTCCAAGACCCGTCGCACCACCTCCTCCGGCGACAGCCGGTCGGTCTGGATGACCAGGTCGGCGGCTGCCCGCGCGGGCCTCATGAAGGAGGTCTGGGCCGCCAGGCGCTCGGGACCCCAGGAGATCCGGCGCCGCCGTAACGCCTGCTCGTACGACACGTCCAGGTAGACCAGCACGTCCGGTGCCACGTGCCGGTAGAGATCGGGGATCAGGGTGTGCTCTTGGGCGACGCCGACCGCGTCCACCCCGTGAGCACGGAGAGCCGCCGCCACCGTGCTCTTGCCCGACGTGCAGGGGCCGATGACGGCCACCTTCGGTCGTGGCTGCCTAGCCGGCACCGCCCCACCCCGGGCCGACCGGAGACCGCACGACCATCTCACGCACGCCCAGCTGCTCCTCGGCGGGCGTGACTGCCAGGACGACGACCGTCATGTCGTCGCGAGGCCGCCCGGCGTCGGCGGCGATGGCCGCGTCCAGCAGGGCCCGCGCCATCACCTCGGCGCCGCCCGCCCGTCGCTCGGCCAGCAACGCCGTCACCCGCTCGATGGACAAGGCGCCGGCACTCACGCGTCCGGACGGCAGGACTCCATCGGTGAAGGAGACGACGGCCGCGCCTGGTTCCAGCGGCATCTGCCGGATGATCGGCCGCACCAGCCGGCGCACCCCGATCACCTGCGCCTCGTCGGTCTGCACCTCGGCGCCGTCGTCAGAGAGGAAGATCGCGGGGCACGGGGTGTTCCGAGACACGCGGAGCACCCGTTCGGAGAGATCCGCGGAGAGGATGGTCAGCGAGGCCTGCACCTGGGCGCGCCGGTGCGCGTAGAGGTAGTCGTTGACGGCGCGGGCGACCGCGCCGTCGCGCACCCCCTCGCCGACCAGGCCGGCCGCCTTGGTCGCCACCGCGCTGGAGATGGCCTTCGCCGGAGGGCCGGACCCCTGACCGTCGACCAGGACCGCCGTCAGGCCCTCCCATGGGCCGCTCGGCTACCTCGACGGTGTCGCCCCCGGCCGCCACCCCGTACTTGGCCACTTTGAGGATGGCCAGCTCGAGCAGCACGGCGCGCCTTGGGGCGGCAGCCTATCGGTCGGAATGCGGACTACCGAGTGGTCTCGTCATCCTCCACGACCACGTCCTCGTCCACGACGTCCTCGTCCCATCCTCGACCACGTCCTCGTCGTCGAAGCGGTTCCTCCGCCGGCGGCTCGATGGCCCTGGAGCCTTTGAGGTTCCCGGTGGACTCGTCCGCCAGCACCTCCGAGACCGCCCGCCGGGCGATCTTGATGTCCACGCCCTTGGCGATCTCGACGGTGAGGACGCTCTCCTCGACCCGCTTGATGGTGCCGAAGACGCCGCCCGCAGTCACCACGCGGTCGCCCCGCTTGATCGAGCCGACCAAGCGCGTCGTGAGCCCGGCGCTGCCGCTGCTGCGGCCGGATGGCCAGGAAGTAGAAGATGGCGATGAAGGCGACGACGTAGATGATGAGCAAGCCCAGATTGTTCAACCTTCCTCCTTCAGGAGAGGTCAGAAAGACGGACGGCGAGACCGGCGTATGGTACCACGACCATACCGGCTACCCGCCCAGCCATTCCTCTTTGTAGCCGCGAGAAGCGACCGGCCAGGATGGCCTCCCGCGCCCCGGCCACCAGACGGAACAGGAAGGTGAGGTTGTGCTCGGTGAGCAACTGCATGCCCAGGATCTCCTTCTGTTGGACGAAGTGGCGCAGCGCCCCCCGGGTGAAACGGGTACAGGCCGTACAGGGGCAGGTCGGGTCCAACGGTTCCCGGGAGCGGGTGTGGACGGCGTTGCGCAGGTTCAGCCGGCCCTCCGGCGAGAACGCCGTTCCCATGCGGGCGATGCGGGTGGGCAGCACGCAGTCGAAGAGGTCCACTCCCCGGTCGATCACCTCGAGCAGGCCGGCCGGGTCCCCGATGCCCATGAAGTAGCGCACCCGTTCCGTCGGGAGCAACGCCGCGGTCGAGGCGGTGATGTCGAGCATGGCGTCCCGGTCCTCCCCCACGGAGAGCCCGCCGATGGCGTAGCCGGGGAAGCCGACGTCCAGCAGCCCTTCGGCGCTCTCCCGGCGAAGGTCGGGGTACACGCCGCCCTGGACGATGCCCAACAGCATCTGGGGGCCGTCGGTGCCCAGGCCCTCCGCCTCCTCGGTGGCGCGCCGGCAGCGCGCCGCCCAGGCGGAGGTCCGCTCGACCGCTCTGCCGACCGCCTGGCGGTCGGCAGAGCCGGGCGGGCACTCGTCGAAGCACATCACCAGGTCGGCGCCCAGCCGCCGCTGCTCGGCCATGGCCCGCTCGGGGGTGAAGACGTGGGGCGACCCGTCGTAGACGGAGCGGAAGCGCACCCCCTCGTCCGAGATGACGGCCGTGTCCTTCAGGCTGAACACCTGGAAGCCGCCGCTGTCGGTCAGCAGGGGACCGTCCCACCCCATGAAGCGGTGCAGGCCTCCCAGCTCGCGCCACGGTGTCGCTGCCGGGGCGAAGGGCCAGGTGGTAGGTGTTGGCCAGGACCACCTGGGCCCCCAGCGCCGCCAACCGGTCCGGGTGCATGGCCTTGACCGTGCCCTTGGTCCCCACCGGCATGAAGCAGGGCGTCCGTACCGTGCCGCGCGGGGTCCGGAGCAGGCCGGCCCGGGCGGCGCCGTCGCGGCCCTCCACGGCGAACGGGAAGTCGGGGATGGGCAGCGTCCGGCTCACCGGTCGCCCAGGATCAGCATGGCGTCGCCGAAGCTGAAGAACCGATAGCCCAGGGACACCGCCTCCAGGTAGGCGTGGCGCACCGGCTCCACCCCGGCGAAGGCCATGACCAGGGCCAGCAGCGAGGTGCGCGGCAGGTGGAAGTTGGTGATCAGCCCGTCGACGGCCC
The DNA here is from genome assembly GCA_963796315.1 of uncultured Actinomycetota bacterium. Taxonomy (GTDB): domain Bacteria; phylum Actinomycetota; class Thermoleophilia; order RBG-16-64-13; family RBG-16-64-13; genus CAWCLH01. Next base: position 455,192 of record CAWCLH010000020.1, read on the forward strand.
GGAAGCGGTACCCCGGCGTGATGAAGAGGCGGGTGCTGCCCTCCAGAGGCCGGCCGGGGCTGGTGGGGACGAGGGTCGTCGGCGTAGAGGGTCTCCAGCACGCGCACGGCCGTGGTGCCCACGGCGATGAGGCGCCGGCCCTCCGCCCGGGCCGCGTCCAGCCGGGCGACGGTGTCGGGCGCGACCTGGTAGACCTCGGCGTGCATCGGGTGGCGTTCCACCTCCCGGCTGGGTGATGGGGCGGAACGTGTCCAGGCCCACGTGGAGGGTCACCGTGGACGGTCTCCACGCCCGCGCCGTCGCCAGCCGCTCGAGCAACCCGGTGGTGAAGTGCAGGCCCGCGGTGGGGGCTGCGGCGGATCCCGGCTCGGCGGCGTACACCGTCTGGTAGAGGGCTCGGGTCGGCGGGCGGCGCGGCGATGTACGGCGGCAGGGGCAGCTCTCCGTGACGGTCGAGCAGGTCGAGCACCGAGGCGCCCTTCCGGCGAGACGATCCAGCGTCCCTCCCCCAGCCGCTTCAGCAGACGGAGGGGCGAGCCGTCGGGCAGGGCCAGAGGAAGCCCCTCCTGAAGCCGGCGCGACGGGCGGGCCAGCACCTCCCAGGGCTCGGCCTCGCCGTCGTCGCCGGCCGCCGCCGGCCCCTCGGGCATCGGTCGCAGGAAGAGCAACTCCACGCGCCCGCCGCTGGCCTTCCAGGCGAAGACCCGGGCGGGCAGCACCCGCGAGGTGTTGACCACCAACACGTCGCCCGCCCGCAGCAGGTCCGGCAACTCGCGGAAGACCCGGTGCTCCACCCGTCCGGTGGCGCGCTCCAGCACCATGAGCCGGCACGCGTCGCGCGGATCCGCGGGCGTCTGGGCGATCGACTCCTCCGGGATGGGCAGATCGAGGTCCTCGAGGCGCACGCTACCGCCGCAGGAAGAGATTGGGCACGATGGCCAGGACGGCGACGAGCACGGTGCCCAGGGGCTCAGGCATCACGGTATCGCTCCCACTCCGAGAGGACGCAGCCGCAGTACTTCTGGCGGTAGAGGCCCCGCTCGCGCGCAAGGCGGCGAGAGTCCCGGTAGAGCGGCCGCAGGTCCCGATACAGAAAGCGCACTCCGTGACGCTCCCCGGCCAGTCGCCCCTCCTCGGCGATGGCCTCGTGGTCCTGCCAGGGACTGATGGCCAGGCTGGTCGTCACCGCCTCGCACCCCCGGACGACGGCCTCGAGGGCCGCCCGCTCAAGACGCTGGGCGATGCAGCGCCGGCAGCGGCCCTCCCCGTGCCGGCCCACCTCGGCGAACCAGCGCGCCGGGTCGTAGGCCGGGTCCTCCACCAGGGGAAGATCGGACCGCCTCGGCCAGATCCCGGGCGCCCTGCAGTCGCCGCCGGTGCTCGAGCAGGGGCTGGATGTTCGGGTTGTAGAAGAAGCCGGTCAGGTCGTGCCCCTCGCCGCGCCAGTGATCCACCGTCGCGGTCGCGCAGGGGCCGCAGCAGATGTGGAGCAGGGTCTTCATCGCTCGCTTCGTACCATGGTGCACGGCAGGCTCCTGAACGCCATCGACGGCTGCAGCCGAAGAGAGTGTCCGCCGCGGGCGGCTTGGCTCCGCAGTGCAGGTAGCCCAGGCGGGTCAGCACGCGGCCCCGCGGGGTCCGCTTCAGGAAGCCGCGCTGCAGCAGGTAGGGCTCGTAGACGTCTTCGATGGTGTCCGGCTCCTCCCCGATGGCCACCGCCAGGGTGGAGAGGCCTACCGGCCCGCCGTCGAACTTCTCCAGGATCAGGGTGAGGATCTCCCGGTCGACGCGGTCCAGACCCTCGTCGTCCACCTCGAAGAGCCGCAACGCCTCCCGGGCGACCGGGCCGGTGATCCGGCCGTCGTGCCGCACCTGGGCGAAGTCCCTGACCCGCTTCAGCAACCGGTTGGCGATCCGGGGCGTGCCGCGGGAGCGAAGAGCCAGCTCGTGGGCCCCGTCGGGCTCCAAGCCCACGGCGAGGATGCCGGCCGAGCGGAGGATGATGGCGGTCAGCTCCTCGACGCTGTAGTAGTCGAGCCGATGGGAGAAGCCGAAGCGGTCGCGCAGGGGCGTGGTGATCAGGCCGGAGCGAGTGGTCGCGCCGATCAGCGTGAAATGGGGCAGGTCCAGGCGGATGGTGCGCGCGCTGGGGCCCTGGCCGATGATGATGTCGATCTCGAAGTCCTCCATCGCCGGGTAGAGGATCTCCTCGATGGCCCGGTTCAGCCGGTGGATCTCGTCGATGAAGAGGACGTCGCCCGGCTCCAGGTTGGTCAGGATGGCGGCCATGTCCGCCTTGCGCTCGAGCGCGGGCCCCGAGGTCGTCTGGATGTTGACGCCCATCTCGGCGGCGATGATGGTGGCGAGCGTCGTCTTCCCCAATCCGGGCGGGCCGGCCAGGAGCACGTGGTCCAAGGGCTCGCCCCGCGAACGGGCGGCCTGGATGACGATGGCCAGCTGCTCGCGGAGGAGGGGCTGTCCGGTGAAGCCGTCAGGGTGCGCGGCCGCAGCGACGTCTCCGTCTCCTGATCGTCCAGGAGCTCCTCCGGGTCGGCGAGCCGTTCGTCCTCGGCCCAGTCCTGACCGTCCCCCACACCCACCGTCTCTGGTCCTCTCCTCGCGGTCCGGGTCCTAGCGTCGAGCCAGCGCCTGTCGCACCAGCTCCTCCAGGGGCAGGTCCGGATCCAGCCCCCTCAGGCGTTGGTCGGCCTCCGCCGCCGAGAGACCCAGCTCCTGCAGCGCCGCCCGGGCGACGGTCACCATACCATCCCCCTCGGACGACGCCCGACCGGCAGGCGTCTCCGCTATGAGCTCGCCCACCTTCTCGCGCAGCTCCAAGATCAACCGCTCCGCCGTCTTCTTGCCGATGCCGGGGACCGACTGGAAGAGCGCCACGTCGCCCAGAGCGATGGCGCGGCGCACCTCCGCCGGGCGGCGCGCGGACAGCGCCGCGAGCGCCAACTTGGGCCCCACCTTGCTGACGCCCAGCAGCAGCAAGAAGAGCAGACGCTCGTCCTCGGTGGAGAAACCGTAGAGCTGCAGAGCGTCCTCGCGCACCAGCAGGTACGTCGACACGGTGACCGGCTCGCCCTCGCGGGGCAGGTCTCGCAGGCTGGTGGCGGACATCTCCAGCCGGAAGCCCACGCCGCCGACGTCGACCACCGCTCCGTCCGGCCTGCGCGCGAGCAGGGTCCCGGTCAGCCGGTCGATCACGCCGAGTCTCCGTCGCGGCCAGGCGGCCGGCGGGCCCGACGGTGGCCTCCAGCAGGGGCGTCAGGCGATCGCGGACCCCGCGCGTCTGGCCGTGGCACAGGGCGATGGCGAGCCCGTCGGCGGCGTCGTCCGGTCGGGGGATGTCGGGCAGACCCAGGAGGACGCGCACCATCTCCTGCACCTGCCGCTTCTCGGCCTTGCCGTAACCCACGACCGCCTGCTTGACCTGCTGCGGGGTGTACTCGAAGAGGTCGCAGCCGGCCTGTCGGCAGGCCAGCAGCACGACCCCGCGCGCCTGGCCGACCGCGAAGGCCGTCTGGACGTTGACGTTGAAGAAGAGCGCCTCCACCGCGGCGGCGTCGGGCCGGTGCCGCTCGCAGGATCTCGACCAGCTGGCAGAAGATGCTGTCCAGGCGTTCCGGCAACTCCCGGCCCGCCGGGGTGCGGATCACCCCGAAGTCGACCGCGTGGAAGCGGTTCCCGCGTTGCTCGACCACGCCGAAGCCCGTGATGGCGGTGCCGGGATCGATGCCCAGGATGAGGCGGGGATCGGGCTTCATGCCGCCGGCGGGGGCCACAGGGCGACCGCGGCGCGCCGGCGGGCCCCCCATCATCCGGCCAGCGACTCCATGATCTCGTCCGGGATGTCGTAGTTGGCGTAGACCTCCTGGATGTCGTCGTGATCGTCGAGCGCGTCCAGGAGACGGAGCGTCTTCTTGGCGTCGCTCGCGTCCAAGCGAGACGGTGGTCTTGGGGATCATGGTCAACTCGGCCGAGGCGATGCGCGATGCCCTGCTCCCGAAGCGCCTCGCGCACGGCGACGAAGTCGACCGGATCGGTCCGGATCTCGTAGGTGTCTCCCTCGGCGAGCACGTCCTCCGCCCCGGCGTCGATCGCCGCCAGGATGAGCTCGTCCTCGTCGTAGGCGTCGGTGTCGACCAGGATCACGCCCTTGCGCTCGAAGATCCAGCTGACCGAGCCGTCCGTGCCCAGCTTGCCGCCCGCACGGTCGAAGAGGTAGCGGACGTCGGCCGCGGTGCGGTTCTTGTTGTCCGTCAGCACGGTGAGGTAGATGGCGACCCCGGCCGGGCCGTACCCTTCGTAGGTGAGATGCAGGAAGCTGTCCGCGTCGCTGCCTTCGCCCGTCCCTTTCTTGATGGCCCGGTCGATGTTGTCGTTGGGCATGTTCGCGGCCTTGGCCTTCTCGATGGTCTGAGCCAGAGTGGCGTTGTGGACGGGGTCTCCGCCCCCCTCGCGCGCGGCGACGGTGATGGCCCGCGAGAGCTTGCCGAATGCCGCCCCCCGCTTGGCGTCGACGATCGCCTTCTTGTGCTTGATCCCTGCCCACTTGGAATGCCCGGACATGCTCGCTCCTCCGGTCGTTACGCGGTCGCCGCCACCGGCTCCGCACAGCAACGCTCGCTGACGGTCTTCAAGAACCACCCGTGCAGCCGGGAGTCGCCCGTCAGCTCGGGGTGGAAGGCCAGACCCAGCAGATGGTCCTGGCGCACCCCGACCACGTGTCCGTCGCACCAGGCGATCGGCTGCACGCGCGGACCCCAGGTCTCGACCCACGGCGCGCGGATGAACACGCCCGGGAAATCGCCGCCCGACCAGCCGGGAAGCCGGACCTGCGACCGAGGCCTCGAAGCTGTGCAGCTGCCGGCCGAACGCGTTGCGCCGGACCTCCACGTCCATGACCCCCAGCAGCGGCTGATCACCCTCCGCGATGCGGCGACGCCAGCACGATCAGGCCGGCGCACGTCCCCAGCACCGGATGGTCGGCGGCGAAGGTGCGCAAGGGCTCCAACAGCCCGAACGACGCCATCAGCTTGCCCATGGTGGTGCTCTCCCCGCCGGGGATCACCAGTCCGTCCAGGCCGACCAGAGTCGGCGGGCAACCGGACCTCCCGCACCCACGCCCCCAGACCGCCGAGCATCTGCGCGTGCTCCCGGAAGGCGCCCTGCAGCGCGAGCACGCCTATGGTCACGTTGTCCACCTGATCCATCCGCATGCGCGAGGGCCTACCAGCCCCGGTGCTGCAGCAGGTTCTCCTGGCCGATCTGGCCGATCTCCATCCCGACCATGGCCTCCTTCAGGCCGCGGGACACGCGGGCCAGGATGGCCGGATCCTGGTAGTGGGTGGTGGCCTCCACGATCGCCTTCGCGCGGGAGGCCGGATCCTCGCTCTTGTAGATGCCCGAGCCCACGAAGACACCCTCGGCCCCCAGTTGCATCATCAGGGCGGCATCCGCCGGTGTCGCCACGCCGCCCGCGGAGAAGTTGACCACCGGCAGCCTGCCGTTCTCGGCGACCCAGCGCACCAGCTCATAGGGCGCCTGAAGATCCTTCGCCGCCCGGAACAGCTCCTCCGGCTCGCAGGCCGGTCAGCCAGCGGATCTGCCCGGTGATGGTGCGCATGTGCCGCACCGCCTCCACGACGTTGCCGGTCCCGGCCTCTCCCTTGGTGCGTATCATGGCCGCCCCCTCGCTGATGCGCCGGAGGGCTTCCCCCAGGTTGAGGGCTCCACAGACGAATGGCACGTCGAACTGCCACTTGTCGATGTGGTTGGCTTCGTCCGCGGGCGTCAGCACCTCGCTCTCGTCGATGTAGTCCACCTCGAGCGCCTGCAGGATCTGCGCCTCCACCATATGGCCGATGCGGGCCTTGGCCATCACCGGGATGCTGACCGCCTCCTGGATCTCGATGACCTTCTGCGGGATCGGCCATGCGGGCGACGCCGCCGGAGGCACGGATATCGGCCGGGACACGTTCCAGAGCCATGACCGCGCACGCGCCGGCGTCCTCGGCGATCTTGGCCTGCTCGGCGTTGGTCACGTCCATGATGACGCCGCCCTTGAGCATCTCGGCCAGCCCGGTCTTGACGCGCAGCGTTCCCAAGTCCTTCACGATGTCCCTTTCCTTGTTATCGACCTTACAGTTTAGCCGACGGGCTGAGCGGGCTCAACGCGGGACCCGGGGCGAAGCCGGTGCCCCGGGCCACCAGGCCGATGGAACCAGGCCGACGAAACGAGGCACGGCTACTTCAGCCAGCCTGACTCATCCACCTGCTCGCGCACGGCGCGCAGCCGAGCGTCGTAGAGTTCCCGGTCTCGGGCGTACATCGCGGCCGCGAGAGCGCTGACCAAGCTGAGCGGACCGACCAGGGAATGCGCGAAGAAGGTCGAGTCGATGTCGGCGTAGAGGGCGATGCTGCCCTTGTCCGCAAGCTCGGACAGCGAGTTGTCGGTGATGGCGATCACCGTGGCGCCCAGGGCGAGGGCCTTCGCGGCGAACGACAGGGTCAGCGGATGCGCCCGGCGGAAGCCGATGGCCAGCAGCACGTCGTCCTCGCCCAACCGGGTCAGACGGGCCACGTTGGCCTCGGAGCCGTCCGTGACCGCGGTCGTCGGCACGCCCAGCAGCTCGAACACGTAGGCGGCGTGCCTCGCGAGGATCGCCGCCTCGTGCAGCCCCACCACCACCAGCTGTCCGGCGGCGCTCAACGCCTCGACCGCGGACGTGAAGGTGCCGAGGCCGTTCTTGGACAGCGTCTCCTCCAGGCTCAGCATGTCGGTCTTGAGAGAACGGGTGAGGAAGTCCTCCTCCACCGCCAGCAGCAACTGGTCGTCGTGCACGACCTGCCGCGTCCCGGCGCCCAGCCGATACTCGTCGCGGGCCGCCTTCTGCAACTCGGGGTAGCCGCTGAATCCCAGGGATTGGGCGAACCGCACCACCGTGGAGCTCGAGGTGTTGCCTTTGCGCGCCAGCTCCTCCGCGCTCAAGTAACCCGTCTCCTCCAGATGGTCGATGATGTAGCGCGCGATCGCCTTCTGCGAGCGCGAGAACGTATCGAAGCGGTCGCGCAGGATCTCGCTCACGCGACGCGGCCCTCGACTCTTCCCCCCGGGATTCGGCTTCTGTGCTCATCATTGCATCTATCCAATGATACAACAATCGTTGCAGATGTCCTGCCAACAGGGGGTCGGACGGACCGGAGCCCGCCGGGCGCGGCGGGTCTGGCACGGAGCAGGGCGAGGGCGTCGACTCCGAGAGAGACGCCGGATCTAGCGCCGGTAGCGCTCCTCGTCCGGTCTCATGGCCTGGGCCAGCCGGCGGTGGGTACCCGGCCTCGTCGAAGCGCCCGCTGCGTTCCAACACCCGGGCCAGGGCGAAATGGGCGTAGTCGTTCGTCGGCGCCGTCTCGACGACCGAGCGGAACTCGCGCTCGGCGTCCTTGAGCCGGCCCAACTCGAAGTAGGCGCGCCCCAGGGCCTCGTGGACGCTGGTCTTGCCCGGGGCCCCCGCGCGGGCCTTCTCCAGACGGACCGCCGCCTGCGCCGGGTTGCCGCTCTGCAGCAGGACCATGCCCTGAGTGAAGTGCTCGTAGACCAGCAGTGCCGGCGTCAGGGGCTCCTCTGCCTCCGCCCGGCCGGCCGACGCGGAGAAGACGGTCACCCGCCGGCGTGCGATATCGGGCGTCGGCACCGGCGCCTCTGCGGCGGACGACCCCTGCCGCGACCGGGCGCCGGCCGCGAAGCGGGCCACTCGCGGACCAGGAGCCAGCCGGCGCCTGACCACCGCCGCGGTCAGCGCCAGGAGGGCGAGCCCGGGATCGTCACTCCTCTTTGCGCGCCTTGGCCTCTTCGATGATCTTCTCGGCCAGATGGGAGGGCACCTCTTCGTAGTGGTCGAACTCCATGGTGAACGAGCCGCGGCCTCCGGTCATGGACCGAAGCTGCGGCGCGTAGGTCAGCATCTCGGCCAGGGGAACCTGGGCCCGGATGGCCTGCATCTCCCCCATGCTCTCGCTGCCCTGGGGACGGCCGCGTCGGCCGGAAAGGTCTCCCATGATGTCGCCCATGTTCTCCTCGGGGGCGATGACCTCCACGTTCATGATCGGCTCGAGCAGGACGGGTTCGGCCTCGTTGATGGCCTTGTGGATGGCCAGGCTGCCGGCCAGCTTGAAGGCCAGCTCCGAGGAGTCCACCGCGTGGTAGGAGCCGTCGAACAGCTTCACCTTGACGTCCACCACCGGGTAGCCGGCCAGCGGCCCCTGCTCCATGCCCTCGACGATGCCCTTCTCCACCGCGGGGATGAAGTTGCGCGGGATGGAGCCGCCGAAGATGGCGTCCTCGAAGGAGTAGCCGCCCCCGCGTCCAGAGGGTTCCACCTCGATCCAGGCATCGCCGAACTGTCCCCGGCCGCCCGTCTGCTTCTTGTGACGGCCCTGGGCGTTGGCCGGCTTGCGGATGGTCTCCCGGTACGGCACCTGCGGCGGGTGCAGCTCCACTTCGACGCCGAAGCGGCGCTTGAGCTGTCGAGGGTCACCTCGACGTGCACCTGGCTGGTGCCCGAGATGATCATCTCCTTGGTCTGCGGGTCGAAGCGAAGCTGCATGGCCGGGTCTTCCTCGGAGAGACGCTTGAGCGCGTTCGAGATCTTCTCCTCGTCGCCCTTGTTCTTGGGCGCGATGGCGAAAGAGATGGCGGCCGGCGGGAACTCAAGTGCGTGAAACGGACCGGCCGCGCGGGGTCGGCCAGCGTGTCGCCGGTGCGAGACATCCTTCAGCTTGGCCAGCGCCACGATGTCGCCCGCGCCGGCGCTCGTCGGTGGCCTTGCTCTCCTTACCCTGCACCAGCAGGATGTTGCCGGTGCGCTCCTTCTCCGCGTTCGCGCACGTCGACCAGATGGGTGTCGCTGGCGATCTTGCCCGAGAAGATGCGGCACAGGTTGATGCGGCCGGAGAACTGGTCGTAGATGGTCTTGAAGACGAAGAGCGCCGGCGGGCGCCGATGGGTCGGGCGGCAGCTCCACCTCTCCCGAGCCGTCCACCAGCTCGGCCGTGCGCGGCTCGACGGCGACGGGCGAGGGGACACCCGATCGATCAGGTCGAGCAGGCGGTCGGTGCCGATGTTCTTGGTGGCCGAGAGAGGGACGGCCGGCGTCAGGATGCCGTTGGCGACGGCCATCCGCGTCGCTCCGAGGATCTCGTCGAGGGTGAGCTCCTCGCCCTCGAGGTACTTCTCGATCAGGGCGTCGTCGGCCTCGGCCACCTTGTCGATCAGCTGCTCTCGGGCGGTCGCCGCCTCCTCCTCCAGCTCGGCGGGGATGTCCTCTTCCTGGCCCTTGCCGGAGTTGTCGGAGTAGGTGAGGCCTTCATCGAGAGGAGGTCGACCACGCCGCGGAAGCTCGTGCTCCTCGCCGATGGGGAGCAGCACGGGGACGACCGAGTCGCCGAAGCGGTCGCGCAAGCGCCGCGACGGCGTCGGCAAAGCCCGCCCGCTCGCGGTCGATCATGTTGACCACGGCCACCCGAGCCACGCCCAGTTCGGCGGCCCGCTTCCACAGCCGTTCCGTCTGCACCTCGACCTTGGTGACTCGCGTTGATCACCATCAGGGCGCCCTCGACGACGGTCAGGGCTCCCAGGGTCTCGTTGATGAAGGAGGCTTCGCCGGGAGTGTCGACCAGGTTGATCTTCAGCTTGTCCCAGTCCACGTGCGCCAGGCCGGCGGAGATGGTCATCTGCCGCTTGATCTCGTCCTCGTCGTAGTCCATGGTGGAGGTGCCGTCCATGACGCTCCCCAGGCGGTTCTTGGCCCCGCTCGTGTGGAGCAGCGCTTCGACCAGGGAGGTCTTGCCGGCGCCGCGGTGTCCGACGACCGCGATGTTCCTGATCTTGGCCGGATCAACCAGAGCCATCAGCCCTCCTCACCGTCGCGTACCTCGGATGTGCTCACCCACATGGCGACGTCCTTCAAACGAAAAGACGCCGCCCCTCGAGGGACGACGTCCACATCGGAACGCCGCTGATCACGCTGTCACGCCTCGAGGGCACCGACCCCGGCCGATCCGCCTGCCCCTGCTCGGCTCGCGCAGGCGGCTCCGGGAATCGGGGCCGTTCAGACGTGGCCCCGTGGGACGGTTAGTGTACTCTCCCGGGCTGCAAAGGGGAAGAAAGCCGCCGGGACGTCCACCGGCTCACCAGTAGCCGAGCCCTTGGCGGATCTGGACGTGGCGGCTCGCGCAACGCGGGCAGGCGTAGGTGTCGGCCTTCTCCAGGAAGAACACCGGACTGCCGCAGGCGCTGCAGGAAAGCTCCTCCACCAGCAGGTCGACGCCGGTGAGGTCCACCTCCACGTAGGAACGGCAGGAGAGACATTCCGCCGGCATGAACCGCAGCCGGGGGTCGCTCATGCCGACCCCCCAACGGATGATGGGCGACTCGTAGCCGCAGGTGGCGCAGTGGAACGTGGTCGATTCGCCCATGGGATCACCTCGAGCTTCGGTCGCCACTGCCCTTCCTATCGGATGGGCGGCGGGACCGCTTGAGGGATGGGGGGCGGCGAAGCCGACCGGACGAGAGAGACGCCGGCGACCTGCCCGGCCACCCGGCGTCGAAGAACGAGGCTGGGCGCGACCCGGGCCCGCGGGCCCTCTGCGGCCTACTCCTCGGTGGGAAGGACCTGAAGACCCCGATAGGTGCCGCAGCGGGGACACACGTGGTGCGGCAGGCGCGGCCCGTGACACTGCGGGCATTCGGCCACGTGCGGACCGGCGATCTGATGGGTCGCCCGGCGCTTGTCTCGGCGGGCCTTCGAGGTCTTTCTCTTGGGTACGGCCACAGGGGGTCCCTTCGCTCATGGTCTTCAGCGGAGCCGTAGAGTTGTACCGCAAAGCGCGGGCCTTTTCAAGGAGCCGCCCCCGAGCCGGCGGGACCGGAGCGGGCGGCGCCGGAGTCCTAGGTCTCGGGCCGGAACTCCCGAAGCTTCTCCAGACGCGGGTCCAGCGAGTGGACCTCGCACCCGCAACTGACCACGTTGCGGTCCTCTCCGCAGACGGGGCACAGGCCCTCGCAGTCCGGCCGGCAGAGGATCTTGACCGGTAGGGCGAGCACCAGCGCCTCCCGAGCCAGCGCCGGGACATCGACCACCAGGTCGTCGATGTACGGCGAGACGTCCGCGTCTTCCCAACGCTCCTGAGTGGTAGGGGCGAACTCCTGCTGCTCGGCCTCGATGTCCAGGACGACTTCCTTCAGGCAGCGCATGCAGGACCCGTACACGGTGGCCGCCACGCGCACGGTCACCAGGAATCCTCCGATGGCACGGTCGACCCGCAGGACGACGCCCTCCGGTTTCGGCACCACCTGATAGGTCTGGCCGCCCAGCTCGACCGGCTCGAGGTCGACGTCGAAACGACGCTCGGCGTGCTCCGCCCCCTTGAGGTTGAGTTCGCGAAGGTCGAGACGGGAGTCGTAGAGATCCATCACGCCTCCCCCGATCGGCTCCTCGATGAGCCGCCGCCCGGTGTCAGAGCTCGGCGCGGTTGTTGCCTTGGAGGCGCTCCCGGCCCCGTTGGACGGCGGAGAGGAACTTGTCCAGGTTCAACTCCAGGGTGCCCAGCACCTCGTCGGCGTAATCCTCGGCCCCCAGACGGATCTCGCGGTCGCGCGACTCCGCGTCCCGCACGATCTCCTCCGCCCGGCGCTGCGCCTGCTTGGCGACCTCCTGCTCGCTCGCCAGGCGGGCGGCCTCCTCGCGGGCCTCGGCCAGGATCCGCTCGGATTCCTCTTTGGCCTCCTGGAGCATCTCCTGTCGCTCCTTGACGATCCACCGCGCCTGCTTGATCTCCTCCGGGATCGTCGCCCGCATCTGGTCGAGGAGCTCGTAGATCTGATCGCGGTCGATCATGACCTTGTCGGTCATCGGGAAGGTGCTGGCGCTGTGGACCAGGTCGTCCAGCTTGTCGATGAGAACGAGAACGTCCATATGCCGCTAACCCTCCACGCGTGGGTACAGATCTGCAAACCGCTTGGCCACCACCGGCGGGACCAGGTCGTCGACGCAGCCGCCGAACGCCGCGATCTCGCGGACCCCGCTCGAGCTGAGGAAGCTGTAGGCGGGCGAGGCCATCAAGTACACCGTCTCCAGGTCGGGATCCAACTTCTTGTTCAGCTGGGCCATCTGGAACTCGTACTCGAAGTCGGTGACGGCGCGCAGGCCTTTGACGATGGCGTCGGCGCCCACCCGGTGGGCCAGCTCGATGACCAGACCTTCCAGCAGCACTACCGAAACGTTCGGCAGGTGCCGCGTGGACTCCTCCACGAAGGCGATCCGCTCGTCGATGGTGAAGAGCGGCTCCTTGCGATACGCGTCCTTGACCACGGCGACCACCACTCGGCTGAAGGTGTTCGCGCAACGCGTGATGATGTCGACGTGCCCGACGGTGATCGGGTCGTACGTCCCCGGACAGAGTGCGGTGTTCACGGGGTCTCCGCTGCCTCCCTTACCATGGTGACGAGGGTGTCTCCGTACCGCCGCTCGAACACGACCGTGAGGCCCAGGTCCACGCGCGCAGCCCGCGGGCCCTCGATGACGACGAGCCCGCCCGGGGCGAGTAGCCCGGAAAGAACCGGGGAAAGCGCCTTTCCCACATCGGCGAGCATTCTATAAGGAGGGTCTACAAAGAGCAAATCAAAGCGCTCCCGGGCGTTCTGGAAGGCCCGCAGGGCGCGGCCGTAGTCGCGGCCGACGACCACGGCGCGGTCCTGCAGACGCAGGCTCTGCACGTTCGCCCGGAGCACCGCGACCACGCGCGGATCGGACTCCACGAAGACCGCCTCCCGCGCGCCTCGGGACAGGGCCTCCAAGCCCATGGCCCCCGTCCCGGCGAACAGGTCGAGCACCCGCCTCCCTTCGAGCGAAGAGGCAGCGGCAAGGACTGCGAAGACGGCCTCGCGCACCCGCTCAGCCGGTCGGTCGCACCCGCGGTCCGCCGGGTACCTGGATGCGGTGGCCCTTCCGCTCCCCCGCGATGATGCGGACCGTCGGCACGTCGCCTAGGCCCGGTCCAGCCAGTGGACCTGCTCCCCGAACCGAGCCTGGACCGCCTCGCCCAGCAGCCGGTACCGGGGCTGGCGCAGGGACGGGTCCTCGGCCAGCACCTCCTGGGCCACGCCTCGGGCCTCTTCCAGCAGCCGGCCGTCGGTCAGCAGCCGGGCCACCCGCAGGTCCCCCCAGCCGGATTGCCGTTCGCCGAAGAGCTGCCCCTCCCCCCGCGCCCGCAGGTCGGCTTCGGCCAGCCGGAAGCCGTCCTGCGTGCGCTCGAAGAGCCGGAGACGGTCGAACACGGCGGGGTCGGCCTGGTCCGCCAGCAGCAGGCAGTAGGACTCCTCCGCGCCGCGCCCCACCCGACCGCGCAGCTGGTGCAGCTGCGAGAGCCCGAAGCGGCGGGCCCCCTCGATCACCATCACCGTCGCGTTGGCCACGTCCACCCCCACCTCGATCACCGTGGTGCTGACCAGGACCTGCGCCTCCCCGGCGACGAAAGCGGCCATGGCCTGCTGCTTCTCTGCCGAGGGCAGCTGGCCGTGGAGCAGCCGCACGCTGAATCCATCGAGCTCGCCCTGCCGCGAGCTCCTCGAAGGTGGCCCGAGCCGAAGCCGCGTCCAGCGCGTCGCTCTCCTCGATCAGCGGGCAGACGACGTAGGCCTGCCGCCCCCGCTCCAGCTGACCGCGCACGAAGGTCCACATGCGCCCGCGTTCCTCCGGCAGGATCAACCGCGTCCGGATGGGCTGCCGGCCGGGCAGGCAGCTCGTCGATCACCGTCAGGTCCAGGTCGCCGTAGAGCGTCAGGCTGAGGGTCCGCGGGATCGGGGTCGCCGTCATGTGCAGGGTGTGGGGTACGCGACCGTCGGGCCCGCACCCGGCCAGGGCCTCCCGCTGGCGGACTCCGAACCGGTGCTGCTCGTCGACGACGGCCACGCGCAGGTCGCGGAAGCAGACGCCCTCTTGGATCAACGCGTGCGTGCCCACCACCACGCTGAGCTCGCCCGAGGCGAGAGCGGCCGCGGTCTCTCGACGCTCGCCGGCCGGCTGGCTCCCCTTCAGCAGCCCCAGCTCCAGGCCCAGCGGGGCGAGCTGCGCGCCCAGACGGGCGGCGTGCTGATCCGCCAGGACCTCGGTCGGTACCATGAAGGCCGCCTGACCCCCCGCCTCGACCGCCCGCAGCAGCGCGTAGGTGGCGACCAAGGTCTTGCCCGATCCGACATCCCCCTGCAAAAGGCGGCGCATGGGCGTCTCTCGGCTCAGATCCGCGTCGAGCTCTCGCAGGGCCCGGCTCTGGGCTCCGGTCGGCTCGTACGGCAGGGCCGCCAGGAAGCGGGCGCTCAGCCCGCCGGACGGGCCCAGAGGAAGCGCGCGTTCCTTCTGATCCTCCTCCCGCCGGCGCAGGAGGACGGCGAGCTGCAGCAGGAGCAGCTCCTCGAAAGCCAGGCGTTCGCGGGCGCGCCGCGCCTCCCGCAGGCTGCTCGGGAAGTGATAGGTCAACAGGGCGTCCCCGCGGCGCGCGTACCGGCGGCGCGGCGAGGAGCGACGCCGGCAACGGGTCCACGAGATGGCGCGCTTCGGGGGCCACCCGGAGGAGCAGCGAGCGGATGGTCCGCACGCTGAGCTCGCCCGTCGCCGGGTACACCGGCACGAGCCCCAGCGTGTGGACCCCCTCGTCACCGCCCCCCAGGATCTCGTGGCGCTTGACGGCGAAGGACGTCAGGCCCCCCCTCCGGACCAGTTGCCCGCGGAGCAGGACCTCGGGCCGCTCGGAGAACGGGGTCTTCAGGTAGTCCTGGTTGTACCAGACGGCCAGCACGCTGCCGGTCCCGTCGCCCACCAACGCCTCGAGCACGGTCAGGCCGCGGCGGCGCGCGGCCCGCGACGTGCAGGACAGCACCCGGGCCCGCACCGTCGCCTCCTCGCCCAGGCGCAGCTCGGCGATGGAGCTCATCCGCGCCGGCGGCTCGTGGCGGAAGGGGACGTGGAGCAGCAGGTCGCCCACCGTGCGCAGGCCCAGGTCGGCCAGGCGCTTGGCGGTCGTCTTCCCCACCCCCTGGACCTCGGTCAGCGGGCGCCTCCAGACGCGAGGGGTCGATCGAGGCTTTGCTGGTCCGCGGGAGGGCCACCGTCCCCGCGGGAACAGGGGTCGCGGATCCGAGGGGAAGACGCAGACCGCCGTCTTCCGGACGCCGTCATTCCTGGAGGAACACCAGGGCGACGGTCCCCGGCCCCGCGTACGTGCCCACGACGGCCCCCACCTCTCCTATGTACCGGAGGTCGACGGCCCGGTCCGTCTCGCGCAGCAGCCGAGCCAGGTCCTCCGCCTTCTCCGGCGCGGCCGCCGCGCCGACCACGAGCGCCACCGGGGACCCCGGGCGGGTCCGGCCGAGGAAGTAGTCCTGCGCGGCGGCCAACGACTTGCGCTCGCCCCGCACCTTGGCGTAGACGTCCACCTCGCCGTCGGTGAGCGTGAGCAGGGGCTTGATGTTGAGCAGGCCCCCGGCGAGGCTGCTGGCCCGGCCGATGCGGCCCCCCTTCTGCAGGTACTCCAGCGTGTCCACGATGAACAGGAAGCCGCAGTCCCGGTGGAAGCGCTCCACCAGACCTTCGACCTCTGCGGCGGTGGTCCCCCCATCCAGGAGCGCCAGCACCCGGTCGACCAGCAGGCCCACGCCGACGCTGGCCGAGCGCGTGTCCATCACCACCACCCCGTCGATCTCCGCGGCGGCGACGTCCGCGCTCGAGTAGGTCCCGCTGAGCTTCACGCTGAGATGCAGCGAGTACACCCGCTCGAAGCGCTCCCGCAGCCGCCGGTACTCGGTCAGGAAGGCGCCCACCGAGGGCTGCGAGGTGGTGGGCAGCTTCGCCGCGTGCCGGAGCAACTCGTAGAACCGCCCCGGCTCCAGATCGACCCAGTCCCGGTAGACCTCGTCGTCCGAAATGGACCTGGAGCGGCACCATGGACACGTTCGGGTCGTCCCGCAGGTACGGCGGCAGGTCGGCGGTGGAGTCGACCACGATGGCCGTCGTCGTCCGGTCCAACGGTCCCCCCTTCTCGTTCCTGTCATGGCTGACGACCGGAGCGCTCACTCGGCCGACAGGAGCAGCGGGTAGTGCGGCTGCCCGCCGTCGTACACCTCGATCTCGACGTCGGGGTACCGTTCCCGCAAGAGGGCGACGGACGCCTCGGCCTCGGCGCGGCCGTCGTCACCCAGCAGGACGGTCAGCACCTCCTTCTCGGGGTCGATCAGACGATCCGCCACCTCCTCCACCACCCGGGCCAGGTCGCGAGCGGCGATCACCACCTGACCGTCCACCAACCCCAGGTAGTCCCCCTTCCTGATCGCGAGGCCGTCCAGACGGGAATCGCGCACGGCGCGGGTGACCTCGGCGGTGGCCAGCCCGGACAGGGACTCCTTCATCCGGGCCACGTTCTCCGGACCGGACACCGTCGGCTCGAAGCCGACCAGAGCGCTCAGACCCGCCTGGAGGCTGCGGGTGGGCAGCACCAGCACCTCCCGGTCGGCCAGACGGGCCACCTGCTCGGCAGCCAGGATGATGTTCTTGTTGTTCGGGAGGATGACGACGCTCTGCGCCGCGGCCTGGCTCACCCCCTCGAGGATCTCTTCGGCGGACGGGTTCATGGTCTGGCCGCCCTCGATGAGCACCGTCGCCCCCAGGCTGGCGAACAGGTCCCGGTTCCCCCGGCCGGCGACCACGGCCACCACCTGCGTCACCGTCCCGGCCGGAAGCTCGCCCGCGCCGTTGGAGGGCGCCCCCGCGCCGACGGCGGTCGGGCTCGGCCCGGCACCCGTCTTCGGCCCTGCGCTGCGGCGGCGCGGCCAGCCTCCGCGTGCGCTCGGCGGTCTGCTCGCGCATGTTGTCGATCTCCACCTTGGAGAGCACCCCGCGCTCCGTCGCCAACCCGAGGACCACCCCCGGATGGTCGGTGTGGATGTGGACCTTGAGACTCTCGCCCCCACCCACCACGAGCAGGCTGTCGCCAAGCGGCGCCAGCTTCTCCTCGAACGGCTCCGCCTCGAGACCCTGGCCCGACAGCAGAAAACTGGTGCAGTAGGCGAAGCCGGGACGTGTCGTCCTCGCCCACGAGCTCGGGGAACACCGGGCCCGATTCCTCCCCGGATGCTCCGGCGAGGAAGGCCGGCGCAGAGGCGGGGGGCGAAGACGTCGTGACCACGCTCGGGATGTCCCCCGCGGCCGCCGCCGCTCCTGGAAGGGCCTCTGCCTCCGCTCACCATCGCCTCCAGCAGGACCATGAGACCGAAGCCGCCCGCATCCACCACGCCGGCGTCGGCCAAGACCTTCAGGAGGGTGGGCGTCCGTCGCACGCTCTCCCAGCCGGCGGCCACGACGCGCTCGGCGAACTCCTCCCAGTCGAGCGAGCCGGCCGGGGTGGCCGAGGGTGCGTCCGGCGCGCCGGACGGAGTCGGCACCTGCGAAGCGGCGGCGTCTACCGGAGCGCGCTCCTCGGGTCGAGGGCCATCCGCCACCAGGGTAGCCGCCTCCTGACCGACCTCGCGAAGGACCGTGAGCATGGTGCCCTCCACCGGGCGCCGGACCGCGCGGTAGGCCACCTCGGTGGCCCGGACCAACGCCTCGGCCGTCACCGCGGGCGTGACGCTCGGGGCGGGACCCAGGATCTCCATGGCCCCGCGGACGATCTGCGAGAGGATCACCCCGCTGTTGCCGCGGGCGCCCATCAAGGCGCCGTTGCTGATGGCCGCGGCCACCTGGACGCGGTGGAGTCGACGGCCAGGCCGTGCACGTCGTCCAAGACGCCGCGGACGGTGAGGGCAGGTTGGTGCCGGTATCTCCGTCGGGGACCGGATAGACGTTCAGGTCGTTGACCGTCTGCTTCTGCCGCTCCAGGGCCTGCCAGGCGGCCGCGATCAGCGCCCGGGCCCGCGTCCTGCGTGAGAAGCCGGTCTCACCGTTTCCCAACCCGGACCCCTTGCACGTGGATATGGAGGTCAGAGCACCGGCGCGCCGGTCATCCTCTAGACGTTGTAGGCGACCTGCGAGCGGACGTTGCCGGCCACCTCGGCCACGTTGAGGCCGTACTCCACGACGATGTAGAGCTCGATCTTCAGATGGTCGGCGTGTCTGCTCCACCTTGATGCCCTGGTGGAGCTTGTCCCGGGTGAGCAAGCGGGCGACGCCGCTGGACGAGATTGGGCGAGGCCATGCCCACGACCCCGTAGCACTCGAGCACCGTCCAGCCGACGATGTCGGCGATGGCGCGGTCGGTGATCACGACCTGGCTCGCCGGCCCGCTCGATGCGGCCCTGCCGGTCTCCGCCTCTGCTGCCGGCTCCATCGTCGGGAGCTCCTACTCGCCCGGTCGTCGTCGGCCGGAGCCTCCAGACGATTGAGGTCCTGCGACCAACGCATCGGGGTCGATGCCGTGCATCTTCGCGCCGCTCTCGATGGACTCCATACGTGGTGCCCATGCAGCCGATGCAGCCCATGCCGTGCGCGGCGAAGACCTCGCGGGCGCGCGGGTCGGCCTGCAGCGCATCGAGGATGGACATGTCTTTGGTGAAGGTGTCCATGATGGCCTCCCACATCGGAGCTGGTCCCGCCAGGTTGACTCGACCGGGGATATGGCCGCCATTGTACACAACGCCACCCGGACGGCCGATCTTCCTGCCGGTCGGCGGCCTTGCCCCCGGCGCGCTCGTCGTGCATACTATGGCGTTCTGTCGTCCGTCCGGTTTCGACAAAGAGTGGGATATGTCCAGGTGTGCTCTATATGCGGGAAGGCCCCGAGCTTCGGCCACAACCGGAGCCACTCCATGCGGGCCACCAAGCGCCGCTGGAACCCCAACGTGCAGAAGGTGCGCCATCATCCTCAACGGCAAGCCCACCCGGGCGTACGTCTGCACCAAGTGCCTCAAGGCCAACAAGGTCCAGAAGGTCGTCTAACCGCCTTCGCCCCCGCTTCCTGGCCGGCCGGGAACTGCAGACCCGGCCGGCGCACGGCTCTCCGGCGGCCGTCGGCCCGCGCTCCGTCCGCCCCGCGGCTCGGTCTCGACCGCCCCTCTCTAGTCCCCGGCGCTGCTCCATGCCCGCGCAGCAGGTTGGCCATCTCCAAGCGCGGAGACCGCCGCATCCCAACCCTTGTTCCCCGCCTTCGTCCCGGCCCGCTCCACCGCCTGCTCGATGGTGTCCGTGGTCAGCACGCCGAAGATCACCGGGACGCCCGTGTCCAGCCGCACCTTGGCCACCCCTTTGGCCACCTCGGCGGCCACGTAGTCGAAGTGCGGGCGTGGACCCGCGGATGACCGCGCCCAGGCAGATGACCGCGTCGTAGCGGCCGGGCGCCGCCATCTTCCCCGCCAGCAGCGGGATCTCGAAGGCGCCGGGCACCCAGGCCACCTCCACCTGGGCCGGGTCGGTGCCGTGGCGCTGAGGCAGTCCAGCGCCCCGGAAAGCAGCTTGCTGGAGATGAACTCGTTGAAGCGGGACCACCACGATGCCGAAACGCAGAGCCCTCGCCCTCGGAGGGTCCCCTCGAACACCTGCCCGCCTGCTGTCGCTCATTCCCTGGTGCTCCTTTCGCAGTTCGCCGTCTTTGGCTCAGGGTCTCGGGGACTTCGACCGGTTCGAACCCCTCGAGGTCCAGTCCCTGGTGGTGGAGGATGTGGCCCATCTTGCTTCCTTCGCCTGCAGGTAGCTGCAGGTTCTGCGACGCCTGGTGGCACTTCGATCTCAACCCGGCTCGGTCATGGTGAGCCCGTAGCCTTCCAAGCCCACGAGCTTGCGCGGGATTGTTGGTCATCAGGCGGATGGTGGTGAGCCCCAGGTCCACCAGGATCTGGGCGCCGATGCCGTAGTCGCGCATGTCCGGCGCGAAGCCCAATTCCACGTTGGCCTCGACCGTGTCGCGCCCCTCCTCCTGGAGTTCGTAGGCGCGCAGCTTGTTGAGCAGGCCGATACCGCGGCCCTCCTGCGCCATGTAGAGCAGGACCCCCTCGCCCTCCTCCTCGATAGTCTCCATGGCGGCGTCCAGCTGCTCTCCGCAGTCGCAGCGCAGGGAGTGGAACACGTCGCCGGTGAGGCACTCCGAGTGGACCCGGACCAGGACGTTCTCCTTGCCGGCCACGTCGCCCTTCACCAGGGCCAGGTGCTGCTCGCCGTCGAGCAGGCTCTCGTAGCCGTGGGCCACGAAATCGCCCCACTCGGTGGGCAGGCTGGCGACGGCCACCCGCCGCACCAGCTTCTCCGTTGCGCCGGCGGTACTCGATGAGGTCGGCCACGGTGACCATCTTCAGGCCGTGCCGCTCGCAGTACGGCGATCAGGTCGGGCACCCGGGCCATGGTGCCGTCCTCGTTCATGACCTCGCAGATCACCCCGGCCGGGTTGAGCCCGGCCAGGCGCGCGAGGTCGACGGCGGCTTCGGTCTGGCCGGTGCCGCTCGAGCACGCCTCCCGGCGCGGCCCGCAGCGGGAAAACGTGCCCCGGCTGGACCAGGTCTTCGGGCGGCTGCGCGGGTCGATGGCCACCTGGATGGTGCTGGGCGCGGTCGGCGGCCGAGATGCCCGTGGTGACGCCCTCCCGGGCCTCGATCGACACCGTGAAGGCGGTGCCGAACCGGGAGCTCGTTGGCCTGGGCCATGGGGTGCAGGTTGAGCTTGTCGGCCCGCTGCAGGCGTGAGGGACAGGCAGATCAGCCCGCGGCCGTGGGTGGCCATGAAGTTGATGGCCTCCGGCGTCACGAACTGCGCGGCCATGGTCAGGTCGCCCTCGTTCTCGCGGTCCTCGTCGTCCACGACCACGATCATGCGGCCGCTCTTGATCTCGGTCAGCGCCTCCTCGATCGTCGCGAAACCGGGTGAAGGTCGCTCCATCGTTCCTCCTTGCGGCCCCTGGGGCCGGTCGTCGTCCGCGCGCCCGGCCCACGAGGCCGGCGCGCCGGTCGTCAGTCCAGAAATCCCGCGGCCCGCAGGGCTTCCTCCGAGAGGCCGCCGGTCGTGGTCGTCGCCCGCCCGCCGGTGGCCGAGGTGACGTCGGGTCCGCCGGTCGGGTCCGTCCCCGCCGCCGGGCCGGCGTCGCCGACGGCCCCCGGGGCCCAGGTCAGCATCGCCTGGCGGACGTAGCGGGCCAGCACGTCCGCCTCCAGGTTCACCCGGCGCCCCGGCACGATCGCCCGGAGCGTCGTGTTGGCCAGGGTGTGGGGGATCAGCCCGAGCCCGAACTCCTCGTCGGTGACCTCGGTCACCGTCAGCGAGATGCCGTCCACGGCCACCGAGCCCTTGGCGGCGACGTAGCCGCGCAGAGCGGCGGGCAGGCCGATCCGGACCTCCTGGGCGATGCCCCGCCGGTGGCACCGAGCGCACGGTGCCCACGCCGTCCACGTGGCCCAGCACGAGATGGCCGCCCAGGCGGTCTCCCAGAGCCATCGCCCGTTCCAGGTTGACCTCGTCGCCGGGGCGCAGCGCCCCCACCGTGGTCCGTTCCAGGGTCTCCGCCATGCAGTCCACCGCGAAGAGCCCGGTGCCCAGCTCCACCACCGTCAGACAGGCGCCGTTGACGTCGATGGAGTCGCCCAACCGGGTCCCCTCCAAGACGCGCCGCCCGCGCAGGAAGAGATGAGCGCCCTCCGCGCCGTGGCGCGTCATGCGTACGACCGTGCCCACCTCTTCCACCAGCCCGGTGAACATCAGGCCGGCTCTCCGCACGTAGGCCATGATCAGCACCTCGTCGCCGATCGGCTCGATGGTGATGTCGCGCAGACGCAGCGCCTCGTCCATCCGGACGAACCCCGGGGCCGGCAGGGGACCGGGCGCATGGGCGCCTCCGGCCACCACGGGCGCCACGAAGGCCTGCACCCGGTCCACCAGACCCTCCGTCCACCAGGCGGCGGCCAAGGTGGGGCCGCCCTCCAGCAGAACGCTCTGCACGTCGCGCCCGCCCAGCAACCGCGCCACCGCCAGAGGCTCCGGGTACGGGTCGCCGGACACCGCCGCCACCTCCACGCCCCACGAGGCGACCTCCTCGCGCCGCTCGGGCGGCACCGCCTCCGAGCAGACCACCAGCACCGGACCCAAGGCTGCCGTCTCGACCAACGCCGCCGAGCGTTCAATGGAAAGCCGAGGATCGATGGCCACCCGAAGAGGCTGGTGGAGCACCGGGATGGTCGCGCACCGTCAACAGGGGGTTGTCCGCGCGCAACGTCCCCGCCCCCACCATGACCGCGTCGGACCAGGCCCGCTCCTGCTGGACCCGGCCCCGGCTCCGCTCCCCGGTGATCCACTGAGAGTGGCCGGTCTCGGTGGCCGTGCGGCCGTCCAGCGTCATGGCGTACTTGTACGTCACGAAGGGCAGCCCGCGGGTGGCATGCTTGCGGAAGGCGTCGTTCTGCCGGCGGAAGCGGTAGGCCAGCTCGCCCTCGGCCAGATCGACCTGGATGCCCGCCTCCCGCAGCTGACGCAGACCCTGGCCGTTGACGCGTTCGGACGGGTCGCCCGCGCCGACGACCACCCGCGAGAACCCGGCCCGGATCAGCGCGTCGGTGCAGGGCGGCGTACGGCCGTAGTGGCAGCAGGGCTCCAGGGTGACGTACATGGTCCCGCCCGTGAGGTGCGCGTCGGAGTAGGCCCGGGACACGTCCTTGATGGCGACCACCTCGGCATGGTCCTTCCCCGGCCCCGCGTGGAAGCCCTGGCCCACCATCCGGCCGTCGAGGACGACCACCGCCCCCACCACCGGGTTGGGGCTGGTCAGCCCGCGACCCCGCTCGGCCAGCTGGTAGGCCTGCTCCAGAAATCCCTTGTCGGCGTCGGTCAACGGCACGAAAAAACCCCTGAGCTCACGGCTTCAGGGGTCGGCTACGGGCATCGGCGCTCGCGGCGGCCATGCCCGGTCTTCTTCCATCCAGACTGTCACTGTCGGCCCAGGGATCGCACCTGGTCTGCCCCGGAGGGCTCGCGGGCTGTCACCGCCGGTAGGGAATCTCACCCGACCCCGAAGACCTGCTGTTCACGGAGGAAAAGCGAAGTGAACTCTACCACAGGACGCCGGCCACCGGCCAGGCGGGGCGCCGGAGCGGCCGAGCGCCAGGGGCGTCGCGGCGCGAGGCGCCCGGAGCGGCCGGGGCGCGGGGCATCGGCGTCGCCCGAGCCGCCCACCGCCGACGGAGCCCGCACCCCCGCCGAACAGGAGTGGCGTTCGCCGGAGGGCCGGCAGGGTGCGGGCCGCCGGCGGCCGCCACCCGCCTACGCCTCGGCCAGCGCCTGGAGCACCCGGGCCTCTTCGCCGGGGTCGTCGGCGCCGAACACCGCCGAGCCGGCGACGAACCAGTTGGCGCCCTGCTCCCGCAGGGACGGCAGGGTCTCGCGCGCCACGCCGCCGTCCACCTCCAGCGCGACCCCGTCCGGCAGGGTCGCCCGCAGCCGGCGCACCTTCTCCAGCGTCCCGGGGATGAAGCGCTGGCCGCCGAAGCCGGGGTTGACCGTCATCAGGAGGACGTAGTCCACGTACTGCAGCGCCTCCCCGGCCACGGCCAGGTCGGTCGCCGGGTTGATGGCCAGGCCGGCGGCGCAGCCCAGCTCCCGGATCCGCGCCAGCGTCCGGTGGAGGTTGGCGTCGACCTCCACGTGGACGCTGATCGCGTCCGCGCCGGCCTCGGCGAAGGCGTCGACGTACCGGGCGGGCTCCTCGATCATCAGGTGGACGTCGACGGCCGCCCCCCGTTCGTGGATGCGCGGAGCGAGCCAACTCAACACCACGGGGCCCACGGTGAGATTCGGCACGAAGTGCCCGTCCATCACGTCGAAGTGGATCAGCCGCACGCCGGCATCCAGGACCCGATCGACCTCTTCGCCCAGACGGGAGAAGTCCGCGGACAGCAGCGAGGGAGCCAGCAGGCGCGAACGGAAGCGTTCGGCGGGCAGGGCGGTGCTCACGCGGCTTCTCCTCCCCGGGGGGCGACGCGCTCCCCGATCGTTCGTCCGTAGCCCCTCAGGAATTCGGGCACGGCCATGGCTCGCTTGCCTGTCGGCTGCACCCGCAGGAGCTCCAGCAGCCCGTCTCCACAGGCGACGAACAGGCGGTCGCGGGCGGCGCCCCCCGCCGCCGGCGAAGAGCTTCGCAGCACCGCGCCGGGCTCCCGGGGCGCCGCCTCGGCCGGAAGACCCTCCTCCCCCGGCGTCCACGGCCAGCTGCGCCAGACCTTGATCGGCAGGTCGCCGAGCGAGAGCTCCGCGCCCACCTCCGGGGAGAACGCCCGCACCCGATCGTGGCAGCGCCGCACTCCCTCCTCCGGATCCAGCAGCCGCTCCGCCGCGCTGAGCTTGCCCGCGTAGGTGGACTCCCCGCTCTGTTCGGTCCACTGAGCGGTGCCGTCCTCCATCGCCAGGAGCGTCCGGTCCACCCCCAGCGCCCCCAGCATCGCCAGGCTGCGTCCCAGCGTACCCGCGTCTTCCTCCAGGCCGACCGACCGCGAGACCTGCAGCGCCCAGGGGCCTTCGTCCAAACCCGGGGTCATGCGCATGATGCTGACGCCCGCCATCGGCTCCCCCGCCAAGAGGGAACGGACGATGGGTGCGGCGCCACGCCACGCGGGCAGGAGCGAAGCGTGCACGTTGAGGCAGAGGACGGCATCCAGGAGGGCCGGTCGGAGCAGCTGCCCGAACGCGGCCACCACGAGCGCGTCCACGCCCTCCGCCCGCAGCCGGTCGGCCACCTCGGGGGCATTGATGGTCTCGGGCTGCAGGTACGGCAGGCCCCGTTCGGCAGCCAGGATCGCGACGGGAGGTGGGGCAAGACGGCGCCCGCGGCCCGCCCTGCGATCGGGCTGGGTCAGCACCAGCGCGGGAGTCCAGCCTCGTTCCAGCAGGTCGCTCAGGACCCAGGCGCCGAAGGCGGGCGTCCCCGCGAAGGCGATCCTCACGACTCGAGGGTCTCCTCGCGGAGTTCGCGCAGGACCCGGCGACGCTCCTCCTGCGACGTGCGGTCCAGGATGAGGTGCCCCTCGAGGTGGTCGATCTCATGCTGCATGATGCGGGCCTTCAGACCCTCCGTCTCCAGCGTGAAGGGGGTCCCCTGGAGGTCCTGAGCGCTGACGACCACGCGTTCGTGACGACTGACGAGCATCGGGTGGCCGGGGACCGAGAGACAGCCTTCGGTGGTGATGTCCAGCTCGTCGGACCTGTCGGTGATGCGGGGGTTGATCAAGATCTGCCGGCGGTCGCTGTCCGGGTCCCGCCAGACGACGATCTTCTTCAAGATGCCGATCTGAGGCGCCGCCAAGCCGACCCCCTCCTCGCGGTCCATGACCTCGAACATCAGGTCGGTCAGGTGCTCGAGCTTGTCGTCGAACTCGGTGACCTCTCGCGATTCCTGCTTGAGGACCGGATCGCCGAAGGTGCGGATGGCGTCGATGGGGAGCTGTCGATCCTTCATGGCCTCACTCTATCCTACTGCAACGACTGGGGATCCACGTCGACCAGCACGTCGACCTGGCGGCGGGCATACGGCGCCCGCAGCCGGTCGAGGGCCTGTCGCACGAGGCGTCGGCCGCGTTCCTGGTCCACCAGCACCAGGAGCAGCTGCCAGCGGGAGACGCCGCGCAACCGGGGGAGGCGCGCCGGCCCCAGAAGCTCGTCCGGAGCCAGGTGCGGCCGGAGCCGATCGGCCAGATAGACCGCCGCGGTGCGGGTCCGTTCCTCCTGCGGCGAGGCCAGCACCAGCCGGAACAGCGAGCGGAACGGAGGGTAGCCCAGGCGTTCCCTGCCCGCCAGCTCGGCCTGATAGAAGGCCTCCTCCTCCCGGGCGAGCGCCATTCTAATACAGGCCACCTCCGGATTCCACGTCTGCACCAGGACCCGCCCGGGGGCCTGTCGGCGGCCCGGGCGCCCGGCCACCTGGGTCAGCAGCTGGAAGGTGCGCTCCTCGGCGCGGAAGTCCGGGGTGAACAGCGCGGTGTCGGCATCCACCACCACGGCCAGGCTGACGTGCGGAAAGTCGTGGCCCTTGGCCACCATCTGCGTGCCCACCAGCACCCCGGGCCGGGCCTGGGCGAAGGCCGCCAGCAGGTCGGTCACCCGCGTCCCGCTGGTCACCACGTCGGAGTCCAAGCGGAAGAGGCGGGTGCGCGGCACCAGCTGCAGCAGCTCCTCCGCCAGGCGCTGCGTGCCCGGCGACCCCCGGCTGAGCGCGGCTCTCGTGGCACTCGGGACAGGTGACCGGCACCGCCTGCTGGAATCCGCAGGCATGGCAGAGCAACGAGTGCTGCGAACGGTGGTAGGTCAGGGAGATCTCGCACCGAGGGCACATGACCACGTGCCCGCAGAGGTCGCAGCGCAGGAACGACGCGTACCCCCGGCGGTTGAGCAGCACGATGGCCTGCGCCGCCGGCACCGAGCACCTCCCGGAGGGCGGCCCGGGAACGGGGCGCCAGCGCCCGGCGGCCGCCCTGCCGGCGCATGTCGACCGCCTCCACGGCCGGCAGCGCCGCGCCGCCGGGCCGCTCGCGCAGGCGCAACGGCGCCTCCGGGAAGACCAGGGACTCGCTGCGGGGCGTGGCGCTGCCCTCCACCAGCAGGCCCCGCACCGCCTCCACCCGCCACCAGGCCACTCGGCGCGCGTCGTAGCGCGGTTCCTCCTCCTGCTTGTAGGAGGTGTCGTGGGCCTCGTCCACGATGACCAGCCGCAGGTCGCGCACCGCGGCGAAGACCGCGGAACGGGCCCCCACCACGACGCGGACCTCGCCCGCCGCCAGCGCCCGATGCGCCTCGGCCCGCTGCAGGGGCGTGAGGCCGCTGTGCAGCACGGCCACCGGCACCGTCAGCCGCTCGCGCAGGCGCGCCACCGTCTGCATGGTGAGCGCGATCTCGGGCACCAGCAGGATCGCTCCGCCCCCGCTGCGCGACCACCCGGTCGAGCAGGCGCAGGTAGACCTCGGTCTTGCCGCTGCCGGTCACCCCCCAGAGCACCCGGCGCCGGGGTTCGTCGTCGTCCAGGTCGGTGATGAGCTCGTCCAGAGCGGCGGCCTGCTCGTCCGTGAGGAGCAGGGGCGGCTCCTCGGCCGCGCGGCGGCGACGGCGGATGCGAGCCATCCCTCCTCCGACCCGTCGGCCGTCGAGCGGGAGGACGCCCCGGCCGTCGAGGGGAGGGCCGCCCCGGCCGCCGAGCGGGGAGGTCGGGCGATGCCCCGGACTCACCCGGCGCTGCTCGGTCCGGAGCGCGCCGCGGCGCACCAGAGCGGCGAAGACCCCTCTCCCCACCCCGGTCGCGTCCACCAGGTCGGCCAGCGGCGCTCCCTCCGGCGGTACGGCGTCGAGGGCCAGCCTCTGCTTGGAGGTCAACGGGCGTTCGCCGGCAGCGGGATCGTCGGCCGCCACGGCTGCCTCGCCAACGGCGGCGGGGCCGACGTCCGCCGGCGCGGGCGCGTCGCGCTGGCGGGCGCGAAGCGCCGGCAGGACCCAGGTCACCAGACGGCCGGTCCGCTTGGGCGAGGCCGGCGGAGCGATCGCCTGCAGGCAGGCGCCCAGCGGAGCGAGCGCGTGGTCGGAGAGCCGCTCGGCCAGCGCCAGCAGGTCGGGAGAGATGCGCTCGTCCGCGCGCTCCAGGACCGAGAGCACTCGTTCCAGCGGCACCCGGCCGGCCGCCAGCTCCTCGGAGGGGCCCAGCGCCCACACCACTCCGCGCACCTTGCGGCGGGCGAAGGGGACGACCACCAGGTCGCCCGGGCCCACCTCCCCCTCCAGCTCCGGCGGCAGCCGGTAGTCGAAGGTGCGCCCGGCCAGGCTGCGCACGCGCAGCAACGGCACCACCTGGACCAGCTCGGGCGTCGACGAGGAAGGGTGCGGGATCACGCGGACCTCCCCGCGCCCGACATCGGGCGTCTAGGCGAGACCGGCCTCCCGGCGAAGCGTCTCCGCCTTGTCCGTCCGCTCCCAGGTGAAGTCATGGTCTTCGCGCCCGAAATGCCCGTACGCGGCGGTCTTGCGGTAGATGGGCCGGCGCAGGTCCAGATCCCGGATGATGGCTCCGGGCCGCAGATCGAAGTGAGAGAGCACCAGTTCCCGGATCAGGGCCACGCTGACCCGCTCGGTGCCGAAGCAGTCCACCGCCACACTGACCGGGTGGGCGACGCCGATGGCGTAGGCCACCTGGAGCTCGCAGCGCTCGGCCAACCCGGCCGCCACGACGTTCTTGGCCACGTATCGCGCGGCGTACGCGGCCGAGCGGTCCACCTTGGACGGGTCCTTGCCGGAGAAGCAGCCGCCTCCGTGCCGGCCCATGCCTCCGTAGGTATCCACGATGATCTTGCGCCCGGTCAGCCCGGTGTCGCCCATGGGACCGCCGACCACGAACTTGCCGGTGGGGTTGATGAACAGGCTGGTCTCGCGGAACTCCGGGTCGTACAGGCCGGCCGGCAGTACCGGCTTGATGACGTGCTCGATCAGGTCGGGCCGCATCAACGTGTCGATGTCGATGCCGTCCTTGTGCTGGCTGGAGAGCACCACCGCGGTGATGAACTCCGGGCTTGCCGTCCGAATAGCGGACGGTCACCTGACTCTTCGCGTCGGGGCGCAGGTAGGGCATGATGTCGGCCTTCCGCACCTCGGAGGCCCGGTGCACCAACTGGTGGGCCAGGTGGATGGGCATGGGCATCAGCTCGGGCGTGTCGGTGCAGGCGTAGCCGAACATCATGCCCTGGTCGCCGGCACCCTGCAGGTCGCACGGGTCGTCGTCACCCGGGTCGTGGCGCATCTCGTAGGCCGTGTCCACGCCCTGAGCGATGTCGGGGGACTGCTCGTGGATGGAGGTGATGATGCCGCAGGTCTCCGAATCGAACCCGAACTTGGCCCGGGTGTAGCCGATGTGCGAGATGGTCTCCCGGACGATGGCGGGGATGTCCACGTAGGTGCAGGTGGTGATCTCGCCTCCGACCACCACCAGTCCGGTCGTGATCAGGGTCTCGCAGGCCACCCGTCCATCGGGATCGTGCTCCAGCACGGCATCCAGCACGGCGTCCGAGATCTGGTCGGCCATCTTGTCCGGATGACCCTCGCTGACCGACTCGGACGTGAACAGCACCTCGTGGTTCTCCACCCTTACCTCCCGGGAATGCGTAGCCGTGGCCGATGTCCCCCGCGGGAGTCTACCGTTTCCCGGTGCGCTCCTGCCAGGCGAAGGCGTCTCAGCGTCCGCCGTCTCGGTCGGGAGGCGGGGTCCCCCGCGTGGCCAGCTTCTCCTCGAACGTGGTCAGCTTCACGATGACCCGTTCGTGGAAGCCCATGCCCACCGGCCCGCTCTCGTCCTCGGCCTCGATGGAGAAGAGGAGCCGGCGGCCCTCCACCCGCTCGAGCCGGGCACGGGCGGTCACCCGCATGCCCACCGGGGTCGGAGCCATGTGGTCCACCTCCACGCGCGTGCCCACGCTGGCCAGGCCCTCGTCCAGGTACCCCTCGACGGCCTGGACCGCGGCCTGCTCCATGAGGGTGATCATGGCCGGGGTCGCCAGGCCGGCGACCAGACCGCAGCCCAGAGCGGAGGCGGTGCGGTCCTCGCTCACCACGAGATCGACCGTGGCCTGCAGCCCAGGTGTGAGGGACGACACCGGACTACCGGCGATCGAGGACGCGTCGGGCCTTGCCCGTATGCCGCGGGACGGTCTTCGGCTCGACCAGCTTGACCCGCGCCCGCACGCGCAGCTCCTCCTGCAACTTGTCCTCCACCTGGCGCTCGAACTCGACCAGCCGGCGCATGGCGTCGGGGAAGAAGGAGGGCTCCACCTCGATCTGGATCACCATCTCGTCCAGGGAGCCCTTCCGGTCCAGGATGATCTGGAAGTGCGGCTCGATCCCCTCGATCTCCATCAGGGCCTGCTCCACCTGCGACGGGAAGACGTTCACGCCCCGGACGATGATCATGTCGTCGGTCCGGGCGAAGACCTTGGTGTGCCGGGCGAGGGTCCGGCCGCACGGGCAGGGCCGGGTGGACAGGCTGGCCAGGTCGCCGGTCCGGTACCGCAACACCGGCACGGCTTCCTTCGTCAGGGAGGTGAAGACCAGCTCCCCCTCCTTGCCTTCGGGCACCGGTTCGCCGGTCTCCGGGTCGACCACCTCGACGATGAAGTGGTCCTCGTTCACGTGCAGGCCGTCCTTCATCTGGCACTCGCCGGACACGCCGGGCCCCATCACCTCCGAGATGCCGTAGTTGTCGGCCGCGGTGATGCCCAGCCGCTTCTCCAGCTCGTCCCGCACCGCGTTGGTCCACGGCTCGGCCCCGAACAGGCCGGCGCGCAGGCTGAGGTCCTTCATGTGGAAGCCCATCTCCCCGGCCGAGTCGGCGATGTACATGGCGTAGGACGGCGTGCAGACCAACACGGTGGTCTTGTAGTCGCGCATGATGGTCAGCTGGCGGCGGGTGTTCCCGGTCGAGGCGGGGATGACGGTGGCCCCGATGCGCTCCAGGCCGGCGTGCAGCCCGAACGCGCCCGTCGGCAGGCCGTAGCCGAAGGCGATCTGGGCGACGTCCTGAGGCCGCGCCCCCCCGGCGATGACGACGCGGGCGCATGATCTCGGCCCAGGTGTTCAGATCGCCCTTGGTGTAGCCGACCACCGTGGGCTTGGTGGTGGTGCCCGTCGAGGAGTGGATGCGGACCACCTGCTCCAGCGGCACGGCGAAGAGGCCGTAGGGATAGGCCCGCTTGAAGTCGTCCTTGACGGTGAAGGGCACCTTCTGGAGATCGTCCAAGGACTTGATGTCCTGCGGCTTCAACGAATGCTCGGACCAGCGCTCCTGATAGTAGGGCACGTTGTTGAACGCCCACCGCAGGGTCATCTGCAGCCGCTTGTACTGGAGGTCCCGCAGGGCTTCGCGGTCCATCGTCTCGTACTCGCGGTTCCAAATCGTGTTCATTCCCACCCCGTCTTCGCATTGCCGCGACCGCTGTGCTGGCCGAAGTAGATAGCCTGTACGTCCGGATTGTTCAAGAGCGCGGCTGCCGAATCCTCCAGGACGACCCTCCCCCGCTCCAACACCAGACCCCGGTGGGCGACCTTGCAGGGCCGTCCGCGCGTCCTGCTCCACCAGCAGCATGCTGAGCCCCTCCTGGTTCAAGTGGGCGAGGACCGCGAAGATCTCCTTGACGATGAGCGGGGCCAGTCCCATCGACGGCTCGTCCAGCAGCAGGATGCGCGGTTGGGCCATCAGGGCGCGGCCGATGGCGAGCATCTGCTGCTCGCCGCCGGACAGGGTCCCGGCCAGCTGCCGCCGGCGCTCCTGCAGCCGGGGAAACAGCTCGTAGACCGAGCGCAGCCGATCCTGCGAGGCCTTCCGCGGCTTGCGCTTCAGGTAGCCCCCCAGCTGCAGGTTCTCCTCCACGCTCAGCGGCCCGAAGATCTGGCGGCCCTCCGGGATCTGGATGACCCCCCTCGACACGATCTTCTCCACGCCGAAGTGCGCCAAGGAAGCGCCTTCGAACTCGAGCTCGCCGCCCCACACCGGGTTCAGCCCGGAGACCGTCTGCAGCAGCGTGGTCTTGCCCGCTCCGTTGGCCCCGACCATGGCCACGATCTCGCCCTGCTTGACGGTCAGGTCGATGCCGTGCAGCACCTCGATGCGGCCGTAGCCGGTGCGTAGCCCGCGCAACGACAGCATCAGTCGTCCTCCCCCAGGTAGGCGCGGATGACCTCCGGGTCGTTCTGGATCATCAAGGGCGGCCCCTCGGCGATCTTGCGCCCGTAGTCCAGGACCACCACCTCGTCGGAGATGGTCATGACGAAGCCCATGTCGTGCTCGACCAGCAGGACGGTGACGCCCTCGTCTCGGATCCGGCGGATGCTCTCGGCCAGCTGGTCGGTCTCCTCGTTGTTCAGGCCGGCGGCGGGCTCGTCCAGCAGCAGGATGGCAGGCTCGCCCGCCAGGGCCCGGGCGATCTCCACCAGGTGCCGGTCGCCCAGCGGGAGGCTGCCGGCCGCCTCGCCGGCCTTGTCCGCCAGGCCCACCCGCTGCAGGGCCCGCAGGGCCGCCTCGGCGAACGCACGCTCCTCACGGCGCTGGCGGGGCAGCGTCAGAGCGCTCGACAGCAGCCCGGCCTTCCCCTTGGCGTGCCGTCCCACCTTGACGTTGTCCAGTACCGACATGTCCTCGAAGAGCTTGCTGTGCTGGAACGTGCGGCCCACGCCCAGCCGCGACGCCCTGTGCGACTGCACGCGGGCCAGGTCGTGGCGGCCGTAGTAGATGTGGCCGCTGGAGGGATGGTCCACCGCGGAGATCAGGTTGAAGAGGGTGGTCTTCCCGGCGCCGTTCGGCCCGATGAGCGCCTTGATCTGACCCTCGTTCAAGCTGAACGTGACCTCGTGGAGGGCTTCCAGGCCGCCGAACCGGCGGGTGACGGCCCGCACGTCGAGCAGCGCCATCTCAGACCTCCCCCGCTCGGATCTCGTCGGGGTCGTCGAGGGGCGTGTGCGTCGCGTGCTGGCGCCGACCCCGTAGATCGTCCCACCGTCGGCGACCGCGGTTGACGGCATCCCGCCAACCGACGATGCCGCCGGGCAGGAAGATCATGATGACGATCAGCAGCACGCCGAAGATCAGGTTGGTGTAGTCCTGGTAGGCCCCGTCCCGATCTTCTTCAGACCCTCCGGCAGCAGGCTGAGGATGAAGGTACCCCACACCGCTCCCCAGACGCTCCCCAGCCCACCGATCACCACGCTGGTCACCAGGACGATGGAGTAGGTCAGCGCGAAGCTGTCCGGGCTGATGTACTGGACGTTGTAGGCGTAGAAGCTGCCGGCCAGGCTGGCGAAGACCGCCGAGAGCATGAAGATCTGCACCTTCTGGAACGCCGTGTTGATGCCGGCGGAGCCGGCGGCCACCTCCGCCCAGTGCAGGGCGCGCAGCGCCCGTCCCGTCCGGGAGTGCGTCAGGTTGAGCGCGATGCGCAGCAGGATCAAGGCCACGCCCCAGGCCAGGAAGTTGAAGTACTGGGGATTGCCGAAGCTGATCGACCCGATGGACAGGCTGGGGATCCCCACGATGCCGTCCGTCCCGCTGGTCAGGTCCTTCAACTGGATCAACAGGATGTAGACGATCTCGCCGAAACCGAGGGTCGCCATGGCCAGGTAGTGTCCCTTGAGCTTCAGGCTGGGCATCCCGATCAACCCGGCGATGACCGCGGCGAAGGCGGCCGCCAGCAGCATGGCCAGCCACGGGTTCACGTTGTACTTGGTCGTCAGGATGGCCGACCCGTAGGCGCCCAACCCCACGAAGGCCGCGTGTCCCAACGAGATCTGCCCGCCCTGGCCCATCAGGAGGTTCAGGCCGATCACCGTCATCAACTGCGTGCCCATGAAGGCCAGCACCGAGAGGTAGTAGCGGTCGGTCACCAGCAGCGGGGATGGCCAGCATGATCACGGAGAAGGCGAGGTACAGGCGGTGCCTGTTCAGGAACGCCATGCCCTACACCTTCTGGATGGCCCGGCTGCCGAACAGCCCGGCCGGTCGCACGAAGAGCACCAGCAGCAGGATGATGAACGCGGTGGCGTCGCGATAGCCGGCGTCGATCACGCCGATGCTCAAGCCCTCGATCACCCCTAGGGCGAGCCCGCCCACGACGGCTCCCAGAGGGTTGCCCAGGCCGCCGAGGATGGCGGCGGCGAAGCCCTTCAGCCCGACCAGAGAGCCCAGGCTGTAGCTCATGAAGCTGATCGGCGTGACCATCACGCCGCCCGCCGCGGAGATGGCGGCGCTGACGGCGAAGCTCAGGAGCACCACCCGGCTGTACGAGATCCCCATGAGTCGGGCCGCGCTCGGGTTGACCGAGCAGGCCCGCACGGCCTTGCCGGTCAGCGTCCGTCGGTAGAACACCTGGAGCACGACGACGATGAAGAGGGTCAGGCCCAGCACCCACAGCGTCTGCGGCAGGAGCGTCCCGCCGAACAGGTGGATGGGCGAGTCGCCCGAGAACGGCGGCAGCGGTCGGGACTCCCGGCCCCAGATGAGCATGGCGGCCGTGCGGAAGGCCATGGACGCGCCCACCGTCACGATGATCTGGGCCAGCACCCCCGCGCGCAGCAACGGGCGGATGGCCAGCACCTCGAACAGGACCCCGACGAGCGTGACCACCGCCACCGCGCCGAAGAAGGAGAGAGGCATGTTGAGGCCCGTCTCGTGGAGCGTGACCGCCACCAGGCCGCCCATCATCACGAACTCCCCCTGGGCGAAGTTGATGATGTCGGTCGCGTTGTAGATCAGGGTGAAACCCAGGGCGACCAGGGCGTAGATGCTGCCGTTGGTCAGGCCGCTGAAGACGTATTGCACGAACTGACTGGAGGTCACGATCCCCCTCGCTGTGTCGCAGCCTGCATACAAAAGAGGGGCGGTGACGACCGCCTGCACATGGTCGTCACCGCCGTGGAGATCAGCCCGTTATTGGGCCAGGACCCACTGCCCGTTCTCGATCTTGACGACGATCATGTCGCTGATGGCGAGACCATCATGATCGGTGGCCGAGTAGTTGTAGATGCCGTCCGGGCCGGCCCAGCCGGTGGTGGCATTGAGTTCCTTCTGGATGTCCGCGGGAGCGGTGCTGTTCGCCTTCTGGATGGCGTTGACCAGCAGACCGACCGCATCGAACGCGTGACCGGCGAAGGTCGGGGGCGCCTGGCCGCCCGATGCTTCCTTATAGGCCGCGATGAACTGGTCGGTGACTTCTTTCTGCTTCGGATCGGTGATGGACTGAGGAGCGAGCAGCTTCCCGGCGGGGAAGGCGACGCCCTCGGCGGCATCGCCGGCGAGCGTGATGAAGGTCTTGTTGGCGATGCCGTGGCTACCGATGTACGGGATGTCCCAGGCCAGCTGCTTCATGTTCTTGGCCGCGACGGCGGGACCGGGGTTGGTCCCCCAGACGATGAGGGCCTCGGGATTGGAGCCCTTCAGCTTGGTCAGCTGGGCGGTCAGGTCGGTGTCCTCGGTCTTGTAGGACGCGCTGTCGACGATGGTCACACCGAACTTGGGCGCCTGGTCGGTCAGGGTCTTGAAGCCCGACGCGCCGAACGCATTCGAGTCGTAGAGCACCGCGACCTTGGTCTTCTTCAACGATTCTTGGATGTACTGCAGCGCCCGCTGAGCGGCGATGGCGTCCTTCGGCGGCGTGCGCCACACCCAGTCGATCGGGGCCGCCGTGATGGCGTCGGAGGCAGCCATGGCCATCTGCGGGATGCCCGCCTGCGTGACGATCGGCTTGATGGCCAGCGTGGAGGCCGAGATGGTGCTACCGATGACGGCGACGACCTTGTCCTGCTGGAGCAGCTTGTTGACCGCGGTCACGGCCTCTTTCGGATTGGACTGGTCGTCTTCGATGACGATCTTGACCGGGCGTCCGAGCAGGCCGCCCGCTGCGTTCAGCTGCTTTTCGAGCATCTGCAGGGTGGTGCGTTCCGGTTCGCCCAGCGGGGAGCCGGGTCCGGTGGCCGAGACGACCGCCCCGAAAACGATGGGCTCGCCGGACGGCGCGCCTCCGGTGGTGGACGTGTTCGAGGCGGTGGTGGTACCGGTGGCGGGCTGAGTGGTGGTCGTCGTGTTCGAACCGCAACCCACGGCGAAAGCGAGCGCAACGATCAGTAGGATGGCGGACAGGATCAACCAGCGCTTGTTCATAAAGTCTCCCCCTGCTTGTCTCTCTGCCGGCGTCGTCGCCGGCTCCGAGTACTCTGTGAGGGCCCCGCGGCCGGGCCTGGCCACGTGCTCCAGTACGGCCGACTCCGTTCCTGCTCCTGCTTCCTCCTTCTCTCGTGCCCCCGGTGGACGTCCGCGGGCCTCCCCGGACCGCCACCACTGCGTCAGGACGGCTTCACCCCCACGCCGCGAGACTTGGTCAGTCCATCCTGCCAACACTATAGCGAGCCTTGGCTTGGTCGACAAACGAACCGCGCGTCGTCGGCGCCGGATGAGCCGGCAGGCGGTCTCTCACGCCGATAGCCGGTAGCCCTTCTCCCGAAGCATCGCTTCCACTTCCCCCAGCCGGTCCACGTTCATGGCCACCCCGCCGCCCGCGGTCAGGTAGAGGTACTCGATGTTGACGCATGCCTCACCCAGCAGCCGCAGGAGATCGGCCAGCCCGGCCGCCGCCTTCAGGTCGACCCACAGGACGTCGGTCTCGACGGTGGTGAACCCCCGCGCCCGCAGCGCGCGGGCCGCCTCCTCGCCCCGATCGGTGAGGATGCGCACGATGCCGTAGTCGGTCGTGTCGGCCAGGGAGAAGCCCCGGATGGCGAAGCCCCGGTCGCTGAGCTCGCCGATGACGTCGGCCAGCCGTCCGGCCTTGTTCTCCAGAAACACCGATATCTGTCTGCCTGGCACGGCTCCCCTCCCTCGACTGCGCGTCTCGCTTCCACGAACACCGCGCCGGCGGGCCGCGTGTCCGCGGCCGCCTGTTTCGCGACACCATACAATAGAGGGTAGAGAAGAGGGTAGGGAAGCGGAACTCCGTCCCTCCGACTCGCCGGGAGGGCCCCACGTGCGCTCGCAACGCGACCACTCGTCCGTCGCCGCAACGGACCACTGCCGCCGGGTGGCGCTGGGCTTGGAACCGCCCGATCTGGTGCTGGCCGGGCGGACGGGTCTATTCGGTGTTCACCGGTGAGCTCCTGCCGGGGGACGTCGCCCTCTGCGGTGGCCTCATCGCCGGTATCGGGCGATTCGAGGGCGACCGGACGGTCGACGCCCGCGGGCTGACCATCCTTCCCGGCTTCATCGACGCGCACGTGCACGTCGAGAGCTCCCTGCTGGCTCCCGGGCGCTTCGCCGAGGTCCTGGCCGTCCACGGCGTGACGACGGCCATGATCGAGCCGCACGAGCTGACCAACATCCTCGGACCGGATGCCGTGGCCTTCTTCCTTCGCGCCCGCGAAGGACTCCCGGTGGACCTGCTGGTGATGCTCCCCTCCTCCGTGCCGGCCTCCCCCCTCGAACGGGGCGCCGCCCGGATGACGCCCGAAGACGTCGAGCGATTGCTCCGCCTGCCCGGCGTGCACGGCCTGGGTGAGGTCATGGACTACCCGGGAGTGCTGCGCGGAGGACCGGTGTGGGACATCCTGCGGGCGGCCGGGGACCACGTCAAGGACGGTCACGCGCCGGGGCTCTCCGGCGCCGAGCTGCAGGCCTACCTGCTGGGCGGGATGGAGACGGACCACGAGACCGCGGACGAGCCATTGGTACGGGAACGCCGGCGCCTGGGGATGTGGACCTTGGTCCGCGAGGGGTCGGCCGCGCCCGACCTGCAGAAGCTGCTGCCGTTCCTCGCCGCCCACGGGACCGAGCGCACCGCGCTCTGCACCGACGACCGCCACGCCGCCACCCTGGTGGAGGACCACCACATCGACGGCATGGTGGCCGAGTTGGTCCGCGGCGGGGTCGACCTGCATCAGGCCATCCGGGCGGCCACGCTCAACCCGGCGACGCTGTACCGGCTCCACGACCGGGGGTTCGTCGCCCCGGGCAGGCGGGCGGACCTGCTGCTGACCGAGGACCCGGCCTCGCCTCACCCGGTCCTGGTCGTCCAGCAGGGTCGCGTGGTGGCGCGCGAGGGCAGGCTCCTCCTGCCCACGATGCCCGCTCCTTCCCTGCCCGCCACGCCCCTGCGCCTCCAGGCCATGGAGCCGGAGATCCTGCTGACGCCGGCGCCCGCCGGCCCCGGCCCGTTCCCGGCGCGGGCCATCGCCGTCCTGCCCGGCTCGCTGGTGACCCAAGAACGGCGGATCCTGGCCCCGGCCGAGCGACGGCTTCCTCCGGGCGGATCCCTCGGCGGACGTCGCCCTGATCGCCCTGCTCGAGCGGCACCGAGGGACCGGCTTGGTGGGTACGGGCTTGGTCAGCGGCCTGGGGCTGCGCCGCGGGGCGCTGGCCAGCACCGTCGCCCACGACGCCCATCACCTCATCGTGGCCGGGGCCGACCTCGACTCCATGTGGAGCGCCATCCGGGCGCTGGTGGCCGCCGGGGGCGGGTTGGCCGCGGCCGAGGGGGACGCCGTCCAGGTGCTGCCCCTCCCCCTCGCCGGTCTGATGACCGACCGGCCCCCGGCCGAGGTGGCGGCCGACCTCCGCCGGCTGGAAGCCCGGGCCCGCGACCTGGGGGTCTCCCTCTCGGGACCGTTCATGGCCCTGAGCTTCCTCAGCCTGAGCGTCATCCCGGCGCTCAAGATCACCGTGGGCGGGTTGGTGGACGTGGCGGCCCAACGCCTGGTGCCCGTGCTGCTGCCCGACCGGACGGGGACCGGCGTGGGCTAGAATGTCCGTCAGGCGCCCGTTCGGGCGTCCAGCCACCAACCGGGGAGACGCTCCGTGCCTCTGACCGTGCGCAAGGCGGTGGTCACCGACGTGCCCGCCATCCAACGCCTGATCAACGACTACGCCGTGCGGGGCGTCATGCTGCCCCGGTCGCTCCACTCGCTCTACGAGCATCTGCGGGACTACATCGTGGCGCTCGAAGGGGATCAGGTGGTCGGCTGCGGCGCGCTCCACATCTCCTGGTCGGACCTGGCCGAGGTCCGCTCCCTCGCCGTGGCCGAGCACTGGCGGGGGAAAGGCGTGGGCGCCCACCTGGTCCAGACCGCGCTCGACGAGGCGCGCGAGTACGGCATCGGCCGCGTGTTCGTCCTGACCTACGCCGCGGACTTCTTCGAGCGGCTGGGCTTCCGGCTGGTGGACAAGGCGGAGTTGCCGCACAAGATCTGGCAGGAGTGCATCGACTGCATCCACTTCCCGGACTGCGACGAGGTGGCCATGGTCGTCCAACTCGCGCCCCGAGCGGAGCCTAGCCTGCCGGCCTGAGCGCCCCTTCGGTGTAGCTCACGCCCGGGTCCCACAGGATCCACTCGGGGAACCCCTGCTCCTCCGCCGCCTTGATCTGCTTCTTGACCTCCGCCACCCCGTACTGGACGCCGCCCAGCGAGAAGTCCTGCAACCAGGGGCGGTTCAGGGCACCGGTACCGGCCAGTCGCCGCTTGGCGTCCTTCATGGAGGCCGTGATGATCTCGTACGGATGGCTGTTCGGGTTGGCGATGTTGTAGGACCCGGCGTAGTAGTGCGAGGGGTAGACCATCGGGGAGACGATGTCCACGTTGCGGGCCACCTTCTCGATCTTCTGGCCGATGCCCAGGTCGTCCTTGACGTAGAGCGTCAGGCCGAAGACGTCCGCCGAGACCCACACGCCCATCGGCTCCAAACGCTGGTGGGCGTACTCGAGGAAGGCGGCGATGGTGTCCTCGTGGGAGGTGGCCGTCTTCGGGTAGGCGATGTTGGAGATGTTGCCGTCGCTGGGGAAGCGCACGTAGTCGAACTGGATCTCGCGGAACCCGTGGCGGGCCGCGTCCTGGCCCAGCTGCACCAGGTAGTCCCAGACCTCGCGGTTGTACGGGCTGATGTAGGAGGAGCCCTTCCGGTCCTTCCATATGCCGCCGCTCTTGTTCTTGATCGCGAGCTCCGGCCTCTTCCGGCTGAGGAGCGGGTCGTTGAAGCAGACGATCCGGGCGATGGGCACGATCTTGCGTTTGTCCAGCTCGGCCATCATGCCGTCGATGTCGCGGATGCGCTTCTCGATCAGACCGGCCTGCTTGGCCAAGGGCACGTCGACCGAGTACGTCACGTAGCCCGGTGGCGTCCTTGACGTCGATCACCATGGCGTTGATCTCGGTCCGGTCGGCCAGGTTCAGGGCCCGTTGCTTGAAGAGCGTCGGCGAACCCGCGATGTAGCTGGAGACGTAGATACCCTTGACCGGGACGTAGCTCAGGTCGCGGAACGCGCGGAGGCTGGTGTCCAGGGCCACCGGGTAACGCTGGGGCGGCGGCGGAGCCTCGATCTGGGCGACCGACCCCTCGTCGCCTCCTCCCAAGGACGGGAGATGGAAGCCCTCTCCCCCGCCGATCCTCGCCCCCACCGACCAGAACACCAGGAAGGCGAGCAGGAACGACGCGGCGCCGGCCAGGACGATGATGACCGCGGCCGGCCGGTTGGCACGGCGGCGGCGGGGACGCCGAGGCCGGGTGACGACGGGCTGACTCATCCGGGGAGTGTAGCAAAGCGTGCGGTCGTCGTTCGCCGCAGCATCTGGTACCCTACGCCGCACCATGCGACTGGACAACATCTTCCGCTTCCTGGTGGCCGCCTTCGTGGTGGGCGCGGTGCTGGGATTGGCCGGCGGCCTCGTGTTCGCGGGCGGCGGCAACGACTCGGCGCAGGCGAAAACCGAGCCGAAGGCCGCCGCAGCCGCCTCTCCGACGACCACCTCCGTTTCCGCGAAGACGGTGGGCAGCATGACCCCGGCCAAAGCCCGCACCATCGGGGCGAACGAGCTCGGGCAGGTCCCGGTGCTGGTCTACCACAAGCTGGGCGAGCCCGAGGCCCGCTACACCCGCTCCCCCGACCACTTCCGCCGGGACATCGACGACCTCAAGGCGGCCGGCTTCTATCCCATCACCACGCGGGACCTGGTGACCGGCAACATCGACGTCCCCGCCGGCAAGTCGCCGGTCGTGCTGACCTTCGACGACTCGAGCCCCAATCAGTTCCGCCTCCGCTCTGATGGGTCCCTGGACCCCGACTCCGCGGTGGGCATCCTCAAGGCGGCCGCCAAGAAGGGCGACTGGGCGGAGAAAGCCACCTTCTACTGCCTGCTGGACGTGCAGCCCAACAACAACGTGCTGTTCGGCCAGCCCGACTCGCAGACCGAGAAGCTGGTCAAGCTGGTCTCCTGGGGCTACGAGGTGGGCAGCCACACGGTCACCCACCTCAACCTGAGCAAGGCCTCGAAGCAAGAGAGCCAGAAGCAGCTGCTGCAGTCGCAGGAGAAGCTGAACAAGCTGATCGGCAACGGCTACAAGGTGGCGACGCTCTCGGTGCCGTTCGGGGCGTATCCCAAAGATGAAGGCATGCTGGCGAAGGGGACCTGGGACGGCCGCAGCTACACGTACCTGGGCGCGGTCTCCCTCTTGGACAAGGCGTCCGCGTCACCCTTCTCCAAGGCCTTCACGCCCCTCCACATCCCCCGCTTCGAGATGAGCGCCAAGGAATCGAGCCTCAAGCCGATGTTGACCCATTTCAGCCAGCATCCCGAGCTGCGCTTCGTCTCGGACGGCGATCCGGCGGCCATCTCGGTGCCGAAAGCGGCCTCGGCCGAGCTGGGGGCTTTGATCGACCGGCCCGGCCGGGCGGTCATCACCTACTGAGCGCGCCTCGGGCGGAGGCCGGGCCGCGGCCGGCCCGGCCCTGAGGCTCGGTCGGTCAGGCCGCCTCTTCGTCCGTCTGCAGACCCAGGGACCCGGCCTCCTGCGTGACCACCAGCGGCTCCCCGCAGAGCCCGCACGCCACCTTCTCGCCCGCCGCGAGCTCGAGCCCCAGATGGACCGTCGCATGACAGTTGGGACACCGGGCGTCCACGTCCGGCTCCACTCCCTGGAGAGCCACCTTCTCTCCGACAAGCTCCCACAGGGGATCGTACTTCTTTCCCACTCCGGCTCCTCCCGATCGGGGACTGCAGGCTGGCAGCGCGTGGCGCCGTCGGCGCCTTGTTCATGTTCTCACAGGCGCGGCGTCAAGCTCAAGGAGCCGCTCGCCCACCCCACGCCGGCCGCCCCCACCCGCGGGACTCCCACCACGCCGCTATACTGGGGCGCATGACCACCCGCATCGCCGCCTTCGATCTGGGCCTCGCCCCGTACGCTCCCGTGCAGGACCTCCAGGCCCGCCTGCGCGAGGCGGTGGCCGACGGGCGTCTGTCCGGCGCCCTCCTCCTCCTCGAGCACCCGCCCGTGATCACGCTGGGCAGCCGGGGCGGTCCGGACGACCTCACCACGGACGCCGGGGGACCGCTCATCCCCGTCCAGAGCAGCGAGCGCGGAGGGGCCGCCACCCTGCACGCGCCCGGCCAGCTGGTCAGCTACCCGGTGGTGCGGCTGCCCCGGCGCGACCTGCGCGCGTACGTGGCCTCGCTGGAAGAGGTCCTGATCCGGCTGCTGGGCGACGTCGGCCTCGCGGCGGAGCGCAGTCCCGGGCGGCCCGGACTCTACGTGGAGGAGCGCAAGATCGCGTCGATCGGGCTTCGCTGCCAGCGCTGGGTGTCCAGCCACGGGACCTCCCTCAACGTCGACGTCGATCTGGACCTGTTCGACCGCATCGTCTCCTGCGGCGAAGCCGGGCTGCAGCAGACCAGCATCCTTGCCGAACTGGGGACGGCGCCCACGATGTCCCAGGTGAAGGCGGCCTACGTCGAGCGCTTCGCGGAGGTCTTCGGCTGGGAGGTCGAACAACCGCTCCAACGGTCCTGGGACCTGCTCGGGGGGAACTGGGCGTCTGAGCCCGACGCCGATCGGTCGGCCGCGGCGGGAGTCGTCAGGCCGGATGGACGGGCGGCCGGGGGTCCTGCTTCTCGGTGCTCACGCACCGGCACAGGCTGCCGGCGCCGTCAAAGGG
This sequence comes from uncultured Actinomycetota bacterium, assembly GCA_963796315.1. Classification (GTDB taxonomy): domain Bacteria; phylum Actinomycetota; class Thermoleophilia; order RBG-16-64-13; family RBG-16-64-13; genus CAWCLH01. Next base: position 497,686 of record CAWCLH010000020.1, read on the forward strand.
ACGATAGGTGGGACAGGTGTCTCCCTCCACCTTCAGAGAGCAGAGCAACTGCTGCCGGAAGTAACACGAATCACAGCTTTTCGTCAGGGCTGCCGCCATCCCTGCCACCGATCGTCCTCCTCGCCTGATGTCCCGGCCTTGGCTCCAAGACCGGACGCCAGCATATGACCCACCGTCCCGCGACGCAACACCGAAAAGAGCCGTCCTCTCGCAAATTGCAGGAATTCTTCTGACTGGGCTACCAGGCTCCGGGAGTTCGGGTATCATGCCGGGCATGAATGAGAACGCCACAGCCAAGCCCTGCACGAGCGACCGGAACCAGCGCAAGTACTGCCGCCACTACAACGAGCGGACGGGCCTCTGCGCCAACCCCCCGGCCACGCGCTCTGCCGAGTCGTCCCCCCCGCCGCCGTCGGCCAAGGAGCAGACCGAAGCGTAGCTCCTGGGGCAGCCGCAAGCCCGCCGCCGTTGGCGGTGACCGGGAGAAGGGGGATGCCCACGGCAGGATTCGAACCTGCGGCACCTGGCTCCGGAGGCCAGTGCTCTATCCCCTGAGCTACGTGGGCGTGACGGCCGGATGATCCGCAGCCGAACGGCCGACCAGGCCCGGACGGCCGACGAGGCATTATACCGGTTCTCCCCCGCCCCGCCACTCGCCCCCGGCGCGCCCCTCCGCCCGGTCGGCCAGATGCACCCGGGCGAGCCGCTCGGAGGGCGGCACGATGGCCGGCTCCCCCTTGTCGGGAAAGGGCACCACCAGCTCGTCCAGGTCTCGGGGAAGGACGCTGCGGGGGAAGACCGCCCGGGCCTCCGCCAGCAACTCGCGCGGACCGTGACGGGAGCTCAGGTGGGTCAAGGCCAGCAGGCTGACCCCGGCGTCGCGGGCCACCCCGGCCGCGCCCCCCGCGGTGGAGTGCCGGGTCTCGTCCGCCCGGTCGCGCTCGCTCTCGGCGAAGGTGGCGTCATGGACCAGCACCGAGGCGCCGGCCGCGAGCTCGACCACCGCGGGCGACGGACGCGTGTCCCCGGTGACCACCACCTTGCGTGCCGGCCGGGCCTCGTCCATCACGTCCTCGGGACGGACGACGGCCCCCGACGCCAGGGTCAGGGTCTCCCCCAGCTGCAGCCGGCGGAAATCCGGGCCGGGCACGACGCCCAATTCCACGGCGCGCTCCGGATGGAACCTCCCCGGCCGCTCCGCCTCCTCCATCGACCAGGCCAGACTGGGCAGACCGTGGTCCGTCCGCCCCGCCCGCACCAGGTAGCCGTCACCCTCCAGCACCACCCCCGGGTCCACCTCGTTGAGCACCACCGGGAACGAGAACCGCCCGAACAGCCGCTGCGCCACCTGGAAGAGGTCCATCAGGCCGGGGGGGCCGAACAGCTCGAGCCTCTCCTCGCGACCCTGCAGGCTGAGCGTCTTCAGAAGGCCAGGCAGGCCCAGGTAGTGGTCGCCGTGCAGGTGGGTGATGAAGATCCGGTCGATCCGGCTGAGACCCACCGAGCGCATGAGCTGGCGCTGCGTCCCCTCCCCGCAGTCGATCAGGAGCCGCTCCCCACCCCGGACGACCAGCAGTCCACTGGGGCCGCGGTCGACTGTGGGGACCGCCCCGGCGGTCCCCAGGAAGACCAGGCGAAGATCCATGGGTCAGTCCCCGGCGGGATCCGGCTCGGTGCCCGGCTGGACGCAGGGCGCGCCTTTCGCTCGGGAGGGCCGGACGGGACCGTTGACGAGCCGCCGGATGGCGTCCGGGCTGTACTCGTCGGGATGGTGCTGGAAGATGGGGTTGCGGCACTCCTGCCAGCTGTACTTCGGGCCGTAGGCCTGCTCGACCTGCACTTTGCACTCATCCCGCGGCGGCCGCTGGGCCTTGAGAGCCCCGTAGGGATCCCTGGTCGAGCCCGGGTCGAACGCGGCCAGGTCCAACTCCACCGTGAACACCTTGGCCATGCAACCGAAGTACGTGGACGACTCGTCGGTGAAGGCGTAGACGTACCGGCAATCGGACTTCAGGCAGTGCGTCGGGTAGACCACCCGCTCGCAGATGACGGGACAGCGATGACACTCGATCTGCGCGACCTTTCTGCCGCCGTCAGCCTTGTCGTATGATGAGGTCGCCATGGCCGAAAGTATACACCAGGCCCCTTTTCCGCCCGCTTCGGCCCCATCCCCAACCCCACGACAGGAGCGATCCATGCCCCGACTGACCGACCCGCTCGCGGTAGGCCCGCGCACGCTGAAGAACCGCCTGATCATGCCCCCCATGGCGAACAACCTGGCGGACGAGCAGGGACACGTGACGCCCCGGCTGGTGGAGCACTACGCCAAGCGTTCGGACGGGCCCGCGCTGGTGATCGTGGAGCACGCCTACATCACGCCGGTGGGCCGCGTCGACCCGCACCAGTTGGGTTGCTGGGAGGACGCCTGCGTCCCCGGCCTCTCTCAGATAGCCGAGGCCATCCACGACGGCGGCGCGCTCGCCGCGATGCAGATCACCCACGGCGGCGCCCGCTGCCCGGCGGCCGCCACCGGGCGCCAGCCCATCTCCCCTTCGGGCGTCGGCGTGCCCGGCGACAAGGAGGAACCCCGCCCGATGACCCTGGACGAGATCGCCGAGATCCCCGGCCTCTTTGCGGCGGCCGCCGGGCGGGCCGCGGCCGCCGGCTTCGACGGGGTGGAGGTCCACGGCGCCCACGGCTATCTGCTGAACGAGTTCATGTCCCCCTACACCAACCGGCGCACCGACGAATACGGGGGCGACGACCAGAGCCGCCTGCGCCTGATCCGGGAGACGCTGGCGGCGGTCACAGACGCCCTGTCGGCCGACCACCTGCTCCTCTACCGCTTCGGGGCGGAGGACGACGTCGAAGGCGGGCTGACGGCTGAGACCGCGGCCGCCCTGGCTCCGTCGCTGGAGGGCTGGGGCGTGCACCTGATCGACGTCAGCGGCGGGCTGTGCGGCTCGCGCCCGGCGAATCGGACCGAGCCCGGCTTCTTCATCGTCCCGGCGGCCGCGGCGGTCAAGGCGCGGGTCTCCATCCCGGTGTCCGGCGTGGGCGGGGTCACCGAGGCGGACGGTGGCCGACGGCTTCATCCGCGATGGGTCGGTGGACGCGGTCTGCGTGGGACGGGCGCAGCTGCGCGACCCGGAGTGGGCCCGGCAGGCGCTGGCCGCGATCGGCGGCTAAGGGAGGCCCCCGCCGCGCTTTGTCCAGGAGAGCTGGGGATCACGGCGAACCCCAGCTCTCCTGACGGGTGCCCGGGACCAGCCGGACCCGGCGGAGCGACTGATCGGTCGCCCAGCGGAGGTGCGACGGCACGTAGGTGACGGTCCCGGTGGCGCCCAGGTCCACCGTGCCCGAACAGATGACGGCGCCGCGCAGCCGCGTGCCGTCGAGTTGCGCACCGCCTTCGTCCACGACGAGGACCGCATCGAGGTCGCCCAAGTCGCGCGCATCGAGGTCGGCCCCACCGGTGACGACGACCACGAGGGGCGTCTGCGCGTCCCCCCGGACGCCGGCCGGGATGGTGACGGACTGGCCGGCGGCGCCGGAGAGCACGACCACGGAAGGCGCGGCCGCCACCGCCCCTTGCTCCAAAGCCTCCACGGTCATCGGAGCCAAGCGCCAGGGTTCTGAAAGGTCACGCGGCTCGGTCCCCGCGGGCGCCTGAGGCAGCGGTTCGACCAGGGCCACCGTCGTCGTCCCATCGCCGGCCGGGACGACCAAGGTGTCGACCGGGCGGGCGGTGTCCGCGTGGAGCGCAGTCCCCACGACGGCCGCCAGCGGGAGGTCGAAGCCGTCCCGGCCGCGCTCGACCATCGCGCTGACCTGTCCGGGCGGCAGTCCGCCGCCCCTCCGCCAGGGAGGGAACACCGTGGCCTGCAGCCGCCACTCGCTCCCGGCGGGGTCAGGCGAGAGGCGACCGAGCACGCCGGGTTCGAGCTCGAACTCGGCCGGCGCCCAGGTAGCCAGCGCTCGGGAGGCGAGCAGACCCAGGAGCTGATCCTCCTTCGCCAGGTTGGCCCGCCCGTCCCGCTCACTGCTGATGGCGTTCTCGCCAATGAGGACCATGTTCGCCAAGCTGAACACCAGCACGCCCACGCCGAGACAGAAGAACAGCGCCAAGATGAGCGCGCTGCCGCTCTCGGCGAGCGGAGCTCGGCGCGGGTCTGCGGAGCGTCACCGCCCCAACCTTCCCTGGATGTCCACGGGCACGTGCCTGCTCCCCTCTCCGGCATCCAGAGAGAGGTGGACGTCCGTCACGCGGGCCAGCCCTGCTGACGTCAACCGGTGCGGCATCGGCGACCGCACCGGAGACGTAGCTGAATCGGGACCCGGAGGCCGCGCCCTCGAACATCGTCTTGTGGTCGAAGTAGAGACCGTGGTTGATGGTCTCCGGCAGCGAGCCGGTCCAGACACCTCTGCGGCGCATGAGGTTGGCGCCCGTCACCTCCCACTCCACCAGTTCCAGGCTCGCTCCGTCCTGGCTTCGGGTGACGATGACGCACTCGGTCTGCGTGGCTTCCAGGAGGGCCGTGCCGACGCCGACGCTGCCGGCGACCGAGGCCAAGCGAAGGTCTCGCTCGAAGCGGGCGGCGACCACCCTGGCGGCCAGTAGGCGATAGGTCTGATCGGCACTGTCGGCGGCGCGTCGCTCCAGGGCGGACCAGAGCGGGAGGATGCTCGCAGCGATCGTGGAGACCAGGCCCAGGTAGACGAGGAGCTCGATCAGAGAGAATGCCGCAGCGCCACCTGTTCGGCGCCGACCGTACCGAATGCTCCCGGGCGCGGACCTGGCAGTTGACGGCAGCATCAATGTCGGGAATGCAGACATCATCAAAGGTAGAGGTCGATCCTGCGTTCAGGAGAGACGATCCAAGATTGGCTAGGCCACGTCGATTCGACGTCAGCGGCGCCCGGAGAAAGCGGCGGAAGCAGGCCCGGCTCCGCGGACGGACCGGCCGGATCGAGCACTGGTTGTCCGGACAGCAGGAGGAGAAGACGTCCAGCGATTGGGAAGTGAACCGTGGCCGAGGAGGGAACGTCGCTCACTTCCTCGAGCGGGACAGCCGCCGTAAGCGACGAGCCAGGAACAACAGTCCGAAAAGGTGGTCCCCAGGGCCCGTCAGCCGTTCGAGCACGTATGATCAACTCGGCTCCCGGACGACCCAACCACTGGGCCGCTGACCCCACCTCGAGCGACGTCTGGCCCGCGACATCGACCTCGGCCGCGGGCCAACCATCCACCCACACACCGACGCGAGCGACCTTCTCCGTGCCCGGTCCGGCAAGAGTCACGAGCAGGCTCGGGCCGTCGCCCCAAGACACTTCGCCGGGTCGAGGACCCCACGTCCACCGATCGACCGCCGGGACCGGGGATCCGGCTTCGTCGCCCAGCGAAGTCGACGATAGCCGCGACTGCACGCGCGTGGAGCGATCGGCGAGCGACAGCAGGGTGCCCACGAGGGGCCCCAGGGCGATCGCCAACAATACGAAGGCCACGATTGCCTCGAGCATGACGCTCCCCTGTTGATCGGGGAGAAGGGAAGAGCCCCGGCGTCCGGGACGAGAATGGACCAGATGCCCACTCCCTGACGCACTCACTGCCGCTCCCGCCGCGTAATACCGCTTTCAGCGCGGATGACGACCCGCGAGCCCCAACCCGGATCTCCAAAGAAGACCGAGCCAGCTCCGTTCGGGGCGGCGGATCCGGGGCCGAACGTGACGGCAAAGCCGTTCGGGGTTCGCCAACGCGAGAGATTGGTCGACAGGGGAAGACCCGAAGATGGGGCGGCAAGATCCAGCTTGCCGAGACTATCAGCGACCTCGGTGCGGCTCTGGATCGCCATTGACGGAGGCGGGGAGGCCGAGGTAAGCCGCCCGGACCTGGGCGAGAGCGGCCGCGCCCTGCAAGTCCTGGGCTTGGGAACGGGCGCCCACGACGTCGAGGCCACGCGAGCAACGAGATCGTCGGGAGGAACAGGACGAGCAGGAGGATGGAGAGGACGACCAGCAGTTCGATCAGGGTCTGCCCGCCGGCATCCCTGGTCAATCGCCGCTCTGCTCCGCGAACCGCGTGACATCCTGCATCGTTCATAGAGAGAGCGTACGTGCGACGTGCGCGCCGGCGCTATCGGTCCATGGTCCGAGTCTTGGCGGGGCGAGTAGCGCTCGTCGAGCTGGACCGGCGAGGCGGGAGCGGCTACCAGCCGAGGCTCGAGGTCCCTTCGACACCTTGACCTTGACGTAGGAGGCGGCGGCGAGCCCGGCGGTCTGCACCTGGATTCCGTAGAGGTTACCGCTCTCGCTAACCGACGCGATGTCGAACTCGGTGCACGATTTGCCCGTGGAAGTCGACAGCGTTGTCGCTCGCGCTCGCAGCTGACGGTCGAGCACCAGGGCCTGCCGGATCGACCAGATCCAACTCGCGACCACATTCCAAGTCATGCCCGGTTCCATCAGCGCAGCTCCGCTGCCGTGATCGGCGTGTAGTCCTGGTGGTCCACGTTCACGCTCTCGACGACGGTGAGCGCGTTGCGCACGAGGGTGAGTGCCGCAGCATCCTGGGCTCTTGTCCGCGTGCCCAAGGTAGGTGGGAACAGCGATGGAGGCAAGGATGGCGATGATGATGATCACGACCAGCAGTTCGATCAGCGTGAATCCATCTTGAGCCGCTTTGCCGGTTCTTGAAGAGTGAGTGTCCGCACGTCTGACGACTCCTTCCTCGATGGTCGGCCGACCGAGTCGGACACACCATGAGCGGCGGCTGTGGAGCGGAGCGACTCCGCCTCGCTGAGTTCGTCCCTCTTTCTCCAGGTAGCGGATGCAAAACGTGAATAGGCGTAGCCGTACGCTGGGCGTCTCGGCGATCAGCGACCGTCAACTCCTTCTTCTCCTGCCGCCGCCTCTTGCCAGTGGCCATGCAGCACCTGGCCCAGAACAGCCCGATTCCGCGCCGAGGGGTCAAGCGCTGACTGCCTTGCTCAGAAGCGGGACTGCCTCATCCGGCTCGTTGCTGGTGGTTCACGTAGTTGAGCGCAAGCTCGACCCGCGTCTGGGCATCCGAGTGATCAACACGGCACAGGCTTGCTCCTGGAACGGCAGCGCCTCGTCGAAGCGCCGCAGGATGGCTAGATCCACGGCAAGCCCTTGAGCGCCTCCACGGAATCTGGATCCGTCCACCAGATGCGCACGATAGACCTGCGCTGCCGCCTGCGTAGTCCCCCGACCGACCTCCAGTTGGCGAGCACGAGATAGCTCGGTGCATCCTCACGGGCGCTGACGTCAGAATCACGATGAGCGCAAGACAGGATGACAGCCACGATCACGATGAGGTCGCGCTGATTCTTTGCCTCTTCAGGCGATGACGTCAGTCATGTTGATGCTCCGCTCTACGAGCGTCGGTCCGGGCAAGCACCCGGACCGAAGCGATCGAAGCAGGTTGCAGCATTGGAGTGCTACCAGTCGGGGCCGACTACGACGACGTGGTCGGGCCGTGGGCGCCGGACCGCTTGTCGACCAGCCCGACCGACGAACGTCGCGCCGGTGACCGCCGGTCCCTTGTCGACGATGACTCCGAAGACCGTACCCGTGCGAGACGTCGTAGTCAGTGTGTCCAGCTCCGGCGCGTGGACGCGTAGGTGACCGTCTGCGCCGGCGTCAGTGCCTGCCAAGGTGATCGAGGGCTCGATGCCTGCAGGATAGTCGTCGGTCAACGGCCTGGAAGTCGCGAGTGTCGACGTAGGCGGACTCCACGGCGGTCATGCCGTTGCGGATCAGCGACCTGAGCCTGCAGTGTCCTGCGCCTTCTGGCGTTGCCCCAGGAAGGTGGGGATGGCGATGGCTGCGAGGATGGCGATGATGATGATCACCACCAAGAGCTCGATGAGGGTAAAGCCACCCTCGCCAGTCATGCGTTTCCGGATCTTGCCCAGCATTGCGTCCTCCTTTAGACGACTTCTTTGCTCGACACGCACAGAAAACAAATCTGTGGCGTGTCAGGCAAACCACAGATCCGGCGGATCCGGTGGCAGCCCAGCCGACCCACATGGGCCCTGTAGCTTTGCGTCCCACCCTTACGAGTGGTTTGCCCTGAGTACACCTCACCCCTAGTCTGCCCGTTTCCCCAAACGCTAGACAAGAACTTTTCGGTGTAGTCGCCGTCGTGTTTGTAAGACACAAGGCATGCTGGGGGTGTCGCAACCGGGTATCGGCAGGCTAGCAACGGACTTGAGGATTTTCGCTCGGGCTTCGGTAGGAGACGGGCACCGAACCCAGGCTAGGCTTCAATGACTCTCGCCGCATCTAGTAGACTCGGGGACCATGCACCACCCCTCCGACAAGCCTTCCCGACCGACCTTGAGGGCGTCTGCCGCCCTGATCGTCGACAGCCGCGTCCTGCTGGTCCGTCAGGAGAAGGGTCGCTCGACCTACTGGCTCCTCCCCGGCGGAAGGGTCGAGCGCGGCGAGACGCTCGAGGGCACGGTGGCCCGCGAGTTCATCGAAGAGTGCTCGTTGGACGTGGCGGTCCACAGCCCACCGCTGGCTCTCATCGAGAGCATGTCGCCCGACGGGGGCGCTCAGCGCCACGCGGTCGAGCTCGTCTTCGCGGCGACTCTGCAGCCCGGGGCCGAACCTGACCCTCCGCGCCAACGACCCAGCCATCAAGGAGCTGCGCTGGGTCGGCGAAGAGGAGCTGGCGTCGCTGACCCTGCATCCGCCCATCGCCGATCTCATCGCCGGGTGGCTCGGGCTCTTCTCCCAGGGGTTGCCTGACCCCTGGCCCCCCTTGGTCGCGACCGGGGTACGCTGGCTGCCGACCTAGCTGTCCCGTACCCGCCGACCCCGCGCGTCCGTTCCAGAAGTCGACCCTCGGAACAACCGTTCGACGCTCAAGACAAGGACAGGCCTTGCCGACATGTCTCTGTAGCGCCGGATGGCGGACCTAGACATGCGAGGTCGACGTATGACGAGATACCGCTCCTCCCAAGGCTTCACGCTGATAGAGATCATGGTGGCCGTCCTGCTGCTGGTCATCGTCATGGCGGCCTTCGTGCCCGTCTTTCTTTCCGGCCTGAACCACGCCTCCGCCGCCCGCTACCGCAGCCTGGCGAACAACATCGCCCGGGAGCGGATGGAGCAGGTGCGGCAGCTCGACTACAGGGAGATCCAGGAGGACACGGCTAGCCCGGGTGACGCGCGCAACCTGTCGCAGCGCTTCGGGACGACGCAGACCGTCCGCGGCATCACCTTCACATCGACTACCACGTCAGCGACTCGGCCAGCGCGGGCGGGCAGCTGAAGAAGGTGCTGGTCACCGTGGGCTGGGCCGCTCCCCCCGTCCGAGTCCCCGGCCGTCGTCGAGACGCTGATCCACCAGCAGTTCCTCGGACCGCGGGGCGCCTACCTGGCCGTTGTCTCCCACGCCCCGCGCCGACCCGCTCGGTAGCCCCTTTCCCGCTCCTTTCCGACGTGCCCAACACCGCCTACTACCATGTGGCCGAGGCCGACTGGTCACTGGTCTACGACAACCTGAACACACCCACCAGGCCGCGCGGACGTCTACCTGCGCCTGGCCTTCGTCAACGACGCCGGCCAGAGCGATACCGCTTGGGGACCCCGACGACGAATACCGAATCCGACGACCGGCGACTTGACACTGCAGCGTGGACGCCGGCAGGGTGAACGACGTCTGGTTCGAATACGCCTTCGACTCCGACGACCGTCCCGGACGGATACTGGGAACTCCAGGCCATCATGTACAACCAGTACGACCAGCCTGGCAACATCTGGCGCTGCGTCTCCGCTTGGAGAACGCAGCCAATCCCGCCCCCTGCCTCACGGTGACCGCCAACGACGACCATACTGTCGACCTCGAGCTGGATCCCCGGGCCGGAGGGTGATCGGGCATCCTACCTGCTCGAGCGGAAGAAGAGGAACTCAGACGGGTCATGGCCAGCGAGTGGACGGTGGTCGACGACGCTCCTCACCGACGGCCAGCAGCTACCTGGACGAGGGCGTGGTCGCGCCCGTAGGACCCTGGGGCGACGCGACGACCTGAACAACTACCTCTACCGTCTCACCGTGGTCGACCTGGCCGGCAACGGAGCGGCGAACGTGCAGTCCTCCCCCGTCCAAGTGCCGCCTTCCGGGATGGAACGACCACGAGCACCACGCACGGGACGACCACCACGACGGCCTCGCACGACCCGACGACGATCCTGTACACCACGTACGATCCAGAACACACCGGCCTCCCTACGCCATCACGATCAAGGACAAGCATAACACCACGGTGTTCACACGGGACGGTCGGGCAAGACTGTCCACTGTCGGTCGATCCCACTGCCCCGAGGTGACTACCACGTCACGTGACTACAGACGGGACGGCACAGTCCGGTGCCTTCAGCCTTCCTCTTCAGGCCGGCGCGTCGTCCTCAGATCTATTCTACATCAACTAATGAGGGTGCGAAGAAAGGAGAGGGAGATGTCGCAGGACCACAACTTGTCGGAGACGAAGTGCGAGTGGGCCCGATCGGGCCCGGCGAGTCCCCGGGCCAGCGTGCGCAATCGCGTCGCCGCAGAGGCCGGACTGAGCCTGATCGAGTTGATGATCGCCATGACCCTGCTGCTCGTGGTGATGGGGGCCACGTACGGCATCTGGAGCGGTCTGAACCGTACGTACGCCTTCACCGAAGACGACCTGAGGGCACAGGAACAGGCCCGCTCGGCCATGGGCGAGATGGTCGAGCTGATCCGGACGGCGAGAAAGCCGACCAGTCCCCCCTCGGAGACCCTGAACGCGGTCATCGTCAAAGCAGAGCCGAACGAGCTCGAGTTCTGGGCCGACGTCGACAAGGATGCCGCCCACACGGTCGAGCTGCATCCGTTTCGGGTCGACACGAGCCGACCGCCACCTGTATCGCGACCAGGCGGCGGCGAACGGCGACTTCACCGCCGGCACGTCCGTGCGGCTGGTGACCACCAACGTCTCCAACGACACGGCGCGCCGCTCTTCAGCTACCGTGACGGCGCCAGGGCGACGTAACGACGGAGGGACGGCACCGTCTCGGACCCGACGACCATCCGCCAGATCACCATCGACCTGCTGGTCGACATCTACGTCGACCGGGCGCCGGTGGTGCACCAACTGACCTCCGTCGTGCAACCCCGCAACCTGCGCACGTACTAGGTCGAGGAGAGCGGCATGAGCAGCAGCCTTCACGGTCGACGTCCGTCTCTCTCCTCGCCGGGACGACGGGTCGGCCATCATCATCGTCATGGTGTTCGTGCTCGTCTTCCTGGGCATGGGGGTGGCGCTCTTCTGGCTGACGCAAGTCGGCCATCCGGGGCACCGACACGGAGCGCAAGGAGGTGAAGGCCTTCAACGTGGCCGAAGCCGGCGTCGACGCGGGCATGCTCGCGCTCAAGACCGGATGGCCGGAGCAGAGCGGCGAGACGGCCGCGGTCAGCGGCAGCGCCATGCGCGGCGAGTTCTCCACGACCGACTTCCGGAACCCGTCCCGCTCCGCCGCCTCCACCTTCAGCACGGTCTCCGTCTACGACGATCGACCAGGACGCGGACGGACACGCCGTACACCTACGACTCACAACGGCAACAACCTGATGTGGGTGGACAGCAGCGCCAACGTGGACGACGACCGCCACCGAATCCTGGTGCTGGCGGAGCGGCACACCTGGAACCTGAGCTTCCCCTTCATCGCCATGTACGCGGCGACCGTGGGGGCGAACGGCAGAGGCCTCCGCGTGGCCGTCGATCCCGCAGGACACGTCTCCACTCCCGATGATCGATGCGAGCGAGGCCGGTTCGCCCCCGCCTACTACTCAACATGGTGGGCAGGGACGTCCGCCTGCTGCCCGGCATCGCTCGACAACCCCGAGCGGCCCGGCGACGTTCGAGCAGTGGGTCACGCCGGGCCTCTTCGAAGCCCTCAAGGGCATCGCCCAGAGCACGGGACACGTACTTCACGTCCGCCGACGCCGCAGCGGCCTACCTGGAGACCTCCAGCCCCGGGGCGATCATCTACGTCGAGTCCACTCACGGCGGTCACCCTCAGCGGCACCCACCAGATCGGCACGAGCGAGCGTCCGTGCATCCTGATCCTGGACACGCCCGAGGACAGTGACGAATGTGCTCGACTTCCGAGGCACGGCGGACTTCTATGGCGTCGTCATCTCGCGCGGCAGCGTCATCGTGCGGGGGACCACCAGCTTCTGGGGGTCGTTCATCACCGAGGGCGCGCTGAGCCAGCAACGGCAACGGCTCCAGCCCCGAGATCAACTACAACGGCGACATCATCAGCAAGCTCAACGGCCAGTACACCATCAGCGTGAACATCGTGCCGAACACCTGGGAGGAGTACACCGGCGGCGCGGTCGGGAGCGTAGCGGGAGGCTAAGACCCGTCCGTCGAGGCGACGGCGGGCTGGGGCCGCACGGCTCTACGCCCGCCCGGTGCTCCCGAACCCGCCTTGCCCCCCTCGACGTCGCGTCGAGGTCCTCACTGACGGCGAAGCCCGGCGTCTCCACCCGCTGCATCACCAGTTGGGCGATGCGGTCGCCGGGCGACGACGCCGAAGGGCTCGGCGCCCGAGTTGTAGAGGCAGACCCGCACCTCCCCCGGTAGCCGGCGTCGATCAGGCCGGGCGCGTTCACCACCATGATGCCGTGCCGGAAGGCGAGGCCGGAGCGCGGCTGCACGAAGCCGCGCGTAGCCCGGCGGGATGGCCAGCGCGATGCCGGTGCCCACCTCGCGCCGCTCCCCCGCCGGGATGACGACGGATTCCACCGAGTGAAGGTCGGCCCCGCCGTCGCCCGGGTGGGCGCGGCGCGGCAGCCGCGCCTCGGGGTGCAGTAGGCGTACCTGGATCGCGAAGGCGTCCTCCGCCGGCGTTGCGCCCTCGCCGGGCGAGGAGTCGACGGGCGCCGCCACGTGACCCTAGACCTTCAGCGACCGCTCGATGCGCTCGACGGCCTCGTGGATGCGGTCGTCGGGCACGGTGAGCGAAACCCGCACGAAACCCTCCCCCGCCTGGCCGTAGCCGCTGCCCGGGGTGACCACCACCCCGGCCTGATCCAGCACGTGCTCGGCGAAGCTGGTCGAGGTGTAGCCCTCGGGCACCGGCACCCAGAGGTAGATGGTGCCTTTGGGAGGCTGCACGTCCATGCCGATGGAGCGGAAGCGCCTTGACCAGTACGTCGCGGCGCCGCTCGTAGACCGCGCGCATTGGCGGCCACGAACGTCCAGGTGACCGTTCAGCACGGCGGCGGCGGTGCGCTGCAGGGCCTCGAACATGCCCGAGTCCATATTGGTCTTGAGCCGCCAGAGGGCTCCAGGATCTGCGTGATTGCCCACGGCGAAGCCGATGCGCCAGCCGGTCATGTTCAAGGGCTTGGAGAAGCTGAAGAACTCGACCCCGACCTCCTTGGCGCCCCGGCGTCGCAGGAAGCTGGGGGCCACGTAGCCGTCGAAGGTGAGCTCCGAGTAGGCGTTGTCGTGGACCACGGCGATGTCGTAGGTCTTGGCGAAGTCGACCACCGCGGGGAAGAAGCCGTCCGCTCGACCACCGCCGCCGTGGGGTTGTTCGGGATAGCTGATGAACATCAGCTTGGCCTCGCCGGCGACGTCCTCGGGCGATGGCGTCCAGGTCGGGCAGGAACTCGTTCTCGGCGAGCAGCGGCATCAGCTGGACGTCGGCGCCCGCCAGTATGGAGGAGCCCGCGTAAACCGGGTAGCCCGGGTCGGGCACCAGGGCGAGGTCTCCCGGATCGAGCATGGCCCAGCAGATGTGGGCCAGGCCCTCCTTGGCGCCGAGCAGGGGGAAGAACTCGTTCCGGGGTCGATCTCCACCCCGAAGCGGCGCTCGGTAGAAGTGGGCCGCCGCCTGGCCGAACTCGGGCACGCCGGCGTTGCTCGGGATAGCGGTGGTTGCGGGGATCGGCCAGCTGGCGCTGCATCTCGGCGATGATGTAAATCGGGCGTGGGCAGGTCGGGGTCTCCGATGCCCAGGCTGATGACGTCGACGCCCTCCTCGCGCTTGGCTTGCGATCTTGCGCTCGATCTCGGCGAAGAGATACGGGGGCAGTTGTCCATCCGCGCGAGAATTCGCACCGTTCCGCCTCCTCGGTCGCCTCCCGGCCGGCTGCCCGGTCCTGTCCCACCGCGCGCGGCCGCGACCGGCGGGAGTCCGTCCCTTCGCGGACCAGCCCAGCGCGCCAGCAGCTCGAGTTCACGCCCTACGAACACCTCTTCCGCCGGGCCGGTCATCACCATCTGCCAGTCGGCGTCCACCTCGATCTCCAGGTCGCCCCCCAGCAGGTGGACCACCACCGGGCTCTGGGTCAGCCCCAGACGCACGGCGGCGGCGCCCACGGCGGTGGCCCCGGTGCCGCAGGCCTGGGTCTCCCCCACCCCGCGCTCCCACACGCGCATGGTGACCGAACCGTTCGGCTCCGGGCGGATGAACTCCACGTTCACCCGGTTGGGGAAAAGGGGCAGGCGTTCGATCACCGGGACCGAATTCAGCCAGGGGAAGGTCGCCCAGATCTTCGGCCACGATGACGCAGTGGGGGTTGCCCACGTCCACGAAGGTAAAGCTGAACTTCAGCCCCCGGGCACTTCCAGTTCGCGGTCGGACGACCTCGCGTCCGACCGTCGTGCGTCCGCGATGTGCTCGCTGAGGAAGCGGGCCTCGTCCCATGCCCACGCGCACCCGGCCGTCGGGCAGAATGCGCGGGCGGATGGGCCCCGGCCAGGGTCTCGACCACGAATTCGTCGCCGGGGGCCACCACCCCCTGCTTCTCCAGATAGCGGGCGAACATGCGGATGCCGTTGCCGCACATCTCGGGCTCGCTGCCGTCCGGGTTGAAGATGCGCATGCGGGCGATGGCGTCCGGGGATCGGCGCCGCGTGGGCGCGGTCGTGGACCAGGATGCCGTCGCCCCCCACGCCCCGTAGTGGCGGTCGCAGAGCAGGGTGGCGTCGCTCGGGCTCGAGCGGGCGCGGAAGCTCCGCGGCCTCGACGATGAGATAGTCGTTCCCCAAACCCTGCCATTTGGCGAATTGCATCGCGGCTTCCTATCCCCTCTCGCCCTGTGACGGCAGACCGCGCCAGCGAGCGGGCACGGCTCAGGATCTCGGCCGCGATGTCGGCCGGCTCCCGCGGAAGCGTCCATGATAACAGCGTCGAAGCTTCCGCAGCCAGGTGAGTTGCGGCCCTCGCGTAGCGCCGAGTGGAGGCGGCGAGCAGTCGATCAGCTGCTCCTCGGTGATCTCGCCGGCCAGGTGGCGCCGGATCTCGCGGAAGCCGATGGCCTGGCGGATGCCGCTCTCGCGGGCCGGTGGCGCGGCGGCGTCCGGGTCCTCCGCGGCAGGTGCGTCGCTCGCCACGGTTCGCCCCGCCCTGCGGCCTCGCGATACTTCCGCACCTCCTCCACGGCGCCGCCTTCGACCATTTGGCGCGTGCGCCGGTTGATGCGCGCGTAGAGCTGCGGTCCCGAGGCATGTCCAGACCGACCAAGCAGCGTCGGGTGGCGGTAGCGCGGGCGCCAGAGGTCGTCCCGCCCCGACCAGACCGCCGCGTCCGGCGCGGTGACCACCTCGAGGGCGCGCACCACCCGGCGGGGGTTGCGCGCATCCACGCGCGCGGCGGCGCCCGGGATCCAACGCGCTCAGCTCGGCGTGAAGTACCTCCGCGCCCTCCTCGCCGCCCGCGCTCTCCAGCCGCGCGCGCAGGCCGGGCTCGCTGCACGGAGGGGATGTCCAAGCGGAGCCAGCGCGGCGCGCAGGTAGAGGCCGGTGCCGCCGGCTGATCACCGCCCAGCCGCGGTCGGCCAGGTCCTGGTCGAAGGCGCGCCGCGCCTCCTGCGGCGTAAGCGGCGGCCGTCCACTCCTGCTCGGGCTCGGCGACCTCGACCAGGGCGTGCACGGCGCGCGCTCGCTCGGAGGCCGAGGCCTGGTTGGTCAGAACCGGAAAACCCCGGTAGAGCTGCATGGAGTCGGCCGAGATCACCCGAACCCCAGCCGCGCCGCCACCGCCACCGCCACCGCGGTCTTGCCGACCCCGGTCGGGCCGAAGATCGCGATGACGCAGCCCGGCCCTCGCTGTCCGACGGCGCCACGCCGGACTCAGTCGACCGGGACGGCGCGGAAGCTGGTGGAGGTGGAGGCGGTCAGGCGCACCCGAACAGGTCGCCCGGGCGCAAGGTCGCGGCGGCCCCGCCGCGTCGGCCGCCGTGGCAAGCCCGTCAGCATCAAACGCCGCGACACGGGCGCCCGAGGCCGGAGACCGCCGGAGGGCGCCGTCGGCCTGCGCGCGCGGCCGTCGGCCGAGAAGTTGACCGTCTTGAAGGTGCGCGTGCGCCCGGTGAACTCGCTCTCCCGGTTGCGGCTCGCGCCCTCGACCAGCACCACCGGCTCCGGCCCACTAGGCCTGGTTGCGCTCCAGGGCGCTCCGCTGCACCGCGGCCACCAACCGGGTCATGCGGTCGTTCGCCACGTCGGCGGGCACCGCGGCCGGCAAAAGCGGCGGCGCGGGTGCCGGTTCTCGGGGAGTAGATGAAGGTGAAGGCGGAGTCGTAGCCCACGGTTTCCACCAGCTCGAGGGTGGCGGCGAAGTCCTCCTCGGTCTCGCCCGGGGAAGCCCACGATGACGTCCGTGGTCAGGGACAGCTCGGGGACCGCCGCGCGCAGCCGCTCGACCAGGTCCAGATAGTCGGCGCTGGTCGTAACCCCGTCCGCATGGCCTCGAGCACCCGGTCGCTGCCCGACTGCACGGGCAGATGCAGGTGCTCGCAGAGCGGTTCCAGCTCGGCGAGAGCTTCGATCAGGCCGGGCGAAACGTCCTTGGGGTGCGAGGTCATGAAGCGGATGCGCTCGATCGGGGTTTCCTCGCTAAGCGCGGCGGAGCAGGCCGGAGAAGTCCCCTCTTCCGCGCGAAGCCGGGCTCGGCGCCGTACGCGTTCACGTTCTGGCCCAGCAGGGTGACCTCGCGCACGCCCTGCTCCGTGCCAGCGCGCGCACCTCGGCCAGGATGTCCTCGGCGGCCCGCGAAGCCTCCGGGCCCGCGGACGGACGGGCACGATGCAGTAGGAGCAGTAGTTGGTGCAGCCCGTCATGATCTGCACCCAGGCGAGCGGGCCCTGCCGCCGCGACCCGCGGAAGTTCGGCGCTCCAACCGGGTGGTCTGCTCCGGCGAAGGCCCCGGCGGCGCGGCCGCTCGGCGAGGCGCTCCTCGATCAGACGGGGGAGCTCGTGCAGGCTCTGCGGGCCCGACGCAGGACGTCCACGATGGGGTTGCTCCCGCAGAAAGGACTCGCGGCCGGCTCTGCGCCAGGCAGCCCGCGACCACCACCAGGCGCGCCGGTTGCTCCCGCTTCAGCCGGCGCGCGTCACCCAGGTGGCCGAGCAGGCGGGTGTCGGCCTTCTCCCGGATCGAGCAGGTGTTGTAGAGCAGCAGATCGGCGTGCGCCGGGCTGCGCGACGGGCTGCATGCCCATCTCCTCCAGCATCCCGGCGATCCGCTCGGAGTCGTGCTCGTTCATCTGGCACCCGAAGGTGCGGAGGTAGAAGGTCTGCGGACGGCAGCCGCACGCTCATCCTCGGCCGTCCTCGAGCGCCCGGCCGATCGGGCCGGCGGCCGCAGCGCCATGCCGCGCAGCCGCCGGCCCGCTACTTGGCGTAGTCGACCGCGCGGCTCTCCCGGATGACCGTCACGTGGATCTGCCCGGGGTAGTCGAGTTCCTGCTCGATCTCCTTGGCGATCTCGCGGCAGAGCAGGGCGGCCATGTCGTCGTCTACCTCTTCGGGCTTCACCATCACCCGGATCTCCCGGCCGGCCTGGATGGCGTAGGACTTCTCCACGCCCTGCTTGGCTCTCGGCGATCCGCTCGAGGTTCTCCAGCCGTTTGATGTAGGTCTCCAGGGTCTCGCGCCGGGCGCCCGGACGGGCGCCGGACTACCGCGTCGGCGGCCGCCACCAGGACCGACTCCACCGTCTGCTGCTCGACATCGTCGTGGTGCGCCTCGATGACGTGCACCACCGCGTCGGACTCGCCATAGCGCCGGGCCAGATTGGCGCCGATGACCGCGTGCGAGCCCTCCACCTCGTGGTCGACCGCTTTGCCCAGGTCGTGCAGCAGGCCGGCCCGTTTGGCCAGCTTGGCGTTCGACGCCCAGCTCGGTGGCCATCAGCGCCGGCCAGGTGCGCCACTTCGATGGCGTGCATGCAGCACGTTCTGCCCATAGCTCGTGCGGAACTTGAGCCTGCCGAGCAGCTTGCAGCAACTCGGGAGCCAGTCCGTGGATGTCGGTGTCGAAGGTGGCCTGCTCGCCGGCCTCCTGGATCTCCTTGTCGACCTCCTCCTCGGCCTTGGAGTAGGCCTCCTCGATCTTGGCCGGATGGATACGGCCGTCGGCCACCAGCTTGGTCAGGGTCAGCCGGGCGATCTCCCGCCGCACGGTGTCGAAGCCCGAGAGCACGACCGCTTCCGGGGTGTCGTCGATGATGAAGTCGATGCCGGTGAGGTTCTCGAGCGTCCGGATGTTCCGGCCTTCGCGGCCGATGATGCGGCCCTTCATGTCGTCGGAAGGCAGCGGGACCACCGAAACGGTGGTGTCGGCCACGTGGCTGGCGGCGGTGCGCTGGATGACAGGTGGACAGGATGTCGCGGGCGCGGCGGTCGGCCTCGTGCCTGGCCTCCTCCTCGACGTTGCGCACCATCTTGGCCATGTCGTGCCGCACTTCGTCCTCGGTCTGCTTGAGGATGATCTCGCGGGCCTCGTCCTGCGTTAGCCCGGCGATCTGCTCCAAGCGGCTTCTGCTGCTCCGTTCGGGCCTGCCTCGGCCTCGTCCAGGACCTTGCGGTAGTGGGCTTCCCGGTCGGAGACCGACTGCTCGCGCTGCGCGAGGTCCTCGCTGCTTCGTCCAGCGACTCCTCCCGCTGCAGCAGGCGCTTCTCGAGTCTGCAGGAACTCCTGCCCGGCGCTCCTTCAGCTCCGCTTCGGTCTCCAGCCGGAGCTTGGTGGAGCTCGTCCTTGACCTCCACCTGGGCTTCCTTCTTGATGGCTTCAGCATTCCGCGTTGGCGTCCTGGACGATCTTCTCCGCTGCTTGCTCGGCCGAAGCGATCTTCGCTTCGCCCACGTACTTCCTGATGAAATACCCGGCCGCCAAACCAATGACCGCGACCACCAGGGCCACCACGATCCCGACGAGCTGTCATCCAGTCTCCACTTCCACATCACGTTCCCAGTTCACAAGCGCTTGCACCGGAGCGTGACGAGGCACGAAGACAGGCCGCGCATAAAAAAGCCGAGCACCGCCCGGCCACGCGCACTTTAACAGCGGCCACTCTCGTACTGGAGAAGCGCACAGGACGGAGTGAGCCATCCGCGGAAGTCGGCCGCTATCGCTGCGATCCGCGTCTCGGCCCAGGTCCACCGTGGCCCCTTCAGCTATATCCAAAGCGTCTGCATTGTGCAGGAATGTCACTGCTACGTGCAGGACGTCGAGCACGATCGACCGATCGTCACAAACCAACGAAGTGTATCGTCGCCCTGTGGAAAGTGTCAAGGAAGGCACTCGTCGGTGAACGGCTCCCGCGTCCGCCGGAAGGCCGTCGTCGCCGGAGGCGTCCGACTGAACGTCGCCCTCGGCGAAGCTCGTCGGCTCCGCAAGGTCCTCCGTCGGCTGTCCGACCGCGGCCAGAATCCGCTCTATGGCGTCCCAATCGTGACCGCGTCGCTGGCAAGAAACCCGCTCGCCCGGCGGCGGCCGCCGGCGGGATCCGCCGCCACTCCGCCCGAAACGGCGGCGCACCAAGCGCACCAGGCCCCTGGAGGCGTCCCGTCCACGTCGCCTCCCTCCTCCTCGTCCGGCGCCAGCGCTCGTCGACAGGCCGCGCTCCACACCCTTCCGCGCCAGGTCGGCCGCGATGCGGCGCGGGCCCCAGCCCCCCCGGCCGCTTCTCCGCCGCGAAGGTCTGAGCGAAGCGTCGTCGTCGAGGTAATCCCCGCGCCCGCAGCCACTCCACGGCGCCTCTGACGATCGCGGCATCGTAACCGTGGCGCCGCAGCCGGTCGGCCACCTCTCGGCGCGAGCGCTCGCGCGGTCGCGAGAGACGCAGGGCGCGGTCCCGGGCCAGGGCCCGTTCCTCCTCGCTGAAGCAGCTCGTCCCGGCGCTGCGCGCTGAGGACGTCGCCCACCCGCAAGCCCGGCCTCCTCGGCCACGGCGGCGTCGAGCCCGAAGGCGAAGTCGCCGTCAAGTAGACGTTGAGGCGTCCTCCGGCTGCGCTGCGGCCGCGATGGCGGTGACGCGGTCTACGCGCGGACCTCGGCATCCGCCTCCGCGCGGAGGTGGCTGCGGCCCCGTTCCGCCGGTCGGCTCGGCCGGCTTCGCGACGGCGGCCGGCTTCGGCTCCGTCTCCGTCGCATCGGCTGCCGCTTCGGCGGAGGCGTGGGAGCGATGGCCTGCACGATCTCGAGCCGGATCCGCTCGAGTCAGATCGGGATTGTCGCTGCAGGAACTGCTTGACGTTCTCCCGGCCCTGGCCCAGGCGCTGGTCGCCGTAGGAGAACCAGGCGCCGCTCTTCTGGACCACCTTGTGCTCGACGGCCATGTCGAGCAGTCTCACCCTCGGTGGAGATGCCGGTGCCGTACATGATGTCGAACTCGGCCTGCTTGAAGGGCGGGCGCCACCTTGTTCTTGACCACCCGCACGCGCACCCGGTTGCCCACCGCCTCGGTGCCCTCTTTGAGGGTCTCGATCCGGCGGATGTCCAGCCGGATCGGACGAGTAGAACTTGAGCGCCCGGCCACCCGGCGTGACCTCCGGGATTGCCGAACATGACGCCCACCTTCTCCCGCAACTGGTTGATGAAGATGGCCGTGGTCTGGCGTCTTGTTGATGGTGCCGGACAGCTTGCGCAACGCCTGGCTCATCAGTCGGGCCTGAAGGCCGACGTGAGAGTCGCCCATCTCGCCCTCGATCTCGGCTCGAGGGGTGAGCGCCGCCACCGAGTCGATGACCAGGACGTCCAGCGCTCCGCTGCGGATCAAGCAGCTCGGCGATCTCCAGCGCCTGCTCGCCGTGGTCGGGCTGAGAGCAGGAGCAGCTCGTCGACGTTGACCCCGATGCGGCGGGCGTAGACGGGGTCCATGGCGTGCTCGGCGTCGATGAAGGCGGCATTGCCTCCGCTCTTCTGAGCCTCGGCGATGATGTGAAAGGCCAGCGTGGTCTTCCCGCTGGACTCCGGGCCGAAGATCTCCACCACCCGGCCGCGCGGCACCCCCCGACGCCCAGACGCCAGGTCCAGACCCAGCGAGCCGGTCGGGATGGCGGGACCTGCACCGCCGCGCGGATTCGTCGCCCATCCGCATGATGGCTCCTTTGCCGTACTGGCGCTCGATCTGCACCACGGCCATCTCCAGTGCCTTGTCCTTCTCCACTAGTGCCTCCTCGGCTAATCAGCCGTTGTCAGCTTCCAAGATCACGATGCGCACGAGCACGGTATACTGCGCGCCGTTCGGATGCAGCTCGACTCCGATAGAGACAGACGGACTGTACCGGAAAGCGGGTCGGCTCCGCACTCCGACTTTGGTCGTATCTTCGCCGGGGGTTTGCAGCGGGCTATGGTCAGATGCGGCCGGAAGGGCCGTTTCTCCCGCTGCATCACCTCCGCCGCTCCAATCCGCCCATCACCCGCTCGAACAGCCGCCCGAAGACGCCGTCCTGGTCGGCCAAAGCCAGCGCGACCACCCGCGCCCGGCCCGGCGACGGCAGCAACAGATAGTCTCCCATCTCGGCCTCGCCGCCCAGGTCGGACGGCACACCTGCCACCACCTCCGCAGCCCTGGCGGCAACGGCCTCCCCCACCTGCCCGATGAACGCCAGGGTGACGTGCAGTTGCTCGGGGCTGATCAGCCGCAATCCCCGGGACGTCGGGAGGGCCGCCTGCGCCCGCTCGACCACCGCAGCAGCCGTTCGGGAAGCGGCACGCCGACGAAGAGGCGTACTTTCCGCTCCTCCGCGCTCCTCTCGGTCGTCCCGCTCTCCGGCGCCACTTGCCTGCCCATCTCCTCCGTCACTCTGATCAGCCCTGCCGGCGTCCCCTCGACGACCCCGTCCCGGCTCGGCTGCTCCGGCGCCCCCGGGGAGCGTAGAGAGCTCCCGGGCCTTGCACGAAGTAATCCACGCCGCTGACGACGGTCAAGACCACCGCCAGCACCACCAGCCAGGGGTCCAGGTGCACGCCCAGCACCGTCCGCGGCGCCAGGATCAGCGCCACGATGGCCACCATCTGGCTGGCCGTCTTCACCTTGCCCCACCGACTGGCCGGGATCACCACGTTCTCCGCGGCGGCGACCATGCGGAGCCCGGAGACGGCGAACTCGCGCGCGATGATCAGCATAGCAATCCAGGCGGACAGCTTGCCGAGCTGGACCAGGGCGATCAGCGCGGCCGACACCAGCAGCTTGTCCGCCAACGGATCGAGGAAGGCGCCCAGCACCGTGGACTGGTGCCGCCGCCGCGCCACCTAGCCGTCGAGCGAGTCCCTGGCGGCGGCCAACACGAAGACGATCGCGGCCAACCCCGCCCCGTGCGGCACCGACTCCAGCAACAACGCCATGAAGACCGGGATCATCAGGATCCGCAGGACGGTCAGGGTGTTGGGCAGGTTAAGGCCCATCCCACCTGGCCACCAGGTCGTAGCCCGACCGCATCGGTCACCACCGCCCAGACGATGTCCCCCGGCTCGCCCGGCGGCATCCCGCCCTCCAGATAGGTCACACCGTCGATCTCGGGGCCTGGGCGGGCGTCCGGCCCACCGCCACGGCGCCCTCCGGACCCTCCTCCGGCGGGGAGGGGTCCGAGCCGTCGCCGGCGTCCGACCGGTACACCGCGTCGAGCATCACCTCGACCCGGTTGCCCACCGCCGCCTCGTTCCGGGCCTCGGCGAGATCGAGCAGCAGGCTGCTGAGGCGGGTGAGCCTTCCTCGCGCCACTCCTCAGGTACTCGGGGCCTCAGCCGCGCGGCCGGCGTGCCTTCCTCCGGGCTGTAGACGAAGGCCCCGGCGTGGGCGAAGCCGGCCTCGGGCCACGAAATCCAGCAGCTCCTCGAAGTCCTCGTCGGTCTCCCCGGGAAAGCCCACGATGAAGGTGGAACGCAGGGAGACGCTCGGGATCAGCTCGCGAGCCCGGGCCAGCAAGGTCAGGTACTCGGCGCCATCACCCCGGCGCGCCATCGCGCGCAGGACGCGGCGGGCGGCGTGCTGGAAAGGGATGTCCACATAGGGCACCACCTTCGGCTGCCGGCCGATCAGGCGAAGCAACTCGTCATCCACGTGCTCCGGCTGGAAGTAGAGCAGGCGCAGCCAGCGGACCCGGGCATCGTCCGCCAGCCGTTCCGACCAGGTCGGGCAGCCTCCAGCCGTCCTCCGGCCAGAGAGCGGTATCCTGGCCCACCAGCACCAACTCGCGCGCCCCCTCGTCCAGCGCCGCCGCCGCTTCGCGCAGGATCGTGTCGGGATCGATCCCCCGATAGGGGCCCTTGATCCCGGGGATGGCGCAGAAGCTGCAGGGGTGGTCGCAGCCGTCGGAGATCTTGACGTAGGCGAAGGTACGGGCAGGCGCGGAGGGTGGGGCGATCGCCCCGAGGTCTTCCGACGAACCGGGCCGACGAAGCCGCTCCAGCAGGACCGGCCGGTCGCCCAGCCCGAACCAGCCCTGCACCTCGGGCAGACCGGCTTCGAGTTCGGTCCGGTAGCGCTCGACCAGGCAGCCCATCACCAGCAGCTCCGTCTCGGGGTACGCCGCCTTCGCCTCGAGGATGGCGGCGATGGACTCCTCCTTGGCCTCCTGGGTGAACCCGCAGGTGTTCACCAGGATGTGGGTGGCCTCCTCCGGATGGGCGACCACCGCCACCCGCTCGGCGGCGAGGCGGCGAGACAGGGAGTCGCTGTCGGCGTCGTTCTTGGGGCAGCCCAGCGTGTGGAGATAGACGCGAGGCCTGTCCACGGCGCCCCCCGGTTCAGGGGACTCGCTTCAGACCGGCGGCGGTGAGGAGGAAGGTGCCGTAGGGCTCGGGCACCGGGACGCGTCTTGCCGTTGGCGACCAGGCGGACGGCCGAGGGTTTGCCGATGGTCAGCCACGCCGCCTTGGCCACCCGGTGAGTGGACACCTGCCCCTGCTCCAGCGTGCCCGAGTAGAGCACCTTGCCCGAGGCCGACCCGTCCCGCACGATCACCCAGCAGCGGTCCCGGACCGCCTCGATCTGGAACTCGACCGCGCCGGTACGCGCCAAGGGCGTGGCTCGTGGTCGTGGTCCCGCCCGCCCCGGCCCCCGCCGCCGGGCGGACCGACGTCGTCGTGCGGGCGGACGTCGTCGTGGTGATCGGGCTCCACGGCGTTGCCGGACTTGATCTCCGCGGGCGTGCGGTCGCGATTGCCCCAGCCGACCCAGGCCAAGACCAGGAAGACCGCGATGGCCACCAGGGCCACGGCCACCGTCCCGGTCGGACGGACGGCCCCCCCGAGACTGCGCCGAGGCGGGACGGAGCGCACCGGCTGCTCCTGCTCGGGTTCGAAACGAGAACGGTACTCGTCGACCAACAACCCGGCGTCCAGGCCGAGGAACTCGGCGTAGGTGCGCATGAATCCCTTGACGAAGGTCGCCCCCGGGATGACCGAGAAGTCGTCTTTCTCCAGCGCCTGCAGGTACTTCAACGGATCTTGGTCCGGTCCTCGGCGTCTTTGAGGGTGAGGCCCCGCGCATGCGCGCTTCCCGTAGCGTGTCGCCTATTTCAAACATCAGATGTGGTCGCTCACAAGATCGCTGGAGGACATCAGCAGCGGCGCAGGCCGTCCGCGAAGGCTCTGGGCATCTTCCGCGGATCGGCCCGGCGCGCAGGGCTAACGCGAAAGCCTTCCTTCCACCAAGACCGATGATAGAGAGGATCGTAGTAGTCCACAAGAAGACCCCGTACGACGTCGAGGAACTACCATCCGCGGAAGGCCTTCCTCAAGGAGGCCAGGCCTCCGGAGGCAGCGCGCGGCCGATGAGATCGAGGCTGCGCTCGAACCGCGCCCGGTCCTCCTCCCGCTCCACCCCGGGGGGCGTATTCCTGCAGAAGCCGCGCGGCCCGGCTCTTCGGGGTCGATCGTCCAGCAGCACCGGCAGGCCGGTCCGCGAATCGCCTGGGCCACCGAGTCCGGCAGGAAGATGTCGCCGATCTTGGCCCCCTCGCCCTCGAGGACCAGGTAGTCGCCCTGCAGTCCGGCGAGGGCGTGCCAGAGCAGGGCGTCGAAGTCCTTCTGCGTACGGCGGGCCGGCTGGTTCAAGCCCCCCAGCAGCGAGCCGCGGTGGAGGGCCATCCCCTCGAGGTCGATCACCGCGGGGCGGGGAGAGAGCCCGGGAGCGAGTTGGGCCAGAGGCCCGGAGCAGCAGCGTCTTGCCCGCGCCGGTGTACCCGTAAAGCGTGATCGCCGGACGGCCGGGGTCCAGCGCCAGGCCGTCGAGCACCCACCGCCGGTAGGCCTGGTAGCCGCCTGTCACCTGCACGGCGTGGATGCCGACCAGCGCCAGCAGCAGCACCACGTTGCGGCTGCGCTCGCCTCCCCGCCAGCACATGACGGCCAGGCGGCGGTCGGCCCGGGCGCAGCAGCGCCAGGCTGCGGAGGTAGACCGGGAGTTGGGGCGCCACCAGGTCCATGGCCAGCATGCGGGCGCCTGCCCGGCGCGCCGCGCGTAGGCGGTGCCGACCGAGGAGCGTTGCTCGATCACCCAGCAGGGGCAGATTGACCGC
Source organism: uncultured Actinomycetota bacterium (assembly GCA_963796315.1). GTDB lineage: Bacteria > Actinomycetota > Thermoleophilia > RBG-16-64-13 > RBG-16-64-13 > CAWCLH01. The sequence goes on from CAWCLH010000020.1 coordinate 523,513, forward strand.
TCCGGGCACGTGACCCTGGGCGAACTCCCGAGGAGAGCGGACGTCGACCAGCACGTAGGCGCCGTCGACCGCCTCCTCCGCGGGAGATGGCCGGGACTTGCAGGTTGGCCATCCCTACTCCGCGTCGTTCTGGAGACGCACGAGCCTCGAGAACGCTCTCCCGCTCATCCTCGTCCACCACGACCTGCCGGGACTTGCTGCCCTCGTACGGCCCCACGATGCCGCGCCGCTCCAGCATGTCGATCAGACGGCCCGCGCGGGTGTAGCCCACGCGCAGGCGCCGCTGGATCATCGAGACCGACGCGCTGCCGGTGTCCAAGACCAGCTCGGCGGCATCGACCAAGAGGTCGTCGTGGTCCGGGTCGAAGTCGTCGTCGCCGTCCGCCGCCTGCAGACGCTCCGGGGGCTGCAGGAGCTCCTCCCGGAACTGAGGGCTCGGCCTGATGGCGACAGTGCTGGACCAGCAGGTGGATCTCGTCCTCGGTGACCAACGCGCCCTGGATACGCTGCAGGCGGCTGGATCCCAGGGGCTTGAACAGCATGTCGCCCATCCCCAGCAGGGCCTCCGCCCCGTTGCTGTCGAGGATGACCCGCGAGTCCGTCTGGCTCGACACGGCGAAGGCGATGCGCGAAGGGATGTTCGCCTTGATCATGCCGGTGATGACGTCGACCGACGGCCGCTGGGTGGCCACCACCAGATGGATGCCCACGGCGCGCGCCTTCTGCGCGATGCGGATGATGTAGTCCTCCACCTCGGTGGGCGAGACCATCATCAGGTCGGCCAACTCGTCCACCACCACCACGACGTAGGGCAGCTTGGCCTCGCCCCGGCGGACGCGCTTCTTGTTCATCTCGTCCAGGTGGCGGGCGTGCTCCAACTCCATCAGCTCGTAGCGGCCCTCCATCTCCTTGACCACGTTGGCCAGCACGCCCGCGGCGTTCTTCATGTTCGTCACCACGGGCACCAGCAGGTGCGGGATGCGCTCGTAGGGGGAGAGCTCCACCTTCTTCGGGTCGATCAGGATCATGCGCACCTCGTCCGGCGTGGCGCGCAGGAGGATGGAGGAGATGATGCAGTTGACGCAGCCGCTCTTGCCCGAGCCGGTGGTGCCGGCGATCAGGAGGTGGGGCAGCTTGGACAGGTCGGTGTAGACCGCCTTGCCCGAGATGTCCTTGCCCAGCCAGACCATCAGCGGGCCGGCCGCCGCCGGGGAAGTCGCGGTAGATGTCGCCCAGCGTCACGAAGTGCGGGCGGCGGTTGGGCACCTCCACCCCGACCGCCTGCTTACCCGGGATCGGGGCCAGGATGCGGATCTCGGTGCTGGCCAGGGCATAGGCCAGGTCGTCCTTCAGGCCGGCCACCTTGCTCACCTTGGTCCCCGGAGCCAGCTGGAGCTCGAAGCGGGTGACCCGCGGCCCCACCACCATGCCCACCATGCGGGCATCGACCCCGAAATGGGCCAGGGTCTCGATCAGCAGGTTGGCCGTGTCCCGGTCTCCCCGCACCTCCCCCTGGTCGGGCGCGCTTCGCTTCAGGATCTCGGCGTCCGGCAGGATGTAGGCGGGGAGTGGAGGAGAGGCCCTCCTCCAGGACCAGGGCGCCACGCGGCCTCTCGTCGGGGGCGGGACCGGGTCCGCCGGGCAAGGACCCCTCCGCCTCGGCCGCCCCGCCGCCCCCAGGGGACGTCGCCCCGGCCAGCGGCAGCGTCTCGGCCCGGTCTCGGTCCCCCTCCCCCGCTCCCGGGGCCGGTCGAGCCACGGCCTCGGCGTCGACCGCGGTGAAGAGATCCGGGAACTCCTCCTCGCCGTCCAGGAGCCGCGGCCCCGCCGGACCGGCCATGACCGTGGTCGCCTCCCAGCCCTCCTCGTCCTCGGGCTCGGTCGGAGGGAACGCCGGTCCGCGCCGCTCCGTCCCGCCGTCCTCGAGGAAGAGGTCGTCGACGGCAAGATCCGGGTCGGCCTCGTACTCGCGGCGGCGGCGGCTGCGCTCCTCCATACCGGCCTTGGCCGCCTGCGCCGCCCGTCCGGTCCCCGCCGCCACCCGCCGGAAGGTCAGCCCGGACACCAGGCTCAGACCGGCCAGCAACGCGAGCCACCCCACCAGGGCCACGCCCACCTCGCCCACCAGCCGGCGCCCGCCCACGAAGAGCAGCTCGCCCGAGCCAGCCGCCCCGGGTGCGGTACACCTCCGTGAGAAACCGGTGCCCGGGTGTTCGGCGCCGAAGGGAGGGAAGCCGGCCGCCAGCAGGAGCAGCAGTGCCAGGAACATCGAGCACCAAGCCCAGGACCCAGGCGGAGGTCCATGCCGGCCGGAGCTCGAACACCAGCAGCCCGGCCAGGGCCACCAGCCCCAGCGGCACCAGGAACGCCAACCGCCCCAAGACCACCTGCAGCGCCCCGTGGGCCGCCTCGCCCAGCAGTCCCCCTCGGTCGGGCGCCACCAGGGCGAAGAGCAGGAACACGGCCAGGCCCAGCGCGGCGAGGGCGACCAACTCGGGGGCGTGCGCGGCCAGTCCCGAGTGCTGCTCCGCCGGGCCGGACCCGCGAGTCGCCCGGCCCGGCGCCGACTTCGACGATCCCGCCTTGCCGGACCGCCCCGGACGGATCTGGGTCGCTCCCGAGCCGCCCTTGCGCTGGCGTTCCCGCTCCGCCATCACACCTCCACGACCACCGGGATGATCATGGGACGCCGGCGGGTCTCGCGGTAGAGGAAACGGCCCAGGGTATCGTGCACATGGTTCTTGAGGATGGTCGCGTCGGTCATCTGCTGCCGGTCGATGCTGCGCAGCGACTCCACCAGACGGACACGGGACCGCTCGGTCAGCTCCTCCAGGTCGTTGCCCCCGGCGAACCCGCGGAACACCACCTCCGGCTCGGCCGCCAGACCGCCGTCCTGCTCCTGGACGGCCAGGACCACCATGGCGATGCCGTCGGTGGCCAGATGGTGGCGGTCGCGCAGCACCGCGTCGCTGGCAGGTGCCCATGGCCAGCCCGTCCACGAAGATCATGCCGGCCTGGACCTTCTCGGTGACCGCGGCCTGCCGTCCTCGCTGATCTCCAGCACGTCGCCGTTGTCCATGATGAAGATGTGGTCGTCGGTTATCCCGGTCTCCCGGGCGAGCTCGGCATGGAAGTGCAGGTGGCTTGATGCTCGCCGTGCACCGGCATGAAGTAGCGGGGACGCACCAGGTTGAGCAGCGTCTTGAGCTCCTCGGCGGCGGCGTGCCCGGAGACGTGCACCTGGGCGATGTACTCGTAGATGACGTCCGCCCCGGCGGCGAACAGGCGGTTGATGGTCCGCGAGACGCTGCGCTCGTTGCCGGGGACGGGTTTTGCCGAGATGACCACGGTGTCGCCGGGCCGATCTCCACCAGAGGATGATCGTGCGAGGCCATGCGCGCCAGCGCGGACATCGGTTCGCCCTGGCTGCCGGTGCTGAGAGGATGACCACCCGGTCGTCGGGCAGATCGGTGGATGTCGTTCGCGCGGATGAGCGTGTCCTCGGGGATGTTCAGATAGCCCAGGTTCTGGGCGATGTTGACGTTGCTTGGTCATGCTGCGCCCGACCACCGCCATGGCCCGTCCGTGCTTGATGGGCGGCGTCGGAGATCTGTTGGATGCGGTGGATGTGGCTGGCGAACGACGCGACGATGATCCGCCCGGGAGCCCGGCCGAAGATCGTGTCCAGCGTCCGGCCGACCGACCGTTCCGGTTTGGTGGAGCCGGGGGTCTCCGCGTTGGTGGAGTCCGACAGCAAGAGCAGCACCCCGTCGCTGCCCAGCTGCGCGAAGCGGTGCATCGCGGTCAGGCGGCAGTCGACCGGCGTCTGGTCCAACTTGAAGTCCCCGGTAGTGCACCACCGTGCCCACCGGTGTGTGGATGGCCATCGCCACCCCGTCCGGGATGCTGTGGCACACCTCGAGGAACTCGATGTCGAAGGGGCCCAGCCGCAGCCGCGTCTCCGCCGTCACCTCGTTCAGCTCGATCTTGCCCTGCAGGCCGTGCTCGCCCAGCTTGCCGTTGACCAGCCCCAAGGTCAGCCGCGTGCCGTACACGGGCATCTCCGCCTCCTTGAGGAGGTAGGGGAGCGCGCCGGTGTGATCCTCGTGACCGTGGGTCAGGAGCACCCCCAGGGCTTTGTCGCGGTGCTCGACGACGTAGCTGAAGTCCGGGAGGACGAGGTCGATGCCCAGCATCTCCTCGTCGGGGAACATCAGCCCGGCGTCCACCACGATCAGGGCGTCGCCGTACTCGAGGACCGTCATGTTCTTGCCGATGGCGCCCAGGCCACCGAGCGGGATGACCCGCAGTGTCTCCGTAGCCACTAGTCTGCGCTGCTCCTTCAGGCGCGTACTGACGCGCCGCCGTTCATCTAGAGGATGTTCTCCAGGCCCACGACCAGACCCTCTAATCGGTCCACGCGACGGGCCGCCAGCAGCACGCCCGGCATGAAGGACTCGCGCGAGATCGAGTCGTGACGGATGGTCAGCGTCTGCCCCAGACTGCCGAAGATGGTCTCCTGGTGCGCGACCAGTCCCGGGAGCCGGACGCTGTGCACGGGTACCTGCCGCTCCAGCCCGCGTTCGCCCCAGGCCTGCTCCACCAAGTCCGCCGTCCGTCGAGCCGTCCCGCTGGGAGCGTCCAGCTTTCGGTCGTGGTGCAGCTCCACGATCTCGCAGGCGTCGAGGAGTTCCGCGGCCTGCTGCGCGAAGCGCATCATCAGCACGGCGCCGATGGCGAAGTTCGGCGCCACCAGGATCGGGGTGCCGGCAGCGCGGGCCTGCCCACCCAGGTCGTCCAGCTCCTCCGCGGTCAATCCGGTCGTGCCCACCACGGCCGCCACCCGGTGCGAGAGACAGACCGCCAGGTTCGCCCGAGCCGCCTCGGCGCGGGTGAAGTCCACCACCACGTCCACCGAGACCTCGGAGAGCGCCCGCTCGAGCGACTCGAACCGCGGCACGTCGGCCGGGAGCGCTGCAAGCGTCCCTCCGGCCGCCGCCCCCACCGGACGGTCGCCGGCGGCCGCGTAGGCCGGATCTACGGCCGCCACCAGCGTCAGACCGTCGGCGGCGAGGACCGCGGCGCAGACGGTGGAACCCATCTGGCCGGCCGCGCCGGCGACGGCCACCCGCCGGAGCGACTCGCTCACGGGTGCCCCCTCATGCCTCGATCGTCAACCCATGCTCCGGGACCGACGCGGAGAAGACGTCCTGATCGGCGCCGATGCCCACCACCGACAACCGCGTCCGGGTCGAAGATGCGGTGGGCCAGGGTGAGGACATCCTCCGCGGTCACCGCCTCGATGCGGGCCATGATCTCGTCCAGCGACAGGATCTCGGAGCCGGTGAGGACGGCCTTGCCCAGACGGGTCATGCGGCTCGAGGTGCTCTCGAGGCCCAGGATGACGCGACCCTTGAGGTGTTCCTTGCGCCCGGTCGAGCTCGTCCGCCGGCACCGGCGTCTCCCGGATGGACCGCAGTTCCCGGGCAACCGTCTCCATCACCTGGCCCAGGCGGTCGGGGCGGCAGCCGAAGTAGACGCCGCACATGCCCGGTCTCCCGGTACATGCTGCAGAACGAGTAGACGCTGTAGACCAGACCGCGCTTCTCTCGCACCTCCTGGAACAGGCGCGAGCTGAGCGAGCCTCCCAGCAGGCTGTCCAGCACCGAGAGCACGTAGCGGCGCGGATCGTTGCGGGGCAGGCCCTCCCCGCCCATGCAGACGTGGATCTGCTCCGTCTCTTTGGTGAGAAACGCCCGGCGCGGCTCGAGAGCCGGCGTCAACAGGCTGCGTTCGACGTGCGTCCCGTTGGACTCAGCCGTGGACGCTCAGCAGCAGGTCGCTCAGCTGAGCGTGGTCCACGTTGCCGGCGGCGGCCACCACCATGTCGCTGAAGCGGAAGTGGCGGTCGTGGTATCCCCGGATGGCTCCTTCGGGCATGGCCCCGATGCTCTCGCGGGTGCCCAGGACCGGCGGACCGAGCGGGTGGCCCACGAAGACGGTCTCGGCCAGCAGGTCGTGGATCAGATCCTGCGGCGCGTCCTCGTACATGGCGATCTCCTCGAGGACCACCTCGCGCTCCCGGTCCAGGTCCGCGAAGCTGGGACGACATCAGCATGTCCACCAGCACGTCCATGGCCTTGGGCAGCTGCTCGTCCAGGAATCGCCCGTAGACCACGACGTACTCCCGGGAGGTGGCCGCGTTCAGCTCGCCCCCCAGGGTGTCGAAGATCTGCGCGATCTCCTGGGCCGAGTACTTGTCCGAGCCCTTGAACAGGAGATGCTCGATGAAGTGGGTGACCCCGGCGACCTCGGGAGTCTCGTCCCGAGAGCCGACCGGGATCCAGAAGCCCAAGCAGATCGACCGCAGATGGTCGAGCCGCTCGGTGACCAGCTGCTGCCCGTTCGCCAGCCGTTCGAGCAGGTACTCTTGTATGGTCTACTCCCCTCGGCCGTCCAGCTTCTCGAGGAGACGCAGGCTGACCTTCTCCTTGCCGTTCTGCACGGCCACGTCCAGCACCTCGACCTTGACCAGGTCGCCGCGCTCGACCACCTCTTCCACGGTCTCCACCCGGCGACCAGCGCCCAGCTTCGAGATGTGGACGAGGCCGTCGGTGCCCGGCTTCAGGTTGACGAACGCGCCGAAGTTGGTGGTGGAGGCCACCCGGCCGATGATGATCTCGCCGGGTTCGATCTCCTTGGTGATGCTCTTGATGCGCTCGACGCAGCCGACTCCCTTGGGACCTTCGGTCGCGAACACGCGCACGAGGCCTTCGTCGTCCACCTCGATGGTGCACTCGAACTCCGCCTCGAGCCCGCGGATGGTCTCGCCGCCCTTGCCGATCAGCGCGCCGATCTTCTCGGGGTCGATGCGCGTGGTCAGGATGCGGGGGGCGAACTCGGACAGCTCCGTCCGCGGCGAGCCGATGGCCTGGGTCATGGTGTCCAGGATGAAGAGCCGAGCCTTCCGCGCCTGCTCGAGGGCATCGCGCAGGATCTGGAAGGTCACGCCCTTGATCTTGATGTCCATCTGCAGCGCGGTGATACCTTGCGCGGTGCCGGCCACCTTGAAGTCCATGTCGCCCAGGTGGTCTTCCACCCCGGCGATATCGGTGAGGATGATGTAGTCGTCGCGTTCCTTGACCAGGCCCATGGCGATGCCGGCCACCGGCGCCTTGATGGGCACGCCGGCATCCATCAACGCCAGGGTCGAGCCGCAGACGCTCGCCATGGAACTGGAGCCGTTGGACTCCAGCACCTCGGACACCAGCCGCACCGTGTACGGGAACGTCTCCTCGTCGGGGATCACGGGCACCAGCGCGCGTTCGGCCAACGCGCCGTGTCCGATCTCGCGGCGGCCGGGGCCTCGCATGAAACCGGCCTCGCCCACGGAGAAGGGCGGGAACTTGTAGTGGTGCATGAACCGCTTCGACTCCTCGATGCCCAGACCCTCGACGCGCTGCTCGTCGCGGCTCGCGCCCAGGGTCAGCAGGGTGAGCACCTGCGTCTGTCCGCGGGTGAAGAGCCCGGAGCCGTGCGTGCGGGGCGTGACCCCCACCTCGGCGGCCAGGGCGCGGATCTCGTCGGCGGCGCGGCCGTCCGGGACGCACCTTCTCGACGGCGATGCGCCGGCGGATGACTTCCTTCTCGACCGCGTCGAAGGCGCGGGAGAGTTCCTGCACCTCGCGGGCCGCGTCCGCGGACGTCTCGTCCGGCTTCCAGGCCTCGAGCACCTGCTTCTTGACGTCGGCCACCGCCTGGGAGCGCGCGTGCTTCTCCAGAGTGGAGACGGCGTCCAGGATCTCTCCGGAGAACCGGGCCTTGATCTTGTCGATCAACAGGCTGTCGGGCTTGCGTTCCTCGAACTGCATCATGGGCCGGCCGACCTGCTCGGCCCAGGCCTGGATGACGCCGACCTGCTTCTTGATGGCCTCGTGGGCCACCTCGAGACCGGCCAGGATGTCCTGCTCGCTGACCTCCTGGGCCCCGGCCTCCACCATGCCGATGGCATCGGCGGTACCCGCCACGATCAGGTTGACCGGGCTGCGATCGATCTCCTCGTAGGTGGGGTTGACCACCCAGGAACCGTCGACCTTCGCCACCCGCACCGCGCCGACCGGCCCCTGGAAGGGAGCCTCGGAGACGCTGAGCGCCGCGGACGCGCCGACCATGGCCAGCACGTCGTAGGGATTCGTCCTGTCCACGGAGAGTACCGTGGCCACGATGTGCGTCTCTTTGTTGAACCCGGAGGGCCAGAGCGGCCGGATCGGCCGGTCGATCAGCCGGGCGGTCAAGGTGGCCGTCTCGCTGGGCCGGCCCTCCCTCTTGATGAAACCGCCGGGGAACTTGCCCGCGGCGTACATGCCTTCTTCGATGTCCACCGTGAGCGGGAAGAAGTCCACGTTCCGCTCGTTCTGGGACACGACCGCGGTGACGAGCACCATGGTGTCGCCCGATCGGACCAACACCGCTCCGCTTGCCTGCTTCGCGAGACGCCCTGTCTCGAAGGTGATCTTCTTGTCGCCTACGACCACCTCGGTCCTCTTGACCGAGTCACTCTCATACGCCATACCGTCTACGTTCCTTTCGCGGCCCCCGGGGCCATCCCGGTCGCCCTCATGATGACTTGTTGCCTCTTCGTGTCTCTTCGCCGCCGACCACCGCCCACTCCGCGCTCCGGCGTCCTGTGAGCCTCCTCCTGCCTCTCTTTCCTCGACGTTACTTCCGCAGTCCCAACTCGCGCACGATGCTCCGGTACCGCTCGAGCTCCTGGCGTTGCAGGTAGTTGAGCAGACGCCGGCGCTGGCCCACCATCTTGAGGAGGCCACGCCGGGAGTGATGGTCCTTCTTGTGCGTCTTGAGATGCTCGGTCAGCACGTTGATGCGCTCGGTCAGGATCGCGATCTGCACTTCAGGCGACCCGGTGTCCCCGTCGTGCTTCTTGAAGCGGTCGATGATGCCGGTCTTCGTGTCTTTGTTCAGCATGCGATGCAGCCTCCCAGGCTCCGTGTTCCCAGCGCGGACACAGGCGGTCCGGGCCGAGAGACAGGTTGAACAGCGCGCTTCAAAGAGGGCGCCGCAAGTAGCATGAAGTAGGTTAGCACAGCCGCTTCGGGGCGGCCGCCGTCACCCCCGCGGCCGGAGAGCGGTTGACTTCAGCCTGTCAAGTCATATGCTCAAGAGGCACAGCCGAGAGTGGCTTGTCGGTCGTGGCTCACTCCAAACGCCAGACCAGCCGGGGGGGTGGTCGCCTTGAGAGGGTGATACGTCACGCTTGGAACTTCCCAACCATGGAGGTACCGATGGCCGATGCATCGACTGAAGCGGCTGCTGCGGACTACCGAGTCCCGGCATCTGAATCAAAGGGTCTCGAACGTGTTCTGACCATCCTCGTCATCTGGGCGGCTGCCGCCGTCGTCACCTACGCGTTCTGGTGGGTAGGCAAGCAGGACGCCAACACCGACAGCCTGCTCGTCACGCCGGCCAACTTCTCGGCCGTGTTCGCGTATTGGGGCTTGTTCTTCATCTTCTACGTGGGCCTGTTCCTGGGCATGGGCGGAGGCGACTGCTTCTCCTGCACGCTCCAGAGTCAGGTCTTCTCTCCCGACGTGTTCAGGAAGGCGGTGGGTACCGCGATCGCCTTCGTCGGTACCGCGGTCTCGGTCGCTCTGTCGGCCAGGCTGGCAGCCTATGGAGCACCCGATGGTGCCGCCGGTCTCAACTTCACCTCGGGGTCCCAGGTGCTCTCTCTGTTACCACTGCACTGGGGGTTCGTCTGGCTCGTGTTCGTCCAACACCTCGGATTGGTATAGGAGGGCGTTGAGATGACCAACACGGCCGGAAAGCTCGTCGTCGTCGTCGCTATCGTCGTCTTGGCCGCGATCGGCGTCGTCATCATGTCCGCTCTCGGCTGGACCGTCGCCGGCTCGGACACCGCCCAGGGCCTGCTGGGCCTGGACATCTGCCTCTGGGTGATCTTCTGGACCCTGGCCCTGACCGGTTACTACGGACTGCCGGGCGACCGCGTGCCCTGGGTACGCAAGATCATCGGGACGGTGGTCATCCTGGTCCTCGGCCTGATCTTCACCTACATCTTCAAGGCGCTGACCCCGTCGATCGTCGGCGGTGACGTCAGTGGACCGATCAAGGACGCCTACCCGCTCATGTCCCTGACCTACATCGCCTGGTCACTGGTCTTCGTCATGACCGCCCTGTGGATCGGTTCTTTCTACGACAGGATCTAGACGCATGTCCCGCATCCAACAGGAAGGAGGGTTCGTCCTGTGACCACACGCAATCGGATCTTGCTCGAGATCCTCGTCGTCGGTGTCCTGACCGTCGTGTCGACGATCATTTTGCTGGCGCTGAACATCGGCGGAGTGATCGGCTCGGTGGTGTCCCTATGGGCACTCATGTTCATGCTCCTCTACAACTACGTGGTGACGTGACCGCACCTCGCCAGAACCCCGTCGACGCAACCCAGGGTTTCATGGTCCGGACCCGGATGGCCCCGTACCGCAGGGAGGGCTTGACTGGCCCCCGGCACGGGTGTAGAACAAGGACAGACGTTGGCGCCCGGGGGGAGCCTCGACGTCCCTGGATAACCGTCAGCCGTCCAAGTTCTTCCTTGCGAAGCACGTTCGTATGTCATCCGGATCCAGGGACCGCCCGCGCAACAGGGGGAGGTGATGCGCAAGACCAACTCAAGGTGCAGCAGACCGGCCCAGGTGGCTGAGTAGACAACCAGTCATCAGGTCTGCGAGCCAGGTTCCACACTACTCATACGGAGGGAGACGCATGGCCAAGTACACGTCAATGGCCTACGGCAGCTGGGAAGAGATGATCTTCGGTACGGCGAAGTTCCCGGTGTCCATCGGTCTTGGGCCCGTAGAGCTCGGCAAGAAGTACGTCCATCCGCAGATCGTGCCCCATCCCCGTCCGGGCAGCGAGGCTTCGAAAGAGAAGATCCTCAAAGAGTATCAGCGGATGACCGAAGACTCCCTCAGCCACTGCGTGGCGCTGGGCTTCCCCAGCATCGTGATCGAGTGGGAGCACATCTATCAGATGACCAGCCAGCCCGAATGGGCGGCTGCGATCTTCAGCCAGACCAAAGGCCAGATGCAGGAGTACTACGACAAGTACGGCCTGAAATCGGCCCTGATCTCCACCGTGGCCGACCTGCGCAAGCCCGACATGGTGAACATGCGCAAGTCCCAGGAGCTCGACTGGATGCTGGCGAGCTTCGAGTCCACGGCAGCCAACGGCGCCGACGTCCTCTCGATCGAGACGATGGGTGGTAAGGAAGTCTTCGACTACGCCATCCAGCGGAACGACCTCAAGGGGATCATCTTCGGCATCGGCGTGCTGTCCAGCATCGATATGGCGTGGCTGTGGCCGCAGATCGTCGCCACCGCCAAGAAGAACAACATCACCCCGGGTGGCGACACCGACTGCGCCCGCGGCAACACCGCCATGTTCATGGCCGGCGGCTTCACCGCCACCGACGTCCCGCACACGGTCGCCGCGCTGGCTCGGGCCTGCTCGGCCGCTCGCTCCCTGGTGGCCTACGAGTCCGGCGCCACCGGCCCGAGCAAGGACTGTGCGTACGAAGACCCGATCGTCAAAGCGATCACCGGCATACCCATCACCATGGAGGGTGTCGCGTCGGCTTGTGCCCACGCCGAACTCCAGTCCAACCTGGTCGCGGCCGTCGTCGACCTGTGGAGCAACGAGGCGGTCGAGTACCACGACATGTTCGGTGGCTCGAGCGTCGAGGTCTTCACGGAGATCCTGGGCTACAACGTGGCTCAGATGAACGCTGCGATCGAGCTGGGCTATGCCAAAGAACTGCAGGCGATCAACATCGCGAGCGACAAGTATCGGGACGTGCACGGCTTCATGCTGTCGCCCGACAACGCGTTCGAGATCGGCAAGGCCATCGTCGCCAACGCGGACAGCTACTACCTGCGGTCCAAGGCCGCCGTGCTCAAGACGGCCGATCTGATCGAAGGCGACTCGAAGATGCTCCTGTCCGATTTCGAGAAGGACGCCCTCGCCGACGCTCGCAAGCAAGTCGAGGCCCTGCCTGATAACGAGGGCGACTTCGTCGACATGTGCCTCAGCGAATACAAGAAGGTGCCGGGCTTCGACCCCACCTCCTACGGCTTCTAAGAGGCGACGATAGCGCAGATCTCAGAGCAGCGGGAGGCATTCCCGCACTCGGCGAGGCCCTCGAATCACAGGAGGCATCGATGCCCAAGACAGCAAGTGATCTGACCAACTTCGACCCTATCTTCATCCGCTACGACATCAAGCTGGCGCCGAAGAAGAGGGAGGCGGCCTCCGTCTCCACCGACCCGGTGCTGCAGTCGATCGCCAAGGGTGTCGTCGAAGGCGACGAGGATATGGTCGGTGACAACGCCAAGAAGGCCATCGATAACCAGGGTCCCCAAGCGGTGATCGACACCCTCATCGCCGGCATGGGCGAAGTGAGCAAGCTTTGGGACGAGGGGATCTACTACCTGCCGCAGGTGATCCTCTCCTCGGACGCCCTGATGGTCGGGCTCAACATGGCTGAAGAGGCCCTGGGCTCCAAGGTCGTCAAGAAGGGCACCGTGGTCATGCACTGCGCCCACGGCGACATCCACGACATCGGCAAGAACGTCGCTGCGGCTCTGATCCGCTCGAACGGCTTCAAGGTCATCGACCTGGGCTCGGACGTACCGGAAGAGACGGTCGTCAAGGCAGCCAAGGACAACAAGGCCGACCTGGTGACCGGTACCGCTCTCATGACCACCACCATGTCCGCGTTCCATCGGGTCGCCGAACTCCTGACCAAGGAGGGCGTCGACGTGCCGGTGGTGGCCAGCGGTGGTGCGGTCTCCGAAGAGTGGGTGACCAGCTGGGATCGCGGCGTGTATGCCACCTTCGCCAAGGAAGGCCCGGAGATGGCGGCCGACGCCGCGTCCGGGATGTCCTGGCAGGATATGCGCGCCAAGTGGAACCTGGTCCTCTAGACCGGACCCACTGAGCACGAACCTCGAACTCCGGAGGCCGGGGCCGCATCGCGGCCCCGGCCTCCGGCCTCTTCACGGGTACCCGACGGATCAACGGAGGTCTCGCCGGCGGTGACGGGAATGAACGCGGCACAGGCGGACTCGTTCGGCGCAGCGGACGAGCAGGCCCTCCTCTCCCTCGTGGAGTCCTCGGTGGGCTCCGCGCCACGACCGACCCCCCGCACTCCGTTCGACGGCGTTTTCCGACTGGATGGGGAAAGGCTCCTCTTCACCGGGACCTTCCGCGACGCCCGCGGCGCCCCGATCGTCCGCGGGGTCGTCCTGGACCGGTGGGATGCGGCCCTGGTGGACGGCCGGGACGACCTGGTGCCTCCCCTAGGGTTCTACCTCGACCGGGACGCCCTCCTCTATCGCTGCGCGCTCGCCTACCTGCTCAACGCCCCGCTCGCCCTTCACGGTCACACCGGCGTAGGCAAGACGGAGTTGGTGCGCACCTTCGCCGCCCTGTTGAACGCCCCGGTCTACCGCATGAACCTGCACGGGCTTTCGACCAACGACGACATCATCGGCAAGCTCCTGCCCGCCGGGCAGGGCACGGTCGCTTTTCAGGACGGCTTGGTGACCACCGGAGTGCGCCGGGGGGGGATCCTCCTCCTGGAGGAGATGAACGCCACCGGTCAGGAGGTCTGGTTCTCCCTGCACGGGCTGCTGGACGGCTCCCGTGCCCTCACCCTCGTGGAGAAGGACAACGAGGTGGTCCATCAGCACCCCTCCTGCCGGCTCTACGCCACCTTCAACCCGTCGGAGTATCCCAACCTCTATCCCGGCACCAAGGAGCTGTCCGCTGCCTACCTGCGGCGCTGGTCGTCGGTCCGAGTCGGCTTCGCCTCCCTGGAGCAGGAGCGCACCATCATCGAGGAGCGCTTCCCCCCGTTCGCCGACGAGCCGCTCTCCGCCGTGCTCGATACCATGCTGGACGTGACCCGAGTGGCCCGGGACATCCTGGCCAATCGCGTCCACAGCTTCAACTTCGTGCTCAGCACGGGTACGCTCGAGTCCTGGGCGGCCCTGACCCTGCACGTGGGCCCCATCAGCGCCGCGAAGATGACCTTCTACGACGTGCTCGACGACAGGATGAAGACCATCTTCCGCGAGCAGATCTTCGCCTACGTCACGGACTGGGACACCCGGCTGCTCGAGGCCGCCAACTAGCTCGTCGGAGCCGGGCGGAGCCGGGCGATCTCGGTCCGACCGGCTTCCCCCGCGCTCACACCCAGAGGTCCCGCTCTCCGCGTTCGCCCTCCCGAACGATCTCATCCAGCAACTCCATCAAGACCCCGACGGTCTCCCATCCCTCGTTCAGCTGCACGCGGCGCGTGTGATAGTCGGGTTCCACGCCGATCCCGATGGCCATGAGCTCGATACCGGCCTCGCGCAACCACGGGATCAAGGTGTCCCGGTAGTAGGGCTCGAGACCCACCGCGCCCAGGTGCGGCAGCGTGATCACCGACGGCGTCCCGTCCGTGAGCACGACGATGATCTTGCGGCGTTGCTGCACCCGGTCGGCCTTCTCTTTGGCGTAGCCGATGGCCTCCGTCTCGAGCGTACCCGAGACCAGGTAGCCGAAGTCCCGGCCGAAGAAGGGCTCCAGAGTGTCCAGGCGGTGGTCGTAGAGGTCGGTCACCCCCGACGCGTAGAGGGTGACGTCGACCGGCACGCGCAGGCTGTGGAGCAGGTCGGTGAAGGCATAGGCGATGGCGAACGCCTTCTCCGCGTTCTGCTCCTCGAGCATGCTGTAGGAGGTGTCGACCAGCAGGTGGAAGTAGTAGCTGAGCGAGTCGGGGAGCTGCAGGCGCTGGAAGAGCCGCAGGTCCTCCTGCATGACGAAGCGGCGGAGGTTGGCCATCCCGACCCGCTTGCCCGACCGGTATCGGCCGCGGTAGCGCCGCTCCCAGTTGACGCCCAGTGCGCGCCGAAGGGCCGCGGACTCCTCTGCGAAGGCGGCCACCGCCGGCGGGCCCGAACTGGTCGAGCATGCGTCGCAGCACGCGCCGGGTGATCTTGTCCGGGGACAGCAGACGGGCCTCCGCCCGCTCGATGCGGACCATCGTGAGTCCGCCTTCGGTGTGGGGCAGGAAGACGACGTGACTGCCGACGCGCTCGGGAGAGACGTCGGTCGCCAACTCCGGCCCCGGCCCCACGAAGTCGGAGAGCCGGCCCCGCCCGAACGCGTCCTCGGGCGGTTCCACCTCCACCATCTCGAGCTCCCCCATCGGCGCCTCCGCCCCGCGCAGGAGGAGGGCCGGCAAGAGCTGGTAGACGACCAGCTCCGCCAGGGCGGCCTGAGCGCGCGCTCCGTCCGCCTGTACCGCCGCGAGGACGCCGGCAGCCAATCGATCCAGGGTCTTCCCCCAGTCGGCGTCGTCCGCGCCGGCCACCCGGCCGCGGACCGCCCTCAGGTCCACCGAGGGCGGACCCATCGCGACGAGTTCCAGATAGCCCACGGCAGAGGCCGCCGGATCGGGATCATCGGCCAGCGCCTCCGCCCGGCTCCAGCGGCCGACCAGAAAGCGCGCCGCGCCCTTGAAACGTTGCAGCAGGAGGCGGTCCGTGCGTGCGGCGTCCAGGCGGTCGATCAGGCCAGCGGCGACGCGCTGCGTCTGCGCCTGGGCCAGGCGCTGCCGGACGGCGGGCGGTTGGCGGCGCCAGAGCGGATGGGTGACCTGCAGCAGGCGCGCGACCGGGTCTCCCGCCGGCGGTCCGGCCCCGAGCGCCCGGCCGAGAGCGTGAAGGAACCCCGACTGGAACGACGCGATGTAGTCGTCGGCCCCAAGAGGACCCGGCGGCGGCGCGGCCCCTGCCGGCCGAGGAGGCAACCCGACCGGCGACAGCAGATCGACCCACAGGCGGACCGACAGCGACCCATCGCGCGCCCGCATCCACTGGGTGGGCTGGGGGCAGCCCAAGCTCCAGGTGATCTCCACCTCGCGGCCGAGGAGACCCTCCGCGAAGAGCTTACCCGCGGAGGAGATCGCCTCCAGCCGGCCTTCCAGGAGCACGGCCTCGTCCCGGTGAAGGCCCGGGAAGACCAAGTGCTCGACCATCGGTCGATGGGCCATGCCTCCCGCCCCGCCTCCATGACCGCCCGGCCGCTGGGCCGGGCTCCGGTCAGTGGGCTTCCAGGAACTCCTTGAACTTGTACACCTTCTCCGGGCAGGAGATCTCGCAACGCAGACAGCTCAGGCCGAGGCAGCGGGCGCTCTGCACCTCGATCTGCGGGCGGCCTTCCTTGTCGTGCGTGATCTCGATGGCGTTCTCCGGGCAGGACTCCTGACAGGTGCCGCAGCTGGTGCACCCCTCGAAGCACGCGATCATGTTCATGCCGACGTCGGTGACGACGGTCAGCCCGCGACGGCCCAGGTCGGGGATGTCACGCTCCACCAGCTTGATCACCTCGACGTCGCCCGGCCGCTCCTGCGGCGGGGTCAGTCCGGCCTTCTTGGTGAACTTGAGGTAGAGGTCCCAGGGCATGCCCTCGGTCCAGTAGCCCAGCTCCAGGATGTACATGGTCTTGAAGACGGGTGCCTCGGCGAACATGGAGTGGGTGGCCCGCATGGCCTTGGCGATCCTCTCGATCTCCCAGACGTACTCGGGGTCCATCACGAGATCCCGGGCCAGCATCAGGGACGTATTGCCGATCTGATAGATCTTGGTGCACGATGCCGGCACCATGCCGATGGCCTGCGCTTTGTGGGCGTCCACGTAGGTGCCCGAGGCGCCGGCCATGTAGGCGACCTTCACGTCGTCGAGCTCGATGCCCTGCTCGGCGCAGAGGGTGACGTGGCCCGCGCGGGCGGCGCCGACGGCCTTCCCCACCTCGATCACGTCCTCGGTGCTGAGGACCACGCCGTCCGCCATGTGCAGACGGCCGTCGGCCGATTGCACCTTGGGGAGCTTGAGCAGGCCGTCGTCCACGGCGACGGCGATGGCGGCCATCACGCCCGTCCCCGTGACCCCGCGGGCGTGGATCGAGCCTTCTCCCCCACCACGCCGGAGCGGGGATCGACCAGGTCGCCCTGCTGGGCCAGCATGGTCTCGTCCAGAATGTAGTTGCGGTAGGCGCCGTTCTCCGGGACGAGGTCGGAGATGGCACCCGGCGCCGCCAACATCCCGTGAGCGATGGCCTGCCCTTCGAAGGCGGGACCGCAGGCGGCCGAGCCGGTGACGATCTTGTCCCCCACCTTCAGCGCCATCTCGGCGTTGGTGCCGTAGTCAGTCACCAGCGCGATCTCGTCGCGATCCAGCATGCCCGACTTGATCATCATGGCCAGGGCATCCGCCCCGATCTCGTGACGGACCGCCGGCGGCACCACCAGCATGGTCCCGCTCGGCAGATCGAACCCGGGGATCTCGTCCACGGTGACGATCTTCGCCGTGCGGGGCTGCATCTCCACCCCCAGCGACGCCAACTTGCTCTTGCCGGCGAAGGCCAGGTCCCTGATCTCCATCTTCTGGAAGAGGGAGAGCTGGATGGGGTTCCCCGAGATGGCCACCCGCTCGACCCGCTCGCGCGGGATCCCGAGGGCCGAGACCACCTTGTTGACCGTGTCGATCATGAGGTCGTGGGCCACGTCGGACCGGCCGTCGGTGGAGGTCTCCACGGCGAAGTGGAGATGGTCCATCACGTTGCCGCCGGGCATGGGGTGCTGCGAGGTGATCGCGGTGGCGAGGGTCTCCCCCGTGTCCAGATCGATCGCCTGGCCCCGGACGCCACTGGTTCCCAAGTCTAACGCGATGCCGTAACGCTCCACGGTTCTCCCTTCGTTTGCGAGCCCCCGCGACGCGGGGAGCTCGTCTGATGTGCCTGGCGACTCAGCCGACTAGGCCAAGTGGCCGAATGCTTCCTCGAGTTCTTGGCGGGCCAGATCGCGGCCGATGACCGCCACCCGGCTGCCCGGGGCGGGCCCCCAGGGCTCCTCGTGCACGAGACCCGAGGCCACGTCCAGTCGGATCCAACCATCGCTGGTCTCCACGATGCCCTTGGCCCTCTCCACCTGACCGTACACGCCCGATGCAAGCGCCTGGAACAGACCGCGCAGGGCTTCCATCGCCGGTCGTCCGGGCACCTCGTAGCTGCGGGACTCGAGATCCAACAGGACATCGGCCTCGCCGGGATCCCGGCCGGACCGCGGCGGAGGAAGCAGATCGAGGCTGCCGAGCTTCCCGCGAACGGTGGGGATGATCCACGCTTCTGGAGACATGCTCTCCAGGGCCGCCCGCACGGCCGCCACCCGGGCCTCGGGGACCAGGTCCGTCTTGTTGAGCAGGATGACGTCGGCCTGCGCGATCTGAGAGCCGAAGAACGCCGGGCTTTCCCGCAGGTGCTCGGTGAAGGTGACCGCGTCGACCACCACGATGACCCGGGTGCCGGTGAGGTGGGGCTTCAGGTCGGGATGCTCCAGGGCGCGCAAGACCTGAGCCACGGTGGCGACACCGGTCGGCTCGACCAGCAGGCGCCGCGGGGACCAGGTCTCGGCGATCTCCTTGATCTGCTGGCGGAAGTCCAGCCGGAGCGTGCAGCAGATGCAGCCGCTGGAGAGCTCGACCACGTCGGTGGTCCCGGCCAGCAGCATGCCGTCGATGCCGACCTCGCCGAACTCGTTGATCAAGACGGCCAGGCGCTGTGGCTCGGCATCGGCTTCGATGAGCCCCTGGATGCAGGTGGTCTTGCCGGACCCAAGGTAGCCGGCGATGAGATCGACCTCCACGGTCCCCTCCTAGGATCGAGACTCCCACACTCTACCATCGGCCGGTCTAGACGACCTACCCGGCCCTGCCCCAGACCGGGGAAAAAAGGGCTCATCCGGCCGGGGTCGACTCGAAGTAGCGGCGGGTGGCCTCCAGGTCGGCCTGCATCTGGGCCACGAGATCGTCCACGTGGTCGAATCGCCTCTGGCCCCGCAGACGAGCAAGGAACTCGACGCTCATAGGCTGCCCGTAGACCGAATCGGCGAAGTCCAGCACGTAGGTCTCCACGCGCACCGCGCCGTCGGTCTCGAACGTGGGATTGGTGCCGACGCTGGTCACCGCCGGGCGTCCCTCGTCCAGGGGACCTTCCCGGCCGAAGGCCACCCGGGTGACGTAGACGCCGGGTCCGGGCGCCAGCACCTCGGGCGGGTCGAGGGAGAGGTTCGCCGTGGGCATGCCCAGTTCCCGGCCGCGGGAGGCGCCGCGGACGACCACGCCGGTCAGCAGATGCGGCCGTCCCAGCAGATCGGCGGCCTCCTCCACTCGTCCTTCGGCCAGCAGTCCGCGGATGCGCGTGCTGGAGACGGGTCCTTCTCCCCGCAGCAGCAGACTGCTGGTCTCGACCTCGAAACCGTGATCGCGTCCGTACGCCGCCAGGTCGCTCGGGGCCCCTGCTCCGCGATGGCCGAAGTGGAAGTTCGCTCCGACCATGATCCTCGTCGCCTGCAGGGTCTCGGACAGCACGAGCGAGCAGAACTCCGCGGGCGAGATGCGGGAGAACTGCAGGTCGAAGGGGATCACCAGGAGCTCTTTGACGCCCAGCGTCTCCAAGAGCTCAGCCTTGATCTCCAGCGGAGTGAGGACTCGGGGAGCGCCCTCCGGGTGCAGCACGGCGTTCGGGTGAGGCTCGAAGGTGAGGACCATCGGCAGAGCCCCCTGCTCCTCGGCCGCCTGGACGGCCCGACCCACGATACGCTGGTGTCCCAGGTGGACCCCGTCGAAGAAGCCGATGGCGACGCACCGGGGGCGGCCCCGGTCGACGACCTCCCGCAGGGAGCGGTAGATCCTCATCGGGCTAGGCCTGCGGCGAGGGGAAGACGACCACCGGCCGCGCGACCCCTCCCGGTCCGTCGAAGATACCGATCAGACCGCCCGGGCCGTAGACGCGGATACGTCCGGGCGGCGTGCCGTAGAGCTCGTTGCCGTTGGACGCGCGGGCGGCCTGAGCGGCGGAGAGCTCGTGCCGGGGGAGGTGGGCCAGCGCCTCGGAGAGCGAGAGCACGGCCGGTCCCCCCTCCTCGTAGAGCTCAGGCGAGAGGTCGTCCGGAGCCAAGGAAGCGTCCACGGCGAAGGGACCCACCCGAGTGCGCCGCAGCGCCGCGGCGTACCCCCCGGTCCCCAACCTCTCCCCCAGATCCTGGGCGAGGGTGCGCACGTAGGTACCCTTCCCGGTCAGGGCGATGATGTCCGCCTCCTGGCGTTCGGCGTCAAAGCCGACCAACGTCAGATCGTAGATATGGACCTCACGGATCGGCGTCTCCACCGCTTCCCCCCGGTGCGCCTTGCGGTAGAGGGCTTCTCCCCCTACCTTGACCGCCGAAGTCATGGGGACCTGCTGGGTGATCGGCCCTCGGAACGCGTCCAAGGCGGCGAGGACGGCTTTCGCGTCCGTGCGCGCGCCGTCGTTCTCCTGGATCACCCCCGTCGGATCGGCGGTGCTGGAGACGGCGCCGAACCGGACCCTCACCCGGTACTCCTTGGGCAGCTCCATCAGTAGGGAGGAGACCCGGGTGGCTTGTCCGACCAGGATCAGCAGGAGCCCGGTGGCGAACGGGTCGAGAGTCCCGGCGTGGCCCACCTTCTCCCGGACCCCCCGGCGTGCGCGTCGCACCACGTCGAAGCTGGTCCAGCCCGCCGGCTTGTCGACCAGGACCATCCGCGACGGGACCGAGCGACGCTGGCTCATAGCCGGAGAGCCGCCTCCTGTTCCAGATGCTGCACGATCTCCTCGAGCTCGCCGAAGGCGGTGAACCCGGCGGCCTGCACGTGTCCCCCTCCGGACCAGACGTGAGCGATGGACGCCACGTTGACCGATCCGTCGGCGGAACGAAGACTCCCCTTGTACTCGGGGACGCCGTCCCGGCAGCGCTCGCGCAGCAGCGCGGCGATCCGCACCCCGCTGATGGTCCGCAGCGTGTCGATGATGCCTTCGCTGTAGGCCTCCTCGGCCCCCAGGTCCCGAAAATCGTCTAGGTCGAGCCAGGAGAGCGCAAGCTGCCCGTCCAGGCTCAGCGTCATCCGCTCGAGCGCCCGCTGAAGCAGGCGGACCTTCGCCAACGGCACGTTTTCGTAGATCTCCCGATAGACGGCCCCGACGTCCACCCCCAGCCCTGGAGCTCGGCAGCCATGCGGTGCGCGGCCGGCGTCGTGTTGCTGTACTGGAAGCGCCCGGAGTCGGTCACCAGGCCCACGTAGAGCGCCAGGGCGATCTCCTTGTCCAGGGGGAGGTCGCCCGCGCGGAAGATGTCGTACAGCATCTGGGTGGTGGCCGTGGCCGTCACGTCGATAAGGTTGACGCTGCCGAAACGCGTGTTGTCTTGATGATGGTCGATGTTGACGCACAGGCCGACGCAGCTCAGGCCTTCGGGATCGAGACGCCCCGGGGTGGCGCAGTCCAGCAGGTACGCGGTGGTCCCGAGGTCCACCGTGGGGAACGGTCCGCGCTGGATGAGGTCGAGCCGGGGAAGGAACCCGTACTCCGGCGGGAAGGCGGCGTCGCCGGGGATGTAGGCGGTGAAGGGACGCCCCAGACGTTCCGCCATCAGCATCAGGGCCACGACGGAGCCCAACGCGTCGCCGTCCGCATTCTCGTGGGCCGCGATCAGCAGCCGTTCTTCGTTCGGCAGGCGGGCCGCCACCTCCGCGGCGGTGATGTCGGTCACGGGCGGTCCTCGTCACCCGCGGCTGCGTTCACCCGCGGCGGCGTCCGCCGGCGCTTCAAGCACGTCTTCGGGATCCAGTCCGAGCTCGCGCTCCTCCCGCCGGATCAAGGTGGCGATCTTCATCCCCTCGTCGATGCTCGAGTCGTAGAGGAACTCCAGCGTCGGCGTCCGCTTGATGTGCAGCTCATCGTTGATCACGCCCTGGAGGAAGCCCTCCGCCGAGCGAAGACCGCGCAGGGTGGCCTCCTTCTCGGCCCCCCGTCCCAACACCGAGACGTACACCTTGGCGTGCCGCAGGTCGGCCGAGGTCCGGACGCCGGTCACCGTGACGAACCCCACGCGGGGATCCTTCAGGTCTCGATTGATGGTCGTGCTCAAGACCTCCTTGAGCGTCTCGTTGACCCTTCTCATCCGCTGTGACGGCTCACGCATCGATCTCGAACACCTCCTCCTCCACTGCCGCGAGTTCCCACTCCTGGCTATCAAGATACCCGACCGCGGCGTTCATCGTGCGCTCCAGGACGGCCAGGTCGGATGCGGCGAACGCGACCAGGACCTCGGCCCGTTGCCAGAGGTCCTGGAAGCCGATCTCGGCGAAGCTGGCGCTGTGGCGACGGGTGAGGTTGTCCCGCATCCGCCGCAGATGCATGCGCTTCCCCTTCAGCGAGCCGTTCTCGCCGAAGACCAGCTCGGCCCGTATGGAACCGATGAAGCCTTTGCCGCGATCCCTACTCCGTGCGGGCAACTTCCCGGATCTCGTACGCCTCGAGGACGTCTCCCTCGTGGAGGTCGTCGAAGCTCTCCAGGTGGATACCGCACTCGTAGCCGGCAAGGACCTCACGCACGTCGTCGTTGAAACGCTTCAACGAGGCGATGCCGCCGCCCTCATGGATGATGCTGCCGTCGCGGACCACGCGGATCTTGGCATTCCGCACGATCTTTCCGGTCTGGACGTAGCAACCCGCGATCGTACCGATTCGAGAGGCGCGGAAGATCTGACGCACCTCGGCGCTGCCCAGCTCCTCCTCCACCTGCTCGGGCTCGAGCATGCCGACCAACGCGGCCTGGACGTCCTCGAGCGCCTTGTAGATGACGCGGTAGGTGCGGATGTCCACGCCTTCGCTCTCGGCCAGGGCCTTCGCGGCGGCCGACGGGCGCACGTTGAAGCCGATGACGACGGCGCTGGAGGCGGCGGCCAGCATGACGTCCGACTCGTTGATGCCGCCGACGCCCGAGTGGATGACGCTGACCTTGACCTCGGGATGGCTGACGTTGGCAAGAGCTTCCTCGAGCGCCTCCACCGAGCCGCCCACGTCTCCCTTGACCACCAGGGCGAGCTCCTTGACCGCGCCTTCCTTCAGGCGGCGGTAGAAGTCGTCCAGGCTGGAGGCGCCCATGCGGCCCTTGACCTGCTGCTCCATGCGCAGGCGAGCCGTGCGCGCCTCGGCACGCTGCCGCGCGTCGCGCTCGTCCCTGACCACGATGGCCGTGTCGCCCGCGTTCGGCACGCTGTTGAAGCCCAGGATCTGCACCGGGACGGCGGGGCCGGCCTCCTTCACGGGGGTCCCCTTGAAGTCGAACATCGCCTTGACCCGCCCGAAGGCCTCGCCGCTCTGGATGGCGTCGCCCACGCGCAAGCGTGCCGCGCTGGATCAACACGGTAGCCACGGGGCCGCGGCCCACATCCAGCTGGGCCTCGACCACGACGCCGGATGCCGGCGCGTTCGGGGTTGGCCTTCAGCTCCTGGATATCCGCGACCAGCAGGATGAGATCGACCAGGTTCTCCAGGTTCAGCCGCTGCTTGGCCGACACCTCGACCATCTCCGTGTCGCCCCCCCACTCGCTGGGCACCAGGCCCTGCTCGGAGAGTTGCTGCTTCACACGGTCGGGGTTGGCGTCGGGCAGGTCCATCTTGTTGACCGCCACCACCATGGGCACCTCGGCGGCCTTGGCGTGGTCGATGGCCTCGATCGTCTGCGGCATGACGCCGTCGTTGGCGGCGACCACGATCACGGCGACGTCGGTCACCTTGGCGCCGCGGGCCCGCATGGCGGTGAACGCCTCGTGCCCCGGCGTGTCGATGAACGTGACCAGGCGGTCGTTGTGATGCACCTGATAGGCACCGATGTGCTGCGTGATGCCGCCGGCCTCACTCTTGGCCACCTCGGTCTCGCGCACGGCGTCCAGCAGCGACGTCTTGCCGTGGTCGACGTGGCCCATGATGGTGACCACCGGGCCGCGCTCGCGCAGGTCCGCGGGGTCGTCGATGATCTCGGGCTCGACGGTGTCGTCCTCGGCCCGGGTCAACTCGACCTGTCGCTCCAGCTCCTCCGCGAGGATCAGGACGACGTCGTCGGGCAATGACTGGGTGATGGTCACCATCTCGCCCAGCTTCATCATGGTCTTGATGATCTCGCTGGCCGGCACTTCCAGCAGGTCGGCCAGGTCCTTGACCGTCGCCCCGCTGGGGAAGCTCACCGGACCCTCGGTACCGGGAGCCGGCTTCAGCTTGCGCTCCGCCTCCAGGACGGGAGCGGCGCCCTTCTGCTTGCCTCCCCCGGTCCTGCCACTCTTGCGGCCGGCCTGAGAGTCGATGACCACGCGGCGGCGGGAGGGTTTGTCCTCACCTCGGCGTACGCGGCCTCCTCCGCCGGCAACAGGTGCAGGCGCGGGCCCGCGGCGGGGCGGGCCCCCGCTCGGACGGCCGCGGTCCCCAGCGGGAGCCGGTGCCGATCCGGTGCCGGCAGGCCGAGGCGGGCGCGGTCCTCGATCGGGGGCGGCGGGTCCGCTCGGGCGCGGACCGGAGCGGTCGGCGGGGGCACCCGGACGACCCTCGGCCGCGGCCGGAGGCCGCTGCGGCTTGGGCTCGGGCTTGGGCGGCTCTTCTCCCTTCCGGAGCACCGTACCCGAAGGTTTGACGCCCTTGCGTACCGGCACGCCGGGACCCACGACGGTGGGCAGGTCGTCCAGGCGAGGACGTCCGCGCCGCGGCGGCGGACCGGCCGGGCGGCGAGGCGGTTGGCCGGGGCGCGCGGCGGGGGGACGCTGGTCTGCAGGGGGTCCCTCGGCGGGGGTCGGGCGCTCGGGAGCGGGACGGCCTTCGCGCCCCGGTCCGCTGGGCCGGGCCGCGGGGCGGCGGGACTCTGACGCGGGAGCGGCGGGCTTCTCTTCGACAGGGATGGCTGCCTCCGTGGTGGTTGACGGCCCGGCTTCGCCCTCGACGATAGGCTTCGTCTTTGGAGCGGGCTTGGATGCCGCAGGCTTGGCGGCGGCTGGCTTGGCGAGGCTCTTGGCAGCGGCGGGCTTGGCGGGACTCTTGTGGCTGGCGGCAGCGGGCTTGGCGGCAGGGGCAGGGGCAGGTTCTGTCGCGGTGGCGGATCCCGCGGGCTGGGCGGGTTCCGGGGCAGGGGCGGTCTCGGGAGCCTTGGCCGGTCTTTGGAGCACGCGATCGACGTCGCTCTGTTCCACGCTCGAAAGGTTGCTCTTGACCTCCACGCCGTTGGCGCGGAGGCGATCCGCCAGCTCCTGCGTGGTCATGCCACGCTCCTTGGCTACCTCGTAGATCCTTCGTTTCGCCACGTTCTCACCTGCCGTCCTTGCCGTTACCGTCTGCTCCCGCCACGACCCGGAGCAGCCACTCCCGGTCGGTCATCACCGTCTGTCGAAAGGCCCGAGCGAAGGCCCGTTTCCTCAGCGCCTGATCCAGGCACACGATCTGCCTGCAAAGATACGCCCCTCGGCCGATCCGCGCCCGGCCTTCGTCCGGGACGACCCAGCGTCCTGCCTCTCGCGCCTCCACGTGGAAACGGACGAAGGATCGCTGCGGTCCGCGGCGGCCGCACGCTATGCACCGTCGCTCCGGCGCGGCGCGATCGCTCCGCTGAGCTACGCTTCCTGCCGTCCCTACTCGCCTCCCCGTCGCTGCTCCGGCGCAGCAGCCAGAGCCTGATGAGAGGGTATGCCACAGTACAGGCTGTCTGGCAAGGCCGCGTTCGGGCAGCGCTTGCCGCCGACGGTCAATGCGTGGCAGCGGCCGTCGGCCACCGGTTGCTGCTCCTCGCCCACGTCGTAGCTGCTCTCTTCCTCCGACATCTCGGTCTCGGACTTGATGTCGATCTTCCATCCGGTCAGCCGGTTGGCCAGCCGGGCGTTCTGCCCGTCCCGCCCGATCGCCAGCGACAGCTGATCGTCGGGGACGACGACCGTCGCTTCCAGGTTCTCGTCGTCCAGCAGCACCTCCCGCACCCGGGCGGGAGACAAAGCCTTGGCGACGAACCGAGCAGCCTCGTCGTTGTAGGGGATGATGTCGATCTTCTCCCCCCGCAGCTCGGACACGACCATGCGGACGCGAGAGCCCCTCGGACCCACGCAGGCACCCACCGGGTCCACTCCGTCGCTGTGCGAGATCACCGATATCTTGGAGCGATAGCCCGGCTCGCGGGCGACCCCGACGATCTCCACCAGCCCGTCGGCGATCTCGGGCACCTCGAGCTCGAAGAGCCGGCGGATCAACTCTTCGCTGCGGCGCGACAGGATGATCGGCGGGCCTTTGGGGTTCTGCGAGACCTCCTTGATCACGGCCTTGATCCGCGTGCCGTGGTCGTAGCGCTCGGTCGGCACCTGCTCGCTCTTGGGCAGCAGCGCTTCCACCCTGCCCAGGTCGACCAGGGTGTAGCGATTGTCGGACTGCTGCACGATGCCGGTGACGATCTCGCCCAGACGGTCGGAGTACTCCCGGAAGAAGATGTCCTGCTCGGCCTCGCGGATGCGTTGGTAGATCACCTGCTTGGCGGTCTGTGCCGCGATCCGGCCGAAGTCGTCGGGGGTGACCTCCACGCGTTCGGCCATGGAGGTGTCGATCTCCGCCTCTTCGTCCTCCACGTCGGGCTCTTGGCCCTCGGGGAAGATCAGCTGGAACACGTGGATCTCGCCCGATTCCCGGTCGATCTTGACCTCGGAGAAAGGAACCGCGTTGGCCGTCTTGTTGTAGGCGGAATGGAGGGCATCCTCCAGCGCGTCGATGAGCACGTCGAAGGGGATGCTCTTTTCCTTCTCGATCTGGCGCAGCGCCTCGATCGTCTCTTTGTTCATCGTGTCTCCCCTACTCGAACTCGTACACTAGATGCGCCTTCACCACGTCGCCGAACGCGATCCGAGCCTCGTCGTCGCCCTCTCGGACCACGATCCCGGTCTCGTCCGCCTGCACCAACTCGCCCTGCCATACCTTCCGTCCGTCGACCGGCGCGTGGGTCCGTACCCATACCTTCTTTCCTACCCGTTCCGCGAAATGACGCGGCTTGGTCAGGGGACGATCCAGCCCAGGCGAACTCACCTCCAGCGTGTACGGTCCCTCGGCGAGCCGGGCCTCGTCCAGAGCGGTCCCCACCCGCTGCGACACCCGCGCGAGCAACTCGTGGTCCACCCCGCCGGGGCGGTCCACGAAGAGCCGGACGATGCGGCGGCGCTGGTTGCCCGCGTTCTCCAAGGCGACCAACTCCACGTCATCGAACTCGCTGTCGATGACCTCCTGCACCCATGGTTCCGTCAGCTTCACGTCCGACCCCACACAAAAAAAGCGGGCCCGACCGAACCCACTCTCCCTCAGGAACGACTAGAGTTGATTTTCGCTGCCGGGAGTATACCATCCGGGCCGGGAGGCGGCAACCAGTGAGCGCCCCGGACGGGCGCGGCCGCGGCCAAGAAGTGCCTGCTCGCGAGGGAAAGTATAGCGCAGGCTAGTCCGCCCGTTCCCATATCGAGCGGACCCGTTCGGGTAGGTCCGCGATCGAGACATCCTCGCGCTCCCCCCCGGCCCGCGGTTGCAGCTCGACCGTCCCCGAGGCGGCGCCCCGGCCGACGGTGACCCTCACCGGGCAGCCCAGCAGGTCCGCATCGGCGAACTTGACGCCGGGACGTCCCTCCCGATCGTCCCAGAGCACCGACCAGCCGGCGTCGGCCAAGGTCCGGTACACCTGGTCGGCGACCGCCGTCTGGGTCTCGTCCTTGGCCTGCACCTGGACGAGCTGCACGTCGAAAGGGGCGATGGCCTTTGGCCAGACGATGCCCCGGTCGTCGTGACGCTGCTCCACGGCTGCAGCGGCGATGCGACCAGGGCCGATCCCGTACGATCCCATCACCAGGGGCCGCTCGGTGCCGTCCTCCGCCAGGACGGTGGCATGCAGCGGGTCGGAGTACTTGGTGCCCAACTTGAAGATGTTGGCGATCTCGATGGCTTGCTCGATGACCAGCGGTCCGGCGCAGGTGGGGCACGCGTCCCCGGCCGCGGCTTCCCGAAGGTCGGCCCACTCGGGTTCCACGTCGCGCCCGAACACCACGCCACGCAGGTGGGTGTCCGCCCGGTTGGCCCCGGTGACGTAGGCCCGGGCGCCGCCCGGGCCGTCCGGCCGCAGCGCCTCGTCCGCGACCAGGCGCACCCGCGCTGCGTCGATCCCCACCGGCCCCACGAAGCCCACCTCCACGCCCAGGTGCTCCCGCACCTCGTCGGGATGAGCCGGGCGCGCCACCTCCCGGAGGTGGCGCGCCAGCTTGAGTTCGTGCAGTTCGTGATCCCCTCGCACCAGCGCCAGCACCGGTCGGTCGCCGGCGAGGTAGAGCAGCGACTTCACCAGAGAGGAGGGCGGCAGGGACAGGAACTCGCTCACCTCGGCGATGGTGCGCCGGCCGGGGGTGGACACCTCCTCGAGCACGTCCGGCACCTCTCCCTCGGGGCCGGTGGCCACCGACCGGGCCATCTCCACGTTGGCGGCGTAGCCGCAACGCGGGCAGAGGGCCACGCGGTCCTCTCCGGCCTCTGACGGCGCCATGTACTCGTGCGCGCCCAGCCCACCCATGATGCCGGTGTCGCTCTCCACGAAGTGGAAGCGCAGACCGCAGCGCTGGAAGATGCGGTCGTAGGCTTGGATGTGCTTGGCGTAGCTGGCCTCCAGGCCCTCCACGTCCAGATCGAAGCTGTAGGAGTCCTTCATGGGGAACTCCCTCACCCGCAGCAGCCCGCTCTTCGGTCGGGGCTCGTCCCGGAACTTCAGCTGGATCTGGTACCAGATCTGGGGCAGGTCGCGGTAGGAGCGCAGCTCCCGTCCGGCCAGCCAGGTGAAGACCTCCTCGTGGGTCATGGCCAGGACCATGGGCCGGTCACCACGGTCCTGGAAGCGGAACATCTCCGAGCCGATCGCCTCGTAGCGGCCGGACTGCACCCAGACATCGGACGGCTGGAGGGTCGGCATCGAGAGCTCCTGCGCCCCGATGGCGTCCATCTCCTCGCGGATGATGCGGTCGATCCGCTCCATCACACGCCAACCGAGGGGCAGGAAGATATAGATGCCGGCGGCGAACTGACGGACGAAGCCGCCGCGCACCAGCAAACGGTGGCTGACCGCCTCGGCGTCGGAGGGGTCCTCCTTGAGAGTGGGCATGAAGAGTTGGGAGGCCCGCATCGACACTCCTTGTCTGGTGGTGGAGGACCTGACGACCGTCCGCGGGCGGGATCACGCCCGCGGCCAGGCCATGTTCCCTCAGGGGAGCGACGGAGGCAAGACGGCAGAAGCGGACGGCGAACGCGGCGCCCGGACGCGGGCCGGCCGCGCGCCCTCTCAGGCCCGGGGGTCGGCGGAGCCGGCCGGCGGCTGGTCGATCAGCTCCAGAAGCACGCCGGTGGCCGAATGAGGGTGCACGAACCCGTAGCGACCGCCCCGGAACGGCTGCGGCGGGCCGAGCGTCCGGTAGCCGCCGTCCTCCAGTTCGCCGAGAGCGGCCGCGGCGTCGTCGACGTGAAGGCTGATCAGCATGATGCCCTCGCCCCGCTCGGCGACGAACCTCGCCACCTCGCCGTCGGGGGTGGTGGATTCCATGAGCTCGAAGCCCACCTCGCCCACCCAGTAGCGGTGCACCCGCAGGTGCTCCCGTTCGTCGACGTAGGAGTCGTCCGGCCCATCTCTGCCCAGGATCGGCTCCCAGACCGCCCGCGCCGCCTCCAGGTCCCTGACGGCGATGGAGATGTGGTCGATCCGGTCGACCCTCATGCGGAAGTCTCCACGCCGTCCCCGTCCCCGGATCTCACGTCGAGTCGTCGGCTCCGTCGGGCGGCAGCCGGCGCTCGTCCATCCAGGCATGGATCTGGATGAACAGCTCGTCGATGAGCCGGTCCTGCGGCACCTTCCGGATGGGCCGGCCCCCGGCGAAGATGACGCCTTCTCCCTGACCTCCGGCGATCCCGAAGTCCGCCTTGCGGGCCTCCCCCGGACCGTTGACGATGCAGCCCATCACCGCCACCTCGAGCCCTTCTCCCAATCCGCCCAGCTCGTCCTCGAGCTCGGCCAGCCTCCGCTCGACCTCCACCGCCAGCGATTCCAGGCCGATCTGCGTGCGGCCGCAGGTGGGACAGGAGATGAGCCGGGCACCGCCGGGGGCCAGGCCCAGGCTGCGCAGGATCTCCCGGGCCACGCGGACCTCCTCCACCGGGTCGCCGGTCAGCGAGACGCGGATGGTGTCGCCCACTCCCTCCGCCAGGAGGGCTCCCAGGGCCACGCTGCTGCGGATGGTGCCGGTCCAGGGGGTCCCGGCTTCGGTCACGCCCAGGTGCAGCGGGTAGGGGATCCGGAGCGACAGCCGGCGGTTCGCATCGATGGAGACGACCGGAGAGGACGACTTGACCGACACCTTGAGCTCCTGGAAATCCAGCTCCTCGAAGAGCGCGCAGAAGCGGACCGCCGACTCCACCAGGGCCCCGGCCGGGTCGGTCTCCTCCATGCTGCGGAGATCCCGTTGGAGCGAACCGCTGTTCACCCCGATCCGGATGACCGCGCCGTGCTCCTTGGCCGCCTCGACGACGGCCTCGACCCGATCCCGCCCGCCGATGTTGCCCGGGTTGATGCGGACCGCCGCCGCACCGGCCCGCAGGGCGCCGACGGCCAGGTCCGCGTCGAAGTGGACGTCGGCGACCAGAGGCACGGGCGAATCGGCCACCAGCCCGGGCAGCGCGGCGAGCGCCTCCCGGTGCGGCACCGCCACCCGCACGAGCACCGCGCCCGCCGTCGCCAGGGCCCGCACCTGGTAGAGGGTCGCCCCCACGTCCTCGGTGCGGGTGTTCGTCATCGATTGGATGGCCACGGGGGCGTCGCCGCCGACGGGCACCCCTCCGACCGACACCTGGCGGAGGCTGAACAACCGTTCCTCTCCCGGCCTACAGACCCACGACGCCGAAGAGGCGACCCAGGTCGTTCGTGGTAGCCACCAGGGCGAGCAGCAGGAAGAGGCCGATGCCCACCAGGGAGATGCTCTCGAAGGTGCGCAGCGAGACGGCCCGGCCCATCACCTTCTCGATGAGGCTGAAGAGGATGTGCCCGCCGTCCAGAGGCAGCAGGGGGATGAGGTTGATGATGGCCAGCTGCACGCTGATGAAGGCCAAGAGCACCAGGAAGAAGCCTCCCTGCACCGCCTCGCTGGACACCTGGACGATGCCGACCGGGCCGGACACCCCCTGGGGTCCGAGCACCGGCGCCGAGCCCGTGATCATCATGCCGATGCCTTTGAAGGTCAGCGAGAAGAACTCGGCCGTCCGGGCGGCTCCGAACCGGACCGACTCGATCGGCCCCGGATCGACCCGCTTGGTGGTGGGGGACACTCCCAGGAAGCCCGTGTTGTTGCGGGTGGCGATGGTGGCGGTCAGGTCCTGCTTCGCGCCGTCGCGCTCCACGACCAGGGTCACCTTCTTCCCCGCGTTCTCCCGGATGACCTGTTGCATGTCCGGCCACTGCTTGACGGACACCCCGTCGATGCTCAGCACCGTGTCACCGGGCTTCAGACCGGCCACCGCGGCCGGGCTCCCCGCCTCCACCTGCTGCAGGGTGGTGGTGGGCTGGATGAAGCCCTGGAAGCCGACGATCGTCAGCAGCACGAACGCCACGATCACGTTCATGGTGACGCCCGCCCCGATGAACAGGATGCGCTGCCAGACCGGATGCGTGTAGTACCGCCGTTCGGGAGGGGTCTGCACGACCTCCTCGTCGGTCATGGCCGGCGCCCCGCTCAGCCGGGCCTCCAGGTCCTTGACGGGCTTCCCTTCGGCCTCCGCCTTCCTCCGCCGTTCCTCGACCGCGTCGACGCGGGCCTGGAACTCCTCCTGGTGCATCCCGGTGACCCGCACATAGCCGCCCAACGGCACCAGCGAGATGCCGTAGATGGTCTCCCCGATGCGTCGGCTGACCAGGAAACGCCCGAAACCGATGCTGAACTCCTCCACGCGCATGCCGGTCGCCTTCGCGACCATGAAGTGCCCGAACTCGTGCGCGAGCACGAGGAAACCCAGCCCGATGAGGGCGACGACGATGCCGGTGACTGTGCCCATGTGACCCGCTCCCGCGACCGCTCGTCGGCCGCTCTGCCGCTCTTATCGTCCGCCGTTCAGGATACGTCGCGCAATCGCTCTGCCGTTTCGCGCCGCGCTCGCCCGTCGAGGGCGACGACCTCTTCCAAGCTCTTCGGCGGCCGACTGTCGATACGCTCCAGGACGGCTTCCACCAGGTCAGCTATACCCAGAAAGGATAGCCTGCCTGCGAGAAACGCGTCGACGGCGACCTCGTTGGCCGCGTTGAGGACGCAGGTGGCGGCGTCGCCCGCCTCGCCGGCCTGCCGGGCCAAGGAGAGGCAACGGAACGTCCCGGGGTCCGCGGGCTCGAAGGTCAGGGCGCCGACCGCGGCCAGATCGAGGGGCGCGGTCCGCAGGGGCAACCGGCGGGGGTGATCGAGCGCATAGGCGATGGGCACGCGCATGTCCGGCGTACCCAGATGAGCCAGCAGGGCGCCGTCGACCAGCCGCACCAGCGCATGCACCAACGACTGCGGGTGCACCACCACCTCTATCCGATCGTACGGCACGGCGAAGAGGTGGTGCGCCTCGATCACCTCCAGCCCCTTGTTCATCAGCGTGGCCGAGTCGATGGTGATCTTCGCGCCCATCCGCCAGGTGGGGTGCGCCAGCGCGTCGTCGCGGGGTGACGTCGGCCAGGTCCGGGGCGGACCGGCCCCGGAAGGGGCCGCCGGACGCCGTGACGACCAGAGAGGCCACCGCCTCCGGCGCTTCGCCGGCCAGCAACTGGTAGAGGGCGGAGTGCTCGGAGTCCACCGGAAGGATCTCCACCCCCCGGTCGGCGGCGAGGCCGGTGACGAACGATCCTCCGCTGACCAGGCTCTCCTTGTTCGCCAGCGCCAGCGGCCGGCCCAGCTCCAGGGCGGCCACCGTGGCGGGCAGGCCGGCGAAACCCACGATGGCGTTGAGGACGAGATCGCAGTCCACCTCGCGCACCAAACGGGCGGCCGCGTCCGGGCCGCTCCGAAAACGCAGCTCGGGGTAGAGACCGGGAAGACTGCCGACCGCCTTCTCGGCCGCCACCGCCACGTCCTCGACCCCGAACGACGTGGCCTGGTCCAAGAGCATGTCGAGCCGACGGCCGCAGGACAGGCCCGCCACCGAGAGGTCTCCCCGCGAGGCGATCACCTCGAGAGCCTGGACGCCGATGGAGCCGGTGGATCCCAGGACGAGCACCCGCTTCACGCCGCTGCCCCCCTTTCGCTATCTCGGAGAGCGCTCATCGCAGGCCCTCGATCACGCCGGCCAGCAACACGACCACTCCCCAGTACGCCGCCACCCCCGAGAAGAGCACGGAGTCGAACCGGTCCAAAATGCCACCGTGCCCGCGCAGCAGGCTGCCGGAATCCTTCACCTGGAGGTCGCGCTTGACCATGGACTCGAAGAGGTCGCCCATCAGCCCGGCCAGTCCCACGATCAGCCCGAGCAGCACGGCGGGCCCCCAGGGCAACCAGGGCGAGTAGATCTTCACCCCGACCGCGAACAGGACCGCTCCGGCGAACCCGCCGATCGCCCCCTCCACGGTCTTCTTCGGCGAGATGCGGGGCGCGAGCCGGTGCCGCCCGAGCAGACGCCCGGTCCCGTAGGCGAAGGTGTCGGCCAACCAGGCGCCGCCCAGCGGGATCAACGTCAGAGCGAAGCCGTGAGGCAGCGCCCGGAGCAGCAACAGGCTGCCGAAGCCCACACCGATCCACAGCACCCCGACCAGGGTGACCGCCATCCGGCCGACCAGGTGGTGACCGATACGACCTCCACTCCCCCAGAGGAACAGGAGGAAGGGCAAGGCGGTCACCGCCGCCAACAATCCGGTCCTCCCCGACGCCGCCGCTCCCCCGATCAACGCCAGCGCGCCCAGATAGCCCACGAGCAGGTTGGGACGGTAGGGTCGGACGAGCGTATAGAACTCGTGCAGGCCCAGCAAGGTCAGGAAGACGGCCGCGAGCAGGAACAGGAGGCCCCCGCGGACCAGGATCAGGATCCCCAGGGGCACACCCAGCGCCGCGACGAGCAGCCGGGACCTAAGCACCGCTTCCCTCGCGGCGCCCGCCGAATCGGCGCTCCCGGGTGGCGTAGTCGTGCAGGGCCGCGTCCAGGTGCTCCGGACCGAAGTCGGGCCAGAAGACGTCGGAGAAGTGGAACTCGGAGTAGGCGGACTGCCAGAGCAGGAAGTTGGAGAGCCTCCGTTCGCCCGAGGTGCGGATGATCAGATCCGGCTCGCGCATCTGCGGGGCGTAGAGATGCCGGGCGACGTCGGCCTCGGCCAGGGCACCCGGTTTCACCCCGTCGACAAGCGCCCGGTTGACGGCGTCCACGATCTCGGCGCGGCCACCGTAGTTCAGGGCCACGAACAGGGTCATCCGATCGTTCCCCAGGGTCCGCTCCTGCGCCTGGCGCATGCGCTCCTGAAGGCTGGGGGCCAGCGTCTCCCACTGGCCGATGAAGATCACCTGGACGCCCTGCTCGTCCAGCTCGTCCACCTCGTTGTCGATCGACTCGGCCAACAGCGCCATCAACCCCTGCACCTCGTCCTCGGGCCGGCGTCCAATTCTCGGTGGAGAAGGTGAAGACGGTCAGCTGGCGGATCTCTCGAGCCACGGCCGCCTTGACCGTGCGCTTCAACGCCTGGGTCCCGGCCCGATGACCGGCCATGGAAGGAAGATGACGACGCGCGGCCCAGCGACCGTTGCCGTCCATGATGATGGCGACGTGGAAGGGGACGGAGCCGGAGGGAAGAGGCTGTGCCTTCTCGCGGGGCCCTCGCCTCAGGCCGGAACGGGCCGCTTTGAGCCAGGCAGCCAAGCCCATCTCAGACCTCGAGGATCTCCTCCTCCTTGTGACGAAGCAGCTCGTTGATGCGCTCGACGAAGCCGTCGGTCAGCTTCTGCGTCTCCTCTTCGGCGCGCCGCTCGTCGTCCTCGGAGATCTCCCCCTCCTTCTTCAGCTCCTTGAGATCGTGGATGACGTCCCGGCGGATGTTGCGGACGGCGACCCGTTGCTCCTCGGACATCTTGCCCACCAGGCGGACCAGGTCCTTGCGCCGTTCCTCGGTCAGAGGGGGGATGTTGAGCCGCACGACGTTGCCGTCGGTGTTGGGCGTCAGAGCGAGGTCGGACTCCTGGATGGCGCGGACCACGCTGTTGACCGCTCCCTTGTCGTACACCGTGATGGAGAGGGTGCGGGGGTCGGGAGCGCCCAGGTTGGCCAGCTGCTTCAGGGGAGTACGGGTGCCGTAGTAGTCCACGCTCACGCGGTCGAGCAGACGCGGTGGAGGCCCGGCCGGTCCGCACCGTGTTGAACTCCGAGCGCAGCGCCTCGACGGCGCCTTCCATGCGGCGCTTCCCGTCCTCGATCAGGTCCTTGACCATCGGTTCTCTCCCTCCGGCAACGGGTCCTCTCCCCGCAGCAACGCGGGGTTCAAGCCAACCAGCGTGGACGGGGCGCTAGCCTCCCCCGTTGGCGTCCCATGATACCACCGTGCCCACGGGCTCTCCCCGGAGGACGCGCAGGACGTTACCGGACACGCTCATGTTGAACACCCGGAGCGGGAGGCCGTTGTCCATGCACAGAGTGAGCGCGGTAGAGTCCATGACCTTGAGGTTCCGCTCCAGCGCTTCGCGATGGGTGAGCCGGGGGAGGAACCGGGCCTGCGGGTCGATCTCGGGGTCGGCGTCGTAGACTCCGTCGAACTTGCGCTTGGCCATCAGGATCGCGTCGGCGCCGATCTCCAGGGCACGCAGGGCGGCAGCGGTGTCGGTGGTGAAGAACGGATTGCCGGTGCCGGCGGCGAAGATCACCACGCGCCCCTTCTCCAGATGGCGGATGGCGCGGCGCCGGATGTAGGGCTCGGCCACCTCCTGCATGGCGATGGCCGATTGGACCCGGGTGTGCACGCCCATCTTCTCCAGGGCGTCCTGCAGGGCCATGGCGTTGATCACCGTGGCGATCATGCCCATGTAGTCGGCGCTGGCCCGCTCCATCCCCTTGGCGCTGCCGGCCACCCCGCGGAAGATGTTGCCGGCGCCCACGACGATGGCCATCTCCACGCCCAAGCGGAGGCGCGTCCCGGATCTCCCCGGCGACCAAGGCCATCACCCGGACGTCGATCCCGCTGGCCTGCTCGCCGGTCAGCGCTTCGCCGCTCAGCTTGAGCACCACGCGGCCGTAGATGGAACCGCCCGGCACCACGACCTCGTCGTCAGTCACGTCCGCTCCTCGCTCGCCGACCGCCCTCGAAAGAAGAGGGGCGGCGCCGTCGCGCCGCCCCTCTGTCTACAACTCCTCGCCCAGCTGGAAGCGGGCGAAGCGCCGGATACCGATGTTCTCGCCGATCTTCCCGATCAGCTCGCGCCGGAGCTGGTCGATGGTCACGCTCGGCTCCTTGACGAACGGCTGGTCCAGGAGGACTACCTGCTCGTACCACTTGTTCAGCTTGCCTTCGGCGATCTTCTCGACCACGTTCGCGGGCTTGCCGGTCTCTTGCGCCTGCGCCGTGTAGATGTCCATCTCCTTGGCCCGCTCTTCCTCGGGGACGTCCTCGCGGGACACCCAGCGAGGCGAGGCGGCGGCCACCTGCATCGCCACGTCGTGGACGAAGGCCTTGAACTCCTCGTTGCGGGCGACGAAGTCGGTCTCGCAGTTGACCTCGACCAGCACGCCGATCTTGCCACCCATGTGGATGTAGGAATCGACCAGACCCTCGTTCGCGGTGCGCGCGGCCTTCTTGTCGGCGGAGGCCATGCCCTTGGTCCGCAGGATCTTGATGCTCTCGTCCATGTCGCCGGCGGCCTCTTCCAGAGCCCGCTTGCAGTCCATCATGCCGGCCCCGGTCTTCTCCCGGAGCTCCTTCACCACCTTGGCGCTGATCTCCAACGTTCACCTCCAGACGGCCACCCGGCCGTCGCTCGTTCTCTCCGATATCCCCCGAAAAGTCGGGGTCCTATGCCGCGGGGCGTTGCTCGGTCGAACCCCGTCACCCGGCCGCGGGTCGTTGCCCGGCGGCTGGGTCGTTACTCGGCCGCGGGTGCGTCGCCGGCAGGCTCCGGACTCTCGGCCACCGCGGCGGGCTCGGCTTCGGCCTCCGCCGGTGCGGTCTCTGCCGCAGCGGGCTCGGTCTCGGCCGCGGGGCTTCGTCGGCCGCCGCGGCTTCGCCGGCCGCCGGCGCCTGCTCCGCAGCCGCGAACTCCGCCGGGCTCACCTTGTGCTTGCCCTCCTCGATGGCGCGGGCCAGGGTGCTGATGATCAGACCGCACGACCGGATGGCGTCGTCATTGCCGGGGATGATGTAGTCCGCCTCGTCCGGGTCGCAGTTGGTGTCGACCAGGCCGATCAACGGGATGCCCAGCTTGTTGACCTCTTTGGTGGCGATCGCCTCCCGCTTCGGATCGATGACGAAGACGGCATCGGGCAGCCGTTCCATGTTCGCCACGCCACCGATGTTGGTCTCGAGCTTCTCCAGCTCCCGCTCCATGTTCATGCGTTCCTTGGTGGGCAGCAGCTCGAGCGCGCCCTCCGTCTTCAACCGGCGCAACTCATGGAGCCGGTTGATCCGGCTGTGCATGGTGGCGAAGTTGGTCAGCAACCCACCCAGCCACCGATGCGACACGAACGGCATGTCCACGCGGCTCGCCTGCTCGCGGATGGCGTCCTGGCACTGCTTCTTCGTGCCCACGAACAGCACCGTGCCGTTCCGCTCGGAGATGTTGCGGACGAAGTCGTAGGCCTTGTCCAGAAGCTTGGTCGTCTTCTGCAGGTCGATGATGTGGATGCCACCGCGATCGGTGAAGATGAAGGGCTTCATCTTGGGATTCCAGCGCCGGGTCTGGTGGCCGAAGTGGACACCGGACTCGAGCAGCTGCTTCATGCTGGCAGCAGGCATTCTCGGTCCTTTCTGTGGTTGTGAGGCGAACCCCCGCGGCCCCCGCGCGCAACCGTAAGAACGGCACCACGGCGAAGGGTGTACTCCGCAGGTTCGGGGACAGAACCGACGTAGTGTAGCACAGGCATAGTGGGCGCTCCGGTCAGCGACCCGGGGGCGGGCGACCCACGGCTCAGGCGGAGAGCGAGCCGGGCTCCAGGTCCTCCTTGATGCGACCCTTGAGGCGCAAGATGGCCTTGGTGTGGAGCTGGGAGATGCGGGACTCCGTCACCCCCAGGATCTCGCCGATCTCCTTCAGGGTCAGGCCCTCGTAGTAGTACAGGCCGATGACGATCTTCTCGCGCTCGGGCAGGCGCTTGATGGCGTCGGCCAGAAGCTCCTTGACCGCCTGGATGTCGTAGGCGCGAGACGGGTCCGGGGCACGGCGGTCCTCGATGGTGTCCATCAGGCTGACCTTGTCGCCGCCGGTGCCGCTGAGCGTCCAGAACTCGTCCAAGGCGACGATGGAGGCCGAGCTGATCTGCAGCAGGATGTCCTGGAACTCGGGGACACCGATCCCGAGCTCGCCGGCGATCTCCTCGTCCGACGGGGCGCGCGTCAGCTGGTTCTCCAGCTTCGTCACGGCCCGCTCCACCTGACGCGCCCAACTCCGCACCGAGCGGGGCACCCAGTCGAGCGCGCGCAACTCGTCGATGATCGAGCCCTTGATGCGCGAGATGGCGTACGTCTCGAACTTGATGTTCCGGGACGGGTCGAACCGCTCCAGCGCCCCGATCAGCCCCAGCAGACCGTAGGAGATGAGGTCGACCTCCTCCACGTGGGCGGGGAGGCCGGAGCCCATCCGCCCGGCCACGTACTTGACCAGCGGGGAGTAGGCCAGGATCAGCTCGTCCCGGGCATGCTTGTCGGCGTAGTCCTTGTACCGGCGCCACAGCTCGGCGAGGTCGTGGGCCTTTCGCTGCTCGTCCACCGACATCGGCCGCTAAGCCCGCGGATGGGCGCGGCGATAGGCCGCGCGCAGGTGGGTGGGCGAGACGTGCGTGTACACCTGGGTGGTGCGCAGGGAAGCGTGGCCCAACAGTTCCTGGATGGAGCGCAGGTCCGCTCCGCCCTCGAGCAGATGGGTGGCGAACGAATGCCGTACCGTGTGGGGAGAGACGCCCGCGGTGTCGCTGACCTGCTGCAGGTGCATCAGCAGGCGCCGCCGGACATCCGATGGGGACAGGGGGCGGCCGTTGCGGCTGAGGAAGAGCGCGTCGCTCGGAGTCTTGGCGCGGGAAGCGAAGAGGGGACGGGCATGGCGCACGTACCGGTCCAGCACGTCCAAGGCCACCTGACCGGCCGGAACGATCCGCACTTTCCTTCCCTTCCCTCGGACGCGTACTTCCCGGGCGACCGTGTCGATGTCCCGCAGGCGGAGGTCGATCACCTCCTGGCTCCGCAAACCGCACGAGTATAGCAACTCGAGCAGTGCCCGGTCCCGCAGTGAGAGCGGGTCGCCCACGCCGACGGCATCCAGCAGGTGTGCCATCTCCTCGGGCGTCAGCACCTGCGGGAGTCGACGGGGGAGCTTGGGCGAGGGCAGACCGAGAGCCGGGTCCCGGGGGACCAGCCCCTCCTGTTCGCAGAACTGGAAGAAACGGCGGACGACCGACAGCTTGCGCGCGATGGTCGAGCGGGCGTAGGGCGCCCCCGAGGGAGAACCGTGCTCCGCGAGGTCGGCGGCGAAGGCGCGCAGATGGGCGCGGGTGACCTCCTCCGGCGTGCGGACCTCGTGCTGGGCCAGGAAGACGCGCAGCTGGGTCAGGTCCCGCCGGGAAGCGTCCACCGTCCTGGGACTGTAGTCCGCGGCGACCAGCCCCCGCACGTAGGAGACGATGGCGGCATCGAGGTCGGAGAGTGAAACAGACCGGCTTTGCGCGTCCTCGTCCAACCCGCTCCTTCCGCATCGACGCCCATCACATGCGCCGGTAGCAGCCCGGGCCCGCCCGTGCCACCAGCCCCCGTAGCTCCAGAAGCGTGAGCGCCCTCGAAGCCTCCCCCACGTCGGCGCCGACCGCCGAGGCCAGTTGGTCGATGCTAGACGGGCCGCGATCCAGAGCCAGCAGCACGAGACGCTCCACGCTGCCCAGGTCGGCGGGGCCGCCGGTGGCGCCGACGGCAGCGGTGAGCGCCGCTCGCCGGGGTCCTCTCTCCATTCTGGTCAGTCGGAGGAAATCCTCCAACGCCTGCTCGGGGTCGAACAGTGGCGTGGCCCCATCGTAGAGCAGACGGTTGCAGCCCACATGGGTCTCGCCGACGATGGGCCCGGGCACCGCGAAGACGGGCCGACCCAACTCCGCGGCGACCTCGACGGTGATCAGAGCCCCGCTTCGCGGGCCGGCCTCAACGACGATGACGGCGTCCCCCAGTGAGGCCAGCAGCCGGTTCCGCAGGGGGAACGTCCACGGGCTCGGCGGGGTGCCCGGGCGGCAGTTCTCCGAGAACGGCGCCGGAGGCCACGATGCGCCGACGAAGCTCCCGGTGCCGCCGCGGGTAGACCACCTCCGGTCCGTTGCCCACGATGCCGGCCGTGAGCCCGCCCGCGCGCAGCGCGCCCAGGTGCGCCCGTCCATCGATGCCCAGCGCCAGCCCGCTGAGGACGCCCACGCCGGCGCGCGCGAAGACGTGCGCGACCCGGTCGGCCACCTGCAGGCCGTAGCTCGAGGCGCGCCGCGTCCCGACGATGGTCACTCGCGGACAGGAGGCGAGCGCCTCCCAGGCTCCGTCGCGCCCGACGACGAACAGACCGGCCGGCGGTGCGGGAAGCTGCAGGAACTCCTGCGGATACCCCGTTTCGCCGAAGGGCAGGAACCGAGGTCGGCCTCCACCGGAGCTCCTCCACCGACGCGGCCACGGCCCTGACGGGGCAGGCGGTCCGGCGCTCGACGAAGCGGGAGGCAGCGGCCGGAGCGAGACCCGCATCGATCAGGTCCCGACACGGCGCGGCCCACAGCACCTCGGGCGGCAGACGGTGCAGCAGGGGCAGCGGGCTGCGGCATCCGGACGCGGCCACCCAGGAAAGTCCCAGGGCAGCCCTCCAGCGCGGAGAGCGGGTCGGTCCGTCCGCCCCTGCCGCCCGGTGCGGGTCTCCCCCAGACGGCCCTACGACCACGGTCCGCCTCCTTCCGGGAGGCGCAGGGCCAGCGCCTCGGCGACGTGCCCTTCGCCCACGGACGACTCGCCCTCCAGATCGGCCAGCGTGCGGGCCACCCGCAACGTGCGCACGTAGCCCCGCCCCCCGAGCAGCCCGCGGTCCATGGCCTCGCGAAGCAGGCGGCGGCCGCGCTCGCGCAGCCCGAACTCCATCTCCAACGCGGCGAACATGCCCGGCGGGCGCCGAGAGGGGACGTCCGCCCGGCCTCGCTCGATGGACTGTCGGAACTCGCGCGCCGCGACCACCCGATCCCGCACCACGCTGGAGAACTCGGGTAGCTCGACGTCGTCGAGCGCGGTGACCGACAGCGGAGGGATCTCGATGAGGAGGTCGATCCGATCGATGAGAGGTCCACTCACTCGAGACCGGTAGTGGTCGGCCTGGGTGGCGGTACACCGGCAGGGCTTGACCGGATGTCCGAGAAACCCGCACGGGCAGGGGTTCATGGCACCGACGACGGTGCACGCCGCCGGGAACAACGACGCGCCGCCCCGCCGGCTGACGGCGACCACTCCCTCCTCCAGGGGCTGACGCAACGCCTCGAGCACGTCGCGGGCGAACTCGGGCAGCTCGTCCAGGAAGAGGACCCCCCGATGGGCGAGCGTCACTTCCCCCGGGCGGGGAAGGCTGCCGCCGCCCACCAGGGCGGCGCGCGACGCGGTGTGATGCGGACTGCGGAACGGCCGAAGCCGGGCCAGGCCCTCTCCGGGGCCACGGAGCCCGGCGACGCTCCACACCCGGGTGACCTCGAGCGCTTCCTCGCGCGTGAGAGGCGGCATGATCGACGGGATGCGTCGGGCGAGCATGGTCTTGCCGGCCCCCGGCGGACCGACCATCAAGACGTGGTGCGAGCCGGCCGCCGCCACCTCCAGCGCGCGCTTGGCGTGCCGGTGACCGGAGACCTCCGCCAGATCGGGCCCGCCCCGCCCCGGTCGGTCGTCATCCTCGGCCGGCCGGCGTCGGGCCCAGCGCCGTCCTCTCTCCAGCAGGCGGTCGCGTACCCGCACGTCCCGCAGGACGGCCATCGCCTCGACCAGCGAGCAGACACCGAGGACCGGTATCGAGGTGGCCTCTTGCGCCTCGGTGAAGGTGGCCAGAGGGACCAGCAGCATCCGACCGGCCTGGGCGCCGGCCGCCTCCGCCATGGGAAGGGTGCCCCGCACCGGACGGATCAGACCGTCGAGGGACACCTCTCCCAGGGCGCCCACTCCCCGCACGCTGGCAGGCGGCAGGTAACCGGAGGCGGCGAGGACGGCGAGGGCGACGGGCAGGTCGAGCCCCGAGCCCTCCTTGCGCAGGTCGACCGGGGAGAGGTTGACGGTGATGCGCTGCGTGGGGAGCGGCACGCCGGCGCTGGCCGCTCCCGAACGGATGCGCTCGCGTGCTTCCTTGACGGCCAGGCCGGGAAGCCCCACGAGGGTCATGCCGGGAAGGCCGGGACGCACGTGGGCCTCCACCCGCACGGGTACCGCCTCCACCCCGGACAGGGTGAACCCCACCACCGAGGCCACGCCCATTCAGTGCCCGTCTCCGATGACGTCGCGGACGTGCACCAACCCGACAGGCACGCCGTCCTCGCCGAGCGCGACGACGATCGCATCGAAGCGGACCAGGGCCGCGGCAGTCTCGCTCTTCGCCAGCCAGAGGGCCATACTGCTACGAAGGCGCCGCTGCTTCCTCTGGTCGATGGCCTCCAGCCCATCGCCGAAGGCGGAGCCTCGCCGAGCCTTCACCTCCACGGCGACCAGCAACGCCCCGTCTTTGGCGACGATGTCCAACTCGCCTGCCGGGGTACGCGCGTTGCGTTCGAGGATCACCCATCGCTGGCTCACAAGATAGTCCGCAGCCATGCCCTCGGCCAGCCGCCCCGTCGCCACCCGGTTCGTCGCCAGCCGGCCCGTCGCCACCCGCTTGGTCTCTCGCTCCATCCGCAGTGTCACCCGCGTCACCACCTCCCGATGTCCCTCCACCCTCCCACCGTGCCGACCCAGGAGACGAGCGTAGATGCAGGCGGTCGCAGGCAGTAGCCGACTTTGGTTGGACCTTGGCGCCGGGTTGCGCGGCTGCCGCCGTGTGGTATCGATAGGAGACGCGCGGCGGGCGTCGCTGCGAGGGACCTTCGACGACAATCGAGGCGGGGAGTCGACAGTGAGCGACCTCGACATCTTCTCCGGCCGACCGGTCTATCTGCTTCCCTTCGATCGCGGTCACATCCCGGCCACCCTCCGATGGTTCCATACCGACGAGGAGGTGCTGCGCTACCTCACCTGGCAGGGACCGATGAACACCGCCACCACGGAAGAGGGATGGTTTCAGGCGATGCAGGCCTCGAGCAGCGACTACGTGTTCGCCGTCATCGAGGCGGAGAGCGGCCGCCACGTGGGGAACACCGGCCTGCACGACATCGACCCGGCCGACCGGCGCGGAGAGGTGGGTATCTACCTGGCGCCCGAGGGGCGCGGGCGCGGCTATGGACAGGCCGGCGCTGACCAAGCTCTTGACCTGGGCCTTCGACATCATGAACCTCCACCGGGCCTGGCTCCGTGTCTGGGCCTACAACGAGCGGGCGATCACCACCTACGAGCGGCTGGGATTCGTGCACGAGGGTACGCTGCGCCAGGCGCACTTCTTCCAGGGCACGGTACTGGGACACCCCGGTCTACGGCATCCTGGCCGACGAGTTCCGGGCGGCGCGGCGCGGCGGGCGCCCGGAGGGGCCGAGCTAGTCCCGTCCGGTCTCGAGCAGCGCCGCCACCGAGGCGAAGGTCCGGCGGTGCAGGACGGTGACCCCGTGCGCTTCCAGCGCCTCTCGATGCTGCCGGGTAGCGTAGCCGACGTGCTCGGCGAAGCCGTAGGCAGGATGGGTGGCGTCGAGGGCCCGCATGAGACGGTCCCGGGCTACCTTGGCCACCACCGAGGCGGCGGCCACGGCCGCGCTCCGCCAGTCGCCGTCGGGAAGGGCGTGCGCCCTCAAATCGGGCCGGCGCAGGTCGAAACCATCCACCAGCGCCAGGTCGTAGCCGCCCTCCAGCCCCTCCAGCGCGGTAGCCAGAGCGGCCAGGTTGCTGCGGTGGAGACCCGTCTCGTCGATGCTGCAGGGCGAGACCACGGCCAGCGAGATGCGGTGAGCAGACAGCAGGAGACGAGGGTAGAGGTCATCGCGCGCGGCGGACGTCAGGGACTTGGAATCGCTGAGGCCCTCCAGCGAGCGCTCC
Source organism: uncultured Actinomycetota bacterium (assembly GCA_963796315.1). GTDB lineage: Bacteria > Actinomycetota > Thermoleophilia > RBG-16-64-13 > RBG-16-64-13 > CAWCLH01. The sequence goes on from CAWCLH010000020.1 coordinate 567,890, forward strand.
AAGCCTTCGCGGTAGTCCAGGGTGACGGCCGCGGCGACCAGCGGTCCCGCCAGGCAACCCCGGCCCACCTCGTCCGCGCCCGCGAGCCGGGTCGCGCCCGGGACTCTTTCCTGGAGGAGGTGCCGGTCGAAGCGGAAGGGGCTGGAGCGCCGGGACGAGCGCCGCTTCCGAGGAGGGCCGGTCTCCGAGCCAGCATGCCCCGCGCTCACCATCGTTCCTCCCCCGCCCCGACTAGAGCCAGTGCAGCTTGGTCACCGGCCAGTAGATCAGAAACGCTTCGCCGACGACTTCCGAGATCTTCACCGGGCCGAAGACCCGGCTGTCGCCGCTGTTGTTCCGGTTGTCGCCCATGACGAAGATCCGTCCGGGCGGCACCGTCCGTTCCGGGTACGTGCCGTTGATGTGCGCGTCCTTGAGGTACGGCTCATCCTGAGCCTTGCCGTTGATGTAGAGCTTACCGTCCTTGACCGCCACCCGGTCGCCGGCGACGGCAACCACCCGCTTGATGTAGTCCTGGCTCTCGTCGACGGGCGGGTGGAAGACCACGATGTCACGACGGTGCGGCTCACCGAAGCGGTAGACGAAGCGGTTCACCAGCACGCGGTCGCCTTCGACCAAGGTGGGCTGCATGGAGGGCGACGGGATGTAGAACGGCTTGACCACGAACTGCTGGATCAAGCAGAGCCAGCACGAAGGCCGCCGCCACGATGACGACGACCTCGACGATGGATCCCAAGACCCCGCTGCCCCGCTGGCCGGCCGGCGGATCGGGGGCTCTTCTGTGCCTGGCGGCCGGAGAGCCTCACGCTCCTAGAACCGCTTCTCCTTGACGCGCGCCTTCTTCCCTACCTTGCTCGCGGAGGTAGTAGAGCTTCGCCCGGCGTACGTCGCCGATCGCGGTGACCTCGATCTTGTCGATCTTGGGCGTGTGCACGGGAAAGGTCCGCTCCACGCCGACGCCGAACGACTGCTTGCGCACCGTGAAGGTCTCGCGCACGCCTTCGCCCTGACGCTTGATGCAGATGCCCTGGAAGACCTGGATCCGCTCCCGGCTCCCTTCGATGACCTTGAAGTGGACCTTCAGCGTGTCTCCAGCTTTGAACTGCGGGATATCGGACCGCAGTTGCTGTTGTTCCAATGCCTCGATGACCGTCATGGTGGCTCTTCCCTCTGTCGTCGCAGTGTCCAGCCGGGGTTGCAGGGACGAGCCCGCCCGCGGCGCGGTGACCAACGATAGCAGACTTTAGAGCATCGGCTCATATGCGGCAACGCGCGGCCCTCGGGGCGGCGTCCAGAGCGAGCGGCGTCCGCGCAACGGAAGATGCAGCGCGGCGCGCTTGCCCGACCCCTACGCGAGCAGTAGTCTGGCAGAGCATCATCTCACAGACGGTGAGCGTGTGCCGCTGAACCTAGGAGAAGGCAACCTGCCCGAAGGGCCGGAGAGCATGGCGGTGAAGCAGCCGCCGGCGACGCGGGCCCGGTGGCTCGGCCCCGGTCGTCGCGGCCGGCCGGCGCTATCGGCGGTGCTCCTCGTGGCCACCGGCATCGCGCTCTACACGCTGTGGCCGGCGTTGGTCTCCGTCTTCTCGTCGTGGCGGGGTCTTCGGGACCTGGACCCGGTGTGGTTCCTCTTGATGGTCGCGGCCGAGACCGCCAGCTTCGCCTGTATCTGGGCCCTCCTCCGCCTTGCCCTCGGGGTAACCGACTGGTTCTTCCCGGCGACCGCCCAGCTGACGGCCAACGCCTTCAGCCGTATCGTCCCCGGTGGCGCCGCCGCCGGCGGCACCATGCAGTACCAGATGCTGACCCGAACCGGCGCCGAAGGCGCGCGCGTGGCCACCTCGCTGACCACCGTCTCCCTCGTCACCACCGGCGGCCTGGTCGCGCTGCCGCTGCTCGCGCTACCGGCTCTGCTCACGGGCATCCCCATCCAGGGCCGGCTGGCGCAGGCGGTATGGATGGGTCTGATCTTCTTCGCGCTCCTGGCCGCCGCCGGCGCAGTCGCCCTGTTCTTCGACCGGCCCCTCCTCCTGGTCGGGCGCTTCTTCCAGCGGCTGCGCAACCTGGTGCTTCGGCGCCGGCCAACCCTCGACAACCTACCCAAGCGACTCCTGTTCGAGCGAGACCTTATCCGGACGACCCTGGGCACCCGCTGGTTCCGGGCACTGCTGCTGGCGGTGGGGGCCCCGGTGCTGGACTACGTCGCGTTGCTGCTCGCCCTTGTGGCAGTGGGTGCCAAGATCTACCCAAGCATGGTGCTCCTGGCCTACGTCGTCGGGGCCGTCGCGGGGATGATCCCGCTCACCCCGGGCGGTCTGGGCTTCGTGGAGGCCGGCTTGGCCGGGACCCTTGTCCTGGCCGGCGTGAGCGCGGCCGACAGCGCGCTTGCGATCCTCGCGTACCGGCTGGTCTCGTACTGGTTGCCGATGCCCGCCGGCGGCGCGGCCTACCTGCTCTACCGGCGCCGACTGCAACGACTCGGACGGGAGGAGACCGCATGAGCGTGTTGTCGAGAGCGATCGAAGCGGGCCGCGACCACCGGAACGATCTCGATACCGTCGAAGACGGCCTCTTCGTGGGCGTCGGCGCGCGTGGCGCCAAGCTCACGCGCTTCTGGGTGCAGCTGGTGCTGGCCAGCATCATCGCCGCGGGCGGCGTCATCGGCAACGCCACTCCGGCCGTGATCGGGGCCATGATCGTCGCCCCCCTGGCGACGCCCATCTACGGCGTGGCCCTCGCCACGGTCACAGGCAAACAGCGGCATCTCCGCGACGCCCTGCTGCTGCTGGTGTCCGGCATCGCCGTCAACATCCTCCTGGGCATGCTCATCGGGTGGATCACGTTCGACCGGATGCCGCTGGACGCCAACCCACAGATCACTGGTCGCACGGCGCCCACCGTCCTCGACCTCATCGTGGCCGTGGCAGTGGGGGTGGCCGGGTCCTTTGCCCTGGTCCGCCGCGACGTGCTGGACATCCTGGCCGGCGTGGCCATCGCCATCTCGCTCGTTCCCGTGCTGGCCGTGGTGGGCATTACCTTGGGGGAGGGCCGCTGGGACCTCGCCAAAGGCGCGCTGATCCTGTTCCTCACCAACGCCGGGGCCATCATCGTCGCCGGGATCGTGGTGTTCACCGCCGCCGGCTACAACCTGGAGGCCGCGAGAAGTAAGGCCGCTGCCCGGCGGACGAGGCTGCTCATCGCCGCGATCGTGGTCGTCCTCCTGATCCCGCTCGCCGCCTCCTCCCTGCGCACGTACCGGTACGAGCGCTGGGTAGGCGCCACCGACGCCGCCGTGCGGGGGTGGGTGGCGGGTACCAGCTGGCAGGTGCTCGGTACCCGAGAGGTCAGCGGCGACATCGTGGCCGCGGTCGTCGGCCCAGGCACACCGCCGCCCTCCGCCACGCTGGAGCAGGCGATCCGCCGGACGGTTCCCAAGGGGGTGACAATCAAGGTGATCCAGACCAACGGGGCCGATATCACGTTCTGATCCGGCGGGCGAGGCTCTGCCCACACTCCGGAGGCCGCCGATCAAGACGGGGGACGAACCTTCGCCCGGACGCGTTCCTCGCGGACCCGGCGCCGGGCGGCCGCCGTGACCCGCAGAAAGCTAGTCAGGTGAGTCCAGGGCCTGATGTCACTGCTCTCCTCGCCGTAGATGGTGGCGATGGGGACCCACTCCAACCGGTACCCTCGGGCGAGACAGATGGCGATGGCGTCCACCTCGAAGGCGAACCCCTGCTCGGGACTGGCGAGGACGGCCTCGATGAGCCGACGGCTGTAGAGCCTATACCCCGACTGGTTGTCGGCCACCGGCGCCCCCACGGCCCAGGAGAAGAGCCACCGGCTGAGTGTGTTGGTCAGTCTCCTGACGGGCGGCATGGCCCGATACTCACGGGCGCCCACGACCAGATCGGCCCCTGTCGAGCTCCAAACCCGGAGGAACGTGGATACGTGCTCCGGATCGTGCTGTCCGTCCGCATCCAGCGTCAGCACGGCGGCGCACCCGCCCGAGAGAGCCCACTCGAACCCGGCCTTGAGGGCACCCCCCTTGCCTCGGTTGGGGTCGAGGCGGAGCACCTGCGCTCCCGCGTCGGCAGCCCGGGCACCCGTACCGTCCGCCGAGCCGTCATCGACCACGAGCACGGTGAGACCCCGCCGGACGAGCCCCGCCGCCACCGCCCGGACTCGGTTCTCTTCGTCGTGCGCCGGGACCACCGCTACGACCCGGCCGGCCGCCCCGTCTACGCTCACCGGCTACTCCTCCGCTCCGCCGCCGTCGCGTTCCCCGCCTTCCACCGGCCCTGCGCCGTGCCTGCACGAACCGCACCGCCCCGATCACGAGCCCAGGAAGGGCCGACGCCGCCACCACGGCCACGAGCGCGAAGGCCAGATAGTCCTTGACCCACGCGGCCGTACCAAAGCCGTAGCCCGCTCCCAGGAAGAGCCCCACCCAGAGCGCCGAGGCCACCCCGGCGTAGGCGAGGAAGTGGTGGATCTCCATCTCCGCCACCCCGGCGACGAACGGGGCCAAGGAGCGCACCACCGGCAAGAATCGAGCCAGGACGATGGCGAGACCGCCATGGCGCTCGTAGAAGCGGTGGGCCCGCTCCACGTGCTCGGGGCGCAGATGCCGGCGGGGTTTGGCCAACACCCGCCGGCCCACCACGCGCCCGATGAAGAAGTTGCAGACATCCCCCAGGAACGCGGCCGCCAGCAGCAGGGGCGCCAGGAGCCGGATATCCAGGATGCCCGCGCCGGCCAGGGTGCCGGAGGCCAGCAGCAACGACTCCCCCGGCAGGAAGGGGGCGACGACCAGCCCGGTCTCGGCGAAGATCACGACGCCGACGGCGATATACGCCCAGGGCCCCACCTGGTCCGCCAGTTCGGCCAGGTGGACGTCCAGGTGGAGTAGGTAGTCCAGGAAGGGTGAGAGCCACTCCACCGCAGACCCGTGATCAGCCGGTGGCGGGCACGGAGGGGGGGCTCGCCAGTCGCGCCACCCGCACCGCATGGAAGCGGTCGAACAGGACGATGATGAGGGTCAGCAGCAGCGTGAAGAAGAGGGTCGCACCCAACGGCAGGCGGCCCTCCCTGATGCTGACGGCCCTCAGCACGAGGTCCGCGCCCACGACGAGCGCCGCGTTGACACCCACCATCACCACGAACTCCACCCCGGTGGCCCGCCAGCCGTGCCCGCGGCGCGCGATCCAGTGGCTCACCACCGTGTTGAGGAGCACGAAGATGCCGACCGTGACCGTGATCCGCACGAGGCCGGCCTCCAACCCGGGGAGCATGCTGACGAAGATGGTACTGAGCAGCGCCAGGAGGATCACCTTCTCCGCCAGCACCCGATCGAACACGGGTGCGGAGGCCTTGGCCAGGCGGTAGGCCTCCCCGTCCTCGAGCCCCGCCGGGAGCGGGTCCGCCTTGAACACGAAGCCGTGGTCATAGGCAGGTGCCCGGGTGTGGATGAGCCAGCGGGCGAGAAGGATCAGACCCAGCAAGACCGCCACGATCGCGACCACCATCCAAGGCCGGGCCGCGAGTGTATCCGCCCAGCTGGTTCCGGCGCTCACGCCGAAGAGGGTCTCCTGGATGAAATCGGTCATGTCCAGCTGCGCGATGTGGATCCACCACTCCTGGGGCAGCTTGATGAAGATCCAGATGGCGGCGGCGCCCAGGATGATGGTCCACTTGCCCATGCGGGCGGTGGACCACCGGGAGCGCACGGCCTCGTAGAAGATGAAGAAGTACTCGAAGGTGTTCGGGAAGATGAACAGGATGGCCCGGACCTGGGTCAGCTCGAACAGGACTACCCCGACCAGCCGGTAGTAGAAGAGGAACAGGCTGGTCTTGAAGGCGAACTCGTTGGTCCAGTTCCGAAAGGTGGCGAGATAGGTGATGGTGAGGTAGTAGATGTCCAGGGCTTTGTCGTACGACTGGTAGCCATCCAGGGGTATCGCCGGGAACTGCTGGAAGATGGACTGGTCCGCCGAATCCAACACCAAGCAGATAAGGACGCCGATGAGCGGGTAGTAGGGGATGGCGAGCGGGAACAACAATCGCGCGCCGACGACGAGGATGACGATCGCCCACTCCTGCGGACCCATCTCGCTCCTCCTTCGACCCGGCCTCGGTTTTCCCCCTGTACGCCGTGCGGCACCGCCCGTTCCTTCGGGCGACATTGTACACGGCGCTCCTCGCCGTGGCCTCGGCCGTGTGGCTAGGGTGTCCCCGGCGGCAGTCGACTCCGGCCCCACTCCGCCCACCGCGACGGGCGGGCGTGCTCCCGCCTCCAGGCGGCGATCACGGCGTGGTTCCCGCTCAGGAGCACCTCCGGGACCTCCGTCCCCTCGAAGTCGCGGGGCCGGGTGTACTGCGGGTACTCGACGGCGCCGCCGAGTTCCGCGCTGAAGGACTCCTCGAGCGTGCTCTCCTCGTTGCCCAGGACACCCGGCAGCTTGCGCACCACCGCCTCGGTCACGGCCATGGCCGCCACCTCGCCGCCGGCCAGGACGTACGGCCCGATGGAGAGCTCGCGGGAGCAGAGCAGCGACGCCACCCGGGCGTCGAAGCCTTCGTAGCGGCCGCAGAGGAGCACCAGGTCGCGGGGATCCTGGGCCATGCCGGTGGCGAAGGCATCGTCGAACGGGTCGCCGCCGGGCGTCAGCAGCACGACCTCCCGCTCGGCGCGCACGTCGCGGCCAGGCACGCCGAACACCCCCTCCAGCGCCGCCGCCACCACGTCCACGCGCAGCACCATCCCCGGACCGCCGCCGTAGGGCGTGTCGTCCACCTGACGGTGGCTGAGGGTGGAGTAGTCACGGATGTCGTGCACGCGCACCGCCGCCGCCGAGGAGGCGATGCGCGTCCGCGACGGGTGTTGGGCCAGCAGCCACCCGAAGGCGTCCGGGACCAGCGTGAAGAGGTCGATGCGCTTCAGCGGGCCTCCTCCGGCGGCAGGAGGAAGCTGTCCTCCACCACCAGGAAGCCGCCGGCCAGGTCGACCGTGGGCACCGCGGCCTGGACGAAGGGGACCAGGTGCTGCCCGCCCGCGCTCAGCCGCAGCACCAGGACATCGTTCGCCGGACCGTCCAGGAGCTCCACCACGGTCCCCACCGGTTCGCCCGCCGGCGTCCGCACGTCCAGGCCGGCCAGCTGGAAGGGGTAGTACTCCCCCTCGTCCAGATCGGGCAGGTCCTCGCCCGGCACCTCCAGCACGGCGCCTGGCAGAGTCTCGGCGTCGTCGCGCGTGGCGATCTCGGCGAAGGCGACGATGGGGAGCGAGCCGTCGCCGCGCACCTCGCGGATCGTGAGCGCCCGGCGATCCTCTCCCGAACGGTGGGCGTACAGACGCGACCCGGGCGTGAAGCGCTCCGGGTTGTCGGTGGTGGGTTCGACCCGGACCTCACCCTGGATGCCGTGGGCCCGGCGGACGCGCCCGACCTCGACCCAGTCGGGCCGCGTCACCGGCTAGTCCACGATCTCGACGATCGCCCGCTTGCCGTTCTTGACGGCGCTCGCCTTGACGATCGTCCGCAGGGCACGGGCGATCCGGCCCTGCTTGCCGATGACCTTACCGATGTCGTCCTTGGCCACCGTCAACTCCAGGATGACCGTGGTATCGGTCTCGGTCTCCTCGACCCGGACTTCCTCGGGATGATCGACCAACGCCCTCGCGAGGTACTCGAGCAGTTCCTTCAACTCGACCTCCATGAACCGGAGCCCCTGTCCGGTCGCCCCCGCTAGACCACGCCCTTGGCCTCCAGCAGCCGCTTGACGGCGTTGGAGGGTTGGGCACCGGTGGAGAGCCACTGCTTGATCTTGGGCTCGTCCACGATGATGGTCGACGGGTCCGTCTGTGGGTTGTAGTAGCCGATGCTCTCGATGAAGCGGCCGTCGCGCGGAGCGCGCGAATCGGCCACCACGATGCGATAGGTCGGATGCTTCTTGCTGCCCCTGCGGGCCAGTCGGATCGTCGCTGCCATACACATCACCTCCCTTCGAGGATCGCTCGCCCGGCTAGGCGCCGAACATCTGGAACGGATTCTTGGGCAACTTGCCCGATCCCAGTTGCTTCATCATCTTCTGCATCTGCTTGAACTGCGTCAGCAGCTGGTTGACGGCATGGATGTCCATGCCGGATCCGGCCGCGATGCGGCGCCGGCGGCTGCCGTTGATCAGGTCGGGGTGCCGCCGCTCCTCGGCCGTCATGGACTGGATGATGGCCTGCACCCGATCGAGCGCCTTGTCGTCCACCTGCAGGCCCTTCAGCTTGGCCGCCGGCACGCCGGGGATCATCCCCAGGAGACTGGAGAGCGAGCCCATCTTCTTGACCTGCTGCATCTGGTCGAGGAAGTCGTCGAAGGTGAACTGCGACTTGCGCAGCTTCTTCTCGAGCTCCCGGGCCGACTTCTCGTCCACCGCCTGCTCGGCCCGCTCGATGAGGGAGAGCACGTCGCCCATCCCCAGGATGCGCGAAGCCATGCGGTCGGGGTGGAAGTACTCGAAGTTGTCCAGCTTCTCGCCGGTGCTGGCGAAGCGGATGGGCTTGCCCGTGACGGCCCGCACCGACAGGGCCGCGCCGCCGCGGGCGTCGCCGTCGAGCTTGGTCAGGATCACCCCGTCGAACTGGACCTGCTCGGCGAACTGCTGGGCCACGTTGACGGCGTCCTGGCCGGTCATGGCATCCAGCACCAGCAGGATGTTGTGCGGATGCACCTCGTTGCGGATGCGCACCAACTCGTCCATGAGCTTCTCGTCGATGTGCAGACGGCCGGCGGTGTCGACGATCAGCACGTCGCGCCCCTTCTGGCGCGCCCAGTCGAGTCCCCGCTTCGCGATATCCACGGGATCCGCCTCGGTGCCCTCGTCGTAGACCGGCACGTCGAGCTGCGCGCCCAGGGTCTTCAGCTGGTCGACGGCCGCCGGCCGGTAGACGTCGCCCGCCACCATGGCCGGGCTCTTGCCCTGGGCCAGAAGGAAGCGGGCCAGCTTGCCGCAGGCGGTGGTCTTACCCGAACCCTGCAGCCCCACCATCAGGATGACCGTGGGCGGGCGGGAGGAGAAGGAGAGCTTGGCCGCCGTCTCGCCCATGAGCGAGGTCAGCTCCTCGTTGACGATCTTGATGAACTGCTGGGACGGCGTCAGGCTTTCCAGCACCTCGGAGCCCATCGCCCGTTCCTTGACCTTGGCGACGAAGTCCTTGACGACCTTGTAGTTGACGTCGGCTTCGAGCAGGGCCAAGCGGATCTCCCGGGCGGCCCGATCGATGTCCTTCTCCGTGAGCTTGCCCTGGCTGCGGATGCCGTCGAGCGCGCCCTGGAGCTTATCTGAGAGTGAGTCGAACATCCGTCCTCTAGCGCGCGTCTTCTACCAAAAAGCCGGGCGCGGCTGCCCGGCTGGTTCTACCCGTCTGAGGCCGCGACCCATCACAGGCGGCGTGACCTCCTGAGCCGCAGAAGTGTACTCTGCAGGGCCCCGGCCGTCAATCAGCGCCGGGTCCGGCCTGGCCGTCGCCGGTCCTGCCGGCGGACGGGAGCGGGCGCAGCGCCCGCCCGCTGTCCGGCGGCAGCTAGTGCAGCCGGCGCATGATCGCTTCCACTCCCAGACGGGCTACCACTCCCGCGAACCCACGATGCCCCCGCATCAGCTGCTCCAGCGCCCCCATAAGCCGCTCGAGCTCCTCCTGGGTGACGGTCAGGGGCGGCTCCAGCCGCATGACGTTGGGGTTGTTGAGGGTGTACGCGGTGATGATGTCATGCTGTTGCAGGAGCAGGCCGGCGACCGAGGCGGCCAGGTACTCGTTTGCCCCATACGACCGCCCTCATTCCCTCGCAAGGAGGCCGGGGAGGGGCCCGGAGCGGCCTACTCGAGCCGCGCGCGTCTCACCACGGAGAGCCGACCCGGTCCCGGCCACGGGAACGCGGCGAGCTGCCGTTGCGCGAACGGCGCCGTCGGGACCGCGCGGTCGATGGAGGCGACCCCCTCCAGCTGCCCGAACCAGCCGGGGACGTCGTAGAGACAGGCGAGGCCGCGCGGCTCGAGCACCCGGCGCACCTCGGCCAGGGCCGCTTGCCGGGTCCCCCCAGTGGTGCAGGGAGAAGCTGCTGGTGACGAGGTCGAAGGCGTCGTCGGGCAGCGGCAACGACACCGCATCGGCGACCAGGAGCTCCACCCGGTCGTCCAGCCCTTCGGCCATCAACCGCTCTCGCGCCGCCGCCAGCATGGCCGGGTCCAGGTCGACCCCGGTCAACCGAGCGTCGGGGAACCTCCGGGCCAGCTCGACCAGCAGCCGCCCCGGCCCGCAGCCGATGTCGAGGATCCGCTCCGCCGCCCCGATCTCCCGGACCAGGTCGTCGGCGATCTTGGCGTAGAGGCCACCCATGGCGACTCCGGTCGCCAGATCGTAGAGGCGCACGCTGGGGGACGAGGACCGGCGGAAACGGGCGAACCCCTCGGCGACGGACCGCCGGGCACGGCCACCGGCCCCGTTCCAGGTCAGCGCGGCCACGAGCACGGCGGCCGCCGGGATACCGTATGCGAGCAGCCGACGGCGTCTCATCACTCGAACTCCTCCGACTCGTCGGACGTGTAGAACAGGTACAGCTCGTCACCCGAGAGCCTCTCCCGGCCGCCGCGCAGCAGGTACGCCTCGGCGGCGCGGCGGGTCCTCCACGGCGGAGCGCTCCATGTCCTCGAGCCTCCCGGTCACCCCATACTCGTCCAGCAGGGCCTTCGCGGCCTCGAACAGGCGACGGGCTCCCGTAGAGCAGCACCGACTCTCTCAGGATCTTGCAGGCGATCATCTTCTTCAGAGTGTCGAACTCGGCCTGCTCTCTCAGACGCTCGAACCGTTTGACGATGTAGTCGATCTCCTCCCGGACCGAAGGATTGATCAGGTAGCGGTATTTCTGCTGGTAGATGGCGTCGTCCCACGTCGAGAGCACCTCGTCCGGGGCGCGGTCGTCCACGACGACCACCAGGTCCAGATCGGAGCCCCTCACCATCTGGCCGGTGCTGCGCTCGGGGCGGGGCACGTCGTGAGCCATCTCGTACACGATGTCCCCCGCCAGCAGCACGCAAAAACGGTCCTCCGGGCCCTCGCCGCCGGGCAGCCGGGCCGCGATGCCGTCGACCAACCTCCGGGCCAGCTGGAGCTTGGCTCTCGGTGACCTCGCGGATGTGCGCTGAGATCTCGGCTGCCCGCCGGTCCACCGCGCCGCCGGGTCCTCGGTCAGGCCCACGGCGGTGTAGGTCAGGAACTCCCGCAGGATGGAGGGAGAGAGCCGCGCGTACCCCTCCACGTTCTGGTCCAGCCTCAGGTACCGCCGCCCCACCCGGCGGACGGCGATCCGGTCGGAGAGCAGGCAGGTCTTCCACACGGAGAAGGAGTCCTCCGGCGAGAGCCTGGTAGAGCTCCGCTCCGGTCAAGGGACCGCGCCGCTCGAGCAGGGTGATGATCTTGTCTTCGAGAGGGAGAGGAGCGCTCCACGAGATCTAGCCGATCGCCGCCTTGACCGCCTCGGCCACCGTGCTCGGCGTGCTTCTCGGTCTCCTCGATCGGTGGGCCCTTCCACCATCACTCGGCACATGTTCTGGGTGCCGGAGTAGCGGACGAGCACCCGGCCCTGGTCCTTCAGCTCCGCCTCGGCCCGCGCGATCGCCGCGACGATCTCCGGGACCGTCTCGATCGCGGGCTTGCTCTTGACGTCCACGTTGATGAGCTTCTGGGGGAAGACGTCCATCAGCCTGGCCAGCTCGGAGAGCGGCTTGCCGGTCTTGAGCATGGCGGCCACCAGTTGCAGCGCGGTCAGGATGCCGTCGCCGGTGGTGTGGTGGTCCAGGAAGATCATGTGCCCGGAGTCCTCGCCGCCGATAACGGCGCCCAGGCGCTGCATGTCCTCGAGCACATAACGGTCGCCCACCTTGGAGGCGTGGTGCTTGAAGCCGTACTTCTTGGCGGCCACGCTCAGGCCCATGTTGCTCATGATCGTCGAGACCAGCAGGTCGTTCTTCAGCCGGCCCTCTCCTTGAGCATGTGGGCGCAGATGATCAGGATCTGGTCGCCGGTGATCTCGTCGTCCCTGCTCGTCCACGGCGATCAGGCGGTCGCCGTCGCCGTCGAAGGCCAGGCCGACCGCGGCCCCCGTGTCCAGCACGGTCTTGCGCAGGTCCTCGGTGTGCTGGGATCCGCACTTGTCGTTGATGTTGAGGCCGTTGGGGGTGTTGTGGATGACGGTGATGTCCGCGCCCAACTCGCCGGAAGACCGCGGGGGCCACCTTGTAGGTGGCGCCGTTGGCCACGTCCATGGCGATCTTCATGCCCTCCAGCGTGAGCGCCCGGGGGAAGGTGTTCTTGAGGAAGACGATGTACCGGCCCGGGGCGTCGTCCATGCGGTAGGCGCGACCCATGCCGCTGCGGCGGGGGCACCATCTCGGGCAGCTTCCCGCCCAGGATCAGACTCCTCGATCTCGGCTTCCTGCTCGTCGGAGAGCTTGAACCCGGCGCCGGAGAAGATCTTGATGCCGTTGTCCTGATAGGGGTTATGGGAGGCGGAGATCACCAACCCGGCGTCGGCGCGCATGCTCTCGGTGATGAAGGCGATGCCCGGCGTCGGCAGGACCCCGACCAGATAGGCCACGCCCCCCATCGAGGTGACGCCCGACTCCAGCGCGCTCTCCAGCATGTAGCCGGAGATGCGCGTGTCCTTGCCGATGATGACGTGGGTAGCGTGGTGCTCCTTCCTCAACATGTGGGTCACGGCCTGGCCGACGGCGAAGGCCATGGCGGCGTCCATCGGATAGCGGTTGGCCTCACCCCGGATGCCGTCGGTACCGAACAACTTGCCCATGCACTCTCCTCCCGGCTGACTATCGTGCCTTGTCGAACGGGTTCATCTCTGCCCGAGGAGGGCTCCCGGCTCGCTCGGACACAGCGAGTCGACCACCCCCTGCAGCCACGCCACCCCCGTCGCCGAGACCTCGGAGGGCAGCCCCTGGATGGTGCCGGATGTACCCCGCGGTCTTGCCCCGCCGGTCGCGGCGCGGAAGGCCTCCAGGAACGCCTCCCCGCCCCGGCGGCCGGCGGCTCTTCGGCGAAGAGCGCCGTGATCCGAGCCACGTCCTCCTCCAACTCGCGCTCGGCCGCCGCCGCGGGCGGCACCTTCTGGGCCAGAGCCAGGAGACGCTTGGTACGCTCCTCCTGCGCCAGGGCGAGGGTCTCGAGCGCGCCCGCGTAGATCAGGCCGCCCAACTCCTGCGCCTCGAAGAACGGCCGCCGCACGTGCAGGTACCACTGCTCCAGGGCGACGAGGTTGGCGAGGTAGAGCAGGTTGTTGGCCAGGACCCGGCCGCAGTCCGCGATAGGCGTGGGGGACGAAGTCGCGCTCCAGACCGGGGTGCGGCGCCGCCACCACCAGCTTGCCGTCCTCGACTCACGTCGCGGCGCAGCAGGGAGCCCGCCGCGACCACGGTGCCGTAGCCCACCCGCACCGGGCCCACCGCGCCGCCCTGCCCCCCCAGGAAGATGCGGGGCCGGTCCAGCATCACGCCCCGGGGCACGTCGCCGAACAGGGACGCGGTGGTCTTGTTCCCGTCGGGCGTGAAGTTGAAGTGGACGTAGGAGCTGCCCACCTCGCTGTGGTCCTTTCGGCTGGTGCCGCCGGCCATCAGGCAGTCGCAGAAGTTGATCAGGCTCCCCAGGGTCACGAAGGGGAGCAGGATGGTCTGCTTCAATCCCACGCAGTGGGCGCCGTTCGCCTCCTCCTCCAGCAGGCACCCCTCCCGCACCTGGGCGCCCAGGCCCATGTTCGCCTTCTCCAGGAAGACCGACTTCTTGAAGTAGCCCCCCTTGAGCTCCACCTGGGGCCCCAGCCAGCATGAATCCAGGGTCACCGGTGCCTCGGCGCCCAGCCGGACCCCGGCGGAGACCACCGTCTTGGCCCCGTAGAGACGGCAGCCGGGGTAGAGCGTGACCCCGTCGCCGGAGATGCGGTCCGGGTCGACCTCGTCGCCGATGTCCAGGCTGAGCGGGTTGGGCGCCTCGACGCCCTTCCGGATCAGCTCGACGACCTTGTCGTAGCCCCTGGGCCGCAGTTCCATGGCTTCTCCCTCCAGACGTGGTCCGGTCTCGGGACGGTCCGGCGCCGCCCCGCGGACTGAAGACACCCTCACCTGCAGCCGGGTGCTTTGTCAAGGCGGCGGAGGCTCAGGCCTGGATCAGGCTGTCGTCGAAGAGGGCCTCCGCGAAGCCGACCGCGTCGAACGGCTGCAGGTTCTCCAGCTTCTCGCCCGTGCCGATCAGCTTGATGGGAAGGTCCAGCTCGTGGGAGATGGCCACGGCGATGCCGCCCTTGGCCGTGCCGTCCATCTTGGTCAGCACCACGCCGGTGACGTCCACGGCCTCCTTGAAGAGCCGTGCCTGGATCAGCCCGTTCTGCCCGGTGGTGGCGTCGATGGTGAGGAGGGTCTCGTGCGGAGCGTCCGGCAGCTGCTTCTTGATCACCCGGGCGACCTTCTCCAGCTCCTTCATCAGGTTGACCTGGGTGTGGAGGCGGCCGGCGGTGTCGATGATCACCACGTCCGCCCCCCGCGCCTGAGCCGCCGCGATGCCGTCGTAAACCACGGCCGCCGGGTCTCCCCCGCGCTCGTGGCGGATGACGTCGCAGCCCACCCGCTTGCCCCACTCCGCCAGCTGCTCGATGGCCGCGGCGCGGAAGGTGTCCCCGGCCACCAGCAACGGCTCCTTGCCCAACTCCTTGAGGTGCCAGGCGATCTTCCCGATGGTGGTGGTCTTGCCCGTGCCGTTGACCCCGGCCATCAGGATGACCGCCGGCTGGTGGGCCACGTCGATGCGCGTGTCGCCGTCCGAGAAGTGCTCCACGGTCACGGCGCGCAGCCTCTGGAGGAGGTCCTGAGATCCCTCGATCTCGCCGGCGTCGGCCGCCTGCTCCAGGGCCTCGACGATGGAGACCGTGCTGTCCACCCCCACGTCGGCGAAGATCAGGGCCTCCTCGATCCGCTCCCAGAGCTCCTCGTCGAACTTGTCGAAGAGGATGGCCGAGAACTGCTGCTGCAGAGCCTTGCGGCTCTTGGAGAGCCCGTCGCGCAGCTGGCGGAACCAGCCCCGCCGTTTCTCCTGCTTCTCCTCCGGGGTGCTCACTCGGGCGCCGGGATCGACGCCCAAGAAGACCTCGGACCAGTTGTACGACAAGGATGACCTCCTCGCGGGGGGAGCGGCACTCCATGGATCGACGCGGGCGCCGAGCGCGGGCGCCGAGCGCGGCCATTCTACTCCAGAAGCAGCCGGTCGACGGCCAGGCGCTCGCCCGCCACCTCGTGGAACTTCTGGACCAGGCCGCCCACGGTCAGCCGGTCCTTCTCCACCCCGCGGACGTCGAGGACGATACGGCCCTGATGCATCATCAAGAGGCGATTGCCGTGCGACAACGCAAGCTCCATGTTGTGCGTCACCATGACGGTGGTCAGAGACTGTCTGGTCACGATGGCGGCGGTCAGGTCCATGATGGTGGCGGCCACCTTGGGGTCGAGGGCGGCGGTGTGCTCGTCGAGCAGCAGCAGGTTGGGCTCGACGGCAGTGGCCATCAGCAGCGCCACCGCCTGCCGCTGCCCGCCGGAGAGCTTGGCCACCGGTGCCGACAGCCGGTCCTCCAGACCCATGCAGAGCAGGGAGAGGAGCTCCCGCATGCGTTGCCGGCGGGCTTGGGTCACTCCCCAGCGAAGACCGCGCCGCTGTCCGCGGAGCAGGGCCATCGCCAGGTTCTCCTCGATGGTCATGGCGGGGGCGGTCCCCGCGCGCGGGTCCTGGAACACCCGGCCGATCAGGCGGGCCCGGCGGAACTCGGGGACCTTGGTCAGGTCGTGCCCGTCCAGTTCGATGGAGCCCGACGTCACCGGGAACGAGCCGGCGATGGCGTTCAGCAGCGTCGACTTGCCGGCCCCGTTGGAGCCGATGACGCTGACGAACTCGCCCGCCGTGACCTGGAGGTCGACGCCGTCCAATGCCAGCACCTCGTTGGCGGTGCGGGGGAAGAACACCTTGCGCAGCTCGGTGAGGACCAGTCCGCTCACATCCGCACCACCTTCCGGCGGACGGTCGGGGTGGCGAGCGCGATGACCACCAACACGGCGGTCAACAGCTTCAGGTCGATCGGCTGGATCCAGCCCACCCGCAGGGCCAGGGCGATCAGGAGCCGGTAGACGATCGAGCCGCCGATCGCGCTGAACAGCACCCAGGTGATACTGCGCGAGCCGAAGATCACCTCCCCGATGATGACGCCGGCCAAGCCGGCGACGATCGTGCCCACGCCCATGCCGATGTCGGCGAACCCCTGCTGCTGGGCGACGAGCGCGCCGCTGAGGGCGACCAGCCCGTTGGAGATGCCCAGCCCGGCGACGCGCAGGAAATCGGTGTTCGCTCCCAGGGAGCGGATCATCTGCTCGTTGTCCCCGGTCGCCTGCATGGCGAGCCCCATCTCGGTGTGCAGGAACCAGTCGAGCAGGTACTTCACCGCCAGCGCCAGCACGGCGAGCGCCGCCACCAGCAACCACCCGGTGACGGCCACCCGGAGCAGGGCACCCAAACGGTCGAACACGGTGGGTACGGAGAGCAGCGGGATGTTGCTGCGGCCCATGACGCGCAGGTTGACCGTGTAGAGAGCGGTCATGGTCAAGATGCCCGCCAGCAGCTTGGGACCGTAGTTCGTGGTACCGCCCTGACCGGAGCTGAGGATCAGGTGGAGCGAGCCGGTGACGAGCCCCGCCAGCACCCCGGCGCCGGTGCCGGCGAGAGTGGCCACCCAGATCGGCTGCCCATGAGTGGCCAGGGCCGCGGCGACCGCGGCCCCCAACGTGATGCTGCCGTCGACGGTCAGGTCGGGGAAGTCCAGGATGCGGAACGTCAGAAAGACGCCCAGGACCATGAATCCGTACAGGAGGCCCTGCTGGAGCCCACTCTGAAGGATGGCCTGCACCTGGTCGCGTCCCTTCCGCTAGCGGGAGGGACCGGCCGGGCGGCCCGGTCCCTCCACGAGGTCGTTGGGTCGGTCGAGCTTAGAACGTGGTGGCGGTGGTGAGCAGGTCGCTCGGGATGGTGACGCCCATGGCCTTGGCCGACGCCGGGTTGACGGAGAGCTTGAGGTCCTTCGCGTACTCGACCGGCGTGTCCTTGATCGGTTGGCCGTTCAGGATGGCCGCGGCCATGGCCCCCGACTGCTTGCCCAGGTCCTCGTAGTTGAAGGCGTAGGCCGCCGCGGCACCACGCTTGACGCTGTCGGTATCCCCGGCGATCAGCGGGATCTTGTTGTCCTGGCAGACCTTGACCACGCTCTCGAGGGCGGAGACCACCGTGTTGTCCGTCAGCACCGAGATGGCGTCGACCCGGCCCACCAGGGACTGGGCGGCCTGCTGGACTTCCGAGGAGTTCGCGGCGGTGGCCTCCACCACGGTCAGGCCCATGGCCTCGGCTTTGGCCTTCTCCTCCTTGACCGCAGCCACGGAGTTCGCCTCGCCGGCGTTGTAGAGCAGGCCGAGCCGCTTGACGTTCGGCACGATCTTCTTGATCAGGTCGAGATGGGGCTGCAGGGGCAGCTGATCGCTCACGCCGGTGATGTTGCCGCTGGGGGCGTTCGGGTCCGTGACCAGGCCCGCCGCCACCGGGTCCGTGACCGCGCTGAAGACGATGGGGATGGTGGTGGTGGCCTTGGCCGCCGCCTGGCTGACCGGCGTGGCCACCGAGAGGATCAGGTCCACCTTGTCGGCCACGAACTTCTGGGCGATGCTCGAGGCGTTCCCCATGTCGCCCTGAGCGTTCTGGCTGTCGTAGGACACGTTCTGGCCTTCGACGAAGCCGGCCTGGGCCATGCCTTCCTTGAACCCCTTGACGGCGGCGTCGAGGGCGGGATGGCTGACGATCTGCGTGATCCCGACCTTGTAGCTCTTACCCGCGGTGGTGGCGGTGGTCGCGGCGCCTGCGGGCGCCGTGGTGGTGGTCGTCTCCGTGCTCCCCCCGCACCCCAGCGCGAGCACCGCCATGACGAGGACGACCATGGCCGTGATCCCCGCGAGCAGGTTTCCTCTGGATCTCATACCTCTTCCCCTTCCGTATGGACCGAGCGAGTCATCCTAGCGTCGTCTCTCTTCCGGACGCAAGCCGCCCGAAGATCGAGACCACGCCCTGCCCGGGCTTCACGAGGGCGCCACGTCCTGCGCCAGCCTGCGGGACAGCACCCGGGAGGTGCCGTCCGGGTCCATGGCCACGCCGTAGAGGCTGTCGGCTATCTCCATAGTCCGCCGCTGGTGGGTGATGATGATGAACTGCGTCTGGTCCTGGTAGCGGCGCACCAGGGAGAGGAACCGTCCGATGTTGACGTCGTCCAGGGCCGCCTCGACCTCGTCCAGGATGTAGAAGGGGCACGGCCGGGCCAGGAAGAGGGCGAAGAGGAAGGCGATGGCGGCCAGGGCCTTCTCGCCGCCGGAGAGCAGGGTCAGGCTGCGCGGGGCCTTGCGCGGCGGCTTGACTTCCAGGGCCACACCCTGCAGCATCGCCCCGCGACCCCCGCCCGGTGCGGTCCCCTCATCGGGCCTCCTCCTCTGCCTCACCCTCCTCCCCCGGACCCACGTCGGCCGGAGCGACATCCACCAGCTTCAGCACCCCGCGCCCGCCGGGGAACAGCATCTCCACCATGGCCTCGAAATGGACCCGGGTCGCGTCGAAGACCTGGGTGAAGGTGGTCTCGATATGGCGGTCCAGATCGCCGATCACCTGTCGCAGTTCGGCGAGCGAAGCCTCCAGGTCGCGGCGTTGCTCGTCCAGGAACTGCGCGCGCTCGGCGGTCTCCCGGTACTCCTGCTCGGCCAGAGGGTTGACCGGTCCCAGCCGTTCCTGCCGCCGCTCCAGCTGTTCGATGGCGCCGGCGAGCGCGCCGGGAGTCTCATCACCCACGTCGTCGGCGCCCAGCTCACGGGGGGACTGATGTCGACGGCGGAGGTCGTCCAGGGACCGCCGGCGTTCGCCCGCCTGGTCCTGCAGGTGGGCCAGACGGACCTGCACCTGCACCAGGCCCTCGCCTAGACCCACCAGCTCGCGCTGGAGGTCGGCCTCCCGCTGACCCAGGTCTTTCAACGTGTCGGCGAAGCCCTCGCTGGTCGCGCGGGAGTCCTCCACGCGTGCCTCCAGTTCGCCCACCAGATGCTCGAGCGGCAGCGGCCAACCGCGCGACCACGGCGGCCAGGTCGGCGAGCGGGGGAAGCACCTGCTGCAGGCGTTCCTCGTGCAACCGGGAACGGGTCAGAGCGGCGACGGCGCGCAGGCGCTGTTCCTCGGACCGGGCCCGCTCCTCCTCGACCGCCCGCTGGCGCTCGCGGATGCGGACCGCGAGCACGGCGGCCTGCGAGCGCTTCTCCTCCAGACGGCCGACCTCCCGGCGCACGGTCTCCGTCCGCTCCCGCAGGCGCCGCAGCGCCGCCCGGCCCGCCTCCAGAGCAGCCGCATCCTCGCCGACGCGCGCCTCCAGCCCGGCCAGATCGCCGACGAGCCGCGCCGAGAACTCCGCGGCCGCTTGACGACGCTGCAGCTCGGCCTGCAGATCGGTCGCCGCCTGGCCCTTCCGCCGGGTCAGCAACCCGGTCTCATCGCGCAGCGAACCCAGCTCCCGTTCGATCTCCCGCAGAAGGCCGTCAGCCTCCACGACGGCCTTCTGGCCCCGCTCCCGACGCGCCTGAGCCTGGGCGGCCTCATCGGCGGCGTGCTCGGCGGCCGCAGCGGCGGCGCGCCGACTCTCTTCCAGCGACTCGAGCTCGGTGAGTGCGGCGAACAGACCCTCGGCCGCGGCCTCCCCGCGGCGGGCGGCGTGGGCTCGGCCGGTCAGCACGCGGCCGTCGCGGTCCACCACCCGCTCGCCAGGACCGACCCCGGCCGCAGTGGAAGAGGTCAGGTCGTCTACCACGTAGGTGGGCGGTAGCAGGGCCGCCAGGGCGCCCACGACCTCGGGCTCCCCGGTCGCGACCTCCCACACGGAACGGAGGCCGGCCCCGGGCGCCGCCGTCGGGATGGCGCCGGCCGCGTCGCCCAGCCACACCACCTCCACCGGGCCGGGGGCCCCAGCAAGCACGGCCGGGTCGCGACGACCCGGCAGCAGGACGGCCTGACCCAAAGGTCCGAGCGCTGCGCTCACCGCCCGCTCGTAGCCGGGGGCCACCCTCAACGTCTCGGCCACCAGCCGGGCGGCCGGCTCCCGATCCAGCAGGTCGCGGGCCGCCTGGGGCACGCCTTCCCGTCCGGCGACCAGACCGCGGAGCGCTCGCTCCCGCGACGCCAAAGAGGCAAGCACCTCGTCCGCGTCCCGGGCGGCCATCCGAGCCCGCTCCTCCTCAGCCCGGCGCCGGGCCAGGTCCTCGGTGAGGCGGTCGACGTCCGCGGCCAGGCTCGTCCGTCGGGCCTCGGTCTCGGCGGCCGTGACGATGGCCGCCGACTCCTCCTTCTCCACGCCCGCCAGGTGGTCGGCCGCCTCCCGCTCGCGCCGGGCCAGGTCCTCAGCCTGCCGGCCGCGCTCGTCCAGCTCGCGGCGCAGGAACTCCGCCTCCTGCAGCGCCCGGCTCCTGGACGCCTCCAGCTCGAACACCTGGTCCTTGAGGTCCTCCTCCTCCCGCTCGAGAGCGGCCAGCGCCGGGGCGACCTCGGCCAGGCGGTCGGCCAGGCGGTCGGCCGCACCGGTCACCCAGCCCAGCCGGCCGGTGCCCGGCAGGGGGAGACTCGCCAGCGAGGCCAGCCGGGCGTCCGCGCTCTCCAGCTCGAACTCGGCCGCCTCGCGTCGGCGGGTGGCCCGCGCGGCTTCCGCCTCCAGGCGGGCGTACCGTTGGCGCAGCGCGTCGCCCCGGGAGGTCAGCCCGTCGAGCTCGGCCCGGCTCCCGTGGTACTGACCGGCCAGGGCCTCCCGGCGTCGCAACGCCCGCGCGAAGCGCTCCTCCTCCCGGCCGCGCTCCTGCCGCAGGCGGTCGAGCCCCTCCTCCACCGCCCTCTTGCGGGATTCCACCTCGGCCAGCTTGGTCCCGGCGACCGACGCCTGCTCGTCGACGTCGCGCAACTCCAGCAGCAAGAGCTTCGCCCGCGCCAGCGCCAGCTGCTCCACCAAGACCAGGTGCCGCTCGGCCGCCTCCATCTGCTGCTTCAAGGGGCGCAGGGCCAGGCGGACCTCGCGCTCCACGTCCGCCACCCGGTCCAGGTTCTGCTGCACCCGCTCGAGCTTGGCCTGCGTCCGCTGCCGTCGCTTCTTGTAACGCCCAAGGCCGGCAGCCTCCTCGACCAGCGCCTTCCGGCTGAGAGGCGTCGAGTTCAAGAGCTGCTCCACCTTCCCCTGGCTGATGACCGTGTGCATCTCCCGGCCCAGGCCGATGCCCGAGATCAGCTCGTGGACGTCCAGCAGGCGGCAGACGCTGCCGTTGATGCGGTACTCGGAGCTGCCGTCACGCAGGAGGCGGCGGCTCACCTCCACCTCGCGGTAGTCCAGGGGGAGCGAGCCCGACGAGTTCTCGAACACCAGGCCCACCTCGGCGAACGCGCTGGGCCGCTGGCCCTCGGACCCCGAGAAGATCACATCCTGCATCGAACGCCCACGCAGCGCGGCCGGACTCTGCTCGCCCAGAGCCCAGAGGACGGCGTCGGCGATATTGCTCTTCCCGCTCCCGTTGGGGCCGATGATCACGCTGACCCCGGGCTGGAACACCAGCTCCGTGGGACGGGCGAAGGTCTTGAAGCCGCGCAGTCGCATGGCCCGAAGGTGCGCCACTACCGCTCCCCCATGCCGTGCTGCTCCTCCAGGGCCTCTTCGGGATAGACGCCCATCGCGATCAGGGCCTCGCGGGCGGCCCGCTGCTCACTCAGCTTGATGCTGGTGCCCTGGCCGCGTCCCTGGGGCTTCTCGTCGACCAGCACCTCGGAGGTGAAGAGGCGGTCGTGCGGTGGGCCTTCTTCGTGGAGCAGGAGGTAGCGGACGGTCCGGCCGGACGGGGCGAGGTGCTCCTGGAGGGAGCTCTTGTAGTCCACCTGATGGGTCAGGCCATAGGTCACCTGGTCGGCGAAGGCGACCACCACGGCCTGCTGCGTGGTCTCAAAACCATGCACCAGGTAGCAGCCGCCGATCAGCGCCTCGAGGACGTTGCCCAGCAGGGTGGAGTTGTCCAGGAGGTCCCGCCCTTGACCCTCCCACTCGGGACCCTGGGCGCGAATCAGGTCGCGCAGACCCAACCGTTCGGCCACCAGCGCGCAGCTCCTGCGGCTGACGGTGTACGCCTTGAGCTTGGCCAGACCCCCTTCGGCCAGATGAGGGAACCGGTCGTAGATGAAGGCGGCCATCGCCAGCCCGAGCACGCTGTCGCCGAGGAACTCCAGGCGTTCGTATGAGTCGGCCCGCTGCTCCACCCAGCTGGAGTGGGTCAGGGCGCGGGACAACAGGTCGGGCGGCAGACGGCGCGCCAGGTCGACCAGCGAGGGGGGGTCGCCCGATCCGACCATGGGCACCCGGCCAGAAGGCCTAAGCGCGGGCGGCGATGAAGTCGACGGCCTCGCCGACGGTGGTGATCTTCTCGGCCTCCTCGTCGGAGATCTTGACGTCGAACTGGTCTTCCAGCTCCATGATCAGCTCGACCAGGTCCAGGCTGTCGGCCTCGAGATCGTCCTGGAACGAGGCCTCCATGGTCACCTTGTCCGGCTCGACGTCCAGCTGGTTCACCAGGATGTCGCGCACCTTGGCAAGGATCTCGTCCTTCGTCATCTGTACCCTCCCCTTACCGGCCCCCGAGGACCCTCTCGTTCGTGGCAGCAGGCCCCGGGCAGCGGTCGTCGTGAGCGCCGGGCCTTGGTTCGCGGGCCATTGTAGCAACGGAGGCGGACAGGGCAAGCGCCGGGACCCTCGGGATCGTCTCTCAGACCCGCCCCAGGACCCGGGACAGTTCCTCCTCCACGGCGGCGACGATGTCGCCCCGCACGGCATCCGCGGCGAAACGCAGGGCGTTCGCGATAGCCGTCCGGTTGGAGTTGCCGTGGCAGATCACCACCAGGCCACGCACCCCCAGCAGGTAGGTGCCGCCGTAGCTCTCGGGATCCAGCCGAGACCGCAATCGCCGCAACGCCGGCCGCAGCAGCAGCCCGCCCAGCTTTGAGCGCAGGTCTGACTCGGCCGCCTGCCTGACCTGCAGCAACATCGCCCGGGCGGTGCCCTCCAAGAGCTTCAGGGCCACGTTGCCGGTGAACCCGTCGGTGACCACCACGTCGGCGGCACCGAACAGCAGGTCCCGCCCCTCCACGTTGCCCACGAAGCGGAGGCCTGACTGGGCCAGCAACGGGTAGGTGGCCAGGGCCAACTCGTTGCCCTTGGTCTCTTCCTCGCCGATGTTGAGCAGGGCCACGCGGGGCTCGGGGATCGTCAGGGCCACCCGGGCGAAGACCGAGCCCAGGGCTGCCGAACTCCAAGAGGTGCTCCGGACGGCAGTCCGCGTTGGCTCCCGCGTCCAGCAGCACCACCGGTCCGTCCATCGCCGGGGAGCACGGTGACGATGGCGGGGCGCTTGACGCCGGGCACGCGCTTGACCACCAGGAGTCCCGCCGCCAGCATCCCCCCGGTGCTGCCGGCCGAGACGAAGGCCTGCGCCCGTCCCTCCGCCACTGCGCGGGCCCCCACGACGATGGAGGAGTCCCGCTTGGAACGCACCGCCTGGGCCGGCTCGTCGTGGGAGGAGATCACCGAACCGCTCTCCAGCAGCGTCAGGTGCGCCAGGACGTCGGCGTGCTCGGCCCGCAGCCGCTCCAACTCGGGCTGCACGCTCTCCGGGCCGCCCGACCAGCAGGACCTCGCAACGCCGGCCCGGCGGCGAGCGCCGCCCCGGCGATCACCTCTCCGGGGGCGTGGTCGCCGCCGTCGGCATCCAGGGCGAGAGTCACCCGTCGTTGCGTCGCCTGTTCGGTCGTCACCGCCCCTCTCGGTCGTCTGGGTCACCGGAGGTGCCCGTCGCTGCTCGGCTCACCTTACCAACCCGCCCGCGCGGTGTCATCGCGGCCATCCGGGGCTGTCCCGGGCCTGGGGTAGAATCGAAGGGCATGACGACCTTCCGGCGCATGATGGCGACCTTCCTGCGCGGCCATTGGCCCGCGCTCCTCCTCTCCCTGGCTCTGGCGCTCGCCACGACCGGCTTCGGCCTGGTCATACCCTGGCTGATCCGGGCCGTGGTGGACCAGGTCTTGGTGGCCGGCAACCAGTCGCTCCTCCTGCCGTTCGCCCTCGCCATCCTGGGTGTCGGCGTCGCTCCGCTTCCTGGCCGCCTTCGCGCGCCGCGCCGTCTCCGGCCACGTCAGCCTGGCGGTGGAGACCGACATCCGCAACCGCCTCTTCGGCCACCTGGAGACCCTGGGCCTGGACTTCTACCTGCGCTCGCAGACCGGCCAGCTGATCTCCCGCTCCATCGCCGACGTCCGTGCGGTGCGCCTCTTCCTCAGCTACGGCTTCATCTTCCTGGTCAACAACATCGTCACCCTGCTGGCGGTGTCGGTCATCCTCCTTCTGCTGCAACCACGCCTCGCCGTCGTGGCCCTGCTCCCCATGCCGTTCCTTCTGATGGCCGCCACGCGGTTCAGCTCCCGACTCCACCCCAGCCTCTACGCGGTGCAACAGCGGGTGGCCGAACTGACGGCCGTCGTCGAGGAGCGGATCATCGGCATCCGGGTGATCAAGGCGCTGGCCATCGAAGATGTGGAGCAGGAGACGTTCGCCGGGGCCTCCGATCGGATCTTCCGGCAGAACCTGGAGGCCGCGGCCATCCGAGCACGGTACCTCCCCCTGATGACCCTCCTCCCCAGCATCAGCTTGGTGGTGATCCTCTACTTGGGCGGACGCATGGTGGTGGCCGGCAGCATGACCCTGGGCAGCCTCCTCGCCTTCAACAGCTACGTCGCCCTCCTGGTGTGGCCCATGCGGATGCTCGGGATGTTGGTCAGCTGGGCGGAACGGGCCTCCGCCTCCGGCGA
Organism: uncultured Actinomycetota bacterium; assembly: GCA_963796315.1. Taxonomy (GTDB): domain Bacteria; phylum Actinomycetota; class Thermoleophilia; order RBG-16-64-13; family RBG-16-64-13; genus CAWCLH01. The sequence goes on from CAWCLH010000020.1 coordinate 592,926, forward strand.
GCGGGTGATCGAACTGCTGGACGAACGACCGCGACATCGCGGACCGCGCCCGGGGCAGAGACGCTCCCCCCCATCGAGGGCGAGATCTCGTTCAAGGACGTCCGCTTCGGGTTCGACCAGCACGAGGTGCTGCGGGGCATCGACCTCACCATCGCCCCCGGGGAGACCGTCGCCTTCGTCGGCCCCACGGGCTGCGGCAAGACCACCCTCTCCCTGCTTATCCCGCGCTTTCACGACCCCACCCGGGGTGCCGTGCTCGTCGACGGCCACGACCTGCGTACCGTGACCCTCGAGTCGCTGCGCCGGCAGATCGGGCTCGTGGAGCAGGATCCCTTCCTCTTCAGCCTCTCCGTGAAGGACAACATCCGCTACGGGCACCCCGACGCATCCGACCAGCAGGTGGCGGCGGCGGCCCGGGCGGCCGCCGCCGACGACTTCATCCTCGAGCTGCCTCAGGGCTACGACACCCTGGTCGGCGAGCGGGGCATCAACCTCAGCGGCGGCCAGCGACAGAGGCTTGCCCTGGCCCGGGCGCTCCTGGTGGACCCCCGGATCCTCATCCTGGACGACGCCACCTCCAGCGTCGACGCCGAGACCGAGGCGCAGATCATGGACGCCTTGCGGGGCATCAAGGGCACGCGCACCACGCTCATCATCGCCCACCGCCCGTCGACCGTCCTGCTGGCGGACCGCGTGGCCCTATTGGACGCGGGCCGGGTGGTCCAGGTCGGGCCGCCGTCCGAGGTGCACTGGCACGAGATCCTGGTGCGCGAAGCGGAGGAGGCCCTGCAGCGCCGGCTCGAAGCCGCTGAAGCGGGCGACGGCGCCGCCTCCCTTCGCCTCTCCGGCCGCCTCGTGGGCGGGGGAACGGCATGAGCGGGGGTCACACCCGCCCCGCCGTCCCCCCGGAAGGGCGGCAGGCGCTCAAGGTGTGGCTCGACCGGCGCTCGCTGGTCCGCCTCTTCGCCCTCACCCGCGGGTACCGGTGGGCCGTTCTGGGGGTAGTGACCACCATCGTGCTGACCACCGCAGCCGGCCTGGCCGGGCCCTACCTGCTCCGATTGGCCATAGACAACGGCATCGCTCAGAAGGATCTGGGCTACCTCGGTCGTATCGGCCTGGCCTACCTGGGCGTCGGCGCCTTCGCCGCCGCGATGAACGGGCTGCAGACCTACGGCGTCCAGTGGGTGGGCGAGCGGGCCGTCCGGGACCTGCGGGACACGCTCTTCCGTCACCTCACCAGTCTCGACATCTCCTTTCACACCCGGCAGCGGGCCGGCTGGATCATCTCCCGGCTGACCAACGACATCGAAGCGCTGGAGCAGCTGCTGACGGACGGGGTCGGCCAGCTGGTCTCCAACGTGCTGACCTTGGTCGGCGCCACCATCATCCTGTTCGGCATGGACCTGCGGCTGGCGGCGGTCACGCTGACCGTCATCCCCCTGCTCCTCGTGGGGACCGCGATCTTCCGCGTGCGGGCGGCCCGGGCGTACCGGGCGGTCCGGAACACCGTGGGCGACCTGACCGCGGCCCTGCAGGAGTCGGTGGCCGGCATCCGGGTGATCCAGGCCTTCGTCCGGGAGGCCGGCAACCTGGCCCGTTTCCAGGAGGTCAACGAGACGTATCGCCGCGCCAACCTGCGCACCATCTACCTCTCCGGCGTCTACTTCCCCGCCGTCGAGTTCCTCAGCGCGCCTGGCGACGGCCATCATCCTGCTCTACGGCGGGCGGCAGGTGGCCCAAGGAACCCTGACCGTCGGCGTGCTGGCGGCCTTCATCGCCTACCTCTCGAGCTTCTTCGACCCGGTCGAGTCGCTGAGCGACCTCTACAACACGTTCCAGTCCGCCGGGCGCCGCGATGGAGAAGGTGTTCACCGTGCTCGACACCGAGCCCAGCGACGCGGAGCTCGACGGAGCGCTCGTGTTCGGGCGTCTGCGGGGAGAGGTACGGCTGGAGGACGTCTCGTTCACCTACGAGGGGGACGGAGCCCAGATCCTCGACCATGTCTCGCTGACCATCCCCCCGGGTCAACGGGTCGCGCTCGTGGGGGCGACGGGCGCCGGGAAGACCACCCTGGCCCGCCTGCTCCTGCGCTTCTACAATCCCACGCACGGCCGCGTCCTCGTGGACGACGTCCCGCTGACCGACTATCAGATCCACGAGTACCGCCGGCAGATCGGCTACGTCCCCCAGGAGCCCTACCTGTTCTCCGGTACGGTCCTGGACAACATCCGGCTCATCCGTCCGGACGCTCCGCTCGAGGACGTCCGGGCCGCCGCCCGGGAGTTGGGGGTGGACGACCTCTTCTCGTCGCTTCCCGAGGGCTACGCCACCCAGGTCCAGGAACGGGGCAGCCGCCTCTCGGCGGGAGAGCGTCAGCTGGTCGCCTTCACCCGGGTGTTCTTCGCCCACCCGGCCATCCTCATCCTGGACGAAGCCACATCCAGCGTGGACCCGGGGACCGAGCGGCGCATCGAGCTGGCCCTGATCCGGCTGCTGGAGGGCCGCACCTCCCTGATCATCGCCCACCGCCTCTCCACCGTGGAACGGTCCGATCGCATCCTGGTCATGGAACATGGACGGATCGTCGAGGACGGCGACCACCGCTCACTGCTGGCCGCGACAGGGTCCCTATGCCCGTCTCTACCGCACACAGTTGGCGGCCGCCGACGCGACGGTCGCTCCGACGCCGTCGCTGCAGCCGTTGCCCGACGCCGGCTGAACGCGGCACGACCTCTCCGACGACCCGTCGCTTCCTTCGGCGAATCTTCTCGCCCGGACGGAACCGAACCGTCCCCCTCGTACGTCTCAGTGTGAGGCGGCACATCCGGGCGGCCCGCATGACGGCGTTCGCCCGCGGGTAGGCTACAGGTGGTTTCTTCGGCCCGAGCGTCCGCGAAGGAGGCCCGAGAGGGGGTTGCGGGGCGAACAATTGTTCGCTATACTGTGTAGGTTAGGGTATTGCGGGATCCGGGGCCTTTCTTCCTTCGGGGTGGACACGAGTACTCCGGATGGTACAATACGCGGGTTTGTCTGAGACTGGTACGGCGACAAAGGGATAGGTACGACGTCACGATGAGGATGCAAAGGGAGCAGGAAGCGACGGTCGGCGAGAGCCGCACGATCGTCGACGTGCCCGAACTGCTGCACGCGGGGCAGGAACGGGGCTACGTCACCACCGACGAGATCATGGGTCTCGTCGAAGAGCTCGATATGACCACCGACGACATCGAAGACCTGTATTCGCAGCTCTTCGACCTGAGCGTCGAAGTGTACGAACAGAGCCCGGTCGCTCAGGGCACGCTCGAGGAGCCGGAACCGACGCTGGATCTCTCCATCCAGACGGTCACGCATGATCCCCTGCGGCTGTACCTCAAGGAAGCCGGGCGAGATACCGCTGCTCACGAAGCAGCAGGAGATCGACCTGGCAAAGCGCATCGAGGCCGGCGACAAGATGGCCAAGGACCGGATGATCCAGTCCAACCTGCGCTTGGTCATCTCGATCGCCAAGAACTACTACACCCAGGACATGGACCTGTTGGATCTGATCCAGGAGGGCAACACCGGGCTCATCCGAGCCGTGGAGAAGTTCGACTACCGCAAGGGCTACAAGTTCTCCACCTACGCCACCTGGTGGATCCGCCAGGCGATCACGCGGGCCATCGCCAACCAGGACCGGAACATCCGCATACCGGTCCACATGATCGAGAAGATCAACAAGATGGTGCGCACCGAGCGCAAGCTCCTGCAGGAGACCGGCAAGGAGCCCAGCGAGGAAGAACTGGCCTTCGAGCTGGGCATCGAGTCGGACGAGGTGCGCGAGATGCGGAAGATCGCTCAGCGGACCACCTCTCTCGAGACCCCCATCGGGGACGAGGAAGACGCCGAGCTGGGCGACTTCATCGAGAATCGCAGCACGCCCGACCCGGCCGATGTGGTGGCGGGCATCATCGCCAAGGAGAGCCTGGAAAAGGTGCTCAAGGCCATGGACGAGCGCGAGCGCAAGGTGGTGGAGCTCCGCTTCGGGCTGAAAGGCGAGCACCCGCGGACCCTGGCCGAGGTCAGCTCCCGATTCAACGTCAGCCGTGAGCGCATCCGCCAGATCGAGGCGAAGGCGCTCGAGCAGATCAAGGCATCGGAAGAGATCCAGGCGATGCGCGAGACCGCCTGACGCCGGCACAGACGACTCCTGCAGCCACACGAAGGCGCGGCCGCTCCGGCCGCGCCTTCGTGCTTTGCCGGCCCGGGTGGCTTCGCCGGCCCGGCTTCCCTGGCCCCAGCGTGCACCGGTGATGGCCGCGCGGCCATCATTTCAAGCCGCATGCCTCCAACCCACTTGCATCTGGGGTTTTTCGGCGCTATACCAGAAGTATCAGGGAACTGCCTTTGGGGCGGAGTTCCCTGACGAGGAGGAGGCACAAGATGACGCTCTATCCATACGTTCAGGAGCGTTTCTTACGTGACCGGCAGCGAGAGTTGCAGGAACGCGCACATCCGAGCGCCGGGTCCCGGTACGTCGCCACCAACACCATACGCTGGGGCACCAGGACCCGTTCTACGCGAGCAGCGGCCGGGTGGTCTCGTGGGCACCGGCATCCGAGGCGAAGACTCGGGCGGCCTTTCGGCTTGCAGCTGAGGGAGTCGCCTGCTGGGAGTCGTGCAGCCTGGCCCATCCGCGCGAGGCTCCGGCAGCCACGGTCGCCCACGCCGAAGAAGCCCCAGAGCCGGCAACACCACCCCACGCCCGCGGGGGAATGCCGTCTAGCCTTGGAGCCGGCCGTCGCCGCCTGCGCGGTGTAGCCGGGCGGGCCGAGCGGCGGGCGACGCTGGAGGGGCGGACGACGACGCGGAGTCGCGACGGGCGCCGTACCGGGTCAGCGTACGGCGGGTAGTTCCTGCCGACGCGCCCGGACGGCGACGGCGATGTGGTCCAGGATGGTCTCGGCGATCCGCTCCTTGGCGGCGCGTTCCACCCGGGTCTCCTCGTCCGGCGTGATGACGACCACTTCGTTGTAGTCCGAGTTGAAGCCGATGTCCGTCCTCGAGATGTCGTTGAAGACGATCATGTCGAGGCCCTTGCGGCGGAGCTTGTCCCGGGCGCGTTCCAGCCCGGCCTCCCCGTACTCCGCCGCGAACCCCACGACGAAGAGGTCGCGGGCCCGTCGCAGCCCGCCTTCCGACAGCCACTCGTCCCCGTTGCGGCGGCTGGCCACGTCGCTGAGGATGTCGGTGGTGGGCTCCAGCGTGATGGACCAGTCGTCCCGGCTCTTCCCCACCTTGCCCCCGGCGGGGGCCTCGGCCGGGTGGTAGTCGGCCACGGCCGCGGCCATGATCAGGATGTCGGTCTCGGGCAGACGCTCGATGACCCGCGCATGCATCTCGGCGGCGGTCGGCGCCCGCACCTCGCCGAACGCCGGGGGCCGGCGCGCGATGGATGTTCGCTTCGATGAGGTCGACCGTCGCGCCCCGGTCGAAGGCCGCCCGAGCCAGCGCGAACCCCATCTTGCCCGAGCTGCGGTTGCCCATGTAGCGGACGGCGTCGATGGGCTCGCGGGTACCGCCCGCGGTGATGACCACGTTGAGGTTGCGGAGATCGGTCTTGCGCTCCACCTGGAGCCTCAGCTTGACCTCGGCCACGATGCTCTCCGGGTCGGCCATCCGGCCCGAGCCGTAGACTCCGCACGCCAGCTCCCCGGCACCCGGCTCGACCACGAAGACCCCATCCTCTCTCAGGACGGCCATGGAGCGCTGCGTGGCCGGATGGGCCCACATGTTGGTGTTCATGGCGGGAGCGACGACCACGGTGCCGCGATAGGCCAGATAGGCGGCGGTCAGCAGGTTGTCCGCCACGCCCTGCGCCAGCTTGGCCAGCGTGTTGGCGGTGGCCGGGGCGATCACCATCAGGTCGGCGGCGTTGGCCTCTTCCACGTGGGTGATCAGCGAGTCCGCCCGCAGCGGATGCTGGTCGTCCTGGTAGACCGGGTGCCCGGCCAAGGTCTCGAAGGTCAGGGGCGTGACGAACCGGGTGGCCGCCTTGGTCATGATCACCCGGACCTCCATGCCCGACCGCTGGAGGCTCCGCAGGAGCTCCACGGACTTGTAGGCCGCGATACCGCCGGTGACCCCCAGGAGGATGTTCGGACGATCAGCCATGCGGGTGGGCGTCTGCCCGCCTAGCGCCTAGCCGAGGCCGGCGGGACGGATACGGTAGGTGAGCTCGCCCCGGGCGGCTTCCTCCATGGAGATGGTGAGGTAGTTCCGAGACGGGGTGGTGATCAGCGGGGGCGCGACGTCGCCTTCCAGGGAGCCACCTTCGCCGAGGCTGCGGTAGTAGCTGTTGATCTGGCGCGCGCGGCGCGCCGTGACCATGACGGCGGTGTACCGGTTGGGTTCCTCCTCGTCGGCCGGGCGGGTCGCCTCCAGCCCTTGAAGGATCTCATCCACGGTGGGCTTGTTCATGAACCCCTCTCACCTCTCCGGATCGTTCGAGCGAATATCCTCGATGACCGCTTGGAGCTCATAACTTGCCTGCTCCGCGTCATCATTCACTATAACATAGTCGAATTCCGGCCGTTCCCGGGCCCGGTCGTGGGCCAGGTGCGCCAGCTCCTCGCGGGCGTGACTCATCCGCAGCCGGATCGACTCTTCGGTCTCGGTGCCCCGATTGCGGAGCCGCGCCTCCAGGTCGTCCACGGTGGGGGGAGCGATGAAGACCATCACCGCGTCCGGATGGTGCTCCCGTACCTGCCGCGCCCCTTGGAGCTCGATCTCGAGAAGGACGTCGCGGCCGGCTCCCAGGTGGCGCTCGACGGCATCCGCGGGCGTACCGTAGAGGTTCCCGCCGTACTCCGCCCACTCCAGGAAGAGGCCTTGGTCGACCCGGTGCACGAACTCCTCGCGGCTCAGGAAGAAGTACTCCCGGCCATGACGTTCCCCCGACCGCGGAGGGCCGGGTGGTGGCGGAAACGGACTTGACCAGGGCGTCGAACACGGGGAGGACCTTCGCGATGAGCGTTCCCTTGCCGGCGCCCGAAGGTCCGGAGATGACGATCAGTCTGGCGATAGCCAGGGGGGCGTCAGGCGCGAAGGTTCTCGACGAGCTCCCGGCGCTGACGGGGAGTGAGACCGATGACCGTCTTGGACGTGCTGACCCGGCAGCGTTCCAGGATCTTGGTCGTCTTGACGCGCCCGAACTTGGGCACGGCCAGGATGATGTCGAAGACCTTGGCCGTGTAGAGGTACTCCGGGGGGTCGCTGAGCACCTCGCAGATGTCGATCTCGCCCTTCTTCAAGTACTCTTTGAGCTTGGCGCGCTCCGACCGGATGCCGTTGGCCCGTTGTAAGGCCTCCATCCGTTGCTGCCGCGAACGCTCCGGGGTCTGGGCTGTGCTCGATGTGGTCACGGCGCCATTATTACTGAGAGTGAAGCGTTTCGCAACCGCTTTTCCTCGCAATTCGAAGCGATTCCTCCAATCGGCCCTCGAGGCAATCAGCGGTGCGCCTGTCCAACCAGTCGATCGACGGTCGATCCCCGGCGGGCAAGCTCGTCCGAGAGCTCCGCGGCCAGACGGCCGCGGCAGCCAGGGATCGCGGAACCCGGCGGCGCCCACGGCCACCGCGGTCGCCCCGCACGCCAGGAAATCGACCACATCCTGGACCTCGCAGACGCCGCCCATGCCCACGATGGGAAGATCGACCGCCTCGCGCCACTTCGAAGACGCAGCGGAGGGCCAACGGCTTGATCGCCGGGCCGGACAGTCCGCCCGTGCCGCCACCCAGGTAGGGCCGCAGCGAGACTCGGTCCAGCACCAGCCCCTTGAAGGTGTTGACCAGGCTGAGGCCGCCCGCTCCCCCCGCCTGCGCCGCCTGGGCGATCGGGACGAGGTCGGCGACATTGGGGGTCAGCTTGACCAGCAGCAGTCCGGGCCAGACGACACGCACCGCTTCGGTGACGGCCCGCGTCTCGCGCTGGGTCGGAGCCGATCGAGATGCAACCCGAGTGCACGTTCGGGCAGGAGACGTTCAGCTCCAGCCCCACCCGCTCGACCCAGCGCTCCCCCGCCAAACGCTCCACACCCAGGCGCAGCAGCTCTGCCCCCAGGGCGTAGTCCTCCACGGCGAACCCTCCCAGGTTCAGGATGAGGGGTCGCGGGAGCTCCAGGAGTCGAGGGAGGACCTGCTCGATGTAGGCTTCCACCCCCAGGTTGGGCAGGCCGATCGAGTTCAGCATCCCCGACGCGGTCTCGACGATGCGGGGCGGCTCGTTCCCCCGGCGGGGCCGCAGGGTGACGGTCTTGGGGACGTAGGCGGCGACGGGCGGGTCCTCCAGCAGGCCGGGACCCAGGGCGTCGGCCGCCTCGAAGAGGTCCAGCGTGCCGGAGGCGTTGATCAGGGGATGGGCCAACCGGAGCGGGCCCAGCGGAGACGGCCAAGGGAGAGGTGCCGCTCATGCGCCGGGACCTCCCGGCGTGCAACTGCCGTCCGGTGCTCCCGGCAGGAAGACCTCCTCGCCCTCGAACACCGGTCCCCGACGGCACACCTTGACCAGGGAGCCGTCGGTGCCCGGGATGACGCAGCCCTGGCACGAACCCACCCCGCAGGCCATGGGCGCCTCCAGGCTGAACCAGGTGCGGACCTCGGGCACGACCTGCGCGAGGTCCCAGGCGGCCGCGCACATGCCGTGCGCGCCGCAGGAGGCGATGGCGTCGCCCCGGCGCAGCTCCTCTTCCAGCAGCCCGGTCACCAGGCCGCAACGGCCCAGCGCCCCATCCTCGCAGACCACCTCCAGGCGCGCGTCGATGCCGGCCTCCCGCAACGCGTGGACCGGCCCCTGGAACAGAGCGGCTGCCTTGGCCTGGGCCGCGTCGCGGAAGCCCAACAGGACCAGGACCTCGGAGAAGCCGTAGCCGGCGTCCTCCGCCTCTCCGCTCAGCGGGTCGACGAAGACCAGCTCCTCCAGCAGGTGCAGGAAGGGGGCCACCCCGACCCCGCCGGCGACGACCACCAGCCGGCTGGAGACCGCGCCCATGGCCGCCAGGTCGAACCCCCGGCCCAACGGCCCCAGCACCCAGATGCAGTCCCCCACGCGGGCTTCGGCCAGCTCCTGGGTCCCCGCGCCGATGGGCGCGATGAGGAAGGTCAGACCCTCGCCCCGTTGCCGATGGACGCTGAACGGCCGGGGCAGGAACCGGGCGGACCCCTGAGGTTGCAGCATGACGAACTGACCCGGGGCCGCAGGCCTCCACCCGGCCACGTCCAGCTCGATCCGGACGAACGCCCCCACTCGGTCCCGGCCGACCAGCCGTCCCGCCGGGCGACGGACCGGGCTGCTCCCGAGGCCGAGGCCGTTCCATCACCGTCGCGGGGGGAGCGGGATGGCCAGGTGGGGGTGCAGGTCCTGCAAGGCGGTCACCTGGATGCCGCCTCCCTCCCGCGCCGCCTCGATGGCCTGCACGGCCGCCTGCGCCGCCGCCACCGTGGTGATGGCGGGGACCCCGCGCCGCAACGCCGCCCGGCGGATCTCGTAGCCGTCGGCCCGGGCCCCGCGGCCGCGGGGCGTGTTCACCACCAGGTCGACCTGACCCGCCTCGATCAGGTCCACGACCGTGGCGAGGGGCGCGAAGCCGTCGATGGTGCGCTGGTCGCCCGGGAGGCTGACCACCGGATCGCCGGCGTCGCCGGCGGCGCGCTCGGCGGCCTGGACCTCCTCGGCAAGGCCGCGCAGGGCCAGGCCCTCCGTGTACTTGAGGACGTGCTCGGACGCGATGCCGTTGCGGGCCAGGGTGGTATGGGTGCCCTCCGTGGCCAGGAGGTGGAAGCCCAGGGAGCTCAGGCGGGCGGCGACGCCGACCACGGCCTCCTTGTCCGCGTCGCAGACCGAGATGAACACGGTGCCGGACCGGGGCAGACGGTCGCCCGCCGCCAGCTGCGCCTTGGCGAACGCCTAGGGGAAGCTGGACCCTACCCCCATCACCTCGCCGGTGGACTTCATCTCCGGGCCCAGAGTGGTGTCCACGCCGGGGAACCGCGGGAAGGGCAGGACGGCCTCCTTGACCGCGACGTGGCTGCAGATCGCGCCTGCGACGGGACGAGACCGGCCTCGACCGCCTCGTCCCAGCCGGGCAGGTCCAGGTCGCGGAGCCGGTGACCGGCGATGACGCGGGTGGCGATGCGTGGCCAACGGGACGCCGGTGGCCTTGCTGACGTACGGCACCGTCCGGCTGCCTCGGGGGTTGACCTCCAGCACGTAGATCTGGTCGCCCTCCGGGTCGCTCTGCTGCACGGCGTACTGGACGTTCATCAGGCCCACGACGCCCAGCTGCCTTGGCCAGCGCCGCGGTGTGCTCCTCGATGGCCGCACCACGGCGTCGCCCAGGGTGACGGCCGGGATGACGCAGGCGGAGTCGCCGGAGTGCACGCCCGCCTCCTCGACGTGCTGCATGATGGCGCCGATGTAGACGTCCTCGCCGTCGCAGACGGCGTCCACGTCGATCTCCGTGGCGCGCTCCAGGAAGCGGTCGATCAGCACCGGGTGCCGGGGTGAGGCTTTGACCGCCGTCTGGATGTAGCGCTCGAGGGCCGGCCGCGTCGTAGACGATCTCCATGGCCCGGCCGCCCAGCACGTAGGAGGGGCGGACCAGGACCGGGTAGCCGATGCGTTCGGCGATGGCCAGCGCCTCCTGCTCGTTGCGGGCCGTGCCGAAGGGCGGCGCCTTGAGACCCAAGGCGGCTGAGCACGCTCGCCGAAGCGCTCGCGGTCCTCGGCGAGGTCGATGGCGTCCTGGGACGTCCCCATGATGGGCACGCCGGCCTCGTGGAGCTGCTCCGCGATCGCGCAGCGGCGTCTGGCCGCCGAACTGCACGACCACGCCCTTGGGCTGCTCGTTCTCGACGATGTTGAGCACGTCCTCGAACGGTGAGGGGCTCGAAGTAGAGCCGGTCGGAGGTGTCGTAGTCGGTGGAGACGGTCTCGGGGTTGCAGTTGACCATGATGGCGTCGTAGCCCTGCTGCGCGCATCTCCATGACGGCGTGCACGCAGCAGTAGTCGAACTCGATGCCCTGTCCGATGCGGTTGGGGCCGCTCCCCAGGATGATCACCGATCTCCTTGTCGTGCCCCGGCAGCGCCTCGTTCTCCTCCTCGTAGGTGGAGTAGAAGTAGGGCGTGTAGGCCTCGAACTCGGCGGCGCAGGTGTCCACCGCCTTGTAGGTGGGCATGATGCCGTCGGCGAGGCGGCGCGCCCGCACCTCCCCCTCGGTGGCAGCCCAGGAAGCTTCCCGATGCGGCCGTCGCTGAAGCCCAGCCGCTTGGCCTGCCGCAGTTCCTCGCGCGGGAGGAGTCGAGACCAGCCTTTTTCGGCGAACGAGGTCAGCTGGTGCTCGGCCTCGACGATCTCCCGGAACTCCTCCAGGAACCACTCGTCGATCAGCGTGGCCTGGAAGAGCTGCTCCAGCTGAGCCCCGGCGGTAGGCCTCGAGGATCAGGTCGTAGCGCTCCGCCGAGGGGATGGCGATCAGGCGGACCAGCGCGTCGCTCGTCGTCCGGGACGACGGGGCGCACGTCCAGCTCCCGGGAACGCATGGACTTCTGGAAGGCCTCCTTGAAGGTGCGGCCGATGGCCATGTTCTCCCCCACGCTCTTCATGTGCGTGGTCAGGCGGGCGTCGGCCAGAGGGAACTTCTCGAAAGCCCAGCGCGGTGTCTTCACCACCACGTAGTCGATGGTGGGCTCGAAGCAGGCGGGGGTCTGCTTGGTGATGTCGTTGCGCACCTCGTCCAGCGTGTAGCCCACCGCCAGCTTGGCGGCGATCTTGGCGATGGGGAAGCCGGTGGCCTTGCTGGCCAGCGCCGAGGACCGGGAGACCCGCGGGTTCATCTCGATCACCACCAGCTCGTCGGTCTCGGGCGAGTAGGCGAACTGGATGTTCGAGCCGCCGGTCTCCACGCCGATGGCCCGGATGATGGCGAGCGAGGCATCCCGCAGCCGCTGGTACTGCACGTCGGTCAGGGTCTGCTGGGGCGCCACGGTGATGGAGTCGCCGGTGTGGATGCCCATGGGGTCGATGTTCTCGATGGAGCAGACGATGACCACGTTGTCCTTGCGGTCGCGCATGACCTCGAGCTCGAACTCCTTCCATCCGATGACCGATCTCCTCCAGGAGCACCTGGCCGGCCGGCGAAGCGTCCAGGCCCGCCTGGACCGCGGCGTCGAAGTCGGCGGCGGTCTCGGCCACCCCACCGCCGTGCCCGCCCAGGGTGAAGCTGGGCCGGACGATCAGGGGCAGCTCCAGGCCCTCGCCCAGGGCCCGGTGGGCCTGCTCCAGGTCGGTGACCACGGCGGAGGCGGGCACCCGCAGGCCGATGGAGGCCATGGTGGCGCGGAACTCGTCGCGGGCCTCGGCCCGGTGGATGGCCTCGTAGTCGGCACCCAGGAGCTCCACCCCGTAGCGCGCGAGCGTGCCGTCCTCGGAGTCAGGGCCACGGCCAGGTTGAGGGCGGTCTGGCCGCCCAGCGTGGGGAGCAGCGCGTCCGGCCGCTCCACCTCGATGATCCGGGCCACCACATCGGGCGTCAGGGGCTCGATGTACGTGCGGTGCGAGAAGGCGGGGTCGGTCATGATGGTGGCCGGGTTCGAGTTGACCAGGACCACCTCGTAGCCCTCCTCCAGCAGCACCTTGCAGGCCTGCGTGCCGGAGTAGTCGAACTCGCACGCCTGTCCGATGACGATGGGTCCGGAGCCCAGCAGCATGATCTTCTGGATGTCGGTGCGGCGGGGCATGCGTCTCCAGTTCCGTCCGGCCTCACGGGGCGGGATGAACGGTCCGCGGAAGGATACAACAGGGCGGGCCCCGCCGGTGAGGCGGGGCCCGCCCTCACTCCTTGGTCAGCGTGGCGTGATACATCTGCAGCGAGCGGACTCCGTCCACGGAGTCGCGCTCCGCGGCGATGCCGCGCGCGGCCGCCAGCGCGGCGGCGGTGGTGGTGATGTACGGGATCTTGTGTCGGATGGCCGCCTTGCGGATGTAGGAGTCGTCGAACTCGCTCGACTTGCCCGCCGGGCGTGTTCACCACCAGCTGGATCTCGCCGTTCTTGATGGCGTCCTCGATGTTGGGCCGGCCCTCGTGCAGCTTGAGGATGGGGTCGGCAGGCGATCCCCTGCTCGGCGAGGAAGGCCTGCGTGCCCGCGTCGCCAGGATGCCGAAGCCCAGGCGGGAGAACTCGCGGGCCGCGTCGAGCAGGTGAGACCGGTCCCGTTCGGCCACGGTGATCAGCACGACACCCTCGCGCGGCAACTGCTGCTGCGCCGCCTCCTGCGCTTTGAAGAAGGCCAGTCCGGGGTCGGCGGCCAAGCCCAGCACCTCGCCGGTGGAGCGCATCTCGGGCCCCAGCAGCGGGTCGACTTCGGGGAACATGTTGAACGGGAAGACCGCCTCCTTGACCCCGAAGTAGTCGGGACGGCGCCGCTGGAGCGCCAGATCGGCCAGCTTCTCGCCCAACATCACGCGGGTGGCGAGGCCGGCCATGTTGAGGTCGCACACCTTGGAGACCAGCGGCACCGTCCGCGAGGCGCGCGGGTTCGCCTCGAGCACGTAGACCACGTCGTCGGCGATGGCGTACTGGATGTTCATCAGCCCGACCACGTCGAACTCGACGGCGATCCGCCGGGTGTACTCCTCGATGGTCGTCAGGTGCGCGCCGGGATGCACACCGGCGGCAGCACGCAGGCCGAGTCGCCCGAGTGGATGCCCGGCGTACTCGATGTGCTCCATCACCGCCGGCACGAAGGCCTCGGCGCCGTCGCAGATGGCGTCCGCTTCGCATTCCAGCGCGTTCTCCAGGAACTTGTCGATCAGGAGCGGCCGCTCGGGCGAGACCTCGACGTGGCGGCGCGGACGTAGCGCTCGAGCATCTCCTCGTCGTGGACGATCTCCATCCCCCGGCCGCCCAGCACGTAGCTGGGCCGCACGATCAGCGGGTAGCCGATGCGCTCGGCCACCGCCAAGGCCTCCTCCAGCGTGGCGGCCATGCCCGCCTCCGGCATGGGGATCCCCAGCCGTTCCATGATCGCGGCGGAAGCGGTCCCGGTCCTCGGCCAGATCGATGGTCTCCGGGGAGGTGCCGATCACGCGCACGCCCGCCGCTCCAACTCGCGGGCGATGTTGAGCGGCGTCTGCCCTCCGAACTGCACGATCACTCCCTCGGGCTGCTCCTTGTCGTAGATGGCGAGCACGTCCTCGACGGTCAGCGGCTCGAAGTAGAGCTTGTCGGAGGTGTCGTAGTCCGTGCGAGACCGTTTCGGGGTTGCAGTTGACCATGATGGATTCGTAGCCGGCCTCGCGCAGGGCGAAGGCCGCGTGGACGCAGCAGTAGTCGAACTCGATGCCCTGGCCGATGCGGTTGGGGCCCCCGCCCAGCACCATGATCTTCCGGCGGTCGCTGACCGGCACCGGTCGGGGGCGTTGTAGGTGGAGTAGTAGTAGGCGGCGTCCTCCACGCCGCTGACCGGCACCGCCTCGTAGCCCTGCACCACGCCCTCAGCCGCCGGCGGCGCACGGAGGTCCGCCTCGGGGACCCGAGGAGTCCGGCCAGGTAGGCGTCGGCAAAGCCGTCCTTCTTGGCCCGGACCAGGAGCTCGGCGGGCAGCTCCTTCCCCCGATACCCGAGGACCTCCTCCTCCAGCTGCACCAGTTCCTGCATCTGCTCGATGAACCAGGGCTTGATGTGGGTGCGGGCGGACAGGAGGTCGACGTCGGCGCCCTTGCGCAGGGCCTCGTACATGATGAACTGGCGCTCGCTCTGGGCTCGGCCAGCAGGGCCAGCAGCTCCTCGAGAGGTCGCTGGTGGAAGTCCTTGGCGAAGCCCAGGCCGTGACGGCCTGTCTCCAGCGAGCGGATGGACTTCTGCAGCGCTTCCTTGTAGGTCTTGCCGATGCGACATGACCTCGCCCACCGCGCGCATCTGGGTGCCCAGCTTGTCTTCCGCGCCGGGGAACTTCTCGAACGCCCAGCGGGCGAACTTGACCACGACGTAGTCGCCCGAGGGCGTGTACTGTTCCAGCGTGCCGTCGCGCCAGTAGGGGATCTCGTCCATGGTCAGGCCGCCGGCCAGCCTCGAGCTGACCAGGGCGATGGGGAATCCCGTGGCCTTCGAGGCCAGGGCCGAGGAGCGCGAGGTGCGCGGGTTGATCTCGATGACCACCACCCGCCCCGTCGCCGGGTCGTGGGCGAACTGCACGTTGGTGCCCCCGATCACCTCGATGGCTCGGACGATGTCGTAGGAGTACTCCTGCAGCCGCTGCTGCAGCTCCGGCGCGATGGTCAGCATGGGCGCCGTGCAGAAGCTGTCGCCGGTGTGCACGCCCATGGCGTCCACGTTCTCGATGAAGCAGACGGTGATCATCTGGTCCTTGGCGTCGCGGACGACCTCGAGCTCCAGCTCCTCCCAGCCCAGCACCGACTCCTCCACCAGGACCTGGCCGACCATGCTGGCGGCGAGGCCGCGGGCCACGATGACGCGCAGTTCCTCCAGGTTGTAGACCAGGCCGCCGCCGGTCCCGCCCATGGTGTACGCCGGGCGGATGACCACCGGGATAGCCCAGCTCGGCCGGCGACCGCCTCCGCCTCGTCCACGCGTGTAGCAGATCTCGCTCCGCGGGCATTTCGATGCCCAGGCGGTCCATGGTCTCCTTGAAGGCGAGGCGGTCCTCGCCCCGCTCGATGGCCTCGGGGCGCACGCCGATGATCTGCACCCCGTACTCCTCGAGCACCCCCGAGCGGTAGAGCTCCGAGGACAGGTTCAGCCCGGTCTGCCCGCCCAGGTTGGGCAGGAGCGCGTCCGGACGAGCCTGCGCGATGATCTCCGCGCATGGTCTCGAGGTTGAGCGGCTCGATGTACGTCTCGTCGGCCATGACCGGGTCGGTCATGATGGTGGCCGGATTGGAGTTGACCAGGACGATCTGGTAGCCCAGTTCGCGCAGCGCCTTGCAGGCCTGGGTGCCGGAGTAGTCGAACTCGCACGCCTGGCCGATGACGATGGGCCCCGAGCCGATGATCATGACCTTGCGGATATCCTCGCGACGGGGCACAGGGGCCTTCCTTCCTTGGGTCTGGCGGGCCGGGGCGAGGATACCGCACCCCGGCACGCCGCCGAAAGGCGGCCGCGGCGGGGGGCGGCCGGCGGGGCGTGTCTCCCCGCCGGCCGCCGTCCGGTGCCTCACCTGCTACCCTAGGGAAGCGTAATCCCTGCAAGGACCGTTGTTGCCGATTCGCCGAGGAGGCCCGTGCTCGCGCTCAAGGAGCTCCGCCGAAGTCCGCTCAAGTTCGGCATGATCACCGCGGCCATCGCCCTGGTCATCATGCTGACCATGCTGATGGCGGCCATGTCGCAGGGGCTGATCAGCGGGATGACCGCCGCGAAGGGGAGCCTCGCGGCGGACGTGCTGGTCTATCAGGCGGACAGCCAGAACGAGTTGGAACGCAGCCTGCTCTCGCGCGCCGACGTGGAGAAGGTGCGCGGCACCCCAGGGGTGGCCGCGTCCTATGAGGTAGGGCACGCCGTGGCAGCCGTGGGCCCGGAGGGCAAGAGCTTCGACGTGCACGCCTTCGGGTTGAGCGACCGGCTCGACCAACTGCCCATCGTGGCCGGGTCGGGCGGTCCGCCCCGCCCCGGCGAGGCCATCCTGGACGTCTCCGCCCAGGACGAGGGAGTGCGGCTGGGGCAGGCACTCCGGGTCAGCGGACTGGGGCGCGAGGTCAGAGTGATCGGCTTTACCGAGGGCCGCCGCTACCTGATGGCACCCACGCTCTACGTGGACATGGCCTCCTGGCGCGAGATCTACGCGGCCTCGGTCCTGGGCGGCGGCCCCGCCGGGCATTCCGGCACCGTCGCGGTCCCGTCCCAGCTGGAGGGCGCGGCGTCCATCGTGGCGGTGGATCTGGCGCCCGGCACCAGCGCGGAGCAGCTGGCCGCGCGGTTGGGCGACCGCTTCCACGTCCTCACCCCGAAGGAGGCGGCGCTGGCGGGCAACGGGATGGCCGTGATGGTCCTGGCCGTCAACGCCATCCAGGGGTTCTCCCTGGTGCTGGGCGCCCTGATCATCGGCATCTTCTTCTACGTGACCACCCTCCACAAGTCGACCCAGATGGCCGCCGTCAAAGCGCTGGGCGCCTCCAACCGCTACCTCTACCGTCAGCTCCTGCTCCAGATCCTCGCCCTGGTCAGCATCGCCGCGCTGCTGGGCATGGCGCTCGCTCTGGGCGCCGGCGCCTCCATGCCGCCCACCATGGCCATGGATGCCGAACCGGGGAGGTGGGCGCTGACGCTGCTGGCCGTCTACGCCATGGCCCTCGTGGGCAGCCTCTTCTCGCTGCGGGGCATCCTTCGCATCGACCCGGCGACGGCGCTGGACCGGGGGGAGCACTAGTGGCGGCGCCGAACAGGATCTTGGAGGTCAGAGACCTGACCAAGCGCTACGGCGACGGTCCTCAGGCGGTCACCGCCCTGCAGGACGTCTCGTTCGACCTGGACGAGGGGCTGTTGCTGGCGGTGCTGGGGCCCTCGGGGTCGGGCAAGACCACCCTGCTGTCGTTGATCGCCGGCCTGCTGCAGCCCACGGGCGGCCAGATCGTGGTCGGCGGCGAGCCCCTGCACCTGCGCTCGGGCCAGGATGCGGCCGCCTTCCGCCGGCGCCACGTGGGCCTCGTGTTCCAGGAATACCACCTGATCCCCTACCTCAGCGCGCAGGAGAACCTTCTGCTGGTGCCGCATCTCTCCGGCCGTGTCCGCCCCGAGCACCGTCGCCGGGCGGCAGGGCTCCTGGAGGAGTTCGGCCTGGGCGCCCGCGGGCACCATCGCCCGGCGGAGCTCTCCGGTGGGGAGCGTCAGCGCGTCGCCATCGCCCGCGCCCTGATGAACCAGCCGCGGATCCTGCTGGTGGACGAGCCGACCTCGCACCTGGACACCGAGCGCGGACGCCAGGTGATCGAGTTGCTGGTGCACCAGATCCACTCCCGGGCCATGACCTGCGTCATGGTCACCCACGACCAGCGCATGGCCGCCTGGGCCGACGAGACCCTCCGTCTGGAGGACGGGAGGGTGACGGACTCCTGACCGTCCCGGGCCGGCGGACGCCCATCGCGGCTCCGCCCGCCGAGACCAGCAGCCCGCCGTCCCTCACGGCCCGGTCGTCCCGGTCACGCCGCGCCCCGCCTCGCTCCTCGCATCATTGTCTTGACGAAGAACCGGGTATGTAACAGGGAGTACCATCGTGGTGGGCAGGGCAGAGCGTGCCCGACCTCCGGAGGGAGAAAAAGGACCATGGATCAGCCGAAAGACACCTGCTTCTATCGGATCAACGGCGGCGGCGGACCGGGCGGACGCCAGATCGACCCCCAGACGTTCGAACGAGCCACGGGCATATCGTGCGAGGAGATCCAACCGGACGACGAGGCCGCGGCCGGGTCGCAGCCGTCGGCGTTCGCGAACCGCCCCGGCATGGACATCGGCTCGCTCGGACTCAACGCCTCGGCCTGGAAGGACGGCCCGCTGCAGGCGTAGCGCCCCCCACCGGCTCCGGCCGCGTCTGGCGTCTAGGGCTTCAGGCGCCATCCGCGCGATAGTAGACTGGCGCCCAACGCGAACAGCGCCAGCGCGGCCGCTGCCGCCACTCCCAGGGAGAGCAGCACCGACACCTCGGGCAGCCCCAGAAAGCCCGCGCGGGCGGCGCTGACCAGGTAGTAGATGGGGTCCAGGCGGGTGAGCGTCGCCCAAGCCCCGGGCAGCTGACGCGCGGAGTAGAACACGCCGGCCACCAGCGCCAGCGGGGCGATGACCAGGTTGGCCACGAACGAGAGTTGGTCGAACGTCTCCGCCCAGATGCCGGTGACCACGCCCAGGCCGGCGAAGACCAGGCCGGTCAGACCCAGAGCGGCGGCGGCCAGCACGGGATGGGCGATCGACCGAGTGAACGGCGCTGCGATGAGGACCAGCACCGCAACGGCGAGGAAGGCCCGCACCAGACCCCCGGTCATGAACGACACCGTCATCCGCCACGGGGCCACCGGGCTGGACAGCACGTCTTCGATGTACCCCTCGTACTTGGCTTGGAAGATGCTGGTGGCATTGTTGCCGAACGCTTGGCCGGCCACGGTCATCACCAGCAGGCCGGGCAGGATGAAGCTGAGGTAGTCCACCCCCTCCACCTGCCGCAGCCGTGCCCCCAGCGCCCCCCCGAAGACCAGCAGGTAGATCACCGCGTTCAAGACGGGCGGCACCACCGTCTGCGACCACAGGCTGAGGACCCGCCGCACCTCGCGACCGGCCATGGCCGCGATGGCCCGCCGCTGCACGACGGCCGGCGGGGGCTGCGAGGTGGCCGGCGCGACCTTGAGCGGGGAGGGGGACGTCGCGACCACGATCGGCCGGCTCGGGAAGATCGGGACCTTTACCTCCTCCACCTCCGCCATCGCGCCACCGTCCCGCGCCGCTCCGTTGCCCATCACCGCCAGGTAGACCTCCTCCAACCGGCGCACGCCGTACCGGTCGGCCAGCTCACCGGGTGTCCCGCCGGCCACGATCCGTCCGGCCTGGATGAAGGCGATGCACCCGCAGAGCGCCTCCGCCTCGTCGATGTAGTGCGTGGTCAGGAGGATGGTGGCTTCGTCCTCGGCGTGGAGGCGGCGAAGGTACCGCCAGAGCTCGTGCCGGAGTTCCAGGTCCACCCCCGCCGTGGGTTCGTCCAGCACCAACAGGCGAGGACGGTGCATCAGAGCGCGGGCGATCAGCAGGCGGCGACGCATGCCGCCGGAAAGCCGGTTCGGCTTCACCTCCGCCTTGTCGGCCAGGTCGAAGACGTCCAGGAGCTCGCAAGCTCGGGCGGTGGCGGCCCGCTTGTCCATGCCGAAGTAGCGTCCGTGGTAGACCAGGCCCTCGCGAGCGGTCAGGAAGCGATCCAGGTGGACCTCCTGAGGCGCCAGGCCGAGGAGTTGGCGCACCGCGCTCGCGTCGGAGACGGCGTCGTAGCCGAAGACGGACAGGTTGCCCGGCGCGATCCGCACGAGCCCGGCGGCTGCTCCGATCAAGGTGGTCTTGCCCGCCCCGTTGGGGCCGAGCAGACCGAAGAAGGAACCGGGCGGGATGGTGAGCTCCAGCCGGTCCAGGGCCCGGGCGCCCCCCGGGTAGACCTTGGTCAGGCCGTCCGCGCGCAGGGCGAAGCACTCATCCGGACGAGGGGGCGGCGAGGGGACCACGCGGACGACTTCCTTCGGTCGGTGGACGGATCGGCCAGCCCGACTGGGTGTCGGCCGACCGTCGGTCAGTCTACCGCCTTGCCCGGCAGAACGCCGAAGGCCGTCCCTCACGAGGGACGGCCTTCAAGCTTGAGAGGCGTTGCGACCCCGGAGAGTGTCGCCGGACGGCGTCACTCGGGGATCCGGCGACTAAAGGCGGACGCCACCTCCGGTCCACTGGTCGCCACGCATACTGGGCAAACTGTCTATTTGGGACCACCTCCTTTCAACGCTTGTCAGGAGTGTACCCCCTTCGGCCGCCGTCCGCCAGTGTCCTACCCCTGCGACCCCTCCAGAGCTCGGTCCAGGTCGGCGATCAGGTCGTTCACATCCTCGAGGCCCACCGAGAGCCGGATGAAGTCCGGCGTGACCCCCGTGGCCACCTGCTCCTGGGCGCTCAGCTGCTGGTGCGTCGTGCTGGCGGGGTGGATCACCAACGATTTCGCATCGCCGATGTTGGCCAAGTGCGAGAAGATCTCAAGCCGCTCGATGAACCGCCGGCCGGCCTCCAGACCGCCCTTGATGCCGAAGCCCAGGATCGCCCCGGCTCCCCGCTTCAGGTACTTCTGACCCAGGGCGTAGGTGGCGTGCGAGGGCAGTCCGGGGTAGGAGACCCAACCCACCAGCGGATGCTCCTCCAGGTGCTTCGCGATCGCCAGGGCGTTCGCGCTGTGACGTTCCATCCGCAGCGAAAGCGTCTCCACCCCTTGCAGGATCAAGAAGGCGTTGAAGGGGCTGAGCGCCGGGCCGAGGTCACGGAGCAGCTGCACGCGCGCCTTGAGGATGTAGGCGAGCTCGCCGAAGGCCTCGGTGAAGACCAGCCCGTGGTAGCTCGGATCGGGCTCGGTCAGCCCGGGGAACTTGCCCCGGGTCCAATCGAACCGGCCGGAGTCCACGATGATGCCGCCGATGGAGGTGCCGTGCCCCCCCAGGAACTTGGTCATCGAGTGGATGACGATGTCGGCCCCCCACTCGAAGGGGCGCAGCAGGTATGGCGTGGTCACCGTGTTGTCGACGAGCAGCGGGATGCCGGCCTCGTGGGCGATGGCGGCGAGGGCCTCCAGATCGTGCACGTCGTTCTTGGGATTGCCCAGGGTCTCCGTGTAGATCAGCTTGGTCTTCGGCGTGATGGCCCGGCGGAAGCCGTCCAGGTCCATGGGGTCGACGAAGTCGGCGGTGATCCCCATCTTGGCGAAGGTGTAGTGGAACAGGTTGTACGTGCCTCCGTAGAGGCTGGTGGACGACAGGATGTGATCGCCGCTCTCGGCGATGTTGAGGACGGCCAGGGTCTCGGCGGCCTGCCCCGAAGCGGTGACGAGCGCCGCCTTGCCCCCCTCCAGGGCCGCCACGCGTTCTTCCAGCACGGCCCAGGTGGGGTTCATCATGCGGGTGTAGATGTTGCCGGGCTCCTTGAGCCCGAAGAGGCTCGCCGCGTAGTCGCAGTCCCGGAAGACGTAGGAGCTGGTCTGGTAGATCGGCACCGCCCGGGCGCTCGTCGCCGGGTCGGCCTGCTGGCCGGCGTGCAGGGCCAACGTGTCGAAGCCGAGGTTGGTCGTCGCGTCCGTCATCGGTTCCCCTCCCGAGAAGCGGTCCTACCGCAAACTACTGGAATCCCCATCTGATTTGTCAGAGTTTCCCTGTCGGCCGCGGAGCTGTCAAGGGGTGACGCCGACGAGACGCTCGAGTCGCAGCCGCCGTTCCAACAGGTCGAGCTTGGCCTTGCGGAAACCCGCCTCAGCCCGCGGGACCGCGTCCAAGACCAGCACGCGGTCGCTGGACGTCTCGTAGCGGGGCCAGGCGGGGGCGCCTCCCCCGTTCGGGTCGCCGGTCTTGGCGAAGCGGGTCCAGTACCCCCGGACCAGCTCCGAGAGTCGCTGATCCTCCGGCGCCGAGCCGAACTGGCCGAGGGTGCCGAAGACGTACGGGATCTCGGAGCCGTGAAAGGCGCCCAGCCCAAGCACGGCCGCGGCCGGTATCTCGCGCGCGAAGACGTACCGGTAGGTGGGCAGCCCGGCGGCGGCCATCTGTCCGGCCATACGCCTGGTGTCCACCTGGAACAGCAGATCGCCCACCAGCGCCGCCGCCGACTGCGCCGCCTGGGCGTCGTCGCGGGCGGGGTACGCGGCGAGGATCTCGTCTCGATGATCGGGGAACACCTGGGCCACGAAGGCCAGGTAGGCGGCCCGGGTCTGCAGCCCCGCCGACCGGGCGAAGAGGGAGCCCTCGTCGGCCATCGTGCCGATCAACAGCGGCACCTTGGTCTGGGCCCCCCGGTCGAACACGGCTCCCGGCGGCGCGGTGAGCACCTTGCCGTCCTGGATGAGGTAGCGGGACACCGCGTTGCTGGGCAGGGCGGCCAGGCCCGCCGTCCCGGTGGTCTCGTCCGCCGCAAGCAGGCGCTCCCACGGGAGCTTCCTGAGGACGGCGACGGTCTCCGTGGTATCCGCGGACGCGGTACCGCCCAGCACGGTCTTGGCGTAGGCCACCCCCAACTCCTGGGCACTACGGAGCCCGGCGACCGGGCGGTCCAGCCGGCGGAGGAGCCGGGGCGCGGCGCCGCTCTCGATGATGGCCTTGTGGAAGAGGCCTTTGGCCTCGGGGCTGGTCAGAAGGGCGGCCACCGACACCCCTCCCGCCGACTCGCCGAAGACCGTGACGTTGCCCGGGTCTCCCCCGAACGACCGGATGTTGTCGCGCACCCAACCCAGGGCCATGATCTGATCCTGCAACCCGTAGTCGCCGGAGCTCCCGCCCTGCTCGGCGGACAGCGCCGGGTGCGCCAGGAAGCCCAGCGGTCCAAGCCGGTAGTTGATGGTGACCAGGACCACCCCCTCGCCGGCGAGCGTGGCCCCGTCGTAGAAGCGCTCCGAGCCCGATCCGGAGACGAACGCCCCGCCGTGGATCCAGACCATCACCGGCTGCGCCGAGGAGGTGCGCTTGGCCGTGGTCCACACGTTCAGGCTGAGGCAGTCCTCCCCCATCGCCTGCGATCGCTGTCCCAGGTAGGCCGACAGCAGGGGATCCGGCGGAGGCTGCGGGCAGATGAGGCCGAACGCCTTCGCGGAACGAGTCCCGTTCCAGGGGAGCGGCGCTTGGGGAGGTGCCCAGCGGAGCGGACCGCTGGGCGGGCGGGCGTAGGGGACGCCGAGGAAGCTCAGGACGCCCCCGGCGCCGACCGTCCCCTCCACCACGCCGTACGAGGTCTGCACGCGCGGCTCCACCGGCGTGTCCGTCCGGTCCGCCGACCGATCGACACACGACCAGACCGAGAACACCAGCATCAGCAGGAAGCAGAGAGCGGAGAGTCTGTTCCTCACGGCGAAAGCCTCCTTCCGGCCCGGCCTCAGGCCTCCCCGGCCTCGACCGCCTCGGTGAAGAGCGCCACGTCCTGCGGCTGCACCCGCTCCGAGGGAAGCGCAGGCCGGCGCGAGGTGAGCGCGCGCAGCGCCAGCCACAGCACGGAGCCTCCCTCCCGCGGGTTCCGAGCCGCCTGCGTCTGGGCGAGCGGCCTGGGGCGCCCTGATCTACTGCGCCGCCATCCTTCCCCGGGTGATGGCGGCCCGCCCTACTCCGAAGACGTCTCGACGGGCGGCGTCGTCTCGGCAAGCGGCTGGGCGAGCTCAGCGGAGACCGGTCCGCTCGGTCGGAAATCTCCGAAGTGACGATGGTACAACTCGTCCAGCATCTCCCCGGCCTCCGCCTTCAACGCCCCGAACCGGCGCAGCAGCTCCCGGGCGTCGTCGGTCAGGCCGGAACCACCACCCGCCGATCCCCCCACGTGCCGTTCAAGGAGGGCGAAACCGAGCCGCTGCTCCAGCGCCCCCACCAGGCGCCAGGCCTTGGTGTACGACATGCTCATCTCGGCAGCGGCCCGCCGCAGCGAGCCGCTGCTCTCCACCCGGGACAGCAGTTCGAAGGGCCCTTCCCCGAAGACCTTCTCCTCATTGTAGAGGGCAAGCTTACAGACCAGACGCATGGGAAGCATGGTATCGCAGAGTGCCGGCGCCCCGCGTCCTCGGACCCGCCCGGCCCCACCCACAGACGAGAAAGGAGCCTCGGTGAGCATCACGCTGACGAGCTCGGCCTTCGCCGACGGGGATGCCATCCCCACGCGCTACTCTCAGGACGGCGAGAACCTCTCCCCGCCCCTCGCCTGGGGCGACGTCCCCCCTGCCACTGCAGAGCTGGCCCTGATCGTGGACGACCCGGACGCGTCGCCGGCCCGCCCCTACGTCCACTGGGTGCTCTACGGCATCCCGGCCGGCCGGCACGGGCTTCCCGAAGGCGTGCCGAAGGGTGCGGCTCCGGCGGCCGTGCCCGGGGCGCAGCAGGGACCGAACGACCGCGGGGGGACGGGTTGGGACGGCCCCGGCCCGCCTCGCGGCCACGGCGTCCACCACTACCGCTTCACCCTCTTGGCGCTGCGAGAAGGGTCGGCTCTCCCCCGCGGCTTGGACAAGGTCGAGCTCCTGAAGGCCATCGAAGGCCGGATGCTTGACCGGGGAGAGCTGGTGGGGACGTTCGAGCGACGGTGACGACGCCGGTCGCCCAGGACCGTCCGCCGACACCCGTGGTACTGTCGAGGCGAGGTGGCGCTCCCCGGCCAGGAGGTGACGATGTCCATGCATGCGGCAGAGCTCTTCGTTCGTTGCTTGGAGAACGAAGGCGTGCGCACCGTCTACGGTCTCCCCGGCGAAGAGAACCTCGACGTCATGGACGCCCTCCTGGAGAGCGACATCGGCTTCGTCCTCACCCGACACGAGCAGGCGGCGGCCTTCATGGCCGACGTCTCCGGACGCTTGACCCAGGACGCGGGCGTCTGCCTGTCGACGCTGGGCCCGGGGGCGACGAACCTGATCACCGGTGTCGCCGACGCCACGATGGACGGGGCGCCGGTAGTCGCCATCGCCGGCCAGGCACCCACCACCCGCCTGCACAAGGAGAGCCACCAGGTGGTGGACTTGGTTCGCCTGTTCGAGCCCATCACGAAGTACGCGGCAGCGGTCCTGTCGCCTCAGGTGATCCCGGAGATCGTGCGCAAGGCCTTCAAGGTGGCCGAGGCGGAGAAGCCGGGAGCGACCTTCATCGAGCTTCCGGACAATGTCGCCGGCATGGAGGTGGAGGACCTCGTGCCTCTGCGGAAGCAGGCGGCCATGCAGCCGTCGCCTCCGCCGGAGAAGGTCAGGCAGGCCGCCGAGATCATCTCCCAGGCCGAGCGACCCGCTGATCATGGCCGGGAACGGCGTGGTCCGCAGCTGTGCCTCGGAGGCGTTGATCGACTTCGCGGAGAAGCTCAACATCCCCGTGGCGACGACCTTCATGGCGAAGGGCGTCATCCCCTTCTCCCACGAGCTCTGCCTGGGGGCGGTCGGACTGCAGGCCGACGACTACGTCTCGTGCGGGTTCCATGCCGCCGACGTGATCATTTGCGTCGGCTACGACATCGTCGAGTACCACCCCTATCTCTGGCACACCTTCGGCCGCAAGATCGTGCACGTCCACACCGCCCAGGCCGAGGTGGACGAGCACTACATCGTCGAGGCGGGCGTGATCGGGAACATCGACGCGAGCCTGCGCGCGATCACGGCGGAGGCGCACCCACACCGGGGATCGGTGGCCGCATCCCTCCGAGGCGTCATCGTCCGGCAGACGGAGGCGCACGCCCACGACCCGGCCTTCCCCCTCAAGCCCCAACGCATCGTCTGCGACATGCGGGCGGCCATGGGCCCGGACGACATCGTCATCAGCGACGTGGGGGCGCACAAGCTGTGGATCGCCCGCCTCTACCAAGCGGAACGGCCCAACACCTGCCTGATCTCCAACGGCTTCGCCGCCATGGGCATCGCCGTGCCCGGAGCGATCGCCGCGAAGCACGTCCATCCGGAGCGCGCCGTCCTGGCCGCGACCGGCGACGCGGGCTTCATGCTGAACTCCCAGGAACTGGAGACGGCCATGCGCATCGGGACGCCGATCGTGGTCCTGATCTGGAACGACGCCAGCTATGGGCTGATCCGCTGGAAGCAGATGGGCGTCTTCGGCAGGGAGTCGAACGTGGCCTTCGGCAACCCCGACTTCGTCAAGTACGCGGAGAGCTTCGGGGCGAAGGGTTTCCGGATAGGCGCACCGGACGAGTTGCTGCCGGTCTTGCGTCAGGCGCTGGCAAGCCAGACGGTGTGCGTGGTGGACTGCCCCGTGGATTATCGAGAGAACCTGCGCCTGACCGAGGAGTTGGGGCACCTGGTCTGCCCGGACTGAGAGCCGGGCTCGAGGAGGGGCGCGACGCAGCCGGACGGCGGCCGCCGAGCTAGGCTTCAGCCTCCAGCGGCGGT
Organism: uncultured Actinomycetota bacterium; assembly: GCA_963796315.1. Taxonomy (GTDB): domain Bacteria; phylum Actinomycetota; class Thermoleophilia; order RBG-16-64-13; family RBG-16-64-13; genus CAWCLH01. The sequence goes on from CAWCLH010000020.1 coordinate 619,542, forward strand.
TCCAGCGACGCCCCCAGGATGCCTTCGCCTTGATGGCTGCGGCGCAGCTGACTCAGGCTGAACGGCGACGTGGCCAGGGCGGCGACCCCGCCGAGCAATTGCACCAGCGAGAGCACCACGAAGGCCACCACGCTGAACCCGGCCGCCGTCGCGGCGGGGACCCCGAAGAGCGACAGACCCAGCACGCAGGACAGCTGCCAGGACCCCACGTTGGAGGGCATCGTGGGGACGGCGGTCCCGATGCTGATGACCGCCACCACGCTCATCACCTGGAGCAGGCCGAGGTCGATGTGGTAGGCGCGAAGTGCGAGCCAGAGCATCAGCACCTGCAGGCTGATCATCCCCAACGCAGCCCCTCCGGTGACGGCCATCGCCCGGGCGTTGCGTAGCAGGCGCAGACCGGAGGTCAGATCCAGGCTGACGCGGCGGACGTGCCCCAGTGCCCGGCCTCCGGGGCGCCACGTCGCCAAACGGCGCCGCAGCGAACCCTCGCGGAACGCCAACACGGCGACGACCAAGACCAGCATCGCCACGCCGACGTCCAACACGATGCGCGCGAAACGGAGGCTGGGCGGCGAGATCGATGTCGTGCATGGCCACGGTCACCAGGATGACCATGGCCAAGGCGTCGGAGATCCGCTCGATCACCTCGGTGGCCAACACGGCGGCCAGAGGCCGACGCGTCCGGGTGGCGACGACGGCCCCGCGGACGACCTCGCCACTCCGCAGGGGCAGGATGGCGTTGACCAGGGAGCCCAGATAGGTGGCCTGCAGCACCATCCGGTAGCGCAACCGGGGAGGCTGCAGCAGGTAGTGCCAGCGCACCGCCTGCAGACACACCGAGCTGACGCCCACTCCCGCGGCCAGGAACAGCAGCGGCCATTCCATGCCGGCGACCTTGCTGCCCAGCTCGGGCAGGCGCAGACGCCACAGGATGAAGCCGAGCAGCAGCAGAGAGACGGCGTAGCTGACGAGGCGGAACGGGCGTTTCACAGAGGTTCCCCTAGGGCGAAGACTGCTACGGGAGGCCGAAGACGAGCACCGGCACGTGCGCGAGGATGGTGCTGTGAGCCGTGCTGGAGCACGGAGCCATCATACCACCGGACCGCCGGCCTCAGAGGAGATGCCGCACAAGCTCCGGCCGCTGCCCCCGCGGACCCCGGCCCTTACTGCTTCCCTCGGTCGTCCGGGGACCGCGCCCGGACCGCGTCTCTTCCTGCGGCCGCGGCGCCGGCGCGGACCGGAAGAAGTCGCCCGTACGCAGCCCATATCTGCGGCGGAGCGACGGCAGCTCGAAGAGCCCGGCCGCCACCGCCGTGAAGAGCGCGACGCCCAGAAGGATGACCAGCAGGCGGGCGGAGGGCAGGCCCTGCGCCCGCCGGTCGCGGGCCATACCCAGCGCCAGGCCCAGCCAGAGCAGCGCACCCAGGCTCAGCACGGCCTGGTAGAGGCGCGCGGCCCAGGGCCGCCGCACCAGCAGGAGGAAGGGCAACAGCAGACAGAGGCTGACCAGGCCAAGCGCCCAATAGCGCAGGAAATGCGCGGCCAGGAGAAGCGTCGCGAGCACCGCCGGAAGCAGCCGGAGGAACGCGGCCCCTCCCCGGGCTCCGGCGGCGGTCCGGTGCCGGCTCCCCGGAGGCGGGTCACTTCCCGGGATCCCACACCTCCCACAGCCGGCCCAGCACCTCAGGCGCGGGCTGGAGGGCGACGTGCCCGGGCCGCCACCCTGCCGGCAGCAGATCCCCGGTCGCCTCGTGATGCAGGAAGGCCGCGATCTGGCGCAGCACCTCGTCCACGTCACGGCCGACCTCGGGCGGAAGCACCTCGATCGAGCGCACGACACCTTCGGGGTCGATCAGGAAACGTCCGCGCAACTCGGCCCCGCTGGTCTCGTCGTACACCCCGTAGACCGAGCCGATGGCCCCGCCGTGGTCCGCCAGCAGCGGGTACGGGAGCAGCGAGGAGGTGAACCGGGTCAACTCGCCCTCAGCCCACGCCTTGTGCACGTAGCGCGAGTCGGTGCTGATCGCCAACACCGCCACTCCGGCCCGGTCGAACTCGGTCGCGCGGGCGGCGAGAGCGGTCAGCTCCGTCGGGCAGACGAAGGTGAAGTCACCGGGATAGAACATCAGGAGGACCCAACGGCCGCGGTAGTCCGAGAGCTTGACGTTCCGAAAACCGCCGTCCATGTAGGCGGCCGCCTCGAAGTCCGGCGCGACGCGCCCCACGCGGGCGGGCGTCGTCCACCGCGGCCCGGTGGGCTCAGAGGTCGCTGGCGCCGAGACCGTCTCTCTCTTCCATCCGGGGTCGTGCACGCCCATCGGTCCCCTTCGGCCCTCCCTGCTTAAGGCTTGTGAAACTCCCCACTAGTATGCGCCGCAGGCCGCCGGCCTGCAACGCTCTGGCGGCCCGACGCCTCCCGTGACAGGATCGGGTCAGACCGACCGGAGGAGGACCACATGGACAAGATCGTCGACGGCATCGACCGGATCTACCACTGGGTCACCGAGCACGAGCGCCACCACATGAAGATCAGCTCCTACTACCTGGAGACGCCGGAGACCGGGGTCCTGATCGACCCTCGCGTACCCGCCGAAGGCGTCGAGTGGTTCGCCTCGCATGCCCGTCCCAACGACGCCCTGCTGACCAACCGTCATCACTACCGGGACTGCGGGCGCTTCGCCGAGGCCTTCGGCACGACGACGTGGTGCGAGCAGTCGGGCCTCCATGAGTTCTCCTCGGAGCAGCCCGTGCGGGGGTTCCGGTTCGGCGACCGGCTCCCCGGCGGCATCGAGGCGCACGAGGTGGACGCCATCTGCTCGGACGAGACCGCCCTGTTCCTCCCCCGGGCGCGGGCCCTGGCTCTGGCCGACGGCCTGGTCCGGAACGGCTTCGACGGCGAGCTGACCTTCGTCCCCGACTTCCTGCTGGGGGACGACCCCGTCGGGGTCAGGCGCGGCCTCCTGACGGCCTTCCGGCGCCTGCTCCAGCTGGACTTCGACACCCTGCTCCTGGCCCACGGCCTCCCGATGGTGGGCGACGGCAAGGAACGGCTCCGCGTCTTCCTCGAGGGCCGGGACCCCGAGCACGCCGGGAGCCCCCTGGCAGCCCTAGCGGGCTGCGCGGGCAGATCCCCCCTCGGTCCGGAGGGCCGCGACGCGCTCCACGATCGGCGGGTGGGAGTAGTTGAGCGCCACGTACACCGGGTCCGGGGTCAGGTTGCTCAGGCTGTTGCGGGAGAGGGTCTTGAGAGCCTGCACCATGCTCTCGGGATCGCCGGTCGTGCGGGCCGCATACGCGTCCGCCGCCCGCTCGTTGTGCCGGGAGAGCCCCTGGAACGCGATCCCCAGGACGAACTCGACCGGAGTCAGCAGCAACCCGAAGAAGACCAGGCCGGCATAGACCGACGGTTGATCGACCCCGAACGCGTCGAAGAGGCCCTCCCGGCTCAGGAACGCGCCGAGCACCCAGAACAGGACGCCCAGGTGGAGCACCGAGAGCACCAGGCCCTGCAGGATGTGGCGCAGCTTGTAGTGGCCCACCTCGTGAGCGATGACGGCGACCAGCTGCGGAGTGGTGTGCTCGGCGATCAGCGTGTCGAAGAGGGCGATCCGCTTCCGCCGCCCGAAGCCGGTGAAGAAGGCGTTGGCCTTGCTCGACCGGCGGGAGCCGTCCATGACGAAGACGTTGGCCAGGGGGAAGCCCACCTCGCGGGCGTAGGCGAAGAGAGCGTCCCGGTAGCTCTCCGGCTGCGAGCGGTGTGAAGCGGTTGAAGAGCGGCATGATCCAGGTGGGGAGGACGTACTGGAGAGCCAGACTGACCGCCACCGCCGCCACCCAGGCATACAGCCAGGCGAACGGACCGGCGTACTCGAAGAACGCCAGTACCCCGGCCAGCATCGGGGTGCCGATCACCAGGGCCAGGAGGAGGCCCTTGGCGTGGTCGCTCACGAAGGTGGCCGGCGTCGTGCGATTGAAGCCATAGCGGCCTTCGAGGCGGAAGGTGGCATAGACGTCCAGAGGCAGGGAGAGCACGGACCGGGCCAGCAGGAGCCCACCGATGAAGAGGAGTCCGGTGGGCACCGGGCCCCAGCCGAGGGAACGCACCGTCCGGTCCCACCAGCCGAAGCCTCCCGCTCCCCAGAAGGTCAGCAGCACCACCAGGTCCAGCGTGGAGGCGACCAGCCCCAGTCGGGCCTTGTCCCGGGTGTAGGCCTGCGAGCGGACGTAGGCCTCCTCGTCGAAGACGTCGCGGAACTCCTCCGGCAGCGGCTGAGCCAGCGCCCGCAGATTGCGCAGGTCCGCCCACCGCGAGAGCGCGTACGTGCCGACCAGGGCGATCAGCACCGTCACCGCGTAGGGGTTCATACGGCGATCAGCCCGCCCGGAAGGGGCGGCCCATCGCGAACGCCTGGCCGAGGACGCTCTCCCACTCGGTAGTAGTCCTGGGTGTCGGGGGAGTAGACGCAGGGGCGCACCCGCCTGCTGTCCACCTTGCCGTCCTGGAGGCAGTCTTCCTCCGCCTTGACATCCACGATCTCGCCGACGAACTGGGTATGCAGACCGAGCTCGGTCACCTGCACCAGCCGGCACTCCAGGACCAGGGGGAACTCGGCCACGTAGGGCGCGTCCACGTGCTCCGCCCGCTCCGGGTGCAGGCCGGTGGCCGCCCACTTGTCCTCCTTCTTGCCGGACACCATCCCGAAGTAGTCGACCTGCCGGATGTGGTCCTCGGACGGGATGCTGACGGTGAAGGCCTTGCGGCGCGTGATGTTGCCGTGGGTGGCGGTCGCCCTCCGCAGCGAGACGGCCACGCAGGGTGGCTGCGAGCAGCAGAGCCCACCCCAGGCGGCCGTCATGACGTTCGGCCGGCCGTCGGCATCGTAGGTGCCCACCGCGAGCACGGGTGCCGGCAGCAGGATGGTCTTCGCTCCCACCGATCGCTTCATCGACTTCCCCTTTCCCTGGTCGCCTGCCCTGCCTTCCCTCTCATCCCGAGCCCCCGGCGAGCGGCGGCGGCGGGGCCACGCCGGCCAGGCGCGCCACCTCGGCGCGCATGGCGTCGACCAGCGCCAGCGTCGCCCGGCCGGGCCGGCCCTGGCCGATGCTCGTCCCCCCTACCGAGACGACCGGCAGCACGTCGCGCCCGGTGGAGGTGATGAACGCCTCCTCGGCCTGCTCCAGTTCCTCCAGCGCCACCGCCTGCTCCCGTACCTCAAGACCGAGATCCCGGGCGAGCCCCATCACGGTCTTCCGAGTGACGCCGTCCAGCACGGTCGTACCGGCGGGATGGGTCCGCACCACCCCCTCGATCACGCAGAAGAGGTTCGAGGAACCCCCTTCGCGCACCTGCCCCTCCGGGCCGATCCAGAGGACCTCCGCGCAGCCGGCGGCGCGCGCCTCTTGGCCGGCAAGCACCGAGGCGAGCAGGTTGGTCGACTTGATGTCGCAGCGGCCCCAGCGGAAGTCCTGAAGAGGGTACAGGCCGACGCCCGCGAGGATCTGGGCATCGTCGGCAAGGGGACGTTCCCGCGTGTAGGCCAGGACGGTGGGCGGCAGATCGGGCGGCGGGTCGAACTCCCGGAGGGAGACGCCCCGGGTGACCTGGACGTAGACCGTCCCGGTGACGAGGCGGGCCCGTTCGACCAGTCGCGGCAGGATCCGGGGAAGGTCGTGCCGCTCGGCGACGCCCGCCAGATGGATCGCGCGCAGACTCCCGGCCAGGCGGGCCAGGTGCTGCTCGAGCCAGAGCACGCGCCGGTTGTGCACCTTGACGACCTCGTAGACGCCGTCGCCGAACTGGAACCCGCGGTCCTCCACTCGGATGCAGCCCTTGTCCAGCGCCATGAACGCGCCGTCCAGATAGAGCTGGTCCACCTTCGCCTCCACGTCCGCTCTCGTCCTCACACCTTCTCGACCATCCTAGCCTCCCCGTCGCGGCTCGGGAAAGCGGTCTCGGTTTCCTGCGCACCGCCGAGAGGGTATGCCTGGTGACGTCACCCAGGAAAGGAGCGGTCCCGCGTGCACCCGGCTGCCCTGCCACCCACCCGCCCGCATGCTCGCCGGGCGATGAAGCTCTACCCGGACGTACGCGCCCGTCTGATCGGCACCGTCGCTCGGGACGTCGCCGTCGTGCTGCTCATCGCCCTCTTCGCCTGGTTCGGCTACCAGACCTACCAGGCGGTCGATGCCCTGACCGTCCTGGGCTCGGGGGTGCGGGAGGCCGGGACCTCGCTCCAGGAGAGCTTCACCGGCGCGGCCGGCGCGGTCGACGGTATCCCCATCGTCGGACAGCGGCTGTCGTCGGCGCTGCAGTCGACAGGCAGGAGCACCGGCGGCAGGCTGGTGGTGCTGGGGCAGCAGGGTATCGACAAGGTGCATCGGCTCGCCCTGACCGTGGGTCTGGTGATGGCGGCGCTGCCCACCGTGCTGCTGCTCGCCTTCACGCTCCCCGGGCGTCTCCGTCAGATCCAGGCGCTCACCGCCTCGAGCGTGGTCCTGCAGTCTCCCGACGACGTGGGCCGCCGGCGCATGGTGGCCATGCGCGCGGCGTTCGGGCTGCCGTACGGCGCCCTCCTCGCCTACACGCGAGATCCCCTGGGCGACCTGCTGGAGGGCCGATACGACGGCCTGGTGGACGCGGCCCTGGACGACGCCGGGCTCCGGCCCCGGGGAAGGCGGCTGCCGGAGATACCCCCGGGCGAGGCCGGCCCATGAGGGCGATCGGCCGGCCGCAGGGCCGGTCCTCAGACCTCCCGGATCGACTCGATGACGACCGGCTCCACCGGTACGTCCTGGCCCCCGGTCTTCACGACGCGGATGGCGTCGACCACGTCCATGCCATCGGTGACCCGGCCGAAGACGGCGTAGCCGTAGCCGGCGGGGTCCGGGCTGCGATGGTCCAGGAACGCATTGTCGACCACGTTGATGAAGAACTGGCTGGTGGCACTGTCCACGACGCCCGTCCGGGCCATGGCGATGCTGCCCCGGACGTTGCCCAGACCGTTGGCCGCCTCGTTCTTGATGGGCGGCTTGGTCCCCTTCTGCGAGAGGTCCGGCGTCATCCCGCCACCCTGGATCATGAAGTCCTTGATCACCCGGTGGAAGACGGTGCCGTCGTAGAATCCATCGCGCACGTAGCCCAGGAAGTTCTCCACCGTGATGGGAGCGTGCTCGGGGTCCAACTCGACGGTGATGGCGCCGAGTGACGTGGTGATGACGACGATGGGATCGGCTTCGTTCATGGTCTCCTCCTCAAGGGGGTGCACGCTCGGGATATCCTACGCTCATGGACGACCGCGAACTCCAGCGCATCAGCGACGCGCTCGCCGCCCGCCTGGACCGGCTCCGCTTCTCGCCCCCCGTCACGCACGTGTACGACCCCCTGACCTACGCCCGCGCCCCGCACGCGGCGTACCTGGAGCGGTACGGCAGCCCACCAAAGGAGGTGGTGCTGGTGGGCATGAACCCCGGCCCCTGGGGCATGGCGCAGACCGGCGTCCCCTTCGGGGAGGTGACGGCGGTCCGGGAGTGGTTGCAGATCGAGGGCCCGGTGGGCCGGCCGGCCCACGAGCACCCCAAGCGACCGGTCGCGGGGTTCTCCTGCCACCGCAGCGAGGTCAGCGGTTCCCGGGTCTGGGGCTGGGCACGGGCACGCTTCGGGACCCCAGAACGCTTCTTCGCCCGTTTCTTCGTCGCCAACTACTGCCCGCTGCTCTTCTTGGAGGAGGGCGGCCGCAACCGCACGCCGGACAAGCTCCCCGCCTCCGAGCGCGAGCCCCTCTTCGCCGCCTGCGACCAGGCACTGCGACAGACGGTGCTGGCGCTCTCGCCCCGGCTGGTGGTGGGGATCGGGCGCTTCGCGGAACAACGAGCCCGCGTCGCGCTGCACGGTCTGGACCTGCGGCTCGGGCGCGTCACTCACCCGAGCCCGGCCAATCCCGCGGCGAATCGCGGCTGGGAGGATCTGGTCACGCAGGAGCTTCGGGCGCTGGGCGTGGAGCTCCCCTGAGAGGGAGCGGTCCGCGTGCAGCACGTCTTTCTGTCGCCACCGGGCATGAGCCTGAGCCATAAGAGGAGAGGACCTTCCTCGTCGAACCGCGACCTCAGTTGGGAAAGGGGATCCGGACATGCTCGACACGCTGGACCGAGTCTTCACGCAGGTGAGCACCAGCATCCCGGAGCTCGCCTTCGCAGTGCGGCTGTGGGACGGATCGGAACGCCGGTACGGCACCCGCGAGCCGGACTTCGTGATGGTCATCGCGGACCCCGACGCGGTCGGCGAGGTGGTCGGCCGAGGGTCGATGGGATTCGGTGAGGCGTACATGACGGGCCGCGTGGACGTGGAAGGGGACCTGCAGGGTCTGCTGGAGCTGGCCTGGCATCCCGAGGTCCGCACCATACACCTGGGGGTGCGCGACAAAGCCCGGCTGCTGCCCGGGGTGATACGGGGGCGGAACGACCGGCGGCGGGCGCGGGCCAACGTCCAGCACCACTACGATCTGGGCAACGACTTCTACGCGCTCTGGCTGGACGAGAGCATGACCTACTCGTGCGCCTACTGGGACGATGACTGCGTCACCCTGGAAGAGGCGCAGTCCGCCAAGTACGAGCACCTCTGCCGCAAGCTGCACCTGCACGAGGGCGACCATCTGGTGGACATCGGCTGCGGCTGGGGGGGCATGCTGCACTACGCCGCCGAGCACTACGGGGTGACCGGCGTGGGCTACACCTTGTCGTCAGAGCAGGAAGCCTACGCGAACGAGCGCCTGCGGGACGCCGGGCTCTACCCGAAGGTGCGGGTGCTGCTGGAGGACTACCGAGAGGCCAAGGGGACGTTCGACAAGTTCGTCTCGGTCGGCATGTTCGAACACGTCGGCCGGGAGTACTACGACACCTTCTTCCAGCGGGCGGCTACGCTGCTCAAGCCCGGCGGTATCGGCGTGCTGCACACCATCGGCAAGGACGTCGAGGGCGAGACCGACGAATGGATCCGCACCTACATCTTCCCGGGCGGCTTCCTGCCGTCCATCGCCCAGTTCGCCGACCCCATGGGCCGCCAGGGCCTGGTGCTGACCGACCTGGAGAACCTGCGGCTGCACTACGCCCGCACGCTCGATGCCTGGGCGGAGCGCTTCGACGAGCACGCCCTCGAGATCGGCGAGCGCTTCGACGAGACCTTCGTGCGGATGTGGCGGCTCTACCTGCACGCCTCCTCGGTGGGGTTCAAGCGAGGCTCCATCCGCGTCTACCAAGCCACGTTCACCCACGGCCTGCGCGACGACCTGCCGATGACGCGCTGTCACCTCTACCAGTCTTCCGGCCGGCCGCGTGGCTGGCGGGGCTGACCTCGGGACGCCGACCCCTACTGCCGATCGGCGAGGCTCGATTGCTATACTACTGGCCTCCTCGTGCGTCGCGAACGGCTGCATCCTGGGCAAGGGGTCGGTGTGAAGCTTCCGGAACTGCGTATCGGGCGGGTGACGGCCCGTCTCCCCATCATCCAGGGCGGCATGTCCGTGCGCGTGTCCACCTCGTCGCTGGCCGCGGCGGTGGCCGAAGCCGGCGGGATCGGCACGATCGGCGGGACGGGACTGCCGGTGGAGGACCTCCGGGCCGACGTCCGCCGCGCCCGCGCGCTGACCAAGGGGATCATAGCGGTCAACGTCATGTTCGCCGCCAAGGCGTTCATGGAGCTCTGCCTCGCCGCCATGGAGGAGGGAGCGGACATGATCGTGACCGGGGCCGGCTTCTCGCGCGACATCTTTCCGGTCGGCAAGGAGCACGACGTGCCGATCGTCTCCATCGTCTCCTCGTCCGCAGTTCGCCCGCCTGGCCGAGCGCAGCGGGGCCGCCGCCATCGTGGTGGAGGCGGGCGAGGCGGGCGGACATCTGGGCACCGACCGCCCGCTGCGGGAGCTCTTTCCCGAGGTGCGGGAGGTCGTGAGCAAGGTGCCGCTGATCGCCGCGGGGGGCATCACCGACGGCTGCGACATCGCCGAGATGATCGGCCGGTACGGCGCGGACGGGGTGCAGATGGCGACCCGGTTCGTCATGACCCAGGAATGCGACGTCGACCCGGCCTTCAAGGAGCTCTATCGGCGGGCGACCAAAGACGACGTGGTGATGATCCACTCGCCCGTCGGCATGCCCGGGCGCGCGTTGCGGAACCCCCTGGTGGACCGCCTGAGCGCGGGAGAGCAGCTGGATCGCGGCCGCTGCAGGCGACAGTGTCTCAAGGTGTGCGACAAGAGCTTCTGTATCAACGACCGCCTGGACATGGCGCGCGACGGCGACGTGGACGAGGGTCTGGTGTTCTCCGGTGCGAACGTCTGGAAGATCGATGACGAGCCCACGGTCAGAGACCTGATGGCTCGGCTGGTGGCCGAGGCCGAGGAGGAGTTGGACCGTTCCCCCGAAAGGCCGACGAGTCCAGGACGTTCCGCCTCGGCCTGAGCATCCGCGTCCCGCCCCGGGCGGCTCAGGCCGCCGGATCGCGCGACCGACCCTCCGGCTCCGGGACGATCAGGGCCCGGGCGGCGGCGGCGACCAGGGGCCGGGAGTAGTAGAACCCCTGTGCCTGCGGCACGCCCCAGGCCTGCAGCTCGTCCGCCTGCTCCCTCCGTTCGATGCCCTCCACGACCACGTCGAGTCCGAGCGTCCGCGCCAGCGAGAGCACGGCCTCCACGATCTCTCGGCCGCCCCGCTCCCACTCGCCCCGCCGCGCGAAGGACCCGTCGGTCTTCAGCATGTCGAAGGCGTACCGGCGGAGCATGCCCAGCGAGGAGGAACCGCTGCCGAAGTGGTCCACGGCGAGCCCCACCCCCAGCCGGCGGAGGCGGCCCAGCAGCTCGGCGGCCAGCGACGGATCCTCCATGATGGCGGTCTCCGTCAGCTCCAGCCGGAGCGCCTGGGCCTCCAAGCCGCTGTCCTGCAGGATGCGCTCCACCTCGTGGTAGAAGGAGGGGTGTTGGAACTGGCGCGGGGAGACGTTGACGCCGATCCGGAGGGGCCGAGCCGCAGGGGACTCTTCACGCCACGCGCGCAACTGCCGGCAGGCCTGGTCCAGCGCCCAGTACCCCAGAGGCACCATCATGCCGCTGTCCTCGGCCGCCGGGATGAAGGCGGACGGCAAGAGAAGACCTCGCTGGGGATGTTGCCAGCGGAGCAGCGCCTCGAAGGCGACGGTGCGGCCGCTGTCCACCCGGACGATGGGCTGATAGTGCAACCGGAACTCGTCCCGGTCGAGAGCCCGGCGCAGATCGGTCTCCAGTCGCAGGAGCGCCGCCACCCGGCGCTGCATCCCGGCGTCGAAGACCACGTGTCCTCCTCGACCCCGGCTCTTGGCCCGGTACATGGCGATGTCGGCGTCTCTCAGCAGGTGCTCCGGCCGCTCGTACCCGTCCTCGCTCAGGGCGAGCCCGAGGCTGGCGGTCAGGAAGAGCTCCTGCTCGTCCACCAGGAAAGGGGCGCGCAGGTCCTGTTCCAGTCGTTCGACCACCCGCAGCGCGTCGTGCAGGTCGTGGATCCCGTCCAACAAGACGGCGAACTCGTCCCCGCTGAGCCGGGCCACCGAGTCCACCTCCCTGACGCTGCGCTGGATACGCTCGGCGGTGGCGATCAGCACCTGGTCTCCTGCCTGGTGCCCCAGGCTGTCGTTGACCATCTTGAACCTGTCCAGATCCAGGAAGATCACGCCGAAACGATAGGAGACCGTCCGCCGGCTCTGGTCGAGCGAGTGCTGCAGACGCTCCAGGAAGAACGCCCGGTTCGGGAGCCCGGTGAGGCCGTCGTGCAGGGCGTCGTGGAGCAGTCGTTCCTCGGCCCGCCGGCGATCGGTCACGTCCTGAAGGCTGCCCTCGTGGCGGACGATGTTGCCGTCCTCGTCCCTGACGACGCGCGCATTCACCAGGCCCCACACCACCTCGCCGTCGAAACGGCGGACCGGAAGCTCCACGTCGCGCACGAGCCCCACACGGTCCATGAACGTGCGCGCGGCGACCCACGTCTCCTCCTCCGCGAAGAGGGCATCCAGATCCCGGGTCAGCAGCGTCTCGGCGTCGGGGTAGCCCAGGAGGTCGACCAGAGCCTCGTTCACGTCGAGCAACCGGCCGGAGGTCTCCGCCTGGAACAACCCGACCGGGATGCCGTGGAAGAGCGTACGGTAGCGCCGTTCCGCCTCGCGCAGCACCCGCTGACTCCGCTCCTCCCGCAGGCTGGCACTCAACCGCAGCGCCGTGTCGCGAGCCAGGTCCAGCTCCGAACGCGAGAAACGCCCGGGTTCTGCGCGGGTCAGCACCAGGATCCCCAGGAAGTCCACCGCCGTACCCACCGGCACGGCCATCAGGGCGCGGAACCCTTGCCGCTGCAGCACCTCGACGAGAGGGTCCCCGCTCGTGTCCCGGAGGAGGTCGACCACCAGGGTGACCCTTCCCGCCGCAGCCGGTCGATGGTAGGCGTCAGCCGCAGAGGGACGCGCAGTCCGTTGCGGAAGGCCGGCGGACCCGTGTCCCCCTCCTGCCCGCGGGAGGCGAGCAGGATGATGTCGTCGCCCGGGGGCCGGACGTGCAGGATGCCCGACCAGTGAGTAGGCACGAGCGCTTGGAGCTCATCGAGCGCCCGCGCGGCGAACGCCTCCGGTCCCGGCGCGATCAGGCCGTCCCGTTCGAGCCGGTGCAGGTAGTCAAGCCGCGCTCGGCAGCCATCGGACCCGCGGGTCGTCGGCGGACGTCGGTGCGGGGGATCGGGGTCCATGCGTCCAGGATGCCCCGAAGGTATCCATCGTAGACACACGAAAGGGGACGGTTCAGGCGCCCGTCCCCTTTCGTACTCCTGTGTGAGCGGTCCTGTTAGGGACCGGTCTCGTCGCTTCTCACGACTCCGTCTAGAGGAGCCAGACCAGGAGAATGACGATGATGATGATGAGGAGAATCGTGCCAAGGCCCCAATACATGGTGCACCCCGTTCTTTCGTTTACTGCATCAAGCGTACCTCTGTTCTACCCGTTCATCGAACTTCCGATGCATGAAACGGAACCGTTTCACTTCTTCACGCGGCCCAACAGGTAGGAGGCGGAACCAAGGACGGCCAAGCCGACGGCAGCGGCACGCACGACCAGCGGGCGGTCCGTCTCCGACGCCCTCTCGCGTCCGGCCGCGGCGACCTGCTCCACCCGTTCCTGACCCTGCTGCGCCAGCGTGACGACCTGCTCGCGGCCGGCGTCGGCCAGGTGGACGGCCTCCTCGCGGACATCCTGGTAGAGGACCCGGACCCGGCCGGCAGCCTGCTCGACCGAATCCTGGGCCCGAGTGCTGATATCGGCCTTCCGCTGGAGCGCTTCGATGGTCGCGCTCAGCTGAGCGCGGGTCTCCTCGATGTCGGCTCTGATCTCGTCCGTACGGGTCGCCACCGACGTCCTCCTTCACGCTTCCGCTTCAGGGCCTCGACCAAGAAATGCCCCCGGCGGACGCGCCGCAAACGGACCAGCGCGGGGAGTCAGGGGGCCAGGGGCAGTCCAACGAGGACGACTGCCAGTCCATACAGCTGGAAGACGATGACCGCACCGTAGGCCATCACCAGGAGCATGCTCGCCGCCAGCAGGCGCCGGTAGCGCCGAAAACGCCAGATGGCCAAGCTGCTCAGCCCCACCAGGGTGAGCTTGAAGAGGCCGGCGGCCCAAGGGCTGACGGAGAAGAGGCCGTCCATCACCGGATTGGCCTCGCCGACCCCCGACTGGAGGGCGTGGAGGGTCATGACGAAGTCCAAGAGGTTGAGCAGGTTCGCGACGATCAGGAGGCCGGCGAGAAGAGCGGGGCGATCGCGCAGCGCCCGCAGGGCGCGCTCGAGAAGGCCCGGCGAGGAAGGGATGCGGCGGTCGAACCCCGTCCGGCGTTCCTGCAGGACGAACAGCCGCCGGTGTTGCCGGCGGTCCGCACCTCGTCGCTGCAGGCGTCCTGCGGACCCGGCGTTGGGTCCCACGGCGCGTCCACCACCCCCGGCGTCTTCCACGGCTCCTCTCTTTCCCCGGTCCTCATAACCTACCACGATAGCTGATTCTACTCAAACAGAATGGATGCCTGCGGCAGTCGCGTCGTCGCGCAGGAAGACCAGGGCGAGCACGATCGCGTCGGCCACGCAGATTGTCCACCAGGCAGTACTCGTCCGGCTGGTGGGCCATGTCGTGGTTCGTCGACCAGGCGGCGGCGGGGATGCCGCGGCGCCGGAAGGCCGCCGCCACCGTCCCGCCCCCGATCCCGCGGGCCGCCGCCTCCACTCCCCTCGCCTGCCTCAGGGCGGCCGCCAGGATGCGCACCACCGGCGCGTCGGCGGACGTGGGAGGCGCGGCCGCCAGCTCCGCCGGGTAGCCGGCCTCGATCACCACGCCGAGCTCCGCCTCGATCTCGGTGGCCACCCGCCGGACCACCTCCCTCACCTCCTCGGGGTCGACCTCCGGCAGGAGCCGGCAGTCGAAGAAGAGGCGCTCCTCTCCGGGGATGGTGTTGACGTTGGGGACGTTGGCCAGGTGCTTGGTGGGCTCGAAGGTGGAGACCGGCGGGCGGAACAGCGGGTTCTCGCCCGCGAACCGGCTGTGGAGGGCGGCGTCCAAACGGACGACCAGGTGGGCGGCGGCGCGGTGGGCGTTCACTCCCTCCTGGGGCATGGACGCATGCACCTGGCGGCCCCGCACCACCAGTTCCAGCCACAACGTGGTCTTCTCGGCCACCTCGATCACGTCGCCCGCGGGGGTACCGTAATCGGGCACGACGACGAGGTCGTGGGCGTCGACCAGGTCGGGCACGGAGGACAGCAGGTGCTCCACCCCGTACTGGTTGCCGGTCTCCTCGTCGGCGACGAGGGCCAGGACCACCTCGGTCGACGGCACCAGCCCCTCATCCAACAGAGGCCTTCAGCGCGAACAGGCCGGCGGTCACCCCCTGCTGGTCGTCCTCCACCCCGCGCCCGTAGAGGCGGCCGTCGCGCTCCACCGCGACGAACGGTTCGGTGTGCCAGAGACCGAGATCCCCCGGGGGCACGGTGTCGATGTGGGCGAGCACCAGGACCCGCGGAACGCGGCGTCTCGGCCGGGGAGGCGAACGAGCAGGTTGGGCCGCAGGCCGGAGGGAACGCGGGCGTCGGGAGCGTCGTGGCGCTCGATGTGCTCGAAGCCGAGCGCCCGGAGTTGCCCTTCGAGGAAGGCTCCCCGCCGGGCCTCGCCCTCTCCCCCGTTGTCGGGGCCGATCGCCGGGATAGCGGTCAGGGCCGTCTGGAACGCGACCATGGCCGCCCGGTACCCTTCGATCCGCCGACGAACGCGTTCCGCGATGTCCGGGTCGACCAGCGCGCCGCTCGGCCGGACGGGTCCGCCGGCCTCCTCGCTCACCCGCTCTTCCCCTCGTGGCGGGTAACGCCACGCGCGGCCGCCACGCTAGAAGTCCAACTCGAAGACGAACACGCCGTTCTCGACGCGGCTGCGCATACGGCACCCGCTGTTGCGGAGCACCGCCTGCATGGGCCTGTTCTCGACCAACGCCTCTCCGAAGAACCCGGCGATGCCGTTCCGCTTGGCGATGGCCACCAGGTGCCGCAGCAGGAAGGAGCCGATGCCCCGATTCTGCCACTGGTCGCGCACCACGAAGGCCACCTCGGCCCGGTTGGTCTTGGGATCCAGGTAGTACCCGGCCACGGCGATGATCTCGTCCCCGCCCGGCTCGGGCAAGGTCGCGACGATGGACACCTCGTTGCGGTGGTCGATGTAGACGAAGTCCTGGATCTGCTTCTGCGGCATGCGCTTCAGGACTGCATGAAGCGGTAGGTACACGCTCTGCCTGGGAGAGGGCGTAGAAGAGGTCCTGCATGTTCGGCTCGTCGGTCGGGTGGATGGGCCGGAAGCTCACCTGGGTGCCGTCTTCCAGCAGCAGCGCGGTGCGCAGCTCCCGCGGGCCCCGGCTGATCCGCCCGCCGACGTCGGCCAATTCCTGGCGGACGTAGCCGGTCCTCGATCGCCTCTGCCAGCAGGTCCTCCCGGAAATCGGGGTGCGCGATGGTGATCAGGGCGAGCGCCCGCTCCTGCACGCTCTTGCCGTGCAGGTAGGCGATGCCGTACTCGGTGACGACGTAGTGCACGTCGCCGCGGGTGGTGACGACGCCCGCCCCCGGGCTGAGGTGGGTCACGATGCGCGAGACCGTGCCCTCGCGGCCGGTGGACGAGCAGGGCGAAGATGGCCTTGCCTCCCGGTGACCGGGCGGCCCCCCGGTTGAAGTCCACCTGGCCGCCGATACCCGACAGGAAGCCGATGCCGCCCGAGTCGGCGCACACCTGGCCGGTCAGGTCCACCTCCAGAGCGCCGTTGATGCCGACCATCCTGTTCCTGCTGGGTCGATCAGGGTGACGTCGTTGACGTACTCGGTGGGATGCAGCGTGGAACACGGGGTTGTCGGTCGATGTAGTCGTAGAGGCGGCGGGATGCCCAGGCAGAAGCTGGCCACCACGTTGCCGCGGTCGCGTGTCTTTCGCCGGCCGTTGACGCGCCCGCTTCGATCAGGTCGATGATGCCGTCGACGAGCACCTCGGTGTGCACGCCCAGGTCCTTCTTCTCGCGCAGGAAGTCGAGCGCCGCCTGGGGGGTGCGCCCGATGCCGACCTCGATGGTGCGAGCCGTCCTCGACGAGCGCGGCGACGTACTCGCCGATCCGGCGGGTGACCTCGTCGGAGCGGGGCGGCGGCGATCTCGGTCAAGGGCTCGGAGGCCGGCACCAGCACGTCGATGTCGTCGATGTCCACGAAGCTGTCGCCCTCCGTCCAGGGCTGATTCGGGTTGACCTGGGCGATGACCAGGCCGGCGTTCGCGGCCGCGCTCTTGACGATGTCCACCGACATGCCCAGGCTGACCACGCCGCGCTCGTCCGGCGGGGTCACCTGGATCAGCGCGACGTCCAGCGGCACGGCGCTGGAGTCGAAGAGGCGAGGGAGCGCTGAGACGAACAGCGGCGTGTAGTCGCGCAGGCCCTCGCGGGTGAACTCCGGCAGGTTGACCGCCACGAAGAACGCGTTCACGCTGTAGTGTCGGCGCAGCTCGGCGTAGGGGTACGGCCCATGCCCGAGCGTCAGCAGCTGGATGATCTGCACGTCGGGCAACTCCGTCGAGCGGTCGAGCAGAGCGCAGACCAAGCGGTGCGGCTGGGCCGCGCCCGTGCCCACGAAGATGCGCTGACCGGGCTTCAGCCGCTCCACCGCCTCTTCGGCGGTCGCCACCGAGGCCGCGTACCGGTCCTCCCAGTCGAGATCGTAGACGACCCGATGCCGGTTCATCGCCCCGCTCCCGCCGGCGAAGGCTCGTCCGCCGAGAGGGTGATCCGGGCGTCGGCCGCCACCGGCTCCACGCCGGGGCTGCCCACGATGAAGGGGTTGATGTCGAGCTCCGCGATCTGGGGGAAGTCCGTGACCAGTTGGCTCATCTTCTGGATCCCGCGGGCGATGCCCTCCAGGTCGACCGGACGACCGCCGCGGGCGCCGCGGAGCAGGGCGTAGGACCGCGTGCCCCTGCAGCATCTGCAGGGCCTCGTCCGCGGTGACCGGCGCCAGATGGAAGGTGACGTCCTTCATCACCTCCACGAAGATGCCGCCCAGGCCGAACATCAGCATGGGCCCGAACTGCGGGTCCCGGGTCATCCCCAGGATCACCTCGCGCCCCTTCGGGGCCATCGTCTCCACGTAGACCCCGTCGATGCGGGCGCCCTCCACCCGCTGAGGGATCCGCAGCATCATCAGATCGTAGGCGTCCTCCACCTCTTGGCGGTCGGTCAGGTTGACGCGGACGCCGCCCACGTCGGACTTGTGGATGATGTCCGGCGAGACGATCTTCATCACCACCGGGAACCCGATGCG
Source organism: uncultured Actinomycetota bacterium (assembly GCA_963796315.1). Lineage (GTDB taxonomy): Bacteria > Actinomycetota > Thermoleophilia > RBG-16-64-13 > RBG-16-64-13 > CAWCLH01. The sequence continues at coordinate 637,426 of CAWCLH010000020.1, forward strand.
CTCCGCCACCTCGGTGGCCTCCTCCACGCTGCGGGCCAAGCTGGCCCTCCGGCACGGTGAAGTCGTACGCCTCCAGTATCTCCTTGGCCTTGACCTCCGAGACCTGCAGGCGCCCGGTCCGCAGGTGCTGCGCCACGATGCGCTCCACCCGCCGGCGGTTGACCGGGAAGCGCACCAGCACGCGGGCGGGGCGGCGACGCCAGGCGGCGTACTGGTTCATCGCCTGGATGGCCGCCGACCGCCCGGTCCGGGGCAGGGTAGTCGGGCACGCCGGAGTCCAGCAGCACCTGGCGCCCGCTCATCACGTCCGCCCCGCCCATGAACACCGCCAGCAGCGGCTTCCTGCCGGAGGCGCACTGGGCGATGGCCCGGGCCGTCTCCGCCGGCTTGGTCATGGCCTGGGGCGTCAGGATGACGATGATGGCGTCGACGTCGGGTGATCCTGGCAGGTGCAGACCGCCGTCTTGTAGCGCTCGGGGTCGGCGTCGCCCAGGACGTCGACGGGGTTGCCCACGCTGGCCGCGGCGGGCAGGCTGTTGTGGAGCGCGGTGGCGGTGAAGCTGTCCAGCGAGGCCACCCGGAGACCGCTGTGCTCCAGGTCGTCCGCCGCCATGATGCCCGGCCCGCCGGCGTTGGTGATCATCGCCACCCGGTCGCCCTCGGGCAGAGGTTGCATGGCGAGCGCGGTGGCGTAGTCGATCAGAGCGAGGAAGCTGTCCGCCCGGATCACCCCGGCCCGGCGGAAGGCCGCGCCGTAGGCCACGTCCGCCCCGGCCAGGCTGCCGGTGTGCGAGGAGGCCGCCTTCACCCCGGCCACGCTGGTGCCCGCCTTGAAGATCACCACCGGCTTCACGCTGGTGACCGACTCCGCCACCCGCACGAACTCGTCGCCGGCGCTGATGCTCTCCAGGTAGGCGACGATCACCGCGGTCTCGGGGTCGTCGCGCAGGGCGAGCAGCAGGTCGATCTCGTCCAGGTCGGCCTTGTTCCCGATGCTGACCAGCTTGGCCAGTCCCACGCCTCGGTAGGCGGCGGAATCCAGGATGGCGGCCATCAGCGCGCCGGATTGGGAGATCACCGAGATGGACCCCGGGGTGGGCATGTGATGGGCGAAGGAGGCGTTCATCCGATGGTGGGTGTTGATGACACCCAGGCAGTTGGGACCCAGCAGCCGGACGCCCCGGCTCGCGCACAGCTCGGCGATCTCTCGTTCGCGGGCGGCTCCCTCGGGACCGACCTCGCGGAACCCGGCCGTCGCCACCACGATCGCGCCCGCACCCGCCTCCAGCGAGTCGCGGACGACGTCCAGCACCGCCGGGGCGGGGACGGCGATCACGCTGAGATCCAGGCGGGCCCCCGACTCGCGGATGCTGGGGAAAGCCCGCCGGCCCAGGATCTCTCCGCCCGCGGGGTTGATCGGCACGATCTCCCCGGGGAAGCCGCCGTCGCTGAGGTTGGCCAGGATGGCGTGGCCCACCTTACCCGGCGTGCGGGACGCGCCGACCACGGCGACGGTCTGCGGCGTGAAGAGTGACTCGAGCATGACCACCTTTCTGGAGTGACCTCGGCTATGCCGGCGGCTCGTTCGCGGCGAACCGGTCCCGCTCGGCCGGCAGCGCCGTGGCCTGGCCCTGGCACAGCAGGCGCCCCTCCCCGTCGCGCACCTGGAAGTCCACCACCAGCATCCGCCTGCCCCGGTGGATCAGGTGGCTCTCGGCCACCACGCGCGCGCCGGGTCTGGCCGCCCGGAAGAGGTTCAGGCTCCACTCGACACCGACCGAGGGGGTGATCGAGTTGACCACGACCGAGAAGGCCACGTCGGCCAGCGCGAAGATGAAGGCCCCATGGGCGATGTCGTGGAAGTTCAGGACGGGCTCGGTCACGGTGGCCGCGATGCGGGCGTAGCCGTCCCGCGCCTCCTCCAGCTCCATCCCGAAGAGGCGGAAGATCCGGTCCCGCTGGGTGATCTCGTCGATGTCGGCCACGCTCGCCCTTCCCCGTCAGGAGGCGCCGGCGTCCGCCTGCAGGTCCGCCAACACGGTGGCGGCGTGACCCGGGGCCTTCACCCGCTCATACGCATGGATGATCCGGCCGTCGGGGGCGATGACGACGGTGGACCGTTCGGCCCGCCGCGATTCGCCTTCCTTGAGCACGTCGTAGGCGGTGACCAGCTCGCGGGATTCGTCGCTCAGCAAAGGGAAGCGGACCTCGTACTTGGCGGCGAAGCTCTGCTGTGCCTTGAGGGAGTCGACCGAAGCGCCGACGACCTGATACCCCAATGCGGTGAACTCGTCGAGGGACTGGTTGAACTCAACCGTCTCCACCGTTCAACCGGGCGTGTTCGCTTTGGGATAGAAGTAGAGGACCACTCCCCCCCGTTCCAGCAGTTGCCCCAAGGCCACCTCGCCCTGCGTGCTGACCGCCGTGAACGGCGGTGCGTTCTCGCCTACCTGAAGCATCCTGCCCTCCTCGTCTCGATCGCTCTTCGCGTCCTACCGCTCCCCGGCCTCCGGATACAGACCACGTACCCGCGCATGCAGACGGGCCAAGCCCAGCAGGGTGTCGATGTTCGGCGTGGGCACGCCCACCCGCTGTCCGATCTCCTGCACGACGCCGACCAGCGCGTCCAACTCCACCGGCCGTCCCGCCTCCACGTCGCGCAGCATGGAGGTCTTGAAGGCGCCCAGCCTGCGGGTCTCGGCATTGCGTTGCTCGCCGCTCTCGGCGATGGGGCAGCCGATGCGTTCGCCGATACGGGCGGCCTCCGCCATGATGTCCAGACAGAACCGGTTCACCAGGGGGTCGTCGAGGATGCGGTCGGACGTGGCCCCCGTCAGGGCGGAGATGGGGTTCATGGTCAGGTTGCCCCAGAGCTTGTACCAGATGTCGGTCTGGATGCTCTCCGACACCTCGATCTCCAACCCGGCCTCCCGCAGCGCCTCGGCGAGCTCCAGCAGCCGCGGCGTCCGGCCGCCGGCAGGCCGGCCGAGGATCAGGCGCCTGCCGGCGACATGCCGGACCAGGCCGGGCTCCTCCACCGCGAAGCTGCCGTGGACCACGCAGCCCACCACCTTCTCGGAGGGCAGCGCGGCGGCGATGGACCCGTCCGGATCGACCGTCCCGAGCCGGGTACCGGCGTACGGTCCGCCGAAGCCGTCGAAGAACCACCAGGGCACGCCGTTCATCGCCGTCACGATCAGCGTGTCCGGGCCTACCAGGGGAGCCAGCCGGCCGGCGATCGAGGCCAGCGCCGGGGCTTTGACCGCCACGATGACGGCATCCTGGATGCCCAGCTCGGATGGGTCCTCGGACACGGCGATGCGGTGGGCGGAGAGGCCCTCACCCTCGCGCAGGCGAAGCCCGTGCTCGCGCAGCGCGGCGAGCGTCGCCCCTCGGGCGACCGCGCCGACCTCGTTACCGGCGCCGGCCAGCTTCGCCCCGATGAATCCTCCGACTGCCCCCACTCCGTAGATCGCGATCCGCACGGTATGCCCCCTCGTCGCCGGTCTGCCCTTGTCGTCCGGTCCCGCCGGGCCGGGTGCCGGACTCGAGCCGTCGCGCCCTAGTCTAACAAGCGCCTCACCTCGCGCCGCCGCCGGGCCTCCCGGTCTCGGCGTCCGCCGGGGGGAACGACGGAGTGCGCTACCATGGAGGCTATGGAAGAGCGCGCCCGGACGGCCAAGCCCCACGACGAAGAGACCCCGGCGGATGCCGAGGCATGTGCGTTCGACGATTGCGCCTGCAGCGGGCGCACCGTGGGCAAGTTCACCTCCCCGGCGGCGCTGCTGGCCATCGCCGAGACCGGTTCGCGGAGCGGCTACGACATCGCCGAGCGTCTTCGCACCATGGCGCTGGGCGGCGAGAGCGGACCGGATACCGGAGGACTCTACCGAACGCTCCGGCGGATGGAGCGCATGAGCCTGGTGACCTCCGAGTGGGACACCTCCGGGGGAGGGCCCGCCCGCCGGCTCTACCGGTTGACCAACCTGGGCGACCGCTGTCTCACCCGTTGGGCCGAGACACTGCACGAGCACAGCCTGGCCATCGAGGCTTTCATCGAGGACTACGCTCGGCTGCGAGACCAGGAGGAGGCAGGGGAACGGGGCTCGCCCGCCTGACCCCCGGCGCGCCCACGGCAGCAAGCCCGGCGACCAGCGCGGCCCCCAGGACCGGCCCGGCCAGGTAGATCCACAGGTCCGACAGGCGACCGGACACCAGCGCGGGGGCCAGCGACCGCGCAGGATTCATGGACGCGCCCGTCAGAGGACCCGCCCACAAAGCCTCCAGGCCGACGGTCCCGCCGATGGCCATCGCGACCCACCGGCGGGAGAGGCCCGGCCGTCCGACGACCGCCAGAATGACCCCCATGAGGACCGCGGTCAGCGCCATCTCGAGGAGCAGCGCCTCCGACCGGCCCACGGCCGGGAGGGTGGCACCCAGGGAAGCGGCCGGACCCAAGACGGCCCGCAGCACGGACGCGGCCCCCACGGCACCGAGCACCTGCGCCCCGACGTAGGCCGGGACCAGACGCCAGGGGAACATCCCTCGGGTGGCGAAAGCGATGGTGACGGCCGGGTTGATGTGAGCGCCCGAAAGTGGCCCGAGCACATACACCACGGCGGCCACCGTCAGCCCGAAGGCGAGGGCTATGCCGGCCTGGTCAGGAGCCCCATGGAGCGCGTGGATCATGACGGCGCCGCAGCCTGCCAAGACCAGCAAGAAGGTGCCCAGAAACTCGACGAACACTGCCCGTCGGTCGATCACGCTCGGTCCCCCCGTGGCGACGTCCCCGTGAGCCGACATGCGCGCCGCCCGAGAGGGCCACGTACGCATGCCTCTAGATGACGTGGTCATCTAGAGGGCAGCGTACCACCTCCGCGCAGGGGCGTACACCCCTTCTTCCTGGGAACCGGGAAGACGCCGGGTCGTTCGGCCCGGCGGGACCTCAGACCGCCGCCCGCTCCATCAGTTCGGCGAACTCGCGGAAGAGGTAGCGGCTGTCGTGCGTGCCGGGGCCCGCCTCCGGATGGTACTGGACGCAGAAGGCGGGCAGTTCCAGGAAACGCAGGCCCTCCACGGTGCCGTCGTTGAGGTTGAGGTGGCTCACCCGTACGGCCCCCCGCTCCGTCTGGACCACCAGGCGGCCCGGGTCGAGGCCGGAGAGGTCGCGGCCGCCCTCCAGCGCCTCCGCGACGGCCGGCGGGGGCAGCACCGCGAACCCGTGGTTCTGGCTGGTGATCTCGATGGTCCCGCGGTCGTAGTCCTTGACCGGGTGGTTGATGCCCCGGTGGCCGAACTCCAGCTTGTAGGTGGTGAACCCGGCGGCCAGCGCCAGCAGTTGGTGCCCCAGGCAGATGCCGAAGATCGGGACCCGGCCGAGCAGCGCGCGGATGCACTCGACGGCGTACTCGACGGGGGCCGGATCTCCGGGTCCGTTGGAGAGGAAGACCCCGTCGGGCTCCAGCGCCAGCACCTGCCTGGGGCTCCAACCGGCGGGCACCACCGTCACCGGCACCCCACCTCCAGGAGGTTCTTCAAGATCGACCGCTTGATGCCGTAGTCGAAGGCCACGACGTGGTAGCGGGCGCCCGTGGTGGAGACGGTGTAGGGCTGGGCGCAGGTCACCTCGTGCACCAGGTCGCGCCCGGCCAGGGAGGGAAAGGCGCGGGTCCGTTCGAGCAACTCGTTGACGCTCGCGCCGTCGCCCCCGGCGACGCAGGCGGTCATGGCGCCGTGCTCGCGGATGCGGCGGGTGAGCGCGCGGGTGTCGATGCCGCCCACGCCGACCACGCCTCGACGATGCAGCCAATCCACCCAGGCCTCGGGGCAGGTGAGGTTGTAGCGCGTGTTCTTCACCTCGCGGACCACGATGGCCTGAGAGTGCACGCGATCCGACTCCAGCAGGTGCTCCGCGGCCCCGTAGTTGCCGATCATGGGATAGGTGAAGGTGACCATCTGACCGTGGTAGGAGGGATCGGTGGCCACCTCCTGGTAGCCGGTCATGCCCGTGTTGAAGACGATCTCGCCGAACACCGCCCCCGGCGCACCGAAGCCGAAACCGCTGAAGACGGTCCCGTCCTTCAGGATCACGTAGCCGGGGCGTTCTCCCCTATACATGGGCCCCTCCCCCGCTCCGCTCCCGCTGGAACCGCCGCGCGCCGTCGACCAGGGTCATGTGGACCCGGCCCTGGACGGGTCTCCCGAGGAAGGCGCTGTTGCGGCTCCGACCCGCCAGATCGGCCGGCGTCACGGTCCAGCGCTCGTCCAGGTCGACCAGGCAGCAGTCCGCCGGCGCGCCCACCCGCAGCTGCGGCGCCTCCAGCCCCAGGCGCGGCAGGGCCCCGACGTCAACGCCTCGATCAGCCGCTCCAGCGTGAGCTCGCCGGGGAGCACCAGACCGGCGTAGAGGGCGGCGAAGGCGGTCTCCAGGCCGACGGTGCCGGAGGCCGCCATCTCGAAGGGCACCTCCTTCTCGTGGGGGGCGTGGGGCGCGTGGTCGGTGCCGATGCAGTCGACCAGACCTTCCGCCAGCGCGGCGATAGGACGCGGCGGTCGGCCTCCGAACGCAGGGGCGGGTTGACCTTCAGGTTGGGATCGAAGCTGCGCACGTCCTCGTCGGTGAGCAGGAGGTGATGCGGGGTGACCTCCGCCGTGACGGGCAGACCTTCCTCTTTGGCCTCGGTCAGCGAGGCGGATGCTGGCGGCGGCGGACAGATGCTGCAGGTGGACGGCCATCTCGCCGGACTGGCCGGCGTAGCGGACCACCTCGAGGTCGCGGGCCAGCTCGCCCGACTCCGAGGCGCCCGGGTACGCCCCTCAGGCCCAGGCGGGCGCTCCACCGGCCCTCGTGCATCACGCCGTCCACCGCCAGGTCCCGGTCCTCCAGGTGCAGCAGGATGGGGCGGCCGGTCCCCCGCAGGTAGCGAAGCGCGTGCAGCAGCACATCGGCGTCGTCCAGCGGGCTGCCGTCGTCCGAGAAGCGCGGGCACCCCGGCGTCGATCAGCTCGCGCATCTCGGCCAGCTCCGCCCCCTCAGACCCCGGGTGACGGCGCCCACCTGGCCCACCCGCACCGATGCCTGCGTGGCCGCCTGGTCGAGCACCCAGCTGGCCAGCGGGCCTTGATCCACCACCGGCGAGGTGTTCGCCATGGCGATCACGGTGACGTAGCCGCCGGCCGCCGCCGCCCGGGTGCCGGAGACCAGGTCCTCCTTGTACTCGAAGCCCGGCGTGCGCAGGTGGGCGTGACTGTCGACGAACCCGGGAAAGACGTGACAGCCGCGCAGAGAGCTCAGGACCTCCGCTCCGGAGGGCGCGACCGCGTCGGGGCCCAGGGCGGCGATGCGCCCTCCCTCCACCAGCAGGTGCCCGACGCCGTCCAGCCCCCGGGAGGGATCGAACAGGTGGACGTCCGGGAAGAACAGGCGTTCGGGGGGCAGAGCGACGGCAGGCGAGCCGGGGCGCGGCCGGGGCGAGAGATGTCCATCAGCTTCCTTTCGGCCTCACAGGGCGCGTTTAAAGGTTCGGCCTATGGTATCGCGGCCGTCCGGCCCGCGCCACGACCGGCAGGGTGCGTCCCGGCCCCGAGGTCGTGGTCCGACGGGTGCGGACGTGATACACATACCAGAGGGAAGCTGGCGCCGACGCGGGCGAAGGGAGACTCCGGTGAGCAAGACCTGCTACAACTGCGGAACCGAGAATGCGGAGGCAGAGACCTTCTGCCGCCAGTGCGGCGCGGCCTTGACCGGCGGCCACCTGCAGCAGTCCGGCATCCAGGCGGGGACCACCGAGGAGCGGGTCCTCTGGGAGAAGGGCGACATCCAGCTGACCACCCAGGCGGTCCTCATCGGCATGGACTCCGACAGCCCTGATGTCGTGCCGCTCGACACCATCTACGAGGTGGTGCAGGAGGAGAACTGCATCATCCTGCGCGTCAAGGACGGCGACGACCAGCAGTGCTTCCTGGAAGACCCCTCGGAGCTGGCCCGCTTGCTGCAGGACCACATGGACCGTCCGCGGCATGCGCATGACCGGACCGACATGGGGTACATCCCGCCCGAGTAGGCGGAAGCCCGCCCGCGGCCGGCGGCGGATCGCCTGGTCGAGGAGGGGTGCCGCGGAAGCGACCGGTCGGGGAGGCGCGGTGGAAGCCGCAGAGCACCGGGACGCGGGACTGGCCCGGGTCCTGTTCGACTTCTCTCGGGGACGGCAGGCCCTGCTCTCCGTCGCGCAACCCGCTCTGGGCGCGTTGCTGGCCCTCCAGGGCCTCCCGTCCACCCGCATACTGGTTCTGGGCCTGGGCGCCGCCGCCACCGGCTACCTCTCCGTCTTCTCCCTGAACGATCTGCTCGACCGCGACGTCGACCGCGAGGCGGTCCGACTGACGGCGGAGCCAGGACGCCCGACGCCCGCCGCTGCAGGCTACGACCTGGATGTCGCCTTCTTCCGCCACCCGCTCGCCCGCGGTGACCTGTCCCTGGCCCTCGCGACCGCCTGGGTGGGCGGGCTGGGGCTGGTCAGCCTGGCGCTGGCCTACGCCGTACGGCCGCTGTGCGCCCTCCTCTTCGTCGCCTGCGTCGCGCTCGAGGCGACCTACTGCGCCTTGAAGCGAGACACCTGGCTGAAGACCGTCCCGGCCGGGATCATGGTCGGCCTGGGAGGGCTGGCCGGTTGGTTCGCCGTGGGCACCGCCACCTGGGGAGCAGCGGCGTTCGGGCTGCTGCTGGTGCTGTGGGAGGTGGCGGGGCGCAACCTGTCCAACGACCTGGCCGACCTCTCGGCCGACCGCGCCGTCGGGATCGTCACGGTCGCCACCACCTTCGGTCCGGTCACCGCCGCTCGGTGGATCTTCGCCGGGGCGGCGGCGATGCCGGTCGTCGCCCTGGCACAGGAGGGATCACCTGCCCTCCGGCTCGCTGTCGCGGCACTCGCCTTCTGGTCCATGAGCCTGCCGGGCGCGCGTCTGCTTCGCCGGCCGGAGGAGACGGAGGCCCAACGCTACTTCAACCGGGCGAGCCTCTTCCCCGCCTTGGCGTTGGGGGCAGCCGCCGTGTTCGTGCTCGCGTAGGGGGCGGCCGTGCCCCCCTCGTCGCGTCCTCGCTCCACCGCCCACCCCACCGATCCTGGCTACCTGCGCGGGCTGTTCTCCCGGAACGCCCGCACGTACGATGCCGTGAACGTCGCGATCAGCCTGGGCCAGGTGCGCCGCTGGCGCCGCGAGGTGGTGACCCTGGCCCGTATCCCCGCCGGCGGCCGGGTGCTCGACGCGTTCGCCGGACCGGGCAGCTTGGCGGAGCCGGCGGCGGCCCGCATGGGTCCGCCGGGCGAGCTGGTGCTGGTCGACCTGAGCCCGGCGATGCTGGACCAGGCCCGGCTCCGCCTGGCGCGGCAGGACCACGGGGACGGCGGCCTCCCCCAGCTCCGCTTCGTCGCCGCCGATCTGCTGCACACCGCCGAGGACCTGGGACGCTTCGACGCGGTCCTGCTGGGCTTCGGCCTCCGGTACGTGGCCGATCCCGTCGCTGCCCTGCGTCGGCTGCGGCGCCTGCTCAGCCCGGGCGGACGGCTGGCGGTGCTCGAGTTCACCCGGCCGTCCGCCTCGGCCGCGTGGGCGGTCCCCGCTCAGGCCTACTTCCACCACCTGCTGCCGCCTCTGGCGGCCCGGCTGGCAGGCGAGGCCGAGCTCTACGAGTACCTGCGCGACTCCTCCGCCGGGTTCCTGACGCCCGGCGAGCTGGGTGCCGCCCTGGACCAGGCGGGGTGGACGCCTCTCCGGTCGCGCGTCCACCTGGGGGGGTTGGTCACCGTGGTCGTCGCCGTCACCGCCGCGAAGGCGGCCGAGGAAGCGGGGGAGCGCCGGATCGGCGCCAGCTAGACCGCCGCCTGGGCCGGATGGGGCGCGCCGTCGGCGTGCGGGGTCAGCACGTGATAGAGGATGGCCATCCGCACCGCGAGCCCGGACTCGACCTGTTGCAGGATCATCGAGCGGTCGTCGTCGGCCAGATCGCCCGACAGCTCGACGCCGCGATTGATCGGCCCCGGATGCATGACCTTCTGACCCGGCCGCAGCCGATCCGCAGAGAGGCCCCATACTCGGCTGTACTCGCGCAGGCTGGGGACCGGCGGCACCTTGCCCTTGGCCCTCTCCAGCTGCATGCGCAGCAGGTAGACCACGTCCACGTCCTCCAGGGCGGCCAGGTCGTCGTACACGGGGACGTCCCACTCCTCGATACCGGGAGGCATCAGCGTGGGTGGACCGACCAGGCGCACGTCGATGCCCATCATGCGGAAGCCGAAGACGTTCGAGCGGGCCACGCGGCTCCGCAGCACGTCGCCCAAGATGGCCACCTTCAGCCCCTCCAGCTCGCCGAAGGTGCGCCGCAGGCTGTAGAGGTCGAGCAGGCACTGGGTGGGATGCTCGCCCGCCCCGTCGCCGGCGTTGACCACGGCGGCCCGCGTGTAGCGGGTGGCCATGCGGACGGCTCCCACCTGATCGTGCCGGATCACCAGGATGTCCGGGCGGTAGTGCTCGAGGGTGAGGATGGTGTCTTTGAGGCTCTCCCCCTTCGACACGCTCGAGCCGGACGCCTTGATGTTCACGACGTCGGCCGAAAGCCGCTTCCCGGCGAGCTCGAAGGAGGTCAGGGTGCGGGTGGAGGCCTCGAAGAACATGTTGACCTGCGTCCGGCCGCGCAGGGTGGGCACCTTCTTGATGGGGCGGGAGGCCACCTCCAGGAAGCCGTCCGCCAGCTGGAAGAGGGTGTCGATCTCCGCCGCGGTGAGGTCGTCGATGGAGATGAGGTGTTGCGCCACGGCTACTCCACCCCCCGCTCCAGAGCCACCTCGTCGCGGCCGTCGAGCTCGGTCAGGCTGACGGCGATGCTCTCCAGGTGGCTGGTGGGCACGTTCTTACCCACGAAATCGGGCCGGATGGGCAGCTCCCGGTGGCCCCGGTCGATGAGGACGGCCAGCCGCACCACGCGCGGCCGGCCATAGTCGAACAAGGCCTCGATGGCGGCCCGGATGGTCCGCCCGGTGTAGAGCACGTCGTCCACCAGGACCACGGTCTTGCCGGTGACGTCGAAGGGCAGCTCGGTGGAGTGGACCACGGGTTGATCGTACGATGGGGCCGCCACCCGGGTATCGATGTCGTCGCGGTAGAAGGTGATGTCGATGGCCCCGGTGACCGGGCGGCTGCCGTAGAAGCCGTCCAGGAGATCGGCCAGCCGCTGGGCCAGCTCGACGCCGCGACGCTGGATCCCCACGAGGGCGAGGTCGTCCACCTCCAGGGTCTGCTCGGCGATCTCGTGGGCGATGCGGGCGAGGGTGCGACCGAGGCGGTCGGCGTCGAGCAGGACCTTGCGGCCCTCGCCTGCGGCGCGGACCTCACCGCTTTCGCTCACCATTCACCTCCGCCGTCGTCGCCGCCCGCCGCCCGCCGCCGCGACCCGGCCCGCGCCGAGGGCGCCTGGATTCTAGCCGACCCGCTCCAGCGCGGCAAACCGGACGCTAGCTCAGACCGGCCGCCGCCGGCCGATCGAGCAGGACCGTCACCCGCGCCGCCCCGCGCAGCACCCGAGCGGCCGGGACCTCGGCGGCCGGGTCGACCAGCCGCAGCACCGCCTCCGCTTTGCTCTCGCCGGAGACCAGGAAGAGGACCCGCCGGGCGGCGGTCAGGACGGGCAGGGTGAGGGTCAGGCGGCGGTGGCCGGCATGCTCCTCGGTGGCCGTCACCAGACGCCCCTCCTCGAGCAGAGCGGGAGAATCCGGGAAGAGCGAGGCGGTGTGGCCGTCCTCACCCAGTCCCAAGAGGACCAGGTCGATGGGCGCGACCGTCCCCGGCGGCCGGCCGTCGGAGCGACCGTCGACCGGCCCGAGCCCCGTCGTCGTCGGACCCTCGCCCGGTCCGCGCACCCGCGCACCGAGCAGGCCCCGAAGCTCGGCCTCGTAGCGGGCGGCGCCCTCGTCCGGGTCCAGCTCTCCGGGCATGCGGTGGATACCGCCCAGGTGCCGGCGGAGCAGGCCGCTCTCCTCGACCAGACGGTAGTTGCTGTCGGCGTGATCCGGCGGGACGCAGCGTTCGTCCCCCCACAGCAGGTCGACGGCCCCCCAGGGGACGGGGGCATCGTAGGCCGGCGAGGCCAGCAGCGCGTAGAGGCCGGCGGGCGTCGAGCCGCCGCTCAGCGCCACCGTGCAGCGGCCTCGGCGACCGGTCGACAGCTTGACCGCCTGCACCACGGTCTCCGCGGCCACGCTCGAGACCGCCTTCGGGATCGCTCAGGACGTAGACTTGCGGCGAGCGGGTCTCACCCATCCGACGGCGCCGCCTCCTCGGGCGACTCGCCACCCTCCGGGCGCGGCGCCGCCAGCAGCTCCGCGCCCGGCAGCGCAGCAAGGACGGCGGCGAATCCGAGGGCCTCCTGGTAGACCTCGTCCGCTCCCGGGTAGTCGATCTCCTGGCACAGCAGGTCGTCGTCCAGTTCCGGGCCCAACTGCATCGTCCTCGAGACCGTGCAGGTCGTCCCCTCGAGTACGCTCGCAGAGCAGACGCAGGTGTCCTCCGCCCGGTCGACGGACAGGGACACCGCCGTCCGCCTGACCCGGCTTCGCCTCCAGCGAGACCTGGTGCAGGCCCCCGAACCCGCACTGCGGGTACTCCCGATGAACCAGCACCACCTCCACCGGCAGGCCGTCCGCTCGGCGCAGCGAGAGGCGGACGGCCCCCTCCTCGGCCCGCCACCGGTCCTCGCCCGTCTGCCACCCCAGCCGGGTGCCCAGCCACCCGACCAAGAGCAGGGCACGCGCCAGGGCCGGCCGGCGTACCGGGTCCTCTTGCCTGACGTAGGCGTCCTCTTCGCCGTACACCAGTGTCGCCCGGTCCAGCCGGGGCAGCACCGCCCGGCGCCGCGGGTCGTCGAAGAAGGCGGCCACCATCTCGCGCCAAGGCGTCAGCCGGTTCCAGGTGGCGTCGGCCAGGGCGAACCGCTGATCGCTCCCCACGGAGGCCAGCGCCGTCAAGCCGCGGGCCGGGTCGGCGAAACCGCCGGAGTCGAGGATGATCTTGTCGGCCACCTCGGCCAGGTCTGCGAAGACCTGGCCGTCCACCTCCGCGTCCCCGGGCCACCACGCCGCCACCGAGATGTCCGGCACCAGGTACGGGATGGCCATGGTGACCACGTGCTCGGCGGCGTCGCCTCGCCCCGGGATGGTCACCTGCTCCCAGCACACGTTGCGGCCGCCTTCCCGATTGAGGTAGCAGGCCGCGCTGACCCAAGCCTCGGTGGTCTCCTGCGGAGCCCGGTCCGGCTCGTCCAGCAGGACCACCACCCGACCGGGGTGGTGCTGCGCCAACTGCGCCACCACCTCGCTGACCCTGCCCGCGAAGGGTTGGCTGGTCGCCACGATGATCAGGTTGAGCTCCCGCACCCGGACGACCCCGGGCTGCCCCCGGGCGATCGCCTCCTCGCCGGTCAGGCGCCAGAGGTCGGCCAGGCTGCTCTCCACCTCCCCCAGGGGCACCCGTCGCGAGCTGCCCAGGACGAAGCTCAGGTCCTCGTGCGGCGACGCAGCTGACCTCGGTGGGATCTCCGCCTTCCGGGCTCACAGCCGCCGCCATTCCCGCGAATCGCGGGCCATCAGCTCCTCCGCCTCCTCCGGTCCCCAGCTCCCGGCCGGATAGGGCTTGGGGTCGGGACCGCCGGGCGAATGCCAGCGGTCGATGATCCGGTCGACGAAGGCCCAGGCTGCCTCCACGGCGTCGTCACGGGTGAAGAGCGTGGTATCGCCCAGGAAGGCGTCCAGGAGGAGACGCTCGTACGCATCCGCGATCTGGACTCCGAAGGAGGTGCCGTAGCGGAAGTCCATGGTGACGTCATGGATGCGGATGGTCTGACCGGGCACCTTGGAACCGAAACGCAGGCTGATGCCCTCCTCGGGCTGCACGTGGATCACCAGGACGTTCGGCTGGGAGTCGGCCATCGCGGCGCGACCGAAGATGGCCAGCGGAGGACGTTCGAACTCGATGGCGATCTCGGTGACCCGCTTCGCCAGGCGCTTCCCCGTCCGCAGGTAGAAGGGTACGCCGGCCCAGCGCCAGCTGTCCACGAAGACCTTCATGGCCACGAAGGTCTCGGTCAGCGAGGTGGGCGAGACCCCCTCCTCCTCCCGATAGCCGGGGACGGCCTCCCCCAGGATGAGGCCGGGCGTGTACTGCCCGCGGACCACGGAGCGGTCCACCTCCTCCCCTTCCATGCTGCGCAGGGCGCGCAGGACCTTGACCTTCTCGTCCCGCACGCCGGTCTCGTCGAAGGTGACCGGGGGCTCCATCGCCACCAGGGCCAGCAGCTGCAGCACGTGGTTCTGGATGATGTCGCGCATGGCGCCGGCCTCTTCGTAGTACGACCCACGGCCGGCCACGCCCAGCTCCTCGGAGACCGTGATCTGCACGTGGTCGACGTACTCCTGGTTCCAGACGGGTTCGAAGATCCGGTTCGCCAGGCGGAAGACCAGGATGTTCTGCACGGTCTCCTTACCCAGGTAGTGGTCGATACGGAAGATCTGGTCCTCGCGGAACCAGTCGCGGAGCCGCTCGTTGAGCTCCTTGGCGCTCTCCAGGTCGGTGCCGAAGGGCTTCTCCACCAGGATGCGCACCGCACCGGCTCCCTGCGCCCGCGTGGAGGCCAGGCCGGCCTGCCCCAGCCCGCTGATGATCTCCAGATAGGTGCTGGGCGGGGCGGCCAGGTAGAAGAGCCGGTTCCCGGTGTGGACCCGCTCCTTGTCCAACTCGGCCACCTTCTGCCGAAGGTCGTGGTACGTACCCGGGTCGCCGAACTCCCCCGCGCTGAAGAAGAGGGACTGGGCGAACGTCTCCCACTCCTGCTCCTGCAGCGACTCTCCCAGGAACTGCTCCAAGATTCTGACGGATGAAACGCCCGGAACTCCTCGTCGTCCCAGTCCCGCCGGGCGACCCCCACGATGGAGAAACCCGCGGGCAGGCTGCCCGCCCCGATGCAACCGGTAGAGGGAGGGGAACAGCTTGCGCTGGCTGAGGTCGCCGGTGACGCCCATGATCACCGTGGTCAACGGATCGGGGGTGCGGCGCAGCCGCAACCCCTCCCGCAGCGGGTTCGACGTCCAGGGCGAGGCTTTCCGTCACAGGGTGGGCCCCGCCTTGAAGCCCAGGTCGACCTGGCCCCGCTTCTGGTCCAGCGCCTGCCACAGCGAGTCGAAGGAGGCGCCGAAGGCCTTCACCCCCTCGTCCTCCAGTTCGGCGGTCACGCGGTCCATGCTGATGCCTTCCGCCTCCAGCGCCGCCAACACCTCACGCGCCTCCTCGATCCCCTGGGTCACCGTCTGCGCCACACTGCCGTGATCGGCGAACGCCTCCAGGGTGTTCTGCGGCATGGTGTTGACGGTGTGGGGGCCGATGAGGTCCTCCACGTAGAGCACGTCGCGGTAGGCCGGGTTCTTGGTGCTGGTGCTCGCCCACAGCGGGCGCTGCACCTTGGCCCCCTTGGCGGCCAGCGCCTCCCAGCGGGGACCGGCGAAGACCCGCAGGAACTCCTGGTAGGCCAGCTTGGCGTTCGCCACCGCCGCCTTGCCCTTCAGGCCCTCCAGGCGGCGCCGCCGCTCGGCGTCGTCGGTCCCGTCGATCAGCGCCTGCAGGCGCTTATCGACCTTGGTGTCCACCCGGCTGACGAAGAAGCGAGGCCACGCTCGCCACCTGCTCCAGCGCCGGCAGTCCGTCTCCGCTACCCTGGCGCTCCAGCAGGGACTCCAGGCCGGCCAGGTACGCTTCCATCACCTCGCCGTACCGCTCCAGGCTGAAGATCAGGGTGACGTTGATGGGGATGCCTTCGCCGATCGCGGCCTGGATGGCACGCACGCCCTCCTTGGTCGCCGGGATCTTGACCAGCAGGTTGGGCCGGTCGACCAGGCCGCGGAGGCGGTGCACCTCGCTCAGGGTGACGTCGGCGTCGTGGGCCGCGGACGGCTTGACCTCGATGCTGACCCAACCGTCGTCGCTCTGCTCCCGGTCGAAGACCGGCCGCAGGATATCGCAGGCCCTGGCCACGTCCTCGGTCATCAGCCGGTCCATCGTCTGATCGGTGCTGAGCTGCTGCTCCACGGACTCGCGGATCAGCGGATCGTAGTCGTCGCTCTCGGCCACCGCCTTCTGGAAGATGGTGGGGTTCGAGGTGACGCCGACGACGGCGTACTCGTCGATCAGGCGCTGCAACCCGCCACCTTGAAGGAGGCCCCGCCCGATGTTGTCGTACCAGACGCTCTGTCCGAGCGCCTGCAGCTGCCACAGCGGATTCTTGTCCATCATGCTCTCCCCGGCGCGCCGAAGCGCGCCTCTGATGTCGTCGATCTTCCCCAGGCGGCGGCGGTGCCGCTCCTCTCCGCTGAACCGGGAGGCCAGATAGGTCCGCACCAGATCGAGGGCGAGTTCCACCCCCACCACCCGGGCCCCCAGACAGAGGACGTTCATGTCGTCGTGCTCCACGCCCTGGTGCGCGGAGTACCCGTCCATCACCAGGCTGGCCCGGATGCCCGGGACCTTGCCGGCCGCCACGCAGGCGCCCACGCCGCTGCCACAGATGAGGATACCCCGGTCGGCTTCTCCGTCCACCAGGGTCAGGGCCAGCGCCAACGCGAAGTCCGGGTAGTCGTCGCCCGGGTCGTACTCGTGGGCTCCCACGTCGACCACCTCATGGCCCAGCCGACGGACCTCCTCGGCCACCGGCCCCTTGAGCGAGAACCCGCCGTGATCGGCCCCGATGACCACGCGCATGGCTAGCCCCTCTCGTCCCCGGAGCCGCCGTGCGGCGCGCCCTCGGCGACCGCCGGACCGGCGGCGCTCCAGCGCTCCTGCCTCCGCGGCCCGCGAGCACGCGCCGGGCCGCCTCCACCACGTGCTGGGAGGTGATACCCAGTTCCTTCAGCACCGTGGGCCCCGGCGCGGACGCGCCGAACCGATCGATGCCGACCACCGCCCCGTCTGAGCCCACCCAGCGCTCCCAGCCGAAGGGCGAGGCCGCCTCCACGGCCACTCTCGCCCTCACGCCTGCCGGCAGCACCTCTTCCCGGTAGGCCGCGTCCTGCAGCTCGAAGAGCTCCCAGCTGGGGAGAGCCACCACGCGCACCCGGTGTCCGTCCGCCTCCAACGATGTCCGCCGCCTCGAGGGCCAGCGAGACCTCGCTCCCCGTCCCGATCAGCACGAGCTCCGGCGCCGCCCCGACCGCATCCTTCAGCACGTAGCCGCCGCGCAACAGGCCCTCGGCCGGAGCCAGCCGGCTGCGGTCCAGGGTCGGCACCTTCTGCCGGGTCAGCACCAGGCCTACCGGGCCCTGCGTGTGCTCGAGGGCGACCCGCCAGGCGAGCGCCGTCTCGTTGGCGTCGCTGGGGCGGATGACCACCAAGCCCGGCATGGCCCGCAGCGAGGCCAGCTGCTCGACGGGCTGGTGGGTGGGGCCGTCCTCGCCCAGGCCCACGCTGTCGTGGGTCCACACGTAGACCACGTGCGCGCCGGACAGGGCCGCCAGACGGATGGCGGGACGCATGTAGTCGGAGAACGTGAAGAACGTGCCCCCGTAGGGGATGACGCCGCCGTGGCGGGCCATCCCGGTCAGCGCCGAGGCCATGGCGTGCTCGCGGACGCCGAACCAGACGTTCCGGCCGGCGTAGGAGCCGGGCGCCAGCACGCCGCAGTCGCGACCGTCGCCGCAGTCCTTCAGGGTGGTGTCGTTGGAGCTGGCCAGGTCCGCGGATCCGCCCAGCAGCGTGGGGATCAGCGGAGCCAGGGCGTTCAGCGCCTTCCCCGACGCGGAGCGGGTGGCCAGCTCCTCGCCCGCCGGGAAGGTGGGCAGCCGGTCCGCCCAACCCGGGGGCAGCTCACCGGCGAGGGCGGCCGCGAAGGCCCGTCCGGCGTCCGGATACTCGCGCTCGTAGGCGCTCAGCCGTTCTTGCCACTCGCGGTGCAGCTCGCGGCCGCGCGCCGCGACCTGAGCGTAGAAGGCCGCCACCTCCGCGGGGACCGTGAAGGAGACGTCCGGGTCCCAACCCAGCGCCTCCTTGGTCAGCCGCACCTCCTCCTCGCCCAGAGGCGAGCCGTGGGCGGCCGCCGTGTCCTGCTTGTGCGGACTGCCGTAGCCGATGTGGGTGCGGACCAGGATGAGGGAGGGCCGCTCGCTCTCCGCGGAGGCCTCGCCCAGCGCCCGGTCAGAGCGTCCAGGTCGTTCCCGTCCTCCACCCGGATGGTCTGCCAGCCGTAGGCCTGGAACCGCTTGGCCACGTCCTCGGTGAAGGCCATGGCGGTCGGTCCGTCCAGGGAGATGTGGTTGTCATCGTAGAGGTAGACCAGCTTGCCCAGCTTCAGGTGACCCGCCAGCGACGCGGCCTCCGCGGCCACTCCCTCCATCAGGTCGCCGTCGCTGACGAGGGCGTAGGTCTTGTGATCGACCACGGTGTGCCCCGGCCGGTTGAAGGTGGCGGCCAGGAAGGCCTCCGCCATAGCCATGCCCACCCCGTTGGCGAACCCCTGTCCCAAGGGACCGGTGGTCACCTCCACGCCGGGGGTCAGGTGGTTCTCGGGGTGCCCGGGAGTCCGACTGGCCCACTGGCGGAAGGAGCGCAGATCGTCCATGGTCAGGCCGTACCCGCTCAGATGCAGCAGGGAGTAGAGCAGCGCGGAACCGTGACCGGCGCTCAGCACGAAGCGATCGCGGTCGGGCCAGGCGGGATCCGCGCGGATCGAAACAAAGGTAACGGCTCCACAACACGTGGGCCATGGGAGCCGCGCCCAGCGGCAGACCCGGATGACCGGAGTTGGCCTTCTGCACCGCATCGATCGACAGCGTCCGGATCGTCGTGATCGCCAGTTCGTCGATGCCCATGCTCCTCGTCGTCACGCCTCGAGCGCCCTCACCCATGCTTGCTCCCGCCCCTTCCGGTCCGTGTCTCCGCCGGCCGACGCGTCCCACGTCCGCGCCGGGCCGATCCCATCTACCCTCCACCGAGAGACGTACCCGCTCCCGTCACGGGAGTACCGTCCACCCCCGGTCTCTCGCCACCTGGAGGAGCCGGCCACTCGGCCGGACGGCCACCGGGTGCCCCACCGACTCCAGCACGGCGATGTCCGTCTCGTGGTCCGCGTAGGCGAAGCATCGGGACGGATCGACGCCCCCCTCGTCCAGCACCCGCTGCGCCGCGGCCACCTTCTCCACCCCGTAGAGCGGGCGCCCGCTGAGCCGGCCGGAGTACCGCCCGTCCTGCATCTCCACGCCGGTGGCCACCCACTCGACCACGCCCAACCGCCGGGCCAATCCCTCCACCAGGGGTTCCAGCGCCGCGGAGAGGATCACCACCCGGTCTCCCGCATCCCGGTGTCGCGCCAGCGCCATCACGGCCCCCGGGTGCAGGCGTGGGGTCAGCACGCGCGCCGTGAAGTCGTCCATCAGCGCCACCACCTCGTCGGGGGTGCGTCCTTCCAGGAACCGCGCGCCGCGCGAGCGCAACGAGTCCGTCGGCTCGACCAGCCCCAGCTTGTAGGCGGCGAACCACAGACCCACGGCCGCCATGTAGTCCAGGCGCACCTCCCCGCGCGAGCGCAGGAACGAGACGAAGAGCCGCTGGGTCTGGCCGACCACGAGGGTGCCGTCGAGGTCGAAGAAGGCGATACTGGCGTCGGGCATAGTGTGGCCGAGTCTAACACGG
Source organism: uncultured Actinomycetota bacterium (assembly GCA_963796315.1). Taxonomy (GTDB): domain Bacteria; phylum Actinomycetota; class Thermoleophilia; order RBG-16-64-13; family RBG-16-64-13; genus CAWCLH01. The sequence goes on from CAWCLH010000020.1 coordinate 657,142, forward strand.
GCACCCGGCCCTACCGGCCTCCCCCCGGGTCGGACGAGGCACCCGGCCGCGCCCGCCTCCCCCGGTCGGCGAACACCCGGCCCCGCCGGCCTGCCCGGCGGCCCACCGCGGGGGACCGCCCCGCGTTGCAGCCCCTCTCAGCGGGGGGTAGAGTCGAGTCGAGCCGGAGAGCGGGTCTCGGTGGACGGCGTCGCGCGCGAACGGAGGCGGAGATGGCGGTCACGGCGGTTCCAGGCACCGACGATGTCGAGCGGCTCACGCGCGAGATCGGCCGGGCGATCTTCACGACCCTGGCCGACCGCCGGCCGCACGTCTACCAGAGCGACTGGTGGCAGGGCCAAGCTTTGGAGTGGGCGATGCGCGACCCGGAGTTCAAGGTGCGCCTGTTCCGCTTCGTCGACGTCTTCCCCACGCTCCAGGATGCCGATCGCGTGGCCGAGCACCTGCAGGAGTACTTCGACCACGGCACGTCGGGCGAGCTGCCCCTGCCGTTGCGCTGGGGCCTGAAGGCGGCCGCCCCCGGTCACGTCACCACCCGGTTGGCGGCCCGGGCGGTCGACTACAACATCCGCGCCATGGCCGAACGGTTCATCGCCGGCGAGGATGCCCGGGCCGCGCTGCCGACCCTCGCCCAGCTCCGCAAGGAACGGATGACCTTCACCCTGGACGTGCTTGGCGAGGCCAGCCTCAGCACCGCCGAGGCGGACGCCTACCAGGACCGCTACGTCGACCTCTTGGGCACCCTGCCGAAGGAAGCGGACGCCTGGCCGGCGGATCCCCTGCTCGACCAGGCGCCGTGGGGCCCGGTCCCCCGGGTCAACGTCAGCCTGAAGATCACCTCGCTCTACTCCCAGATCGACCCCTTGGATTTCGAGGGCTCCAAGCAGGCCGTGCTGGCCGCCCTGCGGCCGCTGTTTCGCCTGGCCCGGCAGGAGGGCGCCTTCCTCAACCTCGACCTCGAGCAGTTCCGCTACCGCGACCTGACGTACGCGGCGCTCCAGGACCTGCTGCTGGAGGACGAGTTCCGCGACTACGCTCACGCCGGCGTGGTGGTCCAGGCCTACCTGAGGGACTCCGAGCAGGACCTGCGTGGCCTGATCGCGTTGGCCCGCCAGCGAGGTACCCCGCTGACCGTGCGTCTGGTCAAGGGCGCGTACTGGGACTACGAGACCCTGATCGCGCGGCAACAGCACTGGCCGGTGCCGGTCTTCACGCGGAAGGTGGACACCGACGCCCAGTACGAACGGCTGACCAGGGTGCTGGTGGACAATTGGGAGTGGGTCCGGCCCGCGCTGGGCAGTCACAACGTCCGCTCGATCGCCCACGGCCTGGCCCTGGTCCGCGCGGCCGGTCTCCCGGACACCACCCTGGAGCTGCAGATGCTCCACGGGATGGCCGAGCCGGTCAAGCACGCGATGGTCGACCTGGGGTTGCGCGTCCGGGAGTACGTCCCCGTCGGCCAGGTGGTGCCCGGCATGGCGTACCTGGTGCGCCGTCTGCTGGAGAACACCGCCAACGAGTCGTTCCTGCGGCAGACCTTCGTCGAGGGGGTGGAGCGCGAGCGGCTCCTCTGCCCTCCGCTGGCCACCCCCGACCTGGACGCGCCCATCCCGCAACGCCTGTCCGTCCACCCGACCGCGCCCACGGAGCCGGGTCCGTTCGTCAACGAGCCGCACGCCGACTTCTCGCGGGAGGTGAACCGGGCGGACATGCGGACCGCGCTCGAGCAGGTGCGCTCGGCGCTCGGCCGGCACCGGCCGGTGCTGATCGACGGCGAAGAGGTGCAGACGGTCGAGCGGCTGACCTCCGTCAACCCGGCCCGGCCGGACGAGATCGTGGGTACCGCCGGGAGCGCCGGCCTGGAGGAGGCGGACCAGGCCCTGTCGGCGGCCCGCGCCGCCTTCCCGGCGTGGCGGGACACCGCCCCCGAGGCGCGGGCCGCCGTCCTCTTCCAGGCGGCCGACCTGATGCGCCGGGACCGCTTCCGCCTGGCCGCCCTGGAGACGGTCGAGGCGGGCAAGCCCTGGCGGGAGGCCGACGCCGACGTGGCCGAGGCCATCGATTTCCTGGAGTACTACGGACGGGAGATGCGCCGGCTGGGCGCCCCCCGCGAGCTGAGCGACATCCCCGGCGAGCGGGACACCTACCTCTACGAGCCCCGAGGGGTGGCGGCGGTCATCCCCCCGTGGAACTTCCCCCTGGCCATACCCACCGGGATGACCGCCGCCGCCTTGGTGGCCGGCAACGCCGTCATCCTGAAGCCGGCCGGTCCCACGCCACTCATCGCCTGGGAACTGGTCCGGCTCTTCCTGGAGGCCGGCCTGCCCCCCGGGGTGCTCAGCTACCTGCCCGGTCCGGGCTCGTCGACGGGCGCGCACCTGGTAGGCCACCCGGAGGTCGACCTGATCGCCTTCACCGGCAGCCTGGAGACCGGTCTCTTCATCCTGCGCGAGGCGGCCGTGGTCCATCCGGGGCAGCGCCAACTGAAGCGGACCATCCTGGAGCTGGGCGGGAAGAACGCCGTGATCGTGGACGCCGACGCCGACGTGGACCTGGCCGTGGAAGGCACCCTCCAGTCCGCCTTCGGCTACAGCGGTCAGAAGTGCTCGGCGTGCAGCCGGACCATCGTGCTCGACCCGGTGTACGACACCTTCGTGGAGCGGCTGGTGGCCGCGGCCGGGCAGCCTGCGCGTGGGCGACCCCACCGACCCGGCCACCCGCGTGGGTCCGGTGATCACCGCCGAGGCCATGGAACGCATCCTCGCCTACATCGAGCGGGGAAAGCAGGAAGCCGACCTCGCCCTGGCCGCGCCTGCTCCCGCCGGCGGTTGGTTCGTCGGCCCTCACGTCTTCGTCGACGTCCCGCAGGAAGGGATCATCGCGCAGGAGGAGATCTTCGGTCCGGTGCTGTCCATCCTGCGGGCGCGCGACTTCGACCACGCGTTGTACCTGGCCGGCGACAGCCGCTACGCGCTCACCGGCGGGGTCTACTCGCGCAGTCCATACAACCTGCGGAGGGCCCGCGAGCGGTTCCGGGTGGGCAACCTCTACCTGAACCGGGTCGTCACCGGGGCCATGGTGGGCAGGCAGCCCTTCGGCGGCTTCCGCATGAGCGGGGTGGGCTCAAAGGCGGGCGGACCGGACTACCTCCTGCAGTTCATGGAGCCGAGGGTGGTGACGGAGAACACGCTGCGCCGCGGCTTCGCCCCGCCGGACGACCTGCAGGAGAAGCTCTAGCCCGCGGCGTCGCCAGATCGGACCGCGCGGTCGCCGCCGCGTCGGACCGCGCGTGGACCCGGGAGACGCGGGGAGACCGCTAGCGGCGGCGGGCCTGCTCCAAGGCCGCCGCCAGATCGGGCGGAAGGGACGCGCGCAGGTCGACCAGCGCCCCGGTCTCGGGATGGACGAAGGTCAGGCGGTGGCTGTGCAGGAACTGGCGGCCCAGGCCCAGGACGTCCCGCCGGGCGTACGTGGGGTCGCCGACCACCGGATGGCCGATCGCCAGGAAGTGCACCCGGATCTGGTGCGTGCGCCCGGTCTCCAATCGGACCTCCAGCAGGGTGAGCTCGCCCAGGCGCTCGAGCACGGTGAAGTGGGTGACCGCCTCCCGCTCGGCCACCCCTCCGACGCTCATGCTCTTGCGGCGCACCGGGTCGCGGCCGATGGGCGCATCGATGGTGCCCTGCTCCTCGCTCAGGTTGCCGTGGACCAGGGCCAGGTAGCGGCGGTCCACCTGGCGGTCGCGGATCATCTGGGCAAGCCGCCGATGCACGGCGGGGTCTTTGGCCACGACGAGCAACCCGCTCGTGTCGCGGTCCAGACGGTGGACGACGCCCGGCCGGAACTCCTCGCCCCCGGCGATGCCGTGGCCCAGCAGCGCGTTGACCAAGGTCCCGGTGCCGTGACCTTTCGCCGGGTGCACCACCATGCCGGCGGGCTTGTCCACCACCAGGAGCCATCGGTCCTCGTAGACGACGTCGACCGGGAGGTCCTCGGCGGCCGGGATCGTCGGCGTCGGCTGGGCCAGGCTGACCGAGATGCAAGCGCCCGGTGGCGGGCGGAAGCTCTTGGGTCGGAGCCGCCCATCGACGGCGACGTTCCCCTGATCGATGAGAGCGGCAGCGCGGGCGCGGCTCCCCACGGCGGACAGGCTCGAGACGATGACGTCGAGGCGCTCGCCGGCCGCCTCGGGACCCACGATCAGCTCGAGGGGCTCCGAAGGGTCGGGCGGGCGCTGCACGTCAGGCGTGCCCATCCTCCCTCGGCCGGCGCCAGAGGAGACTGATGGCGACCAGGGCCACACCGATGAAGATGAAGACATCGGCCAGGTTGAACGTGGGGTAGTGAGGCACCTTGATGAAGTCGGTGACCTCGCCGTGGGCCACCCGTTCCCACAGGTTCCCCAGGCTGCCTCCTAACAGGAACCCTCCGGCGACCCCTCCCAGGATGGGACGGGTCTCCATCCGCAGGTAGACCAGGATCACGACCAGGGCGATGCCTGCCGCCGCGATGATCAAGCCGTAGCGCTCCCACAGGAGTCCGAAGGCGACCCCTCGGTTGACCTGACGCTGGATGCTGAGGAAGGGCAATACGTCGATGGCACGGAAGTCGGTGGCCTGGACCAGACGCTTGGTCAAGAGGTCCAGCGCCAGGCAGGCGGCCGCGAGGAAGCCGGCCAGCAACCATTTGGTCCCCGGCGGCACGGTGGACTCCCTGGAGCTCGGCCGTGACGCGCGGGCCTCGGCCGGCACCGGCGGGCAGTCGTCGATCGTTCTCGTGTCCGGACAGCTCATTCGCCGATCGGTCCCTCGGTCAATCTGGCCGCCCGTTCCTCGCGGTCGAGCAGACGGCGGCAGTCGACACAGAGGGTCGCGTAGGGCTCCACCTCGAGACGCCCCTCGGCGATCTGCTTGCCGCAGTTGTCGCACACGCCGTACGTGCCTTCGTCCAGCTTCTCCAGCGCCCGATCGATCTGCAGGACGATGGCGCGGGCGTTGTCCGAGAGGCTGAGGTCGATCTCGCGGGTGACGTAGGTCGTCGCGGTGTCGGCCGGATGCTGGTCCAGCGTCGACTCCTCGGTCGAGTCCTCGATCGAGATCGCGAGGGACGCCTCCAGGCCGTGCACCTCCCGCTCGAGGCGGGCCCGTTCCTCCAGTAGCTCCTGCCGGACTTTCTCGGTCTCCATGCTCACACCTTTCCCGGCCCAGTCGCCGTCAGCAATCGAAAGAGACGCTCACGCAGCTCGGACTCCTCCACACCGCGGAAGGCGAGCACCTTGTCCCTGCTCTTGTCCCCACTCTGCACCATCACGTAATCGAGAGGCAGCTGGAGCCACTCCGCCAGCGCCGCCCGCAGCTCGGCATTGGCCCGCAGCCGCTCGGGCGGGGCGGCCACCTGGACCTTCAACCGATCCCCGTAGACCCCCAAGATCCGCGTCCGTTTGGCATTGGGCGACACGCGGACGCCCACCAGGAGACTCCCCTCCGATCGACGCACCGCCGGAAGCGGCCGTTCGTCGTGGTCGGCTACCACTCGAAGTCGCGGGGCTCCTTGGCGGCGAAGGGGTCATCCTCGGCTTCCCGAGACTTGTTCTTACGGCCGAACAAGGACCCCCGGGGCGGGGATTCCGCTTGGCCGGCCACATCCCGCTCGTAGACGGGTTCCACGTCGTCGTCGAAGCCTCCGGCCGCCTTGGCCGCCTGCACGGCCCGAGCGACGGACGAGGGCATCTCTTCCTTGCCGGAGCCGCCGGAGGAGCCTTCGGTGGCCACCGGGGTGTCCCAGACCACGGCCGCGAAGGCGGCTTGCGCCTTCGGCGCGGGCGCGGCGTCGCCGGCGGACGGTTCCTGGATCACGGCGGGCCCGGAGGAACGGGCGTCCACCGGGGCGTCCCACTCGAGTCCCCTGCTCTGCGCCTGGGTCTCTTCCGGCGCGGCGGCGTCTTCGGCCGCCGGCTCGGGCGCGGCCACGCCGGACTCCGACGGCACCTGCTCGGCCGCGGCGACCTCCGCCTGGACCGCCTCGTCCGCGTCCGCGGCCGGCGCGACGGCCTCTGCCTCTCCCGTGTCGGGTTCGACGGCCTCCGCCTCACCGGTCGCCGGTTCGACGGCCTCGACCTCCGCGCGCTCCTGCTCCACCTGGGAGACGATACCCCGGAAGCGACGGCGGTCCTCCGAGGCGTCGTCCTCGGTCAGGAGGTTGATGTGCGCCTCCAGCAACGACCGGAACTTGAAGCGGAAGTCCTCTTCCACCTGCCGGAGTTGGATCAATGCCTGCTCCACGCGCTGCTTCTCGCTGTAGGAGTCGGCCATGATGTCGCGCCCTTTGAGCTCGGCGTCGCGGAGCATCAGCTCCGCCTCCTTGCGCGCGTTGGCCTTGACGTCGTCGGCCTGCTTCTGGGCGGTGACCAGCGTGTGCTGCAGTGTCTCCTTCAGCTGGTCGAACTGCGGAGACCTGCTCCTCCAGCCGTTCCACCCGCTCCATCGTCTCGATGTTCTCTCGGTAGAGGCGTTCGAACTCGTCGGCCACCTCGTCCAGGAAGAGATCCACCTCCTCGTCGGCGTAGCCCCGCAGGGCCCGACGGAACTCGCGATGCCGGATGTCGAGCGGTGTCAGCTTCACGTCTTCCCCTCTCTCACTAGAGGATCTGGATGAGCAGGCGCTGCACGAGTTGCAGGACGAGGAGCGCGACGATGGGACTGATGTCGATGCCCACCCCGCCGCTGCCGAGGGTAGGGATGACCCGGCGAAAAACGGCCAGATAGGGTTCGGTGACCCGATACAGGAAGCCGTAGACGGACTGGAAACCGGGATTGCCGCTGGGGATCCACGACAGCAGCACCCGGCCGATGATCAGCCAGGAATAGACGAACAGGAGAGTGCTGATGAAGCTGAGGAGGCTGTTGCTCACGTCGGTCCTTCTTTCTAGAGTCGGCGGCCGCGTTCGGCTGCGGCCTGCACGGCGCGTAAGAGCGCACCCCGCACGCCGCGGTCCTCCAGCACGGCTAGCCCCGCGATCGTGGTACCTCCCGGCGACGATACCCTATCCTTCAGCGCGGCGGCCGCCAGACCTTCTTCTCGGAGCAGATGCGCGGCGCCGAGTGCGGTCTGCTGGACGAACGCCCGGGCCACCTCCCGGGGCAACCCGGCCTCCACCCCACCGTCCTCCAGGCCCTCCAGTACCAGGGCGAGGAATCCCGGTCCGCTGCCCGTCAAGGCGGTGACCGCGTCGAAGTGGCTCTCCGCCACCAAGCGGACCAGACCCAGTCCCGCCAACAGGGCCTGCAGGGTCTCCACCTCCTCAGCCGCCGTGCCTTCTTCCGGCGCGACGGCCACCACCCCCTCGCCGTAGGCCACGGCCAGATTGGGCATCACCCGAAAGAGACTGCAGTGGACGTCGAGTTCGGCGCGCAGGCGGTCGAGGGTGACCCCAGCCGCCGTGGAGACCACCGCCTGGCCGGGGCCCAGGTCGCCCGCGATAGAACGGAGGGTCTGATCCATGTCCTGAGGTTTGACGGCGACGATGACGACGTCGGCCGATCGGGCGATCTCCTGAGCGGACTCGGCGACGACCACGGAGGGGGACCCGGCGCTCAGGGCCGCGGGGCCGGCGGGGGCCTTGTCGAACACCAGCAGCGACGGCGCAGGCCGCTCGCGCAAGAAGCCCCGGGCGAGGGCGGTGCCCAGGTTACCGACGCCGATCAGACCGATGGTGGGCGCGGAACGCTCCATCCCCCCCTGCTCAGAACTGATTGAAGAAGCCCTTTTCGAGCAGACGCTGGCGCTCTTCGGCCGAGACCTCGACGTTCTTGGGAGTGAGCAGGAAGACCTTGTCCGCCACGCGCTGCATCCCGCCGTCCAAGGCGTAGGTCAGCCCGCTGGCGAAGTCGATCAGCCGCTTGGAGAGCTCGGTCTCGCACCCCTGCAGGTTGAGGATCACCGGGACCTCCGACTTGAACTTGTCGGCGATCAGTTGCGCATCGTTGAAGTTCTTGGGCACGACGAGGTGCACCTTCACCGGCGGGCTCTGCGGGGGGGGTGGTACCGGTCTGATCACCGTGGTCCTCTGGGTCCGGAAGTTCTCGCCGTCCGAGAAGATGTCGTCGAAATCGGCTTGGTTGGAGGATCGCCGGCGGGACGAGCGGCTCTCCCGCTCGATCTTCTTGACGTTGGGCCGCTCACGATAGGACTGCTCCAGCTCCTCGTGCGGGGCCAGCGTCTCTTCCTCGTAGATCTCGTCCTCTTCGGCGATACCGAAGTAGACCATCGTCCTGTGCCACAGGTCGCCCAGCGCCATACCCTGACCTCCTCCTTATCCCTCCGAGAAGAGCGTGCTGCCCAGTCGGACCATGGTCGCACCCTCTTCGACGGCCACTTCGAAATCGTTGCTCATACCCATCGACAGTTCGGAGAGCGGGTGACGGGAGGCGAAGACCGGAGCGAGGCGATCGCGGAGGCCCCGCAACCCCCGGAACACGGCGCGGACCTCTGTCGGATCGCGAACGAGGGGAGCCATGGTCATGAACCCGACGAAACGTACCCCTCCATGGGCCGATGCCTCCTCCAGGAAGGCTTCAGCACCGGCCGGGAGGATACCATACTTGCTCTCCTCGCCGCTGACGTTGACCTGGAGCAGGACGTCCACGGGCGACTCCGCGCGGGCGTCGATCTCGCGCACCAGCCGGAGCGAGTCCACCGAGTGGATCAGACTCACGAGCGGCAGCACCTGCCGCACCTTGCGATGCTGCAGGTGTCCGATGAAGTGGTACTCGAAGGCCGATCCATACCGCTCCCACTTCCGTTCCAGCTCGTCGCTGCGGTTCTCGCCCACCAACCGGACGCCGGCGTCGCGGAGCACCGCCATGTCGTCGACCGGCACATACTTGGTCGCCGCGACCAGGCGGACCCGATGCTCCCAGCCGCCCCTGGCCCGCGCCGCCTCGATGCGGGCTCGAGCCTGGTCCAGCCTGTCCCCGTATCTGTTCGACCGTCAGGGTCATCTCTCCTGCCCCCCGGCCCAGGCGACGGCCGCGTGGCGGCCGGTCTGCGGCCCGTCCCGCCGATGCGAGAAGAAGAGCTCCGGCAGGCAGGAGGTGCAGAGCCGGGGGTTCGTCACCCGTTGACGGGGCACCTCCACCTCTTCGAGCGCCCGGGAAGCCACCTCCCAGAGATCCAGCCGCCGGCCCGTGCCGGAGGAGCCCTCCTCCGCCACGCCCGCCCCGTAGCGTCGCTCGAACCCTTCGGCCAGCTCGACCGACACCTGGTAGCAGCAGGGGCCGATGCTCGGCCCGATCAGGGCCAGACCGGGCGGAGCGATCATCGAACGGGCCGCCTGCTGGATGACCCCGCCCAGCAGACCGCGCCAGCCGGCGTGGACCACGGCCACGTCCACCTCGGAGGCCAGGACCACGGGCACGCAGTCCGCGAAGAGCAGGAGGGGAGCCAGGCCGGCGTCGACGGCCGGGCGCAGCGTCAGCCCGTCGCAGCCGGGCCGGGCCGAAAAGGGACCTCCTCCGGCGAGCGCCCGGTACTCGCTCGCGCCGATCACCCGCAGGCCGTGCTCCTGCCGGGGCGTGACCAGCTCCACAGACGCACCCCCCGCCACCTCCCCCAAGGCGGCGGCCAGACGGCGGCGGTTCTCCGCGACGGCAGGCTGGGGATCGGAGGTGTGAAGGCCCAGGTTCAGGGTGGCGTGAGCGCCGCCGCTGACGCCACCGTGGCGGGTGGTGAAGGCGACGTGCACGCCGCCGGGTAGCCCGCCGATCAGGAGCGGCAGCCCCCCGACCGTGCGCGGACGGAGGAAAGGCTGCGCGGCCGGGGCGACGAGGCGCTCGAGGAGCCCCTCCGGCGAAGCGGCCGGCCCGGGAAGGCTCCTCTCAGTCGTGATCGCGCAGGAACGCGGGGATGTCGAGGATGTCGTCATCCATCTCGAACCCGGTCGGCTCCATCGCCGGTAGCTCTTCCTCGACGGGCCGGGCGTGGCCCTCGTCCTCCGCCGTTTCCGGCCGCAGGCCCCGGCGGTCGAAGCCGGTGGCGATGACCGTCACGCGCATCTGGTCGCCCATCGACTCGTCGATCACGGCGCCGAAGATGACGTTCGCCTCGTTATCCGCGGCGCTCGAGATCACCTCGGCCGCTTCGTTGACCTCGAACAGTCCCAGGTCGGCGCCGCCGGTGATGTTGAGCAGGATGCCCGTCGCGCCCTCGATGGACGACTCCAGCAACGGCGAGGAGATGGCGGCCCGAGCCGCCTCGACGCCGCGGTTCTCACCGCTGGCCGCCCCGATGCCCATCAGGGCCGAGCCGGCGTTCCGCATGATGGTGCGGACGTCCGCGAAGTCCAGATTGATCAGCCCGGGCACCGTGATCAGGTCGGTGATGCCCTGCACGCCCTGGCGGAGGACGTCGTCCGCCACCTTGAACGCCTCGATGATGGAGGTGCGCCGCTCGACCACCTGCAGCAGGCGGTCGTTCGGGATGATGATCAGCGTATCCACCTTCTTGGCCAACGCGTCGATGCCGCGTTCCGCCTGAGCCGCCCGTTTCTTGCCCTCGAACGAGAACGGCTTGGTGACCACGCCGACGGTCAGCGCCCCCAGCTCCCGGGCGAGCTCGGCGATGACCGGGGCCGCCCCGGTGCCCGTGCCGCCGCCCTTGCCTGCCGTCACGAAGACCATGTCCGCGCCCTTGAGGGCCTCCCGCAGCTCGTCCCGGCTCTCTTCGGCCGCTTCGCGCCCCACCTCCGGGTTGGCCCCCGCACCCAGTCCCCGGGTGATCTTGCCGCCGATGTGGATCTTCACGTCGGCGTCGCACATCAGGAGCGCCTGCGCGTCGGTGTTGACCGCGAGGAACTCGACGCCTCTGAGCCCGGCGTCCACCATGCGGTTGACCGCGTTGGTCCCCCCGCCGCCGACGCCGACGACTTTGATCACCGCCAAGTAGCTCGATCCAGTGTCGCCCATGTCTCCCGTCCTTCCTCCACGGCGCGCCGTCGCTCTCGGCGACGGCGCTCGACCCTCAACCCTTGGTCCAGGCTTGGCGCCTCAACCCCCAAGCTCGCCTCGAAACTACTGCCCTTCCCGGCGACTGCGACCCTTGCCCCCGCTGCCGGCCTCGACCGCAGAGTACGACCCAGGAACCAGGAATCCTGCATCTGGGACGATATCACGACCCTTTGGGCCGCGTCACGAAGTTCGGGGGCGAGCTGATATCCACGTACTCGTACGCCAGCGGACTCTTCAAGTCCAGCTCGAAGATGGCAAGCACGAGCGTCAACTTCCGCTTCAGGTCGGTCGGCTGGCCCAGCCGCAACTCCCCTCCTCCAGGAAAGACCAGGGTGCACCGGCCGTTCTCGCCGACCTCCAGCCGGGCGATCGGCGAACCTACTCGGCCAGAGGGCCGGATCCTTGAGGAGCCGAGCCAGAGGGAGGGCCCGCACCACCTCGACGGGCAGACGGTCTGCCCGGTCGCGGAGTGACCCCCCGACTGGGCAACACGATCAGATAGCGAGGCTGCCGGCCGCCGCGGGACAGGATGCGCCCGTCATCGGAGACCAACCACCGGCTGCCGTCCGCCCCGCGGACCTCGGCCACCGGCGTGTACTCCCGGAGTCGCACCTCCAGGGCGTCGGGAAAACGCCGGTAGACGTGGGCTTCGCGCACGTAGGGCAGCGCCGAGAGCCGGGCGGCCACCCCGGCCGTGTCGACGGAGAGGAGATCCCGTCCTTCGAGCGGGCCCACGGCCTTGGCGATCTGCCCGTCGGAGACATGCACGGTGGGCGTCGCGACGATGCGCTTCAACGGGAACACCTCCGCCTTGAACGTCCACAGCGTCCCGGCGAGAGCGGCCGACACCAGGACGACCCCCAGCAGCATCAGAGAGAGGCCGACGCCACCACCGGCGACGCCGAGACCCGGTCGCGGCGGTCGCCTCAGCCCGGTCACCGCTCCTCCTCCCACGGGTAGCTCCCGCCCAGCAACTTCACCTCGGGTTCCAGAGCGATGCCGGAGCGTCTCTCGACCGTCTCCCGCATCATGCTCATCAGCGACGAGCACGTCCGCGGCGGTGGCGTCGCCCACGTTACCGATGAAGTTCGCGTGGACGGTGGAGACCTGGGCGCCTCCCCGCCGCACTCCCTTCATCCCCGCGCTGTCCAACAGGCGGCCCGCGGACTCGCCCGGGGGGTTCTTGAAGGTACTGCCGAAGGTGCGGATCCCCCGCGGCTGGCTCTGCCGCCGGGAGCGCAGCAGGCTGCGGTGTCGGCCCACCACGGCCTGCCGGTCGTCGAGCGTCGAGGACCAGCTGCACGGCGGTGACCACGCTCGCGGCGGGCAGCCGGCAGGAGCGATAGGCCCACTCCACCTCGTCCGCCGCGTAGCCGACCACGGCTCCGGGGGTGGCGACCTCGAGCGCCTCCACCGCCTGACCCAGGTTGCCTCCGTGGGCCCCGGCGTTCATCGCCACGCCTCCGCCCAGCGAACCGGGGATGCCGCAGGCCCACTCGAGCCCGGACAGGCCATGGTCGGCGGCCAGGGTGGCCAGTCGCGGCAGCGCCAGAGCGGCGCCCGCCACCAGCCGGGCGTGGGTGCCGTCCGTGGCGTAGGGTCCGTCGAGATAGCTGAGCGCTCCGTCGAGCTTCAGCACCACGCCCCGATACCCCTGGTCCGCCACCAGGAGGTTCGAACCCGAGCCCACCACCGTCCAGGCCACGCCGGCCTCCTCCAGGAGGGCCAGGGCCTGAGCCACGGCCTCCCGGTCCTGCAACGTCAGCAGCAGGTCGGCGCGGCCGCCCACTCCGATGGTGGTGAAGGGCGCGAGCGGCGCTTGACGCCAGTACCGCAGGCCGGGGATCGCGGCCAGGCGGGCGACGAGGGCGGCGCTGACACTCATACGGGCGCCTGCATCTCCTCTGCGGGGGACTGCGCGTTGGCCAGGAAGGTCTCTCCCGCCCGGTGCACGTCGCCCGCTCCCATGGTCAGCACGACGTCGCCCGGACGGGCGACGTGTTCCAGGTAGTCCACCACCTGACCGAGCTTGGGCAGGTAGACCACCCGGGCACGCGGCTCCAGGGCCAACAGGCTGTCCACGATGAGCTTGCCGCTGACCCCCGGCTGCGGGTCCTCGCGGGCGCCGTAGACGTCGGTGACCACGGCGATATCCGCCTCGGACAAGGCCCGGGCGAAGTCCTGGTGGAGGTAGCGGGTCCGCGAGTACAGGTGGGGCTGGAAGACGGCGATGATGCGGCTCCACTCCCCGGTCCGCGCTGCGCGGAGCGTGACCTTGACCTCGGTCGGATGGTGGGCGTAGTCGTCCACCACGCTCACGCCGGCGCGCTCCCCCTTCCACTGGAAGCGGCGGATGGCCCCGCTGAAGCTCCGCAGCGACGCGGCCACCCGGCTCGGGGAGAGGCCAAGCTCCACGAGCGTGGCGATGGTCGCCAGGGCATTGAGGACGTTGTGCTGGCCGGGCACGGCGAGCTCGACCTCGGTCAGCAGATGCCCGCGCCGCCACACCTGGAAGCGGCTGCCCGCATGGAGCAGGCCCACCTCGCGGGCCTCGTAGTCGGCGCCGGGGCTCGCTCCGAAGGAGCAACGACGGCACGGTGCCGTCTCCACCAGGGGCCCCAGGCGGGGATCGTCGGCCCAGTAGACCACCAGGCCGTGCGCCGGAAGCGTCCGGACGAACTCGGCGAACACCTGGGCGACGTCGTCGACGTGCAGGTAGTGGCTGTGATGGTCCAACTCCAGGTTGGTCAGCACCGCCACCTCGGGACGCAGGAACAGCAGCGACCCATCCGACTCGTCCGCCTCGCAGACCAAGAACTCCCCCTGGCCGTGCTTGGCGTTGGCTCCCAGGTCGTTCAACTCGCCGCCCACCAGGAAGGAGGGATCCCGGCCGGCGTCGACCAGGACCCGACTCATCATGGAGGTGGTGGTGGTCTTCCCGTGGGTCCCGCAGACGGCGATCCCCCGTCGGCCCTCCATCAACCAGGCCAGCGCCTCCGCCCGCTTGACCACCGGGATGCCCCGGCGCCTGGCCTCCGCCAGTTCCCGATTGCTGGCGGGGATGGCCGACGAGATCACGACCACGTCGGGGTGATCGATGTTCGCCGGCGAGTGTCCCACCACAACGGGGATACCGGCGTCCTCCAGCAGGGTGACGTAGCGGGACGGTTTGAGGTCCGACCCGGTCACCTGATAGCCACGGGAGCGCAGCACCAAAGCGATACCGCTCATGCCGGCACCGCCGATACCGATGAAGTGCAGCCGCTGGAAGAGCCGCGAGGGTGAGGGGAGGGTTGGGAGCGGTGAGCTGCGTCATGGTCCATCCGTCGTTGCAGGGCCGATCAAGGATACTATCTCGTCGGCGATCCGCTCGGCCGCGTCCGGCCGGGCCAGGGCCAACGCCGCTGCGCGCATGCGTTCGCTCGGTCAGCGGGTCGAGGAGGCGGTCCACCTCGGCGGCCAGGCGGGGACCGGACAGCTCGGGGTCCGGCACGTGCACGGCCGCGCCCGCGGCGGCCAGGTTCCGCGCGTTCTTCGTCTGATGGTCGGCCGTGGCGCCGGGGAAGGGCACCAGCACCGCCGGCACCCCCCGGGCCAACAACTCGGCTACCGAGCCGCCTGCCCGTCCCACCGCCACGTCCGCGGCGGCAAGCGCCAGCGGAAAGTCGTCCAGATAGGCGAAGGCCTGGTAGCGCGGGTTGGCGCCGCCCGCCAGGGCGTCCCGCACGCGTTCGAGGTCGCGCTCGCCGGTCACGTGGAGCACCGAGAAGGGGGTGGGACCCGTGGCGAAGGCGGCCAGAGCGGCGTCGTTGATGGTGCGCGCCCCCAGGCTGCCTCCGAACACCAGCACGACCGGGTGAGACGGGTCGAGCCCGAAGCGGGCGAGGCCCTCCTCCCGCGACGCGGCCAGCAGGGCCGGCCGCAACGGCCGGCCGGTGTAGACGAACTTGGCGCTCCGCTCCTCGTCGGGCGGGAACGACAGGCAGACCCGGTCGACCAGCAGGCTGAGGATGCGGTTGGTCCACCCCAGGTGCGCGTCCATCTCCACCACCAGACTGGGGACCCGGCGGACCGCCGCCTCGGCCACCACGGGGCCGGAGGCGTACGCTCCCACCCCCACGACCGCCGCCGGACGGACTCGGCGGAGCAGACGCCAGGCGTCCGCGGCGGCCAGCGGCAGCGAGGCCAGCGTCCGCAGGGTGGTCATCCCGACCCGACGTTCGAAGCCGCGGATACGGATGGGCGTGAAGGGGTATCCGGCGCGAGGGACCAGGGTCCCCTCCATTCCCCGCGGGCCGCCGCCGAAATGGACCTCGTGCCCTCGCCGGGTGAGGACGTCAGCGAGCGCGAGGGCCGGGACCACGTGTCCCGCGGTCCCTCCCCCGGCGATCAAGATACGTGACATTCGCAGTCTCCTCAGACAGGGATACAGGGTCGTCCTCGGGTTCGGTGGGTCCGAATCGAGCGACCGACAGGATCACCCCTACGGCGGCGAGCATGACCAGCAGATTGGTCTTTCCGTAGCTGATGAACGGCAGCGGGACTCCGGTGAGCGGCAAGGCGCCCAGAACGCCCCCGGCATTGACGAGCGCCTGTCCCCCGATCAGGAGGGTACAGCCGGTGGCCAGGTACTTGCCAAAGGGGTCGCGGCAGCGCACGGCGATGCGCCAGCCCGCCACCACGAACAGTACGAAGAGCGAGATGACGACCGCCACGCCGATGAGGCCGAACTCCTCGCCCAGGATGGCGAAGATCATGTCGGTCCGGGCCTCGGGCAGGTAGCTGAACTTCTGCACGCTGCGGCCGGGGCCGACGCCGCCGATGCCCCCGCTGCCGAAAGCCAGGAAGCTCTGCACCAGCTGATACCCCTTCCCGATGGGGTCGGAGAACGGGTCGAGGAAGGCCGAGATACCGGTCCCGGCGGTAGCTCGAGGTCACGATAGCGAGCACCCCCACCGTCCCGCCCAGCAGGCTGAGCAGGGTCCACTGCCAGACGCGCATGCCGGCCACCCAGAACAGGCCCATGACCACGCCCGCGATCAACAACGTGGTGCCCAGGTCCTTCTCCAGCATCACCAGTCCGCAGACGGCGGCCACCACCAACCCCAGCGGCATCAGCAGCCGCGACGTCTGGCCGGTGAGGGCCCGGGGGGCGGACAGCATGCTGGCCGCCACCGCCACCAGGACCAGCTTTGACAGCTCCGAAGGCTGCAGCGTCAGCGGGCCCAGGTCGATCCACCGCACCGCTCCCTTCGCGGAACGGCCCACGCCCGGCACCAGCACCACGAGCAGCAGGAAGATGGAGACGCCCAGGAGGCCGAGCACCCACGGCCGCCAACGCCGGTAGTCCCAGCGGGAGAGGATGAAGAGCACGACGAGGCCCAGCCCCGCGATCAGCGCCTGTTGGCGCAGGTACAGGAAGCCGTTCTTCCCTTGGAACAGGGCGGCCACCGACGACGTCGAGAAGATCATGACCATGCCGATGGCGAGAAGCACGAGACTGCTGCCCCAGACCAGATGGTAGGAGAAGGGCAGGTGCTCCCGGCGCACCTTGACCGTGGGTCGCGTCGAGGATGCTCGGCCCGAAGGCGACTCGAATCGCCGGACCACGTGCTCCGGCGGCCTGCCGGAACCCTCCGGTCGACGCTCGGGAGCGCGCCGCTCGTGACGTTGATGTCCGCCTGCAGCGTCCCTCATCGGCCCTCCTCCCCCAGCCGGCGTACCAGCTCGGCGAAATGCTCGCCGCGTTCCTCAAACGAGGCGTACTGATCGAAGCTGGCGCATGCCGGGGCCAGCAGGACCACCTCGCCTGGCTCGGGCGGCCGTCGCGGCCGCCCGCACGGCGGCGTCCAGATCGCCCAGGCGACGCGGCTGCGGGATCGAAGCCGGACCCTCCTGCTCGCTCACCTCGCGGAACGCCTCCTCTATCAGCCCGGTGGCCTCGCCGATCAGGTACACCGCTCGACACCCCGCGCAGGCCCGGGCGACGGGACGGTAGTCCGAGCCCTTGTCCCGACCGCCCAGGATCAGGTGCGTGCCGGAGGGGTAGGCGCCCAGCGCCTTCAGGGTGGCCTCCACGTTGGTGGCCTTGCTGTCGTTGACGTACGTCACCCCGGCCACGACGCCCACCGGTTCGAGCCGATGCGGGACGCCGGGAAAGGTGCGCAGCCCCTCCAGCACCGCGTCCCGGGGCAGACCGCGGGCGAGGCCGGCCGTCGCTGCCGCCAGGCAGTTCTCCATGTTGTGCCGGCCCCGCAGCGGCAGCTCGGCCTCCAGGAGCGCGGACCGGCCGTCGAGGAACAGCCGACCACCCTCGAGCCAGGAGACCGGCTTGATGGCCCCGGAACCGACCGCCACCGGTCCGGCGCCGGCCGTGGAGAACGGCAGCACGCGCGGTCCCTGCCGCTCTTCCCATCAGCTCGGCCGCCAACCCCGCCACCTGCGCGTCGTCCGCGTTCACGACGGCGACGTCCTCCGGTCCCTGGCGGGCGAACAGGTTGGCCTTGCAGGCCAGGTACCGGTTCCATCGAGCCGTGGCGGTCCAGATGGTCCTGCGTCAGGTTCAGGAAGACGCCCGCCGCCGGCCGGAAGGCGTGCACGTCCTCCAATTGGAAGCTCGAGAGCTCCACCACCAACTCCTCGCCGGGATCCAGGTCGGCCGGCCACCTCCGTGACCGCCGGTGCCGATGTTCCCCAGCACCCGCACCGGGCGCCCGGCCGCTTCGAAGCAGGTGCCCGATCAGTGCCGTGGTGGTCGTCTTGCCGTTCGTGCCGGTGACGGCGGTGAAGGGATTGGGGAAGAGGGCGTAGGCCAGCTCCACCTCGCTCCAGACGGGGATGGCCCTCCTTCGCGCCTCCCGCACCACGACGGCCTCGGCCGGCACACCGGGACTCTTGACCACGAGGTCGACTCCCTCGAGCTGATCCTCAGCCTGAGGTCCCGCAAGCACCTCCACGCCGTCGCGCTCCAGTTCCTCGATGCCGGGCAGGGCATCCCGCTCCTTTCGGTCCGAGAGCCTGACCTCCCGGCCCCGCAGGCGCAAGGGCCCGGCTGGCGGCCCGCCCGGACCGGCTGGCGCCCAGGACCAGCACGCGGCGGACGCCCTCGGGGAGCCCGCGGCCGCCGCGGGAGGGCTCGGCCTCGAGCCCACGTTCTCGGTCGCCGGGCGGCGGTCTGCGGATACGTTCATGTCCTGACCCTCTATCTGACATCGAGGTAGAAGATGGTGAAGCCGGCCGCCGCGAAGATGGCGGCCACGATCCAGAACCGGACGATGATCTTGGTCTCGGACCAGTTCTTCAGCTCGAAGTGGTGGTGGATGGGCGCCATCAGGAAGACGCGCGTGTGGAACACGCCGGAAGCTGACCACCTGGATGACGACGCTCAAGGCCTCGACGACGAAGATCCAACCGATCACGAGCAGCAGGACCTCGGTCCCCGTCACCACGGCGAAGCCGGCCAGCGCGGCGCCCAGCGCGAGCGAACCGGTGTCCCCCATGAAGACGTCCGCCGGAAAGGAGTTGTACCAAAGGAAGCCCACGCAGGCGCCCATCAGGCTGGCCGACAGGATGGCGAGGTCGGGTTCGTGGCGCAGGAAGGTGATGCCGGTATAACAGAGCAGGGTGGTGGCCACCGTCCCGGCGGCAAGACCGTCCAGCCCGTCGGTGAGGTTGACCGCGTTGGAGAACCCCGCGATCAGCAGGAAGGCGAAGAGCGGATAGTAGATCCCCAACGAGATGGTGCGGTCGAACACCGGGAATCTGATCCCCGGCTCCACTCCCGCGAAGCGGACGGCGAACCAGCCGACCACCAGGATGAGGGCCGCCTGCAGCGCCAGCTTGTTCCGGGCGGTCAAGCCGAGCGAGCGGTGTTGGCGGACCTTCGCCAGGTCGTCCATCAGCCCGATCGCTCCCGAACCGAAGGTGAGCAGGAAGACCATCATGCTGGGGACCGTCTTGTCGGCAAACACGATGTACGGCACCGCGGCGGCGCTCAAGATCAACAGCCCGCCCATGGTGGGCGTCCCCTGTTTGACGCTGTGGTGCTCCGGCCCCTCGTCCCGGATGGTCTGGCCGATATCCCGGGACCTCAACCAGGAGATGAAGCGGGGTCCGGCCACCACCGCGAGCACCATGCTGAGGAGGCCGGCCACCAGGATGTCGCCCACTAGGCGAGCCCTCCAGCCGGCCCGTGCGGCTCCGTCGCGGACGCGGACCGGACGAGTTCGGCCACCACGCGCTCCAGACGCATCCCTCGCGAAGCCTTCGACAAGGATGCTGTCGCCCTCCCTCAAGTTCTCCTTGATGGTGGGCAGTCCCGAGCTTCCAGATCGTCGATGAAGACCGCCCGCGTGCACAGAACAGTCCCCTGCCTGTGCAGGTCTTTTTGCGGCCCGACCCGCGCGGCGAGCCGCGGCGACGGCCGACTCAAAACCATCAAGCATAGATCGACCCAGCGTCCCGTGGGCGACCAGAAGGTCGATGCCCGCCTCCGCGGCGTACTGGCCCACCTCGCGATGATAGCGTTCGGCCTCGGGCCCCAGCTCCAACATGTCCGCCACGATCGCGACCGCGCGGCCCCCCCGCTCGAGGGCCCGCTCGACGACGCCGTCCAGGGCGACGCGCATGGCCGTGGGGTTCGCGTTGTACGTGTCGTCCAGGATCAGCCAGGAACCGGCCGCCACTTCGTCTCCGCGGCCGGGGGTGAAGGCCGCCGCCCCCATGGCGGGTACGCACTCCTTCAGAGGGAAGCCCGCTGCGTAGCAGGCGGCAGCGGCGGCCACGGCGTTCTCCAGGCGATGGCGCACCGCGAACGGCACCTCGGCCGCGGTCTCACCCTCGGGCCAGCGTACGGTCAGCCGGCACCGGCCTCGCTCCAGGCGGCTCACCGTGCCGACCACGTCGGCGGCGTCCGTGTCGCCCAACGAGAACCGCACCAGCGGGCTCCCGAGGAGCAGCGCCCGCTCCTCCAGCAACGGTGCGTCCGCCGGGATGACGCCCACGGCCCCGCTCTGCAGCTCTTCCAGCAACTCCACCTTGGCCCGGGCGACGTCCGCCAGGCTGCCCAGGAGCTCCAGATGGACCGGAGCCACCGCCGTGACCAGGCCGACGTCCGGTTCGGCCACCTTCGCCAGCGCCCGGATCTGGCCGTGGCCCCGCGTCCCCATCTCCAGGATGATCACGTCGGTGTCCGCATCGGCGCGGAGCAGGGTCAGGGGTACGCCGATCTCGTTGTTCTCGTTGGCCCGAGTGGCCACCACCCTGCCCACGACCTGCGCCATAGCGGCGAGGAGGTCCTTGGTACCGGTCTTCCCCACGCTTCCGGTGACCGCGATCACCTTCGCCCGGGACTTGCGGCGAACGGCACGGGCCACAGCCCCCAGGGCGAGCACGCTGTCGGGCACTCGGTAGAGGGGAGCGCCATCCGGCGGCGTCCAGGAGGCGTCACCCGCCACCGACGCGCCCATCTCGATCACGGCCCCGGAGGCGCCGGCGGCGATCGCGGCCGGCACGAACGCGTGACCGTCGTAGTCAGGACCCCGCAGAGCGATGAAGAGGTCGCCCGGTGCCAGCGTCCGGGTGTCGGTGGAGACACCGGTCACCGGGCGGTCCGCCGGCGGGACCCCCAGGGCCACGCTCAGCTCCTCGGGGGTCAGCCGGATCATCGTCCGTCCCCACTCATCGGTCATCCACGCGCGCGCTGCTGCAGCACTTCGCGCGCGACCACGCGGTCGTCGAAGGGAAGGGTGACGCCCCCGGCTTCCTGTCCGGTCTCGTGGCCCTTTCCCAGGATCATCACCACATCGCCGGCACGGGCGAGCCGTAGAGCTTCCGCGATGGCGAGCCGGCGGTCCACCTGGACGAGCACCTCGTCCGGATGGACAAAGCCGCTCATGATGCCCTCGACGATGGCCCGCGGGTCTTCGCTGCGGGGATTGTCCGAGGTGACGATCACCAGATCGGCCCCCTCCTCCGCGGCCCGTGCCATCAGAGGACGCTTCAGGGGGTCCCGGTCCCCACCACAGCCGAAGACCGCGATGACGCGGCCGTCGGTGAAGCCCCGGGCCGTGGTCAGGACGTTGGCGATGGCGTCCGGCGTGTGGGCGTAGTCCACCAGCACGCTGAAACCGTCTCCGCCGGGGACGCGTTCCATCCTGCCCGGCACTCCTGAGAAGGCCGCGACGGCTTCCAGCATGGCCTCGAGCTCCAGACCCAACGCCAGCCCCAAGCCGAGGGACGTGAGGACGTTGGCCACGTTGAAGCGGCCGGGGAGCCGGGTCTCGAACGGGCCGACGATCTCGGCGCGATCCTCGGGCACACCCCCGATCCGGCGGGCGATCGCCGCCGCCCGTCCACGTAGCACGAGGGTCCCCCGGGTGCCCGCCGCGCCGAGGTCGAGGTCGCGCGCCTCCAGGTCCGAGCCGAGAGGCCGCGGGGGGCATTCCGGATGCGTCGCTCCCTCGACCGAGACGGTCAGGAGCCGGTCGGGGGTCAGGCGCTCGGCCAGGAGACAGCCGAAGGGGTCGTCCACGCCGATGACGGCCACCGGCCGGTTCCGGGCGAAGCTCGGATCCAGGAAGAGCCTGCTCTTGGCCGCGAAGTACCCCTCCAAGTCACCGTGGTAGTCCAGGTGGTCCTGCGTCAGATTGGTGAAGGCCACGGCCGCGAAGGTGATGCCGTCGGCGCGGCGCAGGTCCAAGGCGTGCGACGAGACCTCCAGCACGGCCGCCTGGTCGCCGGCGTCCACCATCAGCGCGAGGTCCCGCTGGATGTCCACCGCCTCGGGGGTGGTGCGGCCGGCCGAAAAACGCATCCCCCCGATTCGGCGCTCCACCGTCCCCAGCACGCCGGCACGGCGGCCGGCATCGTCCAGGAGGAAGGCGGTGAGGAACGCCGTGGTGGTCTTGCCATTGGTGCCCGTGATCCCGACGGTGGCCAGGCGGGCGCTGGGCTGCTCGTACAGGACCGAGGCGACCGGGCCCATGGCCGCGCGGACGGAGGGCACCAGCACCTGGGGAACGACCACGGGGAGCTCCCGCTCCACGCAGAGGGCGGCGGCACCGCGGGCGATGGCTTCCTCAGCGAAGTCGTGGCCGTCGTGGACGAAACCGGGCACGCAGAAGAAGAGGTGGCCCGGCCCGACGGCCGCGGTGTGGTACGAGAGGGAGGAGACGGTGACGGAGGGCTCGCCGATGATCCGGGAGTCCTCGACCTCCCTGAACAAGTCCACCAGTCTCACGGCTCCAGATGATACCACGCGCCCCTACTCCCCCGGCGCCGAGACGGCCGGCGAAACCGTCACCGGTGCGGTCAACCCGAGGTCTTCGGCTGGGCGGGATCTGCAGGTGTTTCATGGCGAACTCGGCGATCTTGGAGAACGCCGGCGCGGCGACGGCGCTGCCCAGGTGCGCCGTCTTCGGGTAGTCCACCACCACCAGGACGACGACCCGGGGATCGTCGGCCGGTATCATGCCGACGAAGGACGAGACGTACTCGCTCTTCGAGTACCTGCCGTCGACCACCTTCTGCGCCGTCCCCGTCTTGCCCGCCACCTCGTAGCCCACCACGGACGCGGCTTTGCCGGTACCTTCGGACACCGTCCAGGTCAGCATGCTCTTCAGCTGTCGGGCGGTCTCGGCAGTGACCACCCGCCTGCCGGGGGACGATGTCTCCTGCCGGATGAGGTGGGGAGACACGGCCACTCCGTCGTTGGCGATGGTGGCGTAGGCGGACGCGATCTGCAGGGGGGTGGTCGCGATCCCCTGACCGATCGGCACGTTGCCGATGGTGGAGCCAGACCAGGGCTCGCGTGGAAGAATGCCCTTCACCTCCCCGAGAAAGTCGGTGCCCAGCTGCCTACCGAAGCCGAACCGTGTCACCATCCCCATCAGGCGGTCCTTGCCCAGCTTCTGGCCGATCTTGACGGCGCCCACGTTCGAGGACTGGGCCAGGATGTCCCGCACCGCGAGACGACGCACGGCGGGAAGGCCCTCCTCATGGTCGCCGATCTTCTTTCCTCCCAGGGTGATGCTCCGAGGCAGCGTGAAGACGGTGTCGGGTGTCACCAGGCCGGCCTCCAAGGCGCCGGCGACCGCCACCATCTTGAAGGTGGAGCCCGGCTCGTAGACGTCGGTGACGGCCGCGTTCCTTCGGATATCCGGGTCCGCCTTCTGGTACGCGTTCGCGTCGAAGAGGGGCGCGTTGGCCATGGCCAGCACATCACCGTTGTCCGGGTCCAACACGACAGCGGTCGCCTTGGTGGCCTTGTACTGCTCGATGGTGTTCGCCAGCACCGACTCGGTCCAATACTGGATCTCCTGGTCGATGGTCAGCGCAAGGGCGCTGCCGGGCTGCTCGCCCCGCTCGGCCACGACTTCCATGACCTTGCCGTCCCGGTCCTGGACCACCTGTTGGGCTCCCTGCTTCCCGCTCAGACGGGCGTCGAACTCCTTCTCCACGCCGTCGACCCCGACCCCGTCCACGTTGACGAAGCCCAGCAGCTGCCCGGCCACGGTCGTCTGGGGGTAGTAGCGCTTGGTGTCCGGCACCAGCCAGACCCCCTCCAGCTCGAGCTGTTCCACCCGCTGCTCCACCTGCGGGGTGACCTGGCGCGCGACGTAGGCGAAGGCGCGATCGCCCTCCAAGCTCGGTCGGACCTGCGAGGCAGGCAGGTCGAGCGCCGTGGCCAGACGCGCGGCGGTGTCCGCCGGGTCGTCGATGGCCCGCGGGTTGGCACAGACGGTGAACGCCGGACGGGAGACGGCGAGGACCGTACCGCTCCGGTCGGTGATGACCCCCCGGGGTGCGTCGATCGTTCGGAACCGCTCCTGCTGCTTCGCCGCCAGTTCGGCATAATCGGCCGCGTGCACGACCTGCAGGACGACCGCGCGTGCCACCAGCAGGCCGAACCCGACGAGAAGGGCCAACACGGCGACCAGCAGGCGAGAGTTGGTGCGCCGCTGGCTCATCACTCTACGGCAACGACTCCTCGGACCTCACGCCCGCGTCGGCGACGGGTCCCGGGCCCCCGATGTTCAGGAAGCGCTGCGGGGCCGGACCCATGCCCAGGTTCTCCGCAAACTTTCGGACGCGGTCCGAGGACTTCAGGCCGGCCTGCTGGGCGACCAGCCGGCCCTGCTCCTCGAGGAGCTGCTGCTTCGTCTGCTCCAACTGGGTGGACCGCCACTCGGCCTGGTACGCGGCGACGTTCAGGGCGAGCGGAGCGAGGACCAGGCAGGCCAGCGCCAGGACGCCGACGAACAGCGGGAAGCGGAGCCCGTGCGCGGAACGGCGGTGGATCCTGACCTGAGGCCGAGCCACCCGCGCGCGCGTCGGAAGGCTTCGAGATGGCTGCGCGACCACCGCCTTGAGCGGAGCCGGCCGCTCTCGCTTCTGCTTGCGGACGGTCCGAGCCGGTTCTTTCGTCTTGACCGGTCGAGCGGGAGGCTGCCGACGTCGCTTGGGCTCTCGCGGGCGCGGTGCCGGTACCGCGATGGGGCCCGTCTGAAATGGAGAGGCGCTCCACCAGGGCTCGGGTAGATCGCGCAGACGGGCCGCCACCTGCCGGCCCGCCATCAGAGCTTCCTCGCTGCCCGCAGCTTGGCGGAACTGGACCGTGGATTACCCGCCAACTCTTGGGGGCCGGGCGTGATCGCTTTGGGTGTCAGGATCTCCATCGTCGGCTCCTTCCCGCAGATGCAGACCGGAAAGTCCGGAGGGCAGGTGCACGGCCTCGCCTGAGCCACGAAGAATTCCTTGACCTGGCGGTCCTCCAGCGAGTGGAAGCTGATCACCGCCAGGACCCCTCCGGGCTCCAGCAGAGCCAGGGCGGCCGGCAACGCCCGGCGCAGGCTGTCGAGTTCGTCGTTCACGGCGATCCGGAGCGCCTGGAACACGCGGCGGGCCGGGTTGCGGGAGCCGAAGCGCGCCGGCGTGGGGATCGCCTCCTTGACCGTCTCGACCAGCTGGGCGGTCCGGGTGTACGGGGCTGCGCGTGCGGTTCCGGACGATCGCCCGAGCGATGCGGCGGCCGTATCGTTCCTCGCCGTACTCGTAGAAGAGACGGGCCAGACGACGTTCGTCCCAGGTGTTGACGATCTCCTCCGCGGTCAGCGGACCCGAGGGGTCCATGCGCATGTCGAGAGGGGCGTCGAAGCTGTAGGAGAAGCCGCGCTCCTGGGTATCGATCTGCATGCTGCTGACGCCCAGGTCGAGATAGAGGTGCGTCGCGCGGAACTTGGTCTTTCCCAGCTGATGGAAGGTATCGGCGAAGTTGCCCAGGTAGAAACGGGCGGGGCAGGCCAGGGTGGCCTTGAGCTCGTCGAAGTAGCCTCGGGCGACCGGGTCGCGGTCGCAGGCCACGAGCAGCCCCTGGGGGCCGAGGAGTCGGCCGACCGCCGCCGCATGGCCTCCGGCCCCGAAGGTGCCGTCCACCACCCGATCGGACGAGTGGACGTCGAGCAGTTCCAGCAGTTCGTCGGTGAGAACGGGGACGTGGGCCATAGCCATCTCCACATCGAAGGCCATCGCGTACGGGCTAGGAGTCACGGCGGGCCCCCTTCTCCGCGCGCTCCCGCAGGTAGGTGTCGGGGTTCCAGATCTCGAGATGGTCGCGGGCGCCATTGAGCCGTAGCCGTCCATGCAACTCCAGCTCCTTGATCATGTCGCGGGGCACCAGCACCCGCCCCGCCTTGTCGGGGGCTACCGGATGCAGGTTCGAGTAGATGTCCTTGATGAGCCAGTTGTCCGTCTGGCTGCCGAACTCGTCCAAGGGTTCGATGTAGCGCTCCTCGAACTCCTTCCAGGCGTTCTCGCCGTAGACGCGGACACAGGAATCCTGGTCGGCGAGACGTACCAGCAGCACCTGTTCGCCGAACGCCGACCGGAACTTTGCCGGCAGGAGGATGCGGCCTTTGTCATCGATCGTGACTTCATAGGTTCCGGCGAGCAACATGGCTTCACCACATTACCCCCCGACTTCCCACAATGCAAACAATTTCCCCCACTTTCCCCCCCACACTCCCCATTGCAGACCGCAGCGGGGGCCCGCTCTGGGATGACGCGGGACCACAATCTGGCGACGTGCGGGGCTTTTCTGCAGAAGCGTCTCCAGGGACGGCCCAGGATAGTGCAATGAATGATTGCTGGAAATCATTCATGCATCGATTCATGCGTCACCAAGCGGGCCGGCGACGCGGCCGCCGGGGAGTCCGGCCGACGAGAAGAGGAGCCTAGACGCGCTTGAGCGGCGCGTAGTCGAGCAGGAGTTTCTTCTGCTCGCCCAACTCGGGGAAGAAGACGCGCACCACTCCCCCGCTCTCCACCGCCAGCACGACCCCGTTCCCGAACTTGGCGTGCACCACGTGGTCCCCAGCGGCCAACCCGGAGGTCTCCGGTTCGCGGCGCGGCTGCGGTCTCCGGGGGACGCCGGCGCGCGCCGCCTCCGGCCGGCGGGCACTTGGCTGCTCGCCCCGGGCCGATCGCGACCGGCTCGCCCAGTCCCCCCGGCGCCGAGTGGCCACGTCGCCCTGGCGGTACTCGAGCAGGGCGGTGGGAAGCTCCTCCAGGAAGCGGCTGGGCAGGTTGTAGTTGCCCGCCCCGTAGAGCGAGCGGTTCTGCGCAAAGGAGAGGAAGAGGCGGTCTTTCGCCCGGGTCAGGCCCACGTAGCAGAGGCGCCGCTCCTCCTCCAGGTTCTGCTCGTCCAAGGCGCGCGAGTGTGGGAAGACGCCCTCCTCCATGCCGACGATGAAGACGACGCCGAACTCCAGGCCCTTGGCGTTGTGCAAGGTCATCAGCGTCACCATGCTGCTCGACGTCGCGGAGGGCGTCGATGTCGGCGTACAGGCTGATCTCCTCCAGGAACTCGCGCAGCGAGCCCTCCGGGTTGTTCCGGTCGTACTCCTGCGCGACCCCGACGAACTCCTGGAGGTTCTCCAGCCGGCCCTCCGCCTCGATCGTCCGCTCGGCGCGCAACGAGTCCACCAGGCCGCTCTCCTCCAGCACGCGCTCGACCTGCTCGGCCACCGGGACCCGCTCGTGGTCTCCCCGCCGTCCGCTCCTCCCAGCGCTCGAAAGAACGGTGCAGCGACGCGCAGGAGTTGCGGGCCGCGCTCCCCAGGCTGTCCACCTCGTCCACCCGCGCCAAGGCGCCGCCGGAGGCTGATCCCCTCCGCGGCCGCGAACTGCTGCAGCCGGCCCTGAGCCACGGCGCCCAGACCCCGGCGCGGGGTGTTGAGGATCCGCTGCACCGACAGGTCGTCGGCCGGGTTCACCACCCCCCGCAGGTAGGCCAGCATGTCCTTGATCTCGGCCCGCTCGTAGAACCGGGTGCCGCCGACCACCTGGTAGGCGACCCCGTAGCGCACCAGGATGTCCTCCAGGACGCGGGATTGGGCGTTCACCCGGTAGAAGACGGCGATCTCGCTGGCCGGGCGTCCCGCCCGCAGCAGCCTCTCCACCTCTCCAGCCACGAGCCGGGCCTCCTCGTGCTCGTCGCGGCACTCCAGGACCACCACCGTCTCCCCCTGGCCCCGGTCGGTCCAGAGATGCTTCGGCTTGCGATCGCGGTTGCGCGCCACCACGGCGTTCGCCGCCTCCAGGATGGTGGTGGTGGAGCGGTAGTTCTGCTCCAGCTTGACCACGGTCGCGTTCGGGAAGTCGCGCTCGAACTCGAGGATGTTGCGGATGTCCGCTCCCCGCCAGGAGTAGACCGACTGGTCGTCGTCGCCCACCACGGTCACCTGCTGGTGCTCTTCGCCCAAGAGCTTGACCAGCACGTACTGGGCGTGGTTGGTGTCCTGGTACTCGTCCACCAGGATGTGGCGGAACGCCTGGCGGTAGTGCTCCAGCCGCTCGGGGAAAGAGCTGCAGCACGTCGACCATGCGCATGATCAGGTCGTCGAAGTCCATCGCGTTGAGCGAGTAGAGCTTCTTCTGGTAGAGGCGATAGGTCTCGGCGGCCACTTCCAGGTAGCCGCGGGACGAGCCCCGCGTGCCGTCCTCGTCGTCGCCGCCCGGCAGGAAGTCGTCGACGTCGATCAGGCGGTTCTTGGCGTCGGAGATGCGGCCGTGGATGCCCCGCGGCGGGAACCGCTTGACGTCCCGGCCCAACTCCTCCAGGCAGTGGCGCACCAGCCGGACCTGGTCGTCGCCGTCGTAGATCGTGAAGCCGGGGCGGTAGCCCAGCAGCTCCGCCTCGCGCCGGAGCATCCGCGCGCACGCCGCGTGGAAGGTGGAGACCCACATGGTGCGGGCCACGCCTCCCACCAGCGCCCCGACCCGCTCCTTCATCTCCGCCGCGGCCTTGTTGGTGAAGGTGATGGCCAGCACCTCGTACGGGCCGATCTGACCACTCCGCACGAGGTAGGCGATGCGATGGGTGAGGACCCGGGTCTTGCCCGACCCGGCCCCCGCCAGCACCAGCAGCGGACCGCTCGGGTGGAAGACCGCCTGCTCCTGCGGCTGGTTCAGCCCGTGGCGCAGGTCGGCGAAAGGATCCGGGGAGGACGGGGGGGTGTGGTCGGTGCCGGGCACCCGACCATGGTACCGCATCGGCGCTGCGGTCAGATCCCCGCTCCCTGGTAGAACCCGGCCAGGTTCCGGAGGTCCTCGGCCAGGTCGGAGCGTTGGCGTCCAACCCGCTCGCGATGGGGCGGGCAGACCTCGTCCAACTCGTTCTCGATCTCCACGATCCGGCGCACCATGCACTGCATCGCCTCGGCCACCGGGTCGGGCAGGTGGGTGTAGTCGATGTCCGGTATGCCCACCTTGGTCCCGTCGGTCATCACCGGGCGGCCGGGGTTGCCCACCACGGTGCTGTTGGCCGGCACGTCGTGGATCACCACGCTCCCGGCGCCGATCCGGACGTTGTCGCCGATCGTGATGGACCCCAGCACCTTCGACCCCGCCCCGATCACGATGTTGTCGCCGAGGGTGGGGTGGCGCTTGCCGTGTCTCCTTGCCGGTCCCTCCCAGCGTCACGCCCTGGTAGAGGGTGACGTTACGACCGATCTCCGACGTCTCGCCGATCACGACACCGGAGCCGTGGTCGATGAACAGGCCGTCACCGATCACGGCCCCCGGGTGGATCTCGATGCCGGTCAGGAAGCGGCTGAGCTGGGAGACCACCCGGGGCAACAGCGGCACGTCGCGCACCCAGAGGGCGTGAGCCAGCCGGTGGAACAGCATGGCGTGGAACCCGGAGTACGTCAGGAAGATCTCAACGGTGCTGCGGGCGGCCGGGTCCCGCTCGCGGATGACCTGGATGTCGCGGCGGATCACGTCGATCAGCTCGCGCCCGGACCGAGTCAGCAAGAGCAGGCCCAGACCGGCCAGCGCCACCACGACGGCCGGACGCCCGGTGTGTGGCCGGGTACGCCGAGGGCGGAGACGCCGTATCGTTCTGGCTCATGCGACCATCCCCTCGTCGTCCTCCAGGACCTCGTTCATGCTGCCACTGCGGAAGCCCTCGATGTCGACGGTGACGTAGGCGTAGCCCAGGTCCTTCAAGCGCTGCACGACGCCCGTCCGGACGGTGGCGTCGACCAGCTGATCGACCTCCTCGAGCGGTACCTCGATGCGGGCCACCCGACCATGGTGGCGCACGCGCACCTGACTGAAGCCGAGGGAGCGCAGGTAGTGCTCGGCCGCGCGCACCATGCCCAGCTTCTCCACCGTGATGCGCTCGCCGTACGGGAAGCGGGAGGAGAGACAGGCCATCGCCGGCTTCGACCAGTTCTTCAGGCCGAGCTCTCGCGCCATGCTCCGCACCGCCCCCTTGTCCATGCGGGCGTCGACCAACGGATGGCGCACTCCCGCCTGGTCGGCGGCGCTGATGCCGGGACGGAAGTCACCCAGGTCGTCGAGGTTGGCCCCGTCGGCCACCACCGCCAGGCCGGCCCGATCGGCCAGCTCGCGCACGTGGGCGAACAGCTCCTGCTTGCAGACGAAGCACCGGTCCGGCGGATTCTCCGAGAAGCCGGCGAGCTCCAGCTCGTGCGTCACGATCACCTCGTGCGGCACGCCCAAGTCGCGGGCGAGCGCGCGGGCTTCCGCCACCTCGTCCTCCACGAAGGTCTCGCTGGCGGCCGTGACCGCGAGCACGCGGCCCGGGCCCAACTCGGCCACACTCGCGGCCAGGACCAAGGAGGAGTCCACCCCGCCGGAGAACGCCACGGCCACCGATCCGTAGCCCTGGAGCACGCGCCGCAATGACTCTTGGACGGGCACGGACACCGGGCTCACCCCTCTCCTTGATCCTGGAACACCGGGGTACTGAGGTAGCGCTCCCCGGTGTCGGGCAGCAGCACCACCAGCATCTTGCCGGCAGACTCCGGCCGGGCCGCCACCTGGAGGGCCGCTTCCAGGGCCGCCCCCGAGGAGATGCCGGCCAGGATGCCCTCCTCCCGAGCCAGCCGCCTGGTCGCGGCAAAGGCGGCCTCGTTGGTCACCGCGATGACCTCGTCGTAGGCGGTGGCATCGAGCACCGCCGGGACGAACCCCGCGCCGATACCCTGGATCTTGTGGGGGCCCGATCGGCCTCCGGACAGCACCGCGGAGTCCGCCGGCTCCACCGCCACCACGTGGACGCCCGGCTTCCGCTCGCGCAGGACCGACCCCACGCCGGTCACCGTCCCCCCGGTACCCACCCCGGCGACGAAGATGTCCACCTTGCCCTCGGTGTCGTCCCAGATCTCGACTGGCCGTGGTCTCGCGGTGGACGGCCGGGTTGTTCGGATTCTCGAACTGCTGTGGGACGAAGGCGCCCTCGGTCTCGGCCAGCTCCACCGCTCGCCTGACCGCCCCCGCCATGCCCTCTCCGGCGGGCGTCAGCACCAGCTGGGCCCCCAGAGCCTTCAGCAGGGTGCGTCGCTCCATCGACATGGACTCGGGCATGGTGAGGATCAGCTTGTAGCCGCGGGCGGCGGCCACCATGGCCAGAGCGATGCCGGTGTTGCCCGAGGTGGGCTCCACGATCAAGGTGTCCCCGGGCGCGATGCAGCCGTCCCTCTCGGCCGCGTCGACCATGCTCAGACCGATGCGGTCCTTGACGCTGCCTCCCGGGTTGAAGCTCTCGAGCTTGGCCACCAGATCCACGTCCAGACCCTCGCCGATGGCGCCCAGGCGGACCAGCGGCGTCCGCCCGATCAGTGCGGTGATGTCGGCGGCTATGCGCATGGGCTCTCCCTCATCTCGGTCACGGGCGGCGATCGACCCCTCAGATGTAGTACATCGCGTTGCCGTCGCGGGCGGTCTCGCGGTCGGCCAACTCCTGGATGGTGACGCCGGAGAGGACGTCCTCGACGGCGAGCTTCGCCTGCAACCAGACGTCGCTCACCGAGCAGTCGGAGCGCCGGGCGCACGCATCCGATGTGGTGCACAGCGCGGGCTCGATGGCGCCGTCGAGCGCTTCCACCACCTCCAACACGGTCACCTGACCCGGCGGGCGGTTGAAGCTGAAGCCCCCGTAGACCCCCCGATGCGACTGCAGGATGCCCGCGCGGCGGAGCGCGGCGAAGAGCTGCTCGAGGAACTGACTGGGGATCTCGCGCGCCTCCGCGATGACGACCAGCGGGACGGGGGCTTGGTGCGAGCGCTGGGTCAGCTCCACCAGGGCGCGCACGGCGTACTTGCTCTTTGCTGTGATGTTCACCGGCACTCCCACCGCCTCGACCGGTCCGTCGAGCAGACCCTCACAAACCTGATTGGTTCACTATGGTTTTAGATTCTACCAACCCGGAACAGACCGTCAAGGGAGGAAGACCTGACTACTGGCCCACGTAGCGGGCGTAGAGGACCCGGGCGGCCGCCGGGTCGTCGGTCCCCTGGATGATCGCGCGCCCGTCAGGGAAGAGGACCAGTCTCGTGCCCTCGACGTCGACCTCCAGCAGGAAGGCGTTGCGCCGGACCGTCCCGACCGCGGCCAAGCGGGCGGCCAACGCGGCCAGGTCGACGTCGTGCCCGGGGCGAGGCACGATCTGCACGGCGTCGCGTCCGCACAGGGAGACGGCATCGTACTCCTCCTCCGCCTCGAGGTAGGGGAACTGCGCCATGCCGCAGGCGGGGCAACGCTCGTCGCGGACGACCGGGATGCTTTGGAACGAGAGATCCCAGAGGTCCAGCGCCAGCAGGTCGCGATTGCGGGCCTCGGGGTCGACCAGGAGCTTCACCGCCTCCACCGCCTGCAGGCTGCCCACGACGCCGACGACGGGTCCCAGGATGCCGGCCGTATCGCAGGTGGGCGCGGCGCCCGGTGCCGGAGGCCGGGGGAAGACGCAGCGGAGGCAGGGACCCTCGCCGGGCACGATGGTCATGGTCATGCCGGACGCCCCGATGACGCCCCCGTAGACCCAGGGAATCCCGCGACTGACCGAGAAGTCGTTGACGAGGAAGCGGGTGGCGAAATTGTCGGTCGCGTCGACGAGCAGATCCAGGCCCTCGCCGAACGCGAGGATGCTGTGCGGGTTGAGGTCGGCCACCATCGGCTCGACCACCACCTGACTGTTCGCGGCCCGCAGGTGGGCGGCGGCGGCTTCGGCCTTGGGGAGCCGCCGAGCAACATCATCCTCCGTGTAGAGCATCTGTCGCTGGAGGTTGTTGAGCTCCAGGAAATCGCGGTCGACCACGCGCAGGTAGGCGACCCCGGCGCGAACGAGTTCCGAGGCGATCACCGAGCCCAGCGCCCCGCACCCCACCAGCCCGACGCGCGCCCGACCCAGCTTCGCCTGTCCCTCCTCCCCCACCGGCGGGAACAGGATCTGGCGGTGATAGCGTGAGCCCTGCGCCGGCGGATCGGGACGATCGCTGGTCGGAGCCACCCTTCCTGCTCCTACCGCGCGGTGCTGGAGGTGGTGCCGCCGGCCAGCCGCTGACGGTCCAGGTCTTTGCCCAAGACGATCACCACCCGCTGAGCGGGAAGGTCGTCCCGGCGCACCACGCGGCCGACGCCCAGGACCGCCTGGATGCGGCCCGCCTCGATCCACGACTCCTCCCGGGTGAGTATCTGGGTCTCGGCGACGTTGGGGAACCCGTCGGCGTTCCGGGTGGGGGCCAGCCGGTAGCCGCGCGGAGCCAGGGCGGCCACGACCGCTTCGGCCACGCCCAGTTCACCGGAGCCGTTCTGCACCTCCACCGTCAGGCTCTGCTGCACCACCCGCCCGGTCAGGACCGTACTCCGACGACGTCGGGTTCGTAGTACGTGGAGTCCGACCCGGCTACGAACATGCCGGGGAGCCGTACCGGCCGGCCGCGATCACCCAGACCGCGCAGGGCGTCCAGGGCCACCCGTCCGCCGTCGCCCTCGGCGAGCGTGACCGCGGTGACCTCTTTCCCTTGGTCGCCACCCAGATCACCTGCCAGCGCGGCGACAGCCTGGGCAGCCGCTTCCGCCCCCTCCACGCCGTCGCCCAGGGCCGGCGGGCGCGAGGCGGTGTCGGCGGCTCGGGCGAGGGCTCCGCGCAGGTCGCTCCAGGTGAGGTCAGCGACGGCGACCGGCCGCACCCCCAGCAACGATGAGACGGCGGACAAGAGCGCGGTCCGGTCGTGACCCCCGAGCAGGGTCTCCACCCGGGCGAAGCCGGCCGGTCCCTCCAGCAGGGTGGACGCGGGCATGCCCACCACCAACGGCCGGTCGCGGGCGGGATCGACCAGGACGATGGCCTTCAGCGCTCCCCCGTCCCGCACGGCCAAGACGACCGGATCCCCTCCACCCCCTCCGGACACCGACTCCGTCCCGTCTCCCCGCACCAGCCGGGCGGCGACGAAGATCAGCGCCAACAGCACGGCGAGCGTGACCAATCTGGCCGTCCAGCGAACGACGAAGGCCCGGCGCCCGCTGCGCCGGGCCTGGAGGCGTCGCTGACGGTAGCCCGAGGTGCCGGGCGAGAGGTCTCCCCGGCGTCCGCCGACCGGTCCGGCACGGAGCGAGGCCGCGGTCACGCGCTCCCCCTTCGGCTCGGGCGGCGG
The DNA here is from genome assembly GCA_963796315.1 of uncultured Actinomycetota bacterium. GTDB lineage: Bacteria > Actinomycetota > Thermoleophilia > RBG-16-64-13 > RBG-16-64-13 > CAWCLH01. The sequence continues at coordinate 691,107 of CAWCLH010000020.1, forward strand.
CGTCGGCGGCCGGGCCTCGGGACTCTGCGCCTCCGGCTCGGGCGGGATCGGAGCTTCGTGGGGTTCATTCATGGGCAGCGGTACGCCCCGGTCTTCTCGATCAGCTGCCGGACGCCCTCCGGCACCAGATAGCGGCAGCTCCGGCCGGAGGCCACCCGCTCCCGGATCATGCTGGAGGAGACCGCCAGGCCCGGGATCTCCATGAGCAGCACCCGCTCGCGATGTTCCATCCCGCCGAGGACACCGGCCAGCCGCCCCAGATCGTAGCCCGGGCGGGTGGCGGCGATCAGCGAGGAGAGCGAGAGGATCCGTTCCGGATCCTTCCAGGTGAGGATATCCAGGACGGCGTCGGCTCCGGTGATGAAGAAGAGCCGGGCGTCGTCCCGCAGCAACCGGCCCAGGGCGGCGAGCGTGTCGGCGGTGTAGTCGACGCCGGGCCGGTCTATCTCGAAGCGGGAGACCCAGAACCGCGGGTGCGAGGCCACGGCGACGTGCACCATGAGGTAGCGCAGCTCGGCCGAGGTGGTCTCTCCCGGTTTGTGCGGGCCCTGTCCGGTGGGCATGAAGACGATGTCGTCCAGAGCGAACTGGTGCAGCGCCTCGTCGGCGGTGACCAGGTGCCCGATGTGGATCGGGTCGAAGGTACCCCCCATGATGCCCAACCTGAGGCCGGGCCGCTCCCACAGTCTCTCGAGGAGCTCCACCTCCGGTCTTTGCCCCCTCCCGCCGGGACGCCTCTCTTCGCCGGCCGCGTGCTCCATCAGCGCGTGTGGCCGCTCCCGACGACGACGTACTTGGTCGAGGTCAACTCCTTGAGCGCCAGCGGACCCCGAGCATGCAGCTTCTGCGTGGAGATGCCGATCTCGGCCCCCAAGCCGAACGCTCCGCCGTCGGTGAAACGGGTGGAGGCGTTGACGTAGACGGCGGCCGCGTCGACGGCGTCGGTGAAGCGCCGGCTGGCCGTGAGGTCGCCCGTGACGATGGCCTCCGAGTGACCCGTGCCGTAGCGGGCGATGTGGTCGATGGCCTGCTCCAGGTCGTCCACCACCCGTACCGCCATCTTGAGGTCGAGGAACTCGGTGGCGTAGTGCTCGTCGGTGGCGGATTCCAGCCGTGAGCCCGCCTCTCCCAGAGCCGCGCGGGAGGCCTCGTCCACGTACAGCACGACGCCCCGTTCCTCCAACTCCCGGACCACTCGGGGCAGGAAGGCCTCGGCCACGTCGCGGTGCACCAGCAGGGTCTCGGCGGCGTTGCAGACCCCGGGACGCTGGACCTTGGCGTTGACGGTGATGTCGACGGCGTCGTCCAAGTCGGCCGTCCGGTCGACGTAGACGTGGCAGTTGCCGCCGGCCGCGTAGATGACGGGGACCTTGGCGTTGTCGACCAGGAAACGCTTGAGCTCCTCGCCGCCGCGGGGGATGACCACGTCGATCAGCCCCTCCAGCTGCAGCAGGTCCAGCAGCACCTCGCGATCGCGCGACCCCACGAACTGGATGGCCTCGCCCGGCAGCCCGGCCTCCATCACAGCGCCGGTGATCACCTCGGCCAGGATGCGGTTGGAGTGGAACGCATCCGCGCCGCCGCGCAGGATGACCGAGTTCCCCGTCTTCAGGCACAGCGCCGCGGCGTCGACGGTGACGTTGGGGCGGGCCTCGTAGATGACGGCCACCACCCCAAAGGGCACCCGGCGCTTCTCGATCTGCAGCCCTTCCGGCGTCCTCCATCCTTCCACCACTTGGCCCACCGGGTCGGGCAGGGCGGCGACGGACCGGAGGCTCTGGGCGATGCCCCGCAGGCGTTCCTCGTCCAGGAGCAGCCGGTCGAGCAGCGCGTTGGACAGTCCCTTCTTGCGGCCGTCGGCCACGTCCTCGGCATTCTCCTGCAGGATCTCGTCTCGACGGCGTTCCAGCGCATCAGCCATCTCCAGGACGGCCCGGTCCTTCTGCGCCGAGGAGGCGAGGGCCAGCCGGCGCGACGCCTGCTTGGCCTCCTGAGCCAGCTTCTTGATGTCCACCCGACCTCCCGCATCCGCTGCACGACCGCCGCTTACGATATCAGCAACGTCGGACGAACGGCCGTCGCCTCCGCCGACGGACGCCCGGCCGACCCAGCCCCTCAGCCCAACAGGACCAGGTAGTCCCGATGGATCGCCTCGGACGACGCCTGGGGCAGCACCCGGCCCACCTCCGCGCTTCGCAGGCCCTTGACCTGCTCCAACTCACTCCGGGAGTAGTTGACGATGCCCTTGGCGAGCTCGCGTCCGGACTCGTCCAACACCAGCACGGCATCCCCGGCGTCGAAGCGCGCCCTCCACCGACCGCACGCCTACCGGCAGGAGGCTGCCTTGGCCCAGCACCGCCCGGGCGGCTCCCTCGTCCACCACCACGCGGCCGCGCACCGGCTTGGCGTGCAGCAGCCAGAGCTTGAAGGCGCCCAAGCCCAGGTCGCGGGCGAGGAAGCGGGTGCCCACCGGCTCCCGCGAGAGCACGGCGCCGATGACGCCGGGCCGCGTGCCCCGTGCGATCACCGTCTCCACGCCGCCGCTGGTGGCGATGCGGGCGGACTCCACTTTGCTCCGCATGCCTCCGCGGCCCAGGGGGCCGCCGGACCCGGTCTCCACGGCGTCGAGCTCGCGGAAGTCCCGCACCTCGGGGATGACCTCGGCCGCGGGGTCCTCCGCCGGGTTGGCCGTGTAGAGGCCGTCGGTGTCGGTGAGCAGGACCAGCAGATCGGCTTTGAGCAAGAGCGCCACCTGCGCCGCCAGCACGTCGTTGTCGCCGAAGCAGAGCTCTTCGGTGGAGGTGGTGTCGTTCTCGTTGATGATGGGCACCACCCCCCACTCCAGCAGGCGCTCCAGGGTGTTGCGGGCGTTCAGGTACTGCGCCCGCCCGCTGATGTCGAAGGCGGTCAGCAGCACCTGGGCGGTCACCACCTCTTCGTGGCCGAAGAGCTGGCTGTACGTATGGTAGAGATGGCCCTGGCCCACCGCGGACGCGGCCTGCTGGTCCACCACCTCCGCCGGACGCCCCTCCAGGCGGAGCAGACCCATCCCGGCCGAGACCGCGCCCGAGGAGACCAGGAGCATGCGGTGTCCCCGGCGCTGGAGGTCGCTGATCTCCGCCACCCGGCCGGCCATCGGGCCCCAGACGGAACTTGCCGCGTTCGTCCGTCAGGGTGCTCGACCCCACCTTCACCACCACCGTCACGCCCACGGAGCCTCCCGCGCCTTGCTCCCCACCGTCTACTGGAACTCGAAGAGGTAGCCGGCGATGTCCACGTCGTCCCCCGGTTGCGCTCCGGCTTCGCGGAGCGGCCTCGTTGATGCCCAGGCGGTCCAGCCGCTCCGCCGAGGTAGCGGACGGCCTCGTCGTTGGTGAGGTCGAAGCGGCGCACCAGCCGCTCCACCTCAAGGCCTTCGACCACGTAGACCCCGTCCTCGTTGCGGACGGTGATGGCCTCGCGGCGCCGTCCGGCGGGCCGGTAGGTCACGTGGTCCGGCGCCTCCTCCGCGGCCGCGTCCGCTCCGGCCAACGGCGAGTAGACCACTTCCCCCGCCGCCTCCCGCGCCCGGCGGAGCGTCCCCACCAGGTCGCCCACCCGAGCCGCCAGCAGTGCCAGCCCTTCACCGCTGACCGCGGACACGGCGAGGACCAGCTCCGCCGGCGCGGGCAGCTCCTCCCGGAGCTCCCAGCAGAACGCGGGATGGCCCTCCCGGCGGAGCCGCTCCACCTCGGTCGTCAGCTCCTCGGCGACCGCCTCGCGGGCGTCGGCATCGAGGGCATCGACCTTGTTCAACGCGATCAGCTGCGGGTTTCGCCGCGAGCTCCGGCGCGTGGGCCTCGAGTTCGGCCAGGATGGTACGCAGGTTGTCCAAGGGGGAGGAGCCGTAGTACCCGGTGGCGTCGACCACGTGCAGCAGGGCGTGGCAGCGTTCCAGGTGGGCGAGGAACTCATGGCCCAGACCGATGCCCTCGCTGGCCCCTTCCAGGAGCCCGGGGACGTCCGCCACCGTGTAGCTCAGCTCCTCGTCGCCCGGGACCTCGACCACGCCCAGCAGCGGCTCGACCGTGGTGAAGGGGTAGTCCGCCACCTTGGGCTGCGCGTTGGACAGGCGGCGAAGGAGCGACGACTTACCCGCGTTGGGGAGGCCGGCCAGGCCGACGTCCGCCATCAGCTTCAGGGTGATCACCAGCCAGAGCTCCTCGCCCTCCTCTCCCAGCTCGGCGAACTTGGGTGCCTGCCGGACCGAGTTGACGAAGCGGGCGTTCCCCCGTCCGCCCAGGCCGCCGGCGGCGACCAGCACGCGCTGACCCGGGTGGGTGAGGTCGGTCACCAGCCGATCGTCGGCCCAGACCTGGGTACCCAGCGGTACCGGGATATCCAGGTCGGCGCCGGTCGCTCCCTGCCGACGGGCGCCCTGGCCGTGCTCGCCCGACTCGGCTTTGAAGTGGACCTTGCGGACGAAGGGGCTGAGGTCGCGCAGCTGCGGGTCGGCCACCAGGTACACGCCGCCGCCGTGCCCCCCATCGCCACCGTCGGGTCCTCCGTGGGGGACGTGCTTCTCCCGGCGAAAAGAAAGAGCGCCGTTCCCCCCTCTGCCGGCGGCCACGTGGATCTTCGCGCGGTCGGAGAACATGGGAGGAGCCGGCGCCCGCGAGTGCGGAGCGCGCTACTCGACGATGATGCTGATGCTGCGGCCGGCCTTCCCGCGGGAGAAGACCACGCGGCCATCGAGCCTTGGCGAACAGGGTGTCGTCGGAGCCGATGCCTACGTTGATGCCCGGGCGGAACCGGGTGCCGCGCTGGCGGACCAGGATCGACCCGGCCGTCACCACCTCGCCCCCGAAGCGCTTGACGCCCAACCGCTGCGCGTTGGAGTCGCGACCGTTCCGCGAGCTCCCTCCACCTTTCTTGTGTGCCATGAAAGCGGTCCTCTCTAGCCGATCTTGTCCACGGCGAGGCGGGTCAGGGCGCTGCGGAACCCCTGACGGCGAAGGAAGCCTCGCTTGGGCTTGTGATACAGGATTTTGATCTTCGGGCCGCGCAGGTGCTCGACCACGCGCGCGGTGACGACCGGCAGCTCCCCGCCGAGGGAGACCTCGCCGTCGTCACCCATGACGAACACCGAGCGGAGCTCGACGGTGTCGCCCTCTTCACCGGCCAGGCGGTCGACGACCAGCTCGCTGCCCACCTCGGCCCGATACTGCTTCCCGCCGATATCGACGATGGCTACCATGTGTCATCCTCGTTCCGTTCGTGACCCGTCTCCCGCCCAGGCAGCATCGCGACAGCAGGCGACGACCGGTCCTCGGAGGCGGGAGCGATGGAGTATAGCAGGGACCCGTCTCCCGGGCTACCCGGGGACGGCGCGCGGCGGACCACATCGCCCCACCCGTCCCGGCCCCCACGCCCCGTCCGTCCGGGCCGGGCGAGCAGGCGGCACGGTCGGGCGGGAAGGGCTAAGATTGGCGTACGAGGCCACCCGGCCTCCCGAACAGGAGGTGCTGCTGTGAACCCCAAGCTGCACGGCATCCCTGAGGAGATCCGCGTCGGTGACAAGGTCGAGACCGCCCTGGGGGTCGGCCGGGTCACTCGGATCTCCAAGCCCGTGCGCGACCGCGACCAGGCGAAGCTCGAGGTCGACCTGGGGCACAAGTGGCTGAACGTGGAGGACGTGCGCTCCATCGTACGCCACGGCGAAGAAGGCGTGCGCCGGCGCGAGCCGGACATGCACTGGGACGAGCACGAGTAGGGACGACCCCGGAGGGGTCGGCCCGACCTACCCCTCCAGCAGGTGCGCGTAGGCGCAGAAACGGTTGGCCTGCTCGACCACCACGCGCACCTGCTTACCCACCATCTCGGCGGCGCCGGTCACGCTGACGACGTAGCCGTCCAGCCGGGCGACGCCGTCCCGCCGGTCGTAGGCGTGCACCTCGTCGATGGTCACCTCGCGCTCCTCGCCGGCGACCACGGGCAGGGCGGCCCGCTCGATCAAGTCCCGGTTGCCCTCGGCGCTGACCCGGACCTCGCCCACCCGCAGGTGGTCGACGCCCTCGATGCCGAAGAACTTCCCGCTCTTGGTCTGCAACTCGCGCAGGCGGGCGCCGCCGTCCCGCATCAAGGCGCGCCCCACTTCGGGGCTGACCTCCACGAGGAACGCCTCGGCGCCACTCTCGACGGCGATGCGCCGCAGCCGGCGTTCGGCCTCGATGGCCAGCGTCTCGTCGGAGAGGACGACACGCCCGGCCCTGACAGGTGGGACAGGTGTCGGTCATGGTGCCCCGGATGCCGTCGGTGACGTTCTGCCGGGTCATCTCCACCAGGCCGAGCGGCGAGAGCTCCACCACGTAGGTCTTGGTGCGGTCCTTGGCCAGCTCGGCGTTCAGCAGTTCCAGCACCTGCTCCCGGTTCTCCCGGCGGGACATGTCGATGAAGTCGATGACCACGATGCCGCCGATGTCGCGGATGCGCAGTTGGCGGACCACCTCCCGGCAGGCCTCGAGGTTGGTGTTGAGGATGGTGTCCTCCAGATGCTTCTTGCCCACGTACCGACCGGTGTTGACGTCGACCACGGTCATGGCCTCGGTGTGGTCGATGACCAGGTAGCCTCCGGACGGCAGGTCCACGCGCCGCTCCAGCGCCTTGCGGATCTCCTCGTCGATGCCGTAGGTCTCGAACAACGGTTTGCTGCCCTGGTAGAGCTCCACCCGGTCGGCCAGCTCGGGCGTGGTGGCCTGCAGAAAACCCTGCACCCGCTTGAGCAGGGCATCGTCGTCGATGAGCACCTGGGTGAACTCCTCGTTGAGCAGGTCGCGCACGATCTTCATGGCGAGCTCGGCCTCCGAGTACACCACCGAGGGTGCCTCCAGCGTCTCCAGCCGCCTCTCCACGGTCTGCCAGACCTTCTCCAGAAAACGCACGTCCCGCGGTGATCGCCTTCTCGCTGATGCCCTCGGCCGCGGTGCGGATGATCACGCCCGCGTGGTCCGGCTTGATCTCGCGGCAGAGCTTGCGGAGCCGCTGACGTTCCTCGTCCGGCAGGCGCCGCGACACGCCGCAGAGGGTGCCTTCGGGGACGTAGACCAGGTAGCGGCCGGCGATGCTGAGCTCGGTGGTCAAGCGGGCGCCCTTGGAGCCCATCGGGTCCTTGGTCACCTGCACGACCAGCTCCTGGCCGGCCTTGAGCAGCTGGGTGATCTTCTTCGGCCCCTGGTCCTCCTCTCTCGGGGAACACCACCTCGTCGACGTAGAGGAAGCCGTTCTTCTCGAACCCGATGTCCACGAACGCGGCGTCCATGCCGGCCAGCACGTTCTCGACCCTGCCCTTGTAGATGTTGCCGACGATGGAGGTCTGGTCCTGGCGCTGGACGTAGAGCTCGGCCAGACGGTTGTTCTCCAGGACGGCGACCCTCGTCTCGCGGGCGTCCTGGGCGATGAGCAGCTGCTTCACGGGTGCATGACCTCTCGGGTGGAAGGATTTCCCAGATGGATCTCCAGTCGCTCGGCCCGGCGAACCGCCAGCGGACGGCCGGCCAGTCGCCCCAGGACCTCGACGACCTCTTCCGGCCGGACCGTCCCCTGGGGAGTCACGGCGGCCTCGAAGAGCACATCGAGACCCGGCTCGGCTCGGCGTACCTCGACCACGTCCACATACCGGCGGACGTCGACGACGCGCTGCTTGCCGGCGCGCAACCGGTCGACCAGGAGTTCCTGTTCAGAAGTATAGCGCCTGGCTGCGGCCGAAACGTCAGCGACAAGCGCCTCGTCCGCCACCGCCGTGTCGCCGGGCTCGCCGGCGGGGGCCACCGCGACCCGGTAGCCGGCCCCTGTCACCTGCGCGGCCAGCGAGGGCCCCGGCGGGGCGGGCTCCAGCCCCAGGACGGCGAACCCCTCCGGCAGACCGGCGGCGAAGCGCCGGGCGAAGTCCGCCGGGGGCGACTCGCTGAGGGTGAACTCCGCCCATTCCTCCGCCCCTTCGACGCCCACGGCCCGGGGAAGAGCCACGCCCAGGAGGGGCTTGGGGCGGAGTCCGGAGGAGAGGGCCAGGCGCCCGCCCGCGCGCCGGACCGCCCGGCGCAACAGCTCCAGCGGTGTCGAGGTGGGCCAGGAAGCGGCCGCGGCCCCGGACCGAGAAGCGCAGGACGTAGCGCAACCGGACGGGCAGGGGCGGACCGCCCCCGGACGTGGACGCGCCCTCCGGCGGGGGGGAAGCGGCCGGCGCCCGGCCCTCGGACGCCGGAGGGACGGCCGCGGCCTCCCCGACCAGATCGTGTCCGAGCTCCCCGTGACAGGCGCCGCAGCCCGGGCAGTCTCCCCAGCGGCAATCCGGCGTGGTCTCCCGGCGCTCGGCCCGGCTCCACTCGTCCAGAAGGAAGCTCTTCGTCACCACGCCGTCGACCAGGTCCCAGGGCAGCGCGGCGTCGGTGGGCAGCGCGGCGGTGGCGAGCGTCTCGGCCGAGAGTCCCACCTGGGCGAAGGCCTCCGCCCAGGCCAGAGGCCGCTCGTGCTCGGTCCAGTTGTCGAAGCGGGCGCCGCGCCGCCAGGCGCCCTCGATCACGTCGGCCGATCGCCTCGTCGCCCCGGGCGAGCGCCGCCTCCAGGTAGCTCCCGTCGATGTCGTGCAGGGCCAGACGGGCGCGGAGACGCCGCAGCCCCTGCCGCAGCAGCTCCTGCCGCCGGCCCAGCGTCTCCCGGTCGGCCATCGCCGCCCACTGGAACGGCGTGAAGGGCTTGGGGATGCTGTTGGTGACGCTGACGTGGAGTTGCAGGCGGGAGGCCTTCTGGCCGAGCATCCGACGGCCCATCCTCGCGGATGGCCGCGCACAGGTCGACGATCGCCCGCACGTCCTCGTCGGTCTCGGTGGGCAGCCCGATCATGAAGTAGAGCTTGAGGGTGGTGTGGCCCAGGACGAAGGCCTCGCGCGGCGGCGTCGAGGATCTCCTCCTCGGTCACGTTCTTGTTGACCACGTCGCGCATGCGCTGACTGCCCGCCTCGGGAGCCAGGGTCAGGGAGGGACTGGTGGGCGAGGTCAGATGGGCCAGACGGATGGCGGCCGAGTCCACCCGCAGCGAGGGCAGACCGATGTGCAGCTCCGGATGGCGTTCGGCCAGAGCGGTCAACGTCGGCTCCAGACCGCTGTAGTCGGTGGTCGACAGGGAGGCCAGGCGACACCTCCTGGTACCCGGTCGCCGCCACCTGAGCCTCGGCCTCGGCCAGGACGGCCCCGGCGGTGCGCTCCCGCACCGGCCGGTACCACATGCCCGCCTGGCAGAAGCGGCAGCCCCGGCAGCAGCCGCGCATGACCTCGACCCAGGCCCGATCGTGCACGGCCGAAGTCAGAGGGACCAGGCAGCCGGCCGGGTAGGGCGCGCCTTCCAGGCGGGACAGCACCCGTCGGGAGACCGTCCGGCTGACCCCGGGCACGAACACTCCCTCCAGCGTCGCCAGCCGCTCCTTGCGGCCGGCGCGATCGAGCCCGGCGGAGCGGGCGGCCCGCGCCTCCCGGAGCACCTCGGGGAAGGCCTCCTCCGCCTCACCGACCACGACCGCGTCGACGAAGGGCGCCACCGGCAGGAAGTTGGCCGTCGCCGGCCCCCCCGCGATGACCAGGGGCTCGTCCTCGCCGCGGTCGGACGCGCGCAGGGCGATGCCGGCCAGGTCCAGCAGTTCCAGGACGTTGGTGTAGGAGAGCTCGTGCTGGAGCGAGATGCCCAGCAGGTGCGCGTCACGGAGCGGGGTCCACGTCTCCAGGGTCAGCAGCGGGATCCCCGCCTGGCGAAGCTCTTGGATGGCGTCGACCCAGGGGAGATAGACCCGCTCCACCCCCACGCCCGGCTCCCGGCGGGCCAGATGGTAGAGGATCTGCAGCGCCTGGTTGGAGATCCCGATCTCGTAGGTATCGGGGAAGGCCAGGGCCACCCGCAGCTCGTCCGGGTCCTCGCCGAATCCGGGAGCCGCCCCCGTCTCTCCGCCGATCAGACGGGCGGGGTTCTGGATGCGTTCGAGGACCTCCTCGAAGCGGGCGCGCAGCAGCGAGTAGCGGTCCGGCGGAGTGGCCGAGGTGCGCTGGTCGGCCGGGGTCGCGGGCTCAGGCGGGACGGTCCCTCCCGCGAGGGCCTCCCGCCCGGAAGGACTCATCGCCGGAGGCGTTTCGCCAACCGAACGATACGGCCCGGGCGTCGCGGGCGCGCCTTCCTCGAAGTAGCGCAGGGCGGCCCGCCCGAGTGCCAGGGTGCCCGAGTAGCCGATCCCCGCCTTCCAGGCCACACCGGGCCCGGGGATCAGATCGACCACCTGCCGCGCGATGGTGCGGAACGTGAAGCCGACGCCCAGGACGGCCAGCAGCTCGAACACCCGTTCCTGGTTGAGCTCCAACCCGTGCATGGCCGCCAGTCCCAAGACCAGCTTGATCTGGTTGAGGGTCATCAGCGGCATGTCGGTGCCGGGCACGAAGAAGGCGACCGCGATCACGCCGTTCTGCCTGGCGGTCTTGGTGATCATGCGGTGGGCGCAGGCCCGACGCAGGCCGGGGTGCCGCCGACCCAAGGCCACCAGGTGGTCGTCACCGAGATCGCACACCGCCTCGCGGACGGCCTCCCAACCCGGCTCGTCCGTCGAGAACGACACGCGCAGCAGATCGTTCTCGTATCGGGTGATGTCGTGACTCGCCACGGGCCCCTCGTCGACGGCCACCACCCCGCCCAGCGGCAGGCCGGCTGTGCGCAGCCCGGGAAGGATCCGATCCTCCTCGCTGGGTTGGATCAACACGAGGAGGATCTCGGCGGGGCCCAGCTTCAGGTTCGCCAGTTGGTCGACGGGGACGGAGGAGCGCCGCAGCGGGGTGCCCCCGCCCAGGACGGCGTCCGCCGACGCGACCAGGTCCGGGTCGCCGGAGGCCACGACGAACGCCGCCGCCTCGGCCGCGTGAGAGGCCTCCTTCCAGGCCTGCCACGCTTTGCTCGGATCAACTAGGAATCTGGGCATACGCCTCCCCTTTGAAGCGCCCGCCGTACAGCGACGTGCGTGAATGGACGTGGACGCTCTCCAGCAGACCGATCGCGATCAAGAACACCACCAGGGAGCTCGACCCGAAGCTGACGAAGGGCAGAGGCACGCCGGTGATGGGCATGATCCCGATGGTCATACCCACGTTGAGGAACACCTGGAACAAGATGACCGAGGCGATCCCGGTGGCGATGAGGCTCCCGTAGAGCGACTTCGACATGCTGGCGATCCGCACCGCCCGCCACAGCACGATCAGGAAGAGGCCTAGCAGCACGATGGCGCCCACGAACCCCAGTTCCTCCCCCAGCACGGCGAAGATGAAGTCGGTGTGGTGCGCGGGCAGGAAGTTGAGGTGCGTCTGGGTACCGCGCATGTAGCCCTTGCCGCTCAGCATGCCGCTCGCGACCGCGATCTTGCTCTGGGAGAGCTGGTAGCCGATACCGCTGGGGTCGCGCTCCGGATCGAGGAAGACGAAGAGCCGCTGCCACTGGTAGGGCTTGAGCAGGTGGATCCCCAGCGACGGGAGGACCCGGAGCACGGCGACGACGACGGCCAGCCCGGCCCCCATCAGCACCGCCAGATGCGCCCAGCGGATGCCCCAGACGACCAGCATGGCGAGCAGGATGACGGCGAACACCAAGGCGGTCCCCAGGTCCGGCTCGATGAACACCAGCAGCGCCGGCAGGGCGACGTACCCCACTCCCAGGATCACGAAGCGAAAACGGTCCCGCAGCTCGACCCCGTGCGCCAGGAAGCCGGCGAAACAGACGATCAGCAGGATCTTGCCCACCTCGGAGGCCTGCAGGTCGAAGAAGGGCAGGGCGATCCAGCGTCGGGCTCCCATCCTCACCGAGCCGACCACCAGCACCAGGAGCAGCAGCCCGATCATCGCGCCGTAGAGGACGCGGCGCCAGCTGTCCAGCCACGAGAAGTCGATCAGGCTGGCCGCGACCAGCAGGATGGTGCCCAGCAGGACCCCCTGCAGCTGCGCCCGCACGTAGTAGGTGGGGGTGGCGATGTTGCTGTCGGCGTGGGTGGCCGAGTAGATGGTGGCGATCCCCAATCCGATCAAACCGAAGGCGGCGAAGAGCAGCACCCAATCCAGGTTGCGCAGGTACGCGCCCCAGACTGAACCCGGGTAGCGACCGTTCGCCGGCCCGCTGCAGCACGCTCACTCGGTCACCGTCACGTCGGCCGGAGCGGTGGGCGGGATATGGAAGTAGGACTCCATCACCTGGCGGACGACCGGCGCGGCCACCGAGCTGCCGTGACCCCCCTGCTCCACCAGCGCGACCACCAGGATCTCCGGGTCGTTGGCCGGAGCGTACCCCATGAACCAGGCGTAGTCCTTCTCGGGCTTCTTCTCCGCGGTGCCGGTCTTGCCCGCCACCGGGATGGGGAATCCCTGGAAGGCGGCGTAGGCGGTGCCGTTCGGGTCGGCCGTCACGCCCAGCAGACCCTTGCGTATGGCGGCCAATTCGGTGGCCTTCAGGGTGATCTGGTTCCGCCGCTCCGTCTCGAACCGGTGGATCACGTTACCGGAGGCGTCGGTGATCTCGCGGCCCAGGCGGGGCACCAGCACGTCCAGTACGTCTTCCTTGGGCGCGCCCTTGCCCTGCTGCGCCGGCTTGGCATCGGCGAAGGCCGCGAACGCCGTGGCCAGCTGCAGCGGCGTGACCAGCAGGTCGCCCTGGCCGATCGACAGGTTGACGTCGTCGCCGGTGTACCAGATACGGTCGGACGCGGTCTTGCCCGACCCGTTTCTTCCAGACCTTGTCCGGGACCCGGCCGGCGTACTCGCCGGGCAGGTCGACCCCGGTGGGCTGCCCGAAGCCGAACTGACTGACGCCGTCCTGCAGCACCGGCCCGGTCTGCCCGTGCAGAAGCTTGCCCAGGTTGTAGAAGTAGACGTCGCACGACTCGGTCAGCGCCTGCACCAGGTTGACGTCGCCGTGGCCGTCGGGCTTCCAGCAGCGCCAGACCTGCTGGTTGATGCGGAACGTACCCGGGTCGTTGAAGAGCGTATCCGGTGGTGATCAGCCCGTCTCCGGAGCGCGGTGGCGGCCACGAACGGCTTGAAGGTGGAACCCGCCGGATAGCGCCCCATGATGGCGCGGTTCAGCAGCGGGTCGTGGGCGTCGGGAGCGGTGAGCGCCTTGAAGGTCTTGTTCGGCATACCCCCTACCCACAGGCGTGGGGCTGTACGACGGATAGGAGGCCATCGCCAGGATCTCGCCGGTCTTCGGGTCGAGCGCCACGACCGCGCCCGCGGCCGCCTCCTTGAATCCTGCCGCTCGGGCCCGCAGGATGCCCTCGTTGACCGCCTTCTCCGCCGCGGCCTGGACAGTGCTGTCGATGGTCGTCACCAGGTTCTTGCCCGGCTGCGGGTCGACTTCCTCCAACACGCGCTTCGGCCGCCCGCGGAAGTCCACCTCCACCGTGCGGTTGCCGTCGGTGCCGCGAAGGTAGCTGTCGTACTGCTGCTCGATCCCGTCCTTGCCGATCTGGTCGCCCGGCTTCAGGCCGCGGTAGACGTCCTCGCCCAGCTCGGCGTCGGAGATCTCTCCCACGAAGCCCAGCACGTGGGCGGCCAGCATGGTCTTCGCCCGGGCCAGCGGGTACTCGCGCAGGGAGGTCTTCTCCACCCGCACGCCGGGGAACTCCAGGCTGTGCTCCTTCAGGTAGGCCACCACCGGGGTCTCGGACACGTCGTCCTTGATCGGGACCACGACGTACGGGTTGGCCTCGCCCCGCGCGAGCTTGGCCCGGATCTCCTCCTCCGGGACGTGCAGCAGCGTCGCCAGGCGGGGCAGGACGATGTCCTCGTCCCGCAGGTCCATGGGCAGGATGCCGACCGTCAGGCCCGCACGGTTCTCCACCATGGCCTTGCCTTGCCGGTCGTAGATCACGCCGCGAGGAGCCGGTACCGCCACCACGCGCGTCCGGTTGTTGTCCGCCAGGACGACGTAGTGGTCCCCGGACAGGACCTGCAGGAACCACAGGCGGAAGGCCAGGATGCCGAACAGGGCCACGGCGACGGCGACGATGAGGCCCAGGCGCACGCCGAGCGAGACGTCGTCGCTGGGGGCCCGGTGCTTTCGGACAGGCTCGAGGAACACCGCGACTCCTACCGGAACGACGGGCCGGTAGCCTGCCCGGCTCGTCGGATCACGTGCAGGCGGCCCAACACCATGGACAGTGGAGCGGCGACCAGGGCGTCCAGCGCCGCCGCCGGCAGCATCTGGATGCGCACCATCGTCAAGAAGCCGAGCCCCTCTCCGATCAAGAACTGGAAGAGTCCGTACAGCCCCTGACTGGCCAGGGACACCACCGCGGTCCCGAGCACGATCGTCCAGGCGTTGACGACGCCGATCTCCTCGCTGTACCGCCCCACCGCGTACCCGGCCAGCAGGTAGACGAAGGCGCGCCATCCCACCGGATCGAGGAAGACCAGGTCCGCCACCAGGCCCGCGGCGAAGCCGAACACGGCCCCGGTCAGCGAACCCCGGTCCAAGCCGACCAGCACCACCAGGACGATGAAGAGGTCGGGAGTGACGCCCAGCACGGTCAGCCGGGCCGAGAGGACGGTCTGCAGGGCCACGGCCGCCACCAGCACCAGGGTGAGCCGGCTCACGGTGGCCAGGTGGTCGGGACGGGTGGCGCCCATCACTTCGGCTTCGCGGTGGTCGAGGTACCGGAGGCGGCGGACGCGGCCGGCCCGACGGCGGTCAGCGCCTCGGCGGCCGGCGAGACCGGGGTCAAGAGGACCATCACCTCTTCCAGCGTGCGGAAGTCGACGAAGGGGCGGACCTCGATCTGCTTGTAGCTGTTCACGTCCTCCTGCCCCACGCTCTCGACGATGCCGACGGGGATGCCCTTGGGAAAGATGCTGACCCGGTTGAAACCCGAGGTGACCACGATCCGCTTCTCCTGCACGGGCTGATCCCGCTCCACGTAGTCCATCACCAGCTTGCCCGACACGCTGCCCTCCAGGATGCCCTCCGCCCGCAGTCCTTGGACCACCACGGCCACGCTCGACTCCGAGTCGCTGATCAGCTGGACCTGAGCGGCGTGGCTTGAGACCGCCACCACCTTCCCCACCAGACCCTTGCCGGAGAGCGAGTCGTCCACCGGCACCGTGGCCCCCACCACCGGCTGGTTGAGCGCGATGCCGTCGGCCGTGCCGCGGTCGATCTGCACCCACTCCTGCCACTTGGTGGGCGACTTGCCGATCACCCGGGCGGTGACGAAGCGGGTGCCCTCGGGGAAGCTCACCGCCTCCTTGAGCTGGAGCAGTCCTTTGAGACGCTGGTTCTCCTCGGAGGCCTCGCCCAGGGAGACCACCTGGCCGCGCAGGCGCTCGAGCTCCGCGAGCCATCTCCTTGTTCCGGCTGTTGGCGGCGAAGAGATCCCTGGTCCAGCGATAGCCGTCCTGGAACGGCTGGACGGCTTGGCTGGCGATCCGTTGGAGCGGCGAGAGCACGCCGGAACCGTCGTGTTGCGCCTGGTGGAGCGCGCCGGACGCGGGTTCGCGGAGGAAGGCCGTGAGCAACACGAGCGCGATGATGACGAGCGCGCCGATGATCAGCCGCCGCCTGACTGACTCGTTCCGTGGCATAGAGGGACCTCCGCTACTAGTAGCGGCGCCGTCGTGCCCTTTGGGAGCTCCGGTGAAGGGTCTCGAACTCCTCGAGGGAACGGCCGGAGCCGACCGCCACGCAGGTCAGCGGGGACTCGGCCACGTGGACGGGCATCTGGGTCTCCTGGCGGATCCGCTCGGTCAGCCCCTGGAGCAACGCGCCCCCGCCGGCGAGCATGATGCCGCGGTCCATGATGTCCGAGGCCAGCTCCGGGGGGGTCTTGTCCAGGGTGGCCTTGATCGCGTCGACGATGGCGACGACGGGTTCGGCGATCGCCTCGCGCACCTCCTCCGACGAGATCACGACGGTCTTGGGGAGGCCGGTGACCAGGTCGCGGCCTCGGATCTCGGCCTGCAGCTCCTCGTCCAGCGGGTAGGCCGAGCCGATCTCCAGCTTGAGCTCCTCGGCAGTCTGACTGCCGATCATCAGCTTGTACTCCTTCTTGACGTACGCGATCACCGCTTCGTCCAGCTCGTCGCCGCCGATGCGCACCGACTGCGCCGTGACGATGCCTCCCAGGGAGATCACCGCCACCTCGCTGGTCCCGCCGCCGATGTCGACGATCATGCTGCCGGTCGGTTCGCTGACCGGCAGACCGGCGCCGATGGCCGCGGCCATGGGCTCTTCGATCAGGTAGGCGGCCCGGGCGCCCGCGGTGATGGTGGCTTCTTCCACGGCCCGCCGCTCGACGCCGGTCACCCCGGAGGGCACGCAGACCACCACGCGCGGATGCGCCCAGCGGTTCTGGTGCACCTTCTCGATGAAGTGGCGCAGCATCTGCTCGGTGACGTCGAAGTCGGCGATGACGCCGTCTTTCAGGGGCCGGATGGCGGTGATGGTGCCGGGCGTGCGGCCCAGCATGCGCTTGGCCTCCGCTCCGACGGCGTGGACGTCCCCGCTGCGGGAGTCGATCGCCACCACCGAGGGCTCCGAGAGGACGATCCCCGCCCCCGCACGTACACGAGGGTGTTGGCGGTCCCCAGGTCGACGGCCATGTCCCGGCCGGCAAAGCCGGTGATGAAGCTGAAGACGCCGATAGCGGAACCCCTTCTCGTCACGTGGCAGCCCGACACCGGGGTGCAGGCCTGGGCATTATACCTGCTCCCCCGGACTGCGGCACGCCCTCGGCCCCGAACGGAGCGCCACGGGGTGTCGCCGGCGGCCGGGAGGGCGCCAGAAGGGGCCGCGGCGCGGTGCCGGCGGCCGGTCGAGAGACCGCCCTCCACCGGCCTCAGGGCACCCAGGTGCGCGTCAGCAGATCGAACCCCTGGCGGCGGAAGAGCTGCGCCACCAGGTGCACGGGCAGCCCCACCACGTTGGCGTACTCGCCGACGATGCCCTCGATGAACAGGGCGGCCAGACCCTGGATGGCATACGCCCCCGCCTTGTCCTCCCACTCGCCCGAGGCCAGGTACGCGTCCAGTTCGGCGTTGGTCCAGCGGGCGCACGTCCACCCGGGTGGAGGCCGCCCCGCTCAGCAGCCGGCCCGCGTCGCCGGGCGACGCCGGGTCGGCCTCGCCCAGCCGGGCCAGGGCCACACCCGAGATCACCTGGTGCGCCCGGCCGGACAGCAAGGCCAGCATGCCCCGGGCGTCGGCCTCGTCCGCGGGCTTCCCCAGCGGCCGGCCGTCGACCACCACCAGGGTGTCGGTACCCAGGACGAAATCGCCGGGAGCGGCCTGCGACGGGAGCCGGGCGCCGGCGACCTTGGCCACGGCGTTCCCTTCGGCCAGGTGGGAGGGCCGGTCACCCTCCAGACGCTCCTCCGACTCGGAGGGAACCACGGTGAAGGGGACTCCCAGGCCGTCGCAGCAGCTCGCGCCGCCGGGGGGACTGCGAGGCCAGGTAGAGGCGGAAGTCCGCGGGGAAGGGAGGTCGACGGTCCATGCGGTCCCGGCCCGTCAGGCGATGAGGTCCTCCGGGCGGAAGTAGAGGCCGATCTCCCGTTCCGCGCTCTCCAGGCCGTCGGAGCCGTGGACCACGTTCTCCCCGATCTCCAGGGCGAAGTCGCCGCGGATGGTGCCCGGCGCCGCCTCGATGGGGTTGGTCGCTCCCATCATGTCGCGGACCACCTTGACCGCCGACTCTCCCTCCACCACCATGGCGACGATGGGCGACGGAGGTGATGAAGTCCACCAGGTCGGCGAAGAAGCCCTTGCCCCGGTGCTCCTCGTAGTGGCGCTCGGCCAGTTCGCGGGACACCTGCAGCATCCGCAGCCCGGTCAGCCGCAGACCGCGCCGCTCGAACCGCCCGATCACCTCGCCCACCAAGCCCCGGGTCACGCCGTTCGGCTTGACCAGCACCAGCGTCCGTTCCGTCGCCATATCGGTCCTCCTCGCTCCTTCAGTCCTCGTCGGCGGGCGGAGCCCACCCCTCACAGCAAAGCGGCGGCCGCAGCCGCCGCGATCTCGCCCCTCGGTCCACGCCGATCAGATGGTGCCCCGGTAGGCCTCCCGCGCCGGTCCCGTCTGGCCGGTGCTCGGGGTAGGGGACGAGCTGGTCGCCTGGGGCAGACCGGCGTCCTGGCCGCAGTAGGGACATACCTTCCAGGAGTGCTCCAGCGGCCGGCCGCACGAGACGCAGGTGCTGCGCAGCGGCCGGCGGCACTTGGGGCAGACCACGTAGTCCTCCCGCACCGGCTCCCGACAGTTGGGGCAGGCCCGGACACCCCGCAGCTCCAGTTCCATCGCCCGCATCTCGAGCTCGCGCTCGCGCACGTCGGAGAGGTACTCCGCCGGTCGCAGGATGGCGTAGACCAGCGTGCCGATGAAGGGAAAGACCAGCGAGGTCGCCGTGGCGACGCCGACGATCAACGGATCTTCGATGCGCTTGCGGGCGTCCTTCAGCGTCCAGAAGACCAGCGAGAGCCACAACGTGACCAGAGAGAAGAGCAAGAGATACCAGAGCAGCGTCCAGATAGGACTGGCGATGATGTCCTGTACCCGTTGGAAGAGATTGTCCACGCGCCCCCCTGTCCTCCTACAGCGACCAGGCGCCGGCGCGGCACCGGCGCGCACAGCATAACATCTGTCCTGCCCTGTCCATCTAGCCCGCCAACGCTCGTTTCAGGTCGGCGATCAGGTAGAGCGACCCGGTGACCAGCACCACCTGGTTGGAGTTGGCCAGACGGTAGGCGCTCATGAGGGCCGAGCGCGGGTCGGTGTCCACAAACACCTCCGGTCCCTTCTCGATGGCCTCCAGCAGGGCCGCGAGCTCGGCGGCCGGGTAGGAGCGGGGGTTGGTGTTCTCGGTGACGAAGAGGATGTCGCAACGGGGCGCCAGGTCGGCCAGCATCTCGAGCGCGCCCTTGTCCCGCAGGATGGAGACCACCCCGATCAGGCGCCGCCGGTCGAGCAACTTGTCCAGCGAGCGGCCCAACTCCTTCATGCCATGGGGGTTGTGCGCCCCATCCAGGATGCAGAGCGGCTGCTCGCTGATCACCTCGAGCCGGCCGGGGATGGTGGTGCACCGCAGCGCCCGCCGCACCACCCCGATGTCCGGCGCCTCGTCCCAGGAAGAGCTCGAGGGCGCCCAGGGCCACCGCCGCGTTGACCTCCTGGTAGCTCCCCAGGACGGAGAGCCCGATGCCCGTGTAGAGGTCGTACCGGCCGAACACGTCGAAGGTCGAGCGGCCGTTCTCGTTGAGGAGCGAGACGTCCTCCCCGAGGAAGCTGACCGTGGCCCCGCGCTCGGCGCAGATGGCCCGCAGAGCGATCGTGGACGTCCGGATCCAGGAGGCCGGCCATCACCTTGCCTCCCGACGGGATGACCGCGGCCTTCTCCTCCAGGATGGCGAGCGGGGTCTCGCCCAAGAGCTCGGCGTGCTCCAGACCGATGCTGGTCAGCACCTGCACCTCGGACTCGATGATGCTGGTGGCGTCCCACCGCCCGCCCAGCCCGGCCTCGATCACGGCCACCTCGCAGCCCGTGCTCGGCGAAGGTCAGGAAGGCGGCCGCCGTCAAGACCTCGAACTGGGTCAGCCGTTCGCCCTCCGGCAGCGAGGCCTCGATCTCCTCCGCGACCGGCTTGACCCGAGAGACCGTCTCGTAGAACTCCTCCTCGGTGGTCGGCGCGCCATTGATCAGTTGGCGCTCCGCCAGGCTGACCAGGTGGGGACGAGACGTAGGTACCCACCTTGAAGCCCGACTCGGTCAGCAGGGAGGAGAGGAACCGCGTGGTGGACGTCTTGCCGTTGGTGCCGACCACGTGGATCGTCCGGTAGGCCAGGTGGGGACTGCCCAACGCCTCGCACAGTCGCCGGACGCGGTCCAGACCCAACCGGATCCCCAGCATCTCCAGACCCTCGACGTACGCCCGGGCGTCGTCCAACACGCACTGTCCACGATCATAGGTCGAGCTCCTCACCGATACGTTCCCGATACTGCCTGCGCAGGTCCGCCAGGAGCGTCTTCGGCCCTGGCCAAGCGGTCCCGTTCCTCCTCGACCACCGCGGCCGGCGCCTTGGCGACGAACCCCTGATTGTCCAGCTTCTTGCGGGCGCGTGCCGCCTCGGCCGTGGCCTTCTCCGCCCGGCCGCGCAGCCGCCCGCGTTCGCGCTCCACGTCGACGAAGCCCTCCAGGGCCAGCAGGGCCCGCACGTCCGGACCCTCCACCGACGCGAACCGGCCGTCGGGCAGCAGCGTCCCCGGAGGCCATGACGCCCACCACCTCGCACGCGGCCAGCTGGCGCAGGGACCGGGCCTCGTGGGCCACCGCCTCGGCGGCCGCCGGGTCGGCCGCCACCAAACGCACCTGCCCGACCGCGTCGCGCGGCACCTCCAGCTCGTCGCGCGCCGAGCGCAGGCCGGCCACGATGGCCACCACGTTCTCCATGGCCCGCTCGGCCGCCGGGTCGAGCCAGTCCGGGCTCCGGGTCGGGGAAGCGCCAGTCGAAGAGGCTCGCCGGCCGTTCGCCGCTCAGCACCTGCGGCAGGTGCTGGTAGATCTCCTCGGTGACGAAGGGCATGACCGGATGGAGCAGGGCCATCACCGCTCGAGCAGGGCCAGCAGGTTGCCGCTCGACCTCGCGGCGCTCCTGGGCATCGTCGCTGTAGAGGCGGGGCTTGGCCATCTCCAGGTACCAGTCGCACATCTCGTTCCAGACGAAGCGGTAGAGCAGCCGCGCGGCCTCGGCGAAGTCGTAGCCCTCGTAGAGCGCCGCCAGCTGCCCGCTGACCGTCGAGAGGCGGCTGAAGATCCACCGGTCGGACGTGGTCGCCAGGGTGACGGCGGGGCCGGCCTCCGGGTCCGCCCCCTGCAACACCAAGCGCGAGGCGTTCCAGATCTTGTTGGCGAAGTTGCGCCCCATCTCGATGCGCTCGGCACTGAAGCGCACGTCCTGTACGGAGCTCATGTAGAGCAGACCGAAGCGGGTGGCGTCGGTGCCGTACTCCGCGATCAGCTCCAGCGGGTCCACGCCCGTGCCCAGGCTCTTGCTCATCCGTCGGCCGTCGGCCGCCAGGATCGTCGGATGGATGATGACGTCGCGGAAGGGGACCTTGCCCGTGAACTCCAGGCCCATCATGATCATCCGCGCCACCCACAGGTAGATGATGTCCCGGGCGGTGGACAGCACCGAGGTCGGATAGAACTCGCGCAGTTCCGGGGTGTCTCTCCGGCCAGCCCAGGGTGGCGAACGGCCAGAGCGCCGAGCTGAACCAGGTGTCCAGCACGTCGTCGTCCTGGCGCACGGTCCCACCGCAGTCGGGGCAGGCGGTCGGCTCGTCCAGGGAGACGATCACCTTCTCGCACTCGTCGCAGTACCACACCGGCAGCCGGTGCCCCCACCAGAGCTGCCGGCTGACGCACCAGGGGCGGATGCCCCGCATCCAGTCCAGGTAGACGTCCTTCCAGCGCTCGGGCACGAAGCGGACCTCGCCCCGCTCCACCACCTCGATGGCCGGCGCCGCCAACCGTTTCATGTCCATGAACCACTGCAAGCGAGAGCAGCGGCTGGATCACCGAGCCGCAGCGGTAGCAGGTGCCCACCGAATGGGTGTAGTCGTCGGCGCGGACGAACAGCCCGCGCGCCTGGAGGGCCTCGACCACCCGCGTCCGCGCCTCGTCCACCTCGAGGCCGCGGAACTCGCCGGCCTCCGCGTTCATCCGGCCGTCGAAGTCGATGACCGACACCGCCGGCAGGTCGATGCCGCTGCCCGATCTCCCAGTCGTTGGGGTCGTGCCCCGGGGTGATCTTGAGCGCCCCGGTCCCGAACTCCGGGTCCACGTGCTCGTCGGCGATGATGGGCACCTCGCGCTCGACCAGGGGGACCACCGCGGTGCGGCCCACGTACTTGCCGTAGCGGGGGTCTTTGGGGTTCACCGCGATGGCCGTGTCGCCCAAGATCGTCTCCGGCCGGGTGGTGGCCACCGTCAGGCTCTCCTCCGCGCCCACGATGGGGTAGCGGACGTAGTAGAGCTTGTCGGTCCGCTCCACGTGCTCCACCTCCAGGTCCGAGATGGCCGAGCCGCAGTGGGTGCACCAGTTGACCAGGTAGACGTCGCGGTAGATGTCGCCCTTCTCGTACAGGCTGACGAACACGCGCAGCACGGCCTCGTGGTAGGCCTCGTCCATGGTGAAGCGCTCGCTCCCGTAGTCGCAGGCGCAGCCCAGGCGCTTCAGCTGGTGGATGATGGTCGAGCCGTACTCCTCCCGCCAGTCCCACACCCGCTGCTCGAAGCCGTCCCGCCCCAGGTCGTACTTGCGGAGGCCCTCGCTGGCCAGCTGGGCCTCCACCTTCGCCTGGGTGGCGATGCCGGCGTGGTCGGTGCCCAGCACCCAGAGCGTGTTGAAGCCCCGCAGGTGGTGATAGCGGATCAGGGCGTCCTGGATGGTGCCGTTCAGCGCGTGCCCCATGTGCAGCGACCCGGTGACGTTGGGCGGAGGGATGGCGATGGAGTAGCTCGGCCGCGAGGGGTCGACGTCCGAGTGGAACGCGTCGCGTTCCAGCCAGGCGGCCATCAGCCGCTCCTCCACCTCATGCGGCGCGTAGCGGGCGGGCATGGTCACGTCGGTCACTCGGACTCCTCTCCGCTCGTCCCTGCGGTCGGGGGCGCGCCTGCGCTCAGCACCCAGGGCACCACCTCGGGGAAGCGCGCCACATAGACGATCTCCAGGCCCCGCAGGAGCTCGGCCGAGACCTCCTTGACCTGCCCCTGCATGCCGTCGGGAAGGATGACGACGAGCACGCCCTCCCGCCGCGCCGCCAAGCAGCTTCTCTTTCAGCCCGCCCACCGGCAGGACCTGGCCGGTCAGGGTGATCTCGCCGGAGAGCGCCACCCGCGGCAGCAACGGCACCTGCGTCAGCGCGGACAGCAGGGACACCGCCACGGCCACGCCGGCGGACGGGCCCTCCTTGGGCACGCGCGCCCTCGGGCAGATGCATGCGCACCTCCAGCGCCGACAACAGCTCGTGGTCGCTGGGGCCCGGCGCCTCGCCCTCGGCGACCTCGCCGCCTTCGGCCTCTCCTGCCTCCACCAGGGTGCCCGGCTCGCCGGGACCGTCGCCCCCCAGCCCCTCCGGCGGCGTGAAGTGCTCGGCCAGGTAGGCCCGGCCGGGCGATCCCTCCCACAGCGCGCGCAACACGGGCTCGCGGGTCAGGGTGGTCTTGAGATAGCCCCAGGCAGCCGTCACGCTCTCCTGCATGACCTCGCCCAGCTGACCGGTCAGGTGGAAATCGCCCTTACCCGGGCGCCACCACCGTCTCGATCCGCAGGATGTCTCCCCCGGCGCCGGTGTAGGCCAGACCGGTGCTCACCCCCACCAGCGGCTCGTCCTCCAAGCGGGGGCGCAGGTAGGGGCGGGCGCCCAGCAGGCGCTCCACCTCTCGGGGGCCCACGCGGCGGGGCAGGGGCTTGGCGTCGACCCGCAACCGCGCCAGCTTCCGGTACACCTTGCCGATGAGCCGGGCCAGCTCGCGCACGCCCGCCTCCCGGGTGTACTCCTCGATGATCAGACGGAGGGCGGAACGGGTGACCACGTCCCCCAGCTCGGCCAGGCCGTTCTCCTCGGCCAGCTTGGGCAGCAGGTGGCGCCGGGCGATCTCCTCCTTCTCTCGGTCGGTGTACCCGGGCAGGCGGATGACCTCCAGCCGGTCGTGCAGGGTCTCCGGGATGTCCTCCTCGTAGTTGGCGGTGGCGATGAAGAGGACATGCGAGAGGTCGTAGTCGAGCTCCAGGTACGTGTCGCGGAAGGCGTGGTTCTGGACCGGGTCCAGCACCTCCATCAGGGCCGCCGCCGGGTCGCCGCGCCAGTCGGACTCCATCTTGTCCAGCTCGTCCAGGATGACCACCGGGTCGTCCACCCCGGCGCGCTTCAGCGCGTCCAGGATGCGGCCGGGCATGGCGCCCACGTAGGTGCGGCGGTGGCCCCGGATCTCGGCCTCGTCGCGGACGCCGCCCAGGCTGATGCGCTGCAGGGGCCGCCCCAGCCCCTCGCCGATGGCGAGGGCGATGGAGGTCTTGCCCACGCCGGGCGGGCCCACCAGGCAGAGCACCGTGTTGGGCGGGGTGCCCTCCCGCAGGCGGGCCACCGCCAGGTACTCGATGATGCGGTCCTTGACGTCCTCCAGGCCGTAGTGCGTCTCGTCCAGCACCCGGGCGACCGCGACCACGTCGGGCAGCTCGGCGCCCGAGCGCTTGCCCCAGGGCAGGGCGAGCGCGTGTGTCCAGATAGCCGGTGGCCACGGCCACCTCGGCGGAGAACGGGGGGAGGTCGCCCAACCGGCGGATCTCCTTGGTGATGGCGGCGGCCGCCGCCTCGGGCAGGTTCTTCTCCTGCAGGAGCTTCAGGTACTTGCCCTGCTCGCCCTCTTCCTCGGCCTCCTCGCCCAGCTCCTCGCGGAGCACGCGCAGTGCGCTCGCGCAGAAACACGCGCCGCTGGTGCCGTTCGATGTTGTCGTGCACCCGATCGGCGATGTCGTGCTCGATGACCAGGAACTCGTTCTCCTCGATCAGCATCTCGAGCAGCCCCATCAGCCGCGGCTCGACGTCCTCCCCCTCCAACAATGCCTGCTTGCGGTCCGGCGCCACCAGGAGGTGCGAGGCCACGATGTCGACCATGTCCTCCGGGTCGGTGACCGAGTCGAGGACGGTCTCCGCTTCCTCCGGCAGCTCGGGCGTCTCGGAGACGTACGCCGCGAACTCGCGCGCCACCGCCTCCATCAGCGCTCGGATGCGCGACCAGTTCTGGGGAGCCTTGGTCTCGAGCGGCCGCACGCGCACGGCGAAGTGGGGCGCCACCGAGTCGAAGGACTCGATGGTGACCCGGCTCTGCCCTTCGATCAACGCCTTGACCGTGCCGTCGGTCAGGCGGGAGAACTGGACCACCTTGGCCAGCGTGCCCACCCGCTCGATGTCGTCTGCGTCGGGCTCCTCGACCGAGGCGAGCTTCTGCGCCGACAGGATCAGAGGGGTGCCGGTGACGTAGGCCTGCTCCAGGGCGCGCACCGACTTCTCCCGGCCCACGAAGATGCTGGTCAGCATCTTCGGGAAGAGGATCAGGTCACGTGTCGCAAGGAGCGGAAGGGTCGTCCGCTGGAGATCGGGCAAACTCGCGCTCCCGCTAGGCCGATTCTTCGTCCAGCTCGAGCTCGTCGTGGACCGTGCTGGTGACCAGGGTCGGTTCGATCTGCTTCTCGATGACCTCTTTGGTCACCACGCACTTGCTCACGTCGCGGCGGCTGGGCAGCTCGAACATGACGTTCAGGAGGGCGTTCTCGATGATGGAACGCAGCCCGCGGGCGCCGGTCTCCCGCAGGATGGCCCGCTCGGCGATGGCGTCCAGCGCCTCGCTCTGGAAGATCAGCTCCACCCCGTCGTAGGCGAAGAACTTCTTGTACTGCTTGACCAGCGCGTTCTTGGGCTCGGTCAGGATGGCGACCAGATCCTCCCGCTTGAGCTGGTGGACGTTGGAGACGACGGGCAGCCGTCCGATGAACTCGGGGATCAGCCCGTACTCCAGCAGGTCCTCCGGGAGCACGTGGGCGAAGAGCTGACCCACGTCGCGGTCCTGCTTGCCCTCGATGATCGCGCCGAAGCCCACGCCCTTCTTCCCCACGCGCCGCTCGATGATCCTCTCGAGGCCGGCGAACGCACCCCCGCAGATGAAGAGGATGTTGGTGGTGTCGATGGTGAGGAACTCCTGGTGCGGGTGCTTGCGGCCGCCCTGCGGCGGGACGCTCGCGGTGGTGCCTTCCAGGATCTTCAGCAGGGCCTGCTGGACTCCCTCGCCGGAGACGTCCCGGGTGATGGAGGGGTTCTCCGCCTTGCGGGCGATCTTGTCGATCTCGTCGATGTAGATGATGCCCGTCTCCGCCTTCTTGACGTCGAAGTCGGCGGCCTGGATCAGCTTGAGCAGGATGTTCTCCACGTCCTCGCCCACGTAGCCCGCCTCGGTCAGCGCGGTGGCGTCGGCGATGGCGAAGGGGACGTTCAGGATGCGGGCCAGGGTCTGCGCCAGCAGGGTCTTGCCGCAGCCGGTGGGGCCGATCAGCATGATGTTCGACTTCTGCAGCTCGATGTCGGCGTCCTCGTACGCCCCCATCTGGACCCGCTTGTAGTGGTTGTACACCGCTACCGACAGGCTGCGCTTGGCCTCGTCCTGCCCGATCACGTAGTCCGAGAGGACGTCGTGGATCTCCTTGGGCTTGGGCAGGTGCTCGAGATCGAGCGGGACCGGGGCGGCCAGCTCCTCGTCGATGATCTCGTTGCAGAGATCGATGCACTCGTCGCAGATGTACACGCCGGGACCGGCGATCAGCTTCTTGACTTGGCGTTGGCTCTTCCCGCAGAAGCTGCAGAGCAGCTGTTCGGAGCCTCCAGACGACTTGGGCACCGGCTCGTCTCCTACCTGTGGTCGATGATCTTGTCCACGATCCCGTACTCCAGCGCCTCGGCGGCGGTCATGAAGTAGTCCCGGTCGGTGTCTTTCCCGACCTTCTCGATGGGCTGCCCGGTATGCTCAGAGAGTATCTCGTCCAGGCGGCGGCGCAGGTTGAGCGCTTCCCGTGCCTGTATCTCGATATCGGCCGCCGGACCCTGGAACCCTCCCGAAACCTGATGGATGAGTATCTTGGAATTCGGCAGCGCGAGGCGCTTCCCCTTCGTGCCGCCCGCCAGGAGCAGAGCGCCCATCGACATGGCCACGCCCACGCAGATCGTGGAGATGTCCGGCTTCACGAACTGCATGGTGTCGTAGATGGCCAGCCCCGCGTAGACGCTGCCGCCGGGGCTGTTGACGTAGATGGCGATGTCCTTGTCCGGATCCTCGGACTCCAGGTGCAGCAACTGGGCGACGATGAGATTGGCGACCTGGTCGTTGACCGGCGTGCCAAGGAAGATGATGCGCTCGTTGAGCAGGCGGGAGTAGATGTCGAAGGCTCGCTCGCCTCGGCTGGTCTGCTCGACCACCATCGGGACCAATGGGCTCACGATCGTATCCTTTCGGCTCGGGTGATGTGAGCGAGGATCAGGCTTCGGGCCCGGGCTCCTCGTGCGACTCCGCTTCGCCGCCGGCCTGCTCCGACTCCTCGCCCTCCGCTTCAGGCACCTCGGGCTCGGCCACAGGCTCCGTTGGCACGGCATTCTCGACGATGAGGTCGGCCGCTTTCTCGCGCACCAGCTGCCGTCGGACCGTGGTCATTCTACCAGACTCCTCCAGGCGCGAACGGAACTCCGCGGGCTCCATACCGGCCTGAGCAGCCATTCCGTCGAGTCGTTGCTCGAGCTCCTCGTCGCTCGCGGTCAGGCCCTCGGCTTCCGCCACCGCGTCGAGGACAGCCCCGGTCTTCACCGTGGTCTCGGCGCCTGGACGGACGTCGTTCAGCATGGACTCCACCGTGGTGCCGGTGGCTTCCAGGTACTGGCGCACGTCGGCTCCCTGCAGCTGCAGCGACCGGAGGAAATCGTCCATCATCTCGTGGGCCTGCTCCTCCACGACCACCTCGGGCAGCTCGACGGAGGCGAGGTCGACGGCCTTGGCGATGGCCGCGTTGCGGAAGCGCCGGCGGCTGTTGGCGTCGCGGGTGCCCTGCAGCTTCTGACGGATGTCCAGACGCAGCTCCAGCAACGTCGCGAACTCGCTCACGTCCTTGGCCAGCTCGTCGTTCAACTCGGGCAGGACGAGCTCCTTGAGGTCCTTGAGCCGCACGGTGAAGTCCACCGTCTTGCCGGCCAGCTCCTCCGCCCCGTAGTCCTCGGGGAAGGTCACGGCCACCTGCCGCTCCTCCCCCACGCTCATGCCGACGATGCCCTCCTCCAGGTCCGGCAGGAACTGGCCGCTCCCCAGCTGGTACTGGTAGTCCTCCACCGCGGTGTTCTCGACGGTCTCGCCGTCCAGCACGCCGGAGAAGTCCACCACCACGTAGTCGTCCTTCTGGGCCGGGCGGCCCTCGACGGTGGTCAGCTCCGCGAACTCGCCGCCGCAGCCTGTCCACCTGCGCGTCCACCTCGGCGTCCTCGACCTGGGACTCCTCCCGCGGGACCTCCAGGCCCTTGTACTCGCCCAGCTCGGCCTTCGGCATGACCTCCACCGTCGCCTTGAACGTGAAGGGCCTACCGGCCTCCGGGTCCTCGTCGTAGTCCACGTCCGGACGGCCCACGGGAGTGATGCCCGACTGCGCCGCTGCCCGCCCGTACCAGACGCTCAGATGGTCGTCGAGCATCTGATGCGTGATGGCATGCATGCCGAAGCGCTGCATCACCAGATTGCGGGGCACCTTCCCCTTACGGAAGCCGGGCAACCGGACGTCCTTGGCGAGCTGGCCCACGGTCGCGTCGAGCGCCTGCTGCACCTCCTCCTCGGACAGTTCGACGTCCAGGCGGACGGTGTTGCCTTCCTGCTCGCTGACGGTGCTCTTCACGCTGCTCCTTTCCGGGATGACACGGGGCGCCCCGGGCGGACGCCCGGCTCCGAGATGCTCGATCGAGGTGCGGGTGAGAGGACTCGAACCTCCACGTCAAAGACACATGATCCTAAATCATGCGCGTCTGCCATTCCGCCACACCCGCATGCGTACGACAAAACGACCCTTCGCCGGCCACCGGTGCGGCGCCGCGCGAAGGGTCGCCCCGTCGAGGGGTGAACGACGGGATTTGAACCCGCGACCGCTGGGGCCACAACCCAGTGCTCTACCTAGCTGAGCTACGTTCACCACACCGAGGCAGCCCGGGCGCTCCCGGAGGTCCCCAAGAAGGCGGCCTCGCGGGGATGGATCGGCGCCCCGGCTGTCGTGCGCGAGCCATTATAGCCGATGCGGCGCGGGCCCGCGGACGTCGGGATGGGGCGGCCGCAGGCGCGAGGGGGTCACCGTTCGCTTCGCAGCAGTCGACGCGCGATCAGGAAGGCGGGGACGACGATGTGGGAGGCGTGGTCGCCCAGGAGATGGAGCCCGTGGATGACCATGGCGATGCGCGTGAAGTGCACGAAGAAACCGCCATGGCACAGAACAGGACCCACCGGGAACCCCAGCGTGGGGCGGCGACATCGGCTCCAGTGACGCGCCGGCAAGAGCCGAGAGCGTCCTCCCGACGGCTCCCTCACGCCCCAGACGAGCAGGGAGCGTTCCTCAAGCAACTCCGACAACCCTAGTGCCCCCCTCCTCACTCGAGAGGCGCGCCTGGCAGGACTCGAACCTGCGACAAGCGGATTAGAAGTCCGCTGCTCTATCCATCTGAGCTACAGGCGCTCGTCACTCGCCGTGCGCGGCCCTCACCGGAGAAGAGAGGAAGCGGGCGACGGGATTCGAACCCGCGACATCCAGCTTGGAAGGCTGACGCTCTACCAACTGAGCTACACCCGCCCGTGCGCCCTCCGACCTCTCGGTGGCTAGTCGGGACGAGAGGATTTGAACCTCCGACCCTCTGCTCCCAAAGCAGATGCGCTACCAGGCTGCGCCACGTCCCGTCCGTGGACCGCGCGGCGATCGGGCGGGAGTATATCCCAGGGATCGTTCCTCCTGGCCGCCGGCGCCACGGTCCCTGCCAGTGTAGCGCCCCGGCGCGACGGCTGAAAGACCGGTTCGGGCCGCACTTTCCGGTCCGCACCGGTTGCTATAGAATGAGCGCCGGCGCCCGGCCGGGCGCTCGGGCGCTCCCGCGGGTCATCGTCGTCGATACGACCCTGCTCCCGCAGCACATCCGCCCAAGCCCACACAGCACCAGCGCGACGAGAGGACAGCGCCTTGAAGATACTCGTCACGGGGGGCGCCGGCTTCATCGGCTCCCACATCGTCGACCGCTTCCTGGAGCTCGGTCACGACCTGGCCGTGGTGGACAACCTGGCAACGGGCAAACGGGAGCATGTGAACGCGGAGGCCGCCTTCCACGAAGTCGACATCCGCGACGCGGCCCTGGACGAGGTCTTCCGGACCGAGCGGCCGGAGGTGGTGGTGCATCACGCCGCCCACATCGACGTGCGCCGTTCGGTCAGCGACCCGGCCTACGACGCGGGCGTCAACGTGCTGGGAAGTCTCAACCTGCTGGAGTGCGCCCGGCGCGCCGGGACACGCAAGGTGCTCTACGCGGGCACGGGCGGGGCCCTCTTCGGAGAGGCGCAGTACCTGCCGGTGGACGAGGCCCACCCTATCGACCCCATCTCGCCCTACGGCGTGAGCAAGCACACGGTCGAGCACTACCTCTTCACCTACCGGGTGAACTTCGGGCTGGACTTCACCGTGCTGCGCTACCCCAACGTCTACGGTCCCCGCCAGGACCCGCACGGCGAGGCGGGCGTGGTGGCCATCTTCGCCCTGCAGCTCCTGGAGGGGAAGCAGCCCACCATCTTCGGGGACGGCACCAAGACCAGGGACTACTGCTACGTGGGCGACATCGTCCAGGCGAACGTGCTGGCGCTGGAGGCGGGGACCGGTGGCGTGTACAACATCGGGCGGGGAATCGAGGTCAGCGACCAAGGCATCTTCGAAGCCGTGCGGGACGCGGTCGGCAGCTCCATGGAACCGGCCTACGGCCCGCCCCGCGCCGGCGAGGTCGAGCACATCGCCCTGGACGCCGCCTGCGCGCGCCGGGAGCTGGGCTGGGAGTGGCAGGTCGATCTATCGGATGGGGTGGGACGCGCGGTGGCGTTCTACCAAGGACAGGGAGTGAGGTAGGCAGTGGCACGAGGCGGACGCGGCGGCAGAGACGCATCGGATCGAGACCGGGATAGGGATCGAGACCGCGACAGGGACAGGGACCGCCAGAACCTGCGGGGCCGTGACGGCGGCGACGGCGACTTCGGCGAGGTCGAGCGCGACTCCCTGGCCGCCCTCAAGACGATCCTGCTCAAGGTGGCGGGACTGCTCAAGCCGCTCGGGCTGACGCCGGCCGAGTCCACCAACCTGGTGGAGCGCCTCTACGAGGGCGTGATCGAGCTGGACGTGAAGCTCGCCGGGGAACCCGACGAGGCCCGCCGCAACCAGATGCTCGAGTTGGTCCAGCAGGCGACCGTCCGGCGCGAGGACGACGAGTTGGTCATCGACTACGCCGAGTAGCGCCCGGGAGGGGCGGCCTTGGCAGACCGCCCCTCCCGCCGGAGCGACGGCCCTACCGCGCCCCGGCCAGTGCCGAGCCGCAGCCGCAATCCCGGGGATGGTGCGGCAGCGTGGGGATGACCGCGAACAGCAGGTCCCGCAGACGCGCGTTGTTCGCCTCGAACACCCGGATGACCTCGGCGTGGCTGACCGGGGAGACCCCCGGGTCGTCGCCCACGCCCACGTCGTAGTCGGTGATCAGCGACACGTTGGCGTAGCAGAGCTCCAGCTCGCGCGCCAAGTAGCCCTCGGGGTAAGCCGTCATGTTGATGACCTCCCAGCCCGCTGAGCCGTACCACTTGCTCTCCGCGCGGGTGGAGAACCGCGGTCCCTGCACCACGACGACGGTGCCCCGCTCATGCACGTCGATGCCCAGCACCTTGGCCTGGTCGATCAACGCCCGGCGCAGGATGGGACAGTAGGGGTCGGCGGACGAGACGTGGGTGGTGATGGGCCCGTCGTAGAACGTGTCCTTGCGGGCGTTGGTCCGGTCCACGAACTGGTCCGCCACCACGAAGTCGCCCGGCTTCACCTGCTTCTGAAGGCTCCCCGAGGCGCAGGGCCCGAAGAGCCGGGTGACGCCCAGCTCCTTCATCCCCCAGACGTTCGCCCGGTAGTTGATGGCGTGAGGAGGCAGCTGGTGCCGGCGACCGTGCCGGGGGAGGAAGGCGACCCGCACCCCGCCCACCTCGCCGATCAGGTAGCTGTCGCTGGGGGGACCGTACGGAGTCTCGACGACGACCTCCTCGACGTCCTCCAAGAACGAGTAGAACCCGGACCCGCCGAACACGCCGACCTCTGCCTTGGGCATCGCGCCTCCTCCGCTCGCACTCACTCGTCCACCTTCGGCTCGTCGGCGGAATCCGGCCCGCCCGTCCCGGCCGCGTCCGCGTCGGCGGGCGTCGGGGCCTCGACGTCCGGCTCGGGCTGCGCGCCCGATTCGGGCTGCGGCGCCGATTCGGGCTGAGCGTCGGCGGTAGTGTCGATGGTTTCGGCGGCGGTGGTGTCGGCGTCGGCGGCCGTCGGAGCGCTCGTAGTCCGCCTCGACCACCTCATCCTCCTCGGGAGGCGCCGACTCCCTCTCCACCTGCGCGACGAACGCCATCTGCATCTGCGCCAGAGTGCTCCGGTACATCCCCACCTCGTCGGCCGGTCGCAGTGGAGCGACCACCTCGAGCAAGGCTCTGAACGCATCGATGGCCAAGCGGGACTGGGCCAGGTCCCGGTCGCCCTGCGACTCCGGGGTCAGGCCAAGGTGCTGGAAAGCCAGGCTGGGAAGGATCTGCATGAGATGGAGCAGGTGGTCGGCCACGGTCAGCCGCCGCATCTCCTCCTGGAGCCGCTCCAGCAACTCGGCCTCGAAACGCGCGCGATCGGCGCTCTCGGCGCCCGATTCCTCCGGTGTCATGCGTCCTCCACGCTGTCGGTTCAGGGGCGACTCCATAGTATCCTCGGGGGGCGTGACCGGGTCAAACGCACCACGGGAGAGCGGATGGACTACGGCGAGTTGCTGAATGGGGCCTGGCGGGTGGTGTGGCGGCACCGGTACCTGTGGCTCCTGGGGCTGTTCGCCGGCGGCGGCGGGTTCGCCGGGTGCGGCTCGCCCGGAGGGCAGAACTACCGCTACGACGTCCCCTCCGGTTCGTTCGGGGGGAATCTGGAGGAGCATCTCCCTCTGATCTTCGGCCTGGCGGCTCTGGCCCTCCTCGTGGTCCTGGTGCTCGCCGTCATCTCGGTGGCGGCGACCGCAGGGCTGGTCACCGGGACGGACGCGGCCTACCGAGGGGCGCCGATCCGGGCGCGGGAGGCGTGGCGGCAGGGGTGGTCCGCGTTCTGGCGGCTGCTGGGACTGTGGCTGCTGGTGGGCGTCGTCGTGACGGCCGTCGTGCTGCTGCTCGTGGCCGTGGTGGCGATCCCGCCGGTCGTCTCGGCCGTGGCGCGTGACGGCGGGCCCTCGGGTTGGGCGATCCTCTACGCGGTGGGCGCGGGGCTCGTGGCGCTACTCGTACTGCTGGTGGGGGGCGTGGCCGTCAGCATCGCCCTCCAGTGGGCGTTACGCGCGCTCGTGCTGGACGGGGCAGGGATCGTGGACTCCTTGCGTCGCAGTGCCGGCCTGCTGCGGTCGAGACCGGGCAGAAGCCTGGGGGTCTGGGGGATCAGCCTGGGGTTGAGCCTGGTCATCGGGCTCGTCGTGGGCGGCGCGGTCTTGGCGGCCGCGGTCCCCGCCATCCTCATCGGCGTGGCCGCCTGGCGAACGGAGGCCGCCGCCGTGTGGGCGTTCGTTCCGCTGGCTGCGCTGCTCGCCCTGGTCGTGTTCGGCTTGCTGAAGGCGGTGAGCTCCACCTTCTTCTCGGCCTACTGGACGATCGCCTACCTCCACCTGACGGAGGAGTTGGCGGGAATCGCCGCGGGGCCGCAAGGAAAGCTGAGCGCAGGAAGAGAGAAACGGATCCCGGCGCCCTACGCGACGCCGGCCGGTTCCCCCATCGTCTCGGCGACATTGTGACGATGGATCTCTCGGATGTCGAGTCCCGACCGGAAGAGCTCCAGCTGGCGCTGCGCGGAGTTCCCCGTCGAGAGCATCGTCTCCACGTGCGCCAACTCGTCGACCACTCCCACTCGGTCGGCCGCGGAAGCAGCCCGATCGAGCAACCGACGGATGGCCTGGACGGCCGGTTCTTCCGCCCGCCGGTCGATGTCGATCAGTTTGCCGTCCAGGCCATAGCGCAACGCCCGCCAGCGGTTCTCCTCGATGAAGCGGGAGGCGTGCGTGGGCAAACGGCCCGTGCGGTCGTACTCGTCCAAGAGGGTGGCGGTAAGGGCGACGACCAGCCCTCCCAGCGCCATGGAATCCGCGAAACGAGGCTGCGCGTCCGTCGCCCGGAACTCAAGCGTCCCGAACGCCGGGTGCATCCGCACGGTCCACCAGATCTGGGTGGGCTCGACGACCGAATTCGTCTTCCACAGGAAGTCCGCGTAGTCGGCGTACGTGGCCCAGTCCCCGTAGATGTCCGGGACGCCGCAGCGGGGGAAGGCGCGTATGAACACCTGCGAGCGTGTGGAGTGCAGGCCCGTCGCCATCTGCTCGTAGAAGGGCGAACTGGCCGAGAGCGCGAGCAAGGGCGGGATGAACGAGCGGAAGGCGTCGTGGAGAGCCACGGCCCGGTCCGGGCCACGCACGCCGACGTGGACGTGTAGGGCGAAGGTGTTGTTGGTCCAAGCCACGTACTGCAGGTTGTCGACCACCCGCTGGTAGTGCGGACTCTGGATGAACTCCTGGTCCTGCCAGCGGCTGAAGGGGTGGACGCCGGTAGCGCATAGCCGCAGGCCCAATCGGCGGGCGGCCTGGACCAGCAGCGCGCGCTTGCGAACCATGTCGGCCCTCGCCTCGGCAAAGGTGTAGGCCTTGACACTGTTGATCTCCGCTTCAGACCGAAGCAGCTCCGTATAGACCAGCTGCCCGCCGAAGAGGCGGTCGCCCTCCTCCTTCAGATCATCGAACCGGCTGGTCAGCGCAAGCGTCTGCGCATCGAGGATCTGGAACTCCTCCTCGAGTCCGATGGTCAAGTCCTCACTGTCGGCGAAGACCCGTTCCGCGTCTTCCAGCATCCCCACCCGGCTCCCCGCTCCCAGAGGGCAGGCCCGGCCGGCTTGCCCCCGTTGGTAGAATGACCATCGCGCGTGAGTCTACCAAAACGGCCTGCCGGCCCGACGAGACGAGGGGATGAGTGCAGCCGCCCGACGCCACGGTCGACCCGGATGCAGCGCTCGTCGCCCGAGCCCGCCTGGGCGACCGGAAGGCCATGCACGAACTCTACCAACTGCACGAACGACGCGTGTACAACCTGGCCTTGCGGATGACCGGCAATCCCTGGGACGCCGCGGACGCCACCCAGGAGGCCTTCATCAAAGCCTTTACGGGCCTGGAGAGCTTCCGCGGAAACGCGCGCTTCAGCACCTGGATCCATCGCATCACCGTCAACGTCGTCTACGACCACCTGCGTCGCCGCCGCCCCGATCCCCTCGACGAGGAGACCATGGACCGGCTGGCATCGACGCCCTCAGACCAGAGCCCGGGCCGCTCCGGGACGTTGCAGGGGATCGAGCCGATCCTGGACGGGCTCTCCGACGAGGTCACGTCCGCGCTCCTTTCCCTCGAGGAAAGCTTCCGGCTGAC
Source organism: uncultured Actinomycetota bacterium (assembly GCA_963796315.1). Classification (GTDB taxonomy): domain Bacteria; phylum Actinomycetota; class Thermoleophilia; order RBG-16-64-13; family RBG-16-64-13; genus CAWCLH01. The sequence continues at coordinate 726,461 of CAWCLH010000020.1, forward strand.
CGTCGTGTTGTGCGATCTGCTGGGCTTCAGCTACGGCGAGGCCGCCGAGATCCTGGAAGTCCAGGAGGGTACGGTCAAGTCCCGCCTGTTTCGTGCCCGGGCGCTGCTCGGGAAGCAGCTGGCGTCCCGGAGAGGGCCTCAGCCCTCTCCAGACCCAGGGACAGCCAGGAACCCCAAGGACGCGCCGGACGTCCCATCAACGAAGACCGCGAAAGAGACGGGTTGAGGTGAACGAGCGGGACAGGCACATCGCCACTCCCCTGCCGGGGCCGGACGTGCACGTGCACGATTGGGGCGCGCTTGCGCTCGACTACGTCGACGGGACGCTGGGCCCGGAAGCCTCGTCGGCGGTGGAACAGCACCTCGCCTCCTGCGAGGAGTGCCGCTCGGTCCTCGCCCAGCAGTCGGCGGCCGCCCAGGCGCTCACCGCGGCTTCCCTAGCCCCGCCGCCGGCCGAGTTGCACGCCGCCGTGTTCGCCGCCCTGGACCTCTCACTGGCCGCCGCACGACCGGCGCGCCGGAACTGGTGGACCCGGCTGGAGCCGCGGCTGCTCCGGCCCCGCGTCCTGCTCCCTGCCGCAGCCGCCATCCTGCTGCTCGCCGTGACGTTGAACGGCCTGCCCCTCGCCCGCTGGGCGGCCGACGAGTCCGCCACTACCACGTTTCCGGCGGAGATGACGGTCGATGCCGGCCAGGCCGCCGGAGCCACCGCCACGACTGCCGCGGGGAACGCGATGGGCTTCCTGTCGTCGACCGCGACGACGAGTTACGCGGCGCCCAGTGCACCGTCGACGACCGTCAGCTTGGGGACCACACGGGGCACCACGTCGAGTGTCACGCAGACGGCCTCCGATGCGTGGGAACCGAGTGCCTCCCTCCTCACGCCTTACCTGGTGGAAGCCCGGGCCCCGGCCGACGGCCATCCGGCGGCCCTGCTCGTCAGCTCCTCCCTCGGCGTGAGCCCGGTGACATCGAGTCTCTGGCTGGGCGGGCCGACCTTCGCCGTGCTGGTGCCCCGGATCGAGCTGAGCGCCCTGTTCGCCCGCCTCGAACGCACCGGCCTCACGCTGAATGCGTTCGCGCAGGGGAGCGCGCGCCCTGGTTCGCCGGCCGCGCTCCTGGCTCACGCGTGGCGCAGCTATCCCGTATTGGTGGCTCTGAACGTGGGAGACCCGCTGGGACCGGTGTTTATCCCGCAGACGCTGGGCCCTACCCCGGGGGACACGCCGCCGGCCGGCCTGGCCCTAGTCGTCGTCACCGCGTCGGATCAGGTCAGGTAGAAGTACAGGGCGTAGAGCATCTCCTCGGCCGGGTTGATCGTGTGCACCGTCACGGCTTCCGGCACGGCGATCAAGGTCTCGGTGTAGTTGAAGATGATGCGCACCCCGCCCTCGACCAAGGCGTCCGCGGCCTTCTGCGCCTCGGCGGGCGGCACCGCGATCACGCCGAGCACGATGCCGCTCTCGCGGCAGCGCTCGGCGATACGGCTGTTCGGTTCGATAGGGAGATCCCCCACCTGGCTGCCGATCTTGTGAGGATCGTTGTCGAACGCGGCCACGATGCGGAAGCCGTGCTCGCGGAAGATCGAAGAGGTCGCGATCGCGCTCCCCAGATGTCCCACTCCCACCAGCGCGATGTTGTGGATGCCGCTGGTGTGCAGGATCTCCTGGATCTGCGAGATCAACGAATCGATGTTGTAGCCCACGCCGCGCTTGCCGAACTTGCCGAAGGTGGAGAGGTCGCGTCGCACCTGAGTGGGGTTCACGTTCGCGTGCTCGCTGATCTCCTGGGAAGAGATGCTGTCCAAGCCCTGCTTCTTTGACTGGGTCAAGATCCGCAGGTAGGCAGACAGCCGTGCCGCGACACCCAACGTCAACTTCTCGGCCACCTTCTCGTCCTCCATGCTTCCCCCAGATCCGGGCTCACGACGTCGACCGCCACAGCTCTCCAAGAGCTTGTGAACACTTTCCCATAAAATGCCAAACCGCACAAGCTGCCCCGACGAAGCCGACGCCGTTCACTCGGGTCCTGCTCAGCCCCCCGTCTGTTCGTCGGGCGGGAGGGCTTCCATGCCCGCCTGATACGCGCGCACAGCGTGACGCACGCGCGCTAGGCGCTGGCGCAGTTGCTCGGTTGCGTCGAGCGGTGAGGCCTCCGGCGGACGCGGCATCTCCGCCTCCTCCAAGTCCTGGAGCGCGCTCTGAAGCTCGCCCGGGGAGAGGTCGGCCAGCGCCTGCAGGTCCTGCTGCATCACCCGATGGCTGGCCTCGGCCACCCGATCCATCTGTCGACGGACCACCGGGTTATACACGGCCCCGGGGTCGATGCGCGCCGCGATCTCGTCCACCTCGCGCACGATGTCTTCTTCGCTCGCCCCCGGCTTGGGACGGATGGTCACCCGGCCGAAGGCGTCCTCCTCCACGGACTCGATCGACAGGAACGAGCGGAGGAACCCCTCGGCGAAGGCGACGGGAACGCTGGCGGCCGTGGCCAGGATATCGAAGACGTCGCGGGCGAATTCGCCGAAGGTCTGCGTCCGCACGTAGCTCGACTGGATGAGGCCAAGGACCATCGGACGCAGGACGGACTGACCGGGCGCTGACCGAATGTCGAGCAACGCCGGATCGCCCGAGGCGGCGGGGTCGACGGACTGGTCAAGATCACGATCCACTGGTCCTCCTGGCGGGCTAAGTCCAGATAAAGGAGGTCGGGGTGCCGGGATTTGAACCCGGGACCTCATCGTCCCGAACGATGCGCGCTACCAGGCTGCGCCACACCCCGCGGACGCGTATCTTACACGACCCCCGATGCCCCCGCCACCAGCAGCCGGCACAGCTCGTCCTGCTCGCAGCCCCGGCACTCGGGACCTTCCCGCGCCGGATACAATCCGGCCTGCAGGCCCGCGAGCGCTCCGTCCATCGCCCGTTCGAGGACAGGACGGTCGACCTGACGGAACGCCACATCGACCGGGCGGGACGGGTCGCGCAGGAGCAGGAAGCTGACCACCACCCGCTCCGCCCCGGCGAGTAACCCGGCCAGCGCGTACACCTTCGCCTGCAGGTCGTAGGGGGCAAGTACCTCCTCCAGAGAGCGACCGTCGAGGCGGTTGGTCTTGTAGTCCACGATCCGCCACTCCTCGTCCCCTCGGAGCAGGAGGTCGAAGTAGCCGGTGAGCAGGACGTCCCCGTGGACGAAGGAGAAGGGGACCTCCCGGGCTCCCTGAGCGAGCCGGGGATCGTCGACCAGGGACGAGTCCCAGAAGGCCGCGACCAGGGGAGCGGCCTCTCGGAACAGGGGTGTGGGCCCGTCTCCGAAGCCACCGAGAGCGGTCGCGCCGGCGGCGAGCAGACGATCGAGTCCGTCCCGATCGGGGCGGCCCCGGAGGTCGGCGACCTCCAGGGCCGCGTGCACCAGGGTTCCCAGAGCCCGCCCGTCGGGCTCGTCCGTGCCCCCACGGGCCGGAAGCGAAGGGTCGGACTCTGGGACCTCGCCGTCTAAGGACGGAAGATGCAGCCCCAAGCACGCGCTCGAGGTAGTACCGCCGGGGACACTGCTCGTAGAGGTGCAGCGAAGAGAAGCTCACGGGCCCGCCCCCGACCCGGCCGGAGTACCGGCTGCAGGAAGGCGGGCGGCGGCGGCGCCCACGCGCCGGGGGCTTCCCCGCCGGCCTGCGATGCCCGGGCCTCGTCGTGACCGACGGCGTCAGGGCGAGGCAGGGAGTCGACCACCAAGTCGAGGCCGGTGACAGGCCGAAGCGGCCCGCCCTGCCAATCGCCCTCCACCCCCGCACTCGCGAGAAGACATGCCAGAGGATCGTCCCCGCCGCCGTTCCGCGGCGGGAGCCCGGTGACGATCACCCGCTCCTCGGCCCGGGTAATCGCCACGTAGGCGAGCCTCTTCTCCTCCTCCGCCTCCTCGGCGGCCGCCTGCTCCCGCAGACGACCGATGGGGCCCAGTCCCAGGCGCTCCTCGTCCTTCTTGACGTACGAGGAGGGGAGCAGGATACCTCGGTCACCCTCCCGCCCCACCAGGAAGAGCGAGGACGAGCCTCTCGTCCGCGTCCGCCCGAGGCCGGCGAGCACCACCACGGGGAACTCGAGCCCCTTGGCCTTGTGGATGGTCATGATGCGGACCACGTCCTCGTTCTCGGCCAGGACCGCGGCGCTGCCCTCCTGGGCGGCCAGGTCGCCCCGCCGGGACAGGTGGGTGACGAACCGGCGAAGGTCGGGGCCTTCCACCGCCTCGAAGGCGGCGGCGAACAACTGCAGCTTCCTCAGGTTGGCGAAGCGACGCTTGCCCGAGGGTGCGGACAAGACCACCAGGTCGTAGTCGAAGGTCTCCAGGCAACGCTCGAGGAGGTCGGCCAGGCCCGGGCGGCCAAGCGATCCGCGAAGTGATTCGAGGCGTTCCCGGAACCGGCTGAGCCTCTGTAGCTCGACGGAGCCCGCCCCGTCCACCACGCCGCCACGCACCGTCTCCCAGAGAAACTCTCCCTGGTCGGCGCGGAGTTGCCGGTGCAGCAGGTAGAGGAGGTCGTCGGAGCAGCCCGCCAGCGGCGACCGCAGGACGGTGAGCAGGGCCAGGTCATCGCAAGGGTTGACCAGCACGCGGAGCAGCGCCAGGAGGTCGGTCACCTCCTCTCGAGCATAGTAGCCGCGACCGCCGACGACGTAAGCAGGGACGGCGGCCTGCTCGAGCGCGTCCTCGAACTGCTCTACGTGGGTGAAGGAGCGCAGCAGAACGACGATGTCGCCCGCGCTCCAGCCCTCCTCGTCGATCAGCCTGCGGATACGCTGCCCGACTCCCCGGGCCTCGCGCTCGCGGTCCGGATCGTCCCCCCGTCCTCCTCCGTCGGCCTCCGCGAGCAGGAGGATCTCCATCGCCGGTCCGAGCACGGGGTCTGACCCCTCGCGGCCGCGACGCGGACCCTCGGCGCCGCGGTGCGCCCGAAGGCGGGGAAACTCAGCACCGAAGAGCCGCTGGCCGGCGAAGAGATGGTTGATCACGTCCACGAGCGGCCCCCGCGAACGGAACGTCGTCGCCAGGGGCAGGACGGCGGCCCGTCCGCCCTCCCCCTCGCCGCACCGGTCGCGTCGCTGCAGGAAGACCTGAGGGTCCGCCCCCCGAAACGCGTAGATGCTCTGGTGGTAGTCCCCTACGGTGAGCAGGGTGCCTGCGCCCAGGCGGTCGATCAGACGGCACTGCAGGGCGTTCGTGTCCTGGAACTCGTCGACCATCAGGCGGGCTTCCGGGGCGAAAGGCACCAGCCCGCCCTCGAGGAGCCCCACCGTGTGCAGCTCCAGGTCGGCGAAGTCCAACATCCCCGCCTCGCCCTTCCGCCCCTCGTAAGCAGAGTGAAACTGTTGAAGGAGGCGGTCGATCGTCCGGGCCAACGGCACCAGGCAGTGGGCCGCCAGCACCCGCCGGTAGCTCTCAAGCGCCTCCCGCGCTTCCGCGAAGAGGGGCTTGGCTTGAGCGGCGCAGTTCATCGCCGGGAAGTACCGCAGGGTGCGTCTCAGGCTCAGGAGGGTGTCGGCGCTGCCGGGAAGCCACGCGCGGCACTCCCGCAGGAGCTCCGTGTTGCGCACGGCCGTCTTCGTATCGAAGCGGGCGGTCTCCCCGCAGACCCGATCCAGGACCCGACCGAACGCCTCCTTGGCCGGCCATAGGTCGGGAGGGTCCTCCACACGGAATCGAGGAGAGCGCTCGCCGGCGCCCCTCAACCGATCGTAGGCGGAGACCAGTTGGCCTTCGATCTCTCCTCGGAACCGCGCCATCAGGTCCAGCTCCGCCGCTCCCGCCTCGCCGACGGCCCGCGCCCAGACGTCGCGCCACACCTCCGCGCGAAGGAGAAGGGACGCGTCCTCGTCCAACAGTCCGAACTCGGGGTCGAGGCCGGCCTCCAGAGCGTGCTCTCGCAGCAAGCGGGCGCACAGGCTGTGGATGGTGCCGATGGGCGCCGCCTCCAGGGACCAGGCCAGGTCGGGTCTGCCCCGATCCAGCATGGCCCGCCGGATACGTTCCTTCAGCTCGGCAGCCGCTTTGCGGGTGAACGTCACCGTGGGCAGCAGCTCGATCGGGACCGCCTGATCGACGGCCGCTCGTACGTACCGCTCCACCAACAGCGAGGTCTTGCCGCTGCCCGCCCCGGCCGCGACGAAGACGGTGGGCTGGGCAGCATCCAGGACCCGGCCCTGTTCCTCGGTGAACGACAGCGTCATCGTCTCCCCCGAGAGCGGCAGAGGGGACCCAACCGGCAGTAGGAGGGGCAGGATCGGGGAGACTCCGGCTGGATGCGACCCGCCCGCATGCCCTGGGCCGCGGCCCGCGCGGCGTCGAGGCAGGCGGCGAGCTCCGCCTCGAAAGCATCCTCCTCCACCGCGGCGCTGCGCGACAGCCACGACCCCAGCAAGGGGGCGTGCTCTTTGAGGACCATGCCCCGCCGCTTCTCCGAGGCGAGCGCCACGTAGCCCCCGCCGGCCAGCCGCCGCTCCGGTGATGCGGCGCGAAGAGCCGACAGGTAGAGCGGGACCTGGAGCGCGCCGTTGGGGGCGAAGGTCGGACCGTAGGCCGTGCCGCCGCTCTTGTAATCGATGACGAAGACCGGCCCGTCCGCCGGTCCCACGTCGACGCGGTCGATCCGGCCGGACAGCCGGAAGCCGTCCAGGTCGACGCCGTCGCCCGCCCCCACCTCCTGCTCGAACGACGTCGGGAGCATCGAGCTGCCCGTGACGGCTTCGGCCGCCAGGAAGGCGAGCACCCGCTGACGGACCTCGAGCCCGGCCAGCCTGCGTTCCGCAGCGTCTCCCCGAGAGGCGTAGGCCTCGAGTCCGGCGTCGAGGTGGTGGTCCACCAGCGCCGCGGCCCGCTCCAAGCGGTCCTCGTCCAGCGGCAGCAACCCTTCGGTCCGCAACGCCCGATAGACGTCGGCCAGCACCTGGTGCATCACGGTCCCCTGCACGCGCGCGTCGAAAGGCAGCTCCAAGCTGACCGGACGCAGCAGCCGCTCGACGAACCAGGCGAACGGACACTGCGCATAGGATTCCAGCTCCGATGCGGAGAAGACCTCTCGCGGGCCCAGGTGGGCGAGGGCCAGGGGATGCTCCAGCGTCACCGGCGGCCGCCGCCACCGGGGTAGGTCCTCCAGGTGACGCGGGGCGTCCGCCGGTGGGCGCCGAGCCAGGGCGCAGGCGCGCAGGTACGCCCGCCGGCTGACGGGCGGCAGGGGACGCAGGTCGGGAGCGCTCCCGCCCGCCACCGGTAGGCCGAGTGGACGCCTCCTCCACGAGCGGGTCGACCACGTACCCCAGGTCCCGGGAGCGCCACACCGGCGGGCTGCCCAACGCCTCGTACGAGGCCGTCCAGTACGGGGAGACGACGGCCTCGGCGCCATCATCCTCCGCGTTCCGCGCGGAGAGGTACAGCAGCTGCCAGGCTCGGGAGAGGGCGAAGGCGTAGAGCGCGCGTTCCTCTCCGGTGTCCGGATCGGCCAGCAGGGGAGCCGAGGCCGCGTCGTTGAGCGCGCGCCGCTCCGCATGCGACAGGAGACCCGGGCGTCGGGGCACGCCGGGGAACTCCCCGTCGACCAGACCCAGAAGGAAGACCACCTGCCAGCGACGGGCCCGCGCCCGATGCACGCTGAGGACGTGGACGACTCCACGGGCTTCCTCTCCCCCGGTGCGCACGGGCACCTGCTCCAAGACCGACGCCAACGCAGTCCAGGGAAGCCCGGCCTCCGCCTCGGAAGGGTCGGCGTGATGGCCCTCCCACTCGTCGAGCGTCCGCTCGAGCGCGGCCAGCGCCCGCGCATCCTCCTCCAGCTCCGCTCGAGGTGAGCGAGGCTCCCCGCGCCGCCGTGCGAAGGAGGCGGGCGGCGAGCGCGCGCAACTCCGCGACATCGGGACGAGCCCACCCTCCCTCTTCTGCGGGAGCGGCCCCGAGAGCCGCCCGGAACCCTGAAACCACCGTTGGCAGCGCCTGCTCGACCGCGGCCAGGAGCGCCTCTCCGGTGAGCCCTGGGTCCCGGATCAGGGTGGCTTCCAGCGTGTCGACAACGTCGGGGGGGATCCCGCTGAAAGGCGTACGCAGGTAGGTGAGCAGGCCGCTGCGGTCGGCGAGCGCGACCCCGCGAAGACCCGCCAGAAGGGCGTACCCCAGACCGGTCCGGCAGAAGGACAGCTCGCCGTCCAGGCGAAAGGGCACGCCCGCCCGCCGAAACACCCGTTCCATCACCTCCTGCCAGGGGCCCAGCTGGCGGACGAGGACCCCGATATCGTCCGGCGCCACACCCATGCGGAGGAGCTCCACGATCTCCGCTGCTGCGAGCTCCACCTCATTGCGACGCCCCGCCGAGAGGAGGAAGCGCACCCCCGCCAGCGGTCCATCCTCCGCCGGGGGCTCCGCTCCCGGTGCTTGGTCCGGGACGGCGTCGCCCGCGGCCAGCCGCTCGACACGGGCCAGCGCGCGTGACGAGAAGGCCCGCGGCTGCACCTCGAGCCGACGTACGGCCTCGGCCGTGTCCGTCCACAGTGAAGCCTCGAGGCCCGCGGAGGCGGCCGAGCCGGAGCTCGCCGCCCCAGACTCGTAGGGGAGCGCCAACAACACGGGGGCGTTCTGGGACAGGGCACGCAGCAGCCGGCGCTGCGACGGCGTGAACGACGAGAAGCCGTAGCAGGCGACCGGCCTGCACCATCCGGTCGCCGCCTGTGCCGCCTCCAATGCGGCCTCCCCTCGCTCCGCCCGTCCTCGTCGTCTGCGCCGTTCGACGTACTCCTGGTGCAGCAGTGCGACGTCGGCGGCCACGGCTTCGGTCTCGGACGACCCCGCCCGCCAGTCGACAAGGACCTTCGCCACCTTGTCCGCCCCCAGTCCGCCGTCGGCCAGCTCCTCCAACAGCGCGGCCAGCCCTCGAACGGCGCCCGGCATCCCGCGGACGGCGCCCAGCCTAGGATAAGGGGAACCGCTCGAGCAGGGCGGCGGTCAGCAGCAGGCGCTCGGTGCGACCCATCAGCCGGGGGCGCCGCCCCAGCACGGACGCCACCACGCCGTCGAACGTCATGACCGGCCGGCTGCCCACCACCGGCCCGATCCGTCGCAGCAACTCGAGGGAGACCGCCTGCTCCGCCGGCCGGGTGGGCACCACGATCACCGGTTCTGACACCCGCCGCTCTTCCCACCACCCGATGACGTGGCCCAACTTGCCCGCATTGGGCGGGCCGAGCACGAGCGATATCCCAGAGTCAGCCATGCCCGGGATTCTAACGCAGCCCTCGGACAGACCACCGTTCCGGCCGACAGGTGCGCTACCCTTGCGTCATGCCCCGCGATGACGAGAAACTGCTGCGCCAACTCTCCTTGGTCTCGTATCTGCTCTCTTCCGGCCGGCCGCGTTCCACGCGCGACATCCAGAGCTCGGTAGAGGGTTACGCCACGATGAAGGACGAGACGTTCGCCCGCCGTTTCTATGCCGACCGGGACGATCTGGCCACGGCCGGCGTGGTGATCGAACAGGTGGACGATGCGGACGACCCGACCGGATACGCTTACTCCCTTCCCGCTCAGAACTACTACCTGGCCGACCTCCACCTGACCGACGAGGAGCGGCGCAGCCTCGCGCTGGTGCTCGCCGTCATGGAAGGCCACTTCGCGTACGCGCGCCCGTTGCGCCTGGCTCTGGCGAGCCTCTTGGGCGGCCAGACGGGCCCCAGCGGTGACGACGTCGACCGGCTGGCCATCCGCCTCGCCGCCGATCGAGAAGCCTCTGCCGCAGGTGACCGCCTCGCCCGGCTGGACGAAGCGGTCGCACGCGGCAAGAGCGTGGTGTTCGATTACCGCACCGTCCGGGGCGATCACGCCGCCCGCACGGTCGACCCGTACAGCCTCTTCCGTATCGCCGGTCACTGGTACGTGGTCGGGCTCGATCACGACCGCGTCGACCTGCGCATGTTCCGGCTGGGACGCATCCAGGGGGCGGTCCACTTCCTGACCAAGAAGCCGCGCGACTTCTCGATCCCCGACGACTACGATCCGGAGGCTTTTCGCTCGCGTCCCCCCTGGCTGCTGGGGACCGCGGTAGGAGTGGCCCGGGTCAGACTCGACCCGGCACTGAGCTGGTGGGTCGAGCGGACCTACCCCGGCATCCCCGCTCGCGCCCACGCGGAGGTCGCGGGCTGCGAGGCGGAGAACGTCGCGATCGATCTGCCCTACGCGGACGCTCACGCCCTGATCTCCTGGGTGCTGGGCCTGGGCGAACAGGCGGAGCTGCTGGGACCCCCCGAGCTCCGCGCCCGTCTGCTGGCGGGCCTGGACGCGATCCTCGCCGCGCACGAGGCCCCCGATGCCTGACGCCCCCATCGTCCCCGAACGCCTCTCGCGCGTCCTTTCCCTGCTGGGCTACCTGCTGGACGAGCGTCGTGGAGACCGGGTCCCGCTGGCGGATATCCACCGTGACCTGGGATTGGACCGCCGCGGGGTCGAGGAGGACCTCGCCGTGCTCAACCTGGTCAATTTCGGCGGGGGCAACTACGTGATCTACGCGTGGCTCGAAGGCGACCAGGTGGAGATCGACCGCCAACTGATGAGTGACCCACTGGCCCGGCCCGCCCGCCTCTCTCCGTTGACGGCACGCGCCCTGCTGCTGGCGCTGGACCTCGTCGGCGACACGTTCACCGGCGCGGGCCTGGTTCCGCTCGCCTCGGTCCGGGACAAGGTGGCCGACCTCGTCGCCGAGCTTCCCGCTCCCGGTACCGTCGACCTGGTCGACCTGGCCCCCGTCGACGCCGGGGTGGTACGCGCCCTGAACCTGGGCATCCGCGAGCGGCGGCTGGTCAGGCTGACCTACTACACCTCCTCGCGCGGGGAGCTGCGAGAGCGGATCGTCGAGCCCTACCTGCTCTTCCATTCGGGGACCGCGTGGTACCTCGAGGCCTTCTGCCGGACGGCCGGCGGCGAGCGGACGTTTCGCCTCGACCTGGTCCGAGAGGCCGTCCCGTCCGAGGAGACCTTCAGCCCCCGGCCCGAGCTCGAAGCCAGACGGAGACCGGAGGAATCGCTCTTGCCCGCCTCCGGAGCCGCGGTCGCGACCGTCCGGTTCCCCGCCGGCCACCGGATCCGTCTGGAGGAGCAGGGCCTCTCCGTCGAAACGGGGAAGGACGGCGACGTGCGGGCCCGAATCCCCTATCTAGACGAGCGATGGTTGGTGCGCGAGGTCCTGCGCTACGCGGGGGAGGCCGTGATCGAGGAGCCTGCGGAAGCGAGGGCGTCGCTGGTGCGTTCCGCGCGCTCGCTGAAGGAACGCTACCGGCGCCTGCCGACGACCGAGTGAGGAGGGACCCGTGAGATTGCTGCTCCGCTGGGTGATCGATGCCGTCGCCGTGATCGCGGTGCTGTACCTGCTTCCCCACATCGTGCTCGACTCCCTGGTAGTCGCACTGGTGATCGCCCTCGTCCTGGGATTGGCCAATGCCGCGGCGCGCCCGGTCTTCGTGGTGCTGTCCCTCCCACTGAACCCGGCCACTTTGGGGATCTTCGTGCTCGTGATCAACGCCGCGCTGCTCGAGCTCTTCCAGCTGGTGTTCGGAAGCTTCGACCTGGGCGGGATCCTCTGGCTCGCGATCGCCACCGTCGTCATCGCGATCCTCACCACGGTGATCAACGTCCTGGTGAGTGACGAGTAGCCTCTCGACAGAGGGCGAAGCGCTACCCGACGTCCGGCTCTTCCTCGCCGACGTTCCACATCCGGTCCAGGTCGTGCTTCGAGTAGCAGCGGAAGGCCATCAGCGTCTCGGTGCCGATGATGCCCTCCACCTGGGCCAGCCGTTCGGTGACGACCTCGGCCAGATCCTCGTAGGCCGCCACCCGGATCACGGCGACGAAATCGAACTCTCCGGCCACCGAGTAGACCTCGGCGACGCCCTCCACATCGGCCAAGCTCTCGGCGATGGTGGCCAACTCCTGCCGTTCGGCATTGATCAGGACGAATCCGGTGATCATGAGGCCTCCCTCGTCGCGTGTCTCCATCGATAGGCTCCCACGCACCGTTCGTCTCCGCGGGTGCGTTTGGACTCGTAGTGCAGCTCCACCGCGGGATTCAGGCCGGCGACCATGCCCACCTCCCACCGGGAGAAGGCGCCGCAGGGCTGGCGGCCCCACCAGGGTTGGCTGGACCACGGACACCCCGGCGTGACCACCCGGGCCTCCTCGGGGCCGTCCGCCTCCACTCGGGCGTCGATGCGGTAGAGACGGTTCGCCAGCGCCACGGCCCGGGCGCACTCCCGGGGATCACGCCCGTAGCCCAGCTGCTCGCGAAGCGCCCGCCCCTGCTCCTCGCCGATGCCCTGCAGCACGGCACCGGACGACCCCTCTCCTCCCCCGGTCATCCGAGCGACCACCAGCCCCAGCCCGTAACTGGCGGTGGCCCAGCGCAGCCGCAGCAGGACCAGTCGGGGATAGCGGAGGGCGACCAGGCCGAGGATGCGCGGGACGCGGGGGACGCCGGGGACATCCAAGGGTCGAAGCAGCCGGAGCCGGTCACGGAACGCACGCAGGACGATCACCTCCCGAGGGTCAGCCGGATTCTAACAGAGGCACCGGCGGCGCCCGTCGGGGGAGCCGCAACGCGTCCTTCGAGACGTCGGCCGCCGCCCGCGCGTTGGCGGGCGGCGGCCGACCGACCGGACTCCCTCGAAAGTCGGGCTCAGTCCACCAGGGCGACGTCGTGGCCGCGCGCCTGCACCAGGAGCTTGAAGTCGTGCGGGCTGGTGGCCACCTGCACCGCGTCCTGGAGGGTGACCAAGCCCTGCTCGTAGAGGTCGAGCAGGCTCTGGTCGAAGGTCTGCATGCCGTAGTACTCGCCCTCGCGGATGGCGATCTCGATGTTGTGGGTCTGGGCGGGGTCCAGGACGAAGTCTCGGATGCGCCCCGTCGCCACCATGACCTCGACGGCGGGCACCCGTCCGACTCCGTCCGCGCGCGTGAGCAGTCGCTGGGAGATGATCCCCCGCAGGGAGCCGGCCAGCATGATGCGGACCTGCTTCTGCTGGTAGGGGGGGAAGAAGTCGATGATGCGGTTGACCGTCTCGGTGGCGTCGATGGTGTGGAGCGTGCTGAGCACGAAGTGCCCGGTCTGGGCGGCGGTCAGGGCGGTGCGCACCGTCTCCAGGTCCCGCATCTCGCCGATGAGGATGTCGTCCGGGTCCTGACGCAGCACGTACTTGAGCGCGGAGCTGTACGACTCGGTGTCCAGGCCGACCTCGCGCTGGTTGATGATGGACTTCTTGTCCCGATGCAGGATCTCGATCGGGATCCTCCACCGTCACGATGTGCCGGCGCAGGTTGCTGTTGATGTGGTCGATCATGGCCGCGAGCGTGGTGGTCTTGCCCGAGCCGGTCGTCCCGGTGACCAGCACCAGGCCCCGCGGCTCCAGGGCGAGCTTCTTGACCACCGCCGGCAGCAGCAGCTCCTCGAAGCTGGGGATGCGGGTGGCCACCTGCCGGATGGCGATGGAGATGCTGCCCCGCTGGCGGTACACGTTCACCCGGAACCGGCCCACCTCGGGACCGCTGTACGCGAAGTCGATCTCGTTGGTCTCGCTGAAGTGGCGGATCTGCTTGTCGCTCATGAGCGCGGCGGCGTAGTCCTTGGAGTGCTCGGGCAGGCAGACCTCTTCGTCGGCCAGTTGCAGCTCGCCGTCCACCCGGAAGACCGGGGGGCTGCCGGACTTGATGTGCAGGTCCGACGCTCCCAGCTTCACCATGCTCTGCAGCAGCTGATCGATGGTTCTCATAGCACCTCCCGACAGATGAAACGCGCGCTCACGATCGAAGTTCCGCGTCCGCGCGCGGAGGACGTCTAGGTCCCTCATCGGAGAAGGGGGAGACAGACTTGAGAGCGTGTGGGCAGAGCGTGTGCGCAGGGGAACGCTGCCGGCAGCTAGTTCGGCGGGAACACTCCCTGCCAGTCGTCCCGGATCGCAGCGATGGTGAGGTGGACGGCCTCCTGCTCGACGGGACTGACCAGGGGCGAGAAGTCGGGAAGCTGTTCCTGCAGGCCCCGGATGGTGGCGACGATCGAACGGGCCATCATCCCCGGGTCGTATCCCCCCTCCAGAAAGCAGACGGGACCGGCCGCGCCCAACTGGTCGGCCAGCCGGCTCAGCCGCGCGGCCATCCATTGGAACGCGGTCGTGCTCAATCGGAGGTCGCCCAGCGGGTCGCCTTCCTGAGAGTCGTAGCCGGCGGACACCAGGATGAGCTGCGGACCGAACGCCCGAGCAAGAGGTTCGAGCAGGTCGCGGAAGAGCGCCAGGGCCGCGCCGTCGCCAGAACCGGCGGGCACCGGTACGTTGGCGGTGTGCCCCGCCGCCTCGCGCGCGCCCGTCTCGCCGGCGCCACCCGTACCCGGGTAGTGGTTGGCCTCATGCAGGCTGACGAAGACGACCCGCGGGTCGGAATAGAACGCCGCCTGCGTCCCGTTGCCGTGGTGGACGTCCCAGTCGACGATCAGCACCCGCTCCAGCCCCAGCTCCTCCAGAGCGTAGGTGGCCGCCACGGCGATGTTGTTGAAGAGACAGAAGCCCATGCCCCGGTGGAACACGGCGTGATGGCCCGGAGGGCGGACGAGAAGGAACGCGCGCTGTCCCCGCTCCACGGCCGCCCGAGTGGCCTGCAGACCGGCACCGGCCGCCAGCAGGGCCGCTTCGCACGAGAAGGGAGAGACCACGGTGTCCCAGTCGAGGCGACCGCCGCCTCCGGCGGACAGGTCGCTGACGTGCTGCACGTAATCGGTCGAATGGACGCGGGCGATCGCCTCAGGCGCCGCAGGCGAGGGGGTCACCCACTCCACGTCCAGGCCGCTCTGGTTCAGCGCGTCGCGGACGACGGTCAGCCGATCGGGACACTCCGGGTGGTTGCCCGTCTCGTGGTCGAGAAACCGCGGGTGGAAGTACACGGCCGTCGGCGCCACCAGGCGGGCGGTCATCTAGCGTATCCGGGTCGCCCCGGTGTAATCGCTCCGGTCGATCCCTCTGATCCTGACGCTGGAGCCGGTGTACGGCGCCTCGATCATGTCGCCTCCGCCCACGTAGATGCCCACGTGGTGGATCGGGCTTCCGAAGAAGACCAGGTCCCCCGGTGACAGCTGGCTGCGCGAGACGTGCGTGCCCGAGTTGTACTGAGCCCCCGAGGAGTGCGGCAGGCTGATCCCCAGCCGGCCATACACGTACATGACGAAGCCGGAGCAATCGAAGCCGCTGGGGGAGGCTCCGCCCCACCGGTACGGCACGCCCAGGTACTGCATGGCGATGTCCACCGCAGCGTTGCCCGAACGGGACGGGGCCACGCTCCGGGACGGCGAGGAACTGCGCGTCGGCGAGGCGCTGCGGGCCGCGGAGCCCCCTCCCGAGGATGAGGAGGACTGGCCGACCCGAGCCACCGCGTTCCTGGCGGCCTGCGCGCGCGCGGCACTGGCCTCGGCCCGAGCCTGGGCCCGGGCGGCGGCGAGCGGCTCGACGGGCCTGCTCCACCAACCTAGCCTGGCGCTCGCGCTCCTGACGCTCGAGCTCCGCCACCTGGCGCTCCTTGCCCCGCAACGCTTCCTTGCGCTGGTCCAGCTTACGGAACACCTGCGCCTTGGCGCTTGCGGCCTGGGCGACCAGCTGCTGCTGGCGCTTGCGGTCCTTCGCCAGCTGCGTCTTCTGAGCGGCGACCTGGGCGCGGTAGCCCGACACCTGCTTGAGGACCTCGCTGTCCTGCGTGCCGATCTTGCCCATCAGGTCCAGACGGTTGACGAACTCGGAGAGGGACTTCGAGCCGAAGAGGGCTTCCAGGTACGACGCGCGGCCGTTACGGTAGATGCCGCGCACTCGTTCGTCCAGACGCTTGCTGGCGACCTTGAGGTCCTTCTGCGCGCGTTCCAGGCGGGCCTGGTTCTGGGCGACCGCCTTGTCGGTCTTCTGGAGCTGGTAGCGGGCGTCGTTGTACTGCTCGACCGACACCTCGAGGTCGTTGTTCAACCCGTCTATCTGCGCTCGCAACTGCTCCGCTTCCTGCTTGGCCTGGGCGACAGCCGCGGGGCTGGCGACGGCCACGGAAGAGAAGGTCAGAAGGAGGAGGAAAGTGAGGAGAAGGGGGGAAAGGATGCGGAACAACGTTCTTTGGGCCGAGTCGCTGATCGTGGCCTCCCATGGTAGTTGCCAGGTCTCTGCCCGCTCAGCGGCGCGCGGCCGGACTCTACCACGGCCACTACTGCGACTTCAAGCAAGAGGCATGCAGCCGAACTCCCCCGCGCGTCGTTCAGCGACGCTGGAGATACGAGTCCAGACCGTGCACGATGGCCTGCGCCTCGGTGGCGATCACGTCCGGCCGGAGCAGCGAGGGTCCCTCCTCGGGGTGGGTGACGAAGCCGGGCTCCACCATCACGGAGAGGGCGTCGACCTCCCGCAGACACGCGAAATTCCGGCCGTGCGTGCGCAGGTCGTCCCGGCCGAGGTCTTCCACCAGCGCCTTGACCACGTAGCCCGCCAATCGTTTGCCGGACTCGGCGAAGTAGCTGCCGTTGGCGAAGTAGTAGGTGGCGGCGCCGCGGGCTCGGCGGCTGCCGGTGTGGTTGTGGTGCACGCACAGGTGGACGTCTCCGGCCCAGGCGTTGGCCGCGTCGGTCCGCTCGTACAGGTCGACGGCCCGGTCGGAATCGCGCAGCAACAGGACCGTGGCCCCCGCGCTCTCCAGCCGGGACGCCAACTCTCGCGCAAGGGCCAGGTTGACGTGCTTCTCGAGGAGCCCGCCCGGGCCCACGCCACCCGTCTCCCAGCCGCCGTGGGCCGGGTCGATCGAGACCCGCAACCCCTCCAGGGTAGCCCGACCCACGTAGCCGTCCATGCGATCGGGGATCTTGCGCGCCTGCGCGCCCATCTCCGCCTTGCGGATGCGCTGAAGGTGCGACAGGGTGGCCTCTCCCATGATGGCGTCCACGTTGACGCCGGCGTTCCGCTGGAACTCGATCAGCCCGTTCTCGGTCAGCGGGCCGAAGATACCGTCCTCCGGTCCGCAGTCGAACCCCAGCTCGTTCATGCGCCGCTGCAGAGCCAGCACGTCGTCCCCGCGCATGAAGGGCATCCGGAGGTAGAGCAGCCGGTCCCCCATGGCATAGCCGGCCTCCACCAGCTCTCGCCACGTGTTGTCGCCGACGATACCGTCCGCCATCAGCAACCGCCGCTGCTGGAACTCACGAGTGGCCCGTTCGGTGTTCGGGCCGACGTGGCCGTCGGCACCCTCCCGGCCGAGGAAGAAGCCCAGTGCGCGGAGGCGGGTCTGGATATCGACCACCTCCTTGCCCCTATCGCCTCGCGAGACCGGTCGCATCCGACGTTCACACTCCTCCGGGCCGCCATCCCGAGTCGGGCCATCCCCGCGGACACGATACTATAACCGCGTGACCCGACTGGAACGGACACGCGCACGCAAGGAGCGGCAGGCCCGTCGGGTCCTCTTCTCGCTCTGCGTGCTGCTCCTGGCCGCCTCCATCGTGATCGGCTTCACCTTCGCCAACGAGGCGGTCGATACCCTCGCGGGCGGCGGAAGCGCAGGGATCGTCCGGGGCGGAGCGCGTCGCCGGCGGGCGGTCCCTTCCGAGCGCCCCGACCACCATCGCGCCTGGGGGAGCAGGGCTCGTCGGACCCCTCCGACCCGCGGCCACCCTCGGTCACACGGCGCGCCTTCAGCCTGGCCGCGGGCGGGGACGTCATCGGCGATCGGAAGGTGGGCCAGTTCATCGACGCCCGCGGCGGCGCGGCCGTGTTCGCGTCGGTGGCTTCCTTCCTCGGGGACGCGGACCTGGCCTTCGTCAACCTGGAGTCCCCCCTGTCGGACAAGGGGACGCGGGACACCGAGAAGGACGTCACCCTGCGCGGCCGTCCGGCGCTGGTGACGGGCCTCCGCTCCGCCGGCATCGACGTGGTCAGCTTGGCCAACAACCACCAGCGCGATTGGGGCGCCGAAGCCCTGCTCGACACCATCGCCCGCCTCGACCGGGCCGGGGTGGCGTCGGCGGGCGCCGGCAAGGATCTGGCCGCCGCCCGCGAGCCCGCCCTGCTGGAATCCCCCGGCGGCAGCGTGGCCTTCCTCGCGTTCAGCGTCATCCAACCGGCCGGTGGGCTGGCCGGGACGGACAGGGCCGGCATCAACCCCGGACGAGAGGATCTCACCCGCCTCCTGGCCGACGTCCGCGCGGCCAAGAGGCGGGCCGGCTGGGTGGTGGTCAGCTTCCACTGGGGCATGGAGTACGACGCCCACGCGAACGCCGACCAGCGGCGACTGGCCCACCAGGTGATCGACGCGGGCGCCGACGTGATCCTGGGCCACCACCCCCACGTGCTCCAGGGTCTGGAGCTCTACCACGGAGGTCTCATCGCCTACAGCCTGGGCGACTTCGTCTTCGACCACCGCTCCCGCGAGACCGGCGAGACGGTGATCCTGCGCCTGGGCTTGAAACCGGACGGTCCGCCGACCGTGGAGCTGGTCCCGGTCTATCTCAGCGACAGCCATGGGATACCGGCGGTCGTCAAAGGCAGCGAGGCGGCGGCCATCCTCAAGCGGATGCGCGCGCTCAGCCTCGAGCTCGGGACCACCGTGCGGCTGAGCGGCGACCGCGCCTTCGTCGGGGCGGCGGTCCCCGAGCAGCTAGGCTTCGGGGACGCCCGGCTCAGTCAACGGCGCCGGGTCCAGCAGACGGTCCAAGGCCTCGCCGTCCAGGACGCCCTCGGCCAGAGCCGCCTCGCGCACGGTCAGGTCCTCCGCCACCGCCCGTTTGGCGACCTCGGCGGCGCGCGCGTAGCCGATGACCGGCGCCAGCGCCGTCGCCAGCGCCGTGTTGCGGGCGAGCAGGTCGGCCAAGCGCCGTTCGTTGGCCCGGATACCGCGCACGCAACGGTCCGCGAACAGGACGACCCCGTTGGTCAGGATGGTCAGCGAGGTGGGCAGACGGTCCGCCATGACCGGCGCGAACACGTTGAGATCCAGCTGGCCGTGCATGCCCGCCAGCGCGACGGTCAAGTCGCCGCCGATCACGGCGAAGGCCACCATGTCGAGCATCTCCGCCATGGAGGGGTTGACCTTCCCCGGCATGATCGACGATCCCGGCTGCACCGGGGGAAGGACCAGGTCACCCAGCCCCGCCCGCGGGCCGGAGCTCAGGAGGCGGAGGTCGTCGGCGATCTTCGCCAGGTCGACCGCGAGCGCGCGCAACGCGCCCGAGAAGCGGACGAAGTCGTCGTAGCTCTGGGTGACCTGGACGTAGCTGTCCGGCGGCCGCAGCGCCCACCCCGTGGCCTCGCGCAGCACGACCAGGACGGCCGCCCGGTACTCGGGGCGGGCGTTGGTGCCCGTCCCCAGGGCGGTGGCCCCGAGATTCAGGCCCAGCAGGCCGTCCGCGGCCTGCGTTAGCGCCTGTCGCGCCTTGACCACCGTCACCCGGTAGGCCCCGAACTCCTGGCCCAACCGGATGGGCACCGCATCCTGGAGATGGGTGCGCCCGGTCTTGACGATCCCGTCGAACTCCTGCTCCTTCTCTGCGAAAGCGGCTTCCAGCCCGGCGAGGGCGAGGTCCAGCCGATCGCGACCGCGCAGGACGGCCAGCCGCACCATGGCCGGGACGGCGTCGTTGGAGGACTGGGCCATGTTGACGTGGTCGTTGGGGTGGACCGGCACATACTCCCCGCGCCGCCCGCCCAGGAGCTCGTTCGCCCGGTTGGCCAGGACCTCGTTCGCGTTCATGTTGTGAGAGGTGCCGGCCCCCGCCTGGAGACGGTCCACCACGAACTGATCGGTCCAGCGGCCCTCCTCCAAGATCTCGTCGGCAGCGGCGGCGATGGCGCACCCCCGCGCCTCGTCCAGCTGACCGGTGCGCACGTTGGCCAGCGCGGCCGCCTTCTTCACCAGGATGGTCGCCCAGAGGAAATCGGGGTGCGGCCCCTGGCCGCTGACCGGGAAGTTCTCCACCGCCCGCTGAGTCTGGATGCCGTACAGGGCCTCCGCCGACACCGGCAGCTCGCCCAGGCTGTCCCGCTCGATGCGCGTCTCCATGCTCGCCTCCTCCCCCGGGGGCCCGGGTCCGTCGCTCGTCTCAGCCTGCCGGCCCAGAGGGCGACTCGCGCACCTGCACCATGACCTTGAAGACGTCGCCCAGGCCGCCCTCCTCCACCAAGCTCCCCAAGGCGGAGGCCTCGAAGTCGCGGTCCAGCGAGTGCTCCGCCTCTTCGCGCAGGCGGGCCAGCTCCTCCCCCGCGCCCATGGCCCGCAGCACCGGTCCCAGACCGGTGAACAGCAGCAGGTCGAAACCGCCCTCCGCGCCGGCGAGGGCGAGCGCCCGGAAGTCGACGTCGGCGGTGATGTCCTGTCCTCCCACGAGGTCGTACGGGGAAGCGCGCCTCTGGTGGCGGTAGTAGCAGCGCAGGCTGCTCCGGTGGGGCTGGACCCGCTCCGGCGAGGTGGCGAGCAACTCAGGCCCCGCCAGCCAATCGCCGTAGTCGATCGTCACCAGGAACCCCTCCTCGACGACGGTGGCGGCATCGTGGACGAAGTCGGCGATGCCGGGGCGCACCTCGAGCCGGCCGTCCTGGGTGAACGGACGCACGCCCGCGGCCTCCCGCGTGGAGAAGAGCCCGTCGAGCTCGTGCAGGGCGGTGCCGGAGGCGGGAAGCCAGCGTTCTTCCAGCTCCTGCTCGTCGGCGGTCAGTCGCACCCAGGCCTCCAGCACCTCGTCGCCCGCCACGTCCAGACGGTGCACCGGCAGAGCGTCCAGCAGCTCGTTGGTCACCACGATGGCGACATGGGGAGCGTCCGCCGGATCGGCGAGCACGGGCTGCCACGTCACCGACCAACCCTGGGCCATGACCGGGCGGAGCGCCTCCAGCTGCCGATCCCGCAGGCCCTCGCCCACCTCCACCAACCGGTAGGCGACGCGATCGCGGAGTTCCGGTCGCTCCCGAGCCCACCGGGCGAGCACGCCGGCGGCCAGGTCCCCCTCACCCGGACCCACTTCGTAGATCACGACCGGGGCGTCGGCCGCCGACCGGGCTCCGCAGGCCGTCACCGCCGCGTCCACCAGCTCCGCCAGGAGGTCGGCCAGCGCCCGATTGAAGGCCGGCACCTTGCGCGGTGCGGTGGTGAAGTCGCCGCGTTCACCCAACCGGCGAGAAGGCGAGGTGTAGTAGCCGGCCTCGGGATCGGTCAGCGCGAGCTCCATGAAGCGCGCGAAGGTGACGAGACCTCCCTCTCTCCGCAGCGCCGCCCGGATGGATGCAGGAAGAGAGGTCACGTCGCGCGGGCTGTGGGGGCAGACGAGCTCACGCGGCCCCGCCGTCGCCCGCGGACGGCGCCTGGCGGTAGACCGAGTACTCCGCCATGCGCGCCAGGATGCGGATGGAGCTCAGCGGTGAGGGCAGGACCACCGCCGAGTAGCGCTGGCCGCCGGCGGGGAAGACGGCCCGGTCCATCGGCGTGAACGACACGCTGATGACCGGCTTCTGGAACTCGTTCATCAAAGCCCCCATCTCCGCGATGAAACGCCCCTCACGTTGGCAGAGGGCGTCGGCGACGGGCAGGTCGCCCGGTCCGAAGGTGACGCCGGCCGCTTCGCGGATGCGCCGGGTTGCATCGATGGACTCGATGGGGGCGGTCAGCATCCCGACGACGCCCAGGACCACCACGGCGTCCACCACGTCGCTGCGGACGACCGCCCGCACCGCGGTCTCGACAGCACCCGGCGTGAGCGTGCCCACTAGGTCGACCGGGTTGCCGTGGCTCCAGAACGCGGGCAACACGGCGCTGATCTCCTCGATGACCTCCGCCGGCAGGGTGGCGAGCTCCAGACCGCTGCGGGCCACCTCGTCGGCACTGACCACCCCCCAGCCGCCCCCGACCGTGACGACACCCACTCGGCGCCCGCGAGGCAGGGGGAGGCAGGAGAAGCCCAGACCCAGATCCAAGAACTCGTCCGGGTCGGTCGTCGCGATGATGCCCGCCTGGCGTACCATGCCGTTGAACACCCGGGCGGAGCCGGCCATGGCCCCGGTATGCGACGCCGCCGCCCGCTGACCTTCCGCGCTCTCGCCCGCGTGCAGGAGGACGATCGGCTTCTTCTGGGTGGTCTCCCGTGCCACCTCCAAGAACCGGCGGCCGTCCTCGACCCCCTCGACGTAGGCCAGCACCACGCCCGTCTCCGGGTCGTCGCGGAAGTGGGCGAACACGTCGGTGGTGCTGACCAGCGCCTCGTTCCCGACGCCGATGAACTTACCCACGCCGGTCTTCCGGCGTTCTGCCCCGGCCATCAGCTGGATGCCCAGGTTGCCGGACTGGGAGATGAAGCTGGCCGGCCCCGGCTCGGGCTGAAGGATCTTGGCTCCCGTCGCGAAGAAGCGACTCCAGGACGACATGACGCCCATGCAGTTGGGGCCCACCAGCGCCACTCCCTGCTCCTGGGCGGTGGCCGCCAGTTCCGCTTCGAGAGCGGCCCCGGCGGCGTCCAGCTCGGAGAACCCCGCCGAGATCACCACCACCGCCCGGCTGCCGCGCCTGCCGGCCGCCTCGATCACCTCGCGCACGGCGGGGGCCGGCACGGCGACCAGCACCAGGTCGGGCGCCTCCGGCAGCTCGTCCAGGGTGGTGTAGGCCCGCTCGCCCAGCACCTCTCCCCCGCGGGGGTTGACCCGATACACCGGCCCCGGGTAGTCGCCGCTCAGGATGCTCACCGTGATCATGCCGCCCCACTTCATGGGGTCGTTGGAGGCGCCCACGACGGCGACGCTGCGCGGATTGAACACGGCGTCCAGATTGGCCATGATCGAGGCGGGCAGCGCCGGACGGACGTGCCGCTGGGCGGGGACGCCGTCGGGCGAGAGGCTGACCAGCGCGTCCACGGCGACCGGACGGCCGTCGTCCAGCAGCAGCGGGTTGATATCGACCTCGGCGATCTCGGGATGGTCCAGGGCGAGCTGTCCCAGAGCCTGCAGGATGCCCACGAGGGCCGGGCGGTCGACCGCCGGAGCCCCCCGGAACTCCCCGAGCAGACGGCGGGTGCGGATGGCGTCCAGCAATCCCTCGGCGTCCCGCTCGCTGAGCGGGGCCACGGCGAAGGCCACGTCGTCCAGCGCCTCCGTGAGCACGCCACCCAAGCCGAACATCACCACCGGACCGAACTGCGCATCCCGGAACATGCCGGCGACGAACTCCCGGCCGGTGGGAACGAAGCGCTCCACCAGCACGCCATCCAGGGCCTCGCCTCCCCGTTCCTGCAGGAGGGCGTAGGCGGAATCCAGGCCGTCTCGGTCGCGCACGTCCAGGATCACCAGGCCGGAGTCGCTCTTGTGCTGGATGGTGCGCGAGAGACCTTTGAGGACCAGGGGGTAGCCCAGCGCCCCGGCCGCCTCCCGCGCCTCCTCCAGCGAGTGGGCGGCGATGCCGGCGACGACCGGGATACCGTACGCGCGGAAGAGCGCCTTGCCGGCCGACTCGTCGAGGGCCCCTTCCCGCCGGCGGAGGGCCTCGTGCAACACCGCCCTCGCCGTCGCGCCACGGTCGCTCGAGACCTGTGCGCGGCCGAGCCTCTCCCCCTTCGCCATCAGCCTTCTCCTTGGTAGCCCGCGATGCGTACGGCCGTGCGCCGGGGGGCCGGGCGGCGGCGCCGCCCGGCGGTGGTGAGTGGAGGCGGGGGGAATCGAACCCCCGTCCGAGACCCGTCTGGACAAAGCTTCTACGAGCGTATCCCCTACTTTGTTGTTTCGCCTCGCGCCCCCGTAGAGGATGGGTGCGTCTGACTAGCCGCCTTCCTGTCCCTCCGGTGCCGGCGACGCTCGCCGAAGGTGAGTCCGTCTGCATAATGCCGCTCATCTCCTCGACGGACGAAGGAGGAGCGACAGGCGCCTAAGGGATTAGCTTAGGCGGCCAGTGCCAGTTCTTCATTGGCAGATGTTGTTTCCAACCTGTTTAACGAGAACGGTTGGGATCTCGGCTCGCTACTCTGACTCAGACCTGAGCCCCGTCGAAACCAGTCGCCCCCCAGAAGAAGCCGGCCATGCACGGAGTCATGCCTGCATAGTCAAGTATATACCAGCCCCGACGACCGGCACGTCCCTAGTCGCCCCGTTGACGCTGGCGGAGGGCGCGTTCGACCTCCCGGGCGGCGTCGCGCTTGGCCATCGCCTCCCGCTTGTCGTAGAGCTTCTTGCCTCGGGCCAGCCCGATCTCCACCTTCACCCGACCGTCCTTGAAGTAGAGCTTGGTCGGTACCAGCGTGTAGCCGCTCTCCTTGATCGTGGCGTGGAGCTTGCGCAGCTCTTTGGCGTGCATCAAGAGCTTCCGGCGCCGGAGCGGGTCGTGGTTGAAGATGTTGCCCTGGTCGTACGGGCTGATATGCACGCCCGTCAGGTACAGCTCGCCCTCTTCGAAGGACGCGTAGGAGTCGCGCAGGTTCGCCCGTCCGTCGCGCAGCGACTTGACCTCTGTGCCGGTCAGGACCACGCCGGCTTCGAACGTCTCCTCGATGAAGAAATCGTGGTACGCCTTGCGGTTCTGGGCGATGAGCTTGATGCCGACGGGCTTCATGGTCCAGGGAGTATACCCGGCTCCTCTCCCGCCCGCGGGAGAGTCAGGTCGCCCGGGCGGCCGCTTGGCCGCCCGGCGTGACGCCGGAGTGAGGAGGGGGCGGAGGTCGACACGTCGCCTCCGCCCCGGAGGGAGCCGCGGGTCCGCCGGGGGGAGCAGACCGACGGCGGGGTGACCGCTCAGACGGTCCGAGCCTGGCGCCCCAGTTGACCGAGCAGATGACCGAGCACCAGCATCATCCAGAAGGCGGCGGGCAGCAGCACCAGGATCCCCAGGAACGGCACCGCTTGCAGCAGCAGGACGACCAGACCGCCCGCCACCCCCACCACCGACACCACCAGCAACATGAGCAGATACGTCCCCAGGTTCTCGCCCAGGTAGCGGAGGATCCACCCGAAGTCGAACATGCTGACCCATTGCCCGGTGACCGCGTAGCGGAGCATCGCGACCGGGAACGCCGCCCACAAGACGGCGCCCACCAGCAGAGCCAGGAAGGCGACCACCAGCAGGCCGGCCCCCGGGGCGGGAGTCAGCACGGCCACGCCGTCGCCGGAGGAGACCGAGGTGAGCTGTGTCCCCTGCAGGCCCCAGAGCACCGCCAGCAGGCCCAGCAGCAGCACGGGCAGGCTCCAGAGGAAGCTCGCGACCGAGACACCGAAACCCTTGGACACGTACTGACCGAACCGGTCCCAGCGCGGCAGCTCCTCCGAGTCGCCCTCGGCCACGCGCCGCGTCACCTCCAGTCCGTACCCCGCCTGAGCCATGTTGGCGATGGGCACGAGCCCGATGAGGGCACCCAGTGCCACCTTGCCCACCCAGGATGGGTCCTGCAGAGGGAAGGTGACCGCCCGCCCGTACTCCATGCCTCCTCCTTCGCGACCGTGACCGCCGACGGCGGGAGCGACCCCGCGTCCTTCCTATCGGCAGCGGGCGGGCCGGAGTAGAGGGTGGGATCAGGCCGGCGGGTCCTCATGGTCCTGGCCGGCCGCCGAGCCCCGGTGCCGGCGTTCGAGGGGGCCGTGCGGGTGGGCGTGATGGTGGTGGCCCAGATCGCCATGACGCTGTGCGTCTGCCGAGGTCTGCTGGTCGTCCTGACCGGACGCCGGAGCGGGCATTCAACAGCCAGGCTCCCCGGGGTGACCGCAGCAGGGCTGCCGGTTGCGCAGCTTGGACCACTGGTTGCTCCCGAGGAGCCGCAGCTTGCGAGAAAGGGGCATCGGCCTCCGCAGGTTGTCGAGCCAGGCTTTCGGGTCGGGATTCATGGGGTACCTCCGGGTCGGGGGTGCCGGGCAGAGGGCCGCTCGTCGCGGTCCTCGGTGGGGAGGGCAAGGTTCACCTTGCCCCGAGCCTCGTCGATGCCGGTGACCGTGATCGGCAGCAGGTCGGCCAATCGGTAGGCGGCGCCGGTCCGCCGTCCCACCAGGGCGGTCCCCAGCTCGTTGAGCTCGTAGTAGTCGCCGGGCAGCACCCGGGCGGGTAGGAAGCCCTCGTAGAGCTCGTCGAACAGCACGAAGGCCCCGGCGTGGACCAGGCTGACGATCTGCCCCTCGAAGACCGTCTGCCACCCTGCCCCGTCCAGGCGTGACTTGAGCAGGTGCGCCAGAGCGATGTCGTCGGCCCGCAACTCCACCTTGGCCGCCTCGCGCTCCATCCGAGAGCAGTGCTCGGCCCACTCGGAGAGGGTGGAGGTGACCGGACGCTGGTCGAGGCCCAGACGCCCCAGGAGCGCGCGGTGGACGAGGAGATCGGGGTAGCGTCGGATGGGCGAGGTGAAGTGCGTGTAGGTCCCCAGAGCCAGGCCGAAGTGACCGATGTTCTCGGTCTGGTAGACGGCGCGGGCCTGAGCGCGCAGTACCTGCGATACCAGTGCCTCCTTGCCCCGGCCTTTGGGCGTGACCCGGTCCACCCACTCGGCCGTCTCGCGCACCACGCGCCGGACCTCGGCGGGCGTGGCCGCCAGGGGGTCGAAGACCGGCGTGGGCAGGTCCAGGCTGGAGAGCATGTCCAACAGGTGGTCCACGCGGAAGGGATCGGGCGCGTCGTGCACCCGGTAGACGGCCGGGACGTGCTCCCGCTCCAGGTAGCTCGCCACCTGCTCGTTGGCCAACAGCATGTACTCTTCGATGAAGCCGTGGCTCTCCAACTCCTCGGCCCGATGGGCTCCCACGATGACACCCTGCTCGTCGTGGTGGAAGGCGGGCTCCGTGGAGGTGATGCGCAGGCTCCCCCGCCGGAAACGGTTCTCCCGCAGGGTCTGGGCCAACGGCCGGCCCAGGGCGAGGACGGCGGAGAGTCCGGGAGGCGGGTCGGCCTCGCCCTTGGAACACGGACTCCAGTTCTTCGTAGCTCAGCCGCCGGTCGCTGCGGATCAGCGAGCGGTAGAAGAGCACCCGGCGGACCACTCCACCCGAGGTGACGTCGGCCTCCACGGTGACCGCCTTCCGGTCCACCCCCGGTTGGAGCGAACAGACCCCGGACGAGAGGATGTCCGGAAGCATCGGCTCCACTCCCGTGGGAACGTACACCGAGGTGGCCCGGCGCAGGGCCTCGTCATCCAGGTCGGTCCCTTCGTCCACGTAGTAGGAGACGTCGGCGATGTGGACGTAGACCGTGGTCAGACCGTCCGGAGCAGGCGCAAACGAGAGCGCGTCGTCGAAGTCGCGGGCGGTCTCCGGATCCACGGTGAAGGTGTACAGGTCGCGCAGGTCGGACCGAAAAGTGTCACGCCGCTCCTCCAACGCCGCCGCCGCGGCGGCGTCGGCCAGCACCTCTCGGGAGAACCCTCGCACGACCAGCGTGTCCAGCAACAGAGCCTCGAGCACGTCGGCCAGGACGGTCTTCCGGCCGATCACCTTGAGGATGCGGACCCGCCGCGCATGGCTGTAGGTATAGAGCACGAGATCGCCGGACTGCGGCTTCACTCCGTCGCGCGCGACCAGGAGCGCCGTCCCTTCCTGGAACAGCGGCTCGACCTCGAGATGCTTGCCCCGCCTCACCACCACGCCGGCGATGGGCTGGGGCTCGGCGCCCGGCTTGCCTTGGCCGTTGCCCGCCTTCTGGCCCGCTTCCGCGACGCCGGACCGGTACACTCGGTGCTTCTTCGGCCGCGGTGTCCCCCGGGACGACGGGCCACCGAGGCGGGAAGCGCGGGCGGAGCCACGTTGCTGCTGCTTGCGCGCGGCCCGGCTGGGACGTTTCGGCCGGGGCATCGGCTAGGAGGGGTGGCGGACGAGCTCCATGCTCACCCACTCCCCGTCCGCCCGCCGGGTCCGAAGATGCAGCCCGGCTTCGCGGGCGGTCGCGACGACCAGCCCTTCCTGCTCGCCTGCCAGGATGCCGGCGGCCAGCAGGCGCCGCACCGGCGCGCCCAGGGCCGTCAACCGGCCGAGCAGCGCCACCACCGGCTCGGCCGTGATGTTCGCGAAGACGGTGGCGTCCTGCACCCACTCCCGGCCCACGTCGGCGACGTCGGCCAGCCAGACCTCCACGTCCACCCTGTTGGCCCGGACGTTCGAGCGAGCGGCCTCGACCGCCAAGGGGTCGTTGTCGAAGGCCCGCACCGGTCCGTACCCCAGCATGGCAGCGGCCACGGACAGGATGCCGGAGCCGGTACCGGCGTCCAACACCGGGCCGCCGATCTCCCCCTCCTGCATGTGGAGGAGGATGGCCCGCGTGGTCGCATGCAGCCCGGTGCCGAAGGCCAGACCGGGGGTCAGCACCACGTCGTGGAGCGACGGGTCGGGCGGCGGTTCCCAGGGAGGACGCACGTACAGCCGACCCACGGTCAGGGGGCGGAAATGGTCCTTCCATCCCTCCTCCCAGCCGCCGGGGACCAGCACCCGCTCTATCTCCACTCGGCCGGTCAGGTCCGGGTCGTCGGGAAGCTTGCCCACGATGGCCTCGTCGTCCACGTAGCCGGAGCCATGCCGGAAGGGGTAGAAGAGCAGGTGGGCCTGAGACTCGTCGTCCAGCTGCTGGAAGGGACCCAGCAGCTCCATCAGGACGGCCCCGGCGACGTCGGCCCAGGGCAGCGGTACCGAGACGCGTACGGCGGGATCGGCTCCCACGTTACGAGCTCCGCCCCGGCGTGCCCCGGCTCATCCGGTCAGCAGCTGCTTGATGCGGCTGAAGATGCCCTCGGGCTTGTGTTGGTAGTGCTCCATCCCGCAGCACCCGTCCAGTTCCTCCAGCAGCTCGCGCTGGCGTTCGTTCAAGTTCCGGGGCACCATGACGTTGACCAGGATCTGCTGGTCGCCGCGCCCCCCGCGATGCAGATGCGGGACGCCCCGCGCCTTGAGGACCTTGACCTCGCCGGGCTGGGTCCCGGCAACGAACTCCACCTCTTCTTCCCCGTCGAGCGTGGGCACGGTCAGGGTCGCGCCCAGGGAGGCCTGCACCATGGTCAGGTCCTGCCGGTAGAGGATGTCGTCGCCCACGCGGTCGAACAGCTCGTGGGGCCGCACGGTGATGTGGACGTAGAGGTCGCCCGGACGGCCGCCCCGGTCGCCCGCCTCGCCCTGCCCGGTCAATCGCACCTGCTGCCCATCGGCCACGCCGGCCGGTACCTCGACCGACAGCGTCTTCTCCCGAAGCGCGCGGCGCCGACCGTGGCAGACCGGGCACGGATCGCCGATGACCTTGCCCTCGCCTCGGCAGCGGTTGCAGGTGGAGGTCTGGACCATCTGACCGAAGGGAGTCCGGCGCACGTTCTGGATCACGCCGGAACCCTGGCACTGTGGACAGGTCTGCACGGAGCTCGGATCGGTGGTGCCGGCGCCTCCGCACTCCCGGCAGACGTCCAGCAACTCGACGGTGATGTCGTGGGTCACCCCGAAGGCCGCCTCCTCCAGGTCGAGCTCCAGCTCGACCTGGACGTCCCGACCCCGCTCCGGCCCGTTGCGCCGCTGCCGCCCCGTCCCCCCGAACGCGCCCCCGAAGAACGCGTCGAAGATGTCGGTGAAGTCGGTGAAACCGCCGAAGCCGCCCTGCTGCCCGGCGCCGCGGAGCCCGTCGTGCCCGTACAGGTCGTACACCTGGCGGCGCTCTGGGTTGCTCAACACCTCGTAGGCCTCGCTGATCTCCTTGAACTTCTCCTCGGCTTCCGGATCGGCGTGGTTCGCATCCGGATGGAGCTTGCGAGCCAGGTTGCGGTAGGCCTTCTTGACCTGTTGGGCATCGGCGTCGCGGGAGACGCCGAGCACGTCGTAGTAGTCACGTGTCATTCGTAACGGTCCTCAACGAAGGTGGACAGGAGTTGCGCGGTGCTGCGGACGGTGGCGATGGCCATCTCGTAGTCCATGCGGGTGGGTCCGACCAGGCTGACCGTCCCCAGACCCCGCTGGGGCAGACCGTAGCTGGCCGCCACCACCGAGAAGCTGCGGAGTGCCTCGTCGGGGTTCTCCTCGCCGATGCTGACCACCACCCGGCCGGTGCGCAGGGCGGTCCGCAGCGTCCGCAGGAGCACGTACCGCTCCTCCAGCAGCATCAGGAGATCGCGGAGCTCGGACAGGTCCTGGAAGGCGGACTCGGAGACCAGCCGGGAGGCTCCCCCGATGTAGAGGGCCTCGCTGGACGGCTCGTCGAGCAGCAACTCGAAGGCGGGGGCCAAGGTGTCCAGGAAGGTCCGCTCCCGGGAAGCGAGCTCCGGGTTCTCGGCCGCGTTGCGCACCAGCCGTTCGGTCAGCAGGTGATCCTCCAGCACCTCGTTGAGGTAGGAGCGGGCCCACTCGACCATGCCGGGATCGACCGCCGCCGGAAAATCGATGATCTGCTTGGAGACCCGCCCGGTGGACAGGATGAACACCACCATCACCAGGTTGGGCTGCAGGCGGAGCAGTTCGATGTGACGGATGCGGGCCCCGCTGGCGAACGGCGCGACGACCAAAGCCAGCAGGTTGGTCGCCTGAGACATCGCCTCACTGGTCTGCTGCAGGGCCACGTCGACCTCCCGTGCCAGGGCGCGCGGCGGCACGAGCGGCCGCTGAAGCTCGAGGGCTGCCTTCCGCTGCAGCAGCCAATCGACGAACTCCCGATAGCCGTGGCTGGTGGGCACCCGGCCCGCGGAGGTATGCGGGTGGGTCAGGTAGCCGTGTTCCTCCAGCACCGAGAACTCGTTGCGTACGGTGGAAGGCGAGACCTTGAAGCCGGCGTCGGCGGCCACGGCCTTCGAGGACACCGGGCTGCCGGAGCGGATGTAGCGCTCCGTGACCACGTTCAGGATAGCCTGTTGTCTCTCCGAGAGCTTCATGGCATGCCTGCCGTGGAAGGAGGGGGGCCGGGCGACGGATCCCGGAGCACGCGGGCCAGGATACCCGTGCTCAGATCGAAGCCCCGCCGGGTCAACGAAAGGATACCACAGGCCCTCTGGAGCAGCCCCCCACCCAGGAGCCCCTCCACCGCCGCAGGCTCGAGCACCGACGCGAACCGCGACTCCTCGATGCCGTCCGCCGTGCGCAGACGGAGCATCGCCTCCTCGTAGAGGCGCAGCCGCGGGGTCAGGGTCTCCGTGGTGGGCGCCTGCCCCGCGAGGTAGGCCCGCACCGTCCCCGGGTTGGTCCAACGCACCAGCCCCACGGTGCCGACGGCCGACGGTCCCACGCCGACGTAGTCCTCCCCGTGCCAGTAGGTCAGGTTGTGCCGGCAACGGTGTCCGGGCAGCGCGAACGCCGAGATCTCGTACCGTTGATGGCCACGGGCGGTCAGCGCCCGCACGACCTCGGCGTAGTGTGCCTCCGCGAAGTCGGCGGCCGTCTCCCTCGCGCCCACCGCCAGTCGACGGGCGTAGCGGGACGGGTAGGAGAGGTCGTAGAGCGAGAGGTGGGGCGCGCCGGAGTCCAGCGCCCGCCGGACATCCTCCCGGGCCGCCGCCCCATCCTGCCCCGGCATGCCGAACACCAGGTCCAGGTTCCAGTCGGTCCACCCCGTCTCGCGCACCGCCGCCAGCGCGTCCTGCACCTCCTGGACCGTCACCCGCCGCCCCAGCGAGGCCAACAGGGAGGGAGCGAAGCTCTGCACCCCCAGGGAGAGACGGGTCGCTCCCGCCTCCCGCAGATCCGCGAGCAGCGGGGCGTCGACGGTACCCGGGTTGGCCTCGACGGTCAGCTCTCCCCCGGGCTCCAGCCGACTCGCCAGCCGGCGCACCAGCGGCAGCAACAGGTCGGGTGGCAGCGCCGTGGGCGTCCCTCCGCCGACGTAGACCGTCCGCAGCCGGGGCGCCAGCAGCGACGCCCGCTGCTCCAGCTCGCGCCCGACGGCGTCGACCACCTGCTGCAGCCGACCGGCGCGGGCGTGCGGCCCGATGGGCTCGGAGCGGAAATCGCAGTACCCGCAGCGCGAACGGCAGAAGGGGAGGTGCACGTACAGCGCTCGGACGCCCTGTTCGCTCACTGCGCTCGAGGACTCGCGAGGCTCGCTCACAGGGCGTCCTCGCTCCGTGGTGCTCGCTGACTCGCGAGGCTCGCTCGGAGGGCGTCCTCGCTCCCGGGGCGGAGTGCCTGACGCGTCGCCCATGAGCGCTCCTACGCCTTCTCCTCCAGGTCCAGCACGGCGAGGAAGGCCTCCTGCGGGATCTCCACCGTCCCGACCATCTTCATCCGCTTCTTCCCCGCTTTCTGCTTCTCGAGGAGCTTCCGCTTCCGGCTGATATCGCCGCCGTAGCACTTGGCGATGACGTCCTTGCGCAGGGCCCGGACCGTCTCGCGCGCGATGATGCGGCTGCCCACGGCTGCCTGGATGGCGACCTCGA
This sequence comes from uncultured Actinomycetota bacterium, assembly GCA_963796315.1. Classification (GTDB taxonomy): domain Bacteria; phylum Actinomycetota; class Thermoleophilia; order RBG-16-64-13; family RBG-16-64-13; genus CAWCLH01. The sequence continues at coordinate 758,799 of CAWCLH010000020.1, forward strand.
ACAGCTGGCGGGGGATGCGCTTGCGCAGCCGCTCCACCAGGGCCCGGCCGACCGCGTACGCCTTGTCCTTGTGGACGATGAGGCTGAGAGCGTCCACCACGTCCCCGGCGATGAGGATGTCGAGCTTGACCAGCTCGCCCGGCTCGTAGTCCTTGAGCTCGTAGTCCAGGCTGGCGTAGCCCTTGGTCCGGGTCTTCAGGAGGTCGAAGAAGTCCAGCACGATCTCGGCCAGGGGCAGGTCGTACGCGAGACGGACGCGTTCGGCCGAGAGGTACTCCATGTCGCGAAACGTGCCGCGCTTCTCCTGGCAGAGCTCCATGACCGTCCCGACGAAGTCGTTGGGCACCAGGATGCTGGCGGCGATGTAGGGCTCGCGCACCTCCTGGATGAGGCCTGCATCGGGGAAGTCCACCGGGTTGCTGACCGAGCGCACCTCGCCGTTGATGAGCGCCACCTCGTAGCGCACGTTGGGCATGGTGGTCAGCAGCTCGAGCGTGAACTCGCGCTCCAGCCGCTCCCGGACGATCTCCATGTGCAGCAGCCCCAGGAAGCCGCAACGAAAGCCGAAGCCCAAGGCGCGGGAGGTCTCGGGCTCCCAGTGCAGCGAGGCGTCGTTGAGCGAGAGCTTCTCCAGCGCGTCCTTGAGCGCCGGGTAGTCGTCGCCGTCGATGGGGAACAGGCCGCAGAACACCATCGGGGTGGCCTCTCGGTAGCCGGGGAGCGCCTGCTCGGCCGGCCGGGCGGCGTGGGTCAGCGTGTCCCCCACGCGCAGGTGGGCCACGTCCTTGATGCCGGCGATGATGTAGCCCACCTCGCCCGCCTGCAGGTGGTCGGTCTTGAGCATGTCCGGGCTGAAGATGCCGACCTCCTCCACCTCGCTCTTGCGCTGGGTGGCGAAGGCGCGCAGGATGTCGTTCTTGCGGAAGGTGCCGTCGACCACGCGGACGAAGGCGACGACCCCCCGGTACTGGTCGTAGAGGGAGTCGAAGATGAGCGCCCGCGCCGGGCCCTCGAGGCTGCCGGTGGGTCCCGGGATGCGGCTCACCACGGCCTCCAGCACGTCCTCCACTCCCTCGCCCGTCTTGGCCGAGATGCGGAGCACGTCCTCCGGCTCGCAGCCGATCAGGTTGACGATCTCCTGGGTGCGCTGATCGGGCTCGGCTCCGGGCAGGTCGATCTTGTTGAGGATCGGCACGATCTCCAGGTCGTTCTCCAGCGCCAGGTAGGTGTTGGCCAGCGTCTGCGCCTCGATCCCCTGGCTGGCGTCCACCACGAGCAGGGCGCCCTCGCAGGCGGCCAGGCTGCGGGACACCTCGTAGGTGAAGTCCACGTGCCCTGGAGTGTCGATCAGGTTGAGCTGGTAGTCCTGGCCGTCCCGGGCTTTGTAGAAGACGCGCACGGCCTGGGCCTTGATGGTGATGCCGCGCTCCCGCTCCAGGTCCATCCGGTCGAGCATCTGCTCCCGCATCTCCCGTTCGGCCACCGTGTGGGTGATCTGGAGGATGCGGTCGGCCAGCGTCGACTTACCGTGGTCGATGTGGGCGATGATCGAGAAATTGCGGATGTGCGCGAAGTCAGTCATGAAGCATGACATTGTACCCCAGCCCCTGACCGCCGGCCCCGGACGGGCGGCGTCAGTCGAAGGCAGGAGGGGTGGGTACTTCCACCCGGGGGCGACGGCGCACCACGTCCAGCAGATCGTCCAACTCCGGGATGCGTAGCAGGCGGGCCGCCGCCACGTACAGGGCGGCCCCGACGAGGTAGGCCGTGCCCAGGCTGACCAGCTGCGCGGGGACCGACCGGCCAAGCCACCGATCCAGCACGTACCAGGACAAGAGTGACCCGGCGGCGAGCGGCAGGGTCGCCAGCAGTGACCGGAGGGTCGACTGCAGGAACTCGCGCCCGCCCAGCCGGCCGAGATCGCGCCGCAGCAGCACGAACAGCGCCAGGAAGTTGAAGAGCGACACCAGCGAGGTCGACAGCGTGATGCCGCCGACGCCCAACGGGCGGTACAGCAGGAGGTCGAGCCCCAGGTTCAGCACCAGGTTGACGGCGCCGACGGTCAGGGGAAGCCAGCTCTTCTGGATGCCGTAGAAGGCGCGGGTGAGCAGCGTGTTGCCGCTGACGAAGGCCATGCCGATGCTGAAGAAGGTCAGGGCCCAGGCGACCTGGGCCACCTCCTCCGCCTTGACCACGTCGCCGTTCCCGTAGATCAGCCGCGTGGTCGGACCGGCCAGGAGGAGGAAGAACGCGGTGAAGGGCAGGGTGACGAAGAAGATCTGCCGGAGTCCGAGGCCGAGCGCCTCTCGGAACTCCGCGAAACGGCGGGTGGCGGCCAGGCGGGAGAGCGTCGGGAAGAGCACGGTACCGATGGCCACGGCGAACATCCCCTGCGGGAGCTGGAACAGCCGGAAGGCCTTGTCGATGTAGGCCGGGGCGGGATCGCTGATGTAGCTGGCCACGATGGTGTCGATCAACGCGTTGAAGTTGATGATGCCCAGGCTCAGCACCACCGGGCCCAGCAACACGCCCACCTGACGCACCGCCGGATCGCGCAGAGCGGGACGACTGAGCCTCGCCTCCCGGCGCTGCAGCACGGCGGGGATCTGGATGGCGACCTCGATCACCGCGCCGATCAGGACGGCCCAGGCCAGAGCTCCGAAACCGAAGTGCCCGGAGAAGAGGACCACGCCGGCGATGATGATGAGGTTCCAGAGGATCGGAGCCAGGGCGGGCAGGGCGAAGTGGTCGTAGGTGTTGAGGATGCCCATGAGGATCCCGCCCATGCCGAACACCACCACCGTGGGGAACATGATGCGCGTGAGGTGGACGGCCAGGGCGATCGTCTCCTGATCGCGGTAGCCCGGGGCGGCCAGGCGGATCACCTGCGGGGCGAAGACGATGCCCAGGAGGCTGATCACCCCCAGCACCACGAACGAGATCAGGGTGACCGCCGCTGCCATCTGCCACGCCCGCCGTCGGTGCCCCTTCTCCAGGAGCTCCGAGAACACCGGGATGAAGGCGGCGCTCAAGGCCGTGTCGGCCAGCAGGGTGCGCACCAGGCTGGGCACCTTGAACGCGACCGTGAAGGCACCCATGCCGGCACCCAACCCGAGGAAGGAGACCATCACCATCTCGCGGATGAGGCCCAGCACGCGGGAGGCCGCCGTGGCAGCGGTAAGAAAGGCGGCGGCGGTCGCCAGCCGCCTTTTCCGGTCGTTGCTCATGCTAGCGGGCTATGCTAAACTCCGTCGGCTTTTAAGGGAAGGCACGCCCCTGAGGAGGTGAGCATGGCGAACACCAAGCAGCAGCGCAAGCGCGTCCGGATCGCTGACCGTCAGCGCCTCGAGAACCTGCGCTACAAGTCTTCCATCAAGACCTATTTCCGTCGCCTCAAGGCCACGGCCGCGACCGGCGATGCTGACTCCGCGCAGGAGGTGGCCAAGCGGCTCGCCTCGACCATCGACAAGGCAGCGGCGAAGAGGGCCATCCACAAGAACAACGCCGCTCGCAAGAAGTCGCAGGTCTCCCGCATCCTCTCCACGCTGTAAGCCGCCGGGCCGCTCCTGGCGGCCCGCGGCTTCCCGCCGCCTTCTCACCCTTGCACCGCCGCCAGGCGCCCGATGCAGAGCTCCAGCTCCAGCTCCGCCGGAAGGTCGCCCATCCCCTTCATCCGGGCGTCGCTGCCCGCCAGCACGCCGAGGGCCCGGCGGGCGCTGTCGCTGTGGAACGACGACGCCTGCTGGATCAGCTTCTTCGCGGGGAACGGCTTCATCCCCAGCTCCGCGCGGATCTGTTCGGCCGGCCAGCCCTCGTCCCGCAGGACGACCGCCTGGTAGAGCTGGTCGAAATGGCGCACAAGGCGGAAGAACAGTCCACCGGGCTTCTCGCCGGCCACGTAGAGGTCTTCGAGCACCGCGAACGCACCCCGGGCGTCCCCAGTGGCAACCGCGTCGACCAAGTCGAACACGCGAGCGTCGAGGGTACGCGCCGCAAGGAGTTCGACGTCCTCGGCGGTGGCCCGACCTCGTCCCCGGTATGCCGCGAGCTTCTCGATCTCCCGCAAGATGATCTGCTGGTTGTCGCCCACCCGGTCCACCAGCAACCTGGCCTCGGGTGCCGCCAGCTGAAGACCGAGCCTGCCCGCCTGTTGCGACGCCCACTCGGGCAGCTGCCAGTGTTTGGGGGCGACGTACTCCAGGATGTCGCCGGCCGCCGTGACCGCCTTCCGCAAGGGGTCGGCGGCCGGCAGCTTCTCGCCCACAAGAGCAAGACAGGCGTCCGGAGCCGGCGAGCGCAGGTAGGCGGCGATGGCCTCCTTGTCGGCCTTCTTCCACGCCTCCACCCCTTGGACGAGGACCAGACGGACGCCCCCGAGGAACGCAAGCGTGTTCGCGGCAGCCACCACCTGGGCCGCCCCGTGCTGGCCCGCCCGGAACTCATCGATGTTCAACTCGGTTCCGGACTCCTCCACGATGCGCTGCCGGAGCCGCTGGAGGGCACGCTCGACCTTGGGTCCGTCGTCACCCAGGATCAGGTAGACCGGTTTCAGCGGCGGCTTCTCGGGGCGCTTCGTGCTCATCCGGGCGGACGCGAGGGGGTCGGCGAAGCCGCCGACGCGGACCCTCCCAGCGGGAAGGCGAGCGAGCCGGACCGATCGGTCCGAAGGACCTGCACGTGAGCCTCCTCCAGTTGGGCCAGCGTTGACGCTTCCGGATGGCCGAACGAGTTGCCCGCTCCGACCGAGATGCAGGCGATCCGAGGCTGGAGAGCATCCAGAAGATGCCGGGAAACGGCACCCCGGCTGCCGTGATGCGGCACGATCACCAGGTCCGTGGGACCGAGTCCCAGCCGCTCCAGCACCGGCGCCTCGGCGTCGCCGGGGTCGAGTATAGCAAGGCTCCCGGACCGCACGATCGCCACCAGGGAGCCCTCGTTCAGGCGGTCGCCGGTCGGCACGGAGGACCCCCACGGACGCGGCCCGTCCTTCAGCACGAAGGACCCCCGACCGGCCCTGATCTCGATGGAGACCTCGTCCAGGCCGACCTGCCAGCCGTCCTCGGCTCGCAGGATCCGGCCGCCACGTGCCAGCACCTGCCGGCGAAAGGCCAGGTACGACGTCGCCTCCCGGTCCTCCGCCCGGGGCCGCCCCGCGGTCGAGCCTTCATCGCGCACCACCTGGACGGGATCGACCAAGAGGCCGATGGTCGGCACCCCGTCCTGAAGCAAACCGGCGAAGTGATCGGCATGGGGATGGGTGACGACGACCACGTCGAGTCGCCGGACGCCGAGACGGCGGAGCTCGCCCGCCAGTCCTCCCGCAGCCGGACCGCCATCGATCAGCGCCGCGTGACCTCCTGCAGTGCGCACCAGGAGCGCACTCCCCTGCCCGACGTCGAGTATCCGCGCCTCTCCTGCCGCGGGCCAAGCCGTTCGCCCGCGGGCCACCAGGGCCGCCTGAGCCACGGAGGTGGCCATCCTCCCCAGGCCCACCCCGCCCGCTACGCCGACGACGACCAGCAGCAGCACGGCGACCCAGCGACGGCCGGGACGGGCGGGACGGACGCGTAGCCGAGCCAGAGGCGACCAGGCGGCCCACCACGGAGGCGCCCGGCCGAGGGCGACGAAGACCAGCGGCAGCGAGAGTGCCAGGCCGACCGCCACCCATGCCACCGTGCCGAGGTCGGCGCGGGTGACCACCGGGGCGCGCGCGAAGGCCTGGGCGACCTGAACGACCCAGGAGAGCAGGACCGAGCAGACCAGATTGCAGGCGTGGCTGATCCCTGGCCAGATCACGCCCCCCGCGATGCTGGCAAGGCCGAGGGCCATCACCGGCGCGGCGACGGGCACGACCAAGAGGTTGGCGAGGGCCGAGACCGCCGAGGTCTGCCCGAAATGAGCCAAGGAGATCGGCGCCGTCGCCAGCCCCGCCGCCAGGGACACCCCCAGGGCAGACGCGAGCCAGCCCGGCACGACCTGCTCGAGCCATCGCTGGAAGACGGGGGCGAGTGCCAGCAGACCGACGACGGCGATGAAGGACAGCTGAAAACCGGGAGAGAGCAGGAAGCGCGGATCGAGGGTCAGGACGACGCAGCCTGCGGCGAAGAGCGCTTGCCACGGGTCCCGGCCCCGACCCGCCATCCAGGCGACCAGCGCGCACGCGGCCATCACCGCGGCCCGAACCACGGAAGGCCCGGCGCCGGTCACCAGGGTGAACATGAGTATGACCGCCAGAGCGATCGCGGAGGCCCGGCCGCGCCGCACACCTGCCAGGCGGGCGAGCAGCAGCACGGCCGCGGCCAGCGACGCGACGTGCAGCCCGCTCACGGAGAGGATGTGGGCCGTCCCGCTGCGCCGAAAGGCGTCCAGCAGCGAAGGGTCGAGGTCCCCCTTCTCGCCCAGGATGACACCACGAAGCAGAGCGGACTCGGACGCGGTCACTCCCTCCCCCAGGGACCGCTCTCCGTGCCGCCGCACCCCGTCCACGAGGCCGGCCGACCCGGTGCGCCGACCCAGGACCGTCAGTTGCCCCGGCCGGGCGACGAGGATCAGGTCGAGGCCCCGGCTGCGGAGCACGGCCGCCTCGTCATACCCGTCGCCGTTGCCGGGGCGGGGCAACGCCAAGCGTCCCCTGACGCCGAGGCGCGTCCCCTGACTCCATGAGGGGAGCGGCTCCTCGCCACCCCCCACCCGCAGAGCCACCCTTCGACCCACGAGGAAAGCGGCCGGCCCGCCCGCCGGCTCGACCCGCGTGATCGCGAAGGCCGCCTCGGCGCCCCCGGCTCCCGGAGCGGAACGGTCCGTCGATCGCGCCTTCCACGGCGATCTCTTTCCCCAGGCTCTCCGGCGGCAGCGGCGGGGGATCGAGGGAGCGCAGGCGGACGGCTCCCAAGGCGACACCGGCCACGAGAGCGGCCAGGAGCACGAGGACGACCAGCGCGCTGCGTACGAGCGCCGGGAACGTGCCGGCGACGGAGACGCAGGCCACCGACGGCCGTGCCCACCCCGGACAGGACCAGTAGGGCGAGCAGGCAGGCGAGCGCCACCGCCGGATCCGGTCGCAGCAGAGAGGCCGACGCAAGACCCAAGGCCGACAACCCCAGCAGGGCGCGAGTCAGCCCCAGGCGGGCGCGGATCCACGTCTCGAGCCGGCCCCGCCCGTCGGGCGTCACGGCACGACGAGGTCTCGGAGACGCTCGAGCAGCGCCGGACCGATGCCCGGTACCTCTTCGAGCTCATCGACCGAGGTGAAGGGACCGTTCGCCTCCCGGTAGCTGACGATGCGCCCGGCGATGGCCGGGCCGATACCGGGCAGGCGGTCCAACTCCTCCACCGCCGCCGTGGAGAGAGAGACGGGACCGGCCGCCGCCTCCATCTGGCCCGACGTGCCTCCGGCGGGGCCCTGCCCAGCCGGCGGGGCCCCGACCGCTCCCTTCACGGGCACCACGATCCGGCCCCCGTCGGCCACCGTCGCGGCCAGAGACACCGCCTCGCCGTCGGCTTCCGGCGTCAGTCCCCCGGCCGCCTCCACCGCCGCGAACACGCGGCTGCCCAACGGCAGGGCGTACACGCCCGGATCGCGCACCGCTCCGAGGATCTGGACGTAGACCTGGCGCGCGGTCGTCCCCGTGCTCCCGCGGGGCGCCGCCGCCGAGGAGGGGGGACCGGTGGAACCGCCTTGGCCACCCGTCTCGGCGTCGTTCGCCTCGAGCCTCGGAGTCAGAGCCGTCCGGCTGATGGATCACGGCGGCCGTGCCCGCGCCGGACGTCCGGGTGGAAAGGAGTCCCCACACGCCTACGCCGAAGACCACGAGGCCGACGGCGACGTAGACGAGGAGGCGACGAAGTGGAAGCTCGGCCATACGCCGAGACTAGGTCGGTCAGCGCCGGCGGACCATCAGACCTTCGAACGAGCTTGGCCAGGCAGACCTACGGGCCGACCGGGCCGGCCGGGCCGGTCACTCCTCCTCGCGGCCCTCCGACTTCGCCGGGGCCACCGAGATCTCCCGGCCACGGAAGATGCTCTCGTGCATCGCCTCCACCACTCGGCTCGCCACGGCCCGGCGGACCTCCACGAAGGCGAAGTTATGCAGCAGGTCGATACGCCCGATCTCGGAAGCATCGATCCCGGCGGTCTCCAGGACCAGCTGCTGCAGCTTCTCCTTGGTCATCCGCGCCCGGCGGCCGACCGAGATGAACAGCCGGGTCATCTCCTCGTCGTGTTCGCCTTCGTCCTCTTCCGGACCTTCCGTCTCGCCCGGCGCCGCCGCCGGCGGGCCGCCCGCGACCGGGCGGGCCGGCGCCCGCCGCGCACCTTCTCTCGCCTGCCCGGCGAGCTGCTTGAGCAGGGCCGCGGTGATCATCCGCAGGTCCGCGTCCTGGGACAGCCGGTCGACGATGGCCTCGAAGTCACCCAGGTCGGATTGGTCCAGATCGCGGACCAGGGCGGCCACGCGGTCCCGGAGCTCGACGGCGCGGCGGATCCGGGTCTCCTCGTCGGCGGCCGGACGTGGCTCGGCCTCTGCGGGGGCCTCCCCGGCCGGGGCGGCTCCTGCCGGGATCGACGCCGCCGCTTCGGCCAGCCTCGCCTCGAGGTCGGTCCGGTAGGACTCCTCGGAGGCGGCGCGGCGGGCCTCTTCCTCCGCCTCCTCCCGCCGGCGCTCCTCTTCGTCCGTGGCCGGGGCCGTCTCTTCGGTGGCCTGCGCCCGCACCCGTTCCACCAGCTCCTCGTGCTCGATGCGGGCGGCTTCCCGCATCGACTCCTCCTCCTCGGTCCACTCGATCCGCCGTCGCGCGTCCCGGGCGACGAAGCGGCGCTGGTCGCGTTCGGCCTCGGTGGCGGGCTCGTCGCTGGGAGTGGGCAGCCCGAACAGCCGTTCCCGCTCGGGCTCCGCTTCGGCGGCCCGGCGCCGGCGGCGCGGCCTGGCCTCCGGCTTCCCTTCTTCCTCGGCCGGCGTCTCGAGCTCGTCCTCGAGCAGCGCGGCCGCGACATCGGCCGGCTCGACCGGACCGGGCTCGCGCTCCGCTTCCGGCGACTCCTCCGGCTCGTCTGACAGCGGGGCGGCCACCGACGCGAGCGCCAGAGCCGGCACCTCCTCGGCGACGTCCTCGCTCAGCCCGTCTCCACCGACGGCCACCAGACTGGGGACCACCTCGCGGGTCGGGCCGCGGTCCGCCTGGCGGACCCGCTGGCGCGCCCGCTCGTCCCCCCGGGACGCCCGCCGGCGTTCCTCCACCTCTTCCTCCGTGGGCAGCTCCCCCGGCTCGATCTGAGCCCGCGAGAACTCCTGGATGCGCAGCAGGTCCCAGTACTCGGCAGGGGTGACGAAGGTGATCGCCATGCCGCTGCGGCCCATCCGTCCGGTGCGGCCGATACGGTGCACGTAGGCCTCGGGGTCCTGCGGCACGTGGTAGTTGATGACGTGCGTCACGTGGCTGATGTCCAGACCGCGGGAGGCGACGTCGGTGGCGACCAGGTAGGAGAAGCGGCTCTCGCGGAAGTCGGCGATGATGCGTTCACGCTGCTGCTGGGTCAGGTCACCGTGCAGCCCCTCGACGTCGTAGCCCCGGCTCTTCAGCTTCCGGGTCAGCTTGTCGACGTTCCGCCGGGTGCGGCAGAAGATCATCGTCGTGCCGCCCTCCTCGGCGTAGTCCAGCAGGCGGGTGAGCGCCTCGATCTTGTCGTCCTCGGGCACCTCGTAGAAGATCTGCTCGGTGTCCTCGAGCGTCATGGTCTCGGGCACGACCGAGATGAACTCCGCGTCGCGCATGTACTCGCGGGAGATGCGCTGGATCTGGTCGGGGATGGTGGCGGAGAACAGCAGCGTCTGGCGCTCCGGGGGGGTCTGGCGGATGATGCGGCGGATGTCGGGCAGGAAGCCCATGTCCAGCATCATGTCGGCCTCGTCCAGCACCAGCATCTGGAGCCCGCTCAGCTTGAGCGTCCCTCGGCCCAGATGGTCCAGGATGCGCCCCGGCGTCCCCACCACGATCTGCACGCCCTTCTTCAGCGCCGTGATCTGGCGGTCGATGCGCTGCCCGCCGTAGACCGGCAGCACCTTGTGGCCGGTGAACAGGGTGATCTCGTGCAGCTCCTCGGCCACCTGCATGGCGAGCTCCCGGGTGGGACAGAGCACCAGGCCGCGGACAAACTCATCGATGGGCAACCGCTCGGCAGCCGACACCCCGAACGCCGCGGTCTTGCCGGTGCCGGTCTGGGCCTGCCCCAGCAGGTCCCTGCCTTCCAGCACCAGGGGGATGGTCTTCTTCTGGATGGGCGTGGCCTCGACGAAGCCCATCTTCGCGACGGCCTCGAGCACAGGGGCACTCAGGCCGAACTCTTCAAAATCAGTCATGGAAGTCAGGGAAGCTCCTTGGGCGGGATGGCCGGACGGGCGTCCTGCCGGAAATCGCCGGATCGTTCATCGGTACACTATACATGCCCGCACGGGAGCGGGCGGGTCGGCGTCACCCCGCGACAGACCGGAGGAAACCCCGCAGGTAGAGGTTGAACTCACGGGGATTCTCGAGCATGGGGACGTGCCCCACCCCCAGCAGCGACTTCTGCTTCGCCCCCGGGATCCACCACGTCAACATGTTGGCGATCTCGACGAAGTCGTGCGCGTCCTCCTGTCCGGAGATGACGAACACCGGCACCGTGATCTCGTGCAGCCGCTCCAGATCGGGCACCTCCTGCGGGGACGCGCGCCGATCGCTCAGCCACTCGGCACCCGACCAGCCACTCATCAGCTCCCGGACGCGCTGGAAGGCCGCGGGGTTGTGCTCCCGCACCCAGCGGTAGACCTCGCCCTGCAGCCAGACGTCGTCGACCGCCGTGCGGACGCCGCTCTCGCGGGCGACGGTCGCGGCCGCGTCCACGTGGGCCAAGAGCTCGTCGGACCAGGGGAAGCCGCGGAGGACGCTGTCGACGAACACGACCGAGGCCACCCGCTCCGGGTGGGAGAGGGCCGCCTCGAAGGCCACGCGGCCCGCGTTGGAGTGCGCGACCAGGTGCGCGGCGACGATCCCCAGGTGGTCCAGAAGCGCCAGGAGATCCTCCGTCGCTCGGTCGTCGGGCGCGCCCTCCGTCCACGGCGAAGCCCCCGCCCCCCGCGCGTCGTACCGGATCACCCGGAACTCCTGGGCCAGCTCGCGCTGCCCGTCCCACAGACCCAGCCCCAGGCCCAGCCCGTGCATCAGCACGACCGGCGGCCCGCTGCCCTCGTCTTCGTAGTACAGGCCCAGATGCTCGGCGAACGGCACGGTCACCCCTCCATGGCCGGCGGCTCCCGGCCTTCCAGCGCCGCGATGGCGGCGCGGTCGTCCGGCGTCAGATCGGTCTTGCGGGCGCGCCGGTAGTCATAGACGACGATCAGGACCTCGCCGTCGGCGGCCACCTGGCCCCTCTGATGGCTGACCACGCGGTGCTCCATGGTGTAGCGGTCCCGCCCCACCGCCGAGACGCGGGTGCCCACCGAGACCGTGTCCGGGAACGTGAGGGGCACCCGATAGCGACAGCTCACGGAGCCGAGTATCCATCCCCGCTCGGCCGAACCCATGCCCGGCAACGCCGGCCCCAGGCGGGCGAAGTAGGTGAACCGGGACGTCTCGAAGTAGCGGACGAAGACCACGCCGTTGACGTGACCCATGGCATCCATCTCGCCCCAGGCCACCGGCAGGTCGACGATGACCGGGAAGTCGACCAGCAGCGCCTGGACCTCGGAGGGGCGGAGCGGCGGGCAGGTGGCGCCCTGGCCCGTCATCCTCAGGTGACCTCATCCCGTATGAGCGCCCCCGCCAGAAAACCGCCGACCTTCTCCCCCACCTCCGCCGTCCGCCCGCCGAAGTAGTGGTCCGCTCCCGGGATGACGACCATGGCCAGGTCCACGCCGAGCCCTCGGAGGAAGGTCTCCACCTCCGCGGGCGGACCGACGTCGTCCCGTTCGCCGCACAGGGCCAGCACCTTCCCCCCGTAGTCTCGCAGGGGCGTGAAGAAGGCCGGCATGAACTCGTCCCAGGCGACGGCGAAAGCGACCAAGGCGAGGGCGGCCGCCGGTTCTCCCTCGGCCACCGCCAGCGCTGACATCACCGCCCCGAAGGAGTAGCCCGCCAGCGCCACCGGCAGGCCGGGCAGCCGTTCCCGCAGGAAGACGGCGGCTCGACGGACGTCTCCTCGCTCCTCCAGTCCGTGGAAGCTACCCGCGCTCCCCTCCACTCCCCGGAAGTTGAAGCGCAGGGTGGCCAGTCCTGCCTGGCGGGCGGCCTTCGCCACGTGGTGGACGATGGGCTGCTGCATGGTCCCGCCGTAGAGGGGATGCGGGTGTGCCACCACCACGCCGCCCCGGACCGGACCGGAGGCCGGCAACTCGAACAGACCCTCCAACTCGGGGTCGCCGGGGATCCGCACCGCTTCCCGCTGGGTCTCGCGCACGGCCGCGGTCTAGTCCCGCATGTTGACGTACTGCAGCGGGATGCCGAAGTCCTGCTCGCGCAGGAGGGCGATGACCTCCTGCAGGTCGTCCCGCTTCTTGCCGGTCACCCGGACCTCGTCGCCCTGGATGGCGACCTGGACCTTGAGCTTCTTGTCCTTGATCGTCTTGACCACCTTCCGGGCGATCTCCGGGTCGATGCCGGCGGCGATCTTGATCTCTTGACGGAGGGTGTCGCCGCCCGCCTGCTCCGGCTTACCGAAGTCGAGGGCCTTCACGTCGATGCCCCGCTTGACCACGCGGCCGATCAGCATGTCCTTGAGCGCGCGGAGCTTCATGTCGTCCTCGGTATGGAAGCGGACGACCGAGTCGGTGCGGGAGAGCTCGACGGTGGTCTTGGACCCCTTGAAGTCGTAGCGGGTCTCGACCTCCTTCTTCACCTGGTTGACCGCGTTGTCCATCTCCTGCAGGTCGACGCGGCTGACGATGTCGAAACTGGGCATGTCCTCCCCCTTCCGGGCGGGATGGGCGGGTAGCTCAGGCCCGGATGATAGCAGGCCGGTCGGACGACCCCGGCGGAGGCGCCGGCCGCTCGGAACGCTCGAGCCCGGCGGGCGACGGACGGCGGGCTCACTCCCGGTGGGGCAGCGGGATGGCCCAGTGGCGCCCGTGGCGGGCGTGCACCTCGAGAGGCACCCCCATCGCCTCCGAGAGGGCCTCCTCGCCCAGGACCGCCTCCTTCGGCCCCGCCGCCACCACCCGGCCGCCGGACAGCAACAGGACGTGCGTGATACCCGGCACGATCTCCTCGAGATGGTGCGTGACGAAGAAGATGCTGGGTCCGTCGGCCGCCTCGGTCAGCACCTGCAGGGCCTCGAGCAGGTCCTCCCGGGCGGCCAGGTCCAATCCGGCCGTCGTCTCGTCGAGGATCAGCACCTCCGGCTCGGCCATCAGCGACCGGGCGAGGAGGACCCGCTGGCGCTCGCCCTGTGACAGGACACCGAAGGGCCGCTCCGCCAGGTAGGCGACGCCCAAGGTGTCCAGCAACTCGTGCGCCTCGGAGCGTTCCCCCTCGGTCGGATGATCGAAGAAGAGGTTGAGGCTGGCGAACCTCCCGCTGACGACCACGTCCAGCGCGGGGTCGAAGGGCCGAAGCTCGGCGGCCAGCGAGGGGCTCACCCAGCCGATGCGCCGCCGCAGCCGCCGCAGGTCGACCTGCCCGAAGCGGTATCCCAGCAAGGTCACGCCGCCCCGGGTCGGCCACTGGTACCCGGCGACGATGCGCAGCAGCGTGGTCTTCCCCGAGCCGTTGGCTCCCAGCACGGCCCAATGCTCTCCCCGCCGCACGCTCCAGTCGACCGAGTCCAGCACCCGGACGCCGTCGAGGACGAGGCCGACCTCCTCGAGCTCGAGGATCGGCGACCCGGCCGAGCGTTCAGGCACGCTCTTCGTCCAGGACGGCCACGGTCTCGGCCAGCGACTCCCACTCCGGATAGAGCGTGGAGAGCTCGTCGCGCACGGCGGCCGCCTCGGCGGAGGCACCCACCAGGAGCTCGTAGTCCGATGCGTGCGCCGGATCGGAGAGCAGCGCGCTCAACGTCTCCTGCCGCTCCTCGAGCGTGATGATGCGCCTCTCCAGCTGACGATGACGGCGCTGCAGCTCCTTGCGCTCCTTGTACGAGAGCCGCGGGACCTCGGGCCGGCCGCGGCCGCCTCCGTTCGGTCTCTCCGCGTCGGACGAAGGGGGCTCGGACTTCCTGCGCCCCCCTCCGTCGGACAGGTCCGCCGCATCGGCGAATCCTTCCGGGCTCGCCTTCGCGGACGCGCCCGGCTCCGCCGCGCGCCCCTTCTTCCACAGGTAGTACTCCCAGTCGCCCCGGTAGTGGGCCAGCTTGCCGAGTCGCACCTCGATCACCTTGGTGCCGATGGCGTTGATGAGATGCCGGTCGTGGCTGATGAACACGGCCGAGCCGTCGAACTGGCGCAGCGCCTCGGTCAGGACGGCCCGCGAGTCCATGTCCAGGTGGTTCGTCGGTTCGTCGAGCAGGAGCAGCCCCGCCGGATCCATGAGCATCCGGGCAAGGGCGAGCCTGGCCTTCTCCCCTCCGGAAAGCACGCCCACCTGCTTGTTGACGTCGTCCTCGCCGAAGAGGAAGGTGCCCAGGTAGCCCCGCACCTCGGGCAGGCGCCCTACCGACGGGCCTGCCACCTCCTCCATGGTCTTGAGCACGGTCTGTCCGGATCGAGCACCTCCAGTTGGTGCTGGGCGAAGTACTCGCGGCGCACGGTGTGACCCAATTGCACCGCCCCCGAGTCGGGCTCGATGACCCCGGCCAGCATCTTGAGCAGCGTGGACTTGCCGGCGCCGTTCGGACCCACCAGGGCGATCTTCTCGCCCCGCTCGACCACCAGATCGAGCCTCTTGTAGACGATGTTGGCGCCGTAGGCCTTGCGGACGTGCTTGATCTCCGCCACCACCCGGCCGGTGCGCGGAGGCTGCGGAAAGCGGAACTTGATGATCTTGCGCTCCAGACTGGGCGCGTCGATGCGCTCGGTCTTCTCCAGCTGGCGGATCCTCTGCTGCACCTGCTTGGCCTTGGTGTTCTTGGCCCGGAAACGGCGGATGAAGCCTCGGCCGACTCGATCTCGCGCTGCTGGTTCTTGGCGGCGTTGACCAGAGCCTCGTAGCGTTGGCGCTTCTCCTCCTCGTAGTGGTCGTAGTCGCCGGCGTAGAGGTCGATGATGCCCCGGTCGAGGTCGGCGATGTGGGTGACCATGCGGTTGAGGAAGTAGCGGTCGTGGCTGAGATGACCAGGGCGCCCGTCCAACCGAGCAGGAAGTCCTCCAGCCAGATGAGGCTTTCGAGGTCCAGGTGGTTGGTGGGCTCGTCCATGAGCAGCAGGTCAGGCTGTTCCAGCAGCAGCCGGGCCAGGGCCACGCGCATGCGCCAGCCGCCGGAGAGTTCGGCGATGGGCCGCTCGAAGTCGGCGTCTTCGAAGCCCATGCCGCGCAGGATGGACTGGGCCTGCGCCTCGAGCTCGTAGCCGTTGGCCGCCTCGAAAGCGGTCTGCAGGGCGCCCAACTCTGCAAGGGCGTCCGCGTCGTCCGCGGTGCCGCCGGCCGTGCCCCCGTGCGCGCTCTCCGGCCCGTAGGCCTTCCCCGTAGGCGGCGGTCAGCCGCTCGCCCAGGTCGTGGAGGCGGTGCTCGACGGCCAGGATGTCGGCGAAGCGACGCCAGCACCTCCTCGATGACCGCGTGGTCGGCGATCTCCTCGATCTCCTGGGGCAGGAAGCCGACGCGCAGGTCTTTGCGGGCGCTGACCTCGCCCCCGTCCAGCGACATCTCGCCCACCAGGATGCGGAGCAGCGTGGTCTTGCCCGCGCCGTTGGCGCCGACCAGCCCGATGCGCATGCCCGGCTTGACATGCAGCGCGGCCTCGTCCAGCACGGCCTGGGTGCCGAACGATTTGGAGAGTCCGGTCAGATGGAGCATGTCACAGAGGATAGCAGCCGGTCTCCCGGCCGACCGGAGACCTTCGACGTCACGCCGGCCCCTCGTCCCAGAAGAGCGGGCGGTCGCTCGGCGGCACGATGCCCAAGCCCTCCGCCATGCCGAGCAGGTGGCGGATGGCCGCCTCGCCCTCGGCGCCGTAGTCGAGGGAGAACTCCGTGACGTAGAGGGCGATGTGCGCCTCGCACACGGCCGCCTCGAGCTCCTGCGCATGACGGCGGACGTACGCCTGCGAGTCTCGCGGCTCCCGCCGCGCCGCCTCCAAGCTCCGGCGGACGGCCCGGTCGACGGCCTCTGCCGTCTGCCGCCCCAGGCCCCGGCGGACCACGATGCAGCCCAGAGGGATGGGATGCGTGGTGGTCTCCTCCCACCAGGCGCCCAGGTCGACCAGCTGTCGGAGGCGGTGCTGCGGGTAGGTGAAACGGCTCTCGTGGATGATCAGCCCCGCGTCGACCTCGCCGGCTTCCACGGCGGGCATGATGCGGTGGTAGGGCAGCGTCACCAGACGCGACGCGGTCGGCGCGAACAGGCGCAGCAAGAGCGCGGCGGTGGTCAGCCCGCCGGGGATGGCGATCCGCGCGCTGCTCGAGGGCTTCGCTCTGGGAGGGGCCCAGCGGCGAGTCGTCGCGCACGAGCAACAGCGGTCCGCAGCCCCGGCCCAGCGCCCCGCCGCTGTGGAGCAGCGCGTACTCCTCGCGCACGTGGGCCAGCGCCTGGAAGGAGATCTTGGCCACATCCGGCCGGCCCTCCAGGGTCATGGTGTTGAGGGTGTCGATGTCCTCCAGCACGGACACCACCGGCGGGGCGGCCTCCAGCGTCCCGCTGACCCAGGCGTGGAAGATGAAGGTGTCGTTGGGGCACGGGGAGAAGGCGAGCAGGAGCGGCTTGGCCTCGCCGCGCCGGGCGGCCGTCGGTGGAACCCGGATCAGACATGGAGCGTCGAGGGCGAAGCCAGCGCACAGGACGGTCGCCGCCTCGGCGGCCAGTGCCGCCGCGCCCGGTACGTCCCAGGAGTCCCGGTCACGGTCGCCGACCAGGTTGCTGACGCCGCGGACCTCGAGGAAGGGCACGCCGTAGAGGAGGCAGACCTGCGCGGCGGCGGCGCCCTCCATGGATTCGGCCACCGGGTGCCAGCGGTCCGCCAGCGCCGCCGCCTCCTCCGCGGTACCGGTGACCTGAGAGAGGGTGATGCACGGCCCCGTCACGACACGGGGAGCCGGCGGTGCCCACGGGTGCGCGACGAGGAGGGCGGCGGCGGCCTCGACCCGGTCGGCGGCCAGGGGGAAGGTGTTCCAGAAGGTCCGGCCGCCGACCTCGGCCAACGGCAGGCCGAAGCTCTCCGTGCCGAGCCAGCCGTCGGGACTGGACGTGCCCGTGTCCGCGTAGGTCTCGGACGAGGCCAGGACCAGGTCGCCCACCGCCACGCCCGCCGCACCGAAGCCGCCCGCCACCCCCGCCTGCAGGACCAGACGGGGACGATGGGCCTCCAGCAGACAGGTCAGCGCATGGGCCGTGTTCGCCTTGTCGTAGCCGGAGACCACCAAGGCGACGGGCGCATCGCCGCCGCCCGTGCCCAGCCGGGCGACGGCCCAGTCCTTCCCGGCGATCCGTAGGGCCACCACGCGGCCGCCCAAACGGGCGCGCAAGGGTCGCGCTTCCTCCTCCGTCGGCACCACGAGCGCCACGGCGACGCGCTGCAGCAGGGAGGACAGTCCCTCCGCGTCGGGCGCGAAGATCTCGCCGTCCGACGTCCGTCAGATCGACTCCAGCAGGAGGATATCCGGGTCCTCCAGGTAGCTGACCACCAGGTTCAGGAACCGGGCGGCCTCCGCCCCGTCGATGAGCTGGTGGTCGAAGGTCAGGCTGAGGGGCAGCAGTTGGCGGATCACCATCTCGCCGCGACGCACCACCGGCGTGTCCCGCACGCGGCCCATGCCCAGGATGGCCACCTCGGGATAGTTGGTCACCGGCGTCCCGTACAGCCCCCCGATGGCGCCGTAGTTCGTCACGGTGAACGTGCCGCCGTGCAGCTCGCCGAGCTCGAGGGTGCGTTGCTGCGCCCGGTCCACCAGGTCGATGATCTCCTCGGCGATGCTGAAGATGCTCTTGCGGTCCACGTCCTTGATCACCGGCACCATCAGTCCCGCTTTGGTATCCACCGCCAGTCCGATGTTGTAGTAGCGCTTGAGGACGACCTCGTCACAACCCTCGTTCAAGACGGCGTTCAGGCGCGGGAAGCGCTTGAGGGCGGCGCCGCAGGCCTTGATGACGAAGGCCAGGTAGGTCAGGCGCACGCCGCGCTCGGCCGCGAGGGTGCGCTCCTTCTCGCGGATGCGCCTCAGGACGGAGACGTCCGCCTCCTCCGTGGTGGTCACCTGGGCCTGCTTGGCCACCGACTCCGCCATGCGACGGGCCATGGTGCGGCGCACGCCCTTGAACGTGACCCGCTCGACGACGCCGTGCTCGTCCTGTTCGATGCGGCCACCCATCCACGCCGTGGCGGCGGCCGCCTCGGCCACCGAGACGGAGGGAGCCTCCACCGTCGTGCGGCCGTACGTCGCCGCCTCGGCCATGTCTTCCACGTCCTGGCGAAGCACCCGTCCGCCCGGTCCGGTCCCCCGCGCCTGACCGATGTCCACCCCCAGCTCCTTCGCCAGCTGCCTGACGGAGGGCAGGGCCAGCACCTTGAGGGTCTCCGCCTCTTCGCCCGCCGTCGCTCCGCCGCCGGGGCCGGCCTCTGCCGGAGGCGAAGGCGCCGCAGGAGGTCCGGGCGCCTTGCGCTCGGCGGGCCGCGTCGCGGGCGGCGCCGCGGCGGGCGGCGGAGCCTCCTGCGGCTCCTCCTCCGGGAGCCTCCTCCAGCCGACCGACCACCGACCCGGTGTAGTACTCCTCCTCCTCCTCGGCCTCGCCGCCGGGAGCGGGCTCGGCGGCGGCCGGCTCGGCGGCCGCGGTGGCGGCGGCCGGCTCGGCGGCGCTCGGCGGCGGGCTCGGCGGGCGCGGCCGGCGTCGCCTCCGCCGCTCCCGCGCCCTCCTCGATCGTGACGAGGACCTGGCCCACCTCGATGGTCTCCCCCTCCTCGACGTGCAGCTTCACGATGCGGCCCGGGCGCGGCGAGGGCATCTCCACCACGGCCTTGTCCGTCTCCACCTCGGCCAGCGTCTGGTCCTGGGTGACGAGGTCTCCCTCCTTGACCTTCCAGGAGACCAGCTCGCCCTCGGTGATGCCCTCGCCCACGTCCGGGAACTTGAACTCGAAAGCCATGTGCTCCTCTCCCTCCTCGAACGGTCAGAAGGCCAGCGTCGCGAGCGCCTCGCGTACCACGCGATCGACATCCGGCTGGTAGTAGTCCTCGAGCTTCGCCAGCGGCGGCGGGGTGTCCAGGCCGGTCACCCGGCGGACGGGTGCCTCCAGCGAGAGAAGGGCCCGCTCCATCAGCTGCGCGGAGATCTCGGCCCCGAAACCACCGGTGGGGGGCGCCTCGTGCACGATGACGGCGCGGCCCGTCTTGGTGACGCTCTCGACCAGGGTCCGACTGTCCAACGGCGAGAGGCTGCGGACATCGATCACCTCGGCCTCTCCGCGGTGCTCCGCCGCGATGCGGTCGGCCGCTTCCCGGCAGGTGCGCACGTGCGCGCCCCAGGCGATCAGCGTGATGTCGGTCCCCTCCCGGACCACCTTGGCCTCGCCGAGGGGCACCGCGTACGGCTCTTCCGGCACCTCCATCTTGATCGCGCGGTAGATGCGGGCCGGTTCGAAGAAGACCACCGGGTCCGGATCGCGGATGGCCGAGACCAGGAGGCCCTTCGCGTCGTAGGGGTCCGAGGGGATGACCACCTTGAGGCCGGGCACGTGGGCGAAGACGGCCTCCATGCTCTCCGAGTGATGCTCCAGCGCGCGGATACCACCGCCGTAGGGCGCCCGCACCACGAGCGGCACGTGGAAACGGCCCCGGCTGCGGTTGCGCAGGCGGGCGGCGTGCGACACCAGTTGGTCGTAGGCGGGATAGATGAACCCGGAGAACTGGATCTCGGCCACCGGCCGGTAGCCGGCCACGGCCATGCCGATGGCGAACCCCACGATGCCCGACTCCGCCAGCGGCGTGTCGATGACGCGGTCCTCGCCGAAGCGTTCCACCAGGCCCTCGGTCACCCGGAAGACGCCGCCGTCCCGGCCGACGTCCTCCCCGAGGACCAGCACGGTGCGGTCGCGCTCCATCTCCTGCGCCAGCGCCTGGTCGATGGCCTGGACAAGGTTGAGCCGGGCCACCCTACCCCCTCTCCTTCAGGCTGCGACGCAGCGCCTCCCGCTGCTCCACCAAGGGGGCGGTGGGCTCGGCGTAGACGTGGGCGAAGATCTCGTCCGGGCTGGGCGGGTCGAGCGAGTCGAGCACGGCGACCGCTTCGGACACCTGGCGGTCGGCGTCCTCCAGGATCCCCTTCTCCGTCTCGTCGTCCAGCATGCCCTGCTTCTTCATGAAGAGGCCCAGGCGCCGGATGGGGTCCCGGGTCAGCCACGCTTCCACCTCGGCCTCGGTGCGGTAGCGACGGGCATCGTCCGACGTGGTGTGGTCGGTCATGCGGTAGGTCCAGGCTTCGACCAACGTGGGGCCGCCACCCTCCCGGGCCCGGTCCAACGCCTCGCTGACCACCTTGTAGACCGCCAGGGCGTCGTTGCCGTCCACCTGGATGCCCGGCATGCCGTAGGCGATCGCCTTCTGGGCGACCGTGCACGCCATGGTCTGCCGGTAGTAGGGCACCGAGATGGCCCACTGGTTGTTCTGGCAGAAGAAGACCACCGGAGACTCGAAGACGGCGGCGAAGTTCATCGCCTCGCTGAAGTCGCCCTCCGAGGTGGCCCCCTCGCCGAAGCTGGTCAGGACGGCGGCCTTCTCCCCCTCGCGCTTGGCCACCCAGCCGATCCCGACGGCGTGCAGCATGTGGGTCCCGACCGGGATGGAGACGGGCAGCATGCGCAGGCCCTCGGGGATGGCCGCCCCTCGCTCGTCTCCGCTGGTCGACTGCAACAGTGCCGCCATGGAGACGCCGCGCATCAGAAAAGCGCCCAACTCGCGGAAGGCCGGCACCATCCAGTCTTCGTCCCGGAGGGCCATGGCGGCCGGGATGTGCGCGCCCTCCTGTCCCAGGACGCGGGCGAAGGTACCCAGCCGGCCCTGACGCTGGAGCTTCAACATCCGGTCGTCCAACCGGCGGGTGAGCACCATCACCTCGTACAGGCGGCGGATCTGCTCGGGAGAGAGCGGAGGCATCAACGCCTCGTCGGCGTTACCCTCCAGGTCGAGCACCTCCACCCGCTCGACCGAGTACGAGACCAGGCGTGTCACCGGCACCGCCGCACCTCCTCCGTCAACTGCCCCAACGCCGGGACACCGCGCGCCGACGGCGCCGAGGTGAGCCGGGCTCCTTGCATGTATATCACCGGCTGGGGCACTCCTCCACGCTCCGCCTATCCCGGCAGGCCGCCCGCGCTGTTTCGCACGAACACCGACGGTCTCTGGAAGTGGGTGGTCACGAAGGCGTCGATCAGGCGGTCGATCAGGCGGTCCGGGTCGGCCTCGTAGATGATGAAAGCCCCCGTGCCCTTGTCGATGGCCTCCACGAGTTGCGGCACGATGTCGGCGATGCCGCCGCTGTTCTCCAGCACCCCGATCAGCTTGCCCTCGTCGTAGGCGATGGCGAACTCGCCCAGCGTGCCGGAATGGCCCGAGATGATCACCACGATATCGCTGGAGCGGATGTTGACGATCTCGCGGCCCATCAGACCACTGCCCGTGTAGATCATCACGTCGAACACGTCGACCGGGGAGTGGTAGACGTTGACGTGCTCGTCCAGGCTGAGCGCCGGGGAGATCCCGATGGAGAGCCCGCCCTCCTCCTGCGCTCCGGCAGCGGACTCATAGGGCAGACCCGGCGCCGCTCCCGAGACCAGCACCATGCCCCGACGGGCGACGCAGCGACCGATCGCTCGGGCCGCGTCGCGCAGTTCCGGCGGCATCAGGCCGGACGCCGACGCCATGACGCCCACCTTCAACGGCATCGCCTTGACCTTGCCAGCGTAGAGGTCCCGGTCCTGGTCGAACCGGCGCCGGTGATCCAGAGAGCAGAAGTAGTAGATCCGGCCCCGGTGGAACGCCGCCGCGACCGCATCTCGTTCGGTCACCGTCTTCCCGCAGACCGGGTCGATGGTCACGCCCGCTCCCCTCTCCATTCACCGGCTGCCGAGTCGCCGAAGAGGCGGATGAGCGTCGGATGGTACAGCAGGTGGATCAGGCGATCCGCCGTGGTCCAGTCGGCGCTGTAGGCGTGGACCGGGCAGTTCAGGCAGCGGTAGCAACGCACGCAGCCCTCTTCGATCCTGGGGAGGTCCCGCAGGTGCCCGTCGGTCTCCGAGCGGATGCGGCGTCTCTGACGGTTGGGGAAGGCGATGCATCCGGAAGGGCAGTTCTCCGCGCACCATCCGCACCGGATGCACTGCTCCGGGTCCAGCTGGGGCTCGGGCAGCAGCAGACGCAGCACCGGGTCGGTCAGCGCGAGGCCGACCAGATCGTAGAAGCCCAAGCCGGGACGCAACGCGTCGCGCCGGGACAGGGTGAGACCGTCCGGACCGCGCTCCGGCAAGGGCCCGGGGACTCCCTCCACCACGTGCCGTGCCGCCGCGAGAGCGAAGGCCGCCGCGTAGTCGAGGTCTCTGCGGTCCGGGTGGCCGCCCGAGCGTCCGTGGATCGACGGAGCCGGATGGAAGACTTCACCCCGGAACACCTGACCGCCGATGACCCGGGCGCCTCGCGCCCTCGCCCCCTGAGCGAGGTCGGTCAGCACCCGTCCGGCGGCGCTCCCCGCGGTCGCGAACACGAAGGCGGGGCGACCGGAAAGGTCGGGGAGCCGCCGCAGGAAACGGCGCATGGGACTGGGCGCCCGGCTCGCGAAGGTGGCGGAGCCGATGCCCACCAGAGCGCCTACGGGCACCTCGACCTCGTCCGGCCGGAACAGCGGCAGCGGCCAGGTCTGCACCCGGTGCCCGGCCTCGACCAAGGCGTCACTCATCGCCTCCGCGACGCGAAGCGTGTTTCCTGTCTGCGTGAAGACGACCAGCGAGACCTCGAGTGCCACTACCCCTCACCTCCTGTCCGATCGCCGTAAGCATAACCTCTGGGCCCGGTGTTCCCTGCCACTCGTCCACGGAACCCTGCCGCCCATCCCCGGCTGAACGCCGCTCACGGAAGGCCCTCCCCGGCGATTGCCCGGGTGTTGCCCGCCTTGTATCGTCAGTGGTGTGAGTGTCTGCCCGTCTGGACGATCACGGGCGATGGCGCATAGGGCCGGTCCACGACCGAGCGGAGGGATGACTGTGGCTGAGAGCGTGCTGCCTGAGGAGAAGGTCATCGAGGTGAAGCCCGCCTTTCAGGAGCGGGCCTGGATCTCCAGCATCGACCAGTACGAGGACATGTACCGGCGCTCGCTGGAGGACACCGATGCCTTCTGGGCCGAGGTCGGCGAACGGGTCGCCTGGGTCAAGAAGTGGGACCGGGTCCAAGACCACGATTTCGCCAACGCCAAGATCCGTTGGTTCGACGGCGGGCAGCTCAACGTCAGCTACAACTGCCTGGACCGGCACCTGGAGACGGCGGTCGCGGACAAGGTCGCCTACTACTGGGAGGGCGACGACCCCAACACCAACACGACGATCACCTATCGTCAGCTCTGGGAGCAGGTGACCAAGTTCGCCAACGTCCTCAAGAAGAAGGGCGTCAAGAAGGGCGACCGGGTGACCATCTACCTCCCCATGATCCCGGAGTTGCCGGTGGCGATGTTGGCCTGCGCCCGCATCGGGGCCATCCATAGCGTGGTGTTCGGCGGCTTCTCCGCGGAGGCGCTCCGCGACCGGATCATCGACTGCGAGTCCAGCATCATCATCACCGCCGACGGCGGGGTGCGCGGCAGCAAGAGCATCCCGCTGAAGTCGGCCGCGGACGAGGCGATGGCCTCCACGCCCTCGGTCAAGGACTGCATCGTGGTCCGCCATACCGGGCTCGCGAACCTGGACTGGGTGGAAGGCCGGGACGCATGGTGGCACGAGGAGATGGCCGCGCCGGACATCACCACCGAGTGCCCGCCCGAGCCGATGGGGGCCGAGGACCCGCTCTTCATCCTGTACACATCCGGTTCCACCGGCAAGCCGAAGGGTGTCTTGCACACCACCGCCGGTTACCTCATCTACTGCGCCTTCACGCACGAGATGATCTTCGACTACCACCCTGAGGACATCTACTGGTGCACCGCCGACATCGGCTGGGTCACCGGGCACAGCTACATCGTCTACGGACCGCTGGCCAACGGAGCCACCAGCGTCCTGTTCGAGGGGATCCCCAACTACCCGGGTCCGGACCGATTCTGGGACGTGGTCGAGAAGTACAAGGTCAACATCTTCTACACCGCCCCCACCGCGCTCCGCGCCATCGCCCGAGAGGGCAACGAGCACATCACGAAGCACGACCTCTCCTCGCTCCGGCTGCTGGGCACCGTCGGCGAGCCCATCAACCCCGAGGTGTGGCTCTGGTACTACGACGTCGTCGGTGGCGGCCGCTGCCCGATCGTCGACACCTGGTGGCAGACGGAGACCGGCGGCATCCTCATCACGCCGCTGCCCGGGGCCTTCAAGCTGAAGCCCGGCTCGGCCACCCTGCCCTTCTTCGGGGTCGACCCCGTCATCGTGGACACCGAGGGCAACGAGCTGATCGGACCGGCGGCCGGCAACCTCTGCATGAACCGCCCCTGGCCGGGGATGATGCGCGGCGTCTACGGGGACCCGGACCGTTTCTACATGACCTACTTCTCGGCCTACAAGGGCAAGTACTTCACCGGCGACGGCTGCCGCCGCGACGAGGACGGCTACTACTGGATCACCGGCCGCGTGGACGACGTCATCAACGTCTCCGGGCACCGGCTGGGCACGGCGGAGGTCGAGTCGGCCCTGGTCAGCCATGCGGCGGTCGCGGAGGCTGCCGTCGTGGGCATGCCGCATGACATCAAGGGCCAGGGGATCTACGCGTACGTCACCCTGAACGAAGGGATCGAGTCCTCGGAGGACCTGCGCAAGGAGCTCGTGGCGCACGTCCGGAAGGAGATCGGCCCCATCGCGACGCCGGACGTCATCCAGTGGGCCCCCGGCCTTCCCAAGACCCGCAGCGGCAAGATCATGCGGCGCATCCTGCGGAAGATCGCGGCCAACGAGGTGGAGGCGCTCGGCGACACCTCCACGCTCGCCGACCCCACGGTCGTCGATCACCTGGTGGAGAACCGCTCCCAGTGACCCTGCCCCCCCGGCGGTCGGGCGCCTCGAGCGCCCCGAAGGGCGGCTCTTCGGAGCCGCCCTTCGTATGTCCGTTCGTGTACCATGGGGAACGTCCAGCATAGGGTGAGCGGAGGCGAGGCAGCATGGCCGAGTACCCGTGGCGGAGTCGCTACGCAGCCAAGGTCCGGTCCCTCCCCGATGCCCTCGGCCTGATCCGCCGCGGCGATCGCATCTTCATCGCGGCGGGTTGCGGAGAACCGCAGGCGCTGGTACGGGGCCTGACCGATCTGGGCAGCCGCCTGGCGGACTCGGAGGTCTACCACCTGCTCACCCTGGGCACCGCCCCCTACACCGCTCCCCGCTTCAGCGACACCTTCCGGCACAACTCCTTCTTCATCGGGAGCGACGTCCGAGAGGACGTGGCCGACGGCCGGGCCGACTACACGCCGGTCTTCCTCTCCGAGGTCCCGGAGCTCTTCACCAGTGGACGCATCCCCATCGACGTGGCCCTGATCCAGGTCTCTCCCCCCGACCAGCACGGCAACTGCTCCTACGGCGTGGCGGTGGACATCACCAAGCCGGCGGCGGAGAGCGCCCGCTTCCGCATCGCCCAGATCAACCGGCAGATGCCGCGCACCCTGGGCGACTCCTTCATCCACGTGGACCGGCTGGACGCCGTGGTCGAGATCGACGAGCCCATCCTGGAGAGCCCGCCCCCTCAGGCCGACGCCGCCTCCCGAGAGGTCGGTCGACAGGTGGCCAAGCTGGTGGAGGACGGCAGCTGCCTGCAGATCGGCATCGGGACGGTCCCCACCTCGGTGCTGGACTTCCTGCACAACCGGCGCAACCTGGGTCTGCATACCGAGATGTTCACCGACGCCGTGATAGACCTCATCCTGGAGGGGGTCATCAACAACTCCAAGAAGCAGATCCATCGGGGTAAGACGCTCGCCTCGTTCTGCATGGGTACCCAGCGCCTGTACGACTTCGTCAACGACAACCCCCAGTGCGAGTTCCGCACGTCGGACTACTGCAACGACCCCTTCGTCATCGCGCGGAACCGCAACATGGTCGCCATCAACTCGGCCCTGCAGATCGACCTCACCGGTCAGGTCTGCTCGGATTCACTCGGCTACGCGCTCTACAGCGGCATCGGCGGGCAGGTGGACTTCAACCGCGGGGCGGCCCGCTCCAAGGGCGGAAAGCCGATCATCTGCCTGCCCTCCACCACCAGCGACGGCGAGAGCCGCATCGTCTCCCACCTCTCCGAGGGAGCGGGCGTGGTGACGACCCGGGGCAGCGTGCACTACGTCGTGACCGAGTACGGCATCGCCTACCTGCACGGCCGGTCCATCCGCGAACGCGCCCTGGCGCTGATCAGCATCGCGCATCCCGACGTCCGCGCCGAGCTGATGGCAGCCGCAAAGGAGCACCGCTACGTCTTCCTCGACCAGAAGCCGGTGCTCTCCACCTACCCGGACGAGCTGGAACGCCATGTGGTCCTGACCGACGGCGGACGCGTGCTCCTCCGGCCGCTGCGGCCCACCGACGACGCGCTGATCCGCGACCTCTTCTACGACTCGAGCCAGCAGAGCGTGTACCAGCGGTTCATGAACACCAAGCTCACCTACCCGCGCCGCGAGCGGCAGGACGTGGTCAACGTGGACTACGTCGCCTCCATGAGCATCGCCGCTGCCGACGAGCTCGCGCAGAACGAACAGCTGATCGGGCTGGGCGAGTGGGCCCTCAACCCCGAGAACAATCTGGCGGAGGTGGCGTTCCTGGTGCGGGACGACTGGCAGCATCGGGGGATCGGCAGCAAGCTGCTGGACTACCTGATCACGCTGGCCATGGAACGCGGCCTGGCCGGCTTCACCGCCGACGTGCTGGCCACCAACCGGACCATGCTCCACCTCTTCCAGCAGTGTCCCTACCCGGTCCGGACCCGGCTGATCGAGGGCAGCTACAGCGTCGTCATCGAGTTCGACCCGGACGAGGTGCGCCGGCGCGCCGAGGAGGCCCATCGCCGCGCCGGCGAGAAGCCCTTGCCCCACTCCATGCCGGTGGCCCACATCGCCGGACTGGGTCTCGACCGGACCGGACTCGCCGGCGGAAGCCGCGAACGGACTGCAGGAGACGGCCGCCCGCCTCACGGAGACCGGCGACCGGGAACCCGCCGACGCCTGAGCATCGGCCGACGTCGCCGCCCGCTCTGCTCGACCGCCGGTCCCTCGCTCTGCTCGACCGCCCGTCGCTCCGCCAGGACTTGCGCTCGCCTTGCCGAGCGGTTAGACTGCGCCAGATACCCTGTGGGGTATACGTCGACGGGATGAGCAGGGAAGGGAGCGAGATGACCAAGGGACGGCAGCAGCACGGCGCGGCATCGGAGAGGAGCAAGTCCACGGTGCGACCCGTGGCCGCCATCGACGCCTTACGGTGCGACCGGTCCCCCGCCTGTCCGGTGATGCGCATCTGCCCCAAGAAGGCGGTCGTCCCCGACGGTCCCGTCGAGGCCAAGTCCACCTCGTTTCTGGGCTCGCTGTTCGGTTCGGGTCCGGCTCACGGCTGGAAGGTCGACGAGTCCCAATGCTCGGGTTGCCTGCTCTGTGCGCAGTACTGCCCGCACGGCGCGGTGTACCCCCGCGAACGGATGGCGAGCTAGGACTTCCTCCGCAACCGATGCACCAGCCACACCAGCCAGAGGCCGGCCAGCGGGAGGACGACGACGGCGCCGACCATCCCGGCCAGGATGCGTACCAAGGACTCCTGACCCATCACGGGCCCCCGGTGGTGCGCCGCGCCAGCACACGAGCGGGTACCGACTGGAGCAGGTAGATGCCCACGGTGACCATCCCGAGGCCGGCGATCAACGACGGCGGCAAGGGTTCTCCTAGGATCAGCCCGCCGGCGGCCACGCCGAACAGGGGCGTCAGCATGGTGAACGCGGTGAGCGCCGTCACGTCGTAGCGCTGGATCATCCAGTACCAGATCGCGTAGCTGCCGGCGGCGACGACGTACGTCTGGAAGAGCAGCGCCAGCACCGGCCCCGTGGAGAACGTCACCTCCTGCCCCCGCTCCAACACGAGGGAGGCGGCGGCCAAGAGCGGCAGGGAGAACACCAGCTGGTAGAAGAGAGTGCTGGAAGGCGGGACGTCGAAATGCTGGATGGACACCTTGATCAGCAGGGTGGATGAGGCCCAGGCGATGGCAGCGCCCACCTCCATGAGATCGCCCACCCAGGACCCCCCGCTGATACCGGACGGCGCCAGGAACACCGCGCCCAACCCGCCGATGGCCACTGCCAGTCCGATCAGACGGCGCACGGTCAGCCGCTCGCCGGGCAGTAGCAAGTGAGCCCCCAGCCCGACCCATAGCGGCTGCGCATAGACGATGACCACGGCCCGCGATGCGTTGGTGTAGGCCGTTCCCCCGTAGAAGAACAGGAAGTCCAGGCCGAAGAGGACCCCGATGGCCAGGCCGAAGAGGGCCCGGCGATCTCGATGGACCAGGGGGATGCCCTTCCAGAGCAGGTAGGCGGCCACCGGGACGGCCGCCCCGATGTTGCGGAGCGTCACGGCCAGCAGCGGGGGGATGCCTCGGTTGGAGAGCTTGATCACCGAGATGTTGACGCCCCACACCAGGCACAGCACGACCACCACCATCACCGCGATGGGCGTCAGGGCGCCGCCGGGCCTCGCGGCGCGCGTGGGGGCCTGTTCGCCCGCGGCGGTCACGCTAGACTGACAACCGCAGGCGTACGACAAGGCGAGGAGCGGGACCCATGATAGAGACAGAGCGGTCGGTGGTGGTCATGGGCGCCGGGCTCATGGGGGTGGGCATCGCCCTGGTGTTCGCGCAGGCGGGCCACCCCGTGACCCTGGTGGACACCGATCCGGCATGCCGAGACCGGGCCCTCCTCCGGCTTCGCGACGAGCTGGCCGGGCTGGTCGGCCACGGCCTGCTGCACGACGGCGACGCGCAGCCCATCGCCGACCGGGTGAGGGTGCGGGCGACGGTGGAAAGGGCCTGGCCCGAAACGGCTCCGCCCCTGCTGGTGATCGAGGCGGTCAGCGAGAATCTGCCCCTGAAACGTCGCCTGCTGGCGGACCTGGACCGCCGCTGCCCCCGGCGCACCCTGCTGGCCACCAACACCTCTGGGCTCCGCATCACCGCCATCGCCGCCGATATGGAGCACCCCGAGCGCCTCTGCGGCATGCACTTCTGGAACCCGCCTCACCTCATCCCCTTGGTGGAGGTGGTCCGCGGCGAGGCGACCGGCGACCAGACGCTGGCCCGCGCCGTGGCCCTGTTGACGGCGGCCGGCAAGCGACCGGTGGTCGTGCGAAAGGACGTGCCCGGCTTCTTGGGCAACCGGCTGCTGCACGCTCTGCAGCGCGAGGCCATGTCGCTCGTCGCCTCCGGGGTCGCCGACGCGGCCGACGTCGACCTGGTGGTGACGCACGGCTTCGGCCGCCGCCTGGCCGCCGTCGGGCCGTTGGCGGTCTGCGACCTGGCCGGGCTGGACCTGGTGCTGGATGTGGACACCTACCTCCTGCCGGACCTCGACAGCCTCGCCGGAGCCCTCTCCCCTGTTGAGGGAACTGGTCGCCCGGGGCGACCTGGGGGTGAAGACGGGCAAAGGCTTTCACACCTGGTCGGAAGACACGATGCAGGCGGCGGTCGCGCGCCGGGACGCCGCCCTCGTCCAAGCCCTCAAGCAGGACCGCGCCGGCTGACAGGGCCGGTCCCGCGCGCCTACATGCCCAGGTAGGCCGCGGCCGTGTGCTCGTCGGCGAGCACGGCGGGACCCGTGCCCTCCAGCGCCACCGCTCCCGTCTCCAGCACGTAGGCGTAGTCCGAGATCAGGAGAGAGTGGCGGATGTTCTGCTCCACCAACATCACGGTGAGGCCGCGGTTCCTCAGTTCCTGGATCACCTTGAAGATCTGCTGCACCACGATGGGCGCCAACCCGAGCGAGGGCTCATCCATCATGAGGATGCGGGGACGCGACATCATGGCGCGCCCGACAGCCGAGCATCTGCTGCTCCCCCCCCGACAGGGTGCGCGCCATCTGCTTCTCTCGCTCTTTCAGCCGGGGGAACAGATCGTAGACCTCCACCAGCGCGGACGAACGGTCCGCCTTGGCCCGTTTGAAGCTGGAGCCGGTCAGCAGGTTCTCGTAGACCGAGAGGTCGGGGAAGAGCTTCCGGCCCTCCGGGACCTGGACCACACCCGCACGCACGATGTCGTGCGCCGACATCCCGGTCAACTCCCGCCCGTCGAAGGTGACGGTGCCCTCGGTTGGACGCAAGAGCCCGGAGATCGTGTTCATCAGCGTGGACTTGCCCGCGCCGTTGGCCCCCACGATGCTGACGATAAGCCCCTCTTCCACGTTCAAGGAGACGTCGTGGAGAGCCTTGAACGCCCCGTACTGCACGCTGAGGTCTTTGACCTCAAGCATCGTAGCCCTCCTCCCCCAAGATAGGCGTCGAGCACCGCTTTATCCTTGGCGATGTCCGTCGGCAGCCCCTCCGCGATCTTGGACCCGAAGTTGATGACCACGATGCGGTGGGAGAGGTTCATGATCACCTTCATCACGTGCTCGATCACGAGCAGCGTCATGCCCTCGCCGTTGAGCTTGCGGACGAGGGCGAGGATGTCGTCGATCTCCACCGGTGTCAGGCCGGCGGCGACCTCGTCCAGGAGGAGCATCTCCGGCTCCGTCGCCAGGGCCTTGCCGATCTCCAGGCGCTTCAGCTCCAGCAGCGTCAGATCGCGGGCCAACTTCGCGGCCTTGCCACCCATCCCGATGCGGTCGAGCACCTCCTGCGCCTTCTCCCGAGCAGCCTTCGTGGTGGAGTAATGCACGAAGGCACCGATCATGACGTTGTCGAGTGCGGTCATCTCGGGGAAAGGCTGCACGACCTGGAACGTCCGGGTCAGGCCGAGCTTGCACACCTGGTGGGCCTTCAGGCCGTTGACCACCGTGCCCTTGAAGGTGACGGTGCCGGAAGAGGGCGGGATGGCTCCGCTGATCATGTTGAACAAGGTGGTCTTGCCGGCGCCGTTGGGGCCGATCAGTCCGAGGATCTCGCCCTCCTCCACGTCGAACGACAGCGAGTTCACCGCCGTCAACCCTCCGAAGTACCGGGTGACGTGATCCACCTGCAGCATGGGACTCACAGCTCCACCCCCGTCTGAGTCTCCCCGCCGGGTTTCAGGCTCTCGTCGGCCAGTTCCCGGCGCTCCGAGCTCTCCGGCAGCAACGGGCCCCCCTTGCCCGATCCTCGTCTCACCTGCCTCCGCACGCTCTTCGCCACCCCCACGAACCCGTTGGGCATGAAGAGCATGGTCAGGATGAGCACGCCGGCGTAGACCAGCAGGGGAGCCGCCCCGAACTCCTGTCCGAAGTACTTCCGGGCGAGTTCGGCGACCGGCACCAAGACGGCGGCGCCCACCAGCGGGCCCCAGATCGTGCTGAGGCCGCCGATGATCGCGAACAGCAGGATCTGGACCGAGACCGTCTCGCCGAACACGCTGCGCGGGTCGACGTAGCCGATGTACATGATGTAGAAGGTGCCTCCCACGGCGCACCATGGCCGCCGAGACCGCCGTCGCCCAGATCTTGGTGCGCAGGGTGCCGACGCCCAGCGCCTCCGCCGCGTCCTCGTTCTCGCGCACGGAGACGAGCCGGTAGCCGAAGCGACGCCCCACCATCCAGCGGACGAAGATGACGCCCAGCAGCATCATGACCAGGGCGAAGTAGTAGTAGCCCGTCTTGCTCTCGAACTGGATGTTCAGCAGGTTGTTGCCGCTGGGGACCGGGATCGAGAGGCCTCCGGCGCCGCCGATGACGTCCCAGTTCCCCGCAAGAGCGGCTGCCATCTCGGTCAGGGCGATCGTCACCAGGGCGAAGTAGGCACCCTTGAGGCCGTAGCGAAATGTCGCCCAGCCGATGACCGCGCCCACAGCACCGGCGAGTATGACGCCAAGGAGGAGGGTGATCCAGGCATTCATCTGGTAGGTGATGATCAGGTAGGCAGCTCAGGTAGGCGCCGATACCCATGAACAGGCCGTGGCCCAGCGAATGTTGCCCTCCGTAGCCCCCGAGCAGGTTCCACCCGGTCGCCAAGTAGGCCCACATGAGCACGAGGACTCCGATGCCGATCCAATACTGGGACAGCACCAGCGGGAGCAGCGCCGCGACCACGAGCACGACCAGCGGCGCGATGAACGCGCGCAGGCGGGTCACGACGATCTCCTCGACAGGATGCCTTGTGGTTTGAACAGCAGCACGAGAATGAAGACGGCAAAGGTCAGCGCGCGCGACAGCGAGCCGGGCATGATGGCCGCCCCGATGGCTCTCGGTCAGGCCGATGATGAGACCGCCCAGGAACGCGCCCAGGAAGTTCCCCATGCCGCCCAGCACCACCACGACGAACGCGATCAGTCCGAGAAAGAGGCCGACCGTCGGGTACACCGGGTAGTAGGGGATCAGCAACGAGGCGGCGATGCCCAGCGTCAACGAGCCGAGTCCGAAGGCCAGGAGGTAGGTCCAGCGCACGTCGATCCCCATGAGCGTCGCCGCCGTCGGGTTCTGCGACGCGGCGCGGATGGACCGGCCCATGTCCGTGGTCTGCAGGTAGAAGTAGAGGGCGGCGGTGGCGATCACGGAGCCGACCAAGGCGAGCACCTCGGGAAGCGAGAGCACCACCGGCCCCATGTGGATGAGGATCGACCGGAGGGGAGTGTCGGTGTTGCGCACGTCGGCTTTGAAGAAGACCAAAGCCAAGTTCTGCAGCAAGAGGGAGATCCCCAGCGTCAGCATGATCTGGTTCATGGCCGGGTCCTTGAGGACCGGTCGGATGGTGGACTGGAAGATCCCGGCGCCGATCAGGAAGAGCGCCGGCACGGTGATGAACACGGTCAGGTACGGATGGACACCGGACTGGACCAAGAAGTAGGCGAGGTAGAGGGCGACCATCAGGAACTCGCCATGGGCGAAGTTGATGATCTTCATGACGCCCCAGATCAGCGTGAGCCCGATGGAGATGAGCGCGAAAACGCCGCCGATCGTGAGCCCGCTGGCGAGTGCCTGAAGGATGACGTCGCGGGAGAATGTCATTGGACCTCCGGGAGTGACGCTCTACCGAGCACTTGAGCACCGGCTCCCCCGGGGGCCGGCGGTCGTACGGTGCACCGGTGGCTGCCGGCCAGGCCGGCGCACCGGGGACACAGATGTTACTGGGGCCAGTTCAGCTTGGCGGCAGCGGCTGCCTGCGGCCACACGGGCTTCAGGTCGCCGCCTTGCACCTGGGTGACGAAGAGCGGAGCGCTCTTGTTCTGGCCGTCCGGGCCGAACTGGAGCTGGGCGGTCGGGAGGATCATGGTCGGGCCGGCCGGCATGTCGGTCGCGGCCAGCGACTCGCGCAGCGCCGTGCTGTCGGTGGACTTGGCGCGCTCGAGAGCGTCGGCCACGAGGTAGCCGGCCTGATAGGCATAGGCGGAGTTCCCGTTGATGTCCCGGCCGTACTTCGACTTGAACTTGTCGTTCAGAGCCGAGGCACCCTTGGCGTTCTTCGAGTACTCGATCTCGGTGAGCATGTTCTCGGCAGCGGCACCGGCACCCTGGATGAACTCGGTGGTCACGAAACCGCCGGCGGCGTCGAAGAACAGCTGCTTCATGCCGAGCTTCTGCCGGGCCTGCACGATGAGTGCGGCGTCGTTGAGGTAGGTCACGGTGAGGACGATATCCGGGTTGGTGGCCTTGACCTTGGAGACCTGGGTGGTGAGGTCGGCGGCGTCCTTCGAGTACTTCACCTCGGTGGTGACCTGGATGCCGGCTTCCTTCAGGTACTTCTTCTGGCCTTCGGCGATCGAGGTGCCGAAGTCAGAGTCCTCGTGCAGGAGGGCCACCTTCTTGATGGCGGTGCCACCGAGCGTGGGGATGTCCTTGAGGAAGCTGACCTGGTCCTTGGCGTACCAGTCGGACTTGGGGCAGATGCGGAACGTGTACTTGAAGCCACGGTCCGTGATCACGTCCGCCACCGCCATGCTGACGATGAAGGGGGTCTTGAGCCGTTCCGCCTCTTGGGTCGCGGTCTTGGCCACGGAGGACTGGTACGTCCCGACGATGGCGGCGACCTTCTGCTGCTGGACCAGGCGGTCCACTTCGCTGATGCCCAAATCGGGCTTGCCCTGCGAGTCGCCCTTGACGACCTCGATCTTGGCGCCGCCCATGGACTTGATGCCGCCGCCGGCGTTGATCTCGTCGATCGCCAACTGGAAGCCGTCCAGGTTGTCCTGCCCCAGCTTGGCCAGGTCACCGGTCAGCGGATAGAGGGCGCCTATCTTGACCGTGTCGCCGCTGGCGGTGCCGGTGCCCGCCGTGGTGCCGGAGGCTCCGGGCGCCGCGGTGGTGGTGGTCGTCGTACTACTGCCGCAACCCACCACCACGAAGGCGAGCGACAGCACCAGGACCAGGATCAAGGACGTTATGAACCATCGTCTCATCTCGTACCCCCGTCATCGAAGACATCCCGCGGAGAGCCACGATCACGCAGGTGAGACATGCGCGCGGAGGCTCCGGCCGGCTGCGGTCAGTCTAAACGATACGGGTCCGCTGTACTAGACGGCCGGCGTCCTGAAAACGCACCCACCGCTGACCTTCCGGGCCGGCGAGCGGCAGCATACCACCGCCCCCCGCAGCCCCCTCGGTGCGGCTCTCCAGCCCGTCGGCAGGATGTTGTGTCATCGTCCATTTCCGACAGGCCGCCGGCCAGGGCTTCGCGGAGCTCGAGTGGTGCGTCAGCGGACCACCAGGTTGACCAGCCGGCCGGGGACGACGATCTCTTTGACCGCCGTCTTCCCTTCCAGGTACTTCTGCACCCCGGGCAACGCCTTGGCCGCAGCCAGGACCTCGGCTTCATCCGCGTCCAGGGGCACCTCCAGACGGTCGCGCACCTTGCCGTTGACCTGGACGACGACCTCGATGACGTCATGGGACAACAGCCGTTCGTCGGCCTCCGGCCAGGGCTCGTCCCAGATCCGCGTGCGGCCCATCATCTCCCACAGCTCGGCCGCCATGTGCGGCGCAAACGGTTCCAGCAGACGGACCAGGATCTCCACGGCGGTGGCCAGGACCTGCCTTCCCGTCCCGGTCGCGGTCAGATCCTCCGCCCCCGTCCGCGCCCGTGCCGTGGTCAGCTCGTTGTTGAGCTCCATGATCGCCGCCAACGCGGTGTTGAAGTGGAACCGCTCGGCGATGTCGACGGTGACCTTCTCGATCACCTGGTTGGTCTTGACCAGCAGGGCCTTCTCCCCGGAGGTCAGCGTCGAGGGGTCGGGCAGGGGACCCAGGTTATAGGCGCGCCGCGGCGCCGAACCAGCCCGCCTCGATGGCCTCGGTCACCTGACGCCACACCCGGATCAGGAAGCGATAGATGCCCTCGATGCCCTGGTCGTTCCACTCGACGTCGCTCTCCCCGGGACCCATGAACATGATGTAGCTGCGCAGGGAGTCGGCGCCGTACTTGGCCACGAGCTCGTCCGGGTTGACCACGTTGCCCTTGGACTTGGACATCTTGGCGCCCTGGTAGTAGATCATGCCCTGGGTGAAGAGGTTGCTGAACGGCTCCTCGAAACCCACCAGCCCCAGGTCGTAGAGCACCTTGGTGATGAAACGCGAGTACATCAGGTGCAGGATGGCGTGCTCGACACCGCCGATGTACTGGTCCACCGGCAGCCAGTAGTCGACCGCACGCCGGTCGAAGGCCACGTCGTCGCGCCAGGGCGACGCGTAGCGCAAGTAGTACCAGGACGAGTCCACGAAGGTGTCCATGGTGTCGGTCTCTCGACGGGCCGCCCCACCGCACCGCGGGCAGGTGGTGTTGACCCAGTCCTCCGCGGCGGCGAGGGGCGACCGGCCTTTGGGCGCGTAGTCGGTGATGTCGGGCAGGCGCACCGGAAGCTGCTCGTCCGGCACCGGCATCTCGCCGCACTGGTCGCAGTAGAGGATGGGGATCGGCGCCCCCCAGTAGCGCTGTCGGGAGAGCAGCCAGTCGCGGAGCTTGTAGTTGACGGCGAAGTCGCCCCTGACCCCGCTCCTTGAGCCAGCCGGTGACCTTCTCGATGGCCTCGGCCTTGGGCAGGCCGTCGAACGGACCGCTGTTGACCAACACGCCGTCGCCGGCGTACGCCTCGGTCAGCCCGCCGCCGGCGTCCTTCGACTCCGGCGGGCTGGAGATCACCTCGATCACCGGCAGATCGTAGGTCTTGGCGAAGGCGAAGTCTCGTTCGTCGTGTCCGGGGACCGCCATGATGGCCCCCGTGCCGTACTCCATCAGCACGTAGTCCGCCACCCAGATGGGGATCAAGGCGTCGTTGACCGGGTCGACCGCGTAGCGGCCGGTGAAGACCCCGGTCTTCTCCTTCTCCACGTTCGCCCGTTCGATCGCGGAGGTGGCCATGGCCCGCGCCACGTAGCGGAGCACCTCCCGCTCCTGGGCCGTGCCCTTGACCAGGTCCTCCACCAGCGGGTGCTCGGGCGCCAGGATGAAGAAGGTCGCGCCGAAGAGCGTGTCCGGGCGGGTGGTGAAGACGGTGACCTCCCGTCCGGCCAGCGGATCGTCCTCGGCCGAGTCCGCCCGCGGCGCGATGGTGAAGACCACGTCCGCCCCGGTCGACTTGCCGATCCAGTTGCGCTGCATGGTGATGACCCGCTCCGGCCACGAATCCAGCTTGTCGAAGTCCTCCAGCAGCCGCTCCGCGTAGTCCGTGATGCGGAAGAACCACTGGTTGAGCTTGCGGGCCTCGACCTCGGTGTCGCAACGCTCGCAGCGGCCGCCGATCACCTGCTCGTTGGCGAGCACGGTCTGACAGGAAGGGCACCAGTTGACCGGGGCCTCGTTCTTGTAGGCCAAGCCCTTGTTGTAGAGCTGGATGAACAGCCACTGGGTCCACTTGTAGTACTCCGGGCGCGACGTCGCCACCTCGCGGCTCCAGTCGATGGAGACGCCCAGGCGGCGTAGCTGCCGGTTGATGGTGGCGATGGCACGCTCGGTGAAGACCGCCGGATGCTCGCCGGTCTGGATGGCGACGTTCTCGGAGTTCAGGCCGAAGGCGTCGTAGCCCATCGGGTGCAGCACGCGCAGCCCTTGATGGCGGCGGAAGCGGGCGATGACGTCCCCCATGGTGTAGTTCTTCACGTGCCCCATGTGGGCGCTGCCCGAGGGGTAGGGGAACATCTCGAGGACGTACGTGGACCGGCTGGTCCTCCCGGTCACGACTTCGTCGTCGGAGGGGTTCTCGACCACGAACGTCTTCTCGCGGTCCCAGACCTCCTGCCACTTGGTCTCGATCGCCTCGGGAGCATAGGGTCGTGCCATCCGGACCAGGTCCTTTCGCCGTCGTCGCGCGCTCGTCGCCCCCGTGGCCTGCCCGGGGTCGGAACATCCCATTCTAGAGAGTGCGCGGGCTCGCGGCCACCCGCCGAAGACGTCCTCCGGACGCCGTCAGCAGCCTCAGCCGCCGCCGCGACCTCCGCGCCGGACCACCCAGAAGACGTACAGCCCGACGCCTATGATCAGAGCGCCGGTGGCCATCAGACCCGCCCCGTCTGCCCGGCATCCGCATCCGCGCCCAGGCCGGCCAGCGACAGGATCAGCAGGCAGAAGCCCCGATGGCGCTCCAGCTCGGGGACCAGCGGGTCGTCGGCGACCGTGGCGCGGCGGAAGCCGAACTTCTCCTCGTAGTAGCGGGTGGCGCCTTTGGTGACCAGACTGACCGTGCGGGCACGGAGTGCCCGGCTGGCATCGAGATACCGTTCCATCAGCGCGCGCCCTATGCCGCGCCCCCGGTGATCCAGTCCCACCCAGAGGTCGTGGAGGTACGACTCGCCGCCGTCGGACGACAGCGCGCCCAGAGCGAAGCCCACGAGCGCAGGCGACGGGGGTGTCTCCTCCCCAGCCTCCTCCAGCCTCCTCCTCAGCCACGAGGCAGAGCTCGGGGAACAGCCGGAAGAAGACCGCGTAGACGGTGTCCCGCTCGGTCGTCAGACCCGGCCCCAGATCGAGATCCCGGATGTAGGGAAAGTCGGCGCTCGTGGCCTGCCGGATGCGCATGGTCCTCCTTCGGGGTAGGCTGGCATCATACCAACCGGCGGACGCCCCGGTCGCCTCCAGGAGGCAGCGTGCCCGATCCCGAACGCCACCGATGACCCTGGTCGACCTCGTCGCCCGCATCGTCCTCGCCACGCTCGTGGGTGGAGCGATAGGCCTCGAGCGGGAACTCCGAGACCACAACGCCGGCTTTCGCACCCATATCCTGGTCTGCATCGGCTCAGCGGCCTTCACGCTGATCTCCGCCTACGGCTTCGAGGGGATCCACTCGGCCACCGGACCCGGGATCGCGGTCGATCCCAGTCGGGTGGCGGCCCAGATCGTCACCGGCATAGGCTTCCTGGGTGCCGGCGCCATCATCCGCGAGGGCCCCAACGTCCGCGGACTGACCACCGCGGCCAGCCTGTGGGCGGTCTCTGCCCTGGGTATGGCGATCGGGTTGGGCCTCTACGCCGTCACGCTGGTGACCGCGGCGGCCGTGCTGATCAGCCTCTCGCTCCTGCGCGTCATCGAACGCCGGATCATCGATCCGCGCGTCTCCCCCACCGTCCGGTTGGACATCCGCTTCTCGGCGACCGGCATGGGGGCCCTCACGCTGCTGGTGCACGCGCTCGACTCGGCGGGCGTGGTGGTCGAGAACATGGAGGTCGTCACCGACGATCCGAACGTGCGCGCCCTGCGGCTCCACGTGCGCCCGCCCAAAGACCTGAGCCGGGGCCAGCTTCGGCGTCTGATCGAGGACCTGGACGTGGTCGGGGACCTGGACATGGAGTAGCGCGAGGACCGGCACCGCCCACCGACACGGCGGGACTACCTGGACGCCGCGGCGCCGCCCCGCAGCGCCTGTAGTTCCCGAGCCAAGTCCTTGATCTCGTCCCGGAGCGTCGCCGCGTACTCGAACCGCAGTTCCTCGGCGGCGGCGAACATCTCCTCCTCCAAGGTGACCATCAGCTTCTCCAGGTCGGCCGGCGACAGCCCCTCCCCGCGGCTGCCCGCCCGGCGGGAACCTTTGGTGGGAACGGTCTCGCCCAGGCCGAGGAGGGTGGTGATGTCGGAGATGCCCTTGACGATGGTCTGAGGGGTGATGCCGTGCGCCTCGTTGAAGGCCACCTGCTTGGCCCGCCGCCGATCGGTCTCCGAGATCGCCTTCTCCATCGCCTGAGTCATCCGGTCCGCGTACATGATCACGCGGCCCTCGACGTTCCGAGACGCCCGGCCGATGGTCTGGATCAGGGACGTCTCGCCCCGCAAGAAGCCTTCCTTATCCGCATCCAGGATGGCGACCAGGGTCACCTCGGGCAGGTCGAGCCCCTCGCGCAAGAGGTTGATGCCGACCAGGATGTCGAACTCCCCCTGGCGCAGCTCTCGCACGATCTGGATCCGCTGCAGCGTGTCCACCTCGGAGTGGAGGTAGCGCACCCGGAAGCCCATCTCCAGCAGGTAGTCGGTGAGGTCTTCCGCCATCTTCTTGGTCAGCGTGGTGACGAGGCTCCGTTCCCCCCGTTCCGCCCGGGCCCGGACCTCGTTCATGAGGTCGTCTATCTGGTTGCGCGTCGGCCGCACCTCCACCTGCGGGTCCACCAAGCCGGTAGGGCGGACCACCTGCTCGATCACCTGCGTGGAGTGGCTCACCTCCCACTCGGCAGGCGTGGCCGACACGAAGACGATCTGCGGGACCTTCTCCAGGAACTCGTCGAAGCGGAGCGGTCGGTTGTCCATGGCGGACGGCAGCCGGAAGCCGTTCTCCACCAGGGAGATCTTGCGACTGCGGTCGCCGTGATACATGCCGTTCAGCTGGGGCACGGTGTTGTGCGACTCGTCGATGAAGACCAGGAAGTCCTTGGGGAAGAAGTCCAGCAGCGTGTAGGGCGCGGAGCCGGGAGCCCGACCCGTCAGGATGCGCGAGTAGTTCTCGATGCCGTTGCAGTAGCCCAACTCCCGCAGCATCTCCATGTCGTACTGGGTCCGCTGGCGCAGACGAAACGCCTCCAGCTGTTTACCCTGCTCCTCCAACTCGGCCACCCGTTCCTCCAGCTCCTGCCCGATCTCGCGCACCGCCCGCTGGATGGCGTCCTCGGTGGTGACGAAGTGCGTGGCCGGGTAGACGGCGACGGCCGGCACCCGCTCCACCACCTCCTGAGTCAGGGGGTCCACCTTCACGATCGCCTCGATCTCGTCGCCCCAGAGCGTCACCCGCAGCGCCAGGTCTTCGTAGGCCGGCCACACCTCGAAGCTGTCACCGCGGACCCGGAACTTGCCGCGGGCGAAGCCCACATCGTTCCGCTCGTAGTGGATGCCCACCAGCTTATGGAAGACCTCGTCCCGATCGACCTCCGCTCCCTCCTTCAGCAGCACCACCTGGCGCAGGTACTCCTCAGGCGACCCAAGCCATAGATGCACGAGACCGACGCGACGATGACCACGTCGTCGCGCATCAGCAGGTTGCTGGTGGCGGCGTGCCGCAGGCGGTCGATCTCCTCGTTGATGGAGGAGTCCTTCTCGATGTACGTGTCGGTCTCGGGCAGGTAGGCCTCGGGCTGGTAGTAGTCGTAGTAGGAGACGAAGTACTCGACCGCGTTGTTCGGGAGGAACTCGCGGAACTCGTTGCAGAGCTGGGCGGCCAGCGTCTTGTTGTGCGCGATCACCAGCGCCGGTCGCCCGACCTCCGCGATGATGTTGGCCATGGTGAACGTCTTGCCGGAGCCGGTCACGCCCAGGAGGGTCTGGTAGCGGTCTCGACGGCGCACGCCGGCGACCAGCCGCTCGATGGCCTCGGGCTGATCGCCGGCCGGTCGATACCCGGCCTGGATGGCGAATGGGCTCATGCCGTCCTCGTCTCTTCTCGGCCGTCTTCTACCTAGTCGAACTCGCCCGCATGAACGCGCTGATAGAGCGCGTGGAAGCGCTCGACCCGGTCGATGAAGCCTCGGGTCTCGGGGAAGGGGATGCTCTCCCGCGCCAAGCCCTTCCCATCCGGATCCGACTGCCGGAGCCAGCGGGCGACGGTACCTGTCCCCGCGTTGTACGCCGCCAGCGCCGACGCCCGGTCGCCCTCGAACCGGTGGAGCAGATACGCCAAGTAGTAGGTACCCAGGTCGATGTTGTCCTGCGGACGGCGCAGGTCCGGCCTCACCGCGCCCTTCCAGTCCGGCCGGGAGGTGATCCACTCCGCCGTCGCCGGCATCAGCTGCATCAACCCCACCGCGCCGGCGTGCGACTGCGCGCGCGTGTCGAACCCGCTCTCGGTCTTGATCACCGCGGCGACCAGGAACGGATCGACCCCATACCGCGTCGCCGCCCGGTCGATCTCGACCCGATACTCCAAGGGGTAGAGCCGGGCCGCGAGCGCCGGCCGGCAGCCGATCCTGCTGCCACGCGGCCAGCGACCAGACGATCAGACCGGCGAAGGCCAAGACCGTCACCGCGAGCAGGAGCCGGCGATGCGGGCGATGCGTGCGCGTCGTGCCCGCCGCCACGAACCCCGCCGGCGGCGGCGGGGCGAGGTTCCGGGAGCCTCCCGGCCCGCCGATGCTCACGTCCGTGCGCCTCATCTCGGTCTCTCTCCCCGTCACCATCACGAGGCAGTATTGTAGCCCGCCCGTCGGACGGAAGGGACCGGAGGCGAGGTGCCGAAACAACGAGGGGGCGCCTCGCGGCGCCCCCTCGGCACGTGCCTCTGTCGCGCTCCGCTTAGGCTTCGTCGACCTCGCTCGAGGTCTCCTCGGCCGGAGCCTGCTCGACCGCCACCTCGTCCACGACGTTGTCCGCATCCTCGTCCGGCGCCGCCTCAGTGGGCAGCATGGCGCCGTTCGACTCTTCCTCATGCAGCTCTTCCTCGGAGAAGGCTTCTTCCCGCCCGTCGGTGACGGACGTGGCGTCCTCGCCGGACCCGTCGGAGACGACCGTCTCGGCCTCGCCGACATCGGCCTGGACCTCGCCGCTTTCGGGCGCTTCGCCCTCGGCGCCCTCGAGCTCTTCACCCGCGGTCGGCTCCAGCTCCTCGCCTTCGGCGAGCTCGCCCGCCGGCTCCTCCTCGCCTTCCTCTTCCATGACGTCCTCATGGATGCGGTATTCGGGCTCAAGGCGCTTCAGGCTGAGCGACAGCCGGCGGCGGTCCGGGTCGATCTCGATGATCTTGACGTTGATCTCCTGCCCGGGGCGCAGGATCTCCGACGGCTCCTCCACGTGGTGGTTGGCCAGTTCGGAGATGTGGATCAGACCCTCCACGCCCTCTTCGATCTCGACGAAGGCGCCGAAGGAGACCAGCTTGGTGACCTTGCCGTGGACGATCTCGTTGACCTGCCGGTTCTCGAAGACC
Organism: uncultured Actinomycetota bacterium; assembly: GCA_963796315.1. Classification (GTDB taxonomy): domain Bacteria; phylum Actinomycetota; class Thermoleophilia; order RBG-16-64-13; family RBG-16-64-13; genus CAWCLH01. The sequence continues at coordinate 801,483 of CAWCLH010000020.1, forward strand.
TCCTGCCAGGGGTCCTTCTGCGTCTGCTTCAGGCCCAGGGAGATGCGCTGGCGCTCCCGGTCGATGTCCAGGACCTTGACCGTCACCTCCTGCCCGATGGTCAAGACCTCGGACGGGTGGTTGACGTGACTCCAGGACAGCTCCGAGATGTGGATGAGCCCGTCGATGCCGTCGAGGTCCACGAAAGCCCCGAAGTCGACGATGTTGGAGATGGTGCCCTTGGTCAGGTCGCCCACGTTCATGCGGTCGAGGATCTGCTCCCGGACGCCCCGGCGCTCTTCCTCGAGCACGGCCCGGCGGCTGAGCACCACGTTGTTGCGGAAACGGTTGAGCTCGATGACCCGGCACCGTAGGGTCTGGCCCAGGAACTCCTCCAGGTCGGCCACTCGGCGGATGTCGACGAGGGAGGCGGGCAGGAAGCCGCGCACGCCGAGGTCCAGGATGAGCCCACCCTTGACCACCTCGATGACCGTGCCTTCGACCGGCACGCCGTCCTCGAAGGCCTTCTCGATGCGCTGCCAGGCGCGTTCGAAGCGGGCACGCTTCTTGGAGAGGATCAGGCGCCCGTCGGCGTCCTCCTTGGTGAGGACCAGGGCATCGATGACGTCACCGACGGCCACCTCATCGCTGGGGTCGACCGACTTCTTGATGGACAACTCGTTGGCGGGGACGACCCCTTCGCTCTTGTAGCCGATGTCGACCAGGACCTCGTCCTTGTCGACCCGCACCACGGTGCCCGTCACGATGTCGCCTTCTTCGAAGGTGACCAGCGTGGCGTCGTAGTTGGGGATCATCTCGCCGTCGACCTCGATCATCAGATCCTGGCCGCCGCTGAGGGTCTCGAGGTTCTCGTCCACTTGTTGTTGTTCCGACATTGTTGGTGACGTCCTCCTAGGAAACAATAGGCGCGCAGGGGTCAGCAGTGGCCCGTACGCTGCGGCAGAGTATACCGTAGGCCTAGGAAAAGCAACGGCGGATCAAGCGACCCGGTCGCGTGCCTCCGCGGGGCGGCGACGGCGCGATGTGAAATCGCGCAGGACGTCCACCATCGTGCGGTTGTAGTCCGCGTCGTAGGCCTGATAGGCCCCGTGGATCGGGTTCCAGAAGCGGATCCGGCCCTCTTCGAGGCGCGCCGCTCCCCTCTTGAGCAGGGCCACGATCCCGGCCGAGATGACCCCGACGACCCGTTTCTCCGAGTCCTTGTCCATCACGGGATAGAAGGCCTCTAGCTGGCGCCGGGCCTCCGACTCGATGAACGGCCAAGCCGCCTGGAGGTCGACGGTTTGCGGGGGCGGAGGCGTATGAAAAGGGGGGGAATTGCTCTCTGGCATGACACTCTTCCCGAGGTTACGACTGGCTGAGTAATCATAACCTACCGGACTGGAAAAGGCACGAAACGCCTGCATGCGACCGACCGAGCCCCGGCTACTTCGCCGACAGCCAGTCCTCGCCGATGCCGGCCTCCACCTCCAAGGGCGGATCGGTGACGCAAGCGCCGACCATCTCCTCGCGCACGAGGTCCCGCACGGCTTCGGCCTCTTCCTCCAGGGCCTCCACCACGAGCTCGTCGTGGACCTGCAGCACGAGCCGGGCCGCCGGGAACTCCAGCCGCAGACGCTCGTAACAGCGGATCATGGCGATCTTGATGATGTCCGCGGCGCTCCCCTGCAGGACGGAGTTGACGGCCAGCCGTTCCCCCAGGCCGCGGGTCTGGAAGTTGGCGGAATGCAGCTCCGGGATGGGACGGCGGCGTCCGAACATCGTGGCCACGAACCCCTGCCGGCGGGCGTCCTCGACGGTCGCCTCGATGAAGGTGCGCACGCGCGGCATCCGCTCGAAGTAGCGCTTGATGTACTCGCCCGCCTCCTCGCGCTCCACCCCGATCTGCTGGCTGAGACCAAAGGCCGAGATGCCGTACATGATGCCGAAGTTGACCGCCTTGGCCACCCGGCGATGGGCGGGGGTCACCCCTCCCTCGCCCACGTCGAACACCTCGGCGGCGGTGCGGGTGTGGATGTCCTCCCCGGCATGGAAGGCGTCGAGCAGCGCGGGCTCCCGGGAGAGGTGCGCCATCAGGCGGAGCTCGATCTGCGAGTAGTCGGCCACGACCAGCCGATGACCCGCCTCCGCGGTGAAGCACTCCCGGATCTGCGCTCCCAGGGCCGTGCGCACGGGGATGTTCTGGAGGTTGGGATCGCTGGACGACAGCCGGCCGGTGGCGGCGACCGCCTGGTGGAACGTGGTGTGGAGCCGGCCCCGGTCGTCCACCAGAGCGGGCAGCGCCAACAGGTAGGTGGAGAGGAGCTTGGAGAGCTCCCGATGGCGGACGATGTGATCCACGATCGGGTGCAGCTCCCGCAGGGACTCGAGCGTCTTCGCGTCGGTGGAGACTCCGGTCTTGGTCTTGCGCTGCGGGGCCAGGCCCAGCTTCTCGAAGAGGATGCAGGAGAGTTGCTTGGGCGAGCCCAGGTTGAACCGCTCGCCGGCGTGCTCGTAGATCTGCGCCTCCAGCTCCTCCATCTGGTCCTGGATCTTGGCGGTGATCTCGCCCAGCCGGTAGCAGTCCAGATGGATACCCACCTGCTCCATGGAGATGAGCACCCGGGTCAGGGGGAGCTCTATGGTCTGGAAGAGGTCCCACATGCCCACGCGGCGGAGCTCCTGTTCCTGGTGGGCGGCCAAGCGGGCCACCGCCAGGGCTTCGGCCTCTCCGGCGGCCGGGCCCCGGGCGGAGCGAGGCACCGGGAGCCCGGCCTCGGCCAGCAGCTCCGGCGAGTTCGTAGGAGCGACGGCCGGGCGACAGCAGGTAGGCGCCCAAGAACGTGTCGTGCCCCGCACGCTCCATCAGCTCGTGCAGGGCTGAGGCGCGCTTGAAATCGTGGCAGGCGGGGCGCCCGCGGGCCAGCAACGCGCGGACCAGCGGCGCTTCCTCGGGGAGCAGCTTCAGCTCGTAGACCCGCTGGGGCTCGTTCGGCCGGTCGTCGGCTCCAGCGGGCGAGAGCCACAGCAGCGCCCGGGGTGTCACTCGCCTGCCCGTGCCCCAGACCCAGAGGTTCGCTCCAATCCAACGACCCGCTCGAGGGAGGGGAGGTCGACCGGCGTGGCCTCCACGTGGGGCTGGTCCGGCTGAGGGGACGATCTCGTCGGGGGGCAGGAAGTCCTTGAGCCGATCCATCAAGGTGGCGAACTCGAACCGCAGGAACAGGTCCTGCAGCCGAGTCCGATCCAGGCGGTGCGGAGCGACGGTGGCGGTCTCCACCGAGATCGGAGCCTCGCAGTCCATCAGGGCGAGCTTCTTGGAGAGCAGGGCCGTCTCGGCGTGCTCCTTCAGGAGGTCGCGCCGCTTGGGCCCCCGGACCTCGTCCACGTGCTCCAACACCCCTTCCACGGTCCCGAATTGGACCAGGAGCTCGGCGGCCGTCTTCTCGCCGATGCCGGGAACCCCGGGGATGTTGTCGGAGGTATCCCCCTTGAGTCCGATGAAATCGGGCACCAGCGCCGGCGGGATGCCGTAGCGCTCTTCCACGGCCTTCGGGTCGTACAGCTTGGTGTCGGTGATACCTCGGGCGGTAGCCATGACGTGCACGTGCTCGCTGACCAGCTGCAGGGCGTCCCGGTCCCCGGTGACGATCACGGCGTCGCGGCCCTCCGCGTCCGCCTGCCGGGCGAGCGTGGCCAGGATGTCGTCCGCCTCGAAGCCGGGAAGCGCCACGTTGATGAAGCCGAACGCCTCCGCCAGCTCGGCGAAGTAGGGCCACTGCTCGGACAGGAGGTCGGGCATGGGCTTGCGCTGCGCCTTGTACTCTTCGAACTCGGCGTGACGGAAGGTCTTCTCCTTGGAGTCCCAGGCCACGATGACCGCTTCGGGCCGCTCCTCGGCCAGGATCTTGATCATCATGGCGCAGAAGCCGTAGAGGGCGTTGGTGGGAAACCCCGTCGAGGTGGCGATGGTGTCCGGCAGGGCGAAGAAGGCCCGATAGGCGATGTTGTTGCCGTCGAGGAGGAAGAGCGGGCCGCGGTCCGGGCCGGGCGCGGTGGAGGGAGACGAAGGCATGCTGTCTATTGTACCGCGCGGCCTGCGCCCGGCCGCCGGGGCGCCCCGGGGAGGAAGCGGCCCGGCGCCCAAACGCCGGAGGCCGGGGCGCCGTCGCGCCCCGGCCTCCGGCCGGACAGAGCCGAGGGTCGGGGACCTCAGCTCAGGGTGGGGACTAGAGGACGGACAGGTAGCGGTCCAGCTCGTAGGGGGTCACGATGGCCTTGTACGCATCCCACTCGGCCCGCTTGTTCTCCAGCAGGTACTCGAAGACGTGCTCGCCCAGCGCTTCCCGCATGAGCTCGGAGCCCGCGAACGCATCGATGGCGTCGTGCAGGTCCACCGGCAGCTGGGTGATCCCGGCCGCGTGACGCTCGGCGTCGGTCATCTCGTAGATGTTGTCCGTGGCTTCGGCGGGCAGCTCGTACCCTTCCCTGATGCCCTTGAGGCCGGCGGCCAGCATCACGGCGAAGGCCAGGTACGGGTTCGCGGCGGGGTCCGGGTTGCGCATCTCGATCCGGGTCGCTTCTTCTTTGCCCGGCTTGTACTGGGGCACCCGTACCAGCGCCGAGCGGTTGCGGCGGGACCAGCAGCAGTAGATGGGAGCCTCGTAGCCCGGCACCAGGCGCTTGTAGGAGTTCACCCACTGGTTGGTCACCAGGGCCATCTCCCGCGCATGGCGCAGCAGGCCGGCCACGTACGACTTGCCGACCGTGGACAGGTGGGCTTCGTCGGTCGCGTCGAAGAAGGCGTTGCTCGAGCCCTTGAAGAGCGACTGGTGCGTGTGCATGCCCGACCCGTTCTCTCCGAAGATGGGCTTGGGCATGAAGGTGGCGTAGATGCCGCGCGCCTGAGCGATCTCCTTGACGGTCAGGCGGTAGGTCATGACGTCGTCCGCCATGGTCCTCGCATCCTGGTAGCGGAGGTCGATCTCGTGCTGGGACGGCGCCACCTCGTGGTGCGAGTACTCCACCTGGATGCCCAACTCCTCGAGCGCCAGGATCGTGTCGCGGCGGATGTCGGAGGCCACGTCGAGCGGCGTGAGGTCGAAGTACCCGCCGGAGTCCAGCACCTGCGTGCTGCAGCTGTCGGCCAGGTAGAAGAACTCCAGCTCCGGGCCCACGTACATCGTGTAGCCCAGCTCGCCGGCGATATCGAGCTGGCGGCGAAGCACGTACCTGGGGTCGCCCGGGAAAGGGTCCTCGTTCGGGAGCTTGATGTCGCAGAACATGCGGGCCGTGCCGCCGGAGGCGGAACGCCAGGGCAGCATGGAGAAGGTGGTGGGGTCGGCCCACGCCACCATGTCCGACTCCTGGATGCGGGTGAATCCCTCGATGGAGGAGCCGTCAAAGCCCATGCCCTCGGCGAAGGCACCCTCGAGCTCCTTGTTGCTGATGGCGAAACTCTTCAGAAACCCGAGCACGTCGGTGAACCAGAGCCGGATGAACCGGACATCGTTGTCTTTGACGTAGCGCAGGACATCATCCTTGGTCATGCCGTTGGCCATGGGCACCTTCCTCTCTCGTCCACTGGTACCGCCCGAAGGTACCGCACCTTCGCCGAACGGACAAGGCACATGCGGCAAAAGTACCGCGCTGTCCGTTGTACAGATGTCCAATCCTTCGCGCGCCACCCGCGAAGACCCCGCAGCCACCATCTAGTACGCGTACATCCTGCCGTAGGGCCGGTGGGTGAAGGGGAAGAGCTTCAGGAACGGACGGGCCAGGACCTCGTCGAGCTCGAGCTCCATCCATCGGCAGTACTCCGCCAGGATCTCGCGGATGCGGGCCTGCTCTTCGGATGAGGGCTCGGTCACGGCGACCTCCTTGCCCAGCTGATGGGCGGCCACCTCGCCCCGCAGGTAGATCACTGCCGCCGTGCATGCCGGTGCCCACGTACGAGCCGACCAGGTCGTCCGCCGAGGCGTCCAGTCCCAGGATCAGCAACTCGCCCCCGGCCATGTACTCGCCCAGGAAGTCCCGGGCCCGGCCGCCGGCCACGATGACCGGGCGCTGGTTCTGGTAGGCCTTCATGTGGATGCCCACCCGGTAGCCCACGTCGCCCCGCACGAACAGGCTCCCGCCGCGCATGCCGTAGCCCAGCACGTCGCCGGCGTCGCCGTGGACGACGATCGTGCCGGCGTTCATGGTGTTCGCCACGCCGTCCTGAGCATTGTCGTTGACGATCAGGGTGGGGCCGCTCATGAAGGTGCCCAGGTCGTTGCCCGGGACGCCGTTGATCACCACGGTGACGCCCGGGGCCTTGATCCCGTTCCCGATGTAGCGCTGGCCGTTGACGTTGTCCAGGACCACCTCGGTGGCCCCGGCTTCGATCGCCTCGCGGATCTGGCCGTTGAGGGTCTTGTAGTAGACGCCCTTGGCGTCGATCCGGCGCCCGGTCCCCCTCCAGGACGACGGCGCCCTTGTCGGTGCCCGGCTGCCCGGCGACCAACCGGGCCGGCTCGATGCCGGTCGGTCCTCGACGGGCCGGTCCCGTGGGCACGTTGCGCACGCGGTCCGATGAGATGGCCCCCACGTCGGCTCCTTTCTTCTCCCGGTCGGGCACGACGGCTAGTGGCCGACGCCCGCGGCTTTGAGGCCGAGGATGTTCATGGTCGATTCGTCCAGGCCGAGCGCGCGCAGCCGCTCGCGGCTGCCGCGCATGCTCTCCACGGCGTTGACGCCCAGGGCGCCCAGGATCTCGGCGAGCTCGTGACTCCAGGCGTGCACCAGGTTGACCAGGCGCTCCGCCCCCCACTCCGGGTCCAGGCGGCGGACCAAGTCCGACTTCTGCGTGCAGATGCCCCACGAGCAGGAGCCGGTGTGGCACTTCTGGCACACGTGGCAGCCCAGGGCGACCAGCGCCGCCGAGCCGATGGCGCAGGCGTCGGCGCCCAGAGCGATCGCCTTGGCCACGTCGGCGGAGGAGCGGATGCCGCCGGCGGCCACGATCGACGCCCGGTTGCGGATCCCTTCGTCGCGGAGCCGTTGGTCGACCACGGCGATGGCGATCTCGATGGGGATGCCCACGTGGTCGCGGATCACGGTCGGGGCCGCCCCCGTCCCGCCGCGGAAGCCGTCCAGGTAGACGATGTCGGCCCCGGCCCGCACTACTCCAGAGGCGATGGCGGCGACGTTGTGCACGCAGGCGATCTTGACCGAGACCGGCTTGTAGCCGGTCGCCTCCTTCACCGCGTAGATGAGCTGGCGCAGGTCCTCGATCGAGTAGATGTCGTGGTGAGGCGCCGGGGAGAGGGCGTCGGTGCCCTGGGGGATCATGCGGGTGGTCGACACCGCCTCGTCGATCTTCTCGCCCGGCAGGTGTCCTCCGATGCCCGGCTTGGCGCCTTGGCCGATCTTGATCTCCACCGCCGCGCCGGCCTTCAGGTACTCGCCGTGCACGCCGAAGCGGCCGGAGGCCACCTGGACGATGATGCGCTTCTCGTAGGGCTGCAGGTCGGCGTGCAGGCCGCCCTCGCCCGTGTTCATGTAGTGCCCAGCTCCTGAGCGGCCATCGCGAGCGACCGGTGCACGTTCAGGGACACGGAGCCGTAGCTCATCGCCCCCGAACATGATGGGCGTCTCCATCTGCAGTTGCTGGTCGAGCTCGGTCAGCAAGCCGCGGTCCGGCACCGTTCTGCACGACCTCGACCAGGTCGGGCTTGCGGCCCGAGGAACGTCCGCAGCTCCATGGGCTCCCGCAGCGGGTCGATAGAGGGGTTGGTCACCTGGCACGCGTCCAGCAACAGGTGGTCGAAGATGCGGAGGTAGGGCTTGTCGTTGCCCATGCCGGTCAGGAGCACGCCCCCGGTCTCCGCCTGGCGCCAGATGGCCTTGCGCAGATCGCTGGAGAGGCTGTCGGACTCCTTGTAGGCCAATGGGTTCTTCTCGATGGTGATCGCCTGCCCCGGGCAGAAGGTCACGCACCGGTGACAAGCGCCGCACTTGGCGTGATCGGGCACCGGATACTCGTCGGTGTCGTCCATGCGGTAGACGCCCCACCCGCACTGGTGCACGCAGCGGCCGCACTGGATGCAGTCGTTCTTGTCGATGCGGACGCGGAACTCGGGCCGTGTGAAGGTGATCTCGGTCATGCCGCCACCACCGCTTCCTGCGGTCCGGAGCCGGTCGCGTCGGCCGCCGGCTGCAGACCGGGCGACCACGGGTTCGCCGGCCCGAGGCATCCAGCTGCGGTCCGGCCGCGGGCAGATCTCCCGGATGGCGGACTCCTCACTCGCCACGTAGACCATGCTGCCCTTGCGTGCCGCCACCAGCGGTCGCAGCTTGATGCGGTCGTTGAGGGCGACCATGCCCTCGGCCATGCCCAGCACGACGGCGAACGGACCGTTGAGCAGGGCGGGACCGTAGACCGCCCGCAACGCGGTGTAGAGCCGGCGTTCGTCCTCGGGCATCAGGTCGATGTCCTTCCAGAAGGGGCTGGCCAGCGCCTTGCAGGCGAGTCTCGACGGGCAGCTTGTGGCGGCGCAGCATCAGATCGAAGAGGTAGGTGACCACCTCGGTGTCCGTGCCGCAGCGAGCACTGGTAGCCGAACATCTCGAGGTAGCGGCGGTTGATGCCGTACGAGCTGATCTCGCCGTTGTGCACGATGGTGTAGTCGATCAGCCCGAAGGGGTGGGCGCCGCCCCACCAGCCCGGCGTGTTGGTCGGGAAACGGCCGTGTCCGGTCCAGGTCCAGCCCTGGTACTCGTCCAGCCGGTAGAACTGGCCGATCTCCTCGGGGAAGCCCACGCCCTTGAACACGCCCATGTTGCGGCCGGACGACGCCACGAAGGCGCCGTTGATGTAGGCGTTGATGTCCATGACGGCGTGGACCACGTAGTCCTCCGCGCTCAGCTGGCGTCTCCGCCAGGCGCTCGTCGCTGATCTCGAGGAAGTAGCGCCAGATGATGCGGTTCGTCCTCGATGCCCTTGACGGAGCGGGTGGGCACCGGCTCGTGGTGGATGATGACGAAGTGCCGGGCGAAGTAGTACTCGGCGTCCTCCTTGCCGATCTCGTCGGCGAACATCATGTGGAAGCAGAAGGCGTGCGGCAGGTGAGGGTAGATGCCGTAGCCGGCAAAGCCTCCGCCCAGGCCGTTCCCGCGATCGTGCATGGAGGCCATGGAGCGCACGGCGTACTCGCCGCTCATGCGCGCGCCGGACTCGTCACAGACGCCCATCAGCCCGCAGTTGCCCAGGATGCGTTCCTCGGCCTCGGCGGCGTAGGCCGGGCGCGGAGCGAGGTCGGGCGTGCGCGTGCCGGGCAGGCGGAGCCCGCCGTAGCCCCCGCCGGCGCTTGGCGGTCGAGCGGCAGGGCGTCGTCGGCCGCCTGTCGGGCGCGCAGGGTGAGGTCGTCGAGCCTTGACTCATCCACGAGGAGCTCCTTCCTTCCGTGGCTCGGCTCCCTCATGCACGGCGGCGACCAGCCGACCGAGCTCCTCCCCGCCTCGGTCGGCCAGCGGGCCGAGGCCCAGCTTCTTCCGCGCGCTCTCGCGCGGCTCGCCCAGGGCGCCGGTCTCGATGAAGAGGTCGTAGGCGGAACGCACCGCCTCCGGCACCCGTTCGCGGTCCACCGACAGCTCCTTGAGCGTGCGGAAGACCTCCGCCATGCCCAGGCGGCTGTGGCACTTCTCGTAGCAGGTGAAGCACTCCAGACACTTCCACAGGGCGCCCCGCTCGATGACGCCGTCCAGGTCGCCCGAGAGGATCTCTCCGATGATGGCCGTGGGGCTGAAGCCGGATTCCACCTTGGTGACCGGGCAGTCCTCCTCGCAGGCGCGGCAGCTGTCGCACTTCTGCAGCTCGGCGACCGAGAAGTGCCGGCCGATACGGGCCCGGTCCTCCAGGCGCCCGTCCCAGCGCTCCATGAATCCGGCGGTGCCGACGCGGTGCATCCCCAGTCCCAGCTCATCGGGCTGATGGCCCATCGCCAGCGCGATCACCTCGGACAGGTAGAAGACGGGGATGTCTATCGCCTCCTTCTGCCGCTGCAGCGCCGCCTGGTTGAGGTCGAACTGGAGGAAGCAGGACGGGCAGACGACCACCAGACCATCCACCCCTTCCTGGGTCAGGTCCGTCAGCTTCCGCCGGCAGAAGGCCAGGGCGTCGTCCCGCTGGCCCACGCGGTCGAGGGCCCCGCCGCAGCAGTCCATCTTGGTCTCGTAGTCCACCACGGTCGCCCCCAGCGCCCGGACCAGGTCCTCCAGCTTGGTCGGGTGGGTGGAGCTGTCCCAGCGGACGGCGGGGCTGGGCCGCAGCAGATGGCAGCCGTAGTGGACGCCCAGGCGCATGCCCCACAGCGGCTTCTGGACCCCCTTGGCCAGCGCGGCCGGCCCCACCTCGTCGTAGACCCACTCCGCGAAGTGGGTGATGGGCACGCGGCCCTCCAGGTGGAGGTCGGCCTGGGCCAGGATCCCGTTCAGGCGCTCCTTGCGCCGCCAGTCGGCCTTGAGCTCGGCGTCGGTGGCTTTGAAGGTGGAGTAGCAGCCGTTGCACGGGGTGAGCAGCGCGCGGCCGGCCTGCTCGGCCAGCGCCAGGTTCCGCGCGGCAGCCAGGTAGTAGACCTCCTCGTCCACGGCCTTCACCAGCGTCCCCTCCGGGCAGCAGGTGAACCCGTCGACCTCGCCGACCTCGGCTCCGAGGTCCTGCAGAACCAGCCGGGTGGACTTCTCTATGAACGGGAACCGGGCGGGGATCGTGCATCCCCAGAAGACGGAGACGTTCTTCATCCTGAGGCTCTCTTCCTGCCATACCGGACGGAGTCGTCCGGGGGGCGACCAGTGCATGGGCACCTCGCGGCCGTGGGCGCCCGGTGGAAGGCGCAGAGGAACGGCCCGCGTAGGAGGTCAAGCTTAGCAGCGCATCCGGGAGACGGTCTTGTACAGAGGGCCAAGGATGAGGACGGCCTGATACTCCATGCGGCGGGCGGCAGCCTCTCCGTGTGTCCAGCGGCGGGACGGGCCGGACGACCCGAACCCAGGGGCGCCTGCGCTCAGCCCTCCTGGTGGAGCTGCACCATCACCAGCTGGGCCGGGGCGAAGAGACGCAAGGGGACGATGATCGTTCCGATGCCGTTGGAGACGACCACGGGCGCGGGCACGCCGTCGACCAGTCCCGTCCGGAATCGCTGCCCATAGGCCGAGGGCAGGAACGGTGCCCAGCCGAACAAGGTGATCTGCCCGCCGTGCAGGTGGCCGGAGAGCACCAGGTCGATGATGTCGGCCGGCAGCTTCGGCACGATGTCCGGCTCGTGCGATACCAGCAGGACGAAGTCCTCCGCCTCACTGCCCTCGACCGTGGGAGAAAGGTCCGGGCTCTCCCTCGGCGAGGTCGTCGATCCCGCCCAGCTTGATCCGCTCCCCCTGCCGCTCGAGCCACACGGCGTGGTTGTCCAGGTCGACGATGCCTGCCTCGGCCATGCCCGCGCGTGCCCGGGCCGCCCCGTTGTAGTGGTCGTGGTTGCCCAAGACGCCGTACACGCCCAGCGGCGCCCGCAGGCCGGCCAGAGCGCGGTAGGCCTCGCCGGAGCGCTCCTCCATACGGTAGACGTTGTCGCCACCCAGGACGATCAGGTCGGGACTCAGGGCGTTGACCCGATCGACCAGGTCGGTCAGGCGCTCCTGAGAGAAGAAGGGGCCCCGGTGGATGTCGCTGAGGAGGACGATCTGGAGACCGTCGAAGGCCTGGGGCAGGTCCCGGCTCTGCACGTCGTAGTGGACCACGGTGACCCCGCGGGCCTCCACCAGACCGTAACCGACCGCGAGAGCGATCACGGCCGCGACCAGCAGACTGATGACCAGCAGGACGCGACCGGGCCCTCGCGGGAAGACGGGCGTCCGGGGAGGGCGGGTGGCGTCCTCGACGGGCGGGGGTGGAGGGGAGGCCTCCGGCGCGGTCATGCGAAACGGAAGCCGGGACGCGCCGGGTCACCCGGCACCAGCGGGCTGGTCGGCAGACCCGGCCGGGGGTCGCCGTGGTTGTAGCCGCCGGGCGCGACGTCGTTCGGGCCGTCCGCGTAGAACAACGACGCCAGCGCCTGGATCTGGTCGCGGCCGGGGCCCAGCTCGAACTGACCCCCGCCGTAGAGCGGGATCTCCCGTTCCAGGCAGTACTCGATGGTGTCCAGCAGCCCGCGCAGCGAGCCGAAGCGCGAGGGCTTGACGTTGATCGCGCCGGGTCGCCAGGGGAGCTGCTCCACGTCCTCCACCGAGTGGATCACCGCGTCCCAGCTCAGACTCCGCTCCCGATCCGCCAGCATCACCAGAGCCTCGGGCGTGGGCGCCGGATCCTCGATCAGGACGTCGGACGGGAAGGCGCGCTTCACCAGACGGTAGAGCGCCGGGTCGAACGGCTGGTCGACCGGGGTGCCCGAGTACGCACCCTTGAAGTCCACGATGCGGACCCGGCCGAGGGCGGCCAGCCGCGCGGCCAACTCCTCCGTCCAGGAGCTCTGCGGATCGAGCTTGAACTCCAACTGCGGGTCCGCCGCCAGCCAACCCTCCACGATCTCGGCGGTGGGAGGCGAGCCCAGCCGGGTCGAGACGACGAAACGGACGGGACGCATCGGGCGCCCGAAGACCTCGGTCAGGGTCAGCCCGCCCTGCCGTAGCGCCAGGTCGAGGGCCGCCGACTCGAACCCCCACCGCGTGTAGACCAGCGGGCCGGACGGGACCAGGGGCTCGATGGCCGTCGAGAAGGAATCGAGGGTGTACTTCCCGGCCACCGGCAGCGCGGATCGAAGCTCGAGCTCCTCCCGGTGGCGGAGCTCGTCGTAGGTGACGTCCTCCCCCACTCCCTGATGACCCCCGCCCTCCAAAGTGACGAGCGTGGTCACCCGGGTGAACCCGCTGGACACCGCCTGCTCCAGCAGCTCCACCCGGTGACGCTCGATCCACACGGGCAGCCGAGCCACGCGCTCGTAGAGGGACGGGCTCATGCGTTCTCCTTCCGGCCGGGTGATCACAGGGCGCGAAAGCCCTCCGGGCGAAGTGGCTACCCGTTCCGGGTCCTCGAGCACCGCGTCGAGCGCGGCCAGCAGCCTCGGCTTGTCCTGCGGCAGCCGGCCGCCCACCGGCAGGTAGTTGGAGGCGTGGTTCGAGCGGAAGAGCGCATCGGTGACATCGAGGGAGGCGATGATCTCCCGCAGCTCGCGCAGCATGGTGAGGGGCGGAGGCACGGCGAACTCCCCCCGCTCGATGCGGTCGGCCAGCGGGCTCCCCGGGACCACCATCAGGCTGAGCACTCCGATGAACTCCGGGTCGATAGCCGAGAGGGCTTGGCCCGTCGTGCGGGCGTGGATCAACGAGCGTCCCGCTCCGGCCAGGCCGAGGACGGCGGTCAGGGAGAGCGCCATCCCGGCCTCGCGCGCCCGGCGGCAGGCATCCACCTGTTGAGCGGACGTCACTCCCTTGTGCATCGCCTCCAGCGTCCGATCGTCGCCGGACTCCAGGCCCACGTAGAGCAGGCTCATGCCCGCGCTCCGCAACGCCGCGAGCTGGTCCGGCGTCTTCCGCAGCAGATCCTGGGCGGTCGCGTACGAGCTGACCCTCTCCAGGTGCGGCAGTTCCTGGAAGAGGAGCGCCAGGAGTTCCAGCAGCCGCCGCTGCGGCAGGACCAGGGCGTCGCCGTCGGCCAGGAAGACCCGCGTGACCTGCGGGCGCACGGAGAGAGGCAGGCCCCGGACATCCTCCACGACCTCGGCGAAGGGACGCATGCGGAAGGGCTTGTCCAGATAGGTGCCGCAGAAGTCGCAGGCTCCGTGGGAGCATCCGTAGGTGACCTGCAGGATCAGGCTGTCGGCCTCGCTGGGCGGGCGGATGATGGCGCCGTGGTACCGCATGCCTGAACGGTAGCACGACCGCGGGGCCAAGACCGGGCGGCCGAACCAGGCCGGGCGTCAGTCCTTCCCTCCGGTGACGGATGCCGGTCCGACCGCCGCCGCGATGGCCGCCTCCACGGCTGCGGCCTTGCGCCGGGCGGCCGGCAGGTCCGGCGCTCGGCAGATCAGGGTGGCGACCCACTCATCGCCTCTCCCCCTGTCGGTCAGGGCCACGTCGGCGCCAAAGAACCCATCGATCTGGCGAAGCGGACGCGCGTTCGCCATCACGTGCTCACCGCAGACCGAGACGCTCCCCGCCGCCACCCGCACGTGCTGGTAGACCACGGCCCGCCGGCCGACCACGTCGACAGGCGGGACCTCGCCCGCGAGCACGCTCCTCACCAGCACCTCGAGGAGGTTGACGTCGGAGGCGTGGAGGACGGCGGACGGGGTCTGGCTGGGGAGCCGGGCGTCGATCTCGATCAGCTTCGACTCGCCGCCCGCACGATGGCCTCCAGGTCCATCAGGCCTTCGAGACCGATCTCCTCGGCCACCCGCCGCCCTGCCTCCGTCAGCGCGGCCGTCACGGCCGGCGGCACATCGACGGGAGCGAAGACTCGACAGCAGTCGTACCCCACATCGAACTCGAGCCCGGTCGTCAAGAAGCAGCGGATCTGCCCCCGGTGACCGATCACCTCGAGCGAGAGCGACGGTCCGTCCACGAACTCCTGCACCACCACCTCGTGCCCTTGGGACTCCAGCGCCCGGCGGGACGTGGCGAGCTCCCCGCGGGTCCGGGCCACACGGACGCCCTCGCTCCCGCTGCCCCCGCTGGGCTTGACCAGGGCGGGCAGTCCGCAGCTCGGCCACGGGCGGGGGCGGGACAACCCCAGGCGGGCGAAGAGTGCGTCCGAGCGGAGCTTCGACGAGGAGATCTCGTACGCGGCGAGGTCGAACAGGAAGGGCACCCCCCAGGCGCGCAGGCGGGTGTCCAGCCAACCCAAGGTGACGCGGTCCTCGCAGGCGGGCAGGACGGCGTCGCACGAGGAAAGCACCCGACGGGCGCGCTCAGGCTCCGTCACGAGATCGAGGACGTGCGTCTCGTCGGCGAGGCCGGATGCGGGCGTTGCCGGGTGACGGTCGACCAGGACCGACTCGAAGCCGGCCACGTTGGCGAGGTAGACCGCCTCGGTCCCCTGCAGCCTCCCGCCGACGACCGCCAGTCTCACGCCCGGCCCCGCTTCGGCGCCGCCGTGGCGACCGCGGCCTCCGTCGATTCGGCGGCGGGACGCACTGCACTCGCCGGGCTCGGCGGACGGTCGAGCCACTGCCGGTAGCCCGCGGCCGCCGCTTGCCGCATCCCCAGCCGGTCCAGTTCGCGCTGCACGCCCGCGACCGTCCGCAGACCGCCGGCGATGTCGAGGCTCGCCCGGGAGACCCCGGCCAGCCCCCGGGCCGGCGGGATGATGGACGTGACCACGTTCGCGCCGGCCAGGAGGCGCTGCCGGAGTCCCTGGAGGCCGTCGATATCCAGCGACGCCGGGATCAGGCGGTCGGGCATGAGAAGCCGCAAGGCCGCGAGCGTCACGAGTTCCTCCAGAGGAACACACGGCTGCCGGCCGGCGAGCGGCGTACCCTTCTGAGGGACGAACCCCATCGCCCTCGCCTGCCGCACGCCTTGCCGTCTCATGTCGAGCAGGGAGCGGACCCGGTCCTCGAGCCCCTCTCCCACGCCCAGCAGGATCCCGTCCTCCACGTGGAGCCCGGCCCGGAACGCCGCGGTTCGGGCCCGGGCCCGCCCCTGGTAGCTCTGCCCCGGCCGAAGCCACTCGAAGACGGCCGGCGTGTGGGTCTCCTGGTAGCACGCGTACCAGTCGGCGCCGGCCGCACGCAACGCCGCCAGCACACCGGCCGGAACGACGCCCGGGGAGACCATGATCGGCAGTCCCGTCGCCGCCCGCACGTCCTCCACGAGGCGGACGAGAGGACCGAAGTCATTGCCTTGGTGGAGGCAGGGATCTTCCCCCATGGTCAGGTCCAGCAGGTGGACGCCGGAGGCGGCCAGTCCGACCGCGATCTCCACCACCTCGGCCGGCGACTTCCGGTAGCGGGGGCCGTAGGGGTTGCCCCTGTCGGTAGAGGCAGAAGGTGCAGTGGTTCCGGCAGTACGTCGAGAAGTACACGAAGCCGTACAGGAAGACCTCTGAACCGAAGTGGCGGGCACGAACCTCTCGGGCCGCGGCGAAGAGGGACTCCGCGGCGGCCCGATCGTCCACCGCCAACAGCGACCGGACCTGCTCGGCCGACAGCGGCCGCTCCTCGAGGGCGGCGGAGAGGACGCCGGCGAGGTCACGTGGAAGTCCGCTCACTCGGCCGGGCTCTGGGGTCGCTCCGCCTGGATGTTCAGGCGGGCGCCGTCGAGGTAGGCCAGGCTGCGGCCGAAGCGGCCGATCTGGACCGAACCCTCCAGGGCCATGGCCAGTCGCTCGAGCCCGAATCCCCATCCCGCCCACGGATCGACGATCTCCCAGTGCGCATCGAGGGGGTTCGGCCCGGCCACCCCGGAGGCGACCTCCAGACCGTTCACGGCGATGTCGAGGGTGGCTCCGTAGACGTCCGATCGCCGCTCCACCAACTCATACGGCAGGCCGACCGCAGCCATCACGCGCTCGGCAAGCTCCTCGAGACGACCGGCGGCCGACCCTTCCGGACCCAGCTCCACCAGATTCAGCATGGTGAACTCGGACAGGTGACTCGCGCCCTTGGACTCCTTGCGAAAGCAAGGCCCCACCTCGAACAGACCCATGGGGAAGGGCCACAGGCGCTGCAGGTGGCTCATCAGCCGGTACAGGTTGGGGGCAAGCATCGGCCGCAAGCAACGCGTCCGGTCCAACCAGTAGACCTGGTGCCAGAGCGGGTGCGACTCGTCCAGGCCCACGCGCTCCAGCGTCCCTTTCGCGATGAGGAGGGGGGTGGTCACCTCGACGAAGCCTTGGTCGATCAGGACCTCGACCACCATCGCTTCGAGCCGGCGCACCACGGGCCGGCGCGTCTGCGTGCGCAGGACCTCGAGACGGGCCAGGTTCTGCCGTGTCAGTTCCAGACGGGCCTGTTCGAAACACCGGTCTCGTTCCCCGGCATCCACGAACTCGCCGATCTCGGGCTGGCCCGACGGCTGCAGTTCGGCCAAGCGCTGACGCTGGGCCGGGGAGTAGGTGACCGGATCGCGGGAACGACCGGCGGCTGCGTCTCCGGGCATCGGGTCCGGGTGCTGCGGCTGGGACACGCTAGAGAAAGGACGTGCGGCCGAACTTGTCGAGCTTCCAGGCGGGGATGCGGCAGCGGGGACAGGCCCCGGCGTACACCTTGTTGCGCAGGTGTCTCGCCACGCGGCTGTTGCGGGAGTTGCGCATCCGGATGGTCTGCCCGCAGTGGGTCTGCAGCTCCAAGGTGGCCCCACGCAGCTTCACCGAACGCACGCCGTGCAGGAGCCCGGTCTTGGACGGCCACAACTTGACCCGATCGATGACATCGAAGGGGGCGAGGTGGCGGCGCACCACCCGGCTCTTCGCCGGCTGTTCCGGCTCGCTCCGCTTCTCCGGATTGCTCGCCACCGGCGCTTCCCTCCCCGCTTCGGACGGATGGAGGAGAGTACGGGAGTCAAACCCGTCTACGAAGATTTAGAGTCTCCGCGGTCATGCCGACCAACCCTCCGCGACGAGCCGCGCCCCTGGCGCGCGGCCGAAAGGGCAGCGGGACCGCGACCCGAAGGTTGCGGTCCCGCCTTCACTCAGACGGCTGTCGTTCTCAGTGAGCCGAGGCGTAGTCCTCGGTGGCGGTCACCATCATTCGCAGCACCTCGGTGGTGGCCGCGGGCGGGATGGAGCATCCCGGGGCGATCATCGCGTAGCCGGCATCCAGCGCCTTCTGCACGTCGGTACGGACGTCGTCCGGAGTACCGGAGAAGAGCGTGGTCACCGCATCCACGCCGCCGATCAGCGGGATGGGGCGGTCGAAGGCCTTGAGCACCTCGACGGCCGCGACGGCGTCCACGGAGGGCTCCACGCTGATGGCCGTCACGCCGGTCTCGGCCACTTTGGCCATGATCGGGTTCAGCCTGCCGCAGATGTGCATGATCGTCGGGACCCTGCCGCCCAGCCCCTCGATCTGCTTCTTCTCGTAGGGCTGGCAGAGACTCTCGAAGATGGGCGGGCTGATCACGTCGATGGAGGCCATCATGTCCTCGATGACGATGATGTCGGCCCCGGCGTCGATCAAAGCGTTGCCCAGCAGCGTCCCGGCCTGCTCGGCCACGTCCAGCAACGCGATCAGCTGGTCCGCCTTCTTGAAGCTCGCCTTGAGCGCGTTGGTGATGGCGACCATGTTGGCCACGATGGAGAAGGGGCCCACCACGTTGCCCATGACGGCGACCTCGTCGCCCACCTCGCGCTTGAGGATGCGCACGGCCTCGAGGACCTCGGGGATCCGGCCCCGGGACAGGAAGTCGTCGGGCAGACGTGGGCGCATCGCCCACGCTGAAGGCGTGCACATCGATCCGCGGGATGCCCTCGCGGCCGGCGTACTTGACGGTGCAGCCCAGAGCTTCGGACTCCACGGTCTGGCAGTACGGCACCCGCACCGCGTCGAAGCCCAACTCCGTGTACGCGCCCATGGCCAGCTTGGCCATCGGTTCGGCCTTCTGATGAGCTTCGGGCCACTCGGCGCCCGTCGCGTCCATCAACTCGTAGGTACCGGTCTGGTTCGCCGAGAACACCGGGGCTCGGTCGACCGGTTGGCCCGCCAGGCCGGCGAGCATGCGTTCCTTGTGAGTCACATTGTCTCCTCTCCGTCGTATCTCAAGCGGACCCCCGCAAGAGCGTAGCTTCACGATACCAGGATATACAAGTCCAGTGGTCAGACCGCGCCCCACCCCCCTCCCCCAGGGGTTTCCAGCCGAACAACCTGACCCGCCGCCAGGTCCTGGACCGTCTTGCCCGACACTCGTTCTCCGTCCACCCAGCAGGCACCGGGAACACCCGCTTCGCCACCGGCCCGGCCCGGGGGACCGGTCCTCTGCCGCTCGGCGAGGATGGCCAGCTTGGCCGCGGTCAGCACTCGGACCTCCCGCACGACTCCTCTTCCGCCCGGGTGCCGTCCCCCGCCCCCGGAGCCCTCCCGCAACTCGTAGCGCACCACCCGCAGCGGGAAGTCGCGCTCCAGGGCCTCGATGGGCGTGTTGAGGGTGTTGGTCATGGCGCTGTGCACGGCGTCCGCGCCCGGACCGGCGGGTCCGGCGCCCCCGCCGCCGGCGACGGTCTCGTAGTAGCTGAACCGGTCGTTGCCCAGCACCAGGTTGTTCATGGTCCCCTGACTGTCGGCCGGCAATCCCAGCGGCTCCGCGATGGCGTCGAGGATGGCATCCACGATCCGCTGAGACGTCTCCACGTTGCCGCCGGCGACGGCGGCGGGAGGCAGGGCGTCGACGATGGTGCCCGGCTCGGTCAGCACCTCGATCACTCCGCGCAGCCGGCCGCGCCCAACGGCCCCGGGTCCAAGAGGCAGCGGGCTACGAAAAGGCAGGCCGAGACGGTGACGGCCCGCGGGCAGTTGAGGTTGCCGTCACCCTGGGGCGCCGAATGCCGAAGGTCGAAACGCAGGCGCCCCGGGGCCAAGGTGACCACCACTCGGATGGCCAAGGGCTCCTCGCTCACGCCGTCGCCCTCCAGCGCGTCCTCTCCCCGGTAGTCGCCGGCGGGCAAGGCCGCCAGCGCGGCGTGGACCCGGCGAACGCTGTACTCGCGCACCGCTTGGAAGGCCGCGGAGAGGTAGCCGGAGCCTCGAGCCGCCTCGATCTCCGCCAACCGGCGCGCGCCCAGTCGGCAGGCGGCGGCTTGGGCCTGCAGGTCGCCCCGCCGCTCCTCCGGCCGACGGCAGTTGGCCAGGATCAACGCCATCAGATCGTCCTGCGCGGCGCCCGCCGCCTCCAGGCGGGTGACCGGTATCACCAGGCCTTCCTCGAACAGGGAGCGGGCACCGGCGGGCATGGAGCCCGGGTGGGCGCCGCCGATGTCGGCATGGTGGGCCCGGCAGGCGACGAAGGAGGCCAACCGACCGTCCAGGAACACCGGCGCCACCATGGTGACGTCCGGCAGATGGGTGCCCCCCTGATACGGGTGGTTCAGCACCCACACGTCCCCCGCGGATCTGCGGGCGGGCGGCGACGGCGGCGACCGACGCGGGCAGCGCCCCCAGATGGACGGGGATGTGCTCGGCCTGGACGACCAGGCGGCCGTCGGCGTCGAAGAGGGCGGTCGACGAGTCCCGCCGTTCCTTGATGTTGGCGGAGCGCGCCGACCGCACCAGGGCGGCACCCATCTCCTCGGCGACGGAGCGGAGCGTCCCCACGGCCAATTCCAGGCCTACGGCATCGAACCGCCGACCGTCACTCACAGCGCGACACCTCCCTCGCGAGAGAGGTTCAGGGCGCCGGGGAGTGGCGAGAGCAGCCAACCGGGCGCCACGAAGGCGCTGAACTCGGCGGCGGTCACCAGGGCCGGGCCGGCGATGGCCGGCCCGGCCGGCCTCGTCGCCGGCCGGGCCGCATCCTGCGCCACCCGGAGCACCGGGCAGCGCACGGAGCGCCCGTCGACGACCACGCTCGCGTCTGCCAAGGGCTCCAGCAGGGGGACCTCCTCGACGGGCAGCGGCGTCTCCGGGGGGACCAGGCCCACCGAGCGCAGGGCGATGACCTCCACCGCCGAGTCCGGTTCAGCGTAGTCGTACCGCTCGCGATGGAGCGCATGGAAACGGGTGGCGAGCCGGCTGGGTGGGTCCTCCGGGGCCAGGGTGACGGTCAGCTCGTAGGACTGCCCCGGGTAGCGCGCGTCCACCTCCCGAACCAGCATGGGGACCACGGGGCGGTCCGCCTCCCGGGCCAGACGCTACGGTCACGGCCGCCTCCAGGTCCCTCCAAGCCGCCTCCCACGCCGTCCTCGGCACCCGGCCCGGCGGCCAAACGACCGAAAGCGTCCGATCGGCCCGCAAGGGGGCCCCGACCAGACCAAGCGCGCTGAAGACCCCGGCCCGCACCGGCAGGAGCACCCGCTCGATACCCACCTCCTCCGCCAGCGCGCAGGCGTGCAGCCCGCCGGCGCCCCCGAAACCGACCAGGGCGAATCCCCGCGGATCGATGCCCCGGGAGAGCGTGACCGCGCGGAGTGCCGCCGCCATGGTGAACGTGGAGACACGCAGGATCCCTTCGGCGGCGTCCTCGACGTCCAGCCCGATCTTCTGGGCGACACGGGCCACCGCCTCTCGGGCGAGCCGGGCATCGAGCAGCAGGCTGCCCCCCATGGCCGCGCCCGGGGGGATGCGGCCCAGCACCACGTTGGCGTCGGTCACCGTCGCGTCCGCTGCCGCCGCGGCCGTAGGAGGCCGGACCGGGGTCCGCCCCCGCGCTCCGCGGACCCACCTTCAAGGCGCCTCCCTCGTCGACCCAGGCGATGCTTCCTCCGCCCGCGCTCACCGTGTGGATGTCGGCCATGGGCAGGCGCACGGGCAGGCCCGCGACCGTCCGCTCGACCGAGGTGCCCAGGGACTCCTCCCCGACCGCCGCGGCCGGCCCTCCACCGGACGCCGGGACCGAACCGAGCACGCCGGTCAGGGCGGCGCAGTCGGTCGACGTGCCCCCCATGTCGAAGCTCAGCAGCGCATCCACCCCCAGGCGCCGCCCGAGCGAGCGGCAGGCCACCACCCCGCCGGTCGGTCCGGACAGCAGCAGCGGCGCGCCGTGCCGCGCCGCCTCCGCCCACGGCGCGGTCCCCCCGCTCGACTGCATGATCTCCGGCGGGCGGAGGCCACGCCCGCCGCACTCCTCGGCGAGGGTCTCGAGGTAGCCCCGGGTGGCCGGGGTGACGTAGGCGTCCACCACGCAGGTGGTCAGCCGTTCGTACTCGCGGAAGACCGGCACGAGCTCCGAGGAACGCACCACCGGCACGCCCGGCAGCGCCGCGGACAGGGCCTGGGCCAGCATCTCCTCGTGCGCCGGCCACAGGAAGCTCCACAGCAGGCAGACCACGACCGCCTCCGGCGCGAGCGCGGCCACCTCCGCGCAGACCCGTTCGATCTCCTCCCGGGTCAGGGCGACCTCCACTCCCTCCGCGCTCACCCGCTCCCGGACGGTCAGCGAGCGCTCGCGGGGCACCAGCGGTTCGGGGCGGTGCGGCCAGAGGGTGTAGAGCACGTCGCGGTCCTGCCGGGCGATGGCCAGCAGGTCGCGAAAGCCCTCGGTGGTCAGGGTGACCACACGGGCACCCCGGCGCTCCAGCAACGCGTTGGTGGCGACGGTCATGCCGTGGACGAACCGTCGCACCCGGGGCGCGTCGCAGCCGGCGGCGGCCAGCGCCGCCTCGGCGGCCTGGAGGACGCCGGCGGCCGGGGGCCGGGTGGACGGCACCTTGGCGCTGTAGAGACGGTCGCCGGACACCAGCAGGGCGTCCGTGAACGTGCCCCCCACGTCCACGCCCAGGAGCGCGGTCGCTGCCGGGTTAGGCGCCACCCAGGTACGCCTGCTGGACCCGGGGATTCTGAAGCAGCGCCTTGGCATCGTCCGCCAGGACCACCGTACCCGTCTCGAGCACGTAGCCGCGGTTGGACGTCTCCAGAGCGACGTTGGCGTTCTGCTCCACCAGCAGGATGGTGGTGCCCTGACCGTTGATCTCGGCGATGATGTCGAAGATGCGCTCGACCAGCATCGGCGCCAAGCCCATGGACGGCTCGTCCAGCATCAGGAGGGTCGGGCGGGCCATCAGCGCCCGCCCGATGGCCAGCATCTGCTGCTCGCCGCCCGAGAGCGTGCCGCCGGGTTGGCCGGAGCGTTCCTTGAGCACCGGGAACAGATCGAAGACGCGGTCGAAGTCGGGCCGCAGGTCCTGCCCGGGGCGCGAGAAGGCGCCCATGTCCAGGTTCTCCCGTACCGTCATGCGGGGGAAGATGCGCCGGCCCTCGGGCACCTGGGAGAGGCCCAGGCTGACGGTCTCGTACGGCGGGACCGAGCCCAGGTCCCGGCCGCCGTAGACGACGGTGCCGCGGCGGGGCCGGATGAGTCCGGAGATGGTGTTGAGCATGGTGCTCTTGCCGGCGCCGTTGCCCCCGATCAGGGTCACGATCTCGCCGGCGTGGATGTCCAGCGAGACACCGCGAAGCGCCTGGATGGCCCCGTAGAACACATCCACGTCGCGCACCTGGAGCAGCGCGTCGTCGCCGCTCATGTGCTCCTCCCCAGGTAGGCCTCGATCACCTTGGGATCGCTTCGCACGGCGGCCGGCAGCCCGTCCGCGATCTTCTCCCCGTGGTCCAGGACCACCACCCGGTCGGAGATCCCCATGACCACCTTCATGTCGTGCTCGATGAGGATGATGGTGATGCCCTCGATCCCGGATGGTACGGATCAGTCGCATGACGTCCTGCGACTCCTGGGGATTCATCCCGGCCACCGGCTCGTCCAGGAAGAGCAGGGAGGGTTCGGTGGCGAGCGCCCGCGCGATCTCCAGGCGACGCTGGTGGCCGTAGGGCAGGTTGCGAGAGACCTCGCCCGCCTGCTGACGCAGCCCGACGTACTCCAGCAACTCAAGCGCTCGATAGCGCACGCGCCGCTCCTCGGCCTTCGCGCGGCGCGTGCGCAGGATGGCCCCCACGATGGTCGTGGTCATGCGGCAGTGCTGGCCCACCATGACGTTCTCGAGGGCGGTCATCTCGTTGTAGAGCCGGATGTTCTGGAACGTCCGCGCCATGCCTCGGGCGGTGATGGACGAGGGCAGCAGGCCGGAGATGTCCTTGCCCAGGAAGGTGACGCTCCCCGCCGAGGGCGAGTAGACCCCGGTGATCACGTTGAAGAAGGTGGTCTTTCCGGCCCCGTTCGGTCCGATCAGGCCGACGATCTCCCCTTCCTCCACGGCGAAGTCGACCTCGTCGACGGCCACCAGACCGCCGAAGCTGCGGGTGAGTCCCCGGGTCTCGAGCAGTGGCATCGACCCTCCTAGACCCGCTCGCGCGCTTCGTACAGGGACTGTCCTTCGGCCTCCAACTCGTGATCGGACGACGGCCGCATCTCGAGCGCCACCCGCCGGGAGCCCAGCAGGCCCTGCGGCCGCACGATCATCAGGATCACCAGGACCAGGCCCATGGTGATGCCCCGCACCTCCGGGTGTGCCTGCACGAACGGCACGTCTCGGAGCCATTCCTGCAGGCCGATCCACAGGATGGCGCCCAGGATCGGCCCGGCGATACTGCCCATCCCTCCGAGCACCACCAGCGACAGGATGATGATGGACTCCAACAGCTTGAAGTTGCTGGGGTGGATGAACTGGATGTACTGCGCGAAGAAGGCCCCCATCAGTCCGCCGAAGAAGCCGCCAGACGCATAGGACAGCAGTTTGTACCGCGACGTGTGGATACCCATGGCCTCGGCCGCTACCTCGTCCTCGCGGATCGCGGTCCAGGCGCGTCCGATACGCGAGCGCACCATCCGCGAGATGACGAACAGGGAGACGATGGCCAACGCCAGAGCCAGATAGTAGAGGCGCAAGGGGGTGTCGAACTGAAAACCGCCCACCGCCGGGTTGGGGATGCCGCGGATGCCCGAGGCTCCCCGGGTGACGCCGTCCCAGTTGTTGGCGACGATGCGGATGATCTCCCCGAACCCGAGCGTCATGATCGCAAGGTAGTCGCCGCGCAGGCGGAGGGTCGGGTAGCCCAGGATCGCTCCGGCGAGCGCGGCCAGGAGGCCGGCGACCAGCAGGTTGATCCAGCCCAGATACCAGACGTCGTGCACGTCGACGCCGAATCCGTTGCGGAACACCTGGATGAAGATGATGGCCATGTAGTAGCCGCCGATGGCGAAGAAGGCGACGTAGCCCAGGTCCAGCAGGCCGGTGAACCCCACCACGATGTTCAGGCCGGAGGCCAGCACCACCCAGATGACCACGATGGTGAAAAGGGTGACCCAACGAGGGCTGGTGATCAACAGGGGGAGGACGGCGGCCGCGAGGATGGCCAGACCGATGGTGAGCTTCTGGGAGTACGAGGGCCCGGCGCCGGTCAGCATGGCCCCGAAACGGCCCAGGCGCGTGGTGGGCCTATCCAGATCCCCGGGCGTCGGGACGTCCCGGGCGTCGGGGCCGGCGAGCATCGTCTACGCCTTCTGACCCACGGGGCTTCCCAACAGGCCGCTCGGCCGAAAGGACAGCAGCAGGATGAGGATGATGAAGGCGAAGGCATCGCGGTACTGGGACCCCATGGGCAGGTACGCCGAGCCCAGCGACTCGACCATGCCCAGGACGATCCCGCCCACGAAGGCTCCCGGGATGTTGCCGATGCCGCCCAGGACGGCGGCGATGAAGGCCTTCAGGCCCGGGAAGAACCCCATGTCCGGTCGGGCGAAGTGGTAGACCGCGCCGTAGAGACCACCCGCCATACCACCCACCGCCGAGCCGATGAGGAAGGTCAAGGCGATCACCCGGTTCACGTTCACGCCCATCAGTGCGGAGGTGCTCTTGTCCTGAGCGGAAGCCCTCATCGCCCGGCCCAGGCGGGTCCGGCCGACGAACAGGTTGAGCGCCACCATCGTCACCACCGTGATGACCAAGATGAAGATCTGCACGTAGGTGATGCCGGCGCCGGCGATGTACACGGTGCGGGACAGCCCGCCCTCGACGGCAAAGGCCGGTATCTCCGGGAACGACACCTGCTGCGAGCCGAAGATGTACTGGGCCAAGTTCTGCAGGAAGATGGACACGCCGATGGCGGAGATCAAGGCGGCCAACCGCGGAGCGTTGCGCAGGGGCCGGTAGGCCAATCGCTCCATCAGCACCCCGAGAAGCCCGACGACCACCATGGCGATGGGCAGCACGAGGAAGAAATTGAGCCCGGGCATGCTGAGCACCCGGCCGAACAGGGTCATCTCCTCCGAGGTCAGCATGATGCAGACGAAGGCGCCCAGCATGAAGAGCTCGCCGAAGGCGAAGTTGATCAGCTCGATGATGCCGTACACCATGGTGTACCCCACGGCGATGAGGGCGTAGAGACAGCCCAACATCAGGCCGTTGACGAGCTGCTGTATGAATTCAGCCATGTGGCCCGCCGGTCTCCCCTCTGGCCATCCCGCCGCGGCGCCTGTGCGAAGGCGCGTCATGGTAACAAGCGCCGGCGGCCCGGAG
The DNA here is from genome assembly GCA_963796315.1 of uncultured Actinomycetota bacterium. Taxonomy (GTDB): domain Bacteria; phylum Actinomycetota; class Thermoleophilia; order RBG-16-64-13; family RBG-16-64-13; genus CAWCLH01. The sequence goes on from CAWCLH010000020.1 coordinate 827,548, forward strand.
CAAGCAAGGGCCGCGGCCTGGACGCGCGCCCGGCGGCTCTCGGACGGCGAGGGGCGGGGACCGGTCCCCGCCCCTCGCCGTCACCGCGCGGGCGGCTTGAGTGCTCGCTGAGGTGCTACTGAGCAGCGCTCGGTTGCTTGGGGGCGGTGGCGAAGGCACCGTCCTTGACCACGATGATGTTGAGCGGCTTCTGGACGTCGTGCTTGGCGTCGAACGTGATGGGACCGGTGATGCCGTTGTACGTCCCCAGCTGGCCCAGGCCGTCCTGGATAGCCTGCCGGGAGTTCGTGCCCGACTTCTTGGCGGCCTCGGCCGCCATCATGATGACGTCGTAGGAGGTGGCGGAGAAGTAGTCCGGATTCGCGTTGTTGTTCTTGGCCTTGTAGGCCGTGACGAAGGACTGGACCGCCGGATCCTGCTTGGTGTAGTCGAAGAAGGTGGAGACCAGCATCCCGTCGACGGCGCTGCCGCCGACCTTGATCAGCTGGTCGGAGGCGAAGCCGTCGGAGCCCAGGAACTGCGCGGTGATGCCCAGGTCACGGGCCTGCTGCGCGATCTTGGAGCCCTCGGGATGGTAGCCGGAGAAGAACAGCAGGTCGGGGGTCCCCTGCTTGATCTTGGTCAGCTGGGACTTGAACTCGGCGTCGCCGGAGGTGTACTGCTCGCGCGCCACCACCTGGCCGCCGGCGGCGGTGACCGCCTGCTCGAAGGAGTCGGCCAGACCCTTCCCGTAGTCGCCGTCGTCATGGATGATGGCGATCTTCTTCATGCCCAGGTCCTTGACCGCGTAGTCGGCCAGACCCTTGCCCTGGGCCGCGTCGGTCATGACGATGCGCCAGATGTACTCACCGATGTCGGTGATGTCCGGGTTGGTCGCCGAACCGGTGATCATAGGCAGCTTCGCCTGCTGGTACTTCTCGCCGGCGGCCAGCGTGGCGCCGCTGAACATGTGCCCGTTGATGAAGAGGATGCCCTTGTCGTCGATGAACTTCTGCGCCACGAGCACCGCTTCTTTGGGGTCGCCCAGGTCGTCGCCGGTGGTGTAGGACGCCTGCCCGCCGTTGACGCCGCCCGCCGCGTTCAGCTGCTCGATGGCGATGTCGGCCCCGGCCTTCTGCGACTTTCCGTACTCCGCGTACTGCCCGGTGTAGGGTCCCGCGAGGCCGAACTTGAAGGCCGCCGCCGTCGGCCGTCGTGCCGGTGGTGTCGCCGGAACCCGGAGCGGCCGTCGTGGTGGTCTCGGCGGTGCTCCCGCCGCAGCCGCCCAGCACTGCGGCAAGCACCAGCACGGCGGCCACCAGCGGGATGAGAGAACGATACCGTTTCAAAGACTCCTCCTTCTCGATGACACATCCGTGCCCGGCCCCATCCGAACATCGGGCGCCGGACCCGAGGCGAGACGATCCCCCCTCGGTCGCGCGCCCAGTCTAGCCAGGTCGGCCCACGCACGCAAGCGGTCGCCGCCGCGACCCGGCCCGCCGTTTCGAGGAGCCCCGCCTATCCTCTATACTCGGTGCGGCGGGCTTCGCCATTCGGCGGGCGGACCCGGAACGAGCGGCCGAAGTGGCGGAACTGGCAGACGCGCTGGACTCAAAATCCAGTGAGGTTCACCCCTCGTGCGGGTTCGATTCCCGCCTTCGGCACTCCCCCCTCCTCCCCGAACGCCCCGCGAGCGGGCTCCTTCCCGTGCGCCCGACGGGCCGCCGGCCAAGCGAGGTGTACACTCGGACGAGAGAGCCCCGGTCGGAAGGAGTAGTCGATGAGCGCTGTTCGGAGGTCCTTCCTCGCAGCCGTCTTGCTCGCCGTGGTCGCCCTCGTGCTGATGGGCTGCGGCCAGGCGGGGACGACCGCCCTCACGCACGAGTTCAAGGCGGGCGACCGCTTCACGTACGACATGACCGCCGTCCTCAACGGGGGAGTGACCGGCGGCGCCATCACGGCCGCCCAGGGCAAGGTCATCCCCACCGACACCACCGCCAAGGCCCGCATGGAGATGCAGGTCAAGGCCGTCAGCCCGGATGGGGTCGCGACCATCACGTACCGCTACACCTCGTTCTCGGTGACGGCGGACGGCAAGCCGGTCGACACCGGCGACAAGTCGCTGCCCGAGATCACCGTGAAGGTGGACAAGCAGGGCAAGGTACTCAGCGTCGAGGGCCTGGAGGGCGTGCTGCCGCCCGGCCTCTCCACTTCCGCTCTGCCGTTCGACCCCTCGGCCTTCGGCAGCCATTCGACGGTCGTCCTCCCGAAGAGCGGGGTGGCCGCGCCGGGTGACGAATGGTCCGAGACCACCAAGGTGCCCATCCCGGGGACCGACCAGGTGGTCCAGGCGACGGCGAAAGGCAAGCTGGTGTCGGTCGAGTCCAAGGACGGCCGGCAACTGGCCACCGTCGAGTACAGCGTCGACGCCCCCGTGGACCTCTCGCTGGACATCGCCTCGATCCTCAAGCAGACCGGGCTGGACGCGATGCTGGGGCAGATGGGCGGCGATCTGAGCAAGCTCGCCTTCACGCTCGGCATCACCGGCAGCGATGCCGCCAAGGGCACGGCGACCCTCGATACCAAGACCGGGATGCCCGTGGACCTGCGCTCCGACGTGGCGATCAAGATGGACGTCGCCCTGAAGGACGCGCCGGCCTTCCTGCCCAAGGACGCCTTGGGTCCGACGACGATCGACCTGACGGCGACGGTGACCCTGAAGGAAGTGAAGTAGACTCCCGCTCGTCCCGCTTCTCGACGTGGAGGTCGATCCTATGCGCATAGCCGTCCTGACCGGCGGTGGAGATTGCCCCGGGCTCAATGCCGTCATCCGGGGGGTGACCCGCACCTGCGTCGCCGAATACGGCTGCACGGTCATCGGCGTGCACAACGGCTGGCGCGGCATGATCGACGGGGATTTCCGGCCCCTCAACCTGGATGCGGTCAGCGGTATCCTGCCCACCGGGGGCACGATCCTGGGTACCAGCCGCACCAACCCCTTCAAGGAGGAACAGGGGGTCGAGCGGATCCTGAACACCGTCAGGGGCCGGGGCATCGACGCCATCGTCGCCATCGGCGGGGAGGACACCCTGGGCGTGGCCATGCGTCTCCACGAAGAGCATCACATCCCGGTGGTGGGGGTGCCCAAGACCATCGACAACGACCTCTCCGGCACCGACTACACCTTCGGCTTCGACACGGCCGTCTACATCGCCACCCAGGCGATCGACCGTCTGCACTCCACCGCGGAGTCCCACAACCGCATCATGGTGGTCGAGGTGATGGGGCGGAACACCGGCTGGATCGCCGTCATGGCCGGCATCGCGGGCGGCGCCGACGCCATCCTGATCCCCGAGTTTCCTCTGACCGTGGAGGAGATCGCCGAGCTGATGCGCCGCCGGATCGATCGGGGCAAGCACTTCGCCATCGTGGTGGTGAGCGAAGGGGCGCCGGTCCTCTGGGCATCGGGTGAGTCGCAGAGCGTCCTTCAGACGAACGAGGCCGACGCGTTCGGCCACGCCCGGCTGGGCGGGGTGGGGCAGACGCTGGGAGCCGTGCTGGAAGACACGCTGCACATCGAGACCCGGGTGACCACCCTGGGATACATCCAGCGAGGCGGCACCCCTACCGCGCGCGACCGGATCCTGGCCACGCGGTTCGGTGTGAAGGCGTCCGAGATGACCCAGCGGGGAGAGTGGGGCATGATGGCCGCGCTCAAGGGCGATCAGATCGTCGCCATCCCGCTGGCGGAGGCCGTCGCCCAGCCGAAGATGGTCCCGCTGGAGCTCTTCCAGGTTGCCCGGATCTTCTTCGGCTAGACCACGGGCGCGGGAAGCGTTCGCCGGCCTTCTCGCCGGGGGCCTCGGTCTGCTTCCCGTCCTCCTCGGCCCGCTCCAGGGTGGCTACGCTGCCGAGACCTGGCTGGGCGCCGCAGCGGCCCTGGCCGTCCTGGTCTGCGTCCTGATCTACGGGCGGGCCTTCGACTACCCGGGGCTGTCCGGTCGGCTGGCGCCGGCGCCCCTTCTCGCGGTGGGCCTGTTCGCGGCGTTCTGCGCGTGGAACCTTGCTGTCCGTCGCCTGGGCGGCCGACCGCGCCGCCGCGCTGACGGAGGCCTCCCGCACCGTCTTCCTACTCCTGCTCTTCACCGTGGCGCTGGCCGTCGTCCGGACACCCCGCTCCCGCACGATCTTCCTGACCGCGCTGGTGCTGGGCACGGCCGGGCTGGGCCTCCTGGTGACGTTCAAGCTGGGCACCCTGGCCCGGCCGGCGGACCTGTTCGACGAGTTCAAGATGATGTACCCCTTGGGCTACGCCAACGCCACGGGGGCCTTCTTCGCGCTGCCGGCGCTGCTCGGGCTGTACCTGGCCTCGGAGCCCGACGGTCCGGTGTGGCGGCGCTCGCTGCTCTTCGCCGCCACCGTCCTGCTCCTCGAGATGACCACCCTGAGCCAGAGCCGCGGCGCGTTCTGGGCTCTCTTCGGGGCGGCGGCGGTCTACCTGGCCCTGACCCCTCGACGGGTACGGGCACTGCTCTGGGGAGGCGCCGTCGTCGCCGTGCTCGCGGTGGGCTTCCAGGCGTTGAACGTCCTGCATCTGGACGCGTTGCGAAGGGACATGGACGCCTTCGCCGCGCACACGCCGGCGGCCGTGCGTGCCTTGGTCCGTCTCGTTGGTCCTGGGCTTGGCCGCCGGCGCCGCGCTGGCGGTGCTGGACCGGTACGTCCGGCTCGGACGGCGGGTCTCCCTCGCGGTCAAGGCCGGCACGTTCGTCCTCGTGTGCGCCGTGCTGGTGCTGACCGTCGTCCGGTACCCTTCGCTCCAACACCCCGTCTCCACGGCCGATCGGGTATGGTCGCAGTTCACGCGAGGCGTCCGACTCGCAGGAGAAGACGGCCACCTCGCTCTACTTCCTCACCTTCCAGGGGAGCGGGCGGGCGATGATCTGGCGGGTGGCCCGGGACGTCTACCGCACCCACCCCCTGGCAGGGGTGGGTGCGGACAACTTCGTCGTCGAGTGGAACCGCCTCCGTCCGGCGCCGTTCGCCGTACGGCAACCGCACAACCTGTACCTGCGCCTGCTCTCCGAGTTGGGCATCCCGGGACTGCTGCTGTTCGTCCTGCCCGTCGGGCTGGTGGTGGGCAGCGCCTGGCTCCGCGTCTGGCGGCGGCGCCATGCGCCGGGGGCCGTCCACGACCGCCTGGCCTTCGCGGCCTTGGTGGCCGGGTGCGCCTACTTCCTGATCCACGACGGGGTGGAGTGGCTGTGGAACTTCCCCGCCTTGGCGGGCTCGTTCTTCCTGCTCCTCGGCACAACGGCCGCCCTGGTGCAACGCGGAGAGCCGGACCCCCTGGTGCCACGCGGAGAGCCGGACCGCCCGTTGCCGGCCGCCCTTCCTCCCGGCCCGTCCGAGCCGCGACACCGAGGACGCGCCGCTGGAGGCTGCCGGGCGCGCCGGCCGTCCTCTTGACCCTCGCCGCGGTGACCCTGGCCCTGTGCCTGCCTCAGTTCCTGTCCGAACGCCTGGTCGGACAGAGCCGCGCCGCGTTGGCGCAGGGCCGTCCGGCCGCCGCCCGCACGGCCGCGGCGTGGGCGGCCCGCCTGAACCCGCTCGACGGGCGGCCCTACGGCCTGGAAGCCCGGGCCTGGGCGGCCGAGGACGACGACCGCCCGATCGGAGTCGGCTTTCCGCCGTGCCGTGCAGAAGAACCCGACGGACTGGTTGCTCTACCTCGAGTGGGCCGACGCGCGCACCGCGCGGAACGAGGATGCGAGCGCGCCCTTGGCGGCGGCCCGGCGGCTCAACCCGTTGGAGCCGAGCCTGAAGGCCGAGGCGACGGCCGATACGACGGGGGAGCTGATCCGACCTCCCAACGCAGCGACGCCCCGGGCCACCGCCCGAGGCGTCGCGTCTTTCAGGAGGAGCGGCCCGGTCTTAGGACGGCTTCTTCTGTCCCCTGCGTAGCATCACGCCGCCGCCCACCAGGACGACGCCGCCGACCGCGATGATGGCCATCTGCGCGCCGGTGAACGGGAAGGTGCTCTCCTCTTCTCCGCTGGAGTTGATGAGCTCCTTCAGACTCCCCAGGACCTGCTGGTTCGCGTACTGCGCCAACGTCGGATCGGTCAAGACCGCCTGCAGCTCGGCCTGGGTGTAGTTCCCGTCCAGACGCCCGTTGTCGGCATAGTCGTTGTAGATCTCCTGCGGAGTCGCCGCCAGGGCCGTGCCCACCATCAGCAGCATCAAGAGCCCCGCGGCGAGGAGCACACTCAACAGCGCCCACACCCTCATCCTGTCCGATCGCATCGCCGCACCTCCGACTCTCAGCACTCTGTTCCCTCTCCTCCCGCTCGCACCCCACGCTCGGTGCTACCCCTATTCAGACCTACTTAGGCGAGAATAGCAACTACCCTGCGTCGAATCCTCCCAGTTTCCGAATCAAGCGTGCCGCAAGGCATGCGAGGAGGAACCTCGGAAAGTGCGTGGAACCTCTCAGGAGAACGCCATAGACATCGGAATAGGATGTGTTACGGTAAGAGAAATGAAGGATGATGAGCTAAAGTCAAGACGATATGTCGAGCTTGTCGGCGAGAAACTGCGGCGGCTTCGGCAAGACCGGGGGATGAGTCTCCAGGATGTCTGCGATCGTTCTGGAGGGTCGTTCGTCGTCTCTACTCTCAGCGCGTACGAGCGAGGCAAGCGAAGCCTCAGTCTGGAACGCCTGCTCGAGTTGGCCGAGATCTACGGTCTCTCTCCCACGTCCCTGCTGGAGGTGGACGAGGACGCCGAGTTGGCGGGCAGCCTGAACCGGAACCGACCGCTGCGGATCAATCTGGAGCACATGGACCGGTTGACCGATGACGAACGCCGGCCACTGGAGAACTACCTGGCCTTCCTGCGCAATCTGCGCAACGATCCCAGCCGGGAGATCCTGACCATCCGCCGAGACGACCTCGCCTACCTCTCCACGCTCTACGGCATCCGCCCGCAGACCCTCAAGGAGCGCCTGGAGGCCGAGGGCATCATCGAGTAGGGCGGGTCACGCCCTCCATCGCCCGCCGCACTGCGAACAGGTAGCTCCGCACCGCGTCGAGCCCTGCCTCCAGGTCGGGTGCCTCTTGCACGAGCCCGACCAAGCGGCTCCCGATGATCACCCCGTCGGCCACCCGCGCCACCTCGGCCGCCTGCTCCGGCGTGGAGATGCCGAAGCCCACCGCCAAGGGCACGTCCGTCACCCGCCGCAGCCGCCCGAGGAACCCGGGGATATCCGTGCCGATCTGCGCCCGGGCTCCGGTCACCCCGGCGACGGAGACGCAGTAGACGAACCCGCTTGCCGCTCGGCCTATGTGCTCGAGCCGTGCATCGGGACTGGTCGGGGCGGCTAGGAAGACCACGTCGACGCCGGCCTCGGCCGCCGCCGCGCGCACGTCGGCCGCCTCTTCCACGGGCAGGTCGGGTATGACCACCCCCAGCACCCCCGCCTCCCGGCAGGCGCCGAAGAACCGCCGCGGGCCGTAGGCCAGGATGATGTTCAGATAGGACAGGAAGACCAGGCGGGCACCCTCCCGGGTCAGGCGGGCGGCCAGGGCGATGACGTCCCGGGGGCGGATCCCCTGACCCAGGGCCTGCTGCGACGAGGCTTGGATGACCGGGCCGTCCGCCAGCGGGTCGGAGAAGGGGATGCCCAGCTCGACGATGTCCGCGCCCGCGTCCAGATATGTGAGCACGATACGGCGGCATCCGTCCAGGTCCGGGTAGCCGGCTGTCGCGTACGGCATCAGGAGAGGCCGGCCGGCATCGCGGAAGAGCGCCTCCAGCCGGGAGGGGGAGCGGACGGTGCCGACCGCGGTCACGCCATCACCCCCAGCAGTTGGGCCGCGGTGTAGACGTCCTTGTCGCCCCGGCCGGACAGGCTGACGATCACGACGTCGTCCCGGCCAAAGCCGTGCCCGCCTCCCAGCAGGTACGCCACAGCATGGGCGCTCTCCAAAGCCGGGATGATCCCCTCCAGCCGGGACAGGGTCTGGAAGGCTTCCAACGCCTCCTCGTCGGTGGCGCTCGTGTAGGTCACGCGCCCGATGTCGCGCAGGTAGGCATGCTCCGGACCGACAGACGGGTAGTCCAGGCCGGCGCTGACCGAGTGTGCCTCCTGGATCTGTCCATCCTCGTCCTGGAGCACGTAGGAGAAAGATCCGTGCAGGATGCCCCCCGTCCCCCGGGCCAGAGACGCCCCGTGCTTGCCCGAATCGAGCCCGTAGCCGGCCGCCTCCACCCCCACCAGCTTGACCGAGGCGTCGTCCAGAAAGGGGAAGAAGATGCCGATGGCGTTGGATCCGGCGCCCACGCAGGCCACGATGCCGTCGGGCAGACGACCTTCCTTGGCCAGCACCTGCTCGCGGGTCTCGCGGCCGATCACGGTCTGGAAGTCCCGGACGATCACCGGGTAGGGCGAGGGGCCCACCACCGACCCGATGATGTAGTGCGTGGTCTCGACGTTGCTGACCCAGTCGCGGATGGCCTCGTTGGTGGCGTCCTTGAGGGTGCCGCTGCCGGAGGTCACCGGGACGACCTCGGCGCCCAAGAGACGCATCCGGATCACGTTGAGCTCCTGGCGGCGGATGTCCTCCTCCCCCATGTACACGTGGCACTCCAGGCCGAACAGGGCGGCGACGGTGGCCGTGGCCACCCCGTGCTGCCCCGCCCCGGTCTCGGCGATGATGCGCCGTTTGCCCATCCGGTCGGCCAGCAGGATCTGCCCCAGCGTGTTGTTGATCTTGTGCGCGCCGGTGTGGGCCAGGTCCTCGCGCTTCAGGTAGACCCGGCAGCCGGCCCGCTCGGAGAGGCGGGCGGCCAGGTACAGGGGCGTGGGGCGGCCGGCGAAGTCGGTCTGCAGGCGCTCCAGCTGCTCCACGAAGGCGGGGTCGTCCCGGTACCGTTCGTAGGCGGCTTCGAGCTGGTCGAGCGCGGCCATCAAGGTCTCCGGGACGAAGCGCCCCCCGTACGCCCCGAAGCGTTGCTGTACGGTCATGGCGCCCCATCCTCCCGGTCGGCGCGGCCGAGCTCCAGGAAGAGCCGCCGCAGCAAGGTGTCGTCTTTGATCCCCGGCGCCCGCTCCACGCCGCTGGACACGTCCACGCCCCAGGCTCCGGAGACGCGGAGCGCCTCCCGAGCAGAGTTGGGCCGAAGACCCCCGGCCACGAGCGTGGGCCCTTGCTGCGCCGTCTCCCGCGCCAGCAGCCACGGAAACGCGACGCCGGTCCCCCCCGATCCGTCGCCGACGCAGGTGTCCAGCAGGATCAGGTCGACCACCGACCGATAGGCCGCGGCCCGCGCCGCAAGCGACCGCTCGTCGTCGCCGGAGGCTACCCCCAGTGCCTTGAGGACGAGGAGAGGACGGCCGGCGGCCGCTTCGGCGAGCCCGCGGATGGACGCCACCTCCTCCGGGGTCTCCTCCCCATGCAGCTGGATACCGTCCAGACGGGCCTGCGCGGCGATCTGAGCCACGCGCCCGCCCTCGACCCCCCGAAAGACGCCGATCAACGCGGGCGCGCCGGATCTCGCCCGCTCCCGCAGGTCGGACGCGATGGACGAGACCGTCTGGACGGAGACCCGGCGGGGACTCTCGGCGAAGATGAAGCCCAGCGCCCAGGCTCCCAGCGAGGCAGCCAGGACGGCGTCCTCCGCGCGAGTCAGACCGCAGACCTTGACCGGCGTGTCCGTCCCCTTGCGGCCCAGGACCGTGATGGCATCCGGGCTCATGGATCGCACGACGTCCTTCGGCCGGTTCAGGGGACCAGCAGGAGCGGGGCGGTGACCTCCCGCATCAGCTCGTCGGTGGTGCTGCCCACGAAGAAGTTGAAGGCGACGGAGTGCTCGTGACGGCCCATCACCACCAGGTCAGCCGGGGCGTCGTCCGTCTCGTCGAGGACGTCCAGGACCGAACCTCCCGTGCGAAGGCGGTAGTGCACCACCAGTCCGGGGAAGGCGGAGAGGTAGGCCCGTGCCTCTTCCTGGATACGTCCGGCGGTCTCCTCGTCGTCGGCCGCGGTCACGACCGTCAGGGTGGCCCCCAGGTGGCTCACCACGTCCGCCGCCAGCTTGAGCGCGGCGTTGGACTGGTGGTCGCCGTCGTACAGCAACACCACGCTGCTCAGCGCGCGACGGACGGCGTCGACCAGCAGGACCGGCGTGTCGGAGCGGCGGGCGGCTTCCTCGGCGGTGGAGCCCAGGACACCCTCGCCCAACGGCTGCTGCTCGCCCCGCTTGCCCATGATCAGGAGGTCGTACGCGTCTGCCAGGTCGGCCAACGTCTCGCCGGGGACGCCTTCCTCCACGCGCACGTCCACCGGCACGCCCTCGGCGGCCACGGCATCCCGGAAGGCATCCAGGGCGCGCTCCCCGTGCTCGCGCAGCGTGGCGATCAGCTCGCTGGACGGGGAGGAGGCGATGGTCTCCACCGGGAACGCCGGGCTGAGGAAGGGCGGCATCTCGAGGATGCGGGCGTCGATGACGTAGGCGCCCACCACCTTCGCGTCGTACGCCTTGGCCAGCCCCACCGCGTACTCGCCGGCCACGCGCGCGTGGTCGGAGCCGTCGATGGCCACCAGGACAGACTTGATCACAGCAGACCTCCTCCTCGTATGGATGCTCCCCCGGCTAGGGGCGCAACAGCAGCTCCCGGATGGCCGCCTCGACATCGTCGCTGCGCAGGAGGTGCTCTCCCACCAGGACGCCGTCGACGCCGGCCGCCTCGAGCCGGGCGAAATCGTCCCGCCCGCGGATCCCACTCTCGCTGACCACGGTGCGCTCCGGCGGCACCTGACTCACCAGTCGGAACGTGGTCTCCAGGGAGACCGCGAAGGTGTGGAGGTCGCGGTTGTTGATGCCGATGATAGCCCGTTCCAGGGGCAGGGCCTGCGCCAGCTCGTCCTCGTCGTGCACCTCGACCAACGTGTCCAGTCCCAAGCGATGCGCCGTCTCGGCCAGGGCGAGCAGCTCGTCGTGGCCCAGGATGGCCACGATCAGCAGCACGCCCGACGCGCCGAGCGCTCTGGCCTCGTGCAGCTGGTACTCGTCCACCACGAAGTCCTTCTGCAACAGGGGCAGGGACGTGGACTCGGCCGCCTCGGAGAGGTCGGCCAGGCTCCCCAGGAAATGGTCCTGTTCGGTGAGGACCGAGACCGCCGCCGCACCGGCGGCCTCGTAGTGACGGACCAACTCCCCCACGGTCAGGTCGGGACGCAGCGGCCCCTTGGACGGCGACGCCCGCTTGACCTCGGCGATCAGCGAGAGCCCGGGTGCGGTGATGACCCCGGCGAAGGAGGCCCGGGCGGGCGCCAGCCGCGCCCGCAGCTCGTGGAACGGGGCCTCTGCCTTGCGTTGCTCCACGCGGCGTCTGACGTCCGCCACGATGTCGTTGAGATACTGCATCCTGCTCCTCAGGCGGCGGACCCGGCCGCGGCGAGGGCGGCGCTGGTCCGGATCAGGGCCTCCATCTTCTCGCGGGCGCGGCCCGAGTCGATCGTCTCACGGGCCACGGTCACGCCCTCCTCCAGCGACGCCGCCCCCCCGCCCACGTAGAGGGCGGCGGCCGCGTTCAGCACGACGACGTCACGGCACGCGCCCTCCTCGCCCTCCAGCACCCGGCGACAGATGACGGCGTTCTCGGCCGGGTCGCCGCCGGCGATCTCGGCGAGCGGCCACGCAGAAAGGCCGTACGTCTGCGGCCCGACGGTGAAGGGGGCGCTCACCCGGTCCGCGTCGACCTCGACCACCGTGCTGGGCCCCGTCACCGACAGCTCGTCCAATCCCTCCTGGCCGTGGACCACCAGGGCCCGCTCGCACCCCATGCCCGCGAGCGCGCGGGCCAAGACCTCGACGTACTCGGCGGCGCTGACCCCTACCAGCTGGCGCCGCGCGCCGGCCGGGTTGGTCAACGGTCCCAGCACGTTGAAGACCGTGCGGATGCCCAGCTCGCGCCGGACCGGGACCACGTAGCGCATGGCCTTGTGGTGCAAGGGAGCGAACATGAAACCGATGCCCACCTCCTCGATGCAGCGGGCCACGGCCCCCGGCGGCAGGTCGATAGCGACGCCCAGAGCCTCCAGCAGGTCGGCCGAGCCGGAACGCGAGGTGGCCCCCCGGTTCCCGTGCTTGGCCACCCGCACGCCGCCGCCGGCGACGACGAAGGCCGCCGTGGTGGAGATGTTGAAGGTCCCCAGCCGGTCGCCGCCGGTGCCGCACGTGTCCAGCAGGGGGGCGTCGCCGGCGACCTCGACGGGCTCGGCCAAGCGGCGCATGGTGTCGGCCAGCCCGACGATCTCCTCCGCGGTCTCGCCCTTGGTGCGCAGGCCCATCAGGAACGCGGCCACCTGGATCTCGCCCACCCGGCCTTCCATCACCAACTCCAGGACCTCAGCGGCCAGGTCGCGATCCAGGTCTTGGCCTCGAGCCAGCAACTCCAGGGCGTGACTGACCCGGACCACCGGCCCCCCGGCGGTCATGGGGTCACCTCCAGGTCGGCGCCGGGCCGAAACGGCTCAGGGAGCGGAGGACCAGCGGGCCGCCTTGAGCCGCAGGAAGTTGCGCAGGATGTCGCGGCCCGGTTCGGTCAGGATGCTCTCAGGATGGAACTGCACGCCCTCGATAACGTACTCCCGGTGGCGGATCCCCATCAACACGCCGTCCTCCGTCCAGGCGGTCGCTTGGAGCTCCGCCGGCAGCGTATCGGGACGGACGATCAACGAATGATAGCGGGTGGCGGTGAAGGGGGTGGGGATGCCACGATAGATGGTGCGACCGTCGTGAGCCACCCGGGCGGTCTTCCCGTGGACCGGCGCCGTCCCCCGGCTGACCACCGCCCCGAAAGCCTGGCCGATGGACTGATGACCCAGGCAGACCCCCAACAGGGGGTAGACCCCGGCGAGCTCGCGGATGACGTCCAGGCTGATGCCCGCCTCGTTCGGCGTGCACGGCCCCGGCGAGACCACCACGTGGGTGGGATCCTCCGCCCGGATGCCGGCGACGTCGATGGCGTCGTTCCGGAACACCTGGATGCTGCCCTCTGATATCTCCCCCAGGTACTGGACGAGGTTGTAGGTGAAGGAGTCGTAGTTGTCGACGACCAGGATGCGCACCCCGCGCAGCTCCTCGCCGATCACCTCCGGCTCCGCCCGGCGCTCGATGGCGCCGGTGATCGCATCGGACAGGTGCATCATCATGGTCACTCCCACCCTTCCTGCACGGCGGCGAGCTCGATGGCGCTGAACAGAGCGCGCGCCTTGCTCTGGGTCTCCTCGTACTCCCGCGCCGGGTCGGAGTCGGCCACGATACCCGCCCCGGCCTGCACGTAGGCGATCCGGTCGCGCACCACGATGGTGCGGATGTAGATGCACGAGTCGAGCTCTCCCCCGTACCCCAGGTAGCCGATGGCGCCGGCGTACGGCCCACGGCGGGTGGGCTCGAGCTCGTCGATGACCTCCATGGCCCGTATCTTGGGCGCTCCGGAGACGGTGCCCGCGGGGAAGGCCGCCCGGAGGGCGTCCGCGGAGGTGGCGCCGTCCTCCAGCTCGCCGATGACGGCGGAGACCAGGTGCATGACATGGCTGTAGCGCTCGATGCCCATGAACTCGGCCAGGTGGACGCTCCCCGGCTTGCACACGCGGCCCAGGTCGTTGCGGCCCAGGTCGACCAGCATGACGTGCTCGGCGCGCTCCTTCTCGTCCTCCAGGAGCTCTCGGGCCATGGCCACGTCCTCCTCGGGGCTGTCGCCCCGGGGGCGCGTGCCGGCGATGGGACGCGTCTCCACCCAACCCTCGCCCGCCTTGACCAAGGGCTCCGGGCTCGAGCCGACCACCTCGAAGTCGCGGTAGGAGATGTAGTACATGTAGGGACTGGGGTTGACCGCGCGCAGGCCCCGGTAGATGGAGAAGCCGCTGACCTCAGCCGGGCGCTCGAACCGCTGCGAGAGGACCACCTGGAACACGTCGCCGGCGTAGATGTACTCGCGGATGCGCTCCACGGCCTCCATGTACGCCTCGCGCTCGAAGGTGGAGGTGATGGCGCGTGCGGCCGTAGGACGGGGGCGCGCTCCGCGGACCGGCGGGCGGCACCGGGCCGCGCAGACGGGCCTTGACCTCCATCAGCCGCCGGGCGGCCGCTTCGAAGGCCTGGTCCAGGTCCGGCTCCTCGTCGACGAAGAGGTTCGTCAGCAGGGTGATGGTGTGCTTGAGGTGGTCGAACACCACGATGATGTCGGTGACCAGGAACGCCATGTCCGGCAGACCCTGGTCGTCCGGCGGGGCTTCCGGCAGGCGCTCCACATGGCGCACCAGGTCGTAGCCGAAGTAGCCCACCGCGCCGCCCACGAACGGGGGCAGGTCGTCCAAGCGGGCGACCCGGTGGCCCCCCACGTGGTCGGCCAGGAAGCGGAAGGGATCGCCGCCCCATTCGGTCAAGGGGACGACCCGGTCGACGCCGCCCCGCCGCAGGGTGACGACGTCGCCGGTCAGACGGATGCTCTCCCGCGCCGCCACGCCCAGGAAGGAGTAGCGCCCGAAGTGCTGACCCTGCTCGGCGCTTTCCAAGAGGAAGCAACCGGAGGGTTGCCGGAGCTTGAGAAAGGCCGAGACCGGGGTCTCGGTATCGTCCAGGAAGCTGTGCGAGACCGGGATGACGTCGAAGCGGTCGCTGAGCCGCCGCGCCTCCTCGAGGGAGGGCGTGAGGCCGATGCCGGAAGTCGCCATGGCTAACCCTTCCGGCGTTCGAGCTCGGCCCAGAGCTCTGGGAGCTCCACGCCCGCGTGGGCGAGCAGGACCAGCAGGTGGTAGACCACGTCGCCGGCCTCGTAGACCGTGTGGTCGTGGTCGCCCTGCTCGGCCGCCTCGACCACCTCGGCCGCTTCCTCGGTCACCTTGGCCCCGATGGCGGGCACGCCGCCGGCGAAGAGCCGGGCCGTGTACGAGCTCTCCGGGTCGGCCGCCTTGCGGCCCTCGATGGTGGCGTACAGGTCGCTCAGAGTCTGAAAGAGAGGCCCGGTCGCGGCCGCGCGGGCTGAGGAGGCGTCCGTCGAAGCAGGTCAGCGTGCCGGTGTGACAGGCGACGCCGGTCTGTTCGACCAGAGCGAGGAGGGTGTCCCCGTCACAGTCGTAGCGGAGCTCGCGCACCGTCTGGATGTGCCCGGAGGTGGCGCCTTTGTTCCAGTACTCCTGGCGCGAGCGGCTCCAGAACCAGGTGGTGCCGGTCTCCAGCGTCTGCCGCAGGCTGGCCTCGTTCATGTAGGCCAGCATCAGCACCTCGCCCGTCCGCCACTCCTGCACCACGCACGGCACCAGGCCGTTCGCATCGTACTTGACGACGGAGAGGTCGACGTCGGTCGACGGTACCTGACTCTGCTTCTGCTCGTGCTCCTGCACGGTGGCTCCCCTCACTGACGGTGGCGACGATTCCCGGACGGACCCGGGCCGCGCTCGGACCGGGTCAGGCAGAGGCGCCCCTCGCGGACCCGCGAGGGGCTAGAGCCATTGGAGGAGCCTGAGCATCACCATGATCACTCACCGTCGAGACAGTCGGTCGTGCGCGAAACGGTATCATACAGCCCCTGGATGGGCATGAGAAGCCGCAGGAAACGGCGAGAGGAGACCCATGGGCGGGACGGCGGAACTGATCTTCACCGGGGACGAGCTCCTGCGGGGCGACATCGTCAACTCGAACCAGGTCTTCTTGGGGGAGGCCCTCCTCGCCCAAGGGCTGTTCGTCACCCATGCCCTCTCCGTCACCGACGACCAGGACCTGATCGTCGCCGCCATCCGGGAGGCGCTCGCCCGCGGACCGGAGGTGCTGCTCCTCTCCGGCGGACTGGGACCCACCGAGGACGACCTGACCCGCGAGGCGGTCTCCGCCGCCCTGGGCCGCCCCCTGGCCTTCCACCAAGAGCTCATGGATCAGATCGAAGAGCGCTTCCGCCAGATCGGCGTGCACCTGGGCGCGAGCAACCGCAAGCAGGCGCTGATCCCCGAGGGCGCCGAGGCCATCCCCTTCACGGGCACCGCTCCGGGGTTCTGGATGCTGGAGGGCGAGACCCTGGTGGCGGCCCTGCCCGGCGTGCCCCGCGAGCTCTACCACATGTGGGAGGAGACCCTCGAGCCGCTGCTCGAACGCCGGCGAGGCCGGCAGGACCCGGGGACCGGCGTGCTGGTCCGCAAACTGCGGGTGTCGGGCATGGGCGAGTCCACGCTGGCGGAGGCGCTCAAGGACCTGCCCTGGCGCCACGAGGGGCTCTCCATGGGTACCCGGGCCGCCATCGACGGCCTCACGCTCATCCTGCGTTCCGCCCCCACCGCGGAGGGCCGCCGCCTGCTGGCGGAGGCGGAGGCCCAGGCTCGGGCCATCCTGGGCGTCAAGGTCTTCGGCGAGGACGACGAGGACATGGCCGCCGTCCTGGGCGGGCTGCTGCAGGAGCAGGGGCTGACGCGTGGCCACCGCCGAATCGTGCACCGGGGGGCTGGTGGCCAAACGGCTGACCGACACGCCGGGGAGCAGTACCTACTTCGTGGGAGGAGTGGTGGCCTACAGCAACGAGGCCAAGAGCCGCCTGCTGGCCGTCGACCCGGCCTTCTTCCCCAGCTTCGGGGCCGTCAGCGAGGAGGTGGCGGTGGCCATGGCCCACGGGGCGCGGCAGGCGATGGGCGCCGACTGCACCATCGCGGTCACCGGCATCGCCGGGCCGGGACGGGGGCACGCCGCAGAAGCCGGTGGGACTGGTCTTCATCGCCACGGGCGTGCACGACGACGTCCAGGTGCGCGAGTTCACCCTGTTCCGCAGCCGGGACGAGATCCGCGCCCGGGCCGCGCACACGGCGCTCGACCTGCTCCGGCGGCGCCTGCTGGAGCGTCGCGAGGGCTGACGGTAGGCAGCCCTAGGGCTGCCGGGGCTTGCAGACGATCTCGAGGATCTCCAGATCGAAGAAGTGCTGGGCGTGGGTGGGCTTGAGCACCACGCGCCGAGTCCAACCCATGCCCGGTCCCGCCGCAGGCGATCACCTCGTGCTGCGGTGAGATCAGGCCGGCGTCGGTCGCCATCAGGCAGACCTCCACCGCCACCTTGATGCCCTCCCCCAGCCGCTTGAGCGTCTGCGCGATCAGCTCCTCGACCTCCCAGGTCCCGAACTTCTTGCGGACCGCGCGGCCGACGCCGCCGAAGGCGTGGGTGGCGGTCAGCACCTGTGCGCCCTTCTCGCGCAACTCCGCCACCGTCGCGGCCGGGATCTCCAAGCGGCCCGGTTCCATGAAGCCGGAGGAATGGGTCACCACGATCACCTGGAAGCCCGGAAGGGCGTCCACCGCCCGCGACCCGGTGGGCCCGGCCGTGCTGGGGATCACGATCTCCTTGATGCCCAACTGCTCGGCGCGGCGCTTGACCAACTCGAACACGTCCTGGGTATTGACCCTGCCTCGCTGATCGAAGTAGGTGACTGTCGTCTCCATCCGTCCTCCTGGTCGTCCGGCGGCGGCAGACCCGGCTGCCGAGTCCCGCCTTGCCGGTATCGCGTCGACTAGTATAGTGGCCGGGGCCCGCCGACGGACAGGCGGGCGACGTGAGGTTGCAGGCGCACACCGGGAGCAGCCATGGATTTCAACGCAGGCGAACTTCTCGCCGTCATCATCCCCCTCGCCGCCTTGGAGCTGGGCCTCCTCGCCTGGGCGCTGGTCGACCTGATCAAACGCGACACGGTCAGGGGAGGGAGCAAAGTGGTCTGGGTGCTGGTCATCCTCTTCTTCAACCTGCTCGGCCCCATCCTCTACCTGGCATGGGGAAGGAACGAATGAGCCGCCCCGCGGTGGATGCAGCGGTCGGCACAGGGCCCGCCATCGAACTGGAGGACCTGACCCGGGATTTCGGCGCCGTGCGGGCGGTGGACCACCTCAGTCTGGCCGTGCCCCAAGGGGAGATCTACGGCTTCCTCGGACCCAACGGCGCGGGTAAGACGACCTGCCTGAAGATGCTGGCCGGCCTCATCTCCCCCACGGACGGCACGGCCCGAGTGGCAGGAGAGGCCGTGCGGGCGGGCGAGCTCAGCCTGGGACTGCGGCGCAAGGTGGGGTTCTTGGCGGAGGAACCGGCCTTCTACGGCTGGATGACGGCGCTGGAGTTCCTGGTCTTCGTGGGCCGGCTGTTCGGCCAGGACGACGACGCCGCCCGGTCGCGGGCGCAACAACTGCTGGCCACGGTGGACCTGGCCGACCGCGCCGACGACCGCATCAAGGGCTTCTCGCGCGGGATGCGCCAACGGCTGGGCATCGCGCAGGCGCTGATGGGAGACCCGGAGGTGCTGCTGCTGGACGAGCCCGCATCCGCCTTGGACCCCATCGGCCGCAAGGAGATCCTGGACCTGATCGCCTCCCTGCGCGGCCGAGCCACCATCATCATGTCCTCCCACATCCTGGACGACGTGCAGCGCATCTGCACGTGGGTCGGGATCCTCCGCCGGGGTAGGCTCCTGGTGGAGGCCCCGCTGGACAAGCTGCTGCAGAGCTACGCGCGGCCGGTCTTCCGGGTGGAGGTGGCCGAGAAGACCGAGGAGTTGGCCACCAGGCTGAGGCGCGAGCCGTGGCTGCGCGAAGCCGTGGCCGAGGGCGGCGGGCTACGGGTGCTGGTGACCGAGCCGGAGCAGGCCCAACGGCGCATCCCGGTGGTGGTGGCCGAGCTCGGACTGCGGCTGGTGGAGTTCGCCACGGTGACGCCCACCCTGGAGGATGCCTTCATCCAATTGGTGACCGAGGACGAGCTGCCGCCGGGCGCGGACGGCGGCGGGAACGGCTCGCCGGCGGCGAAGGGCGCGTCATGAGGGTCCTCCTGGGCAAGGACGTCAAGGAGCTGATGCGCACCCGGCGGATCCTCTTCCCCCCATCCTGTTCGTGGTCCTGGGAATAGCCGGTCCGGTCTTCGTCCGGCTGTTGCCGGTCATCCTGAAGAGTGCCCAGCAGGATCTGTCCATCGCCTTGCCGAAGACGACGCCGGCGGACGGGTTCGCCCAGTTCCTGTCGCTGGTCAACCAACTGGGACTGCTGGCCGTGATCTTGCTCTCGATGGGGTTGCTGGCGGGGAGCGGCGCGACGGCATCCTGGCGGCCCTCTTCGTCAAACCGGTGTCGCGCCTGGCCTACGTGTGGTCCCGCTGGCTGGTCAACGGGCTGCTCATCGGGCTGTCGTTCCTGGTCGGGGCGGGCGTGGCCGTGCTCTACACCCTGCTGCTGCTGGGACGACCCGATCTGGGCACGGTGGGATTGGTCGCGCTCCTGGCCCTCTGCTATATCCTGCTGGGCTTCTCGTGGACGTTCTTCTTCTCGTCGATGACCCGGGGACCGGGGGCCGCTGCCGGGCTCTCCCTGATCCCGTTCTTCCTCTTCCCCGCTCTGGGGTCGCTCTGGAAGCCGCTCGGCACCTGGGGACCGTATGGCGGCGTGGAGGCGGCACTCAAGGCGCTGGGAGGAGGGATGCAGGGGCCGGCCGTGCCGCTGTCCGGGCAGGTGATCGTCCCCGCCGGGTTGGACCTGGCTCTGTGCGTCCTGCTGGTATTCGGCGCCTACGCCGTGCTGCGGAAAGCCGAACTGTAGCAGGACCGCTCCGGCCGCCCGGCGCCGGACACCCCGGGCGGCCGCGTCCCGGCGGCCGGAGCCGCTTCCGGCTCACAGCCGGGTCAGGTCCTCCGCCAGCGCCGCGCCCCGTGCCGGGGAAGCCGGCACCGTCCGCCCCGGGGACCCGTCGGACGGCAGCACCGTCACCTCGACCGTCTCCTGTCCGCGGGCCTGGCCGTAGCGGGCCACCAGGTCGGCGGCCTCGGCCAGGGTGGTCTCGGTGGGCGCCTCTCGGCTCATCACGCCACCCTGGGGTCCGCCCACGCCCTCGGCCTCCAGCACCACCTGGAGCACGTGCCGGAGGTTCCACAGCCGCCGATTCTCCAGGTCGTCCCGAGGGATGATGATCCGCTGCCCGTCCGAGCTCATGAAGTGGCGGCCCGCCTTCAGCAGGGTGACCTGGGGCATGACCGGGTCCGGCTCCTCGTCGAGGAGGCTGCGCAGACGAGCGGCGAACCCGGGGTCCGTCAGCAGGCAGCCACCGGCCGGACAGGGATAGTCGTTGATACCCATGTCTTCGGCCAGGTCCATCTGGGGCCGGCGGGAGCGACCGGCGATGGCCAGCAGCTTCTCCCGGTCGACCACACCTTGACGCTCGGGCTCGGTGACCGGGAAGTGCTTGGCGGACAGCGGCCGCAGTACCCGGCCCTCGAGGCCGGACTCGCGCTCGATAATGGTCATCGCCTGGCGGCGCTGGGACATGGGCCGCTGACCCAGCACCTCGCCGGTGACGATGAAGGTGGCTCCGGTCTCCTCCATCCGTTCGGCGGCCGCCCGGAAGCTGAGGATGCGGCAATCCAGGCAGGGGTTGAGCCCGCGGCCGTACCCGTGGCGGGGATGCTTGACCGCATCCAGTAACGCCTCCGAGTTGTTGACCACCTTGATCGGGATGCCGAACTCGCTGGCGGCCGCGCGGGCCTCCGACTGGCACCCCTGAGCCGTGCACGTGCAGAAGGGGGTGACGAAGTTGATGGCCTCGACCTCGATGTCCTGGTCGATCATCATGCGCACGGCGATCCGGCTGTCAAGGCCGCCGGACAGCAGGGCGACCGCTTTACCTCGGCTCATGGGATCCTCTCTGGTTGCGGGTGACGCGCGGCCGCCGGGCGACCGCGTCGCCGACAGATGGTACCAGCCGAGCCGTGCGCGCCAAGGTGAGGGCCGGCGGGCGCGAGACTCCCGCCCGACCCCCCCGCTACTCGCGCCAGCGGAAGACGCGCACCGACAGCAGGCCGAACACCAGCGCGGTGCCCGCTAGGAAAAGGAAATCGAGCCACACCTGTCCAAAGCCGTAGCCGCGGATCATGATGTCTCGTAATCCATCCGCCAGGTACTTGACCGGGATCAGCTTGATCAGCGGCTGGATCCAGTTCGGCGCGTTGTCCACGGGGAAGAAGATGCCGCCCAGGAACATCATGGGCAGGGTCACCACGTTCCCCACGGCCGAGGCCGCCTCCACGTTGTGCGTGAACGAGGCGACGAAGAAACCGATGGTGACGAACGCCAGCGTACCCACCACCAAGAGGACGGCCAGCGCCAGGTAGCTGCCCACCACCGGCACCCCGAACACCGCGCGGCCCACGCCCAGCAACACCACCGCCTGCAGCAGGCTGAGCAGCATCTGCGTCAGCACGCGTCCGCCCATGAACTGCGACACCGGCAGGGGAGTGACCTGGACCCGACGCAGGATGCCCTGTTGCCGGTACTCGACCACGGTGCTGGCGATGCCGATGACGCCGGAGGTCAGCAGGGCCAGCGCGAGCACGCCGGGGATCAGGAAGTCCCGGTACTGAAGCCCTGAGCGCTGGATGCTCGCCGTCTGCACCCGGATGAGCTCCGGCGCGGACTGGAGCTGCTTCTGAAAGCCGTCCACCACGCCGTTGATGATCCCCAGGGCCACCTGCGAGGCGAAGAGCGAACTGGGGTCGTAGGACACCCGGAGGACCGCCGGAGGCGCAGGCCGCCGGGACCTGGCCGCCGCCCGCTGATCCGGCCTGGACGGCCCCGAGCGACCGGCCGAATCCCTGGGGGATCACCACCAGGGCCGCCAGGCCGCCTTGCTGGAGCTTGGCCCGCAGGTCCGCCTCCTGGCCCCGCTCCAGGGTCAGGGCATCGACCTGCCCGAACGCGGCCACCAGCGCCTGCGAGGCAACGCTGTTGTCGGCGTCGACCAGTCCCACCTTCGCCCGGTTCCCGTTGTCATTGCCGAAGACGATGCCCAGCAAGAACATGAAGATCAGCGGGAACGCGAGCGACCAGAAGAGCGCCTGCCGGTTGCGCATGAGCATCAGGAGGTTGGAGCGGACCAGGATGAGAAAACGGTGCATGCCGGTCGTCGCTCCCCTCAGTCCCGGAGGGCCCGGCCGGTCAGCGCGAGGAAGACGTCCTCGAGCGTCCGCCCGCTGACGTCCAGGTCGGCGATGTGCAGGTCCGCCTTGCGTGCGCGGCCCACCAGCCGGAACAGCGTCCCCTCCACGTCATCGGTGGTGAGCACGTACCGGGCGGGCGCGGTATCGGGGCCGGCGGCACCGGCCAGGGCCGCCGGCCCCGCGCGTCCGTCCTCACCGGCGGCCGCCTCCGCCTCCTCGCGACGGACCGAGGTCACCGTGGTGATGGCCTCCAAGACGCCCTCGGGGAAGGCGGGTACCGAGGTGAAGGTGATGCTGGACGAGGCATCCAGCGAGCGGATCAAGTCCTCCGGGGTGCCCAGCGCGATGATCGAGCCGTTGTCCATGATCGCCACCCGATCGCAGAGGACGGCGGCCTCCTCCATGTAGTGCGTGGTGAGGATGACGGTCATCCCCGCCCGGTTGATCTCGCGGATCACATCCCAGAGACGGCGGCGGGCCTGCGGGTCCAGCCCCGTGGTGGGTTCGTCCAGGAAGACGACCTTGGGGTGGTTGACCAGCGCGAGCGCCACGGAGAGCCGCTGCTGCTGTCCGCCCGAGAGCTCCCGGACCATCGAACGTTCCTTCTCGCTCAGGCCCACCCGCTCCAGCAGGTCGGTCAACTCGGCCGGCTCGGGAAACAGGTCGTAGAACGAGGCGAAGAGGACCAGCATCTCCCGGACCGTCAGATTATCGAAGAGCGCCGTGGACTGGAGCTGCACGCCGATCAGGGTCTTGACCTTGCGCGGATCGGGCCAGGAAGGCACCCCCTCCACCAGCACCTGGCCGCCGTCCGGCCGGCGCAGCCCCTCGATCATCTCCAGCGTGGTGGTCTTGCCGGCGCCGTTGGGGCCCAGGATGCCGAAGACCTCGCCCCGGGCGACCATGAACGAGATACCGTCGACGGCGACCAGGCTGCCGTAGGCCTTGGTCAAGCCGGAGACGGCCAGCGCCAGGCCTTGGTTCAAGCCTCCGGACCCTCCGGCACCTCGCTCGCCGAGACCTCCTCGGCCTCCTGCCGGTCGAGCGCCACGAGGATCTCCTGTAGCTCGGCCACCCGGGTGGTCAGCCCCGAGAGCTCCGAGACCAGCCGTTCGCTCGCGCGACCCACTTTGACGCCCGACTCCTCGCCGAGCGCCTCCTCCTGGATCAGCTCCTCGATCTCGTCGAGGTAGAAGAAGGCCTCGTCGAGCTTCAGCTTCACCTTGGCCAGATTGCCGATGATCCGTTCCAAGCGATCCTCCTCGAGGATGGAGCGGGGGTACACAGCTGTTTGTACCACACGCCCGGGGAGCAGACGAGGGAACCCGGCTCCGCGCAGCGGGCCGGAGTGGCCTGCGAGGGTTCCCTCCCCCGGACCGGGGGGGAGGCAGTAGAGTAGAGGCGAGGCGAGAGGAGGTCCCATGGCGGCGCAGGAGCTCACGGTCCATGTGGAGGAGTCCGTCGAGGTGACCGCGGTCCTCGACCGGGCGGCAGGATGTCGGTCGCACGTCACGCCCGGGCTGGTCTTGGCCCACGGGGCGGCGAACGACATGCATCACCCGCTGTTGGCCGCCATCGCCGAGCACCTGGCGTCGGCCGGGACGGCGTCCACCCTGCGCTTCAACTTCCCGTACGCCGAGCGCGGGTCCTCCACGCGAGACCCCGAACACCGCCTGGAGACCACGTACCGCCGGGCCCACGACGCCCTGCTGGACGACGCCGTCTGCCCGCCCGGTCCGATCTTCCTGGGCGGCAAGTCTCTGGGCGCCCGCATCGCGGCCGAGTTGGTCTCGCGCCACCACGAGGGCGAGGGCCTCCTGGCGGCCGGCCTCATCTTCCTGGGCTACCCCCTCCACGCCCCGGGCAGGAAGGAGCGGCTGCTGACCGAGCCGCTCCGCCGGATCGACATCCCCACCCTGTTCTTCTGCGGCACCCGGGATCCGTTCTGCGACGCGGACCTCCTGGCGCCCGTCGTCGCCGCCCTGGACTGCCCCGGTCGGGTCGTGATCGTCCAGGGAGGCGACCACTCCCTGGAACCGCCGAGCTCTTCCGGACCGCAGCGTGGACGAGGTGCGCCGTTCTGTCGCCCAGACGGTGAGCGACTTCATCGTGGAGACGACCGGTCCGCTCACGCAAGGGCGCGGTCGACCTTAGAGCGCGCTTCCGGCACGAGTCCCCACTCCTCGGTCAGGACACGCCGCAGCATCGCGAGCAGTTCCTCGTCGCCGGCCATCAGGTCGACCTCGGCCTCCAACCACGAATGCCTGGGGGGCCCGCCCTGAGGTGACTCCACATCGACCATGTCCAGGCTGAGGAGGGCCAAGGAGGGCTGGGCGCTCGGTCGGGGTGGGCCGTCGGCCCGATCCCGCCTCCCCCCGCCCGGGGATGGGCCAAGGGGGGCCGCGTCATCGTCCGCAGCGTCCGCCGCTGCCAGAGGCAGGCGAGCGACACCAGCGGCCGGCCGGCAGCCAGCGCCAACACGGTCTCACGAAAAGGGCCAGACGGCCACCGAGCGGGCTCCAGGCTCTCCCTGGGCAGGACCAGGTTCCGCTCCTCGCGGCGCATGATGCCTTCCTCTCCGACCGTGCGAGACTTGAGGGTCACCACGGCAGGCTCCCCCTCCCGGCGGCGGACGCGACAGACCCAGCCGGCGGCCTCGAGACGACGGTCGGCGGTGTCGAGGTACGTGTCCCGGTGCAGCAGTGTGCGCGGCGGACCCAGCTCGAAACCGGCGAGACAGGGGACGGCGACCAGGCGCTCGAGCGTCTCCTCGTCGGGCAAGAGGAACTTGGCTTCGATCTCCACGGCGGTCGCCGGGTCAGACCGGCGAGACGTCGCGGACCAAGACGTCCTGGGCGATGAAGGGTCGCCCGTCGGCTCCATCGAGGGGATCCGGTGCCGGCGGCGCCGGTGGCAGACACATCCTGGATGGGCGGAACGATCGTCGTCGGAGTCTGCGAGTTCGCGCCCGGGGAGAGCGAGGGGAAGGCCCCCGAACAGGCGATCGGGATCACGAGTCCAAGGAGGAAGACAAGGAGGAACACGACCGTCGCTTGAAGCAGCCACCCGGCGGCCGCCGGCGAACCATCCGGGTCGTCCACCGGAAGTCCACGCGGCGTCCACGGACGCTCTCTCATCTCGCCTCTCCTCGAGGGGATGCATCGAGTGTCCCTGACCTACCCGTCGAGGCGCAACTCTACCCGCCGTGACGGCGAATCACTGCCCGCCACGGCGACCAGTTTCGCAGCCGCAGAGGGAGAAGGAGTGGCGTCCAGGCGGGGGCATGGACGCCGAGGTCCGCGTCAGTACTGCCCGAACATCTTGCTCCTAGCGGCCCCGGGCCACCCGCAGCAATCGCTCGCGACCCTTCGACGAGAGGCCCAGCTCCTCGATCTCGGCGTCGAGCTGCTCCCGCGTGCCGTAGCCGCCCACGTAGCCGTTGACCCGCGCCACGGCGGTGGAACCGAGCAGCCCGTCGAGCGTCGGGTAGACGGCCTGGTACTCAGCCAGGAGCTCGCGCTGACCCCGCAGGTAGTACTTCTGGTGGTACTCCTCGGCCAGGTAGAAGCGCTGGGCGGGGAGGATCTCGGTGCGCACCGGACGCGAGGCGCCGGCCCCCACCTCGGTCAGGCTCTCCCGGGCCAGGCGTTCCTGCTCGGCGTCGTGGAAGAACACGGCCGCCTTGTACTGGGTGGACCAGGCGGGCCGGCCGGGGTCGTGGCTTCTCCAGAAGTGCTGCAGCAGGTCGGCGTAGGAGAGGACCGTCGGATCGAAATCGACCTGCAGGGTCTCGGTGTGGTCACCGAGCCGGTGGTAGGTCGGGTCGGGAGTGGTCCCGCCGGTGTATCCCACGCGCGTGCGGACGATACCGAGCAATGCCCCGAACTGGGCATCCGGACCCCAGAATCAGCCAAAGGCGAATGTGGCGGTCTCCACCCGCGCGGGGACAGACAGGTCGATCGGCGGCAACTCGTTCTTCGGGATCGGTCGGGCGAGGCCCATCAGTCCTCCTTCACCGTTGGGCTGAGTACCTTCGCGGAGGGCTGCGCATCGGCCATGGCCCGAGACTGCTCCTCGAACAGAAGGGAGGCCGAGTTCATGCAGTAGCGAAGGCCGGTGGGGGGCGGACCGTCGGTGAAGACATGGCCGAGGTGCGAACCACACCGACTGCAGGCCACCTCCACCCGGCGCATGAAGAGGCTCGAGTCATCGTGCTCTTCGACGGCGTCCGGCCGGATGGGCTGCCAGAAACTGGGCCAGCCGGTGCCGGAGTCGAACTTCGTCTCCGAGCCGAACAGCTCGTTACCGCAGGCCGCGCAGCGGTAGACCCCTTCGCCGTGAAAGTCCCAGTACTCGTTCTTGAAAGGAGGTTCCGTGCCGGCCTCGCGAGTCACGTGATAGCGCGCCGGCGAGAGCATCTCCCGCCACTCTTGCTCGGTCTTGGTCACCGGATATGCCTTGGTGGTGTCTCTCTTCTTGTGGATCATCGCAGTCACCTCCCATAACTTCAGGAAGTGTAGCACTCCCGACATCGTCGCGCCACCGGCAAGACAGGGAACCTGCGGATCGGTCGGCGACCGTGCGGCGCGCACGATCGAGCCTTCTGCCGGGTCACTCCGTCTCCCCGTCGACCAGACCCAGAGCACGGCTCTGCTCTTCCTCCGCGCTCCTGAACTCGAGCACGAGATCGGTGGCCAACCGCGCGCGGGCCTCAACCAGAAGCTGAGGGTCGCCTCGATCGATGGCGCGATACAACAGGTCGATCACCGTGCGGTACGACAGGCACGCCCGGGCGAAGGCTGCATGAGCGGACGCCAGGGACTCGGGCGCCTCCACCCGGTCCCACCTCTCGGCGATGCCGGCCACCCGGGTGCTCAACCGGTCGAGCGCCGCCAGCTGCTCCTCCGACCAGCCGAGGGGGGACTCGCCGTTCGCTAGCAACCCGCCCAGGTGGAACATCGAACGGACGCAGGCCATTTGCAGGGGCATGGTCGCGGCGAGGTAGCCGGCCGCGGAGAGGGACAGCGGGGCGGAAGTATCGTCGTCCATCAAGACCCTCCTGTACTTAGAACCGAGCTTCGACCAGAAGATAGAAGGCGGCGAGGCCCCGATAGGGAGCGAAGGGGGCGAGGGCCCGCCGCACCTCCTCGGCACTCAGACGCACGCCGCCTCCCAAGAA
The DNA here is from genome assembly GCA_963796315.1 of uncultured Actinomycetota bacterium. Lineage (GTDB taxonomy): Bacteria > Actinomycetota > Thermoleophilia > RBG-16-64-13 > RBG-16-64-13 > CAWCLH01. Next base: position 854,709 of record CAWCLH010000020.1, read on the forward strand.
ACGACCCACCACCGTGCGCACGCCCAGGTCATCCGCCGGCACCCGGTCGGGGCGCCCCAAGCCACGCACCAGCAGGTAGTCGGCCGACCAGGGGCCGAACCCGCGCAACGCGGTGATGGCCGCGTGAACCTCGCCATCGGGAAGGGTCTCCAGCCGCTCCAGGTCGATCGTGCCCGAATCGACCGCGCTCGCCATGGCCCGCACGTACTCGGCTTTGCGCCCGGACAGCCCGCAGGCGCGCAACTCCTCCACGGATGCCTGCGCCAGCGACGCGGGGTCCGGAAAGACCACCAGGTCGTCGACGGGCGTCCCGTAACGTTCGATCAGACGAGAGCGGATCCGATGGGCCGCAGCCATGGAGATCTGCTGCTCCAGCACCACGATCACCAGCATCTCGAAGAGCGTGGCCGGCCGCAGCGGCTTGAGACCGTGCAGGTGGCGGACCACGGGTCCCAGCACCGGGTGCTCGCCGACCAGTTCGTAGAACGGTCCAAGGTCCAACCCGGCGAAGAGCATGCGCCCGGCGAGGTCGGCCACCGCCTGCGAGTCGACCTGCGGGATCGCCCACACCTGCAGCGTCTCCGGCTCCTCCTCGGGCTGCCGCACTTCCAGCAGGGTCGGTGCGCCGGCTACCCGGACGGCCGATCGGAAGGCCGCATGCGGCGGCTGCACGGCGCCCCCTATCGCGTTGCTGGCTGCGCGCAGCGAGAGCGCTAGGTCGTACGGCCCCTGAAGACGGAGCGACGCAAGAGCGGTCATCCATTCATCCTACTCTTCCCCGAGCCGCCGCTACCGCGCGGACCGGCACCGTTGCGTACGAACATTTGTTCGCTTATACTCGTCTCCCGGCGCTCAGCATTGCCAAGGCCGTCCGAGGGGAGGGCTAGGCTGGTCTGACGAACAGATGTTCAGACGTTCTCCGGTGGAAGCGAGCGGCAACCTCATCCCCCTACGAGCCGAGCCGAGTTGAGTTGAGGCAACATTTCGTGCATTTTTTTAGAAATGAACTGTCCATGGCAATGATGGACGACCGTCGTGACTGAGAAGTCGGGACTCGGCGCCTTTCCCATCAAGGGATTCGGCCCTACGTACGGCACGCTCTACCAGAGCGGCCGCAAGTTCGGCTACGGCCAGGCGCCCGGAGCGGAACCGGAGGGCGCCCCCTCGGAAGAGGCGGATACGACAGCCGACCAGGCGAGCATCCCCTTCGTCCACCTGCACGTCCACTCCAACTTCTCCTTTCTGGATGGAGGTAGCCGGATCACCGAGTTGGTGTCCCGCGCAGCCGAACTGGGTCAGCCCGCCCTGGCCCTCACCGACCACGACGGCCTCTACGGCGCCGTCCGGTTCGCCCGAGCCTGTGCGCGGGCGGGCATCCAGCCCGTCTTCGGCGCGGAGGTGCGGGTGACGTCGTTCCTGCCGGACTCTCCCCCACCCCCGGATCCCTACCACCTCGTCCTTCTCGCCCAGACCCGCGAAGGCTACGCCAACCTCTGCCGGCTCCTCTCCGCCGCCCACCTGGGGGTCCCCGACCGGGACCATCCCCCCGTCGTCACCCCGGAGCAGTTGGCAGCGCACCGCCAAGGGTTGCTCTGTCTGAGCGGAGGCCGGGAAGGGGAGGTCGGACGGCTGGTCGACGCCGGCCGGGAGGACGAGGCGCGGCAGGTCCTCCTGGCGCTGCGTTCGCTCTTCGGCCCCGGACAACTGGTGGTGGAGGTCGCTTTCGCCCGCTGGGAGCCGCAGCGGGAGGTCGAGGCCGGCCGCGACGGCGCCCCCGTCTACCACAAGGTCCGGGGAGAGGACGGGCGCCTGCGTCACCGGGAAGACGCAGGTGGCGACCGGGGGCGTCCCGAGCGCCGCTCCCCTCCGCAGACCGCCCCCTTCCCACCCGCCCCTCCCTCCGACCATCCAGTGTTTTGCAAAATGATAACTATGCAAAACCTATTGCAAAACCAAAAGGGCGGGCGACCCGCCGGCCGGCGCTCCCCCTAGAGGCGCCTCCCGATCATCCCCTGCGCCTCACGCCGGCCGACGTCGACGTCGGCTTCCACGAGGACGGTTCGCCCTGGGAGCTCTCCTGTACCGCATACGCCGATCGTCTGCTCCGCCTCGCCCGCGACTGTCGCCTCCTGGCCGCCGTCACCACTGACGCGCACTACGCGGCCCCGACGGATCTCGCGCTCCATCTGGTCTGCCGCGCCGCCGGTCGGGACGAGCCGCTCTCCGGCTACCCCGACCAGGGGACCCGCGGCACCCGCTGCCTGCGCTCGTACGCGGCGCTGAGGGCCGAGCTCGCCGGCGTCTTGGTCGCCCATGTCGGTTCGCCATTTTTATTGCAATTGGAAAGTAGTGCATCTTCTATTGTAGAAGGACAACGGTCGCCCTCCCGGGCAAGGAACACGACCGTCGCTGCCGCTCGCGCCGGACTGCAACGTTTCCTGCACCGAGAGACCGCCGCCACAGCCGACGGGCCGACCCATCCCCCGACCGCAGCCGGCTCCTCCTTGCCCGACCCACCCCTGCTTCCCATCTCTCCTTTGGATCTTCCCTGGCTGCTGGCCCGTCGCTGCCAGGTGGACCTGGAGCTGGGCACCTACCATTTCCCCCAGGTCCGCATCCCGGAGGGAGAGACGGCCTACTCCCTGCTGGCCAAACGCTGCTTCCGGGGGATCGAGCGACGCTACCGGCCGGTCCCGCCGCGGGCACTGGAGCTGCTCGAGCACGAGCTCGCCATGATCGAGCAGCTGGGCTTCGCCCACTACTTCCTGGTGGTGCACGACATCGTCCGCTGGGCCCGCGCGCGGGGGATCGCTGCCTCCGGACGGGGTTCGGCCGGCAACTCCCTGGTCTGTCACGTGCTGGACATCACCGCCTCGGAGCCGATCAAGCACCACCTGCTCTTCGAGCGCTTCCTCAATCCCAACCGCCGCGAGATGCCGGACATCGACGTCGACTTCTGCTCGACGCGCCGGGACGAGGTGGTGGAGCACATCTACCGCACCTTCGGTCAGGAGAACGTGGCCGTGGTGGCCAACGTCAACACCATGAGCCCCCGCATGGCGGTGCGGGTGGTGGGCGAGGCGGTGGGGTTCACGCCCACCGAGATCAACGCGCTGGCCAAGCACGTGCCCCGCCACGGCGACGCCGGAAAGATCCGCGAGTACCTGGCCGGCGCCTGGCCCGAGCTGGCCGACTCCCCCCTGCAGGACGAGGCCCGCTACGGCCGCCTCCTCGACCTGGTGGAGCGGCTGGACTCCTATCCCCTGCACCTGGGCACGCACCTGGGGGGCTTCGTCATCGCGGACAAGCCGGTCACCTACTACACCCCCATCCAATGGGCGGCCAAGGGAGTGGCGGTGACGCAGTTCAACAAGGACGACGTCGCCGACCTGGGCCTGGTCAAGATGGACATCCTGGGCCTGAGGACCCACTCCGCCGTCATGGAGACCGTCCACCTGATCCGGCAGCGCACCGGCCGGCGCCTGGATCCCTACGAGCTCGAACCGGACGACCCCGCCTCCTACGAGATCGTCTCCAACGGCGGGTCCATCGGCCTCTTCCAGCTGGAGTCGGCCGGACAGCGCAACCTGGCCACCCGCCTGCAGGAGCAGACCTTCGACGACATCATCGCCGCCATCGCCCTGTACCGCCCGGGGCCGCTGGAGGCCGAGATGATCACCCCCTTCATCGACCGGCGCTGGGGCTACGAGGCGGTCAGCCTCCCCCATCCCTCCATGGCCGAGGCCCTGGGCGACACCTACGGGGTCATCCTCTACCAGGAGCAGGTGCTGCGGGTGGCCCAGCTGGTGGCGGGCTTCTCCCCCGCGGAGGCGGACTCGCTGCGCCGGGCGATGACCCGGGACAAGAGCCGCGAGGAGATGCACAAGATCGGCGAGACCTTCGTCCACCACGCGGTGGGACGAGGCGTGCCCGAGGACGCCGCCCGGGAGGTCTTCCGCCAGCTGGAGGGCTTCGCCGCCTACGGCTTCAACAAGAGCCACTCGGTCTGTTTCGCCGTCATCAGCTACGCCACCGCCTACCTCAAGGCCCACTACCCGGCCGAGTTCCTCTGCGCCGTCCTCAACAACCAGCCGATGGGCTTCTACACCCCGCGCACCGTGCTGAACGACGCCCGGCGCTTCGGTCTGGACGTGCGCCCCTTGGACATCAACCTTTCCGGCCGCGGCTTCACCGTGGAAGACGCGGAGCCGCCCGATCCCTGGGCGCTGGACGACGCCGGTGACCCCGCGTACGACCCGTTCGCCCTCGCCTGGACCGCCGCGCACCACTACGGCCTCACCCGCGAGGACCTGGCCGAGCTGGAGGCGGTGCACGGCGACGCCGCGAACCTCGACGGAGAGCGGTCCGCCACGATCGAGCGGATCCAGGCGCTGCCGTACGGAGACGGGGTGGAGGCCGGGGCCGAGCCCGCTCTCCCGGTCCCTCGCGGCCGCCACACGGACCCCGTCCTCCCCCGGGCCCACCGTGCCCGGGCCCGGGCCGGCGTCATGCCCGGCGCCTGCCTCGCTCCGGAGGGAGCCCTGGCCGCCGGCGCCGGCCGGGCGCTGCGGGTGGGCCTGCGCTATCTCAAGCAGATGTCGGAGCGCGCTCTCCAACAGATCGAGCAGGAGCGCCGCCACGGCCCCTTCCAGAGCTTCGAGGACTTCTACCTGCGCACCCGGGTGGCCGTCCCCGTGGCCGAGAACCTGATCCGGGTGGGCGCTTTCGACTCCCTGGAAGCCGACCGCACCGAGCTCCTCTGGCGGCTCCCCCTCCTGCACGACCGCCTGGATGCCCTCTCCGGCGGCGGCGGGCAGCGGCGCGGACAGCTGCGCGCCTTCCACGCTCCGGCCCAACGCGCCGGCCTGGCCCGCACCTGGAGCATCCAGGACAAGGTCCGCTCCGAGCTCGAGCTCCTGGGGCTGACCGTCAGCTGCCACCCGCTGCAGCTCTACGAGGAGGACCTGCGCCGGCTGGGCGTCACCCTCTCCTACGAGCTCCCCGCCCTGGGCGACGAGGTGCCCGTGCTGGTGGCGGGCGTCTACGAGCGGGCCCAGAACCCCTGGATGCGCTCGGGCAAGCGGACCATGTTCCTCACCCTGGAGGATGCCTACGGCCTCTTCGAGTGCGTGCTCTTCGAGTCGAAGCTGGCCCGCTGCGCCCCCGTCGTCGCCCGGGCCACCTACTTCCTGGTGCGCGGCCGGCTGCAGAACAACCGCAAGCGCGGCCTGGCCATCGTGGTCGAGGAGATCCACGACCTGGAGGAGGTGCTGGCCGGGATGGAGCGGCACGAGCGCCCCGCGCGCCTTGGCCAGATCACGGAGCGGCCCACCCTAGCCGAGCACACGATGCTGGTGGCGGAACGGAAGCAGGCGCGAGCCGGTCGCCAAGCGGAGGTCTACGGCCTCGGGACCGCCGACGGGCGAAGGCGACCGCCCGGCGCGGGGACGACGGCGATCCCGAAGAAAGTGGGGTGAGCTTCGTCTACCGCGCCGACTCCAGACCAATCAAGAACTCCTCGGGTGTGACCGCGGGTACCGGGGAACCTCTGAAGTCGCGGACATTGCGAGTCACGATCTGCGCACAGCCGCTCGATTCCGCGGCAGCCGCAACGACTCCGTCTTCGAAATCGGTCCAGCCAAGGGCGCGCGCCCGGACCAACTCCTCCCTCCGGATGGAGGCGACGCCGAAGTGCGTGAGTAGCCAGTCCATCACCATGGCCGCTGCGGTGATGTTCTGGTACCTCCCAACGATGTAGTGCAGAGTGGTGAACGCGTGTGCCGGAACCACGGCCTCGACCCGCTGCTGCACCACGTGGTCCAGGACGGCGGCGGACGCCGAGTAGTACGGCGCACGGTTCTGGATCACATCCAGAAGCACGTTCAGGTCCAACAGGATCATCAGGCGTGCTTCCGTCGCATATGCCGGCGGTACTCCTCCTCAACATCGACGTCGCGGGGGACCAAGCCGCTGATCGCGTCCAGCGCCGGCGAAGGCGAGTCATGCTCAAGCTCACGCATGCGCCTCAAGTATCTGTCGATCACCTCGGTCACGGTCAGTCCGTGGGCACGCGCATAGACTTTGACGAACTCCACGTCTCTCTGTGGTAGGCGGATGGTCAGTTTGACGGTATCGGTCGCCATTGGCCCCCTTGTACGGCTTCGTTTCTCCTATTATACGGCACTGAACGAGACGAGCCCGCTGGGATTCCCACGAAGGTGGGGTAGGGTACGGGAGGAGAACCACCTCGAGAGGTCGCCCATGGCGTCACCCATAGAGGACTATGCCCTCGTCGGGGACATGCACACCGCTGCCCTGGTCTCGAAGCAGGGCTCCATCGACTGGCTGTGCCTTCCTCGGTTCGACTCCGGCGCCTGCTTCGCCGCGCTGCTCGGCGACGACGACAACGGCCGGTGGATCATCAAGCCGGAGGGCGAGGTGCGCTCGGTCACCCGCCGGTACCGGCCGGACTCGTTGGTCCTGGAGACGGACTTCCAGACCGAGCAGGGCACGGTACGGCTCATCGACTGCATGCCCCCGCGGGGGAACCACCCGGTACTGGTGCGCCAGGTGGTAGGGCTCTCGGGCCGCGTGTCCATGACGACCCGGCTGTTGATCCGCTTCGACTACGGCGCGATCGTGCCGTGGGTGCGGCGCGCGGAGGGCGGTCTCCTGGCCGTCGCCGGACCGGACGCGCTGCGCTTCCTCTCCACCATCGAGCTCGAGGCGAAGGATCTCAGCCACCAGGCGAGCTTCACCGTGGGCAAGGGAGAGCGGGCGAGCTTCAGCCTCACCTACCACGCCTCGCACCGCGGTCCCCCGCCCCCACCAGATGTCGATGCCACCATCGCCGGGACCGAGCAGTGGTGGCAAGACTGGATCGGCGGGTGTCGCTACCAGGGCGGGTGGCGCGATCACGTCCTCAGGTCCCTGATCACCCTGAAAGCCCTGACCTATCCACCCACCGGGGGCATCGTGGCCGCCGCCACCACCTCCCTTCCCGAGCAGCTGGGCGGCGTGCGCAACTGGGACTACCGCTATTGCTGGCTCCGCGACGCCACCTTCACCCTCTACGCCCTGCTGCAATCGGGGTTCGTGGAGGAGGCGCGTGCCTGGCGCGACTGGCTGCTGCGAGCGGTGGCCGGTCAGCCCAGCGCCATTCAGATCATGTACGGGCCGGCCGGGGAGCGCCGGCTGACCGAGTTGGAGCTCCCGTGGCTACGAGGGTATGAGGACTCTCGTCCGGTCCGTATCGGCAACGCCGCCGTCAAGCAGTTCCAGCTGGACGTCTACGGCGAGATCATGGACAGCATGCACCAGGCGCTGCGGGCGGGTATCCACCCCAAGGAGGCGTCCTGGGGACTGCAACAGGCCCTGATGGAGTTCCTGGAGGAGGGCTGGCGAGAGCCCGACGAGGGCATCTGGGAGGTGCGCGGGCCGTCCCGTCACTTCACGCATTCCAAAGTCATGGCCTGGGTCGCCTTCGATCGCGCGGTCAAAGCCGTGGAACGGTTCGGCCTCACCGGTCCCAGCGACCGGTGGAAGCGGTTGCGCGAGGAGATCCGGCAGGAGGTGTGCAGTAAAGGCTTCGACGCCGACCGGAACACGTTCACCCAGTACTACGGGTCCAAGGAGCTCGATGCGTCCCTGCTGATGATGCCGCTCGTCGGCTTCTTGCCCCCCACGGACCCCAGAGTCGCGGGCACCGTGGCGGCCGTCGAACGAGAGCTGCTCACCGACGGGTTCGTGCAGCGCTACACGCAGCACGCCGACGACGTGGACGGGCTGCCCCCGGGCGAAGGCGCCTTCCTGGCCTGCACCTTCTGGCTGGCGGACAACTACGACCTGCTCGGCCGCCACGACGAAGCCCGACAGCTTCTCGAGCGCCTCCTGGGCCTCTGCAACGACGTCGGCCTCCTGTCCGAGGAGTACGACGTCCATGCCAAACGGCTGGTCGGCAACTTCCCCCAGGCGTTCAGCCACGTGTCGCTCGTCAACACCGCCCGCAACCTATCGGGAGCCGGTGGACCGGCCCAGCACCGGCGGGAGAACGGGTCGGAGTAAGCGGTGGGCGGTCTGGGTGGCGCTGCCGCCCTCGACGAGCGCCGTGCCGGCGTGCCACACGGCGGGCCGGGGCCGGGACCGGGTCCTGTGCGAGTCTCTGCCGCGTCGATCCCCGCTCCGGCCTAGGCCGAGTCCCCCGCAGCCAGACCGCGCAGCACCCGCTCGAACACCGCCAGCGGCTGCGCGCCCACGACCACCTGCCCCTGCGGGAACACGAAGGTGGGGACCCCGCTAAAGCCGAGACGCCGCGCTTCGGCCGCAGCCGCTTCCCGGCGCCCCGCGTACCGCCCCTCGGTCAGCGCCTCCTGAAGCGCATCCGGGTCCAGGGTCACGTCGGCGGCCAGCTCCCGCAGGACACCGGCGTCGCCGATGTCGCGACCCTCCCCGAAGTAGGCCCGGAAGACGGCCCGGCTGAAGGCGTCGAATCGGCCGGCGTCGCGGGCGAACTCCGCCGCCTCGATGGCCAGGCGCGAGTTGGACAGCCGGTCGGAGCGTCGGTACGGCAGCCCGAACTCCTGCGCGCGGCGGCGCAGGGCCTCGTCCATCCCGGAGAGGTCGCGCCCCGGGAACAGCTGGGCCAACGCCACGCCCTGCGGCGGGGTCTCGGGGTGGATCTCGAAGCTCGCCCAGGTATCGGTGAGCGGGAACTCGCTCTTCAGCCTCTCGACAATGCCCGTGCCGAGGTAGCAGAACGGTCAGATGTAGTCGGAGAAGACGCGGACGGCGATGGCGGTCATGGAAACCTCCGAGGTGGCAGCGCGGCGAGACCGGGCCGCCGGCTACGGTCGTTGGTGGAGCTTGACGCTGACAGCGCGGAGGGCGCGGGCGCGGTCCTCGTCGTCGGGGTCAGACCGGAGTGATGCTGCAGGCAGTCGTCCACGGGCCTCCTACCCCGGCCCCATACACCATCGGACCGAGCTAGGCGCCAGCGGGCGAGCGTCCTCGGCGCGCCGGCGTCGCGGTCTACTCCCCCACCTGATACCGGATCATGGTCTTCTGCACCTTTGCCCGGCGCGTGGACAGGTACTCCTCCTCGTGCGGGCCGACGATCCGAAGACCCTGCTCCGCGATGAAGGCGTGCAGGCGTTCGATGGCGGGCTCCTCGTCGGCGTAGGCGCCCAGGTGCAGGACCTGAGCCACCTGGCCATAGTCCCAGATCTCGACGGAGACCGGGTAGGACGGATCGGTCTGGCGCAACGAGTCGGGGGCGGTCCCGTCCGGGACCGGGATGCCCCAGGCGGCCCCCCACTGCTCCCGCGGCACGTCGCGCCAGTCGGCGCCCCCAAACCAGCGGGCCCGCGGCGGGCCCACCTTGTACTCCACTCCCACCTTCTTGAGCGCGAACTTCAGTCCGTAGACCGCGCCGTAGAGTGACTTGAAGACGTGCTCGCCCACCTCGTTGGGATCCCCTACGGACCGCACCACCGCCATGGTCTGCGGAGGAAGCTCGAGCAGCGCAGGTTCCGTGCCCTTGACGGCCCTTGGCATCAGCCGATGGACGCTCCTCCGCGGATGTAGTGCTCCAGCTGCTCGATGATGAACTCCTTGTTGGCGATGTGCTCCTTGGCCAGGTCGCGCAGGGAGACGATCCCCAGGAGGCTGTCTCCGTCCAGCACCGGCAGGTGGCGCACCTGGCGCTCGGTCATGAGGGCCATGCCCTCTTCGATGGTCTCTCTCGGTTCGATGTAGAGCACCGGAGAGGACATGATCTCCCGCACCTTCGTGTCAGCGGAGGAGTGCCCCTTGAGGATGATCTTCCGGGCGTAGTCTCGCTCGGAGAACATGCCGACCACCTTGCCGCCCTCCACGACCACCAGCGCCCCCACGTCGGCCTCAGCCATCAGCCGCAGGGCCTCCAAGACGCTATCGTCGGGCCCCACGGTGTGGACCTGATCTCCCTTGCGCTGCAGCACATCCTTGATGGTGCTCATCGTTGCCCCCTCCTGGTCGTGCGTGGCCTCTCTCCGGCCCTGCCTCCGAGGACCGGCAGCCCTCTGACGGTGCCCCTCTTAGGATAGGGTAAAAACGAAGCCACCGCGAAAGGAAGCCCATGGACCCACGCATCGAGACGCTGGCCCGCACCCTGCTGACCTACTCCCTGGACCTCCGGGCGGGCGAGAAGCTCTTCATCGAGGGTGAGACCGGCTGCGAGCCGCTGGTGCAGGAGGTGCTGCGGCAGGCCTACGAGTTGGGAGTGATGCCCTTCGTCGAGCTGACCGACCCGCGGGTGCGCCGCGCCTGGCTCCAGGGCGCCACGGCCGAGCAGCAGGAGTTGAGGATCGGCTGGGACATCGCCCGCATCGAGGCCATGGATGCCCGTCTCTACCTGTTCGCCGGCGGAAACCAGAGCGAGCTGGACGACGTGCCCCCGCAGCTGCTGCAGGTCGCGGCCAAGGCCCGCAAGCCCTACATGGACCTCGTCCTGACCAAGAAATGGGCGTTGGCACGCTACCCGACGGCAGGGGCGGCCCAGGCTGCCGGCATGTCCACCGACGGCTACGAGGACTTCTGCTTCGCGGTCTCGTCGGTAGACTACGCCGCCATGTCCCGGGCGATGGACCCACTGGTGGAGTTGATGGAACGTACCGACCAGGTCCGCGTCGTCGGCCCGGGCACCGACCTGACCTTCTCCATCAAGGGCATCCCCGCGCGCAAGGCGGACGGACGCGAGAACGTGCCCGACGGGGAGGTCTTCACCGCCCCGGTCCGCGACTCGGCGGCGGGCACCATCACCTACAACACCGCCTCCCGTGAGGCCGGGGCGCTGTTCGAGCACGTCTCCTTCGTCTTCGAGCAGGGCCGCATCGTGCAGGCCACGGGCACTCCTCAGGACAAGCTGACCTCCCTGCTGGACACGGACGACGGCGCCCGCTACCTGGGGGAGTTCGCGTTGGGTCTCAACCCGGCGATCACCAAGCCGGTGCAGGACATCCTGTTCGACGAGAAGATCGCCGGCAGCCTGCACCTGACCCCGGGCGAAGCCTACGAAGAGGCCGACAACGGCAACCGCTCCGCCGTCCACTGGGACCTGGTGCTGATCCAGACTCCCGAGTGGGGCGGCGGGGAGATCTGGTTCGACGGCGTGCTGGTGCGCAAGGACGGGCGCTTCGTGCTCCCCGAGCTGGAGGGGCTGAACCCCGAGCGGCTACGCTGACGGCCCGACCGAGGTCGGCGTCGCCGGGGTTGTCGCGCTCGCGATGTCCGCGCTCTCCGCGGGCGCACCGCGGGCCCGCCGCTTCTGCTTCATCCCGAAGAGGAACCGCAGGACGCCGACCCGCCGGACCAACTCGTACAGGGCGAAGGTGACCACGACCGACGTCGTCAGGAGCAGCGGCCACAGCACCACGCCGGGAACGGCCAGGCCGACCAGGTAGAACGCGGCGACCACGATCACGGTCTGGTGGAGGATGTAGACCGGGTAGGAACCCTCCGCCAGGTACCGGAGCGCCGGGGATGTCCGGTCGAGGTAGCGCCTGCCCAGGCCGACCAGACCCACCAGCATGAGCCACGTCCCCAGCCCACCGAGGAGGGAAAGGCCGGCGCGGCCGAACGAGGGATCGGGGAGCGAGTCGCGCAGGTCGCCGCTGAAGACCCAGAACAGGCACAGCGCGGTGCCGGCCGCCAGGGCCGGCCAACGGAAGCGCAGGGCGCCCTCGGAGAAGTCGGGGTCGGCGAGGGCGACGTACCCCAGCAGGAAGAAGGCCAAGCGGATGAAGAAGTCCAGCTCCAACTCCGGCAGTGCAGCGGCGATCAGGATGACGAAGGGCGGAGCCAGCCACCACAGCGGGTGCGCCAAGCGCCGGGACATCGCCTGGATCCGGCTCCTGCCCTTCGGGACGGCGGCCCCAGAGGACGAGGGGTAGCGCGATGACGGAGAACAAGAACAGCAGGATGATGAACCAGAGGTGCCCCAGGCCGAAGCCACCGAAGTAGTCGCCTCCGTCGCGCACGTTCCAGACCAGGAAGTCCCCGCTGGACAGGTAGTGCCAGTAGGAGCCGTCGTATCCGGAGTTGAAGCGTCCCCCGTACCAGGTCTGCGGGGGTATGAGCACCAGGAAACCGAAGATGAACGGTACCAGCAGCCGTTTGACCCGCTCGTACAGGTACTGCCCCCCCGTCCGCTTCCTCAGAGCAAGGAAGGTGGAGGCGCCCGCCAGGAAGAAGAGCAACTGCATGTGCCAGGTGGAGATGAACCACAGGACGTAGTCCAGCGAGGTGGAGAGATCCGGCGCCTTCGCGTAGAAGGCCTCCCCGGCGTTGAAGACTCGACTCACGTGGAAGGGGAACAGCAGCAGGACGGCGAGGACGCGCAGCCAATCGATGTAGTGGAGACGGGCTGAAGGCGGTGCCACGACCGGCTCTTGGACCGGCTCGAAGCGCGACCGCTCGACGATCGGGCGGTCGGGTGCCAGAAGCGGGGCGTCCACGACCCCTCCTTCCCACTGGGAGACGGACACCTCCACTCTCAGCCTATCCCCGAGCCGCCCCGCAGTCCACGGCCGTTTTGCAGCCACAACTCGCCGTAGGACTCGTCTGGGGATGGTCAACATCCACCGACGAGGGCGAGGGACACCCCCGAGCGAGCGTTGAGGTCCGCCGAAAGCGAGGGAGGGGGTGGGCCCTCGCCCCCCGAAAGCGAGAGAGGGGGTGTCCCTCGCCTACCGCACCACTTCCCCGCCCCACCGGGCGATGCCTCCGCTGAGGTTCCGGACGTCCGAGAAACCCATCTCCGCCAGCATGGATGCCGCCCGGCGGCTCCGCGAACCGGTCGCGCAGTAACAGATCACCGGCACGTCCCGCTTCAACTTGGCCGCTTTCCGCTCGAGGTCCGGCAGCGGAGCGAGCGTCGCTCCCTTGAGGTGGCCGCGGCTCCACTCGCCTTTGCTGCGGACGTCCACCAGTTGGACACGCTGTTGGGCGAGCAGGCTGCGCACCTCGTCGCCGGTGATGTCCGCGTAGAGTCTGGGCTTGCGCTGGAACAGGTTGAGCATCGAGTCTGACTCCTCTGGGTATGATCGTCGCCGCCGTACTATACCCCATAGGGTATCCAGTCGAAAAGCCCCGGGCAGGTTCCTTGCGGCCGAGGGTGCCGACTGCCACGATAGAGAGCGGACCGGACCTACCAAGGAGGGCCCGAGGTGGCGGCATCGTGTCCCCCATAGCGCTGGTGACCGATTCGGCGACGAACCTGCCGCCCGAGCTTCGGTCCCAGTACGACATCACGGTCGTGCCCGTCGACCTCTACTTGGACGGGCGGCTCTACCGGGACGAGGTGGATCTCTCCACCGCCGACTTCTACCGCTGGTTCCGAACCCATCCCGATGCCGCATCCTCCACCTCCTGCCCCTCCCCGGGAGAGTTCTTCCGCGTCTACCAGGAACTCGCCGCCGCGCACGAGGCGATCGTCTCGGTGCACATGGCCTCCGGGCTCAGCGGCACGTTCGATTCGGCGCGGGAGGCGGCGGCCATGCTCCCGGGCCTCCCGGTGGAACTGGTGGACACGCGTTCGGTGAGCATGGGGGCCGGCTTCTGCGTCCTGGCGGCCGCTCGGGTGGTCGAGCAGGGAGGGACGGCGCCCCAGGCAGCGGCCGCCGCCCGCCGGGTGGCGGACAAGGTGCACATGTTCGCTCTGCTGGACACCCTCCGCTACGTCGCGCGCACCGGACGGGTGCCGGCCATCGCTGCGCACGCGGGGGCCCTGCTGCACCTCCATCCGGTCGTCGAGGTGCGGGACGGACACGCCGAGATGGTGCGCGTGGAGCGCACGGTCCACAAGGCGACAGAGCGCCTGATCGTGTACACGGAGCGGTTGCTGGGGAGCCGACCGGCGCACCTGGCGGTCCTTCATGCAGACATCCCAGAGCAGGCGCAGGCCCTCGCCGAAACCCTGAAGGCACGGTGCGACCCGATCGAGCTCCACATCGTGGAGTTCACGCCCGTCATGGGGGCCAGCACCGGCCCGGGCCTGCTCGGCGTGGCCCTCTACGCGGAGAACGGGGCCAGGCTTCCGACCGAACCGGACACCCTCGATCCACCACCTCCGCCAGACGTGACCGCCTGAACGTGGGGACCGCCGGGTCGGCCATCCTCCTCGTGAGCGGCGGCTACCTGATGGGCTCGCTGCCCACGGCGTACCTGCTCGGCCGCTGGCGCTTGGGCATCGACGTTCGCGAGGTGGGCACCCGGAACGTGGGAGGCGCCAACCTCAAGGAACCCCTGGGCGTGTGGGCCACGGTGGCGGTGGGAGCCACGGACCTGGCCAAGGCCGCGCTGCCGGTGTGGCTCGGTCTTCGCCTGGGCCTCGGCGAACCGACCGCCTTTCTGGCCGGAGCCGCGGCGGTGATCGGACACGACTGGTCCATCTGGCTTGGCTTTCAGGGAGGCCGGGGAGCGGCATCGACGTTGGGAGTGCTCTGCGTCGCTTTTCCGGCGGGGGCCGCCTGGGTCCTGGCGTCGCTCGCGATGGGCGGCGCCCTGCGCAACACCGGTTTGCTGCACTTGATCGGCGTCACCAGCCTGCCCGCGCTGACGCTCCTCCTGGGCCTCCCGGCCAGCGTCACGTTGCTCACCGTCGGGCTGGCGACCCTTATGGTGGTGAAGCGGTTGGAGGCCAACGCGCGGTTCGGGCCGCCTCCTCGTGATCTCGGGGAGGGTCCACTGCCGGGATCGGCCGAAGACGGACGGCAGCCCTTCTGGCTCCAAAGGCTGCTCTACGACCGGGACGAGGACCCGGCTGCGGGCTGAGGAAAGCCTCCGCCGGCCTCTTCACCTCCCGCCCCTCGTCTTCTATCCTGACACCGGGCGTCGGCGCGGAGTGCCGGTGACCAGCCATCGCGCGCGCGGCAAGCCGCCGACGCCGCGACCACCAAGCCCGGCAGAAGGAGACCGATGAGCCCGACACTGACGTTCTGGGGAGCGGCACGGGAGGTCACCGGCTCCTGCTACGAGGTCGACACCGGCCGGACCCGCTTCCTCGTCGACTGCGGGATGCACCAGGGCGGGCAGGAGGAAAGCGCCCGGAACGTGCAACCCTTCCCCTTCGACCCGGCCGCCATCGACTTCATGCTGCTGACCCACGCGCACATCGACCACTGCGGCCTGATCCCGCGGCTGGTGCGGCAGGGGTTCGCCGGGCCCATCTTCGCCACCGCGGCCACCGCCGACCTGGCCACCATCCTCATGCGAGATTCCGGCCACATCCAGGAGATGGAGGCGGAATGGCGCGGGCGAAAGGGGCGTCGGGCCGGGCGGGAGCGCCTGTGGCAACCGGCTTACACCGAGGAGGACGCCCGCCGAGCCGCGGGCAGCCTCCAAAGCTGCGAGTACGAAGAGGAGCTCACGCCGGCGCCCGGCGTGCGCGTGCGCTTCCGTGACGCAGGGCACATCCTGGGATCGGCCATCCTCGAGGTCGGCCTGGATCGGCTCTCCACTCCGGTGCCGGCCCCGCCCGAAACCACCACACGGGCGCCCGGCACGGTGCGGGTGATCTTCAGCGGAGACGTGGGCCAGCCCGATCAGCCCATCATCCGCGACCCGGAGACGGGGATGGCCGGCGACTACGTGGTCATGGAATCCACCTACGGCGACCGGCGGCACGAGGCCGGCGGAGATGCGGTGGCCGAGCTCGGGGCCATCCTGCGGGCAGCCAAGCAGAGCGGCGGGAACGTCATCATCCCCGCCTTCGCCGTGGGAAGGACGCAGGAGATCATCTACTTCCTCCGCACGCTCTGCGAGGAACAGGGCGTGGAGATGCCCATCTACGTCGACAGCCCCCTGGCCCGCGCGGCCACCGACATCTACCGCCGTCACACCAAGGACTTCGACGAGGAGGCCCGGGCCCTGATCGACGGGAATCACTCCATCTTCCGCTTCAGTCAGCTGCGCTACACGGAGAGCGCGGACGAATCCCGCAGGCTGAACGAGATGCGGGGCATCGTGATCATCTCGGCCAGCGGCATGGCCGACGCCGGGCGCATCAAGCACCACCTCAAGCACAACCTCTGGCGGCCGGAGGCGCACGTGGTCTTCGTCGGCTATCAGGCGCCCGGCACCATGGGCCGCCGGTTGGTCGAGGGTGAGAAGATGGTGCGCATCTTCGGCGAGGAGATCGCCGTCAAGGCACGCATCCACGAGATGAGCGGCCTCTCCGCCCACGCGGACCGCGAGCAGCTGATCACCTGGGCTTCCCTCTTGCCGAAACCCCGGCTACTGTTCTTGACCCACGGGGAGCCGCAGGCCGCGTTCTCGCTCGAGCAGGCGTTGAAGGAGAGGCTGGGGCTGGCCGTGCAGGTGCCGACTCGCGGCGAGGTCGTCCAGCTCGGGCGTTAGGGTCGCGGCACCGGTCCGGCCTGGTCGACGCCGCGATCACGCCTACCCTGGCTGGAGTACGCCGTCGAGGTCGGCCAGCCCTTCCAGGAAGACATCCGGCGGATCGGCCGCGAACCCTTCGCGGGGGACCTCTCCGCCCAGCACGATGGCGACCCGGGTGCCGGCCTCACGCGCCGCCCCGAGGTCCGAGCGGCTGTCGCCCACCATCAGGACCCGCTCCGGCTCGAGGTCCCACGCGGTGAGGCACCGGACGATCCCCTCGCCCGCGGGCTTGAGCAATCGCACGTCGTCTCGGCTGATCACCGGGTCCAGGTGGGGGGCAAAGCCGAACCGGTCCACCACCGGCTGCAGCGCCGCCCGCCCGATGTTGCTGACCATCCCCAGCCGGCGACCGCTCGGTGCCAACCGGTCCAGCAGTTCAGCCGCCCCGGGTCGTGCCTGCCAGCGGGACAGGGCGTCGGCGTCGTAGCGGTCGTAGATCGGCCCGAGGCGCGCACGCAGGGTGGCCTCATCCGCCGGCGCTCCCGGGAGGGTGAGGGCGCGGTTCCACATGGTGGCGTAGCTCTCGCCGGCGAAGGCGTCTGGGGCGAACCCCAGCTGCCGCAGTGCTTCCCGGAGCTCCGCCTCTGCTTCGTCCAGGTGCCACTGGAAGTCCACCAGGGTACCTTCAAGGTCGAACACGACGCCCATGACTCCGGCGCCGACCGTGACTCGGTCCACCGCTGCCCCCTTTCGCGTCTGGTGGGCGCCAGTATACGACCGAGGACGGAGAGACGATATGGAGGGACGCCGCTACCATGACACGCAGCCTGGCTGAGACAGGGGTTCTGGCCCGGGAGCCCTCGCTCCGGCGCCCGCTCGCTCCCCGCACCCGAGCCCGCAGCGGGGCTCGCTTGCTGGCGGGCTTCGCGCGGGCACGGCTGGGCGGAGGCCCGATGATCCTCAGCCACCTGGTCACCGGAAGGTGCAACGCGTGCTGCCCCACCTGTCTCTGGCGGGACGTGTCCGGTCCCGAGCTCTCGACGGAGGCCGTCCGCTGGCTCTACCGGGAGGCCGTCGCCGCCGGCATCGCCCAGGTGGTCGTGTGGGGGGGCGAACCCCTGCTGCGGGAAGACCTGCCGCAGCTGCTCGCCCACGCGGTCGACGCCGGGCTGGTGGTCACTCTTATCACCAATGGCTGGCTACTGGAGCAGCGTTGGCCGGAACTGCGGGGGAAGGTCGACGCGCTCATCCTCAGCGTGGACGACGTCGGCGGCGCCCACGACCGCCTGCGGGGCCTGCCCGGTCTCTTCGCGCGCCTGGACCGCTTCGCCCGCGCCCTCCGCGCCGATCCCGCCCGGCCTCGGCTGCTGGTCAACACGGTCCTCTCCCGGGAGAACCGGGGGGCCCTGCGGCGGGTGGCGCCGGTGGCAGGCGACTGGGGTGCGGGCCTCTACTTCTGTCCCATGGAGGTGGGGCAGATGCGGGTCGAGGGCTTCGACGCCCGCCTGGAGCCCCTCTCGCTGAGTGCCGGCGAGCTCCGCGAGGCGGCCCGGCTGGCACGGGCGCTGAAGGCGGCCGGTCATCCCCTGCTGGCCACGAACGCCTACCTCGATCTCCTGGAACGCGACCCAGGACTGACCACCTACACCTGCCGGGCCCCGCGTCTGATCCTGACCGTCCAGGCGGACGGCTCCGTTCGGGACTGCGTCGCCCGAGATGTGCCCCTGGCATCGGTCGACTCGCTGCGCGCGGAGGGCCGGCCACTGGGCCGCCTCTTTCAGCAGGCGGAGTATCGACGCATGCTGGACGTCGCCGAGACGTGCACCGTCTGCAACAACCCGGACGTCATCGAGCTCTCCTGGCTGTGGGACCTGGAGCTGCAGATGGTGGAGCGCGTCGGCCGGCTGGTCTTCGGTTAGCCGCCCCCGGTCCGCCCCTGCGGCGCCCGTCGTCGCTAGGCGACCACGCGAAGCGTCCGCAGGCTACGATCATGCGGCCCATGGATGTGGAGGCCTCGAGCGGCCGCTTCCCCGAAGTAGGCCACCAGGTCGGCCGACACCTCCTCCCCCGGTCCCAGCACGGGGATGCCCGGCGGGTAGGGGATGACCATCTCCGCGCTGACCGCGCCCACCGCCTCGGCCGGTCGGACGGCGAGGCGTCCGGGCGAAGAACGCCTCACGGGGCGTCATCAACTGGGCCGTGCGGGCGGGCGTCGGAAGGAGCAAGGCGGCCATCTCGGATGCAGCGGAGACACGCGCCTTCCCTCCGGCGGGTCCGAGGGGGGCCCGGTCCCGTTCCAGGCCGCGGGCGATCGCGCGCAGGGCGTCCCGCAGGTCGGCGACGCTCTCCGCCGTATCCGCGTAGGTGATGTTGACGATGACGCTACG
Organism: uncultured Actinomycetota bacterium; assembly: GCA_963796315.1. Taxonomy (GTDB): domain Bacteria; phylum Actinomycetota; class Thermoleophilia; order RBG-16-64-13; family RBG-16-64-13; genus CAWCLH01. Next base: position 873,470 of record CAWCLH010000020.1, read on the forward strand.
CGGTTCCGCCGCCTCCACGGCGATGCCTTCGCCCCGAAGCCGCCGTTCGAGCACGAAGCCGGGGCACCCGAGCTCGGCCGCGGACAGAGTCACCCGCACCGGGTCGAAGGCGAAGCCGGAGGCGGCCACCTCCTCCGGCTCGAGCACGGCCAATCCCGGGATGGCGGCGATCGAGCGGCGAGCCTCGTCGGCAAGCGCCTGCGCCCGGCTCCACAGGACCTCTCCCTCGGCGACCATCTGTGCCCGGGCGGCGTCGATCGAGGCCAGGATGGGCGCCAACGGGCTGGTGGTCTGGAGCATGGAGACCACCGTGCGGAGCCGGTCGAGATCGACCCGCTCGGTCCGCGCCACCACCAGCGAGGACTGCGACAGCCCGCTGAGCAGCTTGTGCACGCTCAGGACGGCGGCATCGGCTCCGGCCGAAAGCGCGTCCTCGGGCAGCGAGGAGCAGAATCGGAGATGCGCCCCCCAGGCCTGGTCCACCACCAGCGGAACGTCGGCGGCGTGGGCGGCCGCGGCGAGCGTCCGGACATCCGCGCAGAAGCCGTTGTAGCTGGGAGAGCTGACCAGGAGCGCGCGGGCGGCGGGGTGGGCATCGAGCGCGCGCAGGAAGCGGCCGGCCGGGACGTTGGTGGCGATGCCCCAGGCCTGGTCGACGTCGGGCTCCACCCAGACCGGCATGGCCCCGGAGAAGATCAGGCCGGCCAGCAGCGACTTGTGCGCGTTCCGAGGCACGATCAGCGGTGTCGCCAGGTCCGGACAGGGCCACCACCAGAGCCTGCATCCCGCTGGTGGAGCCGTTGACCAGGAAGAAGCCCTCGTCCCCACCCCACGCGGCGGCGGCCAGGCGCTCCGCCTGCTCGAGGAAACCTCCCGAGAGTTGGGTGTCGTCCAGGCCGTTCGCGATGCCCATGTCCAGCCCTAGGAACGCGGGTCCCAAGGCGTCGCGCAACGCCGGCGGTACCCCGGCTCCCTGCTTGTGCCCCGGCGTGTGGAAGGAGCGCATGCCCTGGACGCGGTAGGCCAGCAGGGCGTCGGCCAGAGGCGTCTCTTCTTGGGAGGGAAGCGGAGTGCCGGCCTCGGGAGTCACCGGCCCACGGTACCACGAGGGGACGGACGATCGGCGGCGACCCGCCGGGCCGCCGCCTTGCCCGGCTAAGTGGTGGGTTTGTGAGCCGTCACCAGGATGCTCGCGACGCTGCCGGTCAGCTCTCCCTCGCGCCACAGTGGGGGCTCGACCTCGGCGGGGGGCGCCGTCTCGACCGGGCCGCCGCAGCAGCTCGACCGCGCCGGAGCAGCATCCCCGCAGCAGCTCGACTGCGCCGGGACGGACTCTGCCGGGACAGGACCGCCGCAGCACCCCACACCGGCCTCGACGTCGCCCACCATCTCGCGTAGTTGACCCTCATCGTAGTCCAGCCGGGCCAACACGGCCGCGTCCTGCAGCCCCGCAGCCCGCAGACCGGCCAGATACTCATCCTCCGAGATGGCGCCCGAGATGCACGAGGCATAGAGACGCGCCACGTCCCGGGTCCACTCCGGCAGGCCCTCGGCCACGATGTCGGAGACCCGGACCCGTCCGCCGGGCCGGAGCACGCGGGCCATCTCGGCGAAGACCCGCGGCTTGTCCGGCGAGAGGTTGATCACGCAGTTCGAGATGATCACGTCGACCGAGGCGTCTGGCAGTGGGATCTCCTCGATCACGCCCTGGATCACCTCGACGTTCGTCAGGCCCGCGGCCGCCACGTTGGCTCGGGCCCGCCTGATCATCTCTTCCGTCATGTCCAGCCCGATCACGCGCCCCTCCGGTCCCACCTTCTGGGCGGCCAGCAGCAGGTCGATCCCAGCGCCGCTCCCCAAGTCCAGGACCGTCTCCCCCGGGACCAAGTCGCTGAACGCGACGGGGTCACCGCAGCCGAACGCGTTCTGGACGGCGTCGGCGGGCAGCGTCTCCAAGGCGGCCGGCGAATACCCGGCCTGCAGGACCTCGGTGGTCACCGTACGCCCGCCTCCACAGCAACCCCCCGCAGCGACTGCCGCCGTGTAGTGCTCGGCGACCTCGCGGCGGATCTGGTCGGACGCTTGCTTGGCCGGGCCGGCAGCAGGTTCGGCGGTACTCATCACGGTCTCCTTCTTCGCGGGGACTTCAGGATGTCGGCTGCGCGCCCTCGGCAACGTCGCAGCCTTCGAGGGCGTCGGCCAGGCGGCGCAAGATGTCCGCAAGCCGGGGCCCGTCGATGCGGTAGTGGACCTCCCGCCCGCTGCGCTCGGCGATGACGACCCCCGCATCGCGCAGGATGGCCAGGTGCCGGGAGACGACGGAGAGATCCTGCGGGCAGCACGTGCCGATCTCGGTGACCCGCAGCGGCCGTCCGGCTTCGGCCAGGCTCGCCAGGATGGCGGTGCGGCTGGTGTCCCCCAGCGCTTTGAACAGCCCGACGGGCAACCGGTCGCGCAACTGGCAGCCGGCCTCGCTGGTCTCATTGCATCCTTGCGCACTCATGCAACTATGCTAGCGGCGCGGGGCCCCGGTGTCAAGGAGAACGCCGTTCCTCCAGCTCCTCGATGGTCCGGGGCCAGTCTGCTTTGAGCAACCGAGAGAGAGCCCGGTCGGCCAGGATCCGCCCTTCGGTCTGGCAGCGAGGACAATAGTCGGCTTCGTTCTGGGCGTAGGAGATGCGCTGGATCGCCGTGCCGCAGACCGGGCAGGGCTCGCCAAAGCGGCCGTGTACCGCCATCTCCGGCCGGAAGGCCGTGACCTTCTCCGGGAAAGCCTCCCGGGCTTCGGCGCGGAGCCGCTCGGTCCACTCGTCGAGGACGGCGACGCACGCCTCGCGCAGACGGTCGATCTCCTGCTCGGTCAGCGCGCCGGTCAGCTTCAGCGGGGAGAGCCGGGCCCGGTGCAGGATCTCGTCCGAGTAGGCATTGCCGATCCCGCTGAAGAGCCGGGGGTCGGTCAAGGCGCGCTTGAGGGTGTGGTTCTCGCGAGTCAGAGCGGCGGCGAAACGGTCACGTCCGGCCTCCAGCACCTCCAGGCCGCCCGGATCCAGCCCGGCCAGACCGGCACGGCCGCGCACGAGATGAAGCGAGGCGCGCCGCTTCTTCCCGGCTTCGGTCAGCACCAGGCTGCCGTCGGAGAAGTCGAAGGCCGCCAGTCCCCGGCCGCGCTGCAGCGTCGCGCCCGGCGGCGACCAGTGCAGGCGGCCGGCGACCATCAGGTGGAGGACCAGAGAGAGGTCGCCTTCCAGACCGATTACGATGCGCTTGCCCAGCCGCGTCACCGCGACGACGCGGCGGCCGGCGGCCTCGTCCAACGGCGGTTCCACGGTACGCAACAGAAAGGGATGGCCCAGTCTCACGCCCAGCAGGGTTTGCCCCAGGACCCGTGCGCGCAGGGCCTCCAGGTAGGCTTCGATATCGGGGAGCTCGGGCAAGAGGTCAGGGTCAGTCCAGCACCCAGCCGGCCACCCGCATGTACCGCCAGGTCATCAAGGCGACGTGCCCCCGCGTGGCGTTGCTGTACGGAGCGAAATGGTCGGGCGTCTTCCCCTTGATCACGCCGTTGTGGTAGCAGAGGGCGATGGCGTCCTTGGCCTCCTGGCTCAGCGCGGCGACATCGACGAACGCGGTGTAGTCGGCGGGGACGGCCGGAGTGAAGACGTCCTTGCCCGCGCGGGCGATCATCAACGCGAGTTGGACCCGGTTGATGTCTTCCAAGGGATGGAAGAGTCCATCGGCCTTGCCCTGGATCAGGCCGGCGGCGAAGGCTTCCTGGACGTAGTCGAAGGGGTAGCGCCTGTCCGACGTCTGCGTCGCGGGTTGGGGGACGTCGGCGAACGCGGGCGTGCCCCAGCCGGTCCACTCCGCGTCGTGCAGGCCTTTGGCCACGCTGATGATCTTGGCGTACTGCTGCCGGCGGACCGGCAGGTTCGCGCCGAACGTGCCGTCGGCGAACCCCTGCATGATCCCCAGCACCGAGAACTCGCGGATGATCCGCGCGTTCGGGTCAGACGCCGAGACGTCGGAGAACTGGGGGAAGATACGGGGTCCGAAGGTGCCGTGCAGGACCCGGCGGATGGGCATGCCTGGGAAACCCAGCGTGCCCCCGAAACCCGGAAAGATCTCGTCGATGACCGCCGGTCCGCCGCCCGCTTCCACCCGCTCGAGCAGCAGCAGGTCGACGCCCCCCAGGGTGACCCAGCGCAGGCCCAGGCCGGCACCTCCGCCCTCATACTGAGCGACGACCTCGTTGACACTCCCATCCGTCCGGGTCATCCGCACCTGCAGCGTGTCGCGTCGCCGGGTCCAGGTCGATATAGGCGATCCACAGTCCGTCGGGAGAGTAGCGGGGAGAGTAGAGGTCGACCTCGCCGGGGGTCGTGAAGGCCACGCCGGGGACGGGCTGCGAGGTCCGAGAGAACGTGTCGTAGATGAAGAGACCGACGTGGTCCGGACGCGCCTGTGACTTGATGTAGCTGAGGTAGGCGATGTAGCGCCCGATGGAGCCGCCCAGGGGCGACCAATCCCCCACGTCCGCCTCCTCGATGCGATCCACCACCGTGCGGGTGACGGCGTCGTAGATCTCGATGGTGGGCAGGAACCCTCCGCCCGGGTCCTTGTCCTCGACGGTGTAGAGCACGCGGCCCCCGCCCGGGGCGACCGACGGGTCGGGAAGGACCCCCGTCCCGTCCACGGGCCTTGCCCAGCGGGGAGTGGGTGGTGACCTGGCCCGGGGCGGCCGTGAGCGCCTCCTGATACTCCACGTAGGGGATGCCCTGGTCGAAGAGGACGAAGGCCATCCCCTTGCCGTTGCGGGACAGGTACGGAGAGCCGGGCGTATCGGCGCCGGCGATCCGGCGCACCCGCTGCCGGACCCCGGTACTCAGAGCGATGTCCATGACCGAGTCGCCCTGGACGAACAAGAGATGCCCACTCGCGGTCCCGGCGGCGGGCAAGGCCGCCGCGGACGGCTCTGCCCAGGCGATCACGCCGATCAGGCACAGCAGCGCCGCCGCCAAAGCCGACCCGATCCGTCGACGCCGGCGTGCGCCGGTCGTTCCCAACGCCATGCCCACCGCGTCCTCCTCCTGTTGCGTCCTAGTAGCCTTTGCCGTTCCCACGGATGGCGTCCTCGCGCGACCGGAACACCTCCGCCCGGCTGATCAGCGAGCGCAAAGCCTCCGCCAGCAGGTCCAGACGTTCGCCTTCGTCGTCCAGCTGCAGCAGCTGTTGCTTCAGGGGAAGCTCCAACTGGATCGCCGCCGCCAGGCGGAAGGAGACGGGCAGATCGTCGGGAGCCGCGGCCGGGGGAGTGGAATCGGTCAGCTCGAGCACCTGGTCGAACAGCCGCTGCACCTCCTCAGCCCGGCTGGACGGGACCGCCTCGCCCAGGTCCGCCAGATACTCCACCGACGCCCGGAGCGGCTCCGCCTGAATGTCCTCGGGCGGGCGGAGCTCCAGCACTCGGAAGCGGGCTTCCCCCCGGACCACGATGTCCGCCCGGCCGTCGCCGTACTCCGAGAGGACGGCGACCAGCCGAGCGGTGCAACCCGTGCTGGCCATGCCCTCCTTGCCGAAGAGCACGATACCAAACGGCTCCCCGGTCTCCCGACAGTCCGCGAGCAACCGCTGGTAGCGAGGCTCGAAGATGTGCAGCGGCAGGAGCTCGCCCGGCAAGAGTACGAGAGCCAAGGGGAAGAGCGGGAGCTCGCTATCTGGCGAGGGGACCATAGCCCATCCTATCCCCCCCTCCGCGGATGGCGCCAGACCAGAGAGCTCATCGCATCTTTTGCAGCGGGTTATGGAAAAAACCCATCAGTTGCCTTCAGAGAGGAGCACGATGGTGAATGTCACGAGTCCGAGGCGCGTCTACATGAGCCGTCCGAGCGGACGGGCGTGACGCATGGACCGGGTCCCAGACAGGGCCGGGAAGACCGTGCTGGTCACCGGGGCCACGGACGGCATCGGGCGAGAGACCGCCCGACAGCTGGCCCGGTCGGGCTTCCGGGTGCTGGTACACGGACGGAGCGGCCAGCGCGTGGCGGCCGCCGTCCAATACGTCGCGGACGCGGCCGCGCAAGAACCGCCTCAGGGCTTCGTGGCCGATCTCTCCTCGCTCGAGCAGGTGCGCCGGCTGGCACTCGAGGTCCTGGAGGCGGCGCCGAGGCTGGACGTTCTGATCAACAACGCCGGGATCTTCTCCCCCACCAGCGAGCTCAGCCACGACGGCTACGAGCTGACCCTGGCGGTCAACCACCTGGCGCCGTTCCTGCTGACCAATCTCCTGCTCGACCGCCTGGTGGCGAGCGCACCCTCCCGGGTGGTCAACGTCGCCTCCGGCACGCACTACTCGGCGAGGTTGGACTTCGCGCGACTGGGCGCCGGCGACTCGGAGGGACGCCGTCGCCGGTACGACCCCCACGAAGCCTACGCTCAGTCCAAGCTCTGCAACGTCCTGTTCACCTACGCCCTCGCCGATCGCCTGCGAGGGACGGGTGTCACCGCGAACTGCCTGCATCCAGGAGTCGTCGCCACCAAGCTGCTGCGCGCCGGGTTCGGTGGCGGAAGAGGACAGCACCCGCTGGAGGGGGCCCGCACCTCCGTCTACCTGGCCTCCGCCCCCGAGGTGGCGGAGGTGAGCGGTCGGTTCTTCGTCGAGCGCGAACCGCGACAGAAGCTCGCCCCTGAGCTACGACACCGAGACGCAGGACCGTCTCTGGGAGGTCAGCGCCCGCCTGGTCGGCCTGAACGGACACTGATCCAGGCCTTCTTTAGGGTCGAGACTCGCCGCTCCTTCCAACGTCCGTCGTCAGCCTCTTTCGTCACGCGGGATGTCCCCCACCAGAACAGGCCCACCGCGACTGCCGTTCCGATAAGGAACCGGGCAAGGACCTTAGCTCGTCTCACGCTTCCCCCTCAGTAGTCGACTGCGCCCCGGGCGAGCGCCCTTCCGCGATCTACCCACTCGCGCCGCGAAGCAGTACGACTCTCTCCGGGTCCTTCGCATGATGCTATCGTCGCCCGGGTAGAGACCGACCGCGACCGGACGACCTGGCATGCGCAGGCAGGAGGGACACCGTGGCAGACGAGCGCCGCAGCCAGCAGGACCAACGAACACCGGGAGCGGAGACCGAGCCGTCGGGGATCCAGCCCGGCCGGCACATCGCCATCGACGGCAACGAGGCGGCGGCGTCCGTCGCCTACCGTCTGAGCGAGGTCATCGCCATCTATCCCATCACGCCCTCGTCCACCATGGCCGAGCTGTCGGACGAGTGGATGGCCAAGCGCCGGCCGAACATCTGGGGCACGGTGCCCGAGGTGGTGGAGATGCAGTCCGAGAGCGGGGCGGCGGCGGCCGTGCACGGCGCCCTGCAGGCCGGCGCCCGGGCGACCACCTTCACGGCGTCGCAGGGCCTGCTGCTCATGATCCCCGACATGTACAAGATCGCCGGGGAGCTGCTCCCTTACGTCAAGCACGTGTCGGCCCGGGCCATCGCCACCCATGCGCTCTCCATCTTCGGTGACCACTCGGACGTCATGGCCTGCCGCCAGACCGGCTTCGCCATGCTCGCATCGGCCAACGTGCAGGAAGCCCACGACCTGGCCGCGGTGGCTCACGCCGCCACCCTGGAGTCCCGCGTGCCCTTCCTGCACTTCATGGACGGCTTTCGTACCTCGCACGAGGTGAACACCATGCGGGAGTTGTCCGACGCCGATCTGGCCGCCCTCGTCGATCCGGACAAGGTGCGGGAGCAGCGCATGCGCCGCCTGGATCCCGACCGTCCCGTCCTCCGGGGGGCGACCGCCAACCCGGACACGTTCTTCCAGGGGCGAGAGGTGGTCAACCCGTTCTACGCCGACTGCCCGGCCGCCGTGCAGACGGCCATGGACCGGCTGGCCGAGCGTACCGGCCGGCGGTACCGGCTGTTCGAGTACGAAGGCCATCCGCAGGCGGAACGCGTGGTGGTGGCCATGGCGTCGGGGGCCGAGGTGGCGCACGCCACCGTCGAGCGCCTGGCCGCCCAAGGAGAACGGGTGGGCGTGGTCAAGGTCCGCCTCTATCGGCCCTTCTCCGTCCCCGACTTCCTGGCGGCGCTCCCGGCCTCCGTCAAGGCCATCGGCGTGTTGGACCGCACCAAGGAACCGGGCAGCGTCGGAGAGCCGCTCTATCTGGACGTGGTGGCGGCGCTGCAGGAGGCGCGGGCGGAGGGCCTGACCTTCGGCGGGGTCAGCGACGAAGACGCCGCCGGTGACGGGCGAGGGGCCGACCCGGCCGCCGTGCGCGTGATCGGCGGACGCTATGGGCTGGGCTCGAAGGAGTTCGACCCGGCCATGGTCAAAGCGGTCCTGGACGAACTGACGAAGGACCATCCCAAGAACCACTTCACCGTCGGCATCGACGACGACCTCAGCCACACCTCCCTCGACTACGACGAGTCCTTCGTGGTGGAGCCCCCCGACACCGTGCGGGGCATCTTCGTCGCCCTGGGCGCGGACGGCACCGTGGGGGCCAACAAGAACTCCATCAAGATCATCGGCGAGGAGACCGGGCAGGAGGCACACGGCTACTTCGTGTACGACTCGAAGAAGTCGGGCGGCATCACCGTGTCGCACCTGCGCTTCGGGCCCCACCGCCTGCGCACGAGCTACCTGATACGTCAGGCAAGCTTCGTGGCCTGCCACCACTATCGCCTTCTGGACAAGACGGACGTGCTGGACTTCGCGGCCCCCGGCGCGGTGTTCCTCTTGAACACGCCCTACGGGCCGGACGAGGTGTGGGCGCACCTGCGCCCCAAGGTCCAGCGGCAGATCCGCGACAAGGACATCGACCTCTGGGTGATCGACGCCTTCGGGGTGGCCGGCGAACTGGGCCTGGGCGTCCGCATCAACACCATCATGCAGACCTGCTTCTTCGCCATCTCGGGCGTGCTGCCCCGCGACGACGCCATCGCCCGTATCAAAGCCTCCATCGAGAAGACCTACGGCCGCAAGGGCCCGGAGGTGGTCCGGCGCAACTTCGAAGCGGTCGACGGGACGCTGGCGCGGCTCCATCAGGTCCCGCGGCCAACGACGGAGGTGGAGTCCGTCGTAGGAGAGCCCCGACCCCTGGTGCCGAACGAGGCGCCGGAGTTCGTCCGCGAGGTCACCGCCATGCTCATGGCCGGCGAGGGAGATCGGCTGCCGGTCAGCCGCCACCCGGTGGACGGCACCTGGCCTCTCGAGACCAGCCGGTACGAGAAGCGCAACATCGCCCTCGAGATCCCCATCTGGGATCCGCGGGTGTGCATCCAGTGCGGCAAGTGCGCCTTCGTCTGCCCGCACTCCACCATCCGCACCAAGCTGTACGACGCAGCCCTGCTGGAGGGGGCGCCGGCCGACTTCCAGTCGGTGAAGGCCCGCGGCAAACAGTTCGACGGCATGGCGTACACCGTGCAGGTGGCTCCCGAGGACTGCACCGGCTGCCGGCTGTGCGTGACCACCTGTCCGGGCAAGGACCGCTCCAATCCCAGCCACAAGGCCATCTCCATGCAGCCGCACGACGAGCACGTGGACCGGGAGCGCGGGCGCTGGGACTTCTTCTCCAGCCTTCCCGCCATGGACCGGGCGGAGCTGGACGAGCGCGAGGTGCGCCTGGACGTCAAGAGCCTCGCAGTTGCTGCAGCCGCTGTTCGAGTTCCACGGCGCCTGCGCCGGCTGCGGCGAGACCCAGTACCAGCGCCTGGTCACCCAGCTCTTCGGCGACCGCACGCTGATCGCCTGCGCCACCGGCTGCGCCTCCATCTACGGGGGCAACCTGCCCACCCAGCCCTACGCCGTGGACCGCAACGGTCGCGGCCCGGCCTGGATCAACTCACTCTTCGAGAACAACGCCGAGTTCGGCCTGGGCATGCGCCTGGCGGTGGACAAGCAGACGGCCATGGCCCGCGAGCTCCTGGCCCGGTTGGCGGGCGAGCTGGGCGACGGGTTGGTCGACGGGCTACTGCAGGCGGACCAGAGCGACGCCCGAGGCCTGACCGCGCAGCGCGAACGCGTGGAGGCGCTCAAGACGCGGTTGGCGGATATCGACCGGCCGGAAGCCGTGGCAGCTGGGCGCCGTCGCGGACCTGTTGGTCGACCGAAGCGTATGGATCGTGGGCGGCGACGGCTGGGCCTACGACATCGGCTACGGGGGACTGGACCACGTCCTCTATCTGGGCCGCAACGTCAACATCCTGGTGCACGACACCCAGGTGTACTCCAACACGGGTGGCCAGATGTCCAAGTCGACGCCGATGGCCTCCATCGCCAAGTTCGCCTCGGCAGGCAAGGCCTCCGAGCGCAAGGACCTGGGGCTGATGGCCATGACCTACGGCAACGTCTACGTAGCCCAGGTCGCCTGGGGCGCCCGCGACGCGCACACCGTGCGGGCGCTCCTGGAGGCCGAGTCCTACCCGGGCACGTCGTTGATCATCGGCTACGCCCACTGCATCGGCCACGGGTACGACCTGTCGTTCGGTGCCGAGCAGCAGAAGGCGGCGGTCGAGTCCGGCATGTGGCCGCTCTACCGCTTCGACCCCCGCCGGCGCGAACAGGGCCTCAACCCGCTGCAGCTGGACTCCGCGCCGCCGGACCTGCCGCTGCCCGGCTTCATGGCGCGCGAGACCCGGTTCGGCATGCTGGAGCGTCTGGACCCCGAACGGGCCCGGGTGCTGCGGGAGCGTTCCCAGCACGCCGTGAACCGTCACTTCCGCCTGTTGCAGCAGCTCAGCGAGCTGGACAAGACCGAGGAGACCGGTGCCGGCGCTCCGGCGGAGGCGGCCGGCGCAGCCCGGCCGCCGGAGTCCGCCGGCCACCCGCGCGGCGGGGGCGCCGTCCGCCGCCGGGAACCGTCCCGAGGACATACAGCGGGCGGAAGAGACCGTGGCCCAGGAGGCCCGCGGCGAGGTGACCGCGAAGGGGGGCGCGTCGGACGCCTCGGGTGGGTCGCGCTCGAACGCCGTCGAGGAGTCCCCGGGACGTACCCCACCCGCCCGCGGCCGCGACCAGGAGTAAGGAAGGAGCGCCATGGACCTCTCCACCACGTACTTGGGCTTCCGGCTCCCGCACCCGTTGATCCCGGGCGCGTCGCCGCTGGCCGACTCCCTCGAAAGCGTACGGCGTCTGGAGGATGCCGGCGCGCCCGCGTTCATCGTCCGCTCGCTCTTCGAGGAGCAGATCACCCACGAGCACTTCCGCGACGTGCAGGACGTGGAGGCGGCCGAGGAGACCTGGTTCGAAGCCCTGACCTACTACCCCCGCCGCGACGAGTACATGATCAGCGGCGTCGACCGCTACCTGGATCACGTCCACGAGCTCAAGGAGGCGGTCTCGGTCCCGGTGATCGCGTCGCTCAATGGGGTGACTCCCGGGGGGTGGCTGGAGTTCGCCACGCAACTGGAGGCGGCCGGCGCCGACGCTCTGGAGCTCAACTTCTACCTGGTGGCGGCGGACCCCGGCGAGACCGGCGAGGAGGTGGAGCGCCGGGTGACGGACGTCGTCCGCATGCTGAAGGACAGCATCAGCATCCCCATCGCGGTCAAGCTATCGGAGTTCTTCTCCTCGCTGCCCAACGTGGTGGGGCGCATCGAGGAGGCCGGGGCGGCCGGCGTGGTGATCTTCAACCGCTTCTACCAGCCGGACATCGACATCGAGGAGCTGGAGGTCATGCCTCGGCTGCGTCTGTCCGACTCCTCCGAGCTGCTGCTGAGGCTGCGCTGGCTGGCCATCCTCTCCGGGCGCACGAACCTGTCTCTGGCGAGTCACCGGCGGCGTCCACACGGTGGAGGACGCCATCAAGGCGGTGATGTGCGGCGCGAACGCGGTGCAGATGGTCTCTTCCCTGCTGCGCCATGGCCCCGGTCACCTGCGCGAGGTCCGCGAGGGCATGGAGCGCTGGATGGAGGAGCACGAGTACGAGTCGTTGGCCGAGATGTGCGGCAGCATGAACCTCTCCCGCTCCCCGGATCCGGCCGCCTTCGAACGGGCCAACTACATCCGCATCATCGGCGGGGGCGTCAAGTACGTCTAGGTCACCGTCCCGGGCTTCCCGGGATCAAGAGGCCGGACCCGGTGGGCGCTTCGCCCGCCCGGTGGGCCCCTCGCCGATAGGCCTGCCACGTGAGGTGGGCCAGCAGGTCGTCGTGCGCCACTACCTCCCATTCGCCCGAGCCGGGATGTTGGTGCTGCAACTGCGGGGTGACGTCGCCGCCGACGCTGCGGGGGGCGAGGATGACCAGTCGCCAGAGCAGCCCATCGATGTAGCCGAGCGGCACGACCTGAGCGCCCGCGGTCGAGGCGCCGGCTCCGGGGGGCGACACCAAGCCCAGGCGGCGGCCGATCTCCTCGGTCTCGGCGGCTGTGGGCCGACCTTCGGGATGCTCCGCGTCTCGCGGCGAGTGGTCCCCGTGCGACCCGCTGTGCTCGCCGGGCGCGGCCGGATGCGCCCGTGACGGATGACGCTGCGTCTTCCTCTGCTTCTTCACGTGCGCTCCCTGATCGAGGGGTGTCCGACACCGGCGGCTCTACCCGTTCTGGGCGAAGAGCGCACGGATACTAGCCTCCGGGGCAGAGCCGAACGTATACTGGGCCGATCGTTCGAGTCAACAAGGAGTCGTCCTGCATGAACAAGAAGAACAAGGTGGCCCTGAAGAAACGCCGCAAGAAGAAGGGCAAGAAGATCTCGCTCCGCTACTAGCCGCCCGCCTTCCCCGCCGACGCATCCGCGACCCGACGTGATCACCATCGACGGCTCCTACGGCGAGGGAGGAGGACAGCTGCTCCGCACCGCCGTCGCGCTGAGCGCCCTGACCGGGCGTTCCCTGCGCGTGACGAACATACGTGCCGCGCGTCGCAACCCCGGGCTGCTGCCGCAACACGCCACCGCCTGCAACGTCGTGGCCGCGCTCGTCCAAGCCCAGACCGAGGGCATCTGGGCCGGTTCGACCGAGATCACCTTCCGGCCTGGTGAGCCGAGGGGCGGCGAGTATCGATTCGACACCGGCACTGCGGGCAGCCTGACCCTGGTGATCCAGGCCTGTCTCCCGGTCGCCGTGCGGGCGCCCGCGCCAGTACGCCTCGAGTTGGTGGGGGGCACCGACGTGCGCCGCTCCCCGCCGTTCGACTACTTGGGCCACGTCGTACTTCCGCTCGTGCGCCGGATGGGTCTCGCCGTCCAGGCTCGTCCGCTGCGGCGCGGCTACTACCCGAGAGGCGGGGGCTCGGTGGAGTTGATCACCCAACCGGCTCCGCGGCCGCACGGCCTGGGCGAGCTGGCGCGCGACGCGGCCGGGACGATCACCGGCCGGATCCACACCTCCCGCCTGCCGGCCGATATCGCGCGGCGCATCCATCGGGCCGTGCGCAACACGCTCGAACGCGACGGGAGCCTGACCGCCTGGCCCGTCACGCTCGAGGAGGTGGTCGAGGAAGACGCCGCCGGCACCGGCGGCGCGGCCGTCCTCTGGGCGGCGACGGGGAACACCCTGCTGGGTGGGAGCGCCACGGCCGAACGGGGCAAGCCGTCGGAAAGGGTGGGCGCGGAGGCGGCGCACGCGCTCCTGCTCGAGCTGCAGTCGGGGGCCACGCTGGACGTCCATGCCGCGGACCAACTGCCGGTCTATCTCATGCAGGCGACCGAGCCCTCGCGCTATCTGGTCCGGCAGGCCACCCCGCACCTCACCACCATGGCGTGGCTGCTTCCCCAGTTCCTGGGCGGCCGGATGGAACTGACCCCGGAGGGGCCTCTCACTCGGGTCGAGTGCCTCCCCGCCTAGGACCCCACCGATCTCCTCACCTTCCAGATCTGCTCCATCGGCCAACGGCGCGCCCACGACCGGTCCACCTCGTCCCGAAAGGGGCTGATCACCTCCGCGGGCGACCGCAGCTCGACCAGGTCCTCGATGAGGAATCCATGCCGGCGGAACAGCCTGATCCACTCCCCATAGGTCGGCACGAACTCCACCGTTTCGGCGTCGTCCACCCGGTACATCCCGAAGTAGTCGCGAAGCAGACGGTCGTGCGCGTGCTCGTGGTTGCTCACCCAGCAACACTCATAGAAGGGCGTGCCGCCGTTGAACACCAGCATCCCGCCCGGGCGCAGGAGCCGCCAGGCCTCGGGTAGGGTCGACTCCGGGTCGGCGAAGGCCATGGCGCCCCAATCGCAGAAGACGAGGTCGAAGGAGCCGTCGGCAAGAGGGACCGATTCCGCGGTGGCGTGCACCAGGGGGAAGGAGACCCCCGCCTGCGCCATCAGGCGCCGGGCGTGCTGGAGCTGGCGCTCCGAGAGGTCGAGCCCTACCGGGCGGGCGCCCCGCTGGATCATGGCGATCGACCACTGCGCGGCGCCGCACCCCAGCTCGAGGACATCCCGCCCCTGGACGTCGCCCAAGATCTGCAGCTCCGACTCGGGGATCTGCCAGACTCCCCATGCCATGCCGCCCCGTTTGGCAATGAACCCGCCGTGGTCCGCCTGGTACTCGTCCGAGGCAGCGTCCCAGAACGCCCTGTTCTGGGCATTGTCGGGACTGAGATCTCCCGCCCGGAGGGAATCGTCTGGCGGGGTATCCGGTTGTCGCGTGGGGCGGTCCATGGGTCTGCTCCTTCGTCGGGCGTCGACCAGACCACCCAGTCTAACGTGAGACGATGGGCCGGCGCACAATGACAGAGGAGGGTCAGATGGCCGGAGGCGGCAGCATCGTGGTCGAGCAGCTCCAGCGCTCGTTCGGCGACCTGAGGGCGGTGGACGGGGTCGATCTGGAGATCCCCTCGGGGCAGGTGTTCGCTTTCCTGGGTCCGAACGGCGCCGGGAAGAGCACCCTGGTCAAGGTGCTGACCACCATCCTGGCACCCACGAGCGGACGGGCCCGCGTCGCCGGGTACGACGTGACCCGGCAACCTGCTGCCGTGCGCCGGGCGATCGGCGTGGCACTGCAGGAGGTGGGACTGGACGATCTCATGACCGCACGCGAGCTCCTGGTCCTGCAGGGACGCCTGTTCGGCGGGTCGGCGGCCGACGCCAAGGCACGGGCAGAACGATTGCTGGTGACCGTGGGGCTCGAGGATGTGGAGCGCAAGAAGCGGGTGGGTCAGTTCTCCGGTGGGATGCGCCGCCGTCTGGATCTGGCGCTGGCCCTCGTCCACGACCCCGAGGTGCTCTTCTTGGACGAGCCCACCACCGGGCTCGATCCCGCCAGCCGCGCCGACATCTGGGACGAGGTCCGCCGTCTGAACCGGGACCAGGGGGTGACCATCTTCCTGACCACCCAGTACCTGGAGGAGGCGGACCGGTTGGCCGACGAGGTGGCCATCATCGACCGGGGACGCATCGTGGCGCAGGGCACCCCCGCGCAGCTCAAACAGGGCGTCGGCGACGAGGTGGTGGAGCTGTCCTTCGACAGCGCCGCCTCGGCGGAGCGCGCCTCTGCGGCCCTCGAGACCATCGCGCCCCGCCGGCAGACGGCGGGCGAGTCCGTGTCTGCGTTCTTCAGCCAGGCTGCCGACGTCGTACCCGACATCGTCCGCGAACTGGACGCCGCCGGGGTCCGGCTGACCGGCCTCACAGTCAGCCGGCCCACGCTCGATGACGTCTTCCTCCAGGCGACCGGCCAACGCCTCAGCGTCGGGCCCGGCGCTGAGGCCGAGGCCGGCGGAGACGCCGACGCCGCCGAGGAGGTGGCCCGATGAACGACATCGTCCTCAACGTCCGCCGCTCTCTCGTCACCAGCCTCAGAGTGCCGGCGGCGATCATCCCGAACGTGGCCATCAGCGTCTTCTTCCTCTTCGTCTACAACGCGGGCCTGGGCTCCGTCGGCGAACTGCCGGGATTCCCCGGCCCCTATCTGGGGTTCATCCTGCCGGTGGCCATCATCTCCGCGGCCATCGGCGGGGCCGGGTCCGCCGGGCAGGCTCTGGTGCGGGACATCGAGTCCGGCTACTTCACCAAGTTGCTGCTCACTCCGGCCCGCCGGCTGGCTCTCGTCTGGGGACCGATGGTCGCGGGCGCGGTCATCCTGATCGTCCAGGTCGCCTTGGTGCTGGCCCTGGCGATGCTCCTGGGACTCCACACCAAGACCGGCGCCCTGGGCCTGCTGGCCGTGATCGGCTTCGCGTTCCTCTGGGGGATGGCGTTCGCCGGCTACGCCGTCTTCATCGCCCTGCTGACCAAGAACGCGGCGGCGGCGCAGGCGGCCACCCTGGCGTTCTTCCCCCTCATCTTCCTGTCCACCACCTTCGTGCCGAAGGAGTACATCACCGCTACCTGGCTTCGCTGGGCGGCCACCATCAACCCGACGACCTATGTCTTCGAAGCGATGCGCGCCCTCTTCAACAAGGGATGGGAGTGGCGCCCGCTGGTCGTCGGTCTGGCGGTGACCCTGGCCTTCGCCACGCGTCACCGGGGTCCTGGCCGTCTGGCAGGCTCGGCGGGCCACCCAGCTGACGGACTAGCCGGGGACCAGGGGCAGGGAGAGGAGGACAAAGAAAAGGGCGCCCGCCGAAGCGGGCGCCCTGCTCGTGCCGAAGGAGGGACCGTCTAGTAGCGGCTGCCGTACCCACCGCGGCCGCCGCCGCCGTAGCCGCCACCACCGCCGCCGCCGTAACCGCCGCCGCCGCCACCACCGTAGCCACCGCCGCCGCCGCGGCGCGGTTCGCGCTCGCGGGCGAAGTCGACCTTGATGGTACGGCCGTCGACTTGCGCCCCGTCCATAGCGCTTTGTGCCGCCGTGGCTTCAGCCTCGGACCCCATCTCCACGAAGCCGAAGCCCCGCGGACGACCGGTGTCCCGGTCGGTGATGAGGGCGACCGAGGTTACCTCACCGTGCTGGCCGAAGGCTTCCTTGAGGCCTTCTTCCGACGTGCTGTAGCTCAGGTTGCCGACGTAGAGTTTCGTACCGCTCACTTACTGCCTCCGTCATGGAGAGTTCACTAACCGCATACGACCGGGAAGCGGCTGGGACGGCGGAGGAGGCTGAAGCACGCGAAACTCGGAGCGCCTGGCCACGTCGCCTGAACGACCAATTCCTATCGATGCGCTCTTCAGTCTACCCCAAATCGGCCTGTCAAGCACCTCTTCCGGACAGGCCTCGTCAACGTCTGGAGAACAGGTTCACGACGAACGACAGGACGATCGCGCCGACCAGCGCGACGATGAAGCTGGGTTGGTCGAAGCCGGTCACGCCACTCGTCCTGAAGCCAGGCCTGCATGGTAACCTAGCGACTAGCAAGACACGGGCCGCGGCGGGCCGAGCCCGCTCAGCTCTTCGGTGGACAATCCCCCTCGTTTCTCGGTCGCGGAGACATGCTGCGTGACGAGGGATCACGTGCGCCCATGCGGGCTCAGGGAGGCAGAAGAGGGTATGGCGACGCTCGGGATCGACATGGGGTGCATCAGCATCAAGATGGCGCTGGTGGGACGGCCGGATGAAACGGCGCTCTTTGAGAAGCTGGTCGATCAGGAGCTCTTCCTGGGGCCGGACGCCGCGGGTGCCGCTCCAGCGGACGGCACGCCGCCGCTCCTGGTCACCCGCTACCGCCGCATCAAGGGCAGCCCCGTCGACACCGCCCGCGAGCTGCTGACCGAACTCCTGGAGCTGCTGCCGCTCGATGCCGTCGACGGCATCCGGGTGACGGGCTCGGGCGGACGCTTGCTGGGTGCCCGGTTGAACTCCGGCTTCGAGAACGAGTTCAAGGCCATCGCCCGCGCGGTCGGCACCCTTCACCCGGAGGTGGCCACCGTCTTCGAGATGGGCGGCGAGACGTCCAAGTTCATCCAGATCGAGACCGATCGGGCCACCGGCCGGATCGGCATCACCGACTACCAGTCCAACGGCGACTGCGCGGCCGGCACCGGCTCGTTCATGGACCAGCAGGCCAATCGCCTGCTCTACGACATCGAGGACGTGGGGGACATCGTCCTCTGCGCGGGCAAGGCGGCCACCATCGCGGGCCGCTGCTCGGTGTTCGCCAAGTCGGACATGATCCACGCCCAGCAGAAGGGCTACCAGCCCCCCGAGGTCCTCAAGGGCCTCTGCGACGCGGTCATCCGCAACTACCGCGGCACCATCACCAAGGGCAAGACCATCGCGGGCAAGGTGGCGTTCATCGGCGGCGTCGCCGCCAACACCGGAGCGGTGGCCGCGGTGCGCGAGTCCTTCGAGCTTCCCCCCGAGTCGCTGATCGTCCCCCGGCACTACGCCTGGATGGGGGCCATCGGCGCCGCCCTCTTGGAAGCCGACGAGCAGAGCGGACGCGAGCCCGTGGTCATCGTGCCGGACGCGCTGCGCGGGGGGCCGGGGAGCGCGTTCCCGACGTCGCCCGCCCTCTCCACGGACCGGGTGATCCTCCTGCGGGACCGGGTCAAGCCGTACGAGTTCGCGGAGCCGGGCGAGATCGACGCCTACCTGGGCGTCGACATCGGCTCCGTCTCCACCAACCTGGTGGTGCTGGACACGGCCGGCGAGGTGGTCAAGGAGATCTACCTGAAGACCGAGGGCCGGCCGGTCGAGGTGGTCAATCGCGGCCTGGCCGAGATCTGGGACGAGATGGGTCCCCGCCTGCGCATCCGCGGCGTCGGCACCACCGGCTCCGGGCGGGAGCTCATCGGCGAGCTCATCGGCGCGGACACGGTCAACGACGAGATCACCGCGCACAAGACCGGCGCCACCTTCATCGGCCGGCGTCTGATCGACCGGGTGCCCGACACCATCTTCGAGATCGGCGGCCAGGACTCCAAGTACATCAGCCTGCAGGACGGCGTGGTGGTCGACTTCGCCATGAACGAGGCCTGCGCCGCCGGGACCGGCTCCTTCCTGGAGGAGCAGGCGGAGAAGCTGGGCATCAACATCATCGACGAGTTCGCGGAGCTGGCGCTCGACTCGGCGACCCCGGTCCGCCTGGGCGAACGCTGCACCGTCTTCATGGAGCGCGACGTCAACTCCTACCTGCAGCGCGGGGCCAGCACTCAGGACCTGGTCGCCGGACTGGCCTACTCCATCGCCACCAACTACCTCAACCGGTTGGTCGGCACCCGGCGCATCGGCGACACCATCTACTTCCAAGGGGGCACCGCGTACAACGACTCCGTCGCGGCGGCCTTCAGCATGATCCTGGACAAGGAGATCATCGTCCCGCCGCACAACGGCGTGGTGGGCGCCATCGGCATGGCCCTGCTGGCCCGCGAGAAGATGCTGGCCACCTGCGACGATTCGGGCTTCCGCGGCTGGGACTTGGAGCAGGTCGACTACACCATCCGCGAGTTCACCTGCAAGGGGTGCTCGAACGAGTGCGACATCCGGCAGTTCACCATCGGCGAGGAGAAGACCTACTGGGGCGACAAGTGCTCCGACCGCTACCGGAAGCGGGCCAAGGTGGACAAGACGCCGGTGATCCAGGACCTGGTCGCCCTGCGCGAGCAGATCGCCTTCGAGCACGTCCTGGGCCGCGACGTACCCGACGGCCTCGATACCTCCACCGCCGTCCGCGCCGGCCAGGGCTCCGGGTTGGGCACGATCGGCATCCCCCGAGCGATGTACACGTACGACCGGCTGCCCTTCTGGGGCACGTTCTTCCGCGAGGCGGGCTTCGACGTCCTGGTCAGCGGCGAGACCGACAAGCACGTGCGCGAGGCGGGCGTGGACAGCTCGGTCGCCGAGCCGTGCTTCCCCATCCGCGCCGCCCACGGCCACGTCGCCGACCTGCTGGAACGGGGCGTGGACTACGTCTTCCTGCCCAATCTGCTCAACGAGGAGACCGACCACCCCGAGCTCGAGTCCCACGCCTGCCCCTGGGGCCAGACCCTGCCGTGGGTCATCCAGGCCGCGCCCCGCTTCGAGGCGCAGCGAGCACCGCTTCCTCACCCCCACCCTCCATTTCCGCCGGGGTCCCGCATCCGTGACGGCCGCCCTCAAGGCGCTGGTCAAGCCGCTGGGGGTCAAGGGCAAGGCGGCCGAGGCGGCGGCCGAGAAGGCCTACGCGGCCATGGACGACTTCCGCGGCCGACTGATGCAGGCGGGCGCGGACGCCCTGGCCACGCTGAACGAGCGCGACGAGTTGGGCATCGTCCTGATCGGACGTCCGTACAACATCTACGACCCCGGCGTGAACATGGACATCCCGGCCAAGCTGCGCAAGTACTACGGGGTGAACATCATCCCCATCGACTTCCTGCCCCTCTGGGCCGAGGACACCCGCGACGTCACGCCGAACATGTTCTGGAACTACGGCCGCAAGATCATCCAGGCGGCCAAGGTGGTGTCGCGGCACCCCAACCTGCACGTCATCTACCTGACCAACTTCAAGTGCGGTCCCGACTCGTACATCAAGCACTACGTACGGGGTGCCCTGGGCCAGCCCTTCCTGACCCTGCAGTTCGACGAGCACACGAACGACGCCGGCGCGATGACACGGTGCGAAGCCTACCTGGACAGCAAGGGATTCCTGCGCTGGTGGGCCCGCGACCCGGAACGCATCCAGCAGCCGGCCTAGGAGTACCAGCGTGAGCACCGAGACCACCCACGGGCGGGGCAACGGCCACGGGTCGCGCCTCCAGGCCGAGGCCGCGTTCGCGAACATGCCCGCCCCGGCCGCGGCCCAGAGCGCAGACAGCAGTCCCATCGTCACCGCGGACGTCGACATGGAGGGACGCACGCTGTGGCTCCCCCGCATGCCGTACGGCGGCTCGCGGCTGCTGGCCGCCGCCTTCCAGTCCATCGGCTTCGACGCCCGGGTGACCCCCGAGTCCGACGGGCGCACATTGCAGCTGGGCGGCCACTACACCTCCGGCGACGAGTGCTATCCGCAGAAAGTCGTCATGGGCGACTTCATGAAGCTCTTCGAGGACCCCGCGCTGGACCCGAAGAGGACGGCCCTGATGATGCCCACCGCGAACGGTCCTTGCCGCTTCGGCCAGTACGCGGCTCTTCAGCGGCAGATCCTGGACAGCGCCGGGCTGCACGACGTGATCGTGCTGCTCGCTCACGTCGGCCGACGGCTACGCCGGCATCGGCGAGCATGCCCGGGACCTCATCCGGACGGCCTGGCGCGCGGTGGTGGTCAACGACATCCTGATGAAGCTCCTGCTGATGACGCGGCCCTACGAGGTAGAACACGGGCCAGACCGACCGGGTGTATCTGGAGTCATTGGACCTCGCCTGCGCCGTGCTGGCCCGGCGCAACGTCAGCGTCAAGGAGCAGCTGCTCGACCTCAAGGCCGCCCTGGCCCGGGTGAAGGAGGCCTTCCTCGACATCCCCACGCGGGACGAGGACCGGCCGCTGATCGGCGTGGTGGGCGAGATCTTCTGCCGGCTGAACACCTTCTCCAACGACGAGCTGATCCGCCGGATCGAGGCCCAGGGTGGCGAGTGCTGGTTGGCCGGGGTCGGCGAATGGCTGTGGTACACCAACGCCGAGCAGTTCCGCCGCTTCCGCGAAGAGAAGCGGCGGGCGAGCAAGGACTGGCTGAAGGCCATGATCACCACCCGCATCATGCACAAGGACGAGGACGCCCTGATGGACGACTTCGGGGACGTCTTCGAGGGCTACGGGGATCCCCACGTGGGCGAGATCATCGAGCTGGCCGAGCCGTACCTGCCTCAGTCGGGCGCCATGGGCGAGATGGTCCTCTCCACCGGCGGGGCCATCGCCTTCTACGAGATGGGCGCGGACGGCGTGGTGGACATCAGTCCCTTCACCTGCATGAACGGCATCGTGACCGAGGCCATCTACCCCAAGGTCAGCCGCGAGCACGACAACTTCCCCATCCGCGTCTTCTACTTCGACGGGACGCAGGGCGACCTGGACCGCGACGTGGGCATCTTCCTCGAGTTGGCGACCACGTACAAGAGGCGCAAGAAGGTGGGCACCTGCTCCTGCGGCCACGAGGAGTGCTGCGCGTAGCGACCGGTCCTTCAGGCGCCGGCCCGCACCTGTCGCCGGCGCAGCTCATCCCAGACGTGGGTCACCCAGGCCCGAAGCTCAGCCGGGGAGCCCTCATTGAGGTAGAAGTAGTCGGCCCGGTCTCTACGTACCGCGTCCGAGACCTGGGCGGCCTCTCGGCCGGCGAAGTCCTCATCCGAGAACCGGCCGGCGACGCGGCGGCGGCGCAGGGCGGCGTCCGCCCCAACGGCGACGGTGACGTCGAAGAGGTCGGGGACGCGGCCTTCGAACAGCAGGGGGACCTCGGCCACCACGATGGCCCCCTCGGACGCCCGGGCGACGAAGGCGGCGAGCCGCTCCCACACCAGTGGATGAAGCAGGGCCTCGAGGAAGGCGCGGTCTTCGGGATGGGCGAAGATGCGGGCGGCCAGTCCCTGCCGGTCGACGGTGCCGTCGGCACGCAGGTACTCCCGGCCCAGGCGCTCCGTCACCGCCTGCCGAACGGCGGGAAGCTCGTAGGCTTCATGGACCAGGGTGTCGGCCGAGACCGTCTCGGCCCCCAGGTCGGCGAACATGGCCAGGGCGGTGCTCTTCCCCGAGGCGATGCCCCCCGTCAGTCCGACGACCAGCACGCCTTGTGGCCGATCGTGACCCCGGCCCCTGTGTTCCCCCGTCTCCATCACCGCCCTCGTCGCTCTGCGTCATGGTAGCCTAAGCCGATGTTCGCACGACTCGGCCGTCTTGCCGCACGCTATCGTTGGTTCATCGTGGCTGCGTGGGTGGTGGTCGCGGCCGTTCTCACGTTGGTCGCCCCCAGTATCAACGACGTCGCCGTCAACGACCAGCGCGCCTTCCTGCCCGCCAAGACCCAGAGCCTGGACGCCGCCCAGACCGTCAAGCGAGACTTCCCGGGCCGCATCTCCCCCAGCACGTCCGTGATCGTGCTCGACGCCGGCAAGGGAAACAAGGTCCGCGACTCTCAGGCCTGGCCTTTCCTCCAGCAGATCACGACGTGGCTGGCATCGGCGCAGCGGCCCGCCGCCGTCGACCACATTCTCTCTCCGACCACCGCCGACAAGCAGACGGCGAACGCGCTGGTCAGCAAGGATGGCCAGGTGGCGCTCGCCATCGTCAACTTCAACTCGGTGGGCACCGAGGAGAAGACCCGGGTCGCGCTCGACGCCATCACGCAGCGCTTGGAGAGGGCGCCCTCCGGCAGCCGCGCCTACCTGACCGGGGATGCCTCCATCCTCGCTGCGTACGACCAGGCCTCCCGCAAGAGCCTCGACTCGACCACCTGGATCACCATCATCCTGGTGGTCACCATCCTCCTCCTTGTCTACCGCTCACCGGTCAGCCCCCTCATCCCCTTGGTGACCATCGGGCTGGCCTACCTGATATCCCGAGGGGTGGTCGCCTTCCTGGGCGACGGCTTGATGACCATCTCGGGCTATACCAACATCTTCCTGATCGTCATCCTCTTCGGAGCGGGGACCGACTACTGTCTCTTCCTGATCAGCCGCTTCCGGGAAGAGATGGCCGATCTCCACGCCGCCGCCCCGGCCGTCGGCCCGGACGGTCCGGACGGTGGGCGAGACCATCGCCTCCAGCGCCGGCACCGTGATCGTGGGCCTGTCCACCATGGCCCTCGCCGAGCTGGGACTCTTCAACACCACCGGTCCCGCGGTCGCCATCGGGGTCGCCATCGCCCTGGCGGCCGGCCTGACGCTGACGCCCGCGCTGCTCGCCCTCTTGGGCGACCATACCTTCTGGCCCCGCCGGGCCCGCCACATCAGCGAGGGCCGTTTCTGGCACCGGTGGGCCGGCGTCGTGACCGGCCGGCCGGTGGTCGCGCTGCTGGTGACCCTGGTCGTGCTGGTGCCGCTCGCGGTCTACGGCCAGGGCCAGCAACGGGACTTCGACCTACTGGGCGACCTGCCGGCCGACGTACCGGCGCACGAGGGCTACCACGTGCTGGCCGACCATCTGGGTCCCGGCGTGATGCAGCCCATCAACGTCGTCCTGGAGAACGAGAACACTCCGTTCGACACCCCGGCCGGGCTGCAGCGGCTGGAAACAGTCACCAAGGAGCTGGCCAAGGTCGGCCACGTAGCCCGGGTGACGAGCTTCACCAGTTCCCTGGGATCCGGCGGCACCCTGTCGGTCGCCAAGCAGTTGGCCGACTACGCCAAGGGCGTGGAGGACGGCGAACGCCAACTGGCCGCCGAACGCCAACGGGCCGCGGCGGCCTCGCGGCGGTCTCCCGGAACGACCCCTCCTCCGGCGACGCAGGCGGCAGTGCAGCAGGCGGCCAAAGGCCTGCTCGACATCTTCAGCTACCTGCAGCAGCTGGGGAGCCAGTACCCCGAGGTGACGAGCACCGAGGCATACCGCTCGGCGATGACCGCGCTCCAGACGATCGCACAAGCGGCGGGCGTCTCGCCCACCGGGTCGACCACGGCTCAGGCGGGCGCCTCCCTGGGAGTGGAAGACCTTTCCATCATCCAGCCCATGCTGGCCCGACTGGCATCCTCACTGCGTACGCTCCAGGGAGACTTCGCCAAGCGGCCCGAGGCACTCATGCTGCCGAAGACCTACGTGGCCAACAACGAGGGGCTGCGCAGCCTGCAGTCGAGCTACCTGTCCAACAACGGCCAGGCGACCCGGTTCCAGGTGATCCTGGACTCCGGTCCGTACACCCCCGAGGCCCTGGCGACGATCGAACAGATACGGAGCCTGGTCGCACGGGAAGGCGGTGGGGCCGTGGAGGGCACCACGGCGATCGTGGCGGACCTGCGGGACGCCTCCAACCGCGACATGACCCGAGTGATCCTGTTCGTGCTGACCGGCGTCTTCGTCGTCCTGGTCCTGCTGCTGCGCGCGGTCGTCGCGCCCATCTACCTGATCCTGACCATCCTGCTGTCCTACGGAGCCACGCTGGGCATCGTCCGCATCGTGTTCGGCAACCTGCTCCACGCAGGCGGGGTGACCTGGTGGGTGCCCATCTTCATGTTCGTCATGCTGGTAGCGCTCGGCATGGACTACAACATCTTCCTCATGGGCCGGGTGAAGGAGGAGGTGGCCCTCAGCGGCAACCGGGAAGGCGTGCGCACGGCGGTCGCGCGGACGGGCGGCATCATCACCTCCGCGGGGATCATCATGGCCGGCACGTTCGCCGCGATGATGAGCGGACAGATACTGGGACTTCGCGCAGATCGGCTTGGCCGTCGCCGTGGGCGTCCTCTTGGACACGTTCGTCGTCCGGACGACCCTGGTGCCGGCCGTCGCCGTCCTGCTGGGGCGGTGGAGTTGGTGGCCCCGGCGAAGCGGGAGCCCCGCGGATGATCGCGGGATCCCCCCCTCAGACCCGGCCTAGACGGCGGCTCGGCGGTCGTCTCCCTCCAGCAGCCGCCGGCAGATCTCGACTCCCTCGATGCAATCCTCTGCCCAGTAGTCCGCACCGACATACCGGCTGGCCGACTCGTTCACGGCCCCGCCGATCAACACCGAGGTACGCTCCCGCAGACCGGCCGCGGTCAACGCGCGGACGGTCCGCCGCATGGCGGAGAGACAGGTGCTCATCAGTCCCGAAAGGCAGACCACCGAGGAGTCGCTCGCTTCCACCTCGGCCACGAAGCGCTGGGAGGAGACGTTGCTGCCCAGGTCGATCAAAGGCAGTCCCTGGCTGCGCAGGTATCCGACCGCGATGTTCTTGCCGATATCGTGGATGTCGCCCTCCACCGTCCCGATGACGATGGGGCGCAGCGCCGGGTCGACATCCGGAGAGGCCGACCCGAAGAGCAGGCCGAGGATCCTGCGGAAGATGTGGGCGGCGACCAGCATGTCCGCCAGGAAGTACCGGCCGGCGGCGTAGCGGCGGGCGACGCCCTCCATGCCTTCTCGGCTCTGCTCGAGCAACTGCGTGGGCGGAACGCCCTGCTCCAGCCCGCGCTCGACGAGACGGATCGCCCGGTCCTCGTCCAGCCGGGTGATGGAGGCGGCCAACAGATCACTGGTGGGGATCGTCATGCTTGGCTCCAGTCGCACTCGGGCGCCAGACTCACATGCGCTTCCAGAAGGGGTCGGTCTCGGCGGAAAGCCGATAGTCGTCGCGACAATACGTCCGCCCCCAGCCCAGCACGTCATCGGATTGGGAGAGCACGGTCTGTTCCATGATCAGGCAACAGCACGACCCGTCGGTGGGCAGGCTGAGGTAGCGGCAGGCGTCCGGAGGCGGCTCGCTGGCGTAGAGGTCGACCTTGACCTTCACCAGGTGGATCTGGGACGCCTGCGCGACCACCGCCGGGAACGCGGCGTAATGCAGTTCCTGCTCCACCAAGGGACGCCGGCGGGAGTACGGCAGGTACTTGCGTTCGAAGGCGACGGCCTCTCCATCCAAGAGGCCAAGACGCGAGAACTCCAGCACCATGCTGCTGGGGGACAGACGCAGCGACTCGGCGACCTCGTCGCCGGCGGGCACCGCCTCGACGCCCACCAGCTGCAGGTCCAATTGGCGCCCGTCGCTCAGGACGCCCTCCTGGATCTCCAAGGTCATCCGGTCGAGTCGGGGCGGCGTGACGTAGCTGCCCTTCCCCGGGATGGAGTGGATGTAGCCCGCGTCCGAGAGCAGGTTGAGGCCTTGGCGCACGGTCATGCGACTGATGGCGTAGCGGTCGCAGAGTTGAGACTCGGACGGGATGACGTCCCCGGGACGCAGCCTCCCCGACTCGATCTCCTCGCTCAGGTCCTCAGCGATCTGATAGTAGGCCGG
Source organism: uncultured Actinomycetota bacterium (assembly GCA_963796315.1). Lineage (GTDB taxonomy): Bacteria > Actinomycetota > Thermoleophilia > RBG-16-64-13 > RBG-16-64-13 > CAWCLH01. Next base: position 900,126 of record CAWCLH010000020.1, read on the forward strand.
AACGAAACTTCGCTTGGGCTTCATCCCCAACGAAGACCCCCCTTTGCAGTCGGGACCTGTGGTCGTCCACCCAGTCACCGGTACGGGATGCAGGTGCGTCGTCGCTCCACGGTAGTGCGCATGAGCGCTCGTGTCAAGCGTCACTCACTCGATCACCGGCGGCGCGCCGACGCCGTCCGGGCGGTCTCAGACGGCCAACCGGCGACGCACGGCGGTGTCGGCCTCGGCCCACACCCGAGCGGCCCGTTCGCTGAGGTCGAGCGCCTCGTCCCGTACGCGGCCGACAAACAGCTCGTCGGTCAATCCTCCCAGGTTGATCTGCACGTTGTAGAGCGCCCCGACCACGGCGGCATGCGCCAGCGCGGCGCCGACGGCGACGTCGGTCACCGCTTGGCCGTGGCCTCGTTCCACCGCCTCGGCGCAGTGCTCGAGCACGCGGAGACCCCGGCGGGCGTTCTCCAGGGGGACCGAGGTGGCCTCCTGCAGGGCCCGTTCGACTGCGGCGGCTCGCGACGCCCGCTCCTCCTCCGTGGAGTGGGCCGACCGGAAGGCGGCCATCACCCCCTCGTACGAGGCCGAGTCGGCGTCGACTCCCGAGAGCAACAACTCCCGCAGGGCCTCGAGTTCGGTCAGCGCGGCGTCCAGAGCTCGGGCATCGTAGCCGCCGGTCGCCCGCGTCCGGGTCAGTCTCAGCACCATGGCGCCCAGGGCGGCGGCCAGCGCGCCGGCAAGGGCCGCGACCGCTCCGCCCCCCGGGGTGGCCGCCTCCGACGCCACCCGTTCCACGAACGACCGCATGGTCTCTCTCGCCGCCACGTCCTGCATCGGTCCCCCTCTCCGTCTCACGGACCGTTCCCATCCGGACTCTACGCGCCCAGGGCGACCCCGGACAGCCCCCGGGCGAGGTCTAGGAATATCGTATACGGGGGTTCAGTGCCGCGTAGAGGATGTCTGCCAGCAGGTTCGCCCCGATGAAGACCACGACCACGAGCATGGTGGTGGCCTGCATCAGCGGGAGGTCCCGCCGTTGGATGGCGAAGAGGACCAGGCGCCCCAACCCCGGGTACTGGAACACCGACTCGGTGACGATCAGGCCGCCGATCAGCCAGCCCAGACCGAACGCGACCACGGTGACGGTGGGCAGCAGGGCGTTGCGTAAGACGTGCCGGAACAGGACCGTGCCTCGTGGCAGCCCTTTCAGGTACGCCGTGCGCACGTAATCGGTGTGCAGCACCTCCACCGTGCTGGATCGGGTCATCCGTATGACGTAGGCCAGGCTGCTGAGCGCCACCGTGACCGCGGGTAGGACGAGCCGGGGCAGCGCCTCCAACAGAGTGTCCTCCGGACGGATCGCCGAGCTCACCGGAAACCAGCCCAAACGGACCGCGAACATGGCTATCAGCAACACTCCGGTGACGAACTCCGGCAGCCCGATGAACGCCAACGAACCGACCGAGATCAGCGAATCGAGCCAGGAGTCCCTTCGCAACGCGGACAGCAGCCCCAGCAGGATGCCCGCGGGGACGTACATGAAGAACGCGACCAGGGCCAACTTGAGCGAGTTGATCAGACGATCGAACACGAGCGGCCGCACCGGGGTGTTGCCGCTCAGCGATTGGCCCCAGTCGCCGCGGACGAAGCTTGTCAGCCAGTCCGCATACTGGACCACCAGCGGCCGGTCCAGCCCCAGCTCGTGGCGCAGCTCGTTCACGGCTTGTTGACCCGCGTCGCGGCCCAACACCATCCGGGCGACGTCGCCGGGCAGCACCTGCGTGGCGGCGAAGACCACCACCGAGGCAAGGAGCACGGTGACGGCGCCGAAGCCGAGCCGGCGGAGGACGAAACGGATCAAGCCTCCCCCTCGTCCACAGGGCCACCGCCCTCGTCCCGACTCTCGGTGAGGCGGAGGACCTCGGATTGCATGGCCGACAGATCCTCGAGCGACCAATGGCAGTAGATCCAGTGCTCGCCCTCGCCCTCCCGCCACGGAGGTTCGACCTCCACGCAGACCGGGCCGATGAACCGGGGGCAGCGGGTATGGAACCGACAACCGGAGGGCACGTCGGTGGGGCTGGGCACCCCTCCCGGAAGGCGGATCCGCTCGCTCTGCACGTCGGGGTCCGGCAACCGGGATGGCGGAGAGCAGCGCCTCGGTGTACGGATGGTAGGGAGGTCCCAACACCTGCCGGGCGTCTCCCAGCTCCATCAGGGCCCCCAGATAGGCGACCGCGATCCAATCGGCGAGGCGCTGGACCGCGGCCAGGTCGTGCGAGATGAACAGGTAGGAGGCCCCGTTCTCACGCTGCAGGGTGAGGAGCAGGTCCATCAACGCGCGCCTGCACGGAGACGTCGAGCGCCGAGAGGGGCTCGTCGCACAGCACGAGCTCCGGTCCGGCGGCGAACGCCCGTGCCACCGCCACCCGCTGCTTCTCCCCTCCGCTCAGCTCCGCCGGGTGCCGGTGATAGTAGGAGGCGGGCAGGTGGACGGACTCCAGCAGCTCCAGGACCTGCCGGCGCACCTCGTCGCGGCGCCGGCGCCGCAGGAGCACCAGCGGCCGGCCGATCGTCCGGGCCACGGAATGGCGGGGGTTGAGCGAGGCGTCGGGGTTCTGGAAGACCATCTGGATGCTCCGACGCTGCTCGCGAGTGCGTCGGGCGGTGGTCGGGCCGAGCGGCTCTCCGTGGAATCGGAGGCTTCCCCCGGTCGGGGCGACGAGACCGGCCACGATCCGGGCGAGCGTGGTCTTGCCGCTGCCGCTCTCCCCGACCACGCCGAGCGTGCGTCCCTGGTTCACCCACAGGCTGACCCCATCCAGGGCCTTGACCGGACGGTTGCCGCGGCCACGACCGAAGAGGCCGCGCGAGACCCGATAGTGCTCCTTCACGTCTCGGACCTCGAGGAGGCGGACCTCGTGGCCCTCTTCGCCTCGCGACTCGGCTCCGCGTCCATCCGGGGAACGACCCGCCGAGCCGGAGCGCCTGGCCAGCTCGACCGTCGGCACCGCCGCCAGGAGGCGTTGCGTGTACGGGTGGGTGGGCGACTTGAAGAGACGGCGCACGGGGCCCTCCTCGACCAGTTCCCCGCCTAAGAGAACGGCCACCCGGTCGCAGATCCGGGCGACCACTCCCAAGTCGTGGGTGATGTAGAGGATGGCCGCCTCCATCTCGTGCTCCAATTCGCCCACCAGGTCCAGCACGACCGCCTGGGTGGTGACGTCCAAGGCGGTCGTCGGCTCGTCCAGCAGCAGCAGGGCGGGGTCGGTCATCAGGGCCATGGCGATGACGCACCGTTGGAGCATGCCGCCCGAGAGTTGGTGGGGGTAGCGATCCAGGATGGCCTCGGCGTCCGGCATCTTGACGCGGTCGAGCATCTCGACGCTCCGGCGCCTCGCCTCCGCCCGACTCCATCCCCAGATGCAGCCGCGCCACCTCGGCCAGCTGACGTCCCACCCTCAACGCCGGGTTGAGTGCGGTCGCCGGGTTCTGCGACACGAGCGCGACGCGCGAGCCCCACAGCTTCCTCAACTCAGCGTGCGAAAGCCCGACGATGTCCTGTCCCTCCAACAGGATCCGGCCGCCGGCAACGCTCCCATTGGCGGGGAGGTAGCCGATGGCCGCCAGGGCCACCGTCGACTTGCCCGATCCCGACTCACCCACCAGTCCGAGGATCTCGCCCCGGTCGACCTGCAGGGAGACCCCGCGCACGGCCTCGACCGGCCCTTCCTCGGTCTGGTAGACGACGGTCAGATCGTCCACCATGAGCACCGGCGGAGTCATCGCAACTCCCGCCTCTCCGGCTGAAGCAGGTCGCGCAGCCCGTCGGCCATCAGGCTGGTGGAGATCACCAACAGCGCGATCGCTCCGGCCGGGAAGAGGAGCATCCAGGGCGCCGAGGAGAAGAAATCCCGGGCCTCGTCGATCTGGAGTCCCCAGTCCGGAGAGGGCGGCTGCACTCCCAGACCCAGAAACCCGAGCGAGGCGACCAGGAAGATGGAGTACGAGAAACGGATGGAAGCCTCGACCAGAAGGGGAGGCAGCGCGTTCGGCAGGATCTCGACCCCCAGGATGTAGCTCAGCGTCTCCCCGCGGACGCGGGCCGCCTCCACGAACTCCTTGCTTTTCAGGTCCAACACCATGCTGCGCACCACGCGCGTCACCGGGGGGATGTACAGCACGACCACGACCACGACCAGGTTGATCGAAGACGGCCCGAGGGTGGCCAGCAGGACCAGGGCCAGCAGCAACGAGGGGATGGCCAGGAAGACATCCAGCACACGCATCAGCGCCTCGTCCACCAGCCCGCCCCGGTAGCCGGTCAGCAGGCCGAGTGCGGTGCCCAGGACCACCGCGACGAGGGTGGCGATGCCGCCCAACAGGAAGACGCCACGCGTCCCGGCCACCACGCGGCTGAAGACGTCGCGGCCGAACTGGTCGGTGCCGAAGGGGTGGGCCAGGCTCGGAGGCTGCCGATACGCCGTGGACTGCTCGGCGTAGCCGTAGGGCGTGACCCAGGGTCCTACGACCGCCAGCAACAGAAAGCCGAGGAAGACGATCGTGCCCACCAGGGCTGCCGGGCGGCGGCGGAGCCGCCGCCATGCGAGGCCGACCGCCGCCAGGCGCGAACGCCGGGGAACGGTCGGGCTCCCGGACGGACTGGTCGGCTCCCCCACGTGCCTACTCGCTGAAACGCGCCTCCCGGAAGAGCGTCCGCGGCCAGTCCGCGGCCAGCGTGACCCCGTTCAGCTTCGCGCTCTCGCCGGCCACCGGCTTGACCATGTACGGGACGATCACCGGACCCCGGTCGATCAGGATCTGCTGCGCCTGCTTGTAGAGGTCGGCCCGCTTCGCGGGGTCCATCTCCGTGGCGATCTGCCCGACGACGCGGTCGAACTCGGCGTCGGACCAGTGGGACTCGTTGAAGCTCGCCCCGGTCACATAGGCCACCTGGAAGTACTGGACGGGTGTCGCCCGCGTCCCCCAGTCGGTGATGGCGAAGTCGGCCTTGAGCCAGCTCTGGTCCCCGCCGCCGTAGTAGACGTCGGTGGGCACCGTCTGGATGTTCACGGTCACGCCGATCTGTGCCATCTGCTCCTTCCACACCGTGGCGATGGCCGGGACGTCCCCGGACTGCTGGGCGATCAGAGTGATGCTGAGCCCGGTGGCCTTGCCCGCCTGACTCAGCAACTGCTTGGCCTTCGCCACATCGGCCACCGGAGGCTTGTCCAGGTACAAGTCTTTGAACAGCGGCCCGACCGGCGTGTCGTTGCCCACCTCGGCCAAGCCGGGACGGACGGCGTCGATGATCGCCTGGTGGTCGGTCGCCAGCTTGAAGGCCTGTCGGATACGGACATCGGACGCCAGGTGACCGGCGTCCGAGCGCATGTGGATCACCCAGTGCATGTTCGAGATGTTCTCGATCAGGCGGACCGACGAGTCGGATCTCACCTGGTCGGCCAGCTCGGCACTCAGGCCGGGCACGAAGTCCAGCTCGCCGCTCCGGAGCGACTGCACCTGGGAGCCCTGGTCAGACCCGAAGGTGAACTCGACCTTGTCCAGATAGGGCAGCTGATTCCCGTCCTTGTCCTTCATCCAGTAGTTGGGATTCTTGACCAGGATGGCCCGGTCCTCCACCTGGTAGGACTGCAGCGTGAACGGGCCGCTCCCCACCTGTTCCTTCTTGGGGTCAGGCACGTCCTTGGAGAGGATGGCGGCGTGATAGTCCGCCGACGTCCGCCGGAAACTCGGGGTTCGGGGCGCTCAACACGAACTTCACGTGGGTGGCGTCGGGGGCGGACACTTCCTTGACCGGCTTGTAGAGGCTGACCGTGGAAGCACCCACCTTCGGGTCGCGCAGTCGGTTGAAGGTGTAGACGACGTCGGCGGCGGTCAGAGGCTTGCCGTTGCTGAACGTCACCCCCGGCTGCAGCTCGAACGTCCAGGTGAGGCCGTCCGCGCTGGAATCCCACGTGGTAGCCAGAGCGGGGGCCACCTGGTTCTGCGCATCGACAGCGACCAGGTAGTCGTAGAGCTGCTGATTGAGCAGGATGTCGGCCTGACTGGTCGAGAAGGCCGGGTCGAGATTGACCGCCGCCTGCATCCCCACCCGAAGGGTGCCGCCGGCGGTGACGGCCCCGGTGGAGGTGGTCGTGGCCCCGCCACCGGTCTGCGTCGTCGTGCTCTGGGTACCGCTGCACGCCGTCAGCAGCGCCACGAGCGCGACCAGCGCCAGGGCGAGCACCGGGCGGCGGATCCCGCCTGACGCTGCCGCGAATCTCTTGTGGTTCCCGTTCACGGACTCCCTCCCTCTACGCACACGTGGATGCTGACGACGATTACCCAGGGCACCAGAAACGAAGCCCCCGCACACGCGGAGGGCCCTCCGGCTGTCGAGGAACGCTTCCCGCCACTGCCCAGGCGCGCGCGTCCTCACTCGACCACCGCAAGCTTCTCGCCGGTGGCGACGACCTGTCCTTCCCCGACGGCCACCTCGACCACCGTGCCGGCTATCGGGGAACGCAGCTGGTTCTCCATCTTCATGGCTTCGAGGATCAACAAAGGAGCACCCGCCTCGACGACGGCGCCCGCCTGCGCCACCACCCGGACCACCCGCCCGGGCATGGGGGCCTGGATCACCTGGCGGCCGACCGCCGGCCCCGCCCCCCGGCCGTAGGCCGAGCGGGCACGACGGTTGCGCGCCGTCAGCTCGTGGTGCTCCCCCCCGATCAACAGGATGTACCGATCCCGATCGCGGGAGGAGTGCACCTCGAAGCAGGAGCCGTCCACGATGAAGGAGCTCACCGACTGCTCCACCGGGATCGCATCCACGTCGTAGGTGAGGCCGTCGATGGTCACCTTGTAGCGTCCGTCCCCATCCCGGACGACCTCGGCCGCATGGTCCTGGCCCCCGTCGGTGATGACGTACTCCGGCACGGCTACGACCACCTGCCGACGCCCAGGCGCCCCGCCTGCCGCCACGCCGAACCCTGAGGACCCGGACCGCACGTCAAGGCCTGCTGTGCCGCCTCCTCCTCCTGCCAGTAGGCCAAGACGGCGGCGGCCACCAGGGCATGCTCCGCCTGGGCACGAGGTCGGCTCTGTTCGCGGGCCGGAAAGCGCTCGTCCAGGAACTGGGTGTCCACGTCGCCCGCGAGAAAGTCCGGATCGCGCAGGATGCGTTGATGGAAGGGGATGTTGGTCTTGATGCCCTCGACCACGTACTCGGAGAGGGCGCGCCGCATCCGGCCGATGGCCTCGTCGCGGTCACTCCCCCAAGCCGAGAGCTTCGAGAGCAGGGGGTCGTAGTACAGCGGGACCTCGAAACCCTCGTAGACGCCGATGTCGTCCCGGATACCCGGCCCACCCGGGGCCCGCAAGGCGGTGATGCGGCCCGGCGAAGGAAGGAAGTCGCGGTCCGGGTCCTCCGCGTAGATCCGGCACTCGAGCGCGGCCCCGGAGATCCGTAGATCGTCCTGCGTGAACGGCAACGGCTCACCGCAGGCGATCAAGAGCTGCATCTTGACCAGGTCGATCCCGGTGATCAACTCGGTCACGGCGTGCTCGACCTGAAGCCGGGTGTTCATCTCCAAGAAGTAGAAGCGCTCCTGCGCGTCCATCAGGAACTCGACGGTGCCGGCCCCGGAGTAGGCCACCGTGCGGGCCGCCTGCACCGCCGCGCGGCCCATGGCCTCGCGGGTCGCCTGCGACAAGAACGGGGAGGGCGCCTCCTCGATGATCTTCTGGTGCCGACGCTGGATGGAGCACTCCCGCTCGAACAGATGGACCACGTTCCCGCAGCGGTCGGCCAGCACCTGGATCTCTATGTGCCGAGGATTGGTGATGTAGCGCTCGGCGTAGACCCGGTCGTCGCCGAACGCCGACCGCGACTCCGAGCGGGCCCCGAGAAGAGCCTCACCCAAGTCCTCGGCGGCTTCCACCACCCGCATGCCTTTGCCCCCGCCTCCCGCCGAGGGCTTGAGCACGATCGGGTAGCCGATCGCGGCGACGGCGTCGCGGGCGTGGGCTTCGTCGCGAAGCGCCGCGGTGCCCGGCACGAGGGGGACGTCAGCCGCCCTCATGGCGTCGCGGGACCGGATCTTATCCCCCATCGTCTGCATGGCTTCGGGAGACGGCCCGATGAAGGCGAGCCCGGCATCCTGGACCATCCGTGCGAACGCGTGGCTCTCGGACAAGAACCCGTAGCCGGGATGGATGGCGTCGGCTCCCGCCCTCTTCGCCACCTCGAGGATGCGCTCTCCCTGGAGGTAGCTCTCCACCGACGGTGCCGGACCGATCGGATAGGCCTCGTCGGCGTAGCGGACGTGGAGCGCGGTGCGGTCCGCGTCGGAGTAGACCACCACCACGGGGATATCCATCTCGCGACAGGCGCGGATGATGCGCACCGTGATCTCTCCACGATTGGCGACGAGGACCTTCTTGAACATGGACCCTCCGTCCCCGCCGAGCACTACAGCGGGATGTTGCCGTGCTTCTTCGGCGGGTTGGCGTCGCGCTTATTCTTCAGCATCTCCAGACCGCCGACCACCTTCTGGCGGGTACGAGCAGGCTCTATGATCTCGTCGATATAGCCCCGGCTCGCGGCCGCGTACGGGCTGCTAAAACGATCGATGTACTCGGCCACCAGGCGTGCCCGCTCAGCTTCGGCGTCCGTGGCGGCGGCCAACTCCTTGCGGAAGACGATGTTGACCGCTCCCTCGGCGCCCATCACCGCGATCTCGGCCCAGGGGTAGGCGTAGTTGAGGTCGCCGCGGATGTGCTTGGAGCTCATGACGTCGTACGCTCCGCCGTAGGCCTTGCGGGTGATGATGGTGATCTTCGGCACCGTGGCCTCGGCGTACGCGTAGAGCAGCTTGGCTCCGTGACGGATGATGCCGCCCAGTTCCTGCTCCACCCCGGGCAGGAAGCCGGGAACGTCCACGAACGTCAGCAGCGGGATGTTGAAGGCGTCACAGAAGCGGACGAAGCGGGCCCCCTTCACCGAGGCGTCGATGTCGAGGACACCGGCCAGGACGATGGGCTGGTTGGCCACGACGCCCACCGTCTGCCCCGCGACCCGGCCGAACCCGACCACGATGTTGGCCGCGTAGTGCTCGTGCACCTCGAGGAGCGCCCGGTCGTCCAGGATCGGGCGTATCACCGACCGGATGTCGTAAGGCTGGTTCGGGTTCTCCGGTATGACCTGGCCGATCTCCTTGACCAGGCGGAGGGGATCGTCGTCCAGCGGTCCTGCGGGCGGGTCCTCCAGGTTATTCTGCGGCAGGAAGGCCAGCAGTTCGCGGATCAGGGCGAGGCACTCCTGGTCGGAGTCCGTGGCGAAGTGGGCCACCCCGCTCCTGCTGGTGTGCGTCACCGCGCCGCCCAGCTCCTCCTTCGTCACGTCCTCGTGCGTCACCGCGCGGATGACGTCGGGGCCGGTGACGAACAGAGAGCTGGTGCCCTTGACCATGATGGTGAAGTCGGTGATCGCCGGGCGAGTACACGGCACCTCCGGCGCAGGGGCCCATGATGGCCGAGATCTGCGGCACCACCCCGGAGAACATCACGTTGCGCAGGAAGATGTCGCCGTACCCTGCCAGGCTCATGACGCCTTCCTGGATGCGGGCGCCGCCGGAATCGTTCAGGCCCACGACCGGCGCCCCGTTCTTCCCCGCCAGGTCCATGATCTTGCAGACCTTCTCGGCGTACGCTTCTCCCAGTGCCCCACCGAAGACGGTGAAGTCCTGCGCGAAGGCGAACGTCAGGCGTCCGTTGACGCGGCCGTGTCCAGTGACCACCCCGTCCCCGGGGACCTTGCGCAGATCCATGCCGAAATCGTTGCAGCGATGGGTCACGAAGCGGTCCAGCTCGGTGAAGCTGCCCTCGTCCATCAGGAAGGCCAGACGTTCCCGGGCCGTCAGCTTGCCCGAGGCGTGCTGCTTGTCGATGCGCTCCTGACCCTCCCCCAGGAGGGCAGCCTGCGTGCGGCGTTCGAGGTCCGCCGACGCTTTGCGCTCCCCGCCCATGAGCCGAGCCTCCCATCTCGCGCGTTCGCCCCCGGTCGCCGTCGCGCCCTCGCCTCCCGGAACTTCCTCATCGGGCGCGATCGAGTGCCGTCGATCTCCGGCAGCATACAATCATATGCCTGCCCGGCACGACCAGTCCCGTCTCAGCGTCGGCCGGCCGACCTGAGCTCCGGCCACGGGGCATCCGGACGGCGGCCGCGCCACCAGGCGAGGGCGACCAGGACGACCGCGACCGCGAGCAGTGTCAAGACGGTCTCCAGCACCGCCTTACCCGAGGCCTCCCGGACAGGGCGCGTCAAGATCACCGAACTCACGGCCATCACCGCCAAGAACGGCGTCAGCGCGGGGGATCGGGCGCCGGGCGCCAGCGGGTCTCGGGGCACGACCAGGGCGGCCAGCGGCAATGTGATCAGGGCGCCGGCCACCGCGGCCCCCATCGCGCCCGCCCCCAGCCCGAACCCCAGCCCGAAGGGGGCGAACACGACGATGACGCCGGGAGCGGCCAATTCCAGCACACTGCGGCGGGCCAGCAGGTCGGCCAGATGAGCGAGTCCATGGGGCACTCCACCGGCGTCGCCTGCACGCCACGGGGCGCGGCCTTCCACGACGAACTCGGCGGCGCAACGGGCCATGGTCCCCGTCGTGAGCGAGCCGGTCAGCAGCGGGATCATGGCGCCGACCAAGAGTCCCACGACCAGGCGGGGGGCCACCGTCGGAATGGCGGCGGACGCGGGCCCTGCGTCCGCATACAGGGCGACCCCCAACAGACCGACGATGGTCAATCCAGTGGTGCCCGCGATGTAGGCATCGACGACCACGCCGGTGGACCGGCCTTCTCCCAGAAGCACACTAAGCGTGTCCCTCGCCCGGTCCCCCAGCATGCCCGCCATCAGCCCGATGCTCCCGGCTCCTCTCGCCACCGGCGCGAAGAGGCCGAGCGCGATGGCCGCGGGGGCGACCGAGACCATCCCGACGGCGGTCAAGGAGAGCGAAAGCACCACCATGCCCAGGTCGTCGCCCCCGACGAGCGCGGAGGCGACGACCGCGGCCGAGATGACCAGCAGGAAGAAGGCGGAGGAGGCGGGGCCGCTGGCCGGGGTCCCCCCGGACAGCGGCCCGACCAGGGGCAGCCGAGCAGCGCCGGCCGGCCCCGGGTCGGCGTGCGACTGGTCCCTGAACCCGTAGAAGGCCATCACGGCCGCCGCCAGACTCAGACCCACGGCGAAGCCCACGGCCGGTCGGGGGTCCCGGGTCAGCGCAGCCGTCGTCGCGATCACCACGGCGGCGGTCAGGACGACCGTCAGGAGGAACCCCCGTACGAGGTCTCGGGTGCGGGGCTCCTCCTTCCCTCCGGGGTGGTCACGACGATCCCCACGAACGACGCCCAAGCTCCCGCAGCCCGCGCGACCAGAGGGAGCAGCGAGAGGAGTGCGGCGCGGGAGGCCGACACCTGGGGAAACCCCATTCCCATAAGCAGCAAAGCACCGAGGAAGGACAACTCGCCCACGGCGAACAACTCCGCCGCCGTCCCGGCGGCGCCCCGCACCACCTCGGCGGCCATCGTCAGAACGGCGGGCGGATCGATGCTCGCCGGGGCGTCCCGGTGGCGCCGTGGGTGTGGCCAGCAGGTCCGCCTCCCCGCGCCGACTCCTCCTCGTCCGGCCCCAGCAGACGGAGTCCCGCCTCAGCCGCCTCCGCCGCCATCCCTCCGCCGGTGCGGACCCCCAGAGCGACCAGCGACGCGCCCGCCACCGTACCAAGCAACACGTGGGGAGCCTGACCGCCGAACCAGAGGATCATCACGACGTCCCACAACAGGGCCAGCGCCGCCACGAACAGACCGACGAGCCCTCCGGCTCGGACCACCACGGCAAAGGACTCGCGCAGGCTACGCCGGGCGGCGGACGCCGCCCGCGAGTCCGCGCGCAAGGCCACGCTCAGAGCGACCGTGGCCGAGAGGGCCCCCAGCCCCGCCCCCACGACGACCGCCAGCGAGCGGACCACCCGGATCGTCAGCGACGGTGCCGGCACGAGCAGCAGCGCGAGCGCCACCCCGCCGACCGGCCAGACCACCACCCGCATCCGCCGCCGCAGGGCTCGACCGCCGTCACGGACCGCCTCGGCCGCCGCCACCATGGCATCGGTCCCCTCGTCCTTGTCCACCAGCTCTCGCAACAGCCGGCGGGCCACGAGCAGCAGAGCCAACGCGAGTGCGACTCCCGCCCAGAGCATGATCTCCGCCGCGCCCCCGAAGGCCGCCCGCAAGGTGAAGACATCACTCACCGGCGCTCTCCGCCTCCTGCGCGTGGCCGGGCGGACCGCCCCTCCCGGCGGTCTCCAGCGACGCCACCACCAACTCGTCGCGTTCGACGAACCCGAGCGCCCGCCAGAAACGCCGTCCCTCCTCGTTGGCCGCGTAGATGAAGGCATGCACCTTGCCGATCCCGTCCTTCGCCAGCCGTGCCACCACCGAGCCGACCAGCAGCCTCCCCAGACCTCGGCGGCGGAACCCCGGATGGACCACCAGGTGGTAGAGGTACCCTCGCCGACCGTCCTGACCGGCGAGAAGCGCTCCTACCAGCCCGGCTTCGTCATCCCAGATCCCGAGGGAGAGACCGGGATCGCGTTCCAGGAAAGCCGCGATGGCGCCCGGCTCGTCCGCGGCGCTCAGACCCAAGCGGTCGGATGCGGGCTCGGTCATCCACAGACGGCGTAGAGCGGCGTCGTCGTCAGGCGTCAGAGGGCGGGCGACGAGGCCGGGAGGCAGGACCGGTCCTGCCCACCCCTGTCCGGCCCCGCTCAAGGATGAGCCTCCCCCAACGCTACCTCGCCACTGGGGAGCGAGCCGAGCAGACCGTCCCGTTGCAGGGCGGCGACCGCTTCCGCCACGCGGGTCTCCTCCATGTCCAGGATGGAGGCGAGGGCAGCGGGCGACAGCGGGGATGCGCGGTCCAACAGCACCCGCAGGATCGCTCCGCGTACCTGCCGCCGCGATCCCTCGAACGCCGACTGACGCGACCGGGAACGGATACCGGTCGCCCTCGAGCTCAGCACCGACGCGCCGTAGTCCATCAACGCGTGGTGCCACTCCCGGGCCCGACCGGCTGGGACCATGTGGGTCGCCACGCCGTCCAGCTCTCGATCGGTGATGCCCGGGTCGAGCCCCAACTCGTGGATCAGTACCCGACGAACGTTGGTGTCCACGGCGGCGACGGGCCGGTTCCACCCAAAGACCAGCAGCGCGCGGGCCGTGTATCGCCCCACTCCCGGTAGGGCCAGCAGGGAGGCCTCCCGGTCCGGCAGGCGACCGTCGTGCTCGCGTTCGACGATCCGAGCGGCCTGCCTCAGCCGAAGCGCCCGATTGTTGTAGCCCAGGCCGCTCCAGGAGCGAAGCAACTCCGGGGTGTCGGCCGCGGCCAGCGACGACAGCGCAGGGAACCGCTCCAAGAAGGCTTCGTACCGGGGGACCACCCGGCCGACCTGCGTCTGTTGCAGCATGACCTCGGAGACGAGGATCGCGTACGGATCGAGCGTGCGCCGCCACGGCAGATCCCGCCCGTGCACGCTGAACCAGGCGAGGATCCGGCGCTGCACCGCCTGGCACTGGACCTCCGGCGGGAAGGAGTCGCCGTGGACTTGTCCATCCCTCCTCGCTATCATGCCCGGACCCGCTTCGTCATGACCTCATCACTCGGGAAGGAGCTCCGCGTGGACAAGTGGCAATGCGTCCTCTGTGGGTACGTCTACGATCCGGAGGTCGGAGACCCCAGCCAGGGGGTCCCGCCCGGCACCGCGTTCGAAGACCTGCCGGAGGACTGGACCTGCCCCGATTGCGGCGCCGAGAAGTCGGACTTCGAACGGATGGAGGACTAGGCGGCCCGTGCCCGCCTCCCGATCAGGACTTCGCAAACCGGGCCATCAGCTCGTGGCCGGGGTCGACCAATAGCCCGGTGGCCCGGGCCTCCGATTCGGTGAAGGCCCGGGCTCCGTTCGAAGCGAACCCGTTTCCCCAAAGGAGGAAGGGCACCGGCTCGGCGACATGAGTGCGGGTGGCCAGCGGCGTCGGGTGGTCGGGCATGACCAGCAGCCGCAGGTCCTCGTGCCGTCCGGCCACCTGCGAGACCATCAATTCGTCGATGCGCTCGATGGCCTCCACCTTGGCGGCGACCTCCCCTGAATGCCCCGCCTCGTCCGGCGCTTCCACGTGGACGATCACCAGGTCGTGGTCGTCGAGCGCCGTCAGCGCCCCGCTCATCTGGCCGGAGAAGTCATTGTCGTTCCGGTCCGTGACCCCGGGAAGATCCAACACCTCGATGGACGCCTGCTTGGCCAGTCCCCGCAGCAGGTCAACGGCCGAGGTCAGGGCGGCCCGACGGCCGTAGACCTCGCTGAAGGCGGGCATGCGCAACGCCTGCAGGCCCGGCCAGAAGAGCCACACTTGGGTGGCGACCATCTCGCCCCTCCTCCGGCGGTCCTGGTTCACGGCATGCTGGGCCAGCACCGCCCTGCGAGCGTTGCATCAGGTCCACCAGCAGCGGGGCGCCGGGTCCCTGGGGCAGGTGCTCGGCGACCGGCTGGTCGGCGATGTCGTGGGCGGGCGTACAGCGCGTCTGGACCAGGTCTTCGGCGTCGTCCACCACCAGGATGTGCCGAAACCCGACCCCAGGATAGAACCGGATTCCATCCCCGCCCAGCTCCTCGTCGAGCGAGGCGATCAGCCGCCGGGACTCCTCGCTGCTGATGTGGCCGGCGGCGTAGCTTCGCATGGCGCCATCCGTCACGGTCACCAGGTTGCAGCGAAGTGCCACCTGTCCCGGCTCCAGGTCGATGCCCAGCGCGATCGCCTCGATCGGCCCCCGTCCCGCGTAGTAGATCCGAGGATCGAAACCCAACACGCTCATGCAGGCGATGGCGCTCGAGGGCTCCATGCCTTTCGGGACGGTATTGGCCAAGCCGAGCGTCCCGGCGGCGACCAGGGCATCCAGAGTGGGGGTGCGTGCCGCCTCGAGAGACGTGCGGCCGCCCAGGGCGTCCACGGCCCACCCGGCGGCCCCATCGACGATCAGCACGAGCCACTTCACGTATCCCTCCTCGCCTCCAGCCGGCAGGTCCCCCCATTATAGCCGGGGTCCCAACGTCTCCGATGGTATAGTTCCCGGGCCCCGCCCTCGGGGCCAGCAACGGCACGCAGTCGGCCCTCAGCGAGTGACAGACGTGGACGTGAAGCGACTTCCTCCCCGCCTCATCGCCGCCCTCGCGGGCGTGCTCCTTCTGTTGGCCGGGGGCGTCCTGGGACTGACCGTCGTCCTCTCGGATCCCCACGCCTCGTCGCCGACGGCCGCCGCGCAGCCTGTCGGAACGGGTCCCTCCTCCGCCGCCGACCCCTCTGCGTTCGCTGCTCCGCCGCCCACGCAGGCAGGGGCGTCGCGGCCGGCGCCCCTGACCGGCGACGGGACCGCCGCGCCAGAACCGTTCTGGCGACAGAAGCAGCGCGAAGCCGAGGCCGAGATGGCCGCACGCCCGACCACCAGCACCACCCTTGCCCGCACCGTCGCCGCCAGCCCTCCCAGCCGTCTTCCGCTGGCCGGCCTGCCCGCCCTGCCCTCAGGCGATGGGTTCGTCAACTCCGCGTCGGGCACCCGCCTGGTCTTGTCCGGCGGGCGCACGCCCCTGCGCGGTATCTGGGGCGGACGAGCCGAGGAGCTCAGCCAATACCTGCTCACACGCAACCCCGCCCCCCGTTTCACCGTCTCCGCCCTCACCCTCGCGCGGCTGTACGTGTCCTATTGCGGCCAGGTCGGACTTCGCGCCGACGTGCTCTGGAGCCAGATGCTGCACGAGACCGGCTTCGGCAAGTACGGCGGAGACGTGTCGGCCTCCCAGAACAACTTCGCCGGCATCGGAGCGATCGGAGGAGGAGCCGAGGGCCACGGGTTCCCCACCGCGGAAGCCGGAGTCAAGGCGCACATCGCCCACATGGTGGCCTACGTCTACCCATCGAACGTCGCCTCGTGGACCAACGCCTCCACCGACCCCCGCTACGACGCCGTGTCGCCCCGGGGAGTCGCTCAGGTGCTGGCCGACCTCGACGGGCGCTGGGCAGTCCCGGGCATCGGCTACGGGCAGGCCATCGAGCGGCTGGTGGGAGAGATCAACCGATGAGAAAGGAAGCCGACGATGGAGCGAGCGACGTGGGCGGAAGAGGTCCTGGAGGACAGCACGATCGGCTTCCTCGCGATGACAGACGAGGCGGACTCTCCGTACGTGGTGCCCATCTCGTTCGCCCTGCGCGGCGATCGTATCCTCTTCCACGGGGGACTGGGGCGTAAGGCCGCCGCGTTGGCCGTCCACCCGCGGGCGGTCCTGGCCGCGGTCACCGCCCCCGAGCTCATCCGGGGCGACAAGCCCTGCTCCTTCAACTTCCGCTACCGCTCGGTCCTGGCGTCCGGCCCGGTCGAGCTCATCGAGGAGCCTGCCGCCCGCGAGGAGGCTCTGCGCGCGGTGGTGGCCAAGTACGATGCGTCGGCCGCCCAGTCCGCGTTCGCTCCCGATACGTTCGCCCGCACCCTGGTCTACAGCCTCACCGTGGAGGAGCTGACCACCAAGGAGCACTGAGCGGTGGGATGATGGACCCAGAGAAAGCCTCCGAACGAGGGGAGGGACCATGGCCCCGGACATCGAGCTTCGTGCGGCGACCGCGACCCCGTTGATCAGCATCCGTCCAAGACCCGCGCTCCCAGAGCTGATGGGCACCGCTTTTGGCGAGCTCTTCGCCTACGCGGCCCAGAACCGAGTGCAGCCGGTGGGCCCCCCGCTGGCCATCTATCACGAGATCGCCGGCGAGGAGACGGACGTCGAGATCGGCGTGCCCCTGGCCCGCGCCCTCGAGCCCAGCGGCCGGATACTGGCCGGCGAGCTCCCCGCGGGCGAGGAGGCCTACTCGTTGCACGTGGGCCCCTACGACGGGATCGTGGAGACCTACGAAGCCCTCGACGAATGGATCAAGCGCCACGGCCTGGTCCCCTGCGGTCCGCCCCGGGAGCACTACCTCAACGGTCCCGACGAGGTCGGTGGACCCGAGGAGTACCGGACGGAGATCGTCTGGCCCGTCCGGCCGGCCTGACTCCTCGGTCGGAGGGTCACCCGAAGTAGCGGCGCCCCACCTCTCGCAGCACCGGCAGCGCCCCGTCGACGGTCTCCGGCGCCACGCAGTACGCCATGCGGAAGTGGCCCGGCCCTCCGAAGCCGCTTCCCGGCACCGCCAGCACCAACTCGTCCTGCAACTCCCGGACGAAGGCCACGTCGTCGTCGATGGGCGAACGGGGGAACAGGTAGAAGGCGCCGTCTGGGCGAGGCACCGTGAACCCCGCGTCGACCAGGCCTCCGAGCAACCGGTCCCGGTTCCGCTCGTAGAGACCCAGGTCGACCCGGACGTCCTGCAGGCGCTCGACCGCGCGCTGCATGAGGGCGGGAGCGTTGACGAACCCCAGGATGCGCGTGGCCAGCACCAGGCCGTCCATCAGCGTCTCCACGTCGGGGATGGCCGGGTGGGCCGCCAGATAGCCGATCCGCTCCCCCGCCAGGGACAGGTCCTTGGAGTGGCTGCTGGCCACGATCGTGTTGGGATACGCGGCCAAGACCGAAGGCACCCGCGTGTCCCCGTACACGATCTTGCGGTAGGGTTCGTCGGCGATCAGGTAGATCGTCCGGCCCCGGTCTGCGCTCGCCCGTTCCAGGAGACGCCCCAACTCGGCGATGGACTCCGCCGAGTAGACCCGTCCGGTGGGGTTGTTGGGGGAGTTGATGATCACGGCCCGCGTCCGCGGAGTCAGGGCCCGTTCCATGGCGGGCACGTCCAGGTCGAACTCCGGCGTGGTGGGCACCGTGCGGAGCGCGCCGCCGTGGTTGTCCACGTAGAAGTCGTACTCCACGAAGTATGGCCGGGGGACGAGGACATCGTCGCCCGGATCCAGGACGGCCTTGAGGGCGACGTTCAACCCCCCTCCCGCCCCTACCGTCATCACCACGTTCTGAGGAGGCACCTCCACCCCCTGCTCGACCGACACCTGCGCCGCGACCGCCGCGCGCGTCGACGGATAGCCGGCGTTGGGCATATAGCCGTGCCAACACGGGTTGGTGTCGGCCAGCAGTTCCCTCAGGACCTGCTGGAACTCCGGGGGCGGCTCCAAGTTCGGGTTGCCCAGGCTGAAGTCGAAGACCTTGTCGTGACCGTGCTCGGCCTTCAGCCGAGCCCCCTCTTCGAACATCTTCCGGATCCAGGATGAGCGCTCCATGGATTCTGCGATCTTCCCCGCCACTGCCGTCACTGAGCCACCTCGCTCCTCGACCGTTTCCCTCCGACCTTCCGCTCCGGGCACTCTGGCAAAGTCACCCAATCCCCTCGCCGGGGGAGATCTCGCGCAATGCGCGCTCGTAGCTCTTGAGCGAGCGCTCGTCGAACAGGACAAAGCGCACCTCGTCGAAGGCCTCCGGGTGGGCGCGCAACTCCTCCGCGACCGTTCCCAGGGCGACCTGGGCCGCCGATTCCACGGGATAGCCATAGGCGCCGGTGGAGACCGAGGGCAAGGCCACGGTCCGCAGCCCTTCCTCCCGAGCAACCGTCAGACTGGATCGGTAGGCGGACGCGAGCGTCTCGGGCTCGCCCGTCCGGCCACCCGACCAGACCGGTCCGACCGTGTGGATCACCCGCCTCGCCGGCAGCCGCCCCGCCGTCGTGGAGACGGCCTGGCCGGCGGGCAGCCTTCCCCGCTCGTCACGGATCACGCGGCACTCGGCGAGTATGGCCGGTCCCCCAGCGCGGTGGATGGCCCCGTCCACGCCGCCCCCGCCCAGCAGACCGGAGTTGGCCGCGTTCACGATGGCGTCCACCCGCTGGACCGTGATATCGCCCTGCACCAACGTCAGCCTGGTGCCGGCGATCGACAGCTCCACGTCAACCTCCCCCGATGGGCGGGAACAATCCCAGCCGGTCACCGTCGCTCAAGGCTGAGTCCAGCGTGCCGTGGACTCCGTTGATCATGACGATGTGGATCTCCGCTTCGCCCAGTCCCTCCCCGGCGACGACGTCCCGCACGGTCAGGCCGGGCACCGGCTCCAACTGGAAGGCCTTGCGCCCGGTCGAGGAATGCATCGGAAGGGTGGCAAAGAGCCGAACATCGATCATTTCGGCGACCTCCTTCTCGCGCACGGCCCGAACATTCCGAGTCGGTCGGAGTCTACCATCGGCCCCTTCTTCCCGGCCTCCCGACGCCCTTTCGGCGGCGGCCTCCCGTGCGACCGGCCGACGGGCGAGGTATATACTTCCTCGGCGGGTGTGGAACAGCCTGAGTCGGGACACGCCCTACTTTCAGGAGCTATCCGGGAGGCCACGACCATGGACGAAGCCTGGGATCCATCGTTGATGACCGGGGACCAGTGCGCGCTGTGTGAAGCCCCGTTAGACGAGCAGGCATACGAGCTCGAGGATGAAGACGGCACGCTCCTGCGCGTGTGCGCCTCGTGCTCGCTCCACCGGCCCTCGACGATGCGCGGAGAGGACGGCGAGGAAGCAGGCTCCCACCCTCCCGACATCGACGAGCTCCGTACTTGGGTCGAAGCCCTGCTCGCCCGGCGCGAGGAAGAGGCCGTCGGACTGCAGGGTCTTCTCGACGCTCTGCAACGCTTTCAAGATGACGCCGAGCACTGGCGGGCCGCCACGATGGACCTCGAGCGAAGGGTGCGCACGGTCGAGGGGGACCTGTCCCGCACGCGCGACCGCCTGCGCAGCGCGGAGGACCTTCTTGGCTGGACCGGGGGCGACCAGCCGGCCGTGAACGGCGAGGGCTCAGCTCCTCCCCCACCGTCGTCGCGGCCGGGGATCATGCCGCGCCGGGACTTCCCGCCGCGGACCACGGGCAGCGCGTCCCCGCCCATTTCCCCCCACCCGCGCCCGACGTCGCCGTGCAGGCGGCCCGCTTCACGGTGGAGGAGCTTCACCAGGTACAGCGACTCTTCAACGAGAGCGCGTTCACCGAGAAGACGCGGAGCGTGCGCAGGAGCCTGGGTTCGCCCGTCGTCAATCTGATGCGGGTCGTCGGTCCCGGGACCCGGGTGTTGATCACGGTCGCTTGGGACATCGTCTGGTATCAGTACTTGGTCAGACTCGAGCCGGACACGGGGGGCGAGGAGCGCGTCACGCTGTTCGCCGAAGGCATGGAGTTGCACGAGCTCGCCGAGAACTTCCTCAGCACGAACGCCGGCATGGACGACAAGGGGCGCATCGACGCGTCAGAGCTCGAGGTCGAGTTACTCACCGATCAGCCCCTCCTCACGGACATGACCGCCGAGGAGGAAGCCGCCATCGACGACGCCACCGGGGAGATCTGGGACAAGCACACCATGCCGGAGTTCCGCTGGGACGATTGACGTCCGCTGCGAGGGGCCGCCGGGCTTGATCGGGCGGGTGCCCTCGCCGCGGTCGGTTTCCATCACGCATGCCGTTTGCTAGAGTCGGACTGCGTACAAACAGTCCGGCAGGCGGTGCCATGTTCGAAGTCCGGCCCGATATCCTCGAGATCAGCAAGGCTCTGGGCGAAGAGACCCGGTTCGCCATCTTCTCTCAGATCGCCGGCGCGGAGAACCCGCTGACCGTGAAGGATCTGGTGGGGATATTCGGGATGCACCACAGCGCCATCCGCATCCACCTCAACCGACTCGAAGATGCGGGGCTGATCGTGTCGCAGAAGAGGCACACGAAGGGCGCGGTCGGACGCCCTCAGCTGGCCTTCCTGCCCAACCCGGAGTCTCTCTCCATCAGCCTGCCGCCGCGCAACTATCAGTTCCTCGCCCAGCTCAGCCTGGAGTTGGCCAGCAGGACCGGAGTCGACATCGAAGTGGCCCGGAGCTTCGCCCGCGACTGGGGGCGGCAGTACATGCAAGAGGTCGATGGGGGAACCAACCTTCCCCTCGACCACGGCCTGCGGTCCATCTGCGACGTACTGCGCGAACTGGGTGGCGCCACCGAGTGGGCGCGGGAGAACGACACCGGTAGCTACCTGCTGACCGAGCGGAACTGCCCCTTCCGCGAGTTCCCCCACGACCACGACGAGTTGATCTGCGCCATGCACCAGGCCTTCGCGCGGGGCATGCTCGCCGAAGCCGTGAACGACGACGACATCACGTGGGAACACGTGGCCAGCATGCGCAGGGACGGTGCCGCGGCCTGCCTTTCCCGCGTGGGCCGCGTCCACGGCCTGCGGCTGAGCCGACGCCGGTCGGCCCCGGGTCGGCGGCGCAGCGGGTCGCGCTGCCGACGCGGCCTCCAGGAGGAGGTCGGTCAGAAGGCCACGACCAGCGGTCGGTGGCACCTCAGGCAGCGATGGGACTCGACCCGCGCCTGCTGGGTGGAGTAACCCAATTCCGTGTGGCTGAAGCTCGCCCGCCGGACCTGAGGAGGCAGCATGGGCATGGGCTCGCGGCGGCCGTAGTCCCGGCCGGGAAGCAGCCTCTCCCGACTGTCTTGAGCTCCCAGGTAGACAGCGATGCGGCGGGTCCTGTCCTCGTCGTCTTCGCGCACCGCCTCGCCGCGGAGGTACCGGTCGATGTACTTGGCCGAGGACTTTCCGGCCGCGATCGCCTCGATCACCGACGCGCCGCCGTTGACGGCGTCGCCTCCGACGAAGACACCGGCCCGCGTGGTCATGCCGGTGTAAGGGTCGCACTCCAGATAACCCCATTGGTTGAGCTCCAGGCCCGTGCCCGCGACGAACGGTGAGAAGTCCGGTCGCTGGCCGACCGCCGCTATGATCGTATCCGCGTCGAGGGAGAACGGGTCGCAAGCGACCGGTACCGGGCTTCGCCGCCCGCTCTTGTCCGGCGCACCCAGCTCCATCGGCTGGCAGACCAGACCACTCACGCAAGTATCGCCCTCGCAGCGCACCGGAGCAGAGAGGAGGCGGAAGCCGACGCCCTCCTCCTCCGCCTCCTCGATCTCCCAGGGATTGGCCGGCATCTGCTCCCGAGCGCGCCGGTAGACGATGGTCACGTCCCGCGCGCCCAGGCGCAGCGCGGTACGCGCTGCGTCCATCGCTGAGTTGCCGCCACCGATCACCAGTACCCGCTCCCCCAAGGTCACCGGTTGACCCAGCGCCACTTGCCTCAGGAAGTCGATCGCGTCCATCGAGCCCGGGAGCTCTTCTCCGGGGATCTTCAGCTTCTTGCCGGAGTGCGCCCCGATGCCGAGAAACACCGCCGGGTATTCGGCCAGCAGGGTGGCGAAGGTCACGTCCCGGCCGACCGCCTGGCCATACCGGATCTCGACGCCTTCGTCGGCGATGAGATCCACCTCCCGTTGCAGATCGCCCTTGGGCAGGCGGTACTCAGGGATACCGACATACAGCATCCCGCCGGGTACGGGAAGCGCTTCGAAGACCACGGGACGATAGCCCCACCGGGCCAGGTAGTAGGCCGCGGACAGACCGGCGGGCCCCGCGCCGACGATCGCCACCCGCTGCCGGGCGTCGCCCGGCCCACCTGAGGCTGCGTGAAGCGGGACGCCAAGACTGGCCGCCTCCGCCACCTCGTGCGGCGCGGAGAGCAGCCTCTCTTCACCGACCGGCGGACCGAAAAGACCGTCCACGGCCAACCTCATCGCCGGTTCGTCGCCCGCGACCAAGCCTTCAGCCCGATCAGCCGCCCAACGCTTGAGGGCGTTGATCCCGATCGGTTGACCCACGGGATTCAAGCTGCAGTTGCCCTCACACGGATGGTGACAGGTACGACCGATGACGGCCGGCAGCGGGTTGTCCTGCTTGACCAGTCGCGTCGCGAGCCTGGGGTGCTCTTCCATGATCTGAAAGATGTAGCTCGGGCAGTCGACGGTCGAGGGACAGGTGGAACGGCAGGGAGCCGTGATCCAGCCGACCGTCTTCTCGTCGGGGCACGTCGACCCGGCGGCGTGGGCGGCCAGATGCTCGGCCCCGACCTCCAGCAGACCCAGGATGGGTTCGCGGACCGTGTTCGCCACGCCACACAGGGCGGTGTCGTCGATCTGCTCGGCCAACTCGCGCACCGACTCGATGTCGTCTTGGCTCCCCTGCCCGCTCTGCAGCCGGCGGAACGCCCGGCGCATGACGTCGGTGCCGATGCGGCAGGGGGTGCAGCGTCCGCAGGACTCTCGTTGCAGCAGGTCCAGATACGCTAGGGCGAGCGAGACATGGCATACCTCGTCGCTCGCGGCCACGCCGCGCCAGGACACCACGGCCCTAACGTCGGCAAGGTCGGGCCGGGCCAACCGCGCGACCACCTCCTCGGCGTAAGGGCCGGCGAAGCGGTCGCCAAACGAACAGCGGAGGGTCGCGCTCGACGACGAGGTCTCGACCGTCTCCACTGGCACTCCTTCATCGCTGGGGCCAGGGCCCACCCCGGCTCGGGCACTGCTTCACCCGCCTATTCCAGGAACACGAAGCTGGCGCGGGTCCATCCGCCGGGTCCCTCCAGAGACACGCCCAGACGACGGAGCGTCGCCAACGTATCGATGCCGGCCATCGGCGACTCCGGGCGCAGGTCTGCCTTGTTATGGCACTCGACGTCGGGATAGCCGCATTCGGCGCACCCAGAACACGGGGTCACCGCCACGGCAAGAGCGAGTGCGTAGCCCTGCGCGAACGCGGCGCGTTCCACCGCAAGAGCACTCGAGGCCACGCCGGGTCCGTCCACGCCCGTCAACAGCAGGACCTTGGTATAGCGGCTCAGGAGAGGGATCAGCTCCTGCGGCCCCCAGGTCTGCGGGCCGCACGTCCACCGTCTGCCCCATGCCGGGCACGAGTATCGGCATTTCAACACCGTGCGCTCATCGAAGACGAGTTCCTCGATCGGGAGCAGTCGCACCTCGATACCGCGAGGGGCAAGCTCTGCGGCCTGAACCGAGGCGAACGACTCGTCCACCGGCCTCCCGGTCACGGCCGCAGCCCGCTCGGGCCCGCGAGGCCGCACTCAGAGCTCACTGGTCTCATCGTTCGGGCACTCCTTTGCGAAGGCAGGTACGCACTCGTCGTATTCTAGAGGTTCCGGGTGACGTCGGCCAACGTCTACGTCGATGCTGGACGCGAGGACGCGGGCTAGACCCCGACGTCGGCGCGAGGCTCCCCGGCGAGCCCGGCCGGTGACGGGAGAGCCCGCAGGAATGCGGCTCCCCCGCTGATGCAGACCAGTCCGGCAAGGATCACCAGGAAGCTCCCCACGAATCGGGGGTCCCCCGATCTGAAGACGGGATTGTCCGGATGGAAGGTGCCCGGCGTGCTCATCACGAGGTACGTGGTCAGCAGGCCGGTCAGGCTGCTGACCACGGCCAGCCAGAGCCGCCTGCGGTCGAGCAAGAAGAGAAAGCACAGTCCCCAGACGACCAGGTAGAGGAAGACCACCTGGAACGTCATCACCAGCCGGGTCTCGCCCCAGAGGATGCCGCCCCAACTGGCCTGCATGACCGGGAAGCTCAGCAGTAACGTAAGCACCCAGAACAGCGTCGCGAACGAGAGCAACCGCCATAGGATCACGTCGGAGCCTCGAGCGGCCGGGACCCTCCTCCGGTCGAAGAGGAGCCCCACGACGACCATCGCCAGGCCCAGCATGCTCGCCAGGGCGGCGTCGATCAGCGCGGTCCAGACCACCGCTCCGTGGAAGAACACCAACCGCGTCGTGCCTTTGAGCGTCGCGTCCGGGGGCACCGCCAGCACTCCACCGATCACGAGCAGCGCACCCGTGACCACGACGAGGAGGGGGAGACGGGAAGCGACGCGGCGCGCCGGCAACGAGAGACGAGGGTCCACGACGTCCAGGGTACTCGCCACACTCTCCGGCGACAAGGCATGCGCGCAACCGAACCAGGTCAACCGCAGACCTGTCACACGACGAGTGCGTGCGCATCTTCGCCTCGACTAGGCCGGGTCCCCTTTGTGGCCCCCGTACCCCCTAGTAGAATGGCTGGCGACCGACACCGACCAGTCCCAAGGAGCAGTGATGGAGCGACTCTGGGCCCCGTGGCGCGTGCAGTACATCAAAGCCGAGAAGCCCGAGGGTTGCATCTTCTGCGCGAAGGCGGCCGAGACGACCGACGAGCAGAACCACGTCGTGTGGCGGGGACGCTCGGCCTATGTGCTCCTGAACACCTTTCCGTACAACAACGGGCACCTGATGGTGGCCCCGTACGCCCACGTGGGCGAGTTGGAGGACCTCGACCCCGCCATCCTTGCAGAGGTGATGGCACTCTCACAGGACGCCATCCGCGTCCTGAAGAACGAGTTCACCCCCCAGGGGATAAACATGGGCCTCAACCTCGGTGCCGCGGCCGGCGCCGGCGTCAAAGACCATCTGCACGTCCACCTGGTGCCCCGCTGGCTGGGCGACACGAACTTCATGCCCGTCGTCGCCGACGTCCGGGTCATCCCGCAGTCGTTGGACAGCGCCTATCGAGTGCTTCACCGCGGGTTCAAGGAGTTGAAGGGCTGAGTCCGGCTCGAAGTCAACTGAGAGCCGGCTCTGACTGCTCGATGCCTACCCCCTCCACTCGCAGCAACTCGGCCAGGGCGGCGTGCGCGACCGCCATCTGCTCCTCCGTCGGCTCCTCGGTGGTCAGGTACTGCTGGAGGGCATGGCCCGGGCCCGACATCACCCGAGCGAACGTCGACTCCGGATGCTTGGTCATCCAGCGGAACATCTCCATCGCCGACCCCAAGCTGACCAAGCTGGCGACCGCCGTCGCCAGCGGAGTCGGACGCCGAGACCCGGCGCGGACGGCCGCATTCGCGATCATCGTCGTCATCAACAACGGACCGACCACATTCGATCCGCAACGCTCATGCTCCTTCGTCGCCTCCGCCGGCGACTCGCCCCGTCCCAGCCGCTCGAATTCGCCGATGCTCTTGTGCTCGGCTCCGTGATACCGAGCAAGCGGCGAGTCTCGCAACGCCACGACCGCAGGCGCGAGGGCCAGGAATGCCGCCATCACCTCCTGCGTCAGGACCGAACCGCCCTTCCGTCGCCGTAACGCCAACGTACCGATAGCCGATGCCCCCAGTGCGCCCGCCACCTTGGCGCCCTGCAACGGCATGACCGCGCCGCCCAGCTTCGCCTTGACCGCGGGCAGCACAGCAGAGCATCGGCCAGACGCATCACCCCTCGGACGAGCGGGATACTGTCGCCCTTCGTTCCGATACCGGGCTTCTTGCCCGGAGGCCACGTGGATGGTTCCGTCCGCCTCCCGGATCGCCGCCGCCCAATGACGGGCGGTCTGGAGCAACAGCCCATTGTTCATGGCCATGCCGCCTATCCTGAGAGACGGATCGGTCGCCGGCGTTCTTTCCTCTGCTGTCATAATCCCTGCCGTTTCGGTGTCTCCGCGCGGCTTACGCGCGACCTTCTTGGGCTCTGGCGGATAGGGTCCTGTTCCTTTTTCCCAGCAAGTATGGGATGTAGACAAGGGCGGTGAGGGCCAAGCCGGCAGTCGCCATCAGGAAGAACGCCGGGCGGACCCCCAGCATTGATCCAACCAGACCTCCCAAGACGAGCCCAAGCAGGTTCCCCAGCTGGCCAGACCCACTCCGAATGGCAATAATCCTCCCTCGTTCGGGCGTGGCGTCCACGCTCTGGAACAGGGTGATGGACCCGACAACGACCCCCACGTTGGCGACGGCGCCGAGCGCCAGCAGGACCGCCGCCCACCAGAAACCGGGCGCCAACGCCACCAAGAAGTACATCGCAGACATGAGGGCGAGTGACTCGAGAACGTAGACGTTCAGGTCCCCACGGTAGTCGCGGCGCCCGGCGACCAAGCCACCCAGCAAGAGACCGATAGCCGTGAACGTCTCCATCCAGGCCAACCCCTTCGGGCCGGTCTTGAAGACCTGCAGCGCCAGCGCGTAGGCGTTCGGAGTGACCATCATCAACGCCGCCATCGGGAAGCAGGAGACCAACATGTTGACCCTCAAGGCCGGGTCACGCCAGATGGTCTGGACCACCGCCGGCACCTCCCGCAGCAGCCGACCGGCAGCGCCCACCCCGGCGCATGCCCTGGCCCGCGTTCGAGGCACGGTCAGGAGCAGCATCGCGGACAAGGCGTAGGTCGCTGCATCAAGGGAGAAGGTGACGAAGTAGCCCAGAGACGCGACCAGGACGCCACCGAGCAGGTATCCACCGAGTTCGGCTCCATCCCGGGCGATCGACAGCATCGAGTTGGTGCGGACGCGCGACTCAGGCTCGGTGTGCTGCGCCAGCAACTCCACCTGGCTCGGGTTGAACAACGCCGACATGGCGCCGATGGTGGCCGCTCCGAGGTAGATCCAGACTATCGACAAACCCGCGAGGAACGGCAGGACCAGGATCAACCCGCCGCGGAGCAGATCGCTCACGACCATCAAATTGCGGCCGTCGTAGCGATCGAGCAGCACTCCACCCATGACGCTCATCACCACGATGGGCACCGCGGACGCGGCGAGGATGGCACCCATGTGAAGCACCGACCCGGTGAGGTCGAACACCATGACCGCCAGTGCGACGGCGGACACAGAGGTACCCACACTGGAGAGTGCCTGGGCGGCCAGGATCTTGGGGATCACGATGCCGCGGGATCGTTCCCTCCGGGTCACCACACCGTGCACATATGGATCGCCTCGCCCGTCCCGTCATGTTCACAAGCCAGGCGACGCGGGCAGGCCAGACACATCAGCGCGCCCCCCGGTCGACGAGATTCCTCAAGAACCTGACCTTCTGGAACTCGACATGAAAGTCGACATCCTCGGCCAGCCGATACGCAGGCGAACGAGAATTCAACAAGTCGACGAACACTGCTGCGATCTGAGGGTCGAATTGCTTCCCGGCCTGTCGGCTGATCTCTTCGGCCGCTTCTTGCTCGCTCATGCGGGGACTGTAGGGTCGCTCTGAGATCATCGCCGAGTAACTGTCTGCGACCGACACGATGCGGCTTATCACCGGGATCTCGTTGCTCTCTAGATGCGACGGGTACCCGTGGCCATCGTAGCGCTCGTGGTGATACAGGATGATATCGGCCAACTCTCCGAACTCGGAGATATTGCCTAGGATGTGCTTGCCCGCCTCAGAGTGAGTCTTGACCAACCGCCATTCAGCATCACTCAAGGCAGAACGATTGTTGAGGACATTGTCGGGGATGCTGATCTTTCCCAAATCATGCAGCAATCCCGCCAAGTGCGCGAGATAGCAGTCCTCTTCCCCGATACCGAGAGCACGCGCCATATCAAACGAGTACTGCGCCACCGCAGCCGAATGCTGAGCGGTGTAATTATCCTTCAGGTCGAGGGCCGTGATCATACTGGCCGCCATCTGCAGAGAAAAGCGCTCTAGCCGCTCCGAGAGATCCCGCTCCCGGGTAAACATCCTGAAAGCGTAGACCAGACCCAGAACTGGCAGGAAGAAGAGAACAATATAGAGCAGTTGCGAGATTTGGTATCCATTGTGGCCGAAGTCTTCGCATTAGCACGCAGCGATGAATAGCAGCATAATCCCAGGGCCAGGAAGAAGTAGTGGAACCCAATATACGGGGCAAAGACTTCGTCCCAGAATCTCCGAAGACTGAGCCCATCTCCTCAAATACGCGACGGGCGCAGCTAAGAACTAGGTTGGTCAACTGATACGCAAGCGCGGACAGAACGCCAGCGCGCACGAGTCGATACAGTCTGTGAGAAGTTGACCGGAACTCGACGATCACCAGCCAAAAGACTGTCTGAGCCGGCGGCCGCGGACAGTCCAAAAACGGAGAACTCGAAGAAGGCGCGGGTACGAGGGCCTCGACGCAAACCGGAACCGTTCCGACCACAGCGACACGAAAGGCGGCAAGAGGACCATACAATGCCCCGGCGAGGAAGTCGGCAAGAAAACCAGCCGATACCTCAGAACCATTCGCCGACACCCGCACTCGGTAGACGTCGGCAAAGACGCCGGCGACGAGCAAGACAGACAGACCAAATGCGAGAAAACAGCCAAGCGCGCAGTTCGCGAATACTCGGAGAAAGCTGCCAGCAGACCACGACCGCACCCAGGCCAAGCGCGCCCAGCAGCACAGACATAGACGATGCTCCAGTCCCGTGTCGGAGCGGAGCGTCTGAGGCAGTTCAGCCGTAGCTTCAGAAGATGTCAAGCGAAGCCCCGAGATGGCGAACCGGCATCTGCCCCACCTATCGGCATCCCGCCCTGGCGGCTTGAACCAACGCGGCAAGAAGACACCACCTGCATTTTACCAAATAGTGCCGCGCATACCCTCTCCTCCCTCGTCCTCTCGGTAATCCCTCCGCGGCAAACTGTGGCACTACAGTGAGGTTCAGAACCCGAGCAATCCCAATCAATGACGAGATTGTCCCATCCCGAGATTCATGAACCGTCCACAGCGGACATTACAACTAAGGTTGTATTGCTGTCAACAGAATGAAAGAGACCGTAATCGCGCACCGTCCATCCTGGAGCAGTCACAGTATTCATCTTCTTCTACTTGTGCAACTGTTCCCTCGAGTTGCACTATCTGTCCAATTCCGGATACTCAACTGAGGCGAATGACTCCGTCAGAGTTCATGGGCGTCTATAATGTCTTGCAGATTGGTACAAAGATTTTCGTCTGAGAGAACATCCGGCGCCACGTTCACCACGCCTGTCTGATGGCCGGGACACGGGTTTGGACAATCGGGTAAGGGTGAACCTTCGCAACACCTCTTGAGTTATGCAGGCACGAGTTCTATTGCGACCAAGAAGACTCCGTCGCACAGCAGAGTGAGGGTCACCGTCATGCCACGTGCGCCGCGACGCGAGCGCCGTGCGCCGCCACAGCCCGGAAAGACGCCGACCAAGCACGATCATCAAGACGGGATAAGGGCCAAGGCCGGCTAGGCAAGTGTCACTCGCAGCGAGCCAACGGTTCAGCGGCAACGAACTGAGTCCGTTCTTGAGCATTGGCAGCAGCGACTCTCTCTCGAGCGTCATCAAGAGACACCACGTCACTTTGGCTCTTCACACTAAGAGCCATGGTCGCGGTGTCGGCGACACCCCCACATAACAGCGCCGGGAAACTGGTCCATCGTTCGCGGGCGGCGCGGTCAGTGAGCGCGCTCGGCTACACCCACGGCGCCGCTTCAACGAGTAGCGAGAAGCGCTGGCGCACCCCAAGCCGCGAGCGCGCCCAGGGCCCAGGGCCCGGGGAGGCCGAGGGCCGAGGGCCGAGGGCCGAGACTCTACCCCGCGCTGCGCGTCGTCTCAGCCTAGCGCGGCTGGACCTGCCCCGTGTACGAAAAGCGTCGGCTCATTCCCACGAGACCTGGGTCATCTCATTGGGGGTAAGGACGTCCTCGTGGCTCGGGAGGATACGTACCGCGAAGGCGTGGGCTCCAGATAGCTCCGAAGGGATCGCACCTCGGTACAACTGGAGATCACCGTCCACCGCCACCCACTCCATGGGTTCGGACCGACCATGAGTGATAGAGCCGTCGGGCGATAAGACCCCGTGGTAGATCTCCACGCGCACATCGGCCGGTGTCAACGAGCCAAGATGCACCCGAGCTTCGAGCGGCAACGACTCCCCGACCACGACATCACTCGGCCCGCTGTTGCTCACCGATACAACGTTGACGTCATGCCAGGCCTCGGTGACGCGGTTCTTCCACTCGGCGATCTGCTTCGCGGCGGTAAAACCGTCGGCCGAAAGCCTGAGCGACTGGCTGTAGGCGGGAAGGTAGTAGGACTCGGCGTACTCCTTGACCATCCGGGTGGATGAGAACAAGGGACTGAGGACGCTCATCGACCGCTTCATCATCTTGATCCAGCCGTGGGGGAGCCCGTCCGGACCTCGCTCATAGAAGAGGGGCACGACGTCTTGCTCCAACAGGCTAAACAGGGCCTGCGCTTCGATACGGTCCTGGTACTCGAAATCGTCGTACTGCTCGCCGCCGCCTATCGCCCAACCCGCCCCGTCGCGGTAGCCCTCCGCCCACCAGCCGTCGATGACCGAAAGGTTCAGCCCGCCGTTCGGCAGAGTCTTCATACCGCTGGTGCCACTGGCCTCCATGGGCCTTCGGGGCGTGTTCAGCCAGACATCCACGCCCGCCACCATCGCGCGGGCCTTGCTGATGTCGTAGTCCTCGAGAAAGACGAACCGGTGGCTGACCCCTTCGGTCTGCGCGAAACGCACGATCTGTCGGATGAACTCCTTGCCGGCGTCGTCCCGAGGGTGAGCCTTACCGCCGAACAGGAATTGAACGGGTCGCTCCTCGTCCAAGAGCAGGGCCTTCAGCCGATCGACCTCACGGAGTAGGAGAGTCGCCCGCTTGTAGGTGGCGAATCGACGGGCGAATCCGATGGTGAGGGCGTCGGAACGAAGAGCGCTGCGGGCGACCTCCACTTCTCGGGCAGATGCATGCCGTCGCTCCAACTGGGACTCCAACTGAATCCTGGCGAAGGCCACCAGGCTTTCTCGGGAGCGGACGTGGGCCCGCCAGAGCTCCTCGTCCGGTATACGGTGCACCCGGGACCACAAGGAATGATCACTGGGGTCCTCGCGCCAGCGAGGACCCACGTATCGATCGAGGAGCACGGCCATGTCCGGACCGGTCCAGGTGGAGAGATGTACACCGTTGGTCACCCAGCCGACCGGGATATCGTCCTCCGGGAGTTCGGTCCAGGTCTCCTTGAGCATGTGCGCCGTCACGCTCCGGTGGAGCCGGCTTACCGCGTTCCGTCTGGGCGCATGGCGCACCGCCAGTGCCGCGACGTTGAACGGCTCGTTGGGGTCGTCGGCGTGCAACCGCCCTTTGCCCATGAACTGCTGCCAGTCGAGCCCCAACTCCTTCGAGTACTCGCCGAAGTACTTCTGCATCAGCTCGGACGGGAAGAGATCGAAACCCGCCGGTACCGGGGTGTGCGTGGTGAATACGGTGCCTGCACCTGTGGCCTGCCGCGCCACCCAATAGTCCAGACCCTCGTCCTTCATCAGCTGCCGGATGCGTTCGAGGGAGAGGAAGGCGGAGTGGCCCTCGTTCATGTGGCATACCTCCGGCTCGATCCCCATAGCCCTCAGCGCTCGAATGCCACCGATGCCCAGAACGATCTCTTGGCGGATGCGCTCTTCGGGCCCGCCTCCGTACAGCTCGTCTGTGATGTCGCGTTCCGAAGGCTCGTTGGGTGGAGTGTTGGTATCGAGCAGGTAGAGAGGGATGCGTCCCACCTGCGCCAGCCACACCTGTATCGCCACCGGCTTTCCGGCCAGATCGACCGTGACGATGAGCGGGGCGCCCTCGTCGCCGAGCACGGGCCTGATCGGCAGCTTCCCGAAGTCATTGATGGGATACCGCTCCAGCTGCCAGCCGTCATTCGTCAGGTATTGGGTGAAGTAGCCCTTCTGATAGAGAAGACCGACCCCGACCAGCGGCAGGTCGAGTTGGCTGGCCGTCTTCAGATGGTCGCCGGCCAGTACGCCCAGGCCGCCGGAGTAGATGGGGAGGGATTCCGCGAGACCGAACTCCATCGAGAAGTAGCCTATCCGCATGCCCGCGGCCTCGGGGAACGCCTTGGGGAACCATCCCCGCTCACTCATGTATGCGTGAAAGCCGCTGCAGACCCGGTCGAGGTTTGCCAGAAAGGCGTCGTCCTCGGAGGCGCGGAGCAGCCGTTCCTGGTCGATGGAGAGTAGAAGCAGGACCGGGTTGTGCTTCGTCTGCCGCCAGAGATCGGCATCGAGCCGCTGGAAGAGGTCGTGCGTCTCGTGGTCCCAACTCCACCGGAGGTTGAGTGCCAGCTCCTCCAAACACGCCAGGCGCTCGGGGATGGCGGGACGGACGTTGTACATGTGCAGCGTGCGCATAGCGAGTCTCTCCCTGCTGGACCAGGTCCTGATAGGCGGCCGACATTAGGTCCCGACGGCCGCCCCATCTTATCCCGTGGGCTCGAGCCCCACGCGGGCCGCCGCTCACTCTCCACGCGCCCAAGCGCAAGGCCATCTCTGCGTTCCCATCTCGACCTTGCGCCAATCGAGCGCCGGCGTTCGCACGTCAGGGGCGATTGGGCATCTCTTTCTACAACAAGAGCCCGCCACACCCAGCAGGAGGTAACACCATGGCAACACCACTCGCAGTGGGAGCGAAGGCTCCCGATTTCGCTCTGCCCGTCACATCAGCAGACTACGGTCAGACTCTCCGACGTCCTGAAAGCGGGCACGTCGGTCGTGGTCTTCTTCTACCCACTCGACTGGACGCCCGTCTGATCCCGGGAGCTCCCGATCCTGCAGGCTTATGGATCCAGGTTCAAGGAGCTCGGCGCCCAGGTTCTGGGCATAAGTTGCGACAGCATTCCTTCGCACGTCGCATTCGCCAAGGATTGCGGGGGCATCGACTTCCCGCTGCTCAGTGACTTCTGGCCCCACGGGGAGACTGCCCGCGCCTTCGGTGTCTTCAACGAGGAGCGCGGCCATCCGGAAAGAAGCGTCTTCGTTCTGGACGGGTCAGGGACCGTTCGCTGGGCCTACCACGCCGGGTTGGACGAACAGCGCGACGTGACGGCGATCATTCAGGCAATCGAACAGCTGCGTTACCGTCGTAGACGGAGTAGAGCCGGCGCCTCGGGCGCCTCCGCGGGGTCGGCAGCCGGGCCGGGGGGACGATCGCTCCCCGCCCCCGTCGCCCTGCAGCCGCCCCAGCCCTGCTGCTAGAGCCGTTCACCGGAGACGCTGATCACCGCCTCTCTGATCGGCACGTCCAGTCCGGCCGTCTGCGCAGCCTGTTTCACGAGCGCCACGAGCCCGAAGCAACAGGGAACCTCCATGTGTACCACCGTGACCGAGCGGGGCGCGGACGCCTGGAACAACTCGGCGAGCTTCGCCTGGTGGGCGCCCCCGTCGTCGAGCTTCGGACAGGCGATCACGACACTGCGGCCGTCGAGGAAGTCCTCGTGAAACAGTCGATAGGCCACCGGTGCGCAATCGGCGGCGATCAGCAGGTCGCTGTGTCGCAAGAACGGAGAGAGAGGGTTCACCAGACCGAGTTGGACCGGCCAGTGGGCGAGGAGACTTTCGTCGGATCGGTGATCGGGACCCGCCGACGTCCGGGGTCGGCACTTGTGGTCGATGCGGCAGCGGGCGCGTTCTCGGGGCGAAGCAGCCGCGAGAGCGAACCGAGGCATGCCGGCGAGGTCTGGGCGGGCGGCGCGACCGACCCGGGTGCGGAGTGGGCCGCGTCAGACCCGGCGATCCCTGCCATGCGCCGCTCGACCGCAGCCTCGTCGAACTCGGGCGCTTCCCGCTCTTCGATGGTCAGCGCACCCGCGGGGCACTCGCCCAGACAGGCCCCCAGACCGTCGCAGAGGATGTCCTCAACCACGCGGACCTTGCCGTCAACGATCTCGAGCGCCCCCTCCGCGCATGCCGGGACACACTCCCCACAACCGGTACACAGCGCCTCGTCGATGCGGATGATCTGACGACGGGGCATCTCCCCCACCTCCTGTTCGTGCCACCCTGACTCGCCGCATTTTATACTGCCAACGTAGTGTTTACTAGTCGAGGGGTAAGCCCCGTAGGCTGAAGGTCCGTTCGACCGATTGCCTCTGGCCGAAGGTCGATGCTAGCCTCGTCATGACCCTCCCGCAGCGAACGCGACACGCGCCGGAGAACGAGGAGGACCGATGGCCTTGACCAACCGACAACGTATGCTGCTCCACCTCGTCGTTCGCCGGTTCGACCGCTCGGCGGAGATGACCTACCTGGACCCGCTGGGATTGGAGGAGGAGCTCGGGGCGGAGTTGCCCGAACTCGCCGCAGACGTCGACGTGCTGGAGGCGGAGGGCTACCTCGAACGCCTGGCCGAAGAGGGAGAAGAGAAGGCAGGTTGGACCGTCCGCCCTACGGACAAGGGGGTCCTCGCAGCCATGGGGTTGGGCGAGTAGGCGCGCCGAGGTGCCCGGCTATTCGATCCCCAGGATCTTGTGCAGCTGGAGAGAGAGGCGCCAGCCGCCGTGGGCCAGCACCATGCTGACGCTCTGCTCGACCGCGGCTCGGCCGCCGGAAGCTTCCGGCTGCAGGCACAGGACCGCCTCCGGGTGCTCCCCGCCCAGGCGCTCGGCGAGGTGCTCCCGGAAATCCCCGTCGACGACCAACTTCAACTCGTCGACAACGGCCGCGAAATGCGGAGTCGATCCGGTAGAGAGGCGGCTTCGGGCTCACGGTCACCCAGTCGAACGCTAGTCGTCTGCGGCAGAGGCACGGAGCCGTTGGTCTCCAGGTGGACCTTGACGTCGCGACGGTGCAGTCGCCTTACCAACTCCTCCAATGCGCCGACCTGCAGGAGCGGTTCCCCTCCCGTGACGCAGACGCGCGGCAATCCGACCGATCCCATGACGTCGGTGATTGCCCGATCGGTCCCTGCCACGCTCCGTCCCAACTGTCGGGGGTGTCGCACCACCGCACGCAGGCGAACGCCTCAGCCGGGGCGTTGCAGCCGGCCAGACGGATGAAGGTCATCGGCGTGCCCGCCCAGACTCCCTCGCCCTGAAGAGAGTCGAAGACCGCGAGCACGCGAAGGGTGCGCTCAGATGGTAACGTCGGCGTAGCTGGTCGGCGTCTCCCAGAGCCGGACGCGCACGACGGGCAGGCCGTCGTCTCGCAGGGTGCGCAACATCCAGCCGGCGATCGCCTCGGCCGTGGGAGTCACGTCCAGGCGATCGTTGAGGTACTGGTGGTCGAGCGGCTCTATGACCAACCGGTGCACCCGCCCGCTCAGATCACCGAAGTCCATGACCATCCCCGTCGCCGGACCGTTCTCCTGGAGCGGGCCCTCGACCGTGATCTCCGCGCGGTACCCGTGCCCGTGCACGTTTCGGCACAGCCCCTCGTGCTCGGGCAGGCTATGGGCCGCGTCGAAGCGGAAGATCTTCGTGATGGTCGTCCGCATCCCTGCCGGCCTCAGACCTCTCGGGGCACGGCTGCCGTCCTCTCGTAGGGCAGAGGATCGATCTGCTCGACCGCGGCGAAAGCGGCCAGCCGGGCCTGACAGGTGTCGCAGACCCCGCAGGCAGGGCGGCGCCCCTGGTAACAGGAATGGGTCAAGTGGTACGGCACCCCATGCGCCAGGCCCCAGCGGAGTATGTCGGGCTTGCTCCACTCGACGAACGGCGCCTCCACCTCCACGCCGTGCTGGGTGCCTAGCCGGACCGCCTCGTTCGCCGCGGTGACGAACTCCGGGCGGCAGTCCGGGTAGCCGGTATGGTCGTCTCGGTGTACCCCCAGCCACAGCCTGGCCGGCCCGCGCGCGTCGGCCAGACTGGCCAGATGCGCCAGGAAGAGCAGGTTGCGGGCGGGAACGTACGAGGGGGCGACCCCCACGACTCGGTCGAGGTCCCGGCCCTCCGGGAGCGGACGGTCGCCGTCGGTCAAGGCGGAGCCGCCGATCGGGGGCAGTTCCACCAACCGGTGTTCCAGCCCATACGCTCGGGCGATCGCCCGGGCGGACTCGATCTCCACCGCATGCTTCTGCCCGTAGAGGAAGCTGACGGCCACGATCGGATCGGTGTTGTGCCGGCTTCGGACCCATGCGACCAGCGTGGAGGAGTCCAATCCCCCGCTCAGCAGCAAGAACTGGTGCATCACGATCTCCGGGATCGCAGGCGCGGGGACGGGGAACCGGCCTTCACGAACGCGTCCCGTGCTCGGCGACGACGACCGTCTTGATGTTCCCGCGCACATTGAAGTCCGCCACGACCTTCATCCAGTGAGGATCGAGAAGCCGGACCAAGTCGTCCAAGATGCGGTTGGCGGCTTCCTCATGCGAGATGGGTACGTCGCGGTAGCCGTTGACGTAGAGCTTCAGGGATTTCAGCTCCACGATGAGATCCTTGGGTTGGTAGCGGATCCGGACGGTCGCAAAGTCGGGGAAGCCGGAGCGAGGGCAGAGGCAGGTGAACTCGGGGATGTCGAAGCGCACCGCGTACCGGCGATGAGGGGATGGGTTGGGCCAGGACTCCAGCCGGTTCTGCTCTATGGCGACGGTGCCATACTTCTTCTGCGAAAGCATACGATCGGTCCTTCTCCGGGGGACGGGATGAGGGCTCATCCCGGACTGAAGAAGGGTACCACGGGCCGATGGCGTCGACCTCCTTTCGACGCGCTCTCGCGATGAAGCTTCGGAGAGAGCCGGGGGACGCGTTATGCTGGCATCAGGGCGTGCCGTTGAGAGCTTCCGACGAAGGAGAGGCAGATGCTCGAAGGAGGATTCCGGAAGATCGTCTTGGCCTACGATGGGTCGGATGGATCAGAGAGGGCGCGGGAACTGGCCATTCTGGTGGCTCGCTCCTTTCACGCCATGGTCATCGTCGTCATCGCGTTCCGGGCCATGCCGCGGCTGAGCACTCCCGACGCCGACGACATCCGCTACATCCACGAGACCCGCCACCTGGCGGAGACCGTCGTGGCCGGCCTGCAGAAGGCGGGCGTCCAGGCCGAGCCGGACGTGCTGGAAGGCCCGGCCGCCGAAGCGATCATCAACGCGGCCGACGTCCACTCCGCCGATCTCATCATCATCGGAAGCCGCGGCATGGGACAGTTCGGAGGCCTACTCTTGGGGTCCGTGTCGGACCGCGTCGTCCACTACGCGAAGGTGCCGGTCCTCCTTGCCCGGTAAGGCCGGCCCACGCCGCCGCCTGCGCGACTATGCCGAGACGACCAAGGCGCGAGTCGTCGGCTTGACCATGGTCACTGCGGGGGTCGCCGCCCTCCTCGCCGGCGCGCCGCCGTTGCTGGCGTTCCTCATGATGCTGCTGGGAACCGGCCTCACGGTGGCCGGCGCGGCGGCGTTGAACAACGTCTTGGAGTGTGAGCGAGACGCGCTCATGGCGCGCACCCGGAACAGGGCGCTGCCGGCCGGACGTCTCCGCCGCACACAGGTCCTCGTGTTTGGGCTCGCTCTGTGCGCTGCCGGCGTCGTGGTCCTGGCCGCATTCGTCAACCCGGCGAGCGCGGTCCTGGCCGCCCTCGGCGCCCTCTACTACGTGGTGATCTATACGATGCTGCTCAAGCCCCGTTCGCCGCGGAGCGTGGTCCCCGGTGGTCTGGCGGGCATCTTCCCGCCGCTGATCGGCTGGGCCGCCAGCGGCGGGCCGTGGACTTTGGACATCGTCTACCTGTGCGCGGTGGTGTTCTTCTGGTCCCCCCCGCATTTCTGGTCGCTGGCCCTGGCCAAGAGCGAGGAGTACGCAGACGCGGGGATCCCGACCCTGCCGGTGAGTCTCGGAGCCACGCGACTCGCCGGGAGATCGCCACCTACACGTTGGCGCTGATCGGCCTGTCTCTGCTGCCGGTCGTCCAAGGGTGCCCGGGGCACGACCTACCTGATCTGGGCGCTCGTCGCCGGCGCGGTCATGGGCGGCCTGGCCCTGGCGTTGACCCGCTCCGGGTCGGCGGTAGACCGCTTGGCGCTTCTACCGCCTCTCGGGCCCCTACCTCGCCCTGCTCCTGCTCGCCATGCTCCTGGACGCTGGCGTCGGAGGGGCGCTCACCTGGACGCACGGAGGGACCGCAGTCGGGGGGTCGCTGCCGTGAGCGGGCGCGCCCGGGGTCGGCTTGCCGCGCTCCTCCTGCTGCTCATGGGGTCGGCGGTCGGCGGACTCCTCGCCGGCTGCGGCTCCCCGACCATGCTGGCGCCCGAATCGAAGGACGCCCGCGAGATCGTCACCTTGATGTGGATCCTGGCGGGCATCTGCGGAGCGATCTTCTTGCTGGTCGAAGGGCTGCTGATCGCGTCGCTCGTCCGCAGTCGACGCCGCCCGGACGACGAGGTCGAGCAGGTGTACGGCAACAGCAGGTTGGAGACGGCGTGGACCGTCATCCCCGCCATCATCGTCATCGTCCTCTTCATCGTCACGGTCCGGAGCATGGTCCGTATCCAGACGGCCGAGGGACAACTGCCGGTACGCGTAGTCGGCCATCAATGGTGGTGGGCGGTCGAGTACCCGGACTCCAAGATCGCGACCGCCAACGAGATCCACCTGCCCTCCGA
The DNA here is from genome assembly GCA_963796315.1 of uncultured Actinomycetota bacterium. Classification (GTDB taxonomy): domain Bacteria; phylum Actinomycetota; class Thermoleophilia; order RBG-16-64-13; family RBG-16-64-13; genus CAWCLH01. The sequence continues at coordinate 939,190 of CAWCLH010000020.1, forward strand.
TCGAAGCCTCGACGTATCGCTGGAGTCGAACGACGTCATCCACAGCTTCTGGGTGCCTCAGTTGGGCGGCAAGACGGATGTGATACCCGGACGGGTGAACCACACGTCCTATACGGACCTCAAAGAGGGTCGCTACATGGGTCAGTGCGCCGAGTTCTGCGGCGCCCAACACGCACACATGCGCTTCTGGGTGGTGGTGGACCCTCCCGCGGTCTATGAGGCTTGGCTGAGGCGGCAACAACAGCCGGCCGCCCCACCTCAGGGGACCGAGGCCCAGGCGGGCGCGCGACTCTTCGCGGTCCAGCCGTGCGCGGGTTGTCACACGATTCGAGGCACGAACGCCAAAGGGAACACGGGGCCCGACCTCACGCACGTCGGGAGCCGCATCAGCATCGGTGCGGGCGTGCTGGAGAACGCGCCGGCCAACATGGAGCGCTGGATACGGAACCCCCAACAGATCAAGCCGGGTACCTTCATGCCGACGCTCAACCTGACCGATCCGCAGATCCGCTCATTGACCGCGTATCTGGAAGGACTGCGATGAGCATCAGCACCCCGGCCGACCAGCCGCGGGCCCTCGACCAGGCCGCTCCGCTGCCGCGAGATCGGCGCGGAATCGCCCGCTGGTTGACCAGCACCGACCACAAGGACATCGGGCTGCTCTACATCCTGACCGGATTCGCCTACTTCCTGGTGGCGATCGTCCTCGCGATGCTGATGCGCACCCAGTTGATCGTGCCGAACAACACCCTCCTCAGCCCCCAGCGCTACGACCAGGTCTTCACCATGCACGGCACCACCATGATCTTCCTCTTCGCGATGCCCGTCCTGGTCGGCTTCGCGAACTACCTGGTGCCGCTCATGATCGGGGCGCGGGACATGATCTTCCCCCGGCTGAATGCCCTGAGCTACTGGCTGTTCGCCGCGGGAGGCGTCTTCCTCTACTCCAGCTTCCTCTTCGGGGGCGCGCCCAACACCGGCTGGTTCAGCTACGCACCCCTGACCTCCAGGATCAACTCTCCGGGACCGGGGGTGGACTTCTGGATATGGGCCATCCTCTTGCTCGGGGTCTCGTCGGTGATGGGGTCCATCAATCTGATCGTCACGATGCTCCGTCTCCGCGCACCGGGGATGAGGCTGCGGTCGATCCCCCTGTTCGCCTTCGCCACCTTCATCAACTCATGGCTCATCGTGGCGGCGATACCCAGCCTCACCCTGGCGGTGTCGATGCTCTTCCTGGACCGCCATTTCGGCACCAGCTTCTTTCTGCCGCCCGACGGCGATCCCGTGCTCTGGCAGCACCTCTTCTGGTTCTTCGGACATCCAGAGGTCTACATCCTCATCCTCCCCGCCTTCGGGATGATGTCCGAGGTGGTGCCGGTGTTCTCCCGGAAGCCGCTCTTCGGACGCACCACGATGGAGATCATGCTCATCCTCATCGGCTTCTACGGGTTCCTGGTCTGGGCGCACCACATGTTCGCCGTCGGCGAGAACGTCGTCTTCAACGCCTTCTTCGCGGGCACCAGCATGCTCATCGCCGTCCCGACGGGCGTGAAGATCTTCAACTGGCTGGCCACCATGTGGGGTGGATCCCTGCGCCTGCGCACCCCTCTCCTCTTCGCCTGCGGGTTCATCGCCCTGTTCACCGTGGGCGGCTTGACCGGCGTCACCGTCGCGGTGGTGCCGTTCGACTGGCAGGTGACCGACACCTACTACGTCGTGGGGCACTTCCACAACGTGCTGTTCGGCGGGACGCTGTTCGCGGTCTTCGCCGGTGTCTACTACTGGTTTCCCAAGTTGACCGGGCGGCTGCTCGACGACCGGCTGGGCAAGGTCAACTTCTGGCTGCTCTTCTTCGGCTTCTTGTTGACCTTCATGCCGCTCTACGTCGTGGGGCTGCTCGGGATGCCCCGACGCGTCTACACCTACCCGGCAGATGTGGGGTGGAACGGGCTTAACCTGGCCTCGAGCGTGGGCGGCTACATCATCGCCCTGGGATTGATCGTGTTCCTGGTGAACTTCTTTCGCAGTCTGCGCTCGGGACCGATCGCCGGCGACGACCCTTGGGACGCCTGGACCCTGGAGTGGGCCACCACCTCTCCCCCGTCTCACGGCAACTTCTCGGTGCTGACGCCGGTGCTGCGGGCCCCGCCCTCTGTGGGATATCAAGCATCCGGATCGGGCGGACTACCTGGCGGAGGGACGCACGACGACCGCGGCGCACCGCAGCCAGCCCGACGCGGAAGAGACCGTCCCGCCCTCCGAGGGCACGTCCGAGCCGGCCGCCGACCCGCAGCCCGCGACACCCGGACCCTCCTCCACGAGCCCCGCTCCTCTCCTGGCAGCTCTGGGCCTCCTCGCGGTCGGCATCGGCGGTGTCGGCCTGTCGGCCCTGGTCATCGCTTTGGGCGCCGTCTTCGTGCTGGGCGCATTGATCGCCTGGGAGTGGCGACCATGGGACGTCCCGGTACCCATTCCCTCCGCCGCCCCAGCCGCGGAGCCGCCCGGCCGGCAGGGAGCCGCCGGCGGGCCACCCGCCGTGCCGGCCGCCCGCCTCGGTGCCATGGTCCTGATCGCCTCTGAGACCATGTTCTTCGTCGTGATGATCGCCTCCTACGTCCACCTCCGCTACTCCATCGGCACCTGGCCACCTCCGGGACTGCCTTCGCTGCGGATCGGCGTCCCGCTGCTGAACACCGTCATCTTGCTGGGCAGCGGCCTGACGGCCCACCTGGCGTTGGAGCAGCTCCGCCGCGGACGAGAGGGCTGGTTCCGGGCGCTGATCATCCTCACCGCGATCCTGGGAACCACCTTCCTGGGCATCCAGGCGTACGAGTACGGCCACGTCGGCTTCTCGCTCAGCTCCGGGGTGATGGGCAGCACCTTCTTCCTCCTGACCGGGTTTCACGGCGCCCACGTCATCGCGGGCGTCCTGGTGCTCCTGCTGATGCTCGCCGCATCGTGGGGCGCCAAGGTGGTGCCTCGCCGCCGCGGTCTGGCCGAAGGCGGGGTGCTTGTACTGGCACTTCGTCGACGCCGTCTGGATCGCCATCCTGGTCGCCGTCTACCTCTGGTAGCGGGCCTTCGCCGCCTCGCGACGACCGGATTCCGGCGCTTCACGCTCAACGGACCGTCTACCTCTTCAGCAGCCGAATCGATACGTATCGCCGCGGCGAGTGCGTGAGCCGCGGAGGAGACCACCGGCGACAGGAGGAGGACGAGCACGTGGAAGCACTGGAGCGGTTCTTCCGGACCGAAGAACGGGGGAGCAACCTTCGAACCGAGTTGCTTGCCGGGCTCACCACCTTCATGACGATGGCCTACATCATCTTCGTCAACCCGGGCATCCTCAGCGCCGCGGGAGTGCCTTTCGAGGCGGCCGCGACCGCCACGGCCCTGGGCGCCGGGCTCATGTGCCTCGCCATGGGCTTGGCCACCAACCGGCCGCTCGCGCTGGCCTCGGGCATGGGACTGAACGCCGTCGTCACCTTCTCCGTGATCGGCGTGGCGCAGGCCAACGTCCCGTGGCAGGTGGGGATGAGCGTGATCTTCGTCGAGGGGTTGATCATCCTCCTGCTGGTGCTGACCGGCTTCCGCGAGACGGTGATGAACTCCATCCCCTTGAATCTGAAACGCGCCATCGGGGTGGGCATCGGTCTGTTCATCTCCACGATCGGCCTGAATGAAGGCGGCTTCATCCGTCCGGCGCCCATCACGCTGGTCTCGCTGGGCGACTTCACCCAGCCCCACGTGTGGGTGGCGATCATCGGACTCGTGGCGATCCTGATCTTCATGTCCCTCCGCATCAAGGGCGACATCCTCTGGGGCATCCTGGTCGCGACCGGCGCAGCGCTGCTCTTGGGCGTGACCAAGCTCCCCAGCGCCGTGGTGGCCGCACCGGATTTCTCCAGCTTTCTCGCCCCGTTCCAATCCGTCAGCGGCGGAGTGGCCCTTCTCCAGATCTTCACGCCGGTGCTCCTGCTGGCGGTCTTCGCCATCATGCTCACCGACTTCTTCGACACCATGGGGACGGTGGTCGCCGTGGGCGAGCAGGCCGGCTTCGTCGACCCCGCCGGACGAGTACCCGGCATCCGCGGCATCCTGACCGTCGACTCCATCGCCGCCATGGTCGGCGGCCTCTTCGGCGCCAGTTCGATCACCACCTACGTCGAGAGCGCTTCTGGGGTGGCCGAAGGCGGACGCACCGGGATCACGGCCGTCGTGGTGGGGATCTTCTTCGCGATCGGCGCCTTCTTCTCGCCGATCGTCCAGATGGTCGGCGGGGGCTACACCATCCCCAACGAACAGCAGTACGAGTTGCTGGGGGGCTCGGGTTTCGCGGCGCCGGCGGGAGACTACTTCGTCTATCCCATCACCGCGGGGGCGCTGATCGTGGTGGGATTCTTGATGATCCGGACCGTGCGCGAGATCCCCTGGACCGACTTCGAAGAAGCCTTCCCCGCGTTCTTGACCCTGATCGGCATCCCGCTGACCTACAACATCAGCTACGGCATCGGGTTCGGATTCATCAGCTACACCCTGATCAAGGTGTTCCACGGCAAGGCACGCGAGGTCCATCCGCTGCTCTACGTCCTGAGCCTCGCCTTCGCCGTGACGTTCGTACTGCCCTGGGTCCAGAGCAAAGTCGGCTGATACCTGCGTTGGCCTAGTATCGACCGTATCCCGCGCCACGATGGTTCGTGTTCTTCGGTGCAGGGAAGATCACACTCGCCGGCATCCAGCCGCACGACGGTAAACGCCCCATCGGAGGTCCCCCGATGCCACCACGCTCACCCGACGCGGCTCCGCAGTCGAACGGCGATGGTGCCCCGGCGCACCTCAGTTCGTCGTCCCCGGAGACGGCCAGGGAAGTACCCGCGTCATCGTCGACTCTGCCCGGTCCCGAGGACGAGGCGGTCCCGACCCCGGAACACCGCTATCTCGGCGAGCTCGGTCAGGCGGAATCTGACCTGGAACGGGCTGCCGCCACGTTGGTGGTGGGGGAAGGCGGGTGGCCCGACCACATCGGTGCGCTAGCGGCGACGTTGATCGTAGAGAACACCCACCGCCGTTGGGAGGCCCTCTCTCCCCCGGCCCCGCGTTACGCGCTGTTCCACCGGCGTTGGCTCCTCACGCTTCGACTGCTCGCGGAAGCCATGCCGCTCTACCGAAGGGCGGTCGGCGCGCAGGACGAGCAGCTTCTTCGCGCGCTGGGTCCGTCACTGGACGAACTCTTCCGACGGGCCGGGGCGCTCGTCCGCGCCATGGTCAAAGACGCACGCGACGGAGCGCCGTCGTCTGATGACCACCGGGCCCAGCGACTCGGCGTTCCCGAAGGGGGCGCCTACAGGCCCCGGGCCAGCCGCACGTAGAGCAGTCCCACCACCAGCCCGAACACGAGGGCGGCGCCGACCACGATGATGGCGGCGATCCGCGCCGCTCCGGGGGACACCCCCACGGCGGGGGCCGTCGGGGCAGCCAATTTGGTGAGCGGTAACCCACCCTGGAACCAGGATTCCTGGCCGGGCAGGAGGTGGACGTTGCCGGTGTGACATTGCATGCAGCGGCTGGCCGGCAGGGCACCGGTCAGATCCGGATGGACCGTCTTGAGGTCGTGGCACTCGATGCAGACGGCGGCCTTCGGATTGGGGCGAAACGCGTGGTCGTGTTCGTTGTGGCAGACCGGGCAGCCCACTCCGTTCCGCCCGTGGTTCTGGCTGCGCCAGGTGGTCACGACGTCATTGCTGACGTAAGCGTGGCAGCGCACGCACGGCGGGTCCCCCGGCTGGATGGTCGGCGCCGCCTCCTGGGCCCGGGCGGGCCCCCCCAGGGCGAGCAGGATCGCCGTCACCAAGCCCAGGACCACCGATGCACCGACCGCCCACCGAAGCAGGGCTGAGGCGGCCCGGCGGCCGGCGAGCGCGTATCCCGCCGCCGCGCTCACTCGAACCCCAGGAAGGCTAGTAGGCTGAGCAAGAGGGCGGCGAGCACCCCGATGGTGACCACCACCTGGAGCGCGCGAAGTCCCCACGAACGCCGCGTGATGATCGACCAGTAGAAGGGGACGGTGATCAGGACGAACGGGAAAAAGATGAACGAGAAGGAGATCGCCAGCCAACGGGGGACGTACTTGAGCAACTGGTAGACCGCCAGGAAGTACCACTCCGGCTCGATGCCGGCAGGCGTACGCAGGGGATCAGCCGGCGCCCCGACCTGCAGCGGCATCATGGTCGCGAAGAACGTCACCCCCGCCACGATCAGGCTGATGATGATGGAGAACTTGATGATCTCGTGGGGGAAGAAGCGCTCGAACTCTGGTTCTTCGGCATGCGGTCCAGATGCCGGACGGTGCGACTTGGGCAGACCGGCTGCCGTAGAGCCCGCGGCACTGTCGATGTGTTGGCGTTCGTCCAACCTCGCTCCTCTACAGGGGGTCCGAGATGCCCTGGCGACGGATCATGGTGAAGTGGCCCACCAGCAGGACCAGGATGGCGGCGGGCAGCACGAGGACGTGGAGCGCGTAGAAGCGGGTGAGCGTCTCTGAGCCGATCTTCGCTCCGCCCAGGAGGAAGCTGGAGGCGTAGGGGCCCACCAGAGGCAGGGCACCCGTGATCTGCGTACCCACCGTGGTCGCCCAGTAGGACAGCTGGTTCATCGGCAGCAGGTAGCCGGAGAAGCCGAAGGTCACCGTCACGAAGAACAGGAAGACCCCCGACACCCAGGTGAACTCGCGTGGGGGTCGATAGGCGGAGATCGAGAACACCTTGAGCATGTGCACGATCGACATGGCGATCATCAGATTGGCCGTCCAGCCGTGCAGGCCACGGACGAAGGCCCCGAATGGTACCTGCTCCATCACCCGGAGCACCGAGGGGTAGGCCTCGGCCAGCGTGGGCTTGTAGTAGAAGGCCAGGAGCACGCCGGTCAGTGCCTGCACCCCGAAGCAGACCAGGGTGATGCCACCGAAGCAGTTGGTCCAATTGAGGTGGCTGGGGATCCGCTTGTTCAGCTGATACTCGAGCGGCACGCGCAAACGGTACCGTCGGTCGAGCCAGTCCCAGACTCGAGCGCCCGTGCCCATGCTTAGCTCACCGTGCCTTTCACGTACAACGTGCCACCCTCGTTGACCACCTGGTACTCCTGAAGCGGACGAGGAGGCGGCCCGCCCAGGACCTTACCGTCGGGCCCGAACCGTCCGGCGTGGCAGGGGCAGAAGAACTCTTTGTCTTTCGGCATCCACTTCACGATGCAGCCCAAGTGCGTGCACACCAGAGAGAAGGCCTTCGGTTTGCCGTCCGCCGTCAAGATGAGTGCGGATGGCGTGTCCAAGTAGTCGAACTGCACGGCCTCGCCCAGAGGCTTCAGAGAGGCGAGCTGGGCCACCTTCAGCTTGGGCTCGACCACCGCCAATTTCACCGGATAGAGGTAGCGAAGGATCGGGCCGGCCAGGCTGACAAGACCCAGGCTACTGGCGAGGCCCAGCAGCATCAGCAGGAAGGCGCGGCGGCTCAGGTCCTCCCCCGCTTGAGGAGCACTCATGGGATCCGCCGCCGGGCGACTCGACTGCTCAGCCATCGTTCCTACCTACGTCGGAGTCGGAGGCATCCGGCGCGTGCGGCGGTTCCTCTTCGGGCACCTCGCGTTGCTGCCAGGTCCGGTGGTCGGCAACGTAGATCTCCTCCTCAGGCGTCACTGGGAACTGGATCGTCCGGTCGTGCCCGGGCTTGATGACCACCTCGTACAGGATCAGCATCACCAAGGTGCCGCTGAGCAACAGGTAGGTGATCCAGACCGTGGTCGGGCCGATCTCGACCGACCCGGTCTCCCGGGTCAGGGTATCGCGCAGCAGGATGTAGACGAGGTAGAAGTCGGAGGCGACCACCAGGACCGTCAGCGCCAGCATCCAACGAGAGCGGAAGAAGGCCACCTTCTGCCTCCCGGTCAGGTAGGCCGCCATCAGCATCAGCAGGACCACGAGGGCGCCCAGGGCGAGTGGAAAACCGCTGGCCCTCCCGGCCGACGTGGAGATGCGGAACTCGGGGACCCGGGCGAAGTGACAGCCTTTGCAGGCCTGCGCCTGGGTGGGGTCCTGATGGCAGACCAGGCAGGTCTCTCGTTGGATCTTGTCGTAGGGAACCCCGTCGATCACAGCGGGTTTGTCGGCCATCCGCCAGTGGATGTTGCGCCAGACGTTCACGTCGATCTTGGGCACGCCGGGGTGCTCGCGGCCCGCCGGAGGGATGGGAGCGAACAGGATGGGAGCGATATCGCCCGTGTGACACTGGTTGCAGAACCCCGGGTCGGGCTTGGCCTGGGGTCGATCGGGTCCCACCTGCGCCGCAGTGTGCACGACCGCGCTGTGGCACTCGACACAGTCGAGATTGCCTACCTCGGTGTGGAAGGCGTGCGGGATGTACGTCGCGGTGGGGTTCGGGTGACACTGCCGGCAGGCGCCGCCGGTGATCGTGTTGAGCGCTTCCGGGGGGCCCTCGGTCTGACCCAACGCCCAGCGACCGACCTTCAGCACCGAGTAGATCTTCCCCTTGATGTACCCCACCGCTCCGGGTTCGAAGTGGCACTGCGTGCAGGTGACGCCTGCCTTCTGGTGGGAGGATCCCTGCCACGACTGTTCAAACGGGGCGATGGCGTGACAACGGGAGCAGAACGATGGCTGCGATGTGTAAGAAAGGAGTCCGGCCAAAGCCACGCCGAGGACGAGGACGATGACGCCCGTCACAACGATAGTGGAACGCCGCACAACACCCCCCGGTTCCTCGGCACCTTGTGAAACGGCACGCTACCACGCTGCGCTTCACCGAGCAAGCACGGAATACGCCGCACAGGTAAAGAATGGGACCGGCCGCAATGGAGGAAACAGCCGGTCCCCGGTCGTCTCGCCCGGACGGAGGTCGGCCTCTTCGGCCGCACCCACCGCCCGTCTCATCATCGGACTTCCCTCTTGACTCGTCAAGCAGCGCAGAGAAGAGGGGGTTACATCAGTACAGGCGGAACCCCCGGGCCTGAAGCAGCGCGGCGACCGCCGAGTAGTTGACCATCTGGGGGTCGATACGGCGGGCCTGAGCGATGGTCAAGATGGCTCCGGCCGCATAGCCGAGGTTGGCCCGCACGTGCTCCATCCGCACTGCGGAGTTGTACGTCCGGCAGTCGGAGGACACGGCTTCGGCGACCAACAACGACGGGTGCCCGACAGGCATCAAGGCCCCCATGGGGACCCGGGCGACGGCGGTGGAGGACGAGCCCGCCGGCCCGAAGTAGGCGTCGTGCCGGTCGTACAGCGAGTAGAGGCCCACCGAGACCACGTCCCGCCGGGAGGCGGACGTCAACTCGGCCTCGGTGTACACGTCGACCCCCTCCACGCGCACGTCACCGCGGACGTAAGGCCAGGGACTCACCGTCGCCACCCCCACCTGCGGATAGCCGTGCTGCTGCAGGAACCGGACGAAGTTGACGGCTCTGTCGACCACTTGGCGACGCACCCCGTCCCTCTGTTCCGGGCTGCCGAAGAACCAGTCGTACGAGGCCTGCGGATCCAAGAGGTCGGTCCAACGCTCGTTGAGTTCCCGCTTGTCGTTCGGGAGGATGGCGGTGACCATGGACCAACTGGTGGCGAAGTAGGCCGGATCGACGGTGCTGCGAGGCAGCATGAACTCCAGTGGATCGTAACTGGTGGGGTCGTAGTAGGGCAGACCCGCGCTCTCCACCGGAGGGGCCGCGCCGTCCTGATACACCTGGAGGGTCAGCAGCTCGGACAGAGCCTGCGGCGCATCGTAGTCGTTCTCGGGCGCCGGTCGCGGAGGCCGAGGCCCCACCTGGTCGTTGTAGAGGGCCTCGTTCCTGCCCACGCGGTAGTCCGCGCCCAGCAGGCGGGCCAGGTCCCCCTCGACCCCGGCGTCGACGAAGGAGCGCGCCTTCAAGGTCACCGTGTCGCCGTAGCGGCCGCCTCGGCGGAACCGAACGTAGCCCTCTCCCTCCGCGTCGCTGGCCGACAGTAGGGTCACGCTTCGGTAGACGGTGACGTCCCCGCGGGCCACGAAGCTGTCGAGGACCGAGGCGGCGACCTCCGGCTCGGTGGTCAACCGTCCGTTCCGCACCGGGTCGATACCGCGGATGAGGTAGGCGTCACGGATAGAGTCCCGGACCCGGATGTAGAAACCGGAGGAATAGGAATCGGCGGCGAAGAGGTCCTCCAGACCCAATCCATTGCTGACCGGGTCTTCCCGATAGTCGGTGGGATCGAGGATGGCCACCTTGACCTTGGGCGCCGTGACGTCGTTCTCGTCGAGCGCGGTCACCAAGCCGGCGGTGGCGAGGGTGTTGCCGTAGACGACCACGTCGACCTCGTCCGGAGCCAGCGGTCGCGCCGGCTTCACCGCCTCCTCCACCTTGAGCGCGTTGACCAGGATCGCGGCGATCTCGCCCCGAGTGGGCGCCTTCCAGGGATCGTCGAACCCCTGGATGCCGACCAGCAGACCATTGTAGTCGGCGATCCGCAGGTTCTGCCGGTGCGGCTCCATCAGTGACGGGAACCGGCTGGGGAACCAACTGGGAGGCGTGGCCAGCACGCCGGGCCGGAGCTTCTGGTACGCGCGGACGATCATGGTGACGAGCTGTGCCCGAGACACGTTCGAGTAGGGCTCGAAGAGGCCGCCCCGGCCGATCGTGATGCCGTTCTGGTAGGCCACCACGGCGTAGTCGGTGGGATAGAGCGACCGCGGATCGTTCGGACGCAGGTCCGGGAAGGGAGAGACCTGCCCTTCGGTCACCGGCAGTCTGAGGGCGTTGACGACCATCTTGGCGAACTGGGCGCGCAGGACGAGGGCATCCGGATGGAAGGTCCCGTCCGCGTAGCCGTCCATGATGCCCCGGCCGGTGATGTCCACGATCGCGTCGTAGTAGGGATGGGTCGGGGAGACGTCTAAGAGCGGCGTCGATGCGCCGGCCGGAACGGCCCCCGTGGTCCCCGCCGCATCCGCGGCCGGGACCAAGCCGGTCACGGCGAAGGTGGCAGCGATCACCATCGAGATGACGAGGAGCGCCCCCAGCCGGGCGAACAGCGCTCGAACGTACCTGCTCACGTCTTACCGCGGCGCGTCCAGCCGCCCGGTCGAGGCTGTACGGATGCGAGCTGCATCGCTCGTGCCCGTCGTCCGATCATCGTGTCCCTCCCTGATCAACGGTCGGCCGTCCCCGCACGATCCGCCCGGGGCGCCAAAGAGAGCCCCCTTCGCGTCCTCGCGGAGAGAAGGACGCTAGTGTAGTGCAGTGGCAGGGAGGCGCCAAGCGAAAGACTACTTGTTCGGGTAGTACCGCTCACCGTCGTGAACGGCGTACACTTCCTGCTACGCTGGCTTTTCTATGGAGCCGCACCGGGTGGTGAACCCCGGCGGCCCTTCGCTGATCCAAGGGGGATCCGATGACGCTGCAGCTGCCCGAGGACTTGAACGCGGCGACCCACTTCGTGGATCGCAACATCGAGGAAGGCCGGGGAGACAAGGTGGCGGTGATCGAGGCCGCGACCGGCGCGACCTACACGTACCAGACGATCTTTGAACGGGTGAATCGCTTCGGGAACGCGCTCGCCCAGCCTCTCGGCGTACGGCCCGAGGAGCGGGTGCTGCTGCTGCTCCAAGACACCGTCGCCTTTCCGACGGCCTTCTTCGGGTCGATCAAGATGGGGGCCGTGCCCATCCCCACGAACACGCTCCTGAAGACCTCGGACTACCGCTACTTCCTGGAGGACAGCCGCGCGCGCGTCGCTGGTGGTGGACGCAGCCCTGTTGCCGACCGTGGCGCCGTCGCTCGAGGGTCTCCGCTATCTGCGGCACGTCGTCGTCGCCGGCCCGGCGGACCTGGAACAGGTCCCTTCCGGCGTCTCGGCACACGATCTGGACGACCTCCTCACAGCCTCCTCACCGGAGTTGGCGCCCGAACCGCGTCATCGTGACGATCCCTGCTTCTGGCTGTACAGCTCGGGTACCACCGGGTTTCCCAAGGGGGCGGTCCATCTGCAGCACGACATGCTCGTCTCGACCGAGCACTACGCGAACGGTATCCTCGGCATAACGGAGGCGGACCGCTGCTTCTCCATCGCGAAGCTCTTCTTCGCCTACGGGCTGGGAAACGGGCTCTACTTCCCGTTCTCGGTGGGGGCCAGCACCATCCTCTACTCCGGCAAACCCGAGTACGACACCTTCTACGCCATCGTCGACACCTACCACCCCACCCTCTTCTTCGGGGTCCCCACCGCCTACCAGTCGCTCCTGGCGGTCGAGGGAGCCGAGGACCGGTTCGACCTCAGCTCCATCCGCGCGTGCACCTCGGCCGGGGAGGCACTGCCGGCGGCGGTGTGGGAGCGGTGGCTGAGCCGCTTCGGTCTCGAGATCCTGGACGGGATCGGCTCCACCGAGATCCTCCACATCTTCATCTCGAACGTGCCCGGGAAGTGCCGGCCCGGGACGTCAGGCATGGTGGTGCCCGGCTACGGCGCCAAGATCGTGGACGACGAGAACCGGCCGGTCCCGGTCGGCGAGGTGGGCGACCTGCTGATCGACGGCGATTCGACCTGTGCCTACTACTGGAACAAGCACGAACGGACCAAGGACACCATCGAAGGCCGTTGGTTCCGGACCGGCGACAAGTACTCCATCGACGCGGACGGCTACTTCACCTATCAGGGCCGTTCGGACGACATGATCAAGGCCGGCGGGATCTGGGTGTCGCCGGTGGAGGTGGAGAGCACCTTGATCGAGCATGAGGCGGTGCTGGAATGCGCCGTCGTGGGCCACGACGCCGGGGACGGCCTGATCAAGCCCAAGGCGTACGTGGTCTGCTCGGCCGGCTACGAACCCGGCCCCGAGCTGGAGCAGCAGCTGATCGCCCACGTCCGTTCCTCGATCGCCGTCTACAAGTACCCGCGCTGGGTCGAGTTCATGGATGCCCTGCCGAAGACGGCCACCGGCAAGGTCCAGCGGTACAAGCTTCGCTGAGTGCAGACCGGAACCCGCGCGGCGAGCTGCCGGCCTCCGCGCGTTCCGCTGGCTCGGGACGCGCTAGGCACGGACCAGTCCGGGTGATCCGCTGATGATGCGGGCGGCGACGGCCGCCCCGTCCAGGGGGATGGGTGGGTAGTCGACCTCCTGACCGAGAAGGGCTTCCACCGCGTCGGCCAACCGGGCGGGCGAGGTCTGCGAGTAGAGCATCTCCGTCCCCGGCGCCCAGCCGGCGGCACCGCTCAGCCACAGCCACCAGCTGCTCGAAGTGGCCCTCCAAGGGGAAGTAGACAAAGGGGCGGCCCAAGGCGATGAGCTCCAGCGTGCTGGTGCTGCCTCCTTGCACCACGGCCGCGTCCGAGGCCGCGAAGTGCTCGTAGAGGCGCGGGACGAATCCGCGGACCTCCACGCCCGGCGGGACTTCCAGAGAAGCTGGGGGGATGCGCGGTCCGCCCACGAGCACCATCCGCAGGTCCGGCACTCGCTCGCGAAGCAACGGAAAAGTCCGACCGCAGAGCTCGAGCAGGGGCTTCCCCACCGCCGTCCCGCCGCAGGCGCAGACCACCAGGGGCCCGGGACCGTAGCCCAGGTCCGTCTTCAGACGCGGGCGGTCGGCCAACGCCGCCGGGCGGAAGGGGATCGCGTGACCCGCGAACTGGAAGTGCTCGGAGGCGTAGCGACGGCGATCCGGCAGGAAGGGGCCGAATCGAGTGGGCCGGATGTCTTCAAGCTCCCCGAGGAAGACCGCGGTGAGCTCCGGCACCAGCCGGGACCAGAGGTAGTTGAGGTAGAGCACCACGGCCCGCTCGCGGAGGCCTCGGCCGACTCGGTCCAACCCCAGGAAGTTGTACATGATGACGAAGGGATGGCGATGGGCCAGCTGGGGTTCCCCGGCCATCCGGAGCATGATCTCGTACGTCTCGTTGCCGACCGTGAGGGCGAAGTCCCCCCTAGAGACGATGCGCTCCCAGAGCCGGGCGTTCCGCTCCCAACCCTTCCTCACCTTGAGCAGCCAGCGGATCAGATCCACCCGGCCCGGCCCGGCCACGTCCTCGCCTTCCAAGTCCGCCGTCACCCGAGCGTACTCCACGCACTCGGGCAGGAGTTCCTCTCCTTGGGCAGCGAGGATGTCAGAGGCAGGGGGCGAAGCCAGCCAGGAGATGCGGATATCCGGTCGGAGGTCGCGTAGCTCCCGGACGATCGCCAGATCCCGCGATACGTGACCCAACCCCATGGACCCGCTCATGTAGAGCATCCGGCGCGTCGCCGCCGTCACGGCGTCCGCCTCCCCTGAGCCCGACGAGACCGACCGTTCGTGCCCCGCCGTGCTTCCGTCGCCAGGCGGGCACAGGTCGCGGCGAGGGAGTCCATGCCCATGTCCTGGCACTGCCGGAGACTCTCATCGGCCAGCACCGCGGCCCTGACCCTGTCGCCGGGCCCGTCGCGACGGAGCCGCATCTCCGCCCAACCCGCCTGCGCACGGACGACCTCGGGCACCAATCCCAGTCCCGCCCCGCGGGCGACGGTCCGCGCGAAGTGACGCTCGGCCTCGTCGTAGCGTCCGAGGAGCGACGACAAGATGGCCAGATCATAGGTGACCAACCCCTCGATCACGTGCATGGTCGATACCACGCGATCCTCGTACGGAGCGAGCAGGTGGAGAAGGGTCGCTGCGCGGGTCCGATCACCCAGCAGCACGGCGGTCTCGGACAGAAAAGAGAGGAAGGAAAGCCGGCCTTCCACCGCAGGGACATCGCGGAAATCCCCACCGGCCAATCCTTCGAACAGCCGCCGCGACTCTTCTGTCTTGCCCAGGTGAGCCAGAAGCAGCGCCAGCCGCGAGGTCCAGGCCCAGCCGATGGGATCGCCCAGGGCCAGATGCCGAAGACCGGCCTCGACCTCCGACCCTATTGCGGCGTCTCCGCAGAGCAGAAACGGCACGAACGACGCCGACACTCGGGCGATGACGGCAAAGCGCGGCTGCTCGGCGCCGAGCGCGCCGAGCAATGCCTCACCCTCAAGCAGAGAGCGTGCTTCCCGAAAGCGGCCCTCGGCCGACAGGCGGGTGGCCCTGACAAGATCCACGTAGCCCAGGTGGTAGGTGAGGCGGAACTCCTGAGCCAGCGAACGGCCCGCCTCCAAGACCTCGGCGGCCTCGTCCAACTCTCCCGCCTCGAGCAGGTCGTTGTACCAGAAGTAGTGCGCGTAGAGGGCAGCCAGACGGTTACCGGAGACAACGGACAACCGGACGATCTCTTTGACCTCCGCCAACCGCTCCGCAAGGTTGTCGGGGCGATGCAGGGCTCCATGCGTTGCCGTGAGCGCGTAGGTCAGGGCTTCGGCGTCGTCCAGGCGGCGGGCCATGGCGATCGCCTCGAGAGAGAGGCGGCGGCGGCGATCGAGCGAGTAAGGGTCGCCGGGCTCGGCCACGGAGGCCCCCAGTTCCGCAAGAGCCTTGGCCAGCAGGGCGAGCAGGCGGACCGTGAGAGGGCTATCACCCGGCCCGATCGCCCGAACGGCCAGCTCCAACCGGCGCAGCCGCTCGAAATCGATGCCCATGGGCCCCACGATGCGCCCGTCGTACTGCAGCGCCGCCCGGGCGAGCAGGATGGGGTCGTCGAGCTTCTCCGCGATCGCGGCGGCGTCGCTGAACACCTGTCGGCCCCTCGGGCTCCCGGCCCGCATGAGCGCCTCGCCGAGCCCGAGAAGAAGCCGGCAGCGTCCGACCTCATCGGCTTCTTCGTCGATCTCGAGCAGCCGAAGCGCCTGCTCGTGGTAGCGGGCGCAATCCTCGTACGCGCACTGCTCCAGGGCCTGACGCGCCGCATCGACGCAGTAGGCGATCGCCTGCGCCGGTCTTCCGGCGACTCCGGCATGGTAGAAGTGATGGGCCAGTGCCGGGATGTGCTCGTCCAGATCGCCGGCGTGCAGCCGCTCGATGGCCTGTCCGACCTGCAGGTGAAGACGCAGTCGCGACGGGGCGGGCAGCTCCTGGTAGAGGACCTCTCGCGTCAGCTCGTGGTTGAAACGAAAGACACCGGGTGCCGCCGTCTCCTCGATGACATGGGCCTGGATGGCTTCCTGCAGCAGATCCAGCACCTGGTCCCGCGACAGCTGGGTCACGCGCTCGAGCAGCGGCAGGCTGTGCTCCCGGCCGATCAGGGCCGCGGCAAAAAGCACCTGCATCGCGCCGGACGAGATCCGGTCGAGCCTGCGGAGGATCGCCTCGCGGACCTCGTCCGGTAGGGCGATGCTGGCGCCGATCAGGCCGCTCGAACCGGGGGACCCGTCCTCGGTGATGAGGATGCGGAGGATCTCTTCGATGAAGAACGGGTTCCCTTCGCTCTTCCGGTGGAGTTCGCTGACGAGCCTCAACGACGTGGGAATGGAACCGACCTCTCCGAGGTAGCTCCCCACCTCCTCTTCGCTCAACCCCTCCAGGTAGAGGCGGCGGCAACTGCGCTCACGGGTCAGCGCCGCCAGCGTACGGCAGAGCGGATGCCCGCGGTCGACGTCGGTGTCGCGATAGGTGAGCAGGAGCATCACCGGGGACTCACGGAGTTCCCGGGCAAGGAACTCAAGGAGGTGGAGCGCGGGAGCGGGAGCCCAGTGTATGTCGTCGATGACGAGGACCAGCGGGCGGGTCGCGGCGAAACCGGCGAGCACGTCCGCGATGGACTGGAACAGGCGGAACCGCGCCTCGTCGGGGTCGGAGACATCCGGTATGCCGGCAGCGCCCGACGCGTCGCGAACGTCGGGCAGGAGCCGCCGGAGGAGTGCCTCGGCGGAGGGAAGCAGCTCCCCCAATCCTTCCGTGGGAGGGACCGAGAGCAGCTGACGCAACGCCTGGACGCACGGCCAGAACGGGGGCGTCCCCGCGTCGTCGACCTCCCGCGCCCAGACCGCCGCGGCTCCCCGGAGCCGCGCTTCGGCCACGAACTCCTCCGCCAGCCGGGTCTTGCCGATACCCGGCTCCCCGGACACGACCACCGTCCGGCAGGACCCTCTGCGCACGTCCTCCAGCGCACGGTGCAGGACCGCTTTCTCCTGCTCTCGGCCGACGAAGATGTCCGGCATCCGCAGCAACGTCCGGTCTGGCCCAGCGACTCGTTCCTGCGGAGCCGGACCGCGCTCGCCGCCGAAAGGGGCGCGTGGGGAGAGCGGGGGCGGGGGCGCGGGGTCTCCGGGGGGCGGCTCCAGCTTGTACCCGGCACCGCGTACCGTCTGCAGGTAACGCACGCCCGGTGCGTCCCCGCCCAACTTCCGCCGCAGATTGCTCAGATGGACTCCGACAACGCGGGTGTCGCCGTTGTACGCCGAGGCCCAGACGCTATCGAACAGCTGCTCTCTCGAGAACACCCATCCCGGATGCGCTGCCAGCACGGCCAGCAGGTCGAACTCCTTTGCGGTGAGGAGGACCCGGCGCCCCCGCATGGTCACCTCTCGACGAAGCAGGTCGACCACCAGGTCGCCGACCACGTGGCGGCCGAGAAGGCTCGCCTCGCCGCTCATCGCCCCCCCAAGGATGTCCGAGATCGCCACCCCTATTCTCGCCCTCGACTGCTGTCTGTCAAGTGACTTTTGCCAGCTGCCGGGAAACGGCCCACTGACCTCCACGATGGTCCCGCGTCACCTCAAGAGCCCCTCCTGCCAGCACTCGAACGAGAGACCACTGCTCCGCAACTCGCGCTCCCCTTCGGCCACCAGAAGGGCGGTGAGTTCCTTCAGGGCGAGCGCTTTGCCCACAACCAACCGAAGGAGCCCGTGGGACGGACAGGTTCCCGCCACCACCAACTCCTGCTCGACGACGAATCGTGGAAGGGCGCGATCATCCGGTGAGCATCTGCGAACGACCACGAGGTGTCGCTCGAACTCGTCGCGCAGCCGGGGAAGCGTGCTCCGGAAGAACTCCCGCTCGTCGGCCCTCTGCCGCGCTGCCGAGCGTCTCGCCCGTCAGGATCTCCAGGGTCACGGATTCAGACTCGACCATGTCCGCGGGACGTGGCATGACGGACTAGGCGGGGAGGAATCCCCGCGGGGCCGCGAAGACGACCGTCGTCTCGCTCTTCATCGCTTGAGGCGACGCCTGCGGGCCGATCGCGGCCTGCGAGTTGCCGGGGAGGAACCCACGCGGAGCCCGGACCGCAGCCGAGAAGGGCATCGTTCGTCCTGTGGCCGAGGCCGGCTCAAGGCGGCCGTCGGACGTGTAGTGGGCGGGACGGTTCGGTGGTGATGGTGGCGGCCATGGCTCCTCCTTGTCGCAGGCGATGGATACGCTTGCCACGACCGTAGGAGGCGAACCACAAGCCAAGGTAAAGCTTGCCGAAAGATACGATTCATCGAGAGGCTCAGGACCGACGGCCCCAGCGCCGATCGCGGAGGCTCCCCCTCCCGCTCCGACGATCGCCGGGGCGCCCGACTACGCGTTGCAGAGGATGAAATCCCCCAGAGCGGCTTCGTGCTCGCGACAGATGGGCGCGCATTTGGCCTCCAGCAGGAAGCTCACCCGCCCCGCCAGCGATGGCTCCCCCTCCAGCGTCTCGTAGTTGGCCACCCCCTTGGAGATGACCAAGTCCACGGAGGCCAGGAGTCCGGCCACGTCGGGGGAGACGTTGGCCAAGTCCGTCCCGGGGAAGGCGAAGGGGATGCCGTTCGGGATGATGCGCGCGAAGCGGTCGATACCGGCCTCGAGGGCGTCTTCGATCAAGGCGTCGTTCGCCATGGGGAGGTTGCGGGTGACATAGGTCACCTCACGCGAGCGTTGCTCCGCGAGCACCTCGAGCAGCAGCCGGTCGAACACCACCTCGCCGCAATTGTCCCCCAGGTAGAGGAGCGTCTCGGCGGTCTCCAGACGGCCGCGCAGCACATCCACTCGGTCGCGGTCCAACGGTTGGCCTTCCACCAGTTCGAGCAGATCGTCCACCGCGACCCGTCGGACCCCGACCATCGCGTCGAGCTTGTTGCCGGCGATGGCAAAGCGGAGCGCCAACTCAAGTGGATCCGGGCTACGACGCACGCGGTCGCGCGCGGCGGGCAGCGCGGCGAGGGCCATCTGGGTCTGACGCTTGCGGACGTCTCGCAAGGGATCCGGCCGTCCGGACTGGGCTACGAGGGGGGCCCAGACCTCAGCGACCAGGTGAGCAGACGTCGCCGGAAAGGTCCCCTCGACAAAGGCGGGCAGCGCAGCGATCTGGGCCACGAACTCCCGAGCCTGCCCCTCGGAGAAGGAGGCACGGGCCACCCCCTCGACCAACCGCAGGACACAGGGGAAGCACTCAGGATGGGTCCGCATCACACCTCCGAGCCACATTCGGGACCGACGGACCTCGTCACTCTATCATCGGCCGACAGAGCAGAAGGCGATTTGACAGTCGCGCTCGGCTGGAATGAGATGGAGGAGAGGACGCGCTCTGCCCCGGGCCGAGATGAGGTCCTCGCCTGACCAGGAGCGGGGGAGGTATCGATGACCTACGTACCGGATACACCAGAGAACGCGCAGCGCTGTAACTGTCCCGGCTGTCCGAGCAACCCGACCCCACTGGCCGAGCTCTTCTGCGGGCGCGAGCACGCCGAGGCGGTGGAAGAGCGCGGATGCTTGTGCATGCAATGCCCCGTGTACCGCGTCTACAACCTGTCCGGAGACTACTACTGCCGGGAGACGGTCGCCTGACGCAGTCAGCCCGCGAGCGACGCGTACACGATCAAGTTGTCGACATAATGACCGGAGGCCCGGTCGAACGCGCCGGTACAGGTGATCAGACGCAAGACCGGGTCGGCCGTCTGGTTCCAGATGCGGGCGACGGGCAGGGCAGACTTGCCGTGCTCTTCCGAGCGCTGGACGGCGAACCGCACGACGGCGCCCGTAGTGTACGTCACGTCGACCGTGTCTCCCGCGCGCAGGTCGCGCAGCCGGTAGAAGACGTCCGGCCCAGATTTCGTATCCACGTGCGCAACGATCACGGCCGGCCCCGAGGCGCCCGGCTTGTTGCCCAACCGATACCATCCGGCAACGCCAAACGGGGGTACCTGCATCTCTCCGTTGGGCTCTAACCCCACGGGTATCAGGCGGGCGTCCACCTTGATCACCGGGATGCGAACGCGCGCAGGTTCCCCGGCCGGTGCGGGGACCAGGGTGGTACGGCTGGTCCCCGAGGTGGTCGTAGTCGTCCCCGTCGTGACGACTGATGGCGGTGCTTGGTGTCGCCGGATGGAGGTGTGGACACGATCGGCGGCGTTGGCTGAGAAGCCCAGGACCAGACTGCCGACCAGCGCGAGCGCGACCGCGACGACAATCACCGCCACACCGATGATGCGGCGGTGATTCGGTCGCCGTGGGTTCTCCCTGGACCCTTGCACCGGTTTAGTGCAGCTTGACCCAGGCCATCTTGCCCGCGAGCAAGGAGAGACCCGCCAGGACGGTGGTGATCACGGCCGCGAACAGGCCGCGGTCGTTGCCTCCAGCGGTCCCGCCGCCGCCGGTCTCGATCCGGGTCGGCGTCTGCACCGTGGTGGTGGTGCTGGCGCTCGTCGACACTCCCAGGACCGTCGTACTCGGTGCCGCCCGCGACTCCGGTGGTCGAAGTGACTCCTTCCACGGTAGTGCCGGGCCCGCCGGTCGTGGTGGTGGTCCGTTTGTGGCCAGTCGTCGACGTGACGCCGCCGACCGTGGTGACCGTGGTCGTTGTCATCTTGCCGCCGGTGGTGCTGGTCGTCCCCCCGACCGTGGTCGTGGTGCTGACCACAGTGGCGTCACTGATCGTCAGGACGCTTCTCGCCAAGGACCCAGTGTAGGTGACGGTCGCCGAAGCCGATACCACCGGGCCGGTTCCCGTCACATAGAAATGCATGGCCCCACGGGTGCCACCCTTGACCGCGCCGCTGACGGACACAGATCCGCCCCCGGTGAAGGTCACGTCTATCGAGCCGGAGTGCAGGACGGTGTTCCCTCCTGGGGTCAGGACGAAATGGTACTCCACACTCTCGCCCGCCGGATTGGGACCACGCCCCTGCCACGTGACCGTACCCGTGGCAGCCTGTGCCATGGCGGGCACCAACAGCAGAATCATCAGAGCCAAAACGACGATAACGACCGGCCCGAGGCGGTGCTTGGACTCGGTAGTCGTGCGTGCCATCGATGAACCTCCTTCGTGCCTGTATCGAGTAGGAGCGCGGCCCATGATGATGCCGAGTACGCGCCGCTCCTCCGGGTTATTCCGTACATCCTGCCTCTACCCCGATTTCTCTGGAAAAGAAACGAATTTACTAAACAAGAAGGGCCGGGGCGCTCAGCGAGCCAGCCGGCGGAAGGCGATCATGGTCGCTGACTGGAGGATCACACCCAACACCGCCAGCGATAGGAGCGCCTTCCCCACCAGGCTCCAGTCGTAGCCGGTGATCATCAGGCTGCGGATGGCCTCGATGACGTAGGTCACCGGGTTCCAGTCGTTGACCGCCTGCATCCAACCCGGCATCAATGCTTTGGGCACGAAGGCCGTGGACATGAACACCAGCGGGAAGAGCAGCAGCGAGAAGGTGCTGGTCGCCTGCTCGCTCTTGGTCAGCAGCGCGGGGACGAAGCTCGTGCCGGCGAAGGCTATGCCGAACAGGCCCGAGAGCGCGAGGATCAGCAGGAAACCGCCCATCCCGGTGGCGATGCTGGCCCCCAGGAGGAGGCTGACCACCAGCACGATGCCCGCCATCACCGCCGACTGGAAGAACAGCGGGACCATCTCGCCCGCCAGGATCGACCAGCGGCTGATGGGGTAGGCCCGCAGCTTGTCCAGGTAACCCGTACGGTACTCGACCAACATCCCGTAGCCCGACCAGGCGACGGCCATCAACGCGGTGAAGGCCACCTGTCCGGGCGCCAGGTACGCCAGGTAGCTCGTCGTCCCGGCGAAGGCGGGCAACTGCACGATGTCCTTGTACAGCTGGCTGAAGACCAGCAGCTGGATCAGCGGGAAGAAGATGATGCTGATCCAGTTGGCAGGCACTCGGTAGAAGCGGCGTATGGTGCGCAGGCCCAGGCTATACGTTTCGTAGGCTAAGGCGCTCACCGATGGTTCACCACCCCAGGACGATCGGCTGGTCGGCACTCTCCTCCCGGATGTGGCGCCCCGTGTAACGCAGGAAGACGTCGTCCAGGCTCGGCTGACTCATCTGCAGACCGCAGATGCGCAGGCCGTCTTGCTCGAGCCGGCGGAGCAGGCCGGGGATGGCCGTGCTGGCGTTCTTTACCGCCAGAGTGACACCGGCGGCGTGACCGGTGACCGCTGCGGGGTCCAGCATGTCCTGCAGGAGACGGCGGACGTCGGCGACCCGGCCTTCCCCGTCCCCATCGGCTCCCTCGAGCTGGAGCACCACGGTGTCGGCCCCGATGCCTCGCTTCAACTCCGCCGGTCCCCCTTCGACCACGATCTGGCCATTGTCGATGATGGCCACGCGGCTGCACAGACGATCCGCCTCCTCCATGTAGTGCGTGGTCAGCAGCATGGTCGTGCCGGTCCCGCTGATGCGCTCGAGCTCCTCCCAAAGAGCCGTGCGGCTCTGTGGGTCCAGACCCTCGGTGGGCTCGTCCAGGATCAGGACCTCCGGCCGGTGGACCAGGGCCCCGGCCAGGTCCAGACGGCGCTTCATGCCTCCCGAATACGTGCCCGTCAGCTTCGTGGCCACCGAGGTGAGGCCCATGAGTTCCAGCAGTTCGTCCGTGCGACGGCGGAGCTCGGCGCTCGGCATGCGATGCAGGCGACCGGCCAGCTCGAGGGTCTCTCGCCCGGTGGAGAACGCGTCCAGCGTGGGCGTCTGCATGGCCAAGCCCAACCGCTCGCGAACCTCCCGTGGCTGGCTCGCCACGTCGAAGCCGGCGACCCGCGCCGTCCCGCTCGTGGCCCGCAGCAGGGTGGCCAGGATGCGGATGGTCGTCGTCTTGCCCGCGCCGTTCGGCCCCAACAGACCGAAGAGCGCTCCTCGCTCGACGCGGAAGCTGATGCCATCCAAAGCGCGCGTCTGGCCACCGTAGACCTTGGCCAGTTCCTGCGTCTCAACGGCCGCCCCGGTGTCCGTGCCCAACTCGGGCCTCCTCCCCCCGTTTTCGAGGCTGACTTCGCACTTATTCCCTCGCTCGTCCCCAGATACGCGTGGGCAGTCGCGGCCATCACGCCCGGATCATGTCCGCGCGCCGCGCACCATTGTCCGCGACCCGGCGGCGGCATAGAGTCGGGACGATACTGGAGGTGGAGCCATGCGGGTGGTCGTCATCGGAGCGGGGTTCGCGGGGCTGGTCGCCGCCGAGGAGCTGAGCCGCGCCGGCGTCCACGTGGCCGTGCTCGAGGCTCGCGACCGGGTGGGCGGCCGGGTCTGGTCGCAGGCCATGGCCGGAGGCGCGACCGTCGAGCGGGGCGCGGAGTTCATCCTGCCCGAACACACCGCCATCCGCTCGATCGCGAAGCGTCTCGGATTGTCCCTCTACTATCAAGGGCACCGCTTACGGCGATAGAGAGCCGCGCGGAGGCCTCGGCGTGTCCCGAAGGGAGCTTCTGGCGGCCTACGCGACGGTGCGGGAGGCGGCCGTCCGCGGCCGGCTGACCGGCAGCGTGGTGGAGGCCTTGGTTTCGTTGGACATGAGCGATGGGGCGCGCGAGGCAGTCCGATCCCGCATCGAGGTGTCCACCGCCTACCCGGCTGAGGACCAGGAGGCCGACCGTCCTGGCCGAGTCGGGGACCGGTGTCGGGGACTTCGCCACCCACTCCGTCGCCGGCGGGAATCAGTCTCTCGCCCTCGCGCTGGCGGCGCGCCTCGGGTCCGCCGTCCATCTCCGGTCGCCGGCGACCCGGGTCGCCTGGTCCCGGAACGGGGTGGTCGTGTCCTCCGTGTCCGGTGACCTAGAGGCCGATGCCGCGATCGTCGCCGCACCGGCCAGCGTCATCGAACGCATCGCGTTCGCACCCCCGTTGCCCGACAGCAAGACCCGAGCCCTGGCCGCCGTCCGCTACGGTCACGCGGCCAAGCTCTTCCTTCCCCTGCGTCGGACGGTAGCTCCGAGCGCCACCCTGGACGTGCCCGGCCGCTTCTGGACGTACACGCAGCTGGCCCCGGACGGATCTCTCTTGTCGGTGGCGGCGTCCTTCGCGGGGACGCTTTCGGCCTTGGAGCGCCTGGGCGTCGATGGCGGACCTCGGGTCTGGGTCGCCGCGGTGTGCGCCCTTCGCCCGGACCTGGAGGTGGATCCGGATGGCGCGATGCTGAGCACCTGGAGCCACGACCCGTGGGTCAAGGCGGCGTACTCGGCCCGCTCGCGCGCCTCTCCCATGGACGACTCGGCGTTGCGCGCGCCGGTGACGACGGTCCATTTCGCCGGGGAGCACACGGCGGGCGAGTTCCACGCCCAGATGGAAGGCGCCGTCCGGAGCGGACTGCGGGCCGCCGCGGAGGTGCTCGGCGCGTCTCGCGAGTGATCTCCCCGGGCCCCGTTCTCCGGTCTGTCCGAGCCCCCTGCTAGGTTGGTCCGGTCAGGACGGACAAGCGATCGAGGAGGGCGCGATGCAGGGCGAGAGCCAGGCGTCTGGGGAGTCGAGGCCCATCCCCGGCGGTGCCGCTGGGGGACCTGAACCCCCAGCAGCGGAAAGCGGCCAGCCACGACGGCGGGCCGCTCCTGATCGTCGCCGGCGCGGGCACGGGTAAGACCACCACGCTCGCCCACCGGGTGGCGTGGCTGGTCTCGCAAGGTATCCCGCCCGGTCGGATCCTGCTCCTGACCTTTACCAGGCGGGCCGCCGAACAGATGCTGCGGCGGGCCGACCACCTCGTGGGACGGGTCTCCCGGGGGGAGGGCTCGTCCGGCGGCGGCAGCCGGGAGCGGGTCTGGGGAGGCACCTTCCACGCCGCCGCCGCCCGCCTCCTGCGCCTACATGCCCGGGAAGTGGGATTGCCGCCCGGTTTCACCATCATGGACCGAGCCGATGCCGAAGACCTTGTCCAGGTGCTCCGTGGAGAGATGGGTCTGGGCAAGGAACGGCATCGCTTTCCCCAGAAGGCCACGTGTCTGGACATCTACAGCCGCTGTGTCGACGCGCAGGAGTCGCTTGCGGGAGTGCTTGACGAGCACTTTCCTTGGTGCCGGGAGCACGCCGACGACCTCAAAGCCTTGTTCCTCGCCTACATGGACCGCAAGCACGCCCAGGGCGTGCTCGACTACGACGATCTCCTGCTCTACTGGCACGCTCTGCTGCAGGAGCCGGAGGTGGCGACCCGACTGCGGGCTCGGTTCGACCAGGTCCTGGTGGACGAGTACCAGGACACCAACCGACTGCAGGCCGCCATCCTGGCCGGCCTCTGTCCCCAGGGGAAGGGACTCACCGTGGTGGGCGACGACGCTCAGGCCATCTACTCCTTCCGGGCGGCCACCGTCCGCAACATCCTCGATTTCCCGGCCAGCTTCCCGGGCACGACCGTAGTCACCCTCGAGCAGAACTACCGCAGCACGCCGTCGCTCGTGACGGCCACCAACGCCGTCATGGCGCAGGCCGCCGAACGCCACCCCAAGCAGCTCTTCTCCCGCCGTGACACCGGCGCGCTTCCCGAGTTCGTCACCTGCACGGACGAGGAGGAGCAGACCGACTTCGTCGTGGCCTCGGTGCTGGAGCAGCGCGAGACCGGCGTCCCCCTGCGCCGGCAGGCCGTCCTCTTCCGCGCCTCCCACCATAGCCTCGGGCTGGAGATCGAGCTCAATCGACGCAACATCCCTTTCCGCAAGTACGGAGGCCTGCGCTTCCTGGAGACGGCCCACATCAAGGACCTGCTCGCCTTCCTCCGCCTGGCGGAGAATCCTGCCGACGTGATGGCCGGCACCCGGGTGCTCCTGCTGCTCCCCGGTATCGGACCGAAGCGCGCCGCCGACCTGCTGTCCAGAGTGGATCGGCTCTCCGGCTTCACCCGATGGCGGGGTGACCCTCCCGTGACCGAGCTCGCCACCGCCTGGCCCTTTTTCGTCGAGCTTCTCGAGGAGATGGCGGCCCCGCTCCCCCCTCCGCTGCCGACTCAGATCCACCGCGTGCGCGAGTTCTACGCTCCCCTCATCGAGCGGCGGCACGATGACGCCCGCGCCCGCCTCCAGGACCTCGAGCAGCTCGAGCAGATCGCCGCGACCTTTCCCAGCCGGGCCCAGTTTCTGACGGAGATCGTCTTGGACCCACCGTCCTGGACGGGCGACCTCGCCGGCCCCCCTGTCCTTGACGAAGACTGGCTGGTGCTGAGCACCATGCACTCCGCGAAAGGTCTGGAGTGGGACACCGTCTACGTCATCCACGCCGCGGACGGCAACATCCCCTCCGACCTGGCCTGCGGCAGCCAGGACCAGCTGGAGGAAGAACGTCGGCTTTTCTACGTCGCCCTGACCCGAGCCCGCGATCGCCTGTACGTCACCGCGCCCTTCCGCTACTACACCCATCCCCGTAGCCCCCGCGACACCCACGGCTACGCCCAGCCCACGCGGTTCCTGGACGAGCCCGCGCGGAGCTGCTTTCTGACGCGGGCGGCGCGCGCTGCCACGGCCGCCGACACGCCGGAGGACGTCCCAGTGACCAACGGCCCGGCCGGGGACAGGGTTCGGGCGGAGCTGCGTCGTCTCTGGGCCTGACCCGGAGAGCACAGCGACACCGACCGCTGGCATCGCCACGTTGCTCGCCGCCCGCCCAGACACCCGCTCTGTGCCCTTGTCATTTATCTTGATGTCAAGTATCTTCTCATAGAGATGAAATGTGATGAGGAGCGGGACATGGCCGTTGAGGACTGGAGGTCGACGGCGCACTCGAGTTGACCTTCCGCGTGCGGCACATGGTGATCGCTCGCGTGAGCGGCACTTTTGGCGAGTGGGACGCCCATGCGCCTCGACCCCGAGCAGGGCTAGGAACGCGATGACTCGATCCGCACCGAACGGCTTGAGCGGAGTCAAGACCTGGCTCGTCCTCTCAAAGGCGACGGCGGCGATCAGCCGCCACGTGGAACGGCACGTCGATTCCCTGGGATTGTGCCCCACGGACTTCGCCGTCCTCGAGGCCCTGCTGCACAGGGGTCCGCTCCAGGTGAACGTCATCGGGCGGAAGGTCCTGCTGAGCAGTGGCTCCATCACGACCGCGGTCGACCGACTGGAACGGCGCGGTCTGGTGACCCGCCGACCCGATCCCGGCGACCGCCGAGCCCGGCTGGTCGACCTGACGCCGGGTGGGCGAGCACTCATAGAGCCGGGCTTCGTCGCCCACCAGGCCGTGCTGGAGAGGGCCACCGCAGGGCTTTCGCCCGCCGAACGGCGCGAACTTGCCCGACTCCTTCTGAAACTCGGCCGAGCCGCCGAGGACTCGTTCCATCGCGACGAGGCGCCCGAAGGCGACCGGCAGACCAACGACCCCCCGAGGAGCACCACATGATCACCATCAGGAAGTCGGAAGACCGCGGCCATTTCGACCACGGCTGGCTCCAGACGTACCACACCTTCTCGTTCGCCGGCTACCGCGACCCCGACCACATGGGCTTCCGCGCCCTGCGCGTCATCAACGAGGACCGGGTGCAGGCCGGCGAGGGCTTCGGCACCCACCCACATCGCGACATGGAGATCATCACGTACGTCACCGAAGGCGCCCTCCGGCACCGGGACAGCATGGGTTCGACCTCGGTGATCAACGCGGGCGAGGTCCAACGGATGACCGCCGGCACCGGTGTCACCCACAGCGAGATGAACGAGTCGGAGGACCAGGATGTGCACCTCTTCCAGATCTGGATCGAGCCGGAGAGGCTCGGTCTGACCCCCGGCTACGAACAGCGGCAAGCGTGGCCGGCGGACGCCGACCACGGTCTCCGACTACTGGCCGCGCCCGACGGTGACGGAGGCCAGGCCATGACGGTGCATCAGGACGTGGCCGTCTTCCTCGGACGGATGACGGGACGGCAACGGGCTCCGCTACCCGCTTGCGCTCCGGCCGCGCCGCCTGGGTCCAGGTGGTCGAGGGAGACGTGACCGTCAACGGCGAGCGCGTCACGCGCGGGGACGGCGTGGCCGTGAGCGACGTCGACGCGCTCGAGTTGACCTCCGACGGCAAGGCCGAGGTGCTGCTGTTCGACCTCGCCTGACGGATGCCGGGGGTCGCCCCGGCCGGCGGCGGGGCTAGGCAGCGCCGGCCTTGGCCGTCGCGCTCGGGGCGCAAGACGAGTCCGGCAGCAGCGAGGGGCCGCCCTGACGGGCGGCCCCTCGCTCGACGGCCGTCGTGGAAGACGGCGGCGGTCCCTGTCTCTTACTCCGCCTTCGGCTGGGGCATGACCTGCTCGAAGGCTTCGTCGTTCATGACGGCGCCTTCGGCGATCAGCTGCCGGTACCGCAGGAAGTCGATGACGTCCTCGCCCGTCTGCTTGCGCGTGGAGAAGGCATGGAATCCGAGGAAGGCCTCGCCGAACATGTTCGCGGCCAGCCAGTGGCGGGCGGGCAGCTTGGCCTGATCCCAGAAGAACTTCTTCTTCGCCCGTACGGAGTCGATGGACATCTGCAGTGAGCCTGGGAACAGGTTGGCCATCCGCCAGACCACGTCCTGCACCTCGGCGTCCAGGCGGGAGAAGTCGTACTCGCAGGACTTGAGCAGACCCTTGGCCTCTTTGGCGGCGTCGCCGGCGACCGACTCGCCGTACACGACCTCACCGTCTTCCAGGTAGGTGTCGGTGCGGACCAGCGGGTTGCGCACCCACTCGCCCGTCCTTCTTCAGCACCGGCACGACCTTGGAGATCATGCCCTTGTCCTTCATCTTGTAGGCGGACCACAGCTCGCAGGAGACGGTGCTCCACATGGCGTCCTCGATGGAGAGGTACCAGGGGAGGAAGTCGGTGATGCCACCGACGGCCGCCGACCCGTGGCGCGGCCCCGCCTGGCCGAAGACGGCCGTGTCTGCCGAGATGGTGAGGTCGCAGGACGTGCCCAACTCCTGCCCGCCGGCCACCCGCATGCCGTTCACCCGACAGATCACCGGCTTCTTGCAGTTGAGCACGGCGTCGACCATCGCGTTGAAGAGGTCCATGTACTCGCCGTACTCGTTCGGACGCTTGGAGTAGTACTGGGAATACTCCACCGTGTTGCCGCCGGTGCAGAAGGCCCGCTCTCCCGCGCCGGTGAAGACCACCGAGATGACGGCTCGGTCTGCGGACGCGGCGTTGAAACCGGCGATGACGCCCTTGACCATCTCGGTCGTGTAGCTGTTGAACTGCGCCGGGTTGTTCAGCGTGATCCACGCCACGTAGAGACCCTCCACGACCTTCCCGTCCGGGTCGGTCAGGGGACGACGCTCGTACATGGTGCACGGCGGCTCGGTGCCCCAATGCTCGTTGCCGAACAGAGCGTGGTCCTTCAGGTCGTTATCCCTCGGCAGCCACTCAAGTCCCATGCTTCCTCCCCATTCTCCGAGCGCTCGCTCAGTTCTCGCGCTTGATGATGGCCGCCATGGTCGACCCGCCCCCGCCGCAGATGGAGGCGATGCCGTACTCCTTGTCCGTCCGCTTGAGGGAGTGGTAGAGCGTCACGAGGATCCGCGCGCCGGAGCAGCCCGTCGGGTGACCCAGAGCGATGGCCCCGCCACACACGTTGAGCTTGTCCGCATCCCAATCGAGCATCCGCTGGTTGCTCAGCACCTGCGAGGCGAAGGCTTCATTCACCTCGATCAGGTCCATGTCCGAGAGCTCCATGCCGGCCCGCTTGAGCGCTTTCGGCATCGCCACCCCGGGACCCTCACCCATGTAGCGGCCGTCCACCGCGGTCTGCGTGTACTCCACCAGGGAGAAGAGCGGCTTGACGCCTCGGCGGTCGGCCTCCTCGCGGGTCATGGCCACCAGCATGGCGGCGCCGTCGGTCAGCCCGCAGGAGTTCCCGGCCGTGACCGAACCGCCCTGCCTGAAGGCCGGAGACAGCTTGGCCATGGTGGCGACGTCCGCGTCGTAGCGGATGGACTCGTCCTTGTCGAAGACCACCTCGGGTTTCCTCTTCGTCGCCGGGATGATCACCGGCGTGATCTCCTCGTCGAACCAGCCGCTCTTCTGCGCCGCGGCCGCCTTCTGATGGCTGCCGGCGGCGAACGTGTCCAGTTCCTCGCGGGTGAATCCGTACTTGTCGACCAGGTTCTCGGCCGTCTCGCCCATGGCCATGTCGGCCACCGGGTCGTGCGCGTCGCTCCAGCCGTCCTCCAGCTGGATGTTGCCCATGCGGAACCCCTGCCAACGGTACCCGCGCACCAGATGCGGGATGGTGGACATGCTCTCCATACCGCCGCAGAGCACGATGTCCGCCTGCCCGCACTGGATCTCTTGCGCGGCAAAGGCCACGGCCTTCATCCCGGCGGGGCAGGCCTTGTTGATGGTGACGCCCGGAACATGTTGGCCCAGGCCGCCCTTGAGCGCCGCGGTGCGAGCCGGGTTCACGTAGTTGCCCGCCTGGCGGCACGACGCGATGATGGCGTCGTCTACCTCGTCGCCGCTGACGTTCGCCCGGCGGAGGGCTTCCTTGATGGGGAAGGACGCCAGGTCGTAGACCTTCACGTCCTTCAGAGTGCCTCCGAACCGCCCCATGGGTGTCCGCACCGCACTGACGAAGACGACGTCGTGTAACTCGCGCATGGATCTCCTCTCTCCGCTGGCCGGCCGTTGCGGCCGACGCAGTCACCGGTCCCCCCAGCATCGGACGATTATGACGGCGAGAGGCCGAAAGTGCCAGTCCTCTTTGGTCGGCCGGTCAGTTAATCCGACGGCCTCCGGCGCGCCCGCGCCCCGGGCCGTACCGGCGCGCGCGGACCGGGAGTGTTCTTCGTCGCCGGCGTGCTCTCCCAGCCGACGCCCGGTCAGCAGTGCGGGAACGATCCCCAAAGCCGCCGCCAAGGCCGCCGCGTAGAACGGCCATTGGAACGCCGAGGCCACGTGGTCACGATAGATGGCGCCGATGTCCTTCGCCACGACGCTGCTGTGCGGCCGCCTGCTGGGGGTCGGCCCCCGCCGGCGCCGCATCCCCGATCGTCTGCGTGACACCGGTCGCGAGGTCTCCGGGCGCTGCCCGCCGCAGGCTGATGCTTCTGCAGGTCCTGGATGATCCGGCTCCGGACCGGCGCCGGCAGCGGCTGAGACTGGACGTACCGCACCGACTCCGCCGTCGCACTCCTTACCGCTTGGGCCACGGTGTGCGAGAAGATCGAGACCAGTATGGCGATCCCCAGCGTGAAGCCCACCTGGCGCATCATGTTCAGCGCCCCCGCGCCCACTCCGCGTGACCGGGTCGGCAGCGAGCTCACCGCAGCGGACGACAAGGTGGGCATCCCGAAGCCGATCCCCAGACCCAGGACCCCCATGCGCCAGACGATGTCAGTGGTGCTGGCCGACGCGTCCATCTGCGAGAGCAAGAGCATTCCCAGGGCGAAGAAGCCGGCGCCCAAGGCGGCCGGGTAGCGCGGGCCGACCCGGTCGACGCCGCGTCCCACCATCGGGCCCAGGAGCAGGGCGACGGCCGGCATGGCGGTCAGTACGACGGCCGCCCGAAGCTCGGAGTACCCCAGGACGGTCACCATGAAGATCACCAGGAGGAACAAGGAACCGCCCAACGCCGTGCCCAGCGCGAGCATGGCCGAGTTCGCCGCCGTGAACGAGCGGATGCGCAGCAGACGGAGGTCGAACATGGGCGAATCGGTGCGGAGCTCCCACCAGACGAACAAGGGGTAGGAGATGACCGCCGCGAGCAGGAGGCCCACGATCGCCGCGGAGCCCCACCCCCAAGCATTCCCCTGAATCAGGGCCAGGGTCAGGAAGAAGAGCCCGGCAGTGGAGATGACGATACCCGGGAGGTCGATACCTCCCGTCCCTTCCACGCCCTTCCACTCCGGGACCACCCAGAAGACGGCGGCCAGCGCGACCAGCCCGATGGGCACGTTCACGAAGAAGATCCAGTGCCAGGCTCCGTAGGTGACCAGGATGCCACCCAGCGTGGGCCCGACCGCCGCCGCCACCCCGCCCAAAGCTCCCCACACCGCCACGGCGATGCCTCGCTGTCGCAGGGGGAACACGTGCAGCAGGATGGCGAGTGAGATCGGCGCCATCGCCGCGCCGCCTACCGCCTGGCCCACCCGGAAGCCGATCAGCCAGTCGATGTTCGGCGAGAAGCCGCAGAACAGGGAGAAGAGCGTGAAGACGCCCAGTCCAGCCAAGAAGACCCGCCTGAGACCGTAGCGGTCGGCGAGCCGTCCCATGGACAAGAAGAGCACCCCCAAGGCAAGGCTGTAGGCATTGAGGACCCAGGACACCTTGGTCACGGTGCTGTGCAGGTCGGCGATGATGGCCGGGACGGCGATGTTCACGATGGTCGCGTCGAGGAGCGTCATGAACATCCCCAACGAGACCACTGCCAGGATGAGCCACTTCCGGGGGTGCCCCGAGCCCTGGTCCGTCTGCGCGGCCGTCTCCAAAGATCCGACCGGCACGCCGCTGCCTTCCGTCATCGCTCCTACACTCCCGTCATCTCGTCGGTGGGCGCGTGCGTGCGGCGGAGGGGGACTTCCTTGAGGAAGAGCACCACGACCAGGCCGACGATGCCCACGATGGTCGAGAGCACGAACAGCTCTCCGATCGCATGATCGAGGCTGACACGCACCGCCAGCATGAACTCCCTGAGCAGATCCTGCCCTTGGGAACCCAAGCGGGCGAACTCCGCCGACAACTGCTCGCGGGCGCCGGGGGACAGGAGCACCTGGGGGTTGTCCAGCTTCCCGACCGCGGCTCCGCTGGCGGAAAGCGCCTTGAGCTTCGCCGGCATCTGCTCGGCCAGGCTCCTGGCGAACACGTTGTTGAGGATGGTCCCGAACACGGCAAGACCGATGGTCGCTCCGAGTGAACGGAAGAACTGAAGGCCGGCGGTGACCTCGCCCAAGCGATGCGTGGGGAAGACGTTCTGGACGATGACGACGAACGCGCTCATGCCCACCCCAAGACCCCAACCGACGATGACCATGTTCCGGGCCAGCGCGAAGGAACTGACGTCCATGGGCATGCGCGAGAGCATGAACGTCCCGAAGATGAACCCGACGAAGCCGGCGATGACCACCAGCTTGTACTTGCCTGTCCGTGACAGCAGCTGTCCAGCCCCGATGCTGGTGACGATGGCGCCCAGCATCATGGGCATGAGGATGATGCCCGAGTTGGTGGCGCTCCTCCCCATGACGCCTTGCACGAAGAGGGGCAGGAACATGATCGCTCCAAACATGCCGGCCGACTGGAGCGCCGTCGATACCGCGGAGACGGAGAAGACGCTGTTCCTGAAGAGACTGGGGGCCAGAACGGGTTCAGCGGCTCGCCGTTCCCAGAAGATGAACGCGGCCCACATCAGCGCCGAGAACGTGAAGAGGGCTGATGATGACGGGCGAGCCCCAGGGATACTCCGAGCCCGCCCAACTGAAGCCCAGGAGCAACGGGACGGCGGCCGCGACCAGCAGGGCGGCTCCGGCGTAATCGATGGTGTGACGGCGATGGGCGACATGGGCCGGCAGGGCGACGGCCGCAAACGCGAACGCCACCAGGCCGACGGGCAGATTGACGTAGAAGGTCCAACGCCACCCGACGTTGTCGGTGATGTAGCCGCCCAGAAGGGGTCCCACGATGGTGGCGATGCCGAAGACGCTCATGAGGACCCCGGTCCAACGCGCCCGTTGCGCCGGGGGGAAGATGTCGCCCATGATGGCCTGGGTGATGGGGAGCATGGCGCCGGCACCCAGTCCCTGCAGGGCGCGGAAGGCGATCAGCTCCATCATGTTCTGGCTTTGGCCGCATAGGACGGAACCCAGCACGAAGATGGCCATGCCCATCATGAAGAAACGGCGCCGGCCGAAGGCATCCGAGAGCTTTCCCCAAATGGGCATGGACGCGGCCGAGGCCAGCAGATAGGCGGTACCCACCCAAGCGTAGTGTTGCAGCCCGTTGAGATCGGCGACGATGCGCGGCATCGCCGTCCCGACCACCGTCTGATCCAGGGCCGACAGCAACATGCCCAGCATCACGCTGACCAGCACCGCGGCGATGCGCCGCCGGCTGAGCACGTCGCCCCACGCTTGTGGATGCACGACGGTCACTGCGCCGTCCCCGGCGATGGCACCCATGTCGCCCGCGGGTAGCGGCGGTCCTGCGACGACTCGACTCATCGATCGTTCCCTTCAGTCTCGTGCGCCTCAGCCGAGTCGGCGACCCGCAGCAGGGACTCCAGTCCGGTCATGAGCATCTCCAGATCGTCCTCATCCATCCCGGCCAGCCATCCGGCATACCGGTCGTTCCTCGTCGCCCGCAGCCGGCTCACGCACTCCCGGCCGGCTTCGGTCAACACCACAAGGGTGCGACGCCGGTCGGCCGAGTCGGTCTCGCGCTGAGCCAGGCTTCGGTCTTCGAGCTTGTCCACCAGAAGGCTGGCCGCCGGCTCGCCGATACCCAGCGAACGGGCCAGCTTCCCTACCGCCACCGGACCTTGACAGGTCAGCACGAACAGGGCCTTGACCTGCCCCATCGTCAGATCGACCTCGAGCCAGGCGGCGTCGCGCTGCAGGAGCGCTCCCAGTCGCGCGAAGGCGCTGTCGACGCGTCCAACGAGCATCCTTCGCCGCCCCTCCAGGGTCTCCCTGCGGTCCTTGGTCCCCTGCACCCGTCTCCAATCGTTCAAATAATCCTATGCAATTTACCAAGGTATTCTGTTCGTGCCAAGGCGAGGGTGGGGGCCGCCGTCACTCCCGGTCGGCCGGGTGGGGCTAGAGCGCGGCCCGATAGAGATCGGCCGCTCCGACCGCGGCCGGCTCCCGGCGAACGCGGCCGCTGTCCGTCAGGATCTCCAGATGGCCGAAGGTCTCCCGCATGGCGAGATACTGGTTCAGTGGATCGCGCTGGCCGAATAGCCGATGGGTGATCTCGGCGACGGTGCCGCCCGCGCCGGTCGCCTCCCTCACCTCGCTCAGCCGACCGGCGTGATGAGCCAGCATGGCCTCCACCTTCTCGCGGGTGAAGGCGAAGGACATGCCGTGCCCGGGCAGCACGCGGCCGACGTCGAGGGTGAGGAGTCGTCGCAGCGACGCGATGTAGTCGGGCAGGCCGGAGCGGGCCGGTCGGTCCTCCACGTACACCTCAGGGTTGGGCGTGATGCGCGGGAGCAGGTGGTCGCTGGAAAGGAAGAGTCCGTCCGCCGGCGATAGAGGCAGATCAAGCCACGGGTGTGCCCGGGCATGGCCAGGACCTGAAACTCCGAACCCGGGAGTCGAGCGCCGTCGTCGATGGGCTCCGCCCAGGGCACCGAACCCTTCCACGTGGAGAAATCGGCCGCCTGCAACAGGTCGGCCATCTGCTCCGGCTCGACCCCCCACTCCCCGAAGAGCCTCTCGACGGCAGCCATGTGAGCCACCGCGTAATGATCGACATCGCGGATGACCGGCAGCTCCGCCCGGCCGCACAGGACCCTGGCATCAGGGAATCGGTGGGCGAGCCCGCGGTGGTCGATGTGACCATGGCTGACGACGACAAGGCCGACGTCGCTCGGTCTACGTCCGAGCTCGTCCAAGCCGGCCACGAGCTCCTCCCAGACCCGGTCGAGACCGATGCCGCTGTCGAAGAGGCTGGCGCCATCGCCGCCCACCAGCAGGTACGCGTTGGCCGGCCCTACGGGAAACGGCGTGAAGAGCGGTAGGCGGTAGACATCGTCCGCCTCTTTGATCAACGGCATGTGAGCGGGGACCCCCGGATCGTTTCGGGTACTCTACCGCGAAAGTGTCCATGCGCACATGGGGCGAGGCTCGCCCGCCGGCGGGCAGCCTTGCGGATCCGGGTGATAGCCTGCCCCGATGCTCGCCGTCCTCCTCGCTCTCGGAGCTTCTCTCTTCTGGGGTCTGGGTGACCTGATCGCCGGGTTGACGGCGCGGCGCGGTCCGGCCCTGTCGGTCACCGTCGTCAGCCAGGCGGCCGGGGTGAGCGGCGCGACGGTCGTCATCCTCATGCTGGGCCGGTCCTGGCCCGGGTGGCCGGCCCTGTTTCCCGCCGTGCTCGGGGGTTTGGCTCTCTCCGTGAGCGCGGTCACCTACTTCAAGGCCCTGGCCATCGGCAAGATGAGCATCGTCGGGCCCATCGGTAGCTCGGGAGCGGTGGTACCCGTGATCGCGGGCATGGCCCAGGGGGAGAGGCCCGGCGCCCTGCAGTTCGTGGGCACGTTCGCCGCGATCGTCGGGATGATCCTGGCCAGCCGCGAGTCCCGGGAGGCGACGGTGCCGGTCACCCCTGCAGAGATGCTTCCCCCGGAGCGACATGTACGGCCGGAAACCGCCCTCGCCCGAAGCGAACCGGAAGAGCATACTGCTGGCGGCGGTCTCCGCCCTGACGTATGGCCTCCTCATGATCGGCCTCGCCCGCAGCGCCCAGTTCGATCCTTTCTGGCCGCCGCTGGCGACCCGGGCAGTGTCGTTCGTGATCCTGGCCCCCGTCGTCGTCTCCACGCGGCGGGGACTGGGCCTTTCGGACGGGCGCTCGTCGTCGCCCTCGGGGCCGGACTCTGCCACGTGACGGCCGTCACCCTATTCTCGCTCTCGACTACCCAGGGACTGCTGAGCATCGTCGCCGTGCTGTCCTCCTTGTCTGCGGTAGTCGTGGTGGTGGTGGCCTGGCTCGCCCTGCACGAGCGGCTGACGTCGGTACAGCAGGTAGGGGTCGTACTGACGATCGGGGGAGTGCCTCGCGATCGTCGGAGGATAGGAGCGAGCGTCGGGAGCGTGGCGCCCGCTCATTCGACGCCGGGGGTAGACTGAAGGCATGGCGAAACTGCGCGTAGGCCCGTCCGGCATGCCCTCACGCGAGAGCCCCCAGGCTGCCGTCGCCCTGTTGCAGAGCCGTGGCTACGCGGCCTGCGAGATCGATCTGGAAGGCGGCTTCTGGCTGGGTAAGGAGGACGCCGTCCGGCTGGGAGAATTGGCGGCCGCGGCCGATATCGCCCTCTCCATCCACGCGCCGATCCCCGCCTTCCTCGGCCACCTCGACCGCGATATGAAGTACCGGCGCGCCATGGGGATGCTCGACCACTCCGCCGGCCTCGCGCGGTTATGCGGCGCCGGGATAGTCGTCGTCCACCCCGGCTTCCTGCTGGGCCGGGAGCGCGACGTCGCCCTCGCCTCGGTGGCGGACCAGTTCGGCGAACTGCGGGAGCGCCTGCAGGGCAAAGACCGGCTGGTCCCTTTCGGCATAGAGATCATGGGGAGAGTCCGCGAGTTGGGGACCGCGGACGACATCTTCTGGCTCGCCCGGCAGCTGGGTTGGGTCCGCCCGGTGATCGATTTCGCCCACCTGCATGCGGTCACCGACGGCGGCTTCCTGGACACGCAGGCCTTCGCCGCGATCCTCGGACAGGCCGACGCGGTGCTGCCGCCGGGTGCCCCCTTCCACATCCACTTCTCCGACATCGCGTTCGCCAACCGCAACGAGTCCAAGCATCTGCACTATGGCGAGGGCACCCTGCGTGCCGAGCCGCTGCGGGACGCGCTCGCGCTCTTCGATCGCCCGGCTACGGTCATCTCCGAGTCTCCCGACGAGGAAAGCCACCAGCTCATCCGATCGATCCTTCTCGCGTCCGAT
The DNA here is from genome assembly GCA_963796315.1 of uncultured Actinomycetota bacterium. Taxonomy (GTDB): domain Bacteria; phylum Actinomycetota; class Thermoleophilia; order RBG-16-64-13; family RBG-16-64-13; genus CAWCLH01. Next base: position 976,841 of record CAWCLH010000020.1, read on the forward strand.
CTGGAAGGGTAGTCACGTCCCGTAGGTCCGTGCGGGACGAGTCACACCTTTCTCTCGGAGATCTCCTCCACGGTCATGACGATGTTGGCGTTGCGGATGCGGACCTCCTCGTAGGGCGAACCTCCGCCGTTCGGGATAGGCTGGGTACGCCGCTGGTAGAGCACCGGTTTGCCGGTCTGCGTTCGGCCATCGCTCTTCTGGGTGTCGACCACGAGGTCGAGCACCAGGACACGGTCGACCGCGTCCTCCACGAACGCGGGGACGAGGCGGACTTCATGACCGCGGTCGGACACTGTGCACTGCCCAAGAACCTGGAGCGTCTCGGTCTCGCGGATGTACGTGGCGGTCCAGCCCTTGCAGTTATCCACAGGCATGAGGTCGTCCTCCTTCGGTCTGCACTTCTGCATGGGAGTCTGCCCGCCTTCGCCGACCCCTAAGCCGACGGGAGAGGACCCTAGCCTCTCGACGGGGCCTGACCAGTCGGCTATGCTGGGCGAGACCTGCAGACGAACCAGGGGGGGTTCCGATGGCCGGCCTCGTCTACAAGGTGTTCCTCTATGTCATGATGCTGCTCTTCGTCTTGCTCATGATCCTGGGCGTGGTCGGCATGGGGCAGGGGCTGGGCTAAAGAGACACAGGGACGAAAGGGGCATCGGCCGGCATGGGGGAATCTGAGAACGCCGGCATGGACGCGCGCAGCTTCGCCGAGCTGGGGCTGCGCGCGGAGCTCCTTGGCACGGTCTCGGGCCTCGGCTACGAGGAACCCACGCCGGTCCAGCTCGAAGCCATACCGCCGCTGCTCCAGGGGCGTGACCTGCTCGGCCAAGCCCCGACCGGCACCGGCAAGACGGCGGCGTTCGCCCTGCCCATCCTCCATCGGCTGCCCCCCGGGCGCCGGGGACCGTATCCCAGCGCCCTCGTGCTCGTACCCACGCGGGAGCTGGCCATGCAGGTCTCGCAGGCGATCCATCGCTACGGCCATGACCTGGGGGCGCGCGTGCTCCCGATCTACGGCGGCCAGCCCATAGGATGGCAGCTGAAAGCGCTGCAGCGTGGGATCGATGTGGCCGTGGCCACGCCGGGCAGGGCTCTCGACCACCTCGCGCGCGGCTCGCTGGATCTGAGCGAGGTCAAGATGCTCGTCCTCGATGAGGCCGACGAGATGCTGGACATGGGGTTCGCCGAAGACATCGAGGCGATCCTTCAGGAGCTGCCCGAGCATCGCCAGACCGCCCTCTTCTCGGCCACCATCCCTCCGCGTATCGAGCGGATGACCCGGAGCCACCTGCGCGAACCGGTGGTCGTCCAGGTGGCCCAGCAGACGGCGGAAGCCGGTGAGGCTCCCCTCGTGCGCCAGACCGCCTACGTGGTCCAGCGCCAGCACAAGGCCACCGCGCTCGCGCGCGTCCTGGACGTGGAGGCACCCGAGGCCGCCCTGGTCTTCTGCGGGAAGCGGGTGGAGGTGGACGAGCTGACGGAGACCCTCAACGGCCGCGGCTACCGGGCGGAGCCCCTGCACGGGGGCATGAACCAGCAGCAGCGCGAACGCGTCATGGCACGCCTGCGGAGCGGTGCGGCCGACCTGATCGTCGCCACCGACGTGGCGGCTCGGGGCCTGGACATCGGGCCGCTGACGCACGTGGTGAACTACGACGTGCCCTCCTCGCCCGATTCCTACGTGCATCGCATCGGGCGGGTCGGGCGCGCCGGCCGCACCGGCGTCGCCATCACCCTCGTGCAGCCCCGCGAGCACCGGCTGCTCAAGGCCATCGAGCGGGTGACCAAGCAGCCCATCGTCATCGAAAAGGTGCCGACCATCGCGGATCTGCGCGTGCGGCAACTCGAGCTGACCCGCGCCTCCCTGGAGGAGAGCCTGCTCGAGGACGACGACCTGGATCGCTTCCGCGTGGTGCTGGAGCCACTCGCCGAAGAGCACGACCTCATGGACGTCGCCCTGGCCGCCATCAAACTGGCGCACGAAGCGTCAGGGGCGGCGGACGACGAGCAGGAGATCCCGGAGATCCGGCCGTCTGTCGAGGACCGGGGCGGCGCGAGCCGGGCGCGAAGGCCGCCGGGGACCTGCGCGTGGCGCCGGGATGACCCGCCTCTTCATCGGCGCGGGCCGGATCGCCGGCATCCGACCGCAGGACGTGGTCGGGGCGATCGCCGGCGAGTCGAGACTCAGCGGGCGGGAGATCGGAGCCATCGAGATCGCCGACCGCTTCACGCTGGTGGAAGTCCCCGACGCCGCCGTGGACGACGTGATCGCCGCCCTGCGAGGGACCACCATCAAGGGCAGGAAGCCGACCATCCGCCGGGAGCGCTACGAACCGGGAGGGCGCCCGCCCTCCTAGCTCGGGCTCCCCGTCGTGCCGGTCAGAGGGGTGGCCGGGGCTTCTGCAGACAGAGGTCCACGAGATCGTCGACGACGGCCGTGCCCGCGCACATCACCGTGTCCGCCCCGCCCCAGTAGACCTTGACGGTGCCGTCGTCCTCGGGGACGGCCCCGCACGTGAAGACCACGTTCGGCACGTAACCGACGCGCTCCCACGGGTCCTCCGGCTCGAGCACCCACTCGTCGGCCACGCCCAGCACCACCGCCGGGTCCAACAGATCGTGCAGGGCCACTCCCAGCCGATAGACGGCGCCGGCCATGGTGGGGAAGACGCCGTGGTAGAGGTGGAGCCAACCCCGGGCCGTCCTGATGGGGGTGGCGCCCGGACCGATCTTCTGCTCGTCCCAATGGTAGGGCGCCGGCTTCATCACCACGCGCGAATCGCCCCAGTGGACGAGGTCCGGGGAGTAGGAGATGCAGATGCTCCAGGGCGAAAGCTCCGAGTGAGGCCTGTCCAGGCGGACGTAACGCCCGTCGATGCGCTCGGGGAAGAGCACCACGTTGCGGCTGTCCGCCGGGGTGATCAGAGCCACCCGCTCGACCCGGCGAAAGTCAGCGGTGCGGGCCAGGGCCACGCGCACCCCATGGCGGGAGTAGGCGCTGTAGGTCAGCAGGTACTCGTCGTCGATCGGGCAGATCCGAATGTCCTCGACGCCCCACTCCTCGTACTCGGCGAAGACGCCCTGGGTCGCCGGGAGCAGGAACGGGTCCCGCCGCACCGAGAAGTGGAAGCCGTCCTCACTCTCGGCCAGGCCGATGATGGATCGTCCGTTCCGTCGGTGGGAGCGGAACAGCAGCAGGTAGCGGCCCTCGTGCTTGACGGCTCCGGCGTTGTGCACGGTCGCGACCGGGTAGGGGACGTCCGCCTTGGTGAGGATGGGGTTGTGTTCAAAGCGGTGGATCATCGACCGCAGCTTCCTGGCCGGTCTGGCCGGCCGCCGTCACGAACGGCCGAAGTCGTCCTCCAGCCGCTCGATGTCGTCCTCGCCGAAGTACTCCCCGCGCTGCACCTCGATGAACGTCAGCGGGTCCGCCCCCGGGTTCGTCATCCGGTGAGCCGCCGCTCGGGGGATATCGACGGCGTCGCCGGGGCCGACGGCCAGCTCCTGCCCATCCGCGGGTCACCATCCCTCGGCCCGGACACCACGTACCAGTGCTCCGAGCGACGTTGGTGGCGTTGCAGGCTCAACCGCTTGCCGGGCCACACCACGATGCGCTTGGTCTTGTGGTCGGGCTCGTCCTCCAAGACTCGATACCAGCCCCAGGGTCGTTGATCGTCGCGACGCCGCTCCGCCAGGACGCGGCGATAGACGTCCAGGTAACCGTCGACCATGGCCTCGACGCCGAAATGCCGCTCGACGTGGGCTCGGCAGGCGCCGCGATCGATCCCCGCCAAGGGGCCATCCGTCCCCGCCGCGCCGACCACCGCGACCGCCTCCGCCACCGAGCCCACCAGGAAACCGGTTTGGCCGTCGACGATGACCTCGCGCATGCTGCCCCGGTCGAAGGCGACCACCGGGGTGCCGCAGGCCATGGCTTCCACGACAGAGAGGCCGAAGGGCTCGTCGAAGGCGATGGGGTGCAGCAGGGCCAACGCTCCCCCGAGCAACTCGTCCCGGCGCGGCGGGTCGGCGCTGCCCACGTAGGTCACCTGGTCGCCGTCCAGAAAGGGCTCCACCTGTTCGCGGATAGTAGGTCTCGTCCTGGATCACCCCGGCCAGGATCAGCCGACGGCCCGTCTGGCGTGCTATCTGGATGGCCTCGTACGCCCCCTTGTCCGGGTGGATGCGCCCGAAGAACAGGAGGTACTGCGCCCGGATCGGCTCTGAAGGTGAAGCCTGAGAGGTCGATGCCGTGGTGGACGGTGGCGGCGTAGCGGAGGCCGGGCGCCCGGTCCGCGTCGCTGATGGCCACGTAGGCGGCCGTGTCTTGGTACTTCCGGTAGACCGGGAGGATGCGGTCCGAGGAGAACCCGTGGATGGTCGCCACCAGCGGCGTGGTGGTGAGCCGCGAGTAGGTCAGCGGGAGGAAATCGAAGTGGTTGTGGATGAGGTCGAACTCTCCCGCCCGCTCGAAGACCTCCGAGATGTGGAGCGACTCCCAGACCTTGGCGTCCATGCTGGGGTCTTCCTCGTAGCCGACCGGGCAGACGGAATGCAGCCGGGCGCTGGTCAGGGAGTCTCCGGTGGCGAACAGGGTGACGTCGACCCCGCGACGCACCAGTCCTTCGGTGAGGAGCGAGACCACCTGTTCCCACGGACCGTAGTGGCGCGGCGGCGTGCGCCAGGCGATGGGCGACAGCATGGCGACCCGCAGGGGGCGTCCCAGGCCGGCATCGTCGGGCGAGCCTGCAACCATCAGGCGGTCGCCGAGTGATCGTGCAGCCAGGCGAGCAGGTCCGAGACCCGCGCCGTCGCCAGAGCCATGCTGGTATCGGCCGCTCCGTAGTAGAGGCGAAGCTCGTCGCCCTGGGCGACCCAACCGCAGGGGAACACGACGTCGGCTACATCCCCCTGCCGCTCGTAGGGCTCCCGCGGGCCGAAGACCCATTCCTCGCCACGCAGAAGCACCCGCCGCGGGTCCTCTGCATCCAGCAGCGCCAGTCCGAGCCGGTAGATGCCCCCGGCGACCGTCTGGCGGACGCCGTGGTACATGATCAGCCAGCCCTCATCGGTGAGCAGCGGCGGAGGCGAGAGACCGATCTTGTTGGCGTCCCACCAGCCGCCCAACCGCGCGGGAAGGACGACCTGATGGTCGCCCCAGTGCTGCAGGTCGCAGGAGAAGGACAGCCAGATGTGGGCGCCGCCCGACGAGGTCGGAGACGGCCGGTGGAGCATCGCGTAGCGTCCATCGAAGCGCACCGGGAAGCAGCGCGGCGTCCTTGTCCTCGGGAGGCATGACCGGTCCCAGGCGGGTGAACGTGACGAAGTCCGTGGTGGTCGCGAGGGAGACGAGCGGTCCGGCTTGCCGAATAGGCGGTGTAGGCGATGAAGTAGCGCTCCTGGTCCTCGACCCAGGTGATGCGGGGATCCTCGATGCCCCAGAGTTCCTCCGGGTGTCCCTCCGGGTCGGCCGGCAGGGTGGGGGTCGGGTCGAGCCGCCAGTCTCCCACCCCGTCGCGGCTGCGGGCCACCGTCAGGTGCGAGAGACCGTTCCGGCCCTCGACCCGCAGCAGCAGGAGGGTCTCGCCGTCGGGGGTCAGGGTGGCTCCCGCGTTGAACACCGAGTTGGCCGCGTACGGGAGGTCGTCGGCCGTGAGGATGGGGTTGCCGGCGTAGCGCCGGAAGGGCCAGTCGACGGCCGACCGATCGCTTCCCGAGGCGATGCCGATCTCCGGCGCCCTCACGCCAGACTCGGCACGGGCTCTACCGCAGGCGCCGGCCGGAGGCTGCCGTCATCGGACGCCGCCAGGCGCGGCAGGTGGCGCAGACTGCGTTCCGTGCGCAAGAGGTGCATCTGCACGAGGGAGAGCAGCCAGGCGAGCGTCGACTCGGCGCCCTGGTTCAGATTCACGCCGCCGGGCTGCAGGCCGTCGTAGCAACCGCCACCGTGCAGGTCGCAGACGTGGATCTTGAGGTCGTTCTGCCCCAGGAACCACTGGAAGACCATCATCGCCGTCTCCACCCACTTGTCGTCACCGGTGACATCGTTCGCCGTGATGCAGGCGTCGATCAAAGAATGGGCCTCCAGGGGCTGCTGGTCAAACCGCGCCCGGGCACCGCCTCGCGCATACCACCCATTGCTCCCCACCGGGACGAAGAACCCGTGCTCCGTCGTCAGGTCGACGAGCCACTCGAGCGCCCGCAAGCCGCAGTCGACCATGTCAGCGCGCTCCAGAGAGCGGCCGGCGAGAAGCAGGGCGTGCGGGATCTTGCCGTTGTCGTACGTCACCACGTCTTCCGGCCACTGCCAGTCCCCGGTCGCGTTGGCGGAGAAGCGCTGCAGCAGGCGCTCGGCCAGCGACTCCCTGATGCGTTTCGCTTCGCTGTCTCCGGCGAACCGCTCCAGGTATGCCTCGATCCCCAGCAGAGCCATCGCCCACGAGCGCAGGTGGCCCAGATCTTCTGCGGTGGGCAGGGCTTGGTTGAAGAGACTGGTCGCCAGTCCCAGCTGCCCGGGGTCTTTCGCCTCGCGGATGGCCACGCCCAGGCCCCAAAGAGCCCGACCCTGGCTGTCGTCCGAGCCCACCTTCTCGACCCATTTCCGGTCATAGGGCAGGAAGTTGCGGAACCGGCCCGACCCTTCGTCGAGCGCGTACTGCAGGAAGGCCAGGTAGGTGGCCCGCAGACGGCTGATGGCCCCGTTGCCCGGCAGGATCTGCTCGGCCAGCGACGCGAGGACGAGCGCCCGCGCGTTGTCGTCGGTGCAGTAGCCATGGCGCAGGTCGGGGACGTTGAAGGTCGCGTGCTGGAGGATCCCGGTATGGTCGGTCATCCGACGGAGGTGGTCGAAGTTGATCTCCGGCACATCGGCGAAGTCCGCCTTGAGGGTCCGCGAGCTGAAGAACGTCCCCGACACGCGGGTGCGTTCCTCCCGGGCCTCGGCGAAGACGCGCAGATACTGTTGGGCCACCTCGGACCAGACCGCGTCGCGCCCGAACAGGTAGGCCCGCTTGCGCATGGCGTTGGCCTCCACCGGTTGGTCGAAGAGATCGTTCACCTGCTCGGCGAGGGCGGCGGGATCGTTGAAGGGAACGAGACGGCCCCGCCCCTCGGCCAGCATCTCGGCCGCGTACCAGTAGGGCGTGGAGATGATCGCCTTGCCGGCACCCACCGCGTACGCCAAGGTGCCCGAGGAGATCTGAGCGACATTGCCGTAGGGCGTGACGTAGATGTCGGTCGCCCCGAGCAGCTCGCTGAGCTCCTGATCGTCCACGAACCGGTTCTGGAAGAGGATGTTGCCGGCTACGCCCAGCGACGTCGCCAGTTGCTGCAGGGAGAGCCGTAGGACTCGCCATCATGGCGAAGGACGTGCGGGTGGGTGACGCCCAGCACGATGTAGACCGTCTCCGGATAGCGTTCCACGATCGCGGGCAGGGCCCGCACCATGTGCTCGATGCCTTTGTTGGGCGAGAGCAGCCCGAAGGTGAGGATGACGCGCCTTCCCTCCACCCCGAACTGGTCCTTGAAGTAGTTGGGGTCGACGAAGGGGACGTCCGGGATACCGTGATGGATGAAGGCGATCTTCTCTTCCGGCACCTGGTAGATATCCCGCAGGAAGTCGCCCGCTTTGTGACTCAAGACCACCAAACGATCGGACAGTCCCGCCAGCTTCTGCAGGGTGTCCTTCTGCCCGGGCGTGGGGTCCTGCAGCACCGTGTGCAGCGTGGTCACGACCGGCATGCGCAACTCGTCGACGAGGCGGAGGATGTAGCGGCCGTCGGCGCCGCCAAAGATGCCGTACTCGTGCTGGAGGCAGGCGACGTCCACCTGGTTCATGTTGAGGAACTCGGCGGCCAGCCGGTAGTCGGTGAGGTTCGACTCGTCCAGCTCGAACCGGACCTGCTGGGGATAGGCATAGCCCCCGGGCACGTCGTTCATCACCACGGTCCAGAAGGCGGTCTCGGGCGCCTGTTGCGCCAACGCCTGCCCCAGATCGGCCGTGAACGTGGCGATGCCGCAGCGCCGCGGCGTGTGGTTCCCCAGCAAGACGACCTTGCCGAAGCCGGGCTGTACCCGGTCCGACGACGTCGTGCTGCTGATGCGGTGACGCGCGGGGGTCCGGGATGGGCGATTCTTGGTCGGCATGGTGGTGCCCTTCTTCTTAGGAGCCGTCAAATACGCATCGAAAAACGGTGGCGTCGGATCACCGACGCCACCGTCTCCGTTGTCCAGCCGGGGACGGAGCGACTAGTAGCGGTTCCCGCCGCCGTAGCCGCCGCCGTTCGAGCGCGGCTCGCGTTCCTTGGCGACATCGACCTTGATCGCGCGTCCGCCCAAGTCAGTCCCGTCGAGGGCAGACTTCGCGGCCTGCGCTTCCTCGGCCGAGCCCATCTCCACAAAACCGAAGCCCTTGGCGCGCCCGGTGTCGCGGTCGGTGATCAGGGCGACCGAGGCCACCGAGCCGTGCGCGTTGAAGAGCGCCTCGATGGTGGATTCAGTGGTGTCGTACGTGAGATTACCCACGTAAAGTTTGCTCTGGCTCATGTAGTCCTCCGTTGCAGTAGCACAGTACGGCATGCGATGAGAGCAGACTGCAAACGGGGCGGGAGAACGGTGAAGAGCTCGGCGCGGCGCCTGAAGAAGATCCTATCGGATGTGAATTGCAGTATAGCACTTTCTATAGACGAAAGATTAAGAAAGAAAGTGAGCAAAGAAGACCATCGGGTCTCCCGGTCGGTTTGTGGCCCACTTCCCAAGGGCAGAGAATGGGGGGCGGGGCGACGTCCCCGGCGCCCGCTGCGGGGCGACGGCCCCGGCGCCCGCTGGGGGGCAGGGGCGACGGCCGCGACGCCGGCCGAAGCATAAAGAAGTGGTAAAGATTCGGCCGCAGACGGCTCTCGCTGGCCGAATCGACCGGAATCGGGCCCCGAGCCAGGAGAGGCTCGCGTTATCATTCTCGGGCCGAAGCGGTGCGGAAGGTCCACCTGGGGACCCCCGCGGTGACCAAGGGGCGACCAGTGGCGGATGCAGACACCGGAGGAGGACGGGAGGAAGGCGCCGGGGGCGGACGACTGAAGGTGGTCGTCGCCACCTCGGTCATGCTGTCCTTCATCTCGTTCTGGCGAGCGGCGGCGATCGTGCTCAACGATCTGGGCTCCTCCGCATTCTACGTGGGGGGGATCGCCGAACAGGCGGTGGGCTCCGCGGCCCCCTGGTTCATCCTGGGCGTCATGCTGTTCTCCTACGCGGTGCGCGCGGTCTACATGGAGTCCTGCGCCATGTTCACCAGAGGCGGTGTCTATCGGGTAGTGAAGGAAGCGATGGGCGGCACGCTGGCCAAGCTGTCGGTCTCGGCACTGATGTTCGACTTCATGCTGACCGGGCCGATCTCCGGCGTCTCGGCGGGACAGTACATCGTAGGCCTGGTCGCCCAGACGACCACCTACCTGGGCCATCCCTGGCACCCTTCCAAGACCATGACGAACCTGCTCGCCGCCGCCATCGCCTTGATGGTGCTGGCCTGGTTCTGGCGGCGGAACATCCTGGGCATCCACGAGTCTTCGGGGGACGCCCTGCGCATCATGTACGTCACCACGGCGATGGTGGTGGTGCTGATCGTCTGGAGCGTCGTGAGCATCGCCGCAACCCCGGAGGCACACCGGCTGCCACCCGCACCGGTTCCGGGGAACCTTTCGTTCGATTCCACGGCCGTCGGCTGGATGCCCCAGCTGGCGCCCCATGCTCTCGTCCCGGACCGCTCCGCCGCTGTCGCCGTCCAGGGCGAGAAGCACCGATGGGCCCTCTCCGGCCAGATCGGCGCATTCATGGCGCTGTTCGGCATCTTCATGGCCTTCGGCCACTCAGTCCTGGCCATGTCCGGCGAGGAGACGCTGGCCCAGGTCAACCGAGAGTTGGCCTATCCCAAGCATCGCAACCTGATGCGTGCGGGTCTGGTGATCTTCGTCTACTCGCTGATCTTCACCAGTACGGTGTCGTTCATTGCCTATGCGCTCATACCCGACGCCCAGCGACTCTCCTATGCCGACAACCTGATCAGCGGCATCGCCATCCACCTCATCGGCCCCCAGACGCTCAAGCTGCTGTTCCAGGCCTTCATCGTCGTGGTGGGCTTTCTGATGCTGTCTGGGGCCGTGAACACCGCCATCGTCGGTTCGAACGGCGTCCTCAACCGGGTGAGCGAAGACGGGGTGCTGACCGACTGGTTCCGGGCTCCCCACCGGCGCTACGGGACGACCTACCGCCTGATCAACCTGATCGTCCTCCTTCAGCTCCTGACGATCGTGGCGTCCCGCGGCAACATCTTCATCTTGGGCGAGGCGTACGCCTTTGGGGTGATCTGGTCGTTCTCGTTCAACGCGCTGGCTATGCTCGTCCTGCGCTTCAAGGACCGTCGCCCGCGCGACTGGCGGGTCCCGGTGAACTTCCGGTTGGGGCCCGTAGAGGTCCCGGTGGGGCTGGGGGCCGTGACCATCGTCCTGTTCGTCGTCGCCGGAGTGAACCTGGTGACCAAGCAAGTGGCGACCATCAGCGGGACGGCGTTCACCGCGGTCTTCTTCGGATTGTTCGTGGCATCGGAGCGCTGGACGGCGCACAAACGGGGTCTGGTCGAGCACGTGGAGGTCGACCAGTTCCGGCTGGAGACGGCGGACGACATCTCTCCGGCTGAGCTACGGGTCCACCCGGGGAATACGCTCTGCGTCGTGCGGGACTACAACAACCTGGGCCACGTGCGGATGGCGCTGCAGAGCGTGGACACGGACCGACAAGACTTGCTGGTGATGACCGCCCACGTCGAGCGCGGACCCAACGCCGGGTACAGGGACATGCTGGAGGAGGAGGTCTTCACGAGCTACGAGCAACTCCTCTTCAGCCGGGTCGTCTCGATGGCAGAGACCGAGGGCCGACACGTGGAGTTGTTGGTCGTGCCCGCGGCCGACCCGTTCGAAGCCATCATCCACACCGCCGCCCGCTTGGACTCAGGAGACATCATCGCCGGCCGCTCGGCCATACTCGCGCCCGAGGAGCAGGCGGCCAAGATGGGCGAGATCTGGGATAGCCTTCCGGACCGACCATCCCGGACGCTTCGCCTCCGGATCTACGAGGCCGAAACGAACCGGACATGGGAGTTCTACCTGGGTGCCCACGCCCCCGCTCTCTCGCCGCAGGAGATCGAGCTGATCCACCGCCTGTGGCTGGAGACCCGCCAAGCCCTCCCGGCGCAGGAGGTGCACCACGCCGACGTCGTGCGGATCGCGCTGGATCGACTGCGCGAGGACCTCAAGGGCCCCGATCGTGATGCGGTGATCGCCGAGCTTCGGCGACAGCTCGCCTCCGGCGAGGACGAGCCGCACGTCGAGGAGGACAACCAGGGCTAATTCGTCCCCCCACAGCACTAGCCTGGACCAGAAGAGCCTCCGTTGCCGATCGTCGCCGAGACCGGAGCCGTCGGAAGATCTCACGTGATTCTCACATCAGCGATCCTCGGCCTCCACCACCTGCTTGAGCTTGCAGAGCGATTGATTCCAGATGACGTCGTGGACGAAGCCGGGGAAGACCGCCCTGAACAGGCGCCAGCCGAGCCGCTTGACCAGGCCCTTTCCTTTGGGGAAGTCGAAGGCGACATAGATGGTCAGGAAGCCGCCGCCGGGCTTCTTCCGATCGATATCGAAGGCCAGGACGCCGCCTTGGGCGAAACCGTCGACCACGCGGAACAGCAGGTAACGTTCCTCCACCACCTGCTGCAGGACGACATCGAACGACAACCACGGGACGATGACGTCGTACCGGATCGTGCAGCCCACCTCGTTCGCTTCGCCGCTGGTGCGGTGCACGCGGACCATCCGTGGCGTGAAGTACTCTCGGTCGTCGTCCCCGAACTTCCCCAGCTGCCGAAAGACCGCGCCCTCGGCCGCTTTCACCCTGATGGAGTACATCCGTTCCACCTGGGGCGCCCTCTCGAAGAGCGGGATGCCCAGCACCGACATGATCTCCTGGCGCTTGCTCTCCACGTCTTCCACGGGGACGCCGGTGGGGTAGCGTCCCACCCCCTCCCACCTCAACCCGAACACCCGTTCGGTCGCGTAATTCCGGATCGTCGTCAGGACGCCGCCGGTGGCGATCAGCCAGACCGATGCCGGGTGGAACATGGACACGAGGATGCTGCGATAGGTGTCGTCCCCACTCGCGATCTTCCACAGCACGAGAGCCAAGCGCCGATCAGGCTTTCGTCTGGTCTTCCTCTCCGTGATCAACGCCTGGTACAAGACCCTGCTCCTGACCGGATGGGCGAAGATGACGCGAGTCAACAGGAACACGGCCCGGCCGAAGCGGTTGTCGACGTCGATCCCCCTCACCACGGGCCAGTAGTGCCTGCGCAGGCTCTCCCGATCCACTCCTTGCTCGAGCGCACAATCGGCCAGCGCCGCCGCGGTCAGATACGACGAGTAGATGCCATCTTTGTACAGGCGCGCGACGGCCATGTCGCCGATCAGGGCTACACGGTCTCCAAAAGGATGCTCCGCCGCTCCCACCGTCATGTTGGGGTGGCACAGGCAGATCGGCCGCAGCCGGATCCCTGAGGGCAGGAGTCGCTGGACGTGCGGCAGTTCCAGGAAGTCTTTCACCACCCGCTGGTAGTCGCGGGGTTGGGCACGGTCGACGCTGTCACCCAGGAGCACCACGGTGATCCAGCGACCCTTGGGGATCAAGCGAGGCCATCTCGATCCGCAGCATCCCGCGAGCCGTACAGCGCGAAGTGCGCCTCTCCCTCCATGTGATCGAACAGGTCGTCGTCTGCCTGCATCTCGCAGATCAGCGCCTTGCGGACCTGCGGAGGCCGAAACCCGGGGACCGCTCCTCCAAGGGCCCGGTAGAGTCGGTCGGACCCCAGGTCCATCCCCGGCGAGCTGTTCACCCCCGCCGCGACCACGACGAGGTCGGCGTCGAGGGCGACTTCGAGGGTCTCGTTCTTCTCGCCGCCGTCGCTCGCCGGGCGATAGGTCACCCGCGCCCGGCCATCGGACGGGGAGCCGATGTCCAGGGCCTCCCCGGCGATCACCCGCGCACCCTCCGCAGCCGCCTGGTCCAGCAGGAACGCGTCGAAGTTCGTATGACGGCCGGGACGCTGCCTGGGCCTCGATCCCCGGAAGACCGAGAGCATCTCCCTCCCCTCCGGCACCGGCAACTCGATGCTCTTCCAGTCCCCGTGCACGGTGATCTCCGTGGTCCGGCCCTCGACGACGTCGTCGGGCAAGGTCAGGCCATTCTCCCGAAGGACGTCGGCCAGGCGCGGAGAGATGCCACCGGCGCAGTAGTTGCAGCCGCCGGCGCAGGCGAAGGACACGGTGGGTTGGAAGAAGCAGAGCTCCCGCTTCTTCTCGAGGATGACGACGTCCAGGTCCTTCCCCAGCTGCCGCGCCTTCCTCAAGGCACGGATCGTGAAGAAGGCACCGGCGGGGCCTCCACCGACGACGACGACGGTGGCCCCGTCGGGGAGGGGCAAACGCCGGCTGTCGTCCTGTCTCGATCGGGCCATGGCACCTTCTTCGCTTGGTGGCCACCGATACTCCTAGGGTATCCTCTCGCTCATGCCGCAGAAGGATTTCATCCTCTACCTGATCGAGGAGGCCGTCGAGGCCATCGCGCAGATCCTCGGGTTGCGGGATGCCGGGCAGCCCGAGCAGGCGCTGAAGCTCGTCGACCGGACCGCTCGGCGCTTCATCGGTCTGGACCTGCACCAGCTCGACCTCCTTCCCTACCCCGCCTTGCGGGAGTTGCTTTCGCTCGGGGCGGCGCCGGATATCCCCCGGGTACTGCTGTTGGCGGAACTCAGGCGGCTGGAAGGGGAGATCCGAGGAGACCTCTACGGACAAGCGGCGGGGCGGCGGCCGTCGATCCTCGCGCTCCGCCTCTTCTTGGAGGTGGCGGAGACCCGAGGCCTGTCCGGGCTGGGCGAGTACCGTGCCCAGCTGGACCGGGTCGCCAGGGGCCTGGAGGACCAGGAAGGGGACGACCCGGAGATCGCGGGGCTGTTGGCCAGGTGGAGGGCCTGCCGATAGCCGGATCGGCCATGTCCGACGGCCCGCCCGTGGCAACGAACCAGGCGGAACGGAGCTCATTCGGGCGGGGTCGGCTCGAGCCCCAGCACGTCGCCGATATGCTCGCATGCGACATCGGCGGGCGGGTGAGAGGCCACCTCCCCGGGATCGGTCGCGTAGTGACCCTGTCTCAGGAAGACCGTCACCACTCGATCGCCCCAGTGCTCTTTGACGGCCGCAAGGATCCGCGGCTTGTCGTCGAAGACGACGTAGAGATCCGCGGGGTAGAGGCGCTCCACCTCGGCGAGCATGCTCTCCTTTCGCGGGTAGATCAGCATCCGGCCCCCGCATGCCTCCCACAGTCCCGAGCGGACGATCTTGTGAGGTTGCAGGACGGCATCGCCGTCCGAGAGGATGATCGCCTCGCCCTGCCTCGCCGCTTGGGCCAAGACCGCCAACGCGCCCGGGTAGAGGCGTTCCTTGAAGTCGTAGCCCAGGAGCCAGGTGGAGACCAACATCACCCGCTGGTCGCGCGGGTCCTCTAGACGATAGCGCTGCAGCGCGCCCAGGAAGTCGGCGTAGCCTAGTTGGGCGCGCAGCTGCTCGTACAGGGAGAAGTACCGCGCGCACCCCTCCGGTCCCAGCTCCCGGGTCAAGTGGTCGCGCAGATCGGCCTTGACCCGGTCGTTGTCCAGCAGGGTGTTATCGATGTCGAAGAGGAACGCCGTTCGCCCGTAAGCGGCCGACCAAGGAAGCGCGTCCGATCGTGCCATGGAGACACCCTCTCTGCCGCTCGATCCGACCACTTGGTCAGAGAGCGATCGCCAACACCGTCTTACCGCGCATGTGTCCGCTACGACTCTCTTCGAACGCCCGGGCCGCTTCCTCGAGCGGCAGGACCTGCGTCACAGGCACTTCCAGCTCTCCCCGCAACACCTGGTCTGAGAGCGCCTGCAGCCATTCGGGCGAACCCTGGCCGCGGAACCCCCCGCCTCGCAGCCCGCGCTGTTCGAGGCGCTCGGCGTCCGCTCCGCCCGCGGTCGAGAGGACGACGCCCCCTGCGCGCACGATCCCGATCAGGGACTCCACCTGCGCGACGTCACCCACCAGGTCCGCGATCCCCTGAACGCCGTCCGGGCGCACCGCGCGCATCTGCTCGACCAGGGATGTGGGAGCGTGGTGGTCCACGGTGGCGGCGGCCCCGAGCGAGCGCATGCGGTCCGCGACGTCCGCCGCGGCCGTCGCGACCACGTCCAGGCCGGCCCGCGATGCGAGCTGAGTCAGGAACATGCCCACGCCGCCCGTCGCGCCGACCACCAAGCAGTGTCGCACCCGCGGGCAGAGCGAGACGCTCGAGGACCCCTCGCGCGGTGAGCCCGGCCACCGGCAGAGCGGCGGCCGCGTGGAACTCCAGGCCGCTCGGCATGAGCGAGATCACTCCGTCGGCTGACGGCCACGACGGCCTCCGCATAGGTCCCCCGCCCGCTCTCCGCGGGCAAACGGCCGAACACCCGGTCGCCGACCGAGAACCCGGTCACGCCGGGGCCGAGCTGCCGGACGGTCCCCGCCCCGTCGATGCCGGGAACGAAGGGGAACCGGGGCTCCCCATACGCTCCGCTCGCCACTTTCCAGTCGACCGGGATTCACCCCGGCAGCCGCCACCTCCACCACCATCTGGCCGTCCCCCGCGGTCGGGTCTTCCAGCTCAACTATTGTGAGCGGGCGGCCCGCATCCAGTACTGCCGCTGCGCGCATCGCGTCTCCTCTGCTCTTGGGTCTCGGCGAATCCCTCTCGCCGAGCCTGATTTTTCCCTGCAATCGAGCGATGCATGCCTGCGACCATGGGTCCGGGGGCGACCGGTCCTGCGGCCGCCGTTAGCGCGCCGCGCGAGGCTACCGGCGCCTGCGGCGTTCGCCCGCGCTGGCCATGACCCGCTTCTTCGCCCGGGCCAGATCCTGCAGCGTGGCTTGAGAGGTCCCCAGCAACTCGACCCGCAACGCCTTGAGGGCCTGCTCGTGGGTCAAAGCCGTCTGCGCCTCGATCGTGCGCACCGCTAGATCGAAGGCCTCGTTCCAATCCGGATCGCTCATTGCCGCTCCTCCGCTTTGCTGTTCGCCCAACCCGGACCTTACCCACTCGGAGACCGACCGCTCCGCGTGGCCGGGGTCCGCCCTTGGGTACCACTATTGTGAGGAGTCCGCTCCTCGCCCGTTGGCAGTCGATGTGCCCGCCGGGGGCACCACGCAGCAGGAGACGAGACGACCATGGGAGCAATCCGAGTGCACCACTCCTCCACCACTGACGAGTCGTGGGACGGCTCCAAAGCCGAGGCCGCCCTGCGGGACGACGAGAAGGAGTCCTACTACCGCAAAGCCTTCGCGTGGCAGGACTCGGACGCAAAACCGACCAACAAGACCGCATACCGTTTTCCGCATCACGAGGTGAGCAAGCGGGGTCGGATCGGCGCCGCGAACGTGAGGGCCGCTTCCTCGGGGATCGGCGTGCTCAACGGCGGCCGAGGCGGGACCACGATCCCCGACTCGGACCGCGCGGGCGTGTACCGACACCTGGCGGCCCACCTGAAAGACGCCGATAAGGAGCCACCCGACCTGGAGAAGTAGTCAGGAGTGGTCGGCACCGCCGGTCCGTCCGCCCGCACGGCAGGCCGCATCGTACAGTCACACTCCCTGGCCAGACTCTGAGTCCGCAGGGTGCTGGTCACCTGTGACGATACTGATCCGCCCGTCCGGCTCAATGTATGCTTTCTTCACCTGCTTCAGACCCTCGATGCCTTGGAGTCTGGCTTCGCTCAGGAGTTCCCCGACGGTGATCAACTCCCGGCGCATGTTGCGACGGTTGATTTCGCCGTCCTGTACCAGGAGAAGCGGACGCGGCTTGAGCACCCGCCGCAGCCAGGGCAGGCGGAAGGACAGCCAGTCGATCGCCGCCGCCCACAAGATGATCACCAGGACCAGGAGGACGCCGTCGGTGACCGATCGGTATTGCCCGGCCATCCCATTTTGAGCCGCGTCCGCAATCAGGACGATCACCAGGAGGTCCGAGATGCTGGTCGCTCCCGATTCCCGCTTCAAGATGACGCGCAGCAGCATAAAGAGCACGAGATACATGACCGTGCCGCGGATCGCGATCTCCAGAAGGGCGGTATGAGGGAGGAGCATGGCCTCCCAATCGATGCCGATGAAGTTCATCTCTTCCTACTCTCGGTCCTCCGCTGTGGCGCGGATCCTACCCATCTGCCTGTCGACCTGACCCAGGAAGGCAATTGGCCGACAACGCCCTTGCAAAAAAACCCGCAAACGGCTGCTTGTGAACGTTGACTCGGGTGTGCCACCTGGATTAGGGTAATTCTGCACTGCCACCTGCGCCGACGGCGCTTCGAGGAGGTAAGGGGGTGACGCCTTAGCTGGGGATCTAACGTTGGTCTCTGCACTTCAATGGAGGGAGAAGTAAGTGAGGAATTCCAGGAAGCTTCTATTCATCCTCGTCACTGTGATGCTCGTTCTTGGTGGTACCACCGCCTATGCCGCCGTCACCGGCTTCACCGACATCGCCGGCACGACGCACGAACAATCCATCATCTGGGCGGTGGACAACGGGATCACCATCGGGTACGCCGACGGCACCTTCAGGCCGAACAACCCGAACACCCGCGGGCAGATGGCCACCTTCTTGAACCGCTTCTACAACAACCTGGTCAAGCCCCTCGACGCCCGCGTGACGGCGCTCGAGGGTGGCGGTACCCCCGGCGGCGGCAGCGTTAGCGGGTGCGTGCAATGCCACAATGACTCGACGCTGATCACCGCCAAGAAAGCCCAGTGGGAGCATTCCGTATTCACCGGCGCAGCCAGTCTCACGGACGAGGGCCTGCCCGGTTTGGGACATGCCGGTGAAGTCTACTGGCTTGAAGGCGACAACACCTCTTGCGCGGGCTGCCACTCCGGAGGCACGTTCAGCAACAGGATCGCGGCCGGCGTCGCTCCCAATGCGGTCACCGCCGCGATGATGACCGACAAGACGCCTATCGACTGCCGGGCCTGCCACCAGATCCACAAGACCGGCACCGCCGCCGACTTCGCGCTGGAGAGCGTGGCCGAGGTGACACTCTACGCGACACCGACCCGCGTCTATGACGACGGCGCCGGCAACCTGTGCGCGAACTGCCATCAGGCTCGTCGCACCATCCCGGCCCCGGCGTCTTCGACGGAAACCACCGTTTCTGCGCACTACGGTCCGCACGGCAGCCCGCAAGCCAGCGCGCTCGTAGGCACCGCCGGCGCGGCAGCGAATGGCACCGTCCTGCAGGGTACGAGCATGTCGCACTACAACAGCGTCACGGACACCTGCGTGGGTTGCCACATGGTGAACGCGGACCACACGTTCCGGCCTTCCACCGCCGCGTGCGGCTCGTGCCACGGCACCGTCACCAGCTTCGACATCGGAGGCTTCCAGACCTCGGTCGTCACTCGTCTCAACGCCATCGGCGCGCAGCTGGATACGCTGGGCCTGCTGGAGCCGGCTCCGGCCGATGACGCCACGCCATGGGTCGACTACCAACAGGCGGGCGGCGAAAGCGCCGCTGCGAAGCGTGTGCCCACCGCACAGGCCGTCGCCCTCTGGAACTACTTCTATGTGGTCAGCGACGGTAGCAAGGGCGCCCACAACCCGGGCTACATCCGCCAGCTCCTAACGGCAGCGGAAGCGATCCTTCCTCCCACCTAGACCGGCCGCGGGCTGACCCCGCAGCGGACGACGCAGTAACAGGAAACAGGGCTGCCAACTGGCAGCCCTGTTTCCTGTCCGAGACTGGTACCGGCGATTATCCGGGAATCGCCGTTTGACTCGACAGCGCGAAAAATGTACGGTTCGACGGGTGCCCGAATTCGCGGCACTGGCGATGGTCTACGGAATAAGATTGGCTGGTGATGCCCTTGCCTTGAGACCCCCAACGGTCCTCGAATTTCAATTGAGGGAGAAAACGTACGTGAGGAATTCCAAGAAGCTACTGTTCATCCTAGTCACCGTGATGCTTGTGCTTGGTGGCACGACCGCCTATGCCGCCGTCACCGGCTTCACCGATATCGCCGGCACGACGCATGAAACGTCCATCGTCTGGGCGGTCGACAACGGGATCACCATCGGGTACGCCGACGGCACCTTCAGGCCGAACAACCCGAACACCCGCGGCCAGATGACCACGTTCCTGAACCGCTTCTACAACAACTTGGTCAAGCCGCTTGACACCCGCGTGTCGGCGCTCGAGGCCGGCGGCGGCACCAACACCCTCAGCGGGTGCAAAGACTGCCACAACGCCACTGATCTGGTGAGCAGCAAACAGGAACAGTGGTCCACGTCTAAGCACGGCACGGGTACGGTCTTCATCGAGGACGGTTCCAACCCGGGCTGCCAGTTCTGCCACTCCGGCGGAGCCTTCAGCACGATGGTCAAGGCCGGCCTCAGCCCCGATACCACGAGCACGGCCAATGTCGCCGACATGAGCCCGTCTCGCCAAG
Organism: uncultured Actinomycetota bacterium; assembly: GCA_963796315.1. GTDB lineage: Bacteria > Actinomycetota > Thermoleophilia > RBG-16-64-13 > RBG-16-64-13 > CAWCLH01. The sequence continues at coordinate 996,427 of CAWCLH010000020.1, forward strand.
ACTGCCGTACCTGCCACAAGATTCATGAGACCGGCACCGGCGCCGACTGGGCCCTCGAGACCGTCGCCCCGGTGAAGCTGTTCGCCACCCCCGGCCAGACGTTTGACGGCGGCGCCGGCAACCTCTGCGCCAACTGCCACCAGGCTCGTCGTGCCTTCCCCGCAGCGAATGCGGCAGGCATCGTCACGGGCATCTCGACCCACTGGGGTCCCCACCACGGTCCACAAGCCGACATGCTGCTCGGTCTTGCCGGCGCCAGCGCCACCGGCGCGTCCCTTACGGGGTCGCCCATGGCCCACTACACGTCCAATGATCTCAATGACACCTGCGTGTCCTGCCACGTGGCCGACCCCGCCAGCCATACCTTCGACCCGAAGGTTTCGGTCTGCGAGGGCTGCCACACGACTGACGACTTCAACGTCGGCAACGAGCAGACCGAGGTCAAAGAGCGGCTAGATGCCATTGCGACCGCACTGGCTGCCATCACCGCGACGCAGGCGGATGGGACTCAGAAGCCGCTGCTCGTCATCACCACGGCCTCGGGCGTTTCCCCATCGATGGCCACCCCGGTGTGACGCAGGCACCTAAGGCCCAGGCTGCCGCTCTCTACAACTGGCTCTACCTTGCTCACGAAGACAAGAGCTTCGGCGTCCACAACCCGGGCTACACCAATGCCCTGCTCGATGCGGCGGAAACCGCGCTCGGGATCTAGTAGCCTACACTCACCACAGAACCGCTAGCACGACGGACGGGGCTGCCGCAGGGCGGCCCCGTCTTACGTTGGAGGGCATGCTAGATTCTCCACCGTGGGATCCACGCCTTCCTCTCCCGCCGCGGCCCTCCGGGTCTTCGTCTCCGGGGCGGTGCAGGGCGTCGGTTTCCGGCCCTTCGTGCACGGCTTGGCGAATGGCCTGCTCCTGGCGGGGACGGTGTCCAACACAGCGGAAGGGGTGCGGATCGAGGTGGAGGGGCCGCCGGAGGGGCTGGCCGCCTTCCTCTCTCGCCTAGCGTCGGACGCCCCGCCGCTCGCCCTGATCGAGGAACTCCGCTGGGAGAGCATCCCTGCGGGAGGCCGCGAAGGCTTCGTCATCGCGGCAAGCGCCCGGAGTTCACGGGTCCAGGCCCTCGTCACCGCCGACGCGGCGACCTGCCCAGACTGCCTGCGGGAGATGCTGAATCCGCACGACCGGCGCTACCGCTACCCCTTCACCAACTGCACGAACTGCGGGCCCCGCTACACCATCACCAGGGCAGTCCCCTACGACCGAGCGACCACCACCATGGCGAGGTTCGCCATGTGTCCGGAATGCCTGCGAGAGTACGAGGATCCGCGGGACCGCCGCTTCCACGCCCAGCCCAACGCCTGCCCCATCTGCGGCCCGCGGTTGAGCTTCCGGCCGGCAGAGGACTCGGCGAGCCGATGGGGCGAGGGCGGCGTCGACGAGACCGCTCTCGACGAGGAGGCCCTCCGTCGAGCAGCAGAAGTGTTGCGGGCCGGCGGCATCCTGGCCGTCAAGGGATTGGGGGGCTACCACCTGGCCTGTGACGCGCTCGACGAGAGGGCGGTGGCCGAGCTTCGTCGGAGGAAGGCCCGGGACGAGAAACCGTTCGCAGTGATGGCCGCGTCGCTGGAGGAGATCCGTCGGTTCTGCCACGTGGGACCCGCCGAGGAAGGACCCTTGACCGGTCCCCGCCGCCCCGTCGTCCTCCTGGAGCGACGCGGACCGGAGATCCTCGCCTGCGCCGTGGCTCCGGACGTCGACACCTACGGCTTCTTCCTCCCCTACACCCCGCTCCACCATCTGCTGCTGCACGACGTCGGCCGTCCGCTGGTCATGACGTCGGGCAACCGAAGCGACGAACCCATCGCCTACCGAGACCGGGAGGCGATGGTGCGCCTGGCCCCCCTCGCCGACGCCTTCCTTTCCACGATCGCCCCATCCACATCCGCACCGACGACACGGTGACTCGCCTCTTCCGCGGGGAGCCGTACCTCCTTCGCCGGGCGCGGGGCTGGGCTCCGCTGCCGGTGGTCTTCGGAGGCTCGCTCCGCCCCATCCTGGCCGTGGGCGGGCAGCTCAAGAACACCTTCTGCCTGACCCGGGGGAAGCAGGCGTTCCTCAGCCACCACATCGGCGATCTGGAGAACCTGGAGACGCTGCGGTCCCTCCACGAGGGGGTGGCCCATCTCCGCGGGCTGTTCGGCCTTGCACCGGAGGTGGTGGCCCACGACCTGCATCCTGACTATCTCTCCACCCGCTTCGCCCGCGAGTACGCGGCTCAGCACGGCCTGCCGTTGATCGGGGTGCAGCACCACGAAGCCCACGTGGGGTCCGTCCTCGCCGACACCGGCTACGAAAAGGCGGTGGTCGGACTGGCCTTCGACGGCACCGGGTGGGGGCCGGATGGCACCATCTGGGGCGGAGAGTTCTTCTCCGGCAGCGCCAAGGCCTTCCGCCGCGAGGCCCACCTAGGAGTGCTCCCCCTCTTCGGGGCCGAGATGGCCATACGGCAACCGTGGCGGCTCGGCCTGGCCCTCCTCGATCTGCTGCGGGAGGAAGGCGGGGAAGACGATGAGACACTCGCCCGCTGGCTCGGTGGGTTGCCTGGAGGACCCGAGCTCCTGCACCGCCCGTGGCGGGCGGTGATCCAGGCCGGACGCCGGGGGGTGAACGCTCCGCGGTCCTCGTCCGCGGGACGGCTCTTCGACGCCGTGTCGGCTCTGCTTGGATTTCGGCACGAGATCACCTACGAGGGACAGGCCGCCATTCTGCTGGAGGCGGCGGCCCGGCGGGCCTTCTCCGGACGAGGCGGACTGCCCGGCCCTCTGGAGCCTCCTCCATGGCACTTCCAATGGCCATCGCCCGGCCCAGCCGCATCGGAGGGCCGGGAGGCTGTGCAACCGCGGCCGGACGTGCTTCCTCTGGCCCCCTTTGCGGCCGCCCTTCTGGCCGACCTCGGCGGCGGTCTCCAGCCCGACCACATCGCCGCCCGCTTCCACCACTCTCTGGCGGCGGGAGTCAGCGACTTGGCCGCTCGGCTGGCTGAGCGAGCCGATGTGGAAGCGGTGGCCCTCGGCGGGGGCGTGTTCCAGAACCTGCTCTTCCTGGGACTGGTGGCCGACCGCCTGGAGGCCGCCGGCCTTCGCGTCCTCGTGCACCGGGCGGTGCCCACGAACGACGGCGGCCTCTGCCTGGGCCAAGCGGAGATCGCCGCCGCCCGGTCGGCGTGAGGCCGGCGCAGCGGATGGGAGATACTACCGTCATGCGCTACGTGGACGAGTATCGGGACCCCGAGATGGCGAGGGCCCTCCTCCGGGAGATCCATGAGGTGCGTCTCGCCGGACCGGTGACCTTCATGGAGGTGTGCGGGAGCCACACCATGGCCCTCTCCCGCTTCGGCATCCGTTCGCTGCTCCCGGAAGGGGTGCGGCTGGTGTCCGGGCCGGGCTGTCCTGTCTGCGTGACCCCGGTGCGCGCGCTGGACCGCGCCCTGGCCTTGGCCGCCCTCCCCGAGGTGACCATCACCAGCTTCGGCGACCTCCTGAGGGTCCCCGGCTCCACCCAGAGCCTGGAGCGGGCCCGGGCCGGCGGCGCGGACGTACGCGTGGTGTACTCGACGCTGGATGCCCTGGCCATCGCCCGCCGCGAACCCGAGCGGCGAGTCGTCTTCCTGGGCGTGGGCTTCGAGACCACCGCCCCCACGGTGGCGGCGGCCTTGCTGGAGGCGGCAGCCGGCGGCGTCGCCAACTTCTCGGTCCTCTGCGACCACAAAGTGATGCCGCCGGCGATGCGGGCCCTCGTCGAAGCGCCGGACGTCCGCGTCCGCGGCTTCCTCTGCCCGGGACACGTGACCGCGATCATCGGCTCCGACGCCTACCGCCCTCTGGCCGAGGAGTACGGCGTCTCCTGCGTGGTGGCCGGCTTCGAGCCGGTGGACCTCCTGCGGGCGATCCTGCTCCTCCTTCGCCAGAGCGCCGACGGGCGGGCCGAGGTGGAGAACGCCTACAGCCGGGTGGTGACCCCGCAGGGCAACCCCGCTGCCAGCCGGGTGCTGGAGCAGGCATTCGCCCCCGCGGACGGCGCGTGGCGGGGCCTCGGCATCATTCCCGGCAGCGGGCTCGTCATACGCGACGACCTCGCCTCCCACGACGCCGGCCGCCTCGCTCCCCTGGACCTGCCCGAGAGCCGCGAGAACCCGGCCTGCCGCTGCCCCGACGTGCTGCGCGGCGTGGGCCTCCCCACCGACTGCCCCCTCTTCGGGCGCGCCTGCACGCCCGCTCAGCCCCAGGGCGCCTGCATGGTCTCCTCCGAGGGCACCTGCGCCGCCTACTACCGCTACGAGAGGCGGGGGCCAGTCGGGCGACCGTCGGCGGCGCGCGACCCAGCCGCGGCATCGTCGATCCCGGCACCCCGACCGGCCGCGCCGCCGAAGTCCTGGTGACCCGACCCGGCGGCGACCTCGTCCTGCTCGCCCATGGCGGCGGGGGCTCCCTCTCCGGGAAGCTCGTCCGCGAGGTCTTCCTGCCCGCCCTGGGCAACCCCGTCCTGGACGCGCTCGACGACGCCGCCTTACTGGACCTCCCCCCCCGGTCCGCTGGCCTTCACCACCGACAGCTTCGTGGTCTCGCCGCCGTTCTTTCCCGGAGGTGACATCGGCCGTCTGGCGGTGGCCGGCACGGTGAACGACCTGGCCGTCACCGGCGCCCGCCCGCGCTTCCTCTCCTGCGCGTTCGTCCTGGAGGAGGGCCTCCCCCTCGAAGATCTTCGCCGGGTGGTGGAGTCCATGGCTCGGACGGCGGCAGAGGCAGGCGTGACCGTGGTCACGGGTGACACCAAGGTAGTGGGCCGGGCGCCGCCGACCGGCTGTTCGTCACCACGTCCGGGATTGGGGAGATCCGGGCCGACCTTCCACTGGGCTGGGGATTCCCCCGCCCGGGAGACGCCGTGCTGGTGAACGGCTGCCTGGGAGACCACGGGTTTGCCGTCCTGGCCGCTCGGGAGGGATTCGACTTCGCGTCGTCATTGGAGAGCGACTGCGCCCCGCTCAACGGGCTGATCGACGCCCTCTTCACTGTCGGCGTGGGGGTGCGGTTCCTGCGCGACGCCACCCGGGGCGGGCTCGCCGCCGTCCTCAACGAGCTGGTCGCCACCAGGGATTGGGGCGTCAACCTGCAGGAGGCCGCCCTGCCCGTGTCCGCCGCGGCCCGCAGTCTCGCCGAGCTCCTGGGCATCGACCCGCTGCACGTGGCCAACGAGGGTAAGCTGGTAGCGGTGGTGGCCGCCGAGGACGTGGAGCGGGCGCTCCACACGATGCGGGCCCATGAGCTGGGCCGGGAGGCGGCGGTCATCGGCCGAGTAGAGGCAGGACAGGCCGGGCTTGTCACGGTGGAGACGGGTCTGGGCGGGCGGCGGATCCTGGACATGCCCCTGGGCGAGCAACTGCCCCGGATCTGCTGAGGCCTGCGTGCACGAGATGGGCATCGCCGTCAGCATGGTACGAGAGGTGGAGCGCCTGCTCGAGGACTTCGGCCCGTCGGCTCGAGCCGTCCGGGTCACCGTGAGCGTGGGGGCGCTGCAGGCGGTGGTGCCCGACGCGCTGCGGTTCTGTTTCCAGGCGGCCGGCCTGCAAACCCGCGCGGAGGGAGCGGAGCTGGTGATCGAGGAGGTACCGGTCCGGGTACGCTGCCCGGTCTGCGGCACCGAGCGGACGGCGCTGGAGGTGCTCTTCGTCTGCCCCGCGTGTGATGCACCCGAGCAGCTACTGGCCGGCAAGGAGCTCATCCTGCGTACCATCGAGATCGAGGAGGACGAGGAGTGAGCCAAAGCCACGGCCATCCGCATCGCGTCAACCGGACCGCCGTCGAGGTGCACCACCACCTGCTCGCCGAGAACGAGCGTCACGCCGACGGGATCCGGTGGCTCCTCCGCGAGCACGGAGTCTTCGCCGTCAACCTCATGAGCTCGCCCGGCGCGGGCAAGACCGCCCTTCTAGAAGCCACGCTGTCCCGCCTGGGCGGCGAGCTCCGCGCGGCCGTGATCGAAGGCGACATCGAGACCAGCGCCGACGCCGACCGGCTGAGACCCTTCCCGGTGCAGGTGGTCCAGATCAACACCGGCCCCTTCGGCGGCGACTGCCATCTGGCCGCTCCCCTGGTGGCCTCGGCAGTGGGGCAGCTCGACCTGCACCGCCTGGACCTGCTGGTGGTCGAGAACGTAGGCAACCTGGTCTGCCCGGCGGAGTTCGACATCGGCGAAGACAGCAAAGTGGTGCTCCTCTCGGTGACCGAGGGCGAGGACAAGCCCCTGAAGTACCCCCTCATGTTCCACGAGGCCGGCCTCGCCTTGGTGACCAAGATCGACCTCCTCCCCCACCTCGACATCGAACTCGCGTCCATCGAGGCCAACCTCCGCCGGGCCAACCCCAGCCAGACGGTCATCCCGCTGTCCTCCAAGACGGGCGCGGGGATGGACGCCTGGCTCGACTGGCTGCGGGCGGAGGTCGCCTCAAGACGGGTCGCCGCCGAAGAGACTTGAGGAAACCCTCTCTTTTGCCATAGGCTGTGGGTGGCTGTTTTCGTCGTTGGGTCTGTTCGAACCCGGGAGGACGCCATGGGGGACCTGATCACCGGCCTGTCTGCGTACGGCATCACCCGCCGGGACTTCCTGAAGGCGTGCGGCGCGCTGGCTCTGGCCATGGGCGTGGGGCCGGCGGCCGTGCCCCGCATCGCCCGCGCTCTGGAGGCGGCGGCCGCCCGTCCGCCCGTGGTCTGGGTGGACTTCCAGGAGTGCCTGGGGTGTACCGAATCCATGAGCAAGAGCCGCTACCCCGACTTCACCAACATCGTCCTGGACATGATCAGCCTGGAATACTCCGAGGCCCTGATGGCGGGAGCGGGGCACCAGGCCGAGCAGAACTACAGGGATTCGGTGGTGGGCCAGAAAGGCAAGTATGTGCTGGTGGTCGAGGGATCGCCGTGTCTGAAGATCCCGAGCGCCATGACGATCGCCGGGCGCACATCCGTCGAGATCGCCCGGGAGGCGGCCACCAACGCCGCCCTGGTCATCGCCGTGGGGAACTGCGCCTCTTTCGGCAACGTGCAGGCAGCCAATCCCAATCCCACGGGCGCGGTGGGTATGCAGGAGTTCATGCAGAAGGAGGGCATCGACACGGGCAAGCTGATCCAGTTGCCCACGTGCCCGGTCAACCCGGTGCACGTCGTGACGACCATCACCCACTTCCTGACCTACGGCAAGCTGCCCGCGGTCGACCAGTGGCGGCGACCTCTCATGCACTTCGGCAAGAAGGTGCACGACGACTGCGAGCGGCGGTCGCACTTCGACGAGGGCCGATTCGTCACCATGCTGGGGAGCGAGGAGGAAGACAAGCGCTGGTGCCTCTACAAGATGGGCTGCCGCGGGCCGCATACCTTCGCCGACTGTCCTCGCGTGCTGTGGAACAACCGCACCAGCTGGTGCGTCGAGGCGGGTCAGTGCATCGGCTGCGCCGAGAAGGGCTACTGGGATAAATTCATCGACTTCTATCAGCCCATGCCCGGCGTGTTCGTGCCCGGCATCGAGGGCATCCGCGTGAGCGCCGACACGGTCGGCATCGGCTTGGCCGCGGTCACCGGCGCCGCCATAGTCACTCACTTCGCCGTCAGCGCCGCCAAGGGACGGCTGGGCAGCCAGAGCGAGGAGGCCGTGATCGAGGAGAGGGAGGAGGAATGACCAAGGTCGTCATCGATCCGGTCACTCGCATCGAAGGACACCTGCGGGTCGAGGTGGAGGTAGAAAACGGCAAGGTGGCCAACGCCTGGACCACCAGCACCCTCTTCCCGCGGACTGGAGATGATCGTCGAGAACCGACCCTGGATGGACGCCTGGCACTACACCACCGTGTGCAGCGTATGCCCCACTCCCCACGGCCACAACTCGGCCATGGCCTTGGAAGATGCGGCCGGCATCAACCCTCCTCCCAACGCCCGCATCATGCGTAACCTGCTGGAGTCCGCCCAGCTGCTGCACGATCACATCCTCTGGTTCTACGTTCTGGACGGACTGGACTACGTGGACCTGGTGAGCGCCCTTTCGGCCAAGACCACTTCGGCCGAGCTCTCCCAGGTGCAGACCCGTCTGAAAGCCTTCGTCGACTCCGGGCAGCTGGGCTTTCTGGACAACAACTACTTCGGCCACCCCGCCTACAAGCTGCCGCCCGAACTCAACCTCCAGCTGGCCGCCCACTACCTGGAGGCCATCAAGATCCAGGCCATCGCCTCGGAGGCCTCGGCGGTATTCGGCGCCAAGTTCCCCTACCACATGTCCACCCCTCCGGGAGGCTACTCCAGCGTGCCTCACGAGGAGCAGATCAACGAGTACGAGTTCAAGTGCCGGGAAGTGGCCGATTTCATCGACCAGAAGCTCGTGCCCGACCTGCTGGCCATCGCCCCCTTCTACCTCGACCAGGCCGGGATCGGCAAGGGATACGGTAACTACTTCACCTGGGGCGTCTTGGACCAAGACCTGGAGAAGGGCGACCCCTACAAGCGCTTCTTCCCTCGAGGAGCAGTGATGGGGGCCTTCGCCGGCAACCTGGCCGTGCAGCCCGTGGATCAGCAGGCCGACGTGCGCCAATGGGTGACCAGCTCCTGGAACACGCAGTACAAGGGTGGGCTGCACCCCTGGGAAGGCATCACCGGCCCGGACTTCACCGGCGTGGAAGGCATTCCCGAGATCGACCGCAACGGACGCTATGCCTGGGAGAAGAGCGCTCACTTCAAGGGCGTCCCGGTGGAGGTCGGGCCTCTGGCCGAGATGCTGGTGGCCTACCTGGGAGGCCCGGCCGACCACCCGGCCAAGAAGCTGATCAACGACACTCTGGCCGCCGTCGGCCAGGCGGGCAACCCCATAGTGCTCCTCTCCAACCTGGGACGGATCGCCGCGCGCGTGCTCAAGGTCAAGCTGGTTGCGGACCAGACCTTCGTCTTCGTGGATCAGCTCCGCAAGCGCCTGGCGGAGGGAGACAGGGAGTTCTTCCGGCCGGTGGGGGAAGCCCCCTCCGGCCGAGGGTTCAGCGGCTGGGACGCACCGCGTGGCTCGCTGGCCCATTGGGTGACCCTGGACGGAGGGCGGGTCAAGCACTACCAGATCATCACGCCCTCCGGCTGGAACTTCGCTCCCCGCGCGGGCGACAAGCGTGTCCGCGGCCCGGTGGAAGAGCCCTGATAGGCACCCCCGTGGTGGATGTGGAGCGGCCCCTGGAGGTCCTGCGCACCTTACACAGTTTCGACCCCTGAATGGCCTGCTCGGTTCACGTGATTGAACCGCAGAGCAACCGGATCCTCGAATTCCAGGTGAGGTAGAGGATCATGGCGAAGATGCAGCGAGTCTTGGCTCACGATCTCATTGAGCGCGTCGGGCACTGGGTCCACCTCCTCAACCTGATCCTGCTGGTGCTATCCGGGCTCCAGATCCACTTCATCACGCTCAACATCTTCGGCAGCATGAACAACGCCCGTCTGGTCCACTTCGTGGACATGTACGTCTTCTTCTTCCTGGGGGTCTTTCACGTCTATCAGTTCTTCGCCACCGGGAAGTGGAGCCTGGCCGGACCCACACCCCGGAACATGCGGGGCACGTGGGCCACCGTGAAGTACTACCTGTTCCTGTCGCCTCACAAGCCCCCCTACCGCAAATACAACCCCTTGCAGATCATCACCTACTTCCTGCTCTTCGCCCTCTCGGCGTTCATGGTCCTGGTGGGCTTCGCCCTGTACTGGCCGCAGGAACTAGGTTTCGTGGTGCGCGCTCTGGGGGGGCTGATGGCCGTGCGCCAGACCCACTACCTGCTGATGTGGGTGTTCGTCGCCTTCACCATCGTGCACATCTACCTGGTGGCGACGCAGCCCTTCAAGCAGACCAAGTCGATGGTGACCGGGAGTTACTGGAGGCGGGCGGCCTAGCCGCCTTCCTCCAGAAGCACGCCCAGGCGGGCGAGCTCCTCCAGCACGAGTTCCTCGATCACGGGCAGCCGCCCAGCGATGGTCCGCGTCAGGCCGACGTGGGGCGTCGTCATGTCCTCCGGCTCGACGCCGATGATGACCACGTCCGGCGCTGGGCCGAGCAGGCGGGCCATGGTCCAGGCGTCCATGAAGCCCAGCTGGTGCACCGAGGTGAGGTAACGTACGCCGGCCGGCACCTGTTCTGGGTGAAAACGGTAGATGGCTCCCGGTTCCCCGCCCCCCAGCACTGAGTCGATCACGATGAGCGCGTCCGCCGCGCCGAAGAGGTTGATGAGCTCCAACCCGGCGGTCGCCCCGTCGACAGCCTCCACCGTGGAGGGCAGACTCAGCGATCCCGAAAGTGCTGGACGAACGCGGGCCCCACCCCCTCGTCGGTGAGCAGCAGGTTGCCGACCCCGAGAACGACCACCCGCGGGCTAATCGCCAAGGGGCGGCTCCTCCTGGGCGGCCCGGTACTGGGCGAAGAGGCCCAGACCCAGGGCGGCCTCCTCCTCGTCGATGACGCTGATCGCGAAGCCCGCGTGGACCAGCGCGTATTGACCCACGCCGGCCCCGGGGCAAAGCAGGAGGGAGACCTCACGACGCACCCCGCCGATCTCGATGACGGCGTTCAGTCCTTCGATCCGTTCGATGCGAGCCGGGACGGCCAGACACATGACGGCGGGCTCCTTCTCCGCTACTGATTTCTTCAGCCATCATCATAGCGTTTTGCCCCTGGAGGGCCCGAGTCGCCCGTCTTCGCGTGACGGCTCTCGAGATCATCCGGATCGCAATGCTACACAATCTGAAGATTTGGGAATGCCACAAGCAAAAGGTGTACTGGCCGACTGATCGGAGGCCAGGAGGAACGGAGGCGACATCGTGAAGTTCCTGATTGTCAGCAAAGGTACTCTCACTCCCCCACCGGATCGGATGATGGGCATGTTGGACGCGATGGAAGCTTGGGAGCAGCGTTACTCGGCCGGGGGGAAGCTGCAGGCATGGGGGTTCTCCGGCATCCGGGGCGGGGCGGGTATCCTCGAGGTTGATTCCCTCGAGGAACTGGACGAGATCGTGTCGGCATCGCCCGTCAACCCCTTCTCCGAGACCGAGATCTATCCGCTAATCGACCTGCACGATGCCGTCGCGCACGGAAAGACCGCCATCCAAGGCATGATGGCGGGGATGGGTCACTAGCCTCGGCCGTCCGTCTCCATTGGGGAACCTGCACCCTCCTTGCATGCTGCGGCACCGAGGAGGGTGCCGCCCGTCAGCCCCCGACGTGCGGACTATCTCCGGGTCAGCTCCGGCACCAGCGCTTCGTAGTAGTCCAGTGACTCCGGGTTCACCAATGCGTCCCGGTTGGTGACCGCCCGGCCTTGCAGGAGGTTCGTGACCGCGGTCTCTACCTTCTTGCCGTTGAGGGTGTAGGGGATGTCCGGGACGGCGAGGATGAGCGCGGGGACATGGCGAGGCGAGGCTTTCTCCTTCAGCAGGCGCGCGATCTTCCGCCTCAGCTCGCCGGTGAGCTCTTCACCCACGGCCAGCTTCGCGAAGAGGATTACCCGCTGATCTCCCTCCCAGTCCTGCCCGATGGCGAGTGAGTCGGCCACCTCCGGCAGTTGCTCCACCAGGTTGTAGATCTCGGCCGTGCCGATCCGGACCCCGGAGGGCTTGAGGACGGCGTCCGAGCGTCCGAGGAACCGCACCCCGCCGGTCGCGGAGTCGATCATGACGTAGTCCCCGTGTCGCCAGACCCCGGGATAGACGTCGAAGTAGGCGTCGTGATAGCGGCGGCCTTCGGGGTCGTCCCAGAAGTACAGGGGCATGGAGGGGGCGGGCGCCTCGCACACCAGCTCCCCTTCCTGGTCGCGGACCGGCCGGCCCTCGGCGTCGTAGCACTCCACCTTCATGCCCAGCCCCCGGGCCTGCAGCTCGCCGGCGTAGACGGGCAGGGTGGGGCTCCCGATGGCAAAGCACCCGTTGATGTCCGTACCGCCCGAGAGGGAGTTGAAGTGCAGATCCCCCTTGATGGCTTGGTACACGTAGGCGAAGCCTTCCGGAGAGAGCGCCGACCCCGTCTGGCAGATCTCCTCAAGCTTGGAGAGGTCGTGGTCCTCCCCCGGGTGCATCCCCTGGCTCTTCAGCATGGTGAGGTAGCTCGCGCTGGTCCCGAAGACGGTCACCCCTTCCTCCTCGATGAGGCGCCAGAGCGCGTCTGGATCCGGGTAGACGGGGTTCCCGTCGTAGAGGAGCAGGGTGGCCCCCGTCCCCAGTGCGCTCATCAACCAGTTCCACATCATCCAGCTGGCGGTGGTGACGTAGAAGATGGTGTCCTCCCGGCGAAGGTCGGCGTTCAGGGTGAGCTCCTTGAGCTGGTTCAGGAGGACGCCGGCCCCCGACTGCACCAAGCACTTGGGCTTTCCCGTGGTGCCCGAGGAGAACATGACCACGCCCGGGTGGCTGAAGGGGAGCTGCTCGAAGGCGAGCTCGGTGCCGTCGTCGGGAGCCAGGAACTCCTCCCAGCGCACGGCGTCGCGGATGGCGGAGAGATCGGCATCGTCGCCCGCGTAGTGGGCCACCACCACGCGGCGGACGGACGGCAGGTGCGCCACCAACTCAGCGGTCTGGGAACGCGTGTCGAAGACCCTCCCCTTGTAGAGGTAGCCGTCCGCGGCGAAGAGCACCACCGGCTCGATCTGGCCCAGACGGTCGGCGGCGGCGGCCGGGCCGAGGTCGGTGGCGCAGGAGCTCCAAACCGCGCCCACGGCGGTGGTGGCCAGCATGGCGACAGCGGTCTCGATCAGGTTGGGCAGATAGCCCGCCACCCGGTCCCCCGGCCTCACCCCGGCGGCGCGGAGGGAGCGGCCCAAACGGGTCACCGTGCGAAAGAGCTCGGCGTAGGTCATGCGGACCGGATCGCCGGTCTCCCCTTTGAAGACGAAAGCCACCCGGTCATCGCGGTAGCGCAGCAGGTTCTCGGCCACGTTCAGTCGAGCTCCCGGGAACCACTCCGCTCCGGGGAACCGTCCGAGGTCGTCCACCACTTGCTCGTATGGCTCGGAAGCCCTGATCTCGAGGAAGTCCCAGACGGCCGCCCAAAAGGCGGGAATGTCCTCGACCGACCAGGCCCAGAGGGCATCGTAGGAATCGAGGGAGAGGCCGTAGCGCTGGTGCACCAACGCGGTGAACCGGGTCAGGTTGGCCCTGGCCACGCGTTCCGGGGACGGCTGCCAGAGCAGCTGGGGCATCATCACCGACCCTTCACGCCCCGGGCAACACGAAGGACGAGTTGACCTCGGTCCCCGGCTCGACCATGCCCCAGACAGGGCAGCGGGCGACCATCCGCATCCCGCCCTGATGGACCGCTTTGACCACCATCTCCGTCTGCACCGTTCCTCCTCGTGAGTCGGTCCCGCCCCTACGGCGCGCTGCCCCCTGGCCGCCATCATTCCCGAGGCTCTGCGAGCGGCCTTCTGAATAATACTTGTCCTTCACTCTGCTTCCGAACAGAAACTGATCCCAGGCAGAGGGGATCTCACGCAGGTACAATTGTTTCGTTGGGGGATGACCTGCCTCGGCCGGAAGAACAGCTGGAACGAGGTGATCCGATGCTCGATACGACAGCAATCGACCTCTGGCTGGCAGCCTATCTGAAGGCATGGCGGAGCGACTCGCCGGAGGACATCGTCGCGCTCTTTGAGTCTCACGCGCGGTACTTCACCGCGCCCTTCCGCGAGCCCTATGTGGGGCACGATGCCATCGTCACGTGGTGGACTGGTCAAGGCGACTCGGCCGTGGCGTGGAGCTTCGACTACGACGTCATCGCCACGAACGGGCCTCTCTACGTCATCAAGGGCGTCACGACATACCCCGACGGATCGGACGATCCCGGGACACCCGAGACCTTCGACAACATCTGGCTCGTCACCCTGACCGAGAACGGGACGGCGAGCGAGTTCGTGGAGTACTGGATGCTGCGTGCCTGACCCCGCCTGGTGAGAGGAGCAGTCATGGAGGGAAGGCCCAACTGTCTCGTGCTGGAGGTGCATGAGGCGGCCACGTCCGACGAACGTTGCGCAAAGCGGTGGCGTCGCTACCTCGAGGAGAGGACGCTTCCGCCTCTGTTCGACGAGTTCGGGGATCGCTTCCAGGTGGCCTGGTGCGTGGACCCCTCGCTGGAGAACGGACCCGTGCTGCTCCTCGGTGGAGAACCGCTGCACTGGGAAAGTTATCCGCTCTGGGTCGGTGGCGAGCTTCGCTTCATCGTCGCGAGTCGCTTGGCCCTTCTCTCCGCAGAAGGGCAGGCCGTGTCCGAGTTCGAGGCCTGCAGCTCCGCTCTGGGCTTCAACGCAGCGTGCTGGCCCGACGCCCTGCTCGCTTGGGCCAGCACCCCGCCCGACCAAGCCCCTCCAGCTCCGGATGGGTGATCGGCAGAGAAGGCGACGACCGTCCCGACCCCTAAGGTCTCAATCGCCCCTTGACAGAGGGCGTTGCTCGGACAGACTACGTCCTTCGCCGGAGAGCCGGAACTTCGCGCCAACCACCTCTTCCGTACTCGACCTGCCTCTTCCCAGCCTTGTTCCGGCGAGCGCCGGAAAGAGACACCCACCCGGGCAGGACCCCGAGCCCGACGAGAAGGATGGCGGCCAGGACCGCGCCCGGCCTCACGTCCTGGTTCACCTGAGAGAAGACGATCGCGACTCCGAGGAGCACAAGCACTCCCCCGAGGAAGGGTCCGACTATTCTCGTGCCTGACATCCTGAACCACCCCCTTGCACGAGGGGTGACTCACGCCGAGCCACCGCTCCTGTTCCAGGAGTTCGACGAAGGGAGGTGGAGGTCCTACAACCGCCACGCTTCGAGGTCAGGAGGTTCGGGCCGACACCAACTTTAGGCGGCGGCTCTCGAGCGAGCCAACGACCTCGAGAAGTTGCCCGGCGCCGACGGGGCGAGAGAACAAGAAGCCCTGCACCACGTCGCAGCCCAGGTCCAGCAGGCGGGTCGCCTGCTCGGACGTTTCCACCCCTTCGGCAATCGCGGTGATGCCCAGCGTGCGGGCCATCGCGACGACGGCAGCGATCAGGGGCGCGTCAGCACTTTCTTCGTGCACCAAGCTGTCGACGAACGACTTGTCGATCTTGAGGACGGTCACGGGAAACCGTTTGAGGTAGGCGAGCGAGGAGTACTCGGCACCGAAGTCGTCGATGGCGATGCCGACTCCCAGTCTCCTCAATCTACCCAAGGTCTCGGCGGCGGCAACGGGGTCCTGCATGGCCACCGATTCGGTCAACTCCAAGCAGAGTGCCGACCCTTTCACTCCGTGCACCGCGAGCAGTTCGGCAACGTGATCCACGATGCGGTCGTCGCGGAGTTGCGCGGCAGAGAGGTTGACCGAGACGTAGACGCCCTCCATTCGGGCCACTGCCGGGACCAGGCGGCGAACTGACCGATGGCTTCCGCGAGCACCCAGTTGCCGATCTCGAGGATCAATCCGGTCTCTTCGGCGAGGGGGATGAATTTGGCTGGTGAGAGGACGCCGTGGGCAGGATGGGCCCACCGCACCAGGGCCTCCATCCGACGCACGGCCCATTGGGCAACCGGACGATCGGTTGGTAGACCAGATGCGTTGCCCCAACTAGACTGCGCTGTAGAGATCGTGCTCAAGAGCGACGCGTTCGGATAAGCGGCTGCGCATGGACTCGTCGAAGACGGCCACTGCGTCACGCCCCGCGTCCTTCGCCTCGTACAACGCGTTCGGCGTCGCGCACGAGCGCTTCGGAGGTGGTTCGGGGCTCACCGCGAGGCAGAAACGCGAGCCCCACGCTCGCCGTCACGTAGAACTCAATCCCGTTGAGAAGGAAGGGGCTCTTCAGACAGAGCCGCAGCCGGTTGGCCAGGCGCAGCGCCTCGGGGACGCTCGCGACTCGATCGAGGACGATCATGAACTCGTCGCCCCCGATACGCGTGACGAGGTCGGCGGTCCTGACGTTCGATTGGAGACGTTCGGCGACTTGGACGAGCAACAAGTCCCCGATCGGTGGCCGAGCGTGTCGTTGACCAGCTTGAAACGATCGACGTCCAGGAAGAGGAGCGCGACGCCAGTGTCCTCGCCCGCGGTCCTCTCGAGCAGGCCGGAGAGGCGCTGTTCCATCAACCTCCGATTGGGCAGCCCCGTGAGGCCGTCATGCGTCGCCTGGAAGACGAGCCGCCTCTCGGACTCCGCGGCCATCCGCAGGGCCTGGACGATGCGGAGGACGCCCGCCCCGGTCAGGCTGAGGATCAACCCGGACATGACGACCGGGTCCGCGGGGGTCCACACGCGGTCCATGTCTTTGAGCGTGAGGAAGGCCGGGATGATCAACGCGACTGCGACCAACGCGATCCTGCCCAGGGAGGTACTTGAACGCTCCCGCGAGCCGAGTTCCGTCAACTTCCTCATAGCTGGGTGAAGTGCGGTTGCCCCCGCCGCGAGGAAGGCGAAGGCATAAGGTAGTCCGAGCAACCGCTCGGGGAAACCGATACGCCCTAGGTCCGCAAACATGTAGAAAACGTCGCCAGACGAACATCAGTGTCATGCTGGCGACCAAGGACCAGAATGCCGGCACCCGCTCCCGCTCGGCACCGAAGACGATCCTGAGCGTGACGACCACCAGGAAGACGGACATGGACGGGTAGGCGGCGAACACCAGCTTGACCAGCATCGTGGCCTGAACAACATCAGGGTCGCGGAGCACGAAGACCCAGGCGAGCGAGGCCAGGGCAAGGGCTGCGATGAGTCCGTCCAAGATGATTCCGGCCTCGTTTGGCCGACGCTTCCCGGGGCGCCAGAAGCCCAGCAGCCCAGCGGCCAGCAAGAAGGAGCCAGGCAGGGAGAGGAAATCCGGAAGAAGCGAGCGATCGGCCGTGAGGTTACTGAGCGTTTCGAGGCTACTCCGCGCCACTCCCGAGGCCACGAAGAGGGCAAGCGCACACGCGATGGACGCCCATGGCCACACCCGGAGGGCCGGCGCTTCCAGGCGGAAGCCCCGATCGCCAGAACGGCGGCGGCGCCGAGACCGACGAACACGAGCCCCCCCCAGCGACCGAAGAGTCCCAGGGCGGATCCTACCGCCGCTCATCCCCCGCCACCAAGTAGAGGGTAGCTGAGCCGGGTCGACGGCCTCGCCGAGCCGTTCGCGCGCCCAAGCCGCAGAGTTCACAGCGTTCGTCCAGATTCTTGCCGGGAGTCATGTCATCTATATCGGCGCTTCCTCGATTCTCCCGAGGGGCGACGCCGCTATTCCGAATGGAACGTCCAGACTCCTACTCGCGGGCCAATCGCGGAGGCGTACCGATCCGAATAGCTGACGACATGGGAGATGGTCCGGCTTGGGCGAGTAAGAAGCGGTGGAGGCCCGGCCGGTCGATCGGCCATTGGGCAGCGGCCCAGGCGAGGTCGAGACCATAGGAGGAGACTGGCAGGGTGCACTGATACTGGGCGTCGGTGTATGGTCCCGAAATCCGACGAAACCCATCTTCCCGGGGAGCGCTAGCGACGCGCCCGAGCCATCGTACGTATCCAGAACGAGATGCGTTGCCCCCCCGATCAAGGCTCGCCTGTATCCGGCCTTCATCAAGTATCCGGCCGCAGCGCCGCTCCTCAAGCTGTGGTGGACGGCAAGGCGACACAGTTCGACAATCCTCTTTCCTTCTCGGAACCCGTCGAGGACGACAGCGCTCCAACGGCAGAATCCCCAGCACATCCGGCACTACCCTTACGCTCCCGACGACCTCGCCCGAGTCCGTGAGTGCCACGTAGTTCCAGGCGACTTCATCGAACTCGTCCGTTAGCAGCCCGTCAGCTGTGGGGGAAGCCAACCAAGTTCATCGACAAACACTGAATGCCTGAAATTGATAGAGCGAAGTCAACAGATCGGCGGTGACAGCCGCGGTTACGCGCAGACCCGATGCTACGGATTCGTGTGACGGCCCGACTTGCCGACCTTCGGGAGGGCGGTTGGGCTGTTCTTCAACAACTCGGCGCACAGTAAAGTGGGACCCCTCCCTGTTCCTCACACTTGAGCGAGAGGATCTCGTTGACGGTCAGTGTCGGGCGGTTGCCAGAGCGGCTTGCGACTCCTGTCGCAGGACCGGAAAGGCACTAGCTAGACAAGTTCGACAGTAGAGGCGGTAGCCCTCCGACGCGGATCCACCACATGCAGATGAACACGGATCAGGCCGGCGAGTCGAGAGACTCAAACAGTGCTTCGACATCGAGATGGGAGATTGCCGGCGCGACTGGTACCGGGCGTCCGAGAGCCAGCCTCAATAGGAGCGAGACGGCAATGGCGACGGTGACGGAGGTCGCCACTGTATTCTGGGAAAGGGAAGCCCGAGTTCTGCCGCAGCCAGTATGTCTTCACTGAGGCCCTCGAGTCGCCTGCTCAACCGCAGACCACGTACATTCCGCCGGAGATTCAGCAGAAGAGCGTCGGACTTTCCTGCATTCCCTCTGTCATCTCTTCAAGTCCCACTGAAGTGGGGGTCGTAACCATGAGAATCCACCGAATCCCAGATTCAATGGATGCAGACAAGGCTTGTCCTGTTCCCGCGTGCGTGAGTCCACCTGGTACGCCGTCAAGCCGAAATCGGCAGTGTTGACGACGATGTCGGCAGCTGCGGCGGGATCCCCGGCAGAGCGACTATCGATGGGGAGACCAGAAGCATTGCAGTCGGCTTCCGGATTGATGGAAGCGCACATGTCGAGCCGTCGCTTCGGCCTAATTCGCACCAATGTCCCCGAAGACGAACGCCTGCCGATTCAGGTTTGAATCGTCGACGATGTCGCCATCCCAGAGAAGGAAGCGGCGGAAGCCCAGGCGAGCAGCGCCGAGCGCTATCTGCGACGAGAGTCCGCATCCAACGAACGCCAATGTAGTCCTACCAATGGCATCTTGTTCAAGGCGGGAAAGGACGGGGTGGTTCCGCACCGTCATTCGGTCGATGTAATCAGACGGGGGGCCGCTGGCGCTCATCGCGGGCGATGGGGTCGGGCCTGAAGGCGGTCAACACGGAGACCTGTCAAGACGCGGTCACGGCGACGGCGGCCTGCGTTTCGACGCTGCTTGTTCGTCACTGCAGGGAGTATCCGAACCACGGCTCCTCGGTCGATTGACCAGCATGACCAGACGCCCAAGATAACAGGCGAGATCGTCTGGCGGAACTCCTTCCCGGGAGACTGGGGCTCATGGCCCTGCGCAGTCCTACCGAGGATCGGCCGAGCGAAAGTCCCGGCCCCTCCACTGTGTCCCACTAGGCCTTCGCCCACGACCGGAGCGTCCCCAGAACGTCCTTGTCATCTGACGAGGGCTCGATTTGCATGACCATCACCCTCCGCAGGCTCAGGAGCTTCGTCGCGGCTTTCCAGAGTTCGTGGTCGCCCACGCGGGTTGCCACCATGGAGACGAGGCGCGTCCGTCTGGCCGTAGCAGGGAGCGGTAGGTCCACGGCGTCCAGGAGGACGGTCGCTGCCCAGTGCCGAATCCGGTCGCCTCCGAAGCGCGGCTCCCCGTCCTCCCGCCACGTTCGCACACCCGTCATGAACCAGGCCATCTTGTCCTCGTCGTCCGTGGCTCGGACCATTCACGCCACGGCCGGAGTGGACCCTCCAGCACTGAAACGGTCTCCTCCATTTCGAACTCAAACCGCGCCCCTACTGCTTCTGCCGGTAACAGGCCGACTAGGGAGACAATCACTTGAAGCTTCTCCTGGGGTGGCTGGCCCGCGGCACGCACCACCAGCAAGCTGCCTTCGGAGAGATAGCTCACGAGCGTCAGGCCGTACATCGCGAGCGAGGACCTGAAGGGAACTTCCCCTGAGATGAGAGCGTTCGCCAGCACGCCTACCGAGTCGTCCGCGAGCAGAACCACGGCGGCAACCGTACCGAGATGCAGGCCGAGCGAACTCTCGACCAAGGCAAGGGTCAGGTCCAGAAGCTCCGACTGGTCCGCAGACTCGACGTCCCTTCTCCCCGAAGTAAACGTGACGCTCTCGTCTTCAACGCGATACTCATGATGAGCACCGGCATCACAAACGCTTAGGGAGATACCCTCGGTGAGCCCATCAAGTCCGAGGGAGCGCAGTTGTTGCAGCAGGCTACGGATATCGGCACGGCGAAAGGAGCTGAGCGGCTTACGAGTTTGCACGGCAAGCAGCGAGCGAAGCATCGGTATGCTGGCGCGTTCGGTGACGCCAGACCCGAAGGTGATCAGACTCCTGACATACCCCTCCGCTGGATCAATAGGTTAGCGCGCGATTTGCTCCAATTGGATGCCTGCTTCCAGCAACTCCCGCGACCATTCATGGAACATACGCTGCCAGTCGCTAGCGTTCAGAAGTGCCTTGGCCTCCGGGCTACGGTTCACGTAGAGCTGCTTCACCTCCCGGGCACACTCCCACATCCTGTCACTGTTCAGAAGGTGCTCCGCCCACAAGGCTGACGTGGCAACGCTCACACCCAAACCTTCAGGGACCTCACCCAAGGCCAGATTGGCTCGGAGAAGTTCTTGGCCCAGAGCGTCGAAAAAAAGGAGGTCGGGCCGGCCAAGGTCGCGGTGCGCGAGCGTCAAGGCCGCGACCAGACCGATGTCTGAAGGGCCGGAAGTCTCCGACTCGGAGGCTCCGATCGCGGCGGCCCAATCATTGAGGCGCTCACTGTGCCCCACCATCTGGTCGAGGACGCCCTGGCCTTCTTGCTGAAGTTGCTGCGCCCACAAAGGGGTCCGCGCATCGAAGGCCTGCAGGTACACCTCGTACAGGCGCCAGAGAAGGTCGATGAGTCGTTCGACCTCTGTCCAGAAAGAGAGCAAGGGGCGGCGATGCGGAGTGTGAACCACGTCGGCTGTGAGCAAGGACAACTCTGAGCAGGCGTTGGAAATCGCCGACGAGGCGTCCGAGTCGTTCCGAGAGAGCTGAGCCGTTTCGAACGCCGAGAGGAGGGTCTGAGGGAACAGCCGCAGACGGTCGAGGAGCGAGACCCAAGGGACCATTTCACCGAGACCAAGCGGCACTGCCATGGTCTTCCTGGCCGCTTCGATGATCCTCCTGCGTCGCGAAACAAGAGGGTCGGGGGTTCGATACTCGGCACCGCACTTCGGACAGTCCGAAACCACGGGCTTGGGCGAGCCACAAATGCGGCAAGGCTCGCGCGAGAAGTCGATCGCGAAGCTAGGAGGCATGAGTGCTCAAGTCGTGCGCCCGATGCTTCTCACAGCGTCGCCGCATCGTCCTCCACGCATTCCGCTCGTCGACAAGCACGACACGGCCGTCCGGTTTCGCGCAACCCTTCAACTCGTTCACCGACTCCTCAGCTGCCGGGCTACTGCCATATTCGCCCGACTCAGTGGCAGTGGAGGACAGTATTGGATGGGCGCCAATCGCCCCCGAGTACACGCCCGCGCTCATCGCAGTTTCCATGGAGTCGTACCGGATAGGCTCGGGCTACTACGCTGTAAATCCCCTGCTCTTCGGGTAGACAATACTGTGAGGCGACACCCCGGGCAACATCCGCGGGCTCCCCGCATGACTGAGCCGGGAACCGCGAACAGTAATGAGGAAGATCAGGTGGACCCTAAATCGACCGTGATGACGATCGAGCGTGTTGCGGAGGAAACGGAACACCTGCGCCTTCTCACGCTACTCACACCGGAGGAGTGGGACTTCGTACCGGGGCAAGTGGCGGTGGTAGGAATGAGCAACGTCGGTGAAGCCTACTTCGCCATCGCTTCTGCTCCTCAAGACAAGGGGATCCTGGAGTTCCTCGTCAAAGACGGACAAGGAGTAGCGGGCCGCATCTACCGCTTGAAGACGGGCGATACCGTGTCCGTGAAGGGCCCTCTCGGCAAGGGCTTCCCGATCGACAGCTACACCGGTAGAGACCTGCTGATCGAAGCGGTTGGTAGCGCCATTGCCCCGATGAGAAGCGTCATCAGATCGATCGTGCACCGGAGATCGGACTTCGGCAGGGTAAGGGCGATCTTCGGCGCTCGCTTTCCCTCGGACTTCCCGTTTTCCCACGAGTTCGAGGCGTGGCGAGAAGCCAACGTGGAGATCGAACTCATCCTCAGCAGGCCGGAGGGGACCTCGTGGGCCGGCAGATCCGGCTATGTGACGGTTCACTCAGAGGAAGCTCTACGAGAGCTCGACGCAGCCGGTGGCGCTGGTCTGCGGCATGAAGGACATGATACGGGAATGCACGGACGAGCTCTGCCGCCTCGGGGTGGAGGCCTGTGACGTCCTCACCAACTACTAGTGGGGGACACACGTCCCCCTGCAGGGCTCTAGGGTTGATCGAGGGTGGCACGGGCCAAGGGTGGAATCAGCGACGGCCCTGTGCCGGTGCTCGAAACGGCAGCTGACTTGCCCCAGGGCCGCAATGGTGGAGGCGCGCTCATCGATCACTTTCGAGGAGCACAGACGCAGCGCTTACTGGCTGCGCATGCCCTTCGCCCGAAGCTCAGCCTTTGCTGATTCGTTCTTCTCGAGGCCCCCCGAAACCATGGCGTGCAGCACCTCGGGCGCCTTCGTGAATTGGACTTCTCGGTAATCGACGACCTGCACTTGATTGCCCCAGGGATCACGGAACATCAGGCCGCCCCGCGGCGAAACGTCCAGACCGGCTGCGCGCAACCGCCGGCGCAGCTCTTCCTTGTCATCCACCACGAGACCAAAATGGCGCTCCCTGTCTGCCGGCTGGGTTCGACCTTCGGCCAGAGCGATGAACTGGTCGCCGAGGTCGACCCAGGCCATGCCGTCCCTCCTTCCGCGCAGCTCGAATTCGAGGAAGCGGCCGTACCAGGCAAGCGCCTCGTCGACGCTACCAACCTCGAGGGCGATGTGATTTATGCCCAGTGCGCGGACCATAGGACGAGGCTACCGTAGGCGTGCTCGCGCGAAACCTGACGGTTGCCCGCCGTCCAAGATAGCCTCTGAAGTGACGCGACGGCGGGAACCCAGGCACAGCAGCTGCTGATGATGTAGCCCATTCGCCGGCCTGCGATTGACTGCGGCGTGCAGCGAGGACGCTCCTCTCCGTCAACTTGGGACGGTGACTCTTAGCGTTGGCGCAATCCGTCCCAGCGCCGGGGGTCAACGGCGCAGAAGTATCCGTCCCGCAACGCATAGGAACGGTAGACGGGACAGCTCGTGCAGATGCAGCCGACCGTGCGCACGCGCAGATGACTCAGGCCCCGGCCACAGTAGAGGAGCGTACCGTCGTCGGGCTTGCTGGGGCAGCCGGGACAGTTGCAGAGAGTGGCGTTCTCCTCCGCATCTGGGACCGAACTCCAGTGAAGTTCATCTCCCAACCCGGCTCCTCCTTCTGTTGCGGGAAGACGACGGCCGTCGGCATCTCCGAACCTGGTCAGACCGCATCGACGCGGCGAGGAGGAGGCGCTGGAGGAGCGCCGTCGCCCTCCGCCGGGTTCGAATTGACGGCCGTCATTGCCGGCCGATGCTTCCCTTCCCGGAATGAACACTTATCCCAGAATCGTGTGTATGTAGTCAGAGTGGCGGCCGGAGCAGAAGGCCAAGATCGGAAGAAGGCCGATTCTCTCAAGTCTGAGGGCATACTGGACGGATTCGAACGCGTCAAGCTAGATGACCCTGCAAGTCAGGTGTTGGGCGACTGAGGACACGGCTCGGCAAGCACTACCGAGGTCTCGACCTGGCGCTCGGGTATGTTCCAGTACCGGCGCAGCAATCGCGTCTTCTCTTCAGCGCTCACGCAGGCGAACCCGTGCTTCTCGTAGAACGCGATTGCCCAGTCCGCGTCGGCCCACGTGCCGATGAGCACCGGCATGTCGGTCATCGCGAGCAGCGATCGGAGCAGTTTCCCGCCGATGCCGGCGCCCTGCGCCCGCGGGGAGACATACGCGTGTCGGATGAGCGTCACGTCATCGACGTCCTGCACGCCCATCACGCCGAGCAGTTCACCACCGGCCTCGTAACCGAGGAACCGCACACCCGAGGCGATCTCGCTTGCGAGATACGCGGCCGAGAAGTAGGGGTCGTGCCAACGATCGTCGGGAATGACACCGCGATAACGCTCTGCCGCGTCGTTTATTATCGCCAGCACGATGTCATGCTCCTCATCGCGAATCGGTCGAACCGATGTCTCGAGATCGCTCATCTCACCGGATTTTCCCCGCGTTCAAGTCTCTCTCATTCGGCGCTAGTCGGGTGCAAGACGATCCATTTGAGTGGCATCACAAATGATACGACAATGGGAGAAGAGCAGGGCGATCGCGACTTCGACCCAAAGCTCTCCCTCGATGAAGGGCGCGGGGGAATCGCCGTCTCTTGAGGTCTGCACCGAGTCCCTCCCGACCCGCATCGCCGCCTGCTCCCTCCGATAACGGGTGCTCACCCAATAGCATGCTGGCGATGTCCACGTCTCCGGCCCCATCCACCTTGCTAAGGATGGGATGCCGCTGGCTATTACCAAGAAACTCAAGGGCTCCTACGTTTGCTCCCAATCCAAAGCGACAAAACCTATCTCATGTGTCCAAGGTTGACCGGGAGGAGAAATGAGAGCACAGGCGGCTCTTGACTGGCAAGATGCGTCGTCCGTTAAGATACGCAAGAAGGCGCTGGTCGGGGCGAACATCAGCGTTGCGTGGTCAACGGTCTATACCGTTCCCGCCGGTGCGACTCTGGTCCTGGAAAGTATTTCAGCCAGCATCTCTGCTGGCTCTCCGGGGACGGTCCTGCTCCAGTTTGGCAACACTCCTCATGGCCCCTACTTCTCTCCGCCTTTGTACATCTCCGACTTCGAGCAGAAAGACTACTCCTTGGTCGCCGTCGAGCCGATTGACCTCGTCGTGCCTGCCGATCACAGCGTCCTGGTTGGGTTTATGAGGAGCGAAAGCCACGGCGCGGCCAAGTGCTACCTCGACTTCTCACTTGGGGGCTACCTGATCGGATTTGCAAAATGGGATGGATCAGTCGAACGGACGAGGACTGCATGGGGGGCAGCCGCGTGAACAGGCACAAACTCCATTTCCAAGTTGCTGCCGGGAGCGGGTGACGCCACCCACCCCGGGCGAGGTCCTGAGCGGCCGAACGAGGCGGGCGTCACCACACTACCGAAGAGGACCAGGGCGAGCCTCCAGCGACAGTGGCTCGGGGGCCAAGTCGGTGCGGCTGCCGGGCCACACTGCCACCCTGCTCCGCTAGTGTCCCCTTGTGAGGGAGGTCCTTCGCAGCTAGCCTTGATACGTGGAACCAGTGTCAGAACTGAACTCGAAGCCGCCGTGACCCAAGCCCGTCCCCGCCCACAATCCACATGAAGGCTATACGAGAGTAACGCGGGCGTGACGGTGGTGCTCCGACGAGGGACAAGGAGAGAACTGCATGACCTTCTCGCCAGACGAAGAGCTCCGTTTGCACTTGGACCAACTGGCCCACCCCGAGGGCTCCCACCACCACAGTCGGCCAGAGAGCGGCCACGGCGACCCCATGACGGCCCGCCCGGCCGGGCAGGTTTCTTGGGCGCCGCCGGCGCAGAGAAGCTATCGGAAGGCTTTCCTCCTTGCCGCCCAAGGTATCGCCTGCTTTGGAGTCCTGGCAGCATGGAGGGTTCAAGGTAAGCGCCGCCGCCCACACGATTGAAGCAAACCCCGAGGGCACCGAACGCAAGACCAGTAGGCACCGTTCGCTGCGCGCTGACTCACTTTCTCGGGTGCATGAGTAGCACTATGAGCACTTCGTGCGGCGTTCAGCACGCCTCGTAGACTCCGCTTACAGCTTGTCACGCGGGACGTTCACCAGCGCGGTCCGGTGAAGACGCGGAGGTCGCCTCCACACGGCGCCCTCTCCTCCACCAGAAGTGGCAACCTCCGGGCGCTCCTGGACTACCGCCGATGAATCTAGAAGCTAGCGACCTTGTCGTACTCGGCAATCACCTTTGCGCCGTCTTGCGGCATCGCAAACCGTGCGTTCTTACCGGCCAGATGATCCTCGGTTATCCCGCGACCGCGGGCACAGAGGCCTCATATGTAGATGGGGACCTTGGCCGCGACCACCTTGTCCATCAACTCCTTGAGGGGGGGGCAGACCAACGCCGTGCACGCTTTCGGCGACGGTGTCGTTCATAAGCACCACCGAGTCACCGACTAGGACGATGGCGGTCTCGTAGCCGGCATCAAGTGCGCCAGCAGCCATGAGGAAGGGAAGAGTCGCTTTGGTTGGGTCTTCGCTCCCGTGGAGACCAATGAAGAGTTCGCTTGCCATGGTCTTCTTCTCCTGCTTGCGGCTTTGAACCAGCAGCGTTGCTTGCCGCCTCTACCGATATTGACCGCAAACTAAACCGGGTGGCGAGCGGTCATTCCAGGGCCAGGTTTACACGGGAGCCACACGGACACCACCGACTACAAGGTCCAACGGCGGACAAGAAGGTCGGCCCCGCGTGGGCCGGATGAGGACTTGAGGAATGAAACAGACGATTGGAGATCCCCCATTGCCTCACGGGCCATGAACACGATGAACCCATCGTGCTCGCCCGCTGGGAGGCCTTCAGTTTCCCGTCCAAGTACCGGATGCGTTCGGTGCAGCTGGAGCCGATGGGCTGTGCCACGGTCCGCTCGACGCTGCAGCTCTCCTGCCCGGAGACGGACTGGATGTCGGTATGCCAAGTGTCGGTGTGGTCGGGGACGTGCAGTAGAGTTCGAAGTGTTGGTGCGGCCGAGCGAATCGGCCGCACGCAATGCGGGCCGTCTTTAGGCTGCCACGCGCCCTCCGCGAATGCATGCGCGCACAGCGACTCGATCATCCACGGCAGTCAGATCGCCCATCGCCCCCGGGCCCAGCGACCCGGCTTGGCGGCGGCGCAGTCCTCGGTGTTCAGAAAACAATACCCATTACTGTCCAGGTGGCCGATAGCTGGGCGACTTCTTGGTAGCCGCGTCGACTTCTTCCGGGGTCATCAACACCGTCGTCTTGACTGTGACCGTCCCACTCGCAGCAACTGTCAGGGCAGTCGCCGTGGCGCTCGCGTTGTCGGGCAAGTCGACAACCACATAAGCGTCAGTTTCGCCGAAGGCGTAGTAGAACGCTTCCAAGCTGCCGCCGAGCGATGCGGCCAGCTTCTCGACGGCGGCGCGGCGACCGGTGCCTCCTTCTTTGAGCAGTCCCTTCACCCCTTCGCCTACATAGTTCGCTGGATGAGGTACTTGGGCATTCGAGCCTCCTCTCGGTATGGGGTGCATTCTCGAAGGCACCCACACAAGTAGTGGTGCGACCGTACCCTTCCCTTCCATACCCGATGCCTCCGATCTTGAGCGTGGGGCTCTGCCTGTGCGCCAGGCGGTGAGACACCTGTCGTCAGCCGGCGTTGCCTGGATCGGGGAGGCCGTCGGTAAACGGACTGCCGCGGCGGCAGCACCATGAGCACGTCGTGCTCCTCTTGGCACTCGGTCGGTCCTCAGGTCCCCCGCGACATTTGACGAGCACCTGGCAGTGGTCGCTCGCCCTCCACTCCTCATCCTCGTTCCGCCCCATGGCGCCTCTTCGACTCCTCCTGACGGAGGCGGGACTCCTACAGTTCGCGACGAAGGCTTATCAGGCAACGCTGGGGACCATCTCCGCCGTCATCCACCTCTAACAGGACGCCTTGATCGGTGAGTTCCACGCGACGTGCGAGTAGTTCGCGACCGTCAGCATCTTCTACAAGTACCTCCTGCGGTAAAGCATGCGTGGTAGAGGAGCCCGTGGAGTTGCCGCCGAAGCTAGCCCCTCGTCAGGGATGCCACCCTCCACCTTTCATTCGAGGCCAGACTCAACAATAGGGGGCGGCGAAATAGCTCAACGTGCCCAACGATTCGGTAGCTCTCGCCGGTGGACCCTCTCGGGCTCACCGAATCCGGTGGCGTCGCCCGCCTGGTCCCCAATCGAGCCCGTCACAGCGTACTCAAAGGAATAATGGGGCAGTAACCCTCATAGCCATTTAACACGCTCAGATTGCGGTAACCCGATATATTTGCTTTCTGATTCTTCTCTCATGTTCCTTCATCTCTTGCCGACAAAGAACTGGCCGCAAAGCCGTCGCCATAGCCAAAGGACTGGTTTCCCGGCATGTCAGATAAGTTCGTACAGCTCTGTTGCCTCGAATGCGGATTCACGGAGACGCTCGCCGCCGCCCCAGAGTGGGTTCAGGGGGACCCGTACGCGTGTCCTCGCTGCAACGCACAATCCTGGGCACTAGCACCCAACGAAGGGAGGCCGGCGGCGCCCCCCCCCCGCCCGTGATGCTCCCCAGTGGGTATCGACGATCCGGCCAGGGACCAGCAGGAGAGCAGGCCGAAGATAATTGTCGGAGATCTCGCCCGTGTTTCCGAAGAGAGGCCGACACTAGTTAGTGACTGGCTAGTCCCTCCGCCAGTGGTGGCCGATAGGAGCGCGGGAGTTCGTTGCCACCCCGAGGCGAAGCCGATGATGGGCTGCCCAGCGGGCCCCGTGTACCTGGTTGTGGACCCGGGCAAGAACGCTCGTTCACTCGGGGACCCCCTGAGCCCCCAACTTGGAACAGCAGTCGCGAGTAGCGTGAGGGGGATGGGGCCACAACCGTTACGGCTTCGGAGCGGAGGGACAGATGCAGCTGCCTTGAGGAATTGCCGACCCTATCCGACGGGGAAGCGCATGACATCGGGAGAGCTGTTGCCCTGCCTGTTTACGTAGAAGACCTCGATGCTTGCAGCCGCGGAGTTGAACTCTATAAGGAGAGAGCCAGGCAGGTGGCGTCGGCCAAGCTGGTTTGTTTCTGTATCGAAGACCTCGTGGGCGCATTGGGCATTGTCAGTTATGAAGACGGCGGGAGGGGTCAGGAGGGGATCGCTGGGGATGACGCTGCTATTGACCACGACGTCTGCGCGTTCACGGTCGCCAGCATAGGGATTCACGTAGCGGGCTCGTCCCACAGCCTCAGCCAGGACTTGTTCCAAGCGGCTGCTGAGGTAGGTGTCCGCCCTCCCCACTCCTGATGGCTGGTAAGCCGCATGGTAGCCCTGCATCATCTCTTCTTGGACCAAGGAGGAGAGACTTTGCATGTTTGCATCAAGCACCGCACTCTCGGCTTTCGCGTGCAGAGTCGGCACACCAACTGCGGCAACGGCGGCGATGATCACCACTATGACGAACAGCTCGAGCGCGGATATGCCGCTCTCTCGGCAGCTGCTGGGTATGTCTGCGCGGGTCTGCATGGTCACCCCCCTATTTGAGCCCGTCTCGGCGGGCGAACTCGGAGTAGCTTGCCCAGGCGAACAGGACCCACGACAGCATGAAAGCGGCGTCGGAGATTCCCCCCGCCTGTAGGGAGCCCTGCAGGCTCTCATAACCGTAAACCAGATCGGCGGCCAAACCCACCACGAGCCCGCCGCCCAACAGGTAGAGACTCGAATGCGCTCTTCTGGTCCCCCGGCCCAGAAACAGGTAGACGATTCCCGCCAGGAGCAGCAGGTCGCCACCGGGTAACCGACAGAGAGGACGTAAGCGAGTAGGTCATCCGGCGATGGATCGAGTAAGGGAACAAGGAAGAAGTACGAGATGAGCATTCCCCCGGCTAGCACGACGATGCCACAGGCACTCAGCAATCTGAACCGCTGCCTTCTGTCGCGAACGGCGGTGGGCAGGAAGAGCAGACCGGCAAACACGAGGGGGTAGTAGACAAGGTATCCAGCATCGGCCAGCGAGGGAAAGGGGGTCTTCCCCAGCAGATTCTGGTAGGCGAAGTACAGCGCATCGCCGGCGAAGAAGCCGGCGAAGCTGAGAGCGAGCAACCGCCAAGCCCAGACTGATCTGCGGTCAGAGCGTGTCTTGGATGCACTCCAGGCCAACAGCGTTGTGGCCAGTCCGGCCGGGAGCATGCCCAGGTTGGCGTACAGGGATCTGTCCGCGACATCTCCCCAGTTGGCGAAGACCCCCAGCAGGTAGATAAGACATAAGCCCGAGGCGGTCAGGACGGTGGCGAACCAAGGACGTTGCAGTCGCTCTGCCGCCACGGCCACCAGACGCGAACGATGTCGTTTGTCGCTGCTCGCTAAAGCCATTCGGGACTACCCCCGCGCCAGAGCGGTCAAATCCACTCATGGTCAGCATCATCTGCCTTTCATTCTCGGGCAGCAGTATCGGCAGAGTGCTTCAGTTGGCTTAGCGCTGCACGTGACCCCGATCCAGATCCGCCCGGGGGCCGAAGGCTGTCGCTAGCCACGCGGCGAACCCGCGGCGAACCCGCATATGGGGCTCCGGCCAGCTTGACGTTGTGGGAGACGGTGCACAGCGTCGTGAACATTCGGAGGCCCACGCGGGGAGGTCAGCGTCCACAAGAATGGTGCACGACCTTCCCAGTCCGCGCTGGGGGAAGCACTGGGCCTGCTCTGGAAAGACGTCGACGCCGAGGCTGCCCGACTAACCAGCCGGCGAAGCCTGGTCCCCGCGAACGCCGCCGTGTTGGTGAGCAAGCCCCAAGACCAGACGGGCCCATCGATTAGCGCCGCTCGACACAGTCACAGTCTGTCTTGAAGACCCAGGCGCCGCTGATAGAGCGAAGAGCACCCGGGTTGCCAACGATGTTGCCAAGGGGAAACGGCCAGAGTGCCACCCGTAAGCCCTCGCGTCCGCGGGATTAGCCGCGCCCTATTCGGCAGCATCACCACACCGAACCAGGGTCTTAGTCAGTACGCAAAGGTGGTAGTAACACTTCATTCTGGGGCACGTCGTCCAGAGTCTGCCGGGGGCCCCGCTTCCTACGAGCCGCCTCATGCCCCCCAAACCGTTCATCTCTTCCAATCATCGATTAGCTATCCCCGGGTCAGAACCCGTCAGCGGCACACACGACCGCGTAGGTCTCGTTGGCACCTTCCTCATCATCGAGGAGCTCGGAATGTGCCCACCATCCCGATCCAGTTGAGTGCCTGCAACGCGCCTGAGTTCTGCCTTCGCCTCCCCCGCCGGCAGCGCCTTCCTGTAGGGACGGTCGATCGTCATCGCGGAATAAGCGTCAGCTACCGCCAGTATTCGACCCAGTAGAGGGATACTCTTGCCACTCAGGCCACGCGGGTATCCCTTCCCGTCGTACCGCTCATGGTGGCTGCGGACCGCGGCTACGACTTCTTCTTGGTTCGGGATCCCTTGGATAATCAGTTCTCCCAGCGCCACGTGGCTCCGCATGACCTCGAGTTCCTCGTCATCGAGGTCTGCGGGTTTTCGTAGGATGTGGTCGGGCACCCCTACCTTCCCGATGTCATGCAAGAGGCCGGCCATGCGGACTGAGCGCTGGGTCTCAACGGAGAGTCCCATCTTCGAGGCCAGGGCAACCGCGAATTCCGTCACGTCGTCGGAGTGACGGCGGGTGTAGTGGTCCTTCTACGGTGGTAACCAGGCTTTCCAGTACGGAGAATGATCCCATCAGTGCGGGCCGGAAACTGTCGTCAATGCCCGAAGCGGTGATGAAATTGCCTCCGCGTTGCTTGGAGCGGTAGAGATTGGCGTCCACCTCAGCCAGGAGTTCGGCCGCGGTGTGCCCATCGTACGGGTAGGTGGCTATGCCGTAGCTCATCTTTATGGGCACTATCCGCCCGCCGCCCACATCGAATGGGCTGCTCTCGAGTGTGGTCTGGATGCGCTCCACGAGCCGAAGGGAAGCTTCGGCAGAGGCGTCGGGAGACGGCGATGAACTCGTCGCCTCCATAGCGAGCGATCGCGTCCGACCGGCGGAGCGAGGCATCCAAGACGCGGGCCAGTGCCTGCAGGGCCCGATCCCCCACCGCGTGGCCGTACGCGTCGTTGAGGAGTTTGAAATTGTCGACGTCGACCATTACAAGGCCGAGTCCGGCCCGATGGCCCACAGCGAGCCACCTCCTGCTCCAGGCGTTGGCTGATACCCCGGCGGATCAGGAGCCGGGTTAGCGAGTCTCTCTCCGCGAGGAACTGAGCATCCTCGTAGCGACGAACGTTCTCCAGCGCCACAGCCAGTTGAGAGGCCACCGCCTGGCCAAGCGAAAGCGTCTCTTCGTCCGTTCCGAAGTCGCTACCGTTACCGGCAAGGCACAGGGCGCCGAGGCCGAGGCCACGAGAAATGAGCGGCACCACAACGATTCTTCCGAGATCAGGTCCTCAGGCACCCTCATCGGGCGGTCCTTCCTCAAGCCCCCCGATGCTGACTGGCTGCCCACTCGCCAGCGCTTCCCTAACCGCCGGCGAGGTCAGGAGCAGCCGTCGCAACGCCTTCTTATGAGCAGGGGTAAGACCCTCGCTCCCCGCGAGGCGGGGGCGACTGTTTCCGGAGTTGACCCACACTGCGCCGGCGTCGCATTTGACCGCCTTGCAGGCCATCCTCACCCCCGCGCTCAATACTTCAGCGCTCTTGCCGCAACGGGCGATCTCAACCGCAAACTCGTGCAGCCTGGCTAGATTCCTCTTCTCCGCAGCCAGTTCGGCCGTCCGAACCTGTACGCGTCGCTCCAGGTGCCGCGGGCCTCTTCCAACGCCAACTCCGTCGCCTTGTGGTCGCTTACGTCACGGAGAACCAGGATGCTTCCCTGGGTACGGCCACGGCGATCTCAAAGGCGGAAACCTTGCCGTCGTAGTAACGCCCTTCGTGCTGCCATTCCCAGGAGTTCTCGCCCTCCTGGCCTTTTGCTCGCTCGTAGACCTGCAAGAGACCGGGCTTGCCCTTCAACACCTCGACGAGGGGTACGCCGGCAACCCGTCTTAGTCTTGTGGAAATAGCCTCTCAGCCGCAACATTGAGGTAAGTCAGCCGGTCGAGCGTGTCAGTTACCACCAGGCTGTCGGCCAGGTTCTCGACAACGAATTCTCGTGCCACCGGCGTTACATCCATCAGCTGGTAACGCGTGAAGCCCCAGTACAGACGAGACCGACCCAGGCAAACGACGCAGGTGCGAGGTTCACCGACTCTGCGCCCAACACTCCATAGGTGAACAGAGCGTCGGCGGCAACCGGCACGACTGCAGCCGCCAACAGCGATGCGACCTGACGCCGATAAAGCCCATACCGACGTACGAACAGGGAGAGCACAACAACCAAGCCGACTACAATGAGGCCATAACTATAGGCGGAATCTATCCACCACCACGTTCCGTACGTCCCGCGCAGGCCCGCCAGAGACTCGTTGCCTTCCAGCGAGAGCGACGTGTACACGAGGCCGTGATACTGGTTCGTCCAGACGAGGACCTGGGTGACGGCGGGCAGGATCGAAAGAGCGGCCAGACGTTTTGGCGTGACCCAGGCGTCGTGTCCACTGAACCGGGCTGCGAACGCGAGCCAGGCTACCCCGAGCGCATCCATGCCGATGAACGACAGCTTGTGGAAGAAGAAGGCTGTGTCGAAAATACCGGCCGCAACCTCAAACGCAGTCGTAAACGCCCATACGGCGCCGGGAGGTTGATCAAAACAAGGGGCCATGCGCCCGGACCCCGGCGCCGGCGCACAGAGAGTGCGGCGACAACTAGCGATATCGCCCCCGCGAGCAGCATGACGTAGCCGCTGGCACCAAACCGCAATGCCTCCCCTCCGTTCAGTCGAGTGTCGGGACCGACGTAGCTCATGAAGCAGAACGTCGGGGACCACCATCTCTATTCGGTCTCTTCGCGACGCGACTTGAGCCAGCAGCCTGTTGACCGCTCACTCCCGCCGTGACATCGTCTCTCCCGATACTCTCGCACCGACTCCGTACCGCAAAGTGGGTGACTACGTGACCTCGATCCGTGACGCGCTCATGTCCGGCTTCTTCCGCAGCTACTATCGCTACACAGCGTTTCTCAATCGCGTCTGGCCCACCACGACGATCGACGGGAAGGAATTCCGAGTCCTGCCTTCAGTGTGCAGACCGTTGGGTAATGAGCAGGTGCTCGCAGACTATGTACCCCCAGGTAAGAGCGTCCTCGAGATCGGCTGCGGCTCAGGGATAATCACCCTATTCCTGGCCGCCAAGAGCAGACACGTCACGGCCGTCGACATCAGCCCGGACGCGATAGAGAACACACGCCTCAACATGGACACCTACAACGTTGAGAACGTCAGCGTCCTCCTCAGCAATGCGTTTGACAGTGTCGAAGGGCGCTTCGAGGTCGTGGTTTCAAATCCCCCCTGGATGGACTTCGAATTCGGGGATCCATTCAAGATGTGGGCCACCTCTGCGACCCTCATCCCCAGCCTCTTTCAGAGATCGAGGGAGTTCCTGGTCGCCGATGGACTCCTCATGATCTCCTGCCCGGCAGGCGCGAAGGAGAAGCTGCTCGAGCTCGCCGCGGACAACGGATTCGCGCTCGTGGCCAGCTACCCCAGAGAAAAGAGGAAGGGCCTGGGGGTGCGCCTCATGACCCTCGCCTACCTGCAGGTGGGCTTTCATCCGCTGGTGTACGTCTTCGCGGCCCACTGCCTAGCCGACGGCCAGTCCCGACTCTCTACCTACCTCGGCGCACGCGTCTATCAACCTGTCTAGCTGGCTCAGATCATGGCGAGCCATGAGGCTGAAACGTAGCCGGGCCCGGCCCGGAGGCACCGCCGGCCAGCGCATGACCGGACAGAAGATGCCCCGCTGCCCTAGGAGATCGGAAAAAGCGACGCCGAGAGCCTCGTCGCCGACAAACAACGGAACGGACGGGATGTTGTCGGATCCGAGCACCATCAGCCCCGCGCGCCGCAGTCCTTCTTTCAGGTAGCGGGCCTTGTGGTAGAGGCCCTCGCGCAGGTCCTGCCCCCCTTCGATCAAATCGATCGCGGCGATCATCGCTCCGGCCATGGAACAGGGGAGGGCCGATGAAAGCACGCTGGAGGTCGCAGAGATGCGGAGAAAGTCAATCAGATTCCTGCTGCCACACAGATATCCGCCGGTCCCGCCCATGGCTTTGTCCATGCACCCCATGAGGATGTCGATCCCTTCGGCGCAATCGTGGTGGTCGGGAGAACCCCCTCCTCGCGAGCCGATCACACCGATCGCATGGGCATCGTCCACCATCAGCTTCGCTTCATGGTCCCGCGCGATCTCCACATACGACGGGATGTCGATGATCTCGCCCTCGAGGCAGAAGACACCTTCGGTCACGACCAGCTTATTGGGGACACTCTCGTTCTCCTCCAACTTGGCCTTCAGATCGTCCAAGTTATTGTGCTTGAACTTCACCACGCGAACGCCGGACAGCTTGCAGCCGTCGGCTATCGAACCGTGGACGTATTCATCGATGAATATGAGCCCATCAGCACTCCGGTACGGCCGCCGGCCCAGAAACGGGTTCATCACTGCTTGGAACACCGTCACGTTGGCCATATAGCCAGTCGGGAATGTGAGACAGTCCTCCATTCCCGTCAGTCCGGCGATGCGCCGCTCTAGCTCTTCGATGATGTCGACATTCCCGGACAGCAGTCGCGATCCACCCGGGCCGACTCCATAATCCTCAATAGCCCGGATCGCCGCAGCCTTTACCGAAAGATGCTCGGACATGCTCAAGTAGTTGTTCGAACCAAATTGAAGAAACGTCTGGCCTTCGGCGGAGAATTGAGGCTCGTTCACGCCCCCATCGATGGTGAGGAACGGCGGATAAAGCTCGCGCTGGCGTATGCACTCAAGCAGGACCTTCACGTTGTCGAAATTGGTCTTCTCACGACCGGCATCCAGCGTCAACAGTTCCCGCATGAGGTCGAACACTTCAGTCCCCTTTGATAAGCGCGAGTTCCCGGGCCCACTCAGTAGCGGGTGGGCGGTGGCAACAATACTCGGAGTGTGTCGCCGCCGCCCGGACCGAGACATAATCGAGAAAGGATTCACGCGGCTTTGCCGATGTCCCGAGCAGGAAACCGAACAGACCCCCACGCCAGCACAGGCTGGTGATTTCTCTGGCGAAGCCTACGGTGCCATTACGACATCCCTCGGCCACCTCCTCGTTAGCGTCCACAGCAGTAATGTATGAGTTCCCGTGGTCACTTCTAAGAAGGGATGACCATTGACCCATCCTCGAGGTGCTTGAATCCCGTTCATCGGGAGGAGAGAGTGGTCGAAACAAGGGTGGACCCCTAGTCTTGCTGCTGTCGGCCGGCCAAGAAGCTGGCGGAGCACCCACGGCCCCCGCACCTTCGCGAACAACTGGTGTTCACCGGCCAAGGCCTCGTCGGGGAAGCGACGCTGCACGAGGTTCCCCCGTGACGCCTGACACCCCGCACAAGACAGTCTTCGAGCTCCTGCACCCCGGTAGACAGCGGTGGCGGTGCTGAGTTCAGACGGGCGTCTTGTCGCAATGATCTTCGACAACCGCTCAGCGAGGGGCATTCTTCGCGCCTTTCAACAGCTAGGCAGACGCAATAATCTCCTGCCGCCTATCTTCCGATGAGGTTCCAATCAGCAGGCATCTTATCGAAGGTTAGGACGAGGGCCTGAAACGGCAAGACAAGGGTGGATCGGGTGGGCGAAGAGGTATCGAGCGAGAAGGGGGCGGCAACCGGCAGCGCGACCGCGCATCGTCGACTCCACGAACTGGCTCATACAATCGAGGAGTACCTGGCGGACCAGCGGCCAAGGATAGTGGATGTACCGCCCGGCGTGGACATCCCCCTCGTTGTCGAACCGGGGGCACTGGAGAGGATCGATGCAGCGATCGACGAGCTCGTGGGGGAGTTCGGAGAGGCGGAGGGGGAGTGAGGTCGTCATCCTAGGCTCGGGCGTTACATGACGGACCGGCGGCTGGCGGATCACGAATCCGAAGATCAAGCCTCAGGGCGGCAGCCGCACCTGGGCTGGGACTCGTGTCCAGCACGTGGGCGAAGCGCGCAGTCAGCCTCTGCCGGCTTGCATTGCGTCTGGGAGTTCCTCGCTGGCGGGCTAGTTGGCTCGCGTCGCCCTGCAAGCCCCTGGCTGGGAGTCACACTAAGAACGGATAGTGTGAACCTTCGCCGTCATCTCTCCCAGGTAACGGCGTCAACGAGCATGCCGAGCACCAAAGAAGTCAATCGGCGTCTTCGGCACTCAAGACTTTGACTGGTGGATCCTCGCCGCCCACGAGCTCAGAGCCGTACTGGTAACGAACCTGCGTTAGGATCAAGCTTCCGGCACCCAAGACACCGAGGGCGTAACGTTTGGAGCTGGAGTTCCCCCGCTTCAGTGGACGGTTGAACGCTTTCGTCAGGACGGTACGGGCCAGTGCCTCCTTTCGTACTCCACCGGGGACAGGTAGTCAATACTTGAGTGACGGCGCAGCGGGTTGTACCAGCCCTCGATGAACTCGAAGACGGCCATCTTGGCCTGGGACTGGGTCGGGAAGCGGTGCAGGTCGAGCAGTTCCCACTCCAAGGTCGCGAACAAACTCTCGCAGAGAGAATTGTCGTAGGCGTCGCCCCGAGAACCCATGGAGGGTCGGACCCCGGCCTCCCGGCAGCGGGCCCCGAAGGCGACAGACGTGTATTGGCTGCCCTGGTCCGTGTGGCAGATGACGTCGTCGGGCCGGCGTTGGTGAAGGGCCATGTTGAGTGCGTCCAGGACGAGCTCGGTCCTGAGATGGTTGGCCATGGCCCAGCCCACCACCTTGCGGCTCCAGGCGTCCACGACCACGGCCAGGAAGAGGAAGCCCGACCAGGTGGGCACGTACGTTATGTCCCCCACCCAGAGCCGGTCGGGGCCATCGGCGGAGAAGTCGCGCTTGACCAGGTCGATGTGGGGACGAGCCTTGGGGTTACGGACGGTGGTCCTCTTCCTGCGCCGGCGGGACACGCCCTGAAGGCCGGACAAGCGCATGAGCCGGGCGATGCGCTTGCGGCCCACCCGGATGCCCTCTTCCCGCAGTTCCGCGTGGATGCGCGGGGCGCCGTAGGTCGTGCGGCTGTACTCATGGACGAACTTGATGCGGGCCGAGAGCCATTCATCGGCAAGGTCCCGATCAGAGGGACCACGCAGACGCCATGCGTAGTACCCGCTGGGGGAGACACCCAGCACTCGGCACATCATGGCGACGGGGAAGCGACCCTGGTTCTCGCTCACGAACCGGAAGACTTCGGGGGCAGGTCCGTGGACTCCCGCTCAGAACCAGGCGGCTGCCTTTGACAGGATCTCCCGCTCCAGTTTGAGCTGACGGTTCTCCCGCCTCAGGCGCTTGAGCTCTTCACGCTCGTCCGTGGTGAGCACTTCCGAGCGCAGGCCCTCGTCGGCCTCGGCCTGTCGGATCCAGTCCCGGATGGTGACGTCGGACGGCTCGAACTCCTCGGCGAGTTCGGCGATGCTACGGCCGGCGCGATACAGCGCGACGACCTGACGCTTGAACTCCGGGGGATAGGGTGGTCGGGTCTTTCCCATCTCTTGGACACCTCCTCGAAACAAAGGATACGGGGTGTCCACCGAAACGGGTCAACTCCAGTTCGCTGGGGCTACCTCTCGCGCAATCCAGCCATGAACGCTGACCCGCCGAGACAGGTCGACCCCCAGCTGTCGGCTGCTCGTGCCTGGCAGGCTGAGGATCTCAACAGCTTCCTTGAGACGGTGAAAGCGGACCGACTGTATCCCCTCTGGCGGACTCTCGCGCTCACCGGTCTGCGCCGGGGGGAAGCACTGGGCCTGCTCTGGCAAGACGTCGACCTCAAGGCTGGCCGGCTGACGATCCGGCGGAGCCTGGTGCCCGTGAACGCCGCTGTGGTGGTGAGCGAGCCCAAGACCAGGCGGGGCCATCGATCGGTGACCCTCGACCCAGTCACGGTCTCCGTCCTCAAGACCTGGCGCCGTCGGCAGCGCGAGGAGAGCCTGCAGTGGGGGCCGGCGTGGACCAGCACGGGCTTGGTCTTCACCCGGGAGGACGGCACCGCCTACCGGCCGGAGAGGATCACGCAGATGTTCGCCGGGCTAGTGAAGAAGGCGAAGGTGCCTCGCATCACCGTACATGGCCTACGGCACACTCATGCCACGCTCGCCCTCGCCGCCGGCGTCCACCCCAAGGTGGTCTCCGACCGCCTGGGGCACTCCACCGTGGCCCATACCTTGGACGTCTATTCCCACGCCGTCCCCTCGATGGAGGAGGAGGCGGCGGTGCGGATCGCGGCGCTGGTGACCGGCTGAAGTCCGACCCCTCCCCCACGCGTCAAGCCCAGAAGCCACCGACTCAAGCCGTCTGCGGCGCTTCGGTTCGGCTACCGCTGTCATGGCGGGAGTAATACTCCGCCACCGCACTGAACGACTCCTTTGGCTCCCACGGCAGATCCGGATAGGTCGTGCCGTGCTCGCCGTGAGCGTAGCTCTTCACCAGGCTGAAGCTCGACATGTCCAGGTCGTAGCGGGGGTCGTCATCATACGGAGCGATGGGGTCGATGAAGGTCATCACGAAGACCCCCTCGACGCCGGCGGCGTCGAGTATCCCGAGAGTCTCCGTGAGTTCACGGGCCTGCAGTTGTTCATCGCGTGTGTAGTCACCGCTCAGTCGCGGGCGCACGAATCGGCCCAAGAGCGGGAGCTGGTGCAACGCCCGCGTCTTGTTGTCCACCACGCCGAATCCAAGGGTGCCCGAGCTTTCGGCACCCTGGTAGGTGCGCATGCCGAACTCGGTGATGACAACCGGTTTCCCGAAACCGAACAGGGGCTGGAGGAGGTCAAGGTACTGATCCTTGATGCGCGCGTCCCGGTAGTGGTCCACGCCCACGAAGTCGAACTGATTCCAGTCGACGGCCTCCCAGATGAGTGAGGCATAGGTGACCGGTCCGCGGAAGACGTGCCGAACGGCTGCGTTCGCCTGCGAGAGGAAGGCATTCAGCGGGGCATTGTGGGTGCCGGCCTTGGCCTCGGCCCAGAACGCGGGGTTCTTCATGCGCGCCATGAGACTCCGGCCGGGCACAATACCCCGCATGAAGAGTGTGAGTTCCGAACCCACGAGAAATACCAACTGATCCGGCCATTGCCGACGGAGCCTTTCGGCCGCGGTGGCCGCGCTAGTCATGTACTCGAGCGTTTCACCCGGACTCTTGTTCCATAGTTCGGGCGAGAGCCACACCTCGAGACCCAGCGCCAGCGCGTCCTCAGCGGCCGTGATCAGACGGGTGATGTCACGGCCACAGATCCTGACGGCCGTGCACTGCAGGTCGTCCTTGATGATCTCGAGCTCGCGATGCACGACCTTCGGATCGAACTCTGGCCGCCAGTTCATGCCCAGCACGCGCCCGACATCGTAGCTGACTCCTCTTCGCTTCACGTGGACCCCGATCTCTGCCGCGCGCACTTCGGGCCGGTCTGAGCTTGAACCAAGGGATCACCCGAGCAGCGAATCCGCCGCGCATGGACAACCTGGCGAGGCCAGAGGTGTGTCGCGCGAGGGCTCAACGGACCAACCAAAGCCAAGCAAGTATAGCCACGGCCAGCCACGGCCAACCCCGGCGTTGGCTTTTCGTTGGCAGATGGGGCCAAACGGGGTTCCGAAAGTCATTGGTTCATACAATGCAGTGGCACATTGCAGGTAATTCAAGTGGCGGGACCCGGACTTGAACCGGGGACACCATGATTTTCAGTCATGTGCTCTACCAACTGAGCTATCCCGCCGCGGATGTCCGGGCACCGGTCGGGTGCGCCCGCCAGGACCCTCATCCGAGCGCAGAATACTAGCCTAGCCCCTAGGCCATTGCAACACGGGCAGGAGTCAGGGCGATCAGCCGCAGCAGCAGGCAGGGCGAACAATTGCGACCGCGGTCGCCCGTCCCTCTCCCCCGTGATCGGTCTCCATTCGAGTCTTGCGTGCACCCCCGACGGGTACTACACTCACTAGGGACCTATGAGCATCGGTTCATATGTTCCTCTATCGAAGGGAACGAGGCATGGGCGACCAGAACGGGGCAGGGCAGAACGGCACGGCTGAGCGCGACGGCGTCGCCTGTGTGAGCGAGGCACTCGCCAACCTCGTCCTCGACCGCGACGACGCAGAGCGGGTGGCAGAGCTCTTCAAGGTGCTGGGCGACACCACCCGGGTGCTGATACTCCAGGCCCTCATCCAAGGCGGAGAGCTCTGCGTCCACCAACTGGCCGATGCGGTCGGCATGAGCCAGTCGTCCGTCTCCCACCACCTGCGCCTGCTGCGCACGTCCGGCCTCATCCGAGCCCGACGCAGTGGCCGGGAGGTCTACTACCGGCCCGACGACGACCACGTGGAGCAGCTGATAGGCGTCTGCGTGGAACACGTGGCCCACGCTCGAGGAGGTCATCGTGGCTGATCCACGGTCCGTCAAGGTCCCGATCACGCTCCCCCATCAGGACGAGTGTCGGAACTGCGTGCTCCGGTTGAAAGAGTCCCTCGAGGAGACGAAAGGGGTCAGTCTGGTCGAGCTGCCGGAGCAGCGCAACGGCGGCATGACGGTGCACTTCGACCCGGACGTCCTGACCCTGCGCCGACTGGAGGACCGCGCCAACGAGGCCTGCAGCCACCTGGCCGAGCACTACTGCCATCATGTGCTGGTCATCGGGGGGCTGGACTGCGCCGACTGCGCCAAGTCCATCGAGCGCGCCGTCGTCCGGCGGCCGGGCGTCCTGTACGCCTCGGTCAACTTCGCCACCGCCCGTCTGTTCCTGGAGGTGGACTGCGCCACCACTCCCATGGAGGGAGTCCTGCACGACATCCGCAGCCTGGGCTACCAGGTCTGGACCGAGGAGGAGTACCGAGCCCAGCGCAAGGCGGGCCCTCCCCGGCCGTTCTACCTACGCAGTCGGCGCGCGCTGAGCACCCTGATCAGCTTCGTGCTGCTGCTGATCGGCTGGGTCCTGTGGCTGGCCACGCCGGAGCCTCACCTCTTGGGCATCCTCTTCCTCGCCGCGGCCGCAGTGGCGGGCGGCTGGTCGGTCGCCAGGAACGCGCTGAACTCGGTCATCCGCACGCGGAACGTCGACATGAACGTGCTGATGACCGTCGCCGCCGTCGGCGCGGCGGCCATCGGGCAGTGGGTGGAGGCGGGACTGGTGGTCGTGCTCTTCGGGCTGGGCGAGACCCTGGAGAGTTGGGCGGTCGAACGCACTCGAGGCTCCATCCAGCAGCTGATGGACCTCTCCCCGGACGAAGCCCTGGTCCGCCACGAGGATCACGAGGAACGCGTCCCCGTGGAGGACGTGCAACCCGGGCAGGTGGTGCTGGTCAAACCGGGCGCCCGGATCCCGCTGGACGGCATGGTCCTGAGCGGGACCTCCTCGGTGGACGAGTCGCCCATCACCGGGGAAGCCATGCCCCGAGGCAAGGCCGAGGGCGACCTGGTCTACGCCGGCACGGTCAACCAGCGGGGGTCGTTGGAGGTGCGCGTGACCTCACGGGCGACCGAGTCGACCATCGCCCGGCTGATCGAGATGGTGGAGGAGGCCCAAGGCCAGCGGGCACCGTCGCAGCGCGTGGGTGGACCGTTTCGCCGCGCTGGTACACGCCGGTGGTCATGAGCGTGGCGCTGGTGACCGCGTTGGTTCCGCCGTTGCTGCTGGGAGACGCCTGGGGCGACTGGATCTACCGCGCGCTCGCCCTCCTGATCCTGGCCTGCCCCTGCGCCCTGGTGATCTCGACGCCGGTGAGCATCGTCTCCGCCATCGGGGCGGCCAGCCGGCAGGGCGTCTTGATCAAGGGGGGCGTCCACCTGGAGGCGGCCGGGGCCCTCCGCGCGGTGGCCTTCGACAAGACGGGCACGCTGACCGAGGGTCTTCCTCGGGTGACGCACGTACTGAGCTTCAACGGGGTGTCGGAGGACGAGGTCCTCGCCTTGGCGGCCTCGGTGGAACGCGATTCCGAGCATCCGCTGGCCGAGGCCATCAGTCACGCGGCCCGTACCCGGGGGCTGCCGCTGCTCAAGGCCTTCGACTTCCAGGCCGTGCCCGGGCGGGGGGCGCGGGCGGCGCTCGACACGAACGGCGGCAGCAACGGTACGGGCGGCCCGGTCGACCGCTTGGTGTACCACGTCGGCAGCCCGCAGCTCTTCGATGACCTCGGCGTTCCCCTGGGCGACCGGCTGATGGGCCTGGTGGCCGAGCGTCAGGACCGCGGCGAGACGGTGAGCGTGGTGGGCACGAGCGACGGGGCCATCGGCATGCTGGGCATCGCCGACGAGGTGCGCCCGCTGAGCCGCGACACCGTGGCCGACCTCCGCCGGGCCGGCATCGAGCACGTCCTGATGCTCACCGGCGACAATCGGCGGACGGCGGCGGCGGTCGCGGAGGCGGTGGGCCTTGACGGCTACCGCGCCGAGTTGCTGCCCGAGGCCAAGGTGGCGGCGATGCGGGAGCTGCAGGCCCAGTACGGCCATGTGGCCATGATCGGCGACGGCATCAACGACGCCCCGGCTCTGGCCACGGCCACCGTGGGGA
The DNA here is from genome assembly GCA_963796315.1 of uncultured Actinomycetota bacterium. Taxonomy (GTDB): domain Bacteria; phylum Actinomycetota; class Thermoleophilia; order RBG-16-64-13; family RBG-16-64-13; genus CAWCLH01. The sequence goes on from CAWCLH010000020.1 coordinate 1,039,760, forward strand.
TCGCCATGGGGGCCGCCGGCACCGACACCGCCCTGGAGACGGCGGACATCGCCCTGATGGCCGACGACCTGACCAAGATACCGTTCACCATCCGGCTCTCGCGGGCCGCGCGGCGCACCGTCTGGCAGAACATCTCCTTCGCCTTGGGCCTGAAGGTGGTGGCGACGCTCCTGGTCTTCCCGGGCTGGCTGACCCTGTGGATGGCCGTGCTGGTCGACACCGGCGGGTCGCTACTGGTCATCGGCAACGGCCTTCGTCTGCTCCGCCACGGACGCCAGGAACCAGCTGCTTCCGCCGCGGGGGTCGCCGCCGCGCGGACGCCGTGCCGCTGACGGAAGGCCTCCCCTCCCGGCCGCGGCGCCGGGTGGTCGAGCAGGTCCCTTCGGCCTGCGCGGTCTCCGGATGCGCCTGCGGCGTGGACGATCACGAGCCGCACCCCGGCGACGGCGACCACGACGGACACGACCACGAGTCGAACGGGCACCCGCACACCGAGATCGATACCTGCTGCGGCGGTCACGAACAGGCCGCACCGCAGACCGCGTCGGCCAAGCCCGGCTGAGCATGCTGAACCGGAGCGGTCCGCTCCTGATGCCGTTTGCCCGAGTATGGCTGTGGGGAGGTGCACCCCAGGGTCGCTGAACGACTGTGGACGTTTCTGTCGAGTCGACCAGGAGAACGGGTACGTGGGCGGCGCACTGAGCGCAGAAGAGCTGCGACTCATCGATGGGTACTGGCGGGCAGCCAACTACTTGTCCGTCGGCCAGATCTACCTGATGGACAATCCCCTGTTGCGCGAGCCTCTTCGCGCGGAGCACATCAAGCCGCGGCTGCTCGGGCACTGGGGGACCACCCCTGGCCTCAACTTCGTCTACGCGCACATGAACCGGGTGATCCGGAACTGGGACCTGGACGCGATCTACGTGATCGGGCCGGGGCACGGGGGGCCTGCCGCCGTCGCCAATGCCTACCTGGAAGGCACGTACACCGAGGTCTATACGGAGGTGACCCAGGACGAAGCCGGCATGCGCCGCCTCTTCCGCCAGTTCTCGTTCCCAGGCGGTATCCCCTCTCACGTGGCCCCGGAGACACCCGGCTCCATCAACGAAGGGGGCGAGCTGGGATACTCCCTCTCGCACGCCTATGGCGCCGCCTTCGACAACCCCGACCTGGTGGTCTGCTGCATCGTGGGCGATGGGGAGGCGGAGACGGGCCCGTTGGCGACGGGCTGGCACTCGAACAAGTTCCTCAACCCGCTCACCGACGGAGCCGTGCTTCCGATCCTGCACCTGAACGGGTACAAGATCGCAGCCCCGACGGTGCTCGCCCGCATCGGTCGCGGGGAGCTCACCTCGCTGCTCGAAGGATACGGCCATACGGTGCTCTGGGTCGAGGGGGACGAGCCGGACGACGTCCACCAACAGATGGCCGAAATGCTCGACCAGGCGGTCGAAGCGATCGCGGCCATCCAGCGAGCAGCGCGGGTCGAAGGCCGGGCCGAGCGCCCCCGCTGGCCGATGATCGTCCTGAAGACCCCCAAGGGCTGGACCGGTCCGAAAGACGGTCGACGGCCTCCAATCCGAGGGCACCTGGCGCTCCCACCAGGTGCCGATCGCGGAGGCGAGGACGAACCCCGAACACCTGGCTCAGCTCGAATCCTGGCTCAAGAGCTACCGGCCGCAGGAGCTATTCGACGAGCGAGGCGCCCTGGTGCCGGAGCTGCAGGCGCTCGCTCCGAAGAGCTACCGGCGCATGAGCGCGAACCCCCACGCCAACGGCGGACTGCTGCTCCACGACCTCACCCTGCCCGACTTCCGAGCGTACGCGGTCGAGGTCTCACGACCGGGGACCACGTTTGCCGAAGCGACCCGCGTGCTGGGCGGGTTCCTCCGGGACGTCATCCGGGACAACCCGGACAACTTCCGCCTCTTCGGGCCCGACGAGACGGCGTCGAACCGGCTGATTTCTGTCTTCGACGTCACCGACCGAGCATGGGACGCGGAGGTCCTCCCCGGCGACGACCACCTCTCCCCGACGGGCGCGTGATGGAAGTACTGTCCGAGCACCAATGCCAGGGGTGGTTGGAGGGGTACCTCCTGACGGGCCGTCACGGGATGTTCGACTGCTACGAAGCGTTCATCCACATCGTCGACTCGATGTTCAACCAGCACGCGAAGTGGCTGAAAGTCACCCGGGACATACCGTGGCGGCGGCCGATCGCCTCCCTCAACTACCTGCTCTCGTCGCATGTCTGGCGCCAGGATCACAACGGCTTCAGCCACCAGGATCCCGGCTTCATCGACCACGTGGCGAACAAGAAGGCCGAGCTCATCCGGGTCTATCTGCCGCCGGACGCCAACTGCCTCCTCTCGGTAACCGACCACTGCCTGCGCAGCCGCAACTACGTGAACGTCATCGTGGCGGGCAAGCAGCCGGAGTTGTCCTACCTCTCCATGGACGATGCGATCCTGCACTGCACCCGCGGCATCGGGATCTGGGACTGGGCCTCGAACGACCAGGGCGCCGAGCCCGACGTCGTCATGGCCTGCTGCGGCGACGTGCCGACCTTGGAGACGCTGGCGGCCGTCGATATCCTGCGCACGGAGCTCGCATCGCTCCGGGTCCGGGTGGTGAACGTCGTCGACCTGATGCGGCTCCAGCCGGACACGGAACATCCCCACGGCCTCTCCGACCGCGAGTTCGACACCGTCTTCACCCGCGACCGTCCCATCATGTTCGCCTACCACGGCTACCCCTGGCTGATCCACCGGCTCACCTACCGTCGGGCCGGCCACGAGAACCTGCACGTCCGGGGCTACAAGGAAGAGGGGACGACGACCACGCCGTTCGACATGGTCATGCTCAACGACCTCGACCGCTTCCGTCTGGTGATCGATGTCATCGACCGTGTCCCGGGCCTCCATTCCCGTGCCGCCCACCTCCGCCAACACATGGCCGACGAGCGGCTGCGCTGCCGGGCATACACCCGTGCCGAGGGCGAAGACCCTCCCGAGATCCGCCACTGGATCTGGCCGCACTCGTAGGCCGGCTGCCGTGCGCGTCTTGGTCGTCAACGCCGGCTCCAGTAGCCTCAAGCTGTCCGTGCTCGACGGCGATCGGCTGTGCAGCTCCGCGAACCTGGTCGCACCGAGCGGCCGTTTTCCGGAGGACGAGGCGCGCGATTTCGTCGGGCGCAGCGGGGCGATCGACGCGGTCGGCCACCGCGTCGTCCACGGCGGCAGCGAGTTTCTCGAGCCGGTTCGCATCGAGGACGACGTCCTGCGGCGCCTGCACGCCCTGACCGACCTCGCTCCCCTGCACCAGCCGAAGTCGCTCCGTGCGCTGGAATTCGTCAGCAGACTCCTTCCCGGCGTGCCCGGGGTCGCCTGTTTCGACACGGCCTTCCACGCCCGGCTCCCGGCGGCCGCCTCCACGTACGCGCTGCCGGTGGAGTGGCGGAAGCGCTGGAACCTGCGGAAGTTCGGCTTCCACGGGCTGTCGCACGCATACGCGTCGCGGCGGGCGGCGGAGTTGACAGGGCGTCCTGTCGAGCAACTCCGCGTCGTCACCTGCCACCTGGGTGCCGGCGCCTCCTTGGCCGCCGTGGAACACGGGGTCTCGGTGGACACGACGATGGGCTTCACTCCCCTCGACGGCCTGATCATGGCCACGCGCTCTGGCTCCGTGGACCCTGGCCTCGTGCTCTGGCTCGAGGAACATGCGGGCATGCCCCCCTCAGAGCTCGCGTCCACGCTCGAGCACCGGTCGGGGCTGCTCGGTCTGGCCGGCGTCGCGGACATGCAGACCGTACTCGAAGCCGAGCGGGCCGGTGATGCGGACGCCGGCCTCGCCGTCGAGGCCTACCTCCACCGCCTGCGCGGCGGGATCGCGAGCATGGCGGCCGCCATGGACGGTCTGGACGCGCTGGTCTTCACCGGCGGGATCGGAGAACGGTCGGCACCGATCCGGGAACGGGCCGCCGCGGGGCTGTCCTTCCTGGGCATAGCTCTCGACCCGCGGGCAAACAGCGATGCCACGCCGGACATGGAGATCGGCCGCGCCGAGTCGCCGGTGCGGACCTTCGTCGTCGAGGCACGCGAGGACCTGCAGATCGCCCGCGACGTACGCCGTCTGCTGGAGCAGCCGCCGGCGACTCGGATTGGACGATGGTAAAGCGGGGTGGGAGGCTGCCGATAGAGAAACGGTGATCGCAAAGACGCCCGACAGCAACCGACCGACAGATCCCCGCAACCAGGCAGGCCTCGCTGCCGAGCGGAAGATGGCCTTCTACCTGCGGCGGGCCTTCGAGCATGAACGTGATGTCTGGGTCTTCAACGACCTTCGTCTGGTGAAGAACGGCGACGCCGCCCAGATGGACCACCTCGTCCTGCACCGGTCGGGCATGGTGATCATTGAGAGCAAGAGCGTCACCGGCGAGATCGCAGTGAACGAACGGGGCGAGTGGACTCGACGAAGCGGCGGGCGTCAGCAGGGCATGGAGTGCCCGGTGACCCAGGCGAGACTGCAGGCTCAGTTTCTTCGGCGGCTCCTCAGGGAGAACGATGAGCGTCTGCTTAATGGGCAACTCAAGGGCCTGCTGCCCAAGCACTTCAACAAGCACTGGCCCATCGACGTCATCGTCGCGGTATCGGACGGGGGGCGCATCTCCAGGGGCATGGATGTGCCCGAACTGCTGAAGGCAGACCAGGTGGCAGGGACGACTCAAGCCATCGTCAGAAAGCACAAACGGGGCCGCTTCTCGCCCAATCCGCTCAACTCGGACGCCATGTTTGTCCTCAGCCCCGTAGAGATGGGCCGCCTAGTCCAGTTTCTTGGGACGAGTCACACACCGTTCAGGCCGCCGGTTCCCGGTGCCAAGACCGCTATCGTGACACCGACGCCTGCCCGAGACGCTGACCAGCCGTGCGATCAGGCCGCCTTTGAGAGGCTCAGACTCCTCCGTAAAATGCTGGCCGACGAGCGCAACATTCCCGCCTACATGGTGTTCTCTGACGAGACACTGAGACTCATCGCCGCCGAGCGGCCCAGGAACCGGGAAGAGCTACTTGCGCTACGTGGAGTCGGTCACAAGAAGTTGAACGAGTACGGCGATGCATTCTTGGGCGCGCTCGCCTGTGAGCGCGAATCACGCTTGAGCGGTAGACGGCGCGCCTAGTCTAGCGATGCTGCGCGGACAGTATCCTGGCCTCTGACTCTGCTCGAAGGAAGTCTGCGACACCTACCATCGGGATGCTGAACTTTCGGGCCTTCGCTGCCTTGCCAGAAGTTAGCGTCCACAGCAGTGGTGTACGAGTTCCGAGGTTGCCTCTTGAGAAGAGTGAACTGCTCCATCCTCGAGAGAGCTGAATCCCATTCTCGAGGAGGAAGACAGTGGTCGACACAAGGATGAAGCGCTGGACCCATACTTCACTGGTCCTCCGACCCCATTCTGTGGTTGTCTCGGCCGCAGAATGGGACTCTGGTCACTCTGGTCTTGGTCAGTTACCTTGCTCACGAAGGAAGGGGAAGCTCTTCGGGACAGAAGGCGGCAAAAGGAAAACCCCCGACAAGCGGGGGTTTTCATGAGGCGGGAGCGACGGGACTCGAACCCGCGACCTCCGGCGTGACAGGCCGGCGTTCTGACCAACTGAACTACGCCCCCGCGAAACGGACGCCTTCGCGCCGTCCGCGCTCGCACCCCTTCAAGGTGGGCACAGCAGGACTTGAACCTGCGACCCCCTGCTTGTAAGGCAGGTGCTCTCCCACTGAGCTATGCGCCCCAGCGCTCGCTCGTGCTGCCCGCCCGCAGCGGGCCGGCGTCGCCGGAGAAGTAAGAGGTGCCCCCAGGGGAATTCGAATCCCCGCCGTCGCCTTGAAAGGGCGATGTCCTAGGCCACTAGACGATGGGGGCACGCCATACCGCCGGCCGGCGAGCGACCGAGCGGTGATGCTAACACACCGGTCAGGAGCAAGCCAACAGGCCGCCGGGCGCTCCGGCGGGTCCGTCGGAAGGAACCTCCGTCTCGCCCGCGAAAGGATGAGTAGCCCATGCGCCGCCGTGCGCTCGAGCAGGACGGACGATGCCAGACATCCAGAGCTTCCAGGCGATCCTCCAAGACCACGCGGACGAGGACCTCATGGGGCGGCTGCGCAGGCTGGGCGAGGCGGGATGCACGGGCAGTGTGGTGGTCTTCAACGACGAACTCTTCGGCATCGTCTTCTTCACCGACGGCACGGTGGTGGACGCCATCGTCATGGAAGGGCCCTGGCAAGGGCAAGGCGTGCAGGCCGTCGCCTTCCTGGCCAATGCCGCCGACGCACAGGTCCTCTACCAGCCCACCGCCCACTTCGGCGAGCGGACCATCGACATGGGCTGGAAGGAGTTGGAGGATCGAGTCGCCCTGCTTCGGCGCATCCTCCCCGTCCACCGACCTCCCCGGACGGCTGAAGGCGCGGAGGAGGTCCGCTCCGGCCGCATGATGGGCGACGACTTCCCCCTGTTCGGCGATCTGTTCGCGCCCCAAGAAGAGCCGCCAGCCCCTCGCCGGGAACCCCGGTTCTTCCGGCCGGTCACCTCACCAGACCGAGCGGATGCGGCCGCTGCCGCTGCCGCTGCCGAGGATACTGAGACGCCGCCGACCCCTCCGCCAAGCCCCGCCAAGAGCCTCCTGGATGAGATCCGGGAGGTGGACGGTTACCGGGCGAGCGCCATCTTGGACCGAACGGGAGACCTCCTGTGGACCGACGTCCTGGCAGACGTCGATCTTCCCCTGCTGGCCGGGGTCTTCAACGATGTGTTTCGCACGGCAGCGCGTGTCTGTCGTCGCCAGGGACTGGGAGCGTGCCGTACGCTGGTCGTCCACGCGGAGGAGGCCGAGGTGGTAGTCCACTGCTCCGGCGCGACGGTTGCCGGCCCGCATCTGCACGCGGCTGCAGTGCTGACCGCCGACGGCAACCAGGCGCTTATGCGGTTGCAGCTGGAGCGTGCTCTGCCCCGGGTGAGCGCCGCCCTCGCCTGACGCCGGCACTCGGCCGGGTCGGGACGGAGGCGCCGCCTCTCCTGCCGAAGGCGTCAGACGGCGACCTTCGCGGCCTCCAGCCGCCGGATGAGTCGCTCGTTCATGTCCGTCCGTTCGCGCAGCCCTTCCTTGTAGTCGCCGGAGTCGGTGTGGTTGATCTCGTGGATCAGCTCTTTCTGCATCTCCTGCAGAACGGTCAGCATGTAGTCGCGCTCCTCCTGATCGAGCACCAATTCCATCGCGTCACCTCCTTCAACGCCGATATCGTCACTCGTAGTATGCGCGTGAAAGAGGTGGCCCCAAACCGGCGCCGAAAAAGGCCGGCACAAGGCCTTGGAAGCGGCACGCCGCCGCTTGGACTCGAAAGACTATCCAGGGGACGAGTCGCCCCGCCCCCTGGACATGAGCTCTGGAACGGCTTCGTACGTGGGGTTGCTGCGTTGGCGCGCCCGCAGGACCGCTCACACGTCTACCGCTCCAAGTGCTGCCCGACAGGAGTCCCTTTCGCTGAATGGGACCCCTCACCTGCAGGTTGTGTCGGCACCGCTCAGAAGCGGCTTGAATTGCGGGAAGAACGACCCGCTACATGGTCATGTCCATGGGCCAGTTCACGATGCCCTGATGCACCCCCGGGTTCATGCTGCCGGTCAGCCCGGGATCCTGAGCCATGCCGGCGTGGTGCGTGCCGAACAAAAGGCCGCCTCCGTCGCTGGCGGGCGTGGCGGCCAACGCCGTCCCCGCGAACGCGAACACGAGCAGCAAGGCCAGAGCGATGACAAGGTACGTCTTCCTCACGATCCGATTCCCTCCTGAGGGTGGTGAGCTACGCGTCCGCAGTAGGATACCCCAAACTTACTACAGCGCGTAGTAGCAAGTCGTCCCCTCCACAGCAGATCGTCGCTGCCTCCCGCTCGCGGGGCCGCGGGCGTTGCTTTCTCCCCTTACGAACCGGCCGCCCTCGGCAGGGTGAACGACACGGTGGTCCCCTCTCCCATCCGGCTCTCCGCCTGGATGGAGCCTCCCGACTGCCGCACGATGCTCCGGGCTATCGCCAGCCCAATACCGGCTCCTCCACCCCGAGTGGAACGCGACTTCTCGACCCGGTAGAAGCGCTCGAAGACGTGGGGCAGGTCCTCCTCCGGGATCCCAACGCCCGTGTCCTCGACCGAGACCGTGACCATTTCCCCATCCTCCTCGGCGCGTAGCCGGACCATGCCGCCCTCGGGCGTGTACTGCCGAGCGTTCGCCAGCAGATTGAGAAGGACCTGCTGGAGCTTGTCCGGATCGACCCATACCCGAATCCCCGACGAAGCCGGTTGGAGGGAGACTCGAAGGCTCTTCTGCTCGAACTGCGGGGCGACGCAGGCCAGCGCACCATTCAGCGCCGCGCCCACCTCCACGGCACAGGGCTCGAACCGCTCGGCGCCGGCCTCCAGTCGAGAGAGACGCTGCGTGTCGTCCACCAGTCGGGACAGCCTCTGCGCCTCGCGGCGCACGAGATCGTAGGTCTGCGGCTCCTCGGCCACCACCCCGTCGAGCAGACCCTCCATGTAACCCTGGATGCTGGTCAGGGGCGTGCGAAGTTCGTGCGCGATCGTGGCCAGCAACTCCGTCCTCACGCGTTCCGTCTCTTCGAGGCGACCGGCCATGTCGTTGAAGGCGTGACTGAAGTCACCGATCTCATCAGCTGCATGGTAATCCACCCGCTCGTCGTATCGACCGCCGGCGATCTTGCGGGCGGCGTCGGCCATGGCCACCAGGGGGTGCGTCACCCACCTCGCCGCCGCGGATCCGACGAGCACCGCCAGCGCCACGGCCAGAAGGACGCCCACGAGGATCGCCTGATCCACGCCGCGATTGACCGAGGCCCGCAGACTGTCGACGATGGATGGTGGGACGGACTGGGCCATCTCTCTCAGGTGACCGGCGATGACGCGGTCCACCAGCAGGCGGGAGGCATAGCCCATGACCCCCAGCACGGCGACGACGGTCAGCAGATGCGAGAGCAGCAGCTTCCACCCAAGGGGGATCGGCCCTCCTCGGCGGCTAGGACTCATCCTCGTCACCGGCCCCCGAGGCGTCGAACTTGTAGCCGACCCCACGGATGGTCCTGATGTAACGGGGAGCGGACGGGTCCTCCCCCAGCTTCTTGCGGATGTTGGCCACGTGCACGTCGATGGCCCGCGAGTCGCCGACATAGGCGTAGCCACTGACCCGTTCGAGCAGGCTCTCCCGGCTGTGCACCCAGCCGGGGTGCTCCATGAATATGCGAAGGAGGTCGAACTCGGCGGCGGTGAGCTCGACGGACTCGCCCGCGAGCGTGACCTCCCGGGTAAGCCCGTCCAAGGTCAGGCCGGCGTAGCTGAACCGGTCCCGCTCGCGCTCGCCGGCAAAGCCGGAGCGATGGAGGATCGCCCGGACTCGGGCCACGAGCACCTTCGGGCTGAAAGGTTTGGCTAGATAGTCGTCCGCTCCGACCGCGAAGCCGGCGAGGACCTCCTCCTCCTCCCCCAGGGCGGTGAGCATCAGGATGGGTACCTCCTTGACCGCCCTGACCTCCCGAGCCACCTCGAGCCCGTTCAGACCAGGGAGCATGAGGTCGAGGATCAGGAGGTCCGGCGTCTGTCGCAGCGCCTCCTCCAGCCCGGCGCGGCCGTCATCCGAAAGCACCACCTCGTACCCCTCGCGTTCCAGATAGGCGGCGACCAGGTGCCGGACGTTGTCATCATCCTCCACCACGAGGATGCGGGCGGAGCGAGGCGCGGGGGCTGTACTCGGGTCTGTCATCAGGAGCAAAGTGTACGGCAGAGACGCGCTTCCTGCGAGGGAACGAACCAGGGAGCCCTCGGGCGGCTCCCTGGGGTCGTGGTCGGCGAGGGTCGAACGCCGGGGCTACCGGGCAAAGCGCACCGGGATGGTGACCACGTCGATACGCGAGCCGTCCTTCGGCGAGAGCGCGAACGCGACCAACTTCCCCTCGGATGCCCCAGGAGAGAAGCGCAGCGTGGCGGCGAAGCGTCCCCGGGTGCCGGTGCCGGAGCTGGCCTGCACTCGGGTCTTCGCCAGGACCCTGCCGTCGCCGTCGAGCAGCTCGAGCTGGAAGACGGCCTCGAAGACATTCGCCGTGCCCCGAACGCTCAGCGGACTGGTCACCCGGTCGCCCAGGGTGGGGGCCTCCACCAGGATGGCGGGAGTCAGCTCCTCATAGTCCTTCCGGCCCAACGGGTGGTCCAAGATGATGCCCTCGCCCCCGAACACCGAGATGCGCTTGCCGTCGAGCGCGAAGTTCACGCTGTCGATGGTGGGGAACTGGGTGAGCGTGTAGACTATCTGAGCCAGCCGGAGGCTCATGGAAAGCGTCCCGCCGCCGGAGGCGTACTCCTTGGACAGGTCCACCAGAGCCACGCCGTCCTTGACCGAGATGCCGAGCAGGCGGGTGGCGGACGGGATGGCGCTGCTCAGGTGGCTGTCGAGACCCTTCTCGGCCGCGGTGGGCCCCTTCACCAGCTCTCGGACGGCCGCGGCCGCCACGCCCTGCGTGCGGGGGACCATCCGATGCACCGGCCGCACCTTCTCGCCGCTCGAGACGAAGTAGACGCTCAGCTGGACCAAGCCGGTGGATGGGCCGGTGGTGACCGAAGAGCCGGAGGACGTCGAGGGGGTACCGGTCGTAGATCCCGTCGATCCACCGGTGTCGGTAGTATTGGTCGTGGCACCATTCGATCCCGCGGCCGTGGTGGTCACAGGAGGCACCGTCCCCGCATCGCCCACCGGCGACCCACCTCCGCAGCCGGCACTCACGACGACGAGCCCGACGAGCGCGATGAGGACCACGCCGGCAAGCGCGCCGGGCACTCCTCCCCACCGCCTGCGTGATGAACTGTCGATGCTGGCCTTCATGGCGTGCTCCTCTCTGACGCGTCCGTTCTTGACTTCATCATGGCGCCCGCCGGTCACGGACCGGCTACGGGAGGGTAACGGTCCGGTAACGGATCGTCCCACGCCACGGGGGCGAGCGCCGGCAGGTGCAGGACGAAGCGCGTGGGACCGGGGGCCTCGGATAGCGTGAGCCTACCCCCCAGCAGTCGGGCGTTCTCCCAAGCGATGGCAAGTCCAAGCCCGCTGCCGGGCGAGCTGCGGCTGGGATCGGCTTTGAAGAACCGCTGGAAGATCCGTTCCCGCGACTGGGGCGAGATACCGGGCCCGCGGTCGACCACGGAGACGGACAACTCCCCTCCTCCTCCGCCCTCCCCCGGGGCGACATCGATATCCACGGGCGGGGCTCCGTGGAGAAGCGCGTTCTCCACCAGATTGACCACGACGCGTTCCAGCCGGCGACGGTCGGTCCGCAGCAGGAGACGAAAGGCGTCGTCCCCGCCGGCGGCAGGCGCGAACGGCGGGTGGGCCGTCACGCCGACCGGCCAGTGACGGGCGGCGACCAGCCGACCGAGGAAGTCCAAGAGATCGAGCTCCTCCCAGGCGAGCTCCGGGGCCTGCGCGTCGATGCGGCTGAGCTCCAGGAGCTCGTCCACCAGACGGCGGAGTCGACCCACGTCGCGGGCCAGAAGCGCGAAGGCCTTCTTGGTGTCGTCCGGCAGCGACGCGGCCGCAGGCTCGCGCAGTTGCTCCTCCAGCAACGACACCTCCCCCACGAGCGCCGCCAGCGGCGTCCGCAGCTCGTGGGCCACGTCGCCGACGAAGCGGCGCTCCCGCGCCTCGGCGGCGGTGAGGGCCTGCACCTTCTCGCTGAGATTCTGGGCCATCCGGTTGAAGGAAGAGGAGAGGACCCCGAACTCGCCGGCCGCGGGCGGCAGGCGCACCTCGAGCTCTCCCGCGGCCATGCGCGACGCGGCCGCGCTGGCTCGAAGGATGGGGCGCCCCAACCGGCGCGCCAAGACAGCGGCGAGAACACTGCCCAGCAGTACCAGTACGATGCCGGCCGCCGCAAGCCCGGCCCGCAGCGGGGACAGGACGGCCTGCTCGTCGTCGAGCGGATAGAAGAAGTAGGCCGAGGTCGTCGCGTCGACTCTCCCTCCCACGACGTAGGCGGGAACTCCGTCCAGCAACACCGTCTGGTACGCCAGCCGGCCGGCCTCGACCCGGGCGGCCAGCTCGGGCGTGACGAGCGCGCGCGAGACCTGCGGTCCCGACACGTAGGGCGAGCCGCCGGCCAACAGCACCGTCTCGAAGGAACCACGGATGGCGAGGGCCCGGAGCAACGCATCGTAGTCGTCAGCCGATGGCTTCGGGGGCAGGATGCTGCGGGCGAGCACCAGGTTGAAGCGGGACTGGCTGACCGCTTCGTCGCGCGCCCGCCGCTCGAGCGAGTAGCTGATCAGCAGGTACGACCCTACGCCCAAGACCAGTGTGGTCACCACCACCGACAGGACCAGCGCCAGCGTGAGGCGTCGCTGCAGACCCGCGCCGAAAAACGGGGTCACCGGGCCGACCGGTAGCCGATGCCGCGGACCGTCAGGATGAGCTGCGGGTGTGCCGAGTCGGGCTCCACCTTCGCCCGCAGCCGCTGCACGTGAACGTCGACCAGACGGCTGTCGCCCAGGTAGGTATAGCCCCACACCTGCTCGAGGAGCTGGTCTCGGGTCAGCACCTGCCCTCGATGCTGGACCAGCGCGGCCAGAAGGCGGAACTCGGTCGCGGTCAGGTTCAGCTCCTCCCCGTCGCGGCGGACGGTGTAGGAGTCGAGATCCAGCTCCAGCGGGCCCAGCCGCAGGGGAGACTCGGCGGGCTCAGCCGCCCGGGTCCGGCGCAAGACGGACCGGATACGCGCAAGAAGCTCCGGGAACTCGAACGGCTTGGTGATGTAGTCGTCCGCTCCCGATTCCAACCCCACCACCACGTCCACCGTGTCGGTGCGGGCGGTCAGCATGATCACCGGCACCAGCGAGGTGCGCCGTATGGCGCGGCACACCTCGAAGCCGTCCAAGCCGGGCAGCATGACGTCGAGTAGGACCAGATCCGGCCGCTCCTGAGCGAATCGGTCCAAGCCGGCCTGCCCATCGGGGGCCTCCACCACCTGGTACCCTTCGCGCCGAAGCCCCAGCGCCACGATCTCGCGCAATGAGGGGTCGTCCTCCACGACCAGGATCTTCCCCCGTGGGGATACGGGCACCAGCAGGCTCCCAGTTCGAGGTACCGGCCGCCGACCCGGCGGCCGGCGTCACCAGACTACAACGACGGAGCCGAGAAGGTGTCGCCCTGCGATACGTCCCCGGTCTGTACGTGCTGAGTCGGGCGGTTCAGCGGCCGTAGCGCTTGACCAGAATGTCTCGGACCCAGGTCAACAACCCCAGCAGGCCGAAGAAGCCGACCAGCGTCACCAGGAATCCGATCATGGCGCCCCAATCGTTCGACATCTTCCCTCCAAATCGCCGGATGCAGAGGTGTTGGCGTACTGCATCGATATATCACCGTGGCATGCGGCGTGGCAACAGACCGGCGGAGCAGTATGCCCGGGCGGGCCCGACCCGGAAGTCCGGCTTACCGTGGGTCGCCCCGGGAACGTACTCCCCAACACCCGGCGATCCCAGAGAGACGAAGGGGGCGGACATGGCGAACGTATTGGTGTGGGCCGACATACCGGTCCTGGATATGGAGCGGGCGATGAGCTTCTACGGCAAGGTGCTGCAGGTGGAGTTCGTGCAGCCATTCCCCGGGCAGCCGGTGGCCGTCCCACCACAGGACATGGGGCCGGTGGCATTCGATCTGGTGGCGGGCCAGAATGTCCGTCCGGGCAGCGATGGTCCGCGCATCTACCTGAGCGCGATGGGCGACATCCACGGCATGGCCAAACGCATCGAGGAGGCCGGAGGCCGGATCGTCCAACCGCCGACCGACATGGGCGAGATGGTGGGCACCATCTGCTTCTTCATCGATTCGGAGGGGAACCAGATCGGCATCCAGCAACCGGGCAAACCGCAGTAGAAGTCGCCTAGGGGAGGCCGGCGGCACTCCCCGGGTTGAGCGGTTCGACCTCGTGATCGACCACCCACATCCGCTCGGCCGGTAGCTCGGCTCGGAGCTCCGACACCAGGAAGCGCAGGGCGGCTGCTACCTGTGGGCTGTCCTTCCCGTAGTGCACCACCTCGTGCAGCGCCTCATGGACGAGGAGCTCCCAACTCTGTCGCGGTACCCACACCCGCGTCGTGCCCCGCTCGTCCGTGCGGCAGTCGTCGACCAGCGTGCGCCGCCCGACCCGAAGGAGGAGGTCTTGGATACGGTCGACGGCCATGGAGGCGGTGGTCGGATCGTTCACGCCGGGTGAGAGTGCCCTCACGGCGATGTCGGCAAGCTGCCGGAAGCCGAAGCCCAGGTCCTGTTCCATCGTCCGTTCGTCCCCCAGGTGCACCATCCCTACCAGCCTGCCCTCATCCACGTCTCCGTCCTGAGGGCGGACCTCGAGAAGAGGGCGGCCGAGAGCCACGAACGTTCCGACGGTACGGTTCACCTCGATGACGGCGTCCGCCTTCACCGCGTCACCAAGCAGCTGGTCGGTCCTCACCGAAGTGATGTAGCCCGCACGTCGGGCCTGGATCACCCGCGGGGCCTGTGGTTGCCGGGCCGGGTCGTCGGCGGAGCGCAGCCCGCCACGGCCCTCATCACCGCGTCCTCCGGCTTCCTCGGCAGGCAGCAATCGCTCGATCGCGTGCGCGGCTTCGGAGTGGATCCGCGCCAGGATGGAGCTCAGCTTGATGGAGAGCGAGACATGGTGGATGTAATAGACGAAGACGCCCATGCTGAGCAGGGCGAGGACGAACGCAGTCGTGATGGAAAGCCGCGGCACGAACTCCAAGACGTTGTCGCTCTTCTCGCGGATGGCCCGCATCACGGTCAACGAGTAGGCGAAGGTGGCCAAGAAGACGCCGAGCGCGATCTTGCTCGCTCTGTCCTGAAGAAAGGTCCGCAAGGCCCGAGGGGTGAACTGGCCGCTGGTGAGCTGGAACACCACGATCAGGATCGAGAAGACGAGAGCGACGAGGCTGACCATGGAGCCGGCGATCACGGAGAGGATCGAGCGGCCGGCTTGGGCACCCCCGCCGAACACGAACCGTACCTGCTCGACGCCCTCCACGCGCCGGTCCAGAGAAGGGAGCGTGACAGCGAGGGCCACGGAGGCGAGGACGAAGACGGCCGGCAGCAGCCAGAGGCTCGACCGAGCCCACTCGCGAAGGCCCCTCAGCCGGTCGGACCGCCCCATCCCACTTCCTCCTCTCGGTTTTCCTTCCATACTATGGCCTTCGCCGGAGCACCGTCGACTTCAAACCTAGAAGCGGGGCTCGGTGGAATCTCGCGCGGCAGCCGGTCGCAGCCGCCCGGCGACGACCGCTACGGGGAGGAGCTCGGGGCGAGCCCCAGGGAAGGTCCTGCCTCGCCAACCCCCGCCGGTTGCGTGTCGCCCCGGTCGATCGGAGCGAAGACGACGTGGCAGCGGGGTCCCTCGGCCAAGCCGGACAGCTTAAGGATCCTCTGGATGTCCGGGCGAGGATCGAGAAGATCCATCCGGCCGCCGGGTGGGAGAAGCTCGGTGGCCATCAGCAGAACGCTGAGGCCGGCTCCGTCGACGTAATCGACATCCCGCAGGTCGAGCACGAGATGAGCTTGACCCTGCCTGATCAGATCGTGAAGCGGGCCACCCAACCGATCGGCGTTCTCGTGATCGACCTCTCCGCTGACCTTGAGGCCTGCCACACCACCGATTCGAGTGGACTCCACCTGTAGCACGACGGCCTGCCTGCGCGCCTACGGTCTGTTTGGATGCCATTCCATTGTATCCGGCCCCTGCATTCCCGCGCAATCTCGGTGGGGTCAGCTGACCTTCGTGGGTGATATGGGCCAGGCGAGATGGAGGCGCGTCGGCGACCAGGGGATAACGCCCGGGCCTTGTCCTGGTACGCTTTCCCTAGCGCACCTCGGCACGGCAGCCTCCGCTCTCGCCCGCTACCGGAAAGGCAACGCTCGTGACCCCCTCGGACTTCGACCGACCGTCGGCGCCGGCTCTTCCGGGCGAACAGGGTTCTCCCGCCGCATCTCCGGCGACGGACGGATTCCCTATCGTCGCGATCGGGGCTTCGGCAGGCGGCATCCAGGCCTTCTCCGAGTTGCTGCGTCTCTTGCCGGAGGACCTAGGCATGGCCTACGTCCTGATCCTCCATCTGAATCCCGGTCGCCAGAGCCTGCTGGCCGGCATTCTGGCCCGGGAAAGCCGGTTGCCGGTCACGGAGGCCGAGGAAGGCAACAGGCTGGAGCCCGATCACATCTACGTCATGCCCGCGGGCGTCGACATGACGATCTCCCGAGGCACACTCCACCTGACCACGCGCGTGGCAGCGCCGGGTCACCACCTGCCCATCGACATGTTCTTCTCCTCCCTGGCATCCGATCAGGGCCCCCACGCGGTGGGCGTCGTGCTCACCGGCGCCGACCACGACGGCACCTTGGGATTGCAGGCCATCAAGAGCGAGGGGGGCCTGACCTTCGCCCAGGATCCTGCGTCTGCCGCCCAACCGCAGATGCCGGCGCACGCCGTAGACTCCGGCTTCGCCGATTACGTGCTGCCCATCCCGGGGATCGTGGAGGAGCTCCGCGCGCTGGCGCGCCACCCCTACCTGCGCAGGCCGCCGACGCTCTCGATCCCCGAGGAAGAGAAGGACGCCTTCACCCGGATCCTGGCTCAGCTGAAGGGGACGAGCGGCGTTGATTTCCACGCGTACAAGGAGGCCACCCTCCGACGCCGGATAGGGCGCCGTCTGGCGGTGCTCGGACTGGAGAGCCTGGAAGCGTACGCCGAATACTTGGCCTCCACGCCCAGCGAGGTAGAGCGCCTCTACCGGGACGTCCTAGTCATGGTCACCGAGTTCTTCCGAGAACCGGAGACCTTCGACCTCCTGAAAAGCGAGGTCTTCGCGAACCTGCTCCAGCAGCACGTCGAGGGCGAAGCCCTCCGAACCTGGGTCGTGGGCTGCGCCACGGGAGAGGAGGCCTACAGCTTGGCCATCTCGCTGCTCGAGTTCTTCGAAAAGGGGCCACGGCCGCAGGTCCAGATCTTCGCGTCCGACATCAACGACCACGACATCCAAGTGGCCCGGGCCGGCATCTACCCGGCGACGATCCAGGCCCAGGTCTCGCGCCGCCCGCCTCCAGAAATACTTCGACGCGACGGCCGGCGGCTACCAGGTCAAGAAGTTGGTCCGGGAGATGTGCATCTTCGCCCGGCACGACGTCACCCGGGATCCTCCGTTCACCCGCCTGGACCTCGTAAGCTGCCGCAACGTGCTCATCTACTTCGGGCGCGCGTTGCAGGATCGCCTGATCCGGATGTTCCACTACGCACTGCAGCCGTCCGGGTTCCTGGTGCTCGGCGGGTCGGAATCTGTCGGCCAGTACAGCGACCTCTTCGGGCCGGTGGACAAGAAGAACCGCATCTTCGCGAAACGTCCGACCGGCGGGACGACGCCCCTGGCGTTTGGCGACATGGCCCGGCCTGGCCTGACGTGGTCCCCCAGGCCTGTCGTCCCCAGAGATTGGGAGAGCGCGCCTCCTTTCGATGCTGCGCGCGAAGCCGACCGGATGGTCGCCACCGCGTACGCGCCGGCCAGCGTCGTGGTCCGCGGCGACCTGCGCATCGTGCATTTTCGGGGGGAGACGGCACGCTACCTGGCTCACGGCACCGGGGGCGCCTCCCTCGACGCCGTGCAGATGGCCAGGGAGGGCTTGAAGGGTCCGCTGCAGGCGGCGGTCGCAGAAGCCCGGGAACGGGGGCACGGGGTCAGACGTCGGGGCGTGCGGGTGCGCGCCCCCGAGGGCCGCCTCTCGGTCGATCTGCAGGTCATGCCCTTCGTTTCGCCGGAAGGGGAGGAGTACTACCTCGTCTCGTTCGAGGAGGCGGAAGCGCCGGCCGCCCTCTCGGCCGAGGCGGACGAGGAAGCCGGCGCCCCGTCCGACGAGCTCGGTCAGCTACGGCAGGAGCTGGACAGCACCCGCGAGCACATGCACACCTTGGTCGTGGACAGAGAGCGTGCGAACGAGGAGCTTCGGGCTGCCTATGAAGAGCTCCAGTCCAGCAACGAGGAGCTCCAGAGCATCAACGAGGAGCTCGAGACGGCGAAAGAAGAGCTCCAGAGCACGAACGAAGAGCTCATGACGGTCAACGAGGAGCTCCAGCGGCGGAACGACGAGCTCACCCAGACCCATGACGACCTGACGAACCTGCTGATGAGCGCCAACATCCCCATCCTCATGCTGGACAGCGAGTTGCGCATCCGCCGGTTCACGCCGGGCATCGAGGAAGTAGCCAGCATCATGCCCCAGGACATCGGCCGCCCCATCGGCCACATCCGGTTGCGAGTAGCACTCCCGGACCTGGAGGAGCTCGTCATGCGGAGCATCGAAGAGCTGACCACCCAGGAGCACGAGATCAAGGCCGAGAACGGCCGCTGGTACTCCCTGCGCATCCGCCCCTACAAGACCGGGGACCAGCGCATCCAAGGCGCCGTCCTCAGCTTTGTCGACATCGACACCGCCACCCGCAACCTGGCGCTCATGCGCGAGACCGCCACCCTCAACGAAGCCAGGAGCGTGGTGGGCGTGGCCCTGAGCTCCTCGTCGACCATGGAGGAGCTCCTCCATCAGACGATGGCAGCCGGCGAGTCCATCGGGGCCGACAGCGCATTCTTCGCTGCGCCCGCCGGTGGCGGGTGGCAGATAGCCCAGGTGCAAGCGCTGCCGAAGGACATGACGCACGCGATCGTCGACGGCGAGGACCTACCTTTCCCGTCGGACCGAGCCGGCGTCGTCGAATGGCCGCGAAGCGGGAGCGCCCGCCGGCCCCGATTCCTGGGTGACCTGCCCGTGATCTCGTCGTTGATCCTGCCCCTGGCCGTCGCTGGCGAACCAGCCGGCCTCCTGGTCTTCAATCGCCATTCGCCGGGAGACTTCACGGCCGGCCAGGTCGACTTCGGCGAGAAGATGGTCGAGATCGTCTCGCTGGCGATGGACAATCTGCGTTTGCGCCAGGCCGAACACCAGATGGCCGACGCTCTCCGCCTGCGGTTGAGACCATCGCTGATCGACATCCCGGGTTTCGTCGTCGGTTGCGCCTATCGCATGGCTGCCCAGATCGAGCAGGTCGGGGGTGACTTCGCGGACATCTTCCCTCTCGAGGGTGGCCTCGTGGGCATCCTGGTCGGGGACGCGACCGGGAAAGGCGTCCCGGCCACCTCCGAGGTGGAGACGCTGCGCGGCATGATCCGGGCGCTGACCACCTATCGTCCGTCACCTGCCTTCGTCCTGACTGAAGTGGACAAGATCCTGGTGGAGCAGCACGCGGGGCCGATGGCCGCCATCTTCCTGGCCATCCTCGACCCGACCACGGGGGCGATCCGCTACGCCAACTCAGGTCATCCAGAGGCGGTGTTCTGCGGCGAGGAGTGCTCGTCCGACGAGATCCCCCATACCCCCCCACTCGGCGCCATGCCAAACGTCGACCGCCCCGAGTTCGAGCGCGTCCTGGGACCCGGAGAAGACCTGGTCGTCTACACGGACGGCGTCACCGAAGCCCGCAATGCCGAAGGCCTCTTTGGCGAGACCCGACTGCTCCAGCTCCTGGAAGCCAGAAGAGGGGAGGATCCGCAGGTGATCGCGGATGCCTTGGTAGGAGCGGCGATCGAGTTCGGCGGGGAGTTGAGAGACGACCTGGTCGTGCTGGTGCTCCGCCGCAAGTAGCCGAACGGCCTAGGCCAGACACATCCCCACGCGGATCGACGTACCTCCCTCGACGAGGTTGGTGATGGTCAGCTGATCGGCCAGGCTGGCCATCAGGGGCAGGCCGAGTCCCCGGTGGAGCCTCTCCGGGCGCGCTTGGGGCGGCCGGATGTTGCCCCCGTGGACGATCTCTACCTCCACCTTGCCGTCATTTCTTGCGATGGCCACGCGGATGTCGCCTCGGTGCTCGGAATGCTCCACCGCGTTCGCGCAGGCCTCGGACACCACCAACCGCAGGTCAAAGACACGCTCTTCGGACAGACCCAGCCGTCGGGATTCCTCTTCGACGAACTTCCTGATCCGTTGGAGTTCGGCCAGTTCCGCGCGGAACTCCGCTTCCCGGGCCTTCCGACGGGCGCCGGGACGCTTCACTGCGGGCCTTCGGCGCGACCCACTGCCCGCTCCGCCTCCCGTCGGCTGGGGAAGAGCCGGAAGTTCGGCTGGGCCAGAAGGCCAACGAGATCCAGGATGCGTCGGACGTTCGGGCTGGGATTCAACACGCCGAGCCACGCGCCGTCATCGGAGGGGAGCCGTTCCAACACCTGATACAGCACCGCCACGGCTCCGCTATCCAGATAGGTGAGGTGGCTGCAGTCGAAGAGCAGATTGTGTTGCCCCTCGACCAAGAGAAGGGACCGATCGAGTAGCTCCTCGCTCATCGAGCGGTCGACCTCGCCCCAAAGCTCGATCAGGGGCGTGTCTCCGATCAGTCCTTCGTGGGTCTCCATGACTCCCCCGCTCGGATACAACGGGATTGTACCCCACGTATGCGGGAAGAAACGAGCAATCGACAGACCGGCTGCGAACGGCCCGCCGGGTCGTTCGCAGCCGGTCCCGAAGGGCCTATTCCGTCATCAGGATGACTTCGGTCGACTTGATCACGGCGATGGCCCGGTCGCCTTCCTTCAACCCCAGATCCTCCACCGCCTCCTTGGTGACGACTGCCGTGAGCCGTTGGCCGTTCACATCCAGGACGACGCGGGCCGTTATGACTCCCAGCTGGACTTCCTTGACGATGCCGGCCAGTTGGTTCCTCGCGCTGAGTTTCATCAGGGCCTCCTGATAGGGGCTAGCTCGCCGGGTACACCGGCGGGGGGGCAGCCAGACCCACTTCTGCGTGCCCCCTCTCCTGGTCCCGGCACCATTCCATGAACGCGGCCGTCTTGGCGAGATACCGCTCCAGCCGCTCTATTCCCACCTCCGCCTGCATCCGAATCTGGCAGTCCGTCGCCGCGTCGATGAGCTCTCGAAGATAGTCGCTGTGCTCGTCCATTCTCCCCAGGGCTTTCAGATAGGACCGCGGCAGGCATGCTTGCCTGCCGCGGTGATTCCGGGCCGTCGTCCCCTCCCCGGGGACGACGGCCACTGGACCAGGTCGCTCAGTCACTCGTTACTCGGCGCTGCCCGCGTTGGGGGTGAACAAGGACTGGCCGTACTTCTCGATGCCGAAGCTCTTGATGGCGTCCTGACCCTCGGGGGAGACGATCCAGTCGGCGAAGGCCTTCGCGCCCGCCGGGTTCTTGGCGCCCGTGACCGTGATCACGTGGTACTGGTTGAGAAGGGCCTGGTCACCCTCCACCATGATCACGAGCTTGGTCTGGTCCTTGGTGGTGAGGTACGTGCCGCGGTCGGACAGGATGTAGGCACCCTTCTCCGCCGCGATGCGGAGCGACGCGCTCATGCCCTGGCCGGTCTTCTGATACCAGGCACCGGACGGGGTGATGCCCGCGGCGGTCCACAGGCTCTTCTCCTTGGCGTCGGTGCCCGAATCGTCGCCCCGGTTGATGAAAGGAGCTTGGGCGGCGGCGATCTTCTTCAGAGCTTCGCTCGCGGTCTTGACACCCTTGATCTTCGCCGGGTCGGAGGCCGGGCCCACGAGGACGAAGTCGTTGTACATGACCGCCTTACGCTCGATGCCGAAGCCGCCGTCCATGTACGTCTTCTCTGCGGCCGGCGAATGCACCAGAAGCACGTCGGCGTCCTTGGTCTCACCCATCTTGAGCGCCGCTCCGGAACCGACGGCGACCACCTGGATGTTGTACTGCGGGTACGCCTGCTGGAAGACGGGCAGCAGGCTGTCGAACAGCCCGGTGTCCTGGGTCGAGGTGGTCGAGGCCAGGATGACCCTCGACTCCGCCACGGCGGTCGTGGTGGTGGGAGCGGCGCTGGTCGTCGTGGCCGCCGGGGCGACCGTGGTGGTCGTGGTCGACGAACCGCAGCCCAGCAGGCCCAGCGCCGCGACCGCCAAGATCAACAGCACTCCCGCAAACGCCCAGAGTCGACGGTCTCTGATCCCTGGTCCCAACATGCGTCCCTCCATCCGTTCGATGTGTCGGTCTTTCCCGGTCTCCGACACCCGCAGAAGGGACGGCAAGGCCACGGTGGAAAACAAAAACCCGCACCACAGGCGCGGGTCTCTTCTCCACAAAGAGGTCTCCTTTCCGCAATGGGAGACACGGCCGTTTCCGGCTGTACCCTACCGGCCCGAAGGACCATAGACAGAGAGAGCGTCCGTAGGTCACGAGGGCTCGGAGACGATCGGGCGGCGCGCGGGCGCCTATGTCAGGGCAATAACGCTATCAGGAGGCTCGCCTAGCGCGCAACCTTCTGGGCACGCGACGTCGGGAAGACTCAACGGCCCAAAGAAGACCGGCCGCCGCCGGAGCGGCCGATGCCTTCAGCCGTGTGCTTGACTTCTCTCCACCCCGTTCCTACCGTGGAACCGGTCTGCTCTTTGAAACGGACGTGCCGCCTGCCGGGGGCCGCCGTCCGTTGTCGAAACCTTGCGGTCCCCGAACACGAGGAGTGACCCCATGACCTCCACCCTCTGGTACATCCGCTCGGACAGCTTGGGCGTGGATGAGGAGATCGGGAAGCGACTGGTACAGGCCTTCTGGAACAACCTGCCGGAGAAGCTCTCCGAGCCGGCGACCTTCGCCTTCATGAACCGCGGCGTGTTCCTCACGCTGGACGACTCGCCGGTGCTGGAGAGCCTGCGGACGATCGAGAAGGCCGGCTCCCGTTTCCTCTCCTGCGGCACCTGCTTGGATTACTACGGCGTCAAGGATCGGCTTTCCGTCGGTGAGGTGGGCACGATGCCGCTGGTACAGGAGTTGATGCAGGCCGCGGACAAGGTGATCACCGTCTGATGTGCCGGGCCGGCGGCCGAGTGAAGGGCTGAGCGATGGGCCGGGTGGTGCTGGCCTTTCCATCGACGCACTTCGCCATGGCCGCGGAGGACGCCCTGCGCGAGGCCGGTATCCCCTTCCTGGTGATCCCCCTGCCCGAGTGGTTGGCGGCGCACTGCGGGCTCGCGCTACGGCTGGACGAGGCCGACGCGGACGCCGCTGTGGAAGAGCTCGCCCGGCGCGGGATCCGACTCGAAGGGTGCCACGCCGGAGCCCGCCTCGGACCGGACGGATCCGCCGCTGCCTCCTACTGCACCCTGACGCTCCCCTTCATGGTGGGGTGGATGGAGCAGTAGTAGGCGGAGACGCCGGGCCAGTCGAACGTGTGGCTGAAGGTCTGCCCGGGCGCCAGCTTCTGGCTGCTGAACGAGTCGTTGTAGGCGATCACCGTGTGCGTGATCGAGTCGTCGTTCGTCCAGATGACGGTGGTCCCCAGGCTCACCGTGATGGAGCGGGGAATGAAGGCGGAGTCCTTGATGGTCACACTGCCTGTTCGCGGGGGCCGTCGAGCGGGTGGTCGTCGCCGCGCCCCCGGCCGGTGTCGTGCCGGTACCCCGTCCCGCCGTGGTCGAGGCCCCCGAAGGCGCCTTCGTGAGCGTGGTGGTGCCGGAATCACCGCCGCAGCCCATCAGCACGAGCGGGAGCAGTGCGAGCAGTACGACCAGGCCGGCCACAACGGGGCGGCCCGTCAATGCCGCCTTGCATCCTCGCTTCACGCGTCTCTCCTTCTAGTCCTCGAAGCTCAGCAGTAACCGATCCTCTTCCACCTGGATCGGGTGAATCCGGATGGGTCGGGGTGATTTGAGCATCCGCGCCGCCGCCGACACCACTCCGGTCCATCGTGTCCACCGGATCACATGGCCGTCCTTCAGGTCGAACTGCGACCCGTGCCGTGGGCAGGTGACGACGGTCCCCTCCAGCGTCCCGTGAGAAAGGTCTCCCCCCATGTGAGGGCAACGGTTATCCGCGGCATAGAAGTGGCCCTCGGCCAGGGCGAGGAGGACCTCGTGGTCTCCCACCATGACCTTCTTCATGATGCCCTCCTGGAGCTGATCCGCCTTCCCGATGTCGACCAGATCGGCCATCTCTTCTCCTCCCGCTGCTCTCGGCTCTCGCGCGGCACGCTTCGGTCCTTCCTCCTTCCCTTATGCGCCGATGTGTAGCCGCGTCGTCGGTATGGTAGCTCCTCGGGTAGCCTGCGGGTCTGCGGATCAGATGCGGTTCGCCGGGGGAGGTGCAGCGTGCGGGACAGGCTCGAGAGGGTCGTGGGTTCGCGCGTGGATCGGCTGGTGGCTGCGCGCCATCGGCGGCGCCTGGCGGATCTCGGCTGGAGCCGGGCCCTGTCACCGCCGGATGACGGACTCTGGGTGCACAGCTTTCCTCCGCCCCGGGCGGGCAACCGGGTGCAGGTGCTGGTCGACGGCTCGGATGTCTTCGAGGACATGGCGTCCGCGCTCGGCGAAGCCCGCTCCCACGTCTCGCTCGCGGGCTGGAGCCTGACCCCCGATTTCCGGCTGATTCGCGCGCAGGAGCCCGTCGTCCTGCGCGAGCTCCTGGCCGGGCTGGCCGAGCGCCTGCCGGTGCGGGTCCTCCTCTGGGCAGGAGCGCCTCTGCCGCTGTTCCGCCCCTGGCGGGGAGACGTCAGGACGGGTCCGGCGGGAGCTGGTCGAAGGGAACTCCATCCGCTGCGCTCTCGACGTCCACGAGAAGCCGACGCACACCCATCACCAGAAGGTGGTCGTCGTGGACGACCGGGTGGCCTTCGTCGGGCGGGATAGACCTGACGGACCAGCCGGCCGATCGCTTCGACTTCCCCACCCATCCCCTGCGCGAACAGGTGGGCTGGCACGACCTGACCGCCCGGCTGGAGGGTCCCGTGGTCGCCGACGTGGCCGACTACTTCCGCCTCCGCTGGCACGCGACCACAGGAGAGCGACTGCCGCCGCCGACAAAGCAGGCGCCTGCCGGCCCGTACACGGTCCAGTTCGCCATCACGAACCCGGAAGACCTCTATCCGGACCTGCCACGGGGCAGCTTCCGCATCCTAGAGGCGTACCTTCGCGCGCTCCGAGGCGCGCAGCGGTTCATCTACATCGAGAACCAGTTCCTGTGGTCGGTCGAGATCGTCGCGGCGCTGTGCGAGAAGTTACTGCACCCCCCTTCTCCCGACTTCCGCGTGGTTCTGCTCCTGCCGGCGCATCCGGACAGCGGGGGCGACGACACGCGGGGGCAGCTGCGCGTACTGGGGGAGGCCGACCGGGAGGGTCGCCTGGTCACGAGCACCCTGTACGCTCGGCGAGAGTCCCGATCCCGGTCGGTCTACGTGCACGCGAAGCTCGCCATCGTCGACGATTCCTGGATGACGGTGGGCTCCGCCAACCTCAACGACCGCTCGCTCTTCGACGACACCGAGGCCAACATCATCGTGCAGGACCACGCGCTCGTGCGGGGCACCCGCCTTCGCTTGTGGGCCGAGCATCTGGAGCTACCCCCCGACCGGGTGGGCGGGTGACCCGGTGCAGGTCATCGACGAGCTGTGGGCTCCCACAGCGAACGAACAACGCGATCGGATCGAGCGCGGCCTTCCGCTGACTCATCGGCTGGTGAGGCTGCCCCGCCTGTCGCGCCGCTCGATCAAGTGGCTCGGCGACCTGGAGGGTCTTGTCCTGGACTGATTGGGCTAGAATGCGTCGGCCCGCCTCGAGCGCGCCGCTCTGCTCCCACCCAGAAGGAGGCAAGAGGCGTGAGGCTGGATCTCTCGCTCTTCGAACGTATCAATGGTCTGGCCGGCCATTACCGGCTCGTCGACGACCTCTTCGTCGACCTGGCTCGTTTTGGTCCTTACCTGCTGGCGGCCGCCTTCGTGGTGTTCTGGCTCTGGCCGGCTCCTGCCCGAGTGCGTGCGCAACGCCTCCTGGGCGGCATCCTCGCGGTGCTGGCCGCTCTGCTCGCCCTGGGCGCGAACCAGCTTCTTGGACGGCTCTGGTACCGACCACGTCCGTTCGTGGGACACTCGGCAAGACTCCTCCTGCCGGGCTCCCACGATCCCTCGTTCCCCAGCGACCACGCCGCCTTCGCCTTTGCCGTGGCGGTCATGGTCCTGATGGTCTCGCGCCGTCTGGGCCTCGCGGCGCTCCTGCTCGCCGCGTTGGCCGCCTTCGCCCGGGTCTACGTGGGCGAGCACTACCCGGCGGACGTGCTGGCCGGCGCCCTCGTGGGCGGCGTCGCTGCGCTGCTGGTCTGGAGGGTTCGGGATTACGTCGCCGTCGTCTTCCGGCCGGTCTTCTGGATCGCCCGGCGCGTCCATCTGGCCTAGCCACCCGACGTCCGGAAGGAGCACCCATGGAACCGCCTACGATCCTGGTGACCGTCGAGATCCCCAAGGGAAGCCGCAACAAGTACGAGTTCGACGAGGAGCTCGGCCTCTTCAAGCTGGACCGCATGCTCTTCTCCTCGGTCCACTATCCGGCCGACTACGGGTTCGTCCGCGGGGCTTGGGGTGAGGACGACGACCCGCTGGACGCCATGGTGATCGCGGGCGAGCCCACCTTCACCGGCTGCGTGATCGAGGCGAAGCCGCTGGGGCTCTTCAAGATGCGGGACGAGGCGGGCGTGGACCAGAAGATCCTCTGCGTCCCGGTCAGCGACCCGCAGTGGAACTGGATGCAGACCCTCGAGGACGTCCCCAAGCACCTCCTCCTCGAGATCCAGCACTTCTTCTCCATCTACAAGGACCTGGAGCAGAAGAAGGTCGTCGTGGAGGGGTGGCGGGACCGCGAGGAGGCGCTGCGGGTGATCGAAGCGGCCCGGGCGGCGTTCGCGGAACGGGAGTCGGCGCAAGGGCCCAAGGCCACGGGCTGACGGGCGGGAGCGCCTCGGGGGACCCGGCCGGCGCAGGCCGGGTCCCCCGCTCGGCTAGAGGCCGGCGGCTACTGCAGGCCGCCCTGGATCCACGCGATGATGTCCATGATCTGAGCGGTGGTCAGCGTGCCCTTCCACGCCGGCATGTTCGGGGGTATGCCGTTCTCGATCGTGTTGACGGTCTGCTCGGTCGGGTCGGTGACGACGTCCTTGAGGTCCACTCCTTTGAACCCCGGCCCGGCATGGCCGTTCGGCCCGTGACAGGTGGCGCAGTTCGCCTCGAAGAGCGCCTTGCCGGCCGTAGCGTCACCCGTGGCCGCCGGCGTCGTGGTCGTCGCGGCCATCGTGGTCTCGGTGGTGGTCGGAGCGGTGGTGGCGGTCGTCGCCGCGGTGGTCGGAGCGCTGGTCGCGACCGTCGTCGTGGTGCTGCTCGAGCACCCGGCCAGCAGGACCGCCGCGATGATGAGGAGCAGGGCGGCCGTCGGGAACCTTCTCATAGACTCCTCCGTTCTCGCAGACATCGCGCGTGCTCGCGCTACCTACCCGAAGGGAGGCCCGGATAACCGTGGCCGGGGAACAAGCACTAGCCACGGGGGCGACGTTGCCACACTCGCAGGAGACTGACATCGACGCCGATGCCGGCCTCGAGCCGTCGTATGATGAGGAGATCAAGTGCGTCATCGAACGGAGATTGTGAGGATACTGCCCGGCGTGAAGACGTGCGAGTACTGCGGCAGCGAGGTACCGGACTCTGCCTCGATCTGCCCCAACTGCGCCGCCCACTTCCCGGAGCCCCCCGGGTGGGGGCCGGCCGGGAACGGACTGAAGTGGCCGGCTCCGTCGCCGCGTCCGTCCGGGTTCCAGACGACCCAGCTAGACAACGTGTCCGGCTGATCGGTCGGACCGTGGCCGGCGGATGCCTGCTCTACGTCTTCATGATGTTCCTGGGTTCGCTGTTCATGGGGCTGATGAGGCGGGAGGTGGTGCTTCTGGCCGCCCTTGTTCTGATCGGCTTGGCCGTCTACCTCGTCAGGAAGTCCTCGTAGGGAGGAGCAACGACCTGGCACCGCGAAGTGGATGACCTGGAGAAGTACCGGAACCCTACGTGAAGGTGGGACATGGACGCGGCCGTCAGCATCGAGAACCTCCACAAGTCGTTCGGCGCCACGCAGGCGCTCGACGGGCTGGACCTGGAGGTCAAGGTCGGCGAGATCCACGGCCTGCTGGGCCCGAACGGCGCCGGCAAGACGACCACCATCCGCGTCTTGCTGGGCCTGCTGCGGGCCGACTCGGGCGTGGCGAGACTTCTGGGCGGAGACCCGTGGCGGGAGGCGGAGCGGCTACATCGCCGGTTGGCCTACGTCCCCGGGGAGGTGACGCTCTGGCCGAACCTGACCGGCGGTGAGGTGATCGACCTCCTGGGACGGCTGCGGGGCGGCCTCGACAAGAAGCGCCGGGCCGACCTGCTGGCGCGTTTCGAGCTCGACCCCACCAAGAAGGCCCGCGCCTACTCCAAGGGCAACCGGCAGAAGGTCGCACTGGTCGCGGCACTCTCCTCCGACGTGGAGCTGCTGCTGCTGGACGAGCCCACGGCCGGACTCGATCCCTTGATGGACGCGGTGTTCCGCGAGTGCATCCTGGAACTGCATGCGCAGGGCCGGACGGCGTTGCTTTCCAGTCACATCCTCTCCGAGGTGGAGGCGCTGGCCGATCGGGTCACCATCATCCGGGACGGCCGCGCCGTCGAGGTGGGCAGTCTGGCCGAGATGCGCCACCTGGCCCGCGTCAACGTCTCCGCCGACCTGGCCGGAACGCCGAACGGCTTGGCCACCATCTCCGGCGTGCACGACCTCCGGGTGGACGGCACCCACGTCGACCTCTCGGTGGATCCGGAAAGCCTCGATCAGGTGCTGGTCGCCCTGACGTCGGTCGGGGTCACCGGCTTACGGAGTCAGCCACCCACCTTGGAGCAGCTCTTCCTGCGGCACTACGGCGACGAGCGACCCGCGACCGCGGTGGGGCCGAAGGTGGCGCCGTGAGCGCCCTCGCCGGCACCGCCTCCCTGGTACGTCTCGCCCTCCGGCGCGACCGCATCATCTTCGCCGTCGTCATCGTGGTCTTGGTCGCTTCGGTCGCGGCCTCCGCCTCCGCCACGGTGGCGCTGTACCCGGACCGGAGCTCCCGGATGCTGGCCGCGGCGGCGGTCAACGGCACCAGTTCCACCCTGGCGCTCTACGGCCCCATCCACGACGAGACCTCCATCGGCGCGCTGGCCACCTTCAAGATGGGCATGATCGGGGCGATCGCGGTAGCCGTGTTCTCTCTGCTGATCGTGGTCCGGCACACCCGCACCGAGGAGGAGACCGGCCGCCTGGAATTGCTCGGCTCGACCGTCGTCGGCCGGAGGGCACCCCTGACCGCCGCCCTGCTCATCGCCGTGGCTGCGAACGTGGTGCTGGGGATCGCCGTGACCGCGGGCATGATAGCCGTGGGGATGGAGGCCGCCGGCTCGGCGATGTTGGGGCTGGGGTTCGTGGGTATCGGCCTGGCCTTCGCGGCCGTCGCCGGCCTGACCGCGCAGCTCACGAGGAGCGCCCGCACCGCCTCGGGGATAGCCGCGATCGTCCTGGGCGCCTCCTACCTGCTGCGGGCAATCGGCGACGCTTCCGGGGACGGACTGGGGTGGCTGTCCTGGCCGTCGCCAATCGGCTGGTGGCAACAGACCCGGCCGTACGCAGGCGACCGATGGTGGGTCCTGGTCGTGCTGCTGGCCTTCGCCGCAGCGGTGTCGGCGGTGGCCTATGTGCTCGCGGCGCGCCGGGATTTCGGAGCGGGCATCCTGCCGGACCGACCCGGACCCGCAAGCGCCGCGCCCACACTTCGGACTCCTCTGGCGCTGGCCTGGCGTCTGCAGCGGGGTACCGTGCTCACGTGGGTGGCGGCGTTCGCGGTGGTCGGCGTGGTGGCGGGGAGCGTGTCCGGCAGCGCCGGGGAGTTCCTCAAGACCCCGCAGGCCAAGGACTTCATCGCGAAGCTGGGGGGCGGCGAGCAGGGATTGCGCGATGCCTTTCTCGCCGTCGAGTTGGGGATGTACGGGCTGATCACCTCGGTGTTCGGCATACTGTCCGCGCTGAGGCTCCGCTCCGAGGAGTCAGCCCAGCGCGCCGACCCCGTGCTCGCCGCCTCGGTGAGGCGGACGACGTGGCTCTGGAGCCACGTGACCATCGCGCTGGGCGGTTCCGCGCTACTGCTGGCCGTCGTGGGCGTCGCCGCCGGGCTGGTCACGGCCAGGCAGGTGGGCGACATCGGTCAGCTGGGACGGGTCGTCGGGGCCGCGCTGGCCCAACTACCGGCAGTGTGGCTGATCGTCGGCATCGTGGTCGCGGTGTTCGGCCTCGCCCCGCGGCTGGTCGTGCTGGGGTGGGTCGCGCTGGTCGGCTTCGCGCTGCTGGGGGAGTTCGGCCAGCTCTTCAACTTCAGTCAGACGGTGATGGACGTCTCGCCCTTCGCCCACGTCCCGCGGTTGGGGGGACACTTCTCCGCCGCGCCGATCCTATGGCTGACGGCGATCGCCGCCGGCCTGGTGCTCATCGGATTGAGCGGCTTCCGCCGGCGCGACGTGGGCTGATCGGCACGACAACCCAGCCGATGAGCCGCACCTCCCAACGCCGACTGATGCTGCGCGCATGCGCCGGCGTCCTCGCGGTCCTCGCCACCCTCACCCTCGCCGGCTGCTTCGGCGGGGCCGCCCCGACCACCTCGGCCGGCAGCTACGACTACCCAGCCGTCATCGCGCACCACACGCTCGCTCACGCCTACGACGATTCCCGCCACATCGACCACGACCGCCCCCGACAACGACGTCCACAACACCGGTATCCACTTTGTCGGCGCGTCAACTGGCGGGTCAGCGGGTGATCTACAGTTTCAAGGGCCTCACCCCACCGGCCGGACTGCTCACGCTCATCAGTCGCGGCGAGGCGGCCGGCGTCATCTTCTTCGCCGACAACATCTCCAGTCGCGCCCAACTCCGCGCGCTCGTGCAGCACGCTCGAGCGTGCCGCCGCCGACCCCCGGAACCCGGTGCGTGCGCCACTGCTGCTGATGACCGACCAGGAGGGCGGGAAGATCCGGCGCCTGCCGGGGCCTCCGGTGCTCTCCGAGAAGCAGATAGGCGAGTCGGGCGATCCCGTCCGCGAGGCGGCCAAGGCGGGCAGGGAAGCCGGCCTGAATCTCAGGGACGTCGGTCTGAACGTCAACCTGGCCCCCGTCCTGGACGTCTACCGGACGGCCGGGGACTTCGCCGACCAGCTGGGGCGCTCCTACAGCAGGAGCCCGGACGTCGTGTCGACGCTGGGAGCGGCTTTCATTCGGGCGCAACAGGAGGCGGGGGTGGCCGCCACTGCCAAGCACTTCCCCGGTCTGGGCGCGGCCGCCAGTGCGCAGAACACCGACCTGCGGCCGGTCACTCTGAACGTGACGCTCCACACCTTGGCCACGGTGGATGAGGTCCCCTACGAGGCAGCCATGGCCGCCGGCGCCCGACTGATCATGGTGTCATGGGCGAAGTACCCGGCGCTGGATCCGGACCGGCCGGCCGGGCTCTCTTCGGCCATCGTCCAGGACCGGTTACGGGGAGAACTCGGGTTCAGAGGGGTGACCATCACCGATG
Organism: uncultured Actinomycetota bacterium; assembly: GCA_963796315.1. GTDB lineage: Bacteria > Actinomycetota > Thermoleophilia > RBG-16-64-13 > RBG-16-64-13 > CAWCLH01. The sequence continues at coordinate 1,071,277 of CAWCLH010000020.1, forward strand.
CGCTCGAGGCTGCCGCGCTGAAGGCCTTCGGAACGTCCCAGCGTCGCGCGGTGCTGGCAGCGGAGGCGGGGATGGATCTGATCCTGTGCGCGTCACGGGACGTCGCCCAAGGCGAGCAGGCGAAGAACGGCCTGCAAACCGGATACGCGAGCGGCCGCTTGGACAGGGCCACCTTCGAGGCATCAGTGCAGCGGGTCATCGACCTGCGCGTCAGCCTCAGTCGCTGATCCTCACTCGCTGATCCCGGGAGGCTGTGCGGAAGTGATGGGCGGCCCCGGGGCCGCCGGCCGCGGTCGCCGCAGCCCCAGGATCACCAAGACGACGGCCAGGGCCAGGAAGACCAGACCCACGGCCACCAGCCCGATGGCGATGGGAAGGAGGATCGGGAAGCGCGCGCCGACATCCAGCCCGGCTGCTACGCGGTGCGCTGGCGTCGCCGTTCATGATGACCGCCGTCCAGTTGCCGCTGCGAGCGGGCCACTCGAGTGTCTGGAGCCCCGATCCTTCCTGGCGCGCGACCCAGAAATCCTGCCGCCCCGGCGCGGCCGGCTTCGCGACCCCAGCGACCCGGCGGTACTCGATGGGACCGGAGAGGGGTCCGAAGTCGGTGATCTCGTCGTGGGCTACGTTCGCCAGATACTGCGATACGCGGTCCGTCGGACCGATGCCGATGAACAGGGGCGCGGTACCTCTTGATTCCGCGCGGATACGCACATCGGCGGGAGCCCAATCGCCCACCGTCGAACCGAGATGCACGTTGGCGTCCGGCGTGGTCAACGCGTAGGTCTCAGTCGACACGTCCTCAGTCGACGTCGTGTAGAAGCCGGAAGAGTCCCGTTCGGCGACGTGCGCCCAGAGCAAGACGCCGCCGGACACCAGAAGGGCCAATCCTATGAGAACCAAGAAGAGCGCCGCTCCCAGCGCGGCGACCTTGGCGGGGCGCATCGCTGCCGTCCTTTCGACGAGAGACCAACGTCGCGAACCGGCCCTGCAACGATGCAACGATGAACCGACCTCGCGAACGTCCGATCCGGCCTGAGTGGGATGTCCCCCGGCCGACCGGCCCTGCAGCGATGCAACGATGAAGACCAACCTCGCGAAGGTCCGGGCCGGCCGGAGTGCCATGGCCGGCCGACCGGGGCTTAACCCGAGCGCGCCGGCAGTCACCAGCGCGTCGCCCGTGATCAACACCCGGTCAGCCCTGCGAAAGAAGGCGACGTGCCCGGGCGTGTGCCCCGGCGTGAGAACGGCCTCCCAGTCCGGAAGGCCGGGAAGCCCGCAGGCGGGGTCGAACGGGCGTGCCACGTCCTTGAGGCTCGCCTGCTCCACCATCGACTCGGCCCGCCTCTTCCCCATCAGGCGCAGCAACGGCAGGATGATCCAGCGGTCCAGCGGGTTGGCGAACTCGTGAACCGTGGAGATGTCTCCCCGAGCAAGCGGCATCTCGTCGGGATGGACCCAGACGAGGCAGTGCCATTCCCGGGCCAGTTCGCGTGCTGCGCCCGCGTGATCCGGGTGGTCGTGCGTGAGCAGGATAGAGGCCGGAGGTGAGCCCTCCCCAAACAGGGACTCAGCGGCCGCTCGGATCACCGGGGCGCACTTCGCCGAACCGGCGTCGACCAGGGCCCAAGACGAACCCGCTCGGACGAAGTAGACGTTGGAACGGAGAAGCCCCTTCCCCACACCCAGCCAGTGCACACCCGGCGCGATCTCATGTGGCACGCCGTCGTCGCGGTCTCTCGATCGCCGGGCCGAGACAGATGGTCCCGCTCGTGCGGCCAGCTTGTTCACGAGGCCTCCCGGGGGAGTGGGAACTGCCGACGTACGACGAAGCTATCAGATTCCCCATCGAGCGATGCCCGCGGCGGGCGGACGTTGACAGAGGCATTCGAGTGGCACATTACTACGGTGACGGCGCCAAGGTGACGGCGGAACGGGAGGCGGTCGGTGCGGGAGACAGCGGGCATGCTCGCGACGGCGATGCTTCTGATCCTGTACGCCCTCGGCGCCGCAGGCTGTCACGGAACGCCGTCCCCCGTCGAGTTGACCCAGGCAGACAGCGGGACCTCCCAGGAGGTGGCGGTCGGCCAGGAGCTGCGGATCACCCTCGACGCCAATCCGTCCACCGGCTACCGCTGGGCAGTGGACGGCCGGTTGCCCGAGCAGCTGGAGCAGAGGGGTGAGCCGAGGTACACGGCCGGGTCCAGCGCACTCGGGGCAGGCGGCACCGAGGTGTGGACCTTCGCGGGCAAGCAGGCGGGAGCAGGCAGCCTCAGACTCAAGTACTGGCGGTCCTTCGAACCTACGGTCGCTCCGATCGCCACCTTCGCCGTGAACGTCCGGGTGAGATAGGAACGCGGTCTTCGCGTGCTGCTCTCTTGGAGCCGGCGACCGCAACTGTCTGCAGCGTGCTCCTGGTAGGGTGACGGCGGCACCACCCAGCCAACCGGCCAGGGCCGCTTCCTCCTGATGGGCGGGAAGGAGTCCGGCCGGCTGACGGAGGCGCCTGCCCTCCTCCTTCGGTAGGCTCAGGGTGCACGCGAAAGGTAGCACGAGGTAGGGGAGGTACCGGTCATGCTCTGGGTAGCAGCAGGCGTCGTCTGGCTGATCTCGGCGCTCTGAATATTCTACGTGATGGCGGACGTGATCCGCGGCAAGACCTCGGGATTCAGCCCCTCGCTCCTTCCCGCGTACGCATTCCACGGCGGGACGGCCGTCCTGGCGCTCTTTCTCGTCATGAAGGCGCTCGGGTAGAGCCAACCGAACAGGCGCTCGCGCGCCGACCCAGAAGGGAGGAACGGTGAACAAGGTACTCGGAACAGCCGGCGTCATCCTCGTGATGGTCGGCTTCGTGTGAATAGGCGTGGTCATGGGAGGGGTCTTCTCCCAGACGGAAGGGTTCACGTCAGTCAACCAGCTCTGGGCCGGGCTCGCGTTCCACGCGATTTCGACCGGGCTGGGAACGGCGATGCTGGCAACAGCGCTCTCCAGGCGGAGATCGGCCGGTATCAAGCGCGCCACTGAGGTCAAGACGCCGCAGGCGGCCTGATCAGACACCGGCGAAAGGCGATGGACGATTCTTCACATTTCTCTATCGTCTTCATCACCGGCGCCTCACACTGCGCGCCCATACTACGAAACGCACAGTGATCGCCCAGCCGGCGGTGGCGCGCTAACACCGGCAGAAGAAGGAGCCCTCACCCCTTCTTCCCTCTCAGAACGACGGTCTCGGCGGAGCAAACGCCGGGGCCGTTGGTCTTATCCTCTGACGCTTACCGGGACCTGCTACTGACGGGGCGCCGGCTCGAAGAGGCTCATCGGGATCCCGTCCGGGTCCAAGAACATGCCCCAGAAGCCGATGCCCGGGATCTCCGTCTTGCCGACCAGCACCGTGGCGCCTCCGGCCACGGCCTTGGCGAGCGTCGCCTCGACGTCGTCCACCCCAAAGTAGGTGTTCAGCATGTGGCCGGGGGAGTCCGGCGGCCGCTGCATCATGCCCCCGCCACGACCCTCCTCGCCCACGTCGACGATCGTGTAGCCCGGCATGGAGGTGTCGTCAAACTGCCAATCGAAGACGCTGCCGTAGAACTGCCTTGGCCTTGTCGGTGTCACTGACCACAAGGTCCCAGTGGACGATCGGATTGGTCATGACCGTTCTCCCTCCGCTAGCATGCGCGCTCCTCCTGAGATACCGCGATGAGCGGCGGTCCAATCCGTGGCCAAATGCCAGGGGTGAGCCTTTTGCCTGACCGCAAACGGGCAGGGTGTTTAGTGACACTGGTTACTTGACAAAGAGGGAATCCAAGGAGACCCGCGAGAGCACGCGGGAACCTCACGATGCGGAACGAGGTGACATCATGCGCAACAGACTGGCGCTGGCGTATCTGGCCCTCACAGGCCTCTTCCTTCTCGCCGTACTCGGCCAAGTATTCCTGGCCGGACTCGCCCTCTTCTGGAGAGACTCACTCTGGCAGGTCCATACGGGACTGGGACATCTGGCCCCGGTGTTTCCGTTCGCGATGCTCATCCTCGCTCTTGTCGGCAAGCTGCCGGTGAGGCTTCGCCCCTACAGCGGGCCTCCTCCTCGTCGGAGTGCTCGTCCAGACCGAGGTGTTCGCGGGTCTGAGACAAGTGTCGGGTCTGGGATCTTCGTACCATCCCGTGCTGGCCGTGCTCCTTTTCTGGGGCGGGACGGTCCTTGCGCGGCGGAGCTTCGTTCTGGTCACTGAGGCCAGGGGAACGATTTTCCAGCTCGAGAGAGCCTCTGAAGGAAGGGTCCTACCCATCACGTGCGATGCGCAGATAGAGCCCTGCGCATAAGGCCCAGACCGCCTGCGCGTAAGGACGAACGGACCCACTCCCCCAACAGTCGCGTCCCGGCCGGGCGGACAGGGCTTGCCCTCGCTGCCAAGGGATTGACGGCTGCTCGCTCTCGTAGTAGAGTCGAGTCACGCTGTCGGCGGAAGGCGACCGGGACGAGGGGGACACCATGGCTAGCATCCGCTGTCGCCTCATGTACTTGTTCTACAACACCCAGGCCACCCTGTCGCCACCCCCGACATCGATTCCCGAGTTGCGATTGAAGCTGGATGGGGTCGAGAACGTGGCCCGGATGCCAAAGGGCGTCACCGTCGAATCGACCCGGATCGGAGGCAGACCGGCCGAGTGGCTCCGGCCAGAAGCGGCGAAGGACGGACGCACTCTCCTCTATCTGCATGGTGGGGGGTACTGCATCGGCTCCTGTCGCAGTCACCGGGCACTCGCGGCTCGGATAGCGATGGCCGCCCGCTCTGCCGCCCTGCTTCTTGAGTATCGCCTTGGGCCAGAGCACCCCTTCCCCGCCGGCCTGGAGGACGCCGTCGCCGCCATGGACTGGCTCGCTGAGCGGGGCGTAGACCCCGGAGCGACCGGGCTTGTCGGCGATTCGGGCGGCGGGGGACTCGTCCTGTCCACGGCCGTCTCCCTTCGGGACGCGGGGAAGCCTCTCCCTGCCGCGCTTGCCTGCCTCTCTCCCTGGGCGGACCTCACCAATTCCGGCGAATCCTTCATCGCCCGCCGCTATCGGGACCCGCTCCTGAACGCGGAGGCCTTAGTCACCTGCGCGGCGGCGTACATCGGAGGCGCGGACGCCAGAGACCCCCTCGTCTCCCCCCTCTTCGCCGACCTCAGCGGCCTGCCGCCCCTGCTCATCCAGGCCGGTGAACGGGAGTTGCTGCTGAGCGATGCCGTCCGGCTCGCCGATGCGGCCCGGGCAGCCGGGGTGCAGGTCGGCCTGGAGGTCTGGAAGGACATGGGGCACGACTGGCACGTGGGCGCGGGGTACTTCCCGGAGGCGCAGCGGGCCATCGAGCGGGTGGGGGCCTTCCTGGACGAGCGGCTCTCGGAGGGGAGGATGCCTGCCCCGCGGGTGACGGGTCTGAAGTGACGGGAGACCCCGATCAGGTGTGACCAAGGACGGTCACAGCGTCCTCGCGCAGCGCGACTCGGACCGCGCCGCCCACCCGCAGATCAAGCCCCCCGTACATGTAGGTCGGACCTCGCAACTCGACCTCATGACCGTTGGGCAGATCCAGCCAGAGGCGGCGGACCCCGGACCGTACCTGCATCCCCGTGATGACTCCATCGACCTGGTTGGCCGCCAGGCCTCTCGCCAGCGGACGGCCCTGGTAGAGCACCTTGATCTTCTCCGGGGACACGTACACGGGGACCACCTCGCCGTACGGGGCTGACTGCCCGCGCGCGGTCAAGAGTAGCCCGTCCCAGTCCAGCGTCAGCCGGCCGGGTGCGGCTTCGGCCACCTGAGCGTAGAAGAGATTGCGGACGCCCAGGACCTCCGCCGCATGCGGGTTCGAGGGGCGGTGGACCATCTCATCCACGTCTCCCACCTGGATGAGTTCGCCCTCCCGCACGACGGCCAGGCGATCCCCCACGGCGAACGCGTCCTCCAAGTTGTGGGTGACGCAGACCACCACGAGCCCGCGCTCCCGCTGCAGCGCGCGCAGGTCGGCCTGAAGCCGCTCGCGGAGGCCTGGATCGAGAGCCGAGAACGGTTCGTCCAGCAGGAGCACCCGCGGATCGCCGGCCAGTGCTCGGGCGAGCGCTACGCGCTGCTGCTGGCCACCGGACAGCTCGGAAGGATAGCGCTCGGCCAGCGGCGTAAGCCGCATCTGGTCGAGCAGCCCCAGGGCCCGCTTCCGGGCGTCCCTCTGACGCCACAGGGGATATGCCACGTTGTCGAGAGCATTGAGGTGGGGGAAGAGCGCGTATCCCTGAAAGAGATATCCCACCCCTCGCCTGCGTGCGGGCAGGTTGGCGGAGCGACCGGGGCGGTGGCGTCGAAAGAAGACCGCATCGTCCACCAGGACCTCGCCCTCATCGGGCGTGAGCAGTCCGGCCACGCACCGCAGGGTGGTCGTCTTCCCCGCACCGGAAGGACCAAAGAGGACGAGCACCTCCTCCCGCACGTCCAACTGGAGTCGCAGGCTGAAGCCCGGCAGTCCCTTGACCACGTCGATGCGGAGGCGAGTCTGACTCACCACGAGCGCGCGGAATCGAGACGGCGGACGACCACGAGACTGATGAGGCTGAGCGCGGTCAGGAGGACGACGACGAGGTCGGCCAAACGGTACTCCTGATTCTGCACGGCATCGTAGACGAAGAGCGGGAGCGTCTGAGTACGGCCGGGGATACTCCCGGCCACCATCAGGGTGGCGCCGAACTCACCGAGGGCACGGGCCGCCGAGAGCACGGCGCCCGCCAGCAGGCCCCGCCGGGCGAGAGGGAGGGTCACCCGCAGAAAGACGGCCGGCTCCGAGGAACCCAGGGTACGGGCGGCGCTCTCCAAGGAGGGGTCCACGCCCGCGATAGCGGCCTTTGCCGCAAGGACCATCAGCGGGAGGGCCACCACCGCGGAGGCGATGACGGCCGCCCCCCAGGTGAAGACCAGGTCCACCCCCAAGATCCCCTCGACCGGGCCGCCGGAACCGAGGAAACGAAGGAGGTAGTACCCCACCACCGTCGGCGGCAGGACCAAGGGCAACATCACGACCGCTTCCACGAGCAGGCTTCCGGGGAAGCGGACCCGGGCCAAGAGCAGCCCCAGGGCGGTACCGCACAGCACGACCAGGATGGTGGCGACCGCCGTCACCTCGAGGGAGAGGACCAGGGCCTGCCGGATCACCTGCGGCCCTCCGGCCGACGGCAGTTCCCGCCCAGCGGGGCGCAAGGTCATTCACCGGTCGACCCTTGAGCGGGCGGGACGACGAACCCGAAGGTCTCCAGGACCCGCCGCCCCTCCTCTCCCCTGAGGAATGCCACGAACCTTCTTGCCTCCGCCTGCCGCTCGGATCTGGCCGGTATGGCAAGCACCTGGACGAGCGGCTCGTGCAGCCCCTCCGGGACGAGCCCGTAGTGCCCGCCCGAGAAGACCACCAAGGAGAGGGCCACCAGGCCAACGTCGACGTTCCCCGACTCCGCGAACTGGAAGGCCTGGCGGATGTTCCCGGCAAGCACGAGCTTCGGCTGCACCTCCTCCCAGAGACCGCTGGCGATGAGGGCCTGTCGGGCAGCGATTCCATAGGGAGCGTGGTCGGGGTTGGCGATCGCGATACGACGAACGTCGGCGCGACGAAGCTCGCCCATGGTCGTGACGGGAGTCCTCCCCGGGCGTGTCCACAGGGTCAGCCGGCCGATCGCGTACGCCGCTTGGGATCCGGGCACGCAGGTGTCCCTGCTTCTCCAGATCGTCCACCGCCTGACGACTTGCGGACAGGAAGACATCGACCGGGGCGCCGGCGGCGATCTGCTGCGCGAGCTGGCCGGTGGATCCGAGATTGAGCTCCACGTCGAGTCCGGTCCGTTCGCGGAACATCGGGACCAACCGGTCGAGTACCGGTGTCAGGTCGGAGGCGGCGGAGACCACCAGCTTCGCCCCCTGGCCCGTCCGTTCCCCGGGCGGAGGCTGCCGTGGTGACCGGTGAATCGGCGCAGGAGACGACCGAAGCCTCCCGCCCACAAGGTCAGCAGAAGCCAGGCTAGAACCTTGAGAAAGCTTCGGCGCCGCGTCCCTCGCGGCCAGTGGTCTGGTACCTCGCGCATCTCTCCCCTTGGGCGACGGAAGGGCCGAAATGGATGTCGGCCTCGTTATGCGCGGCCCAGTATAGCGCGGAGTGGACCCGCCTTCGTGCACACCTCTCTTCCGAGGTGTCCTTCACGCTCTCCATCTATCGTGCGTCCGATACCGGGGACCATGGGCGGGCGGACGGCGCCAGGCAGCGCGGGCGCAGTCGCCGCTCGACCCCTGTCACGCCTCTTCTTCTTGGTCTCTCGCAACCACTGGCCTGCCGCAGCCACGCTGCGGACATCACCCGTGCATCAGCCGTCCTTGGGGTTCATCACCTCACAGGCGCAAAGACCGGCGTTCACGTCTCGGGCCAGGGCCGCCGGTATGAGGTTGTCGCCTCGCGCGTCGTCCTGGATCTCGCCGACGGTGTAGCCAAAGCAGTGGCAGACCAGTCGGTCCCGTCCGGTAGCGAACGCCCGCACTCGCTCCTTCAGATCCGCTCGACGGAACGTCTCCCGTGGGACCGGGATCGCCGTCGGCCACACGGAGGTAGACGGTGTCGCAGGCGGGGTCTCCGCAGTAGAAGAACCGTCCCGGGCTGAGCTCTCGCGCGAGCTCGTAGCGCAGGATGTGTTTGGCCGTCTTGAAGCTCACCTCGCGGAGCGGGCCACGGCACTCGGGGCAGGTGGTGAGCTTGGCTAGGTCGTCCACGATTCTCCTTCCAGGGCCACCAGGATAGGGCAAGATACCGGCGGGCGCTTCGCAACAAGAGTGATCGCGCGGACAGGCCCATCGGGCACGGCCGGTCGATCCGTCACGTCCGACACGAATGGTACAGCCTGCCGGCCCTGGTATAGGTGGCGGGTAGGAGCCATCCAGGATTGTCTTGCCCGTGAGATGGGGAAGGCTATCGGCTGCCACTCCATCCATCGCAGGGGGCATCGCCATGATCGACTCACCCGCACGGAAGACGCATCAACGACTCCGTTCTTATCCGGCGATCGCCATCGCCCTACTCGCCCTCGTCCTCTTCGTCGTCGGCTGTGGGAGCAGCACGACGACCACCACGTCCGGCGCGGTCACCACGGCACCGGAGACGGCCACTACCGCATCCGGGGGGGCCACCACCACGGTCGCCGGCGGAACCACCGCGGCGGCGGTGGAGATGGTGAACATCAGCTTCCAGCCGGCCACGCTCACGGTGAAGGTGGGAGACACCGTGACCTGGACCAACAACGACACGGTCGCCCACACGGTGACCGCGGACGACAACTCCTTCGACAGCGGCAACATCGACCCCGGTGCTACGTTCGTCGCGATCCACTCAGGGACCTCCTTCGGGACCTCCCGGTCTTGAAGCATGAGTAAGGCCGTCCGGAGGCGACCTCCTGGGCAGAGGCATATACTCTTCCTTCGGGGATGGCGACTGGAAGCCATCCCGGGACGGTCGCCGTCGTCAGGAGGACTGACTGTGTCTGCGGCTCAAGTTCTCGCAACGTTGCTCATGGCCGTCCTGGCGTTGGGCTTTTGGATGTGGATGTTTTCGGACATGACCCACAACCCCGAGTTGCCCGATGAGGCCAGGCCGTACTGGTTTCTCGCCTTCATCTTCACGAACTTCTTCGCCGCCGCCTACTACTACATCACTGTCTACCGAGAAAGGCGCTGACTGCTCAGCGTTCTGTCCGACCCGCTTGGTACTGTCAGGGTGTCCGTCACGAGAGGGAGGCATCTCGATGGCCCGCCGCCCCGACTCTCCAAATCCCGCTACCAGTACGGGCTGCAGTGCCCCAAGCGCCTGTGGCTTACCTGCTTCCAGCCCGACCTCGCCGATCCGTACGACGAAGCCACCCTCGCCATGTTCGAACAGGGCCACCGGGTGGGGCAACTGGCCCGGCAGCGGTTTCCCGGGGGCGTCCTCGTGGCCGAGGACCACACCCAGGTGGAGCAGGCGCTCGCCACCACCGCGCGACTACTTGCCGAGGGAATCACCTGCCTCTACGAGGCCGCCTTCCTCTACGACGGGGTCCTGGTCCGCGCTGACGTCATCGTTCGAGGGCCGGACGGGCGCTGGCACCTCATCGAGGTGAAGTCCTCCAGCAGTCTCAAGGACGAGCACCGGACCGACGCCGCCATCCAGACGTACGTGCTGGAGGGTGCGGGTCTTGCCGTCGGCCGACACCTCGGTGCTGCACCTGAACAAGGAGTACGTCTACGCGGGGGGCCCCTACGACCTCGCCGGACTCTTCACGCTCGCGGATCTCACGGCGGAGGTGAGGGCCTACCTGCCGGAGATCCCAGACCGGCTGGCCCAGCTACGCGAGATGCTGAGCGGAGAGTGTCCCGAGCCCCTGATCGGCCGGCAGTGCTCCTCCCCGTATGACTGCCCCTTTGCCCGCCATTGCCATGCGTTCCTGCCCGAGTTCCCGGTGACCGATATCCCCCGCCTGCGGGCCGAACTCTTGGACGAGTTCCTCCTCGCCGGGATCTACGCCGTGAAGGACGTCCCTGCCGGTGACCCGGCCCTCTCCCCCGGGCAGCGGGCCGTGTGCGAGTGCATCCGAGAAGGGCGGCCGCGGTACGCTCGGGGCCTCGCGGCTGCGCTGGACGGGCTGCAGTCCCCTGCTTCACTTCCTGGACTTCGAGACCATGATGCCTGGCCTTCCCCTCTACCCCGGCACCCGCCCCTACCAGGTGCTGCCGTTCCAGTGGTCCTGCCACACCCCGGACCGCGCTGGAGGTCTCCACCACCGGGAGTTCCTGCACGAAGAGCGAAGCGATCCCCGTCGCCCCTTCGCTGAGGCGCTGCTCAGGACGCTCGACGATGACCCGGGCTCCATCCTGGTCTACAGCTCGTTCGAGCGCACCCGGCTGAACGAGCTTGCGGACGCGCTTCCCGACCTTGCCGGGCGCATCCGGCGGGTGCAGGCGCGTCTGGTGGACCTCATGCAGATCATCTCGGCCCACGTGCAGCACCCCGACTTTCACGGGAGCCGCTCGCTCAAACGCGTCCTTCCCGCCTTGGTCCCCGACCTCTCCTATGAGGAGCTTGAGATCCAGGACGGACGGATCGCGAGCAACCGCTACCTCGCAGCCATCCTGGAGGCGCGGGGAACCGGCGAGCAGCGCCAGACCTTCGCCGCCCTGCGTGCCTACTGCACGACGGACACCCTGGCCATGGTCCGGGTCTTCGAGGAGCTACGCCTCGTCGCCGGGTAGGGTCGCTGCGCTCCAGGGCGGCGAGAGCAGTCTCGCAGGCGGATCACCTCGAATGATGAGGGCCCCGATGCCGTCGACCTTCTGGAAGGTCTTGGCGTTGGAGGGCTCTGCTTTTCCGGCGGTCCATCTCATCCGTACATCCCTACGCTCTACTTTTATTTGTTTGGACTAAGGTTTAGTTGGGCATACAGATGCAAGTACATTATTGGAAAGTTACGAAAGAACCCATCCCATTTTGATGGGTGCTCACCAACCCAGAGGAAGCAAATTATGGCTGTCAACGGTCGAGGAACAACGAACCGCGTCCCTATGGATACATTCAGGAAGCATGCGTTGATCGCGGGTCTCTTCTACCTGATCACCTTCGTTTCCATCCCGACCCTCGCACTCTACGCTCAGGTGAAAGGTCTGAACTACATCGTCGGCTCCGGCCCGGACACGCGCATGATCATCGGCGGCGTCCTGGAGATGATCGTGGCCCTTGCCGGCATCGGGACTGCCGTCGCGCTGTACCCGGTGGTCAAGAGGCAGAACGAGGGGGTCGCACTCGGCTTCGTCGGCGTCCGGACCTTGGAAGCCGCCACCATCTTCGCTGGTGTCGCCAGCCTCTTGGCGGTGGTGACCTTGCGGCAGGCCGGAGCCGGAGCGAATGCCTTGGTCACCGGCCAGGCGCTGGTCGCCGTGTATGACGGGACGTTCCTCATCGGTCAGAGTTTCCTTCCGGCCGTCAACGCGGTGTTGCTGGGCTACCTGTTGTACAAGTCGCGTCTGGTGCCGCGGGTTCTTCCCGTCCTGGGATTCATCGGAGTGCCCCTGCTCATCGCTTCCGGCGCCGCCACGGCGTGGAACCTCGCAGGAACGCCGTCCAAGCTGTGGGCGATCGCCGTGCTCCCGATCGCGCTGTGGGAATTCTCGCTCGGCGTCTACCTGGTCGTCAAAGGCTTCAAGCCGTCCGCTATCACAACGGAAGGCTTCAGGCCCTCCTCCTAAGACGGCACAGCCTGACCGCTACCGGTCTCGCGGGGTTCGCCTGCCTGGACCCGGTGGTCAACCCCATCTGATGACTGCGGGGGCACCAAGCTGACTTCACCACGACGGCATGCGGCATCCTAAGTCCTCTTGAAAGTCAGCGACCTCGACACTCTCTCTGTTGGGTTCGTCTGACGGGCGTTCCATCACGGAACGCCGGAACGCCGCGTCGCTGGCGGCGCAGGGGGCGGATGTTCCGCCCGCGACCGGCTTCTGGCGCCGGTGGGCGGAGTTCGTGGCCCGGCGGCGCGGCGTTCTGGCAGTCGGAGCGGCCATGGTGATGCTCGTCCTGGCGATCCCGCTCGTGTCGCTCAGACTCGGCTCGTCGGACGCCGGCAACGACCCGACCCGGACCACGACGCGCAGGGCCTACGACCTTCTCGCCGCCGGGTTCGGCCCGGGCTCGAACGGTCCTCTGCTGTTGGTGGCCGAGATCGGCACCCCGGCCGACCGGGCCACCCTGGTCAAGCTTTCGCAGGACCTGCGCCGACAGCCCGGCGTGGCCGCCGTCGTTCCGTTGCCGACGCCACCGAACGCAAAGCTCGGCATCATCCAGCTGATACCGACCACGGCGCCCCAGGCCGCGGAGACGAGCGCGCTCATCGGCCATCTGCGAAAGGACGTCATCCCACCGGCCGTACAGGGCAGCACTTTGCGCGTCTACGTGGGCGGCACCACGGCGATCTTCGATGATTTCGCCGCGGTTATCGCCGGCAAGGTCCCACTGTTCGTCGCGGTGATCGTGGGGCTAGGCTTCATCCTCCTGCTGCTCGCGTTTCGCAGCATCCTCGTGCCGGCCACCGCTGCCGTGATGAACCTTCTCGCAGCCGCCGCCTCCTTCGGGGTGATCATCGTGCTGTTCCAATGGGGATGGGGATCGGCCAGCCTGGGTCTGGGCAAGGGCGGACCGGTGGAGTCCTTCCTGCCCGTGATCATGCTCGCCATCCTCTTCGGTCTCTCGATGGACTACCAGGTGTTTCTCGTCAGCCGGATGCATGAGGAGTGGGTCTACTGCGGCGACAACGAGCGCGCCGTCGTCATCGGACAGGCCGTGACGGGGCGCGTCATCACCGCCGCCGCCGCGATCATGATCTGCGTGTTCGCCAGCTTCGCCCTGCTTGGGCAACGGGTGATCGCGGAGTTCGGCGTCGGTCTCGCGGCCGCGGTGCTGCTCGATGCGTTCGTCCTACGCACCGTCCTCGTTCCGGCCGTGATGCACCTCTTCGGCCGCAAGAACTGGTGGCTGCCGGGATGGCTGGATCGCCGGATGCCCCAGCTCTCCGTGGAGCCCCCCGGAGGTGTCGGGGGCGGGGAGCCGTCCGCGAGCCAGTGCTGACCACCACGCCTGGGATGGAGGTCGGCGACGGCGCGCGGGGGCGGGGGACGACCGGAGCCGAGACTTAAGCCGGCGACGCCGCCCGCTCGGGTCTGGACCCCGCGGGATCCACGTTCACGACGATATCGACCACCTGGGGGTAGTGCTCGCGCAGGGCGGCCTCGGCCGCCAGGACGATCTCGTGCCCCCGGTCGACGGAGAGGTCGGGGGCGAGGGTGATGTGCAGATCGACGAACACCCGGCTGTCCGAGCCCCGGCTGCGGACGTCGTGGCAATCGATGACGCCCTCGACGCCGGAGACCACGGCGCAGACCTCCTCCGCCGACAAGCGGGCCGCGTCCCCCAGCGTGCGGGCCACACTGCGCAGGATGCTGGCGGCCGTGTAGGCGATGGCGATGGCCACCAGCAGGGCCACGATGCCGTCGGCCTTCTCGAACCCGAGCTCGACCAGGACCAAACTCACGATGACACCCGAGCTCACCAGGACGTCGCTCAGCGTGTGGCGCGAGTCGGCCAGGAGCACCTCCGAGCCCAGGCGCCGGCCCTCTCGAGCCTCCCAGGTGGTCACCCCCAGGTTCACAGCCAGGGTGCCCAGCATGATCGCGAACGAGACGGCGGTGACCCGGGTCTCGGCCTGGCCTTGCAGGCTCTCCAGCGCACCTCGGGCCACGTTGTAGCAGGCGATGCCCAGCAGCAGGGCGATGGCCGCGGCGGTGAAGGTCTCGAACTTCCCGTGCCCGTAGGGATGGCCCTCGTCGGCGGGTCTGGCCGCGAACCACATGCCGATGAGGGCGATGATGTTGGAGGCGCCGTCGAAGAGAGAGTGGACGCCGTCCGCCTGCATGGCCGCGGAGGCGCTGGCGAGACCGTAGAGGAACTTGGCCAAAGCGACGGCGACGTTGAGGGCGAGGACCACCCAGAGGACGAGACGGATGTCGCGTTCGCGCGAGGCCGGTCGAGTGGCTGTTGGCGGGGAGACCACCATGCTGGGGAGCCTCACTCTCTCCAGGTTGGCAACTCGTTGAGGCCTTAGTTCTTAGGCTACCTTTCCTAGAACACTAACAGACTATGCATGATTAAAGAAAGCAAGCAAGCTTAAAAGAACATCTTAGGTTAGTCTATGACCAATCCTTAGGTCCCGCTGACATGGGGGACAGACCAGCAGTGCAAAGTGCAGCGATCCCCTCCGCTACGTTGCCTCTTCCCAGGTCTCCCAACCCTGCCAGAGGATGACCGGCAGCATCGCCAATCCGGCCACCGGGTCGGCCCACCACCAACCAAACGCCGCGTTGAGGGCCAGGCCTGCCAGCAAGGAGAACGAGAGGTAGGTACACACCCAGGTCTCCATCGCATCGGCTCGCAGCGCCTTGCTGCCCATGGCCTGGGCCACGCGTTGCTTCCAGATGGCCAGGATAGGCATGACGATGAGGGAAGCCACGGAGAGCGCCAGTCCCACCACGGACGAACGGGCCTGTCCTCCGCCCGCCAACTCCCTCACCGCCTCATAGCCCACGTAGGTGGCGAGAAGGAAGAAGGTGAGCCCGACCACCCGCAGAGCCTTGGCCTCGCTCGCCGCCTGTTCCGCCTCGCTCGCGCGGGGTCCCGCCTTCTTCAGACGCCAGATGAGCCCACCCGCGGACGTCACCTCGATCAAGCTGTCGGCCCCGAAAGCGACAAGCGCGACGCTCCCCGCAGCGATGCCGGCGGTGACCGCCACCACGGCCTCGAGCACGTTCCAGATGACCGAGAACCACTCAAGACGCAGAGCTCGACGATTGAGGACTTCGGTGCGATAGGCCATGAGATCTCCGCTTTCCTCATCTCAAAAGCAACAAAGCCGCAGTCACATCCTCCATCCCAAGAGGGTTTGGCATGACGACGGGATCGTCGCGGTCAGCCGGTTGGATGGTAGAGCACGAAGGGACATGCAGACTGCTCTGGCCCTCTCGCGCGGCGCCCGCGCTTTGATTTTTCGCTGCAAAGTTCCAAGGTAGGTCTTGAAGTTGGTATCACTTGGTACAAAAATATACCCAACCATCGGCCGCCGGCTGATGGATGCGTCGAAGCCTACCTGCCGCAGGAGTGCCCCAACTACGCCGACCTCAAAGCCACCTGGGGCGACAAGGTGATGATCGTCGGCATCCTCGATCCCTCCAACGTGCTCTTCATGGGAACCCCGGACACGGTCAAGGAAGCGGCCAAGGAACAGATCCAGGCCATGGCTCCGGGAGGAGGCTTCCTTCTCTCCAGCGGGTGCGAGTTTCCGCCGAACGCGTCTCTGCTGAACGCCATCGCTATGGTTGAAGCGGCGGAAGAGTACGGGCGGTATCCGATCCTGTAGGCCACCAACAGGGGCAGCCAGGGGGGCCGCCCCTCGCACTCTTCTGCGATCCGGGCACGACGTAGACAATCGTGGAAAAGGGTACCGATAGAGGGGGACACGACCTCCGGACGATATGACCCTCGGACCCACTTTCGACAGCACGCTGACCGCGGCCCGCACCGGCGAGGAGTGGGCCTGGGCAGCCCTCTATCGGGACACGGCCCCCCCTCTTCTCCGCTATCTGAAAGCACGCGGTGCAGTTGACCCCGCCGATACCCTGGGAGAGGTCTTCGTCCAGGTGGTACGGAAACTGCAAGGATTTCATGGAAGTGAGTCTGAGTTCCGGGCCTGGCTCTTCACGATCGCCCGTCATCGCCTCATCGACGAAGCCCGCCTGCGCGCCCGTCGGCCACAGGAGTCCGCCCACCCGACGTCCGATGTGGCACCGCCGGAAGAGACGGCGGCGGGGCGCCCGGCATCCAGCGTGGCATCCCCGGAAGTCCAGGAGATCCTCAGCCGGTTGACCGCCGAGCAGCGCGACGTGCTCTTTCTCCGGGTCCTGGCTGGCCTCACCGTGGAGGAGACGGCCCAGGTCCTGGGCAAGACCGACACCGCGATCAAGCGACTGCAGGCCCGGGGGCTCAAATCGCTTCGTCGGAAGCTCGCCCAGGGGGTGGTCTCCTTTTGAGCGCAGATGACGTTTTCTCCTTTGAGATGAGCGATCTTCACGCGAGCCACGACAGGGACGTGGACCGCATCCTTTCCGGCAGGGCGCCGCTCGAGGAAGGGCATGAGGATCTGCGCGCGCTTGTCGAAGGCCTGCGGGCCGCCTACCCCGAAGAAGCGGTCCCGACCTCGGTCGAGCAGGCCCATCTGGCCATCATGATGCAAGCCGCTCGTCTCACAACCGAAGAAGGCGAACCGGTCGTGAGGCCGGCCCGCAAAGCCGCCGGGCCTACCGCGCGGCCGGATACGAGGAGGAGACCCATGCGTGAACAACTGCTCACATCTCTTGTGGTCAAGATCGCGGCCGCTGCGATCGCCGGTCTGACCCTGTTTGGAGGCGCGGCCGCCGCCGGCGCGCTGCCCGACCCCGCCCAGTCGGCTATGGCAAACGTCGCCGCCCATATAGGCTTCCAGCTCCCGACCGGGGCGCCAGAGGCCCCGAAGGTGCCTGACTCGATGACGTTGCCGGAACAGGCCAAGGTGCCCACGTCGGTCCCCGTCGGCCACGCTCCAGGCGCACCCGGCGTGCCAGACCACGTCCAGCTGCCCGACCAAGCCAAGGGCCCACGTCGGTCCCCGTCGCCAACGGACCTGCCGGTGCGCCGCGGGCGTCGATCATACCCAGCTGCCCGATCAGGCCAAGGTGCCCACGTCGGTCCCCGTCGCCAACGGACCTGCCGGTGCGCCACGGGCGCTCGATCATACGCAGCTGCCCGATCAGGCCAAGGTGCCAACCACCGTCCCGGTCAAGTCCGATACCGCTGTCAACGGACCGACGCCGAAGTCGGTTCCAGCGGCAGATCGAGCGCCGCTGCCGGAGCAAAGCCGCGTGCCGACTCAGGTGCCCGTGCACACTCGTTAAGTCGCGGACTCTCTCGGGTCCATCGGGTAACACAAAGCCCGGCCTTCGATGCGAAGGTCGGGCTTTGTTGTGGAGGGTCACGGCAGCGCTCGGTGCTGACGGCTGCCGAAGTGTCACTCACGAGACGGATGGCCGAGAGCACCACGCAGCTGCGAGCGATTCCATTCTGCGCGGATTTGGGTATTGCTAACATTTCGGAAGCATGTTACTGTAAAAATGGAAGTACCAATCGAGCAAGTGCTCATCAGTGTGTTTCTCCACGGAGACGTGCTCGATACCCCATACGTCCGGACGGGCGGATGGGCGCAGTGTAGGGGTGACGAAATGCAATTAGCACTGCGACATACTCTGGAACGGCGACTGGTCGCCCACAGAACGGTCGCCTGGCAACATGGCATCGTGGGCGGTATCGCGGCGGGAGTCGTCATGGGGCTCGTTCTCATGGTCGCGATGGCGATAACAGGTGACGGATTCTTCCGACCCCTGGAACTCATCGGGTCCGTCTGGTACGGGGGCTTTACCACGGGCGCTGCGGTGGTTGCTCTAGGCCTGATCACGCACCTGATGGTGTCAGCACTGCTGGGGGCTCTGTGGGCCTATCTGTTCTCCTATGTCAAGGTAGAACCGCTCCTCAGCGGAATTGCCTATGGCGCCTTCCTGTGGGCGGTGATGGCGCTCCTGGTTCTGCCCTCGTCCAGCTTCATCATGGGAGACTCCACGGCCTACGAGTCGCTCTTCTTCGGTGATAGCGTCCAGAAGGTCTTCTACCCCGGCGCCGCTGACGGCTTTGGGTTCTGGATGGTACTCGCCGGCTACCTCGTCTTTGGCCTGAGCCTCGGGGCTTTTGAACAATGGGCAGACCGGAGGCAGGCTTCCCGCATCGCTCCTCGGTGAGCAACTAGACTCGGCGAGCAACGTGAGCAATTGAAGACCTTCTTTGGAACCCTACTTTCATGAAACCGAACGAGCCGGTCCGGCTCAGTACCAGGAGCCGGACTGGCTCTTGCTCTGCGCGCATCCACTTGCACGACCAGCGCCCCCCGGGCCCAGGGGAAGTGGGACTTCACACGTTCCATCTCGTGCCCTGAGGTTATAAGGCTGCCGGTGCCCTTCAGCACATAGCCCTGTCAGGCGCCTCCTCTCCCCTCGACGCTGCGCGAAGCCACGAGCAGTTGGATGCGAGGATCCCGGTGGAGGTTCTCTTCCGTGTCGAAGTAGTAGCCGGCTGGTATGACCAGGCGATCGCCCTCGATACCGAGTTGGCGGACGTAGTCGCCCCAAGTGGTCACGATCGTCACGAACTCAGTGGCCTCCAGGACCTCTAGGTACCCTCCGTCGAGAAGCGGCATCCTTCCCCATTCTTTGCCTAGCGCGGAGTCTATTCCTTAGCACAGACGTCTGCTGCAAAACCGCGCGAACCACGAGGGCTCTCGCGCCCACTTCCCGGGTGGCCATAGGGCAGGCCTAGCTTCCTACCAGGGTCTTGACCACTAGATCACCGTACCTAACAGGTACGGTTGGCGCATGCGCGTGCACATCGGATGAAGTGACGAGGATGGAGAACTGGTCGGCGTTCCGTCCGGGAAACCCAGCGTCGATGGCAACAGCATGGGCGAACTGACCCACCAGCGACGGATCGCTCGACGTGACGATCGGACCCACTTTGGCTCCCATCGAAAGCCTAAGGATCGGTCGAGACGAAGGTACAGAAGAAAGAAAGCCCCGGGATGCAGGGCTTTAAAGTGGGCTACGCCGTCGGAACGCGGTCAGACGTAGCAACTCAGCCGAGCGACTACGACATCCGGGTTCAGAGCCACCCCTTGCGGCGGGTCACCAACCCCGCCGCAAATAAGAGAAGGAGCAGCAGTAAGGCGGCAGCCACCCACGGTGCCGTCAGGACTGAATCCTCGCGGTCGGCGGCCTGCGTCTCGCCCACGCTATCCTTGGCAGTGACGGCCGTCAACGCGGTCGTGGGGGAACCAGCCACTGGGGCCGTCGCGGCAGTCGTCGAAGAGCTGACTGCCGCGCCTTCGAGAAGCTCCACTGGGTCCGAACCCGGAGACGCCTTCTCCTTGATCAGGCTGTCGAAGGGGACGAACCCAGGCGCCTTCTGCGCCCCGAACTCCAGCTCCCAAATATGAACCCCGGCGGCACGGCTGCCGGGGTAGGTATCCAACAACTCCACCTCCACCCACTCGCCCTGACCACGCAGGGGGAAGCGCTGCAGGGACGGCTCGTCCTTGAGCTCGACGGTGCTCGTCGACCCATCCGGGAAGCTGACCCGCAGGCTTCTTGGCCGTCCCGCGACGGGGAAGGTGTTGTGGCCACTCAGGTCTCCGGGGGCGATCCGTAGCTCGGCCACCTTGGCTTGGCGCGGGAACTCAAGCCGCAGCCGGTCTCCGGCCGTAAGGCCGTCGAGGTGGCCGGTTCCCCCCCGAAGAGGCATGTTGCGTTCATCCGGCTCACCGTTGCGCTCGAGGCGATAGACGAAGGGCCCAAGATCGACGTCCGACTTGAGGAGCGAGTCCACGTGAGGCTGCTCGAACTCCAGCCGGACATTGTAGGGGTACTCCACCCACTCGCTCCACGGGCGGTCCGGCTGGGCGCTCGGCTCGAAGTCCGTGTACACCCACTGGTAGGAGCGCGGGCTGGGCTTGGTGTAGCCGAGCGGTGACGTGTAACGATAGGCCTTGTCGCTCGCATTGTTCGGCGGGCGCAGATCCATCCCCCAGCCTGTGAAGGTGTCGGCCAGGCTGAACCGGACGACGGCGTGGCCGATGGAGCCTTTCCAGGCAGCGCCGGTGTGGAGCCAGTACGTATACCAGTTTTCCCACCCTTGAAGCTGGGCGGTCTTCTCCCCTTGCTCGCCCTCGGAGGTCGTGTCTTTGTAGAAACGGTTGCCGGAACTCATGGCTGGAGAGCCCAAGTACCGGACGGTGATGGTGGTGGGGCCGGGGGGGAAGACTGCGCGGTGGAGGTAGTAGCCATTCACGGGGGTCTCCGAGTCATCGGAGGCGGGTACCGCGAGCTCCACGGCGAGCGGCTTTCCATCCCTCCAAGCACGGAAGGCGTACACATCCCAACGATTCTCCACGGAGGAGGGTCCGGAGAAGGGGAAGCCGAGCACCACTTCCTGGTGCTCCCCATCATTGATGAACCGGAAGTCCACTCGGTACTCGGCCAGGCTACCGAACACCACCGCCTGGACGGTTTCCGCTTCCAGGCGGACATCCGTTTGTTCGACAGGGACGACGCCGCCTCCCGTGCTGCCGAGGGCCGTATCGTTCGCGCGGGCATCGGGCGTGGGCGCGCCGAGGGGGACGAGCACCAAGGCCGCAGCAAGAGCCGTGACCAGCGCTAGGAGCAGACGCAGCCGGGAGCGCATCATGGACCCCCTCAAGAACACGCCTCCGTCCCCATCGGTTTGCGAAAACGAAAGAGCGAGGCTAGCCTCCTACGGACTCCAATCAAAGAGTAACTATTCTGTAACCATCCTACTCTCCGTGTCGACAGCGGGAAACGGTCGCGCCCTTGAGGAGCGCATCCATGATCCGAAGGGCCCGCGGGAGGACTCCCCAGGAGACGGTGATGGCCAGGCAGCGGGGGTCGCTCGGAGGCGGTCCCGGCCTTGGCCTTCGCCCAGTGACCTCGGCCGCGGAAGCGGGAGGGTCGTCACCGCCAAGTGGCGTCAGCCGCCTTCAGGAGTCTGCGAGCTCCCGGCAGGCGTCGATGATCCACCGGCGCTGGAACGGCTCGGCGTAGTAGGCGGATATGTCGTCGTCCCCACGTAAGTCGTTGCGTCGCAGGGCCTCCTCGAGCGTCGCACGTGAGGAAGGCACCCTTGACGGTGTAGCCGAGGCTCTTGAGGGCCTCCACGAGTTCCGCGACCTCCTCGGGCTCAGCCCCGATGATCTCGGTGACGATGTTGCGTCGCTCGGAGAGGGCGCGCCGGGCGACCAGCCGTCCGATCCGGTCCATGGGCTCTTCGGTTTCCCCGGGAAGGGAAGTGATCTCGCCCCGGCTCAGGCTGAGGAAGATGTCGGCCGCGTCGATGAGCACGTAGCCCGTCGAGTAGTCGCGCTTTCGCATGGTGGTCTTGCCGGCGGCGACCCCGCCCGCCAGGATGACCGCGACCGGCTGTCCGTCCGCGGCGAGGGACGAATCGTCGAACAGCCGTTCCACTTCAGCGCTCAGGTCCATCGTCGACCTCCTCGTCCAGGTCGCAGGCTATCCCCAGTTCTCGGCAGATCGTCGCGGATCTGCTCGTCGGTGAGCCCTTCCTCGCCCACCTTGGTCAACATCAGGGTCGTCTTGGGCTTCTCCTTGTCGGGCTGCTTCTCTCGGCTTCTGCGTCCTCACGCTCTCTCTACTGGCCGGTTCACCTTCACTTCTCCGCTGAAACCCTCCGGCCTGTTTCTGCATCACCACGCCGACCCCGCGAAGCCGACGGCCCACGCCGTCTCCCGCAAGGTGCCGCTCTCGACCCGGACCCGGCCCTCTTCGATGACCGCGTAGCGGTAGCGCCCCGTGTCCCTCTTGCCCCAGTGGGCCAACGGGTCCACCATGAAGAAGCCCTCAGCCTCCAGCGTCTCGATGGGGGGCGTATGGCCCACCACCTGCCGAAGTCCGGCCAGAGGAAGAAGGTCGTTGTACTCGTAGGGGCGAAACCACAGGGGTCCGCCGTCGCCCAGGATGCCGTCGTCCTCATAGGCGCCGGTCGCAAGCTCGCGCCTGACCGCCTCAAGGAAGAGGGCGTTGAACTCGGCGGCGAGGCGTTCCGGGTCGTGGCCCACCGCGCGCCAGAGGTCCTCATAGAGAGCTGGAGATCCCGGCATGGCTGATGACGATGCCGTCCGTGACCGTCACCGCGCGCCACGCCTCGGGGCCGCCGGTGAGCACCCGGTCGAGCAGGAGCTGCCGCAGCCGGAGACTCTCCGGGGTCTGTTCGAACAGCGGGAAGCCCACCAGGATGGCAAGCTCATGGTTCCCCACGAGCATGCGGGCGCCGTAGCGCTCCAGCAGGCGCAGGCACCCCTCAGCATCCGGGCCGCGGTCGACGAAGTCCCCGGCGTAGATGAGCTCATCGACGCCCGGGCGAAAGCCGCCGTGCTCGAGGGCGTTCTCGATGAGCTCGGGGTAGCCGTGGGCGTCGGAGACGACGAGGGTCCGCTTAGGGGAAGACGTCCGCAGGACGGCGTCGGTGGCGGAGCGGGTCTCTCTCGGGTGGGGCTTTCTCTTCATGGGGACACCTTCCTTCGGACAGGGGCGACGTCGTTGGTTCGGGGGCTCAACGGGGGCGGGCCGGACCTGTTGCGGCCGGCCCGCCCCGGCCAAGACCAGGCGGGGACGAACGACCGGGTTACGACTCGTCCTCTTCCGGCACGTCGGCGACGTCGTCGGTGTAGCCCAGGATCCGCATGTCGCTCTGCACCGCTCATCTCGTAGAGGTCGGTGGCTCGGCCCATGGCCGACTTCATCGACTCCATGCTCGACCGGTTGCGGGAGAACTTCAGCATCCGGCCGTCCGCGATCCCCATCCGCTGAGCATCGGCGAAGGCGTCGAGGGCGGCGGACAGGTAGAGGAACTCCCATCCCTCCGCCTGCTGCTGATTGACGAGCTTCTTGAGCGCCTGGTGGGTGAACTCCTCACTCGCGTTCTCGTGCCCGTCGGTGATGGTGACCACCAGGACCCGTTCGGGGCGGTGGGCCAGGGCGGCCGTCTCGGTGATGCAGCGGGCCATGGCATCGAGGAGAGCGGTCCTGCCGCGGGGGACGTAGGTCTGCCTGTTGAGGGCGGGGACCTGGGACGACCGGGCGGTTGAAGTACTGGGGCAGGTACTCGTCGTCGAACATGATGAGGGAGAGCCAGGTGGGCTCGGGCTTGGCCTTGAGTCCCTTGACGTACTCGTTGAACACCTCGATGGTCTCGTCCCAGACCACCTCCATGGACCCGGACATGTCCAGGACCACGCAGACGAGGAGCTCACCGGGGGACGCTCTTCAGGGCCGCCTCGAACTGCTCGATCTCGGTTCTCGCGGTCGTTGTGTACCGTCCTTGTCTCTCTTTGCCTTACTCATGGTGGCTGCCCCTTTCGTAGCCGATCGGTCTGTCCGCCTCCCGCGGCGGTCAGGAGGCCCGCTGCCGTGGGCCTTGTGTAATGTAGTGTACCCTTTGTGTCGTCTTTTGTACAACACTCCAGCGTTCACAATAAGCTACCAAATATGCGCCCTTCCCCAGTATCATGGGAACCAGGAACGACACCGCGTTCACCATCGAGCGCCAATCAAGCGGGGGTGAGGCCATGGGCCGGAGCGACGAGGGCTCCCACGAGCGCTTTCAAGAAGCGCTCGCGCGCAGCATCAAGGTCATGCGGGCCGAACGGGGCATGACCCAGCAGGAACTGGCCGATGAGGCGGGCATCTCCCGCTCCTATCTCAACCAGCTCGAGAACGGGGCGCGCAGCTCGTCCCGAGGGGGCGTCTCCACCGACGTCCTGGGGCGGTTGGCCGCGGCCCTGGGCGAGTCGTCGTCCTCGTTCCTCGCCGCCGTCCAAGCGCGCGAAGAGGCGGGGGCGCACGGCCCGCCCCAGCGCTTCTCTGCCCGCAGGTCCCGCGGGAGCGACCGGGCCCTGCGGAAGTTGCCGGCCTCGCGGTCCGACCTGGTCCGGGCGAGGCCCTGCTCGCGTCATCCGACGAGCAGTTCAGCCTGGCCCCGCCTGAGGCCGACGCGGCCGCCGGCTACGCGCGTATCCAGGCGCTGCGGGAGTTCGAGATGCTCCTCCCCCACGTCTCGGCCGAGGACCTGGAGATCGTCTTGGGGATGATGCGCCGGTTGGCGGGGCAGCGGTAGGCCAGTGGAGGCGACGCTTGGAATCCGGCACTCCTGGGCGTCTCTACGCGCATCTCATTCCGTGGGCGCATCGACGGGCGGCGACGGCGATGCGGGAGGTGCCGGGCCACCCTCGCGCCCAGCCACTCAGAATCGGGCAGAGGTCCCCGCTGCTTCCTTCACATGGTCAGCCGGCTTCCACCTACCTAGCGTCCTACCAGGGCCTTGACCACGAGATCACCGTACCCAACGGGCACGGTCGGCGCGTGCTCGTGCACATCGGACGGCGTGACGAGGATGGAGAACTGGTCGGAGTTCCGTCCGGGAAACCCACCGTCGATGGCAACAGCATGGGCGAACTGACCCATCAGCGACGGGTCGCTCGACGTGGCGATCGGACCGCCGAAGTGCACTTCGTTGGCGGCATGCACATGGATGTGTTGGACAGACACGGTATAGGTGAGACCCGTTTGGTCGCGGTAGGCCAGGAACCCCCGCGCGGGCTGATGCTCCTCTCCCGGCATGGCTGGTCCTACGGCGCGCGCGCCGAACGCGGCGAAACTCGCGACGTCGTTCTGTTTGAAGCCCACTGCACCCGCCACCGAAACGGCGGGGAAGGGGGCCGTCTGCGCGCTGGCCAACGAGACCAGCGACAGGGCGAAGACGACGACGAGTATGCCGGTGACGAGCAGGCGGTGCTTTGTGCTCATGGAGTGACTCTCCTTCCGTTACCTCAAGTCGCGTACGGAGGCCTACCCCCGCGTTGCTTGGGAGCGGGATCAGACTCAGAGTGATCGATTCTACTACCCTACCCAGTCGGCCACCTTCGCCTCTGTAGGGAGCTGACGGACGAGCTTCCTGGTGGTGTTGACCTCGACGAGTTTCAGGGACCGCACCATCACGCGTACGCTGGTCGACCACTTGCGGCAGCGTCGCCGAGAGGCCCGCGTGGGAGGCGGCGCGCTACGAAAAGTCCGGGGCTGCTGTAGGATCTCCCCCTCAACGGGACGCGAGTCGGTCCGCCCCGTTCCCTCGGCTAGAATCAGCGGGTTAGTTCGGCGAAGAGGGGACCATGGACCAGCGAGGGCGAACGGGTAGCGGGCGACGACGGTGGATCGGGCCCCTGCTCGCCATCTCGGCTGCCCTGGCCTTCGCGCTCAGCGTCCCGGTGAGCAAACTCCTCCTGAGAGACACCTCGCAGCTCGCGGTAGCGGGTCTCCTCTACCTGGGGGCCGGGCTTGCGCTCACCCTCTACCGCCTGATCTCTCGGTTCATCAGACTACGGGGGAGCAGACCAGCGACAGCCGAGGTGGCCAAGGCGTCGACGGGCGCAGCCGACTGGGCGTGGCTCGCGGCCGCCACCTTCTGCGGGGCGGTCGCCGCGCCTCTACTCTTGCTCTGGGGACTGCGGGAGACGCCAGGTGCTACAGCCTCCCTGCTGCTCTCGTTTGAGGCTGTCTTTACCGCGCTGTGGGCGGCGGGTCTCTTCAAGGAGTACGTGGCTGGCCAAGTGTGGTGGGCGGTACTCGCCGTGACGGCGGGTGGTGTGATCCTAGGCGTGCAGGGAAGTGGGGACTGGGGGGTGTCGCTGGGTGCCCTGGCCGTCGTCGGTGGCTGCGCGCTGTGGGGTCTCGACAATAACCTGACCAGGAACATCGTCACGCTCGAGCCGAGCCGAGTAGCGCAGCTCAAAGGCCTCGTCGCCGGGGCCATCAACCTCCTGCTGCTTCTGGCCGTGAGAGGGTCCTTGCCCCCCTGGCCCTCGGCCCTCGCCGCCCTCGTGGTCGGCGCCCTGAGCTACGGCGTGAGCCTCGTGCTCTACGTCCAGGCGCTGCGATACCTCGGCTCCACCCGTACGAGCGCCTACTTCGGGGCGGGTCCCTTCTTCGCGGCCGTGCTGTCGCTGGCGGTCGCGCGCAGCTATCCGACCTTGGCACTCCTGGCGGCGGCCGGGTTCATGGTCGTGGGCACCGCCCTCATGGTCTCCGAGCAACACGTGCACGAGCATGAGCACGACGGAGTGACGCACATCCATTGGCACCTGCCCGACGCCGAGCATCGTCACGGCCACTAGGCGGGCATTCTCTCCCGGACGCCGTCCCAGCCGTCGTCGGAGCGGCTGCTCTCTATGCGCTCTACCACGTGGGCTACGGGATGGCAGTCTCCGAACTCCTCTTCCTGTTCGGCCTCGGGGCGACCTATGCCGTGGCCTACCGCACCACCCAGAACATCCTGGTCGTCTGGCCCCTTCTGACCCCGATGGGCAGCTTCTTCAATAATCTTGAGTCCGGCGACATCAGCCTACCCTGGGCCTCCATCGCCGGGTTTGCCGACGTCCTGGTGCTCATCAGCGTGGTCCTGTGGCTCGCATTCAGGGTCCAACGCAAGCGAGCGGCGGCGCAGCTGCGGGGAGGGTTCCCGCTGGGCGAGAGGTCGACCGCATAGCACTGGGCGACACGCGACGGTCCGGTCTCGCCCGGGGCCCCACCCTCCGACTGGCAAGTCGATCTGTGTGCTGTTGGCCGTCTTCGGCCGTGCCGAACTGAGGCGGCTCAGACTGTTCGTCGTCGGCGGGGGCGGGTTCGTCGGTTGGGGGCGTTTCGTCTGTCAGGTCGGTTTGTCGATGGGTTCCTCGATGCTCGGCTTCCGCCTGGCGCATCTCCTGCTGGGCCGCTCCAACGGTCTGGACCCGGAGGTCGACGTGCTGCGCTACACTCGCGGGGCCGTCAGGAGTAGGCATCGGACGCCGCCGCGTCGCCTCCTTCCCCCCCGGGCCGCCTACTCGCCTGCTCCCCGAGCCGCCTATACGCCCAGCGGAGCAAGGCCTCCGCCGCCATCAGCGCGACGATGACGCCGACGACCTCGAAGAAGTGCCCCAGCGCCGCCCGTCCGGCCGTGAGCAGCGCGACCACCTCGAGGATCACGAACTTGCTCACGAAGAGGATCGCCCAGACGGACAGATACCGCAGGAACCGGTAGACGGTCCCCTTCTTCTGCCGGAAGTAACCGGCCACCCGATGCTCGAGTCTCTTGATCCCATGGAGCATCAGCCACAGCAACACGGCCGTGACCAGGGAGACCGAGAACGAGTCGATGACCACCGTGTGGACGTACTCGACGAACAGGTTCAGCACGACGACGTAGACCAGGATCTCGGTCAGCGCGACCGCAAAGCGGAACTGGGCCCGGGTGATGCTCAGTTCGGCTTCCCGCCCGCTGCGCGGCATGCCGCCCTCGGCTTCCCGCTCACCTGCCACGTGCGTCACCCGTTGAGCTCAGAAGGTCGGGTCCGAGCCGGGCCGAGAGGAACTCCGCCACGAGCCGCCCCCTGACGCTGTTGCCGGCGGCGTCGACACCCAGAAGGTCGATGGACCCCCCGAAGTCAGTCGGCACCTCCCTGCCGACCACCAGGAGATCCGAGGCGAGCACCGAGATGTCGCGCTCGAGCCAGGCCTGGAGGCGTGCCTCCAGATCAAGGGAAGAGCGCGGAAGTTCGTTAAGAGTCTCCCCGATGTCAATCCGCCGGAGTCTTACCTCATCGCCCACAGTGGCCCTCCCGTCCCTCACGGCGACTCAGGAGCCTGACTTCATCCT
Source organism: uncultured Actinomycetota bacterium (assembly GCA_963796315.1). GTDB lineage: Bacteria > Actinomycetota > Thermoleophilia > RBG-16-64-13 > RBG-16-64-13 > CAWCLH01. Next base: position 1,099,257 of record CAWCLH010000020.1, read on the forward strand.
CTGCCAGCTGGGCGTCCTCTTCAACCTACTGTCAAGAATCAAGCGCCCGCCAGGCTGAGGTCGAAGACCGCGGGTAGGTGGAGGTTGACTCGGCAGTGACGAGTGTCCCGCCGGAGAGCGTCTCGGAGGTACCCGGGCCACTGTCACCTGGCTACCTGAGCCGCGTCCGAGAAGGGTCGCCTAGATACCGGAACTATCCGGGAGTGGTCAAATCGCCGAAGGCCACCGACGTCCACGGACTTTGGCTCCCACTCGCGGCCATCTTGTCGCTTTCGGCGATAGTGGGCAAGGAGAAAGCCCCGAGATGCGGGGCTTTTTAGTGAGCCGTGTTGGACTCGAACCAACGACCATCGGATTAGAATCCGATTGAGTCCTATACCAGCCACGGAAATGTACTCTCCGGGCAGGGAGGGCGCAGGCTTGCAGGCTCTTTTGCGTAGCCAACCTAGTACACAGGGTCAGGGAGTGTCAGCGAGTGTCTGGGGGTCTTCGTCAGAATCTTCGTCAGAAGCGAAGACAGACCCCCTCCGACCCTTGGGGGAATGCGTGTGGGCCGCACCGTCGATTAGGTCGCCTCCCTAACCCTGCCCGGCGTCGCAGTCTGCTTGCGATTATTGTGTCGGACTGATCCGTCAGATCAAGACTCTAGATCCGGCTGGACTGCGTCCGGTAGAGGCCGCTAAGGTGGCCGACAGCCGGACTGGGCATGTAAAGCAGCCTCGAACGCTGCCGATAGAGAACCCGTGATCGCGAAGACCTCCGACAGCAACCGGCCCACAGACCCTCGCAACCAGGCGGGCCTCGCTGCCGAGCGAAAGATGGCCTTCTACCTGCGGCGGGCCTTCGAGCATGAACGTGATGTCTGGGTCTTCAACGACCTTCGTCTCGTGAAGAACGGTGACGCCGCCCAGATGGACCACCTCGTCCTCCATCGTTCGGGCATGGTGATCATCGAGAGCAAGAGCGTGACCGGGGAGATCGCCGTGAACGAGCGGGGCGAGTGGACCCGACGAAGCGGCGGGCGGCAGCAGGGCCTGGAGTGCCCGGTGACCCAGGCGAGACTGCAGGCTCAGTTTCTTCGGCGACTCCTCAGGGAGAACGATGAGCGTCTCCTTGATGGGCAACTCAAGGGCCTGCTGCCCAAGCACTTCAACAAGCACTGGCCCATCGACATCGTCGTCGCGGTATCGGACGGTGGGCGCATCTCCAGGGGCATGGATGTGCCCGAACTGCTGAAGGCAGATCAGGTGGCAGAGACGACCCAAGCCATCGTCAAGAAGCACAAGCGAGGCCGCTTCTCACCCAACCCGCTCAACTCGGACGCCATGTTCGTCCTCAGTGCAGTCGAGATGGGCCGCCTGGTCCAGTTCCTTGGGGCGAGTCACACACCGGCGCGGAGCAATGGTCCCAAGACCGCCACAGCAAGGCCGACGCCCGCTCTCACGGATCCTGACCAGTCATGCGACCAAGCCATCTTCGAGAAGCTCAGACTCCTCCGCAAGAGGCTGGCCGACGAGCGCGGCATTCCCGCCTACATGGTATTCCCCGACGAGACACTCAAGCTCATCGCGGCGAAGCGCCCGAGAAATGAGCGGGAGCTGCTCCGGCTGCGCGGCGTCGGTGAGAAGAAGCTGCGGCAATACGGAGGGCCCTTCCTCCGCACCCTCATGCAAGAGAATGTGGACTAGCTCTTATTTCAACGATGTTTCTCACTGGTTCCCATTGAGGCTTCAGTTGCCTGTGAGAGAGAGCCTGTTATGTCGGATAGGCGCACTGCATAGGCTATAAACGTGAAACTGGCTGGGAAGGGGCGGGATGAACAAGGGTGGCTTTTCCTGGAAGCGGGCGCTTGGAATCACGAAGCAGAAGCAACGCATATCCCGAGCAACGGGGATTCCGCTGACGAAGTCCGGTAGGCAGAGGAAGGTGGGCCGGACGGTGACCGGCGGCGGTTGCCTCCTTTCCTTCGCTGCGATCATGATCCTTTTCCTCGTTCCTGTTCTCTTCGGCTGCGGAAGCGCGACCACGACAACACTCACACCCGTCACCTCGTCCGTTCCCAACACTGCCACTTCTGCTGCCACACCGAGCGAACCACCCACTACGACGACGTTGGCCCCGACCACTACGCAAGCGCCAACGACCACCATGACCGCTCGTCGAACCACCACTACTGTCAAGAAGGTCACGACGACCGAGGCTGCCAACCAGGACGCGAGCTTGATCGTCTATGTCACCGAGACCGGGGAGAAGTACCATCGCGACGGCTGTTCGTACCTGAGCAAGTCGAAGATTGAGAGCAGTCTTGCGGACGCGAAAGCAGAGGGGCACACCCCCTGCTCCCGGTGCAAGCCTCCACAATAGTGAGTCACTCCGCGCAAGACGAAGGTCGTGAGAAGACCTTGAAACCTGCTCGATCCTCGACCGGCCTCAGCAGCGCGAGGCGATCACAACGACGAAGGACCGAGGCAGGGGTCTTTCTCATTGTTCTTCTCACGCTCGTCCTCCTGTCTGGTTTCGGGGGGCCGACAAGCGAGAGCCAAACGGCCCCGAGCCTGTCGGTCTCCCCGACCCTGGCTCTAAGTTCCACGACATCGTCGTCTACTTCGTCAACCACTGGAGTGCCGGTACCGGGTGCGCCGGTACCGGGTATTACCGCCCTCAAGAAGAACGGCCAGGCCCCCCTTACCCTTCATTACATCGACGTCGGCCAAGGCGACTCCATCCTCATCCAGGCTCCTGAGGGCCAGGTAGCCGTAATCGACGGAGGCGAAGCCGGTTCAGGGGCACTTCCCTACCTCCAGACTCTGGGCATCACCCACGTCGACCTGATGGTGGCAACCCACCAGCACACCGACCACATCGGCGGTCTCGTCGAGATCCTGGATGCGATCTCGGTGAGCGAGGTAGTCACCAACGGCCAGCCACACACGACGAGAAGCTTCGAGAGCTTTCTAGACGGAATCGCGGCCGCGCACGCCAAGTACCGGGAGGTCAAGCGAGGAGACTCCCTCACCTTAGGATCGCTCAAGTTCGCGGTATTGAACCCAAGCAGCCCAACAGGGGAGGATCTCAACCAGCAGTCGTTGGTGCTTCGCCTCACCTTCGGCAAGGTGGCGTTCCTCTTCACGGGCGATGCCGGAGAAGAGGCCGAGGCCGAGATGCTTGCAAGCGGAGAACCGCTACAGGCCCAGATCCTCAAGGTGGCTCATCATGGCTCACACTCGGCTTCCTCCCATGCCTTCCTGGAAGCAGTGCAACCCAAGATGGCGGTGTACTCGGCGGGCGCGGGCAACAGTCACGGTCATCCCCATGCGGAGACGCTCGCCGCCCTGGCCGCTGGGGGACAAAGATCTACGGTACGGACAAGAGTGGCACCATCATCGTGACCTCGGATGGCACTGACTACACCGTGAAGACCGGGGGGACGGCGGCTCCTCGCGCACCGCCCCCTCAGACGACGGCAAAGCCAGCCGGGGGCGCGGGGTCCGCAGTCTCGGGCATCAGCGTGGTTTCGCTCACGAGTCCCGTCACACCTGGCTCGAGCGCCCACCTTCGTATCAAGACCACACCGGGTGCCTCCTGTGCCATCACCGTCTTGTACAAGAGTGGACCCAGCGGGGCAGCAGGGCTTGGCCCCGTTACCGCCGATGCGAGCGGCATCGCGAGTTGGGACTGGAAGGTCGGTACTCGGACCACCCCAGGGACCTGGCTGATTGTCGTCACGGCGAGTGCCGGGGGAAAGACAGTAACGAAGGAGATTCCCTACAACGTGGGAGGATGAGGATGGAGCAGGCAGTCATTGACCGATTCGAAGAACCGCTTGCAGTCCTGCTCGTCGGCGAAGAGGAGCGGCAGGTGACGGTGGAGCGAAGGCTGCTCCCGGGGGGGCTGCGCGAAGGGGACTGGCTTCAAGTCACCTTCGAGGGCGAGAAGCTCCTAGAGGCGACCGTTGACACTGAAGGCCGCGCTTCGGCCGAGGCTCGCATCGCCGACAAGCTGGAGAGGCTTCGGCACGGAGAGCAGCTAAACGACCAGTAGCACGAAAGGCCGTGCGACCGCAGTCATGGTCGGCAAGGTAGGGTTGGTTCGGGGTATTTCAGCAGGGGTGCCAAGACCGGGGCCGGGTTCGGTTGCGGCTGTCTCACATGGCCACTATGGGTGCTGGTCGGCACCGTCCTAGTGCTACTCGTCATGGGTGTCGTCGGGAGCCTAGTCGGCTTCTTCGGACGCGGCAGATCGCAGAGAGGCTGAAGGCCGGCCCCGAGTGGCAAGAGCACGGCCTCATCTTCACCACGCGGTTCGGCGCCCCGATCGACCCGTCGAATCTCTGGCGGAGTTTCAAGACGATCTTGAAGAACGCCGAGCTTCGCGACCAGCGCTTCCACGATTTTCGCCACTGCTGCGCCACGCTTCTCATGGTGCAGGGTTACCGGCCCGCTGGTCATGGAGACGCTGGGGCACAGCCAGATCAGCCAAACCCTCAACACTTACAGCCACGTCTCCCCCATCTTCCAACGGGAGGCAGCCAAAGCCATGGACGGGGTACTCTCGGGCGAGTAGACAGACGTGGTTTCGAAGTTTGGCTGTCAGATTGGCTATCAAAGGGCCTGATGGCCAGGCTAGGTGCCCCCACGGGCAAAGAGAAAACCCCGCTTATGCGGGGCTTTCATAGTGAGCCGTGTTGGACTCGAACCAACGACCATCGGATTAAAAGTCCGGTGCTCTACCAACTGAGCTAACGGCCCCTGCAGGGGATTCAGTCTAGCCGAGGGGTGAGAGACGGTCAACCGGCCACGACGGGCAACCTTCCTGTCGCGGACGGGTACTATACCTAAGGAAGCATGTGAGCAAGGGAAGCCTGTGACCACTACACCGCTGGAGGTGGGGCAGTGAAGACGCGACGGGTCACGCACGAGGAGGCCGAGGCGGCCTACACCCGCGAATTGCAGGGGGAATCATTCAGCTTCGGGGACATCTGCGGAGCCAAGATCACGGCAGTCCGACCTGCCAGAGGCACCCTTCGCCGGGGGCGACCAGGGCAAGGGGTTCCTCCCCTTGACTTTCGAGGTGGAGTCCGACGGCGCCGTCCAGACGGTCGAGACCGGCGACGGGCCGCAGGTGGACGAAGTCCGGGCGTTCCTGTACGGCACCCTTCCCGACCGGGCCATCGACGACAAGTTGGAGCTCTGGTTCGAGGACGAGGTCTACCCGGGCTACGGCGGCGGCTGCGGGTGCTGAGCGGCGACGCGGCGAGTGGGTGAGCTGGTGAACTTCTACTGGCGGCAGACGATCGTCGGCCTCTTGCACCACGCCGCCGAGGAAGTGCCGGCGCTGGAGCAGCGCGCGACGGCGACGGCCTACGAGGTCGACCGGAGCATGGCCGCTGCATGGCTGGAGGAGGCGTTCGCCGTTTTCCAGGAGGCCGCCCTGGGGACCAGGGATCCCATCTACGTCACCGGCGCGTACTACGCGATGCAGGCGCTGGGCGACGCGGAGCGTTGGGAAGAGCAGGCGAGGGGGTCCGCCCAGCCGTCCCAGCAGGTCGATCGAGCGGTCGATCCGACGTGGAAGGTCGCGGCGACGCGAGAGGTCGATCGGGAGGTCGACCAGGGACTGCTGGAGCTGTTCGAGCGGATCCGGGCCGGCGCCAGCCTCGAAGAGGCGCTGGCACTCTTCCCGCTGGTGGGCGAGGAGTCGAACCCGTATGATTGAGCGATGAGTGTAGATAGCGACAAGCTCGCGATGCTGGTGCGTCACTGGATCGACCACAACGAGGGTCACCGCGAGAGCTACCTGGAGTGGCGGGCCAAGGTGGAAGATCAGAGCCTACCGGTCACAAAAGAGGCACTGGTCCGCGTGGCCGATCTCACCGCGCAGGCGAACGAGGCCTTGACCGAAGCGCTGGCGGAGCTCCAGAGCGGTGCCGCCCCTTCGTCCGCCGAGGGGCACGAGCACCCGGGGGGCACGAACACCAGCACTAGGACGCGGCGGAGAGCCCGGCCCGGCCTGCTGTCCTCACAGCGCATGGCATCTCGCGCGCCAAGCGCCCCGCCGGCGCGGGCGCACCCGCCCAGACCTAATGCCGGAAGTGACGCCGCCCGGTGGTCACGACCGCCAGCCCCCGCGCCTCGGCGACGGCGAGTACCTCGTCGTCGCGCTTGGAGCCTCCCGGGTGGATGACGCAGGTGGCCCCTGCGTCGGCCACCACCTCCAACGCGTCCGGGAAGGGGAAGAAGGCGTCCGACGCGCAGGCACAACCGGCCAGCGGGTGCTGGGCCTTCTCCACGGCGATGCGCGAGGAGTCCACCCGGCTCATCTGCCCGGCGCCGATGCCCACCGTCATCAGGTCCTTGACCAGGACGATGGCGTTGGACTTCACGTGTTTGGCTACCCGCCAGGCGAACAGCAGGTCGCCCCACTCGGCGTCGGTGGGATGGCGGCTGCTGACCACCTCCATGCCCTCACGCGTCTCCGAATCGGAGTCACGGTCCTGCACCAGGATGCCGCCGATCACCCGCTTGAAGTCCATGAGGCCGCGGGCGTGGCGGGCGTGGTTCTGATCGACCATCAGCCGGACGTCGGCCTTCTGGGTGAGGATCTCGAGCGACTCCTCGGGGAAGGCGGGAGCGAACAGCACCTCGACGAACGTGCTCGCCAGGGCCCGGGCCAGATCCTCCTCGACGGGCCGGTTGACCACCACCACCCCGCCGAACGCGGAGACCGGATCGCAGGAGAGCGCTTTCTGGTAGGCGTGGGCGACACTGTCCGCCACGGCGACACCGCAGGGGTTGTTGTGCTTGATGATGACGCAGCAGGGCAGGCTGAACTCCTCGCCGAGCCGCCGGCCGGCGTCCAGGTCCAGCAGGTTGTTGAACGAGAGGGCGGCGCCGTGCAGCTGGGACAGGCCGGAGCCGTTCTCCCGCCCACGCCAGACATCGGCGTAACAGGCGGCCCGCTGGTGGGGGTTCTCGCCGTACCGCAGGTCCTGCACCTTGTGGAAATCCCACATCAGGTAGGGCGGGAAGTCGCCCTCGTTGCCGGAGAACCAGTTGGCGATGGCGAAGTCGTAGTGCGCGGTGTGGTGGAACGCGGCCATGGCCAGGTGCCGGCGGGTCTTCAGGGACAAGGCGCCCTCCGCGGAGCGGAGCTCATCCAGGACGTCGTCGTAGCTGGCCGGGTCGACCACCACCGCCACCCCGGTGAAGTTCTTGGCCGCGGCGCGCACCATGGTCGGTCCGCCGATGTCGATGTTCTCGACGATCTCTTCCTCGGTGACGTTCCGCTTCTCCGAGGTGTCCTCGAAGGGGTAGAGGTTGACCACCACCAGGTCGATGGGCTTGATGCCCAGCTCCTGCAGGGCCTTCATGTGCTCGTGCACGTTGCGGTCGGCCAGGATGCCCGCGTGGATGCTGGGGTGCAGCGTCTTCACGCGGCCGTTGAGGATCTCGGGGAAGCCGGTGACGGCGGAGACCTGAGTGATGGGCAGACCCGCCTCCCGCAGGTACTTGGCGGTGCCTCCCGTCGACACGATCTCCACGCCCAGCTCGACCAACCCGCGGGCGAACGGTTCCAGGTTGGCTTTGTCGGACACCGAGACCAGCGCGCGACGGACCTTCACTAGTGCCTCCTCGAGGATCTGGGTTCGTTCTGAGCCGGCGGGCCGGCTCATTGAGCTATCTGACTGGGAAGGCTCGCGTCCACCCGCACCCGCCGGGACCCGAGGACCGGCCGCCGCACCTTGTCGGTGGCCAGGAGCTCGACGGCCCGAGGCAGGACGCGGTGCTCGAGCGCGTGGATGCGCAGTGCGAGCGAGGCTTCGCCGTCGTCGTCGTGGATGGGTATGGCCTCCTGCAGGATGATCGGCCCGGTGTCCACGCCCGGATCGACGAAGTGCACGGTGACCCCGGTCACCTTCACCCCGTACGCCAGCGCGTCCTCGATACCGCGGACGCCGGGGAAGCAGGGTAGGAGGGCGGGGTGCAGGTTGACGACCCGCCAGGGGAAACGCTCCAACAGCACGGGGGTGACCAACTGCATGTAGCCGGCCAGCACCACCAGGTCGGCCTGGGCCGTCTCGATCGCGTCGGCCAGGGCGAGATCGCGGGCCTCCCGGCTAGCGTAGTCCTCCAGCGGGTAGACGGCCGTGGGGATGTCCGCACGCTCGGCGCGCTCCAGCGCGCAGCACGCCGGGGATGTTGCTCATCACCCCGACGATCTCGATGCCGGCCACTCGGCAGTGCAGCTTGTCGATCAGCGCCTGGAGATTCGATCCGCTCCCCGACGCGAGCACGACGACTCGGAACACGTACCTCCTCCCGCCGCCCGTGCGCCACATCCCGGCCTGACCACCGACCCGCACGGCGGCGTCCATCCTAGCAGAGAGGACCGCGCGCCCGAACAGCCGGAGCGAGGAGGGATTGCGCCGGACGCGCCGCCCAGGGAAGATGGGTCTCGCCGCCACCCGAAGCGATGCGACGACCAGGAGCGAGCATGACCGACCCCGAAGCGAGCAGGCCCGGCGAGCCGCCACCGCCCGAGCCTGGCGAGGGCGGCGGAGGGCCGGCGAGACCGGTCACGGCGACGGCCACCACGGTGACCCGCACCCGCGAGGAGCGGCTCGCTCCGACCTGGCGCTGGATCCTCGTGCTGGTGGTCGCGGCCCTGCTGGTCCTGGCGCTGCGCGAGCTGTTCTCGCGGGCCTCGCCGTTCCTGATGGCGCTGCTGTTCAGCCTGTTCCTCTCGTTCGCCATCGAACCGGCCGCCAACGCGCTGAGCCGGCGCGGCTGGGGTCGGGGTTGGTCGACGCTGCTGGTGTTCGTGGGGGTGCTGATCGTGGTCGGCGGGTTGGTGGTCTTGATGATCCCACCGGTCATCAGCGCCGCCGCCGCCCTGATCTCCGCGCTGCAGGACGGGCTGCCCAGGCTCGCCACCTTCACCGAGCAACGCTTCGGCTTCTCGTTGTCGTCACCTCAGGTGCAGGCGCAGCTCTCCAAGTACGCCAGCGACATCGCCAAGGCGGCCGGGAACGTCTTCCTGGACCTCTTCGGCTTCGGGGCGGGACTCGTCGGGGCGGCCTTCCAGATCCTGACCGTCGCCCTGTTCACCTTCTACCTGGTGGCCTACGGACCGCAGCTTCGGCGGTTCGTCTGCTCGTACCTCCCGCCCCGCCAGCAGCGGGACGTCCTCTGGATCTGGGACACGGCCATCGACAAGACCGGCGCCTACTTCTACTCCCGGCTGCTGATGGCGATCATCAACGGGGTCGGGCTCTTCATCGTCCTGCAGATCCTGGGCGTCCCGTACGCGCTGCCCCTGGCGGCGTTCACGGCGCTGGTCTCGGCCTTCATCCCCACCATCGGCACGTACATCGGAGGGGCCGTGCCGGTGCTGGTCGCCGTCTCCTCGGACGTGTGGGACGGCGTGATCGTGTTGGCCTACATCGTGGTCTACCAGCAGATCGAGAACATGCTGATCAGCCCCAAGCTCTCCGGGCGCACCATGCAGCTGAACGAAGGCGTCACCTTCGGTGCCGCCATCTTGGGGGGATACCTGGGCGGTCCGCTGATGGCCTTCCTGGCCATCCCCGTGGCCGCGGTGCTGCAGGCCATCGTCACCGCCTACGGCACCCGATACGAGGTGGTCCACGACCAACTGATGATCGAGGCAGAGGGAGGCCCGGAAGCGCCCACGTCCCCCCCGGGGACCGCAGACTCGTGGTTGGGTCGGCTGAGCAGGCGCTTTCGCGAGGAGGGCAAGGACCGGGAAAGGCGCTAGGTACCCAGTGGAAAGAGCCAGGCGATGAAGATCACCGCCAGCTGCAACCCCAACAGGGCCAGCCCGAGCGCCACCCAGACCCAGCCGAAGCTGGCCCGCATCAGCAGGCGGCTCCCTTTCTCATCGTCCGGAATCGCCCTCGGCACCGGGACTCCGACCGGCCGACCACGCCCGCAAGACCAGGAACGCCCCGACGAGCACCAACACGAAGCCCAAGGTGGCGAAGGTGAACACCACCGGCAGCAGGGCTCGATCGGCATAGAGCGCGTAGAAGGGGGCCAGGAAGCCGACGACGCCCACAAGCACCGCCAGCAGGACCGACCCCGCCCGCCAGCTCATCCTCTACTGGTCGGTCACGCCGCGCAGGCGCACCGTGCGGTCGCCCTTGACGATGGCCCCCAGATACATGGGCTCCTCGCCGGCACGCAGCAGCAGCCGGGCAGCGTACTCCGCCGACTCGTAGGGCACCACGACCACGTAGCCCACCCCCATGTTGAAAGTGCGGAACATCTCCGCGTCCTCGATCTCTCCCAGGAGTTGCACGGTGCGGAACACCTTGGGGATCTTCCAGTTCTCGAAGTGGACGTCCGCGGCCAGGCCCTCCGGGAGCACCCGCGCCAGGTTGCCGGCGAGACCGCCCCCGGTGACGTGCGCCATCCCCCGGATGGGCACTCCCTTCTCCAAGAGGCTCCAGACCGCCTCCACGTAGATGCGCGTGGGCTGCAGCAGGGTGTGGGCGATGGTCTCGCCGAAGTGGGGGAACTTGTCGTCCATGTCGCACTGGTTGGCGTCCAGCACGCGGCGCACCAACGAGTAGCCGTTGGAGTGCAGCCCGCTGGAGGCGAGACCGATGACCACGTCGCCCGGCTCCATGGTGGAGCCGTCGATCAGGTTGCCCTTCTCGGCGATCGCCACGCAGAAGCCGGCCAGGTCGAACTCCCCGGGCTGGTAGAGGCCCGGCATCTCCGCCATCTCGCCGCCCACGAGCGCGCACCCCGCCTGCCGGCAACCGCGGGTGATGCCCTGCACCACCTGCTCGACCTCGTCGGGATCCAGCTTCCCCACGGCGATGTAGTCCAGGAAGAGGACCGGGCTGGCCCCCACGGTGAGGACGTCGTTGGCGCACATGGCCACCAGATCGATACCCACGGTGTTGAGCTTGCCCGCCTCCTGCGCGACGAGCAGCTTCGTCCCGACGCCATCGGTGGCGGTCACCAGCACCGGCCGCTCCATCTTCGGCATCTCGTACAAGGAGGCGAAGCCGCCCAGGGAGCCCAGGACGCCGGGGATCGTGGTGGCCTGCGCCAGCGGGGTGATGCGGCGCACCGCCTCCTCCCCGGCGTGGATGTCCACCCCGGCGGCGGCGTAGGTCAGGCCGCCCTCCGGCGGGTCGAGCCCGCAGGTGCCGCCGGTTCGTTCGTCGTCGAGCGGCTGGGTCTGTTGCTCGTCGCGGTCGCGGTCATCCTGGGGCACCGGTCCTCCTCCGACTCGGGTGTCCGTCGATGGTAGCAGAGGGTCGCCTCGACGCGGGCGGGCGCGGCCATCGTCGCACCGCACCCAGGCAGAGCGCCCGAGCGTAAGCGGCAGTTGACAAAGTTGTTGCGTGCGGGCCCAGCACCGTACTAGCTTGAAGGATGGAGAAACCAGGGCCGTCACGGCGCCGTGGCTCCGTGACAAGGGGGGGTTCAATGAACGTCAAGAGACCCGCACTCGTGCTGCTTCTCGTCGTCGGTCTGGGCCCGTTGGCAGGGTGCGGGGAAGACGGTTCGAGCAATGCCACGGACTCGAACGCCAAGCCTGTCTCCTCCTCGGTCACCTCGCCACCCGTGACGGCCGCCCAGGACCCGGCCTTCGCGGCGATGGACGCCATCAGCGCCTTCAACGTGGCTGCCGATCAGCGCCGAGGCGAGTGGCGCAGGCCCTGGGCACGCGAGGTGAAGAGCAACCCCAAGGACTTCAGCAAGGCGTGCATCGACTACTACATGGGCAATCCGGACGGGACATGAAGCGCCTCCACGGGCACCTTCGGGGCAAGGTGGCAGGACATCGTGGTCAGCGTCGGCAAGGTCATGGACGTGATCGGCATGACCACCGGCCAAAGCGCAACGGCAGGCGCGTCGTCCGCCGAGACAATGGGGACGCTCCGGGCCGCCCTCGAGCAGGTCGACCGGAATGTGGCGCGTCTGAAAGGCGAGGCGGCAGCGTTCATCGAGACGAACGGAAAGACCGCCACGCCCAAGGACCGCGAACTCGCGGCGGGACTGGGCAAAGCGTTGGCCCTCATCCAGACGGACCTCCCACAGCGACGAGTCAGATCCTCAAGGCGTACGGCGCGACGCAGTGACGCGCCCCCGAGGGCTGCTGGAGATCGGCTGCTCTACCGGGAGACCGCGCCCTTCTCGAAGCGGAACTTCGACATGCGTAGCTCGTCGGGCACCGGGCAGGGATACGTGCCGCTGAAACAGGCGGAGCAGAAGCAGCTCTGATCCACGCCGGTCGCCTGCAGAAGTCCGTCCAGCGACAGGTAGGCCAGGGAGGTAGCGTCCAACTCCTCGGCGATGTCGTCGACACTCTTCTCGAACGCGATGAACTCGTCCTGGTTCGCCATGTCGATGCCGTAGAAGCAGGGATAGACGATGGGCGGCGAGGAGATGCGCAGGTGCACCTCGGCGGCACCGGCGTCGCGCAGCATCCGCACCAGCTGGCGGGTGGTGTTGCCGCGCACGATGGAGTCGTCCACCACGACCAGCCGCTTGCCTTCGATCGCCCGGACCACCGGGTTGAGCTTCATGCGGATGCCCAGCTTGCGCAGGTCGTCATCGGGCTGGATGAAGGTGCGGCCGATGTAGCGGTTCTTGATCAGCCCCTCCCCCAGCGGGATGCCGCTGCGCTCCGCGTAGCCGATGGCGGCGGCGTTCCCGGTGTCGGGCACGGGGATGACCATGTCCCCGAGGGCCGGCGACTCGGTCGCCAGAATCTCGCCCATGCGCCGGCGGGCGGAGGCGAGGGTCTCCCCCTTCATCACCGAGTCAGGTCGGGCGAAGTAGATGAACTCGAAGATGCAGAGGGACTCCTGCTCGCGGTGGACCACCTGCTCGATGTGGTAGCCGTCCGCGTCGATCCAGCAGAGTTGACCCGGTTGGATCTCGCGGACCAGGGTCGCCCCGATGATGTCGAGCGCCGAGGTCTCGCTGGCCAGCACGAAGCCATCGCCATCCAACTCCCCCAGAACCAACGGACGGACCCCGTAGGGGTCCCGGAAGCCCAGCACCTGATCGTCGGTCATCACCACGACGCTGAACGCTCCCCGCAGGCGGGGCATGACGTCACGCACGGCCTCTCTGATGTCGTGCGACGGGTGTTCCGCCAGCAGGGCGGCCATCACCTCGGTGTCGGAGGTGGTATCCAAGAAGGCGCCCCGCCGGTCCAGGCCCCGCCGCAGCTCGTCGGTGTTCACCAGGTTGCCGTTGTGGGCCAGGGCGATGGCCGAGCCGTTGCGGGCCCGGTGCACGGGCTGCGCGTTCCGCCACTCGCTGGACCCGGTGGTGGAGTAACGGACGTGGCCGATGGCCAGCTGGCCGCTCAGGGTCTGCAGGGTCTGCTCGTTGAAGACCTGCGAGACCAGTCCCATGTCCTTGAACACCATGATGTGGCCCTGATCGCTGACGGCGATCCCCGCCGACTCTTGCCCGCGGTGCTGCAGGGCGAAGAGCGAGAAGAAGGTCAGGCGGGCCACGTCGCGGTCGGGTGCGTAGATGCCGAAGACCCCGCACTCCTCGCGCGGCGAGTCGAGGAACTCACTCATGGTGCACTGGTGCTTCCCCCCAAAGGCTCGGCGGTGCCCGGCGGGACTTCCCCTGCCCGGGTGGCCGTTCCATCATGGACTTCATGAAGTATACCCGTCTCGGGCGTCGAGCACATGCTCGGGCCTCCCCGGGCCGCGATCCGGTTCCACCGATCTTTCCGCTGCTCACTCGAAGAAGGTCTGCTGCAACAGGCCGGGATCCAACCGGCCGGCGTGGAAGGTCCGGCCGCTCTTGACGTTGCTGATCCAGAGCTCCGCCGGGCTGAACAGCAGGGGATCGATCCGGTAGAACTCGGCGCAGGCCCGCTCGTAGAGCCGCCCGAACGGCACTCCGTAGTCGGCGGACGCCATGGACGGAAGCCGGTCGATGACCTCCTCGATGCGGGCGTCCTCGGCGCGGACGGTGTACCAGACCCGGCCGCCGTACAGGATGCCGTCGTTGGTGCGGCCCACGGCCAGCAGGTCGTCCGTCGCCACCGGGGCCACCGGACAGGAACCGAACGCGGAGAGCACCGTGGTGATGTCGAAGCCGGCCCGGTGCATCTTGTGCATCCCCGTCTCGACGATGCGGGCGGCCACCTGTACCGACCCGGCCAGGCTTGCCGTCGGGGCCACCAGCAGGTAGACGCGGTCCGGCGGAAGGCCGCACCGCTCGGCGATCCAGGAGGCCACCCGCTCCGTGGGCGGCTGGTAGGCCTCCATGGCGAGCACCGCGCAGGTAGCGACGTCCCGATGGGCGATGAGGTCGAAGATGGGCTCCTGCCGGTACAGCGCGCGGGCGGGTCCGGAGCCCAGGGCGTAGAAACCGGACACGTCGGCCTGCGCCGGGACGTCCACCGCCCACCCCGCGTACTGCGAGGCCATGCAGGCGAGCAGGGGCTGCCGGACGCCGACCTCCACGCCGGGCGTCGGCCAGCCGGCCAGATCCAGCACCGTCGAGGCGCACGTCGGCCAGGCCTGCCATGCAGACCTCGGCGTAGAGCCGACCCGCCTCGGAAGACCCGAGTGTCTTCGCTCCGCAGTCGATCACCCTGGCGCCGTTGCCCAGCCGCGAGACCGCGAGACCCAGGCCGTCCGCGTCGGCGATCATCCGCTCCACGATGGCCGCGGCCCGGTCGTTCAGGCTCAACAGCGCCGAGGCCTCGTCGGGTCGGACGGCGACCTCGTCGGAGATACCCACCCTACTGCGCGAGCGCCCGGGGAAGGCCCCGGTCGTAGCTGTCGCGCAGCATGGCCAGCGTGAGGTCGAGCTGCTCCCCGCCCAGCTGCACGTGCAAGGCGTCGCCGCCCACCACGCCCAAGAGGCTGCAGGGTACGCCCGCCTCGCGCCGCCAACGACGAGACCTCGTCGACCGCGCCGTTGGGCAGACTGACGAGCACGCGGGTGGGGCCTTCGCCGAACAGGGTCAGGTCGGGGCGGCCGGATCGGGGACCGGGCAGGAGCTCGGCGTTCACCCGCGCGCCGATGCCGCCGGCCAGGCAGGCCTCGGCCAGAGCCACCGCCAAACCGCCGTCCGAGCAGTCGTGGGCACTCCGCAGGAGCCGCCGGCGGATCGCCTCCCGCAGCATGCCCTGGAGCGCCACCTCGGCGGCCAGGTCGACGTCGGGGATGCGCCCCTCTACCCGGCCGTACCAGCGCTTCTGGTACTCCGAGCCGTCCAAGGCGGGCGGCGTGTCGCCCAGCATCAGGATGGCGTCGCCGTCGACCCGGAAGCCGGCGCGGCAGACCGTGGTCACGTCCTCCAGCAACCCCAGCATGCCCACCACCGGCGTGGGATAGATCGGCTGGTCGAAGCTCTCGTTGTACAGCGACACGTTGCCGGAGATCACCGGCGTGCCGAAGGCCTCGCAGGCCTCGGCCATGCCCTCGATGGCCCGCCCGAGCTGCCAGGCGATGGGTCCCCGCTCCGGGTTCCCGAAGTTGAGGCAGTTGGTGATGGCGATGGGGGTCGCACCGGTGCAGGAGACGTTCCGCGCGGCCTCGGCGACCGCCTCCTTGCCGCCCCGATAGGGGTCGAGGTAGGTCCGGCGGCCGTTGCCGTCGGTGGTGACGGCCAGGCCCGCCCCGGTGCGCTTGACCCGCAACACGGCCGCGTCCCCGCCCGGGAGCACCACCGTATTGAGCTGGACCTGATGATCGTACTGCTCCCAGATCCAGCGCCGGCTGGCGATGTTGGGCGAGCCGAGCAGGTCGAGCAGGATCTCCGTCAGCGGGGCCGCCGGCGGAGGATACGCCTCCAGCTCGAGAGGCTCGTCCTGCTCGTGCGCGGGGCGCTCCTGCTCCACCGTGTAGGTGGGCGCGTCGGCCAGGGCCTCCGCCGGCATGTCGCCCACCTGCTCGCCCCGGTGGAACACCCGCAGGCGGCCGGTGTCGGTGACCTCGCCCACGACGGTGCAGGGCAGGTCCCAGCGCTCGCACGTCTCCTTGACCGCAGCCCAGTCGGCCTGGGTCACCACGGCCAGCATCCGCTCCTGGCTCTCGGAGATCATGATCTCCCAGGGCTCCATGCCGGGCTCGCGCAAGGGTACCCGGTCGGTGTGCATGTCGATGCCCACGCCCCCCTTGGCCGCCATCTCGCTGGCGGAGGAGGTGATGCCGGCCGCGCCCAGGTCCTGCAGGGCCACGAAGCGGCCGCGCTTCAGCAGGTCCAGGCAGGCCTCCAAGAGCTTCTTCTCGGTGAAGGGGTCGCCCACCTGGACCGAGGGGCGCTTCTGCTCGAGGGTCTCGTCGAAGGTCTGGCTGGCGAGCACACTGGCCCCCCCGATGCCGTCCCGCCCGGTGCGCGAGCCGATCAGGACGATCAGGTTGCCCACGCCGGCGGCCTTGCTGCCCAGGATGTGCTCGTGCTCCACCAGGCCGACGGTCATGGCGTTCACCAGGCAGTTGCCGGCGTAGGCGTCCTCGAAGTAGACCTCGCCGGCGACGGTGGGCACGCCCATGCAGTTGCCGTAGCCCCCGATGCCCGCCACCACCTGCTCGAAGAGGTAGCGCTGGCGCCCGTGGCCGCCGGCCGCGGGCGACGCCACGGCTCCCGGATCCTCTTCGGTCTGGGCCCCCTCGCCAGGGCGCGGTCCCCGAGGCGTCGGCGGCCCCCTCGTCGACGCCGGTCTGCGTCGCGGGGAGGGGACCCATCTCGCCGAAGCGCAGGGAGTCCAGGTTGCAGATGGGCCGGGCGCCCATGGTGAAGATGTCGCGCAAGATCCCCCCCACGCCGGTGGCCGCGCCCTGGTACGGCTCGACCGCGGACGGGTGGTTGTGGCTCTCGATCTTCATGGCGACGGCCAGGCCCCCGCCGATGTCGACGATGCCGGCATTCTCCCCCGGCCCCTGCAGCACCCGCTCCCCGGTCATGGGGAAGCGTCGGAGCAGGGGGCGGGAGTGCTTGTAGCCACAGTGCTCGCTCCACATCAGCGAGTAGACGGCCAGCTCCACGTGGGTGGGCTCGCGCTCCTGCAGCCGTCGGATCATCTGGTACTCGTCTCGAGTGAGACCCAGCTCCTCGAACAGTTCGGGCATCAGGATCCCCCTTCGGGACCGGTGTCCTCCGACGCAGGGCCGGAGGGTAGGGGAGCTTGGGCAGGGAGGCAATCCGGGCCGCACCCGGGGATATCCCGCCAATCGAGCTGGCTCAGGCAGACGCGGCACTCGCAGGTGCCGGGCAGAGCGCTCGGTTGGAACGTGTTGCGGTAGCCGCAGCGCGGGCAGACGGTCTCTCCCGGAAGCGCCGGGGTCTGCTCGCTCACACCCCGCTCCGGCCCTCGAGCACGTGGTCGATCAGGGAGCCGAAGACGGCCCGGCCGTCGACCCCGCCCAGCACGTCCTCGCACACCCGCTCCGGGTGGGGCATCATGCCCAGCACATTGGCGGATTCGCTGAGGAGGCCGGCGATATTGTCGGTAGCTCCATTGGGGTTGGCCTCGTCGGTGACGTCGCCCTGGGCGTCGCAGTAGCGGAACGCGACCAGGCCGCCGTCCTCGATGGCTTTGAGGCTCTCCATCCCGGCCGTCCAGTTGCCCTCGTTGTGGTTGACCGGGACCTGGATGACCTGGCCCCGCTCGAGCCGGCGGGTGAACGGAGTATCCGTCCGCTCGACCCGCAGATACTGCCGGTGGCAGATGAACTTGAGCCCCCGATTGCGGAGCATGGCCCCGTGCAGCAGGTGGGCCTCGGTCAGGATCTGGAAGCCGTTGCAGATGCCCAGCACCAGGCCGCCGTCGCGGGCGAAGGCGTCGACCTCCTGCATGATGGGGCTGAAGCGCGCGACCGCGCCGGTGCGCAGGTAGTCCCCGTAGGAGAAGCCGCCGGGGAGCACCACCACGTCGGGAGACTGCAGGTCGCGGTCCTTGTGCCATAGGAAGCGGGGCTCCGCCTCGGCGAAGGTCCCCAGGGCATGGTGGGTGTCGTACTCGCAGTTGGAACCGGGGAAGACGACGATGCCAAAGCGCACGGCGGCGCCTGGGGTCACTCCTCCACCTCTTCCTGGCGGGTGGCGTACGGGTCGGCGGCCGTCCAGGGACTGGGCTGGGCCTCTCGGATGGGCTCGGGCGGCGGGACGGCGAAGCCCTCCTCCACTCCGGCCTCATCGGCGCGGGCGGCGAACTCGTCGACGGCGGTCCAGGGGCTGGCGGCGTGCGCCGGGGCCTCCCGGGGCTTCGCGTCGGCTCCCAGGATCAGGCTGTCCGGGCCGTGCAGCCCCACCTCGCCGGGGACGAGCTCGAACGTGTAGTCCTCGATGATGGGGTTCGCCAGGAGTTGCCGGCACATGTCGTCCACGTCGCGCCGTACCACCGACTCCTCCTCCCCGTCCACCAGCAGGGTGATGAACCGACCGACGCGGATCCCCTCCACGCCCTCGAACCCCAGATTCGGGAGCGCTCGCTCGATGACCGCGCCCTGAGGATCGCTGATCCCTTCCTTGGGCGTGATGGTGACCGACACCTTGAACATCAGGCCTCCTCTCCCGGCGACTCCCCCGCGATGCGGCGCAACACCTCGGCGTACGCGTCCTCCACGCCGCCCAGATCGCGTCGAAAGCGGTCTTTGTCCAGCTTCTCCCCCGTGGCCGCGTCCCACAAGCGGCAGGTGTCGGGAGAGATCTCGTCGCCCAGCCGCACCACGCCGTCGGCGTCGCGGCCGAACTCCAGCTTGTAGTCCACCAAGGTGAGCCCGCGCTGGGCGAAGAAGTCCTTGAGCAGGGCGTTCACCTGCTTGGCCACCCGGGTGGCCTCCGCCAGCTCCTCGGGAGTCACCACCTGCAACTCGTCGAGGTGGGCCTGGCAGAGCAACGGATCACCCAGCTCGTCGTCCTTGTAGTAGTACTCGACGATGGGCGGGTTGCGGAGGGCGGCGCCCTCTGGATAGCCGATGCGTTTGGAGAGCGAGCCCGCCGCCACGTTCCTCACCACGAACTCCACTTTGAACATGTCCAGGCGGCGGATACGCATGGCCGTGGGGGACACGTTCTCGAGGAAGTGGGTCTTCACCCCGGCCTGCTCCAGCAACCCGAACAACCGCGACGAGATGGCGTTGTTCATGCGCCCCTTCTCGCCGATGGTGCCCTTCTTCTTGCCGTCGAAAGCGGTGGCGTCGTCCTTGAAGTCCTGGACGTAGACGTCGGGATCGTCGGTGGCGTAGACGATCTTCGCCTTGCCCTCGTAGAGCCTCTCTCCCAGGGTCATGGTCCTCCCGTCCGTCGGTCCTGG
Source organism: uncultured Actinomycetota bacterium (assembly GCA_963796315.1). Taxonomy (GTDB): domain Bacteria; phylum Actinomycetota; class Thermoleophilia; order RBG-16-64-13; family RBG-16-64-13; genus CAWCLH01. Next base: position 1,118,542 of record CAWCLH010000020.1, read on the forward strand.
CGGAGACTCGATTCTACCACCGGGGTCGGACGGGACCGGGGGCGAGGACCCCCAGGCTTGCGCCTCCTCCTCAGGCGGCGACGGCCGGGAGTCCGCTCCCGGCCGTCGCCTTCTCCCCGCCGCACGCGGGCCACCGCCGGCGGCCGACACGCGGCCCCCACGGCTTACTCGCTGTCTGCCAGCAACCCGTAGACCCGGCGGCGCGCCTCGGTGAGGATCTCGATCGTCTTTGTGATGTCGTCGTTCGAGCCGGTCCGCCCCACCTGCATCGTGGCGGCGCCCAGCTGGAACATCGCGTCCCGCAGCTTGATGCGCGGCTCGTCCTCTCCCGGGGCTGCCGACCAGGGCGCACCCGCATCCTTGCTCTCGTCCACCTTGGCCCGGCCGGCGTCGGTCAGCGAGTACACGCGCTTGCCCCCGACCTCCTCGCTGGTCACGAGGCCCTCGTCGGACAGCAGTTGCAGCGTCGGGTAGACCGAGCCGGGGCTGGGCCGCCACGCGCCGCCGGTCCGCTGCTCCAGCTCCTGGATCACCTGATAGCCGTGCATCGGCCCCTCGGCCAGGAGGAAGAGGACCGCCTGGCGGACGTCGCCGCGCCTCGCCCGGCGACCGCCTCCGGCCGCCGCCCAGGGCCCGCCCATGCCGGCCCAGCTGCGCATCCAGGGCCCGCGGCGGTGATGGTGCCGCCACGCGTCGTCCCCGTGATGACAATGTCCCATCGCGCACCTACCTTTTCCGATGGTCTTCTACCTATCGCGATATATCGTAACACGTCGCTTCGAAAGGTCAAGTGACGTGAGGCGGCCGAAAAGGAACGGGTCCCGTCCGCTCATTGCGGACGGGACCCGGATCGGTCTCAGAGGCGGTCGCGAGCCCGCGTCGGCGTCTCACCCCCGCCCGCGGTGACCGTGAGGAGGACAGGCCGTGAGCTACTCCTCGGTGAGCTCCAGCGTCACCAGCTTACGCGTGATGGTCCGCTCCTCTTCCGCGATCGGCGGCGGCGCCGGCTCGCCGACGAGCTTGACCACCGCGTTGAACCGGGGAGGACACACGCTGAAACAGGTCTCGCACTTGATGCACGCGTCCTGATCGATCACGTGGATCTGGTTCTTGGCCCCGTCGATGGCCTCCACCGGACACTGCCGGCGGCAGGTGCCGCACGCCCGGCATCTCTCGGGGTCGATGTAGTATGCGGGCGCCCCGCTCACCAGGTCCTCGACCTCCTCGCGCGTGAAGAGGTCGTGATACTCCGCTTCGGTCTCGAGCCGCGTGGTCAGCTTCTCGAACTTGACCCGCTTGATGTAGGGGACCAGGTGCGCCAACTCGTGCAGCCGAGGCTCCAGGTCGCAGTGGTCCACTCCCTCGCTGCTGCCCAACGGACCCAGCCGCTGGATGGTCGCGCCGAAGTCGTTCATGATCTCGGCGAAGCGGTTCCCTTCCCCGGACGAGACCAGGTCCATCCGCAGCCGCTCGGGATCCACCCCGGCGTGCTCGAGGAGCCTCTTGCCCAGATACACCATGCTCAACGCGTGGAAGTTGCCATGCGTCGTGTAGTTGCACTCGTTCATGTGGCAGCCCGCCACCGAGACACCGTCCGCGCCGTCGGCAAAGGCCCTCAGCACATGGGCCAGATCGATGCGACCGGTGCACATGACGCGGATGAGTCTTGTCTCAGTGCTGTATTGAAGTCTGGATACACCAGCCAGGTCCGCAGACCCGTAGCCTCACCAGTGGCAGACAAAACCAACGATCCTCGGCTTGAATGTGAATCTCTCGCTGATACTTCCTCACCGCCTCTCTACGCGACCCGTACGCATTCGTCAGATTCGGCCTGCGTGTCCACGGTCCCGACGGCCGCGTCGATCTCGGCGATCAACTCCTCGTCGGTGTAGTGCTTCAGCGAGATGGCATTCGCCGGGCACACCGCGTTGCACAGCCCATCCCCCTTGCAGAGGACGGGATTGACCTCGGCCTTCATGCCCTGCCGGGTCTCTCGCAGTTGGATGGCGCCGTAGCTGCAGACCGACTTGCACGCTCCGCAGCCGAAGCACCGCTTCTCCGCTACCTCGCAGACCGAGCCGGAGGCGACGACGGTGTCCTGGGAGAGCAGGTTCGCCACCCGGCCGGCGGCTCCGAACGCCTGGTTGATGGTCTCGGAGAGGTGCTTCGGGTAGTGGGCCGTACCGCAGAGGAAGACGCCGTCGGTGGCGAAGTCCACCGGCCGCAGCTTGACGTGGGCTTCCTTGAACCAGTCGTCCGGCCCCAGCGAGACCTGGAACTGCTGGGCGATCAGCCGGTTCCCCTCGGAGGGGACGACCGCCGCGGCGAGCGCCAGGGTGTCGGCATCGATCTCGAGCGCCGTGCCCAGGATGGGGTCGGTCACGGTCACCCGCAGGAGATCTCGTCCCTGCTCCTGGACCGCTTCCACCTGGGGCGGGTCCTCGGGAGTGTAGCGGATGAAGGTCACGCCCTTGCCCGAGGCCTCCCGGTAGTAGTCCTCCTTGAACCCGTAGGTCCGCATGTCGCGGAACAGGACGTAGATGTCGATCTGGGGGTTGAGCTCTTTGAGCCGCAACGAGTTCTTCACCGCCTGCGAGCAGCAGATCCGGGAACAGTAGTTGCGGTCCTCGTTCCTGCAGCCCACACATTGGATCATCGCCAGGCTCTCGGCCTGCAGGGTACGCTCGTCGCCGTCGGCGATCTTGCCCTCCAGTTCCAGTTGGGTCACCACGCCGTCGTGCTGGCCGTAGAGGTACTCGGTCGGCTTGTACTCCTCCGCGCCGGTGGCGATGACGGCGGCACCGTGCTCGATCTCGGTGAGCCCGCCGTTCGGACTGCACCGTGGTGACGAAGTTCCCCACGTAGCCGGCGACCTCACGGATGTCCGCCTTGTGGTACACGTGGACGGAGGGATGCTTGTAGACCTTGTCGGTCAGGTCGGCCAGGAACGCCTGGACGTCCAGACCCTCCAGGGTGTGGTGGATCCTCCGGGCCATGCCTCCCAGGTCCGCTTCCTTCTCCAGCAGGTGGACGTCGTGGCCTTGGTTGGCGATGCTCAAGGCGGAGGTCATCCCGGCCACGCCCCCGCCCACCACGAGGGCCGCCTTGTGCACCGGCAGGTCGAACTCCTGCAGGGGTTGGAGGTGGCGCGCCCGGGCCACGGACATCCGGATGATGTCTTTGGCCTTCTCGGTGGCCGCTTCCTTCTCCTTGGAGTGGACCCAGGAGCAGTGCTCCCGGATGTTGGCCATGTCCAGGTAGTACTGGTTGAGACCGGCCTCTCGGAGGGTGTCGCGGAAGAGCGGCTCCAGGGTCCGCGGAGAGCAGGCCGCGATGATGACCCGATTGAGGCCGTGCTCCTTGATGGTGTCGGTGATCTCCTTGGCGGAGTTCGTCGCGCAGGAGAAGAGCTGATCGGTGGCGTAGACCACGTCCGGCAGGGAAAGGGCGTACTCCACCGTGGAGGGGACCCCCACGATCCGGCCGATGTTGGCGCCGCAGTGGCACACGAAGACGCCGATCTTGGGACGCTCCAGGGACACGTCCCTCTCCAGCGGATACTCGCGCTCCTCCGAGAGCTTCCCCCGACGGTGGTCCAGGAGCTCGCCGATCTGCGAACCCGCCGCGCTGGCCGTGATGACCGACTCGGGGATGTCCGTGGGCCCCTGGAAGCCTCCGCTCACGAAGACGCCCGGTCGGCTGGATTCCATGGGGTTCGCGGAGAGGGATCGGTTGAAGCCGTGATCGTTGAGCTCGATGCCGAAGGTGTCCGCCAGGCCTTTCGCGCCGGCCGGGGGATTCAACCCCACGGACAGCACCACCAGGTCGAACTCTTCTTCCTTGACCCCTTCATCCTCCGTGGCATACCGGATGGTGACGTTCTTGGTCTCCGGATCCTCCCGGTCGATGGACACGTAGCTCCGGAGGAACCGCACCCCGGGGAGGCCTTCGGCCCGCTGGTAGTACCGTTCGAAATCCTTGCCGAAGGAGCGGATGTCGTTGTGGAAGACCGTGCACTCGGTCTCCGCATCGTGTTCCTTGGTCAGGATCACCTGCTTCTGCGTGTAGGTGCAGCACACCCCCGAACAGTAGCTGTTCGCCCCGGGAGTCACGGCCCGAGAGCCGACGCACTGGACCCAAGCCACCTTGCGCGGGTGCTGCCGGTCCGAGGTCCGCCGGATCTCACCCTGGTACGGCCCGGTGGCGCACATGATGCGCTCGTAGTCCATGCTGGTGACGACGTTCTCGAACCGACCGTACTTGTACCGCTCCACGGCCACCGGATCGAACGGCTCGACCCCGGGTGAGAGGATGACGGCGCCCACGTTCACCACCAACTCCTCCGGCTCCTGGCGCAGGTCGATGGCGTTGTTCTTGCAGACGCTCTCGCAGATGCCGCACTTCTTTTCCTTCAGGTACAGGCAGCTCTCGTCTATGTAGGTCACCAGGGGGATGGCCTGGGCGAAGTAGACGTGGACCGCCTTGCTGTCCGAGATGCCCTGGTTGAAGGGGTCCGGGGTGTTGATCGGACAGTAATCGACACACACGGTGCAACCCGTGCAGTTCTCCTCGATGATGTAGCGGGGCTTCTTGGTCAGGGTGACGGTGAAGTCACCCTGGGTTCCCTTGACGCTCTCGACCTCGGTGTACGTCAGGACTTCTATGTTGGGCTGCCGGCCGACCTCGACCAGTTTAGGCGAGAGTATTCACATCGAGCAGTCGTTCGTGGGGAACGTCTTGTCGAGTTGGGCCATGTGCCCGCCGATGGAAGGTGCCTTCTCGACCAGGTAGACCTTGAAACCGGCGGAGGCGAGATCGAGGGAGGCCTGCACGCCGCTGATGCCTCCACCGACGATCATCACGTCGCCGAAGGCCTTCTCCGCCAATCCTTGGCGCAACTGCTCGAACTGATCGCTCATTGACCGGTCCTTTCCCATGGGCGACTCGGCGATCACTCCATGCTGCATCACGTCTTCGCAGGGGCCGCCTCGCGTGGCTCCCCGTCGCACCGGACGAAGGTGGACGGGTGTCCGCCACGGTGCGCGTCCGGATCTTGGTCCTGGTACCCCCCCGGGCAGGCGCCGCGGCTCTGGGCCGCGACGACAAAAGATGGCACCACGCTGGTGGTTCCTTGCTAGCCACGCACACCATACACCCGCCCCGGCACGGTGTCCACTCTTTTTGGTTGGCCGACCAGTCAGGATACGCCGCCGCCCCAGCGTCGCCGCCGCCACCGCCGCCGCCAGCGGGGCGAGCGACGCGACGCCTCGCCTCAGCCGGCGGCGGGGAGTACCTAGACCTCGGGCTCGGCGACGGGGTTCACCACGTCAAGGCCTCCACTCGACCCATGATGACGTCCATGTGGCGCAGGTGGTGCGAGGGGTCGAAGAGCGTCTCGACGGCGCTCTCCGAGAGGTGGGCCGTGACTTCCTCGTCGCTCAGCAGGAGTTCCTTGAACGAGCGCTTCTCCTGCCAGGCGCGCATGGCGTTCCGCTGGACCATGGCGTACGCTTCCTCCCGCAGCAGACCGGCCTTCACCAGGGTCAACAAGACCCGCTGGCTGTACACCAAGCCGTAGCTGCGCTCGACGTTGGCCGCCATCGTCTCCGGGTAGACCAGCAGACGGTCGATCAAGGAGGTCGCCTTCTTCAGCATGTAGTGGAGCAGGATGGTGCTATCCGGCAGGATGATGCGCTCCACGCTCGAGTGGCTGATGTCCCGTTCGTGCCAGAGGGGCACGTTCTCGAAGGCGGCCAGCATGTTGCCCCGGATGACGCGGGCCTGGCCGGCCAGGCGCTCCGAGATGATGGGGTTGCGTTTGTGCGGCATGGCCGAGGAGCCCTTCTGACCGGGGGCGAAGTACTCCTCCGCCTCCAGCACCTCGGTGCGCTGCAGATGGCGCACCTCGATCGCGATCTTCTCGATGGTGCCGGCCAACAGGGCCAGCGCGCTCATGAAGGCGGCGTGGCGGTCGCGCTGGACCACCTGCGTGGACACCGGCGCCGCCCCGAGCCCCAGCCGCGCCATCACCTTCTCCTCCACCCGAGGGTCGACGTTGGCGTAGGTGCCCACCGCGCCGGAGATCTTGCCCACCGCGACCTCGTCGATGGCCCGCTGGAGCCGTTCGAGCCCCCGGCGCACCTCGAAAGCGTAGAGGCCCAGGACCATGCCGAAGGTGATGGGCTCCGCGTGGACGCCGTGGCTGCGGCCGATCATGACCGTGTCCCGGTGCTCGAGCGCGCGGCGTTGGAGGGTCTTCCCCAGGTCGCGGGTGGCCTCCACCAGCAGGGCGCCGGCGCGCTTGAGCTGCAGGGCGAGCCCCGTATCCAGCACGTCGGAGGAGGTCATGCCCAGGTGGATGAAACGGGAGGCGTCCCCCACGTGCTCGTTGACGTTGGTCAGGAAGGCGATGACGTCGTGCTGCGTCACCTCCTCGATCTCCTGGACGCGCTGCACCTCGAAGCGTGCCCCGGCCCGGATCTGAGCCAGTGCGTCGGCGGGCACCTCGCCCAGCTCGGCCCAGGCCTCGCAGGCCGCCAGCTCCACGTCCAGCCACGCCTGCAGCTTGGCCTCCTCGGTCCACAGCGCGGCCATCTCCGGGGTGGAGTAGCGGGCGATCACGCCCGGGGCCCTTCGGGTGCCTCGGTGGACAGGGTCGCATCCGGGAACCAGCCGAGCCGCAGGATCTTCGCCGCCAGGATGCCGGCGTTGCGGGCCCCGTTGATGGCCACGCAGGCGACGGGCACCCCCTTCGGCATCTGCACGATGGAGAGCAGGGAGTCCAGCCCACCCAGGTCCGACGTGCGGATGGGCACGCCGATCACGGGCAACTCGGTGTAGGAGGCGACCACGCCGGGCAGGGCGGCCGCCTTCCCGGCGCCGGCGATCAGTACCTTGATGCCCCGGGCTTCCGCGCTCATGGCGTACTCGCGCAGCTGCTCCGGGTTCCGATGCGCCGAGATGACGTTGACCTCGTACGAGATGCCCCGCTCGGCCAGCTCGTCCGCCGCCTCCTGCATCACGTCCATATCGGACTGCGACCCCATCAGGATCCCCACCAGGGGAGCGTCGAGCTCCAGGTCCTCCAGCAGCGCCCGGACGTCCGGTTCAGGCTGCATCGCCATGCGGCCCCCTCTCTCGTTCCTCCGCGCGAAGCGCGATGTCGGTTCGAAACTGCTTGCCCGGGAAATCGATCCGGGCGACCGCCTCGTACACGAGGCGGCGGGCGTCGGCGAAGCTGTCGCCCCGAGCCGTGACAGTCAGCACCCGGCCGCCGGCCGTCAGCAGGCGGCCGTCCTGCCGGGCGGTGCCGGCATGGAACACGTCCACCCCGGGAAGGGCATCGGCGGCGTCCGCACCCTCGATGACGTCGCCGTTCGAGCTGGAGGCCGGGTACCCTTTCGAAGCCACCACCACCCCTACGCACGGGCCTTTCCTCCATTCGGCCTGCGCGGGAAGGGCCTCGCCGCGCGCGGCCCGCCACAGCAGGTCCAGCAGGTCGGACCGCAGCCGGGGCAGCAACGCCTGCGTCTCCGGGTCGCCGAAGCGGCAGTTGAACTCCAGGACCTTGGGGCCTGCGGCCGTCAGCATGATGCCCGCGTAGAGGACCCCCCGGAAGTCGATGCCTCGCCGGCGGAGCTCGGCCACCGTCGGGCGGATGACCGTCTCCACCACCTCGGCGTAGAGCTCGGGAGTGACGCTCGGGACCGGCGAGTAGGAGCCCATGCCGCCGGTGTTCGGACCCTGATCGCCATCGAAGATGCGCTTGTAGTCCTGCGCGGGGGCCAGGGGCAGGATGCTCTCCCCGCTGACCAGAGCCAGGAGGGAGAGCTCCTCTCCCACCAGGCACTCCTCCACCAGGACGGTCCGCCCGGCCTCGCCGAACCGCCCAGCGACGAAGCAGTCACGCAGGGCGGCCTCCGCCTCATCGAACGTGTGGGCCACGGTCACCCCCTTGCCGGCCGCCAGACCGTCGGCTTTGACCACCGTCGCTCCGCCCACGGACCGCACGTGCGCAGCGGCCGCCTCGAAGTCGGTGAAGGTGGCCACTCCGGCGGTGGGCACCCCGGCGGCGGCCATGACCCCCTTGGCGAAGGTCTTGGAGCCCTCCATGCGGGCCGCGTCGGCCCCCGGCCCGAAGACCGCGAGACCGCGGGCCCGCATGAGGTCGGCCAACCCCGCTACCAGGGGCATCTCCGGCCCGACCACGGTCAGGTCGATGCTCTCCCGCTCGGCAAAGGCCACCAGCCCCTCCAGATCGCCCACCGCCAGCGGGACGAGCTCGGCCTCCCGGGCGATGCCGGCGTTGCCGGGGGCGCAGAAGAGCCGGCCCAGCTCCGGGCTGCGGCGCAGTGCCCGCACCAGGGCATGCTCCCGGCCCCCGCTCCCCACCACAAGGACGTCACGCGGCATCACAACCCTCCCTCGCTCGTCGGCGCCGGGCCGGCGCCATCGCCCTTCCGCGCGGTCATTCTACAAGAGGCGGGGACGCCGCGAGCCGCCGTCGACGAGCCCGCGTGGCGGCCACGGGTCGCGGCCGGCGCCCACTCCGCGTGGTGTACACTTTCCCGCGCGGTCGGAGGGATGCCCCGGCCGCCTTGAGACAGCCCGAACGTCATCCACGGGGAAGCCGGGAACGGCTGCCCGGACGAACCAGGCCGGCCGCGACCGGCGATGAAGGAGCGCTCGTGCCGGCTACGGTGATCGTCGGCGCCCAATGGGGCGACGAAGGCAAGGGGAAAGTGGTCGACCTTCTCTCCGAGGAGATGGACGTGGTCGTCCGCTACCAGGGCGGCAACAACGCCGGCCACACCGTCGAGAACCCGCGGGGCAAGTTCGCGCTGCACCTGGTGCCGTCCTGCATCACCAACCCCGACACGGTGGCGGTCATCGGCAACGGGGTGGTGATCGACCCCTCCGCCCTCCGGCAGGAGTTGGACGACCTCGAGGCGCGCGGCGTCTCCACCGCGAACCTGAAGCTGTCCGGCAGCGCGCACCTGATCATGCCCTACCACATCCTGCTGGACCGGGTGCAGGAGACCAAGCTGGGCAAGAAGAAGATCGGCACGACGCGCCGGGGCATCGGGCCGGCCTACGAGGACAAGGCCGCGCGGGTGGGCATCCGCGTGCAGGACCTGCTCGACCCCAAGATCTTCCGGCAGAAGATCACCACGGCCATGGAGACCAAAGCCGACATCCTCCGCCTGGTCTACGACGCCAACCCCACCGGTCTCGAGCAGGAGTGCGAGCGGTACCTGCAGATCGCCGAGACCCTGAAGCCCTACATCGCGGACACCTCGCTGCTCATCTGGAAGGCCGTCTCCGCCGGGCAACGCGTCCTCTTCGAGGGGGCGCAGGGCACGCTGCTGGACATCGACCACGGCACCTATCCGTTCGTCACCTCCTCCAACCCGGTGGCGGGGGCGGCCTGCGTCGGATCGGGGATCGGGCCGACGGCCATCGACGAGGTCTGGGGCATCTGCAAGGCGTACACCACCCGGGTGGGCGAGGGCCCGTTCCCCACGGAGCTCGACGACGCCACCGGCCTCTACCTACGGGACGCCGGTCACGAGTTCGGCACCACCACGGGGCGGGAGCGGCGTTGCGGCTGGTTGGACCTGGTGGCCCTGCGCTACGCCGTTCGGGTGAACGGCATGACCGGCTTGGTCATCACCAAGCTCGACGTGCTCAACGGACTCGAGCGAGCTCAAGGTGGCCACCGCCTACGACGTGGGCGGCACGACGATGCGGGAGATGCCCGCGGACCAGACCTCCTTCCACAAGGCCCGGCCCGTCTACGAGACGCTGCCCGGATGGGCGGGCGACGCGGGCCAGGCACGCACCTGGGACGAGCTCCCCGCCGAAGCCCGGGCGTACCTCGAGTTCGTCAGCCGCGAGGCGGGCGTGCCCATCGTGGTGGTCTCGGTGGGACCGCAACGGGGACAGACGATCCGCCTACGCTGAGGAGGCCGGTCCCGCGTCTCCGTTCAGCACTGCCCGCGCCGCCACCAAGCCCGACGCCGAGGCCTGCGTCAGCCCCCGGGTGACCCCGGCCCCGTCGCCGACGGCGTAGAGGCCCCGCACCTCGGTCTGCAGGTTCTTATCCAAGTGCAGGCGAGAGGAGTAGAACTTCACCTCCACCCCGTAGAGCAGCGTGTCGCGGTCGGCGATGCCGGGGAGCAGGCCGTCCATGGCATCGAGCATCTCGGTGATGTCGCGCAGGTGGCGGTACGGCAGGACGAACGCCAGGTCGCCCGGGGTGACGTCGTCCAGGGTGGGAGTGACGACGGCGCGGGCGAGACGCTCCGGCGTGGTCCGCCGGCCCGAGCGCAGGTCGCCCAGCCGCTGGACGATGATGTCCTTACCCAGCAGGTTGGCCAGGCGGGCGATGGACTTCCCGTAGGCGATGGGGTCCTTGAAGGGCTCGGTGAACCGAGTGGAGACCAACAGCGCGAAGTTGGTGGAGAGCGTCTTACGACCCTGGTCCGCGTAGGAGTGGCCGTTCACCGTCACCACGTCGCCGTAGCTCTCCTTGCTGACCATGCCGGCCGGGTTCATGCAAAAGGTCCGCACGGGATCCTCGAAGTGACGCGTGGTGTAGAGCAGCTTGGGCTCGTAGAGGTCGCGGGCGATCGCCTCGGTCACCACGGCGGGGACCTCGACGCGCACGCCGATGTCCACCGGATTGGTCACCACCGGGAGACCCAGCCGCACCGCCTCGTCTTGCAGCCAACCCGACCCCTCGCGCCCGGGAGCCACGATCACCACCGGGCTGGCGTACTCCGTCCCGTCGGCGGTGACGATCCCGGCGACGCTCTGCCCGCCGCCGGGGCCCCCATTGATGGTGCGGATGGAGACCACGGGGGTGTCGGTCAAGACCTCCACCCGCTCCTCGATCGCCTTCCGCATGCCGGTCAGGACCTCCACCGAGCGCTCGGTGCCCATGTGGCGGATCGGATCCGCCAGCAGCCGCAGCCCGTGCCGCAGGGCCTCGTGCCGCCAGGTCCCCACCAGGTCGGGGTCGTCGCCGTGCAGCGTCTCCGGAGCCCCGAACTCCAGCCAGAGCCGGTCCACGTCGCGGATCAGTCCCTCCAAAGCCACGGCGGACAGATACTCGTCCAGCCAACCCCCTACCCGAGGGCTGAGCGTCAGCTTGCCGTCGGAGAAGGCGCCGGCTCCGCCCCACCCGCAGGTGATGTCGCATGGATCGCAGTGGACGCACCGCCCCGTTCGGCGGGACGGACAGTGACGCTGCTCCAGGTCGCAGCCCTTCTCGACCAAGAGCACCGAGTGGCGAGAGTGCCTGGCCAATTCCAGCGCGGCGAAGATGCCGGCCGGGCCGGCCCCCACCACGATGATGTCGAACCGCCTGCTCGCGTCCATCACGCCTCACCTTCCGCCGCCGGGAGGTCCTCGCTAGCCCGTGGCCCACGGCGAGCCACATGTCGCGGGAGGCCGCCTCTCGATGCTCCAGGGCCGCGCGCAACTCGCGCGCCAGTCCGGTGGCCGGCCTGAGCGGGACGCCGTCCAGACTGCGGCAGGCGCAGACACCCAACAGGCTGCCGGTCAACAGCAACGATGCCGTCCGAGCCGCTCGAGCGGGATGCGGCCCTCGATCGTGTCTCTACCCAACTCTTCGGCAGCGGCGAGCACAGACCGTAGCGTCACGCCGGCCAGAGCGAGCCCCCGGGGCGGGCCCACGAGTCGCCGCCGTCCCACAGGAGCACGTTGGAGAAAGAGCCTTCCAGGAGCGTCGGCGGCTCCCCGCCCACGAGCAGGCACTCGAAAGCAGCGGCCGCCTCCGCCCGCCCTTTGCCCACGACGTCAGCCAGGTAGCTCCCCGACTTCAGCCACGGCAGGGGCCGGGTCAGGTCCGCGGCGGTGACCGCGTCCACGCCGTCCCGATAGACCGCATCGGGCAACGGCGCCACCGGCTCCACCGTGGCGATCACCCGGGGCCGGCGCCCCTCAGCCGACGCCGTCAATCTTCGCCCTCCGCCCGGTTGGACCCGCCGGTCACCTGGATCCGGAGCGCTCCCCGGGGCACCGTCCGCGCCTCCAGCAGCCGCCGCAGGCCGGCGGTCAGCGCCGCCGGGTCCAGGGGGATGCCCAGCTCCCGGCACCCGGCAGCGAGACGGTCCAGGTGTTCGGCCCAGAGGCAGGGCGCCCCGTCGACCACCTTGAGCGTCTCGAACAGGCTCTCCCCGTACAGCAGCCCGCGGTCCAGCGCCGAGACGGTGGCCTCGGCCGGCGGGACCAGGCACCATCCGGCAGGCGCACATCGGGGAGAGGCGACGCCCGGTCAGTCATCGGGGCCGGCCATCTGACCCTCCGTCAAGATCGCCGCCTGGCGCGCCGCCCGCACCGTCGCCTCGGGCCTTGCTCAGCGTCTCCAGGTACTCCCGCTCGGGGTCGGAATCGGCCACGATCCCCCCTCCCGCCTGCGCGAAGAGGCTATCCCCTTCGCGCACCAGGGTACGGATGACGATGTTCATGTCCATGTCGCCGCGGTAGCCCAGCCAACCGAACGACCCCGTGTAGGCGCCGCGACGCACCGACTCCAGCTCGTCGATGATCTCCATGCAGCGCACCTTGGGGCATCCCGTGATGGTGCCGCCGGGGAACATGGCCCGCAGCAGGTCCACCGAGTCCCGGCCCTCGGCCAGCCGCCCGGTGACGTTGCTCACGATGTGGATGACATGCGAGTAGCGCTCGTTCACCATCAGCTCGTCCACGTGGACCGAGCCGTACTCGGCCACCCTCCCCAGGTCGTTCCGCTCCAGGTCGACCAACATGATGTGCTCGGCGCGCTCCTTCGGGTCCAGGTTGAGGTCGGCCGCCAGGGCGCCGTCCTCCGAGAAGTCCTTGCCTCGGCGCCGCGTCCCCGCGATCGGGCGCGTGTCGGCGATGCGTCCGCGCAGCCGGACGAGCCGTTCCGGCGAGCTCGAGAAGAGCTCGTAGCCGGAGAGTCGCAGGTAGCCGGCAAAGGGCGAGGGGTTGACGCCACGGAGCACCCGGTACAGCAGGGACGAGCCCCCGCGGTAGGGCAGTTCCAGGCGCTGCGAGAGGTTCACTTGGAAGACGTCGCCGGCCCACACGTACTCGCGGGCGCGGGCGACGATCGCCCGGAAGGCGTCGGGCGTCATGTTCGAGGAGGTGCGCAGGCTCTCGTCCCGGCTGTGCCCCTCCACGGTCAGGTCCACGTCGCCGCGGGGAGCCCGGGCCGCCCGGGAGACCGCCTCCTCCATCTCCTCCAGGGCGGCCGGCGTCTCCGCCACCGCCACCACGTGGCCGAGGTCGTGCCGGAAACAGAGCCAGCGGGTCGGGAAGATCAGGTCGAGGTCGGGGATGAGGAGGTCGTCGCTGGTGGTGTCCGGCAACGGCTCGATGGAGCGGCCCGCGTCGTAGGAGACCAGGCCGTAGGCCCCCACCCAGCTCAGGTCCTCCGCCCAGCTCTCTCCGGGAAGGGCTCCCAAGGGACGCACCAGCTCCGATCGGGCCGCGAGCAGCGCGCGCAGCGCGAGGAACGGGTCGCCCGAGGACTCCTCCCGCCTCCAGGCCTGCCCGGCGGCCGGCCCCTTCTCGCCCTCGCGCCCCAGGGGGCGGGTGACCACCACGCGCCCGTCCTTCGCCCAAAGATGGGCTTCCGGGGCCCAGGCAAGGAGCGACCGCTGCGCCAGGCGAGGGCTACCCCCGGCACTGTCCAGGAGGACGCACTGTCGTTCGGGGTCGGCCGGGGGGCCGTCCGGGCGCCCGCCGGCCGCCGGGAAGAGCCCCAGGGCCTCCAGCAATTCGGCCGGCCGGTAGGCGTATGGTCCCAGCAGGCGGGCGTACATCGGCTAGGGCTTCACTCGGGCGTCCTGAGGCAGGTCGTTGAACCGAGTGTAGTTCTGGATGAACGCCAGCTTGCAGTCGCCGATCGGCCCGTTCCTCTGCTTGCCCACGATGATCTCGGCGATGCCCTTGTCGGGGCTCTCCTTGTTGTAGACCTCGTCTCGGTAGATGAAGAGCACGCAGTCCGCGTCCTGTTCGATCGCGCCCGAGTTGTGACTGACGATGCCGTCCCCGGTCAGCCAGTTGGCGGGTCCCGGGACAGTCAGGTCAAAGACCTCCTCCTCGCCGTCAGGGGTGACGGAAACCACCCGATCCCAATAGAGGTCGCTTGTCGCTTCCGCCCTCAGGCCGTCGTCATCCCGTAGCGCGACCCGATCGCCAGGGCTCAGTTCCTGCACACGCTTCCACCCGGAAGCATCCAGCACGCGGTGGCGACCGGTAGCGCGAAGTCGACGCCCGCTGGCGAGTCGCACCTCAAAGACGGGTCGGGTGCCTACGCTCCACACACAGTCGCTCTGTCGCCGAGACGAGCTTATGGTCTTTCTGAGACGGCAAGGACCTCGAGGCCGGCTCCCGACGAGATCGCGGATGGGTGCGCGCTGCCCGTTCTCCAACTGGACTAGCGTGTCGCCGGTCACGCACTCCCTCAGATCCGACAGCACCGGCCGGTTCCCGGCGCGCTGCTCCACCTGCCGGGAGAGCTGGGACAGGGCGAGCACGGGCACGTCCAGATCGCGGGCCAGGATCTTCAAGCCGCGGGAGATGCGGGAGATCTCCTGCTGCCGGTTCTCCGCCGAGGAGTCTCCGACCATCAGCTGCAGGTAGTCGATGACCACCAATCCCAGGTTGTGCTCCTTCGCCTTCAGCCGGCGGCACTTGGAGCGGATCTCCATCAGGTTGATGGAGGCGGTGTCGTCGATGAAGATGGGCGCGTTGTAGAGCGGGGTGCAGGCGGCGGTCAGCTTGGTCCACTCGGCCGCCTGGAATTGCCCATGCCGCAGCCGCTGGCTGTCCACCCGGGCCTCCGAGCACATGATGCGCTGGACCAGCTCGAGCTTGGCCATCTCCAGGCTGAACAAGGCCACACCCTGCCCTTGACCGACGGCGACGTTGCGCGCGACGTTCAGCGCGAACGCGGTCTTCCCCATGGAGGGCCGCGCAGCGAGGATGATCAGGTTGGCGGGCTGGAAGCCGGTGATGATCTCGTCCAACCGCCGGAAGCCGGACTCCACACCCCGGGAGCGGCGCCCCTCGGCCATGGTCTTCTCCAGCTCGGTGAAGCTCTCGCTGATCACCTCGCCGATGGGGACGAACTCGCTGGAGACCTTGTTCTGGGAGATGTCGAAGACCATCTGCTCGGCCCGGTCGATCAGATCCAAGGGCTGGCCTTCGCGCCGGTACCCCAACTCGGCGATGTCGGTGCCCACGCCGATCAGGGAGCGGAGCAGGTAGTTCTCGCGGACGATCTCCGCGTAGTAGCGGGCGTTCGTCGCGGCCGGCACCGCCGCCACCAGGCTGTGCACGTAGGCCTTGCCCCCGACCAACTCCAGGGCGGCCCGGTTGCTCAACTCCTCGCTGACGGTGATGGGGTCGACCGGCTCCCCCCGCGAGTAGAGGTGCTCCACCACCTCGTAGATCAGCTGGTGCGAGCGCCGGTAGAAATGCTGCGGCTGCAGCACCTCGGTGACGCCGGCGATCAGGTTGGGCGCCACCATGAGCGCTCCGAGCACCGACACCTCGGCGTCGAGATTCTGAGGCGGGACGTGGTCCCCCGGATCACGGCCGCCCGGGCCGTCCTGCGTGGCAAACACCATGTCGGTCTCCCCCGGCTCGGCTACTCTCCGGGTCGCGCGGTCCTACTCCTCGCCTTGGGCGACGACGATGACCTTGACCTCCGCCGGCTCGACCGTCTCGTGGACGTCGACGTGCACCATGTGGGTGCCCAGGGTCTTGATCGGCTCGTCGAGCATGACCTTCCGCTTGTCCACCCGCAGCTTGCGGGCGGCGAACAGCGCCGAGGCGATGTCCTGATTGGTCACCGACCCGAAGATCCGGTCTCCGGTCCCGGCCGCCATGGGGATGGTCAGCACCGTCTTGGACAGCAGGTCGCGGGTCTCCTCAGCCTGCTCGGCCTCGCGATGCTCCCGGGCCTCCTTCTCGGCCACCGCCTTCTGCACCGTGGCGATGCGGGCCGGCGTGGCCATCTGCGCCAGCTGGCGCGGGAAGAGGAAGTTACGGGCGTAACCGTCGGAGACGGCGGCCACCTCGCCTTTCTTCCCAAGCTTGTCGACGTCCTGCAGCAGGATGACTTCCATCTACCACTCCTCTGAGTCGCCCCCGTCCTCGTCACCGGCGGGCGGTGCGGAGGGCGCGGGTTCGCGGGGGGCGAAGCGTTTTCTGTAGTCGAACCACGTATCCAAGAGGCCGACCCAACTCAACATCCACAGCATGAGTTGGCCGACGACGGCCCCTCCGTACAGCAGCGCTCGGCCTCCGCCGCCCAGGCGACGCGACACCGAGAACGAATGGACCAGCGCCAGACCCTGCAGAAAGTAGAGGGTCTGGAAGATCAAGAGCAGGTTGAGGCCGATCAAGCGGGCCGCCTCCGCCCCCGAGTCCAGCGAGGGAGACACGACCAGCAGGACCAGGCCCGCGATGAATCCGTACGCCATGCCCCAGTGCAACCGGAAACGGGCGAACGAGAGGTTGGAGGAGACCGCCTGACCGGCCCGCGGGAAGATGGAGCCGGCCAACGCCAGGCTCGCCGCGACCAGCAGGAGGCCGGCGATGGCGAACACGCTGGGCAGCAGGTACGGCAGGACGCGCAGGAGCGCCTGGAACTGCTGCGAGATCGAGTCGAGGGTCGCCTGCGTGACGCCCAAGGACGCATAGAGTTGCTTTGGCGGCCTGGAGCGACTGGTCCATGGACCGCTGGAGCTGCTCGCGGCTGAGGCCGGTCGTCACCCACAGGGCCAGGGCAAGAGCGCCCAGGCTGAGAGCGGCGGCGCCGGAGCCGGTCAGCAGGGTCACCGAGAAGTTCCAGTCGCGCCGGAGCGCGAGGCCCAACGCGATGCCTACCACGCCGGAGAGGCAGAGGGCCAGGAGCCCGTTGCCGGGACCGGCGAGGGCCAGGGTCAACGCGGCCGTACAGAAGGAGGCGGCCACGCCCACCGCGACGCCGCGCCGCAGCACGACGAAGGCCAGGGGCAGGGGCATGAACGCCATGAGCGGCAGCGATACCAGCGGCAGGAACGCGGCGGCCAGCGCGATGACGACGGCCAAGGCCACCGCCTTCCCCGCCTCGCTCACGGCCGGTGTGCTGAAGGTGCTCATGGACGGATCCGCCGCCTGCTACCGGTTACTGTAGGGGAGCAACGCCATCTCCCGAGCGCGCTTGATCGCGATCGAGATCTGGTTCTGATGCCGCCGGCAGGCGCCCGTGGTGCGACGCGAACGGATCTTCGCGCGCTCCGACATGAACCGCCGCAGTAGGTTGTAGTCCTTGTAGTCGACCTGGTCGACCTTCTCTTTGCAGAAGTAACAGTACTTGCGCCGACGGTTCCCGCCCACGGGCCGGGCCCGGCGCCTTTTCTGGAAGGCCACGATGCCTTTCCTCCTCTGTCGCGTCGGCGCGGCGCGGCCCTGAGAGCCGCGCTCCGCCGGTCTTCATCAGAACGGGATATCGTCCTCGTCGCCGAAGTCGATGTCTTTGAAGTCCTCGGCCGGAGCCTTGTCGGCGGGCGGCGCGTACGACGACGAGCGGCCGCCTTCGCCGGCGCTGGAGCGCGCCGGGGAACACGACGCTGTTAGCGACGATCTCGACCTTGCTCCGCTTGGTGCCGTCTTGGGCTTCCCAACTGCGCTGGTCCAGCCGGCCATCGACGGCCACTTGGTTGCCCTTGGTCAGGTACTTGGCGCAGTTCTCGCCTTGCGCTCCCCAGACCACCACGTCGAAGTAGCTGGTCTTCTCGACCCATTGGCCGCTGCCGAGTCCTTGTACGAGGACTCGACGGCGACGCTCAGCTCGCAGACGGACGTCCCGCTCGGCGGTTGCCGGAGCTCCGGGTCTCGAGTCAGATTGCCCACGAGGGTGACGTGGGCGAAGCCTCTGGCCATGACTTACTCCTCGGGTGCGGCTTCTGCCGCCGGACGTTCACTGGTGACTGCGGCAAGCTCCGCCTCGAGCCGGACCGGCATGTACCGGATCACGGCGTCGGTGATGCCCAGGACGCGGGTGACCTCGTCAAGGGCTTCGGCGGACGCCTCGAAGTAGATGACGTAGTAGAAGCCTTCGGTCATGTGGTCGATCTCGTAGGCGAAGCGGCGCTTGCCCCACTCGTCGACCTTGCCAAATACTCCGCCTCGGGACGTCAGGATGTCCTTGATCCGGTCGAGGATACCGGCGCGCGCGTCATCTTCGGTCTCGGCGCGCAGGATCAGCATCAGCTCATAGCTGTTCAGGGTGATTCACCTCCCTCGGACTCATGCGGCCCCGGCCTCGCTGCCGGAGCAGGGGTGAGCTATGAAGTTTTCCCGCACCGGAGTGGCGCGGACGAGGCAGTATACACGCGGGGGCACTCGGGCGCCAAGCAGCGGGCGAGGGCGCGCTCCATCCCCCACAGACCCCCCGAGCGACATCCTGTGCGTCTCCTCAGCTGGCCTTCTGCTCGAGCCGTGGTGATCGCCACGCACCCGCTCATCGAGCCAGGAGAGAGGCAGGCCCGAGCGGGGACGACCGCTCCCCCGCGCACCGTCGGTCGGTGCCCAGAATGTGATCCAACTGTCGCGCCAGGACCGGCAGATCGATCGTAGAGCGACCACGAAATCACCTCGTAGTCGACGTCGAAGTACCCATGGATCAGTCTGTCCCGGGTCCCTGCAATCTCGGCGCCAGGTATCTACGGGATACGGCGCATTCGGGCGAACATTCTTCGCGGCCTCCCCTACGACTTCCAGAAGCCTAACCGTGGCCAAGGCAGCGGTCTCATCGCGGAGCACGTCCACGTACGACCTGTCGCGCCAAAGACCGAGGCACTTCTCGGCGGCCTCCAACATGTGGCGCATGCGAACTGCGTCAGGCTGCGTCATAGAGAATCACGGCTTGGGTGGTGACCTCATCACGGAAATGCGGACTGAGAAACCCAGCCGTTTCCAAATCCACCTGTCGTCCTAGGAGTTCAGAAAGCTCGTCTTGGATGCGGAAGAACCCGAATCCGGGTACGTGGCCGGGCTCAAACTCTACCAGGATGTCGAGATCACTCTGGGGACCAAGTGAGAGCGGAGCGCCGAGCCAAACACTGCAAGGCGGCGGAGATGGTTGCGGCGGCAGTATTCCGCCAGGCGTTGAAGAATAATGTTCAATGGTAGATCGGGCACGGCTAGTTCCATTCTATAAGCGGACATCGACCCAAAAGCGATGCGCTGGTGAGACCTTCACGTCTCGAGGGGGTGCATGTGGGTACGATAGCGAGACGGAGGGACGGCACGCAACCGACCCGTCGCCCTCTAGCCCGCGTTGTGCTTCACGAACGTACCGGCGCGGTACTCGGCGAACGCCGTCTGCAACTCCTCCGCCGTGTTCATGACGATGGGACCGCCCCAGGCGATGGGCTCCCGCAGCGGCCGGCCGCTGACCAGCAGGAAGCGGGCACCGTCGGGACCCGCCCGGACCGCCACCTGGTCGCCGTCGGTAAAGAGCACGACCACGCCCTCGTCGGCGCAGGTCTCGGCCTCGTCCGGACCGAAGCAGGCCTGCCCTTCGAACAGGAAGGCGAAGACCGTGTGCCCGAGGGTAGTCGGGTGCGTCCAGGCCGCGCCCGGCCGACGGTCACGTCCAGATACTCCGGGTCGATCACGATGCCGGTCACCGGCCCGACGGTCTCGCCGACGGCCCCGCAGATCACGCGCACAGTCGCCTCGCCGGTCTCCACCGCCGGGATGTCGGCCGCTTCGATCCCGCAGTAGCGCGGATCCATCATCTTGTCGGTCGCCGGCAGGTTCGCCCAGAGCTGGGACCCGCGTAGGCGTCCCGCCTGTTCCCCTCGGGCATCTCCTGGTGGATGATGCCGCTGCCGGCCGTCATCCACTGCACGTCGCCCGGGCCTATGCGCCCCTCGTTGCCCATGGAGTCGCCATGTTCGACCTCACCCTCCAGGACGTAGGTGATGGTCTCGATGCCGCGGTGTGGATGCCAAGGAAAGCCGGCGAGATAGCGCGTCGGGTCGTCTCCGCCGAAGTCGTCGAGCATCAGGAACGGGTCGAACGCGTGCTCCTGACCGAAGCCGAAGGCTCGGAGGAGATGACACCGGCTCCCTCGATCGTCCGGGCGCGACCTATGGACGGCAGCAACGGTGCGGGTCACGGGCATGGGTGTCCTCCGGAGGGGCGGGCGAGAGCTCGCGCAGGGGAGCTCTCGCCGGACGGTGTGGTGCACAAAGTGAAGCCGAACACAGAGTATAGCGGCCCCACCGGACACACCCCACGCAGCCCGCGCCGTGACTACCCGATACTAGATGCTCCTTGCCTCTTCCGCAGGGGGTTGAGGCCGGCGGGGGCGGGTCAGCCGGTAGACGATCCAGGCTCCGGCCCCCAGGACGATCAGGACCGGCAGCATCGAGCCCAGTCCAACAATCATGGTGTTGAGGGTGGAGACGAACCCGCGAAGTCCGTCTTCCAGCGCCTGCAGGAGTCCCCATCCCGCCGTCGCCGGGACGACCGCCGGCGCGCCGGCTTCGAAGAGGCTCAGGGAGAGCGTCGCGTAGGAGGTGTGCTCCTTGAGGTACTGCAGTTGTCCCTTGAGCTGCTCGATCTCCTGCTGCGTGCTCGAGAGCACCTGACGCACCTGGAGCACCTCGTTGACCGACTTGGCGCGGATCAGGAGGTCTTGCAGCGCCTGCTCCTGGGCTTCGGCGTTCTTGAGCCTCGCCTGCAGATCGACGTACTGGCCGGTCACGTCCTGGGAGTCCACCTGGCGGGACTTCACGTTACCCAGTGCGCCGGCGTCGCGCATGGCCTGCGAGAACGACACGACCGGCACACGGACCGTGATGGTGCCGGTGCGCGCGGCCTCCGCCTGGTCGCCGGCGGAAGACTGCGAGGACACCACGTAGCCGTCGTAGCGGTCCGCGATCTGCAGTGCCTGATCATAAGCGTTCTGGAACTTGCCCTTGGCCACCTCGATCTGGAGGTTGGCGCTGCTGACGATCTTGCGATCGATCCCCGCCAACGCGAGGTCGAGGCCGCCTCCCGTCGCCGTGCTCCCCGCGGTGGATGGCGCGCCCGCTTCGGCCGCCGCGGCGGTCGTCGCCGTCTGGCCGCTCCTGGATTGCTGCGCGAAACCACCTGCGGTCCCCTTGGGTGCCACGGGCATCAGGCTGTCCTGCCCGCGGGCGGTCGCCCCGACGGCCGTCGTCGCCGTCGCCGCGGCCGGGGACGTGGTCGTCGTCACCGATTCTTCCTGCATGCCGCCCTTGCCCACGATGTACGAAGCAACGAGAAGCACCGCCACCAGCGCCAGGCCGGTGACCGTCGCCCTCGTGCTTGCCAGCTGACGCATCCTGCTGATCATGGCGTCCCTCCCAGGTCCGTTGTGCGGCTGCCGCAGCCGCCCGGGAGCGCCGTCCTGATGGCGGGGCCCCCTCATGCTCCTAGGACGCCCGCTCCGCATCCAGGGTTCCGGGGAACCGCTTTTGCCGGTTCCGGATCGCCGGGGGCGGACTCACCCCGGCGTGAGCTGAAGGGAAGGGCGAAGGAGAAGAGGGCGGTCTCTCAGCCCAGAGGGGCCGGACCCAGCTCGTTGGCGAGCTCGTCGAGGAAGAGACCCACGTCCGTGACGATGCCGATGGTCTGGATGCTGCCCCGGTCGGTGAGCTTGGTGACCACCGCCGGGTTGATGTCCACGCAGACGGTGTGCACCGAGGCGGGAAGCAGATTGCCGGTGGCGATGGAGTGGAGCATGGTGGAGAGCATCAGGCAGAGACCCGCGTCGGCGACCAGCTCGCCGCATCTGCTGCTGGGCCACCATGACGTCGGTCACGACCTCGGGAAGGGGTCCGTCGTCGCGGATGGAGCCGGCGAGCAGGAACGGGATACCCGCCCGGACGACCTCGTAGAAGATGCCGGAGGTCAGCACGCCCGTCTCGACCGCCTGCCGGATGCCACCGGCCGCCCGGACGCGGTTGATGCGCGCAGATGATGCTCGTGGCCGCCGTGCACCGGCAGCCCTTGGGCCAGGTCGACCCCCAGCGACGTGCCGAACAGGGCGGACTCGATGTCGTGCGCGGCGATGGCGTTGCCGCCGAACAAGACGTCGATCCAGCCCTTTCGGACCAGGCGGGCGAGGGCCGGCGCGGCGCCGGTGTGCACCACCGCCGGTCCCACCACCGCGACGATGGTCTTCCCGGCCGCCCGCGTCTCCTGGGCCAGCCGGGTGACCTCGGCCAGCACCAGCGCCTTGGGTCTCTCCGAGGAGACGGGGGAGCTCATGAACTCGAAGAAGGCCCCGGTGCGCGGGCGGGCCGGCGGTACCACGCGGATGCCCTCGCGGCCCACCACCACCTGCTCGCCCCGGCGCACCTGGATCAGGGGCACCGTCCGCGCCCGAGGAGCGGCGGGATCGACCACGACCCGCAGTCCATCTCGGTGCCCGCCACCTCCACCCACCTACCGTCCAGGCGGACGAAGGTCTCCAGGTTGGTGGTGGAATAGAAGGCCTCGGGGAACACGCCGTCGGCAGGCGCCGGCTCGTACCGGGCGTCCCCGGGGACGACGGCGGTCGCACCGTGGCGTTGGATGCGCTCGAGCAGGGCCTCCAGGTGGGGACCGTCCCGCCCCTCCACCCGAAGGATGGCGGTGGACACGTCCTGGCGTTCGTGGCCCACGGTGATATCCAGGATGTGGTACTCGCCGTCCAGCGCGAGGATATCGTCCAGCACCAGGGGCAGCATCAAGGAGTCGATGATGTGCCCGTCCAGCCGGACGTCCTCGTAGACGCTCACCCCTACTCGGTCCCCATCCGGTCGCGCAGCGCGCTCACCACCGTGCGGACCGCCTGCACGTAGTCCTCGGCCCGCTCGAACGGCGGCGCCTCGTCCAGGTCGGCCTGCCGGACCGCGCGGCTGTAGGGAGGCTGCCGATGATCTCGTACCCCTCGAGCATGCCGGTCACCTGCTCGCGCTCGCTCTCGTCCACCTTGTTCAGCACCACGTACACCCGGCGGATGCCGATGTCGTCCGCCAGCTTGCGGATGGAGGCCGCCGTCCGCGCGCTGCGGGCTCCCGGCTCCACCACGACGACCATGGCGTCCACGCCCTCGGCCGTACCCCGGCCCAGGTGCTCGATGCCCGCCTCCATGTCCAGGATCACGGCCTCCTTGCGGCGCAGGAGCAGGTGACGGATCAGGGAGCGGAGCAACACGCTCTCCGGGCAGACGCAGCCGCCTTTGCCCTCCTTCACGGTGCCCATCACCATGAGGCGGATGCCGTCCAGGCGGTAGCTCAGCTCGTCGGGGATGTCGTCCACGCGCGGGTTGATCTTGAAGAAGCCGCCCATCGTGCCCGGCTGCGCGCCGGTACGCTCCGCGATCAGCTCCTGCATGTCGGCGATGGGCACGATCGACGCGGCCACGTCGGGAGGCAGGCCGAGCGCGCTGGCGAGGTTGGCGTCAGGGTCGGCGTCGACCGCGAGTACCTGGAAGCCCTCGGCGGCCAGGATGCGGGCCATCGTGCCCGCCAATGTGGTCTTGCCGACCCCGCCCTTGCCCGTCACCGCGATCTTCACGCCGCCTCCCTTGCTGAGTCTGCCACATCAGGATGGTAGCACCGCCGTCGGCGAGGCCGTCGCCGGCGCCGTCGCCGCCCGGGCGTTGGCGGGCGGAGCAGGGCACCCGCGATGCGACCGGTCAGGCGAGGAGACGGGCCGGCACGCCTCCCACCACGGCCCCCGGAGGGACGTCGCGGTTGACCAGGCTGTGCGCCGACACGGTGGCTCCGTCGCCGATGACCACCCCGGGAAGGATGGTGCACGACGCGCCGATGACCACGTCGCGCCCGACCACCACCGGGCCGGTGCGCAACTCGTCGCGCAGGAACTCATGGGCCAGGATGACGGAGTTGTAGCCCAGGATGGCGTTCTCCCCGATGGTGATCAGCTCGGGGAAGAAGATGTCCAGCGTGGCGCTCAGACCGGCCGACGCGTGCGGACCCACGCGCACCCCGATGGATCGGTAGAGCGCGTTCTTCCAGCGCAGCGAGGGCAGATAGCGGCAGAGGTAGATGACGAGGAAGTTGCGCACCACGCGCCACAGGGGCACGTGCCGGCGCCAGAGCCAGAGCGAGTTGACCGGCCCGGAGGGGTAGCTGGTCAGACGGTCCTGCCGTCGGCCCGGCTGCTCGTCGAGCGCTTCCTGTCCACCGGGGTCCCGCGGCCCCGGTTCGTGTTCCACCGTCGCGCGCCCGAGCTAGCCGGCCGGGTCGACCAGCTCGGGGAAGGTGAAGGCGGTGAGCCGGGACCGCCTGACCAGGCCCACCAGCCCCAGCGACAGGCGCTCCGCGTGGTCGATGGCCAACGTGGTGGCGACGCTCTTCGAGACCAGCAACGGGATGGGCGTCTTCGCCACCTTGCTGACCATCTCGGAGGAGACGCGCCCGGTGACCACCATGAAGAGGTCGCTCAACGGAGTGCCCGCCAGCAGCAGGCGGCCCACCACCTTGTCGACGGCGTTGTGGCGGCCGATGTCCTCGCCGATGGCCACCAAGCGGCCGCTCCGATCGAACAGGCCGGCGGCGTGGGTGCCCCTGGTCCGCCGGTAGAGCGGGCCCTCCGAGTAGGTCACCCGGGCGGCTTCGAAGATCGCGGAGGCCCCGATCCACGGCAGGTCCTGGGGCAGGGCGCGCCAGGGGGCGGCGAACGCGTCCAGGGCGTTCGAGAAACCCATCCCCCGGCCGCAGCCGGAACTTAGGACGCGACGCTCGAAAAGCCGGCGCCCCAGCTCGACCCCCGGCGCTTCCACCCGGACGCCGGACGCCTCCTCCTCGACCGAGACCACCTGATCCACGCGATCGACGATGCCCTCGTCGTAGAGGAAGCCGACCGCAAGCTCGACGCGCTGACCGGGACTGGCCAGGAGCGTCACCAACTCCTGATCGTTCAGGACCAGCGTGATCGGGTCCTCCCGGGGCAGAGAAAGGCTGTCCTCGCGGACTCCATCCTCGCCGATAAGCAGCACGGGGCACTGTGCGTCTTCAGCGGCGTCCGCGGACGAGAGCCGCGAGACGGCGGGCCGGCGGGCGAGATCGTCTGGCCGTAGCTGGGGTTCCACGGGCCTCCCGACAACAGAGAAAGGGCGGGACCAGGCCCGCCCAGAATACGACTACACTCCCACGAGGCGAGAACGCCGACCGGAGGCGGTCAGGCCTTGGGCGTCCCGCAGTGGGGCTTGGGCTGATTGACGGGTTCGGTCAAATCCGCGCCGCAATGCGGGCAGATGGTCGCATCGTCGTCGACTTCTTTGCGGCAGCTTATGCACTTGGCCATGGGTGCCCTCCCGTCGTGGTGTGCTCGCACCAGTATACCTCCAGGGCTGCGTCGCAGCGGAAAGCGCCGCTCAGAAGTCGAAGAACCGATAGCGCGCCAGGTGGGAGGAGAGCCAGGTGAACTGACCGGTCACCATCAGGAGACCGTAGAGGATCAGCAGCGCGCCGGAGACGATCCGGATGGCGGTGAAATGCCGCTTGACCCAGCCGAAGGCGCCCATCGCCCGGGTGAAGAAGAGGCCGGAGAGCAGGAAGGGCACGCCTAATCCCAGGGAATAGGTCAGCAGCAGCAACGCACCGGTCCCGGGATTCCGGCCCGACGCGGCCACCGTGAGGATGGACGCAAGGATCGGCCCGACGCAGGGCGTCCAGCCGATGGCGAAGGCCAGACCGGCCCCGAACGCACCCACCAGACCTCGAGGGGCACGAAAGGGGAGGGCCCGCCGCTCCCGCTCGAGCACGTTCAGGTGGACCACCCCGGTGATCGCCACTCCAAAGAGGATCAGCAGGAGGCCGCCGATGACCTGGAGCGTCCGGCGGTTCTGAAGCACGGCGCCGCCCAGGAACGCCGCTCCCGCCCCCGCGATGGTGAACATCAGTGAGAACCCGGCGACGAAGGCCAGCGTGGCCAGCATCACCCGCCGGTTCCGCTCCTGCAGGTCACCTACCGAGACCCCGGAGACGAAGCTGAGATAGCCGGGGAGCAACGGGAGGACGCAGGGGCTGAGGAAGCTGGCCGCCCCCGCGACGAGCGCGAGGGCAAGGGAAGCCAGCGAGAGCTCCGGAGAGAGGGTCACGTTGTGGGGGCTCGGCTAGCGGAGGCCGCTGACGGCGGCGGCCAACTCGGCGGCGGTGGTCGCCCCCACCTTGGTCTGGGCGATCTTGCCGCCCTTGTCGATGATGATGGCCGTCGGCACTCCCGAGACGCTGTAGTTGCCGGCGATGCCACCGTCCGGGTCGATCAGGACCGGCAGATCGGTTGCGCCGGACTCCTTCAACAAGGCCTCGACGTTGGAGCGTTGATCCTGGAGCGCCACGAGGAGCATGCCGCTGTCTTGCTGGTGTTCTCGGTAGAACCTACCGAGTTCCGGGGTCTCGTCCCGGCAGGTGGGTCACCAGGAGGCCCAGAAGACCAGCACGAGGGGCTTGCCCTTGTAGGAGTCCAGGGAGACCTGCTGGCCGCCCATGGTCATGCCGCTGAAGGCGGCAGCGGACCCCCCCGACGACCCGTTCGCGGTGCCACAGCCGGTGACCGCGACCAGGACGAACAGGAGGACCAGCAGGACCGCGAGAGCCGGGACAACCCGTTTCATCAGACCTCTCTTGTCGGAGAACTGCCTCTACGGCCGACGGTCTCCGTGTGGAAGCGACCCTCGACGGCAGCCATTGTAGCCCATCGGTCCATATACCGCCAGGGGTATGCTCTACGTTCTTCGACCACCCATGTGACCTCCTGCCTGCACCGTTCTTGGACCAGATCGGAGGTATCGAGGCACGACGAACCGGGTAGGCTCGAATGGACGGATCGTGCTCGATCGAGGACGACGTCCGGATCGGCCACGGCATAGGTCGCAACGTGGGAGGAGAGACAGATGGCAGATGCGGTTCCCAGTGCTGAGGATCGTCCGGCCCCCAGCGGCATGCAACCAGGTTTCGTTCTCGAGACCGACCGAGGGATCACCACCGTGGCGGACGAGGTGGTGGCGAAGATGGCCGCGATCGCCGCGCGCGAGGTGGAGGGAGTACACGGGCTCGGCTCTTCGTTCCGCCGCCTCGTCAGCCGGGTCACACCGGGCAGTTCCCTCACGCAAGGCGTGAACGTCGAGGTCGGCACGAAGGAGGCCGCCATCGACATGGTCATCGTCATGGACTACGGCTACCCGATCCCCAGCGTGGCCCAAAAGCTTCGCGACAACGTCATCAAGACGGTGGAGACCGGGACCGGCCTTTCGGTGAAGGAGGTCAACATCGAGGTCGCGGATCTCTTCCTACCGTCCGAGGAGGCGGCCCCCGCAACCACCCGCGTCGAGTGACCCGATGATCGACGCGCCCGTCCTCCGCGTGGTGCTCCTGCGCTGCTTCGGCTTGGCGACGGGCCTTGCGCTTGCGCTGGTGGCCATCGGTCTCGTGGCGTACGGCGTCGACCGACCGCCGGTCTGGTTGACGAACGGGCTGGCCTCCTTCGCGAGGTGGGTGTCCCTGGGTACGGTCCCCGGGGTGGCCGTGCTCGCCGGCGCCGGTTTGGTGGGATTGGCGGTCGTCACGGGTCTGGTGATGCTGCCCCACCGACCGGCCGGTCTCCACCGCCTTGAGAGGAGCCAGGCCGGAACGACGTGGGTCGACATCTCGTCGGTGGCCCGCACGCTCGAGCGGTCATTGCGGGACGAGGTCGACGGAACCATAGGTGTCCGCGCTCGAAAGGACCGCCTCGAGATCGTCAGCCCGGCGCGGCCGGAGGCACCGTTCGCGATCGCCGACCTGGTCGGCGAGGCGGCCGACCGGGAGCTCGGGGCACTGGGACTCTCCAACGTGGAGTACGGCCTCGCTCTCGGCTCTGAGAGGCAGCGGCAGCAACCGAGGGTGCAGTGAGAGTCATCCAACGCACGTCAGCTTGGATCGGGTGGGCGGCCATGCTCGCCGTCGGGGTACTGCTCATCCTCGAGGCCACAGGGCTGATCGATGGTGCCTGGCGTGAGAGCCTCGCCCGGGCCGCCCGTTGGGTCGCTCAGCCCTCCCTGGCCGCGTGGGCCGTCGCGCTGATCGGCCTCCTGATCGGTCTCCTGGCGTTGGCGGTCCTGGTCGCCCAGTTCGTCCCGGCTCGCATGACCCGGCGGGCAACCGTGGTGGAGACGAGCTCAGCCGGCTCCACCGCAGTCCGGGCGGTCGTCGTCCGGCGCGCCGTGGGCCAACGCCTTCGAGAGATCGATGGCATCGTCGAGGCGGTGCCGGTAGCCGATGGGAGGCGCCTGTCTATGCGCGCCCGTCTCGCCCCAAACACGGATGCGGTCCGCGTCGCCCATCAGGCCCGCGAAGCTCTGAACGAGGCCTTCTGGTCCTCTCTGGGACTGACTCCTCGTCCGGTCGACCTGATCCTCGTCTACTGATCCGTCCGCGCGATCCCAAACCACCAGGAGTCGCCATGACCCGCGCTAGCATCGGAGCCCTCATCGGAATCGCTATCGCCGTTGTCTGGCAATGGCTGGGATGGCCCGCCGTGCTGTGGTCGGTCCTCTTCGGCCTGATCGGCTTCGGCGTCGGTTGGGTGATCGAGCACCCGGAGGGTCTGATCGGCCTGCTCCGAAGACTCGAACGCTGAGGGACGCACCAGGCGCCGGGGGGTTGGGTCGATCTTCCTTGACCATCTCTTTACCTCAATCCAACACCCGCTTCACGCCGGCCGAGGAAGATGAGCCACGTCAGGAGGCCCGTGAATCGAAAAGGAGGTACGGGTGAAGCGCTTCATGGTACCGCGCGTGGCCCACTGCAAGGACGGCTGCGTAGTCTGGTCCCGAGCATGACCTGAAACTGCTCGGTTGACGGCACCGGCCAGGCGAGCCCCTCTTTCCCTCGCCTGGCCGAGCCTCGGCCTCACCAGCGAGCGCAGGAACTCCCGCCCGAAGGCCTCGCTCGTCCTTCCCCACATATGTATTGCTCCGCCGGCCGGCCTCGTGCACGGCGTAGGCCACCACCAAGGCTTTGCTGCCCTCCTACTCCCACCGCTCCACCGCGTCGTCGGGATGAATGTGCGTTTTGCCACGAATGGACTCGGGAACATACCAAGTTCAACCGTTGGAGGTGCGCCATGCCTACCACGCACGTTACGGTCGCTCGTCTCGGCGGTGAGCGGAAGCTCTTGGGCTCCGGCTCGTTGGCCGCCTTGGAGCGGCGCTTAGAAGGCCGGCTTCTTCTCCCCGAGGACCCAGGGTGGTCGGACGCGATCGCCGTCTGGAACGGCATGGTCGCGTCGGCCCCGGCGCTGGTCGTTCAGCCCGCCACTGCGGCCGACGTGGCCGCGGTCGTCGATCTTGCCCGCCAAGAAGAACTCCTGCTGAGCGTCAAGGGCGGCGGCCATAACATCGCCGGCACTTCGGTGGCCGACGGGGCGTTGACCCTGGACATGTCCCGGATGCGGGCCATCTCAGTCGATGCCGGACATCGGGTCGCTCAGGTCGGGCCCGGATCTCGGCTCGGTGACGTCGACAAAGCTACTCAGGAACACGGTCTGGCGACGGTCTTGGGGTTCGTTTCCGAGACCGGCGTGGCCGGACTGACACTGGGCGGCGGCTGGGGCTACTTGACCCGCCGCTTTGGTTGGACGGTGGACAACCTCGAGGAAGTCGAGATCGTGACCGCCGACGGAGAGATCCATACGGCCAACCGCGAGGAAGACCCCGATCTGCACTGGGCGGTGCGTGGAGGCGGCGGCAACTTCGGCGTGGTGACCCGCTTCCAGTTTCGCCTTCACGAGGTGGGCCCGATGGTCACCGGCGGACTCATCGCCTGGAGCGCGGAGAGAACGGAGGAGGTTCTCGAGGAATACCGGGAGCTGACCGCGAGCGCTCCCCGGGAGCTGACGGCGGCCCTCGTCATCCGCCTCGCGCCGCCGGCGCCCTTCGTGCCAAAGGAGTGGCACGGCAGGCCGATCGTCGGCATGCTGATCTGCTACAGCGGGGACGATGCGGATTCGGCGCTCTCTCCGTCTACGAGGTCGGCGACCCCGTGGTGGACGTCGTCGCAACCGCGCCCCTACGCGGTGCAGCAATCGCTACTCGACGGCACGGAGCCCGTCGGCCTGCACCGCTACTGGAAGACGGAGTTCCTCCCGGAACTGTCTGATGGTTTCCTCGATGCCTTCCGCGAAGGCGCACTCGAGGTGAAATCACCGCTGTCTGATTCGGTCATCTTCCACCTGGAAGGAGCCCTCAACGAGCGCCGGAGCGACGACGGGGCGGTCGATAACCGCGACGCCCATTTCATCGCCGGCTTCTCCGGCACATGGCCGCCGGACGCTCCCGCCGGACCCCACGTCGAATGGGTTCGCCGATCGTGGGAGGGCATCCGCGACTACTCGACGGGCGGCAACTACGTGAACTTCCAAGCCGCAGACGACGACGCAGAGCGACTGCGGGCCGGCTACCGGGACAACTTCAGGCGGCTCCAGAAGATAAAGGCCAAATACGACCCGAAAAACCTGTTTCGGGTGAACCGAAACGTGAGCCCAGCTCGGTAGGAGTACTCAGAGGGGGGACGGACCGTCGTGAGCCAGTTCCTCGTCGGCATTTCCGGTGCCATCGTCGGCGTCGTCGGCTGGCTGCTCGTCGGGCTCTACATCCAGAGACGTGCCCATCTCACGAAGGCCCGAGACGCCGGTCGAGCCGTGTACTTCGAGTTGGCCGCCAATAGGATGACGATCTTCATAGCGGCGGAGTACGCAGTCTTCGGCGACCTTAGCCGCACGACCTACGAGCGTCTCCTGCCCGAGCTGGCCACTTGGCTGCCGGCCGCGGAACTGCAGGCGCTCGTCCTGGCCTATCTCGGGCATGGTGGCTATCAGCAGGCGTCGAGCGATCCCGAATTGCCGGCCAACGTGCGGCAGTCGGCCCTCTCGGGCTTACTGGATGCCCACCGCGTCGCCCTGGACCTGTTGCGCCCCCGAGTCTTCTCCGACAAGGAAGCCGAATCCCTGAATCGCTATGCGGGTGCGGAGTATGTTCGCATGATAGAGGTCGCGGAGGCGGTGGTACCCGAAAAGTGAGGGGGTGGGGGTGAGCGATGCCAAGAGCGCAAGCGGCCGGGACGCGGTCCTGCGCTTCTTCGAGATGCTGAATACGGGAGACACCGACCGCCTGGACGAGGTAGCCGACGAAGAGGTAAGCACCGTGCACCCGCAGACCCGGGAACGCATCTCCGGCCTGGAGGCCAACCTCGAGATGACCCGCGGCTTTCAGCAACTCGGGGGGATCGACATACGCGAGGAGCGGGAGTTCGTCGGCAGCGGCGGGGAACGCTACCTGCTCACGCCACTCTTCACCATGGTCAAGATCCAAGGCACCGGTGGCCCCTTGGTGGTCACCACGAAGATAGGCTATCCGGACGGCTCTGAATGGTACACGACCGGCATCGTGACGTTCCGCCTAGGCAAGATGCTGAAACAGGTGCTCTTCTTTGCGCCGGAGTTGGAAGCGCCTGACTGGCGCGCCCAATGGGTGGAGACTCTCGAAGCTGAGACCGGTGTCAAGGTGGAGAAGTCCGATGAAGCCGGACCCAGCGGGCTGAGCCGAGCCGACCGCGACGTGGTAGTGCGCCTGTACGAGCTCATGGATGGGGGCGATTACGAACGTCTCGACGAAGTCTTCCGTACTGACGTCGTGACCGAGTACCCACAGTCCGGCGAGCGGGTCAGGGGACTCGAGAACCTCAAGAGCATCATGCGGAACTATCCGGGAGGTCACCCTCGGGTGAGCAAAGCAGAACGCGTCCTCGTGGGTGACCGAGGCGAGCATCGGCTGCCCACGACCACCGACTCGACGCTCAAGGTCCACGACGTCGGCGACCGGCTCTTCTCGAGCGTGAAGACCCGCTACCCCGATGGAAGCGACTGGTACACCGTCTCCCTCTTCGACTTCTCCGAGGGCAAGATCACGAAGCAGGTCGTCTACTTCGCCCCCGTTATGCCGGCACCGGAGTGGCGGGCGCGCTGGGTCGTTCCGGAGATCGGCGAGTACTGAGATCGCGCCCAGGAGGTAACCGTCCTCGTGGAGCCGTACGGCGACCCGGCGGGCATCCTCCGCGTTCGGGGTCCTCGCGCCCCCAATCACAAGTGGCCCTCGCCCAGGCTATACTACTGAACGTAGTAACAAGCGCCGGGCGAAGTACGAGAGGGGTGAGCGCGGGTGACGGACACGGCCACCCAGACGCGGCCCCGCCGTAGCTGAGAGCCCCGACCGCACTCGATCCGGAGCGACCCGTGACCTCCTCTCCCACCTTGCCACCGCACATCCTCGTCGCCGACGACGACGACAACCTTCGCCGGCTCGTGGCCGCGTACCTGCAGCGCGAAGGGTACCGGGTGACCGAGGCGGCCGACGGGAACTCGGCCTACCAGCAGGCCGAGTCCGAGCACCCGGACCTGGTGGTCCTGGACGTCATGCTGCCGGGAGCCAGCGGTCTGCAGATCGCCCGCAAGCTGGGCGGACGCGTCCCTGTGCTCATGCTCACGGCCCTGGGAGAAGAGGGCGACGTGCTGACCGGGTTCGACGCCGGGGCCGACGACTACCTGGTCAAGCCCTTCAACCCCAAGGAGCTGGTCGCGCGAGTGCGGGCCATCCTCCGTCGCTCCGGCGCCGATACCGCCGAAGCCGACGAGACCGAACGCTCCCTGACCCGGGGCGGTCTGGCCCTCGATCCTCGTTGCCGGGAAGTCACCCTGCGCGGAGCCGTCCTCGAGCTGACCGCCAAGGAGTTCGAGCTTCTGCGGGCGCTGATGGAGCACCCCGGGTGGGTGTTCAGCCGGGACGAGCTGCTGGAATCGGTTTGGGGCTATCAGATAGCCGGCGAGACGCGGGTGGTGGACACGCACATCGCCAATCTGCGCAAGAAGATCGAGGACGACCCGGCCGAACCTCGCTACATCCGGACGGTCCGAGGCGTCGGGTACAAGTTTCAGGAACCATGAGACTTCGCTGGAAACTCTTCCTCACGTACCTCGCGGTGATCGCCGTCATCGTCGGGACCGTCGCGTTGCTGGTCCGAAGCGTGGCCGTAGGCGCGGTCACCGGCCACATGGGCGGGTTGGGCGGGATGATGGGGTCCATGCACTCCGATCTGGAGCTCGCCATCGATCGCGGCGTCTCGCAGGCCCTGCTGGTCGCCGTCGTGGTCGCCGCGGTCGTCGCCGTGGGGGTGAGCTACGTGGTGTCCGGTTGGGTCACCAGGCCCATCCACCGCAGCGCGCAGGCCGCCAGGCGCATCGCCCGCGGAGAGTACGGGCAGCGGGTGACGGGGGGCTCGGCCGACGAGATCGGCGAGTTCATCGAGGCCTTCAACGAGATGGCCGGAGAGCTCGAGGCGGCGGAGCAACGGCGGGCGGAGTTGCTCGCCACCATCTCGCACGAGATCCGCACCCCTCTGGCCACCGTCCGCGGCTACATGGACGGTCTGCTCGACGGGGTGGTGCCGGCCGAGCCCGAGACGTACGTCCTGGTGCGCCGAGAAGCCGACCGCCTCACCCGGCTGGTGGGTGACATCGAGCGCCTCTCGCGCCTGGAGGCCCGGGCGGAGCCGCTCACCATCACGACCGTCGATATCGCCTCCGTCGCCGAGCAGGTGATCCGCGGGCTGCGGCCGCTGTTCGAGGAGAAAGGGCTGACCCTCGAGCTCGAGCAGACCTCACCCCGTCCCCTCGTCCAGGCGGATCCGGACAAGGTCATGCAGGTGCTGACCAACCTGCTGACCAACGCCCTGAAGTACACGGAGAGAGGCGGGGTGGCCATCAAGGTCGAGACGGACGGGCCCGGCTTCGTCCGCGTGACCGCCAGCGACACCGGCGTCGGCATCCCGCCCGACGACCTTCCCCACGTCTTCGAACGCTTCTACCGGGTGGACAAGTCCCGGTCGAGCGAAGGAGGCGGGGCCGGCATCGGGCTCGCCGTGGTCCGGTCCTTGGTCACCCAGATGGGCGGGGAGGTAGCGAATCGACAGTGTGGTCGGCGAGGGGACCACCGCGACGTTCACCCTCCCCCGCAAGCAGGCGTAAGCCGCAGGCCGTCCACCACTCCAGAGGCGACGTCGAACGACCACAGGGACGCGAACAGGAACGGACTAGAGCGTCTGCAGGTACTGCACCAGCGCGCGGACTTCGCTGTCGGTCAGCTGCCAGAGCGGCATGGGAGCCTTGAGTCTGTCCCCCTCGGGATCGATACCGTCCCTGACCGCGCGAGCGAAGCTCGCTTCATCGAAGGGGGTCTGGGGCTTGCCCTCGGGGTCCCGAGGCGAGGCCAGAGTGCTCCAACGGATATCGGGCGCGGTGAAACGCCCCATCATCATGTTCACCGTCTGGCCCCGGCCGTCCCGGCCGTGGCAATCAGCGCAGGCGACGCCTCCGCCCATCATCCCCACCCCGGTGGAGCGTGGGATGGGTCTCCCACTCGCGTCCGTCCCTGTCAGGTAGATGCGTTCACCGAGTGACCCGTAGGTGCCTTGCCCCGGCGAATGCCAAGGGGAGAAACGGTACAGGGGCCCTCCCGTGGGCAGGGTGAGGGCCAGCAGCACACCCAAGGCCAGGACGCCGCCGACAATCAGGATGATCCCGGCCGTCAGTGGCCCCCGGCGTCGATAGATGGCCATAGCTCGTTCCTATCTCTCCTCCGTCAGGTCTTGCTTGCGCCGGAGGAACTCTTCCCGATCGATGTCGCCCTTGGCGTAGCGCTCCTCCAGTATCTGCAGCGCACTCGTGGTCGAGGGCGCGGTTGATCCGGACGATCCAGGGGCCATGGGGTGCGATTCTCCGGCCGATCCGCCACCGCCCCCGATGCCGCGAACCACCAACACCACCCCGACAACGATGGCGGCCACGAACAGGAGCGCGAGCACCCAGATGAACACACTGCCCCCGCCACTGTTCCATCCGTCCATCATTTCGCCGCCTCCTTGATGGCGTGGCCTCCCGGACGTAGTGCCTCCCCCGAAAGCAGGTCGGCGCAAACTCGACGTCGAACCGCTCACGTCAGTCGGGTCGACGGCCGACCATCCGACCGAAGCAGTCTCCCAGCCCAACGGGCAGCCCTTCACACCACGGACGCCCTGCTTTCTTTGCATGTTCTTCACCTCGCAGAGACACCAACCAGACGAGGACGCCGGAGAATGGTGGTGTCAGATACGCGACTACCAAGGAGACGACCACGTGAACGACGGACTCAAGCGCGGAGCGGTGATCGCCGCGATAGGCGTTGTCGGCCTACTGGGCATAGCCGCCGTTACTTCCGGCCCCAACGCGGGCGCAACACCGATCACCAGCGCTGCGGTGGCGCCGTCTCGAGCACAGTCCGCGGAGCTCACCGCGAAGTCGACTGTCGAGACGACA
This sequence comes from uncultured Actinomycetota bacterium, assembly GCA_963796315.1. Classification (GTDB taxonomy): domain Bacteria; phylum Actinomycetota; class Thermoleophilia; order RBG-16-64-13; family RBG-16-64-13; genus CAWCLH01. The sequence continues at coordinate 1,153,987 of CAWCLH010000020.1, forward strand.
GCGAGTCCCACGCAACCGGGAGCGACCGATAAGGAGCTGCGCCAGCAGATCGTGGACATGCTCCAAGAGCGCATGGGCCTGTCCGCCAAGGAGGCCGATCAGCAGGCCGACACGATGGTCCAGCACATGCGCGAGGTCCACGGTAACGAGGCCGGCCAAGTGGCGGCTGCGTGCGGCGATGGTGATGCTCTCCAGCAAGGCGGGCAGTCTTCGTACGAGGACATGATGGGCGGGGGCACGGGCTCCATGATGGGTTCGTCTACTGGCTCCGTGATGGGCGGCTCCGTCGGCTCGATGATGGGAAACGATTCGCTGTAGTCCTCGATAGGTGAAGCCTGCCCGGCGAATGAAGAGCCGGGCAGGCTTCCCAGCGCCCCGTCATTGCGCGATCCGGCCGGGGCGCGGTCGTTTTCTGGGACTCTCGCGGATGTGCACCCACCTGGGCTGCGTCGTCAAGCGGGAGACCAAAGTCGAAGAGTTCCACTGTCCCTGCCACGCGGGCGTCTTCTCCTCCACCGGGGAGGTGCTGTCTGGTCCGCCGCTTCGCCCCCTACCCCGACTGAAGCTGAGCGTGGAGGGGAACGACATGTGGGCGGACGGCTGGCAGCCGACGGACTGACAGGCGTCGGCTAACGGGCGGCGGCAGCCAGAGCGACCAGGTCCTCAACGGTAGTGGCCCCGACCTTGGTCGTGACGATCCTGCCCTGAGCGTCGATCGCCACCGCGGTCGGCACCCCGCTCACGAAGTAGTCGCCGGCGATCGAGCCGGCGGGGTCTTGGAGGATAGGAAGGTGGTATCCGCCCTCGCGCATGAAGGCTTCCACGTCGGCGCGCGCATCCTGGATATCGATGAGAAGAAGCTGGGCGTCCTGCTTGTGCTCTCGATAGAACCTATCGAGTGCCGGGGTCTCCCCCCGGCAGGTGGGTCACCAGCTGGCCCAGAAGATCAACAGTAACGGTCTTCCCCGGTACACCTCGAGGGAGACCGGCTTGCCCTCGAAGGTGATGCCGCTGAAGGTGGGAGCCGCTCGCAGAGCCGAGACGGCCCCGTCACTCGAAGCCGCGCCCTCCTGCGTCCCCGCCGGCCGGCCCCGGCTCGTCGAGAACCAGAGGCCGAGAACGAGCACCAGCAGCAGGACGGCCGCCGTGATCGCCGCGGTCCCACGAGCGGACGACCGGGGAGCGGCGGTGGCTCCGTCGGCTTCGCGCTCGTCGCGACCGTCCTCCTGCATCACGGCGCCAGCGCGAACGTCTCCCGACCTTCGCCCGAGAGCTCGCACGCGGCGGGTCGGTCGTCACAGGTGATGCGGCCGTCGCGGATCTGGATCAAGCGGTCCACGTTGGCGGTGGATTCCGGGTTGTGGGTCACCATGATCACCGCGTGGCCGCGGTCGGCCAGCTCGCGGAGCAGGATGAGGATCTGCTGCCCGGTCGCCTGGTCCAGGCTGCCCACCGGTTCGTCGGCCAGGATGACGGGCGGGTCGTTCACGACCGCGCGGGCGATCGCCACGCGGCCCTGCTCCCCTCCGGAGAGCTCGGAGGGTACGCGCCGGGCCTTCCGCTCGTCCAATCCCACCCGGCAGAGCGTGTCCAGGGCGCGGTCGGCCTTGCCCGGGTCCTTGAGGATGGCCAACGGCAGCATGACGTTCTCCACCGCGGACAGGTAGGGGATCAGCTCCAGCTGCTGGAACACGAACCCGATGTACTCGCGGCGCAGATCCGCCTGACGCTCCTGACTGAGCGCGTAGACGTCGATGCCATCCACCAGCAACCGCCCGGTGGTGGGCGGGTTCATCGCCCCCAGGATGGAGAGGAGCGTGGTCTTCCCGGACCCGGAGGGACCCATGATGGCGACGTACTCGCCCCGCTCGATATCCAGGCTGACCCGATCCAAGGCGGTGACCCGGGCTTCGCCTTCCCCGTAGGAGCGGCTCACGTCTTCGATGCGTACCAGGGACACGTCCTTACCTCCGTCAGATGTACTTGAGAGCGGTCGCCGGGTCCATGTTGGCCGCCCGGCGGGCCGGGTAGAGAGCGGCCAGCATCCCGACCAGGTAGGCCAGCGCGATACCGGCCAGGATCACCAGCGGATTGGGCGCCACGGTCAAGGAGAGGCTGGGCACCAGCGACGGCACCACCAGCCCGGCGGCGACGCCGACCAGGATCCCCGTCAGCGCTCCCCCGCCGCTCAGGAGGGCCGACTCGAGCAGGATGAGCTTTGCGATGTGCCGTTGCTTGTACCCGACGGCGCGGAAGACGCCGATCTCCTTCTGACGTTCCTTCACCGAGGTCAGCATGGTGATCATCACCACCAACCCTGAGATCAGCACGATCAGTAGGGTGATCGCCAGCCCAAAGCCGGCCAGTGAGGAGTTCGCCCGATTGGTGAACTCGATGCTCTTCTTCACCGAGACGACGGAGGACCCGGGGATGCTGCGCTCGATCTCTTTGCTCAGGCGGTCGACGGCGGTGGTGCTGGCAGCCGTGACCTCGATCAGGTTGACCTCGCCCCGGTGTCCGGTGAGCTCGGCGAGCGCGGGCAGGGGCAGGATGACCAGGTTGTCTTCCTCGCCGCCGATCTCCTGCAGCACGCCGGCGACGGTGAAGCGCCGACCGTCCAGCTCGATCGACTTCCCCGCATCCAGGCCGAGGGTGTTCCGGACGTTGAGGCCCAGCAGCACCTCGTCGGCTGCCTGGGGCAGCCGGCCTTCCACCCGCCACCAGAGCTTGACCTTGAGGCTCTCCGCCAGGTCGGTGCCCATGGCCAGGAAAGAGCGCTCTCCCACCTTCACCGGTTGCAGCAGCACCGGGATGGCGGCGGCGACGTCGGCCTTGGACGGCACCGCCCGGATCCGATCCACGTCGGCCAGCTTCAGGTACCGCACCTCCCCGGTCCCCGCGCCGCCGACGTCCACCCCGCCGTAGCTCAGGCTGAGCTCGGTCGTCGCCGGGGTGACCACCAGGTTGGAGCCGAACTTGCTCAGCTTGTCGTCCATGGTGGCCCGAAGGGAGAAGACCAGGGAGAGGACCAGCACGAAAGCGGCCACCGCCACCGAGAGTCCGAGCACGACCAGGACGGCCTTGCCCTTGCGGCGGCGCAGATTACCGAGGGCGATGGTGCGAAGGTCCATCGGCTACACCGGCCTCATGGCGAGGGTAGGGCTGAGACGCGCCGCCTGCCAGGCAGGATAGAGACTGGCCAGCAGGACCACTCCCAGCGAGGCACCCAGCGCGACGCCCAGGCCGGCAGGGCTGGGGGCCAGCGTCTCGCTCACCCCCGCCACCACGCGGGCCAACGGCCCCGCACCCAGGGTCGCGAGCAGGAGCCCCCCGATCCCCCCCGCGAAGGCCAGCGCCAAATTCTCCACCAGGATGATGGAAAAGATGTGCTTGCGCCGGTAGCCGATCGCCCGGAAGATGCCGATCTCGCCGCGTCGGTCACGCACCCCTGCCAGCGTCGAGGAGAGCACGATCAGGCAGCCCACCAGGATCATCAGCCCGGACAGGACGGCGCTGAACAGACGGAACTGATCGATCAAAAGCCGTCGTGACTCCACGGCTTTCAGCAGGGCTGAGACGCGGGCGGTGGGTAGAGCGGTCGAGATCTGAGCGTTGATCAGCTCGATGGGGCAGGTGCTGCAGAAGGCGGATACCTCGATCAGGCTGAGCTCGTCACCTCGCTGCCAGAGCCGCTGGGTGGTGGCCAGATCCAGGTAGAGCAGATCGTCCTCTTGGGTACCGGTCTGCTCCAGCAGACCGGCCACCGTGAAGCGTTCCCCCTTCAGGGTGACCGTGTCGCCGCTCTTCAACCCGAGCAGAGCCGCGGCTCGACTCCCGACCAGGACGTCGTGGTCCTTCTGGGGGCGTGCTCCATCGATGTGCCACCATTTCTTCAAGCCCAGCTCTTCTCTCCAGTCGACGCCGGCCGCCAGCACCCGCCGGCCGCCGACCTCGGCAGCCACGATCAACTCCGGGGCGACCCGGTTGATGTTCTGCTTGTTCTTGATCCCCCGGATCTTGGCGACGTCGGCCAGGTGGAGAGGCGTGACGTCGTAGGTCAGTCCGCCCAGGCTCACGCCCCCGTAGGTCAGGGGAAGGTCCTTGCTCCGCGGTACCACCACGATGTTCGCGCCGTAGTCGTCCACCTTGTTCGCCAGATCGCGCTCGGCGCTGCGGGTGACCAGGTAGAGCACGCTCACGATGCCCACGGTGGCGACGATGACCAGCAGCAGGAGAGCGCTGCGGGACAGGTGCTGGCGCATGTTCCGAAGAGCGATATGCGAGAGACGCATGGAGCGGGCTGTCCTTCCGGGAGCGGGTCCGCCCGGGACGGCCGGCCGACCGGGCACTGCGTGGTGACCCCCGCCTGCGGCCCGCCCAGTGCGGGCCGCAGGCGTTCAAAGGGTCAGAACGCTACTGCCGGGGGGTCCAAGCCTCCAGGTCGGCGGTGGCCACCACGATCTTGCCGTTCTGGTTCTGCGCCTTGATCGGGTCCGGCGGGAAGTCGGTGCAGCCGCCGGAGATGCCCTGGAGCGTGTTCAGGTCCCACTTGGTGAAACAGGTGTCGCAGACCAGGGTGTTGCCCTCGATGTGGAAGCTGTTGCTGCGGCAGGGCTCGCAGAACGATGACGCCACCACCAGGTTCCCGCTGGGCGCGACGTACGAGATCAGGGGCAGCTTGCCGCCGGTCAGACTCTGCCATTCGCCCGGGAACGGATTGGTCCGCTGGTACTTCATCATGACCAGCTTGCTCTGCTGCACGTCGGCAGCGGAGAAGCTGGCCGAGGTGCCGCTGACGGCCAGGTCGATCGGCGTCTGGGTGATCGTGCCGCCCGCAGAGCCGCCGGTCGATGAGGCGGTGGTCACGTCGCTGACCTGCACGCCGCTCGAAACCTGCTTGCCCGACTGCACCTTCTGGTAGCCCGCCATCCCCAGGAAGGCGACGACCGCGATGGCGGTGACGACGATGATGACCCGCTGCAGGGGGAACTTGCCCGCCTCCTCGAAGCGTTGCCGCTTGCTATCGAGGTTGTCCAGATGCGCGGGCTGGCTAGTGCGCGGACGGGCGGCCGGAGGCTTCTTCTGCTGACCTTTGGATCGACTCACGACTCTCCCCTTACTGAGAAGTGACGACTGCTCGCTCAGCCTTCGGGGATTCCTTGTGAAGCTGCCCACGAAGACTGACGGCATTCTACTACGCCACATAGTAGAAGGGCAATGCTCCTACGACGATTTGTAGTAGAGAGAGGGGAGGCGAGGGATCAGTGGGTGTCGCCGGCGGGGAGACGCGTGACCGAGTGGGTGCCGTCGTGGCAGGTGTGGGTCGGTGCCTCGCCGGGGAGCGTCACGTCGGTGAAAGCGAGGGCGCTGCCCGTGAAGGCGAACAGGAGGACGGTCACCACCAAGACGGTCCCCGACGAGGTACCGCCGTGAGGTGACCGCCACTTGGCCGAACACGAGTCCCCGGATCCGCTCCACGACGTCGCCCTCGTCGGCGAAAGCCAGGCCGGGCGAGGTGGTGCCGGGAAGCAGGGCGCGGGCGAACTTCTGCAGGCTGGAGGCGACCACGAGCGGGTCTCCGGTCCGCCGCCTGGCGAAGTCGTCGGCGGCCAGTTCCTGTGCCCGGCGCAACCGGACGACGGCCGGACGGACGCCGGGCAGCAGCGCGAAGGTCGCGACAAAGGTCCGCGCGACCAACAGGATCAGGTTGTCCCGAGCGATAAGATGTCCCTCCTCGTGGGCGAAGACCGCCTGCACCTCCTGCTCATCCAAGCCGGACAGCAGACCGGACGAGATCACGACCCGGGGCCGCAGGGTGCCCATCGTGTACGAACGCGGGACCTCGTCGTCCACCACATAGGTCCGCCCGCGGAGACCGGGAGGCAGCGGACCTCCGTACAGGACCCCCTCTTCGAGGGCACGGGCCACGTAGCGGGAAGAGGAGTGGACTTGGCTGAGCGCTGCATAGACCGCGACGGCGATCAGCCCGAGAAGGATCCCCCCCATGAAGAAGGAGAAGGTGGCGTTGGCCCACCCGGGAAGGGCTCGCTGGCAGGCGACGGCGACCTTGCAGACCAGTCCGGTCCGATCGAGGACGGCATGGGGCAGGTAGCGCAGGAACACCGCGACCAGCAGCAGCAACGTGGCCAGAGCGGCGCCGGAGATGGACGCGAGGTAGGTCAGGACAAGCGCGCGGGGAGCCAGCCGAGACTCCAGGAACCGGCGGACCAGCCAGGGCCCGGCCAGCAGGAGGGCGTAGGTCAGCGCGAGGGTCAGGCCGACGATGACTCCCGCTCCTGGCGCATCTGCTGGATGATGTCGGCGAGGACGTCGAGTTGGCCCGCATCCTCGTTGGTGAGACTCTCCACGAAGTGAGTGAGGACCGGCCGGTTGACCGAACCGAACAGCCCGCTGACGACGGTCTTGACCACTCCGGTACAGAAGGCGTCTCGAGTCTGCACCGGCTCGTAGATGTAGGCCCGGCCTTCCTGACGGCGGCGCAGCAGCGCTTTCTCCGCCAAGCGACTCATCACGGTCATCACCGTGGTGTAGGCGATCTCACGCCGTTCCAGCAGGCACTCGTGCACCTCCCGGACCGACGCCGATCCGAGATCCCACATGCACTCCATGATCTCGGCCTCCAGGTCGCCGAGGACCTGCCTCAGCCCCTGGCTCCCGATATTCAGGCTCAACGGTTCGTCCATGCAGGTCCCTCCTGGTGCGACGGCACGCATACTACCAAACGTAGTAGCAACGGGGCAAGCAGCCCGACCGGTGGTGGCGGCGGGGGCGCCGTTGGCGGTGCAGGCGCGGCCGCAGACCCTACTGCGGCAGCTGCATCTCCCGTTCCAGCCGCTCGATCTCCTTGCGAAGGCCCGTCTGGCGCCGGGCGATAGAGATCATGTAGGCCCCGAGGATCACCCAGATGACCGCGTAGCCGGCGAACAGAAAACCCAAGTCGTTCACAACGACGCTCCTATCGCATCAGGTGTTGATGACGAAGACGCTCGATCCTTGAGGTCAGATCCATCTGGCGGTAGCGCACGATCAAGAGGTACGCGTAGACGAGCGTGATGGCGAACAGCGAGAACATCAGCACGAGCGTCATCCGCGAATCCAGGTTGATGGCGTTCTCGGTGATGACGGTGGGGTGGATGGTCCGCCACCAACGCACCGACATGAAGACGATGGGTACGTCCACCCACCCCACGATGCCGAAGACCGCCGCCACCCGGGCCGTCTTGTGCCCGGGCTGCGACGCGGACCGCAGCATGAGGTAGGCCACGTAGATGAACCACAGCACCAGGGTGGTGGTCAGACGCGGGTCCCACGTCCAGTAGGCGCCCCAGATGGGCCGGGCCCACAGGGGACCGGTGATCAGGGTGACGGTGGTGAAGACGACGCCGATCTCGGCCGACGCGGCCGCGATCCGGTCGTAGCGCAGGTCCTTCTTGATCAGGTAGAGGATGCTCGCGATGAACACCACCGTGAAGGAGGGCCCCAGGGCGACCCAGGCGCTGGGGACGTGGAAGTAGAAGATGCGCTGCACGTCGCCCATCTGGGCCTCGGTCGGCGCGTAGAGCAGCGCCCCGTAGAGGGCGATGACGACGGACACCAGGGCCGCGACGCCCAGAGCGTCCAGCCAGAGTGAGCCGCCGGTGAGGCCGCGGGTCCCGGTCGAGGGCAGGCCGCGGTCGAGGGTCTGGTCGTGTGCCATGCTCATTCCTCGAGGACGAAGTCGAAGGTCATGATCGAGAGTGCCAGGAAGATCACGTCATAGACTACCAGCAGTAGGAGCCAGGAGGAGCCCTCGCCCAGCGAGCGCCCGTCCAGCACGTGCCCCGACGACTTGGCGGCCGCCAGGATCACCGGCACCATCACCGGGAACAGCAGGATGGACAAGATGACGTCACGGGCCTTGAGCCCCACCGACACTGCGGAGAACAGGGTGCCCACGCTGCTGAACCCGATGGTGGCCAGCACCAGGATCAAGCCCAGCGGGGCCACGGTGCGGGCCAGGTCGACGTTGTAGAGCACCGCGAAGAAGAAGAACACCACGACGCCCATCAGCAGCAGGAAGACGAAGTTGCCCAGGAACTTGCCCAGGTAGATCACGCTGCGGTCCACCGGGCAGAGCAGCAGCCCCTGCAGGCAGTCGTTCTCCTTCTCCGAGGCGAAGGAACGGTTGAGGCCCAGGATGCCGGCGAAGGTGAACGCGGCCCAGAGCACCCCCGGCTTGACCAGGTTCTCCTCCCGCAGGCCCGGCTCGATCCCGAAGTTGAAGATCAGGATGACCAGGAAGCCGAAGAGAAGCATGGAGAAGACCATCTCGCGGGTGCGCAACTCCCCCACGATGTCCTTCCAGGCGATGGCCCACGCCCGGTTCAGGAATCCCATCGGTAGTCCTTCCCCACGTACTCGAAGTACGTCTGCTCGAAGGCCGCCCGGTCGATCTGGCCGATAGGCCGACGGAACACGGTCTTCCCCAGCACCTGAATGGACACCTCGTCGCACATCTCGAGCCCCTGCTCCAGGTTATGCGTGGTCAGGACGATGCTCCGTTCCCCCGTGTGCAGGGTCTCGAGGACGCTGCGCAGCATGCGGGAGGCATGCTGGTCCAGGCCGGTGTAGGGCTCGTCCAGGAACATGATGTCCGGTTCGTGCAGCAGGGCGCGCGCGATGGACAGGCGTTGCTGCATGCCCCGAGAGTACGTGGCCACCCGGTCCTCCATGCGGCCGTAGAGCCCGACCTCCTCCAGCAGCTTCGTCGCCCGGTCTTCCAGGTCGGCGACGCCGTACATCGTGCCGTAGAAGGTCAGGTTCTCGAAGGCGGAGAGGCTCGGGATAGAGGTAGGTATTGTGCGAGATGACCCCGATGCGACGGCGGAGGATGTCCGCTCCCTGCACCACGTCGGTCCCCGCCAGCAGCACCTGACCTTCGGTGGGCTTGATCTGGGTCGAGAGGACCTTGATCAGCGTGGTCTTGCCGGCACCGTTCGGTCCGAAGATGGTGAGGAACTTACCCTGCTCCAGCTGAAGGTCCAGACCGCGAAGCGCCGCGAAATGGCCAAAGTACTTCCATAGGCCCCGGACCTCGATGGCGAGGTCCGGGGTGGGTGGGCCGGGCTCCAGATTGTCAGGGGCAGCGACGGCCAAGGTCAGGCGGTCACCTCGGCGCCGCAGCCTCCGCAGAAGCGCGCCCCCGCCTTCAAGGGGGCGCCGCACTCGTCGCACGCGGCCCCCGCGTGCCCGTTGGGAGAGGTCTCCATCACGGCGACGGCCGACTGCTCCAGCAGGTGGTCGCCGCAGCCTGCGCAGAAGCGGGCCCCCGCCGGGTTGAGGTGGTCGCAGGCCAGGCAGACCAGCTGCCCGTCGTCCGCCGGGGCAGCTCGCCGCGGACGCTTCGGAGACGCGGCCGCTTGCTTCTGCGCGACAGCCGGCCGAGGCTGCCGCGCCGCGGTCTGCGTGGCCCGGGGCCGGCTCTTCGCCTTGGGCGCGGGCCGCTCGGCTTCGGCGATCGCTTCCAGGATCTCCACGGCGTTGGCCCGGTACTTGAGCGTCGAGCTCCCGGAAGTCGGACTCGGACAGTTTGCCCGTCCGGAAGTCGAACTCGAGCTCCTTGAGCGCCGAGTAGGTCGACTCCTTCCGCCGGTGCAGCTCCTCGACCTCCTCGGGAAGCTCCATCTCTTCTTCGTCGGTCCACTGGCGCAGCAGCGGATAGCCTACGAAGGCCACTGCCGCCAGCGCCATGAGGATCTTGATCAGCATCACGGTCGTTCGTCTCCTCGGTCTCGCCGTCGCGGACGCCTGGGTCTCAGTCGAAGTCCTTCAGCTCGTCCTCCATCTTGTGGACGAGCTCATCGCGCACCGGGGACTGCAGCTCCACCTGTCCCTCGGGGGTCGCGGCCACGAGCGCCGCGCGGCGCTTGGCCCAGCCGCCGATCAGAAAGTAGATGGCGATACCGCCGCCGATCAGGACGGCGAAGGGGATCAGCCAGGCGGCCAGGTTGAAGCCGCTCTTGGTGGGCGCGGCCAGGACACGGTCGCCGTATTTCGTGACGTACGAGTCGATCACCTGCTGAGGCGTCTCGCCCGCCGCCAGCTGGGCGTGGACGTCCTGCTTCGCAGGGATGCCCCACTCGCAGTTCTGGTGCGGGCACTCCTTGAGCACCGCGTTGCAGCCGCACAGGCACATGATCTTCGAGGTCACCGACGAATCCGCAGGCGCCGCCTGTCGCCGGCGCGGTCCCCAGAAGGCCGGCGCCGAGCGCTAGGAGGAGCACCGCCGGGCCGAGCCACAGGCGCCGAAAATCAGATCTCATGAAGCCTTGCCTGCCTTTCGTAGCGAGCCGCCAACCGACGCTGATCGCGCTTGTCCGGCCAGATGGCGATGACGCCGCCCAGCAGCATCACAAAACCGCCGATCCAGAGCCAGCTGATGAGGGGATTGATGTCCGCGCGGACCAGGATCTCGTTGCCCTGCTCATCGGCCTGGAGCAGCGAGAGGTAGACGTCACGGCCCAGGGTGGTGTTGCGGTCGACCCGGGTCCAGGGTTGGTCCTTCTGGAAGTAGTACTCCTGCACGGGTTGCACGGTCCCCAGGAAGCGCCCATCCTGCTTCAGCGTGAGGACGGCGGTATCCACTCGCTTCTCGTTCGTGCTGTAGGTGCTGAAGCTGTCGTAGGTGAGCGTGTAGGCGCCCACCGTCATCGACTTGCCCTTGGTCAGGGTGGCCTGCTGCTCCTGCTTGAACGCGTACGAGCCGGTGACGCCGATGAGCAGCAGGATGACCCCCACGTGGACCGTGTAGCCGCCATAGCGGCGCTTGTTCCGCCACACCAGCGTGACGAGAGACTTGGCCACGTTCTCCCGCGTCATCTGATGCCGCACCCAGGCACCGCGGGCGAACTCCATGGCGATGGTGGAGAGGACGAAGGCCGACAGGGTGAAGCTGATCAAGGCATAGACGTGCCGCATGCCGGTGACCAACAGCAGCGCCAGCACCACCAGGGAGAAGCCCGCCGGGTAGATGAAGTTCTTGCGCAGGTTGGCCAACGTCGCCCGTCGCCACGCGATCAGCGGGCAGATGCCGGTCACGAACATCAGCACTAGGCCGATGGGGGCCATGACCTGGTTGAAGAACGGCGGACCCACCGTGATCTTGTTGCCGGTGATCGCCTGGCTGAGGATGGGGAAGAGCACGCCCCACAGCACGGTGAAGGCCATCCCCACCAGGATCAGGTTGTTCAGCAGGAAGCTCGATTCGCGCGAGACGAAGCTGTCCAGCTCGTTGCGGCTCTTCAGCAGGTCGAGCCGGCTGAACAGCAGGTTGAGCGAGATGATCAGCGTCAGCCCGATGAACGCCAGGAAGAACGGTCCGAGCGAGCTCTGGCCGAAGCTGTGCACCGACGAGATGATGCCGGAGCGGGTGAGGAAGGTGCCGAAGATGGTCAGCGTGAAGCTGATGATGATCAGCACCACGTTCCAGACCTTCAGCATGTCCTTCTTCTCCTGGATCATGACCGAGTGCAGGAAGGCGGTCATGGTCAGCCAGGGCATGAAGGAGGCGTTCTCCACGGGGTCCCAGGCCCAGTAGCCGCCCCAGCCCAGGGTGACGTAGGCCCACCAGGCGCCGACGATATTGCCGATGGTGAGGAAGATCCAGGCCAGAAGCGTCCAGCGCCGCGTGGAGCGGATCCAGTTGTCGCCCAGCCGCTTGGTGACCAGGGCGCCCATGGCGAAGGCGAAGGGCACGGCCACGGCCACGTAGCCGACATACAGGCTGACGGGATGGATCACCATGCCGGGGTTGGCCAGCATCGGGTTCAACCCCATGCCGTTCTGGGGCACCTGCCCGGCCGGGATGCTGACGAAGGGGTTGGAGCCCTGAGTGAAGAGCATCAGGATGCTGAAGAAGAGGGCCGTCCCCGACAGCACGGCGATGACGTAGGGCAGGAGCTCGCGGTTCTTGCGCCGATTCTGGTAGACCACCACCGCCGCGAACACTCCCAGGAAGAAGAGCCACAGCAGCATCGAGCCCGAGTTTCCGGCCCAGAAGGCCGACACGGTATAGAACCCCGGAAGCTCGCGGGACGTGTACTCCGCCACGTACTGGTTCGAGAAGTCCCGCGTCACGAGCGCGTACATCAGTGCCGCCGAGGCCACCGTCACGGCCGCTCCCAGGGCGTAGGCGCTGTTCTCCGCGCTCTTCAGCAGGTCACGACGCCCCAGCCGGACGCCCACCAGCGGGGCGACCGTACCGTAGGCGGCGATGACCAGCACGAGCAGCAGCGCCGTATACCCGACGTCATTCATGTGGTTGGTTCCTCCGTGTCACCTGGGTCTGGGATCCGCCAGTGCCGACGTCCTCGCCGTCCGCCGACGAAACGACGAGACGAACGGCGCGACGGCACCTCTTCTACTTGCCGGTCGACGTGCCCGTCGGCGCCTCGGACTTCGCCTTCGCCTCGTACTTGGACGGGCACTTGGCGAGCAGATCGACCGAGCTGAACTGCTTGCTCTGCAGGTAGTCACCGGTCACGACCACCTCGGGGGCGGGCTCGTCGGCACGCGGCTCCCGGAAGGTGTCGGGCACCGGGCCGGTGTGCGACACGAGCAGGACCTTATTCGGGGAAGCCTTGTCGTGGATCTGGAAGGTGATGGGCTGGCCCACGCCGCCCTTCTTGATACTGCCGACGACCAGGTCCCCAGAGACCTTGACGTTCTGGGACGGGCCCTTGGCCTGAAGCTCGGTGACGGTGTAGTAGTAGACCATGTTCCCCCGCACCGCGTAGAACGCGAGGGAGGCGATGGCGGCCACGATCACCAGGCCGCCGATCACGAACTTCAGCTTCTTGTTGCCCATATGCGCCTGTCCTTCCTCCATGGATCCTCCGACCCGCATCGACCGTACAGGATCAGTACAGCAGTCGCTCGAGGCCCGTCCCACTCATCACCCGGTTGGTCACTTTCTCCGGGAACAGTTTTTCCGGGCATTTTACCAAAATCTGCGTAGCCTCGAAGACGCCGCCCTTGCCCGTGGAGCCCGTCACCACCACCTCTTGGAAGGGAGCGAGGCGTTCGGGGTAGGGCCCGGTGTAGACGACGTCCATGCGGCCGCCCTTCGATCCCTCGAGGACGAAGCGGACCTCCTGCGTCGACGGGTCCTGGTTCAGGCTGCTCTCGGCCACCCGGCCGCCGACCCGGACATTGGACAGCGTACCGGCCGCCTTGGCCTCGTCGACGGTCTGGTAGAAGTCTCCACCGACGGTCAGGAAGAGCACCAGCCAGAGCAGGGCCAGCACGATGACCACGATACCGACGATCAGCTTCCACCTGCGCCACCAGGGGGTCGAGACGGGGGGCTGCAGGTCCTGGGTCTCGGTCACCGTCACTCCTGTCAGTCGGCTTTCGCGGCTTGGAGACCGCTCTCGACCAGCTCTCGCAGGCCGGCATCTCCTAGGCCCGGCTCGATGGCGAGCCAGTACAGGTCCCTGCCGACGCGGAAGTAGTAGTGCTTCTGCCCCATGCCGTCCAAAGCCTGGACCTCGACGCCCTGCGCCGTCATCGTCTGCGGGTGTGTGAAGGGCGACGTGCCGGCGGCGATCTTGGTCTTCATGCGCTCCATAAGGGCTTCGGCATCCTGGAGCCTCACCGATCGGCTGACCCACAGGGTCGCAGCCCCGCCGGTGCCGTAGGTGGCCAGCCAGGCCTCGTCCAGCCCGGCGCCCAACCCCTTGCCGTGGAGTTGCTCCACCTGGATGATGGCCTGCTCGCCGTCCAGGTACTCGCTCAAGGACAGTCCCGCGATGGTTCTGGGCACCGTCGCCGCCACCCCCGCCACCGGCGGCTGGATGGTACTCGGGCTGCCCGCCGGGTCGCCGAGCGTGGAGGTCGTCCCGGAGGCAGCGGTCTGCACAGCCGCCGGGGGAGCGTCCGCCGTCTGACCGCACCCCAACAGCACCAGGGCCAGGACCAGGAGGAGCACGGACGCCCCGACCCGCACCGGCGCCGCGAAGACCGAGGCGGCGATCCGCCCTCTCCACTGTCCGCCTCCTGCCCGCATGTGGGTCACCTCGACCTCGTCATCGACTCCAGCCGGACCGGCTGGAGAAGCTCCGCTTGTGAAAGCCGTCGCGTAGTGGCGAGCGGATTTTACTACTCCGCGTAGTAGGCGTCAACGTCGAGCGGGCGGAACGTCGAGCGGCGCCGTCCTGGCCGCCGCTCGACCGGGACCCGCCTACTCGCGCTCCTGTCCGCACTGGGGGCAGAACCGGTCGTTCTTCGTCAGCTTCGCCCCGCAATTCGTGCAGAAGCGCTGCGGCCCGGTGGCCGGCGCGGCGGCTTTGCCTTTCCTCGCCGTCGACGCGGCCTTGCTCGACCCCGTCCGGGACCCTCCACCGGTGGCACGGCCTCCGCCGGCCACGGCCGGTGTCCGGCGATTGCTGATCATACGATAGGCGACGAAACCCGCGACACCCACGACCATGGCGATGAGCAACCAGACCAGGTAGTTCTGGCTCGCCTGAGTCTGGGGGCTGTCGGTCGCGCTGGACTTGGTGGGGTTCGCGTCGGGCTTGTTGTAGGCGACCTGCACCCGGGCATGTTCGCCCGGTGTGACCTTGGCGGCGGTGGTCGTGAAGACCGTGAGGCCTTCCGCATCCGGTGAGGACTGCCCGAACGGAGGGGTCAGCACGAAGTCGGTGGCACGCGCAGGCTGCTGGACGGCCACCGTCAGCGTGTCGAGCGCGGCGGGCGCCTCGTAGTCGGCGACGAAGGAGCGGGCCCCCGTCGGGTCGAGGCCGCTCGGCTTGTAGTAGTACTCGATGTGCACCGGTTGATCTCGGGGCACCTGCGCCGACACCAGGTCCCACTCGGTCCCTGGAGTGACCTGCGGCGTCGGGCGGTTGTAGTCGAAGTTGCCCTGGGAGTCCAGGAGGGCGTAGCCGGTCAGCCGGGCATTGTGAGGGATGCGGAACTGGTAGTTCAGCGGGAGCTTCACGCCCTGTGGCAGCTGGTAGTTGATGATGACCAGCACTTCGCCGTCCGGAGTGTCGTACTCGGGCAGGAACTGGACGCTCGCATCGGGGAAGGTCAGGCCGGGATTGAGCTCCTTGAAGTCCGCGGACTTGGGCGAGATCAGCGAGCCGGCCGCCGCCACCGTGGTAGGGGTCGTACCGGTGGCCTCGGTGGTGCTGGATGGCGTCAGGGGCACGCCGAGCTGCGTGGTCGGCGTCGTCTGCGCCAAGGCCGCAGGCGCCATCATCAGCATCAGAAGGCCGACGAGGACTGCCAACAGTGGCCATCGCAACGAGGTCATGGCGCTTGTCATCGGGTCGTACGCTCCCTTATCGAGATGTCTTCTTGCCACGGCGAACAGGGGAGGCTGGGCTCTTGACCGCGCCTCCGCTCTTGGTGCTGCTTCGCTGCCTTCTTCTGTCGGTGGGGGCCTGCTTCCCCGGCCTCCGTGCCGGCGAGGAGGCAAGAGCCACGGGCGAGCGTTCCAGCCGCCAGATGAGGATGCCTCCGACGATGATCAATCCGATGCTGATCCATTGCTGCTGGGTCATCCCCAGCAGCACGGGGACGTTCGTCCGTACGAACTCCACGAGGAAGCGCTCGATCCCGGCCAGGACCAGGTAGACCGCGAAGAGCGAACCGCGACCCCGAAGCCGGGGCGCGAACACGTAGATCAGCAGGAAGAAGATGCCGAGCGAGAGGATGACCTCGTACAGTTGCGTGGGGTGGACCACCACGGTGGTCGGCGGCTCCCCCTGGGGGAAGGACATCCCCCAGGGCAGGTTCGTCGGCTTGCCGTAGTCGTCGCCGTTGAGGAAGCAGCCGATCCGGCCCACGGCATAGCCCATCGCCAGAGCGGGCGCGACCACGTCGGCGGTCGTGGCTATGCGGAGTCTGGACAGCCGCGCCGCGATGATCACTCCCAGCGTGCCGCCGAAGAGCCCGCCGTACCACACCAGCCCGCTCCCGTTGAAGGCGGCGACGCGGAACTGATCCGGGTGGAGGATCAGGTAGTGGAGCTTCGCCCCGACCACCCCGCCCACGATGGCGCCGATCAACAGGTTGTAGACCAGTTCCGGGTTCTCGCCCAGCCGTCGCAGACGCCACCACGCGACGATGCCGGCCGCGACGAAGGCAAGGGCCATCATGACCCCGAATGAACGGACCGTCACCGGCCCAAAGTGGAAGAGCACCGGATGCATGGGGATGAGGAGGTCCCGGCCCGCTTCAGCGGGCCGGGACCTCCGATCGTTCCTTTACTGAGTGGTCGTCGGGGTGGTGGCGCCGTGCGGGTTCGATCCGGTGGAACCACCGGAACTCGGGTTGTCCATCAGGCTGATGAACTGCGCCGCCAGCGAGCCCAGCTCGCTCTTGGGATCGATAGCCGCGACCTTCTCCCACGTCGCCTTCGCCTTGTCGCGCTCGTTCGTGGAGAAGTACACGATGGCCAGGCTGTACAGAGCGGCCTGGTTCTTGGGATCCTGCTGGCTCAGCGCCAGCAGTTGCTTCTCGGCTTCAGCGCTCTTGCCCGCGTTGAAGTCGAGCATCGCCAGCCCCACCTTGGCATCGACGTTCTTCGCGTCGACCGCCAGAGCTTCATTGAACTTCTTCGAGGCGTCGGCCGTCCGGTTGGCTTCCACGTAGGCTTGGCCGAGACTCAAGAGGGTGGCGACGTCCTTGGGGTTCTTCTTGTAGGCGGCCTCGAGGGTCTTCAGCGCCTCGGTGTTCGCCGGTGCCGCAGTCGCCGTGGTCTCTCCGCTGATGGGGACATGACCGGGCGGGACGGTCGCATCGGGCGAGATGGGAGGAGCGGATGCCGACGAATTGGTACCCGCGGCGACGTCAGTGCTATTGCCGTTGTTGTTGTTGCTGCTCAACACCACGATGAGCACGACGACCACCACCGCGGCGACGCCGATAGCGATCAGGTTCTTCCTATTCATGCGGGCTTGTTCCTTTCCTCCACGACGAGGCTTGTGAAGCGGGGTACGAGACGCCGGGAATGCTACCTGATGCGACGTCTGCTGCCAAGAGAACCCCATGCCCCGGCACGCGTGCCGCGCCGCTTCCCTGCGGCCTTCGTTCGGACGCGGGAAAGGCGGGACGAGTTCCCGACGTCGGGACGTCTCACACCGCGTATACTCCTACCCCCCGGGGTATGCAATGGGCTTCACGGCCGGAGTGGAGCCCACCCGATGAGGGGCGCCACCCGATGAGGAGGGTCCGTGAAGGTCGCGCAGGTCGATTTCGAGAAGTGTCAGGCGTGTAGGGAATGTCCGCCCAAGAAGGCCTGCCGCACCAAGGCACTCATCAAGATGGGGCCTGACGAGGAAGCCATCGTCAAACCGTCGGACTGCATGGGCTGCGGCGACTGCGTCGAACCTTGCCCCTACGGCGCCGTCAGCATCAAGGAGAGCTAGACCCTCCCTTCGCCGGCGATCGTCGGGACACGCCGTCGCGCCGTCGGGAAGTGTCGCGGCCCGCGGCGGACGCGAGGATCAACTCCAGCAGTCTGGATTCGTCCACGCGGCCCGGTTCCGCCGGGACTCCATCCACCACCACCAGCGGCACCTGGCCGACCTGATAGCGCTGCACCAGCTCCGGGAAATCAGACGCCGCCACCATGTCGACGGTGATCTTCGGCGAGGCCAAAGAGAACTGGTGAGCCAAGCGCACCACCCCGGGGCAGACCGGGCAGGTGGACGTGGTCAGCACTTCCAGGCGCACCGGCACCCGAAGCCGCGACAACGCGCTGCGAGTCTCGTCGGACACCTCGCCGGGCGCCTCGGCAGACAGATCGACCAAAGCGTCGACCAGGGGGCCGAACTCATAGCCTTCCGGCACTCCGAAGAAGCGGAGGCGAGCAGCCTCACCCGGACGCGCCGCCAACGTGGCCGGGATGCGCTCGACCCCGAGCTCCTCCGCGAGCTCCTTCTCCGTCAGCATGTCGTGCACGTCCAGCTCCAGCTTGGCCGACAACGAGGCGAGGTCCTCGACCAGCTGCCGAGCCTCCCGGCACGCTTCCGTCGGGAGCGAGCGTCCGGTGCCGGCCAGCTGGGTCAGATGGACGAGGCGCACCGGTCCCGCCAGCTTCTCCTCGAAGAGCGCGCTGAGCTCCTTCTTGTCCTCATCGGCCAACGCCTGCGGTGCGGCCCGACCGCCGGACGCAGCCGTTCGCTCGGCAGTACCGGAAGAAGCCGTCCCCCGGACGGCCGGCCTCAACAGCTGGAGCGCCTGGAACGCGGCGATCTGGCCCTGCCCCACCGCCTTGGCGATCTGGTAGGGCTCGCCCGTGGCATCGCCGGCGGCCAGCACGCCGGGCACCGAGGTCTGCAGGGAGGCGTCGACGACGATATGTCCGCCCTCCACCTCCAAGCCCTCCAGCAGGTCGTGAGGGGCGACGCTGCGCCGGTAGACGAAGACTCCGTCGACGACCACCTCTTCGTCGGGATGGAGCACGTGGACCTTCCCGGACTCGTCCCGGAAGAGCCGGCCGGGACGCTTCCGCGCCAGCACCCGCACGCCGGCCGGCAGGTGGTAGGGGCCGCCGTAGAGGGGAAGGTAGACCAGGGATGAGGCGAAGTCCTGGGCCAACACCGTGGCCTCCTCCTCCCCTTCCTCCAAGTAGCTGATGAAGGCCAGGTCCTTTCCGGCGAACAGACGGCCGTCGCAGCTGACACAGTAGGCCACGCCCCGGCCGACCAGCTCGTCCTCACCCTCCAGGTCCGGCTCCCGATAGAGCCCGTTCGCCAGGATGACCACTTTGGCTTCGTACATGTCCTTGTCGGTGAAGAGGACCAGTCGGTCGTCCTCCCGGTAGATCTTCGAGACCTTCTCCCGCAGCAGGGGCACGTTGAACCGCTCGAGATGCTCGATGAAGGCGGACGCGAGCCCCTCCCCGCTCGTGAAAGTGAACCCGGGATAGTTGGGGACCTTGGGCGCCTTCCGCGTGTACGAGAACGGGCGCTGCCCGTCCATCACCACCACGCTCTTCTTCCGGTTGGCCAGATTGATGGCGGCGGAGATGCCGGCCGGCCCCGCACCGACCACCACCACCTCGTAGTGGGAGGACTTCTCGGCGGGATCGGCGCCGGTATTGGGATCGCTCACGACGACCTCCCATGGAGCGACACGGACCGGGTGACCTCGGCACAGACCTCGCGCACACGGCAGCACCGGTCCTGAACAGACGATGGGGCGTCGCCCCTTCGAGCGACGCCCCATGACTGTACCCACTTTCGAGCCAACTAACGGCCGACCCTCCGCTGCCCTCAGACGGCTCGTCCGGCGTCAGGCATCGAACGAGTCGAGTTCCTCCTGCACGCGGCGACGGTACTCCGAGTCCGGCGCGTCGGGCCCGGACGAAGGAGTGGCAACCGGCACCGGCGTGGACGAGGCGGGGCCGCGCCAGCGCCTGATGGCCACCAGCACCACGCCTCCCGCCAGCGCTACGCCCACCGGGGGAAGCACGTAGGCCAGCCAGTTGAATCCGCTGGCCCGGGGCTTGGTCAGGATCTTCTGCCCGTACTGGGCGATGAAGACGTCCAGCACCTGCTGCTCCGTGTTGCCCTGAGCAAGCAGGCTACGGACCTGTGCCTTGGCCAGGACGACCTCCTCGCTGAGGTGAGCGTCGGACAGCGGCTGCGTCCAACAGCAGGGGCCCATCAGCTTGGTCTCGAGCCTCTTCGCTGTCGCTTCTTGCTCCGGCGACAGGGCTACGTCCACCGCCTCCTGCGCGGCGGCCGGAGCCGCCGCCACCAGGCTCGCGAACAGGATCAAGCACAGGACGAAGATGCCCCGAGGTCTCACGGCGCCCAACGGGCGCCCTAGTGCGCTCAACCGAAGCTCCCGGTATGGCCGCAGCCCGCCGGAGCGGACGAGCCGCCCCCGGCCGTGGAGCCACAGAGAAACCCGGTGTACCGCTGCTCGACGTCACGGCTACCGCACTCGGGGCAGACCTTCTGGTCGTCTTTCAGGAAACCCTGGACGAAGAGCTCGAAGTCCTGCCCGCATGCATCGCAACGCAGATCGTAGGAGGCCATCAGTCAACCACTCCCAGCTGTCGCAGTTCGTTGACGATCCAGGCGAACGAGAGCACGGGCGGGTGCTTCAGCGTGTCGCCGGAGAGCACCATGGGCACGGGGCTGCCCGCCTCGATCGCCTCACGGAGCACAGGATAGTCCGCCAACTCGGGGCTGGCCACGTCGAGATAGGTGACGCCGACACCCTCGCCGTAGTCCTGCTCCAGGTAGCGGTTGATGTAGCCGACCGTCTCCTCCAGAGACAGAGGGGGCGCTCAACCACCGCCGCGGCAGGCGTCGAACACGCGCGACCCGACCACGATCAGCTCTTTCGTCGTGACATTCTCCATGCTGAACCCTCCTCGGCCTAGGCTAGGCCGAACTCTTTCTCGTAGTCCTTCTGGCTGCGCGCCCCGACGATCTGACTCTTGACCTTGCCGGCCTCGAACAGGATGACCGTGGGAATGCTCATGATGCCGTAGCGAGCGGCGATCTCCTGATTCTCGTCGACGTTGAGCTTGGCGACCGTCACCTTCTCGTTGTGCTCTACGGCGAGCTTCTCGAGGACCGGACCTACCATTTTGCACGGGCCGCACCACGGCGCCCAGAAGTCGACCACCACAGGGCCCTCCGCCTGGATGACCTCTTTGTCGAATGACTGGCTGTCCAGATCCTGCACCATGCCACTACCCATGACATCCTCTCCTTCTGCTGACGACTCCCTACGGTTTACCCAGCGGAACAGGCGGCTCCGCGCTCCACAGCCCACGCCCTCTGTATCGACCCTCGGGTCGCTCGGGCTCGGTTCCCGGACGATCGCATCGTTTATACCTGCGGGGGTATTCTAGCAAGCCGACGACCGACGCGACAAGGCTCGCCGACCAGTTGGTCCAAACCGCCCTCCGACCGCGTCGGCTATACTGGCCGGCCATGTCCACCCGCACGACGCCCATCCCGGTCCCTCCCCCGCTCTGGGGAACGTGGGGGCGCTTCTCCCATTGGCTCGCGCGGACCCCCTTGATCGTCTGGACGCTGGTCACCATCAACCTGGTCAGCTCGCTGGCCGGGTACCTCTACTGGTACGGCGACGAGATCCGGGCCGCGCCGCTCCACCTCTGGCCGTTCATTCCCGACAGTCCCCTCTCCGCGACGTTGTGGGCGTTCGCCTTGATCGTGTTGCACCGCCGCGGCCGGACCGACCTGCTCGGCCTACTGGCCTGCATGGGGGCCATCAAGTACGGCTTGTGGACCGACTGGGTCTGGTTCGTCGCGCGGCTCAGTGGTGAGCCCTATACCCTGGAGCGGGTCGTCTTGAGTCTCAACCACTTCGGCATGGTGTTGGAGGGATTGGCACTGCTGCCCCTGCTGGCCCCCCGATTCCCGCAAACACTGGCCGTGATCGCGTGGTACGCCATGAACGACTACGTCGACTACGGACTGGGCTACCACCCCCGCGGGCCGACTCCGCAAGAGCTACCCGCCATCCGTGCCTTCGCCGTGGCCACGACCGGCGCACTGGCGATCGTCTGGCTCGTACTGACGGCTCTGCGCTGGTTCAGGACGACGCCTTCGAACCACCGGCGGGGCGAGAGGCGCGCACGATAGAGACCAGCCGCCGTGGCCTGAAGACACGCGCCGAGGACATCGGGGCGCAGGAGCCAGGTGGCCGGCACGCTGTTGGAGAGCACTCCCATGCCTCCCCGGGCCAGGCCGTCGTCGCGCTGGAGAAGGCGGACGACCAGGCCGTTCCCGGCCGGCCGGACCAGTACTTGGCGGACCAGGTAGGCGCCCAGGAACTCCATCGAGAGCCCTCGCCAGATCTTGGCGTCGTACCGGGCAAGGTCGCTCAGCCGGCCGCTCTGCAAGGCCGTTCCGACCGCGTCTGCCACCGCTCCGGCACTCTCCAGCGCGTAGGCCATGCCCTCGCCGGAGAGTGGGTCGATCAGGTTACCCGCATCTCCCGCGAAGAGGGTCGTGCCCAGTCGCCGGCGGCCCCGGGGGAAGTCGAGCAGGAGCGGAAACGGCGCCGCGGGTCCGACCGGGCGCGCATCCGCCAGATAGGGCCAGGCCATGGAGTCTGGTCCGAGGAACCGGTCGAAGATCTGCGCCAAGCGTTCCGGCCGGCGTCGAAGCGCCCTCGCCTGTATGCCCAGGCCCACGTTCGCCGGCTGCCCCGGCCGACCGCCGGGGAAGATCCAGCCGTAGCCGGGCAGAAGGTCCGGGTCCACGAAGAAATGAAGGGCGTCGTCGAGACCGCTGACTCCCTCCATATAGACGCGCATCGCCACGGCGTAGGGGGACAGGCGCTCGGACGGCATGACCGTTCGGGAGAACGAGCCCCGAGACCCGTCCGCCGCCACGACCACCCGTCCGCGGAGCCGCACCTGCTCGCCCTCGTCCGTGCGGGCGGACAGGACGTTCGAACCAGCCCCGTCGACGGGACGGAGGACGCGTACGCCCTCCTCGACCCGGGCGCCGGCCTCGCGCGCCCGGTCCACCAGGAGCTGGTCCAGCTCGAACCGGGGCACGACGTACAGGTAGTCGGGGCCCTTGCCCCAGGTCGGCAACTCGGCGATGACGGAGTCGCCCCAGCTGCTGAAGATACGGTAGCGGCGAAGCGGCCGGTAGCCACGCTCCTGTAGCCGCTCCTCGAGGCCCAACCGGCGCAGCATGGCCACGCTGCGCGGGGCAAGTCCGTCACCGCACACCTTCTCGCGAGGGAATCGCGCCCGGTCCACGGCGAGCACCTCGTGCCCGGACTCCGCGAGCAGGGTGGCGACCGCCGACCCCGCCGGGCCCGCTCCGACGACGACCACGTCCGCCGCTAGCTCCCGCATCGTCCCTCCGTCGTCTCGACCGGGGCCGGACGCGGTGCCCGCCCGGTCGACACGTCGTCTCAGGCCTCTAGGCAGCCGCGGGATACCCCTCTTCCGCCAGCGTGGCGAGGATAGCACTCTCGGTCACGGCGGCTTCGTCGAAGGCGATATCCACCGTCTTGGCCTCCACGTCCACGTCGACGCTCTTGACGCCGGCCATCGCGCCGACCGCGGACTCGACGGCCTTCTTGCAGTGGCCGCACGACACGTCCGGCACCTTGTACGTCTTCTCGGTCATCTGCTTCCTCCGCTCCGCCGCCCGGCCCAGGAGGGCCCGGCCGGCTGGTCGCTCACCGTACCAGGCTATGGTACCATATACCCCCACCCCCTATACGTGGACATCGCGACGAAAGGAGCGGGGATGGCCTCCTACGTTCAGGACAAGCCCGTGCTCCTGACCCGGCTGCGCCGGATCGAGGGACAGGTGCGCGGCCTCCAGCGCATGATCGACGAAGAGCAGTACTGCGTGGACGTGCTGACCCAGGTCTCGTCGGTGATGGCCGCGCTGCAGAAGGTGGGCGTGATCATCCTGGAAGACCACATCCGGGGCTGCGTACGCGGCGCGATCGAAGACGGGACAGGCGGCGACCACGCGGTGGAGGAGCTGATCGAGGTGGTGGAGCGTTTCGTCAAAGCCGGCCCGGTCGCGCGTTGAAGGGCCGGACGGGCCCGGACTACTCGGCGCGGACCTTGATCAACAGGCGTTCGGCCGCTGTCAGTCCCACGAACACCCGGGCGCCCGGACCGAGGGACACGCATACCGGACCCCGAAGCGGCGCGTAACCCACCACCTCCACCTTCACCCCCGGCACAAGGCCGAGCTCTTCCACGTACCGGAGCAACTCCTCGTCCTCCGCCACGACGCAGCGCAACACGCCGCGAGCCCCCACCGGTAGCTCGCTCAACCGGGCCAGGATCTCCGGCTCCCCACTGGACCCGGGGATGGGATTGCCGTGCGGACAGGTGGTGGGGTAGTCGAGGACCTTCGCCAAGCGCTCCTCGACCTCCGGCGAGATCACGTGCTCGAACTTGCAGGCCTCGTCGTGGGCCACCGACCACGGCATCCCCAGGATATCGGTCAGCAGGCGCTCGGACAGCCGGTGGCGGCGCACCGAGGACCTCCGCGGCCTCGAGTCCCTTGGGCGTCAGCACGACCTCCTTGCCGTCGCCGGACTCGACAAAGCCTTCGTGGCGAAGCCGGCGAAGCATCTCGGTGACCGTGGGCGCGGCGACGTTCAGGTCCTCGGCCAGCCGTGCGCCGATGACCTTGACGCCCCGGTGCTGGAGCTTGTAGATGGACTCGAGGTACTCCTCGATGGCCTGCGTAGGCATCGTCGCCCACCTCCACACCGCATGACTTCGGCCGTCGGTCCCCTGCGCGTGCCCTGCTCGGAGTATACCAACGCCCCCTCCAGACGATAGACTGGCACCATGAGCGAACCCGCCCACGCCAGAAACCCGGAGGTCATCGACGGTCCCCAGGACGCGTCGGAGCACGCGGCTCGAAGCGAACGGGCGACCCTCCCCCGGAGGACCCGGACCCCCGGTCTCCCCCGGTTGCTGCAGTATCTTATCGAACGCATGACCGCCCGCTCCCAAGGCGAACCGGAAGGTAACGTGGTCCGTCCTCGGTTCGGGGGCGGCAAACGAGGGGGTCGAAGGGGAGGGCGGCGCATCGGTCTTCTCTGGCTGCTTGCCGCGATACCCGTCCTGGTCGTCCTCCTCAGTATCCTGGCACGCGTCTGGACCGACGTGCTCTGGTTCCAGGAGGTGGGGTTCACCCAGGTGTACTGGACCCGCATCGTCGCGCAGGTCCTGACCGGCCTGGCGGGCGGGGTGCTGTTCTTCGCGGTGTTTGCGGTCAACCTGCTGCTGGCGTGGCACTTCTCGCCCAAGACGCTCCTGAGGGGAGACCTGGACAGCGAGAACCCCGTGCTGGAGGTGGTGGAGCGCATCGAGGGCCGGTCGGTACGCTGGATCCTTCTGGGCATCTCCGTCTTCCTGGCCTTCTTCTTCGCCCTGAACGCCGGCGGGGCCTGGCAGGACGTCCTCCTCTTCCTCAACCGGGTGGACTTCGGCTTCAAGGACCCCATCTTCGGCCGGGACGCCTCGTTCTTCGTGTTCGTCCTTCCGCTCGCGCAGCGCCTGCTGTCCTTCCTGTTGGTCACCCTGATCCTCACGTTGATCGCCGTCGTCGTGCTCTACCTCGTGGACGAGGCGATCACCTTCCGGGAGAACCGGATAGCTCTGGCCGCCCACGTGAAGGGCCACCTCTCGGTGCTGGCCGCCTTCGCCCTGGTCCTGAAGGCGGGCGACTACCTGCTGTCCACGTGGCAGCTCAACTACTCCGCGCGGGGCACCGTGTTCGGAGCCAGCTACACCGACGTCCACGCGGAGCTCCCCGTGCTGCGCATCTTGGCGATCGTGGCCCTGGTGTCCGCACTCCTGTTCCTGGTCAACATCCGCTACAAAGGTTGGCGGCTGCCCCTGATCGCCATCGGGCTCATGGCCGTGTTCTGGCTGACGGCCGGCAACATCTATCCGGCGATCGTCCAGCAGTACCGGGTCTCCCCCAACGAGATCGCGGTGGAGTCGCCGTACATCGCCGACAACATCAAGGCCACCCGCTGGGCATTCGGGCTGGAAGGCGTCACGCAGGACCCCTTCCCGGTGGCTCAGGACCTGACCCTCGCCGAGGTGCAGGCGAACCAGGGCACCGTCAAGAACATCCGCCTCTGGGATCCGACTCCCCTCCTGGATACCTACACCCAGATCCAGGAGCTGCGTCCCTACTACGTCATCAAGGACGTGGACGTCGACCGCTACTCGGTCAACGGCGACTATCGTCAGGTGATGCTGGCTGCCCGGGAGATGGACACCGCCGGCCTCCAGCCCCAGGCGCGCACCTGGGTCAACCAGCACCTCACCTACACGCACGGATACGGCGCGGTGGTGGCAGCCGTCAACGAGGTGACCGGGGAGGGTCTGCCCTTCTTCTTCGTCAAGGACATCCCGCCGGTGACCTCCACCAACCTCAAGATCACCCGACCGGGTATCTACTACGGGGAGGTGGGCGGCGACTTCGTCATGGCGCGGACCACGGCGAAGGAGCTCGACTATCCCAAGGGCAGCGAGAACGTCTACACGACCTACACAGGCAAGGGCGGCATCCCCATCGCCTCCTTCGCGCGTCGCGCGGCCTTCTCCTGGCGATTCGGCACGCTGAAGCTGTTGCTCTCCGACTACCTGACACCCGACTCGCGCTTGATGTTCCGGCGGTCTTTGAGCGAGCGAGTCCACGCCATCGCCCCGTTCTTAGGACTGGACCGCGATCCCTACATGGTCATCAAGGAAGACGGCGGCCTGGTCTGGGTCTGGGACGCGTACACGCTGTCCAGCCGCTTCCCCTACTCGCAGCCACGCGCCAACGGCACGAACTACATCCGCAACTCCGTCAAGATCGCGATCGATGCCTACGACGGCACGGTCACCTTCTACCAGATCGATCCCAACGACGCGGTGGCGAACGCCTGGGGCAAGGTCTTCCCCGGGCTTGATGACGCCGGGCGACCAGATGCCGCAGCAATTGCGCGACCACCTGCGCTATCCGGAGGACCTCTTCCCCTGCAGTCCGAGGTGCTCTCCACCTACCACATGACCGACCCGCAGGTCTTCTACAACAAGGAGGACGTCTGGGTCATCCCGCGCGAGCAGTACGCCGGCGAAGAGGTGCCGGTCGTCCCCTACTACGTGATCATGGCGCTGCCCGGGCAGCAGAAGGAAGAGTTCCTGCTGCTCCAACCGTTCGCCCCGCTGCGCAAGGACAACATGATCTCCTGGATGGCCGCGCGCATGGACGGCGACGCGTACGGCCAGCTGAAGCTGTACGAGTTCCCCAAGGACACCCTGATCTACGGGCCGGCGCAGATCGAGTCACGCATCTCGAACGACCCGACCATCTCCGCTCAAGTCACCCTGTGGGACCAGGCGGGGAGCCGGGTGATCCGCGGCAACCTGCTGGTCATCCCCATCGAAGGGAACCTGGTCTACGTCGAGCCGCTCTACCTTCAGGCCTCGCAAAGCCCCATCCCCGAGCTCAAGCGGGTGATCGTGGTCTACGGGCAGAAGGTGGTGATGGAGCCCACCCTCGGCGAGTCGCTCGACCGCCTCTTCCGGCCCACCGGCGGCACGACCACCACCACCCTGGAGCGGCCGGGTACCACGACCACCACGACCACCCCCTCCGGGGGTACGACCACCACGACCACCCCGCCGACGACGGTTACCACGACCACGCCCCCGACCACCCTGGGTCCCGGCAGCACCGGGACCACCATCGCCCCCGGGGCTCCCCTCCCCACCGACCGCGCGGCGCTGACCGCCCTCGCCCAGCAGACCTATGAGCGGGCACTTGCGGCTCAGCGGAGCGGGGATTGGGCGGAGTACGGGGCCCAGATCCAGCTGTTGGGCCGGATCATCACCGCACTCGAGGCGGCACGGTAGCCGTACCGTAGCGCCCGGGGCGGCAGGGTGAACTGGTTCGTCCGAAGGGAGTGCAGACGATGTCGGAGCGGTTGGAGGGCACGGCGGCGCTGATCACGGGCGCGAGCAGCGGTATCGGCGAGGCGACGGCGCGGGCGCTCGCCGCGGAGGGAGCGGCCGTCGCCCTGGTGGCGCGGCGCAGGGAACGGCTCGAGACCCTGGCTCAGGAGCTCGAGTCCCGGGGTGGACGGGCCCTCGCCATCCAAGCGGACGTCACCGACCGAGACCAGGCGGTGGCCGCCGTCGACCGCGCGGCCCACGAGCTGGGCCGCCTGGACATCGTCATCAACAACGCGGGCGTGATGCTCCTGGGCCCCGTCGAGGGGGCGCCGCTCGAGGAGTGGGAGCGGATGGTCCAGCTCAATGTCCTCGGGCTGCTCTACGTCGCTCATGCCTCCCTGCCCCGCCTGCTCCACGCGGCGGAGGGCCCGCCCCGGCAGGTCGCGGACATCGTCAACATCAGCTCCGTGGCCGGCAGGGTCGCGCGCGCCGGCTCGGGCGTCTACAACCTGACCAAGTTCGGCGTCGTGGGCTTCACGGAATCGCTGCGGAAGGAAGTGACCGGCCGTCACGTACGGGTCGCCGTGGTGGAGCCCGGGGCCGTGAAGACCGAGCTGATCGAGCACGTGCGCCCGGAGATCCGGGCGGCGTCGTCCGCCCGCTTCGCGAACATGGAGCGATTGGAGGCCGAGGACATCGCCGACGCGATCACGTACGTCGTCACCCGCCCCCGGCGGATGGCGGTCAACGAACTCCTGGTACGCCCCACCGAGCAGGAGGGGTGAGGGGTCGACGGCCCGCGGTCCGGTCGACCCGACCCTTCGCCCGCGGGCCCGAGAGAGGGTGGGCGGCCCGTCCGGGCCGCCCACCGGAGGACATCGACAGGGCTACTGGTCGGTGAGGGTCTTCAGGAACGCCACGATTGCGGCTTCCTGTACCGGCGGCAGGTGCAGGTTGCCCACACTCGTGTCGAGGTTGGCGGAGACCTCCGGAGCCGGCCAGCCCGGCGCCGGGGACGTCGCGGGTGTTGTAGAAGTGGACGATCTCCTCGAGGCTCTTGAAGTAGCCGTTGTGCCCGTAGGCCTTGACGAACTTCTTGTTCGGCCGCATGTCCACGTTGCGCAGGGTGGGCACCTTCATGCTTGCCGATCTCGGATCTAGACCGTCCTCCGGATAGCCGGCACCCTTCAGGAAGGCGCCCAAGCCCTTGTCGACCCAGTCCGCTCCAGCGGGGTTCCAAGCAGTCGTAGAAGGGGTTCACGGGGTTGGGCGGCACCCCGAGGTTGGCGTAGGTGAAGTCCGTGAAGAGCGGCGGGACGTGGCAGGTGGCGCACTTGGCCTTGTGGGTGAAGAGCTCGAGGCCCATACGCTCCTGGCCGGTCAGCTTGGCCTGGCCCTTAAGCCAGGAGTCGTACTTCGAGGTGTACTGAGCTGACCTCACTCGAACGCTCGTAGGCGGCGATGGCCCGCCCGATGACGCTCGTACTGCTGTTCGGTGGTGGTCGCATCGGCGGCAGTGCAGGCCTGCATGAAAGGTCGTTGTAGCTGGACGCGAGCACCTTGTCGATCACGGCCTGCGCACTCGCATTGTTCTGTTCCAGCGGGTTCAGGAACGGGCCCTGGGCCTGCTCGGCCAGAGGATCGCCGAGGACCCCCCGGTGGCCCGGCCGTCCCAGAACATGCCCCCGACCCACTCCGTGCCGTAGTGCAGGACCGGGCTGTCGCCCGCGTATGCCGCCGCCGGCGGCTTGCGGTTGCCGTATCGGCCCGCGACGGCGCCCTCGTAGACCGCTCCGCCGATGTTGATGGCCTCATCCGGCCCGGTGTAGCCGACGTCAGGTCCGTGGCAGGCCGCACAGGCCTGGCCGGGTGGGTCGGACAGGTTCGTGTCGAAGAACAGGTCCTTGCCCAGTTGCTCCTGGTGTCGGTCAGCGGCGCCGCCGCGGCCGCTCCCGCGACGGTGCCGAACAGGACCACCGTCGCGACCAGCAGCAGGATCAGCCTCGTTCGTGATGACTCCATCGGTCCCTCCTTCTCTCGCGCCCGTGTCGGGATGCGGCGACCGCCCACCCCTCGTAAGGCTATCGTAAACCCATAGCGCCGCGAACCATAGCTTCATGACGCACTGGGGCCGCTGGCGAGGGGAACGGGAGCGGCGATCGAGAAGTGGGCGCCAGAGCAGACTGTCGACTAACAGCAGCGGAGAGCGGCGTAGTACCGGCTACAGACCCTGGGGCACCAGCCGGGCGTCGGAACCCTCGAGCCGAGCGAGGCGGCGGTGCCCCGAGGCCTTCTCCACCGATACTCGCGTGGCTCCCCAAGCCAGCTCCCCGGTCCCGGCCACCTCCACCAGTTCCAGCAGGTCCAGCGGGTTGACCCCACGACCTTCCGCGTAACGGCCGTAAAACCGATGGCCCTGCCCCAGGGGGATGGCGACCGTGTCGGGACGCGCCGCGGGGTAGACGTAGGCCGGCACCTCGACTGAACCCGCGGGAGAGCTCACCTTGATCAGGTCGCCCGTCGTCACGCCTAGCTTGTCGGCTACGGTCGGGTGGATCTCCGCCCAGCTCCACCAGCCGATGGAGGTAAGGGTGGCCGGTACCTCTTGGAGCCAGGAGCGATTCGCGCCCCGACCGCCGCCGATCAGCGGGTGCGGGTAGATCTCCAAGACGTAGGGTCGCGCGGCGGCGTCGCCGCCCAGAGGCGGCGTCGTGCGAGGATCGGCGTGAGCCGGGACACGGACGCCGGTCAGCCCTACCGGCATGCCCAGGCTCGACTCAGCCGTGGGTACGGACGTCTGCCCCGGCATCTGCCACCAGCCACCGAACTCCTGGAAGGTGCGGACGAACGCATCGGCATCGGTCGTCTGGATCGAGCCTCCCGGTGCGGTGCGCAGGGTGGCTATCCTCGCCTTGACGAACTCCACCTCGTTCTTCCAGGGTAGGGCGGCCGCGGCCTGTCCGCCCAGGGCCTTCGCCACGAAGAGCAGGATGTCGGCGGAGGAGCGGGTGTCGTAGAGTTGGGTGACCACCGGCTGCTGAGCACTGACCGTCGCCACCGGAGCCCCCGCCTGTGGCAGGGAGTAACCCCAGGTCTCCAGCGGTGTGGGACGGGGCAGGACCAGGTCGGCCAAAGCCATCTGGGTGTCGGTAGGGAACGGCGAGCAGTCGACGATCAGCGGGACCTTAGCCGCTGCCTGCTCGAATCCCAGTGCTTGCGGAAGATCGTGCGCGGGGTCGCCGTCCAGCACCAGCAGCACCTTGACCGCGCCGCTCTGCATTGCCTTGATCAGGTCCCGCACGTCCGCGAACGAGGAGACCGAACCGGCCTGCAGCACGTCCTGCGCCGCAGCCGGCGGCGACGTCACGACCGGCGCCCTGCCCAGAGTGGTGCGTTGGGCACCCAGCAGCAGGTCGAGGGCCATGACGGCCCCCAGGCTGTCTCGGCCGTTGGCGTAGCCGGTCAGTCCTCCCCCGGGGAGCGCGAGTGGGGCCCGGGCCGCGCCGAGAAGCCGGGCCACCTGCACAAGCTCCTCGAAGGAGAGCCCCATCGAATCGGCCAACTCGCGCGGCTTGACTCCGGCGAACACGGCGTCGACGCCCGGGACGCCAGGCTTGGCGGCCAGACCCTCGTCCAGGATCACCCGACCGAGCACCAGGGCGACCTCACCCTCACGCCCGGGGGGTGTCGCGATCCATCGGTCCGCCACCGCAGCGGTGGCCGAGAAGCGGGACGAGACGTGGATCACGCGGCCGCGCCCCTGGATGTTCCGGCGGAGCTGGGCATACTCGCGACCGAAGGAGACCGGCGAGAGCCAGTGGTCAAGGAAGTCGGCGGCGAAGGAGACCACCAGGTCCGACGAGCCCACGGCGAAGGAGGGCATGCCGGCTTCCCCCGTGGTCGCGCCCATGAGGTCCTGGAGCAGGGTCTCGCCCTGGGTGGCACGGGCCACGTCCCATACCACCGGCCGGGTGTTCCACGTTCCTCCCCCGCTCCCGTTCACGGCGGTCAGGAATAGCCCGACCAGCTGAGAGAGGTGGTCGGACAGGTGCCCTCCGCCCCAGACGGCCACTCCGCCCTTTCCGCCCGCGCCCCGCACGGCATCGGTCAGCTTGGCCAACCCCTTGTTCCAGTCGGTGCTGCCGAACGCGGCCTCACGGCCGGAGCGCTCGCGGGGGCCGGGGACCCGGTCCGGGTTGTAGAGCCCCTGCAAGGCCGCCTGCCCCATCGCGCAGAGCCGCCCTTGGTTGACCGGATGACGCGGGTTCCCCTCGATCTTGTGGGCCCGTCCGCCCATGAGCTTCACCAGGATGCCGCAGCCGGCCGAGCACTCCTGACACGCGCTGGCGAAGTACGTGAAGACGCCCGCGACCTGGTCCTCGGGTGAGTCGAGGAAGGGCACCAGGCGTTCCTCGGCCCGGTCGCCGCCACAGCCGCTAAGCGCCAGGGCCGCACCTAATACGCCGGCCTTCTTGAAGAGCTCCCGCCTGGTGATCTCGCTGAACATACCGGCCTTTCCGTCCTCTACTTGTGGCAGGTGTCGCAGTCGCGCAAGAGCTTGTTGGGCTGCTGCCGGTGGCAATTCAGGCAGAAGCCCATCCGCATGGGCCGGACACCGCGGGCAAGCTGCATCGTCCCCACGTCGCCGTGGCACGAGGAGCAGTCCACCCGCGCGGTGACCACGTGAGGCAGATGCGAGAAGTAGACGTAGTCGGGCAGGTTGTAGACCCGCTTCCAGGACACCGTTTCCCGCTTGTCGTATGCGGCCACCACCTGCTTGGTCTGGTCGTTCTGCGTGGTGATGGCCCGGTGGCAGCCGGCGCAGAGCGCCAGCGGTGGCAGGTCGGCCGCCGGACCGCGAAGGACGCCGCTGTGACAGAACACACACTGGACGCCGTTCTTGACGTGCCGATCGTGCCTGAAGGGGATGGTCTGCGGCTCCGCCGCCTGGGCGACGTCGGTGGCGCCCGCCGCCTGCCAGCTCTTCAGCAAGGCCACCAAGCCGGCGATCTCCTGGTCGGTCAGGCGGCCTTTCCAGGCCGGCATCGCCGTCCCCGGGAAGCCGTTCTCGATGATGGTCGTGATCTGCGCGTCCGTCATGCCGGCCAGCGCTGGGTTGGGGTGCAGTTGAGGTCCGATGCCGCCCCCGGCGCCGTCCGGGCCGTGGCATCCCTGACAATTGGCGTCGAAGACGCGCTTCGCCGCCGTGAGATCCGCGGTGGTCGTGGTGGTCGCGCCGCCGGTGGTCGTCGTGGTGGGTCCGACCGTGGTCGTCGTCGTGGGTGACAGGGTCGTGGTCGTCGTGGCCGGCGGCGTCGTGGTCGTGGTCGACCGGCTGGTACCTTGCTGCAGCAGATTCTGGCCTTCCGGGGTCTGCAGGCGCTTCAGTAGGGCGACGAGATCCGATATCTGCGCGTCGGTCAGAACGCCCGCGAAGGCGGGCATCCCCCGGCCCTTACGCCCGTAGTGGACGACCTCGGAGACCTGCGCGTCCGTCGCGTGCGTGACGAACGAGGAAGGACGCAGACCAGGGGCGAAGGCTCCCTCCGCGGTGGCACCGTGGCACTGGGCGCAGTTGGTGGCAAAGAGATTCACCGCCCGCAACGTGGCATTCGAAGGTGCGGGCCCCGGCGACGGTTGGGTGGAGGGCGCCACGCTGCGCAGGTAGTTGACCACGTTCCAGCGGTCGTAGGGCATCAGACGAGAGGCGAGGGCGGGCATCCGGCCGAAGCCGGCGGTGACCGCCTGGTAGATCTGTCCGTCGGAGAGGGCCGGAGTGACGGCGGCCAGGCCGGGCGGCGGCGGCTTGAAGAAGCGCCCCACCGGTCCGGGCGCCTTCTTGGGGTCACCATGGCAGAGCTGGCAGAACGCCGTGTACCGGGCTTTGCCGGCCGCCACCGACTCCGCACTGGGCGTCACCGGGTTCAGGGGCACCGCGACGCCGACCTCCCCACCGGGGTTCGCGAAAGCCACGGCGTCTTTGGGCGCCGCGCCCCGCGGCGGCTCGACGTACCCTACCGAGACCTGGTACTCCATCGAGCTCGGGAACGGGATCCAACAGCCGGTGAAGATCTGGGCGACGACGATGATCAAGAGGGCCAGCACCACCAACGTGGCGACCAGGATCAGCCCGCGACGGCGGGGGCGGGCCTCGGGAGCGACAGTGCTCATCTCGGCCGCCTCCTCGAGCTCGACCAGCTCACCCCCGTTTGCCTCGAGGACGCCGGCCACCCTTTCCGGTACGAAGTCGGGGGGAGGTTCGATCACCACGTAGGTCTCGCCCTCCACCACGCCCGGCCAGTACGGCCGCCTGGCCGTCCGCCACGGCCGCATCTCGAGCACGAAGCCGACCAGGGTGGCGACCACCGTCCCGAACATGGTCAACTCGTACAAGATGACCAGCGACGGGACGGTCACCGGCTGCTGCCCCCCGACGATCAGCGGGTAGAGCAGGGGCGCAACGACCGCGAGGAAGATACCCAAGCCCATGCCCAACGCCATGCCGGAGAAGGTGAACCAGAGGAGCCGCGTGGCGCGCATGGGCCCGTGGGTGACCGACTACGGGTAGAGGGATCTCCGAGAGCACCTCGATGTTACGCCGCGGGATGCCCGCCTCCTGCAAGCCATGTATCAGCCGCATCAGGCTTTGCTCACCGTCCACCCGGGCCGCCACGAAACGCTCGCCGTTCACAGCCCCTCCCCTCGGGGAAGGTCGACGGCGATAGGAGCGCCGTGCGGCCCTATGCCGGGCACGTCGCCCACGGGTTCCAGCAGGCCCTCACGCTGCCAGCGCTCGGTGCGCCACCCCTCCTTGACCTCCCACATGGAGATCAGGGGGATGGCCTTCGAAAGCACCACGTAGAGCAAGGTGAACATGGCGAAGGTCATGACGGTGATCACGATCTCCGGCCAGCGCGGCCAGTAGGTGCCCCAGTCGTAGGACAGGTAGTTGCGCATGTTGGAGCCCACCACGATCAGGTAGCGCTCCAGCCACATGCCCACGTTGATCAGGAGGGAGATCACCAGCATCATCACCGGCGAGGTGCGGATGCGCCGCCACCACAGCAGCAGCATGGGCACGGCCACGTTGACCCCCAGCATCGCCCACCAGAAGGGGGCCAGCGGGCCGCGCACCATCATCTCCTCGATCTGCTTGACCGCCACGTTGCCCCCGTACCATTCGGTCAGGAAGTTGGCGAAGAAGAAGTAGAACCAGATGGCCGCGACCGCCAGCAACACCTTCCCCATCCGGTCGAGGTGCCGAAGGGTGATGTAGTCCTCCAGGTGCATCGCCTTCCGCACCAGGACCAGAACGGTGACCAAGCGCGGCCATGCCGGAGTAGATGGCTCCGATCACGAAGTAGGGACCGAAGATGGTGCTGTTCCAGCCGGGTTGCATGGTCATGCCGAAGTCCCACGACACGATCGTGTGCACCGAGACGGCGATCGGGATGACCACGATGGTGAAGACGCGCATGACCAGATGCAGCCGGTTCCACTGCTGCTGCGTGCCGCGCCACCCCAGCGAGAGCACCTTGTAGATGGGCCGGCGTATCCCTCCTACGCGGTCGCGCGCGGCCGCCAGATCCGGGATCATGGGCAGGAACAGGAAGAGGCTGCTGGCGGTGAGATAGGTGAAGATGGCCAGCATGTCCCAGAGCAGCGGGGAATGGAAATTCGGCCAGAGTTGCCGCTGGTTGGGGTACGGCAGCATCCAGTAGAAGCGCTGCGTGCGCCCCAAATGGATCAGCGGGAAGAGGGCGCCGATGCTGAGGGCAAAGACGGTCATGGCCTCGGCCGCCCGGGTCAGGGGACGGCGCCACTCCACGTTGAGCACGCGGAGGATGGCGGAGACCAGGGTACCGGAGTGGCTGATGCCGATCCAGAACACGAAATTGGTGATGTAGAAACCCCAGAAGGTGGGGCGGCGGATGCCCGCGATCCCGATGCCTCTCCACATCTGGTAGCCCCAGGTCAGGAAGCCGGCCGTGACCAGCAGCAGCAGCGGCAGCACCAACAGCACGAAGCCCAGGTTGATCTCGCGCAGGTAGCCCAACACGACGGCGTCCAGGCGGCGGTCGTACCCTTCCAGTTCCCAGGGCTCGGGCGCGCGGCTGACGTGGCGTGGGTCCAGAGTGCCGCCGTCGGTGGCCGGTTCCTGCCGGCCGGGCCGCTCAGCCACGATCGGCCTCCCGGTTCAGGTAGAGGATCGCCGGCTGCGTATCGAGGAATTCCAGCAGACGCACGCCACGCTGGTCGCCTCAGCAGTCGGGCCACCTGACTGCGCGGGTCGTTGGCGTCGCCGAAGACGATAGCCCCGGTGGGGCAGGTCTGCGCGCAGGCCGGCTGCACGTCGCCGTCCACCATCTGCCGGCCTTCCGCCCGTGCCTCCTCCCGCGCGCGGCGGATGCGCTGCACGCAGAAGGTGCACTTCTCCATGACGATGCCGCGGACGGTGACGTCCGGGTTCAGCTGCTGCTCCAGGGGTGGGTCGAACTCGGGCCGGAAGAAGTTGAACACCCGCACCTTGTACGGACAGTTGTTGCCGCAGAAGCGGGTGCCGATGCAACGGTTGTAGACCTGCAGATTGAGGCCGTCTGAGGAGTGCACGCTGGCGAACACCGGGCAGACGGGCTCGCACGGAGCGTTCGCGCACTGCTGACAGAGCAGGGGGATAAGGGGAGCCTCGACGTTGGGGTAGTCACCCCGCCAGTAGCGCTCGATGCGGATCCAATGAAGGGCACGGTGGGTGGCCATCTCATCCTCGCCGACCACCGCGATGTTGTTCTCAGCAAAGCAGGCGACCGAGCAGGCACCACAACCGGTACACAGGTCCAGGTCGATGACCATGGACCAATGGGGGATATGTTCGCCGCCTTGCTGAGTAGCTATGGGACCCTCCTCCCGCATTCA
Organism: uncultured Actinomycetota bacterium; assembly: GCA_963796315.1. Lineage (GTDB taxonomy): Bacteria > Actinomycetota > Thermoleophilia > RBG-16-64-13 > RBG-16-64-13 > CAWCLH01. The sequence goes on from CAWCLH010000020.1 coordinate 1,190,357, forward strand.
CCGGTGCTTCCTTACCCAGCCCTCGTGAAAAGATGCGCCTCCGCCCACTCATGTGTCGCCCTCTCATTATCATGGAAGCTGCGCGTCACCCGCAACCCGGTCTCAGCGGGCGGCGTCGGCCTAGTGAGCGCGCGGGCCCGGAGCCGCGATCAGACGCCCTCGTCGGCCCCGGACCCCAGCCCTTCCGGCGGCACTCGGCGGGCCAGGTCGGGGCCGGCGGCCGACAGCAGCGAGTAGATCTCGCTGATGTCCTCCACGGAGAGCATGCCGACGAAACGGTCCCCTTCCACGACGGGAACGGCCTTGAACCGGCCACCGCGCATCCGCAGGAAGACGTCGAAGACCGCCTCGTCCAAGCTGGCCGTCGGGAACTCGCGCAGCATGGCCTGAGCGACGGGGTGATCGACGCCGTGCTCGGCCAGGCTGGCGATCAGGCGGTCGCGGGTGACGACCCCGATCAGGGAACCGTCCTGGTCCAACACCGGGAAGTCGGTCTGGTACGAATGGAAGAGCCGTCGTGGCGAGCTCACCGATCACCTGGTCCGGCCCGGCGTACTCCACGGCCACGTTGACCGCCTGGCTCACCCGGAGATCACCCAGCGTCTGCCGGACCGCGTCGCCCGTGGACTCTCCTTGGGCCCCGAAGTAGATGAAGGCGGCGATCAGCAGGAGAAGGATGTTCCCCGAGAAAATCCCGAACAGCCCCATGGCCAGCGCGAACAGCTGTCCCACCACCACGGCCACCCGGCTGGCGCGCTGCCGACCCAGGCGGAAGGACAGTAACGCCCGGAACACCCGGCCGCCGTCCATGGGGAACGCGGGCAGCAGGTTGAAGATGGCCAGGCTGAAGTTGATCACCATCAAGTACAGGTAAGCGCCCTTCGGGCTGGGCTCCCCCGACAAGGAGATCAGCCGACTCAGGTCGGTGAGGTCGCTGGACGGGAAGAGCGCGAAGGCGCCGGCCAGCATCAACCCCCCCAGGACCAAGTTGGACAGAGGGCCGGCCACGGAGATCAGGAGCTCCTTCTTGGCCTCCTGCGGTATCTCCTCCATCGACGCCATCCCCCCGATGGGCAGCAGGGTGATGCTCCGTACCTTGATGCCGTAGGCCTGCGCCACCCGGGAGTGGGTCAGCTCGTGGACCACCACGAGCGCGAACAACAGGACGACCAGCAGGACGCCATAGAGGGCCGGGCCGAGTCCCCCCGGCTTGCGCACGCTCCCCCAGATGAACGCGAAGTAGGCGACGATCAGCAGGAAGCTCGCGTGGACCCGCACGTCGACGCCGAAGATGGTGAACAGACGGACGGACCAACGCATGGAACCCTCCCGAGGCGGCGGTCGAGGATGGTGCACCGACGGTCATCCCAGGTCTCCCCCGCCAGGACGCCACCGGAAACAGCGCGCGCCAGGGAAAAAGACCTGCCCCCGTCGGCCTCGTGCCGTTTGCCGAGGCCGGACGGAGGCAATACCATTCTCTACCGGCATCAACCCCGGAGCAAAGGGGCTGCAGTGGATCGAGAGCGTGCCGACAGGCAACAAGGATTTCGCCGCTTCCAGACGGAGGTCGACCGCATGTTCCTGGAGCTGATGGGTCCCGACCGCATGTTCGGTCGTGCGCAGACGGCCTTCCGGCCGAACATGGACGTGTACTTCAGCAAGACGGAGAACGCCATGATCGTCAAGCTGGAGCTCGCCGGGATCGACCCGGACACCATCCATCTGGAGGCCGAGGACCATACCCTGTTGGTCAAGGGCCAGCGGGTGGACATGCGGCCCAAAGACAAGGTGTACCAGCAGATGGAGATCGCCTACGGGGCCTTCGAGCGCCGCATCCACCTGCCGGTCGACATCGACGCCACGAAGGCGTCCGCGAACTATCAGGATGGGTTCCTGGAGATCGTCTTGCCCATCAGAGAGAAGCCCGAGATGAAACGTATCCCCATCACCATACGGGAGGACGACCTACCGAGCGGCTCGGCCCCCTCCGGCCAGAAGGAGGCGTGACGAGCCATGAGTCGTGACCAGAGAGACCGTGACGAGAGAGCACTCGAGAGAGAGATGCTCTGGCTGCTCGCTGCCGACGAGGAGCCGAGAGCACCGACCGAGGTGAAGCTGAGCGGGCCCAACGCGGACCAGAAGGAGGAGCGACCCGGAGACGCCGGACGCCCTCCCCATCCTGCCCCTCAAAGACACGGTGGTCTTCCCCGAGACCATGATGCCGCTGGCCGTCGGCCAGGCGCGGTCGGTCAAGCTGATCGAGGACGTGCTCGGCAGAGACAAGCTGGTGGCGCTGGTGGCGGTCAAGACCGAAGACGTGGAGCTCCCCGGCACCGACGACATCTACCGGCTCGGGACGCTGGCCAGCATCCAGAAGATGCTGAAGGCGCCGGACGGGACGCTGCGCATCATCGTGCAGGGCGCGAAGCGCATCGGGATCGACGAGGTAATCCGAGAGGAGCCGTACCTGGTCGGCCGGGTCCACGATGTGCCCGGACGTGGTGGACGAGGGGACGGAGCTGGAGGCGTTGCAGCGCAACCTGGTCTCGGTCTACACGAAGATCATCGCGCTCGTGCCCTACCTGCCCGACGAGCTGGAGATGGCGGCGGCCAACATCGAGGAGCCCTCCGCCCTGGGCTACTTCATCGCCTCGACCATGCGGATCAAGACCGAGGAGAAGCAGGAGTTGCTGGAGGAGGCGGACGTCGTCCAAGCGCCTGCGCAAGCTGACGGCGTTCCTCAGCCGCGAGCTCGAGGTGCTGGAGCTGGGCTCCAAGATCCAGGAGTCGGTCCAGTCCGAGATGGACAAGACCCAGCGCGAATACTTCCTGCGGCAGCAGCTCAAGGCCATCCAGGACGAGCTGGGCGAGACGGACGAGACCCAGGCCGAGGTCAACGAGCTCCGCGAGCGGCTGGACGAGGCCAAGCTCCCGGAGGAGGCCGACAAGCAGGCCCGCCGGGAGCTGGACCGGTTGGCCAAGCTGCCGCCGGCCGCGGCCGAGTACGGCGTCATCCGCACCTACCTCGACTGGATCTTGTCGCTGCCCTGGAGCGTCTCCACCGAGGACGACCTGGACATCCCCCACGCCCGGGAGGTGCTGGACACCGACCACTACGACCTGGAGGACGTGAAGGACCGCATCCTGGAGTTCCTCGCCGTGCAGAAACTCAAGAAGGAGATCACCAGCCCGATCCTCTGCTTCGTCGGGCCTCCGGGCGTGGGCAAGACCAGCCTGGGCAAGAGCATCGCCCGAGCCCTGGGCCGCAAGTTCGTGCGCATCAGCGTGGGCGGTGTGCGCGACGAGGCCGAGGTGCGGGGGCACCGGCGAACCTACATCGGAGCCATGCCGGGGACCATCATCCGCGCCATCCGCGACGCCGAGAGCAACAACCCGGTCTTCATGATCGACGAGATCGACAAGATGGGCTCCGACTGGCGGGGCGACCCCTCGAGCGCCATGCTCGAGGTGCTGGACCCCGAGCAGCACGACACGTTCCGCGACCACTATCTGGACCTGCCCTTCGACCTCTCGCGGATCATGTTCATCACCACGGCCAACATGCTGGACACCATCCCCGCGCCTCTGCGCGACCGCATGGAGATCATCTCCCTGGCGGGCTACACCGAGGAGGAGAAGCTCCACATCGCCAAGCAGTACCTCATCCCGCGGCAGCTGGAGCGGCACGGCCTCAAGGAGGAGCAGCTCGAGCTTCACCGACGACGCGCTCCGCACGGTCATCCAGGGGTACACCCGCGAGGCCGGGGTGCGGAACCTGGAGCGGCAGATGGGCACCATCGCGCGTAAGTTCGCCCGGCAGGTGGCGGAGGAGGGCATCGAGCAGCGCGACGGTCGAGTCAGAAGACATCCCCGAGTTCCTCGGCAAGCAGAAGGTCTTCCGCGAGACCAAGCGGCGGACCAGCGAGCCCGGCGTCTCCACCGGCCTGGCCTGGACGCCCACCGGCGGCGACATCCTCTTCATCGAGGCGCGGGCCATGCCGGGTACCGGCCACCTGACGCTGACCGGCCAGCTGGGGGACGTGATGAAGGAGTCGGCCATGGCCGCCCTGACCTACATCCGCAGCGTGGCCCCGGCCCTGGGCGTGCCGGACACGTTCTTCAAGCGGCACGACATCCATATCCACGTCCCGGCGGGAGCGGTGCCCAAGGACGGGCCCTCGGCCGGCCAGGCGATCGCGGTCGCGTTGGCCAGCATGGTGCTGGGCCGGCCGATCGACCCCGAGGTGGCCATGACGGGCGAGATCACCCTGACCGGCCAGGTGCTGGCCGTGGGCGGGATCAAGGAGAAGGTGCTGGCCGCCCGGCGGGCCGGCATCACCAAGGTGTTCCTCCCCGACCGCAACGAGGCGGACTTCGACGAGATCAAGGAGAAGGAGTTGGTCGAGGGTCTGACCGTCGTGTACGTGGACCACGTCAGCGCGACCCTCTCCCAGGCGCTGGGGGTGGAGGGCCTGCCCGTCGCCGAGCCGGTGGGCGACCACGGCGGGGAGACGGAGCGGGCCCCGGCCGTCAAGGACGTCCAGGGGGCGCCGAAGAAGCCGAAGACCAGACGGAAGCCGCCCGCCGCGAAGAAGGAGGAATGAGACCGGCTCCCCCGCCCAGCTGGTCTGAGCGGGACATGAGCGGCACGTACGTGGAGCTGGAGCACACGGCGGACGTCTTCCTCGAGGTGGCCGGGGAAGACGTCGTCGGCCTGCTCGAGCACGCCCTCTACGCCTTCTACGACCACCTTGTGCGGCTTGGAGCGGGTCGAGCGGAGCGAGACCCGCGTGCTGGAGGCCCGCGGCGCCGAGCCGGCGGACCTGCTGCGGGCCCTCTTGACCGAGGCGCTCTTCGAGTTCGACGTCGCCGGGTTCCTGGCCGCGGCCGCCGAGGTCTCGCTGGAAGAGCCCGACCGGGCCCGGGCGGTCCTCGTGGGGGCGAACCGCTGGACCGCTCCCGCCACGACGTCAAGCTCGAGGTCAAGGCGGTGACCTACCACCGGCTGTCGGCGGAGCGGACGCCCGACGGCGGCTGGCTGGCGCGGGTCATCCTGGACGTCTAGAGAGGAGGACCCGATGCCGGGGCCCGCGGCCCCTCAACCCCGACGCGTGGGCGAGGTGGTCTGGGAACTGCCTCGCGTCGGCGCCATGCGCGTGCCCGGGCGCATCTATGCCGACCAGGCGATCATGGACGGCCTCGGCGGCGCCGATCAGAGCCTGACCCAGGTGGCCAACGTCGCCCAGCTTCCCGGCATCGTCCGCTACGCCCTGGCCATGCCGGACATCCACTTCGGCTACGGGTTCCCCATCGGCGGCGTGGCGGCCTTCCGTACGGAGGACGGGGTGGTGTCGCCGGGCGGCGTGGGCTACGACATCAACTGCGGCGTCCGCCTGCTGGCGACCTCGCTCCACCGGAACGAGGTACAGGACGCCCTCAAGCGCATGGTGGATCAGCTCTTCCGGGACGTGCCGGCCGGGCGTGGGTTCCCACGGGGCCATCCGCACCCTCGGGCGCGACCGACTGGAGCGGGTGCTGGTCGAGGGCGCCGGGTGGGCCGTGCGGGAAGGGTACGGCCACCCGGACGACCTCGCGCGCACGGAGTCCGGCGGCGCGTTGCCGGGCGCCGACCCCGGCTGCGTGAGCGACCGCGCCTACGCTCGGGGAGCCGATCAGGTGGGCACCCTCGGGTCGGGCAACCACTTCCTGGAAGTGCAGGTGGTGGACCAGGTCTTCGACGACGAGGCGGCCCGGACGTTCGGTCTCTTCCCGGGACAGATCACGGTGATGATCCACTGCGGCAGCCGCGGCTTCGGATACCAGGTCTGCGACGACTACCTGCAGGTGATGGCCGAAGCCAGCCGGCGCCACGGCATCGACCTGCCCGACCGCCAATTGGTGTGCGCCCCCGTCCGCTCGCCCGAAGCGCGGCGCTACCTGGCCGCCATGGCGTGTGCCGCCAACTACGCGTGGGCCAACCGGCAGATGATCATGCACTTGACCGAGGGAGCGTTGCTCAAGGCGCTGGGGCTGGCCCCGGCCGACCTCGGCCTCCGGCTGGTCTACGACGTGGCCCACAACATCGCCAAGATCGAGGAGCACCGGGTGGAGGGGGTGGAGGGCGCGGCAGAGGAGGTCTGCGTCCACCGCAAGGGAGCCACGCGGGCCTTCGGTCCGGGGCATCCGGAGGTGCCGGAGCCCTACCGCTCAGTGGGTCAACCCACCCTGATCCCGGGGGACATGGGCACGGCCTCGTACGTGTGCCGGGGCACGGCCAGGGCGATGGCCGAGACCTTCGGCTCCTCCTGCCACGGCGCCGGCCGGGCGATGAGCCGTTCGCAGGCCCTCAAGCAGGCCAAGGGCCGCGCCGATCGACCGGGAGTTGGCCGAGCGGGGGATCATCGTCCGCTCGCAGGGACGCAAGACCCTGGGCGAGGAGATGCCGGAGGCCTACAAGGACGTGGAGCGCGTGGTCGGCGTGATGCACCGTGCCGGGATCACGCCCAAGGTGGCCCGTCTCCGGCCCCTGGCGGTGGTCAAGGGCTGAGCCCCGCGCTAGTGGTGCTGCTGGCGCAGGGCCGCCCGCAGGCGCTTGGCCTCGACCTCGGGCAGGTGCTCGCTCAGCTTGAGCAGGACGTCCGCGGGGACCTGCTCGCGCAGCGCGTCCATGGCCGCGTGGAAGGCCCGCGTGGCTTCCTCCCGAGCCGGGTAAGACCCGGCGCGTTGCACGGCTTGTGCCAGCGACTCCATCTCGTCCCGGACGGCCCGGCCCTTGTCGGCCAGGAGGTCGCGGGCAGAGGCACGCAGCCGAAAGTCCAGCCGGTCGCCCCGATGCTGCCCGGTGAGCCGCACCATGCCCCGCACGCCGATGTCCCAACCGAGGTGCCGCAGGTCGGCTATGCGGGTGCCCAGACGGCGAAGACGCGACGCCGAGCAGTCGGGATCGACGATCCAGAGACCCTCATCGCTGTGACGGTCGACCCGCTCCTCATCCATGGCCCTGAAGCCCTCCTCCGTCCGACGACCCGGCGTCGATCCTTCCATCCTTGCTTCTTCCTTCTATCTTACACGCGGTCCTTGCCCGGCGTCCGCCGGAGGCGACGCGGGCTCCTCGTGGCGCTCGACCCGGAAACGGAAGAGACGGTAGCGGTCCCGCCGCGGGTCGATGCCTCCCTTCCGACAGGTCACCGCGAGCTGCCGATCCACGCTGTCCACGCCTTCGAGGCGCGGCAGCAACAGCGCCTGGCGGCCATCGTCCGTCCGCACGATCAACCCGTAACGCTGCGGGTCCAGCTGCTCGGGTCCGTCGACCTCCTCGGGCGCGTCGAGGATGTCCACGGACACGTGCAGTCCCTCCAACTCCTTGGGGGTGACCGGGAAGAAGCGGGGGTCCCGGCTGGCGGCGCTGACCGCGTTGGTCACGATCTCCTCGGCCAGCGAGGGCTTCGTGGGAAGGAACGTGCCCAGGCACCCGCGGAGGGAGCCGCCCGCCTCGTGCAGCGAAACGAACACGCCGGCCCGCTGCGGTACCTCTCCCGGAGGAAGGTCGGGCGCGACGGTCTCACCCGAGCGGACGTAGGTCTCCACGGCCTGCCGGGCCAGCGCCAGCACCGGGTCCGGCGGGGAGTCACCCTCCCTTCCTCGACGATCCGGGGCTCCGGCGGAGTCGCCGCTCATCGCCGCGATTCCATCTCGGCGTCGACGCCCAGCAGGTCCACCGAGCCGACCAGGTAGCCGACCCCGAACGGTCCCTCGTAGGAGAGGACCCGCGTCATGCAGTGCCGTCCGGCGAGGATCCCGAAGAGCACCACCAACGAGCGGTAGCCACACTCGCCGGCCATCCAGCGCAGGCTCTCGGGGATGGCCAGCAACGCCGCCGAATCGCAGGCATGGAACGCCTTGACCACCTGCTCGTCGAACTCCCGCCCGCGCGGGTTGTACCCGGCGGGGGCGTCCGGCGTGAGGCGGTGGCTCAGGTCCCCGCTGGCTACGTAGAGGACCCGACGGTCGCACGCCTCGAGGGCGGCCGCGAGGATCCGCCCGAAGTCCAGGTGTGCCTGGCGTGTCGAGGAAGGAGAAGGTCAGGATCACCAGGCGCGGCGGCCGCTCCAGATGCTCCAGGATGAAGGACAGGGGGACCAGGGTGCCGTGATCCACCTCCAGGACGCCTCGGCGGCCGTCCAAGGGCCGGACGGGCAGGCCGGAGGCGACGGCCTCGCGGATGATGCTCTCGGCCAGCGGCACGTCGCCCGCCAGGTCGACCGCGACCTCGGGCGCCCCGAACTGAGCCAGGGAGCCGGCATACCGGGGCGCCGTGCTCACGCCCATGCGGTCGGGATCCACCGAAGCGTGCGGCGACATCACGACGATGGTGTCCGGGTCGACCAACGGCGCCTCCTCGCCCAGGCGACGCATGGCCTCGACCGTGGACTGGACCTCGTGGAGGCGGCCTCCGCCCACGCCGGGCACGATGATGGGGGGATGGGGGGTGACGTAACAACCGACCAGGCTCATGCCGCTTCCTCTCTCCTCACGATCAGGGGTATCGGGGTGCCGCAGCGGGCACAGCGCCCGCCGTCGAGGCGCAGGCGGCGCACGGTGAATCCCTGGCGCTCCACGACCGTCTCGCCGCAGGAGGGGCAGTACGTCGACTCACCGTCGTGTCCGGGCAGGTTGCCCGCGTAGACGTAGCGCAGCCCCTCCTCCCGCCCGATGACCAACGCCCGCTCCACGGACGCAGCCGGAGTCGGCGGCACGTCGAGCATGCGGTAGGTGGGGTGGAACCGGGAGACGTGCCAGGGGATGTCCCGGTCGAGCCCGGCCAGGAAGGCGGCCAGCCCGCGCAACTCCTCCTCCCCGTCGTTCTTGCCCGGTATCAAGAGGGTGGTCACCTCGAGCCACACCCCGGTGTCGACCAGGCGGCGCAGGGTCTCCAGCACCGGCCGCAGCCGGGCTCCCACCACCTCCCGATAGAACCGGTCGGAGAAGGCCTTCAGGTCCACGTTGGCCGCGTGCAGGTCTCCGTCGATCCGCTCCAGGCAGGCTCGGGTCATGTAGCCGTTGGTGACGAAGACGTTCTTCAGCCCGGCCTCTGAGGCCCGGACGGCGCAGGCGTGGGCGTACTCGAAGAAGATGGTGGGCTCCGTGTAGGTGTAGGCGATGCTCTCGCAGCCGGTGTCCAGCGCGCGGCCGACCACCTCTTCCGGGGTGAGCGCGTTTCCCCGCACGATGCCGGTCTCCCGCGGCATCTGGCTGATGTCGGCGTTCTGACAGAAGCTGCACGTGAAGTTGCACCCGGCCGCCGCGATGGAGAAGCTGAGCGACCCGGGCAGGAAGTGGAACAGCGGCTTCTTCTCGATGGGGTCCACAGCGGCCGCGACGGCGCACCCGTAGGTCAGCGTGTAGAGGACGCCCTCCCGGTTCACCCGGACGCCGCAACGGCCGAACGCATCCGGCTCGATGCGGCAGTGGAACGCGCAGAGGAAGCAATGGACGGTCGGGCCACCCCGCCAGGGCTCCCAAAGGTCGGCTTCGACCCCAGCCGGTCCCTCGGTTCGCACGGAAGCCACCCCCTTCGTCGGCCCCTGTCTACCCATTGTCCTCCATTCCGGAATCTCCGGCGAGCGACGACGGGGAGACGGGCGGGCGCAGCCCGGCCGGGAGGTGAGCTAGCGAGCCCCTCCGATCCGGCCCCATCGCTTCCGCAACCCGCTTCGGGTGAGGTAGACCCAGGCCCATGCCGTCCCCCGGCAGCCGGCGGCCTCCCACCCGGCCGGCGCGGAGCAGTTCCATCAACGTCTCCGGCGTCGGCGGGGCGGCGACCTCGACCCACACCCGTCCGACTTCCGCGGCGTAGTGCGCGTCGCTGCCGGCGGCGCCGGCCTTGCCCAGGGCGGCGGCCAGGGCGGCGGCGCGCCCGTCGAACCGCGGCAGCAACGCCCGGCCATTGCGGACCTCGAGGATGTCGGCCTGCCGGGCCACCGCCTCCCTGGCTTCCGGCCGGATGGAGCCGCGCCGCAGCGTGTCGAAGGGATGCGGCAGGTAGACCAGGCCGTCTTGCTCGCGGATGGCGGCGACGGTCTCGTCCGGGGTCAGGCCGGCGGGGATCTCGTCGCGGAGGTAGAGGCCGATCACCTCCCCGGCCGCGGTGGTGACCTCCTGCCCGGGGACGACCCGCGGCAGTTCAGGGTCGGCGGCGGCCAGAACGGGCCGCTTCCCGGCCGCCCTCCAGCGTGTCGTGATCGGTCACGCCGAGACAGGCGATCCCCCGGGCACGGGCGAGGTCCAGGAGACGACGCGCCGGAAGCGCGCCGTCGCGGCTGCAGGCGGTGTGGTTGTGGAGATCGATCCTCATGGCAGGGCCGACGGCCGCAAGGGCCGCTGCCCGAGTGCGACGGCCCTGCGGCGGAACGATCAGAGGTCGAAACTGCCCGGCGCCCGGCGGCGGCGTCGGTCCCGAAGCACGCGTTGATCCGCGTGCTCTCCGGCGTCGTGGCCGCTCCGGCGCTCGCCGTGCCGTCGGTCGACGATCACCTCGACCCCTTCCACGCCCTCGAAGCGCTTCTTGAACTCCTCGAAGTACTCTTCCCCGAGCTCCCGGGGAATGACGTAGTAGATCATCGCCCTCTCCCGAACCGTCGTACGTGTCGGCCGACCGAGACCACTCGCGATCGGAGACTCTGTCCGACCTGCCGTCGCTGCGCCTCCACTATAACCGGCCCGGGTGGCGAAGACGCCGTTTTCTCGGCCGCGGCCACGTGATCGGCCGCAAATGGACGGAAACCACTGTGCTAATCTCGAGCATGGCAGCCACAAAGGTGTGACACGTGCCTTCACCCCCCGATCCTTCGCCACAGCCGCCGCTCCGGATTCCCCATCGCCGTCCTCTTTCCGGGCCCTTGAGTCTCAGCTTGGCCTTTCTCGTGCCGGCGCTGCTGGCGGGCGCCCTGTTCGTCCTGGGCACGAGGGACCGCGACACCACCGTCCCCGATCTGCGGGGGATGACCGTGCGGGAGGCGATGGCGTTGGCCCAACGGTCCCATCTCGGCCTCCTGGAGGAAGGGAGGGTCGCGCCGCCGGCGCAGGACCTGCAGATCACGGGCCAACGCCCCGCGCCGGGAGCCAGCGCCCCTCGTGGCAGTGCGGTCATCCTCACCGTGAGGAGCCCGGTCGCCCCGGTAACGGTCCCCGACCTCACCGCGCTGTCTCCGGCAGAGGCGCGGGCGAAGCTCGCCGAGGTCGGTCTGCGGCTCGGAGTGGTCCAGGGCGTCGCTCAGGCCAGCGCCGTCGCCGGCGCCTCGGTGACGCGCCAGTCGATCCCGGCGCGGTCGACCGCGGATCGAGGCGTCACCGTGGACGTCTGGGTCGCCGGGGCGGGCACGCCGCGGGCGCCGTCCTTCGTGGGCATGACCCGCGAGCAGGCGTCGACGGCCGCCTCCGGCGCCGGCATCGAGCTGGTCGTCTCGGAGGAACCGGCCGAGGCTCTGCCTCCGGACCACGTCATCCGTCAGTCCCCCCCGCCCGGAGCCACCCTCAGCGATCGGCGGGTGGCCGTCGTCGTCAGTGCGGAGGCCGCGGCCGGGGGGTCCGGGACGGCGCCGCCCCCTCGGATCTACACGGCCCTCGCCGGCATCGCGTCGTTCCCGGTGCTCTACCCCGCCATGCTGCCCGCGGGCCTCGAGCTCGACACGGACGGGACCAATCCGAAGATGGTCGACGATCCGACGGGGGAGAGCGGGTTCGAGCTCCGCTACGTGGATCCCGCGCGCCCCTCGGTCCGCCTCTCCCTCCTGGAGGGGAGGTGGTTCGACCCCGCCATCGACGCACCCTCCACCGTGACGGTGCGAGGGACGAGCGGGTCGTTGGGGAGCTACCCGGGCGGCGAGGTGCTTGACCTGGGAAGAGTCCGGCACCGCCTACGCGGTCTCCGCCGTCGGGATGACCCGGGACGAGCTCGTCGGCTTCGCCTCCGCGCTGACGACCGCGCCCCCGGCGGGGTCCTCCGACGAGGTGACCCTGCCGTGACGGAACACGGGGAGAAGCCGACGAGCCCCGAGGGCGCCGTCGACCGACGCACGGGCGACGGGCCGGCACCGGTCCTCTTCCAAGACCGCTACGAGCTGGGTCCCATCCTGGGACGCGGGGGCACCTGCACGGTCTACCGCGCCTGGGACACCCGCCTCCACCGTGACGTGGCGCTGAAGCGGCTGGAGCCCCCCCTCAGCGAGGACGAGCACACGCGCGCCCGCTTCAACCGCGAGGGCAAGGCCATCGCCCGACTCTCGCACCCTTCGCTGGTCACCTTGATCGATCGGGGCTCCACCGACGACACCGAGTACCTGGTGTACGAGTACGTCGAGGGCCGCTCGCTCAAGCAGGTGGTCACCGACGAAGGACCGCTCGAGCCCAAACGGGCCGCGCGCATCGCCGGGCAGGTCGCCGAGGGACTCAGCGCCGCCCACGCGGCCGGCATCTACCACCGCGACGTCAAGCCGCAGAACATCCTGCTGGAGGCCGAAGGCCGCGCCCGGCTGACGGACTTCGGCATCGCCACCGGACCGGAGTGGACCCGGATGACGCGGGCCGGTGCCATCGTCGGGAGCAGCCGCTACATGTCTCCCGAGCAGGTACAGGGACGCCCGGTGGATGCCCGCACCGACATCTACTCCCTGGGCATCGTCCTGTACGAGATGGTGGCCGGAAGGCCCCCGTTCGACGGCACGACCATCGCCGAGATCGGGCGCCAGCATATCCGCGCGGAACCCGCGCCGCTGGACGCGGTCCGGCCGGACCTGCCTCCGGGCCTGGGCCGGGTGGTCGCCCGCTGCCTGGAGAAGCTGCCCGAGAGCCGCTTCCAGTCCATGGACGAGCTCCTGGGGGCGCTGGTCGCCCTGGACCTCTACGAGCTCGAGCGGCCGGCGGCCGGCGTCTTCGACAGCCTGCGCAAGGCCGGCCATGCCATCAGGGCGTCGGCCATCGAGGCGGCGACGGACGGCCGTGCAGGCCTCGACCCTGCCGAGGTCGCGTCCGGCGCCCGTCGTACCCACCCCCGCATGACGTGTGGGACGATGCGGGCTGGGACGACGCCTCGGACGACAGCTGGGACTGGCCCGGCAGCCGGAAGCAGGCGGACGCCCAGCGCCCGCTGCACCGCCTCGGGCTCGCCGCCCTGCCTTTCCTGGTGCTCGCCCTGCTGGTCGCCGGCTGGTTCGCGTTCATACGCCCCGAGCCCAGCCTTCCCAGCACGCCCGACCTGCGCGGCCTGAGCCTGAACGAGGCCAAGGCCGCGGCGGAGGAAGCCCACCTGACCTTGAAGGTGGGTACGCCCATCCTCGCCCCGGCCGTCAAGCCGGGCACGGTGGTGCGCCAGCAGCCCCCACCCCAGACCGCGTCCGAGGCGGGGACCCTGACCATCTCACTGGCCCGCGGACCGCTGCCGGTCAAGGTGGCGAGCCTGGACGACTTCGACCCGCAGGGCGACGCCGCCGAGCAGCCCGAGCTGTTGAACGCCCTCATCGACGGCAAGGCCGACACCGCCTGGCGCACCGAACTCTACCGAGGAGCGGATTTCACCGGCCTCAAGAAGGGGGTGGGCGTGGTCTTCACCCTGAAGGAGCCCGCCTCGGTCGTCCGGGTGCAGGCGGCGGACAGGGCTGGGCGGGCGAGCTTCGCGCGCGGGCGTCCGATGGGAGCACGCGCACCGTGGCCACGCTGACCGGCAAGAAGAGCCAGGTGATCACCCTGAAGGAGCCCCTGGTGGCAGGCCAGATCTGGATCACCCGTCTGGTGCCCGCCGAGGAGGCCGGGCGCTTCTGGGTCAGACTGACCGAGCTCACCTTCAGCCGATAAGGCCGGTCGATCCTCCTCCGGGGGAACGTACGAAAGCTACCCGCCCACCGCGAAACGGGTCACCCCGGCCAGCCAGAGACCGATGAGGAGGAGCCCGGTCCCGGCGACGACCCCCGCCAAGAACGCCTTGTCCCCCCGGTCCACCATCATCCGCCGCCGGTAGGTCCGGTCGGGAAACGCGCCGAAGGCCCGGGCATCCATGGCGATGGCGACCCGGCCGGCACGGCGCACGGCTCCGGTCAACAGAGGAAGGGCGTAGCGCTGCGGCCGGCGCAGCCACCCGAGAGGCCCCGGCCGTTCGTCCACGCCCCGTACCCGATGCGCCGCCCGGATGGTCTCCAGCTCTCGCCGAAGGAGCGGCAACATACGGTAGCCCACCAGAGTGGCGTACGCGATCCGGTAGTTCAGCCGTCCCTGATGTACCAGGCTGAGGATGAGGTCGCCCGCCTCGGTGGTGAGCACGAACACTGCCGAGAAGGAAGCGAAGGCCAACAGCCGGAATCCCAGTGAGGCCGCGGTGCGGAGGGCCGGTTCGGTGACGGCCAAAGGACCGACGAAGAACAGAGGCGGGGCGGCCGCGTTCAGCCGGTTGAAGAGGATGTTCGCCAGCAGCACCCCGAACAGGGCGGGAAGGAAGAATGCCAGCATACGGAGCAGACGCACGAGAGAGAGTCCGCCCAGTAGCCGGCCCCCCAGCAACGCCGCCCCGAGGAACACCGCGGGCGTCCACGGATCGAACACTACCGTCAACGAGCCGACCACGACGAACAGCGCCAACAGCTTGATCGAGGGGTTCCGCCGGCGCAGATAAGGCCGGCGGCCCGCGGAGGTCATCGATCGTCCCCGGGCGACCGGGTACCGGCGGCCGCCAGCAGGTCCTCCACGGTCAACAGGCGCGGTGCCCCCAACGCGGCGGCCAGGCGGCCGACCGGGGGCACCGACAGACCCGCCCGCTCGACCAGTTCCGGCTGCTGGAAGAACGCCCGAGGCTCGCCTCGGTAGAGCGCATGCCCGCCCTCGAGCACCAGCAGCGACCCGCACCGGGCCACCAGGTCCATGTCGTGGGTCAGGATGATCAGGGTGCGCCCTCCGCGCCACAGGCTCATCACCAGCTCGATGAGTCGCTCGGTCTGCGTGCGGTCCTGCCCGAAGGTGGGCTCGTCCAGCACCACCAGCTCCTGCCCGCGGATGAGGATGGCGGCGACGCTCAACCGCCGCTTCTGCCCCTGGCTGAGGCTGAACGGGTTCTCCTCGGCCAGGGCCGCGAGACCGAAACGCTCGAGCCAGGAACGGATCAGGTCGTCGTCGGGTGGCCGCCGCGTCCCGCGGCGGCCACCGCTCAGGCTGAAGGCGAGCTCGTCGTAGACCCGCTCGGTCACGAACTGGTGCTCGGGGTTCTGAAAGACGTGGCCCACGCGGGCGGCGAGCTCTCGCGAGGAGAGGGACCGTACGTCTCGACCCTCCAGGAACACGCAGCCGGCCGGCGCGCGCAGCACCCCCGAGACCAGGCCGGCCAGGGTGCTTTTGCCCGCCCCGTTCGGTCCGACGACGGCCAGGAGTTCGCCGGCCGCCACCGCCAGGGAAAGGTCGGTCAGCGCGGCGCGCGGAGCCTGCTCCCCATCCGGGTACACGTAGTCGAGGCCTCTGACCTCGAGCAGGGGCGCGCGCGGTGTGGCGGCCGGCGGCCGGCTCCCCGCCTCCGCCAGCGAAGGCGTCTCCCGCAGGCGCTCGGCCAGACCGGGGACCGACATCAGCGCCGCCGCGGTCTCCTCCGCCTCGAGCGGGCGGCCGGGCACCGGCCAGCCCCGTCGGCGCAGCCCCGTCACCGCCTCCACCACCCGCGGCCGCCACACGCCGGCCTCCCGCAACGTACCGTCCCGGTCGTGAAACACCTCGGCCGGTCCGCCTTGCGTCAGCAGGGAACCGTCGGCCGCGAGCACGACCACCCGGTCGATGAAGGACATCAGCTCGTCGAGCTTGTGCTCGATCAGGACGATCGTCCGCCCGGGGTCCCGGCCGAGCCGCTCGAGCAGAGAGAAGAGGTCCCGAGTGCCTGCCGGGTCGAGGTTGGCCGAAGGCTCGTCCAGCACCAGCAGGCGCGGACCCATGGCCAACACGGCGGCGACCGCCAGCCGCTGCTTCTCCCCCCCGGAGAGCGTCTCCAGGCGCCGGCGGCGGAACCCGGCCAGCCCGACCTGGGCCAGCACGCCGTCGATGACCGCATCCATCCGTTCCGGAGGCGTCCGCAGGTTCTCCAGCCCGAAGGCGACCTCGTCCTCGACGGTCAGAGTGCAGAACTGACCCTCGGGGTCCTGGAACACCAGCCCCGCCTCCTGCGCGAGGAGGTGCACGGGGTGGTGGGCCGTCGCCAGACCGGCGACGGCGATGGTCCCCTCCATCTCGCCTTCCACGACGTGAGGGATCAGACCGTCCAGGCAGAGGGTGAGCGTGCTCTTCCCGGAACCGCTGGGACCCAGCACCAAGAGCCGCTCCCCCGGCGCGACGTCCAGGTCCAGGTCGCGCAGCGCCCAGACCACCCGGGTGGGGTAGCGGAAGGAGAGACCTCGGGCCTCCACCGCCGGGGTGGCGAGGCCCTGACCGTCCTCCATGCTCGCCCCGCTAGATGCGACGACGACGCTCGCGGCTCACGGCGAAGCCGGACAGGACACCGGTCCGGGCGAGCGCCCGGCCCAGGACCCAGGCGACCACCCCGCCCAGCAGGACGGCGCTGGCCACGGCGATCACGAGCCCGCCCGACACCGCCGCGAGGCTGTACGCCGCGAAGTAACCGTAGAAGACGCTGTCGAGCCCGTAGCCGAGGACCTGCGCGCCGACCGCGGCCAGCAGCAGCACCGGCAGGTCGAAGCGGCGATACCGGAAGGCGGCGAACCCCAGTTCGGCGCCCGCTCCTTGGAAGAGACCGCTCAACAGGACGGCCGCCCCCCACTGGTTGACCAGCAACATGCTGACGAACGCGGCCACGAACTCGCCGAAGAGGGCGGCGCCGGGGCGGCGGATGACGTAGGGCACCAGGAGACCGCCCGACCATCCAGACGCCGTTGACGGCGTAGCTGAAGGGGAAAGGGACGGCCTGGAAGACGGCGGCGTAGAGCAGGTCCCACACCCAGAAGAGCACGCCGACCGCGACGGCCAGCACGGCGCCGACGACCAACTCACGCGTGCTCCAGCCGCTCAGGCCTCGAGCGTGGAGTCGCGGCGTGGCGCTCACCGTCCGCCCGTTCCCGGGTGCGGCGCCGCGTCCGTCGCCTGGATCTCGCCGACGGTCTCGTCGCTGGGGACCCCCGTGGTCACCGCGGCCATCATCACCGTGCGGCCGTGCGCCCGGGCCGCCCGGAAGGCCGCCCGCAGGGCGGCGAAGACGGCCTCTTCGTCACCCTCGAGCAGCGTGCTCAGATTCTGCACCCGCACGCTGACGCCGGTGTCGGCAGCGGCGGCGATGGCGGCCCGTATGGGCGTGTCGATGTCGTCCTGAGACAGGGGGTAGATGGAGAACTGGCACCCGGTCACGGGGACCTCCTTCGGTAGTGGATCACCAGCAGTCGTCCGGCGCCGTGGGTGACCCGGGCTCGGATCGCGGTCAGCTCGTTGCTCACGCCGCGGGTCGTCCCCTGGAGCAGGGGTTCGTGGGCGAGCGGGTAGAGCAGCCCCTCGGTCAGGACGTCCTCGACGCGGGGGGTCAGGGGCAGCAGGGAGACGATCTCGCCGGTCCGGCCCTCGATGGTCCGGTCGCCTCCGGCCAGGGCGACGTCGTGCCCGGGGTCCACCAAGCGCACGTCCACCCCCGCCAACCAGGGGGCGGTCAGCAACAGGAGCGTCGCCACCAGGTGGTCCAGGCGCGGGCCGCCGAGCGCCCCATGGACCACGACGGCCTCGGCCCCCCGCTCGACCGCCAGGCGAAGGGCCATCTCCAGGTCGGTCTCGTCCTTGGCCACGGGAAGCAACCGGGTCTCCACCCCCCGGGCCCGCAGATCGTCGGCAACGGAGGCGTCGAGGGAGTCCATGTCGCCCACCAGAAGCTGGGGAAGGCACCCGGCGGCCAGCACGGCATCGGCCCCGCTGTCGGCCGCGATCAAGAGGTCGGCCGACCGCAACTCCGAGGGGTCCAGGGGTGCGTCCAGCGACGAGCCGGCGACCACGATGGCGTACACGAGCCTCCTTCCGACGGACCGGGGAGGCGGGCGCATGGAATGGGCGCTGGTCGTTGACGCAGCGCCCTGGCCCAAGAGAGCACCATTGCTTCCCTTCGCTGGCATGACCCAGATCAGGTTCGCAGGGTCTGTGGTCTGCACCACACTCTCAGCGCCTTCGCGCTCCCCTAGCAACTGCCCTCAGTATACCTCCGCGCGCCCATTCACGCACCGGCCGTCGCGGGAGGTCGGCGTCCGCCGCTACTCGAGCGCGCAGCCGGCTAGACGTCCACCGTCTCGGCCACGGCGGCTGCCGGCCGGACGGGGGCTTCGAGGACGGGCGGCGGCACGATGTCCTCTCCCTCGATCCGCAGGTCGGGCAGCCAACGCAGCCAGCGGGGCAGATACCAGTTGGCCGTGTCGAGCAGGGCCATGCTCGCCGGCACCAGGACCAAGCGGACCAGGGTGGCGTCGAGGAAGACCGCGATGGCGAGGCCGAAGCCCACCTGCTGCATCATCACCAAGCGCCCCGATGCGAACGTCGCGAAGACGATGACCATGATCAGAGCCGCCCCGGTGATGATCCGGCCCGTCTGGCGCAGGCCGGTCGCCACAGACTCGGCATTGCGGCCGGTGCGGTCGTAGTGCTCGCGGATGCGGCTGAGCAGGAAGACGTGGTAGTCCATCGAGAGTCCGAACAGGACGCAGAACAGGAAGATGGGCACCCAGGACTCGATGGTGGGAGTCCGCTGGAAGCCGAGGAGTTGCTGCCCCCAGCCTTTCTGGAAGACCAACACCAGCAGACCGTAGGCGGCGGCGACGGAGAACAGGTTCATGATGATGGCCTTGATCGGCACCACGATCGAGCGAAAGACCAGCAGCAGCAAGATGAAGCTGAGTCCCAGCACGAACGCGAAGACGAAAGGCGTGCGCTGGGAGATCAGGGCGGCGGCGTCGGCGGCGAAGGCCGTCTGTCCGGTGACGTAGACCGCGGGCGCCTGCCCGGGAGCACCCTGCAGTCCGGCCACCGCTGCCGGCAGGGTCTGCTCCCTGAGGCGCTGGATCTCGCGGTACGCGGCGGGACTGGTGGGGGCCAGAGCCAGATCGCCGCTGATGACCGCCAGGTCACCCTTCTCGCTCCAGGTCACCTGCGCCCCGGGGACGAACGCTCGGTCGCGGCTGAGGGCGCCCACCACCCGAGCGACCACCGCTTCGTTGGTGCTGTTGCGCGGCGCGTCCAGGACGATCTCGACCGGAGAGAGGCGTCCGGCGGAGAAGTCACGGGCCAGGAGGTCATAGGCGGTGCGGGCGTCGCCCGGAGGCAACGCCTCCAGACCGGAGGACCCGCCCTGCAGGTCCAGATAGGGCAGGGCGGCCACCACGAGGATCGCCGCCGCGAGAAGGACGCTGACCAGCGGACGGACCATCACCGCCCGGGTGAGGTGACCCCAGACGCCACGGTAGGCTTCGGATTCCACCTCCTGCACGCAGCCCCCGAGGCCGTCGGCTTCGGGAGCCGCCGCGGGGGGCGCGCTCCTCCGCCGCCGCAGTCGCAGCCATCGCGGCCGGCGCGGCCAGTCGATACGGTCGCCCAACAGGCTGAGCAGGGCCGGCACCAGCGTCAGCATGGCGGCTACCGCCACGGCGACCACCAGGACCGCGCCGGCGCCCAGGCTGCGGAAGGTAGTGATGGGAACGAGGAACAACCCCAAGAGCGCCAGCATCACGGTGACCCCGGAGAAGAGCACCGCCTTGCTGGCGCTCGCGCCCGTCCTCTCGATGGCCTCGAGCTTGCTCCAGCCGCGCCGCCGCTCCTCGCGGAAACGCTCGATGATGAACAGGGCATAGTCGATGCCCACCGCGAGGCCGATCATGGTGACCATATTCAGTGTGAAGAAGGAGAGGTCGGTCACCCGGCCGACCAGAGCGGTCAGCCCCACCGCGACGCCGATGGAGGTCAGCGCCAGCACCAGCGACAGCCCAGCGGCGACCGCCGCCCCGAAGACCAACACCAGGATGACCAGGGTCAGAGGCAGGCCGATCACCTCCGCCCGGCGAAGGTCCTGTGCCGCGGCGTCCATGAACTCCCGCTCGCTCGTGGCCCCGCCCACGGCCACGACCTGGATCTCGGGGGACCGATGCTCGCGAAGGACGCTGAGCAACCGGTCGAGCGCTGCATCGTCGGAGCGCGCCGCCGGGGTCAGGGTCGTCGGCACGAGGATCGTATGGCGGTCGGGGGAGATGAGCCCCTGCGCTTCCGGCCGGCCGAGCGCCTCGAGCTGGAACGGCGTGGGGGCACGCTCCACGACCCCCCGGAGCGCGGCCAGATCGCGTCCCAACGCCTCGACCTGGGAGCGAAATGCGGGGGAGTCGGCCGTCAGCGTGTCGCTGTGCACGACGACGGTCTCGACCTCCGGCTGCTGGGTCCCGAGACGCGCCTTGAGCAGACGGTCACCCCGCAGCGACTCCGGCTGGTTGAGGAAGCTCATCTCCTGAGCGGTGAGCGCCTTCCCCAACCCCGTGGCTGCAACGAGCGAGAGCGCCAAGATCACGATCCATGCCGCCACCACCAACCAGGGGCGGCGGGCACTGGCACGGGCAAGGCGGGCGGTGGATCCGGGCGAGGCCAACGCGACTCTCCTCTTGGGCGCTGGAGCCCTGGGAGGATAGTGGTCGGCCACCAACGCGTCAACCTCGGGCGGCGATCGGCCCCGGACCAGGGGTGCTGCCTCCTGAGCGGAGACACCGACCACGGCGGCCTCTCCGACCGGCGCCGCTCTCACATTTTCTTCACATCTCCCACATAGGGTGCCGGGTGCGGGGCCTACGCCCCTCGAACAAGCCCCACGATCAAGGAGCGGAACGCGTGAGCAGCAGACGCAGACTGGTGTACGCGGCGGCGGCCGTCGCCGTGCTCGCCCTGGTTTTGACCGTCCCGGCGGCGGCGCAGACGGTGACGACCGGGACCCCGCAAGGCTGGACCGGCGGCGTGTGCCGCGGCGTCGGCGCCGTGGCGGACAAGGTGGCCGGTCTGTTGGGCATGGAGCCCGGCGATCTCGCGAACGAGCGGGCCGCGGGCAAGAGCCTGACGGACATCGCCCAGGAGAGAGGGGTGAGCCAGGATGCCCTGGTCGGCACCATCGTCGAGACCCGGGGAGACGCCCTGCAACAGGCCGTGACCGACGGTCGACTGACCCAGGCTCAGGCCGACGCCATGCTCGAGCGCATGACGTCCCGCGCTCAGGAACGCGTCGCCGATCCCTCCACCGCACCCGGTTGCGGCGGGCCCGGCGCGTCCGGCGCGGGCTGCGGCGGGCCCGGCGCGTCCGCGGCGGGTTGTGCAGGAGCGGGACAGGCCGGCGCCGGCTGCGCGGGCGGCGGCGGCTGCGGCGGAGCGGCCGCATCCACCACCGGCAACAGCCTCTAGGACTCCCTCACAGCAGAGCGATCCCGGCAGGACCCCCGCACGCCCGGCGGGGGTCCTGCTCTATCTGCGGCGGTTCAGCAGCTCCAACTGGTAGCCGTCCGGATCCTCGACGAAGGCCAGGACGGTGCTTCCGCCCATGACGGCCGGCTCGCGGGCGATGGTCCCTCCCCGGCCGCGGATCTCCTCCACCGCCTGGTACACGTCCTCCACCTCGACGGCCAGGTGTCCGTAGCCGTCGCCCAACGTGTAACTTCCGGTGTCCCAGTTGTGGGTGAGCTCCAACGCGGGCCCCTCCGCCTCGTCCTGGTAGCCCAGAAAGGCCAGGGTGAACCGTCCCTCGGGGAAGTCCATCCGCCGCAACAGCCGCATCCCCATCACCTCGGTGTAGAAGCGCAGGGAGCGGTCCAGATCGGTCACTCGGATCATGGTGTGCAGGATGCGCATGCCGTCCTCCTCGTCCGCCCGCCGCGTGTCGGCGGGATCCAGATACCCGATATCCTACCCGACGCCCCCGGCCGCCCCGGCCGGCTCTCCTGATATCCGACGCCCGTGCCCCCCATCCCGGCGACGGCTGCGCCGCCGCGCCCGGAACGCGAACGCCACTCCGGCCAGGACGCCGAGACCGCACAGGGCGGAGAGCTCGACGATGGCCGGACGGATGCCCTGACGCTGCGCCAGAGTGCCCACCAGGAAGCTGCCGATCGGCGTCGTCCCCACGAACAGCAGGGAGTACATGCTCATCACCCTGCCCCGCAGCTCGTTCGGCACGGTCAGCTGCAGCCGAGAGTTGGCCGCGATGTGGAAGAGGATGCCACTGAAGCCGGTCGCGACCAACAGGACGAGAGTCAGCGGCTGCCAGGGCGAGAGCGCGACCAGGAGCAGAAGCACGCTGAACACGGAGGCCGCGGACAGGAACACCCTCTTGGCCGTCGGCCCCCGGTACGCGGCGAAGACGGCCGCCAGAAGAGAACCCATGCCCAGCGCCGCGGTCAGCGCCCCGAGACCGCCCGGTCCAGAGTGCAACCCGTACTTGGCCAGCAGGGGAAGCACCGTCTGCCAGTTGTAGCCGAAGGTGCCGATGGCCGTGACCAGCAGCAGGATGAGGGCGACGTCCGGGGTGGCCACCGCGTAGCGGAAGCCGTCGCCCAGTTGCCGCCGGAACGACCCGGACGGGACGGAGGGCACCGCGTAGAACTCGCCGGGCCGCATCGCCACCAACGCCGCGAGCACGGCCAAGAAGCTCACGCTGTTGACCACGAAGCAGGCGGTGATGCCGACGGTGGCCACCACCACGCCCCCGATGGCCGGGCCGATCACTCGGGCCGCGTTGAAGAGGGTGGAGTTCAGCGCGACCGCGTTGCCCACGTCCTTGGGACCGACCATCTCCACCACGATCGACTGGCGGACCGGCCCGTCGAGCGCGTCGGCCAATCCACGCACCGCCGAGAGGAGGTAGATGTGCAGCAACTGGATGACGCCGGTCGCCGTCAGCACCGCCATGCACACCGCCTGGGCCAGCATGACCGACTGGCTGATCAGCAACAGACGCCGCTTGGGAAGGCGGTCGGCCAACAGCCCGCTGAACAGCGCCAGGACCAGCATCGGCGTGAAACGGATGGTCATGGCGACGCCCAGGGCCAGCGGCGAGTCCGTCAACTTGAGGATCAACCAGGCCTGCGCCACCTCCTGCATCCACGTGCCGGCCAGGGAGACCAGCTGGCCGAAGAAGAAGAGCTTGTAGTTGCGGTAGCGGAGCGAGCGGAACCCCTGAGAGACGCCTCCGCCGCTCACGAGGCCGGGGCCTCCCGTTCCGATGCTTCCCGCACCCGCCGCGCCGCCTCCGCCAGGCGTTGCAGGCACTCGGTGGTCTGGGCCAGGTCCCCACCCAGGTCCGCCGCCACCGCGTCCAGAAACGGGAGCACGTCCGCGATGATCTCGCCGGCCATGATCCGGCCCGCGTCGGTCAGTTGGAGCGGCACCTGCCGCCGGTCGTCCTCCGATGCCGTCCGCTCCAGGAGTCCGCGGTCCACCAACTTGGTGACCAGGCCGCTGACGGTGGAGACCGTGACCGGCATCCGGTCAGCCAGTCGCCCGATGGTGATGCCGGGCGTGCGACGCACCTGCAGAAGGAGGCGAAGCTGGGGTAACGTGAGGTTCGCGTGCTCCCACTGGGCGAGTCGCAAGTTGTCCAGCTCCAGCAGCCCCTGCCAGTAGGCGCGGCGAAAGCGGGTGAGGGCGTCATGGTCCACGCCAGATATAATACGGCGTCGCCGTACTGTTCGCCATCACCGTACCGATCCGCTATGGCTCGAGCCGGATGGACGGGCCCGTGATCCGGATCACCAACCGACTCTGGCTACCCGAGGAGGAGCTCTCCTTCACGGCATCGCGCAGCAGCGGGCCGGGCGGGCAGCACGTCAACAAGGCCAGCACCCGCGTCACCCTCCTCTTCGACGTGGCCCACTCTCCCAGCCTGACCCCGGACCAGGCGGCCCGCATCAGCCGACGTCTGGCTAACCGCATCGGCCGGGACGGGGTGCTCCGCGTCTCCGCTCAGCAGCACCGGACGCAGACCGCCAACCGGCACGCGGCGCTCGAACGCTTCGTATCGTTGCTGGAAGAGGCGCTGGCCGAGCAGGCACCCAGGCTCGACACCCGGGTGCCGCGGCGGCAGCGGGAGCGGCGGCTGGCCGAGAAGCGGCATCGCGCCCGCCTCAAGCGGACGCGTGCCGAGAGGCGCCGTCTCTCCGAGAGCGACGAGTAGTCCTCCTTTCGCGCGGTACCATGGACGACGCCCCGGCCGTCGCGCCGGGCGACCACCTACGGAAAGGGGCCCCGGTGAAACGAGCGGTGGGCGCGCACAGCTACCTGTATCCGTTGCCGGTGACCCTGGTCGGCGCCTTGGTGGACGGCCGGCCCAACTTCCTGACGATCTCGTACTGCGGCATCGCGCAGCGGAAACCGCCGGTCATCCTGGTGACGTTGGGCAAGCTGCACCACACGAACCGAGGCATCAAGGAGCAGGGTACGTTCAGCGTCAACATCCCGTCCACGGCGATGGTCGAGGCCACCGACTTCTGCGGTCTGGTGTCCGGTGCGGGGACCGACAAGTCCGCCGTCTTCGAGACGTACTTCGGGAGGTTGGGCACCGCGCCGCTGATCAGGGAGTGCCCGGTCAACCTGGAGTGCCGGCTCGTGCAGATGCTGGACCTGGGCGGGACGAACGAGCTCTTCCTGGGCGAGATCGTCGAGATCTGGGCCGACGAAGAGTGCCTGGGCGAGCGCGGACTGCCGGACCTGGAGAAGGTGGACCCCATGCTCTTCTCCCAACCCGAGCATTTCTACCGGAGGATCGGCCCTCGCTTGGCCAAGGCCTGGAGCGTCGGCAAGGGTTTCCGGCCGGCGCCCACGACGGGCGGCGAAGCCCCGTAGCGCACCCGGGGATCCCCCGGGTGCGTCGGCCCCTGCCTGAGTCAGTCGGAGATGCGCAGGATGGGGTAGGGGTCGACGGCCTCGCCGCCGCCGGGATGCACCTGGAAGTGCAGATGCGGGGACCCGCCGGCGGCGTTGCCGGTGGTCCCCACCGTCGCCAGCTTCATCCCGGCCTCCACCCGCTGCCCCTGCCGGACTCCCGGCAGGATGCGCTCCAGGTGCGCGTAGTAGTAGCTGGTGCCGCCGGTGCCGCGCAACCAGATGATGGTGCCGCCCAGCCGCTGCCCGTGCTCGATCCGGGTGATCACGCCGTTCTGCGCCGCGACCACCACCGTCCCCTGAGCGGCCATGATGTCCGTTCCCTTGTGCGTGCGGCCTTCCGAGCGGGGGAAGCCCCAGTCGTCGATGAACGAATGAGGGCCGTCGACCGGGAAGGTGAATCCTTTGGCCAGAGTCCACACCGCGGCCGGGGTGCGGCCCCTCCACGAACGTCGGGCCCGTTCGGCCTTCTTGACCAGGTCGTCAGCGGCCTTCAGCACGCTGACCTCTGCCTTCAACTGCTCGCGCTGCGCGGCCGCTTCCTTCATCAGCCGGTCGAGCAGTGCCCGCGAGCGCGCCAGCTGCTTCTGCTGGCCCAGCAACCGCGCCCGTTGCCCGGCCAACTCGCGCTGGGTCTCCCGGAGTCCGGCGAGCAATGCCTGCACCTCGTCGATCAGGTCCTTGTCCTCCCGGGCCACGCGGACAAGGAAGGGCAACATCTCGATCACCCGCTCCAGATCACGCTCCCCCATCAACACCTGGATGAGCATGGGGAACGACGAGTGGTTCTGCTTGTAGAGCCCGACCAGGCGTTCCGCCAACTGTTCCCGCTTGGCGGCGAGGTCGGAGCGGGCCCGCAGCTCGTCTCGTTCGGCCTGTTCCAGCGCGGCTTCGGTGCGGGTCACGCCCACCACGGTGGCGGCGTACTCGGCGGTGGCCTTGTCCATACGGGCCTGGAGGTCGCGTTCCGCCGCCTGGGTGCGGGCGAGTTGCCCCTGACGCTCGTCCAACAGCGAGGCCGTACGCCGGGGAGGGCGCGAGCCCGACCAGGACCGAGAGCACCAGGACGGCCGCGATCAGGAGGCGTAGCGGGCGGACCGTGGCCGTCATCCGAACCCGGCGGCCGGGGGAGGAGGCTGCGGCGGTGCCCGACGGACCGACCCTCTGCGGGTCCGCCGAGACCCGTCTGCCGACAGGCCCTCCTACCACTCCGACCACCAAGCTCCCATCCAGTCCTCCCTCTCACTGACCATGCTAGCGAGCGGGGCCAAAGAGGAGCCCGGACCATGGTCCAAGTCGGACCTGGCCCATGGGGACCGGAAATCGCCGGAAACGGACGGCATGAGTCGGGAAGGAGCCTTCAGCCCATCCTTGCGGGCGACACCCCCACCGAGAGCCAACCGGAGGCAGACCCCTGCTGGGGCAGTACCGGGCAGCGCAGGCCCAGCTGGGTGAGACGGGCCGACACGACCTGCACCGCCAGCTCGGGGCGGTTGTTCACCTTGGACAGGTGCAACGCCAGCACCGCCTCCAGCGCGGGGCCGGCGACCCGGGCGAGCAGCTCGGCGCCGTCCTGGTTGGAGAGGTGACCCTGGGAGGAGAGGATGCGCCTCTTGAGGAAGGCCGGATAGGGTCCACGCCGCAGGAGGTCCGGGCAGTGGTTCGTCTCGAGCGCCAGGGCCCGGCAGCCACGCAGACCGTCCACGGCCTCCGCGAGCACCCGCCCGGTGTCCGTCAGGAAGCCCAGGGACACGTCGTTGTTGGCATCGAAACGGAACCCCAAGGGCTCGCGGGCGTCGTGCGAGGCGGGGAGGGGCAGCACGGCGATCTCGCCCACCCAGACGGGTTCGCCCGCTCGGAGGAGGTGACGGTCGGGAGAGTCGGGCACCCGTCGCCGCCCGCCCCAGCCGAGCCCGGCCGCGGTCCCCGCGCTGAGGAAGACCGGCAGACGGTGACGCCGGGCGAATGCCGGAAGCCCGCGGCAGTGGTCGCCGTGCTCGTGGGTGACCAGGATCGCGTCCAGATCCCCCGGCCCGAGTCCCAGAGAGGAAAGACGGCGCGTCAGGTCGGGCGGCGTGAAACCGCAGTCGACCAGCAGCGTCGTGGAGCCGTGGCGGACGACGGTGGCGTTGCCGTCGGACCCCGAGCCCAGGCAGGCTACCTCCACCCCGCGCCTCCCCTGAGACCCGCACCCGATCCCATCCGTCCCTCCTGCTCGCCCTGGCCTGTTCCTGACCGGCCCATCCTACCGCGCCGGTCGGACGGCACTCACTCTCCTTCGGTGAAGAAGAGCCAGCGGCCGCCCGGCCCGATGCCGACCCGGTAGCCCAGGTAAGCGCCGGCCTTCTCCCAGGCGGCGATGTCCGCGGCCGAGAAGGAGCGCCGGAGCTGCGCGCGCTGCTCCTCGGTCACGTGGCGCCAGTCGATCCCCGTGACGTCCGGCCACACGTAGACGCCGCCCTCGAGCTCCTCGCGGGAGACGTAGGGAAGTCGAAGCACGGCGATCAGCCCCTCCAGCACCGGCACACCCTTCTCCTCCTGCCCCCTCCAGTAGCGGCCGGGCACGAGCGCCCTCAGCGGGATCGCCCGTGCCGAACGAGAAGAGCGGAGCCGGCGGACCGCCCTGGGCTCCGGCCCCCGGCGACGCGGGCTGCACCGCCAGTTGCTCGAGCCGATCGTAGTCGCGCGCGAGCGCAGCCTGCACGATCGCCTCGCGCGTGGCCGCCACCGGTCGGGGCAGACCGGCCTGCACGGCCACGGCGGTCGACGCCGTCGTGGAGCCGGAGGGCAAGGTCGAGGAGGTGGTCGCACCCGGCCCGGACGGGGCCCCGAACCCCGGCGACGACGAGGTCGTAGAGGCAACGGCCACGGTGGTGGAGACGGACGGTCCCGGTCGGCTCGGCTCTCGAGAGCATCCGACCGCTCCCGCCCAGAGCACGACCAGCGCGAACGCCACCGCGGCCCTCCGGCGACTCGCCGGTCCGGCCGCGTGCCGACCCCGCCATCCGTCCGGGCCGCTCGTCCGTCGCTCGGTGTCCATCGTCCCTCCCGCCCGATCAGGGGTCGCGTACAAGACCGTCGGGGCCATTCTGCCTCATCCGGCGTGGCCGCGCAGTCAACAGTGGCTTTCGTGGGACCTGCCGGCCGTGTACCATCGGAGTACGTCACTCGTCAGGGAGGTCGCCGTGCAGGAACAAGGGATGGGCAGGACGCTTCCACGCTACATCTACGAGGGGCAACGGGACCACCCGCAGGCGAGGGGCGAGCTGACCGGGATCCTCATCCAGATCGCCCTCGCGGCCAAGATCGTCTCCAGGGAGGTGCGCAAGGCGGGCCTGGCCGAGATCCTGGGCTTCACGGGCGCCAAGAACGTGCAGGGCGAGCAGGTGCGCAAGCTGGACGTCTTCGCGAACGACGTCTTCGTCTCCGCCTTCAGCTACCTGGGGCACTTCTGCATCATGGCATCGGAGGAGGAAGACGACCCCATCCGTATCCCCCCGGGCCACAAGCAGGGTCGCTACGCGGTGATGTTCGACCCGCTGGACGGCTCATCCAACATCGATGCCAACGTCACGGTCGGGTCGATCTTCGCCGTCCACCACAAGGTCACCCCCGGCGACGACGGCTGTCCGGAGGATCTGCTGCAACCGGGTCGTCAACTTGCCGCCGCCGGGTACGTCATGTACGGCTCCAGCACGATGCTGGTCCTCACCACGGGTGACGGCGTCTCCGGGTTCACCCTCGACCCGTCGGTCGGCGAGTTCCTGGAGTCGCACCCGGACATCCGCATCCCGACCCGGGGCAAGATCTACTCGTGCAACGAAGGGAACAGCCCCTTCTGGTCGGAGGGGGTCTGCCGGTACCTGGAACACCTCAAGACGCTCGACCCGGCGGCGGGCCGGCCATACGGCAGCCGCTACGTCGGCTCCATGGTGGCCGACCTGCACCGCACGCTGCTGTATGGGGGCATCTTCATGTATCCAGCCGACAGCAAGAACCCGAAGCTTCCTCACGGCAAGCTGCGGCTGCTCTACGAGTGCGCGCCCATGGCCCTCATCCTGGAGCAGGCGGGGGGTTCCGCCAGCACCGGCCGGATGCCCATCCTCGACGTCGAGCCCACCGAGATCCACCAACGCGTCCCCTTCTTCGCGGGATCCAAGGAAGACGTGGCCGAGGTGGAGGACTTCATCGCGAAGCACGATCGGGAGTACGCCATCTGAGCCGCTGAGCCGGGAGACGGGCGACTCTATCCGCGCGCCGGCACCGTCGCGGCCGCCGCCTGCAGGAGGAAGGCTCGGCGCAGCACCCCGTCCTGACCGTAGCCGGCGGCCTTCTCCTCCAGGTACGTCAGCAGAGCCAGAGCCCCGGGCGTCTGGGTGAGCCCGCCGGCCACGTAGCCATGGATCTCTTCCCAGCTGACGCGCTGCGCGGCGCGCTCCGCGGAGGACCGGAAATGGGCGGCGGCGGCCAGGAAGGTCGGCGCGCTGCTCCAGGCGGGGGCCAGGTAGAGGAGCAGGAAGCGCTTCCCCTGCTGCTGCGCCATCAGACTGCCCAGCAGCCACAGTCGGAGCAGCTCGAACTGCCCGCGATCGGCGCTCATCTCGCGGCAGGGAGCGTCCAGCACCTCGGCGGCCCAGCCACCGGCCCCCGACTGGTAGCGGTCGGCGTCACCCGGACCGCGGGAGGCGGCCCTCACCGAGCCGAGATGCGGATCCAGGAGGAGCACGAGGTCGTCCGTCTCGACGATGATGGCGGGCTCGGTCAGGTCCGGCTCCGCCTCATGGTAGGCCGAACGCGCCTGGTAGAGGGGGAAGTGGACACCGTCGCGCGAACGGGAGTACGACCAGTAGACCACGGCTCGGATCGACCACCCGCTCCCCGGTCCAGTGCTCGAGCAGGCCGCCGAGCGAGTGGGTCTTCTCCAGCCAACGGACCACGTTCCAGGTGAGCGCCCGCTCGCTGGTGTCGTGACCCAGACGGTCGTCCCGTCCGTCCAGCTTGGCGGCGTTGAGCAGCCTCATGCTCTCCGCGTCCGTCCACAACAGGTTGTCCGTCTCCCGCTGGTAGGCGAAGGTGCTCTCCGAGATCGCGATCTTGTGGACGGGACAGCACCGCGTCGTCGGTCAACCGGAAGACCGTCTGCTGGACGGGCACCTCGTGCCGGCAGCCGCGGACGGGACAGAGCAGGCCGCCCGCCGTCCGCTCGAGACAGGTCTTCAACAGGGAGACCCCGTACATGCCACACCTCCCGGCCCGACGATCGACGCACCAAGTCCTTCCCGCTTTCAACGAACGAGCGGGCCGGGGGACGCGCCCGCCGGTCGACCGATGCGTCCGACGCGGGCTGAGCCATCGCGCTAGAATCTCCCGAAACCCAAGAAGGCAGGAGGCCATCCGTGATCGACTGGGACCGCAAGTTCGCCCTGGAGGGGCTGTCTTTCGACGACGTTCTCCTCGTCCCGGCCGAGTCCAAGGTCCTGCCCTTGGAGACCGACATCCGCACCCGCCTGACCAAGAAGGTCGCGCTCACCATCCCCCTGGTGTCGGCCGCCATGGACACCGTGTCGGAGACGGCGCTGGCCATCGCCCTCGCCCGGGAGGGCGGGCTGACCTTCGTCCACAAGAACCAGTCCATCGAGCGCCAGGCGGACATGGTGCGCAAGGTCAAGCGCAGTGAGGCCGGCATGATCGTCGACCCCATCACCCTGCCCCTGACCGCTACCTACGGCGACGCCGAGGCCCTGATGGCCGAGTACAAGATCTCCGGCGTGCCCATCGTGGAACCAGGCGGGCGGCTGCTGGGCATCGTCACCAACCGCGACACCCGGTTCGAGACCGATCTCTCCAAACCGATCGTGGAGCTGATGACCTCCAAGAACCTGGTCACGGTGCCGGTGGGCACCACCCTGGACCAAGCGCTGGAGAAGTTCAAGATCCACAAGATCGAGAAGCTGCTGGTGGTCGACGACGACTTCATCCTCCGAGGTCTCATCACCATCAAGGACATCATGAAGAAGATCGAGTTCCCCAACGCCGCCAAGGACGAGCTGGGCCGCCTGCTGGTCGGCGCGGCGGTGGGGATAGCCAGCGACACCGACGCCCGGCTGGAGGCGCTGGTGGAGTCCCAGGCCGACGTCATCTGCATCGACACCGCTCACGGGCACTCGCGCGGGGTGCTGGATACCATCCTCCGCATCCGTGAGCAGTATCCGGACATCCAGCTGATCGCCGGGAACGTCGGCACCGGAGCGGGCGCCCAGGCGCTGATCGACCGAGGGGTCGATGGGATCAAGGTGGGCATCGGCCCCGGTTCCATCTGCACGACCAGGGTGGTCACCGGCTGCGGGGTGCCGCAGATCACCGCCATCGCCGACTGCTCCCGGGTGGCGGAGGCGAAGGGCATCCCCGTCATCGCCGACGGCGGCATCCGCTACTCGGGCGACATGGTCAAGGCCATCGCCGCGGGCGCGAGCAGCGTCATGATCGGCTCGCTGTTCGCCGGTACCACGGAGAGCCCGGGCGAGCGCATCCTGTGGGAGGGGCGGACCTACAAGGTCTACCGGGCGATGGGCTCGGTGGGCGCCATGAGCGAAGGCCGGGGGGACCGCTACTTCCAGGAGGGCCAGAAGAAGCTGGTGCCGGAGGGTATCGAGGGCATGGTGCCCGACAAGGGTCCCCTCTCCGACATGGTGTTCCAGTTGGTCGGGGGACTGCGGGCGGGCATGGGCTACACCGGCGCCGCCACCATCGACGACCTGCGCAGCCGGGCGGCCTTCATGCGGATCTCGGCGGCGGGCCTGATCGAGAGCCACCCGCACGACGTCCAGATCACCAAGGAAGCGCCCAACTACGGCGGACGCTAGCCCGAGGGACGCCCGGCGGAAATGACGCTGGGCGCCCGGGTTCTTCCCGGGCGCCCGACTCAGCCGGAGGTTCTAGTCCGCGCGGTCCTTCACCCAGTTGGCCAAGGCCGGAGCGAGTTCCTTCTGCGCCTTGCTGCTGACGTAGATGCCGATGTGGCCACCGGGGAACGGCATGGTGGTCACGTCCTTCGATCCCGACCGCTCCCGGCAGCGCCTCCGAGGAGGAGGGGGGCACGAGGTGATCCTCGGTCGCGTAGACGTTCAGGATCGGCATCGTGATCCGCTTCAGGTCGACCCGCTGGTCGCCGAGCATGACCTCGCCCTTGATCAGCTTGTTCTGCTGATAGAAGTCCTTGATGAACTGGCGGAAGGCCTCTCCCGCCTGATCCGGGCTGTCGAAGATCCACTTCTCCATCCGCATGAAGCTCCGCAGGCTCTGCTCCTTGTCGAGTACCGACACGAACCCCACGTACTTCTGGGCCATGAGCTGGAAGGGCTTCAACATGAGGAAGCCGCTGTTCATGAAGTCACCCGGGACATTGCCCAGGGCGTCGACCATCGCGTCCACGTCAAGGGACTGTGACCAGACGTTCAGCAGGCCGTCACTGCACGCTGAAGTCGACGGGAGTGACCATGGTGATGAGGTTCTGCACCCGTGAGGGGTGAAGGGCCGTGTAGCACAGGCTGAACGTACCGCCCTGGCAGATGCCCAGCAGGTTGATCTTGTCCAAGCCGTGGCGCTCGCACACCGCTCGGACGCAGTTGTCGATGTAGCCGTTGATGTAGTCGTCCAGGGTCAGGTACATGTCCCCGCGGTCCGGATAGCCCCAGTCCACCAGGTACAGCTCCAGGCCGTGACTGAGCAGGTTGCGGACCATGGACCGGTCCTCCTGGATGTCGACCATGTACGGCCGGTTCACCAGCGCGTACACGATCAGTCACCGGGATCGGATGCGGATCGCTCACCGTCGGGAGCGTAGTGGTACAGGGTGACCTTGTCCTCCTGGTAGACCACCTCGCGCGGCGTCGGAGCCACGTCGATCTCGCGGACGTCGGCGATGGAGTCGATGCCCTTCAAGAGCTTCTGGTTGAAGTCCACCAGCTCTTTCAGGGCGTCTGCCGGCTCGATCTGGATCGGGAACATCGCCTATCCCTCCTTCTTGCCGGCTTGCCCACCGCTGGGCTTTCTCTTGGCCGGTGTCTTGCGCGCCGTCGTGCGTTTCGGGGGGACCTCGGCCGGCCTGAGCTTGGCCGTGCTCGTCCCCGCGGCCTTGGCGCCTGAGGGACGACTTCTGGGTCGGCGGAGTGCTGGCCGCCGGCGGGACCGACGGTGTCTTGGAACGTGGCCGCGGGCGCGGGCGGCTGGGTGCGGCTCGGCCGCAGGCTCGGCTGCAGGCGGCTTGGTGGCTCGACGGTCACCGGGGAGACCTGGAGCGAGGCCGAGGAGGCCGCGGAGGCTGCCTCTTTCGCTTCCAGCGCGGCTCGGGCGCGCTCCAACTCCGTCCGCAGCGACGCCATGTCGCGCTTCACGTAACGGAGCTCGCGGCGCAGGTCGTGCACGTGGCGATGGATCTGGTCCACCTCACTCCGCCCGGGCATGTCCATCGAAGCGAGCAGCTCGTCCAGCAGGTCGCGTTGACGCTTCCGAAACTCCATGGTCGCGTTGACCAGGCGGCCCTGGACCTCGGCGAAGGCGCCGGTGCTGAAGAGGTCGTAGTAGCCCTTCTCCGCCGTGTTGACGTACAGTTCGAAGAGCTGGTGAAGACTCGTGATCTTCTCCCCGCGCTCCCCCATGTCCACCAGCTCTTGGACGACGTCCTCCCAGGCTCTGAAGCTCTGGTTCAGCATGTCGTTCTGGAACTCCACGGCCGCGCGGTTCATATCGGCAAAGGCGTCGAAGCTCCGCGTGAGCCGCTCGGTGGTCTCGCGGCTCTGACCGACCCCGGGAGCCGAGATCAGCCGGCCGAAGGTCGCCTCGAACGCGTCCATCGAGGAGACCGCCATCTTGCCGATCGCTCCTCGGTCGCCTCGAGCCGCCTCGCCGAGGTGCACGATGTTGTGCTGCAGATTCTTGATCCACGGGCCCGTGAAGCGTTCCGTCTCGGCCAGGTAGAGCCGCCAGAGCTCAGCCACATCCTCCGACGCGCCGCTCAAGCTGTCCGTACGGAGCCAGCTCACCTGCCCTTTGAGCGGCGTCGTTCTTCAGCGAGTCGAGATAGCGCCGCAGGAGCTCGACCCACTCGTCGCCCACCTCGATCTTCGGCGCGACGACCCGAAGCATATTCCAGGGTCTGGGTCACCACCTGGAGGAACGCCTCCTCGCCGGCGAACATCCGCTCGACGACCTGCCGGGAGACGCCGTCCGTGTCCCAGGGCCACGCATCGACGACCCTCCGTCCCATGGACTGCCACTGTTCGAACTGGTTGCCGGCCGCGGGGGCGGAGAGGGTCCCCAGCTTCGCCGCCATGTCGGCCCAGTCTCCCCACAGGCGTGCCTGAGCCTCGGTCCACGACTGCATCAGTCGCTGGCTCTCTGTCACCCAACTCTCGGTCACGGTGCTCACTCCCTTGCCCCTGCCACCACCTTGGCGCAGGTCACGCTCCCTTGCCCGGGCCCGAGGCGGCGGTGTCCGAGCCGGCCGGTTTTCCTGCGGCCTTCTGCCAGGAAGCCTGCATCTCCATGGTCTTGCGGCTCAGCTCTTCCCAGGCAGCCACCGAGGCCTTGGCGCTCTCCTGCCAGCGCGCGAACCAGTCGCCCGGGCCGGCCGTCCCCGGAGCCTTGGCGGCTTGGGTCGCCGCGGAGAACCAATCGTCCCAGAGCTTCCGCTGAGCGTCGGTCCACGCCGTCATCATCGACAGCGTCTGCTCGGTCCAGGTCTGCGCCATGCGCTTGACGTCTTCCTCGGCCCCGGGCCACGTCTTCGCGAACGCATCGCTGGAGACGTACTCGCCCTGGCCCTCGACCGTCTTGCGGACCAGGTCCTCCCACGCCGCGAGCGACTGCTGCGAGGTCTCCTGCCACTTGGCCATCCAGTCGCTCATCGGGTTCTGCTGTACGCCCAGATCCGACGCTGTGCTCATCCAGCCTTCCCACATCTTCCGCTGGGTCTCGGTCCAGCTCTTCATCATCTCGAGGCTCTGTTCCATGTAGTCCACGGTCTTCTCCTTTGGTCTAGCCTTCGTCATCCGTGTCTGTGGCGGACGCCGGCTGCTCGGCCGGCCCACCCATCCATTGCGCTGCCCACTCGGCCTGGGCGGCCAAGGTCTGGTGGGTGATCTGTTCCCACGAGTCGAGGAGGCCACGGGCCTCCTCCTCGTACCCCTTCACCGCCAGCGTCGTCCGCAGCCGTGTGATCGTCGTTTCCGCCTCCTCCAACCGGCGCTTGAGCTCCTCGTGCCGGTCGCGCAGCTCCTGGTACTGGTGGAGGGGCACCACCCCAAGGAGCGACCACCACTGCTCGACGATCTGTCGGAGCTCGCCGACCGGGTCCGTCCCTCCTCCTCGCGTGGTCGCCGCGTCCGGCATCCACATGGAGAGCCAACTCGAGAGGGCCGCTGGGGACAGCGGCCCCTCGCCCAAGGACTTCACCGCGCGCTGCGCCTGGTCCGTCCCGCGGACGGCGTCAGCGCTCATGCGCAGCCACATCTCGAGCATGCGCGCGTCCATCAGATCCGGAGCCCCCCGTCTACCTCCAGCACGCGGCCGGAGACGTAGTCGTTCTCGATGATGAAGCGCACCGTGTGGCTGATCTCCTCCATGCGGGCCATGCGGCCCAGGGGGATCTGATCGATGATGCGCTGGCGGATGTCCTCGCGGATGGCCTCGGTCATCTCCGTGGAGACGTAGCCGGGGGCGATGGCTGCCGCCCGGACGCCGTAGCGCGCCAGCTCCTTGGCCCAGGTGACCGTCATCGAGGCCACCGCGGCCTTGGCGGCGGTGTAGTTGGTCTGTCCCACTTGGCCGGCCCGGGAGATGGACGAGATGGAGAGGATCAACCCTCCGGTCCCCTGCTCGACCATGTGCGCCGCCGCTTCCCGAGCGCAGAGGAAGACGCCCGTGAGGTTGACATCGATCACCTGCTGCCACGCCTGGAGGGACAGGCGTTCGGTCTTGCCGTCCTTGCGCTTGATCAGCAGACCGTCGCGGGTGATGCCGGCGTTGTTGACGATGACGTCGATACCGCCGTGCTCATCCACGAAGTCCTGGAGCAGAGCGACGACCTGCTCCTCCTCGGCCACGTTGGCCTGCCGGGTCCAGAGCCCCGCGCTCCCCACCGGCAGGGAGCCCTTCAGCTCCTCCAGACCGGCAGCGTCCATGTCACACGCGCCCACCCGGGCTCCGGCCTCCGCCAGGTCCAGCACGAAGCGACGTCCGAGTCCTCGGGCTCCTCCGGTGACCAGCACGCGGGCGCCGACGATCTGCATTGCTTCCCCCTACCTCTGTGTGGACGACCTGCCCCCGGCCGCGGGTCCGTGAAACTCCAGCGTCGTTCTCAGAGGCCTGTGCACGTGCGCTTCCTGGAGCAAGTGCGAATTACAGTATACCCCAGGGAATGAGCGCCCGTCAGTGGCCGTGGTGGGCCAGGACCCGTGTGAGGGTCAGCTCCACCTGGCGGAGAGCGGCATCGTCCAACGAGGTCCCCACTCCCTCGCCCAGGGGCTGCTCCAGCAGCGTCCGCAGGCCGATCAGGGCGTCCTGCCCCACGGAGAAGCAGTCGTGGGCCTCCTCCTGGTAGCACTCGACGCAGAGGACCCCTCCTTGGGACGGGTCGAAGCCGCACAGGAACTCGTCCCGTCCGCACTCCACGCAGCTGTCCAGCTCGGGAAGGTAGCCCAAGGCGAGCAGGAGCTTCACCCGGGCGGCCAGCACCACCCGGGCGGCCGCGGCCCGGTCGGGCGCGCCGGCCAGACGGGCCACGGCCCGCACCAGCAGGTTGAAGGCGGCCGCACTCCCCTCCTCTTCCGGGAACAGGCGGCGGATGGCCTCCAGCAGCCGGGCCCCTTCCTCCATCCGGAAGAGCTCCTCGCGCACGCCTTGGAAGGTACGGACGGTCTCGACGCCGGTGACCGTGTACAGCGTGCGGCCGGGATGGAGGACCACGTGCACCAGCGAGAAGGGCTCCAGCCGACCGCCCATCTTCGAGCGCACCCGCCGGGCTCCCTTGGCGATGGCCGACAGGCGGCCCCGCTCGCGGGTGTAGAGGGTGAGGATGCGGTCGGCCTCGCCGTAGCGCATGGAGCCCACGACCAAGGCCTCGGTCTTCAGTGAGCGGCTTCCGACCACCCTACCTCCCCGGCCTCACCGAGGGAGACCGGACTGCTGCGGCACGCGAGCACGCGCGCGGCGGGCCCGCCGTTAGTCCTTGTCGGCGGAGAAGCCCCGGATGATGTCCAGGGCGTGCGAGGTGCCGATGCGGGCGGCCCCGGCGTTGATCATGACCTCGGCGTCGTCCGCCGTGCGGATGCCGCCGGCCGCCTTGACTCCCACGTTCTCGGAGAGCAGGTCGCGGAACAGCTCGACGTCCTTGGCCGTCGCCCCGCCCGGGGCCTTCCCGGTGGACGTCTTGATGAAGTCGGCTCCGGCATCCTCGACGATCTTGGCCACCAGCCGCTTGAGCTTGTCGTCCAGGTAGTACGCCTCCACGATGACCTTGACCAGCACCAGACCGCGGCCGGTGTTGACGCTCTTCATGCGGACCGCGCGGATGAGCGTGGAGAGCTCGTCGCGCACCAGGCGGAAGTCGCCGGAGAGCATCGCCGGGATGTTCATCACCACGTCCAGCTCGTCCGCGCCGACCGCGACCGCGTTCTCCGCCGCCTGGATCTTCGCTCGCTGGGTGTCGGCCCCGTAGGGGAAGGAGATGACGGTCCCCACCTTCACGTCGTGACCGCGGAGCAAACGGTGGCACAGAGGGATGAAGTAGGGGAAGACGCAGACCGACGCGAAGTGGTTGGCGATCGCGTCCTGGCACAGCTGCTCGACGTCGGCGTGCGTGCCGGTCGGATCCAGCAGCGTGCTGTCGATCGTCTTGGCGAGCTCCTCCACTCTCACGGGCGGCCTCCATTCACTGATCCGGGTCCTTCATCATACCCCAGAGCACAAGCCCGCCCGCCGGACGGCCCCCTGCGGGTCGGCTCGGGACTCCTCGAAGCGGCGGGCTTCACAGCCCGAGGCCCTCCAGCATGCCGGGGTTCTGCCGCCAGTGCTTGCGCACCTTCACGGTCAGATCGAGGTAGACCGGGGAGCCCAGCAGGGCCTGGATCTCCTGCCGGGCCTGGGTGCCGATCTCCTTGATCCGCCGGCCTCCCTCTCCCACGATGATGGGCCGCTGGGAGTCGCGCTCGACGTAGATGGCCGCCCGCACGTACACCAGGCCCCGTTCGCGAGGCTCCATGTCCAGCACCTGGACGGCCAGGGCATGCGGCACCTCCTCCTCGGTCGCCCAGATGGCCTTCTCCCGGATCAGCTCGGCGATCAGGAGCTCCTCAGGTTGGTCGGTGACCACTCCCGGAGGAAAGTACCGGGGTCCCTCGGGCAAGCAGCTCGGTCAGGGTCAGCAGCAGATCACCCAGCCCCTCGCCCGTCTTCGCGCTGACCGTGAGGAAGCGTGGGAACTCCCCCAGCGCGCGGGCCGCCTCTTCCTGTCGGCGCAGCCGCTCCGGTCGACCGCGTCGCGCTTGTTCAGCGCCATCACCACCGGGGTGCCGGTGCGGGCGAGGGCAGCGGCGATGAAGGCGTCGCCCCGGCCGATCTTCTCGTCGGCGGCGAGCAGAAAGAGGACGACGTCGACCTCTCGAAGGGTGTCTTCCACCAGCCCCTGCATCCGCTCGGTCAGCAGATCCAGCGGCTTCTGGAACCCCGGGATGTCCAGCAACACCACCTGCCAGGCTTCGCCGTCCACCACGCCGCTGACGCGGTGCCGGGTGGTCTGCGGCTTGGTCGCCGTGATGCTGACCTTGCGCCCGACCAGGCGGTTCGTCAGCGTGGACTTGCCCACGTTGGGCCGCCCCACCAGCGCGACGAAACCCGACCGGAAGCCGGGGGGAGTGTCCAGGAACGAGAAGCTCTGTTCGGTCATCACGCCTCCCGCCGTGTCGTGCGACGCAGCAGCAGTCGGTCTTGCCCCGAGCCGTAGAACGCGGGCAGCTCCTCCTCGACGGCGAACCCCGCGCTCCGGTACAGGGCACGCGCCGCGGCGTTATCGGGCGAGACCGTCAACAGCAGGTCGTCCGCGCCCAGCGCTGCCGCCTCCTCCAGGACGGCGTCGAGGAGGAGCCGCCCCCATCCCTGCCCCCGGCGCGGCGGCACGATGGAGAACCCCACCAGGTACAGTGCGGCCGGGTCGTCCAGGGTGCGCAGCAGCTGGCAGGAGCCCGCCAGCGCCCATCGGTCGTCGCCCTCCGCCGCCCACGCCCGGTACACGCCCCCGGCCTCGGCCACCACGGCCAGGTCCGCGGCGCGCAGGCCGACCCTCCCGAACGCCTCGGTCTCCAGACGGGCCAGCCGCTCCAGGGCGGCGGGGTCCGGGTGGCGGACCCGTTCCAGTCGCAGCGCCCCACGGACCGGCGCGGCCGAAGGGGCCGAGCGGGGCCTCGCGCTGGGGCGGGGCCGAGGCGCCGGGCGAAGGCCCCTCGATGGCGGCCTCCGGCAGTGAGAACGGCGCCGGCAGCAGGGCGGAGAGCGGCCGGGCCAGCCAACGGCCCCGTTCCTTGGCCACCACCACGAGGTCCTGGCCCAGCTCGCTCAGGACCTGAAGGCAGAAGCCGCAGGGGAGCAGGGTCTGCACGTCGGCGCCGGCGGCGGCCACGGCGACCGCCCGAAGCTCTCGGTGGCCCGCTGCGATCGCGGCGGCGGCGGCGGCGCGCTCCGCGCAGAGCCCTGCCGGGAACGAGGCGTTCTCCACGTTGACGCCGGTATGGACGGTGCCGGCCCGCGATAGGACGGCGGCCCCCACGGAGAAGCCCGAGTACGGGGCGTAGGCACGCGGGGCGGCCGCCTTCGCCGCCTCGATCAGCCGGCCCAACTCGGGCGAGAGGCTCTCCTCGTGAGCGGGCACGCGTCTCCTCCTAGTTCAACAACTGGAACAACAGCACGGTAGCCACGATGCCCAGGATCGCCCCCAGGGTCACCTCCAGGGTCGTGTGGATGCCCGCCTGCACCCGGGTCTGCGCGGTCAGCCCCGCCATGGCGAACGCGACGGCGCTGAGCAGGATCCAGTGGGGTTGCCCGGCCGCGATCATCGTGACCGCGGCCCAGCCGGCGAAGGCGACGGCGGCGTGCCCGGAGGGCAGGCCGCCGGAGAGCGGTTCGCCCCGGCCCACTCGGGCCTTGACCACGATCACCAGCAGGATGACGATCAGGAACGTGACGAACGTCAGGTGGGTCGGCGACCGGCGAAGCGCGGTCAGCACGCCCAACGACACGTTGGCGAGCCGGTCCGCGAAGACAAAGTAGGCCACCAGGAGCGCGTTCACCGCGGCGACGAGGACCGCCCCGGCGGCGACGTCTTTGGCGATCTTCGCCCGAGGGTCGTGTTCGACGGTGAACAGATCGATCGCCGACTCCAGCGCCGTGTTCAGCATCTCGGCCACCAGCACGAAGGTGATGGCGGCCAGGACGGTCAACAGCTCCACCCGGCTCAAGTCGAACAGCAGGGCCGCCAGAAGCACGGACACGGCCAGCAGGAAGTGGACGCGCATGTTGCGCTGGTGCCAGAAGACGTGCACCAGCCCGTGGAAGGCGTGGTTGAAGCTCTGGAGGATGCTGCCGCGAGACGGCGGATAGGGGGACGGACGGCGCAGCCGGCGCCGGAGGGGGGTCACCGGCGGCTCCCCAGAGCGCCGGCGCCCCGACGGCCTCATCCGATGCACCGCCTAGTCCCCGGGGAGCAACGCGGGCAGGAGAGGCGCCAGCTCGGCGACGAGCTCGTCCTGGCGGGCCATCATCTCGCCGCCGTCGACCTCGTGGTCGTAGCCGAGCAGGTGCAGCACCCCATGGACGACGAGCCGTCCCAACTCCCCAGAGAGGGAGACCCCATCCTCCTCGGCGTTGCGGGCGGCGACCTCCGGCGAGATCACGATGTCGCCGAGGTAGCCCTCCTCGTCCGCGTCATCCGGCTCCGGCCAGTCGTCCTCCTCGCCCTCGACGCGATAGGGGAAGGAGAGCACGTCGGTGGACTCATCCAAGGAACGGTAACGGCGGTTCAGCTCGGCGATGGTCGTCTCCGGGACGAAGGCCACCGCCACCTGACCGGTGATCTGCTCGGCCAGCAGGACCGCCTCGGCCAGCCGCCGGACCGCATCCTCGTCCAGCCGCCGCTCGGTCTCGTTGGTCACCTCGACCTCGGTGTTCACGACTTGTCCTGCGGGTGCTTGTGGCGATACCCGGTACGCGGCGGCGGCGTGCCGGGGAGCTTGCTGTTGCCCGGGCGGTGGACGGTCCGCAGGCGGGGACGCGGCGCCGGCAGGCCGTTCTCCGCGACGGCGGGCCGGGGGACCGTTGTCCTCCAGCAGCTCGGTCTTCGTCCGGGCTGGCTGCAGCCTTGGCCAGCCGGGTGTCCAGATCCGTCCGAGCCTGGTCGGGAGCCCCGCTGGGATACTCGATGCGGTGCCCGACCAGGCCGCGAAGCCCCGTCTCGAACACCTGGTGGATCTTGTGGAGGTCTCCCAGGGTCAGGTCCGAGCAGTCCAGCTGCCCGTCATCCATCTTCTGCTTGAAGACCTCGTGGATGAGGCCCTGGAGCTTCTTGACCGTCGGGTTCTTCATGGCCTTCGCGGCGGCCTCCACGCTGTCGGCCAGCATGATGATGGCCGCTTCGCGCGAGTGCGGCTTCTCCTCCTCGTAGCGGTAGTCCTCCTCCTCGATCCCGTCGTCCGAGGACTCCATCGCCTTGTAGAAGAAGTAGGTCACCACCGACGTGCCGTGGTGTTGCTTGATGATGTCGATGATCGGTTCAGGCAGGTTGTACAGCCGGGCCAGGTCTTCCCCGTCTCGGACGTGGGCGGTGATCGCCAGCTTCGACAGGTTCGGGTTGAGCCGGTCGTGCGGGTTCCGCACGTGGAGCTGGTTCTCGATGAAGTACTCCGGGCGGACCACCTTGCCGATGTCGTGGTAGTACGCGCCCACCCGGGCCAGGAGCGGGTCCGCGTCGATCGCCTCCGCGGCGGCTTCGGCCAGGTTGCCGAGCTGGATGCTGTGGTTGTACGTGCCCGGGGCTTCCTGCATCAACCGCCGGAGCAACGGCTGCGACGGGTTGGCCAGCTCCAGCAGCCTGAGCGGAGTCGTCAGGTTGAAGACCCACTCCAGGATGGTCAGCAGGCTCAGGGTGAGCACCAGGCTCAAGGCACCGTTCCAGATGCCCCACAGGCTCTGGCCCAATGCGTGGACGACGGTCACCTCCCGAAAGAGCTCGCTGGCGAAGATGGCGGCTCCAGCCACCACGGTGACGGTGAGGCTGGCCAGGAAGAGCTGCGAGCGCTGGCTGAGTCGGGTGACCACGTAGAGGGAGAAGGCGCCGGTGATCAGGGCGACCAGCGTGTACTCCAGGTTGAACTCGGTCATCAGGCCGATGTTCAGCGACTGCAGCAGGACCAGGAGCAGCCCGGTCCGGCCGTTGATGATCATCGCCGTGATCATGGCCAGCGCCGCCGTGGGGATCAGGTAGGGGGACAGCGGAGGGATCACCAGCACCCGGGCCAGGGCGGCGAAGACCAGGAGCAGCAAGGCGACGACCAGCAGCAGATTGTTGTTGTCCAGAGCCTCCCGGGCGAAGCGCTGGAGCAGCACCGCCAGGACCAGCAGTTCGAGCAGCACCATCAAGAGGATGGCGAACCCGATCTGCAGGCTCAGGGTGCCCTGCGTCTCGAAATGGTAGCGCCCCGGCAGGTAGTCGGAGGCGATGATGCCGCCCAGGCCGAGGGCCAGGACGGCCAGCAGCAGCAGGCGGAAGCGCTGGGGGTCGCGGGAGCCGATCCAGCTGCGGAACGAGCTCATGCGCTGGGTGAACACCAGCCGGTAGTCGGTCCTCACGCTCTGCCTCTCCTCTGGCCGCCCCTCGCCTCATCGGGGCGGGACGGAACGACCGGCTTCTCCGCGCTCTCCCCGTATGTTTTGTACGCGGACACGATGTCCTGCACCAGCTTATGGCGAACCACGTCCTTGCTGTCGAACATGATGAAGGAGATGTCCTCCACCCCCGCGAGGATGGCCCGCACGGTCGCGAGCCCGGAGTACTGCCCCTGGGGAAGGTCGATCTGGGTGATGTCACCCGTCACCACCATGCGCGACCCGAACCCCAGCCGCGTCAGGAACATCTTCATCTGCTCCGGCGTGGTGTTCTGGGCCTCGTCCAAGATGACGAACGAGTCGTTCAAGGTGCGGCCCCGCATGTAGGCCAGCGGCGCCACTTCGATGGTGCCCCGCTCCAGGTGCTCGGACAGATGCTCGGAGTCCATCATGTCGTACAGCGCGTCGAAGAGCGGCCGCAGGTAGGGGTCGACCTTCTCCATCAGGCTCCCGGGCAGGAAACCGAGCTTCTCGCCGGCTTCAACGGCCGGCCGCGTCAGGATGATGCGTGCCACGTCGTTGTTGAGCAGAGCCCGGGTCGCCATGGCCATGCCCAGGTAGGTCTTTCCGGTCCCGGCCGGGCCGATGCCGAAGGTGATGGTGTTCGTCCGGATGGCGTCGACGTAGGCCTTCTGGTTCGCCGTCTTGGGAGCGATACGGCGGCCGCGGTGTTCCAGCAACACGTCGCCGACGATGGTCCCCAGCGTCCGGCCCCGGGCCGCGTCGGCGCCGGTGAGCGACGCGCCCAGCTCCAACGTGGCCTCGTCGAGGGTGTGACCCGACTCGACCAGGAAGAGGAGCTCGTCCACCAGGTCCACCACGTGATCCACGTCGCCCTCGGCGCCGTCGAAGGTCAGGAGATTGCCCCGCAGCGAGATGTCGCAGCACTCGATCAGGTCCTCGAGCTTGCGCAGGTTCGCGTCGTTCTCTCCGACGAGCAGGGCGGCGATCTGGTTGTCGAGCGTGATGGTCTTCTTCATCGGTGTGGAGTGCACTCCTGGTCTTGGATCTCGCAAGGCCGGGACCGGGACGAGCCCGGAACCCTCAGACGGTCCCAGACCCGAGGCGTTCGCGGACGAGAGCGCCGGCGCGCTTGCCGTCGATCTGCGCGCCCCCCTTGCTCATGAGGGCTCTCATCACCTTCCCCATGTCCTTGGGGGTGAGGGCGCCGGTGTCGGCGATGGCTTGGTCCACCAGGGCAGCGAGCTCGGCGTCGCCCAGCTGCTGGGGGAGGAACTCCTCGATCAAGCCCGCCTCATACTCCTCGTGACGCAACTGCTCGTCGCGCCCGGCGGCCCGATAGGCCTCGGCCGCTTCCAGCCGCTTCTTGTGCTCGCGCCGCAGGACGCGCTGCTCGG
Source organism: uncultured Actinomycetota bacterium (assembly GCA_963796315.1). Lineage (GTDB taxonomy): Bacteria > Actinomycetota > Thermoleophilia > RBG-16-64-13 > RBG-16-64-13 > CAWCLH01. The sequence goes on from CAWCLH010000020.1 coordinate 1,234,537, forward strand.
CCTCGTCGTCCAGTGGGACCCCGCCGTCCTTGGCCGCGCGCTGCAGCTCCGAGACGAGGAGGCGCAGAGCGCCCACCTCCTCCTTCCTACCGGCCTTCAGGGCGACCTTCGCCCGCTCTTGCAGCTGCTCCAGCAGGCTCACCAGAACGATCCCAGCGGATGACCGCCCAAGACGTGCAGGTGAAGGTGCTCCACCTCTTGGCCGGCATCCTCCCCGGCGTTGACGACCACCCGGTAGCCCGACTCCTTCAGGCCCAGGACGTCGGCCACCCGCACGATGAACGAGAGGAGGTCTGAGGCGGAGCCCTCCTGCAGCGACGCCACCTCGTCCAGTGAGAGCAGGTGCCGGCGGGGGACGACGAGGGCGTGGGCGGGCGCCTTGGGGTCGATGTCGCGGAAGGCGAGAAAGAGGTCGTCTTCGAGTACCTTCTGGCTCGGGATCTCGTCCCGAACGATCTTGCAGAAGACGCAGGGGTCCATTACCAGCCGATTATACTACCAATCCCTCAGGGCGAAGCGGACCAGGGCGGCGGCCACCGGACCGGCCGTCTCGGCCTTCAGGATGCGGCGCCCGAGCCGCGCGCGTACGAGGCCGCCGGCCTCGAACCGATCGAGCTCCTCCTCGCTCCATCCCGCTTCCGGCCCCACCCAGAGTACGACGCCGTACGGCCGGCGGGCCCACCTTCCGGCTCGCGCCTCGCCACCTCGGCGACGGCGGCCTCCAGCGAGCCCGCGGCCGAGGGATCCAGGACGATATGGTGGACCCCAGCGGCGGGCGACCGCTCGCTCCAGCCCAGGTGCTCCCTCAACCGATCCTCCACGATCGAGGCGGCCTCGGCCAAGGAGGGGGCCACCGTCAGCCGCGGGCGGGCCAACTGCTTGCTCTGCTTCGCCGCTTCGGACGCGATCCGGCGCCAACGCCTCACCCGCCCGTCCAGCCGGTCGGTGGGGACCGCCGGGGAACCCTCCGCCGACACCACCACGAACACGTCCACGCCCACCTCGGTCCCCTTCTCGACGATGAGATCGAGACTCGCCGGTTGCGGCAGCGCCTGCACCAGGGCGACGGCGAGGCGCTCGGCCGGCACCCCAGCCCGCTCCCCCTCCTCCGCGGGCGAGGGAAGAAGACGCAGGGTCACCGAGGGCTGCAGGGACGCGAAGGTGGCCGGGACCAGCTGCCGCCAGGGTTCGATCACCACCTCGGCCGGATCGCCGGAGCGGGCGCGAAGCACGGTACGGGCGTGGCGGGCGTCGTCGGAGGAGAGCGTCAGCTCCCTCCCCTGCAGGCGCCCTTCGGCAAGATCCCGCCGATCCAGACCCAGAGCGGGGCCATCGAGGAAGAAGCGGGGACGGAAACCGGAACCGGCTGAGGGGCGGTCCGGCCGTCGACCGCCGGCGGGCGCGGTCACCGGGCGGCGATCAGCTGAAGGGTCTTGTCCAGGGTCTCGTCGGCCGGCGTCTCCGGGTTGTCGGGTGCCTTGACGTCGGGTTCGATCCCCTTCTTGTTGATGTCCGTGCCGTTGGGCGTCAGGTACACGGCGCTGGTGAGCTTCAACGCGCCGCCGTTGCTGAGCGGCTCGACCGTCTGCACCAGGCCCTTGCCGAAGGTCTTCTCGCCCACGAGCACGGCTCGATGGGTGTCCTTCAGCGCGCCGGCCACGATCTCGGAGGCGCTCGGCCGAGTACCCGTCCACCAGCAGATACACGGGTACCTTGTCCGAGATGGCCCCGCCCTCGGCCGCGTAGGTCTCCTTGGGCGAGTGCAGGCCTTGGGTGGTGACGATCACCCCGCTGGGGATGAAGATGCTGGCCACGTGCACGGCCTCGCTCAGCAGGCCGCCGCCGTTGCTGCGCAGGTCGACCACCAGAGCATCGACCTTCTCCGTGCCCACCGCTTTGGTCACCGCCTTGCGCAGCTCGGCCCCGGACCCGTCGCTGAAGGTGGAGAAGCGGATGTACGCGACCTTCTTGCTCCCGGCCGTGCGCTCCTCGGCCTCCACCACCGGTATGCTGATCTCCCGGCGGACCAGGGAGAAGTCCTTGGTCAGGCCTCCGTCCGGCAGGTGCGGCACGGTCTCGGTGCCGTCGGACGCGGGCGGCAGGCTGGTGGTCGTCGTACCCGGGGCCAACCGGTAGATCTGAAGCTTCACCTTGGTGCCGGACACTCCCTTGATACGGTCGACCACCTCGTCCAGGCTGGCGCCCCGCGTCGTCTTGCCGTCCACGCCGATCACCAGATCGCCTGGACGGATACCCCCCTCCTGCGCCGGGCTGCCCTTGAAGGTCGAGATCACCGTCACGAACCCGTTCTTCATCTCCACGACCATGCCCAGCCCCGAGTACTGCCCCTCGGTGTGCTCTTTGAACGAGCCGTACTCCTTCGGAGTGAAATAGGTGGTGTAGGGGTCGTCGAGACCGGCCAACATACCCTGGATGGTGCTGGTCTCCAGCGTGTTGGGATCGACCGTTCGATAGTACCCGCCCCGCAGCTGCTGCAGCACCTCCTGCTGCAGCGGAAAGAGTCCGGGCGGACCCAGCAGTGAGCCGGCGAGCGAGGGCGGGAGCGCGCTGCGCAGGGAGTTCCGCGAGTCGGAGTGGGCACCCAGCGAGAGCCCGGCGACGAACAGCCCCACTCCGAGCAGGGCGGCCAGCAGGAGGCCGCCGACGATGCCGATGAGGGTACGCAGTCTCAGCGCACGACCTCTAGAGGTAGCCCATGGGGTCGACCGGAGAACCGCCGACGCGGACCTCGAAGTGCAGGTGCGGCCCCGTCGAGTAGCCGGTGCTGCCCACCCGTCCGATCACCTGGCCTCGCGCGACCACCCGCCCCACCGAGACCTCGACGGCCGACTGGTGGGCGTAGAGCGTGCTGACCCCGCCGCCGTGGGCGATCATCACCACGCGGCCGTATCCGCCGCGCCAACCCGCGAAGATGACCGTCCCGGCCGCCGCGGCGTGCACGGGCGTGCCCATGCCGGCGGACATGTCCAGACCGGTGTGGAGGCGCCTCACGTGGAAGATGGGATGGAGCCTATAGCCGAAGGGCGAGGTGATGCGTCCGGGAACGGGCCGGACGAACCCGCCGCGAGATACCCGGGCCGTACCGCTTGCGGCCTGGACGGCGGGTGTCGACCGCAGCTTGGCCGCGATGGAGGCGGACTCGGCCAGCAGGGCGTCTTCCTGGCGCTCCCACGCAGCCTTGTCGTGCTCCGCCTGCTGGACCACCGCCTGCTTCTGGGACTTGGCCTGGTCGAGCCGGCGCACGGCACCCACCCGGGTGGCGACCAGCCCTTCCAGGCGGTCGCTCTCGCCGCGTTGCCGCCGCTCGGTGGCGGCCACCTGCGCCCGACGCCGCTCGAGGTCGGCCTTCTCCCGACCGACCCGCGCCTGGGAGGCCGTGATCTGGTCCAGGAGGGTACCGTCCTGGCGGGCGAGCAGGCTGAGGAGCTCGAGCCGGTTGACCAGCTCATCCAGGCGGCGGGTCTTGAAGAGGACCTCCACGTAGCCCAGCCTGCCGGACTTGTACAGGTTGGCCGCCCGCCGGTTCAGCACCTGCTGCCGACGCTTCAGGTCCTGCTGCGCTTTCAGCAGCCGCGCCCGGGTGCGCTCCAGGTCGGTGGTGACGGCGCGCAGCCGGCGTCGGGTCCCCCGCAGGGAGGCCGCTGCCTGGTCCCGATCGGCGGAGACGCGGTCGAGCTCGGCCTGCGACCCTTCGATGCGACGGTCCAGCTCCCCGATGTCGGTCAGCGCATCCTGGCGCCGGTCCTCGGCCTGCTGGATGTGAGCGCGGGCGCTGTCCAGTCGATCCCTGGTGCTCTGCAGCTTGTGGGAGAGGCCGGTCTGAGGCGCCGCGAGGGCCCCGGGCAGAGGCCCACCCAGCAAGACCGCCGCCACGAGCACGCAGCCGGCGGCGACGCCGAGCGCCGCCGCTCGCCACGACCCACTCCTGGGCGTTCGGTGGTGCAGGTCCCCGACCCCTAGACGTTCAGGAAGCGCCGCAGCCCCAAGCCCGAGCCGGAAGCGCCGATCAAGGCGCCCGCGCCCAGGAGGACGGCCGCCAGTTGGAAGGACGAGACCGCGTCGAAGGGAACGGTCAGGAACATGAGGTTCTCGCGGATCCGGGTGAACACGAAGTCGGTGCCCAGCATGACGATCGCCAGCGCGGCGGCGGCGCCCACCAAGCCCACGGTCAACCCCTCCAGCACGAAGGGCCAACGGATGAACCAGTTGGTCGCCCCCACCAGCTTCATGATCTCCACCTCGCGTCTGCGGGCGAAGATCGACAGCCGGATGGTGTTGGAGATCAGGAGGACGGAGACCGCGCCCAGCAGGACGAGGAACACCACGAGCACGTTACGGATCACCGGAGGTGACCCGGAAGATGCGCTCCGCGATCTCCTTGCCGTAGCGCACCTCGTCGACGATGGGTCGGCCGTCGAAACGCTTCGCCACCTCGTCGACCGTCTTGGGGTCCCGCAACGAGACCTCGAAGGAGGCGGGGAGCGGGTTGCCCGGAGAGGGACTCCAGGATCTCGGGGTGGTCCTTCAGATCCACGCGCAGCCGCTTGAGGGCCTCGTCCTTGCTGACGAAGGCGGCCTGCTTGACCTGCGGCAGCCCGACGATCTCCTTCTGCATGGACTCGATCTCCTGCGCGGTGGCCGAGTCCTTCAGGAAGATGGTGATCTCCACCTTCTGCTCGACGTCTTTGAGCACCGCGTCGATGTTGTAGGCGAAGACCATCACCACGCCCAGGACGGACATGGAGAGGAAGACGGTGACGACCGCCGCGATGGTCATGAAGTAGTTCCGGCGAAGCGACCCGAGGGCTTCGGTCAGGAAGAACCTAATCTTCCCCATAGCCGCCCCGCTTCTGATCCCGGATGACCTGGCCCTGCTCGAGGGCGATGACGCGGCGACGCATCTTGTCGACCATCTCTCGGTCGTGCGTGGCCATGACGACCGTGGTGCCCGTCTTGTTGATGCGGTAGAGCAGCTGCATGATGCCGGACGATGTCTCCGGATCCAGGTTCCCGGTGGGCTCGTCGGCGATGAGCAGAGGCGGATGGTTGACGAAGGCCCGGGCGATGGAGACGCGCTGCTGCTCGCCCCCGGAGAGCTCGTCCGGCAAGTTGGTGGCCTTGTGGGAGAGGCCCACCAGAGAGAGGCTCTCCGCCACTCGGTGCCTCGCCGGCCCGTCGGCGTTGCCGGTGACCTGCAGGGCGTAGAGCACGTTGTCCGCCACCGTCTTGTTGGGCAGGAGCTTGAAGTCCTGGAACACGCAGCCGATGTTGCGGCGCAGGTAGGGGATCTTCCAGCGCCGGAGCGAGCTCAGGTCCCGCCCGCCGACCACGATGCGTCCCCGGTCGGGCTCCAGCTCCTTGATCAACAGGCGGATGAAGGTGGACTTGCCCGAACCGGAAGCCCCCACCAGGAAGACGAACTCGCCTTTCTCGATGTGGAGGCTGATGGACTCGATCCCGATGGTGTCCGGGGGATAGACCTTGGTGACGTCGTCAAACTTGATCACGTGAGGCTTCTGCTCCTGCTTTGCTGCCAGGACGTGCGGGCGGAGACAGAGGACGGACGGTCACGCCGGGCGGACCTGTGCCCTGTCTCTCCTCGCATCGGTAGGTATTCTGGGCGGGGGATGCTTCTCCTTGACGCGGGGCCCCAAGCGGCCGGGCCCGTTGGCGGCCGCCATAGGCTACACCACAGCGGGAATCGCTGCCAACTTCCAGGGGAATCGCCCGCACCCGCCGTGCCCCGGGCACTCAGACGCCTCCCCGCCCGGCGGCGCGCTGGACCAGGTAGCCGTGGATGAAATCATCGATGTCGCCGTCCAGCACGCCCTCCACGTTCCCCTTCTCGATCCCGGTACGATGGTCCTTGGCCAGGGTGTAGGGGGCCAGCACGTAGGAACGGATCTGGCTGCCCCAGCCGATCTCCTTCTGATCGCCCTTCTCCCGGGCCATCTCCTGTTCCCGCCGTTCCAGCTCCAGCTGCAGCAGCTTCCCCCGCAGCATGCGCATGGCGGTCTCCCGGTTCTGGATCTGAGACCGTTGGTTCTGACACTGCACCACGGTCTTGGTGGGAACGTGGGTGATGCGCACCGCGGAATCCGTCTTGTTGACGTGCTGACCCCCCGCCCCGGAGGAACGGTAGGTCTCCACGCGAAGGTCCTTCTCGTCGATGTCGACGGCCACGTCCCCCTCCACCAGCGGGGTGACGTCCAGCGACGCGAACGAGGTGTGCCGCCGGTTGGCGGAGTCGAACGGCGAGATCCGTACCAGGCGGTGGACCCCCCGCTCCGCGGAGAGCAGCCCGTAGGCGTTCTCCCCGTGCACGGTGAAGGTGGCGCTCTTGATGCCGGCTTCGTCGCCCTCGGTCGCCTCGTTCACCTCGACCTCGAACCCCCGGTTCTGAGCCCAGCGCAGGTACATGCGCAGAAGCATCTCCGCCCAGTCCTGGCTCTCGGTGCCGCCGGCACCCGGGTGGATGGTCACGATGGCGTCGCCGGAGTCGTACTCGCCGGTGAAGAGACGCTGCTCCTCGAAACGGTCCAGGGTGCCGTCGATCTGAGCCGCCAGCTGGGCCAGATCGCCGGCGATCTCGCCCTCGAGGTGCCGGCCGTCCGACTCCTCTTCAGCAAGCTCGATCAGCACCGCCATATCGTCCATCTGTCCGCTCAACACGTCGAACGCGTCGAGCCGGCCCTTCAGGCGGCTGTACTCGGTGCTGACCTTCTGGGCGTGGTCCTGGTCGTCCCAGAAGTCGGGGGCGCGCATCTCGTCCTCGAGCGTGGCGACCCGGGCCTGCAGCGCAGGCGGGTCAAAGGTAATCCCGGACCCACAGCAGCTTCTCCCGGTAGAGGTCGAGGCGCTCCTGGTAGCCTTCGGGCGTGGCGACGTCCCGTTCGTTCGCGCGAGGATCGGCCATGAGCTAGGCGTTCATCCCGTGACACTTCTTGTACTTCTTGCCGCTGCCGCAGGGACACGGGTCGTTCCGTCCCACGTGTTCCACGCGCCTCGGGGCAGTGGCGGTCTGCCCGGCCGCGCGCGCGGCGCCGACCATCTGTGCCGAGGTGTCGGCCAGGACGCGCGTGTCCCCGTGGGCGTGGGTAGCGGCGTCCACGAAGCCCCGGCTGGGCGGCGTGCCGTCGCCGCCCGAGTAGACCAGGCGGCTCTGCGGCACCTCGCGCGCCTGCTCCTCGTGCACCACCTCGAGGTGGAAGAGGTAGCGGGCGAAATCCTCCTGGATGCCGTCCATCATCTCCTGGAACATGCTGAATCCCTCGGACTTGTACTCCACCAGCGGATCCTTCTGGGCGAGGGCCCGCAGGCCGATGCCTTCCCTCAGGTAGTCCATCTCGTAGAGGTGGTCGCGCCATTTGGCGTCCAAGGTGCGCAGGAGCACCCAGCGCTCCAGCTCGCGCATGTTCTCCGACCCGATCGCCCGCTCCTTCTCCTGGTAGAAGGAGACGGCATCCTCGACCAGCCGCTCGGACAGGTCCTCGTCGTCCAGCGTCTCGAGGTCCAAGTCCTCCGGGTCCGAAGCCGACCGGCCAGATGCCGCGCAGGGTCAGGAACAGCTCCTCCAAGTCCCACTCCTCAGCGAAGCGGGACTCGGCGGTGAAGGGGACGAGCTGTGCCTGGATGACCCGCTCGACGATCTCGAGCGTATCGCTCTTGAGGTCCTCGCCCGCCAGGATCCGCTGGCGTTGCGCGTAGATCACCTCGCGCTGCTTGTTGAGCACGTCGTCGTACTCCAGCACGCGCTTCCGGATCTGGAAGTTCTGCTCCTCCACCTTCTTCTGAGCGCCTTCCACCGAGCGGGAGATCAGCCGGTGCTGGATGGGTTGGTCCTCTTCGAGCCCCATCCGGTCCATGAGACCGTGGACCCGCTCGCCTCCGAAGAGGCGCATCAGATCGTCTTCCAGGGAGATGTAGAAGCGGCTGAGACCCGGGTCCCCTTGGCGTCCCGACCGCCCGCGCAGCTGGTTGTCGATCCGCCGAGACTCGTGCCGTTCGGTCCCCAGCACGTAGAGGCCGCCCAGCTCCACCACGCCGTCGCCCAGCTTGATGTCCGTGCCGCGGCCGGCCATGTTGGTGGAGATGGTGATCGAGCGCGCCTGCCCGGCGTTGGCCACGATGGCGGCCTCGCGGGCGTGCTGCTTGGCGTTGAGGACCTCGTGCGGGACGCCCCGCCGGGTCAGCATGGCGGAAAGCCGTTCGGACTTCTCCACGGAGATGGTGCCCACCAGGACCGGCTGGCCGCGCTCGTAGCAGTCGGCCAGGTCCTCGACCACGGCTCGGAACTTCGCCGCCTCGTTCTTGTAGATCAGATCTTCCTGGTCGTCGCGGATCAGCGGCCGGTTGGGCGGGACCACGACGACTTCCACGCCGTAGATCTGGCGGAACTCGTCTGCCTCGGTGGCGGCGGTACCAGTCATGCCGGCGATCTTCTCGTAGAGACGGAAGTAGTTCTGCAGGGTGATGGTGGCGAGGGTCTGGTTCTCCTCCTTGATCTTGACGCCTTCCTTCGCCTCGATCGCTTGGTGGAGCCCTCCGAGTAGCGGCGTCCCTCGAGGATACGACCGGTGAACTCGTCCACGATCTTGATCTCGCCGTCCTGGATCAGGTAGTCGACGTCGCGGCCGAACAGCGACTGGGCCTTCAGCGCCTGCATCAGGTGGTTGACCAGCTGTCCCGACGGGTCCTCGTAGAGGTTGTCGATCTTGAGCAGGGCCTCCACGCGGGCGAGGCCCTCCTCGGTGATGGCCACCGTCTTCTTCTTCTCGTCGACCTCGTAGTCGACCCCCGCCGCGGACTCGCCCGCGCGCAGGGAGGCCTCCCCGGCCTTGAGCTGCCGGGCGATCCGGGCGAAGTCGTAGTAGGTCTTGGCCGCGTGCTCGCCCGGGCCGGAGATGATCAGCGGCGTCCGCGCCTCGTCGATCAGGATCGAGTCCACCTCGTCCACGATGCAGTAGAAGTAGCCGCGCTGCACCTGGTCTTCCGGCGAGAGGGCCATGTTGTCCCGCAGGTAATCGAAGCCGAACTCGGTGTTGGTGCCGTAGGTGACGTCGGCGGCATACGCCCGGCGGCGGTCCACGGTCTCGGTGTTGTTCTGCACCGCAGCGACCGACAGGCCCAGGAACTCGTAGACCGGGCCCATCCAGGCGGCGTCGCGAGCCGCCAGGTAGTCGTTGACGGTGACGACATGGACACCTTTGCCCGCCAGGGCGTTGAGATAGACCGGCATGGTGGCGGCGAGCGTCTTACCTTCCCCGGTGATCATCTCGGCGATGTTGCCCAGGTGCAGAGCCGCCGCCCCCATCACCTGGACGTCGAACGGCCGCATGCCCACCGCCCGCCACGCGGCCTCGCGGGCGACCGCGAAGGCCTCGGGCATCAGCTCATCCAGGGTCTCGCCCTCAGCGAGGCGGGCCCGGAACTCGTCGGTCTTGGCCCGAAGCTGGGCGTCGGTCAGCGCCTGGGTCTCCTCCTCCAGCGCGCTGACCTGGGCCACGACGGCTTCGAGGGCCTTGATCTTCTTGCCCTCGCCGAAGTGGAGGACCTTATCCACGAACTTCATCATTGTGCTACCTCTGCCCGGCGGAGGACGCTGCCGATCGAGCCACGAGCGCGAGCCGTCTTCGCCTGCTACTGTTGCGGCTCGATCAGCCCGTAGTCGCCATCCCGGCGGCGATAGACCACCGCCGTGCCGTCGCTCTCGGAGTTGGTGAAGACGAAGAAGTCGTGCCCCACCAACTCCATCTGCAGGGCCGCCTCTTCGGGCGTCATGGGCTTGGCCACGAACTGCTTGACCTTGACGATGCGGGGAGCGACCTCCCCCTGGGGAGAGCCCTCTTCCTCCTCTTCGGGCAGCTGGAAGCCCTGGGCGAGGACGGCCGCCTCGCGATGCGTGGGCTGGCTGCGGGCCACGAGCTTGCCCCGATACTTCTTGACCTGCCGCTCCAACTTGTCCGCCACCAGATCGATAGAGGCGTACATGTCGGGGGACGCCTCGCGGGCCCGGATGACCGGGCCTTTGGTGAAGATGGTGACTTCGGCCACCTGGTTGGCCGCGATGCTGGGATTCTTCTCGGTAGAGAGCTCGAGGTCGCATCGTGCCCCATCGGCGAGATACCGACCCAGCCGCCCGATCTTCTCCTCCGCGTAGGCGGTCAGGGCGTCGGTCAGTGTAATGTGCCTTCCCTTGACGGTCAGCTTCACGCTCTCGTGCTCCTTGGCTCGGTAGTGACTGCCGGCCGCAGGTTCCCCCCGGGTGACCGGTCTGACAAGCCTCTATGATACCCCACCCCCTCATCCCCGTCAGACGAGACCGGGCGCCAGAGGGGCCACCGTCCGGGCGAAGGTCAGCACGCGGACGGGCACTCCCGCAGACCGAGCCAGCACCGCCGCCACCGCCTCCACCGTCGCGCCGGTCGTGTACACGTCGTCGACCAGGACGATGCCGTCACGGGGGAGGACGGCCATGGCCGCGCTCGATCGGCCACCGAGCGGGGCGGACGAGGTGGTCGGATTCGAACCGGCCACGCCCGCCAAGGGCTCGAACGCGCCCCGGAGATTGTGCTGCCGGTGGGCCCGGTCGAGCGTGCGCTGGCCGGCCGTGCGCCGGACCTTGCGCGCCAGCGGCAGGGCCGGCAGCCCTCCGGCCGCGGAGGCGAGAGACTTGGCCACGAGTTCGGCCTGATTGTAGCCGCGCCGGCGCTCCGCCGCGCGGTGCGCCGGCACCCACGTGACGACGACCTCTCGTTGATCCCCCAGCAGGGCTTGGAAGGCGGGCAACGCGAGGTCCGCCATCAGCGGGGCGAGGGAGCGCCGCCCCCCGAACTTCAGAGCCCTGACCAGATCCTTCGCCGCGCCGTCGTACTCGAAGGCGCTGCGGATCGCGACGGACGAGAGGTCGACGGCGAAGCATTCGGCGCAACGAGGGGACGCACCCGCCCGCCCCCCGGGGCGGCCGCAGCGGGGGCAGGGCTCGGTGTCTGCGGGGCAGCAGGCTCTGGGCACAGCTCGGGCACAGCGGCGTCTCGAACCGGCCGCACGCGACGCAGCGCTCCGGCAACGCCGCCTGGAGCAGCTCCTCCACCACGCGCCGCCAGCCCGCCGACGCGGCGGGCAGGATACCCCCACCCTCGCGCGCACGGAAGCAGGGGCGGCGGGCCATGTCAGGAGGGGGTCGTTCCCTCGTCCAGCACGGTGCCCTGGTCCACGATGGTACCGGGATCGAGCAACGAGGACCCGAGGTCGCTGCCTTCGCCCACCACGCAGCGCTCTCCGACGACGCCGCCCTCCACGCGCACGTTCGCCCGCAGGTGCGCCCCTCGGCCGATGATGCCGCCGATCACGGTGGAGTCCTGGCCGAGCAGTGCCCCGCTCCACGCGATGCCGCCGCGGAGGTGGGCCCCCCGCTCGACGACCGTGTGATCCCCGAGGACCAGCGGGCCCTCCAGTGTGGCACCCTCTTCGACGCGGCATCCGTGGCCTATGAACAGGGGGGGTCTCAGCGTGACGCTGGGGTGGATGAACGTACGGGTCCCCACCCAGACCTGCGGCTGGACCTCCTTGCCCGGCCGCTCGATGTGCACAGCTCCTCTGAGCGCGTCGAAATTGCCGCGCCGGTACTCCTCGAGGTTGCCCACGTCGTTCCAGTAGGTCTGGATGAGATGCGCGTAGAAGGGCACGCCGTCCCCCAGCAGCTCCGGATAGACCTGCTTGCCGAAGTCGTAGAACTCGCCGGCGGGGATGCGGTCGAAGATCTCCGGCTGGAAGACGTAGATACCGCAGTTGCAGAGATTGGACAGCGCTTCCTCCCGGGACGGCTTCTCCTGGAAGCCCAGCACTCTCTGGTCGTCGTCCAGCACGACCACCCCGTAGTCGGACGGATCCTCCACCTCTTTGACGGCGATGGTGGCGATACCCCGCTTCTCCCGGTGCGTGGCCAGCGCAGCGTTCAGATCGAGGTCGGTCAGCGAGTCGCCGGAGAGCACGAGGAAGGTGTCGTCGCCCAGGAAGGCCTGGTTGTTCTTCACGCCCCCGGCCGTGCCCAGCAGTTCCTGCTCGAAGGAGTAGGTGATGCTCATGCCCATCCAGGCGCCGTCGCCGAAGTACGTGGTGATGGTGTCCGGGAAGTGGTGAAGGTTCACCACGACCTCGGTGATGCCGTGCCGCTCCAGCAGGCGGAGGATGTGGTACATGGCGGGCCGGTTGAGGATCGGCGCCATGGGCTTGGGGATGAGCCCGGTCAACGGTCGCAGGCGCGTCCCCAGTCCGGCCGCCATGATCATGGCCCTCATCCCCGCACCTCCCGTGGCGTCTTCGCGGCGGTCTCCACCTCGGCCGGCGCCTCCGCCAGCCGACGCAGACTCTCCCCGAACGGCGGACGGGCTACTCCGCGCTCGGTGACGATGGCGGTGATGTTCCGCGCCGGGGTGACGTCGAAGGCCGGGTTGCGCACGCGGATGCCGGCCGGCGCCACCGGCTGCCCTGCCAGATGGGTGACCTCCTCCGGATCGCGCTCCTCGATGGGGATGTGGGAGCCGTCCGGGATGGAGAGGTCCACGGTGGAGAGCGGCGCGGCGACCAGGAACGGTACCGCGTGCTCCCGCGCGAGCACGGAGAGCGGATAGGTGCCGATCTTGTTGGCCGTGTCGCCGTTCGCCGCGATCCGGTCGGCCCCGACGACGACGTGGGTGACCTCACCCTGCGCCAAGAAGTGCCCGGCCATGCTGTCGGTGATCAGCTCGGCCGAGATGCCGTCGTGCAGCAGCTCCCACGCGGTCAGGCGCGCGCCCTGGAGGAACGGGCGGGTCTCGTCGACCAGGACGTGCACGGCCGGCCGCGTCTCGAACACGCTGCGGATGACCCCCAGGGCCGTGCCGTAGCCCGCCGTGGCCAGCGCCCCGGCGTTGCAGTGGGTGAGGACGACGGGCGCCTCTCCTCGGATCAGCTCCGCGCCGTAGCGCCCGATCGCCCGGCAGGCTGCGATGTCCTCCACATAGATCTCCAGAGCCCGATCCACCAGCGCCTCCGCGAGCCGCCCCGGAGGCAGCTCCGACCCCGTCCACACGCGCTCCATCTCTCGGAGCGCCCACCCGAGGTTAACCGCCGTCGGCCGGGTCTCGAAGAGGCCTTTGGTCGCATCTTGGAGCCGGCGGCGAACGAGCTCCGTCACCGGCGCCGGGCTGCCGGGCCGCAGCGGGAGGGACTCGGTCGCCTCGTCGGAGTCGCGTCGCCCACCTCCTCCGCGGCCGACCGGGCGGCCAGAGCGATGCCCATGGCCGCCGCCACTCCGATGGCCGGCGCTCCCCGGATGACCATCTCCCGGATGGCCGCCGGCCACCTCCTGCCAGGTCCGGCAGGTGACGTAGACCTCCTGCGCGGGCAGACGCCGCTGGTCGATCATCACCACGGTGCCGTCCACCCACTCCAGCGTCCGCACCGCCTGGGGATGGTCGCCCGGCATCGTCCGCCTGGGCTCACCTCGTCCCGGCTCACGCTACGTCCCTACCGTCCAGGACGAGAGGTAGGTCACCTGCTCGGGCGTCAGGGTGTCGATGCTGACGCCCAGAGCGGCCAACTTGAGCCGGGCGATCTCGGCGTCGATCTCCGCGGGTACGTCGTAGACGCGGCGCTCGAGGGAGGCCGCGTTCGCCACCATGTACTCGGCCGCCAGCGCCTGGTTCGCGAAGCTCATGTCCATCACGCTCGCGGGGTGGCCTTCGGCGGCGGACAGGTTGACCAGCCGGCCTTCGGCCAGCACGTAGATCCGCCTGCCGTCCGGCATGCGGAACTCCTCGACGAAGTCCCGGATGGGCCGGCGCGCGGTGGCCAGCTGGGCCAGGGCCGGCAGGTCGAGCTCCACGTCGAAGTGTCCGGTGTTGCAGACGATGGCGCCGTCCTTCATGGCCTGGAAGTGCTCGCCCCGCAGGACGTGGATGTCGCCGGTGGCCGTGACGAAGAGGTCGCCCAACGGCGCCGCCTCGGCGGCGGGCATCACCCGGAACCCGTCCATCACCGCCTCCAGGGCCCGCAGAGGATCCACCTCGAGCACCACGACGTCGGCCCCGTGTCCCTTGGCCCGCATGGCGAACCCGCGGCCGCACCAGCCGTAGCCGCCCACCACCACGACCCGCCCGGCGATCAGCATGTTGGTCGCCCGGATGATGCCGTCCAGCGTCGACTGCCCCGTGCCGTAGCGGTTATCGAAGAGGTGCTTGGTCATGGCTTCGTTGACGGCGACGATGGGGTAGCGGAGCACGCCGTCGCGCTCCATGGACTTCAGGCGGATGACCCCGGTCGTGGTCTCCTCGGTCCCCCCGATCACGTCGGCGGCGGCTTCGGCGCGCTCGCCGTGCAGCAGGCCCGACCACGTCGGCGCCGTCGTCCATGGTCAGCTGCGGGCGGGTGTCGATCACGGCGTTCAGGTGACGGTAGTACGTGTCGCGGTCCTCGCCCTTGATGGCGTAGGTGGAGATGCCGAACTCGTGCACCAGGGCGGCGGCGACGTCGTCCTGGGTGGAGAGCGGGTTCGAGGCGCACAACGCCAGGGAGGCCCCGCCGGCCGCCAGGGTGCGCATCAGGTTGGCGGTCTCGGTGGTGACGTGCAGGCAGGCGCCCAGACGGACCCCCTCCAGGGGCCGCTCCCGCTCGAACCGCTCTTTGATCGAACGGAGCACCGTCATCTCCCGCTCCGCCCACTCGATGCGGAGCACGCCCTTCTCGGCGAGGGCCGCGTCCCTGACGTCGTGTGCTACCTGACTCATCGTCACCTCTTCCTCAGAGGGCGTCCTCACGCCCGGTTTACCGTCTCTTCCAGTACCACCGCGGCCGCCACCCGGAACCCCAGATGGGCGGCCAGCAGGGCCACCGGCACCAGCTCCTCGCTCACCACGTCCACCTGGATCGCGGCCAAGGCTTCCCGCTCGAACGGGGTGGGCTCCTCGGCTCGGGCCACCTGCGCGACCACGATCCGCGGGACCTCTGTCCGAGCGGGCTCCATCGGTCCGTTCGCCGGCGGCGTCTCCGCCGCCGCGGGCCCACCGGCGATGCGTTCGGCGGTCAGGCCGGGTTCGTATAGGCCGGCGACCACCGGGAACCGCGGACCCAAGGTCCGGTCGTTCCCGCCTTGGAGGGGTAGACCTCCAGGTGAGGTTGACATGGTCGCCGACCGCGGCCACCGAGGCCGTCATCGCTCCGGCCAGGGACCGCGCGCGGCAGACGTACCCGACCACCCGCTCTTCCGGCGGTCGTGCTCTCAGCTCTTGGCCCGGCCCCAGGCCGAGGAGGGCCTTGCGCAGAGCGTGCACCTCCGCCTGGCTCTGCTGTCGGCGAAGGCTCCGTATCCCGATATCGGCCAGCGACAGCGTCTGCCCCGAAGCCCCGGCCAGCAGCGCGGCGGCCCGGACCCCCGCCGGCATCCCTTCCGCCTGCGCGCTGAGCAACACCCGCACTCCGCGGCGCCGCCTACGGGACCGGGATCATGGACTTGGCCACCGCGAGCAACTCGCCGCGGGAGAGCCGATAGTCCAAGGTGTTGGAGACCCAGTAGAGGACCTTGCCTTCACGCCACCAGACGTGGTCGGCCTTGTCGGCCACTGAGACCACGGTCAGCGTGCGCTCCCCGACCTTTACCTTGTCGCCGGGCTCGGCCGCCGGGGCTTCGGTGAAGGTCGTCTCCATGATGCCCAGGTACTGTTCCTCGTCCTTGAGCTTGTACATGACCTTGAGCGAGGGCTTCGCCGCCTTGCCGGTCCACAGACCGTAGATGCGGTAACCGGCGTAGCTGTACTCCGAAGGCAGGGACGTGGGGGCCATCAGGGGGAAGGAGACGGCGCGGCTCAACCCGGCCCACTGATCGCCGTCCAGCAGCGCGGGGGCCGGTCCGGCCGGGGGGATGCTCGAGGGCATGACGAAGTCCAGCCCCAGGAAGGCCTCCGCCCGGTGACGGCTGTTGTCCTCCACCATCTTGTGGATGCCCAGAGCGAGAGCCACCTGGGCGGCGTCCGCCTGCGCATCGGCCGGGTACAGGACCACGCTCGTGCTGGTCTCCTTGTCGGCCGTGGCCACCGTGCGCACCCTGGCTCCTTGGTCGGAGAGCGCCCGGGCGGCCTCCGCCGCCACGCCGGTCTGGCGGCCGGCGTTGAAGATACTGACCGACACTCCCTCCAGCACCAGCTTGGGCCGCTGGGTCTTCTCGCCGGGTTTCGTCGCCGGCTTGGCGGTGGTCGTGGTGCTGCTCGACGGCGTCACTCCCGTTGTGGACGTGGTCTTGTCCGGCGGGGGCGCCGGGGCCGTCATCAGGTCGGTCGTCGCCGCCCGGATCGCCGCGTCGGTGGCCAGCACGTAGGCGACGCCGCCGATGTACTTGTCGCTGACCTGGAGGTCGACCTGCTTGATCCGCCCCGACTCGAGCCGGACACCCCACCACGCCAGCTTGGTGATATCGATCCCGCTCAAGTTGGTGCCGATGTTCCCGGAGAGGATCTCCACCATCTCCTTGAACTTGCCGGCCGTACCCCAGCTGACGGCCTGCTCCTTGGCCCCGCGCACGAAGTGCTGCTGCCGGTCGATCCGGCCGTAGTCCCCGTTCAGATCGTGCCGAAAACGCACGTACTGCAGAGCGTCGTTGCCCGAGAGCAGCTGGTAGCCGGGCCAGACATTGACCCGTTCGTAGTCCGGGCCGCTGTAGAAGTAGCGGTGGTCGACATCCACCCATACGCCCCCGATGGCCTCCGTCAACTTGCGGAAGGCCTCGAAATCCACGTGGACGTACTTATCGACCGTGAGGCCGGTGAGCTGACGGATGGTCGTGATGGTCAGCGGGATGCCCCCGAACGCATAGGCGGCGTTGATCTTCTGGTGTCCGTACCGATCCAGATCCACACGCAGGTCCCGAGGCAGCGAGAGGATGGAGACGTAGTCGTCCTTGGTATCCACGTGGACCAGCATGATGGTGTCCGACCGCCCGTGCGTCCTCCGGCGTGTTCTGCCGCATGTCCGACCCCAACACCAGGATGTTCATGCTCCCGGGCTTGGGCGGGGCGGCTTCCTTGCCCCCGGGCAGTTTGTCCTCGATGGCCTTGTTGATCGCCTGGGTATCCGTCTCGTTCGAGTGGGTCCGCGCCAGCAGCACGTTCAGCCATACGAAGGCGGCGGCACCGAGGACGACGACGGTGACGGTGACGACGACCAGGGCCCAGACGATCAGGCGGCGCCAATTGCGGGCACTGCCGACTCGATAGACGGTGTAGGGCTTCTGGCTCAGAGCGTCCTCTCTGGACGACGGGGGATGGACCGGCGAGAGATTCTACCGTGCGCCGACGCCATGGCCAACGTCGGCGCCCACCCGCTCGAGGTCCGCGCCCAGAACGCGCAGCTTCTGCTCGAAGGATTCGTAGCCCCGATCCACGTGGCTGACGTCCCGCACCTCGGTGGTCCCGTCGGCCACCAGACCGGCCAGCACCAGCGCCGCCCCGCCTCGCAGATCGGGACACTGGACGGTGGCCCCGGTCAAGGACCGTCCCCCGTGGACCACCGCGTGATGGCCGGTGACGGCGATGTCCGCACCCAGCCGGACCAGCTCGTCCACGAAGCCGAAGCGGTTCTCGAAGACGTTCTCGGTCACGATCGACACGCCCTGGGCCAGCGATAGCAGCACCATCATCTGCGCCTGCAGGTCGGTGGGGAACCCGGGGTAGGGCAACGTGGAGATATCCGTGGCCGAGAAGTACGCCGGATCGCCCCAGGCGCGGATGCGCCGGTGGTTCTCCTGCACCTGCACGCCGATCTCCCGCAGCTTCGCGAGGAACATCTGGAGGTGGTGAGGGCTTATCCCCTCCACCTCGACGTCGCCGCCGGTGACCGCGGCCCCGATCAGGAAGGTGCCGGCTTCGATGCGGTCGCCGGTGACGGTGTGCGCGGCCGGCTGCAGCTCGGCGACCCCGTGGATGGTCATCTGGGAGGTACCCGCCCCCTCGATCTGGGACCCCATGCTGGAGAGGAACTTGGCCAGATCGACGATCTCCGGCTCGCGCGCGGCATTGTCGATGACGGTGGTGCCCGCGGCGAGGACGGCCGCCATCATCAGGTTCTCGGTGGCGCCGACGCTGGGATAGTCCAGCACGATGCCGGCGCCGCGCAGCCGGGCGGCGTGGACCTCCACGAAGCCGTGGTCGGTCCGCACCTCCGCCCCCAGCCGCGCCAACCCGGCCAGGTGGAAGTCGATCTTCCGGGGGCCCAGGTTGCAGCCGCCGGGCAGGGCCACCTGGGCCCGGCCGAAGCGGGCGACCAGCGGACCCATGATCTGGATGGACGCGCGCATCCGCTGGACCAGCTCGTAGGGCGCGACCTGGGACTCCACCTGCGTGGTGTCGACCGCCAGGACCGGCGGCTCGAAGCTCACCTCCGCCCCCAGGTGCTCCAACACCTCGATCATGGTCCGCACGTCCTGGATGTCCGGCACGTTGTGCAGCACCGTCTGGCCGCACGCCAACAGACTCGCGGCCATCAGCTTGAGCGCGGAGTTCTTGGCCCCGGAGACCGCGACCCGACCGACCAGGCGGCGGCCGCCGCGCACGATCAGCTGGACGTCTTCACCGCCAGGCATAGCGGTCACACAATCCTCCTCGGCCGGGGGCTACCAGGGGCCGGCCGCTCCCGTGAGACGACCCTCGACGCTCTGCTGGTCAGGCCTTCTTGACCACCTTCAGCCGGTTCTTCGCCCGGCTCACGGCCAATCCTTCCCGGTAGACGTCGATATCCTCGTCGTCCGCCACCCGGCCCTCGCGGGAGGCGCTCAGGCGCCCCTGAGCGCGTTCCAGCGCTTCCTGAGCCCGAGCGTCGTCGATCTCGCTGGCCAGTTCGGCGGCATCGGCCAACACGTTGACCCGGTCGAACTGGACCTTCGCGAAACCCTCGGCCACGGCCAACGAGAGCCAGGTGCCCTCCAGCGTCTTGACCCGCAGCTCCCCGATGGTCAGCTGGGCCACCAGGGGCGCGTGCTGCGGGAGGATGCCGAGCTCGCCGTAGGCGGCCGGCAGGATGACCATAGCCACGTCCCCCTGGAAGACGGGGCCGTCGGGATCGACGACCTCCAGGCGGAGGAAGTGCTGCTGGTCCGCCACCGGCTAGGCCTCCTCGGTCTGGCCGCGCATCGTGCGGGCGTTGGAGACGGCTTCCTCGATGGAGCCGCACATGTAGAAGGCCTGCTCGGGCAGGTCGTCGTGCTTGCCTTCCACCAGCTCCTTGAAGCCGCGGATGGTGTCGGCCAGCGCCACGTACTTGCCCTCGCGCCCGGTGAACGCCTCGGCCACGTTGAACGGCTGGGACAGGAAGCGCTCGATCTTGCGCGCGCGCTGGACGATGAGCTTGTCCTCGTCGGAGAGCTCGTCCATCCCCAGGATGGCGATGATGTCCTGCAGGTCCTTGTAGCGCTGCAGGATCTCCTGCACCCCGGTGGCCGTGTCGTAGTGCTCGTCGGTCACCGTGCCCCGGGCGAGGGCCCGGCTGGTGGAGTCCAGCGGGTCGACGGCCGGGTAGATGCCCTTCTCCGAGATGGCCCGGCTGAGCACCGTGGTGGCGTCCAGGTGGGCGAAGCGAGTTGGCGGGGGCGGGGTCGGTCAGGTCGTCGGCGGGGACGTAGATGGCCTGGATCGAGGTCACCGAACCGCGGTTGGTCGAGGTGATCCGCTCCTGGAGCTCGCCCATCTCCGACGCCAGCGTGGGCTGGTAGCCCACGGC
This sequence comes from uncultured Actinomycetota bacterium, assembly GCA_963796315.1. Classification (GTDB taxonomy): domain Bacteria; phylum Actinomycetota; class Thermoleophilia; order RBG-16-64-13; family RBG-16-64-13; genus CAWCLH01. Next base: position 1,254,301 of record CAWCLH010000020.1, read on the forward strand.
GGAGGGCATCCGCCCGAGCAGGGCCGACACCTCGGAACCCGCCTGGACGAACCGGAAGATGTTGTCGATGAAGAGCAGCACGTCCTGGCCCTGGACATCGCGGAAGTACTCCGCCATGGTCAGGCCGGAGAGACCGACGCGCAGACGGGCTCCGGGCGGCTCGTTCATCTGGCCGAACATCAGCGCCGTCTTGTCGATGACGCCGGAGTCCTTCATCTCGATATAGAGGTCGTTGCCCTCCCGGGTCCGTTCCCCCACCCCGCAGAACACGGAGATACCGCCGTGCTCCTTGGCCAGGTTGTGGATCATCTCCTGGATCAGCACCGTCTTACCCACGCCCGCGCCGCCGAACAGGCCGATCTTGCCGCCCTTGACGTACGGGGCCAGCAGGTCGATGACCTTGATGCCGGTCTCGAAGATCTCCACGGTCGGCTGCAGGTCGGCGAATCCGGGCGCCGGCCGATGGATGGGCCAGCGCTCCGTGTCGGCCGGGATGGGCGCGCCCTCGTCGATCGGCTCCCCGATCAGGTTGAACAGCCGGCCCAGCGTCACCTCGCCCACCGGCACGGTGATGGCCTGACCGGTGTCGACGGCCACCATGCCCCGAGCCAGGCCGTCGGTGGAATCCATGGCCACCGCCCGCACCTTGTTGTCCCCCAGGTGCTGCTGGACCTCGGCCACCAGACGGGTGATCTGGCCGTCGGTCTTCCTCTCCACCTCGAGGGCGTTGTAGATGGCGGGGAGATGCTCCGCCTCGAACTCCACGTCCAAGACGGCTCCGATGACTTCGACGATCTTGCCTTCATTCATGCGTCCGGTTGTCCTCCTCGCGAGCCCGGGCGGCCACGCCGCCGGGTCAGTCTTCTTCCCTAAGAGAGGGCCTCAGCCCCCGCCACCACTTCCAGGATCTCCTGCGTGATCGAAGCCTGCCGGGCCCGGTTCATCGCCAGGGTCAGGGAGTCGATCATGTCCGCGGCGCTCTCGGACGCGTTCCGCATGGCGGTCATCCGGGCGCCGTGCTCGCTGGCCGTGCTCTCGAGCAGGGCCCGGAACACCGTCATCTCGATGTAGTTCGGCAGGAGCTCGCTGAGGATCTCCTCCGCGGAGGGCTCGAAGAGGAAGTCCAGGTTCCAGCCGCGTATGGGCTTCGTCGCCCGAGCTCATCTCCTCTGCCTTGATCGGGAGGAGGACCATCTCCTCCACCCGCTGCTCCATGGCCGTCTTGAAGTGGTTGAAGATCAGGGTGACCCGGTCCACCCGGCCGCCGGTGTAGAGCTCGGCCAGGCGGTGGGCGATCCCCTGGGCATCCAGGAACGACGGCTTGTCGGTGATCCCCTGGTAGGTGTGCGCGAACTCGCGCCCCTGGAAGCGGAAGGTGGCCACCCCCTTCTTCCCGACGACCATGAGCTCGGTCTCGACGCCCTCTTCGGCGTAGGCCCGCAGCCGCTCGTTGGCGGCCCGCACGATGTTGGCGTTGAACGCCCCCGCCAAGCCCCGGTCCGCCGTCAGCGCCACCACGGCGGCGCGCCGCACCGGCTGCCGGTCCTCCAAGAGGGGGAACTTGGCGTAGATGTCGGGGTCGACGGCCCCGGCCAGACCCCGGATGAACTCCGCCATCTGGATGGCATACGGGCGGGTGGACTCGATACGCTGCTGGGCGCGGCGCAGTCGGGCCGCCGCGACCATCTCCATGGCCTTGGTGATCTTCCGCGTGTTCTGGACGGAGAGGATCCGCCGCTTGATGTCTCGTTGGGTCGCCATCGGACTCCCTGCGTCAGGCCTCGACGGCGACCGGCTCGGCGCCCGGGACTTCGACGGCCGGCTCTTCCGAGCCGACGAAGTCGGCCTTGTAGGCGCGGATGGCCTCCTGCAGCTGGGCCGCGGTGTCGTCGTTGAGCTCCTTGGTGGAGCGGATGGTCTCGCCGATCTCGCTGTACTGCGAGCGCAGGAACGCCCGCAGACCGTCGTTGAACTCGACGACTCGGCTCACCGCGACGTCGTCCAGTAGCCCTGCGTGGCGGCGAAGATGATCTCGACCTGGTCCTCGACGGGCCAGGGTGCGTACTGGGGCTGGTTGAGCGTCTCCACCAGCCGCTCCCCGCGGGCCAGAGCCTTCTGCGTCTCCGGGTCGAGCTCGGAGCCGAACTTGGCGAAGGCTTCCAGCTCGCGGAACTGGGAGAGGTCCAGCCGCAGGGAGCCGGCCACCTTCTTCATGGCCTTGATCTGGGCGTTGCCGCCCACCCGGGAGACCGAGATGCCCACGTTGATGGCGGGCCGGATACCCGAGTAGAAGAGGTTGGACTCGAGGAAGATCTGGCCGTCGGTGATCGAGATCACGTTGGTCGGGATGTACGCCGAGACGTCCCCCGCCTGGGTCTCGATCACCGGGAGGGCGGTCAGCGAGCCGCCCCCTTCGGCGTCGTTCAGCTTGCAGGCCCGCTCCAGCAACCGGCTGTGCAGGTAGAAGACATCGCCCGGGAAGGCTTCGCGGCCCGGTGGGCGGCGAAGCAGCAGGGACATCTGCCGGTAGGCGTCGGCCTGCTTGGTCAGGTCGTCGTAGATGCAGAGGGAGTGCCCGCCGCGATAGGTGAAGAACTCGCGCCATGGCGCAGCCGGCGTAGGGCGCGATGTAGCGGAGCGGAGCGGAGGAGGAGGCGGAGGCCATGACGACGATGGTGTAGTCCATCGCGCCGGTCTCTTCCAGCTTCGCCACCACCTGCCGCACCGTGGAGGCCTTCTGCCCGATGGCCACGTAGACGCAGACGACGTCCTGGCCCTTCTGGTTGATGATGGTATCCACGGCGATGGCCGTCTTGCCCGTGCCTCGGTCGCCGATGATCAGCTCGCGCTGTCCCCGGCCGATGGGGATCATGGAGTCGATGGCCTTGATCCCGGTCTGGAGGGGCTCCTTCACCGGCTGGCGCCGGATGACGCCGGGCGCCTTGAACTCGACCCCCCGGAACTCGGTGGTCTCGACGGGGCCCTTGTCGTCCAGCGGGTTGCCCAGCGGATCGATGACCCGGCCGATGAGCGCCTCGCCCACGGGCACCTGGATGACGGCACCGGTCCGGCTGACCTCGTCGCCCTCCTTGATCAGGGTGTCCTCGCCCATGAGGACGGCGCCGACGCTGTCCTCCTCGAGGTTCAGGACCAGCCCCTTCACGTCGTGGGGCAACACGAGCATCTCGGAGGCGACGGCGTTCTCCAGGCCGTGGATGCGGGCGATCGCCGTCCCCGACCATGACGACCGTGCCGACCTCCTGCATGTCGACCTCGGCCTCATAGTCCAGTATCTGGGACTTGAGGACTGCGGTGATCTCCTCAGGACGCAGCTTCAACGGATACCTCCACCCTTGCCGTAGGCTTCACCAGGCGCGAACGCAATTGCTCGAACTTGTGCCGCAGGCTCGCGTCCGCGACGCGGTCGCCCACTCGTAACCTCACGCCGCCGATGATCGAGTCGTCCACCTTGTAGGTGATCTCGACGGCCTTGCCCAGAGATGCCTCCAGGCTCTTCTTGAGCTCGTCCCCCACGTCGCCGGGCAGCGGCACGGCCGTGGTGAGCTCGACCTTGACCACGCCGGCCGCCCGTTCCACCAAGCCGTCGTAGAGGCGTCCGACCTCCTCCACCACCGGCTCGCGGCGCTTGTCCACGATCAGCTTGAGGAAGTTGCGGAAGCGGAGGTCGCCTCCCTCGGTCAACTGCATGGCCAGCTTCGTCTTGTCGGCGGCCGACAGGCCCTCGTCCTGGAAGAAGAAGGCCCGCAGTTCCGGAGACTCGGTCAGAGCCGTGGTGAACGCGCGCAGGTCGGCGCGGACCGGCTCCACGGCCCCCGCCTCGGTGGCGGCTTCGAAGAGGGCCTCGGCGTAGACCCTGGCGATCCTGGTGTCGTCCACCGTGCCCTCAGTTCTCGTTGACGCTGGCCAGATCGATCTCGGCGATGGACTCCCTGATCATACGCAGGTGGTCCGCGTCGGACATGCTCTTGCGGGTGACCTTCTCGGCGGCGGCGACGGTGAGGTCGGCCACCTCTTTCTTGATCTCCAGCAGCGCCTGGCGGGTCTCGCGCTCGATCTGCTCCCGCGCCTTCTCCAGGGTCCGCTCCGACTGCGTCCTGGCTTCCTCGGCGATCTCCGCCTTGGTCGATTCCCCCACCTTGCGCGCCCGCTCGAGGATCTCCTCGGCTTCCTGGCGGGAGTTGGCCAACTGCTGCTTGTAGTCGGCCAACAGAGCGTGGGCTTCGTCGCGCAGCCGTTCCGCTTCCCGGATCGACTCGTGGATCTCGTCCTGGCGCGCCTTCTGCATCGCCATCAACGGTCCGAAGGCGAACTTGTAGAGCAGATACACCAGGAGGACGAAGGTAACGACGGTCCAGAGGAACAGCCCGGGATCGATCTCGAAGATCTTGAGGCCGCCCTGAGCTGCGGCTTCGGCTTGCAGGAAAATCATGCTGCGTCTCTCGCTCCCCTCGCGTTTACTGCGGATGACTCCTAGGCGCCGCGGGGAGCCCCGCGGCGCCTAGGCCGTGTGCGGATCTTAAGTCGCGACCGCCAACAGGATGGCGATGACGAAGGCGTAGAGGACCAGGGCTTCGGCCAGGGCCACGCCGATGATCATGGCGGTCCGGATGTCGCCCGAGGCTTCGGGCTGGCGGGCGATGGCGTCCGTCGTCCGACCGGTCAGGTAGCCGATCCCGAGGCCCGGGCCGAGGGTCGCCAGACCCATCCCGAGGCCGGCGGCCAACTTCGCTGCGGTAGGGGCATCCACGTCGTAGCTCTCCTTTCGTCGCTTGCCTAGTGGCCCGCGTAGATCGCGGACTCGATGTAGATCACCGAGAGGAGCGAGAAGATGTAGGCCTGGATTCCGGCCACAAAGATCTCAAACCCGTTCATCGCTAGCACGAAGGCGAGGGGAGGGATTGCCACCAGGTAGCTTCCGGCAGTCAGGATCAGGCCGATCATCACCAGGATGATCAGGTGGCCGGCGATCGTGTTGCCGAAGAGCCGGATGGCTAGCGAGAGGGGCTTGAAGAACTCGCCCATCAGGTGAACCAAGAAGAAGATGACGTTCAGGGGCGCCGCAAGCGCCTTGGGTACCCCTGGCGGTGTCAACCACGAGCCGACGTAACCGCGGACACCGTGCCAGCGGAAACCATTGAACTGCACGACGCAGAAGACGACGAAGGCCAGGCCGAAGGTGACGTTGATGTTCGCCGTCGGAGTGTAGGGCCTGAGCGCGATCGGCTTTGGGATCAGACCGATCAGGTTGGTCAGGAAGATGAACGAGAAGAGGGAGAGGATGAGGTAGTAGTACTTCCTGCCCTTCTCCCCGATCTGCCCGGTCAGGTGGCCGGTGGCGAAGTTGAGGAGCGTCTCGGCGATGGTCTGGAGGGCGTCCGGTTCCCGCCGGAGCCGCCGGGCGACGATGAAGAAGAAGGCGAAGACGAGGATCGCCGAGACCCAGAGATAGATCACCGTGTTGGTGATGGACATGTCGAACGGCCCGATCTTGGGCAGGTGGACGATGGTCTGGACGTTCAGTTCGTGCAGGGCCTCTGTGACCTTCGAGGTTTCAGCAGCCACGCGTGCTCCTTCTTCTTACTCGGCGTGGGTGGTCGGGTGCAACGAGCTTCCGCCCCGAGCGAACCGCACCAGATCCAGTCCGCTGAGCAGGGTGAAGAGCGCGACGAAGGCGATGGCGAGCGGGATGACCGGGAGCGGGGTGACGGTCGCGAGGAGGACCAGGACGACCCCGACCAGGGTCAGGCGGAGCAGCATGGAACCGACGCCCAGAAGCGGAGCCCCCTTCCCGGATCGGAAGGAGAGCCAACGATGAGAGCGTGAGGCGAACAGGTGGTAGCCGGCGGCGAGGACGAATCCGACGACGACCGACACGACTGTGAGAACCAGGGTCTTCCCCCCTCCATCACTGCTGTCCCATCACGCTCTTGGCCCTGGTGGCTCGTCCCGGGTGCGCTCTTCCCGCGCCTTCCGGTCCGCATCGGTCAGGGTGCGGACCATGGTGATGAAACCGATCACCGCGCCCACGAACACTCCGACCACCATCAGCCAGGGCTTCGTCCCGAACAGACGGTCGAGCCCGTAGCCGATGGCTGTGAAGACCAGGACATATGCGACGAGTGTGAATCCGACGCCGCCGATGGCCGACAGGTCGCGCATGGGGTCCCGGCTCATCCCGAAGCCGCCCGCATTATAGGGAACGCCGCTGAGCTTGGCAAGAACGTCACGAGCTTTCCTCCCCGGAGTGGGTGGCGGGCTTCTCTCTCGTCTCCGCCGGGGCCGCCGGCGCGGGCGGCTGAGGCCACGGCCGGCCCGCGACGACCGCCAGGACCTTCCTCCAGGTCAGGATCTCCAGCAGGTAGGCCAGGTAGAGGGACACCGCCGCGACCGCGGCCGCCAAGCCGACGACGAACCAGAGCGGCGCGAAGCGCATGGAGAGCGCCAGCAGGCTCATGAGCCCCGACCACGAGTAGAGGATCACCACGGTCTGCCGCTGAGAGTAGCCCAGGTTGGAGAACCGATGGTGCAGGTGGCCCCGATCGGCCACGTAGATGGGGCGGCGGTTCTTCACCCGTCTCAGGATGGCGAAGCCGGTATCGAAGATGGGGATGCCCAGCACCAGCAGGGGGATGAGCAGGGCGATGGCCGCCACGCCCTTCATGAAGCCCTGCAGGCTGATGGCCGCGAGCAGGAAGCCCAGCAGGAGCGAGCCGGAATCGCCCATGAAGATGCTGGCCGGGTGGAAGTTGTGCCACAGGAACCCGAGCGTCGCGCCCGCCACGATGGCGGCCAGGATGCCCATGTCGTAGCGGCCCAAGGAGATGGCGATGATGGAGAAGGTGACGGCGCTGATGGCGCAGACCCCGGCCGCCAGCCCGTCCATGCCGTCGATGAAGTTGACGACGTTCATGATGGCCACGATCCAGATCACGCTGAAGGGGATGCCTACCCACCCCAGCACGAAGACGCCGATGCCGGGGAGGGTGAAGGTCTCCACGCCCACCCCGAACAGCACGACCGTCAAGGCGACCACGAACTGAGCGGCGAACTTGACCACCGGCCGCACGTCCTTCAGGTCGTCCAGCACTCCCACGAGCGTGATCAGCGAGGCGCCCAGCAGGATGCCCCGAGTGGGACCCGCGTTGGACAGGAACAGCAGACCGGGGATGATCACGCCGAAGTAGATGGCGATGCCCCCCAGCCGGGGGATCGGCACCGCGTGGATCTTCCGGCCCCCCGGCTGGTCCAGGATGCCCAGGCGCCGGGCGATCTCGCCCACCGTCGGGGTCAGCACCCAGACGACGGCCATGGCCAGGGCGAAACCGAGGGGGGCGCCGTAGATATCGGTCAGGAGAGCGCGCAGCGCTTCCATGAAGCTCCTCGTCGAGGGTCTAGGTCGGCGGGACCGGCCGCAGTTCCACGGCCGCCTCGTCGAAGATCTCCGCCGCCAGCCGGTCCGGGTACTCGCCGGCGAACCACACGACCGTGATCCCAGCGTTGACGATCATCTTGGCACAGACGACGCAAGGCTGGTGCGTGCTGTAGAGCTCGGCGCCGTCGATGCGCGTGCCGTGATAGGCGGCCTGGATGATGGCGTTCTGCTCGGCGTGGAGGCCGCGGCAGAGCTCGTGCCGCTCGCCCGAGGCCACCCCTCTTTCCGCCCGCAGGCACCCGCGCTCTTCGCAGTGGGCCAGCCCTCGAGGGGCACCGTTGTACCCGGTGGAGAGTATCTGCCGGTCCTTGACCAGGACGGCGCCCACGTGCCGGCGCAGGCAGGTCGAACGGGTGGCCACCACCGAGGCGATGTCCATGAAGTAGCTCTGCCAGCTCGGGCGCTGCCCGCCCGTGACCGCCACGGCGGGCGCGATCAGGAAAGCTCGGGGTAGAGCGGATGAGCCTCGACCAGGGCTCGGCGTGCGAGCGCGCAGCCGCCGCACGCGCTCCTCGGTCGGCTCCCGGGTCAGGATCTCGGCGATGACGCGCCCCACCTCCCGCGATCTCCTCGACACCGAAACCGCGGGTGGTCACGGCGGGCGTGCCCAGACGCAGCCCGGAGGTGACCGTAGGAGGCCGCTTGTCCCCAGGCACGCTGTTCTTATTGGTGGTGATGCCCACCCGGTGCACCAGGTCCTCGGCCAGCTTGCCGGTCATCTCGCTCCCGTTGAAGTCCACCAGAAGCAGGTGGTTATCCGTACCGCCCGAGACCAGGCGCAGGCCTCCGGCCACGAGCTCCTCGGCCAGCGCGCGGGCGTTCTCCACGGTGCGGCGCTGCTTCTCGCGGAAGGGCTCCGTGGCGGCCAGCTTGAAACAGACGGCCTTGCCGGCGATGACGTGCATCAGCGGACCGCCCTGCAGCCCCGGGAACACGGCCTTGTCCAGCGCCGGCCCGAACTCCTCGCGGCAGAGCACGGCGCCGCCTCGGGGACCGGCCAGCGTCTTGTGCGTGGTGGTGGTGACCCACTCGGCGAAGGGCACCGGCGACGGGTGGACCTCGGCGGCCACCAGGCCGGCGATGTGGGCCATGTCCACCATCAGCTGCGCGCCCACGTCGTCGGCGATGGCGCGGAAGGCGGCGAAGTCGATCTCGCGGGGATAGGCGCTGGCGCCGGCCACGATCAGCCGGGGGCGGTGCTGCTGGGCGAGCCGACGCACCTGGTCGTAGTCGATCCGCCCGGTCGTCTCGTCCACGCAGTAGTGGTGGAACGTGTACTCCCGCCCCGAGAAGTTGACCCGTAGCCCGTGGGTGAGGTGGCCGCCGTGTTCCAGCCGCATGGCCAGGACGACGTCGCCGTGGTCCAGCGCCGCGAAGTAGGCGGCCTGGTTGGCGGTAGAGCCGGAGTGCGGCTGCACGTTGGCGTGCTCGGCGCCGTAGAGGGCCTTGACCCGCTCGATGGCGAGGGTCTCCACCTGGTCGACCACCTCGCAGCCGCCGTAGTAGCGCTTGTCGGGATACCCCTCGGCGTACTTGTTGGTCAGCACGCTGCCCACGGCCTGCAGGACCGCCACCGGCGTGAAGTTCTCCGAGGCGATCAGCTCGATGGTCTCCTGCTGGCGGCGAAGCTCGCGCCGCACCAACCCTCCGATCTCGGGATCGACGCTCTCCAGGTCGGTGTCCGACCCCATCTTCGTGAGCCCGTCGGCTGCCAAGACCATCCTAGGAACCCGCCCTCATCATCATGTCCACCCGGCGCTGATGCCGGCCTCCTTCGAACTCCTCGTCGAGCCAGGCGCGCAGGATCTCCGCGGCCGTACCCGGACCCACCACCCGCGCCCCCATGCAGAGCACGTTGGCGTCGTTGTGCTGACGGGCCATGCGCGCCGAGAAGGGCTCGCTGACCGTGACCGCCCGGACGGCGGGAAACCGGTTGGCCGTCAAGGCCATGCCCAGCCCGGTGCCGCACAGCAGGAGACCCATGTCCGCGTCCCCCGCCTGGATGGCCCGGGCCACCGCCGCCGCATAGGTCGGGTAGTCCACCGACTCGGGGCCGTCGGTGCCCAGGTCGAGCACCTCGTGGCCGCCGCTCAGAAGCTCGTTCACCAACGACGCCTTCAGCGGTAGGCCGGCGTGATCACAGCCGACGGCGTAGCGCATGGGTCTCCTCTTCAACGACGGGATGAAGGGCAAGGATACCAGACCGACCGGGGCCTCCGAACGCCGGCGGGGTCTCACTCCAGGGCCTCGCGCACCGCCCGCAGGACCTCCTCCGGAGGCACCGCTCCGGCGCGCAGGACGACCACCGGCTCCCCCCGATCGAGGGGACGAAGGTCCACCACGGTGGAGGCGGCGCGCGCCGAAGGCGGCGCCGAGGCCGGCGGCACCAGGGCGACGGCGCAGCCCGAGAGCACGCCCGGGTCCGCCTCCGCGAACGACCCGGGCGCCTCCCGCCCGGTGAGGTTGGCGCTGGTGGCGGCCAGGGGCAGGTCCAGCGCGGCGAGCAGGCGCAGCAGAGGCGGGTGGTCCGGGACGCGGACCCCCAGCGACTCCTCGGTGCCCACGGAGGGCACCCGGGGCACCTCCGTGCGGACGACGAAGGTGTAGGGACCGGGCAGGAGCCGCTCCAACACCCGGGCTGCCCGCGGATCCAGGTCGGGAAGCGCGTCCGCGATGGCCTCCACCGACGCGAACAGGACGGCCAGCGGCTGGTCAGGGTCCCGTCCCTTGGCCTGCAGCCAGTCGGCCGACCCCGGCGGCGCTGTCCCAGGCGGCCGCCAGCCCGTACACGGTGTCGGTGGGCAGCCCGACGATGGCGCCGCCCCGCAGCGCCGCCGCCAGCCGCTCGACGCCCGTCTCCTCCAGGGCATCGAGCGGGACCGCCCAGGTGCCGGGGAGGGTGGCGCGCACGAGCCGCTCCTTGCCGGACAGGTCGCGCCGCACCTCCACGTGGCCGAAGCCGGCATCCCGCGCGAGCGCCTGCACGGCGGCGGCCTGCCCGGCGCCGATCTCCAAGAACAGGGCGCCGGCCGGCCCCAGCGCCAGGGCGGCCTGGGGCACGAGGCGGCGGTAGACGTCCAGGCCCCCGGGACCGGCGGCCAGGGCCTGCCGGGGTTCGTGCTCCCGTACCTCCGGCTGGAGGCCGTCGTAGTCCTCGTCCGCGACGTAGGGGGGGTTGCTCACCACCGCCCGCAGCGAGCCGGCCGGCACCCCCTCGAGCAGGTCGCGCTCGGCGAAGCTCACCAGCCCGCTCAATCCCAGCGTGCTCCGCGTTCCGCCGGGCCACCTCCAGCGCCTCCGGGCTCCGGTCGAGGGCCAGCACGGGCACGCCGGCCTCGGAGGCCAGGCTCAGGGCGATGGCGCCGCTGCCCGTGCCCACGTCGGCGATCGCCGGGGCGGCGGACGAGAGGATAGGGTGCTCCCGCAGCCAGTCGAGCACCAGGTCGACGAGCTCCTCCGTCTCCGGGTCGGGGGATCAGCACGGCGGGCGAGACCTCGAGCGTCAGGTAGCGGAAGGCGGCCGTACCCAGAAGGTAGGCCACCGGCTCCCGACGCGCGCGCCGCGCGACGAGCGCCCGATAGGCGTCCAGCTCGGCGGGACCGACGGGGCGGTCGGGGTCGGTGTAGAGGGAAACCCGGTCGACGCCCAGCGTGCGGGCGAGCAGGAGCTCCGCATCGAGCCGGGGAGAGGAGACGCCCTTGCCGGCCAGATAGTCGCGGGTGACGACCAGCAATCGCGCCACGGTCCAGGCGGACACCGTCACGCCGCTCGGCCCGTCCGGTGGGGGGAGCGGAGCCGTCAGACCTCGGCGGCGGCCAGTTGCTCGGCGCGGTCCCAGGCGGTCAGCGCCTCGGTGAACTCCTCGAGCTCGCCTTCGAGGATGCCTTCCAGGCGGTGGCTGGTCAGACCGATGCGATGATCCGTCACCCGGCCCTGGGGGAAGTTGTAGGTGCGGATCTTCTCCGCCCGCTCCCCGCTTCCCACCTGACTCCGGCGGGTGGACTGGGCCTCGGCGTCCTTCTCGGCCTGGGCGATGGCGTAGAGGCGGGCGCGCAGGATGCGCAGGGCCTGCTCCTTGTTCTGCAGCTGCGATTTCTCGTCCTGGCAGGAGACCACCAGACCCGTGGGCACGTGGGTGATCCGCACGGCCGAATCGGTGGTGTTGACCGACTGCCCGCCGGGGCCGCTGGAGCGATAGACGTCGATGCGCAGGTCGTTGGGGTCGACGTGGATGTCGACCTCCTCCGCCTCGGGCAGGACCGCGACGGTGACGGTGGAGGTGTGGATGCGCCCGGTCGACTCGGTGGCCGGCACCCGCTGGACGCGGTGGACCCCCGACTCGTACTTCAGGACGCCGAACGCACCCTTGCCCTTGACCTCGAAGGTGATCTCCTTGAATCCGCCGATGGGCGACTCGTTGGTGGAGAGCACCTCCATCTTGTAGCGGCGACGCTCGGCGTACTTGGTCAGCATGCGGAAGATCTCCGCGGCGAACAGCGCGGCTTCGTCCCCGCCGGCGGCCGCCCGCACCTCGACGATGGCGTTCTTCTCGTCGCGCGGGTCCTTCTCGAGGACGGCCAGACGGATCTCGTCCTCCAAGTCGCGGATCCGTTCCCGCGCCGAGTTCCGCTCCTCCAAGAGGAAGTCCTTCATCTCCGGGTCGAGGCTGCCCTCCTCGAGCATGGCGTCGGCGTCGCTCTCGGCCTGACGCGCGTCCCGGTACTCCTGCGCCAGGCGATAGGCGTCCCCCAGCTCCGAGTGGGCCCGGGACACGTCGGCGTAGCGGGAGGAGTCCTCGAAGATGGTCGGATCGGCCAGCTCTTGGTTCAGCGCCTGGTACTTCTCCAGGATCTCGTTGACCAGGCGCTCGATCATGCCCGTCTCGACCCGTCCGTCACTCGGTGGCCGGCACGACGGCCGACGGGTAGACGTAGGGCAACGGCTCGCCGCCGGCTTCGACCCGCAGGACCTCGCCCAGGGCGCTGACCGCCACCTCCACCTGGTCCTCGCTGGGCTCGCGCGTCGTCAGTCGTTGCAGCGCGAGTCCCGGACCGAGCAGGATGCGGCTGATCACCCCGTCCTTGTGCCTGCCCGCGTAGCGGATGACCTCGTAGGAGAGTCCGGCGACCAAGGGGATGCCCACCAGGCGGGAGAGGATGAGCAGGGGGAACGCGGGCTTGCCGAGGAAGGTGAAGACGACGATGGCCATGATCATCACCACCAGCAGGAAGGCGGTGCCGCACCGGGGATGCTGGGTGGAGTACCGGGTCGCCTTCTTGGCGTCGAGGCCGTCGCCCGCCTCGTAGGAGTGGATGGCCTTGTGCTCGGCTCCATGGTACTCGAAGACCCGGCGCAGGTCGGGCAGGAACGAGATCACGCCCAGGTACAGGAAGAACACGGCCACCCGCACGATCCCCTCGACCAGGCTGAAGATCATGGAGTGCTCCACGGAGAAGACGCTCTCGAAGAGCTTGGCCACCCCCAGCGGGAGGGCCACGAACAGGCCCACGGCGAACGCGATGGCGATGCCCAGCGTGACCACGAGCTCACGCCAGCCCAACTGCTGGGGTTGCTCGTCTCGGCTGTCGTCGCCCGCGAGCGAGAGGTTCGCCGAGAGCGTCAGGGCTTGGATGCCCAGGACCAAGGACTCACCCAGGGACACGATGCCGCGCACGACGGGCCACTTGAGCAAGGGATAGCGGTCGCCCACAGGAGAAAGGGCGTAGGAGTGGGTGGCGACGGCGCCGGTGGCCTGGCGCACGGAGAGCCCCCAGGAATGCCTCCCGCGCATCATCACGCCCTCGAGGACGGCCTGGCCGCCGATGTAGTGGTCGTGCTCGCCCGCGCAGGCGGGGGCCAGGCAGCCGTCGTCCTCGGCCATCTGGGCCAGGGGAACGAGACGCAGGGCGGTGGGGAGGGCGCTGGGTGGCGCGGCGGAAGGGTCCGCCGGCTTGGATCGACCTGCTCATGAAGACTCCAGCTAGGCGATAGACGGGTCGAAGACGTACGAGGAGAGGTCCTTCTGCTCGATCTCCTCATACGTACACGGATCGCCGCACGTCAGGGTACCCTCCGGGCACTCGTCGGTGAGACAGACGGGGCCGCTGTCGGCGAAGAGCAAGGGGGAGACCTGCTGGGCCAGGTGTCGCATGGTCCATGCCAGCTGGTTGATCTCCCACTGGGCGCGCCGGCAGCAGCGCACTTGGATGAAATGGCGAAGCTCGCGCGCGTTCATCGTGACCACGATCTTGGTCTCGGCGGCGTTGGGAAGCACGAACCGCGCGTCCTCCTGGACGGATTCCCGGCCGTATCCCCGGTCCAGACCCAGGGCGACCAACCGGTCGTAGGCCTCGCGGGCCTGCGCCATGGCGGCGGTGAAGACCTTCAGGGCGGCCGGGTCCTCCGCGATGCGGGGCGGCACGATGAAGTCGTCGGCCGAGGCGAACGGCACGTAGCGTTGGGACTGCTGGTTATACGAGGCGAGGCGGTGCCGGACCAGCTGATGCGAGCAGGCCCGCGAGATGCCGTCCACCGCGAAGGTGAAGCTGGCGTGTTCGAGGGCGCTGTGGTGGCCGGAACGGATCAGGATGCCGACCAGCCGGCGGACCTCGTCGTCGGTCATGCCCTCCGCGAGCTCGGCCGCGCTGACCGGCGCATAGCAGAGCCGGCCGGCGACCGCGATGGCGCGGTCGGGCGACGGCGTGTGCTGCAGCAGCCTGACCTTGAGGGTGGCGGACACCGGGCGGCGGAGCTAGGAGCCGCTCTGGCCGCGCCGGTACTTCTTGTTGAAACGCTCGACCCGGCCACCGGCGTCGATCAGCTTCTGCTTGCCGGTGTAGAACGGGTGGCAGACGGAGCAGACCTCGACACGGATCTCGGGCAGCGTGGAGCGGGTGGTGAACGTCTCCCCGCAGGAGCAGATGACCTTGCTCTCGACGTAGTCAGGGTGGATATCTGGCTTCACGCTCGCCTCCACGAAAAAAAGGCCGCCATCGGGGCGGACGGGACTTCGGACTGGGTGATAGATGATACCACCTGGGCTCGCGGCGGGGTACCGGGGGGAGATCCGGCAGGCGAGAGGTCGCCCACGTTTCCCGAGGAGCCCGAGCGGGAACGTAACAAAGCGCTCGAGGTTGTATGCGAGGGGGCGGTCGTGGTCGGCATATCGTCCGCACGACGGGCGGAGCCGGGTCTTAGAGGGCGACGCCTCGCGGCGAACAGGACGGCAGCACTGGGTGCTCATCGCCTTCGCTCTCGCCTCCGTCCTGGCCGGGGGCAACGCGGTCGGAGTGAGGGTTCAGCAACCGGGAACTCCCGCCCCTCTGGGGGGCCGGGTTGCGGTTCGGTCTGGCGGCCGCCGTGCTGATCGCTCTGATGCTGGCGCTGCGACTCAAGCCCCCTCGGGGGCCGGCTCTCGCCGGGGCCATGCTCTTCGGGCTCCTGAACTTCTTCGCCGCGTTCGCACTCGCATACTACGCCTTGGTGCACCTGCACGCCGGCTTCGGCCAGACGCTACTGGCCCTGGTGCCCCTGATGACCCTGCTGCTCGCCGCGGCCCAACACCAGGAACGGCTCCGCCTGAGAGCATTGGCGGGTACCCTTCTCGCTCTGGCCGGAGTGGCCGTTATGGCGCGGGCGCCGCTGAGCGCGTCGGTCCCGATGCTCTCCATCCTGGCGGCCATCGGAGCCGCTCTCTCCATGGCCCAATCCACCGTGCTCGTGCGCCGCCTTCCCCCGGTGCACCCGGTGACGATGAACGCCATCGGCATGGCCGTGGGCGCGGCAGCCCTGGTCTTCGCCGCGTTGATCGCCGGGGAGCCGATACGGCTGCCCCAGCAGGCCGCGACGTGGTTGACGCTCGCCTACCTGGTGCCCGTGGGTTCGGTGGGTGTCTTCCTGCTCTTCCTCACCGTCCTTCGGCACTGGCCGGCGTCGCGCGCCGCCTACTTGTTCGTCCTCGCCCCTCTCATCACGCTCGCTCTGTCGGCCTGGTTGGACGCAGAGCCCATCGGCTGGGGTCTGGTGCTGGGCGGCACCCTGGTCGTCGGCGGCGTCTACCTGGGCTCCCTGCGGGGAGCCCCGGCGCCCCTGCACGCACGGGCGCCCGACATCGACGAGACGCCGGACGAACGGGAGTGCGCACAGGCGCTCGTCGGAGACACGGCTCGGGTTGCCCCGTGCTAGCAGCGAGGCTAGCGTGACGGTGGCCGGCCCTCGATGAGGGTCCGGGCGTAGGCCAGGGCGGCGTCGCGGCCCGCCAGCTCTCCCGCTTCCCAGGCCAGCGTCACGCCGCGGAGAACCTCGCCCAGCCGGGGACCCGGCGAGAGATCGAGGTCGGCCATGAGATCCTCGCCGTCGACCGGGGCCGGCGGCACCCCGCGGGTCGACCGCTCCGCCCACAGCTCGAGGAGGGCCCGCCCGAGCCTGCGTCGATCGGCCACCGGATCCCCCCCGGGTACGACGAGCGGGGGCTTCCCCGCAGGCCGCGCGCGTCCCCGGGCCGCCGCCTCGTCGGCTTCGGCCTCGTTGGCCGCCCAGGCAAGGAGCAGGACCTCTGGCTCCCAGGGCGCAGCGTGCCACAAGGTCAGCACCAGCCGGCGGCGCGCCACCGCACCGTCGGAGGAGGCCAGGTCCGCCAGACACCCGTGCTCGGCGACCGCCTTCACCAGCAGGCCGCGCAGCGCCCGCGAGGCTCGGAGCCGGTCCGCCACCCCGCCGGCGGCGCGGGCGCCCAGCGCCGCGTGGCCCCAGAACCCGTCGGCTCCCGCGGCGGCCGCGCCGCGCGCGGGCGCCCGGCCGATCTCCAGGAGCAGGGCGGCCAGGCGCAGGGCCGCCGAGCGGCTCATCACCCCGTCCACCGGCACCCGGAGGCGAGGAGCCAAGGCCGTCCAGACGGGTCCCAGCACCTCCTGGGGGTCGGCCAGGAGGCGGTCCAGGGCGCGCAGCGTCGCCACCGTGTGACCCGTAGCTGTCGGAGCCCACCAGGGTCCGATCCTCTCCCGAGGGGACCCCTCGCAGCGCGGCGACCTCCGGCAGGAGAGGGGGCAGCAAACGCAGCCGGCTCAGCAGGCAGACGACCCGGTGTGCCCCCGGAACCGAGAAGGCCGCCGCCAGTTCGGCCAGGATCCGCTCCGGCGACGCTTGGGGCAGGCGCCAGGCCTCGGCCTGGGCGAGGTCCACCAGGGCGTCGTCGAGCGTCATTCCCAGAGTGTGCGCCAAGCGGACGGCGCGAAGCAGTCGCAGAGGATCGTCGGCGAAGACGGCGGGCCCCACCGCTCGAAGCCGGCGGGCCCGCAGGTCCCGGCGGCCGCCGAACGGATCCACTATCTCGGTGCCGTCGAGTGTGGCGGCCATGGCGTTCACGGTGAAGTCCCGCAGGGCCAGGTCGGCCTCGAGGCTGCCCCCGCGCAGGGCGACCACGTCCAGATGAGCCGACTCGTCCACCACCCGGTACGCTCCGAAGGCGTGGGACAAGGGGAAGGAGGGCAGCCCCAGCCGGCCGGCCACGGCGCCGGCGACGAGGTCCGGGGCATCGGCCACCAGCCACGTCCACGTCGGGGGAGGGTCTGTCCAGGAGCCGATCGCGGACGGTCCCCCCACCAGCCAGCCCGACGTGCCCCGGCCGACCAGGACCTGGGCGAGGGTCTGGAGGAGTCGGGGCGGCCCTACTTCCTCTGCCCCTCTTGCCTGCGCAGACGCCTCCCGTAGAGGAAGCCCTGCCAGAAGTACGTGAACACCGAGAAGATCATGAAGAACACCAGGGCCAGCAATAGGTTGGCGAGCAGCTGGGCACCGCCGGCGCGGGTGATCACCTCGATCAGGACGAAGTAGATCCCCGCCATGATGGCTCCCTGGATCAGCGAACCCCGGACCGTGGGCGGCCCCCCGGTCGTTCGCCGGCCCGGAGCGGCTCGTTGCGGGCCGCGGGCCGCCCGTCGAAGCTCCTTCTTAGCCATGGCCTTCCGTCCCCTTCCCGGGCTCCTCGCCCGTGTACCGACGACGGACACGGGCGGTCAGGGAGCACGTCATCTCGTAGTTGATGGTCCCGATGAGCCCGGCCAGCTCCTCCGCCGTGATCCGCTCGTCCCCGTCGCGGCCGATCAGGGTCACTGCGTCGCCGAACGTCACTCCGGCCTCCGGTCCCACGTCGGCCAAGAACTGGTCCATGCAGACCGTTCCTACCCGGGGATAGCGTCGTCCCCGGATCAGCACGTCGCCCCGGTTGGAGAGGGCACGGGGGAAACCGTCCCCGTAGCCCACCGGCACGAGCGCCACCCGCGTCTCTCGAGCCGCCCGCCAGGTGAGGTTATAGCTTACGCCTTCGTCCGCGGCGAGGGGTTGCAGATGGGCCACGTAGCTGGTCAGGTTCAAGACCGGCCGCAGCCCCAGCTGGTCCGGGTCGTCCTGGAACGGTGAGAGCCCGTAGAGGGCGATACCGCACCGCACCGCGTCGAAGTGGGAGCGAGGGATCGCGGAACGTCGCCGCCGAGTTGGCCGCGTGCGCCCAGACGGCGGGGAAGGCCGCCCGTACCGGCTCGATGCAGGAGAGGAACACCCGACGTTGGCGTTCCATGAACTCCGGATCATCGTCCGCGGTGGCGAAATGGGTCATCACCGCCGCCAGCTCGACTCCGGGCTCCCGGCGGACCAGGTCCACCAGCTCCCGGAAGGCCTCGGGGGTGACCCCCAGACGGCGCATGCCGGTATCGATCTTGACGTGGACGCGCACCCGCCGTCCGCGGGCGGCGCCCACCCGAGAGAGTGCCCGCACGAAGTGAGGGGACCAGACGGTCAGGTCCGCGTCGAGCCGCACCGCCTCCTCCAGCTGGTCGTCCGCGACCGGACCCAGCAGCAGCAGGGGAGCGTGCACGAAGCCGCCGCGAAGCTCGGCGCCTTCCTCGACCGTGGTGACGGCCAGGCCCGTGGCCCCCGCCTCCAGGGCGGCCCGGGCCACCGGGAGGGCCCCGTGCCCGTAGGCGTCCGCCTTGACCACGGCGATCAGCCCCACGCCGGGCGCCAGCAGGGAGCGCAGCCGGGCCACGTTGGCGCGGACCGCTCCCAGGTCGATGGTGGCCAACGCCCGGATCATTCCGGCTACGCCGTCCCGGCCGCTATCGCCCGGACCACGTCACCCCGGGTGACGATGCCGACCACCACGCGGTCCTCGTCGATGACCGGCACCCGGTTGACCTCGTGGTCCGCCATCAGGGTGGCGGCCTCGCGGACCGGTGCGTCGGGCGAGACCGTGAAGACGTCCTCGCTCATCACGTCCGCCACCTTGGAGCCGAACGCCTTCTTGAAGCGGTCCTCGAACTTCCGGACGCTCTCCAGGTAGATCACGCTCTCCAAGAACTGCACGTAGTGGGGGAAGTGGAGGTCGGCGTCCTGGACGATGACGTCGCCCTCGCGTCACGATACCCAGCAGCCGCCCAGCCTCGTCCACCACGGGCACGCCGCTGATCTTGTGCTCGGCAAGCAGGGCGGCCAGATCGCGGATGGTCGCCTGGGGCCCGACGGTGATCACGTCGGTCCGCATGATGTCTCGGACCTTCAGTTCGTCCAACGAGGTCTCCTTTCGGGTGAGTGCTCGGACAGGATGGTCGGCAGGAGATCCAGGAGGTCCGAGGCGAGGAGCCCGGCCCGGTGATCCACCGAACCCAGGCGGCCGGCCTCAGCGTGCAGCCAGGCGCCGGCCTTGGCCGCCTCCAACGGGGGGAGGCCCTTGGCCAGCAGGGTGCCCAGCAGGCCGCTGAGCACGTCCCCCGTTCCCGCGGACGCCAGCTGAGGCGGGGCCCCGACCACGACCCAGGTCTCCCCGCCGGGCGCGGCGATGACGGTGGAGGGTCCCTTGAGCAGGACGACATTGCCGGTGGCCTTCGCACCCCGACGCGCGGCGTCCAGATGGGCGGCCACCACCGCGGTGGTCATCCTCCCCCAGCAGCGCGGCCAGTTCGCCCGCGTGAGGGCGTCAGCAGCAGGTCGTCACGCCCGCGGAGTAGCCGTCGGGTCGCCGGCGAAGGCCATCAACCCATCGGCGTCGAGCACGGCGGGAGCCGACCCTTGCAGGAGGAGCTCCCGGACCGCAGCGAAGGTCGCTCTCTGACGCCCCAGGCCGGGTCCCACCACCAGCGCCGCCCACCCGCTCGTCGGTGGCGGCCGCGCGCAGCGCCGGCCCGTCGTCGATCGCCTCGCCGCCCACCGGCGAGAAGACCACGTCCGACAAGCGCGCCCCGCAACGCCTCCGCCACCGCCGGGCTGGTGATCAGCCGGACGTAGCCGGCCCCGGAGCGGGCGGCCGCGCGGGCGGCCAGCGACGCGGCGCCGGAGAACGCCGACGAGCCCGCCACGACGGCGACGTAGCCGGCCCGGTACTTGTGGTCGTCCGGACGCCTGCCGGGCACCACCACGTCCTCCCCGGTGACCACCCGCACGTCCGGCTCCGGTTCCAGAAAGCCGGGCAGGCCGATGTCCCAGACCAGGAGCTCCCCGGCGGCCTCCACCCCGGGAGGGCACAGCAACCCGCTCTTGGGCGCGTGGAACGTCACGGTGACGTCGGCCGCCACGGCGTCCGCCGCCAGCCACCCGGTGGTGGCGTCCAACCCGGAGGGTACGTCGACGGCCACCACCGGTACGCCCCGGTTGCCCGCGGACCGCATCCGGCGCGCCCAGCCCCTCAGCGGCTCGCGCAGCTCTCCGGTCGCGCCCGTGCCCAGCAGGCAGTCGACCACCACCTCGGTCTCCTCCCACAGGTAGTCCGGCACCGCGCCCAGCCGCACGTTGACCCCGGCCGCCTGGGCGATGCGCAGGTTGAGCGCCGCGTCGGGGGACAGCTCGTCGGCACGCTCGGCCGCCACGATGCAGGCCACCGGGTGTCCGGCCAGGTGCAGCTGACGGGCGGCGGCCAGGCCGTCGCCTCCGTTGTTGCCCCGGCCGCAGACCACCAACGTGTGGCGTCCGGGGTAGCGGGCTTGGACCAGGGCGGCCACGCCGAGCGCGGCGCGCTCCATCAAGACGGGCCCGGGGAGGCCGACGTCCTGGATAGCCCGGCGGTCGAGCTCGCGCATCTGGGCCGCGGTGAAGCCCAGGGGCCGCCGGTCGACCTCGAGCAACTCCAGCATGTCGTTCGCGTCCACCCCTGCCTCCTGATCCCCGGCGCCCAGCGGCGCAGCGGTCTCCTGACCCCAGCTTACCGCGCTGGCCACGGCCACCTCACGGCTATGGCTCAGGCTGAGGGCGATCTGACCGGCGCCGAGACGGGCGGCGACCGCCGCCGTCCGTCCCCGGAGGCGCACCCGCGGGGGACGTGAGCCGACCACCTCGATCTCCTGGAAGGAGAGCACCCCGGTGCGGAGCAGCTTGCCCACCGCCTCCTTGGCGGCGAAGCGGACGGCGTAGGAGGGCACGGGGTCGGCCTTCCCCCGGCAGGACTCCCGCTCGGTCTCGGTGAGGAGGCGCTCCAGCAGGCGCGGCCGCCGCTCGAGCGCCGCGCGGAAGCGGGCCAGATCGACGACGTCGATACCGGTGAGGCTGATCCGGGGTGACGCTCGGACCACGGCCGCCCGGCTACTCGACGGTCACCGTCTTGGCCAGGTTGCGCGGCTGGTCCACGGACTCCCCGTTCGCCTTCGCCACGTAGTAGGCGAAGAGCTGGAGCGGGACGACGGCCAGCAGGGGCGAGAGCATCTCGTCCGTGGCCGGGACGGGGAACACCTCGTCCGCCATCGCCGTGCATGCTCAGGTTGCCGTCGGTCGCCACCGCGATCACCCGGGCGCCCCGCGCCTTCACCTCCTGGATGTTCGACACCAGCTTGTCGTACGTCCTCCCGTCGGTCCCCACCACCACCACGGGCGAGCCTTCGTCCAAGAGGGCGATGGGGCCGTGCTTCATCTCCCCGGCGGCGTAGGCCTCCGTGGGGATGTAGGAGATCTCCTTCAGCTTGAGCGCCCCCTCCATGCAGACCGGCAGGCCCACGTTCCGGCCCAGGTAGAGGAAGAAGGGGTTCTTGGCATAGGCCTGGGCCACTCGTTCGATGGCGGCCGCGGCGCCGTCCTCCAGGTAGCGATTGAGCTGGGTGGGGATCCGCCGCAACTCCTGCGTCAGGCTGCGCACGACCGAGGTGTCCAGGGTCCCGCGCACCTCGGCCAGGTAGAGCGAGAGCAGCAGGACCGCGAGGAGCTGCGCCTCGAAGGTCTTGGTGGCGGCCACGCCGATCTCGAGGCCGGCGCGCGTGAAGAGCACGCCGTCCGCCTCCCGCGTGGCCTGCGAGCCCACGATGTTGGTCACGGCCACCACGTGGGCGCCGGCGGCGCGCGCCACCCGCATCGCCGCCAGGGTGTCGGCCGTCTCGCCCGACTGGCTGATGGCGACGCACAGCGTGCCGGGGCCGATCACCGGGTCGCGGTAGCGGAACTCCGAAGCCACGTCGATCTCCACCGGTAGCCGCGCCCAGCGCTCCACGGCGTACTTCCCCACCATGCCGGCGTGGTAGGAGGTGCCGCAGGCGACGAAGACCACCTGGCGCAGTTCCTTGATGTCGTCTCCGGTCAGCCCCAGCCCTTCCAGCTCGACCGAGCCATCGTGGGTGACCCGCTCGGCCAGCGTGTCGGCCAGCGCGTCCGGTTGCTCGTGGATCTCCTTGAGCATGAACGTCTCGTAGCCGCCCTTCTCGGCGGCGTCCTCGTCCCAGTCGACCTCCTGCGCGGCGCGCTCCAGGGGCCGGCCCTGCAGGTCGAACAGCGCGACCCGGTCGCGCTCCACCACCACGATCTCGCCGTCCTCCGGGAAGATCACCCGCCGGGTCTCGGCCAGGAACGCCGGCACCGCCGAGGCCAGGAAGTTCTCGCCCTCGCCCAGACCCGACCACCAGGGGGGTCTCCTTGCGCACGCCCACCAGCCGGTCCGGTTGCTCGGTGGCGATGGCCACGAAGGTGAAGTGGCCCTGCATCTGCCCGTAGGCCGCCGCCACCGCCTCGCGCAGGTCTCCCGCGTAGGCCCGCTCGAGCAGGTGCGCCACCACCTCGGCGTCGGTCTCGGAGGTGAAGACGTGTCCCTCCCGCTGCAGCTGCTCGCGCAGCATCAGGTAGTTCTCCACGATGCCGTTCAAGACGATGGCGAACCGGCCGGTGCAGTCGGTGTGCGGGTGGGCGTTCTCGTTGGAGGGCCGGCCGTGGGTGGCCCAACGAGTGTGGGCGATGCCCAAGGTGCTTCCGGTACCCATGCGGTCGAGGATGGCCTCGAGCTTGTCGAGGTTGCCCACCGAATGCAGGAGGTCGAACCCCCCGTCGCCGATCACCGAGATGCCGGCCGAGTCGTACCCGCGGTACTCCAGCTTCCGGAGGCCCCGGAAGAGGAGGTCCCGGCACGACCGGCGTCCCGCGTATCCCACGATCCCACACATACCGTCTTCCCTCTCCTTCGCGGTCCGGGGTTCCTCCCTCGGAGCCGCCTGATCCAGGACCGCCCGGCGTCGGGCGGCCGCAGGCTACATCGTCACGTTGCTCGGCCGCAGAGCCCGGGCCAGCAGGAGACCGGTCAGGAGGCCGTCCTCCCCCCACGGCGCGCTCCCGGAGGGCGCGGACCCTGCCCACGCGGGCTGCGCGCGCGCCACGAGCGCGCGCGCCCGTGCGTCCTCCACCGGGCGACCGGTCGCATCCACGGCCAGCACCCGGCCGCCGTCGCCGTCGAAGGCCAGCCCCAGGTCGAAGTCGCCCTGGAGCACGTGCGCGGCCACGAACGCGGGGTGCGCGAGGCCGCACCCCGCGTTGATGTTCCGGCCGTCGGGGTCGGCCGCCACGGTCTCCACGGCGGCGCCCACGGCGCGAAAAGCCAGCGGGGCCAAACGGTAGGTGGCTCCGTGGGCGCAGTCCAGCAGGACGCGCACGTCGGAGAGGTCCACCTCGAGAGCGGCCAGAAGGTCCTCCACGTAGCGGGGCCCGGCGGCCGGGGCCGGCCGGATCTCGCCCACGTCGGGGCGCTCCTCGCCCGGACCGGCGCCGCCGTCCGGCCACACCTCGGCCGGCGGCCGTGGAAGCGACTCCAGGCGCTCCTCGACCCGGCCCTCGACCTCCTCGGCGACGCGGCGCCCGTCCGCGCCCAGCAGCACGATGCCGTTCTCGTCGAAGGGGCGGTCCGACGCCGACACGACCAGGCCGCCGTCGTAGCCCTCCCGAGCGACCAGGCGGGCCACGCCCGGGGTGGGCACGACCCCGGCCAGGTCCACGTCGCCCCCCGCCGCGGCCACGCCGGCGGCCAACGCCGCCTCGAACATGGGCCCGGAGAGCCGGGTGTCGCGACCCAGCAGCAGCCGAGGACGCCGTCCGCCGCGGCCCAGCTCCTCGGCGGCCGCCCGGCCGACGGCAAGGGCCAGCTCCGGGGTGAGCTCCCGGTTCGCGACCCCTCGGATACCCTCACTGCCGACGCGGCGTCTAGACATAGCTGACCTCTACGAACGGTGACGTCCAGGCGGCGACCAAGGCCGCGTACGACGGGATGAACTCGATCACGTCGCCCACCGCCGGCGACTCCTCAAGCGCCTCCAGGACCAGGTAGTCGCTGGAGCGCCCCACTTCCCGCAGACCCGGCATCCGCGGCTCCAGCCCGCCTCTCCCCAGGTCCTGCCAGCCCACGCCCAGCACCAACCGGCCCGGAGCGCCCGGGCGGCGCGGCTTAGTATACCGTTCGAGCACCGGGGCCCGGACCCGCACCGCGTCCTGCCGCGCGCCCGGCAGCGCCTCCCCGAAGAGGGCCTCGCGTCCCAAGAGCAGCGCCTCCCCGCAGCGGAGCTCCGTGATCTCCGCCGGCAGGCGCTCGCCCGCCAGAAGGAGCGACAGCGTGCTGGAGTTGCCGCCGGAGACCCGCTCGACGCGCCGGCCTGCCCGGCGCAGGCGGGAGGCGGCGGCGGCCAGGGCGACGACGGAGCGCCGGACGCCCTTCGGTCCGCCGAGAAAGCAGGCGTAGTTCGTGCCCACGCCCGCCAGGGACAGGCGGGGGTCGTCCGCCACCACCGCGGCCAACGCCTCCAGGAGCGCTCCAGGCACGCCTTCCCGGCGGTCGCCCGTCTCCACCTGGATCATCACCCGGCGCGGCTCTCCCGCCTCGGCCGAGCGGGCCAGGGCCAGGGCGGTCTCCGGGGAGGAGACGTAGGTCAGGTCGCCCGGCTCGAACGGGTCCGGACGGCGGGGGCAGGTAGAGCCGCTGGAGCTCCGCCTCAGGCAGGCCGGCCCGGAGCCGGCGCAGGTTGAGATCGCGGGTGTCGGCCAGGGCGGACGCGCCGCCCTCCAGCATGGCCCGAGCGACGGCAGGATCCCCCAGGCAGGCCTTGGTCACCGCGGTCAGGCTCAGGCCGTGCCGCGCCAGGAGCCGGGCGACGACCGCGGTGTTCTCCCGTACGCCGTCCAGGCTGACGAGGAGCTCGACCATCAGCTGCCTCCCAGAAAGACCCGAGGCGGGGATGCTCCCCGCCTCGGTGTGCGTTCGATGCCGTCCCCGAAGGGTTAGCGCTTCGAGAACTGCGGCCGTTTGCGGGCCTTCTTGAGTCCCGCCTTCTTCCGCTCCACCATCCGGGCGTCGCGGGAGAGGTAGCCGGCGCGCTTGACGTCCGCCCGCAGGGAGGGGTCGGCTTCGACCAGCGCTCGGGCGATACCGTGGCGCAACGCCCCGGCCTGCCCGGACTTGCCGCCGCCCTCCAGCTTGGCCACGACGTCGTAGCGGGCCTCGGTCCCCGTCTCCAGGAGCGGCGAGCGCACCATGACGGAGAGGGTCTGGCGGCCGAAGTACGCGTCCACCGTGTTCCCGTTGACCGTGATGACGCCGGTGCCCGGCAGCAGCCGGACTCGGGCCACGGACGTCTTTCGCTTCCCGGTGGCGCTGTACGCTACCCCTGCCATGGCATCTCCTCGGGCTGTTGGGCCTGATGGGGATGCACCGGCCCGGAATAGATCTTGAGCTTGGTCAGCTGCTGCGCCGCCAGGCGGTTCTTCGGCAGCATGCCCTTGACCGCCATGCGGAGCACCTCGTTGGGACGCTTCTCCAACATCTCGCCCAGCGAGCGGGCCTTGAGGCCGCCCGGCCGGCCCGAGTGACGGTAGTACATCTTGTCGGTGAGCTTCTTCCCGGTCACGGCGACCTTCTCCGCGTTGACCACGACGACGAAGTCACCGGTATCGGTGTGCGGCGTGAACTGCGGCTTGTTTTTGCCCCGAAGCACCGTCGCGATCTGCACGGCGAGGCGCCCGAGGTTCTTGTCCTCGGCATCGATCACCCACCACTTGCGGGTGACCTCACCGGGCTTTGCGGCATAGGTCTTCACACGATCCTCCTTGAAACGCAAGCGGTGATGATAGTGGAGCCGGTCAGTCAGTGTCAAGGCGCAAGCACACTGCCCCGGGCGTGACCCTGGCCTCCTGGGGTCGTCCCTCCAGGGTAGCGCACGCGCCACAGGAAGAGGCCATGGGCGGGCGCGGTCGGCCCGGCGGCCTCGCGCGGCGCCCCCTTCAGCAACGTCTCGACGTCCGAGACGGAGCGCCGTCCCGCCCCCACCTCGAGCAGGGTGCCGGCGATCACCCGGACCATGTGACGCAGGAACGCCCGGCACTCCACCTCCAACCAGGCGAGCTCCCCCCGACGCCGCCACCGACACACGGTCACCGTCCGCCGGAAGCGGCGATGCTCCGTCTCGGTGGGGGTGAAGGCGGTGAGGTCGTGGGAGCCCACCACCAGGGAGGCGGCGGCGGCCATCGGCTCCCAGTCCAGCGCGTACGGGACGTGGTAGCTGTAACGGCGAAGGAAGGGGTCCTGTGCCGGGCGGGCGGAGACGAGATACCGGTAGCTCCGGGAGAGCGCATCCCGCCGGGCGTCGAAACCCGGGGCCGGCACCAACCCGGTGACCGAAAGGTCGGGCGGAGTGAGGGCATCGAGCGAACGCCGCAGCCGCTCGAGGTCGAGACCGTCGGGCAGCGGGAGGCTCACCACCTGCCGGCGGGCGTGGACTCCCGCGTCGGTCCGTCCGGCCACGGTCAGCCGGGGGGCCGGCGCCGACAGCGCGACGGTCAACGCCTCCTCCAGGACCGCCTGGACGGTGCGCAGCTCCGGCTGAGACGCCCAGCCGTGGAAGTCGGTGCCCTCGTACTGCAGGTCAAGCCGCGCCGTGACCATGCTCACCCCCCGGCCCAACCGCGTCCCAGCGCCAGGGCCAGGGCGAGCCAACCCGTCACCACAAGGGCTCCGGCGGCGTCGCCCGCGCGGAACCGGAGCTCCCGGTAGCGGGTCCGTCCTTCGCCGCCGCGGTAGCAGCGACTGGTCATGGCCTGCGCCAGGTCGTCGGCGTGCCGGAAGGTCAGGACGAACAGGGGCACCGCCAGCGGCAGCAACGCCTGCCCCAGACGGCGGGGGTCCCGCACGGTCAGGTCGGCTCCCCGGGCCCGCTGGGCCTTGACCAGCTGGTCCAGCTCGCGCAGCAGCGTCGGGATGAAGCGCAGGGCGATGGTCATCATCAGGGCGATGTCGGCCGTGGGCACGCGCAGGCGACGGAGCGGGGCGATCAACCACTCGACGGCCGAGGTCAGGACGACCGGGGGCGTGGAGAGGGTCAGCACCGCCCCCGAGAGCAGCACCAGCAGCAGCCGGCCGGTGAAGTAGGCGCTGGTCTCCAGCCCCTCCCGGGTGATGGTGAAGGGGCCCACCCGCCAGAGAGTCTCGCCCGGGTAGCCGAAGAGCTGGAGCACGAAGGTCAGCACCAGCAACACGACCAAGGGACGCAGCCCCCGCCAGAGGTAGGCCGGCCTGGCCCCGACCAGGGCCAGGCCGACGACCAGGCCGACGGCCAGGGCGACCAGTCCCTGCCACCGGTCCACCGCGAAGACCACCACCAGGAAACCCAGGGTGGCGAGCAGCTTGAGACGGGCGTCTCGCCGATGGACCGGCGAGGCGCCGGGCAGGTACTGCCCCACCGTCAACGAGAGCGTGGAGGCGGTCACGGCCTCTCCTCGCTCGGCGCCCCGTCCCCGGCGGAGATCGACGCCCGGCCGCCCGAGCCAGCGACGCAGCCCGGCCGCGTCGACCGGGCAGCGGGCGGGGTCGCAGCCCAACCGCCGGGCGACGCGGGCCGGCAGCGGCGGACGCAGGCCCAGGGCGTCCAGCCCGTCGGCGTCGCCGAGGACCTCCGCCACCGGTCCCTCCGCCCGCACCCGCCCGCCCTCCAGCACCGCCACCCGGTCCGCCAGCCGGACGACCTCCTCCAGGTCGTGCGAGGCGAGCAGCAGCGTGCGGTCCGGGCGCTCCGCCCACGCCGTCAACCGGTCGACCAGGCGCCGGCGGGCGGTGGGGTCCAGCCCGGCGCCGGGCTCGTCCAGGGCGAGCAACGGGGGGTCCAGGCTGAGCACGCCGGCCAGCGCGACCCGGCGCTTCTCGCCCAGGGAGAGGGCGAACGGAGAGCGCGGGCCGTACGCGTCCGGCTCCAGGCCCACGTCGGTCAGGGCGGCGTCCACCCGGCCCGCCACGACCGGCGCGGTGAGGCCCTGCAGACGCGGAGCCATGCCCACGTCCTCGCGCACGGTGGCCGCGAAGAGCTGCGCTTCCGGCCGCTGGAACACCATGCCCACGCTCCCCGGACGCGGCGGCCGGCGCCCCAGCACCTCGACGGTGCCCCGGTCCGCCGGCAGCAGCCCGGCCACCAGCTGGAGCAAGGTGCTCTTCCCCGACGCCGTCGCCCCCACCAGTGCCGTCACCGAGCCGAGCCGCAGCTCCAGGTCGACGTCCGCCACGCCCTCGCGGGCGAAGGGCGTACCGCGGTTGTACCGGTATCCCACCCCCTGGAGGGTCGCCGCCGGGGCGGCGGCCGCCGCCCCGTCCTCCGCCGGTCCCGGACAGACCCCCGCCCGTGCCCGTCCGACCGTGCCCGCCACCGGACAGGCTCGCGACCAGCTCGTCCTCGGTCAAGGGGCGCTCGTCACCCTGCCCCAACCCGAGCTCCTCCGCCAAGCTCATGGCGGCGGGACGGCCCAAGGGGAACGCGCGGTAGGCGCCCGACCGGAAGAAGTCCCGGGGCAGACCCTCCCAGGCCACCCGGCCGCCGGCCAACGCCGCGAGCCGATCGGCGGCCAAGGCCTCCTCCATGTGCTGGGTGATCAGAAGGACGCTCACCCCCTGCGCGGCCAGTGCCGCCACCGCGGCCAAGACCTCGGCCCGGCCGGCCCCGTCCAGCATGGAGGTGGGCTCGTCCAGGACCAACACGCTCGGCCGCAGCACCAGCACGCCGGCAAGGGCCAGACGTTGCTTCTGTCCGCCCGACAGCAGGTGCGGCTCGGTGGACTCCTCCCCCCGGAGGCCCACGGCGGCCATGACGTCGCCCACCCGCTCCAGCATCCTTGCGCGCGGCACCCCCAGGTTCTCCAACCCGAAGGCGACGTCGTCCTCGACCGTCGCCCCGACGATCTGGTCCTCGGGGTCCTGGAAGAGCAGGCCGACCCGCGCCCGCGCGTCCCAGAGCTGCGCCGGGTCCCCCGGATCGAGGCCGTCCACCAGCACCCGGCCGGCCTCGGGCTGCAGAAGACCGTTGCAGAGACGGGCCACCGTGCTCTTGCCCGAGCCGTTGCCCCCCACCAGGGCGAGCACCTCGCCGGGGGCCAGGGTCAGGTCCAGGCCGTCCAGCACCAGAGGGCCGCCCGACCGGTAGCGGAAGGAGACCCCCGAGAAGACGAGCGCCGGGGCCGAACCGGCCCCGGCGCTCGAAGAGTCTGCCGTCGTGGTCGTCGCGGTCACGTCTTCAAGGGAGCCGCTCTGCTAGACCAGCTCCAGGAAGACCATCTCCGCCGCGTCGCCCAACCGAGGCCCGAGCTTCAGGATGCGGGTGTAGCCACCCGGCCGCTCGGTGTACCGCGGAGCGATGTCGTTGAAGACCGTGTACGAGATGTCCTTGTTATGCAGCAGGCTGACCACCTGCCGGCGGGCGTGGAGGTCGCCGGACTTGCCCAGGGTGATCACCTTCTCCACCAGCGGCCGCACCTCCTTGGCCTTGGCCTCGGTGGTCTTGACCCGGCCGTGCTCGAGCACGGAACAGGCCAAGTTGGCCAGCATCTGCCGGCGGTGGTCCGGCTGCATGCCGAACCTCCTGCCCTTCCTCTGATGCCTCACGCTACTCGTCTCCTCTGAGCTTCAGACCCCGCTCGGCGAGGCGCTCGCGCACCTCATCGATGCTCTTCCTGCCGAAGTTGGGGATGTTGAGCAGTTCAGCCTCCGACCGGGCCATGAGATCGCCGACGGTCTCGACGCCCTCCCGCTTGAGGCAGTTGTACGAACGCACGCCCAGCTCGAGCTCTTCGATCAGCATGTCGTCGTAGTCACCCCGCACCGTTCGCGGGGTGTCGGCGCCCGGGAGCTCGTCGTAGTCGTCCTCGGTGGCCAGGCGGTCCTGGTCGGCGAAGATGGCCAGGCTCTGGATCAGGAGCTCGGCGGCCTTGGCCACCGCCTCGTGCGGATCCAGGGCGCCGTTCGTCTCCACCTCGAGCGTCAGCTTGTCGTAGTCGGTCCGCTGGCCCACGCGGGCGGACTCCACCTTGTAGGAGACGCGGCTGACCGGCGAGAAGATCGAGTCGATGGGGATGACCCCGATCACGGTCTCCTCGCGCTTGTTGTCGTCGGCCGAGACGTAGCCCCGGCCGCGGCGCACCGTCAGGATGATCTCCAGGCGGGCGTTCTCCTCCAGCGTGGCGATGTGGGCGCCCGGGTTGACGATCTCCAGGTTGGCCGGCGCTTCGATGTCACCGGCGGTGACGTCGCCCGGACCCTCCTTGACCAGCTCGACGTCGATCTCGTTGTCCTCACCGTGGAGGACGAACACGACCTTCTTCAGGTTGAGGATGATGTCGGTGACGTCTTCCTTCACCCCGCTGACCGTCGAGAACTCGTGGGCGACACCGTCGACCTTGACCGCCGAGATAGCGGCGCCTTCCAGGGAGGAGAGGAGCACCCGGCGCAACGAGTTGCCGAACGTGTACCCGAAGCCCCGGTCCAGGGGCTCCACCACGAACGTACCGTGGTTCTCACTCACCTGTTCGGCGGTGATTCTGGGAGTATGAAAATCGAGCAAGCAGTCCTCCTCGTGCCGTTCCGGGCGAGGGCCCGGAACGGTCAGCTGTGGCCGTCTACTTCGAGTAGAGCTCCACGATCAGCTGCTCCTGCACGGGGATGTCGATATCCTCGCGCTCGGGTAGGCGCAGCACCTTGCCGGTCAGGTTGTCGTGGTCGGCCTGCAGCCAAGCGGGTACCGAGGCCGTCAGGTCGGTGGCGTCCTCGATGGTCGACTTGGCCCCTTCCTTGCGGGGGGCGACCATGATCACGTCATCCGGCCGGGTCCGGAACGACGGGATATCCACCCGGCGCCCGTTGACCTGGAAGTGACCATGGCGGATCAACTGCCGGGCCTGGCGGCGCGAGCCGCCGAAGCCCAGGCGGTACACGACATTGTCCAGCCGCGTCTCCAGCAGGCGCAACAGGTTCTCACCCGTGATGCCCTGCTGCCGGGTCGCGACCTCGTAGTAGGTGCGGAACTGCTTCTCCAACACCCCGTAGTAGCGCCGGGCCTTCTGCTTCTCGCGCAGCTGGACCAGGTACTCGGATTGCTTACGCCGCCGACCGCGACCGTGCTCGCCCGGCGGGTACGCCCGGCGGTCGATCGCGCACTTGTCGGTGAGGCAGCGCTCGCCTTTGAGGAAGAGCTTCAGGCCTTCCCGGCGGCACTGCTTGCACTGCGGACCTCTATCTCTAGCCATAGATCCTGGTTCTTTCCTGGTTGGTCGTGCTCGACTGACTAGACACGGCGGCGCTTCTTGGGCCGGCAGCCATTGTGGGGCACGGGGGTGACGTCCTTCACGCTGGTCACGTCCAGTCCGGCCGCCTGCAGGGAGCGGATGGCCGTCTCCCGGCCGCTGCCCGGTCCCTTGACGAAGACGTCGACCTTCTGCAGGCCGTGCTCCATCCCCGCCCGGGCGGCCTTCTCCGCCGTCACCTGGGCCGCGTACGGCGTGGACTTCCGGGATCCTTTGAACCCGGCCGCTCCGGCGCTGGCCCAGGAGATGACGTTCCCCTCTTTGTCGGTGAGGGTCACCATGGTGTTGTTGAACGAGGTCTTGATGTACGCGTTGCCGACAGCGATGTTCTTCCGGACCTTACGGCGCCGGGTACGCGTGGCTCCGCGCTTCACGGGCTTGGGCATCTCTCACTCCGTCCTTGAACGATCCTCGGGCGGCGCGGGCTAGACCCGGGCCCGCTTCTTGACGCCGACCGTCGGCTTGTGACCCTTGCGCACGCGGGCATTGGTCTTGGTGCGCTGACCGCGCACGGGCATGCCCCGGCGGTGACGGATGCCTCGATAGCAGCCGATCTCCATCAGCCGCTTGATGTTCTGGCTCCGTTCCCGTCGCAGGTCGCCCTCGACGATGACGTTGTCCTCGATGTAGCCACGCAGCCGGATCTCTTCGTCCTCGGTCAGATCCTTGACGTACGTGTCCGGGTCGATCGACACGGCGGACAGGATCTGGTTGGACGTGGAACGGCCGACCCCATAGATGTAGGTCAGCCCGACCTCGATCCGCTTGTCTCGTGGCAGCGTGACACCAGCGATACGAGCCATGACGCCCTCCCGCCTAGCCTTGCCGCTGCTTGTGGCGCGGATTCTGGCAGATGACCAGCACCGTACCCCGGCGACGGATGACCTTGCACTTCTCACACATCGGCTTGACCGACGCTCTTACCTTCATCGACCAGTGACCTTTCGCTTGCTCCACCGCATCAGCGGCAGGTTTGCTCCTGCTATCCGCGCCGAGGTCCTCTCGCAGCCGCACCCCGGGGACCCGACGGTCCTCGGGGTAGACCTCGCACGGTCTCTCACGGCCTCCGGGCTATCGGGGCCGATTGTCTCCTTCACGCCGGCAGAAGCCGGCTCAGGGCGCTACTTGAACCGATAGGTGATGCGACCTCTGCTGAGGTCGTAGGGAGAGAGCTCCACCTTCACCCGGTCGCCGGGAAGGATCCGGATGTAGTTCATCCGCATCTTGCCCGAGATGTGCGCCAGCACCTCGTGGTCGCTCTCGAGCTTCACGCGGAACATCGTGTTGGGCAGAGCCTCCACGACCTCGCCTTCCAGCTCTATCGCCTCTTCTTTGGCCACGCTCCCCTATCCCATCTTGGTTTCGGAACGACCGAGTATGTTAGCACACCGTTCCTGGCCCATGACTCACGCCGCCGTAAGGATGCGCGGGCCGTCCTTGGTGATGGCCACCGTGTGCTCGAAGTGGGCCGAGAGACTGCCGTCCTTGGTGAAGATGGACCAGCCGTCCTTTCCCACGATCACATCCCAACCCCCGCACGTGATCATGGGCTCGATGGCCAGCACCATGCCTTCGGCCAGTCGCGGCCCGCGCCCGGGCGGCCCGAAGTTCGGCACCTGCGGGTCCTCGTGCATGTCGCGGCCCACGCCGTGCCCCACCAGGCTGCGCACGACGCCGTAGCCCCGGGGCTCGACGTACGACTGGACCGCATGGGAGATGTCCCCCACCCGGTTCCCCACGCGGCACTGCTCGATCGCCTGCATCAGCGACTCGCGCGTGGCGTCCATCAGAGCCCGGGCCTGGCCGGAGATGGCTCCCACCGCCACGGTGATGGCCGCGTCGGCCACGAACTCCTCCAGGGTGACCCCCACGTCGATCCCCAGGATGTCGCCTTCCTGGAGGGTCAGCGGACCGGGGATGCCGTGCACCACCATGTCGTTGGGCGAGGCGCAGATCGACGCGGGGAACCCGCGATACCCCTTGAAGGTGGGCACCCCGCCGTGTCCCCGGATGTAGTCCTCCGCCAAGACGTCCAGCTCCTTGGTGGTGATGCCGGGCCGCACGGTGGTGGCCAGCAGGTCCAGGCAGCCGCGCAGGACACGCCCCGCCCGGGCGATCCGTTCGATCTCCTCAGGAGACTTCCGGATGATCACCGCGCACCTCTCACGGCAGGCCGATGGCCGCCTGGATATCCGCGTACACGTCGTCCGGGCTCTTGTCGCCGTCGATGCGGACCAGCAGACCCTGCTTGTCGTAGTGATCGATCAACGGCTCGGTCTGGCGGGCGTAGACGTCCAACCGGTTCCGCACGGTCGCTTCGGTGTCGTCGTCCCGCTGGTAGAGCTCGCCCCCGCACTTGTCGCAGATACCCTCGCGCTCGGAGGGATTGGCGTAGACGTGGTAGGGGGTCTGGCAATCGCGGCAGACCCGGCGGCCGCTCAGCCGGCGGACGAGCTCTTCCTCGTCCACCAGGATGGCCAGCGCCTTGGTGATCTTCCGCTGGATGCCCTCCAGGGTCTCGTCCAGCGCCGTCGCCTGGGGCGTCGTCCGCGGGAACCCGTCCATCAAGAAACCCTTGGCCGTGTCCGGCTCCTGCAGCCGGTCCCTGACGATCCCGATGACCACCTCGTCCGGGACCAGGTCGCCGGCGTCCATGTACCGCTTGGCTTCCAGACCCATGGGTGTCCCGTTCTTCACCGCGGCCCGCAGGATGTCGCCGGTGGAGATGTGCGGCACGCCGTAGTCCTGGACGATCCTCCCGGCCTGGGTCCCCTTGCCCGCCCCCGGAGGGCCGAGCAGGACGAGGTTGTGCTGGGTCATGGTCTACCCCCTTCGTTCGCCGTCAGTGCCCGCCGCCTACTTGAGAAAGCCCTCGTAGTGACGCATCAAGAGCTGGGCTTCCATCTGCTTCATGGTGTCCAGCGCCACTCCGACGACGATCAGGATCGAGGTACCTCCGAAGTAGAAGGGCACGCCCAAGACCCGGATCAGGATGGTCGGCAGCACCACCAGCGACGCCAGGAACAGGGCGCCCGGCAGGGTGATGCGGGTCAGCACCCGGTCCAGGTACTGGGCCGTGGGCCGGCCCGGCCGGATGCCGGGGACGAAGCCGCCGTACTTCTTCAGGTTCTCGGCCTGGTCCAAGGGGTTGAACTGGACCGCCGTGTAGAAGTAGGTGAACGCGACGATCAACAGGACTTCCACCAGCAGGTACCACCAGGAGCCGGGGCCGAACGTGGTCGCCAGGCTCTTGGCCCACGTCCAGGGGGTCAGCTGCGCCAGCGTGACCGGGAACAGCAGGAACGACGAGGCGAAGATGACCGGGATCACGCCCGCCATGTTGATCCGCAGGGGCAGGTAGGTGCTCTGCCCGCCGTAGACCTTCCGCCCCACCACCCGCTTGGCGTACTGGACCGGGATGCGCCGCTGCCCCTCCTGCACCATGACGATGGCCGCGACCACCGCCACCGCGATGACGGCGATGGCCACCCACACCAGCGGGTTGGTGGTGGAGACCAGCTTGTACAGGCCGGACGGCAGCCGGGAGACGATGCTGGCGAAGATGATCAGGGAGATGCCCTGGCCGATGCCGCGCTGGGTGATCAGCTCGCCCAGCCACATCACGACGGCCGTACCCACGGTGAAGGTGAAGACGATCAGGTAGAACTTGAGCGGCGTCAGGGGCTTGTCGGCGGTGAACGCGCCCTGGCTACGGAAGAGGAAGACGTAGCCCACGGACTGGATCAGGGCCAGCACCACGGTCAGGTACCGGGTGTACTGGTTGATCTTCTTGGTGCCGGACTCGCCCTCTTTGGCGAGCGCTTCCAGCTGGGGGATGACGATGGTCAGCAGCTGCAGGATGATCGAGGCCGTGATGTACGGCATGATCCCCAGGGCGAACACCGCCACCTTCTCCAGCGCGCCCCCCGAGAACAGGTCGAGGAAGGCGAAGACACCCCCGCCACTGATCAGGCCCTGCATCGCCTTGGCGTCGATCCCGGGCACCGGGATGAACGACCCCAGACGGTACAGGGCGATGATGAAGGCCGTGAAGACGAGGCGCTTCCGCAGATCCGGCAGCAACCACGCGTTCAGAAGGGACTGCAGCATGAAGTTCTCCGCTCTCTTCGGGACGTGACCGCCGGTCGGGCTAGATCGTCTCGGCCTTGCCGCCCGCCGCTTCGATCTTGGCCTTCGCGGCCGCGCTGAAGCCGTGGGCCTGGATGGTCAGGGCAGCCGCGAGCTCGCCCTCGGCCAGGATCTTGACCCGCTCGTCGGCCTTCTTGATGATGCCCTTCTCCACCAGGGTGTCCGGGTTGACGACCTCCCCGGCGGCGAAGACGGCCAGGCGGGAGAGGTTCACCGGCGTGGAGTACGTGCGGAACGGACCGATGGGCATGGACGTCTTGGCGTTCGGCCCGCGCAGCTTGGGCAGGCGCATGTGCAGCGGCATCTGGCCGCCTTCGTACCGCGTGCGTTGGTGTGCCCGCCGGAACGGGCGTTGGAGCCTTTGTGACCCCGGCCGGAGGTCTTGCCGACCCCGCTGCCCTCGCCGCGGCCCACCCGCTTCTTCTTGGAGCGCGACCCGTCGTTGGGCCGCAGCTTGTGAAGGAAGATCTCTGCCATCGCCTATCCCTCGTCCTTCGCCTCGACCTCGGAGACCTCGAGCAGGTAGGAGACCTTCCTGACCATGCCCCGGATCACCGCGGTGTCATCGTGGTAGACCGTCTGCCCCGGCCGCCGGAGTCCCAGCGCGCGGAGCGTGTCCTTGTGGTCCTGCTTGCGGTCGATGCCGCTCTTCAGCTGTGTGATCTTCAGCACCGCTTACTCTCCCGTGGCCTCGGAGGCGACGACCGCGGCTGCCGGCGCTTCGGCGGGTTCCGCCGCCGCCGGCACGCGACGCTCCATGCCCAGGACCTGACGGATGGTCTGCCCGCGCAGCGCGGCGATCTCCTCGGGCCGCCGGAGCGAGCGCAGACCTTCCTCGGCCGCCCGCACCATGTTGATGGGGTTCGTGGTGCCCAGGCACTTGGTCAGGACATCGCGCACGCCGCCCAACTCAAGCAGAGCCCGCACGCCCCCCCCGGCGATCACGCCGGTACCGGCCGAGGCCGGCTTGAGCAGCACCCGGCCCGCGCCGTAGTGGCCCGTGACCTGGTGCGTGATCGTGCTGCCGTGCTTGGCCACCACGAAGAGGTTCTTCTTCGCGTCCTCGATGGCCTTCTGGATGGCCAGGGGGACTTCCTTCGCCTTGCCGTAGCCGACTCCGACCACGCTCTCGCCGTCGCCCACCGCCACGAGTGCCGTGAACGAGAACCGCCGGCCGCCTTTGACCACCTTGGCGACCCGGTTGATCTCGATCACGTTCTCCTGGAGGTTGAGCGCATCCGCTTTGATTTGAGCCACTGCGTCTCCCGTTCCTCTCTAGAACTCCAGCCCGCCTTCACGGGCGCCGTCGGCCAGTGATTTGATCCGGCCGTGGTACAGGTAGGGGCCGCGATCGAACACGACCCTCTCGATACCGGCCGCTTTCGCGCGCTCGGCGACGAGCGCGCCCACCTTCGCGGCCGCGTCTTTCTTCGACAGCCCCTTCTCCTCGAGCTGCGTGCTCGATGCGCTCGCGAGCGTCCGGCCCACTTGGTCATCGATGACCTGGACCCAGATCGCCCGGTTCGAGCGGAAGACGGACAGTCGGGGCCGCTCGGCGGTGCCGCGCACCTTCGAGCGGACCCGGATGGCCCGGCGTTCGCGCGCCCGCGCCTTCTTCTCCAGTATGCTCATCCCTCGACTCTTCCTCTTCTCGTCACGGGGCCTACGCCCGCTTGCCGACCTTGCGCCGGACGACCTCGCCTTGGTACCGGATCCCCTTGCCCTTGTAGGGTTCGGGCTTCCGGATGGAGCGGATCTCGGCCGCTACCTGGCCCACGCTCTGCCGGTCGATGCCCTTGACGACGATCTGCGTCGGCGCCGGGACCTCGAACTCGATGTGCTCCGGGGGATTGACCACGACCGGGTGGGAGTAGCCCACCTGGATCTCGAGGTCGGCGCCCTTGAGCGCCGCCCGGTACCCGACGCCCACGATGTCCAGGCGCTTCTCGAAGCCTGTGGTCACGCCCGTCACCATGTTGGCGACCAGGGTGCGACTGAGGCCGTGGAGGGAGCGGTGGGTGGGAGCGTCGCTCGGTCGGGTGACCGTGATGACGCCGTCCGCGAGGCTGACCGACATCTCCGGGCTCAGGGTCTGGCTCAGCCGGCCCTTGGGGCCCTTGACCGTGACCGTGTTGCCTTCGATGCCGACCTCGACGCCGGCGGGGACTGTGATGGGTGCTCTTCCGATCCGTGACATAGCGGCTACCAGACGAAACAGATGACTTCGCCGCCGACACCCAAGCGTTGGGCCTCCCGCGCGGTCATGATGCCCCGGGAGGTGGAGACGACGGCCATCCCCAGCCCTCCGAGCACGCGCGGCAGGTTGTCCTTCTTCGCGTAGATGCGACGACCCGGCTTGCTGACCCGCTTGAGCTGGGTGATCACCCGGCGGCGGTCCTCCGTGTACTTGAGGTCGAGGGAGAGGACCTCGTAGCTCTCTCCCTTGCTCACGGAGTAGCCGGTGATGTACCCCTCATCCTTCAGGATGCGGGCCAGTTCGATCTTGAGACGCGACGACGGCATCTCCACCTGCGAATGGAGCGCCTTGTTGGCGTTCCGGATGCGGGTGAGCATGTCGGCGACGGGGTCTGTGGTGTACGGCATGGCGGCTCCTCCCTACCAGCTCGACTTGGTCACGCCGGGGATGACTCCCTGGTGCGCCAGGTCGCGGAGACAGATGCGGCAGATGCCGAACTTGCGGAAGTACCCGCGCGGACGGCCGCAGCGTCGACACCGGTTGTGAGCCTGCGTCGAGTGCCTGGCCGGACGGCGAGCCTTCGCGATCATGGACTTCTTGGCCATATGCTTTGGTGCTCCCTCTCTCTTAGCTCGCGCTGAACGGCAGACCCAGCTTGCGCAGCAGGGCCCGACCTTCCTCGTCGGTGGTCGCCGTCGTCGTGATGGCGACGTCCAGGCCTCGGATCCGGTCGATCTTGTCGTAGTCGATCTCCGGGAAGATGATCTGCTCGCGCAGACCCAGACTGTAGTTGCCCCGCCCGTCGAAGTTGGGCGTGATGCCGCGGAAGTCGCGGATACGGGGCAACGCGATGCTGACCAGACGATCCAGCATCTCGTACATGCGGTCCCCCCGCAACGTCACGCGGAGA
Source organism: uncultured Actinomycetota bacterium (assembly GCA_963796315.1). Taxonomy (GTDB): domain Bacteria; phylum Actinomycetota; class Thermoleophilia; order RBG-16-64-13; family RBG-16-64-13; genus CAWCLH01. The sequence continues at coordinate 1,292,834 of CAWCLH010000020.1, forward strand.
CCGACCGGCATGCCGGCGCGGACCTTGAAGTTGGCGATCGACTTGCGGGCCCGCCGCACCTGGGCCTTCTGCCCGGTGATCTGCGCGAGCTGCTTGGCCGCCTCCTCCAGGATCTTCGCATCCTGGGAGCCCTCGCCCACGCCCATGTTGACCGTGATCTTGGTCAACCGGGGCACCTGCATCACGTTCTTGTACCCGAACTCCTCGACGAGTTGGGGCAGGACCTCCTGCTGGTACTTCTCTTTGAATCTCGGCATCGCCATCGCTACGACCTATCTACCTGAGCGTTGCACTTCTTGCAGACCCGCACCTTCGTGCCGCCCTCCAGGGACATCCCCATGCGGGACGGCTGTCCGCAGCTGGGGCACACCACCTCGACGTTCGAGATGTGGATGCCGCCCTCGCGCTCGATCACGCCGCCCTGCGGGTTCTTCTGCGAGGGCCGCACGTGCCGCTTGATGAAGTTGAGCCGCTCCACCACCACGCGCTCGTCCTCGGCCATCACCCGCAAGACCTTGCCGCGCTTGCCGCGCTCCTTGCCTTGGATCACCTCGACGGTGTCGCCCTTCTTGACCTTCCTCCCGATCCTGTCGGCCATGGCTAGAGCACCTCCGGCGCCAGAGAGACGATCTTCGTGAAGTTGCGGTCGCGCAGCTCGCGCGCCACCGGCCCGAAGATACGGGTCCCTCGGGGGTTGTTCTGCCGGTCGATCAGCACCGCCGCGTTCTCGTCGAACCCGATGTACGTGCCGTCGGGCCGCCCGAACGACTTCTTCACCCGCACCACCACGGCCTGGACGACATCGCCCTTCTTGACCGCGCCGCCCGGGTTGGCCTCCTTGACCGTCCCGACGATGATGTCACCCACTCCGGCGTACCGACGGCGGGAGCCACCCTTGATGCGGATGCAGAGCAGCTCGCGGGCGCCGGTGTTGTCGGCCACCTTGAGTCGTGTCTCTACCTGGATCATCGCTCGCTACCTATCTCCCGTGACGTCGATCATTCGGCGCGTTGCAGCACCTGGACCAGCCGCCAGCTCTTCGTCTTGGACAGGGGCCGGCACTCACGGACGAGCACCTGGTCGCCCACGTGGGCCTCGTTCCTCTCGTCGTGCGCCTTCAGACGGCTGGTCCGGCGCACGATCTTCTTGTACAGCGGGTGGGGCTTGACCGAGGTGACCTGGACCACGACGGTCTTGTCCATCTTGTCCGAGACCACGACCCCTTGCCGCTCCCGCTGGTTCGATTCGCGCTGCGCCATCTAGGACTCCTCCGCCTTGACTCTCGAGTTCCGCACCGTCAGGAGGCGGGCGATGTCCCGCCGCACCTCGTTCAGGCGGCTCGTGTTCTCCAGCTGCCCCGTCGCGTGTTGGAAGCGCAGGTTGAAGAGCTCTTCGCGCGTGGCCTTGAGCCGCTGGTCCAGCTCCTCGTCCGCCAGCTCCACCAGATCCTTAGCCTTCAACACTGCCGTCCTCCCTGGTGACGAAGCGGCACTTCACCGGAAGCTTGTGCGCCGCCAGCCTGATCGCCTCGCGGGCCAGGTCCTCGGAGACCCCCGCCAGCTCGAACATCACGCGGCCCGGCTTGATCACCGCCACCCACTTGTCCGGCGAGCCCTTGCCCGAGCCCATGCGGGTCTCGGCCGGCTTCGCCGTCACGGGCTTGTGCGGGAAGATGTTGATCCACACCTTGCCGCCCCGCTTGATCTTCCGGGTCATGGCGATACGGGCCGCCTCGATCTGCCGGTTCGTGATCCACCCCGGCTCCAGCGCCTGCAGGCCGAACTCGCCGAACTGGACCGTCGACTGGCCCTTCGCCTTGCCCGACATGCGGCCTCGTTGCTGCTTCCGGTGCTTGACCCTTTTGGGTAGTAGCATCTCGTCCTCGTCTCTCTACCGGTCACGGGTGTGATCCACGGTCCCGGGCGTCTCCACCGGGGGCCGCAGCCCAGCCGTTTCTCCGTCTCCTACCAGCGGTCCCCGCCGCGGCCGCCGCGGCGGTCGTCGCCGCCCAAGCCGTCGCGCTTGTCGTTCTGCTGGAAGCCCTCGGGCATGATCTCGCCCTTGTTGATCCAGACCTTCACGCCGATCTTGCCGAACGTCGTGGCCGCCTCGCTGAAGCCGTAGTCGATATCGGCCCGCAACGTGTGCAGGGGCACTCGGCCTTCGCTGTAGCCCTCGGTCCGCGCCATCTCGGCACCGCCCAGGCGCCCGCCGGAGCGGACCTTGATGCCCTGGGCCCCGGAGCGCATGGCGGACGTGATGGCCCGCTTCATCGCCCGGCGGAAGCTCACCCGGTTCGCCAGCTGCTCGGCGATCGACTGAGCCACGAGGCTCGCGTCGAGCTCCGGCCGCTTGATCTCGGTGATGTTGATCTGCACGTTCTTGCCGGTGATCCCATGGATCTCGCGGCGCAGCGCGTCGACCTCCGCCCCGGACTTCCCGATCACGATACCGGGCCGAGCGGTGTGGATGTCGATGACCACCTTGTTGGTGTCCTTGCGGATGATGATGTCGGACAAGCCGGCGTGGCCCATCTTCCGCTGGATGTGCCGACGGATGGCCAGGTCCTCTTCGAGAAAGTCAGCGTAACTCTTCTCGGTGAACCAGTGAGCCTTCCAGTCGTGGATGATGCCGAGCCGAAGCCCTTCCGGGTGAACCTTCTGACCCAAGCTGCTACTCCTCTCTCTCTTCGACGCACACCGTGATGTGGCTCGTGCGCTTGCGGATACGCGCCGCGCGGCCCTGTGCCCGAGGCGTGAAACGCTTCAGGGTCGGGCCCTCATCCACCCAGGCGCGCGTCACCCAGAGGGCGTCGGCGTCCTTGTCGTGGTTGTTCTCCGCGTTGGCTACGGCGGACTTCAGGACCTTGCGGACCAGCGGGGCGGCGCCCCGCGGCGTCAGCATCAGGATGGCGTCCGCTTCCTGAGCGGACTTGCCCCGGATCAGCTCCACCACCTGGCGGGCCTTCCTCGGCGAGACGCGGACGTACTTGGCGGTGGCGCGTACCAACGTGATGTCATCGTCTGCCACGGCCTACCTCCTCGCCCGCTTTTCCTTGCCGCCGGCATGGCCGCGGAAGGTCCGGGTGAGGGCGAACTCGCCCAGCTTGTGCCCCACCATGCTCTCGGAGATGTAGACGGGCACGTGCTTGCGGCCGTCGTGGACGGCGATGGTGTGCCCCACCATCTCCGGGTAGATGGTGGACGCCCGCGACCAGGTGCGGATCATCCGCTTATCGCCGGTCGAGTTCATGCGCTCGATGCGGCCCATGAGCTTGTCCTCGACGAACGGTGCCTTCTTGCTCGATCGTGCCACGGCCCCTTACCTTCCCTTGCCCCGTCGGCGGACGATGTACTTGCTGGAGGGCTTGTTCTTCTTCCGGGTCTTGTGGCCCAGGGTGGGAATGCCCCACGGTGTCACCGGGTTCCGGCCGGGAGGCGTGGAGCCCTCGCCCCCGCCGTGCGGGTGGTCGACCGGGTTCATGGTCGTGCCCCGCACCGTCGGGCGGATGCCCAGCCAGCGCGTGCGCCCCGCCTTGCCGGTGGTCAGGTTCTCGTGCTCCGCGTTGCCGATCTCTCCCACCGTCGCCCGGCAGGCCAGGTGGATCCGGCGCATCTCGCCGGAGGGCAGGCGCAGCGTGGCGTAGTCGTTCTCCTTGGCCATGACCTGCGCCGAGGTACCGGCGGACCGGGCGATCTGCCCGCCCCGGCCGATGGAGAGCTCGATGTTGTGGACCGTCGTGCCCAGCGGGATGTTCCGCAGCGGCAGGGCGTTGCCCACCTTGATGTCGGCCTCGGGGCCGGCCTCGATGGCATCCCCCACCGCCAGCTTGTTCGGAGCCAGGATGTACCGCTTCTCGCCGTCCGCGTAGACGATCAGAGCGATGCGCGAGCTCCGGTTGGGGTCGTACTCGATGGAGGCGACCCGCCCGGGGACGCCGTCCTTGTCCCGCTTGAAGTCGATGATGCGGTAGCGGCGCTTGTGGCCGCCGCCCTGGTGGCGCGTGGTGATGCGCCCGTAGTTGTTCCGCCCGCCCTTCCGCTTGACGGGGGCGGTCAGCGACTTCTCCGGCTCGCTCTTCGTGATCTCGTCGAAGGCCGGTGTGGTCGTGAAGCGCCGCCCGGGAGAGGTGGGCTTGTAGCTCTTGATGGCCATGGTGTGTCGTGTCCCTCTCTAGGCTCTTTACGCCGCGCCGAAGAACTCGATCCGGTTCCCGGGCGCGAGCTCGACGACCGCCTTCTTCCAACGCCGGGTGGTGCCCTGGTGGACTCCCCGCCGCTTGGGCTTGGGCTTCATGGTCAACGTGTTCACCCCGATGACGCGCACGCTGAAGATCTCCTCCACCGCCAGCCGCACGTGGGCTTTGGTGGCCTTCGGGTGCACCTCGAACGAGTACTTGTTGTGGTCGATCGCGGAGTAGCTCTTCTCCGAGATGATCGGCCGGATGATGATCTGCCGGGGGTCCATCAGGCAGCACCGCCTTCCAGGAAGGGCAGCGCGGCTTCGGTGATCAGCGCGCTCTTGGCCCAGACGTAGTCCTGCACCTCGAGGTCGGTCACCGGCAGCGCCCGCACCCCGGGCAGGTTGCGGCAGCTCAAGAGGAGGGCCAGCTCCTCGGGAGCGGCGATCACCAGGAGCGGCCGCTCGGTCTGGGCGCCCTCGATCAGGGCGACGGCCCGCTTGGTGGACGGCTCGTCGAAGGAGACGCCGGCCAGGACCTTGACCGTCCCGCCCTGGACCAGATCGCCCAGGACCATGCGGAAGGCCTTGGCCCGCACCTTCTTGTTGACCTTGAACTCGTAGCTGCGGGGGATCGGCGGGAAGGCCACGCCGCCCGCGGTCCAGTGGGGGACCCGCGAGGAGCCGGCCCGCGCCCGGCCGGTGCCCTTCTGCCGCCACGGCTTGGCGCCGCCCCCGCGGACCTCGCCCCGGCTCTTGGCCGACGAGGTGCCCTGGCGGCGGGCGGCCATCTCGGACCGCACCACCTCGTGGACCAGGCCGATGTTCACCTCGGCTTCGAGCAGGGCCTCGAGCAGGTCGTGCTCGCCGACCGGGGCCCCGGATTCATCGATCTTGGAAATCACAGGCATAGCTCACTACCCTCGAATGACGACCAGGGAGCCCTTGCTCCCCGGGACCGCGCCCTTGACCAGCAGGAGACCGCGCTCGGCGTCCGTCTGAGACGACGGAGAGCCCCGGCTGCGTCACTTTCGTGTTGCCCATCTGACCGGGCAGCCGCGTGCCCGGGAAGACCCTGGCGGGATCCGCCGACGCCCCGATGGAACCCGGCGCGCGATGGAAGTGCGCGCCGTGGGCCCCCGGACCGCCCTTGAAGTTGTGCCGCTTCATCACGCCCTGGAAGCCCTTGCCCTTGCTCACCCCGCTGACCTTGACGGGGTCGCCCGCAGCGAACACCTCCACGGTCACCGTGTCGCCCACCGCCAGGTCGTCCTCGCCGCGGACCTCGATGAGGTGCTTCTTGAGACCGGCGCCCGCCTTCTTCAGGTGGCCCATCAGCGGCCGGTTCAGCTTCTTGGCCTTCACGTCGCCGAAGGCGATCTGCGTGGCCGCGTAGCCGTCGGTCTCGACGGTCTTCTTCTGGGTGACGACGCAGGGCCCGGCCTGGATGACGGTCACGGGGGTCACCCGGCCGTCCTCGCCGAAGAGCTGCGTCATCCCGATCTTGGTGCCCAGTAGCGTCTTCATCACAGCTTGATCTCGATGTCCACACCCGCCGGCAGGTCCATCCGCATGAGCGAGTCCACCGTCTTGGGCGTGGGTTGGAGGATGTCGATCAGCCGCTTGTGCGTGCGGATCTCGAAGTGCTCCCGCGAGTCCTTGTCCTTGAAGGGGCTGCGGATCACGCAGTAGACGTTCTTCTCGGTGGGCAGGGGCACGGGGCCGGAGATCGTCGCCCCGGTGCGCTCAGCCGTCTCCACGATGCTCCGGGCGCTCTTGTCGACCAGCTCGTGGTCGTACGCCTTGAGCCTGATGCGTATCTTCTGTTGTGCCAACGTGTCCTTGCCTCTCCGTCGTCCACTGCCGGGGTCCGCCTCTGCGCGGAGCCCCGGCCGATGACCGTCACGCCGTCTGCCGGCGTTCCCTACTTGTTGATGCTCGTGACCACGCCCGCGCCCACGGTCCGGCCGCCTTCGCGGATGGCGAAGCGCAGACCTTCCTCCATGGCGATGGGGGTGATCAGCGAGACGCTGATGTTCGTGCTGTCGCCCGGCATGATCATCTCGACGCCCTCATCCAGCTTGACGTCGCCGGTCACGTCGGTGGTGCGGAAGTAGAACTGCGGGCGGTAGCCGTTGAAGAACGGGGTGTGCCGGCCGCCTTCCTCCTTCGAGAGCACGTAGACCTCGGCGCGGAAGTCGGTGTGCGGCGTGATGCTGCCCGGCTTGGCCAGCACCTGGCCGCGCTCCACCTCTTCGCGCTTGATGCCGCGGAGCAGGACGCCGATGTTGTCGCCGGCACGCCCTTCGTCCAGCAGCTTGCGGAACATCTCGACGCCGGTCGCCACCGTCTCGACGGTCTGCTTGTGGATACCGACGATCTCCACCTTCTCGTTGACCTTGACGATGCCCCGCTCCACCCGGCCGGTGACCACGGTGCCGCGGCCCTGGATGGTGAAGACGTCCTCGATCGGCATCAGGAAGGGCTTGTCGGTCGCCCGCACCGGTTCCGGGAGGTAGTCGTCCACCGCGTTCATCAGCTCGAGGATGGGCTTGCAGGCCGGGCACTCGTCCTTGCCGCAGGCGCACTCGAGGGCCTTGAGGGCCGAGCCGATCACCACGGGGATCTCGTCGCCGGGGAACTCGTACTCGGAGAGCAGCTCGCGTACTTCCAGCTCCACGAGCTCCAGGAGCTCGGGGTCGTCGACCATGTCGGCCTTGTTGAGGAAGACCACGATGTAGGGCACGCCGACCTGACGGGCGAGCAGGATGTGCTCCCGGGTCTGCGGCATGGGGCCGTCGGCGGCCGATACGACCAGGATGGCGCCGTCCATCTGGGCCGCGCCGGTGATCATGTTCTTGATGTAGTCGGCGTGGCCCGGGCAATCGACGTGGGCGTAGTGCCGCTTCTCGGTCTCGTACTCCACGTGGGCGGTGGCGATGGTGATGCCCCGCTCCCGCTCTTCGGGAGCGTTGTCGATGGAGTCGAACGACCGGACCGTGATGTTCGGGTTGCGCGACGCCAGGCACGACGTGATGGCTGCGGTCAGCGTCGTCTTGCCGTGGTCCACGTGGCCGATGGTGCCCACGTTGACGTGCGGCTTGGTCCGATCGAACTTCTGCTTGGCCATGTCTCTTCCTCCCTTATCCTCTGGAAAGCGCTCAGGCGGTCGCCCTCGGCGACCGGCCGTGTTGCCGTGGTCCGTGTCCGCCCACCATCACTCGCCCCGCTGCCGCGCGATGATCTCGCTGGCGATGGAGGTGGGCACTTCAGCGTAGTGGCTGAACTGCATCGTGTACGTCGCCCGGCCCTGCGTGGCCGAACGGAGGTCCGTAGCATAGCCGAACATCTCCGCCAACGGAACCTGCGCGTGGATGGCCTGGGCTCCGGCCCGCGGCTCCATGCCCAGGATGTGGCCCCGCCGGGAGTTCATGTCGCCGATGACGTCGCCCATGTACTCCTCGGGCACGATCACCTCGACGTCCTCCATCGGCTCGAGCAGCGCGGCGTCGGCCCTCTTGGCCGCTTCGCGGAAGGCCATGGAGCCCGCGATCTTGAAGGCCATCTCCGAGGAGTCGACCTCGTGGTAGCTCCCGTCCAGGAGCTGGATCTTGATGTCGACCACCGGGAAGCCGGCCAGCACGCCGCCTTCCATCGCCTCGACGATGCCCGCTTCGATGGCCGGGATGTACTCGCGCGGGATCGAGCCGCCGACGATCTTGTTGGTGAACTCGAAGCCCGCCCCCGGCTCGTTCGGTGCCAGGGAGATGACCGCGTGGCCGTACTGCCCGCGGCCGCCGGTCTGGCGGACGAAACGGCCCTCCGCCTTCTCGACGGTGCGCCGGACGCTCTCGCGGTACGCGACCTGGGGCCGGCCCACGTTGGCGTCGACCTTGAACTCCCGCAGCAGGCGGTCGACGATGATCTCCAGGTGCAGCTCGCCCATGCCGGCGATGATGGTCTGACCGGTCTCGTCGTCGGTCCGCACCCGGAAGGTGGGGTCCTCCTCGGACAGCTTCATCAGGCTCTCGCCCAAGCGGTCCTGATCGGCCTTGGTCTTCGGTTCGATGGCCACCCAGATGACCGGCTCTGGGAACTCGATCGACTCCAGGATGATGGGGTGGTCGGACAGGCTCAGGGTGTCGCCGGTCGAGGTGACCTTCAGCCCCACCGCCGCCGCGATGTCGCCGGCGTGGATGACCTCCCGGTCCTCCCGGTGGTTGGCGTGCATCTCCAGGATGCGGCCGACCCGCTCCTTCTTGTCCTTGGTGGTGTTGTAGATGTAGGACCCGGCTTTCAGCGTGCCGGAGTAGACCCGGAAGTAGGTCAGCTTGCCCACGAAGGGGTCGGACATGATCTTGAAGGCCAGCGCGCTGAAGGGCGCCTCGTCGGAGGCGACCCGGACGGCCTCGGCGCCGGTGCGCGGGTCGATGCCCTCCACCGGAGGCACGTCCGTCGGCGCCGGCAGGTACTGGATGACCGCGTCCAGGAGCATCTGGACGCCCTTGTTCTTGAACGCCGACCCGCAGAACACGGGGGTCAGCGAGATGCTCAACGTCGCCTTGCGGATGGACTCGTGCAGCTGCGCCTCGGTGATCTCCTCGCCTTCGAGGTAGGCCTCCATGATCTCCTCGTCGACGTCCGCCAACTGCTCGATCATGTGGGTACGGGCGGCTTCGGCGGGCTCGACCATGTCGTCCGGGATGGGCGCCTCGGCCCACTCGATCCCCATGTCGTCGTCGTAGACGTAGGCCACCATGCGCACCAGGTCGACCACACCCCTCAGACGGTCTTCCGCCCCGATGGGCAGCTGGAGCACCAGCGGATGGGCATGCAGGCGGTCGATCATGGTCTGCACGGCGCCCTCGAAGTCGGCCCCGATGCGGTCCATCTTGTTGATGAACGCGATGCGGGGGACCGTGTACTTGTCGGCCTGCCGCCACACCGTCTCGGACTGGGGCTCCACGCCCGCCACCGAGTCGAACAGCGCGATGGCGCCGTCCAGGACCCGGAGGGAGCGTTCTACCTCCATAGTGAAGTCCACGTGCCCGGGTGTGTCTATAATGTTGACGCGGTGGTTCTTCCACTCGCACGAGGTAGCGGCCGCCGTGATGGTGATGCCGCGTTCCTGCTCCTGCTGCATCCAGTCCATCACCGCGGCGCCGTCGTGGACCTCCCCCATCTTGTACGTGCGTCCCGTGTAGTACAGGATGCGTTCGGTCGTGGTGGTCTTCCCGGCATCGATGTGGGCCATGATGCCGATGTTCCTCACCCGATCGAGAGGGTAGGTCCGCTTGGGCGCGCTGCCCGATTTCGTTTGCGTCGCTTGTGCCACGTACTCCGACCTATCGTGCTTCCTGCCGCGCGGGCGGCTCTTTCAGTTCTCCCGACAAGGGCGTCCCATGACGCCCTGAACAGCAACGGACCGGGCCGGAGGCTTCCGAGGCCTCCACGACCCGGACCCGATACGATCTCCCATTGTAGCCCTTCCGGGAAGGGCCGACCGGACCTTCGCGCTCCGCCGCTACCAGCGGTAGTGGGAAAAGGCCTTGTTGGCCTCGGCCATGCGCAGGAGGTCTTCCTTCTTCTTCATGGTGACGCCCGTGCGATGGTAGGCGTCCAGCAACTCGTTCGCCAGGCGCTCGGCCATGCTGTGCTCCCGGCGCTGCCGGGAGTGCGTGACCAGCCAGCGCACCGCCAGCGTGTACGACCGGCGCGTGGGCACCTCGATCGGCACCTGGTAGTTGGCGCCGCCCACTCGGCGGGACTTCACTTCCAAGGCCGGCCGGACGTTCTCCACGCCTTCCTTCAGGACGACCACCGGATCGTTGCCGGTCCGTTCCCTCAGGATGTCCATGGCGCCGTACATGATGCTCTCGGCCACGGACTTCTCGCCGTCCAGCATGATGCGGTTGATCAGCTGGGTGACCAGCCGGTTCCGGTAGACCGGGTCCGGGACGATCTCCCGCTTCGCTGCTCTCGCTCTGCGTGCCATCGCTCTCTCTCGCCGCCTCTCGCTACCCGCCGGCCTTGACGCCGTACTTGGAGCGGCTTTGCTTGCGCTGAGCCACACCCGCGGTGTCGAGGGCTGCACGGATCACTTTGTACCGGACGCCGGCAGGTCCTTGACCCGGCCACCGCGGATGAGCACCACGGAGTGCTCCTGCAGGTTGTGACCGATGCCGGGGATGTAGGCCGTGACCTCCATGCCGTTGACCAGCCGGACCCGGGCCACCTTGCGGAGGGCGGAGTTCGGCTTCTTGGGCGTGGTGGTGTAGACCCGGGTGCAGACGCCGCGCTTTTGGGGAGCGCCGCGCAACGCCGGGGTCTTGGTCTTCTTGAGCTGGTCCTCCCGGCCCTTCCGTATCAGCTGATTGATCGTCGGCACAAAGACTCCTCGTGACCGTATCGTCTCTTGATCATTGATCGTCGCCCGGTGCAGGGCAGGACACGAGGCCCGGCTCGACCGCGGCGGCGAAGTATAACAAAGCGCTCTGAGGGGCGCAAGGAGGCCCGCGGGCCCCTACGCCTCCTCCCCGTCGTCACCCAGGTCGGCGGTCTGGTGCTCGACCTCGCCCGAGACGTCGTCCTCGTCCTCGCCGCCACCGTCTTCGGCCTCACCGTAGGCCTCGTACGTCTCGCGCATACCCGTCGCCATCGCCGTCGCCGTAGGCCGCGGACTCCACCTCACCGTCGCCGGTCAGGGCGTAGCCTCGGTCCTCCAGGCGGGCGCGCACCTCCTCCAGGCTCTTCTGGCCGAAACCGGAGATGGCCAAGAGCTCCTCGGGGGAGCGGTCGAGCAGGTCGCCCACCGTCTCCAGCCCGGCGCGGGTGAGCACCGAGTGGACGTAGGTGGGCAGGTCCAGCTCGTCGATGGGGACCTGGTCCTCCTCGCGGCTGCTCGAGCTGCCGGTGAGCCACGCGGCCAGGGCCGCGTCCTCGTCCCCGTCGGAGTAGCCGCCCGCGAAGTAGCCGGTGGCGTCCTCCATCATGCGCGGACGCAGCGGCGCCACCTCGATGTTGCGGTACTGCCGGAGCCCCGTCGCCGCCGGGATGAGCTTCCCGATGATGACGTTCTCCTTCAGGCCGCGCAGGTAGTCGGTCTTGCCTTCCAGGGCGGCGTCGGTGAGCACCTTGGTGGTCTCCTGGAAGGAGGCCGCCGACAGGAAGCTCTCGGTGGCCAAGGACGCCTTGGTGATCCCGAGGATGATCTCCTCGGAGGTGGCGCCCTCCTGGCCCTGCTCCTCCACGTAGGCGTTCTCGCGGTCGAAGATGCCCTTGTCCGTCATCTGCCCGGGCAGGAACATGGTGTCCCCCGGGGTGTCGATCAGGACCTTCTTGGTCATCTGGCGCACGATGAGCTCGATGTGCTTGTCGTTGATGTCCACGCCCTGGGAGCGGTACACCTTCTGCACCTCGCCCACGAGGTACTGGGCGGTGCCCAGGGTGCCCCGGTACTTGAGCAGGTCCTTGGGGTCGAGCGAGCCCTCGTAGAGCTGGTCGCCCGAGTGGATGCTCTGACCGTCATGCACCAGGAGGCGCATCCGCCGGCTGACCGTGTAGCTGTGCAGGATCTCGCCGGTCTCGTCGATGATGTGCACCTTGCGGGCCTTGTCCGACTCCTCGATCTCGACCTTGTAGTCGCGCTCGGGGTCGAGCTCGGCCTCGACGATCTTGGCCTGACCCTTCGGCTTGCGGGCCTCGAAGAGCTCCACCACCCGCGGGAGGCCGTGCGTGATGTCCGCGCCGGCGACGCCGCCGGTGTGGAAGGTCCGCATGGTGAGCTGCGTTCCCGGCTCGCCGATGGACTGGGCGGCGATGTGACCCACCGCTTCACCGATGGCGACCAGCTCATTGGTGGCGAGCGAACGACCGTAGCAGTGCTGGCAGACGCCCCACTCGCTCTCGCACACCAGCACGGAACGCACCTTGACCTTCATGTCCCGGTACTGGGCCAGTGGGAAGAGCTCTCCCAACCGGCGACGGTTCTTCACCGTGACGTGCTGGTCGCGGTCGATGACGATCTCGCCCGTCTCCGGGTCGGCGATGGGTCCGCCGAAGAGGCGGCCCAGCAGGTTGTCGTTGAGCCGGTCCTCTTTGTAGAGGGGCAGCTCCACCGACTCCTCGGTGCCGCAGTCCTCCTCGCGCACCACCACGTCCTGGGCCACGTCCACCAGGCGTCGGGTCAGGTACCCGGAGTCCGCCGTCCGCAGCGCGGTGTCCGCGAGGCCCTTGCGGGCGCCGTGGGTGGAGATGAAGTACTCGAGCACCGACGAGGCCTTCCATGAAGTTGGCCTTGATGGGGCGCTCGATGATCTCGCCCTTCGGATTGGCCATGAGACCCCGCATCCCGGCCAGCTGCCGGATCTGCTTGAAGGAGCCGCGGGCCCCGGAGTTGGCCATCATGTAGATGGGGTTCAGGCGCCGGAAGTTCTTCTCCATGGCCTGAGCGACCTCGTCGGTGGCCTCGTTCCAGAGGTCGGTGACCCGTTCTTTGCGCTCGCTCTCGGTCAGGTTCCCGCGATTGTACTCCCGCTGGATGGACTGCACCTTGGTCTCGTAGCCCTCCAGGATCTCTTCCTTGTCCGGCGGCACCACGATGTCGTTCTTGGACACGGTCACCCCGGCCACCGAGGCGTACTTGAAGCCCAGGCTCTTGAGCACGTCCAGGAGCTTGGCCACCGCGGTGGCGCCGTAGTACTCCACCAGGTCGCGAGACGAACTGGCTCATCTCCTTCTTGGTGAAGGGCCGGTTCTGGTACTCGTAGTCGAGCTTGCGCGCAGGCTCGCCGTCCGGGCCCTCCGCCTCCCAGCGCTCGCCGAAGTACTCGCTGAGCGAGTCCACCACGGCCGAGTTGAAGAAGGCGCGGCCCACCGTGGTCATGACGCGGGCGCCGTCCCAGGTGAAGACGATGGGGTCCTGCAGTCCCAGGGCGTGGTCCAGGTAGGCCCGCTCGAGCTCCGCCACCTCGGTGTACACCTTGGGGCGGAGGCTCCATGGCGGCCAGGCTCTCCCGGTCCACCGGCAGCGTGGCCAGGTCGTCGTCCCCGGGGTAGTAGGTCAGGTAGTAGCAGCCCAGGATCATGTCCTGCGTGGGCACGGCGATGGGGCGGCCGTGGGCCGGCGAGAGGATGTTGTTCGAGGAGAGCATCAGGATGCGGGCCTCGGCCTGCGCCTCCACGGAGAGGGGCAGGTGGACCGCCATCTGGTCGCCGTCGAAGTCGGCGTTGAAGGCGGTGCAGACCAACGGGTGCAGCTGGATGGCCTTGCCCTCGATCAGCACCGGCTCGAAGGCCTGGATGCCCAGGCGGTGCAGCGTCGGGGCGCGGTTCAGCATGATGGGGTGCTCGGAGATCACCTCTTCGAGGATGTCCCACACCTCGGGCGACTCGCCCTCCACCACCTTCTTGGCGGCCTTGATGTTCTGCACCTCGCGGCGCTCCACCAGGCGGCTCATGACGAAGGGCTTGAAGAGCTCCAGCGCCATGGTCTTGGGGATGCCGGCCTGGTGCAGCTGGAGCTCCGGACCGGCCACGATGACCGAACGGCCGGAGTAGTCCACCCGCTTACCCAGGAGGTTCTGGCGGAAGCGGCCCTGCTTGCCCTTGAGCATGTCGCGAGAGCGACTTCAGCGGGCGGTTGCCCGGGCCCGTCACCGCGCGGCCGCGGCGGCCGTTGTCGAAGAGGGCGTCGACCGCCTCCTGCAGCATGCGCTTCTCGTTGTTGACGATGATCTCGGGGGCGCCCAGGTCCAGCAGGCGCTTGAGCCGGTTGTTCCGGTTGATCACCCGGCGGTAGAGGTCGTTGAGGTCGCTGGTGGCGAAACGGCCGCCGTCCAGCTGCACCATGGGGCGCAGCTCCGGCGGGATGACCGGGATCGACTCGAGGATCATCCACTCCGGGCGGTTCTCGCTCCGGAGGAAGCCCTCCACCACCTTGAGGCGCTTGACGGCGCGGGCCTGGCGCTGCCCCTTGGAGGTCTTGATGGTCTCGCGCAGGGAGCTGGCCTCTTCCTCCAGCTCCACCGCCGCCAGGAGCTCGCGGATGGCCTCCGCGCCCATGCCGCCCCGGAAGTAGGAGCCGTAGCCGAAGGGGCTGCCGAACTTCTCCTTCAGGTCCCGGAAGAGGGTCTCGTCGGTGATGATCTCGCCCTTCTCCAGCACCCGGAACTGCGCCCAGATCTCGCGCAGGCGGTTGGCCTGCTCCTCGGTGTAGCGTTCCAGCTCGCGCAGTCGGAGGTCGGCGTCGGAGCGGAGCTCGCCGGTGCGCTTCTCCACCTCGTCCGCCGCCCACTCCTCCAAGGGCACCTCGTCCAGGCCCAGGGCGATCTCGTCGTCCTCGTCCGGGGTGGAGTTGCCCAAGAGCACGCTGATGCGCTTGTCGCGCTCGGCCATGATGCGGACCTTGCGCTCGTCGCGGCTGGAGAACAGGTTGTCGACGTCGGCGTTGACGAGGTCCTCGAGCTTCTCGATGTCCTGCTCGCGCTTCTCCGCGTCGACGAAGGTGACGATGGAGGCCGAGAAGTAGAGGACCCGTTCCAGCTGCTTGGGCGAGATGTCCAAGAGGTAGCCCATGCGGCTGGGCACGCCCTTGAAGTACCAGATGTGGCTGACCGGAGCGGCCAGGTCGATGTGGCCCATGCGCTCCCGGCGCACCTTGGACCGGGTGACCTCCACGCCGCAGCGCTCGCAGATGATGCCCTTGTAGCGGACGCGCTTGTACTTGCCGCAGTAGCACTCCCAGTCCTTGGTGGGACCGAAGATGCGCTCGCAGAACAGGCCGTCCTTCTCGGGCTTGAGCGTGCGGTAGTTGATCGTCTCCGGCTTGGTCACCTCTCCCGAGGACCAGGCGCGGATCTGCTCCGGCGAAGCCAGGCCGATCTTGATCGCGTCGAACTCATTGATATCGATCAAGGGGACTCCTATTCCTCTTCCTCTGCGATGTGGAGGTGCACGCCGTCCTCGAGCTCCGCGTCAGGCGTGCCCTCGGGGTCGGCTCCCAGGACCTCGGCCAGATCGACGCCCGGCTCCTCGAGCTCGGCCTCTATCTCGTCGCCGTCCGAGCCACCCTCCATGATGTCCTCGAGCTCCATCTCGTCGTAGCCGCCGGAGCTGACCAGGGCGGCCTGCGCTTCCGCGGCGCGCTCCTCGGCGCGCCGACGGGCGGCCAGGTCGATGCCCAGCTCCTCAGCCGCGCGCAGCAGGTCGTCCTCTTCCTCGGAGACCTCCAGAGCGCCGCCTTCCTCGCTGATGACGTTGACGTCGAGCGCCAGGGACTGCATCTCCTTGAGCAGCACCTTGAAGGACTCCGGGATGCCCGGGCGGGCGATGTTCTCGCCCTTGACGATGGCCTCGTAGGCCTTCACCCGGCCGATGGTGTCGTCGGACTTGATGGTCAGCATCTCCTGGAGCGTGTAGGCGGCGCCGTACGCTTCCAGGGCCCACACTTCCATCTCGCCGAACCGCTGACCGCCGAACTGGGCCTTGCCGCCCAGCGGCTGCTGGGTGACCAGCGAGTAGGGGCCGGTCGAGCGGGCGTGGATCTTGTCGTCCACCAGGTGGTGGAGCTTCAGCATGTAGATGTAGCCCACCGTGACCTTCTGGTCGTAGGGCTCGCCGGTCCGGCCGTTGAACAGCCGCACCTTGCCGCTGACGTTGGTGCCCGCCGGCCGGCTGAGGTCGATCTTCATCTCGACCGCGCTCTCCGGGTGGGCCAGCGCCCAGCCCAAGAGGGCGTTGTCCACGTCCTCCTGCGAGGCGCCGTCGAACACCGGGGTGGCGATGGGTTGCGGTCCTTCGACCGTGGAATCGTCCACCACGTCGTAGTACTTGCGGATCAGCTCCAGCTGCTCGTCCCAGGAGAGGTCTTCCCGGGCGGCGTCGGCGTCCTTGGTGGGGTCTCCGCCGCCGGTCTTGCGCTCGATGGTGTAGAAGCCGTTCTGGGCGGCCCAGCCCAGGTGGGTCTCCATCACCTGGCCGATGTTCATCCGCGAAGGGACGCCCAGCGGGTTCAGGATGATGTCCACGGGCTTGCCGTCTTCCATGAACGGCATGTCCTCTTCGGGCACGATCTTGGAGATGACGCCCTTGTTGCCGTGACGGCCGGCCAGCTTGTCGCCCTCGGCGATCTTGCGCTTCTTGGCCACGTAGACCCGCACCAGGCGGTTCACGCCCGGAGACAGGTCGTCGCCGTTCTCGCGGGAGAACTCCTTGACGTCGATGACGACGCCGCGCTCGCCGTGGGGCACCTTGAGCGACGTGTCCCTGACCTCGCGCGCCTTCTCCTTGAAGATGGCGCGGATCAGCTTCTCCTCCGCCGTCAGCTCGGTCTCCCCCTTGGGGGTGATCTTGCCCACCAAGAGGTCGCCGGCGATGACCTCCGCTCCGATGCGCACCACGCCGTCCTCGTCCAGGTCGGCCAGCGACTCCTCGGAGCGGTTGGGGATGTCGCGGGTGATCTCCTCGTCGCCCAGCTTGGTGGAGCGGGCCTCCACCTCGTACTCCTCGATGTGCACCGAGGTCAGGACGTCGTCCTTGACCAGGCGCTCGGAGATGACGATGGAGTCCTCGAAGTTGTAGCCCTCCCAGCTCATGAAGGCCACCAGCAGGTTGCGGCCGAGCGCGAGCTCGCCGTTCACGGTGGAGGCCCCGTCGGCCAGGACGGTGCCCGCCTCCACCCGCTCGCCGGCGTCGACCACCGGCTTCTGGTGGATGAAGGTGCCCTGGTTCGAGCGGGTGAACTTCAGCAGGCGGTGCGTGTCGATCTCGCCGGTGTCGGTCTCGATGAGGATCCGGTTGGCGGAGAGGCCCCGGACGATGCCCCGGCCGCCGGGCCTTGAGCACGTCACCGGTGTCGACCGCCGAGCGGTACTCCATGCCGGTCCCGATGATGGGGGCGTCGGCCACCAGCAGGGGCACGGCCTGGCGCTGCATGTTCGAGCCCATCAGCGCCCGGTTGGCGTCGTTGTGCTCCAGGAAGGGGATCAAGGCCGTCGCCACCGACACGATCTGCTGCGGGGTGACGTCCATGTAGTCGATCTCCGCCGGCGACGCGGTGACGTACTCGCCCGCTCGGGAGCGGGAGAGCAGCGCGTCCTTGAGGAACTCCCGGGTGTCCGGGTCGAACGGCGCCGACGCCTGCGCGATGGTGTAGTTCTCTTCCTCGTAGGCGGTCAGCCACTCGATCTCGTCGGTGACCCGGCCGTCCACCACCTTACGGTAGGGGGTCTGCAGGAACCCGAACTCGTTGACGGTGGCGAAGCTGGCCAGCGAGCCCATCAGGCCGATGTTCGGACCTTCCGGCGTCTCGATCGGGCACATGCGCCCGTAGTGGGTGGGGTGGACGTCGCGCACCTCGATGGGCGCCCGCTCCCGGGTCAGGCCGCCGGCCCCCAGAGCGGAGAGCCGCCGCCGGTGGGTCAGCCCCGCCAGCGAGTTGGTCTGGTCCTGGAACTGGGAGAGCTGCGAGGAGCCGAAGAACTCCTTGAGGGCGGCCACCACCGGGCGGATGTTGATGATGGACTGCGGCGTGATGGTGTCCACGTCCTCCGTGGTCATCCGCTCGCGGACCACCCGCTCCATCCGGTAGAGACCGATGCGGAAGGCCTCCTGCACCAGTTCGCCCACGGTGCGCAGGCGGCGGTTGCCGAAGTGCTCGTACTCGTCCAGGCGGTGGGCCACCTCGTCCCAGGCCACGTTGGCGGCGACCTCGGCCAGGTCCCGCGCCTCGGCGAAGGAGCCCTCGTGGTCCACGGCCAGCGGCAGGGAGACCAGCTCGTTGACCAGGGCGATGATGTCCTGCTTGGTCAGGGTGCGCACGGTGAGGTCGGTGTCGAGCCCCAGGCGGGCGTTCAGCTTGTGCCGGCCGACCCGGGTCAGGTCGTAGCGCTTGGAATCGAAGCAGATGTTGCGCAGCAGGTTGCGGCTGGCCTCCAGCGTGGGCGGCTCGCCCGGGCGCTGCTTCTTGAAGAGCTCGACCAGCGCCTCCTCCACCGTGTGGATGGAGTCCTTCTCCAGCGTGCTCGCGATGAAGGGGTTGTTGTCGAAGGCCGCCAGGATCTCCTCGTCGGTCCCGGTGGCCATGAAGCCCGGCTCGTCGCCGGTCTCGGTGTTCTTGACGCCGGCCAGAGCGCGCAGGAACACGGTGGCCGGGAGCTTGCGCTTCCGGTCGATGCGGACGTTGACCGTGCCCCGCTTGTCGATCTCGAACTCCAGCCAGGAGCCCCGCGCCGGCATGAGGTTGGCGATCAGGACCTGCTTGGCCGGATCCTTGGCGCTCATGACGTAGGCGCCCGGGGAGCGCACCAGCTGGGTGACGATCACCCGCTCGGTGCCGTTGATGATGAAGGTGCCCTGCTCGGTCATCATGGGGAAATCGCCCATGAAGACGTGCTGCTCTCGGATCTCGCCGGTGACCCGGTTGACGAAGCGTACGGTCATGAACAGGGGGGCCGCGTAGGTCATGTCCTTGTCGCGGCACTCGTCGAGGGACAGGGGGGGCTCGTGGAACTCGTGGTCCCCGAACTCCACGGCGTAGTTGCCGGTGTAGTCCTCGATCGGGTTGATGTCGTCGATGGTCTCGCGCAGGCCTTCGGTCTTGAACCAGTCGAATGAATCCAGCTGAATAGCGATCAGGTTGGGAACATCGAGGATCTGGGATAACCTTGAGAAGGATTTACGCGGCCTGGGGATCGTCCTGAGGCTCAAACGGGGTCACTCCTCGCATGCCTAGATGGATGAACGGGCGGAACGCGCAACGTCCGATGCTACACTCTCTGCCCGACAAAGGCAAGCCCAGCGAGGGGGATCTCGTGCCCCCACGCTGGGCTTTCGTGCGGAGACGAGTCTCCGCAGAGTAGGCCTGCTACTTGACCTCGACGATCGCGCCGGCCTCCTCGAGCTGCTTCTTGATGTCCTCGGCCTCGTCCTTGGTCACGCCCTGCTTCACCGGGTTGGGAGCCTGGTCGACCAGGTCCTTGGCCTCCTTGAGGCCCAGGCCGGTCAGCGCGCGCACGACCTTGATCACCTGGATCTTCTTGTCGCCGGCACCGGACAGGATGACGTCGAACTCGGTCTTCTCCTCGACCTCCGCGGCCGCGCCGCCGCCGTTGCCGCCGCCGGCCGCCGCCACTGCGACGGGAGCTGCGGCAGTCACGCCGAACGCCTCTTCGATGGCCTTCACCAACTCGGACAGCTCGAGGACCGTCATCTTCTTGATCTCTTCGAGAATCTCTTCAGTAGTCATCGCTTCACATCACCTCCTCTCGTCACACCTTCACATCACTCGGGCAGAGGGAGCCGCTCCCGGCCACGAGGCCTAGGCGGCCGCTTCCTTCTGCTCCCTGACTTGGTCGAGCGCCACCGCCAGTCCGCGGATAGGCGCGGCGAGCACGCTCGCGAGACCGTACAGCGGCGAGGCGAGTCCCCCGACCACCTTGCCCAGCAGCACCTCTCGCGTGGGCAGTGAGGCCAGCTCGTCCACCTGCTTCGCCTGCAGCACCCGGCGTTGCAGGTAGCCGCCCTTGAGCTCGAGCTTCTTCTTCTCGCGGATGAAGGTCTGCAGCACCTTCGCGGGGGCGACGGGGTCGTCCCTGCAGAACGCGATCGCGGTGGGTCCTTCCAGCAGCGCGTCGATACCCTCCACACCCGCTTCCGCGGCGGCCCGCTTCGCGAGCGTGTTCTTCACGACCATGAGCGACGCCCCGGAACCGCGCAGACGCGCGCGGAGATCGGTCGCCTCACCCACGGACAGGCCACGGAAATCGACGAGGAAGTAGGCATCGGTCTTCTCGAACTCGGCCGCCATCTCGGCGACGGCCTGCACCTTTTCCGGCTTCGCCATCAGCATCCCTCCTTTCCAAAAAGAACGTCCACCCCCGAGACGGAGGTGGACGAGGGAGTTCATGCGCTGACGCGCGGTGCGTTCCGTTCATCCCGCCTCGGCTGGCGTCCGGCCTGGTGGCCGATCCTTCGGTCGCCCGCGGGCGACACCAACTGTCTCAGGCAGAGGCCGAGCCGAGTATAGCGACGATGGCACGGGAGCACAAGCGCAGGGCACGCGAGGGGGTTATGGTGAGGAGGGAGCGACCGGAAGGAGGCGGCACCATGAGCCGAAGAGGGAACGGGAACGCGGGTCGGATGGCCAAGTGGGCGGCCGCCCTCATCGTCGGTCACCTGATCTACCTTCGCCTGGTCCGACCCTGGCACACCACCTGGGGAGCCACAGCGGACGAAGCCTCCCGGCCGCTCCCCGGCGACGAGCAGGTCCGGGACCCGGTGTTCGTCACCACCCGGGCGGTCAGCATCGCGGCCCCTGCCGAGCTGGTCTGGGGGTTCCTGGCCCAGATGGGCTACCAGCGGGGCGGCCTCTACAGCTACGACGGCCTGGATCAGCTGTTCGGCATCCTGGACCGTCCCAGCGCCGACACCATCCTCCCGGAGTTCCAGGGCCTCGCCGCCGGCGACGTCATCCCGCTGGGGAGCGGACCGGACTGGCCGGTGACGGTCGCGGAGCCGGGACGGACGTTGGTCCTGGCCCCCATGGAGGACCAGGTGTCCTGGAGCTTCTCGCTGACGCCGCTCGAGGGAGGCACCCGCCTGCTCAGCCGGGTGCGGGTGCAGATGGGCTGGCCGCCGTTGATGCACGTGCTCGCCTCGGCCATCGAGGTTCCCTGGCTCCTGATGGAGCGGAAGATGCTCCTGGGGATCAAGCAGCGCGCCGAAGCGGAGGCCCGCCGGAGCTAGGACCGGCGGCGGGCCGACGCCGGCCGCCCCGACCCCGGAAACGACTCGGCCCTCCCCGGCTCGCCAGGCGAGCCGGGGAGGGCCGCAGGAATCGGCGCCGGTGAGGCGACGGTTAGGCGCCGTCCTCCTCGAGGAGGCCGCGGGTCCGGCCCGGGTCGAGCGCGAGTCCGGGGCCCATGGTGCTGGTCAGCGTCACCGAGCGCAGGTACTTGCCCTTGGCGGCGGCCGGCTTGACCCGGATGATCTCGTCGATCAGCTCGCCGTAGTTCTCGACCAGCTGCTTCTCGTCGAAGGACTTCTTGCCGATGATCAGGTGCACCACCCCGAACTTGTCGGTGCGGTACTCGATCTTGCCGGCCTTCATGTCGGCGACGGCCTTGCCCACGTCGAAGGTGACCGTGCCGGCCTTGGGGTTCGGCATCAGGCCGCGGGGGCCCAACACCCGGCCCAGCTTACCCACCGTGCCCATCATGTCGGGCGTCGCCACGGCGGCGTCGAAGTCCAGGAAGCCGTTCTGCACCCGCTCCGCCAGGTCCTCGGCGCCCACGATGTCCGCGCCGGCCTCTTCGGCCTCGGTGGCCTTCTCCCCCTTGGCGAACACCGCCACCCGCAGCTCCTTGCCGGTGCCGTGGGGCAGCATCAGGGTGCCGCGCAGCTGCTGGTCGGCGTGCCGGGGGTTGACGCCCAGCTTGATGTGGATCTCCACGGTCTCGTCGAAGGAGGCCGTCTCCAGACCCTTGAGCAGGCGCACGGCCTCGAGGGGCGGGTACAGACGATCGGGATCGACGGCGGCCTTGGCCGCCTTGTAGCGTTTGGAATCCTTGGCCATTGTCGTACCTCCTGGTGGTGCAGACGGACCGGAGGCCCTCCCACCGTCGTGCCGGCCAGTGCGGCCGGCGTTTACTCCCCGGGAACCGGGATGCTTTCTAGCCCTCGACGGTCACGCCCATGCTGCGGGCGGTGCCGGCCAGGATGTTCATGGCCGCGTCGATGTCGTTGGCGTTCAGATCCGGCATCTTCTGCTCGGCGATCGACCGGAGCTGGTCGCGGCTGATCTTGCCCACCTTCTCCCGGTGCGGCACGCCGGAGCCCTTGGCGATCCCGGCGGCCTGCCGGATCAAGACCGCGGCCGGCGGGGTCTTGAGGATGAACGTGAAGGAGCGGTCCTCGAACACGGTGATCTCGACCGGGATGACCGTTCCCTGCTTGTCCTGGGTCTGCGCGTTGTACGCCTTGCAGAACTCCATGATGTTGACGCCGTGCTGCCCCAGCGCGGGGCCGACCGGCGGCGCCGGGTTGGCCTGCCCGCCCTGGATCTGCAACTTGATGATCGCCCGTACCTTCTTGGCCACTGTCCGTCTCCGTCCCTTCGCGCTCGATGCGCTAGATGCGCTTGACCTGCTCGAACCCCAACTCGGTGGGCGTGTCGCGTCCGAAGATCGACACCATCACCTTGAGCTTGCTCTGTTCCACGTTGACCTCGGCCACCTCACCGGTGAAGTCGGTCAGCGGCCCGCCGATCACCCGCACCTGATCGCCGACCGAGAACTCGGCCTTGGCCTTGGGCTTCTCGACCGTGGAGGTGTGGAGGATGCGGTCGACCTCCGCCGGGCTGAGGGGCGTCGGCTTGTTACCCGAGCCGACGAAACCGGTGACCCCGGGCGTGTTCTTGACCAGGGACCACGACTCGTCGCTCAGCACCATCTTGACCAGGATGTAGCCGGGGAAGATCCGCTTCTCGATCTGGACCTTCTCGCCGCCTTTGGTCTCGACCACCTGCTCGGTGGGCACGACGATGTCGACGAAGGAGGAGACCTGGTTCATCGACTGGATGCGATGCTCCAGATTGGCGCGGGCCTTGTTCTCATGCCCGGAATACGTGTTGATGACATACCACTTGGCGTCCATGTATCGGCAGTTCCTCGGCTCTCTAGAGAGCGATCCAGTTGACGAGGCTCGACCAGATCAGGTCGAGCAACCCGATGTAGGCGGCGGCGATGGCGATCGCGACGATGACGACCACGGTGGACTGCACCAGCTCCGGCCGCGAAGGCCAGGTGACCTTCGACATCTCCACCCGGACCTCGCGCATGAAGCGCGGCAGCCGGCCGCCCGAGGGGTTGGTGACCGCCGCTCTGACGCCGCGACCCGCGGCGACCGTCCGGCCGGGGGTCTTCGCCGGCGCCTTCGCCTGCGGCTTGCGGGGTTTGGATGAAGAGTCAGTCATGGTCGTCTTCGCCATTCTGGCGGCATGCCTTTCCTTGGCTTCAGGTGGTGGAGAAGATGGCAGGGCAGGAGGGATTCGAACCCCCAACATCCGGTTTTGGAGACCGGCGCTCTACCGTTGGAGCTACTGCCCTGCGAAACGTCACCGCGCACTCCGGCCGGTCACTTCTTCAGGACCGCCTCCTGCGCTACTTGGTCTCCTTGTGGGCGGTGTGCGTGCTGCACCACTTGCAGTACTTCTGCAGCTCGATCCTCTCGGGATCGTTCCGCTTGTTCTTCATCGTCGTGTAGTTGCGGCGCTTGCACTCTTGGCACGCCATCGTCACTCGAACCCGCATTACTTCACCTAACCCTAGTCAAGCGCCTTGCAGCGCAGCCTACCATAAGGCCACATCGAAACCCAAGGAAGCCGCCGCCGTGCGGCCGCCCTGGCGAGCGAAGCTGTGGTAGCGGCGGGAGGACTCGAACCTCCGACACGCGGATGTGATTCCGAGCGAGCCCGTCACTCTCTGACGCCTCGTGTCGGAACCGACCGCTGCGCAGGGACTCTTGGCACCCTTTACACGGCTGCATGTCGCGGTCTGTCGCCCGCTGTGGCCGGTAGTGTAGCAAACGCTTAGCAAGACGGGGAGGGCGACGCCACCCTTCCCCGGACCAAGCCTGTGCGGCCGAACCAAGCCGACGTCCAGGAGGCCAACCGAAGAAAGAGGGTAGGGGTTCGCCGCGGCGGTAGGTCCAGTCTTCGGAGGAAACCTAGAGCCCCGTGCTGCTCCCTCCGGGGCCGTCTGCTTCCGTCCGGGGATGCTCGTCGGCTTCCTGGCTCGCTTGGCCTACGGGCGGGCCCGATCCGGAAACCCCGATTGCGGCGACCTGCCGATACTCGCGGTCATAGCTCCGCAGCGCTCGCTGGACCTGTCTAGCGAGGACCTCGTCCGGGCTCTTCGTCACCACGTCCCAGGCACCAACGATCGTGTCCCAATACCTGCGCATTTCTGCTTCTCCCCCGAAGCAGACCCCAGTGCTTTTGACTCTACACCTTCTGGAGTATTGGAGCTTGGAAGAATGCGCGGAAGCCAGCTGCGGGCGTTGTCCTAAGCGGCCACACCTGGCGGGCGTCCGCCGCGGCAAAGCCGTCCAGCCGGCGACATGAGCGCGCTGGTGCGTGGACAGCCGAATCAGTTCTCGCGCCGGCCAAAGAACTGGCGCACGTAGGCCAGGTCCGATTTCCGGATACGCTCGTATACCTCAGACCGGTTCCCTATCTTCAGCACCAGCACGAGCACCAGCCGATCCGAGACCGCGTAGACGATTCTGTAGTCGCCCACCCTGACCCTGAAGAGCTCGTGATACCCGCCAAGCTTCTCGGTGCCCGGTGGGCGCGGTTCCGCCCTTAGGGCCTCTATCTGGTCACGTATCTCCTCGGCGGCGGACCGGTTCTTGTCGTTCAGTTTCTTGAGCTGGCGGGCAGCAGCAGGACTGAACTCGACCCTGTGGGGCACTCTAGGTCGGTCCTAAAGCCCGAGTTCTGCCTTCAGGTCATCCCAGGAGACGGACCCCTCGTTGTCTACTTCTGCCAACGCCGCCAGCGCGTCATCGAGGTCGAGCCGATCCTCTATGAGATCGAGGAGGCGAGCCTCCTCAACAGACACGAGGCAGGCAACGTCCTTTCCGGAACGCTCAAGGCAGACTCGCTCGCGGCGGTAGGCTACTCTGTTGATCACATCAGAGAAGTTTTCTCGTGCGGCCGTTACTGTCATGCGGGTCATGCCCTTCCTCCTCTCCTCAGATTTTTAGTGTACGTTTTGTACATACTCCCGTCAACGGTGATCGGCGGGGGCGGCGCACCGCCTGAGTCCAGCGTAGACATCACGTCGACACAGGGCGCTCACACCTAGCACATGGGCCCCCTGATCGCCGGTCTGGCAACCTCCGGGGGCCCAAAATGTCCTGGAAATGCTGGTAGCGGCGGGAGGACTCGAACCTCCGACACGCGGATTATGATTCCGCTGCTCTGACCAACTGAGCTACGCCGCCACGCTATGGAGCCTCCAATCGGATTCGAACCGATGACCCCTTCCTTACCATGGAAGTGCTCTGCCAGCTGAGCTATGGAGGCCTGCCGGGGTGCGGGGCCGATCCCTCTGGACGATCGAGGTGGGGGGGAGAGGATTTGAACCTCTGTAGGCATCGCCGGCAGATTTACAGTCTGCTCCCTTTGGCCACTCGGGCACCCCCCCACGGGGCTCCTCCCTCGAGCGAGACCGGATGATACCCCAACGGGCCGAGCCTGTGCAACAGTAGGAGGAGAGCGGACGAGAGCTGACCGGCGACCTGCCGAGGAGGCGATCCGAGTGCCGAGCACCGGACGGTTGTTCAAGCGGGAGATCGAGGCTGCGGTCGACATCGACGCGGCCCCGGATCGGGTGTGGAGGGTGCTGACGGAGGTCTCCGAGTACGCCTCCTGGAACCGCTTCATCCCCTGCATCGAAGGCGACCTGGAGGAGGGCTGCCGCATCGACGTGCGAGCGTACCCCCGCCGCCGTCCCAACCTGCGGTTCCGCGCCCGGGTGCTCCGCGTCGACCCACCGCGCGAGCTCCGCTGGCTGGGGCGTCTGGGACTGCCCGGGCTCTTCGACGGCGACCATCGCTTCACGCTCGAGGCGCTGGACGGCGGACGTACCCGCCTGACGCAGCGGGAGACCCTCGCCGGTCTCCTGGTGCCGGTGCTGGGGGCGTTCATCGCCGGGCGCTCGCAGCCGGGGTTCGACGAGATGAACCGGGCGCTCAAGCGCCGGGCCGAAGAGAGGGAGGACTCCTGATGGCGGAAACCGAGAGCAACGAGGCAAGGGCGGTCGGTCGCGGTGCTGGTCACCGGGGCCAGCGGGTACATCGGCGGGCTCCTGGTCCCGCTCCTGCTGGAGGCCGGCTACCAGGTGCGCTGCCTGGCGCGCGACCCCTCGCGCCTGGCCGACCGGCCCTGGTTCCCCCGGGTGGAGACCGTGCGCGGCGACGTCCTGGACGTCGACTCCCTCTCCCCCGCCTTCGAGGGCGTCGACGCCGTGTACTACCTGGTGCACTCCATGGGCGGCGAGGGCGACTTCCGCGCCCGCGACCTGCGGGCCGCCTCGAACGCCGGGCTGGTGGCGAAGGAGCAGGGAGTCGCTCGGCTGATCTACCTGGGAGGCCTGGGCGAGGGCGGCAGCCTGTCCGAGCACCTCCAGAGCCGCCAGGAGGTGGGCCGCGCCCTGGGCGAGCGGGGCGTCCCGGTCACCGAGTTCCGGGCGGCCGTCATCGTGGGGGGCGGCAGCGTCTCCTTCCGCATGGTCCGCTACCTCGCGGAGCGGCTCCCGGTGATGGTGACCCCGCGCTGGGTGAAGACCCGCATCCAGCCCATCGCCGAGGCCGACGTCCTCCGCTACCTGCTCGACGCCCTTCAGGTGCCCGGCTCGACCGGCCGCATCGTGCAGATCGGCGGCCGGGACATCCTCACCTACGGCGAGATGCTGACGCGCTACGCGCGCATCCGGGGGAAGCGGCGCTGGCTGCTCTCGGTGCCGGTGCTCACCCCCCGGCTCTCGTCGTACTGGGTCGACCTGGTCACCCCCATCCCCTCGTCCATCGCCCATCCGCTGATCGAGGGCATGAAGAGCGAGGTGATCGTCCGCGACCCGCTGGCCCGGGAGCTCTTCCCCTTCGAGCCGGTGGGCTACGAGGAGGCCGTCAGGCGGGTGCTGGCGGCGGAGGCGGCCGGCGGGGCGGCGACGTAGCGGCGGGCCGCCGAAGCGGCCGCCACTCGGCGACGCACGCCGGCGCGGCCGCCCGGCGGTGACGTAGCCCGGATCGCGCAGTGGTCGGCGGCCCGCCGTCCCGGCGGGCCGCCGCAAAGAAGACGGGGGGCCGGGCGCGTACGCGCCCGGCCCCCCGCTCATACCGAAGCGTGGCTCTGGTACCGGCTCTAGAGCTCGGCCACCGGAGTCTTCTGGACCCGCGACGAGGCGTCGGGGACCCAGTCCGTCTGGATCCGCATCCCGTAGAAGGAGCGCCAGATGAAGAAGACCGACACCAGGAAGAAGGCGGCGGCCAGCACGTAGGTGATGCCGCGGCCTTGCTCGTTGGCCAGCTTGACGGCGAGCTCCACCGCCAGGAGGCCGAACAGGGTGGTGAACTTGATCACCGGGTTCATGGCCACCGAGGAGGTGTCCTTGAAGGGATCGCCCACCGTGTCGCCCACGACGGTGGCGGCGTGCAGTTCGGTGCCCTTCTCCTTGAGGTCCACCTCGACGATCTTCTTGGCGTTGTCCCACGCGCCGCCGGCGTTGGCCATGAAGATGGCCTGGAACAGCCCGAAGATGGCGATGGAGATCAGGTAGCCGATGAAGAAGTACGGTTCGACGAAGGCGAAGGCCAGCGTGGCGAAGAAGACGGCCAGGAAGATGTTGAACATCCCCTTCTGCGCGTACTGCGTGCAGATCTCGACGACCTTCTTGCTGTCCGCCACCGAGGCCTTCGTGGACCCGCATCGAGCTTGATGTTCTCCTTGATGAACTCCACCGCGCGGTAGGCGCCGGTGGTGACGGCCTGGGTCGAGGCGCCGGTGAACCAGTAGATGATCATGCCGCCGGCGATCAGGCCCAGCAGGAACGGCGGGTGCAGGATGGAGAGCTTGTCCATGTTCTGCGTGAGGCCCGACGTGAGGGCCACGATGATCGAGAAGATCATGGTGGTGGCGCCGACGACGGCGGTGCCGATCAGCACCGGCTTGGCCGTGGCCTTGAAGGTGTTGCCGGCGCCGTCGTTCTCCTCGAGGTGGTGCTTGGCCACCTCGAAGTCCACGTCGAAGCCGAACTGTCCCCGGAGCTCCTCCCCGATGCCGGGCAACTGCTCGATGGTGGAGAGCTCGAACACCGACTGCGCGTTGTCCGTCACCGGACCGTAGGAGTCGACGGCGATGGTGACCGGGCCCATGCCCAGGAAGCCGAACGCCACCAGGCCGAAGGCGAACACCGCCGGGGCGAGCATCAGGTTGTCGGGGATGGTGGTGCTCACGCCGTAGGCGATGGACATGAGGCCCAGGATGGCGCCGCCCAGCCAGAAGGCGCTGAAGTTGCCGGCCACGAAGCCGGACAGGATGTTGAGCGACGCCCCGCCTTCGCGGGCGGAGTGACCACCTCGCGGACGTGGGCGGACTTGGTGGAGGTGAAGACCTTGACCAGCTCCGGGATGATGGCGCCGGCCAGGGTGCCGCAGGTGATGATCAGCGAGAGCTTCCACCACATGGTCCCGTCGCCCAGGTCCTTGATCAACGCGTAGGAGGCGATGAAGGTCATGGCCACCGACACGAAGGAGGTCAGCCAGACGAGCATGGTCAGCGGCGCCTCGAAGTGCATCTTGTCGGCGTGCTCGTACCGCGCCTTCTGGATGACGCTGTTGATGAGGTAGGAACCGCCCGAGGCCACGATCATCAGCATGCGCATGGCGAAGATCCAGACCAGCAGCTGGATCTGCGTGGTGGCTTCGGGCACGGCCAGCATGATGAAGGTGATCAGCGCCACGCCGGTCACGCCGTAGGTCTCGAAGCCGTCGGCGGTGGGGCCGACCGAGTCGCCCGCGTTGTCGCCCGTGCAGTCGGCGATGACGCCGGGGTTCCGGGCGTCGTCTTCCTTGATGTTGAAGACGATCTTCATCAGGTCGGAGCCGATGTCGGCGATCTTGGTGAAGATACCGCCGGCGATCCGCAGCGCGGAGGCGCCCAGGGACTCGCCGATGGCGAAGCCGATGAAGAAGGCACCCGCGTAGCTCCGCGGCACGAACAGCAGGATCAGGAGCATGACGATCAGCTCGACGCTGATCAGCAGCATGCCGATGCTCATGCCCGACTGCAGCGGGATGGCGTAGCACGGATACGGCTTGCCCTTGAGGCTGGCGAACGCCGTGCGCGAGTTGGCGAAGGTGTTGATGCGGATGCCGAACCAGGCGACGCCGTAGCTACCGCCGATCCCGATCAGGCTCGAGACCAGGATGATGATCACCTTCGGGATGGCATAGCTCTGCAGCACGCCGAAGTAGAAAGCCATGATGACGCCGATGAAGACCCAGAGGATCAGCAGGAACCGGCCCTGCTGCAGCAGGTAGGTCTTGCAGGTCTCGTAGATCAGCTCGGAGATCTCGAGCATGGAGGAATGGACTGCCATGCTCTTCAGACGCCGGTAGATGACCAGGCCGAAAAGGAGACCCAGGACGCAGACGATGAGTCCCAGGCTGAGGAGCAACTTGCCGTTGATACCCAGGAACTTCTCGGTGCTCAGATCCGGCAGGGTGAGGTTGGCCTCGCCGCCGGTGCTCTCGGCGGCCAGGGCGGCCGGAGCCATGATCAGGCCGGCCGCAAGCAGGGCCGAGGCAGCCCCGAGGAAGGCCCGCAGGCGTCCCCTCCGCCGGCGCCCACCGGCCCCTCTCGTTGTGCGCTTACCCTCCATGCAGTGACGCCTCCTCTCGTTGAAATGACACTCTGTCCAAGGTCACAGGAGCCCGCGCTCCTGCCCCCCTGACCGGGATCCGAGGGCGGGAGCGTGCTCCCGCCGATACCGCCGTGGCGAGCCCGCCCGGCGGCCGCAGTCGCCCGTGCTTCCTCTTCGCCGTGGGTGGGCGAGATGCCTCCCTGCGGGGCGACGGGCCTGACGGTCACGATCTGCGCCAGATTGTGACCCACGATGCGCTCCACCCCGTCCACCTCGAGCACCAGCGGCCCGTCGAAGGGCGCCTTCTGCCGGACGGTGACGTTGGCCCCGGGACGGAGCCCCAGTGAATCGATGAAGTCGAGGATGTCGTGCCCCTCCTGGAGCACGGTGGCCACCTGGCTGCTCGCGCCCTCGGCGAGCTCGGAGAGGGTGATCACCGTGGGGAAGGAATCCTCGGGGACGTCGGGGATGGGGAAGCCGTGCGGGCAGGTGGAGGGCTTGCGCAGCGCCTGGAAGAGACGTCTCTCCACCGGGTCCGGCACCTCGTGCTCGAACTGGACGGCCAGCTCGTGCGCGTCCTGCCAGGGAAAGCCCAGCATGTCGGTGAGGAACCGCTCGACGATGCGATGCCGGCGGAGCGCCCGGGTGGCCTCCCGCCGTCCCTCCGGTGTCAACCGCACCCCCCGGTAGGGGATGTAGTCGACCAGCCCGCGCTCGGCCAGCTTCTTCGCCATGTCGGTGACGGCCGGGGCCGAGTGGCCGATCGCCTGCGCGAGCTCGCTCATGGTGACCGGGCCCTCGCGCGGTCCCTCGCGCTCCTCCAGCTTGAAGATGTGCTTGAGGTGTTCGCGGGCGGCGCGGTCGGTGACGTTCTTTTTCAGTCCGGACTCAGGCAAATTTACCCGCGCCATCCTCTTCACTTAAGCGAGCCTAAACAGAAAGTACGCGCGGACTCTAGCAACGGCGCCGGGGCGCTGTCAAGAACGCCGTGGCCCTCCGCCCCGGGTGTAAGGTGGCGGCATGTGGGTCGTCGTCCATACCGTCTCCGGTCTGGCCCTGGGTGCGGGCCTGGTCTCGCTCGGGGCGCCCTGGTGGACGCTGCCCCTCCCCGCCCTGGCCACGCATCTGGCCCTCGACGTCGCCCCTCACTGGGACTACTACAGCCAGGCCCGACGGGTGCAGTTGGCGGCCCTGGACGTGACCGCGTCGATCGTCCTCACGCTGGCCGCCTGGTGGGCCCTCCATCTGCCCGGCGTCGTCGTCTTGACCGGGGCCCTCGCCGCCCTGCCCGACCTGGACGCCCTGGACGTGGTGATCCCCGCCTGGCGCCGGTTTCGCTGGTTCCCCACGCACCGGCCGGGCTTCCCTCACGGGCAGGTGGGCTTCCGCGCCGGGGTGGCGATCCAAGGGGGTGTCTTCGCCATCCTGGTGGGCGCCCTGATCCTCTTCGCGCCGTAGCTCGCCAGCCGAAGCGCGCGAGGATCGGCCAAGCGCTGGACGGTCAGTCCGCCTCGTCGGGCAGGGGATAGAACGAGAAGAGGAAACCCGGGTCGCAACGGTCCAAGAGGCGCAACGACTCCGCCTCCTGGGCGGCTGCCGCGGCCGACGCCCGGAACCGGCGCTCGTAGACGCTCCAGAACTCCTCGTCCAGATCCGAGGCCGCGCCTGCGGGCTCGCCCGACGGAGCCACCCACAACCGGGTGTCGGCTCGATCGCTCTCGTGGGACAGATACTGGGCGAGGATGTCCCGGGTGAGGTCTGCCCGGAGCCTCATCATGCCCCCGGCGTACTGGGCGCGGTCGCAGCGCTTCAGCACCTCGGTGACGGCTTCCAACCGCGTGGAGGAGGAAGCCAGGCCGGAGACGGTCTTCTCCGCCAGCGCGTCGGCCTCGGGGTAGCCGAGCTCGGTGTAGGCCTCCACGAGGAACTTGTTGAGAAACACCCGGTCCCGATGAGAGAGCATTGCCTCCTCCCCCCAAAGGCGGCGGTTCCACTTCTCCTAGTATATACCCGGTGGTCTCTTCTTTAGTACGTGTGAGACCGACCATCTCTGCGGTGCGCCAGTATGATGGTCGGACCACTCATGCTAGCCGGTGGGCCGTCACTCCCGGATCGGATCTCCCGCCTCTTCCGGTCGGAGCGCCTCCGCGGCCTCGGCTCTCGCCCAGGAACACCTTCAGCTGTCGCCTGATGGTCAGTCCCGCTCCCTCGATCAGCCGGTACACCTGCGGGCTGGGCGACACCAGCCCGACCCACGCCCCCTCTTCGCAGCGCGAGAGGAGCCGCGACAGCGCCGACAGCCCGCCGCTGTCGATGTAGGTCACCACCGAGAGGTCGAGGAAGACGGGACCATCGATGTGGCCGGGCAGCCTCTCGCCCAGCAGCGCGGTCAGCAGCGGGGAGCCCCCGTGATCAAGATCGCCCTCGACGCGGAAGATGGGACGCCCGTCCAGTTCGTCGGCCGTGATCTTCATCGTCACCCCTGTGAGAGAGTTCAGGCAGCGCCGGAGTGCTTCCAGCCTACCCTCATAGTGAGCCGGAAAACGCCGGGAGACAACCTCTTGCCCGCCCCGGCGCCGGGCGACGGAGGGCCACCGCTCAGCCCCGCGGCACAGGCCCCTTGGCCGTGGGCGTTTCGCTACCCCCGCCCGCGGGTACGCGCGTGGCGGCAACAGGGCCGAAGGGAGGAGCCTATGGCGAAGGTGCCGGACAGTCCCCAGTATGCCGAGCGGTGCCTCTGCGGAGGATGCCCCTCGTATCCGGGGGACGGGGGGTTCTACTGCGCGCGCGGGAAGAGCGCGAACTCGGTGACTCGGTGGGGCTGCGTCTGCAGCGACTGCGCGAACTTCGAGGAGTTCGACCTCAAAGACGGCTACTACTGCGCCGACGGAGCGGCCGGCGAGGGTCCGGAGTAACCACCCCGCCACCCCGTAGCCTTCGGAGGGCGGCGCCGCCCGGCGCCGCCCTCGACGTGCGCCCACCCGAGCCGGCCGGATGTGGGGGTCCAAGGGGAGCGACCGGAGCCGGCTAGACGGCGAGCTCACTCGGTACGGACGCTTCGGCCAGTATCTTGAGGTTCTCCAAGCTCGTGTTGAAGTCGCGCTTCTGGACCCGCTCCAGTACGAGAAGGTCCACGATCTTGCCGACGACGCTTCCCGGGGGCGTGTACTTAAAGTCGGTCTTGATAGTGGTGCCGCCTTCGGTCGGCTGGTGGTAGCAGGTCATCCAGCCTTTGGTCATGCCCTCGAACTCCCAGCGCCAGTGGGTGCTGCCGTCCGGGTCGTGGCGTTCCTCGACGACGCGTTCGCTCTCGTGCAGACGTAGGCCGAACGTGGTGAGATCGAATTTCACCACTGTCCCCGGGCCGCCGTCCCCCTCGATACTGTCTGGGTCGGCCATCCCCACCCAGAAATGGGGCCACTGACGCGGATCTCGTACGATCGCATCGATTCTCTCTACCGGAGCCGCGATGAACAGAGACTTGGTCAGCTCAGCCATGGTGTCCTCCTCCTGCTGGCCACCCGGAACGACGTCGGCTCTGCGCTCCCCCTGGACCGGTACCTCAAGCGTACTGCGCCGGCATCGGAAAGCAAGCGACCGGGAGAGCGGCGGCGCTGGCGGTCCGCGGTCAGACCGGAGGGGTCGGACCCGGCGGGCTGGCTGGTCCAGCTGGCCCCTCCGGCCGCCACGACGACCGCCAGGATGGCGACTCCCTCGGCCGGCGTCAGCCGCTGCCCCAGGATGAGGAAGCCCGTCAGGGCCGCTATCGCCGGCTCGATGCTGAGCAGCACCCCGTAGGTGGCCGCCCGCACCCGGCTGAGCGCGAAGAGCTCGAGGAAGTAGGGCAGCGCCGAGGACAGCAGCGCCACGGCCAGCCCCAGCGCGAGACCCGACCGGAGGCTCTCCGGCCCCGCCCCGACCACCGCCAGCAGCGGGGTAAGGAGGGCGGTCGAACCCAAGAGCATCAGCGTCGAGACGCGCAGCGGCTCCATGATCGTCACCGCCCGCTTGGCCAACAGCAGGAAGGCGGCCCAGCCCCCCGCCGCGCAGAGCGACAGGATCAAGCCCGTCACGCTGACGTCGCTGGTCGGTCCCGCCAGCACGACCACACCCGCGCCGGCCAGGACGACCCACAGGAAGTCGAACGGGCGCCGGTGCCCCAGCACCGCGACGCTCAGCGGCCCCAGGAACTCGACCGCCACCACGACCCCCAAGGGTGCTCTGGAGATGGCCCCGTAGAAGCTGAGGTTCATCCAGAGGAGGGAGAGGGTCAGCGCCGCCAGCGGGAGGCGCTCGCCGGCCCGGGGAAGGCGCAACGAGCGTCCCTGCATGGCCGTCAGCATGCCCGCCGCCAGCGCCGTCCGCAGCCAGAGCGCCGCGACCACCCCCACCGAGACGATCAGCTTGGCGGCCAGGGCGGATCCCGTCTGCATCAGCAGGCCGATGAGGACGACCAGCACCGCCGAGGAGGCCGCAGTGCGACGGTGGGATGGGGCTCGGCGCTGGGTCACCCATCGAGTGTAGCGCCGCGGCCCGAGAAAGCGTCCCCGTTCCTTCTGCTATCGTGGCCCGGGCGGCCGGGACGGCCCAGCGCGGACCCGACCGGCCCCCTCGGACCCAAGACCGGCAGAAGAGGAGTCCCCACTCGTCGTGACCACCGTAGCCGCCATGCTCTTCTGGGTCGCCGGCATCGCCGGGATCCTCTGCTTCGTGTCGGGCCTCGTCTGGCGCTCCAGGCGGATCGCGGTGCTGGGCGGGGGCCTGCTCATCCTGAGCGCGGTGCTGTTCGGCCTCGTCTTCGCGGGGGACTCGGGCCAAGGGGCCCTCGAGGGCGGCGGGACCGCGTCGTCGCTGCGGCAGGGGTAGGGGTCAGATGACCACCACTGACAGAAAGGCATCCGTGCAGACCGTCCTCGTCACCGGCGGAGCCGGGTTCATCGGCTCGCACCTGGTCGACGGCCTGCTGGCCGCCGGCCATCGCGTGCGCGTGCTGGACAACTTCGCCACCGGCAAGCGTTCCAACCTGGAGCACTGCCTGGCCGACATCGAGCTGATCGAAGCCGACATCCGCGATCCCGATGCCGTGCGCGCGGCCGTCAAGGGCGTCGACGCGGTGCTGCATCAGGCCGCCCTCCCCTCGGTCCCCCGCTCGATCGAGGACCCGGTCAGCTCCAACGACGTGAACGTCGGCGG
>CAWCLH010000021.1:0-329842 GCA_963796315.1 uncultured Actinomycetota bacterium
GTCTGCGCGATGAGGACGTGCTGCCGCTCGCCGCCGGACAGCCGCGTCACCGGCCGATCGGCCAAGTGGTCGATGGAGAGCTCTTCGAGTGCCCGGCGGACGGGTCCGTCGTCGGCTGCGCGGGAACCGAAGAGCTGCCAGTGGGGATAGCGGCCCAACCCCACGACCTCGGCCACCGTGAACTTGAAGTCCAGGGAGAAGCTCTGGTGCACGATCCCGAGGAGCCGGGCGATCTGGACGGGCGTGTAGTCCACGAGCGGCCGCCCGAAGAGGCGCGCATCGCCCCGGGTCGGCGGCACGCCGCCGGTGAGGAGTCGAAGCAAGGTGGTCTTGCCCGATCCGTTCGGCCCGAGGATCCCGACGTGGGGTCCCCGGGTTGAAGGCGAGGTCGAGCCCTGCGCAGCACCGCCCGCCTCCGCCCAGGTCCACGTCGGCCCGCTCGACGGAGAGCACGGGCCCCGGGGGTAGGGACCCCCTGGGAGTGGGATCGGCGCGCTCGCCACGTCCACCACGGCTGCTCAGACCCCCCGGCGGTGCCGCAACAGGTACAGGAAGAACGGCCCGCCGATGAACGCGGTGATGATGCCCACCGGGATCTCCATCGGCGCGAAGGCCGTGCGGGCCACCGTGTCGCAGAGCAGGAGAAAGACGGCTCCGAAGAGGGCAGTGGCCGGCAGCAGGCGGCGGTGGTCGGGTCCCAGGAGCAGCCGGACCATGTGGGGCACCATCAAGCCGACGAAGCCGATGAGGCCGGGGCGAAGGCGACGGCGGCGCCCGGTGGTGAGGGCTCCGGCGATCAGGAGGTTCCGGCGCGTGGCGTGCGCGTCGATGCCCAGCTCCTGGGCGCGGTCGGGTCCCATGAGCAGGAGGTTGAGGCGGTCGGCGTTGGCGAGCATGTACACGAAACCCGCCCCCACCACAGTGCCGGCCAGCAGGATCTTGGACCAACTGGCGCTGCCGAGCCCGCCCAGGTGCCACACGACCACGGTGCGCATGTTCTGCTCGTCGAGGAGCAGGAAGAACGTCATGATCGCCGTGAACGTGGAGCCGACCGCCACGCCGGAGAGGAGCAGGGAGGCCGACGAGGTCTCACCCGAGAACGTGGCCAGCCGGTAGACCAGGAAGGCCGCCACCACCGCTCCCACGAAGGCCATGAGGGGCAGGCCGTAGGCACCGAGATCGGCCATCCGCGACGATGGCGATCGCCGCCCCCACCGCTGCCCCGGCCAGATGCCCAGCAGAGGTTCCGCAGCGGGTTGCGAAGATGGCTTGGAAGGTAGCCCCCGCCGTCGCCAGCGCGGTCCCGGTGACCAGCGCCAGGGCGATACGGGGCAGGCGCAGGTCGCGGAGCAGCTCGGGGGCCCAGACGGGGTACGACTCCGGTCGGGCCCAGGCCGGGTTGACCAGGCTCAACCCGGCCGACAGGACCGCCGACGGAGACAAGCCGGCGGCTCCCACCCCGGCCGCCAGGACGACCGAGGCGATCAGTGCGGCGACGGACCCGGCGATGACGAGGCGGAACCTGGTCCGCGTCGCCGTCACAGGTCGGGGTGGATCGCTTTGATGAGCTCCTCGAGACCGGTGCCGACGCGGGGGCCGGGGCGGGTCACCGTGCTGTCGTCCACAGCAGGACTTGTCCTGCTTCACCGCCCGCAGGCTGGCGAAACGCGGGTCGCTGGTGATCTGCTCCGCCTTCATCCGCATGGTGCCTGAGAGCAGGATGTAGTCGGGGTCGGCGGCGGCCAGCTGCTCGGGGGTGTACGAGTAGTACTTGCTCGGCCCGTCGGCCGCGATGTTGGTGGCGTTCGCCAGGGTGAGGAGCCATCCAAGAACAACCCCGGGCCGGCGGTGGTCAGCGTGGGATCGAGGGCGAAGAACACCTTGGGTGTCGTGGGGGCCGCCTTGGCGCCGTCGGCCAAGGACTTGATCCCCGCGGCCAGCCGGTCCCGGGTCTGCTGTGCCTGGGCCGTCGCCCCGACTGCGGCCCCGACCATCTCGATGTCCCGGTACACGCCGGCCAGCGAATCCGGATTGAGCACGACCACCGTCTTGCCCGCATCCACCAGCGGTTCGAGCGCTTCCTTCCCGCGCATTACGGCGACCACCAGATCGGGATCCGCGGCGGTGATGGCCTCGACGCTGGGCTTGGCGAAGGTGCCGATCTTGGGCACGTCCTTGACCTCGGGGGGGTAGTTGTCCACGGTGGTCACGCCCACCACCCGGGGGCCGACGCCGAGCGCGTAGAGGATCTCGGTACACGACGGGGCCGTGAAGACGATGCGCGCCGGCTCGTGGGCGATGACGACCTCCCGGCCGGTATCGTCGGTCACCGTGACGGGGAAGGCGGCGGCGGTAGCTTGGTCGGCGACGCTCGTCGCGGTGCTCGAGGCCGCCGTCGGGGAGGGAACGGTGGTCGGGGTACTCCCTCCGCACCCTGCCGCGGCGAGCAGCAGGGCCGTCGCGAGCGCGGTCAGCGCCCCCCATGCTGCGTGAGAACCAGGAGAGAAGCGGTGCCGGATTCGGCGAGGTCCCATGAGTGCCCCTTTCGTCTCGACTGACCTGACCCGGACCGGCATGTGAGGTGGGATCGCCCTCGCTCACGCGCCGGAGCCGGTCGGGCCGCGCCGAACCGACTGGGGCCCCACCCCCGAGAGGGTAGGGGAGCGAGCCCTCTCCGCGGAGAGCTGCCTTCTCTCCTCGCCAGCAGGTAACCTGGACTTCCGCCGCATTGCAGCGGTCACAGTGGCGGGACCGTGCCGGTCTTGCACCGGCTTCCCTCTCGGCCGCGAACGGCCTCACTGGCGAGGTGCCGATCGTCCTCCTTGACTCTAGTCCGGCACCGCCGGCACGCAACGGGCCGGGGGCGGCGTGGTGGCCGCGGTGCGCCGGTCGATGGCATGCCGGCGTTCAGCCGAGAAGCTCGACGCCTGACTTCTTCGCTGCCGTACGCAGTCGTTCGTCAAACGACGCCAAAGGGAGAGCGGAGCGCATCGCAAGTTCCAGATATGCGGCGTCATAGCTCGAGAGATCGTGCCGACGGGCGAGAGAGAGTACCTCGGCGAAAGCCCTGCGTGGCGTCTCGTCGTCGACCTCGATGAGCAAAGCTGAGAGAAGCCCCATAAAACGGTGCGACTCGCTTTCGGTCAATCGCCCCCGGCGTTCCGCGACGAGCAACGCGTTGGTGACCTCGAGCGGCCAGAGCAGGGGAACCAGGCAGAACTCGTTGGTGAGTCGCGCCAGGATAGCGTCGGCTGCGGGCCCGCCTTCGTCCTCAAAGGCCCAAGCCAGCGTCACCGAACTGTCCAGGACGAAGTTCAGTAGCGCCGCCCTTCCTCAATCAACTGCCTGAGAGTCAGGTCACCCAGCCGGCGTCCGACGCCGAATCGTCGCAGCTCGGCCACGGCGGTGGCTCGATCAAGCCTGGGTGTCTCGTCGGCGGGGACGAGAACGGCAACCGGCCGGCCGTGCTTCGTGATGGTGATGCGTTCGCCCCTCGCCACCCGTTCGAGCAGCTGGGGCAGATGGGTCTTCGCTTCGTACGCACCGACGCTGTCCATGGTCCCTCCAACGCGTGGGAGCGGGGGCTATCGTGTCTCCGATTATAGACTAGTCGTAGACTAGTCGCAATACGGCGGCGCCGTAAGGAACTCGCAAGACGATCGCAATGCTGTGGCAAGAGGAAGCGGGGACCATCGAGATGTACGGCGACTCCGGTATAAGGAGATGGTCTCATGGCCTCAGCAGTCGAATCCCAACGGACCCGCGGATGGGCTCTTCCAGTCCTCTTCTTGATGGTCGCAGCCCTCGTGCTCCTGCTGCTTCCCATGTCCGCGGCTCAGGCCTCCGGTGGGCAGCGGGAGCTGACCTACCAGGTGACCCTCAAGAACCTGACCGGCACTCAAATCTTCTCTCCGCCACTGTTCGTCACGGCCAACGGCGGGTATCGGCTGTTTCGCGTAGGCTCCTATGCAAGCGAAGAGCTGCGAATGCTGGCTGAGAACGGCAACAACGCTCCGGCCGCGGCCCAAGCGATGGCGTCGCGCAAGGTGCAGGACGTGGTCGCGCTCGGGGCCCCGGTCATGCCCGGAGAGTCGGTTACGGTCACCGTCGCGGCGCGACGCAGCGACCGCCTGTCCCTGGGGGCCATGCTGGTGAGCACGAACGACGGCTTCGCCGGGGCCGATCGCCTGCGACTCCCCCAGGGCGATCGGACGGTCAAGCGGTACCTCTGGGCGTACGATGCGGGTACGGAGCTGAACAATGAGCTTGGCGCGTACATCCCCGGACCGCCTGTCGGCGGCATGCTGCGTGCCCCCGAGCACCAACGCATCATGAGGCACCCGGGGATCCTGGGCGTGGGTGACCTCTCGGTCGCCGACTTCGGCTGGCACGGCCCCGCGGCCCTCGTCACCGTCAGGATGGTGGACGAGCAGTAGGCTCTGACCGAGCATCGAGGGAACCCGCTCCAAGGGATACTCGAACGAGGCACCTAGGAGTGGTGCGAGAAGGGGCGCGACGGCGATGCGGCGGTCGCGTCCCTTCTACGGTAGGAGTATCTCCATCGCCCCTCGCAAACGCCTGCGCGGCCTCAACGTCTTCGGCGCCACAGCCCGAGCCAGCGTCACCGAGCCCAGGACGAGCTCAGTAGCGCCGCTCCTCAACCACTGATCAGGTGGTGGCGTCGAGGCCGAAGCGTCGCAGCCGGCACGGCGGTGCCCTGTCAGGCCGTCTCTTCAGCCGGGATGGCCAGGCCGTCCGCCATTCGCCACTCGATCCAGCAGCTGTGGCAGATGGGTCTTGGCGTCGGATACGTCGACGGTGTCCATGGTCAGCTCCGTAGGAAGATCTGGGTGTCCACGAGCAGGCGCATTAGCCTTCATCACGGAAGGTCTCGAGGACCTCCTTGGGGAGGGGAGCGTCGAAGTCGCCCGCGACGTCGATCCGTCCTTTGAGCACCCCGAATCTGACGGTCTGGGGACCGGCTGCCAGCGGAGTGAGCCTGGCGACGGGCTTGCCTCTCCGCGAGATAACGATCTCCTCGCCCGCGGCAGCCCGATCCACCAAGCGCGAGAGATGCATCTTGGCTTCGGAGATGCTGACGGTCGGGTCGCTCATCGCCCCTCGCGAAACGCCTGTGCCAGCTCCTCCGGCAGCCCGGCCTCCACGACGCCTCGTACGGTCTCCTCCACGTCGTACGGGACGCGGACCACCTCCACGACGGGCGGGGCGCCGGGGGCGAGCTCGAGCAGGGTGTAGGCCGCGCGGGGATCGCCGTCCTTGGGCCGCCCGGCGGAGCCCACGTTGACGAAGAGCACGTCGCCGAACTGGCGGTGCCAGGTCTCGTGGGTGTGACCGAAGAGCAGGATGTCGGCCTCCTCGGCGGCGGCGATGCGGACGAAGGAGCGCGGGTCGCGTCGCTCGAGCAGGTACTCGTTGATGCGCCGGGGACTGCCGTGGACCAGGTGCAGGCGACGGCCGGCCAGTTCCAGCCGACGCTCGCGGGGAACGTCGCGCAGCCAGGCCCTCCTGTCCTCCGTGACGGCGGCGGAGGTGAAGGCGTAGGAGGCGTCGCCGATCGCGCGGGCCGCCGGGGTGGCGTAGTAGCAGCCGCAGTCGCCGCGGCCGAAGGCGATGCCGTCGTCGTAGTTACCCAGGATGGTCTCCACGCCGCGCTCGCGCACCAGGTCGATGACGCGGTTGGGCTCGGGGCCGTAGCCGACCAGGTCGCCCAGACAGAAGACGCGGGTGGGGGCGCGGCCATCGAGGTCTTCCAGCACCGCGGTCAGGGCGGCGGCATTGCCGTGGACATCGGAGAAGAAGGCCAGGCGCTCGGGCTTCGTGTGGGTCGCGGACTCGTCGCGGTCGTCGTCTGACGGCGAACCGCCGACGATGGCAGCGCCGAGCTGCTCGCTCCGCTCCTCCCGCGATTCCCGGATGACATCCTCGGGCTTTGGGATCTCTCTGCCGGCGATCTCGGCCTGAATTCGGTCCCTGGCGGACCGCGCCTTGGCGGTGTCGGCTGCTCGTTCGGTCGTCGGGAGAGCGGAGCCGACGAAGCGCTGGCGAAGCGCCGATACGGCCGCGATCGCATCGAAGTGGCGGTCAAGGTGGACGAGCATGGCGTCGTGCTCGATGGCCGAGGCGGCGATGATCAGGTCGGTGGTGGGCACCGTGGTCCCCTGCCCCCGGAGAGCGAAGCTCAGCTCGGCGGCGAGCGCCCAGGTCTCGGCCGCCGTCGGGACGGTGACCACCGCGTCGAGCAGCCGGTTGAGCCGATCGGCCATGGCCCGGTCGCGCGCACCTTTGAGCAATTCCACCCGGACCACCCCGTTCATGATGGCGACGCCCGAGTCGATCGCGTCGTGCGCGGTCCGGCGGGCCTCGGGCAGGCCGCCCGGGCGGAGCGCCTCGATCCAGGCCGAGGTGTCGAGGAAGACCATCCCCGCGTCCGAGGAGACGCCGCTCACTCGGCGGCTCTGTCCCGGTGAAGGTCGTCCAGCGTCAGGTCCAGGTCGAGGGTCCCCAACGAGTCGCACAACTCGCGCCTGAGGCGGGCGGTGATGGACTCCCTGAGGGCGGTCTCGATCGCCTGCTTCTTGCTGGGAGCCTGCAGGACCCGCACGGCCGTCTCCAGGAGCTCGGCATCGATGTCCAGAGTGGTACGCATGCCTTCATTGTATGCATACGGATGATGCGCGGCAAGGATGCAGGGAGATGAGGGCGTCGCTGCGACGCGCGTGGTCCTGCGTCCGCGCGCCGAGGCAGGCGGCTAGGGGGTCCGCCCCCGTGCCCGCTTGCGCCCGCCCTTCACCTGGGCGGCTCCGGGCACGTGCCGTCGCTTGCCGCCGGGCTTGGCCCAGCCGGGGCCGGGCTGCGGACGGGGCTTGCGGGGCGGCCGGGCGCCCGGGGACTGCGGGCCGCGGTGTTCCTCCCCGCCGGCCAGCTGGCCGCAGGCCGCCTCGGTCGCGGCGCCCTTGGAGACGCGGACGGAGGTCTCGATGCCCCGCGACTCCAGCACCTCCTTGAAGGTGCGGACGGTCTCCGGGGGCGAGGGGCGGTAGTCGCCGCAGCCGGTGTTCCAGGCCATGAGGTTGACCGTGGCCACCCGGCCGCGCAGCAGGTCGGCCAGCGCGTGGGCGTGGCGGGCGCCGTCGTTGACCTCGGCCAGCAGCAGGTACTCCACGAAGAGCTTGCGGTGGGTCAGCTCGAAGTGGTCGTCGACCGCCTTGAACACCTCGCGAAGGGGGTGGCGGCGGGTGGCCGGCATGATCTGGGCCCGGAGCTTGTCGTCCGGCGCGTGCAGGGAGAGGGCCAGGTTGACCTGGGGCGCCTCCTTGGCCAGCCGGCGGATGCCGTTGGGGAGGCCGATGGTCGAGACCGAGAGGGAGCGCTGGGCGATGCCCAAGCCGTCCGGGTCGTGCAGGATGGCGAGCGCGGGGAGGACCGCGTTCAGGTTGAGCAGGGGCTCGCCCATGCCCATGAAGACCACGTTGGTCACCCGGCCGCCCTCCTCCGCCAGCACCCGGGAGGCCTCGCGCACCTGGTCGACGATCTCGGCGGTGGTCAGGTCCCGCTGGAAGCCCCGCGCGCCGGTGACGCAGAAGGTGCAGCCCAGCGGGCAGCCGATCTGGCTGGAGACGCACAGGGTGGTGCGCCGCCGGTAGCGCATGATCACGCTCTCGAAGCGCCGGTCGTCGGCGGCCTGGAACAGGATCTTGGTGGTGCCGTCGTCATCGTCGCGCAGGCGGGCCTGGCGCAGGGTGGTGGTCCCCAGGGGAGCCAGCGCCTGACGCAGGTCGGCCGGCAGGTTGGTGGCCTCGGAGAAGGGGGTCAGGCCGTGGCGCATCAGATGCTCGTACACCTGCTTGTAGCGGTAGGCGGGCGCGTCCCGTTCCACCAGGACCCGGGCGATGTCCGGGCGGTAGGCCTCCAGGCGGTCGCGCGGGGAGGGGGCCGGGCGCTTCTCCCGGTCGTCGGGGCCGCCGGTGTGCGGGGCGGCGCTCACGCGGACCCCACAGGGTAGGAGAGAGCGGAGGGCACCAGGCGCACCACGGTGCGCAGCTCGGCACCCAGGAGCTCGGCCGCGCTGGCGCCGTTGAGGGCCAGCTGAGCCTGGCCCCAGGAGTCGGTCATCAGTCCCAGCTCGCCCGAGCGCAGCTCCGAGAAGGTGTGCACGCAG
This sequence comes from uncultured Actinomycetota bacterium, assembly GCA_963796315.1. Taxonomy (GTDB): domain Bacteria; phylum Actinomycetota; class Thermoleophilia; order RBG-16-64-13; family RBG-16-64-13; genus CAWCLH01. Next base: position 8,180 of record CAWCLH010000021.1, read on the forward strand.
CGGGCGGTCCACGGTTCCTCCGCCTCGCCCTCCACGTGGACGTCCAGCGCCTCGCAGACGAAGTCGTACTCGCTCATGGGGAGGGAGAGGCCCACGTTGCCGAACCCGTCCACCTCGATGACCTCGGTGCGCACCAGCAGGGGCGAGCGCTCCAGCAGGGGCGGCCGCAGCGGGACCAGGGAGGCGGGATCGGCGGGGTCGCCCAGGTCGGCCGGCGGCACGCCCAGAGCGAGCAGGGCGGCGGCCGGAGCGAACAGGTCCCGTCCGTGAAAGGTGTGCGAGAGGCCGCGGTCGTGGTCGGCCCGGGCATGCACTCGGTCCGCGTCCAGCGTCCAGACCGCCACGGCGCCGCCGAGCGCGTCGGCGGCGGACACCAGCAGGCCGTTGTCCGGCCCCACCAGCCGGTCGCCCCGGCCGGTCTCGATCGCCAGCGCCCGGCGCGACGTGCCCACGCCCGGGTCCACCACCGCCAGGTGGACGCCCACCGGCCCCCACGGGGCGACGCGGGCCAGGATGCGCGCCGCATCCCACACCGAGCCCAGCGGCACCTGGTGACCCAGATGCAGCACGCGGGCGGCCGGCGCCAGGCGGGCGATCACCGCCTCGCAGGCGGCGACGTAGCCTCCGCCGAGGCCGTAGTCAGTCAGGAAGGTGATGAAGGGAGGGCGGTCCACCCCCCGAGTCTACCATCGGCCTCAGGGGCGCTCGCGTTGGGTCACCTGCAGGGCGGTGGCGGCCGCGGTCCTGGCGGGCACCTTGCAGGCGGAGGCCAGAGCGGCGGCGAGGGGCGCGCGTACCTGCGCCGCGCCCGCTTCGGTCAGGTGGTCGTCGTCGGCGTAGAAGAAGTCCCGCCCGGCCGAGTACCGCACGGAGCCGTCCTTGTTGTAGAAGAGCCGATCGGCCCGGATGAGCTCCACCGCCGGGCGCCGCTTGGCCTCGGCCTCCAGGACCTGGATGGAGGTGCGCCGGGCCTGCTCGTGGGCATCGGGCTGCAGCGGGGGCAGCGAGGGGTGCGTCCGCCGGTACACCGTGACGTACTCGCGCAGGTTGATCTCCTGACCGATGCGGAGCGTGGGCGGCTGGCTGAGCAGGACGATCCGGCCGGCGTACGGCTCCAGCTCCCCCAGCAGGCGGTCGACCTGGCCGGCGAAGGCGGTCTGGTCCTTGGCCATGTCGTCCCACTTGTCGATGACCAGGACGGCGTCCGGGCGCCACTCCTTGATCCAGCGCGCCCGAGCGTCGTAGAAGGCGAGCTGGGCCTTCTTCACGGCCACCGGGTCCGCTCGGTCGACCTGGGGGGTGAAGGCCGGATGCCCGTCCGTGGTGATGAAGGCGACCGAGAGCCCCAGCTCCTTGCAGATGCCGTCGATGACGCTGCCGTACATCAGCGCATGCGAGCTGCCGATCACCACCACCCGCGGCGTCCCGCCGCCCCAGCGGTCGACGACGCCGCCGGTCAGGTACGCCTTCTTCGGGCGCGGGCCGGGCGGGAAGTAGACGTCGGAGAAGCGGGCGCCCACCTTGGCGGCCTCCTCGGCGCCGGAGTTGCCCCAGATGGCGTCGTACTGCTTGCCCTTGAACACGGGCCGGTTGAAGAGGTCCTTGGGATCGGCCGCCGGCTTCCAGCGCCGATAGGCCCACGCTGAAGACCAGGACCGCGGAGAAGCCCACCGCGATGGTCGCCAGGCGGCGGCGCCGGCCGGGACCGCGGCGCCGCAAGGGCTTCTCCACGGTGGTGTACGCCAGCACCGCCAGGCCGATGCCCGCGGCCGCGCCGATCAGCCCGCCCATCTGGGGCGAGTAGCCCGCCATGTCCGCCCAGGACCGGCCGATGACGATCAGCGGCCAGTGCCACAGGTAGAGCGAGTACGAGGCCTTCCCGATGACCACCAGCGGGCGCCGGGCCAGCGCCCGCGCCGCCAGGGTCCGTCCGTCGGCGACGGAGATGAGCACCAGGAGCGTGCCCAGCGTGGGCAGCAGGGCGATGACCCCGGGGAACGCGATGCCGTCGGTGATGACCACGTAGCCCAGCGCGATCAGGCCCAGGCCCACCCAGCCGGCCACCTCGCCCAGGGTGGTCCGGCGGAAGCGGCGCAGCGGGCGGTCCGCGTGGACGGGCACGCGGAACGTGGCCAGCCCGGCGCCCAGGAGGAGCTCCCAGACCCGCGTGTGGAGCAGGTAGAACGTCGGCACCGGGGAGGCCGTGGACCCGACGACGCCCCAGCCGAAGCTGACCAGGGCCAGCAGGGCGAGGATCGCCAGCGTGTGCCGGCCGCGCCGGCGGGTCAGGAGCCAGAGGGTGGCCGGGAACAGCAGGTAGAACTGCTCCTCCACCGCGAGCGACCAGGTGTGGAGCAGGGGGAAGGTGGCGGCGACGTCGCCCCAGTACCCGCCCACGTTCTGCACGATGTACACGTTCGACAGGCTGAGCAGGGTCATCAGGCCGTGGTCGGCCGCCTTGACCGCGGCGGTAGGCGTGAGGACCGCCAGCGAGAGCAGCACCGTGACCAGCACCGTCAGGGCGGCGTTCGGCATGAGCCGCTGGATGCGCCGGAGATAGAACTCCCGCAGGGAGAAGGTCCCGTCCCGCAGGTCGTGCAGGATGATGGAGCTGATCAGGTAGCCGGAGAGGACGAAGAAGACGTCCACCCCGGTGAAGCCTCCCAGGAGCCTGCCCGGCAGCGCGTGGTAGACCAGCACGGCGAGGATGGCCACCGCCCGGAGCCCGTCCAGCGCGGGAGAGTAGGCGAAGGAGGACTGGTGACCCGGCCGGCTCACGTCACCGCGCCCAGGTCGAAGCCGATGGTCCCGCGGGGCGGGAACAGCTCCAGCAGCACGCCGTCCCGGGCGACGGCGATCAGGATCTCGAAGCGGCGGCCGCTCTCCAGGCCGAGCGAGGTCAGCGGGATGGCCAGCTCCAACACCTCGCCCAGGGCCACGTCCTGCAGTCGCTCCGACCCGTCCCACCTGCCCTCGACCGCGTGGGCCAGGGTGGCCTGGATCTCCCCCGGTCCGGCCAGCCGCACCAGGGCCTCGTGGGCCAGCCCGACGCCCGGTTGCACCTCCGCCTGTGATTGCCCCTGGAAGCGGATGGCGGCCGTGGTGGTCTGCTGCCGGACCCCATTCTCCCGAGTCCTCGGGGGCGCTCAGGTAGACGGCCAGCTCCAGGCCGGGCTCCAGCCGGTGGCTGCCGGGCACCACCAGCACGAACAGGTGGTGCTCGTCGGTGCCGTAGCGCACCTCGTCCACGTAGCGGGCGGCGCCCATCTGCATGGCTCCTCCGGCCAGGGCGCGCCGCACCCCGGCCGCGTCCCACTCGCCGTCGCCCAGTACGCCGTCGATGACCGGGGTGAAGAGCCCCGTGGGGGCGACGGTCTCCGCCGGACGGCCCTGGGTGAGGATGGGGGTGTGCAGCGCCGCCGGGGGCGCGGCGCCGGTCAGGCGGTAGGCCTCCTGCAGGTGGCGGCGGAACCCCAGGTCCCAGAGGTGGTCGATGCCGCTCTCCTGGTGCGCGCTGAACCACCAGAACCAGTCGCTGCCCTGGGCGACGAGGATGTGCCGCCAGGCCTCCTCCAGGTCGGCGGCGGAGGCCGAAGTCGGCGCGCCGGTGGCCGAAGTCGGCGCGGCGGGGGCCGTTGTCGCCGCGCCGGCCGTGACGGCGTCCACCAGTCCGGCGGCGGCCGCCGCGAGGGCCGCGTCGGCGGACTGCACGGCGGGTGGGGAGCAGCGTCGGCGGCGGGGTGGCGGCCGCGCGGGCGGCCGCCACGTGGTCCCGGGCGTCGTGCAGCAGGTCCCAGGCCCGGGTGTGCGCGGGGTCGCCCATCCAGGTGGACAGGTCCGCGTAGATCCAGGAGCCGGTGTGCAGCCAGGGGAGGGGGCGCGTCGCCGGGTGGCGGTCCAGGAACTCGCTGACGGTGACGCAGGCGAAGCCCGGGTCGTTGCTCAGGGTGTCGTAGAGGGCGGTCAGGAAGTCGTGGCCGTCGCGCTGGTAGTACTCCCAGGCGTTCTCCCCGTCCAGGGCGATGGTCACCAGGTGGGGCTCCGCGCTGCCGTCCAGGTTGCGGCGGATCTCGCGCAGGCGCCACACCAGGTTGGCGGCGGCGTCGTGCGGGGCCCAGGTCTGGTAGGTGAAGCCGATGAGGTCGGAGAGGACGCGGTCCCGGAAGGCGATGGAGAGCTCACTGCCCTCCCGCTCCAGGCGGTAGGCGGAGTAGAGCACGTCCGGGTCGAGGACGTGGCCCGCCTCGTTGCGGGCGATGTCCCGCCTCAGGGAGCGGCCCAGCGTGCCCTCGTCGCTGAGGGTCCACTCGATGCCGGCCTGGGCCAGCAGGGGGATCACCACCTCGCCCACGGCCATCTCCGAGCACCAGAGCCCGCGCGGCGGACCGCCGAACACCCGGCCGAACTCCTCCAGGCCCCGCTCCAGCTGCTCCCGGGCGTCCTCCGGGTGGGCGTAGCGGCGGCTGGGCAGGGGGATGTCGCCTCGAGCCACGCGGGCCAGGTCGCTGTCGATGAGCAGGGGCAGGATGGGGTGGTAGTAGGGGGTGGTGGTCAGCTCCACCTGCCCGCGCTCCACCGCCCGCCGGTACGCCGGCAGGGTGTCGGCCAGGATGCGCGCCTGCTCGGCGGCCAGGACCGCCTTGTCCTCCTCGGAGAAGTCCCGGTCCTTGGCCACCAGCGCGGCCAGCGGCTCCTGCTCCAGGTAGCGCGGGTCGAACCAGGCCAGGGTGAACCAGACCTGCAGGTCCCGCAGTTCCTGCGGGCTGAAGCGGGCGGCGCAGGCGCTCAGGCCCTCGCCGATGCCGGCCTCCTTCTTCCGAGCCAGCTCCAGGTACCGCGGCGAGCGCTGGGTGCGCGGGTGCGACGAGCGCTCCACCATCAGGTCGACGATGAAGTCGCGCTGGGCCTCGTCCAGCTCCTCCGCCGGCACCAGCGTGTGCTCCCAATAGCGGTCCTGGAAGTCGCCCGCGGCGTACTGCTCCAGCTGCTCCAGCAGGGAGGGCACCAGGTTGAAGGTCTGGTGGATGGCCGGGAAGTCCTCCAGGATGGTCACCATGTCCGCGTAGTCCTTCAGCGCGTGCAGCCGGACCCAGGGCATCTCGAACCGGCCGGTGCTGGACCCGCGGTAGTACGGCTGGTGCATGTGCCAGACGAAGGCGATGGAGAGCGGTTCGGTCATGCCGGGGTCTCGACCTCGAGTCGGGCGCTACACCAGGGGGACGTCGGCCGAGGGTTGCGGCTCGGGCAGCACGACGTCCTGCCGCAGGGCGATGTACGACAGCCGTCCCAGCAGGCTGTCCTCGATGATGTTCCGCCAGGTGAAGCGCTGCGCGGTGAGCTTGGCCTCCTTGCGCATGCGCTTGGGCTCGTCCGGGTGGTTGCGCAGGTAGTCCAGGGCGATGGCGATCTCGGTGGGGTCGTCGGAGTCCAGCACGATGGCGTTGAGGTAGGGGATGGCGTAGTCCTCGCCGGTGGAGCCCACGAAGGCGATGCCGCTGACGGCCATGACCTCCAGGCCCACCAGGCCGAAGGGCTCGTGACCGGAGTTGGCCAGGGTGGCGTCGGCGGCCGCGTAGAACATGGACACCAGCTCGTCGCTCATGAAGCTCTGCACGTTGATGATGTCGCCGGGCGGCAGCGCCTTGAGGGTGGCGATGGCCTCCTCCGTGTCCCGTGGGAGCCGGCAGTCCACGATCTCGAGCCCCATGGCCCGGGCGTTGTTCATGACCTCCACGGCGTGCGGCTCGATGCCGCCTCGGATCACCATGGTGATGTCGCGCCCCCGCTCCCGCTCCTGGGCCAGCGCCTCGACGGCCATGTTCCAGCGCTTGTCCGGGGTCCAGCGTCCGATCTTGAAGAGCAGCTCCTTGCGGCCCACCGCCGCCCGCAACCGCCGGCAGCCCGGCGCCGCCACGGTCTGGATGCGGTCCTCGGGGATGCCGTTGTAGATGACCAGCGGATTGACGTCCCGGTGCCACATCAGGTGCTTCATGTAGCGGGAGACCGTGGTGATGGCGCTGCAGAAGTCCAGCCGCGGCCAGTCGATGCGCTCGAAGCCCAGCACGTTGTTGGCGTTCCAGACCAGCATGGTGTGGTCGCGCAGTCCGACGTCCCACAGCAGATCCGAGAGCAGGCAGGTGGAGTGGGCGGTGTGCCACTCCTCGGCCAGCACCGCGGTCAGCTTCCCCTCCTCCGCGGCCGGGCGGACCAGGCCCTCCACCACGAAGCCCGGGACGGTGTCGTCCCAGTCGCGCAGCTTGCCTTCCTCGCCGTCGTAGACCCCGTTGGGGTGGTAGCTCGAGACCCATTGGCTCCAGCGGTGCAGCGTCAGGTTCGGGTGCGGCTGGTCGGTGGCCGGGAGGGACGGGTCGCCCACGAAGATGTGGTGGGTGGTGAAGCCCATGCGGGCGAGCTCCAGGGCCAGCTCCTTCATGCGCATGCCCAAGCCGCCGGCCATGGAGTACTGGTCGGGACCCTCGAAGGAGAGGAGCACGAACTGGAGGGTGTCGGGTGTCAGCGCCGGCAGACGGAGCATGGGCACCTCTCTGCTAGAGGGAAAGGGTCGTCACCGCGGGCAGCCGTAGTGTACCGCGCGGCTCCCCGGGCATCACGCGGGCGAGAGGGTGGCTCCTGGGCATCACGCGGGCGAGAGGGTGGTCAGCACGCCCACCGCCCCCAGGACGATCGCCCCCAGGACGATCTCCAGCCCGACGGTCCAGCGCAGCCCCTCGCCGGCGCCCTGCTCCTCCAGTTGGGGGATGAGGAAGAAGCGGTTGACGGCGCCGAGGCTGACCAGGCCGGCCACGAACCAGAGCTTGATCAGCAGGGTCTGCCCGTAGCTGGAGGTGGCCAGGCCGTGGATGGCCCCGACGCTCACCAGCATGGCGTAGAGACCGGTGGCCACCATCACGGCCACGCCGATGCCGGCCCCGGTGGAGAACCGCCGCACCACCGCGAGCCAGGAGTCGCCGCCGGCCTCGGCCGTCCGGGAGACGGGAGGAGCGCGCCAGGGCCAGCCCGACCAGCCCCCCCACCCAGCCGGCCATGGCGGACAGGTGGATCCAGTCCACCAGGACGTTGACCGGCGCCGGCTGAGACGTGGAGGCGTGGGAGGTCAGGCTGAAAGTCAGGAGCAGGGCCGCGCCCAGCGCCAGCAGGGTCCACCAGCGACGCGGGGCGGTACCGGTCAGGCGGGCGGGCAGGAGGGCGGCCAGCCCCAGGGCGGCCGCGGCCAGCACGATGCGCGCCACGTCGACCTGGCCGGTGGTGGTCCCCACGAATCGCCACACGGGGCCGCCGAGCGCCCGCACCAAAGACACGTCCGCCGCGTCGGCCGCCTCGGTCAGCAGGAAGGGCGGCGTCGCCAGCAGCACGAGGGCCGCCCCGGCCACCGCAGTCCGGCGTAGCCGGCCGGCCAGGGCGCGGTCGGCCGCGGCGAGAGCCGGGTCCCGGAGCGCCGTGGGGCGCCAGACGGCCAACCCGAACACCATCGAGCCGCCCAGCAGCGCCGCGCCCACGAAGCCCAGCGCGCGCAGCGGCATCTGAGCCGCCTTGGCCACCCGGTCCGGGCGGTCGGAGCCGGCGGTGGCGCCGCCGCCGACCCCCGTCGCCGGCGTGCGGGTCGCCTGGACCTCGAAGACGGCCTCGCTCACCGAGCCCGTCCGCGCCTTCCCGACCACCCGCCAGGAGACCGTGTACCAGCCGGGAGCAAGCCCCTCCAGGCTCAGGCTCAGGGTGCCCGGATTCGCTCCCACCCGGCCCGGACCGGGGACGACGACCTTGCGCCCGGTGGTCAGCACCTGGGCCGCGTTGCCGTCGGGGAGGAGCGCGCCGGGAAACTCCAGCAGCAGCTCGCTGGGGCCGCTGCCCCCTCCCGCGGCGCCGGTCACCGAGACGTGGACGTCCGCGGCGTCCCAGGTGTTCGGCGTGGGGGAGGTGGAGGGAGGGGTCTGCGTGGTGGTGGTCGCGCCGCCGGGGATGGTGAAGGCGGCTCCCCCGGCCAGCACGTGGCCGTCCTGGGCCACCACTCGGTAGGAGGCCGTGTAGGTCCCGGGTCCCAAACCACCCAAGGGGAGGCGGACCCGCCTGCCGTCGGCCGGGTCCCGCACCGCCTGGTCGGTGAGGACGGGCTTCCCGGCGTCGTCGAACACCCGGATGGTGCTGAAGCCGGGAGCCACCGACGACGAGAAGGCCAGGACCAGTTCCCGCCCGCCGGCTTGGCCGGCCACCTCGGCGGAGCGCAGCTCCACGTGGGCGGCGGCCGGCGCCGGAGGGAGGACGGTGGCCGGCATCAGCAGGAGGCCCGCGGTCGCGATGACGAGCAGCAGCAGGCGCACGGCCCCGCCGGGCTTTCCCGCGGCTCCGACGCCGTGCGCTCCCGCCGGGCTCGCCGCGGCTCCGACGCCGCGCTCCTCTCGGTGGCCAGCCCCTCATCGTCCCCCGTCCTATCCATCCGGACGCTCGGTATGCTACGTTGACGGCTGTTTCGCCCCCTGTGGAAAGGACTTCCGGCATGGCGACCAAGTACCTCCTTTCGGAGGATATGATGCCCACGACGTGGTACAACGTCGTCCCCGATCTCCCGATCCCGCCCGCTCCGCCTCTGCACCCGGGCACGCACCAGCCCGCCGGCCCGGACGACCTGGCTCCGCTCTTCCCCATGGACCTCATCATGCAGGAGGTCTCCGGCGAGCCCGCCATCGAGATCCCCGAGGAGGTCCGGGAGATCTACAAGCTCTGGCGGCCGACGCCGCTCATGCGCGCCCGTCGCTGGGAGAAGGCGATGGACACGCCGGCCAAGATCTACTTCAAGTACGAGGGGGTCAGCCCGGCCGGCTCGCACAAGCCCAACACGGCGGTGGCCCAGGCCTACTACAACAAGAAGTCGGGCATCCGCCGGCTGTCCACCGAGACCGGCGCCGGCCAGTGGGGCTGCGCCCTGGCCCTGGCCTGCACCATGTTCGACCTGGAGTGTCTGGTCTACATGGTCAAGGTCTCCTACCACCAGAAGCCCTACCGGCGCAGCATGATGCACGTCTGGGGCGCCGACGTGATCCCCAGCCCGTCGGACACCACCAAGTCCGGCCGCGACGTCCTGGCCGAGGACCCGGAGTCCCCGGGCAGCCTGGGCATCGCCATCAGCGAGGCCGTCGAGGTGGCCGCCGGCTCGGACGACACGCACTACTCCCTGGGCAGCGTGCTCAACCACGTGTGCCTGCACCAGACGGTGATCGGCCAGGAAGCGCTGCTGCAGATGGAGGAGGCGGGCGACTACCCGGACATCGTCATCGCCTGCGTGGGCGGCGGCTCGAACTTCGCCGGCCTGGCCTTCCCCTTCATCGGCGAGAAGGTGCGCAAGGGCAAGAAGACCCGCATCATCGCCGCCGAGCCGGCCGCCTGCCCCACCCTGACCAAGGGCGTGTTCGCCTACGACTTCGGCGACAAGTCCCAGTACACGCCGCTCCTGAAGATGCACACCCTCGGCCACGACTTCGTGCCGCCGGGCATCCACGCCGGCGGCCTGCGCTACCACGGCATGTCGCCGCTGGTCTCGGCCGCGTACGACGCCGGGCTGATCGAGGCCCAGTCGTTCATGCAGAACGACATCTTCGCGGCGGCCGTCAGCTTCTCCAGGAGCGAAGGGATCATCCCGGCGCCGGAGAGCGCGCACGCCCTGGCCTGCGCACAGCGGGAGGCCGAGGCGTGCAGGCAGAGCGGCGACGAGAAGACCATCGTCCTCAATCTCAGCGGCCACGGCCACTTCGATATGGCCTCCTACGACCGGTACCTCGACGGCAAGCTCGAGGACTACGAGTATCCGGAGGAGAAGATCAAGGAGTCGATGGCCCGGCTGCCCAAGATGTAGCGTCCGGCGCGGGCGGCGGCCGCCGCCCGTGGTCAGAGAAGGTCCGTCGCGGCGCCCTCCGGGGCGCCGCGACTCGTCTCGGGGGAGACGCGCGCCTTCGCGGGCTCCCGCGCCGCCCGCGTGGGCGCACCCCGGGGGACCGCTCCGGCGCCGACCCTCCGCGCGCGGGTATGGGATGATTGGTTTTGGTTCGATTACCGCAGAATCATCCTGGATGAAGATGTATGAAGGGAGCCAGGGATGAGTCGCAAAGCACTCGTTGTCGTCCTGGGAGTGATCCTGGTCGCCGCCCTCCTCGGGGGTATCGTGGCGGCCCGGGCTCAGGGCGAATCCACGTTGCCCACGCTCACGCCGGAGCAACTCTTGACCAAGGTGGCGGAGACCGGCCCCAAGACGGCCGCGGTCAGTGGGGACTTCGCCTGGACCAACGACCTTCTGGGCGCGGGAGGCCTCTCCCTGCCCACCGGTGACGCGGGCCTCTCCTCCCTGCTGCAGAGCGGGAACGGCCGTCTGTGGTATCAGGACGGCAAGGTCCGGCTGGAGGTGCAGGGATCGAACGGCGACAGCGCCCTGGTCATGGACGGCAAGAGCCTCTGGGTCTACAGCTCCAAGACCAACAGCGCCACCGAGTACACCGGGCTGGACTTCGGCGCGAAGACCGGCGCTGAAGCCGACGGCGCCCCTCTGACGCTCGCGCCCGGCATGCTGCAGGGCCTGATCGACCGCCTCGCTCCCACGGCGACGCTGGCCGTCACCCAGGAGAAGGTGGCCGGCCAGGACGCCTACCTGCTGACGCTCACGCCGACGGCGGACAACACGGTCTTCGGCCGGGCGACGGTGGCCTTCGACGGGCAGCGGTACGTGCCGCTGCGGGTGGAGGTCTTCGCCAAGGGCGGCGACAAGGCGGTGCTCTCGGCCGGGTTCACCCGGGTGTCGTACGCCCCGGTCGATGCCTCCACCTTCCAGTTCACTCCGCCGGCGGGGGCCAAGGTGGAGCACAAGACCCTGCCGTCCAAGTCCGAACCCGCCACGACCACGCCGGAGACCGACCGGTCCAAGCTGATGGGCGCGGCCGGGTCGTCGCTGACCCTCGAGCAGGCCAAGGCGAAGGCCGGGTTCCCGTTGCTCCTGCCGGCCGATACCTCGCTCCCGTTCGCCGGGGCGCACGTGATCCCCGCCCGCGGGTCCATGCCGGCGGTGGCGGTCCTCGCCTACGGCAAGGGCTTCGGCTCCGTCGCTGGTGGTGGAAGCCAAGGTGACCGCGGCGCAGATGGAGCAGCTCACCAAGCAGCTGGCCCAGGTGCCGCTGCTCGGGACACCGGCCATCGTGGCCGGGCGGCCCACGTACCAGTTGACCGTCCCTCTCGGCTCGGCTCTGGCCTGGCAGCAGGACGGCACCCTGGTGCTGGTCGCGGGCAGCGTGTCGCAGACCGAGCTGACCTCCTTTGCCGGCAGCATCCAGTAGCGTGTCGGACCCGATCGAGGAGCGGTCGGCGCAGGGGCCCTGCGCCGACCGCCCGGTCGTCCTCTCCACCCACGGCCTGACCAAGGACTTCCGCGGCGGGCTGCGCGCGGTCGACCACCTGGACCTCTCCGTCTGCCAGGGGGACGTGTTCGGGTTCCTGGGCCCCAACGGCGCGGGCAAGACCACGACCATCCGCATGATCTTCGGGCTGATCTACCCCACCGAGGGGCACGTGGAGATCCTGGGCCACCGGGTGCCCGACCAACGCCAGCAGGCGCTGCGGCACGTGGGGGGCTTCGTCGACATCCCGGCCTTCTACCCCAACATGAGCGGCCGGCGCAACCTGCGCATGCTGGGTCGCATCAGCGGCCCGGTGACCGAGGAGCGGCTGGACGAGGTCCTGGAGTTGGTGGGCCTGGGCCGGCGGGGCGAGTCCCGCGTGGGCAGCTACTCGCACGGGATGCGGCAGCGGCTGGGGATCGCCCAGGCCCTCCTGCACGAGCCTGAGATCATCATCCTGGACGAGCCCACCAGCGGGCTGGACCCCATCGGCATGCGCGACGTGCGCGAGCTGATCCGGGAGCTGGGCCGGCGCGGGACGACGGTGTTCCTCTCCTCGCACCTCCTGCACGAGGTGGAGCAGGTGTGCACCCGGGCCGCCATCATGCACAAGGGACGGGTCGTGGTGGAGGGCCCCGTCGCCGACCTGCGCCCCCGGGAGATGACGGTCAAGGTCCTGACCGCCGACCAGTCTCGGGCGGGCGAGGTCCTCCGCCGCCTGGTGGACCAGGTGACCGACGACGGGGAGTTCCTGAACGTCCGCGCCGGCGACGAACTGATACCCGAGCTGGTCCGCCGCCTGGTGGCCGAGGGCATCGACGTGCGGGCGGTCATCCCGGCCGTCGAGCAGGGACTGGAAGACTTCTTCCTGGAGCTGACCATGGACGAACCGCAGCCCGCCGAGCTGGGCGACGGCGGACAGGCTTCCGCTGAGGTTGCGTCGTGAGCTACCTGTGGCGAGAGATCGTCAAGGTCCTCTTCCAGAAGCGGACCTACGTGGGGCTGGCCGGCCTGCTGGCCGTGCCCATCATCATGACCGTGGCCTTGAAGCTCTCCGTGCACCGTCCCCCTCCCGGGGAGGGGCCGCCCTTCTTCTCCAACATCGCCGGCAACGGGCTCTTCGTCCCTCTGGCCGCTCTGGGCGCGCTGCAGTTCTTCCTGCTGCCCCTGGTGTCGGCCATGACGGGCGGCTTCGTGGTGGCGGGCGAGGCGGAGCTGGGCACGCTCAAGACCCTGCTCTCCCGGCCGCTGAGCCGCGCGGGCGTCCTGCTGGCCAAGTGGACGGTGGCGATCCTCTACATCGCCGTGGCCATGGCGGTGGTGGGCGTCGGCGGAGGCCTCATCGGCTGGGCGGTCTTCGGGGTGCACCCCTTGACCACGCTCTCCGGCGGCAGCGTGGGCATCGCCCACGCTGCCGGCCTGATCGCTCTGGCCTACCTGCTGGGGCTGGTGGCCATGGCCTGCGTCGTCTCCCTCGCGGTCCTCTTCTCCACGCTGACGGACTCCAGCCTGACCGCCGCGGTCGGGGCCCTCGTCCTGGTGCTGGTCCTGCAGGCGCTGGGGCAGTTCAGCGCCTTCGACGTCATCAAGCCCTACCTCTTCACCAGCCACCTGGAGGATTGGTCGAACCTGTTGCGGCAGCCCATCCCCTGGACGCCCATCGTGAAGGCGGTGGCCGTGTACGCGGTCACCATCTCCGTGCTCGTCGGTCTGGCCTGGGCGTGGTTCCGGCGCAAGGACATCTTGTCCTGACTCGGCCGGCCGCCCGACCCTCCTTTACTCCGGTCGTTATCGCCCCGGACGAAGAGCGGTCAGGACGCCCATCAAGGCGCCGGGCGGGTCGCCGATCACCGCGCAGGCATCCTCGCCCAGACCGGGGGAAGGGGCTTCGCTCAGGCTGGGGTTCCGGAGAAGGACCACCCGTGGCGGGGACTCACTCCGCTTGAGCTGAGCGACGAGCCAGGGAAGGATCGACGGGGCCAGCTCCTCGTCCAGGAGCACCACGTCCGGGTGGGTGGCTGCGCAGAGTGAGACCAGGACTCCCGGATCGGCGGCGACGCCCGTGACGTCGATGTGGGCTTCGGACAGGAAGAGCCGGAGGGCGTCGCATAGGTCCGCTTGCGCGCTGCCTACCAGGACATCCACGTGGTTCTCCCGCCATCGGCGCTCGACCTCCCACCATCAGCATGCTGAAGGCTGGCGCCGGGCGATACTGCCACCTGACCTGTCTTGACCCTGGACAGACGTCAGGTGTGGCAAACCTCACGGACGTCGGCGCGTCTGCTCAGTCGAGAAGTTTTCGGCTCGCCGCCATGAGGGCCGCCTGAGTGCGGTTGGCCGCCCCCAGCTTGGAGAGGATGTTGCTCACGTGCAGGCGAACGGTCCCCGTGCTGAGGAAAAGCCGCTCGGCGATCTCGTTGTTCGTGAGTCCCTCGGAGAGCAAGGCGAGTACCTGCCGCTCGCGTGGAGTGAGCGGGGGGTCGGGGGCCCTGGGGGGTCTGTCCTTGTGCATCATGCTCTGCAGGACGGCTCCGTCGACCGTCCCCCGACCGCGGTGGGCCTCGCGGATGGCTTCGGCCAACTTCTGCGGCCCCGCATCCTTGAGGAGGTAGCTGATCGCCCCGGCTTCCAGCGCGGCTTTGGCCAGGCTCTCCTCGACGAAGCTGGTGAGGACGATCACGCGCGTGTTCTCGCACGCCAGCATGATCTCGGCGGTGGCCGCAGCGCCGTCCATGTCCGGCATCACCATGTCCATGATGACGACGTCCGGTCTGGACTCCATGCACCGCTGGACCGCCTCCCGGCCGTTCTCTGCCTCGGCCACCACGTCGATGTCGGTGCTGGTCGACAGGAACACCTTCAGGCCCTCGCGCACCATGTAGTGGTCATCGACGAGCATGACCCGTATCCGTCCGTGGTCGTCCACCAGTCGACCGCTCCCTTCTGTCACGAGCCCGCGGCCGCGTCCATCCAACTCGCCTCTACGGCGGTCCCCCGCCCGGGCTCGCTGGTGACGCGGACGGTCCCGCCTATCGCCTGCATCCGCTCCTGCATGATGCGAAGGCCCATGTGGTCTGCGGACACGGTGTCCGGGTCGAAACCGCGGCCGTCGTCCGTGATCCGGAGCTCCAGCCAGCAGGTGTCCCCCTCCAGGCAGGCCTGGACGCTCGACGCCCGCGAGTGCTTGACGATGTTGCTGAACGCCTCCTGGCAGACTCGGTAGAAGGCGATCTTGACATCGACGGGTGGGGCGATCGCCTCGGTGCTGGCGATCTCGATCGGCACCTGGAGCTGACCGCCCAGGGAGTCGCCCAGGCGCTCCAGCAACACCGGCAGTTCCGCGGCTTCGAGGGTGGCCGGGCGAAGCTCGTAGAGCAGGGACCGCATCTCGGAGAGGGCGGCCCGGACCAGCAGCCTGAGCCGTCCCAGGTTGTGCAGTCCCTCCTCCGGGTCGCGCTCGAACACCGTGGGCAACGCCTCCGCGATCAGGCTGGCCGAGTACATGCTCTGCGTGACCGCGTCGTGCAGGTCGCGGGCCAGGCGGCTGCGCTCCTCGGCTGCCGCGTCCCTCCGCTCCTGCGCGTGCAGCCGGTCGTTCTCGATGGCCGCGGCGAGGTCTTCGGCCACCGTCTTCGCCAGCGCGATGCGCTTCGGGGAGAAGCGGGGATCGTCGCCTGTCCGCGCGAGGGCCAGCATGCCGATGGGACCAGCCCGGCCGATCAGAGGAGTGAGGAGCAGCCGGCGGATGCCGAGCTCGGCCAAGTCCTGGCGGACGTGAGCCGGCAGCCTTGATGCCTCGACGTCCGCGATGACCACGGGCTCTCTCCCCTGGAGGGAAGCTTCCCAGCGGGGACGGGGCCGCGTCTAGGCCGCCGAGCAGCGCGCGCAGTCGGTCGGCCTGGTCCGGGTCTGTTCCCGATGCCGCCTCGAGCAGGCACCCCGCCCCGTCGGCGGGCACGCACAGGTAGGCGTAGCGGCCGCCGAACAGGTCCCTGATCTCGTCAACCACGTGGCCCAGGGTTTCTTGGAGGTCGGTCCTCTCGGCCAATTCCAGGGAGAGGTGCTGGATCGCGTCGAGGTCGGCGATCCGCCGGGTCAACGCGTGTTCGGCCGCCTGGCGGACCTGTACCTCCTGACCCAGCAGGTCGTTGGCCCGGTGCAGTTCGCGGACACGTACCTCGACCAGCTCCTCCAAGTGCTCCCGGTGCCTGTCCAGATCCTCCTCGGTGCGCAGCGCTTCCCATCGCAAAGCGATGCTCATGACCGCCAGGACGATGACGAAGCCGAACTCGGTGACATAAAAGGCCCCGGTGACGCCATAGTCGTTGAGGGTGTTGAAGAGGCTGGCGACAGCCAAGGCGGGGACCGCTACGGCCAGGTGCTTCGCTGAGCCGCCTCTGTCCCGCCGCCACACGACGTAGGCCCCGTAGAGCAGGAAGGCGAGCGACAGCAGCGCGAAGGCTTCGGCCAGCACGTGGAGGCGATGGGGATGGGGATGTACCGCGGATGTCACCGGCAAGCCCAGGACAGTGGTGGTCCGGAGCTCGATCGGTCCAGAGTGGGGCAGACCCAGCGGCAACACGAACGTTGGCGATGAGCACGATCCCGGCGACCACGCTCAGTCCCACCAGCCAGGGGAGGATCCGAACGCGCGCGTAGAACGCTATGAACCAGACCGCGGACAGCGTCCAGACGATGCCCATGGGGAAGAGCAGCCACTTCCCGAGCGCCATGAACCGCGCGGGATCGTCAGTGCTCTGCATCGCCGCGACCGACAAGGCGCCGACAGCGACCGCCAACGCCGTCGCGGCGAAAGCGATCCGGGCCGGCGTCCTTCCGGCGGCGCAAGAGGCCAGTCAGGGCGTGGGTGGCCGCCGCATGCAACGCGATCCCGGCGACCAGGACGAGCAGGCCCGCGACCAGACTCACGCCTGCTCAGCCCGCTCTCGACTCTGACGCAACATCCTCATCCCGGTCTGCTCTTCTGCCACGTCTCACAGACTACAACGCTTCCAGGGAGATTCCACAGTAAGCGTCATGTCGTATGGCGATCGTTCAGGGTGAAGCCGGACCGCTCCGGTGCGGAGGGTCATACGCAGAGGTCAGGCGGCTCAGCACTCCGTGACGAGGACCACCTCGGCCGCCTCATCTCCCTCGCGACCGGAGGCCAGCAGGAAGCTCCCCGCCCACATCCCCAGCATCATCACCTCGGTCACCAGGCAGTAGGAGCAGTACGCCTTCAGGACGATGGCCTGGAGCAGAAAGAGGGGGATGACGGCCAGGGCTCCGGCGTAGGCGAGCACCTTGTAGGCGGGGACCACGACGGCCGGCCGCACGCCCGTCAGCAGCGCGATGGCCAGGTAGAACATCAGGCCGAAGAAGACGGCCCCGTAGAGCGCGGTGGGGATGCCCAGGATCACCGCGTACTTGCTGGTCTGCACCGTCTCGCACCCCTTGACCACGTGGCACGGCGGGATGCTGCCCCGGACGTGGGTGAAGGTCAGGTAGATCGAGATGGCGAAGCCCACGAACGATGCCGCCATGAGCAGCCCGGGGACGAGACGGCGCCGCGGGACGGAAGGTTCGGTTCCCGCCGCGGAGACTGGAGTCGGACGCTCTTCGCGCGCCGCGACGCGTGCTGCGCGGCCCTGGCCGTTCGCGGGTCGTGGCCGGCGCTCCGCCTTTTTCTTGGCGGACTTCGTCATCGCGCGCCCTCGATCAGGGCTTCGAAGTCGGCCAGGGTGCGGGGCGTGACGTCCTTGCCGTTCACGATGAACCAGGGCGTATGGGAGACCCCGGCCTTGTCGCCCTCGTCCCGCTCGCGCGTGATGAAGGCCTTCGTGCTCTCGGCGGCGACATCCCGGCGGAACTGCTCCATGTCCAACCCCAACTGCTCCGCGTACCCCTCGAAGAGGGCGGAGGCATCGCCAGAGTCCGCCCATTCCTGCTGGTGCTGGTAGAGGAGGTCGTGCATCTCCCAGAACATGCCCTGCAGGTAGGCCGCGTAGGCGGCTTGGGCGGACAGCATCCCGTACTCGTGGTACGAGAGCGGGAAGAACCGGAAGACGAAGCGGACCTCGGTCGCCGTACTTGGTGCGCAGTTGGGCGAGGATGGGTGCGTACTGGGCGCAGAACTGGCACTGGAAGTCGGAGTACTCCACGACCACCACCTGCGCGTTCTCGGGGCCGTAGGAGATGTCGCCGGAGGTGGGCGCCGCGGCCGTGGAGGGCTCGCTGGCGGCGGGGGCCGCCAGGGTCCAGAGCGCCGCCGCCGAAAGGAGCAGCAGCAGTGTTCCCGCCGTCCACGGCGCGCCTTTCCACCTGATGAGAGCCAAGGGGCCATCTGCGCATGCTGCACAGCATAACCCATCACCGCAGGGCGAAAAGCCCGAATCGAGCGGCGCGCGCCTCGGGGCCGCAGATGGGTGGTCCACCGCCAGGTATGACGATCGTCCAGGAAGCAGATAGGTCATCCGGCGCTACCGTGCATGTGAAGGAGCCCGCATGATGGAATTCCAGGGTCGTAGAAATCGGTCTTCGCACCGCCTGGCCGGCACTCGAGGAGGGTCGTGATGACGAGCATCAGCAGACGGGAGTTGCTCAAGGGTACCGCCGCGCTGACCGCCGGCTGGGTCCTGGGCGGCCGCGCAAGCGCGCTGGCGCGCCCCTCGGGGGGCATGAGCGGGGGAGGCATGGGAGGCGGAACCGGTGGTGGCGGGATGGGTGGCGGCATGGACGGCGGGACGGCCGTCATCGATCCGCCGCTGGGTGCCTGGCTGGTGGATCCTCCCCTGCTGCAGCACGTCAGGCCTGCACCCGGAGTGGTGGAGGTCGGCCTGGTCGCCAGGCGGGCGACCGTCGGCGTCAACGGGACCGCGGCCGACCTCCTGACCTACAACGGTCTCTTCCCCGGCGGCACCATACGCGCGCGGAAAGGCGACCTCCTCCGGATCCGCTTCGACAACCGGCTCCCCTCCGACGGCCGCCTGAACTTCCTCGGGCACCCGATGTACGTGACCAACCTGCATACGCACGGCCTCCACGTGACCCCGGGCGACAATCCACCAATACCCCCGTACATGGCGGGCGGCCCTATGCCTCCCTTCACGCCGGGCAGCCACGGCGACAACATGCTGGTGATGCTCAAGCCCGGCGAGAGCACGCTCTACGAGTACGACCTCTCCCGGCACTATCCGGGCACGCTCAACTTCTACCACCCGCACATCCACGGCTCGGTCACCGACCAGATGTGGGCGGGCATGGCCGGCTGCCTGGTGGTGGAGGACGAGGTGGACACCCTGACGCCCTATGCCGAGCACGTCATGATGCTCAAGGACATCACCCTGGTGGGCTCCGAGCCCGCGCCGCACACCTCGATCATGCAGTACATGCACGGGCTCGAGGGGGACACGGTGATGGTGAACGGGCAGGTGAACCCCAGGGTGGCCATCCAAGCCGGGACAGGTGCAACGCTGGCGGATCGTGAACGCCTGCACCGCCCGCTTCTTCCGCCTGAGCCTGGCGAGCCACACCATGTACGTGGTGGGCACCGAGGCCGGGCTCCTGGACAAGCCCTATCCGGTCACCGAACTGCTGCTCTCCCCGGGGGAGCGGGTCGAGATCCTGGTCAAGGCCGACAAGGCCTCCTCCTCGTACAAGTTCCTCTCCCTGCCCTACAGCCGCATGGGCAACATGGGCGGCCAGCAGGTGACGCTCGCCACCCTGGTCTACGGCGGCCGGAGGGCGACCCAGGCGCTTCCGACGGTGGTCGACCCGGCCGCCCGGCGGGACACGAGAAGCACCGCCAACCTCCCGCGGAAGACCATCGACCTCTCCATGGGTCAGGGGGCCGGCTACATCAACGGCGTCACGTTCGTCGACCACGAGCACTGCTACACGGCCAAGTCGACCCTGGGCACGCACGAGGTGTGGGAGATCAGGAACAGCAGCGGCATGGACCATCCCTTCCACCATCACGTGAACCGGGCACAGGTGCTCTCCATCACCGGGGGGGATGCGAAGTACGCCTCCCTCTACACCACGGCTCCGGCGTGGAAGGACGTCACCATCGTGCCCAAGTTCGGCAAGGTGGAGCTCCTCATGCCGGTCATGGACTACGAGGGCATGGCCATGTTCCACTGCCACATCATCGACCACGAGGACATCGGGATGATGGGCATGTGGCACATCATGGGTGGGGCCATGGGGATGTGACGGTGGGGCTCCGAACGGCGCCCGAGGCCGCCGAGGGCGACCCGACCGAGACTCAGTCGTCCAGGAGGCTGCCCTGCGCGTCGCCCGGTCCGCCGTCGGACAGCGGGGGCGGGCCCCTGCGGCAGGCCCAGCAACCCCTGCATCTGCCTGGCGTTGCGCGGGGCGTAGTCGGCGTAGCAGTTGTTGAACATCACGTAGGTGGTCTGGGCCTCCTCGGCCAGGTGGCGCACGGGGTCCACCCACTCCCGCAACTCCTCCTCCGGGTAGAGGTACTTGAAGCGCTCGGCGGCGGAGCTCACCCGCTTGTGCCAGGTCTCCTCGTTGCGCCCGTGCATGCGGACGTAGGCCGCGTCGGCGGTGGCGGCCACCAGCGGGGGGAGGACGGTCTTGCCCTCCAGACGCGGCTCGTCGACCGAGACGTAGGCCAGGTCATGATCGGAGAGGAAGCGGAGGGTGCGCTCCAGCTCGTCGGGCTCCACCCAGGAGGAGTGGCGGAACTCGACCGCCACCGGGTCGGGCGCCACCAGGGAGGCGGCGGTGCGGATGTACCGACGGTTCTCCTCGTCTGCCACGAAGTAGGGCGGGAACTGCAACAGGATCAGCCCGAGCCTACCGGCGGCGCGCATCGGCTCCAGCGACTGGGTGAAGGCCTGGAACACCTCGGCGCGGAAGTCCGCGGAGGGGTGGAGGATGCGCCCGGTGCGATCCAGCTCGTAGGGGAAGGCGTGCCGGAGCGAGGGCGGCAGCTGGTTCGGCCGCACCGCGTGGCGGGTCATCATGGCGAACGCCTTGACGTGGAAGGTGAAGCCCGGCGGGGTGCGCTCGGCCCAGAGGCGGGCGTTGCGGTCGGAGGGGATGCCGTAGAAGCTCGAGTCCAGCTCCACCGTGTCGAAGTGGCGGGCGTAGTAGGCCAGGCGCTCGGCGGCGGTGGT
Source organism: uncultured Actinomycetota bacterium (assembly GCA_963796315.1). GTDB lineage: Bacteria > Actinomycetota > Thermoleophilia > RBG-16-64-13 > RBG-16-64-13 > CAWCLH01. The sequence continues at coordinate 28,716 of CAWCLH010000021.1, forward strand.
CACCCGGCCGGGGTACCAGGTCTGGATCATGGTCTTCTCGCTCCAGGAGCAGGTCCCCACCCGGATCCGACCGGCCATCGCTATACCTCCGTGCCGGGGAGCGGTGCAAGCAACGGACCGCCCGGACGGCCGACGTCGCCCACCCGTTGGAGCAGCAGCAGTGCCACCACGATCATGACCAGCAGACCCCCGATGGCCAGCCGCTGGTTGCCCGTCAGTGAGGAGACGGCGCCGAAGAGCAGCGGGCCGATCATCGCCGAGACCCGGCCCGCCACCGCGTAGAAGCCGAAGAACTCCGCCTGCTGGTCCTTGCGGCGCCAGCTGGGACATCATGCTCCGGCTGACCGCCTGCAGCGATCCGGTGCCCACCCCCGCCAGCAGCGCGACCGCCAGGAACATGCCGAAGCCGCGCGCGGCCAGGGCGAGCACCAGGATGCCTACCCACAACAGCAGGATCAGAGACGTCGTGGTCTTCGGGCCGATGCGGTCGGCCACCCGGCCCAGCAGGAGCGACCCCGGCATGGCGGTCAGCTGCGAGACCAGGAACAGCGTCACGATGGTGCTGATGGAGAGACCGATGGTCTGTCTGGCGTAGATGGCCGTGAAGGCGACCATGGTGGTGATGGCGTCCATGTAGACCAGATAGGCCAGCAGGAACCGGAAGGCGTCCCGGTGCCGGCGCAGGTCCCGGAACGTGCCGCCCAGCCGGCCCGCGCTCTCGTGCCAGGCCTGCCGTAGCCCGGAGCGTTGACGGGCGCCCGCGCGCTTCGTCCGTACCGTGCGGTGCGAGGTGCCCAGGACCAGCAGGCTGGGGGCGGCCACCAGCGCCGCGCCCAACGCCGCCACGGCGAAGAGACCCTGGGCCGGCGACAGGTCGCCGCCCGCGGTGGTGTGCCGGTAGTAGGGCAGGGCGGCGGCCAGACAGACCAGGGCGCCGGCGTAGCCCAGGGCGAAGCTGAACCCGGACACGGTGCCCAAGCTGCGGGGCGGGGCGATCTCGGGCAGGTAGGCGTTGTAGAAGACCTGCCCGCCCTGGAAGCCCACGTTGGCGATGACGAACAGCAGCATCCCGCGCACCACCATGCCCGGCCCGACGGTGGAGAGCAGGGCGGTACCCACCACCATGACGGTCGTGGCGCCGACCAGGAAGGGCAGCTTGGTCCCGGAGCGGTCGGCATGGGCACCCAGGACGGGGGCCAGCACCGCCACCACCAACATGGAGAGGGAGGCGGCCAGCCCCCAGAGGAAATCCCCTTCGCGCGCGCCCCCGGCGACGACCTCCTTGAAGTAGGTGGAGTAGCCGATGGTCACCACCAGGACGGAGAACGGGGCCAGGGAGGCGTCGAACAGCGCCCACGCCAGGATGCGGCGGTCGCGATACCATGGGGGCGTTTCCGGCGAGGCAGATCCGAGGCGCATGCGTACCATGTTCCCACGTCGAGCCGCGCGGCGGGAGCGGCCCGCCCTCCGAGCATTGCCGAGCGTCGCTGCTCGTGCTGCTGACGGCCGTCCTCGTCGACCGTCGCCGGGTGCTCGGGGACGGAGGAGTCTCCCCCGGCTCGCGCAGGGCGGGCGGACGGTGACCTTCACCACGACGGACGGGGTGACGCTCTCCGGCCGCGTGTTCGGCGCGGGTCCCCTGGGTATCGTCGCCGCCCACATGTATCCCGCCGACCAGACCAGCTGGTTCGAGTTCGCCCGGGAATTGGGGCAGGATGGCTACCAGGTGCTGACCTTCGACTTTCGCGGCTACGGCGAGTCGGGCGGGAGCAAGGAGATCGACAAGCTCGACCTCGACGTGGAGGCCGCCATCGCCGAGGTCCGCGCCCAGGGCGCTGAGAAGGTCGTGTTGATGGGCGCCTCCATGGGCGGCACCGCCTCTCTCATCGCGGCGTCGCGCGAACCGGTCCTGGGGGTGGTCTGCCTCTCGGCCCCCGCGGTCTTTCGAGGGCTCGACGCCCGGTCGGCGCTGCCCAAGATCCGCGTGCCCGAGCTGTTCCTCGCCGCCGAGCGGGACGTGGGCGCGCAGGAGGCCCGCACGATGGTCGGTCTGGCCCGTTCCTCCGCGGTGATGCAGCTCTACCCGGGGAGCGATCACGGTACGGCGCTGCTGGAAGGCAGCAACGAGATCGCCGTGGAGAACCGCATCCAGGACTTCCTGGGCGTGGTGTTCTCCGAGTGAGCGGCCAGGGTGACCCGCACGCGTCGTCTCCCGGCGAGCGCCCGCGGGTGTTCCTCACCCGCCTGATCCCCGAGCCCGGGCCGTCGTTGTTGGCGGCCGCCACCCGGCTGCTCGGCACCCCCGAGGACCGGCGGCTCTCCCGGGAGGAGGTCCTGGCCGGGGTGAGGGGGGCGGAGGGCATCCTCTGCGTGCTGACCGACCGCATCGACGCCCAGGTGCTCGACGCGGCCGGGCCGCAGCTGAAGGTGGTCTCCACCTACGCGGTGGGCTACGACAACATCGACGTGGAGGCGGCCACCCGCCGCGGGGTGCTGGTGGCCAACACGCCGGGCGTCCTGACCGAGGCGACCGCCGACCTCACCTGGGCGCTCATCCTGGCGGCCTCCCGGCGGGTGGTGGAGGGGGACGCGTTCGTCCGGGCCGGCCGCTTCACCGAGTGGGCCCCCCGCCTGCTCCTGGGGCACGACGTCTTCGGCCGCACCCTGGGGATCGTGGGGATGGGCCGGATCGGGCAGGCGGTCGCGCGCCGGGCGGTGGGTTTCGGCATGCCGGTGCTCTACACGCGCCGTTCCGGTCCGCTCGCGCCCGAGGAGGTGCCGGCCGGGGCGGACTGGCGCCACGTCGAGCGGCTGGGCGACCTGCTGTCCGCGGCGGACATCGTCAGCCTGCACGTGCCCCTCACGCCGGCCACCCGGCACCTCATCGGCGCCGCGGAACTGGCCACCCTCCGTCCGGACGCGGTGTTGGTGAACACCGCGCGGGGAGCCGTGGTGGACGAAGCGGCCCTGGTGGAGGCACTCGCCTCCGGGCGGGTATGGGCGGCGGGACTGGACGTCTACGAGGCGGAGCCTCGGCTGGCCGCCGGGCTGGCCGGGTTGCCCAACGTGGTCCTCCTCCCCCACCTGGGCAGCGGGACGGTGGAGACCCGGGGACGCATGGCCGAGCTCGCCGTGCGGAACCTGCTGGCAGGCCTGCGCGGCGGACCGGTGCCCCATCTGGTCAACCCCCAGGCGCGCGGCTGCGATACCATGTCGCGCGATGAGAAGCGGAACGAGGCATAGGGACCCACGCGCCCGGGCCGCCCGGGGGCCGCGCACCCGCGCGGCAGCAGCGGGGGCTCTGACCCTCCTCCTGCTCGCCCTCCTGGTGGCGACGGCGACCGGCTGCTTCGGCAAGGACGACCCCGCGTCGACCCAGTCCGGGACGGTCACCTCGGGTGAGGTCAAGGCCGTCGTGGGCAAGAGCGTGACGCTGGGGAAGGCCGCCGTCGTGGTGAGCAGCCTGGCCCCGACCCAGCAGCCGGCGCTGCCCGACGTGACCATGAGCCGGGGCGGGTGGCCGGCCCCCGCCGAGGGGGAGGTCTACTACCAGGCGCGGGTGCGCGTGGCGAACGCGGGCAAGAAGCCCGTCCGCGTCGACCCGTGGGATTTCGTGTTGGTGTCCGGCGACGCGGTCCACTCGCTCGAGCCCGGCGCCTCCGGCCCGCCGGCCCGTTCCCTGTTGCCCGGGACGTCCCTCTCTCTCATCCTGAGCTATCGGGTGCCCGCCGGCACGACGCCGGTGCTGGTCTACGAACCCGAGTGGTTCCCCGGGTCGCTGCGGGTGACCGGGGAACGGGCGCCGGCGGGCCAGGCCAAGACGGCGCCGGCGGGCGGATGAAGCGGGCCGGGCTGATCGTCGGCGCCGCCGCCATCGCCGGGGTGGCGGCCTTCCTCTTCTACTTCTGGTGGGGCAGCCCTCTGCTCGACGGTGCACGCATCGACCGGTTCTCGTTCGGCCCCCAAGGGGTCAACGTGCGCGAGTTCGCCGTGCTGCCCCGCAGCAAGGACCCTCAGCTGGTCGATCGGGTCCTTGCCCTGGTCAACGACGCGCCGCTCGCCTCGGAGCGGGTGCATCCGACCGACGGCAGGCTGGTCCTCATCCTGTTCCGGGAGGACGGCCTGCAGTACGATCTGCTGCAGGGTCAGGACGGCCTGGTGGGCCTGGCCGAGGGCAACCACGCGTACCTGGGCAGCCTGCGCTCGCCCCAGTTGGCCGCCCTCCTGGCCCAGCTTGCCCAGTCCGGACAGAGTCGATAAGCTGCGCTGACCCGAGGCCCGGCGACCGGGCCGCTCGGTCCGGAGAGGAGGAGGTCTTCGCGTGCTCTCCCGCATCGATCACCTGGGGGTGGCCGTCGCCGACCTCGACGCCGCGATCGCCCTCTACGCCCGTCACCTGTCGCTGCCCATCGACCATCGCGAGGTGATCGAGGAGCAGGGGGTGGAAGCGGTGACGTTGAGCGTCGGGGAGAGCCGGGTGGAGCTGCTCCGGCCCCTGCGCCCCGACACGCCGGTGGGCCGCTTCCTGGCCGAACGCGGCCCCGGCCTGCACCACGTGGCCTACGCCGTGGACGACCTCGACGCCGCCCTGGCCCGCCTCAAGGCGGAGGGGGTCCGGCTGGTGGACGAGGTGGCCCGGCGCGGTCTGGGCGGCACCCGCATCGCCTTCGTGCACCCCAAGGCGACCATGGGTCTGCTGACCGAACTGGTCGGAGTCCCCGGCGCACCCCGAGGAGAGCGCGTGAGCGCCGGCGGGGAGGACGGCCAGGTCCGCCGGACCGACTCGGGTATCGAGGTGGAGCCGGTCTACGACTGGACCGACACGGCCGACGTCGACTGGGACGATGCCCTGGGCGAGCCGGGAGCCTTCCCCTACACGCGCGGGGTCTACCCGGACATGTATCGGGGCCGGCTCTGGACCATGCGCCAGTACGCCGGCTTCGCCTCCGCCGAGGAGTCCAACGCCCGGTACCGCTACCTGCTCTCCTCCGGCCAGACCGGCCTCTCCGTGGCCTTCGACCTGCCCACCCAGATGGGCTACGACTCCGACCATCCGCTGGTGGAGGGCGAGGTGGGCAAGGTGGGCGTGGCCATCGACTCACTGCGCGACATGGAGACCCTCTTCGACGGCATCCCTCTGGGCAAGGTGTCCACGTCCATGACCATCAACGCCCCCGCCTCGGTGCTGCTCCTGCTCTACGAGCTGGTGGCCGAGCGGCAGGGCGCCGACCCCCGGGAGCTGCGGGGCACCATCCAGAACGACATCCTCAAGGAGTACGTGGCCCGCGGCACCTACATCTTCCCGCCGCGCCCCTCCATGCGCATCGTGACCGACATCTTCGCCTACTGCCGCGAGCGGCTGCCGCGCTGGAACACCATCTCCATCTCCGGCTACCACATCCGCGAGGCCGGCTCGACCGCCGTGCAGGAGCTGGCGTTCACCCTGGCCAACGGGATCGCCTACGTGCAGGCCGCCCTGGACGCCGGCCTGGCCGTGGACGAGTTCGCCCCGCAGCTCTCCTTCTTCTTCAACGCCCACAACCATTTCCTGGAAGAGGTGGCCAAGTTCCGCGCCGCCAGGCGTATCTGGGCCCGGGTGATGCGCGACCGCTTCGGCGCGAAGGACCCACGCAGCCTGACGCTCCGCTTCCACACCCAGACGGCCGGGGCCACCCTGACCGCTCAGCAGCCGTACAACAACGTGGTGCGGGTGGCTCTGCAGGCGCTCTCCGCCGTCATGGGCGGCACGCAGTCGCTGCACACCAACTCCTTCGACGAGGCGCTGGCGCTGCCCACCGACGAGTCGGTCACCATCGCGCTTCGCACCCAGCAGATCATCGGCCACGAGACCGGGCTGGCCGACACGGTCGACCCGCTGGCCGGCTCGTTCGCGGTGGAGTCTTTGACCGACGAGGTCGAGGCCCGCACGCTGGACCTCATGGAGCAGATCGACCAGATGGGCGGCTCGGTGCGTTCCATCGAGCTGGGCTTCATGCAGCGGGCCATCGAGGAGGCGGCCTACGAGTACCAGCGCTCCATCGAACGGGGGACCCGGGCCATCGTCGGCCTGAACCGCTTCGCCACCGACGAGCGGCCCGCCATGAACCTGCTGCGGGTCGACCCGGCCGTCCAGCAGCGCCAGGAGGAGAAGCTGGCCGCGGTCAAGGCCGAGCGGGACGGCTCCGCGGTGGAGCGGGCCCTGGCCGAGTTGCGGCAGGCCGCCAAGGGCACCGACAATCTGCTCTACCCCATGCGCGACGCGCTCAAGGCGTACGCCACGCTGGGCGAGGTGGTCGACGTGCTGCGCGGGGAGCTGGGCGAGTACCGCTCCCGGGAGGCCATGATCGGATGACGACCGCCGGCCTCCGCGGGGCGCGCTGATGGACCTCTACGAGCACCAGGGCAAGGAACTGCTCTCCCGGCTGGGCCTGACTGCGCCGCGGGGCTCCGTCGCCACCACCGCCGACGACGCCGCCCAGGCCGCGCGGGACCTGGGGGGCCGGGTGGTGATCAAAGCGCAGGTGCACACCGGTGGCCGGGGCAAGGCGGGAGGCGTGGCCCTGGCCGAGGGCCCGGACGCGGCCCGGGAGGCCGCCGCGCGCATCCTGGGCATGGACATCAAGGGTCACCTGGTGGGACGCGTGCTGGTCGAGGAGGCGTCGGCCATCGACCGCGAGCTCTACGCGGCGGTGGTCCTGGACCGGGAGGCCAAGCGGCCGCTGGTGATGCTCTCCGCGAAGGGGGGCATGGACGTCGAGGAGCTCGCGGCCACGCATCCGGGCGCCATCGCCCGGCGCCACGTGGACCCGCTGATCGGCTGGAAGGACCACGTCGGCCGCAGCCTGGGGTTCGAGACCGGCCTGGAGCCGGCGCTGGTGGGCAAAGTGGCCGCCGTCCTGGGGCGGCTCTACGCAGCCTTCGTCCACTACGACGCCACCCTGGTCGAGGTCAACCCGCTGGTCGTCACGGCCGAGGGCGGCCTGGTGGTGGTGGACGCCAAGATGACCGTCGACAACAACGCGCTCTACCGCCACCCGGACATCGCCGGCATGCGCGACGTCGCCGCCGAAGACCCGCAGGAGCAGCTGGCCCTGGAGCGCGGGGTGACCTACGTCAAGCTGGACGGCGACATCGGCGTGCTGGGCAACGGCGCGGGCCTGGTGATGAGCACCCTGGACGTGGTGGCGGCCGCCGGCGGCCGGCCGGCCGACTTCCTGGACGTGGGCGGGGGCGCCCAGGCCGAGGAGATCGTGACGGCCCTCGAGGTGATCACCGCCGACCCCAAGGTGCGGGTGATCCTCTTCAACATCTTCGGCGGCATCACCCGCTGCGACGAGGTGGCCCGCGGCGTCCTCGCCGCCATCGAGCGGATGGGCCTGACCATCCCCATCGTCGTGCGCCTGGACGGCACCAACGAAGCCGAAGGGCGCGAGCTCCTGGCCCGGGCGGCCAAGCCGAACCTGGCCGTGGAACCTACCATGCTGGGGGCGGCCCGCCGGGCCGTCCAGCTGGCCGAGGGGCGGGAGGACTGATGGCCATCCTGATCGACCAGGAGAGCCGGGTGCTGGTGCACGGGCTCGACCGGCCGGGAGGGCTCCTTCCATGCCCTGCGCAACCGGGCCTACGGCACCCAGGTGGTGGCCGGCACCACGCCGGGCAAGGGAGGCCAGGAGGTCGAGGGGATCCCCGTCTTCGACACGGCGGCGGCGGCCGTGGCGGCGACGGGGGCGGACGTCTCGCTGATCTTCGTGCCTCCCCGCGCCGCCGCCGACGCCATCTACGAGGCCGTCGACGCCGGCGTCCGCCTGATCGTCACCATCACCGAAGGCATCCCCGCCCACGAGATGCTGGGTCTCTACGCCTACCTGCGGGTGCGAGGGGTGCGCATGGTCGGCCCCAACTGCCCGGGCGTGATCTCCCCGGGGAAGGCCAACGTGGGCATCATGCCGCCCCAGATCTTCCAGCCCGGACCGGTGGGGCTGGTCAGCCGCTCGGGCACGCTGACCTACCAGATCGCCGCCGAGCTCACCGCTCGGGGGCTGGGACAGTCCACCGCCGTCGGCATCGGGGGCGACCCCATCGTCGGGTCCACCTTCATCGACGTGCTGGCCGACTTCGAGACCGACCCGCAGACCGAGATCATCGTGCTGGTGGGCGAGATCGGCGGCGGCGAGGAGGAGCTGGCGGCCGAGTTCATCGCCCGCGAGGTGACCAAGCCGGTGGTGGCGTACATCGCGGGGTTCACGGCGCCGCCGGGCAAGCAGATGGGCCACGCCGGCGCCATCATCTCGGGGAGCGCCGGCACCGCGCAGGCCAAGAAGCGGGCCCTGGAGGCGGTGGGCATCCGGGTGGGGGTCGATCCGACCGAGGTGGCCGAACTGGTCCGGGCGGGTTTCGCCGACCGCTGACGGCCCCTCTCGCGCGCCGGCCACCGGGCCCGGACCCGGGATCCAGCGGCTACGAGGACTCGCCTCCGTCCTCATCCACCCAGGCCACGGCCCGCACCGGCGAGCCGTCCGCTCCTTGGAGACGAAGGGGCAGCATCGCGCAGGTGACCTCGCCGGTCTCCGCAGCGAGGCTCTCCAGGCTGGCCAGGTTCTCCACCAGGGGCACGCCGGCGCCCAAGCAGCAGGCGGTGGACCGGGAAGCTCTCGCCCAGCACCGGGTCCAGGCTGAACGCGTCGGTACCGACCAACCCCACGTCCTGCTCCAGGAGCCAGGCGGCCGCATCCGGGGTGAGGAAGGGGTGGCGCACGGCCAGGGAGGTGCCGAAGTGGCGGTCCCAGCCGGTCCAGATCAGCGCGATGGTCGCCCCGCTCAGAGCGGACGACCCCGGAGTCGGGCGCCCACCGGTAAAGGGTCCCCCCTGCGTCGCCGCCACTCCTCGGCCGCCCGGACCAGGTCCTCCCGCTCGATGGCCGTCGCCGCCGGCCGGCGCACGTCGAGCAGGGCGGCCGGCCCAACGAACCGGGACAGGGGGACCGCCTCCAGCGTCGCGCCCTCCGGCAGCATGTGGAAGGGCGCGTCCACGTGGGTCCCGGCATGCGTGCCCAGGCAGAGCGTGAGCACCGCGTAGCCGTCGCCGGCGTGGGTGGCGCGCGAGGTGGCCGTCACCGGGGGGTCTCCGGGCAGCACGGGCGTGTCCGGGCCGAGAGGGTGGGTCAGGTCGATCAGCCGGCGCATGATGGGGCGAGGCTACCACGGCGGTCGGCCTCTGCAGCGCGCCGCAGCGGGCGGTCGTTGGCCCTCGCGGCGCGGGCGGCGGGCAGCGTCCGCCTTGCGTGCTCCCGCGCGGCACCCTAGGATGACCCTCTCATCCCTCCGATCGAGGAGAGCCGCATGAGCCCGGATTACGTCACGCCCACCATCCGCGTCACCGTGCAGACCATCTTGGAGAGCGGGGACCCTCCGTGCGGCTATCGGCCCGGGGAGAGCTGGGACATCAAGGACCTGCGCGCGCCGGCCGGTCTCTGCACCTGGGCCATCACCGCCATGTCGCCGTTCCTGGCCGCGCTCCGCTTCGGGGGCAGCATGCCGTGGGAGAGCGACCCCGATCGAGCGGTGGTCTCCTGTCCCGATGCGGCCAATCCAGTAGTATTCGAGCTGCGACGCCTCCCGGTCGAGTAGGGGAGGCCCGAGCCGAAGGGGGCCCAGTGGAGCATCCGGCGGAGACGTTCGCCTTCTTGATCGACCAAGCCAAGCAGTTCGGCGCCGACGAGGCGGCGATCATCCCCGCGGACCGGGTCGTGGTGGACGAGCGGGTCCGGTTGAAGTGCGCGGTGCCGGTGTGCGAGGGCTACGGCAACTACCTGCACTGCCCACCCAACACCATGTCGGTCGCCGAGTTCCGGACGGTGCTCGCCCTGTACTCGAGGGCGATGGTGGTGCAGGTGGTCTCGGCGAACACCTCGGCCGATCTGGACGACCAGGGTCTGGGTGACAAGAAGCTCTCCGAGCTCGAGGAGCTCTACCACGGGGACGCCAACCGGATGCTGGGGGCGGTGGTGACCCGGGTGGAGACCGAGGCGTTCAAGGCGGGCTTCCCCTATGCCACCGGATTCACCGGCGGCCTCTGTCTCCTCTGCCCCACCTGCGTGGGCGTCGCCAGCGGCAAGCCCTGCCGCCGGCCCTACGAGGCGCGGCCGGCGATGGAGGCGGTGGGCATCGACGTGTTCAAGACCGCTCAGAATGCCGGCCTGCAGATGGCCTTCTCCGCGGACGAGCCGGTGCGGTGGACGGGGCTAATACTTATCGAGTAGAGCGCGGACACCCCCTCCTCCGCTTTCGCGCAGACGCTGAGAGCGCGGATACCCCCTCCTCCGCTTTCGCGCGGACGCTCAACGCTCCGTCGGGGGTATCCGCGCTCTTCGTAGCTGGGGGGCGACGTTGCTCGGACGACCCCTCGCTTGCGTCGCTCCGACGCCCCGTTCGCTTCGCTGTTCGCGCAGACGCTCAATGCTCGCTCGCGGGCGTCCTCGCTCTGCGTAGCGGAGAGGCCGGCGTTCGCGGCCACTAGCGGTGGGTCCGCGCCACTCGCAGGTAGGTCAGCGTTCCGGACCCTCGCGTTCGCGTGGCGGGGGGCACCGTTCTTGAGTTGTGCCCGGTTGACGCCGGCCGCCTGGGCTTCCGCCCTCGGCGGCGGCGAGGTTGTCGGCGCTTGTCTCGTCCCGCGGAGGGCGGTGGTCGCCCGAGAGTTTCGGGCTACCGCCCGGTCAGGACGACTGCTTCGTCACCGTGATGGTGGCGTCCTTGGGGAGGGCCAGGCCGGCGGCGGCTTCGGCCGCTTTCAGGATGCCGGAGCCCACCGGGCAGGTGACGTGCTTGACGCTGCCGGAGAGGACCTCGTAGACGTGGCCTTTGCCCAGTCCCGCCTTCAGCTCTTCCAGCATGTCCATCTCGGGCAGCTGCGCGGCCGCCTTCTGGATCATCTTGCATTCGCTGTCGATGGTCAGCTTCACCTTTCGCATGGACTCGGCCTCGGCCGTGACCACCGTGTGGAAGCCGCAGATACCGGAGTCGATCTCCGCCCGGACCGTGGAGGTGCCCACGCTGCCGTTCCTGGGGACCCTCTTCTCGGTGGTCTGTGTCTCGCCCATGTCCCTTACCCCCGTTGCCTGTCTGGTGGTCTCGCGCCGTCCGCATTATACCCCATGGGGTATGGAGAGGCCAGTCTGTCGCCCGCGCCGCTCGGGCGTCGATCGCGCGGCCCCCTGCCTCGATCGGCGGCCGCCCCTTGTGGATCAGCCCTTGAACAGGGTCAGGAGGAAGACGAGGTCCTCCTGGGCGTCCACGGCGTGGTTCAGGTTGGCCGGCATGTAGACGTAGGTGCCCGCCTGCGCCTCGTGGCGTTCGTCTCCCAGCAGGAGGGAGGCCCGACCGCTGAGCACGTGGATGGCCGCGGGCATGCTGGCCGTGTGCTCGGAGAGCGACTGCCCCGGGTGGAAGATGAAGAGCACCACCTTGGTGCGCGGCTCGTCGACGATGGTCTTGCTGACGATGCCGCCTTCCGCGAACTCCACCATGTCCTCGAGATTGCCGACCCAGGGGGTCGTCCGTGCCGTCTCGCCCATGCGATCTCCTAACCTTCAGCGTCTTTGAGGCAGACCCCACGAGCATGGTCGCCACCTCGGGGCCTGGATTCCCCATCAACTCACGGACGTACGCGTCGCCGGGCGGCGACGGGGAGCCGAGACCGCAGAGCGACATCGGCGAGCCATCGTCCAAGGGGAGACAGATAAAGGGCATGACGAAGCGGCTGGGGCCGATCGCTTTGCGGTCCTTGTACATGACGAAGTCCTGCGAGAGGAAGATGCAGCGGCCGCTTTCCTTGGCCTCGGCGATCTTGCTTTGCGGCAACCACTCGCCGATGACCGTGTTCTCCTCGTCCAGCATCATCGTCCAGGGCTCCGGCATGTCGCTGTACATCGGACCGGTGGTGACGGCGAAGACGATGTCCGAGGCCAGGGCCTCGTGGACGCCTTCGTTGACGAAGGGGATGAGGCCGCCCGCCGCGCCCTGATCCTGGGCCTGGTGCTCGAGCGCCGTGAGTGTGGCCCGCTCCTCGTCCGTCAAGTGGTGGAACTCTCTCACGTCGGCGTATTCCCTCAGCGTGGAGCGAAGGATCTGTTCGAACTCCTCCGAGCCGCTCGGATCGTGCTCGGGAGGCGGGGTGTCTGCGCGTTCGTCCATCTGGTCATTGTACCGTCAGGAGCGGATGAAGACCGGCGTCCCCAACTCGACCAGGGTCCCCAGGGACAGGATGTCCGCGTTCCGGAGCCGCACGCAGCCGTGACTGATGTCCCGGCCGATGCTGGACGGCCGGTTGGTCCCGTGGATCCCGACCACGCCTCCGCCGGGCCAGTCGGTCAGGACCTCGGAGAAGGCGCTCAAGCCCAAGGCCAGGGGGCCGTACGCGCCCCTGGGTGAGGTGCGGATCCGCTGATCGATGAAGAAGTCCCCGGTCGGCGTGGGGGTGGACCGGGCGCCGACGCACACCGGATAGGTGGCGAGCACCCGCTCGCCCTCGTACACCGTGAGCCGGTTCGTACCCAGCGCCACCAGGACGGCCCGGCGCAATTTCCGCGCCTTGACCTGCGTGGCCAGGATCCAGCCTCGGGTCCCGTTGGGCCGGGCGGGCAGCAGGGCCCGGTACCAGAGCCGACCCTTCCCGTCCCTGGCCTGATCCACCGCCAGGAAGGCCGTGGGGGTGCTCCCGTAGAGGCGTGGCAGGAAACCGACGGACGAGCCTGCCCGCGGGGCCGGTCCTGACGTCGACCGGGCCGGTTGCGAGCAGGGACAGGAACGGCCCCGCCTTCGGCCCGCGAAGCGCCCCGGGCACGAACGGCGGTATCGTCCGCCGGGGGAAGTCGGTCAATCGCGCAGCCGCAGCCTCCTTCAGCGCTGCCTCGACCACCGCCGGCGGCGGGGCCGTCGAGTAACCTCGCCCCGCCTGCGGCAAGGCGCTCGACGCCGGCCGTCGCCCTGTGGGACTGAGCAGCAGCGCCGACGCGAGCACCAAGAGCACCACGACGACCGCGCCCACGTAGCCGGCCGAGTGCCCCACCGCCCGGCGCGGGTCCCGGAGGATGGCAGTCCGTACCCGTTCTCTCCACTTGGCTCTCGTGCGGTCCCTCCTCGGTCTCGCGCTCTCGGCTGGTCGTCCGCCCCGGCGGAGGACCAGGGCAGACAATACCCGCGTCTGGAGGAAGGATACCTTCGATGAGGGCGCGGTGCCGCCCGGCGACTTGGTACAGTGACGACTTCCGTCCACCGCCGCCGGGAGATCCGATGCCCTTCGAGTTCGGCGCCGATTTGAGTCTCTGGCTGCTCCTCCCCTTCGCGGGCATGCTGTTGGCCATCGCGCTGCTGCCGCTGACCGTGGAGGAATGGTTCGAGCACAATCGGAACAAGGCGGCCGTCGCTGCCGTCCTGGGCGTGCCGGTGATCGTGTACCTGATCGCCCAGTATGGGGCCACCGGCTGGGACGAGGTGCTGCGCACCGCCGAGGAGTACCTGTCCTTCATCATGCTGCTCGCGGCCCTCTACACGATCTCGGGGGGCATCTACCTGACGGGGAACCTGCTGGGTACCCCGCTCTCGAACCTGGCCTTCCTGGGGGTGGGGGCGGTTCTGGCGAACTTCGTGGGGACCACGGGTGCTGCCATGCTGTTGGTCCGCCCGCTGCTCCGGGCGAACTCGGAACGCAAGCACACGCGTCACATCCTGGTGTTCTTCATCTTCGTGGTCTGCAACGTGGGCGGACTGCTGACCCCCTTGGGCGACCCGCCGCTGTTCCTCGGCTTCCTGGGGGGCGTGCCGTTCTTCTGGACCCTGCGCCTGCTGCCGCAATGGGGGCTCGCCCTCGTCCTCATCCTGGCCGTGTTCATGATGATCGAGTATCGCCTGTACGGTCGGGAGACCAGCGCCGCGCTGAGGATGGATGTGCAGGACTACGTGCCCATGCGGATCGCCGGCGCGGTCAACATCCTGTTCCTGCTGGGCGTGATCGCCGCCGTCCTGGCGTCGGCCCCGTTGGCCGACGTAGGCGAGCGGCTCCACTTCCCCTTCCTGCGGGAAGTGGCGATGCTGGCGATGCTGTTGCTCTCGCTCCGCGTGGGCCCCCGCGGCACGCGCAAGGCGAACCACTTCAGCTGGGCGCCCATCGGCGAGGTGGCGATCGTCTTCGCCGGCATCTTCGCCACCATGATCCCGGCCCTGGCCATCCTGCGGGCGCACGGCGACCAGTTGGGGCTCACCGAGCCCTGGCACTACTTCTGGGTGACGGGCACGCTCTCGTCGTTCCTGGACAACGCGCCCACCTACCTGACGTTCTCGGCGGTCGCGCAGGGCTTCCTGGGCGTGCAGGGCCAGCCGGCGCTGGCCAGCAGCGCCGCTCTGGTCGGAACGGGCCACGTGCCGGCCACCTTCCTCGCGGCCATCTCCGCGGGCGCGGTCTTCATGGGCGCCAACTCCTACATCGGCAACGCGCCCAACTTCATGGTCAAGTCCATCTCCGAGCGATCGGGGCTGCGGATGCCCAGCTTCTTCGGCTACATGGCCTACTCGGCCGCCGTCCTCCTGCCCGTCTTCGTCATCATCACGCTGGTCTTCTCCTAGCGCGACCGCCGGTCTTTGCCGCTTCGGCAGCACGAGTCTCTGCGATCGTGTCGTTCCTGCCGAGCAGGTAAGGTGGAGGGGTGGCCACCCGGTCGGCGGCGTGGCTTGGGTGTCTTCGCCTGCATCGCCCCCTTCAACTTCCCCATGATGGTGCCGTTCTGGTTCTGGCCCTACGCGGTCGCGGCGGGCAACACCTACGTCGTCAAGCCCTCCGAGCAGGACCCCATCAGCCAGCACCTGCTCTGCGAGCTCTTCAACGAGGCGGGCTTCCCGGCGGGCGTGATGAACATGGTCAACGGCGACAAGGAGGTGGTGGACGCCCTGCTGCAGCACCCCCTCGTCAGGGGCATCTCCTTCGTCGGGTCCTCCCGGGTGGGGCACTACGTCTACCAGGAGGGGGCCCGCCACAAGAAGCGGGTCCAGGCTCAGGCCGGGGCCAAGAACCATCTGGTGGTGATGCCCGACGCCGTCATCGAACGGGCGGCGTTGAACTGGATCAACTCCTTCTTCGGTTGTGCCGGCGAGCGGTGTCTGGCCGGTTCGGTGCTGGTCTGCGTGGGGGAAGAGACCCACGACCGGGCGCTCGAGGCCTTCAAGGCCGAGGCGGAGAAGGTCGTGGTGGGCTATGGGCTCGACGAGCGGGTGACCATGGGGCCGGTGATCTCGGCGGCGGCCAAGGAGCGCATCCTGGGACTGATCGAGCAGGGAGTGCGGGAAGGAGCCACGCTGGTCCTGGACGGGCGCGAGCCGACCGTCGTCACACCGGGTTGCGGGCAGGGCTATTTCGTCGGGCCCACCCTCCTGGATCACGTCACCCCGGCCATGACCGTGGCGCAGGAGGAGATCTTCGGCCCGGTCGTGTCGATCATGACGGTCGACTCCCTGGACGAGGCGCTCGAGCTCATCGACCGGAGCCCCTACGGTAACGCGGCTTCCCTCTACACCCAGGACGGCTACGCGGCCCGGCGCTTCAAGGTGGAGGCCAACGCCGGCAACATCGGCATCAACATCGGCGTCCCCGCCCCGATGGCCTACTTCCCGTTCGGAGGCCGCAAGGACTCGTTCTTCGGCGACCTCCACGGCCAAGGCCGGGACGCCATCGACTTCTTCACGGACAAGAAGGTGGTCATCGACCGCTGGATCCTGGACCGCAAAGGCGAGCACCTGGAGCTAGGAGGAGGGGCATGGACTCGACGAGCACGAGCGGGCCGTCCACGGGCGCGGCGGCGGTGATGTCCGCGGAGGAGATGGTCCGTCTCACCAAGCGGCACACCTTCTTCTCGTGGTCGGCCCAGGGGGCGGTCGCGCCCATCCCGATGGTCCGAGGCGAGGGCGTCTACTTCTGGGACGCCAACGGCAAACGGTACTTCGACCTGAACTCCCAGCTGATGTGCATGAACATCGGTCACGGGGACCGGCGCGTGATCGACGCGATCAAGCGGCAGGCGGAGGAACTGGCCTACGCCGGCCCGGGCATGGCCACGCGCGTGCGCGCCGAGATCGGCCCCCTGCTGGCCGAGGTCACCCCCGGCGACCTGGACGTCTTCTTCTTCACCCTGGGCGGCGCCGAGGCCAACGAGAACGCCATCCGACTGGCCCGGGCCTACACCGGCCGCCACAAGATCGTCGGCCCGGTACCGCAGCTACCACGGCGCCACGGCCGGCGCCATCGCCCTGACCGGAGACCCCCGCCGCTGGGCGAACGAGCCGGGCTTTCCCGGAGTGATCCGAGTCTTCGACCCCTACGCCTACCGCAGCCACCTCTACCAGGAGGGCGACACGCGACCAGGTCTTCTCCCAGAAGTGCCTGGACCAGCTGGAGGAGACCCTCATGTACGAGGGGCCGCAGACCGTCGCGGCCGTGTTCATCGAGACGGTCACCGGCACGAACGGCCTGATCGTCCCGCCGGACGGCTACCTGCAGGGGCTCCGCGAGCTCTGCGACCGTCACGGCATCCTGCTGGTCTGCGACGAGGTGATGTGCGGCCTGGGCCGCACCGGGGAGTGGTTCGCCGTGGACCACTGGGGGGTGGTGCCCGACCTCGTCACCATGGCCAAGGGCCTGACCTCCGCCTACCTGCCGCTGGGCGCCGTCGCCATCAGCCCCCCCATCGCCGAGCACTTCCGCGACCGGGTCTTCTACGGCGGCCTGACCTACAACGCCCATCCCATGTGCCTGGCCGCCGCGGTGGCGACGCTCACGGTGCTCCGGGAGGACGATCTGGTGGGCAACGCCAAGCGGATGGGCGCCGTGATGGCGGACCTGCTCGCCGGGCTCGCGGAACGCCATCCCTCGGTGGGCGACGTCCGTTCCATCGGACTCTTCGGGGCCCTGGAGCTGGTCCGCGACCGGGAGACCAAGGAGCCGATGGCTCCCTTCAACGGATCGAGTCCGGAGATGAAGAGGCTGCTGGCCTTCCTCAAGGAGAAGGGGCTCTTCGTCTTCGCCAACGGCCACATCCTCTTCACCAACCCGCCGCTCTGCGTCACCGAGGCGGAGCTGCGGGAGGCGTTCGCCGTGCTCGACGAGGCCCTGGCTCTCACCGACGAGGCGGTGGCGTCGTGACCCGCCTGGTGTTCATCGCCGTGCTGGTGGTCGGCGTCTTCGTCGTGCTGCGGAGCCGGGAGCTCGCCCTGCTCACGCTGCGCCGGAGCGCGCCGGACGAGCCGGCCGAAGCCGGCACCTCCGGCGAGACAGGAGCTCCGCCCAAGGGTGGGAGCCGGGAGCTCCTGGTGGTGATGCTGGGCATCGGCCTTGCCGTCCTGGGCATGGCCGGCCTGCTCTACCTTTCGGGCGGCACCTGAGGGACCTGACCGCGGCGGTCCGCCGCATGAGAGAGCTCCGGGCGGGGGTATGCTGGCGCTCCCGCCCTTCCTTCGATCGCCCTACGCGGGCGGCTGGTAGCTGATGGGCAGCCCCACGGCTTCGCGGACCTCCTCCATCAGCCCGTGGGCGACCGCGCGGGCCCGCCGTGCGCCGTCGGCCAGCACGTCGTCGACGTAGCCGGGGTCGGCGTCGAGTTCCTTGCGCCGTTGGCGGAACGGCCCGAAGGTCTCGTCGATCAGCTGGAGCAGCCGTTTCTTCACCTCGCCGTAGCCCAGGCCGCCGGCGCGGTAGCGGGCCGCCCACTCCTCGGTCTCCTCCGGCGCGGCCATCAGCTTCAGCAGCAGGAACGGGCGTGGAGGTCTCCGGGTCCTTGGGCGCCTCCACCGGCGTCGAGTCGGTGACGATGCCCATCACCTTCTGCTTGAGCGGCTTGCCTTCCTCGAACATGCCGATGGTGTTGTCGTAGCTCTTGGACATCTTGCGCCCGTCGGTGCCGGGGACCACCGCCGTCTCCTCCAGGATGTACGGCTCGGGCACCACCAGGATATCGCCGTACGCGTTGTTGAACTTCGTGGCGAGGTCGCGGGTGATCTCGATGTGTTGCTTCTGGTCCTGTCCCACGGGGACCAGGTGCGAGCGGTAGATCAGGATGTCGGCCGCCATCAGCACCGGATAGGTGAAGAGCCCCACGTTGGGGACGATGCCCTGCGCCACCTTGTCCTTGTAGCTGGTCGCCCGCTCCAGCAGGCCCATGGTGGTGATGCAGGAGAGGATCCAGGTGAGCTCCGTCACCTCGGGCACGTCCTGCTGGCGGAAGAGGGCGGTGCGCGCGGGGTCCAGGCCCAGGGCGAGGTAGTCCAGGGCCACGTCGCGGGTCAGGCGGCGCAGCTCCTCGGGGTCCTGGACGGTGGTCAGCGCGTGGTAGGCGGCGATAAAGTAGAAGGCCTCGTTCTCCGCCTGCAGCGCCAGGTGCTGCCGCATGGCGCCGAAGTAGTTGCCGATATGCAGCCGTCCGGACGGCTGGATCCCCGAGAGGACGCGCATGGTCTTCCCTCTGGTGTCGCTGACGAATGACGGGGCGGGCGCTCCGCGGCACACTCTACTAGACTGGGCGGAACGGACCAAACGAGGCGCACATGGCAATCGCCGGTCGACTATGTTAGAAAGCATACAAGCGTGAACGCGCGAGGAGAGATGCTGCCGCGGAGGCACCCGCCGCCCGTCCTGGACTGTCGACCAGGTATCCGGCACGGAGACAGCTCCCGCGATCCAGCCGGATCCAGAGGTGGTGGATCGGGGCTGGATTTTTTTGTCCCCCCAGATCAGCCGGCGAGCGGGGCCCTTCGGACGGGCGGCGACGGCGTCGAGCGAACGGGAGGTACGGCTGGGGTGAACATCCAAGAAGAGGCGCTGAAGCTGCACGACCAGTGGCGGGGCAAGATCGAGGTCGTCAGCCGGGTGGGCGTCACCAGCAAGCACGACCTCTCCGTCGCCTACACGCCCGGGGTGGCCGAGCCCTGCCTCGCGATCCACCGGGACCCTTCCCTGGTCGATCGCTACACGCGTCGCTGGAACCTGGTGGCCGTCGTCTCGGACGGGTCGTCGGTGCTGGGCCTGGGCAACATCGGCGCGCGGGCGGCGATGCCGGTCATGGAGGGCAAGAGCGTCCTCTTCAAGGCCTTCGCCGGGGTGGACGCCTTCCCCCTCTGCGTGGACAGCCAGGACCCGGACGACATCGTCCGGACCGTCGAGCTCCTCACCCCCACCTTCGGCGGCGTGAACCTGGAGGACATCTCGGCGCCCCGGTGCTTCGAGGTGGAGCGACGCCTGAAGGAGTGCTGCGACATCCCCGTCTTCCACGACGACCAGCACGGCACCGCCGTGGTGGTGATGAGCGGCATCATCAACGCCTGCCGCTTGACCGAGCGCTCGCTGGCCGATCTGCACGTCATCGTGAACGGGTCGGGGGCGGCCGGCATCGCCTGCGCGAAGCTCCTGCTGGACGTCGGGGTCAAGGACATCATCCTGGTGGATTCCAAGGGCATCGTCTGCTCGCAGCGCGAGGACCTCAACGCGATCAAACGCGAGATGCTCCAGCGGACCAACAAGCGGGACCGGTGCGGCAGCCTGGCCGACGCGATGGAGGGGGCCAACTGCTTCATCGGAGTGTCCGTCAAGGACCTGGTCACGCCGGAGATGGTGCGCTCCATGGACCGGGACCCCATCATCTTCGCGCTGGCGAACCCCGATCCGGAGATCCGCCCCGAGTTGGCCAAGCAGGCCGGCGCGGCGGTGGTGGCGACCGGGCGGAGCGACTATCCGAACCAGGTCAACAACGTGCTGGGCTTCCCGGGCATCTTCCGCGGCGCTCTCGACGTGCGGGCCTCCGACGTCAACGAGGCCATGAAGATCGCGGCCGCCCACGCCCTGGCCGACCTGGTGGGGGACGACCTTGCGCCGGACCACGTCATGCCCGAGGCGTTCGACCTGCACATCGCGCCCAGTGTCGCCGAGGCGGTGGCCCAGGCCGCCATGGAGAGCGGCGTGGCCCGCGAGCCGCGAGAGTCGGGGTGGGTCCGGCGGCACACGGAAGAGATGCTGGGGGGGGTGCGGCCGTGAGGGAGCTGGAGGTCGGTGCGATCAGCCAAGCCCTGGCCCGACTCTGCGTGGACGCCTGCTGCGACCTGGGCGGCGACCTGATCGCCCGGTTCGAGGCGGGGCTGCGGGACGAAGAGTCGGAGACCGGGCGGGACATCTTCCGCCAGCTCCTGGAGAATGCCCGCATCGCCCGGGAGGAGCGGATGCCGGCCTGCCAGGACACCGGTCTGGCGGTCGTCTTCCTGGAGGTGGGGCAGGACGTCCACCTGGTGGGGGGCGACCTGCAGGAGGCCGTCGACGAAGGCGTGCGCCGCGGCTACACCGACGGCTACCTGCGCAAGTCCTCGGTGACCGACCCCTTCGGGGAGCGCAAGAACACCGGGGACAACACGCCCGCCATCCTCCACACCCGCATCGTCCCCGGCGAGCAGGTGCGCATCACCGTCGCGCCCAAGGGGGGAGGCGCCGAGAACATGAGCGCCCTGAGCATGCTGAAGCCGTCGCAGGGCCGGCCGGCCGTGGTCGACTTCGTGGTGGACACCGTGGCCAAAGCCGGACCGAACGCCTGCCCGCCCATGGTGGTGGGCGTGGGGATCGGCGGTACCTTCGAGCACTGCGCCTACCTGGCCAAGAAGTCGCTCCTGCGGGACATCGGCTCGGTCAACCCGGTCCCCCGCCTGGCGGAGCTGGAGGACGAGCTCGAGCGGCGCTGCAACGACCTGGGCATCGGGCCGCAGGGCCTGGGCGGCCGTATCACCGTGATGGACGTGTTCGTCGAGGAGGCTCCCGCGCACCTCGCCTCGCTGCCGGTGGCCGTCAACATCCAGTGCCACTCCGCCCGGCACAAGGAGGCGGTGCTGTGAGCGCGCCCTCAGCCACCGAGAAGCGCCTGACGACGCCCCTCACCGACGAGGCGATCGCCGATCTCCGCGCGGGCGACCGGGTGCTGTTCACCGGCACCCTGCTGGTCGCCCGCGACGCGGCCCACAAGCGGCTGGTGGAGCTGGTGGAACGCGGGGAGGAGCTGCCCGTCGACCTGCAGGGCCAGACCATCTACTTCGCCGGCCCGTCCCCGGCCAAGCCGGGCAAGGTGATCGGCTCCATCGGACCCACCACCTCCGGGCGCATGGACGCGTACTCGCCCACGTTGCTCGACCTGGGGCTCAAGGGCATGATCGGCAAGGGCTACCGGAGCGCCGCGGTCAAGGAGGCCATGGCCCGCAACAAGGCCGTCTACTTCGCGGTGGTGGGCGGGGCGGCCGCCCTGCTGGCCCAGCGGGTGACCGCTGCCCGGGTGGTGGCCTATGAGGAGCTGGGCCCGGAGGCCATCCGCGAGCTGGAGGTGGTGGACTTCCCCGCCATCGTGGTCAACGATATGTACGGCGGCGACCTCTACGAGGAAGGACGCCGGGCGTACGAACGGAAGGAGAGCGCGTGACGGACGTGCAGGCACCGCTTCCCGGCCCGGCGGGAGCGCCGGCGCCGGCCACAGGGGCCGGTCCTTCGGCGGGCGGCCACGACGCCTCGAGATCTCCCGGTGGGTGCCGGCAACTGGAAGGGCGTCGGTATGTGGGCCTGGCTCCTGCACCGGGTGAGCGGCCTGGTGCTGGTGCTCTACCTCTTCGCCCATATCTGGGTGATCTCGCACGCCCAGCAGGGCGCGGGCGCCTTCGACCGCATGTTCCAGACGCTGGAGCGGCCCCTCTTCGTCATCCTGGACGTCGCCCTTACGGCGGCGGTGCTCTACCACGGCCTGAATGGCGTGAGGGTCCTGCTCTTCGACTTCGGGATCGGGATCCGTACCCACAAGTCGCTCTACTACGCTCTGATGGCGTTGGCGGCCGCCCTGCTGGTCGTGTTCGCCTACGTGTCCATCGCGTTCCTTGCCCGCGGCGGCACGGCTTAGAGAGGAGGGGCCGGTGAGAGCGGACATCGCGACCGAAGCCCGCGGCGGCCTGTGGCCCTGGATCCTTCAGCGGGTGACGGCGGTCATCCTGTTGTTCGGGCTGGGCATCCACCTGGTGGTGGGGCACCTCTTCGGCCTCGGGCATTTGGACTACAACACCATCCTGGAGCGGGTCAGCGGCTGGTTCTTCACCGGGGTCGACGTCACCCTGTTGGGCGCGTCTCTCTTCCACGGTCTGAACGGCCTGCGGATGGTGCTGCTGGACTACGGGTTCACGGCCGAGCGCCGGCGGGTGCTGGACGCGGCGCTCTGGCTGGTGGGCATCGCCGCGTTCGTCTACGGGATCTGGGCCCTCTGGCCTTGGATCAGTCACTAGAGGTTCGGAGAGGACCTGCATGATCTACCACGAACTGGTCGTCGTCGGCGGGGGCCTGGCCGGGCTCCGGGCGGCCATCGAGGCGAAGAAGGCCGGCATCGACGTCGCCGTCCTGTCTCAGGTCCACCCCGCGCGCAGCCACTCCGGGGCCGCGCAGGGAGGCATCAACGCCGCGCTGGCCAACCATCCCGAGAGTCACGACGACACCCCCGAGAAGCACACGTTCGATACGGTCAAGGGATCCGACTACCTGGCCGACCAAGACGCCGCCGCCGCCCTCTGCGGCGACGCGCCGGACATCATCTACGAGATGGACCACTGGGGCTGCCCCTTCAGCCGCTTCCCCGACGGGCGCGTGGCCCAGCGGCCCTTCGGCGGCGCCGGCTACCCGCGCACCTGCTACGGGGCGGACAAGACCGGCCACTACCTGCTGCACACCTGCGTGGAGCAGGCCTACAAGCACGACATCAAGCTCTACGTGGAGTGGTTCGTCACCGATCTCGTGGTGGAGGACGGCGCCTGCCGCGGCGTGGTGGCCTACGACATGGTCCACGGCGGTTTCGAGGGGTTTCTGGGCGAGGCCGTCGTCATGGCCACCGGCGGCGCGGGCCGCACCTACGGCAACTCCACCAATGCCATCATCTCCACGGGCTTCGGCGCGGCGCTCGCCTACTGGAGGGGCGTGCCGCTGAAGGACATGGAGTTCGTCCAGTTCCACCCGACCGGGCTCTACACCACCAACATCCTCATGACCGAGGGCGCCCGCGGCGAGGGCGGCTACCTCATCAACGACCTGGGCGAGCGCTTCATGGCCAAGTACGCTCCCACCGCCATGGAGTTGGCGCCCCGCGACATCACCTCCCGCTCCATCCAGACCGAGATCAACGAGGGCCGGGGGATCGGCGGCAAGGGCTACGTCCACCTGGACCTGCGCCACCTGGGAGCGGAGAAGATCCTGGAGGCGCTGCCCGGCATCCGGGACCTCTCCATGCACTTCGAGGGGGTCGATCCCATCGAGGAACCCATCCCCATCGTCCCCAGCCAGCACTACAGCATGGGCGGCATCGACACCGACGCCGACGGGGCCACCGTGCTGCCCGGCTTCTACGCGGCGGGCGAGTGCGCCTGTGTGTCGGTACACGGCGCCAATCGACTGGGCGGCAACTCCCTGCTCGAGACCCTGGTCTTCGGCCGGCGCTCCGGCGCGGCCGCCTCGCGCTACATCCACGCGAAGGTCGGCCGGAAAGAGGGCAAGGACGCTCTCGAGCAGGCGGTCGCGGCGATGGAGAAGCGCATCGACCGCCTGGCGGCGGCCGAGGGCGGCGAGGACCCCTACGCCATCCGCCTCGAGATGACCACCACCATGAAGGATCACTTCGGGGTGTTTCGCGACGCTCCCACCATGCAGGCGGGTCTGGAGACGCTCCAGCAGCTCAAGCTGCGCCTGGCCGACATCAAGCTGGCCTACGCCGGCCGGGTGTTCAACCTGGACCTGATCCGCACCGTCGAGCTCGAGGGTATGCTCGACCTGGCGCTCGCCACGGCGACGGGCGCCGTCGCCCGCACCGAGTCCCGAGGCTCGCACAGCCGGACCGACTTCCCCGAGCGGGACGACGCCCGGTGGCTCAAGCACACCCTGGCCAACTACGAGCTGGGCTGGCCGGTCCTCTCCTACAAGCCGGTCACCCTCGGTCTCTTCGAACCCCAGGAGAGGAAGTACTGATGCCCGAGGCTCGATTCCGCATCAAGCGCCAGCAACCCTGGTGGGAGGACGAGGGTCACTACGAGGAGTTCACCGTCCCCTACGAGGCCAGCCTGACCGTGCTCGAGGCGCTCTTCCAGATCCAGGAGCATCAGGATGGGTCGCTCTCCTTCCGCTACTGCTGCCGGGCGGCGGTCTGTGGCTCCTGCGCCATGTACATCAACGGGCGTTACCGTCTGGCCTGCCAGACCAATATCAAGCACCTCTCGGGCGAGGTCATCACGGTCGAGCCCCTGCCGCACATGCCGCTGGTCAAAGACCTGGCGTGCGACATGACCTCGTTCTTCGAGAAGTTCGCCTACATCAAGCCCTACCTCATCCGCAACTCCAAGGAGCCGGACAAAGAGATCCCCCAGTCGCCCAAGGAACGGCGCAAGCTGGACATGCCCATCGACTGCATCCTCTGCGGCAGCTGCTACAGCTCATGCCCGTCGGTGTGGGGCGAAGACGACTATCTGGGCCCCGCCGCCCTGCTGTGGGCCTACCGCTTCGAGGTGGACTCCCGCGACGAGGCCCGCAAGGAGCGGCTGCCCCAGTTCGCCAACGAGCGGGGCATCTTCCGCTGCCACACCATCACCAACTGCGTGGAGGCGTGTCCCAAGGAGCTCAACCCGACCGAGGCCATCCAGTGGCTCAAGGGGGCGGCGGTGCGGCGCTCATTGTTTGGGCGATTGAAGTAGGCGCCCGCACTCGCCCGGCTTCGCTATTCGGCGGACCTCAACGCGGGGCCAGGGGAGCACCCCCTCGTCGCTTTCGGCGGACCTCAACGCTCCGGCGGGGGTTGATGAGCAGTCGCGCCTCCGCTTCACTGCCTGTGCGTTTCTTGCTGCCGTTGTTCGACCCCTGTTCTCGCCTCGCGTTGTTTTCCGTGGCCCCGGTGGTGCCCCCGCCGTCGCTTTCGGCGGACCTCAACGCGGGGCCAGGGGAGCACCCCCTCGTTCGCTTTCGGCGGACCTCAGCGCTCCCTCAGGGGTCTTCCCCTGGCCTCTGTTTCTTGCGTGCCGCGGCCAGCCGGGCGGCCTTGCTTCGCTCGCCCTCCCGGAGCCGTAGTATGCGGGCAGCCAGGGTTGGGTCTCTCGCCGCGCGCGCGGGCGTGCTGGTGGGCAGGTTTGCTCCGGGGGCGTATAAGAACGTGGTGCGGACGCCTTGACGGAGCCTGACGCGGGAGGGCCGGTGATCTACCTCGACCACAACGCCACCACGCCCATCCACCCGGCGGTGCGGGAGGCCATGCTCCCCTACCTGGGCGAGCGGTTCGGCAACCCCTCGAGCAGTCACGACGCGGGGGTGATCGCCGCCCGGGCGGTGGCCGATGCCCGGGCGGAGGTGGCCGACCTTCTGGGGTGCGGGCCGGACGAGATCGTCTTCACCGGGAGCGGCTCGGAGGCCGACAACCTGGCCCTGAAGGGGGTGGCGTGGTCGCATCGGGATCGGGGTCGCCATCTCGTCGTCTCGGCCGTCGAGCACCCCGCCGTGGCCGAGCCCGCCCGCTTCCTCCAGCGCGAGGGCTGGGAGGTGACCGTCGTCCCCGTCGACGCGGAGGGACGGGTCCATCCGGAGGCCGTGGCGGCGGCCTTGCGGCCGGACACCGTGCTGGTCTCCGTCATGCACGCGAACAACGAGACCGGGTCGGTCAATCCCATCGCGGACATCGCCGCCCTCTGCCGGGAACGGGGCGTGCTGCTGCACACCGACGCCGCCCAGAGCGTGGGGAAGCTGCCCACCCGGGTGGATGGCTTGGGCGTGGACCTGCTGGCGGTAGCCGGGCACAAGCTCTACGCGCCCAAGGGTGTGGGTGCGCTCTACGTCCGGAGTGGCGTGGTCCTGGAGCCGTTGATCCACGGCGCCGGCCACGAGCGGGGCCGCCGGGCCGGTACCGAGAACGTGGCGCTCATCGTCGGGCTGGGGAGGGCGGCCGCGCTGGCTCGGGAGTCGGGACTCGCCGCGGCCCGCGATCGCGTGCGACCGCTGCGGGACGCTCTCCATCGTCTGCTCGAGGAGGGGGTGCCCGACCTGGTGTTGAACGGTCACCCCACCGAGCGGCTCCCGAACACGCTGAACGTCAGCGTGCCGGGGCTGCTGGGCCGCGCCGTGTTGGACGGAGCGCCCGAAGTGGCGGCGTCCACCGGCTCCGCCTGCCACGAGGGGGTCGACCGCCCCTCCCCGGTGCTGCAGGCCATGGGCGTCTCGCCCGACGTGGCCCTGGGCGCGCTTCGCCTCACCCTGGGTCTCTCCACCACCCGCGAGGAGATCGAGGCGGCGGCAGCATCCCTGATCCGGTCGATACGGTCGCTTCGGTATAGTGCATCCGACGCGTAGCCCGCGTGAGATGGAGGAGAAGTGAAGGAGTCAGAGCTGTTCCGCACCATGGCGGAGCTCTCCGAGCGGGGGGAACCGTTCGTCGTCGTCACGGTGGTGGAGTCCCAGGGGTCGACCCCCCGGGGCGCCGGCGCCCGCATGCTCGTGCTTTCGGACGGGTCCACCCGGGGAACGGTGGGCGGAGGGACGATCGAGCGCCGAGCGACCGAGGATGCCCTGGAGGCGTTGCGGCACGGCCAGTCCCGGCTGGCGCAGTACGCGCTGAGGCAGGAAGGGGACCACGCCCTGGGGATGGTCTGCGGCGGCGACGCCTCCGTCTTCCTGGAGGTGCACCTTCCGGTCCGCACCCTCCTGGTCATCGGCGGGGGTCACATCGCCCACTCCCTCGCGCCCATGGCCGCCCTCTTGGACTATCGCGTGGTCGTGCTGGATGAGCGACCGGAGTTTGCCACCAAAGAACGGTTCCCGGAGGCCGATCAGGTCGTCGTGGGGCATCCGGGGGAGGCGGCATCGCTGGTGGGCATCGACGCCCGCACGGCCGTCGTGATCGTCACCCACGGCCACGTGCACGACCAGGCCGCTTTGACCTCGGTGCTGCAGACCGACGCCTGGTACGTGGGCATGATCGGCAGCCGCTCCAAGATCCGGACGGTCTTCTCCGAGATGGAACGGGCCGGTGTGGCGGCCTCCGACCTCGAGCGGGTCCGCGCGCCCATCGGCCTCGACCTGGGCGGGCAGAGCCCGGCCGAGATCAGCCTGAGCATCCTCGCTCAGATCGTCGCCGAGGCGCACGGCCGCACCGCCGCCGACCTCTCCCTGGCCCGCGGGTCCGGCGACCGTGTCGGCTAGGCCCTTCGCCCTGATCAAGGGCGCCGGCGACCTGGCGAGCGGGGTGGCCCTGCGCCTGCGGCGCGCCGGCTTCGACGTGCTCATGACCGAGATCGAGCAGCCCACGGTGGTGCGCCGGACCGTCTCCTTCGCGGAGGCGGTCTACGAGGGGCAGACGATGGTGGAGGACCTGCGCGGCGTGCTGGTGGCGGGCGCGGAAGCGGCCCGCGAGGCGATGGAGCGCGGGTACGTGGCCGTCATCGTCGACGCGGACGCCCGGGTCCGCCTCGACCTTCCGCCCGCGCTCCTGGTCGACGCCATCATCGCCAAACGAAACCTGGGGACCGCCCGCGACGACGCCCCCGCGGTGGTCGCGTTGGGCCCGGGGTTCGTCGCCGGCCAGGACTGCCATGCGGTGATCGAGACCATGCGGGGACACGACCTGGGACGGGTCTACTACCTGGGCCAGGCCTTTCCCAACACCGGCATCCCCGGGGAGATCGGCGGGGTGGGGGCGGACCGGGTCCTTCGCTCGCCGGCAGCCGGCGTCTTCCAGGGAGCACGGCAGATCGGCGACCAGGTGCAGGCCGGGGACATCGTGGGCTACGTGGATCAGGGGGGTGCCACCCAGCCGCTGGTGGCCACCATCGACGGCGTCCTGCGGGGGCTGCTGCACGACGGGGTGCGCGTCACCGAGGGGTTCAAGGCCGGCGACGTCGACCCCCGGGCCCAACGCGGCCACTGCTTCACCGTCTCGGACAAGGCGCTCGCCATCGGCGGCGGCGTGCTCGAGGCGGCCTGCCACCTGCTGGGCGGCGTCCGGCTCTAAGCGGTCCGGCGGGTCAGACGGGAGCGGGCTCCTCGCACCGTTCGGTCGCGGTCACCCGGGGGACGGTCACGCTGCCGTCCATGAGGAAGAGCACGCGGGCGGAGGGGCCCTTGCGGTACAGGGCCGCGTCGACCGCCGACTGCACGTCGGGGAACGGGCGGATGAAGGCCGCCTCCAGGTCCTCGGGGGGGATGCCCGTCACCCCCCACATCTCTCCGCGCAGGGCGATGTGGGCCAGGCGCGCGGCCTTGTGGTAGCCCAGGACGTACTGCCCCCCGATCGAGCGCAGCACCGCCTGCGGCGTGGTGGCCTTGGCCAGCAGGTTGAAGAACGTCTCGTCGCCGATGCCGTGGCGGCAGTTGCTGACGAGGATCAAGATGCCGCCGTCGGCCAGCGCCAACGACCCGTTCTCCATCGCCTTCTGCGACTGGTAGAGGTCGTAGTCCATCGGGTACGGGGCGACCGTCACCACCACGTCGTAGAGATCGTCGATGTCGACCACGTAGTGCTCGTCGGCGTGGTGGACGGCCTCCGCGAAGCTGTGGGGCAGCGACCCGGCGCTGACGGCGTGCAGGCGATGCTGGTGGTCCAGGACCATCTGGATGGAGTACAGGGGGAGGTCGCCCAGCAGCGCGACGCACTCGAGCATGTCCTCGTGGACGGGGTTGCCCTCCAAGGCCAGCACGTTCGCGGCCGGGTCGAGCGCCAGCTTGTGGTTGGCCTCGATGGTGGGGAAGCCCGCCACCCCGGGGAAGAGGCTCTTGCGCCCGCCGGTGTACCCGGCGAAGTAGTGGGGCTCCACCGAGTTGATCAGCACCAGCCGTTCCGCCTGCAGCACGCGCCGGTTGACGTACACCGGCGTGCCCCGCGAGGTGGTCTCGACGAAGGCCAGGTCGTCGGCGTTGCGCGCGTCGTGCGCGAAGATGCGGCCGAAGTAGGTGGTGCGGAGCTCGTGGCCGAAGATCTGTTCCAGGTCGTCCTCGGTCGGCGCGCGGTGCGCGCCGGTGGCCACCAGGAAGGAGACGTCCCGTCCCTCCAGGTCGCCGTCGATGATCTCCAGCACCTTGGCCGTGGGGGTGGGCCGGGTGCCGTCGTTGACCAGGACCAGGATCTCGCCGGTCGCGGCCTGGAGGAACTCTCGAAAGGACGGCGTGCCGTCGCCGGCCTCCAGCGCGCCGCCCAGCAGCGCGGCCTCGTCCCTGATGGTGACCGTTCTGGAGGTGACCACCGCTCCCAGCCGGTCCCGATCGAGCTTGACCGGCACGGTCCCGCGGTCCCAGGGCACGTCGATGTACACGGTCTCCCCTTTCGCCTCTGCTCGGTGCGGTGGCGGCTAGAGGCCGTAGGCCCGGGCGAGAAGCTCCGCCGGATGGACGGTGTCGTAGCCGGTGGCCTGTTCCAGCTGCAGACGGCAGGTGCTGCACTCGCTGACCACCAGCTCTGGGTCGACCTGAGCCACCCGGTCGAAGAGAGGCTGCCCCGTATCCATGGAAAGGTCGAAGGTCCCCGCCTTCATGCCGAAGGTCCCGGCCATCCCGCAACAGCCGGCATCGAGCGAGACGACGTCCAGCCCGGGTACCTCGCGGAGCAGCTCGAGGAAGGGGGAACCCACCTGCTGCACCTTGAGGTGGCAGGGCTGGTGGTAGGCCAGCTTCATCGGCAGAGCCGCGGGCGCGGGGGCCAGCTCCGGACGTTCCGTCCGCACGCTGCGCAGCAGCTCGCCCAGATCGCGGGTAGAGGAAGCCACCGAGGCGCAGGCGTCCGGCCCCAGATAGTCGGCGTAGTGGGTCTTGAAGGCGAAGCTCGCGGTCGGCTCGCCGGACACGACCAGGTCCCCCCGGTCCGCGAAAGGCGCGAACTGCGTCACGTTATACGCCGCGGTCTGCTGTGCCAGCTCGGCGAACCCGTAGAGCATCTCCGGCACGCCCGAGGCGCGCTGGGGCGGGAACTCGACGGCCAGGCCGTGCGCGCGGAGCAGGTTCTCCATGGTCTGCGCCAGCGCCGGGTCGTTGTAGTTGGCGAAGAGGTCGTAGAAGAAGGCGACCGTCCCCAGCGGACCCGACGAGCGGGAGCGCCGTCTGCGGCTGGGTGGCGCCATCGCCGCGCGCGGCCAGCATCGCCTCGAAGCTCTTGGTGGCATAGCGGGGCAGCGTTCGGCGCCGGTCGATGCCGGTCAGGCTCTCGGTCAGCCCGCGCAGCGTGCCCTGGTTCAAGAACGGGCCCTGCAGACGGGAGAGCTTCTGCGCGACCTTGGAGACGAGCTCCGCCCTGCCCAAAAGGAGATCGACCGGCTGCGCCCGCCGGCCGGCCCGGTACTTCGCCTTCGCCTCCAGCATCAACTTGGGGATGTTGACGTTCGAGGGGCACTCCACCGCGCACATGCCGCATTCGATGCAGTAGTCGGTGACCTCCTTGAAGAGGTCGCTCTCGTACTCGCCCGACGGGTGGAGCTTCCCCTGGATGACGTTGCGCAGGAGGTTCGCCTTCGCCCGCGGG
This sequence comes from uncultured Actinomycetota bacterium, assembly GCA_963796315.1. Taxonomy (GTDB): domain Bacteria; phylum Actinomycetota; class Thermoleophilia; order RBG-16-64-13; family RBG-16-64-13; genus CAWCLH01. Next base: position 59,273 of record CAWCLH010000021.1, read on the forward strand.
GAGGCGTGCTCCCGCCGGGTGTGCTTGTAGGTGGGGCACATGGTCGTCGCCACCAGGCTCTTGCACTGGGCGCAGCCGTGGCACCGCTCGATCTCGGTCTGGTACTGGCCGTCGGGGAAGCTGAGGAGGGTGGGCTGATCGTAGACCCAGTAATCCGGGCCGTAGCGGAGCTGACGGGGCAGCCCGCGACCCTGCAGCTCGTTCGCCACCTTCTTGCCCGGGTTCATGATGCCGTTCGGGTCGAAGGCCTGCTTGGCGGCCTCGAACACCCCGTACACCTCGTCCCCATAGAACTGCTTGACGTACGAGGTGCGGATCAGGCCGTCGCCGTGCTCGCCGGAGGGGGTGCCTTTCAGCTCCCGCACCATCTCGACCGCCTCGTCCATGACGGTCTGCATCAGGCGCAGGTCGCCGGCGTCCTTGGGGTCCATGAGGGGCCGGGTGTGGATGTTGCCGTCGCCGGCATGACCGTACATCACGGCCTGGACGTCGTAGCGGTCGAAGATGGCCTGCAGGCTGCTCATGTATTGGGCCAGCACTTCGGGATGGACGGTGACGTCCTCCACGAACTCGACCACGCGCTTCGGTCCGGGGAGCTTCTGGAGCAGCGGGACGGCCGCCTGGCGCACGGCCCACAGTTGCTGCTGCTCGGCCGCGCTGCGCGCCTGCTTGACGTCGATGACCGGACCGCCGGCCAGCAACGAGGCGAGCCCCTCCAACTTCTCCCCCAACTCGGCGTCGTCGCCGGCCTCGAACTCCACCAAGAGAGCGGTATCCACTCCCGGCGGCAGCATGGCGTCCAGGGCCGGGTTGTGTTTGCGCACGAAGCTCAGGAAGTTCGAGTCCATGATCTCCAGGGAGGTCGGCTTGAGCCCCAGGATGGGGAAGACCGCCTCGCCCGCGCTGAAGACGGTGGGGAAGTAGGCCATGGCGATGGCCCGCCGTCCGGGGAGCGGCACCAGGTTGAGCGTGGCCTCGGTGAGGAGCCCCAACGTGCCCTCGGATCCCACGAAGATCTTGTGCAGATGCGCCTCTGTCCCGTCGAGCACCGTCTCCACGCGGTAGCCGGAGCAGTTCTTCATCACCCGGGGCATGGCGGCGTCGATCGCCTCGGCCTTCTCCTCGAGGAGGGGAAGCAGGGTCGCGTAGGCGCGGCCGGCCTGCGTGCCGTCGTCCAGCAGGCGCCGCAGCGCCGGGTCCTCGCGCGCCACCGTCCCGGCGCGGAAGGTCTGGCCGCCGCTCAGCACCACCTCGAGGGCGCGGACGTGGTCCTTGGTCGCACCGTAGGCCACCGTGCGCGATCCCGAGGAGTTGTTCGAGATCATGCCCCCCAGGCTGCAGTAGTTCTCGCTGGAGGGGTTGGGCGCGAAGAAGGTGCCGTACGGCTTGACGTGCGCGTTCAGCACGCCCATCACCAGTCCCGGCTGGACCCGAGCCCAGGAGCCGTCGTCGGCGACCTCCAAGACCCGGTTCATGTAACGGGTGAAGTCCACCTGCAGCCCCGCGCCGACGGCCGCGCCGGCCAGGCCCGACCCGGCTCCCCGGGGGACCAGCGGCAGCCCCACGCCGGTCGCGTAGCCCACCAGCTTGGTCACGTCCTCGGCATCGCGGGGGGCCACCACGCCCAGGGGCTCGACCTGGCAGAGACCGCCGTCGGTGGCGTAGAGGTGACGGGTCACGGCGTCGAACTCGACGTCCCCGGAGAGCAGCGCGCGAAGGTCGCGCTCGATGGCGGTGATGGTGGGTTTCATCAGCGATCCTTACGAGGGCGGAATGAGCATTCGGGCGGCCTCCCGGCAGGCGTCGCCGCGGGGACGAGCCGGGCACCATACTACCATCGGTGTACGGTAGAGGCGACGGAGGCCAGGGAGACGGACGCCGCGCGGCCGCGTGCGAGGAGAAGGAGATGAGGACCATGCCGGATCAAGACGGGGGGCGCACGGAGCTCGTGGTCCTGGGATCGGCCGGCTGGATGCCGCAGACCGGCTCGGACCGCATGACCACGTCGCTGGCCGTCCGCCGGCCCGACTCCTTGCTGCTGTTCGACGCCGGGGTCGGCCTCGCTCGCCTGGGCGAGCCCCGTTTCGGGCGGCTGCTCGCCGGGGTCGAGCGCATCGACCTCTTCCTCTCCCATCTGCACCTGGACCACACGGTGGGACTGAGCTTCCTGCCCGCTCTGTGGCAGCAGACCCCGGTCAGCATCCACGTGCCCGGCGAGGCCATGACCGGCTTCCCCGCGGAGACCGTGCTCGACCGACTGGTCGGACCCCCGTTCTACCCTCATCGCCTGGCCGACTTCCCCATGCCGGTCACGATCTTCGAGGCGCTGCCGGGCACGGTCGAGCTGAACGGGTGCCGGGTGCGGATACGTCGGCAGAGCCACCCCGGCGGCTCGCTGGCCTTCCGCCTGGACGACTCGTTCGCGTTCCTGACCGACACCGTCTACGACGAGGCGTCGACGGACTTCGCCCGGGGCGTTCGGCTGCTGGTGCACGAGGCGTGGATCCGCGGCGAAGGCGACCCGGACGACCTCACCGCCGGCCTGGCGGCCCACACCTCGGCGGAAGCGGCCGCCCGCGTCGCGCGCGACGCGGGCGTACAGGAGCTCCTGCTCAGTCACCTGACGCCACTTCGCGGACCCGCCTACCACGAGGCGATGCTCCTCCGGGCCAGGGAGATCTTCCCCCGGACGTACCTCTGCGCCGACGGGCTCAGTCGTCTGCTCTGAGAGCCCGCGGCGCACTCGACGGCGTTCGCTCTCGGGGGGCGGAGCGGCGGCCTCGGCGTTTGCCGCGGTTCGGCGGCTGCTCTATGATGGCCGCGCGGGTGGCCCGGAGCCCCTGCGGTCGGCGTCTGTCCGAAACCAATCGCCGGGAGCTTCGTGACGAACGAGACTGTCCTGCTGGTGGCCGTGGTCGTGGTGGCTCTCAGCTTCGACGTGATGAACGGCTTTCACGACGGCTGCAACGCCGTCTCCACGGTCATCTACACCGGGGCGCTCAAGCCGAAGTTCGCTATCGGGCTCGCCGCCGTCTTCAACTTCGCCGGTCCGCTGATCATGGGTGTGGCCGTGGCCAAGACCATCGGCGGGGTCATCAAAGCCGAGGATGCGACGGCCCACCTCGTGATCGCCGCCCTGGCCGCCGCCCTGTTATGGGACATCCTCACGTGGCTCTGGTCTCTGCCGGTCAGCTCATCGCACGCGCTGGTGGGCGGGCTGATCGGCGCCGGGATGGCGGCGCTGGGCACGGGGGGCATCAACTGGGGCAAGGTGGGCCTCGTGTTCGCCTCGCTCCTCACCTCGCCCTTTCTGGGCATCGCCGCTGGGTTCTTCTTCATGATGGCGAGCCGGGTGATCTTTCGACGTATCCGGCTCGACCTGGACCGGGCAGACTCCTTCTACCGGCACATGCAGATCCTGTCGTCCAGTTGGGTCTCCTTCAGTCATGGGTCCAACGACGCCACCAAGGTCATGGGCATCATCGTCATCTTCCTCGCGTCCAGCCACAGTCTGAGCGTCGACCAGTACATCCAACAGAACGGGTTCCCGCTCTGGGTGATCCTTTCGGCGGCCTCGGCCATGGCGGTCGGCACCTACCTCTCCGTGCGGTCCTTCCGGCTGATCCGCACGCTGGGCGAGAAGATCACCCACCTCCATCCGGTCAACGGCTTCAGCGCCGAGGTGGGGGGCGCGCTCATCATCCAGCTGGCCTCCTTGTTCGGGCTCCCGGTCTCCACCACGCACGTGGTCACCTCGTCGGTCACCGGCACGGGGCTGGCCTTCGGCCTCCAATCGGTCAGCTGGACGGTCTTCCGGTCCATCATGCTGGCCTGGGTGGTGACGTTGCCGTTCTGCGCGGCCGCGGGCGCTCTTCTCTACTACGCCCTTAATCTGGTGCTCTAGGGCGCCACTCGACGACGGAGGTATACTTCTTCAATGCCCAGCTCTCGCATCAAGAAGATCCGCAAGGCCTTCGGAGGCCAGACGAGCCTAGAGGGCGCGCTCGACGCCATGGCGCAGGTCTCCGAGGACCGCGCGCTGGGCGAGCTCGAGCAGTTCGGCGACCTAGTGGTGGTCATCGTCCAGAAGCTGCGGGACTTCGTCGACGCCTTCGTCGAGAAGAGGCCGGATGGCCTCGCCGATCTCGTGAAGGAGCTCGACAAACTGGAGAGCGAGGCCGATGACCGCAAGCAGGCGATCACCGATGCCCTGGCCACCGGGGGCATCTTCTTCATCGGCCGGGCCGACCTCGCCCGCTTGGTGGGCTCGCTCGACGACGTGGCCAACTACGTCGTCGGGGCGGCCGACCGCATCGCCATGCGTCCTCTCGAAGTCCCGCCGGAGTTCGCCGACCTCCTGGTGCAGATGGTGGAGGTGGACCTCGAAGCGGTCCTTCGGCTCCGCAAGGCCATCGGCGCCATGAAGACGGACTTCCGGGAGGCCCTCCGGATCGCCGGGGAGATCGACAAGATCGAGAGCCGGGCGGACGACGTGTTCGCGGAACCTGTACCGGTTCATGTTCGATATGGACATCGACTTCAAGACGTTCCACCAGCTGAAGTCGATCATCGAGCGACTGGAATCCATCGCCGACAAGTGCGCCCAGAACGCGCAGCTCATCCGTCACATGGCGTTGGAGTACCTCGAGTCGATCTGATCCGCCTGGATCAGGGTTCCGTCCTGCTCGCCGGTCGGGCGTTCAGGAAGGGGGTCTGTCCCGTACCCACCAGCGTCTCGATGGGTTGCAGACGCAGGCGACGGACACCGAGCAGGACCATGAAGCCCCCGGTTATCAGCACGAGCGCCGCCGGCCCCCTGAGGCCGTACGCGCCTGATACCGTCTGCACCAACAGGAACCACCAGCCACGCAGCAGGCCCGCGCCCGTCTTCTGGGCCAGGTAGACGTACAGGAGCAGCGGTGCCGCCAGGCCGGCCAGCAAGACGGCGACGTTCGAGCGCAGGTTGGGGAGCCAGCGTATCGCGGGAGGCCGCGGCTCGGAGAAGCAGGTGACCAGCGGCCAGAACCAGGCGGCGGTCATGCCGGCCAGGAGCGAGAACGGCGAGTGACTGGCAAGCAGCGCCAGTCCGGCGGCGAGACTGAGCAGGCCGATGCTGCTCTTCCCCATCTCGGCCATCATCGCCGGCTCGTGGGGCCGCAGGTAGCCCAGCCGGTGGCGGCTGAGAAAGAACACGACCACGCCGGTCGCGGCCAGGGCCAGTGACGGCAGCAGCTGGGGGCGGATCGCGAGTGGGTCGGTCAACGGGGCCTGGTCGGGATAGCGGGGTAACAGGCCGAGCAGGGAGGCCACCCAGGCCAGACCCAGGACGGCCGCCACCGGCACCATGAACGATACCAAGTTGCGCAAGAAGCGCATCCAACTGTCGGGCCGCATCCGCGTGCCGGCGAGCCAGGCGCCGGCCATGGCCAACGACGGCACCAGCATGACCAGCGCCAGACCGGTCAGGGATCCCTGCGACACGTAGCGCCCGGAGCCGACCAGCAGGGCCGTCTTGGGACCGCGGGGCAGGTCGGAGCCGGCGTCCAGCGAGAGCAGGAGTCGCTCTATAGCCTCTCCCTGGGTCGCCAGACCCCCGACTGCTCACGCTGCCTTCGTCGGAGGGCTTGCCTCGGAGCAACAGTCCGGGGATGCCGGCGCGGAGCACGGCCACCTGTTCGCCCTGGGCCAATCCCAAGGCATGGTCGGCCACCTGCTGGTAGAGGCCGGGGAGGTGCAGGCCGTACTCCGACTGTCGGAGGCTGGCTCCCGCCAGCCGGACCAGCCATCCCGGGGTGGCTCCGGTCAGCCCGGCCACCTCGGCCTGGAGCTCACTTTGATCGGCCCGGCCGAGTGGTCCCACCGTGAAGGCGGCCCGGATCAGAGGCGTGTGGGGATCGCTCTCCAAGAAGCGTGCCAGGCCCAGGCCCCCATACGAAGCACCTTCGGTCGAGACGAAGAGCATGGTCTTGGCATGGGGGCGCGCGGCGAAGACCTGGATGAGGTCGAGAAGGATGCCCGTGCTGGCCGCCTCGTCCATGGAGGCGGTGAAGCCGAAGGGGCCCGCGGTCGCGTGGGGCCGAGACCAGGATGACGTCGTTGCCCGACCCGGGTAGCACGGTCGAGACGACGGTGAGCCGGCGGTCGACCCCGCCCAGCGACACCGAGAAACGCTGCGTCTTCTGAGGGACGTTCAGGTTGCGTAGGCGCTCGGTGTACCAGTTGGTCGCGCCGGCGGCGTCCGCGGATCCGAGTCGACGGTCCGGATAGAGGCCGTACAGTTCCCGGGTGGTGCGCAGCGCTCGGGCGGGGTCGAAGAAAGTCGGTTCGGAGGAGAGCTCGACGCTCTCCGGGGAGGAGATGGAGAAGAACACCAGGAACAGTGCGAGCAAGACGAGGACGAGGCTGAGGGCGTAGGTAGCCTTCCTCCACTGCCAGACGCGGTCGGCCAACGTCCGGCGGACGGTCGACACCATCTCCCTCCTTAGGAGCGAAGCGCGGGACGGAGGGATTCTACTACGGGGGGAGCGCGAGCCACCCTCCTTCGCTTCTCGGCGGACCTCCAACGCTCTCTCGGGTGGCCCGCGCTCCCCGCGTTATCGGAGCGGCCCTCGGCCCGTCGTCCGCGTTCGCTGCGTCGGAGGCCGACGCCGCGCCCGCCTCCCTCGGGTGGCTTCGCCACCCATTGGTCGGCGGCCGTGGGCGTCGGCGGCGGCTACGTGGTCGGCGCGGTCTCCTCTTTACTCGAGGCGGTGCTCGATGTCCTCCGGGAAGCGGTCCAGCAGATCGAAGAAGGCGCGGCTCAGCATGCCCTCGGCCAGCAGCTCCGGGGCGGGGTGGTAGCGACCCATGGCCAGCTGCTCCCGCAGGCGGCGCAGCAGCGCGCTTCGGTAGGTCAGGTCTCGTCTCTCGAGGTCGGAGGACTGCACGTCGCGGCTCTCCCGGTCCGGTGGTGGCAAGGTCCCTCTCAAAGTCACGCGGAACGCCCGTGTTATGGTTTGGTATCGGCGGTCGGCGACGGCAGCTTTACACTCAGAGTGCAAGGGAAAGCGAGAGAGATGATCACCATCGAGGAGGCCAGAGAACTCGTCCTTCGCGAATGCCGTCCTCTCCCCACCGAGCCGGTCTCGCTGCGCGGAGAGTCTCGGTCGCGCGCTGGCGCAGCCGGTCGTGGCGCCCCACGACGTGCCGCCGTTCGCGAACTCGGCCATGGACGGCTTCGCGGTGCTGGCCGCCGACACGCGGGCCGCGTCGCCCGAGGCACCGGTCACCTTGACCCTCGTCGAGACGATCGCCGCGGGCCACACCGGCCGGCGGACACTCGAACCCGGACAGGCGGCCAAGATCATGACCGGGGCCCCGCTGCCGGCCGGCGCCGACGCCGTGGTCCAGGTGGAGGAGACCTTCGAGGAGAACGGCATGGTCGGCATCCGGCTGGCCGTCGAGACCGGCACGAACGTGCGGGCCGCCGGCGAGGACCTGGCCCGGGGGCAGCAGGTGCTCTCGCCGGGGGACGCGGTCGGACCGGCCGAGATCGGCATCTTGGCCAGCCTGGGGTTCGCCCAGGTGGCCGTGCACCGGCGTCCGCGGGTGGCCATCGTCTCCACGGGTTCCGAGCTGGTCGAGGTGGATCAGCCGCTCGGCCCGGGGCAGATCCGGAACTCGAACAGCTACACCCTCGAGGCGCAGTGCCGTCAGCTGGGCTTGGAACCGGTCCGGCTCGGCGTCGCCACCGACGACTACGACGAGACGTTCCGTCTGATGCGCCAAGGTCTGGAGCAGTCCGACGTCCTGATCACCTCGGGCGGGGTGTCCGTGGGGGAGTTCGACTTCGTCAAGGACGTCCAGGACGAGTTGGGGGTGCAGCGGAAGCTCTGGCGGGTCAAGATGAAGCCCGGCAAGCCGTTGGTCTTCGGCGTGCGCGCCGAGAAGCTGGTCTTCGGCGTCCCCGGGAACCCGGTCGCCGCCATGGTGTCGTTCGAGCTCTTCATCCGACCGGCCTTGCTGCGGTTGATGGGCCGGCGGAGGGTGCTGCGCCCGGTCTACCGGGCGGCGCTGCAGGAGGCGGTCACGAACCGGCACGGGCGGGTGCACGTGGTCCGGGTCCGGGCTTGGTGGGAAGACGGCCGCTGGGTGGCCAGCTCCACCGGACCGCAGGGTTCCGGCATCCTCCGCTCGATGGTCCTGGCGAACGGGCTGGTCTTCATCCCCGCGGAATGCGAGCGGCTGGATGCGGGCAGCGACGTGGACCTGGTGCTGCTGAGGGAGGATCTGTTGGCGCCTCCCGGAGCGGGGACGGAGGGCGTTCCGCGCGTCTGCCTGAGATGGCGACGCGATGGCCCCTCTCGGGCGGCGGATCGCTGTTCCTTCTCGACGCCAGGGGGTACACTAGTCTCTACCATGCGAGTGATGGTCCGTACAGGGGAGTTTCCCCGCCGGGACGCGAACGGGGGACGTCGTTCCGGTCACAATGTTCCTGACTACCAGGCCTGGTGGCACGTGCCGCCGGGCCTTTTCGTTGCCAGGAATCCCCCAGGCGCTCCAACCCCGAAAGGAGTCGTGATGGCCAACCACTTCACCCCTGAAGAGCTGGCTCGGGAATTGGGCATGGACGCGAGAGAGGTCATCCAGTTCTGCGTCGCCGAGGGTATCCCCATCTACAAGGGGAAGATCGATCGGAGCCTGCTCACGGTGGTGATGAAGGCCAAAGGACTGGACGCGGCCGAGCGGTCCGCAGGGGTCGTCTAGCAGGATCGTCCCGGGGGGACCGGCCGAAGAGCCGGTCCCCTCATCGCCTCAACGAGGTAGCAGCAGCCAGAGCTTCTCCAGGAGGAGTTCCCGCCAGGCATCCAGCCCGGCTTCAAGGTCGCGCCCTTCGGGGAAGTCCACGGTGACGGCATCGGGGTTCTCCAGGAACCAGCGCCGCACCGCGAGCAGTCCGTCGAGCTCCCGCTGCGGGACCGAGAGAGTGTTCGTCGCCGGGTGGGGCGCGTGGTGTCCGTTCATGGGGAGCGACCGCAGCAGCCGCCCGATCTCCAGAGACGCGGTCCCCGCGGTCAGGGTGGATACCGCCTCCAGACGGCCTCGCCATACCAGGTTGAGGCGGACCGAGGGCGTGTCGCCGGCGACGGGGAACAGCACGGCCGCGCGAAGATGGAGGGCTCTCTCGAGCGCCCGGTAGGCTCGGCGAAGGTGCTCCAGGTGGTCGATGGCGTCTCGGGTGGCCTGCGCATCCTCGAAGCGGCGCTGGAGCGACAGCTCCTCCATCATCCGGCGCGCCCGCTGAGGCGGCGGGGACTCTTCGGGACCGTCCCCCCCGCGACCCAGGCCACCAGGTCGAGGATGAGGCGGTCGTGCGCTTCCCTCTGGGCCGGCCCCTGGCAGGGCGAGAGACAACGGCCGGTTTGGCCGTAGAGGCAGAGGGGCCCGCTCTTCGAGCTGACGCATTGGCGCACGGGATAGCTCCGGCGCAACAACTCGATCGCCTGCGCGATGCGGGAGCGTCCCCGGAAAGGACCCAGCACGATGCCGCCCTCGGGACCCGGGGTGTCGCTCGCATAGAGGCGCAGGCCCCGGTCCTTGCCCACGGCCTTGAGGTAGACGTAGGTCTCCGGCCTGCGGCCCTGGACGTTGCAGGGGGGGCGGTGCTCCAGGATGAGCTGCTGTTCCCGCACGGCCGCCTCCAGCGACGACCCCGTCTCCTCCCACTCCACCTTGCGCAGCCGGCGCACGGCCTGACGGGTCTTCCGGGAGTGACCCGGGTTGGCCACGAAGTAGGAGCGGACCCGTTCCCGCAGGCTGTCGGCCTTGCCCACGTAGAGCACCTGGCCCTCCTCGTCGAGGAAGAGGTACGCGCCCGGCCGGCGGGGGAGGTCGCGGGTCAAGGCGATCTTGTGCCGGTCGCGCGCGGTGGGCCGGGTCGATGCTGCTGCGCGCCTGATTGAGCCGGGTGATGCCGCGCTCCTGGAGCCGGCCGACCAGGGTCAGGAAGACGTGGGCGGTCGCCTGGGCGTCCGCCAGCGCCCGGTGGCAGGGCGCCACCTGTGACCCCAGAGCGTCGGCGACCGTGGCCAGCCGGTAGTTGGCCAGACCGGGCGCCATCTGCCGCGAGAGCAGCACCGTGTCGATGGCGCCCTCGCCCAGTCGTCTCCCCTTGAGCCGGTTGAGCTCGTAGTTGAGGAAGCCGAGGTCGAACAGCGCATTGTGGGCCACGATGACGGCGTTCTGCAGGAAGTCGAGGAAGTGCGGCAGCACCTGCTCGATCCGGGGCGCGCCCACCACCATGCGAGGCGTGATGCCGGTGATCTCGACCACCTTGGGCGGGATGGGCCGTTGGGGGTTGACCAGCGTCTCGAACTCGCCCACGACCTGCAGCCCCTCGATGCGGACCGCTCCGATCTCGGTGATCTTGCCCGGGCCGGGCCGGGTGCCCGTCGTCTCGAGGTCGACGACCACGAACGCCACCTCGGCTAGGTCCGGGTCGGCCAGCTGCCAATCGAGGAGACCCAGCGTGGTCGGGCTGGTCCAGCAGAAGCGCCGATCGCCCTCGACCAGCGTCGCCATCATCGAGCGGCAGAGCGGCTCGGGCGCACCCCGCAGCGACAAGAGGATCGGCGCGACCTCCATGAAGTCGAGAGGCTCCCCCCGAATGAGCAGAAGGTCGTAGAGGTCGTCCGCCAGCGTCAGGGAGAGCTGCAGCTGCACCCTACCCCCCGAAGCCGCGGGCCTGCAGCGCGCGATCCGCTTCCGCCGTCAGGGCCTGCAATCGCGACGTCACGCCGTCGATGCGTTCCAGGAGGGGCCCGGCCAGGCTGGGGTCGTTGATCTCGCGGGCGTTGATGCGGGCATTGCGGAGGGAACCCTTGACCGCGGCCTCGGCCAGGTGGATGGCGGCCGCAAGGTCGCCCAGCACCGAGGCCCTGGCCTCCTCGGCGGCTTCGATCGACAGCTGGAGGACGGCCAGCCCGGTCGCCGCAACCGAGAGCGGCACCTCGGCCGCCCCGACCAACGCCCGGTCGAGCCCTTGGCGGCGCTGCCTTGCGTTCCTGGTCCGTGCCCTGGGGCATCCCCAGGCTGCGCCGTACCTGACGGTACGCGGCGACGTCCTCGTCGATCAGCTGCTGGACCTCGTCCCGCAGCCCTTCGCTGGCCGCCAGGCAGGCCGCGAGACGGGGGCTGCAGGTAGCCCCGTCCTCCGCCGCGCAACTCAGCGACATCAACGCGGCCGCGGAGGCGGCGGCCAGGGCCAGTGCGGATCCCCCCGCCGGCTCCGGCGACCGGGCGGCGAGATTGACAAGGAAGGAGCGCACCGAGTCATCGATGTACGCCGGGGCGCTTGGAGGACCATTCGGGCGTGTCGGTGCGGTGATAAGAAAGCCTCTACAGATGCCGCGTTCTTGCAAGGGGCAGTACCTGCTGGAATACTACCATCGGTCTCGGCGCGCACGACCGCCGGGCAGCAGATCCAGACCGCCGCCCATGCCCCCGAGACTCGGGGGACCGCACCGGGGAGTGACGCCACCTATGCTCGACAAGCTGCAGATCGAGGCCATCCTGCCGCATCGCGACCCCTTCCTCTTCCTGGACCGGGTGCTGGAACTCGTCCCGGGCGAGCGGGCCGTGGCGGAGAAGGACCTGACGGGGGAGGAGGACGTGTTCCGGGGCCATTTCCCCGGCTATCCGGTGTTCCCCGGCGTGCTCCAGCTCGAGGCTCTTGCCCAAGCCGGCGCGGTGGCCGTGCTCTCCCAGCCGGAGTACCGAGGCAAGCTCGTGCTCTTCGGCGGGGTGGAGAAGGTGCGCTTCCGGCGTCAGGTCGTGCCGGGCGACACGCTGCGGCTGGAGGTCCAGCTGGTGCAGGCCCGCCCGCCTTTGGGCAAGGGTGAAGGCAAGGCCTACGTGGGCGACGCCCTCGCCTGCAGCGCGAGCCTGACCTTCGCCGTCGTCGATCGCGCCTGATGGCTCGTCGAGGATGAGGCGGTCGTGACCGGCAGACCGGTGTCGATCGGCGGCCTGGGTACCTGCCTGCCCGAGCGCACGGTGACCAACGACGACCTCTCGGCGTTCCTGGACACCTCCGACGAATGGATCACCCAGCGCACAGGCATCCGATCGCGCCGGGTGGCGGACGAAGGCCTCTGTGCCTCGGACCTGGGGATCGTGGCCGCCCGGGCCGCTCTGGACGATGCCGGTGTCTCTCCCGCGGGCGTCGACCTGGTCATCACCGCCACCATCTCGCCCGACCGGGTGATGCCGGCCACCGCCTCCCGGGTGGCGTACGAGGTGGGGGCGGTCAACGCCGGCGCCTTCGACCTCTCCGCCGGCTGCACCGGCTTCGTCTACGCCTTGGCGGCGGGCACCGGCATGGTGTCGTCCGGCCTGAGCGACCGGGTGCTGGTGGTGGGCGCCGAGGCGATCTCTCGCTTCCTCGACTGGGAGGACCGGTCCACGGCCATCCTCTTCGGTGACGGGGCCGGCGCGGTGCTGCTCCGAGCCCGCCACCGGACGCGGGCGCATCCTCGGGTTCGACCTGGGGAACGACGGCTCCGGCGGGTCGCCTCCTCTCGGTACCCGCGGGAGGATCCTGCCTGCCCGCCAGCCACGAGACGGTCGACCAGCGTCTGCACTACCTCGCATGAACGGCCGGGAGGTCTACCGGTTCGCCACGCGGGTGATCTACGCGTCGGCCACCCGGGTCCTCCAGCGGTGCGGGCGCTCCATGGACGAGATCGACCTGTTCGTCCCGCACCAGGCCAACCTGCGCATCATCGAGTCGGCGGCGGGCAAGCTCGGCATCCCGCCGGAGAAGATCTGCACGAACCTGCAGCGCACTGGGCAACACGTCGTGCGCCTCCATCCCGCTGTGCCTGCGCGAGGCCGCGGACTCGGGACGGTTGCAGGAGGGGAGCCTGGTCCTCCTCATGGGTTTCGGCGCCGGCCTGACCTGGGGGTCGTGCCTGCTGGAATGGGGGTCGAGGTAGACCATGGGCGGTCTCCTCCTTCTCTTCCCCGGCCAGGGGAGCCAGGCGGTGGGTATGGGCCACCACCTCTGGGAGACGTTCGCGGTCGCGCGGGACACCTTCCGCGAGGCCGAGGACCTGTTGGGGTGGGACCTGCGCGGGCTCTGTCTGCGCGGCCCCATCGAGGACCTGACCCGGACCGACCGGGCGCAGGTGGCCATCTACGTCTGCAGCGTGGCCACGTGGCGGGTGCTGGAGTCGCGGGGCGTGTGCTTCGACGTGGCCTCGGGGCACTCCCTCGGTGAGTTCTCGGCGGTGGTCGCGGTGGGGCACCTCACCTTCGCGGACGGTCTGCGGGTGGTCGACGCGCGGGGCCGCGCCATGCTGCGCTGCGGCGAGGAACGGAGCGGCACCATGGCCGCCGTCGTGGGCCTGGACGAGGCGGACGTGGACGAGGTCTGCCGCGCGGCGGGCGACGTCTGGCCCGCCAACTACAACTGTCCGGGGCAGGTGGTGATCTCGGGTACACCGGAGGGGGTCGCCGCCGCCGGCGAGCTCGCGCGCGCACGCGGGGCCAAGCGGGTGATCCCGCTCCAGGTGTCCGGAGCCTTTCACACGCCCTTGGTGGCGGGGGCGGCTGAGGAGCTGCGGGCCGTGCTCGACGCGGTCGACATCCATCCCTCGGCCCACGGCCGGTTCTTCTCCACGACCGAGGTACGGTATCCTGGGGTGTCGGAGCTGAGGGATGTCCTCGTCCGGCAGCTGACGTCGCCGGTGCGGTTCACCCAGAGCATGGAGGCCCTGCTCGGGGACGTCACCTCGAGCGTGGAGGTGGGCCCCGGGGGCGTTCTGGCGGGGCTGGTGAAGAGGGTCGCCTCCCGCTTCCCCGTGTACGGGACGGACAGCGGCGCCTCTCTCGGGGAAGCGTTCGACCATGCGATCGCGTGCGAGAGCGGGTCGGTCTGATGCAGGAGGGACAGGGAATGTCCAACGACCGCCGGTCGCTGGAAGGGAAGATCGCGTTGGTCACCGGGGCGTCTCGGGGCATCGGCCGCTGCATCGCCCTCCGCTTGGGCGAGCTGGGCGCCGACGTCGCGGTCAACGACGTCACCCGGGAGGACGCCCTGGCCGAGGTCGTGGCCGAGCTCGAAGCCAAGGGCGTGCGCGGCCTGGTCACCCTGGGCGACGTCTCCTCTGCCGACGATGCCCAACGGGTGGTGGCCGAGGTGGAGGCCGGCTTGGGCGGCCTGGACATCCTGGTCAACAACGCGGGGCTGACCCGGGATGGCCTCTTCGTGCGGATGGACGAGGCGGATTGGGACCTGGTGGTCGACGTCAGCCTGAAGGGCTCGTTCCTGATGAGCAGGGCGGCCGCCCGCGGGATGATGAAGCGGCGCAAGGGCGTGATCCTCAACCTGTCCAGCGTGGTCGGTCGTCGCGGCAACGCCGGCCAGGCCAACTACTCGGCGGCCAAAGCCGGTCTCATCGGGTTGACCAAGTCGCTCGCCCGTGAGCTGGCGCCGCGCAACGTGCGGGTCAACGCGGTCGCTCCCGGCTACATCGAGACGGAGATGACCGCCGCCCTCCCCCAGGAGGCCCGGGACGCGATCGCCAGCAACACCCCGCTCACCCGGCTGGGTCAGACCGGAGGACGTGGCCGACGCCATCGCCTTCCTGGCCGGCGACGCGGCCGGCTTCGTCACGGGCGTCGTGCTGCCCGTCGACGGCGGCCTCGGTATCTAGGTCGGGTGTGGGGATGGCTGAGCGGGTAGGAGGATCTCGAAGTACAGGCGGGTGGTCGTCACCGGCATCGGCGTGGTGTCGCCCGTCGGGTTGGGCAAGCAGGAGTTCTTCTCGTCCCTGTTGGCCGGCCGCTCCGGGGTCCGCACCATCCAGCGGTTCGACACCACCGACTATGCCGTGCACATCGCGGCCGAGGTCGACGCCTTCGACCCCACCGAGTTCATCGACAAGAAGGCCGCCCGCAGGATGGACCGGTACGCTCAGTACGCGGTGGCGGCGGCCTCGATGGCCCTGGAGGACTCGGCCTATCCCATCGCCGAGGACCCCTACGCGGTGGGCGCCTTCGTCGGCTCGGGCATCGGCGGGCTGGACACCTTCTACGAGCAGACCAAGATCCTGCTGGAGCGCGGCCCCGATCGGGTCAGCCCCTTCTTCATCCCGATGATGATCCCGAACATGGGGGCCGCCAACGTCTCCATCACCCTGGGGCTCCAAGGGCCGGTCTCGTCCACCTCCACCGCCTGCGCCGCCGGCACCAACGCGCTCGGCGACGCCTTCGAGATCATCCGCCGGGGCGATGCGACGGCCATGTTCGCCGGCGGCGCCGAGGCGCCCATCGGCCCGATCGGCGTGGGCTCGTTCGCCGCCCTGCGCGCCCTTTCCACGCGGAACGACGAGCCCCAGCGGGCCAGCCGGCCTTTCGACGCCGAGCGCGACGGGTTCGTGATCGGCGAGGGGGCCGCGGTGCTGGTCCTGGAGGAACTGGCAGCACGCGCTCGCGCGCGGAGCCCACCTCTACGCGGAGCTCGTCGGCTACGGCATGACCGGCGACGCCAGCCATCTGACCGAACCCGACCCGACGGGCGCCCCCGCGGCCCTGGCCATCACCCGCGCCCTGGAGATGGCCGGCGTGCGCCCGGATCAGCTGGACTACATCAACGCGCACGGCACGTCGACCCCGTTGGGCGACGCCATGGAGACCAAGGCCGTCCGCCTGGCCCTCGGCGATCGCCGCCGACCGGGTGCTGGTGAGCTCCACCAAGAGCATGTTCGGCCACTGCTTGGGCGCCGCCGGCGCCCTGGAGGCCGCCGCGACCATCATGGCCCTGGAGAGCGGCCAGGTACCGCCGACGATCAACCTGGACCACCCCGACCCGCGGTGCGACCTGGACTACGTCCCCAACGTGGCCCGCGAGGCCACACTCCGGTACGCGGCCTCCAACAGCTTCGGTTTCGGCGGCCACAACGCCACCATCCTCTTCGGCCGTCCCGAGTAGGCGGCGCGAGGTGCGCCTGTGAGCAAGTACGTCACCGTCCAGATCACCCATAAGGAGGCCCCGCTCGTCCCCGACGAGGACGGGATCCCCTGCCCCTCCTGTCAGACGCCGGTGCCTGCCGGAGGATCTGGAGGAGAACCTGTCGGTCTGCCCGCACTGCCAGTACCATCACCCGCTGACCGCGCCGCAGCGCCTGGAGCTGCTGGCCGACCCCGATACCTGGGAGGACGTGGGGGCGGACCTGCGTCCCACCGACCCGCTCGCGTTCTTCGACGTGCGCGGCTACCCGGAGCGCCTGGCCGAGGCGGAGGCGGAGACCGGGCTCTCGGAAGCCCTCGTCGGCGGACGCTGCTCCATCGAGGGCCGTCCGGTGGCCCTGGGGGTGATGGACTTCCGGTTCCTGGGCGGCTCGATGGGGTCGGTCGTGGGCGAGCGCTTCGTGCGGCTGGTGGCCCGGGCCGTGGAAGACCACGTGCCCTTGGTGTGCGTGACCTCGTCCGGCGGCGCCCGCATGCAGGAGGGCATCCTCTCGCTGATGCAGATGGCCAAGACGGTGGTCTCGCTCGAGCTGCTGGCCGAGCAGCGGTTGCCCTTCGTCTGCGTCCTGGCCCACCCGACCACCGGCGGGGTCCTGGCGAGCTTCGCCACCCTGGCGGACGTCCTCATGGCCGAGCCGGGGGCGCTGCTCTGCTTCACCGGCCCGCGCATCATCGAACAGACCATCCGGGAGAAGCTGCCGCCCGACTTCGGCCGGGCGGAGTCCAACCTTCTGCCACGGCCAGATCGACATGGTCGTCCCCCGGGCAGAGCTCAAGGAGCAGCTGGTGCGGCTCCTCGTCTTGCTGGAAGGAGGTGTGTACTGCTCCCTTGAACCCCTTCGATCGGATCCGAAAGTCGTATCACGGGGAGGCGGCCCGTTTGCTCAAGCGGTTGCAAGAGCTAAAGGCCTTGCCCTCTCTCCCCGGGGTTGGCTATTCGGAAGAGATAGAGACGATCCAGGCTCGGCTTGAGGAGCTGAGGGACCGCTCCACCTCCAGCGCCGCCTGGAAGACCGTGGAGCTCGCCCGCCATCAGGCGCGGCCGCAGACCCTCGACTACCTCGAGCACGCCTTTCCCGACTTCGTCGAGCTGCACGGCGACCGGCTGCGCGCGGACGATGCCGCCATCGTGGGCGGCATGGCGTCGCTCGGCTCCCGGACGGTCATGGTGATCGGCAATCAGAAGGGGCACGACCTGAAGGAGCGCCAGCGGCGCAACTTCGGCATGGCCCGCCCGGAGGGCTACCGCAAAGCTCAGCGTCTGGCGCGGTTGGCGGAGAAGTTCAACATGCCCGTCGTCACCCTGGTGGACACACCCGGTGCGTTCCCCGGCGCGGACGCCGAGGAGGGCGGTCAGGCCGGGGCCATCGCCCGGAGCCTGGAGGTGTTCTCCAGCCTGGCCGTGCCCACCGTCGCGGTCGTCATCGGCGAGGGAGGTTCGGGCGGGGCGCTCGCCCTCGCGGTCTGCGATCGGGTCTACATGCTGGAGAACGCCATCTACTCCGTCATCACGCCCGAGTCCTGCGCCGCCATCATCTGGCGGGATTCGGCCGAGGCGCAACTGGCGGCGGAGGCCCTCCGGCTGACGGCCCCGGACCTGCTGGCCTTGGGGGTCATCGACGGCATCGTCCCGGAGCCGCGCAAGGGGGCCCATCGACATCACCGCGCGATGGCCAAGGTGTTGGTGCGGCAGGTCGACGCAGCCCTTCTCGAGCTGGAGCAGCTCTCTCCCTGGGAGCGCCGCAAGATCCGGCGGCTCAAGTACCTGGCGATGGGGAGGACGGGGTCGCTGGCCGCGAGGGTGGGGGTCTAGGAGCTCCCGCGCGCCGCCGCGCCCCGGGCGGGCTCAGGCCGAGGCCGCGTTCTTCCGCTGCTCCAGCACCCGATCCAGCGTCTCCACCAACTCGCTCACCCGGAAGGGCTTCACCACGAAGTTGTCGGCGCCCTCGTCCAGCGCCCGCAGGGTGGTCTTGGAGTGGCTCAGGCACGAGAGCATCACGACCGCGGGGTCGATGTCGTCGCGGTCCCGGATCTGTCGCAGCACCTCGATCCCACTCATGCCGGGCATCATGATGTCCAGCAGGACCAGGTCGGGTTGCAGCGGGCCGATCTGATTGAG
This sequence comes from uncultured Actinomycetota bacterium, assembly GCA_963796315.1. Taxonomy (GTDB): domain Bacteria; phylum Actinomycetota; class Thermoleophilia; order RBG-16-64-13; family RBG-16-64-13; genus CAWCLH01. Next base: position 77,403 of record CAWCLH010000021.1, read on the forward strand.
GGCGGCGCTCCCGCTGTCGGCCCAGGCGCAGCGATAGCCTTGGGCGTTCAGCAGGTCGGCCAGGAAGGACCGGATGTCCGGCTCGTCGTCCACGATAAGCACCAGTCGGTCCCGTGCTTCCAAGGGGCGCACTCCCTCGATCTCCGTTTCCACGTCCAGTATCGGCGGCTGCCGCAAACGGTTGAGTGGGCCGTGCGGATACTGGTCGTTGGAACGCAAGACGGTCGGCGAAGGTGCGGCCGGTCACGGCGTCGGGCCCGGCGCTCCCCGGCGCGCGAATGCGGCCGGGCCTACCCCCAGGCCATGATGCCCTGGCCCAGATACGGCGCCCAGCTCTCCGGGACGCCGTGAGGCGACGACACCAGGAAGTCGCACAGCGACGGGGGGTGCGGCTTGGCGTGCAGGGCCATGCCCGCTTCGTGGGGCAGGCGCGAGCCCTTGTGCGTGTTGCATGGCGCGCACGAGGTGACGACGTTCTCCCAGCACGTCCCGCCGCCGCGGCTCTTGGGCACCACGTGGTCAAGGGTGAGGTGCCGGGTGCTGCCGCAGTACTGGCACCGGTAGCCGTCGCGGGCCAGGACCGCCCGGCGCGAGATGCGCCGGCCCTCGCCCCGGGGGACCTTGACGTAGGAGCGGAGCCGGATGACCAGGGGGAGCACGATCTGGAGGCTCTCCGAACGCATCCGTTGGGTGCCGGCCTCCAAGACCTCGGCCTTGCCCTTGAGCAGGAGGACGATCGCCCGCTTCCCGGAGCAGACGTTGATCGGCTCGTAGGTCGTATTCAGCACCAGGACCTGACGGGGTGACACCACTCTCCTCCCCCGAAGCCCGAGACCGAGGATCTGGGGGGATTGTAGCCGAGGGTGGCATTCTGGTGCCACTCCGCGGCGGAGGGGTGGGTGGTGCGGCGGGAAAGGACGTCGGCGGACGAAGCCCTCGGCTAGAATGAGACTGATGGAGAAGCGGCGAGCCCCCGGTGAGAAGGACCTGTTCTCGGACGCGTTGGACGAGGACCTGCGCCGGCATGGTCCGCTGGCCAGCCGGTTGCGGCCGCAGCGGTTGGAGGAGGTGGTGGGCCAGGATCAGCTCCTGGGACCGCAGGGGGCCTTGCGGCGGATCATCGCCTCCGGCGAGCTCGGCTCCATGATCTTCTTCGGGCCGCCGGGTACCGGCAAGACCACGGTCGCGCGACTGGCCGCCGCGGAGACCGGCGCGGCCTTCGTCGAGCTGTCGGCGGTCAGCTCGGGCGTGGCCGACGTGCGCCGCGTCATCGAGGAGGCACGCCATCGCCGGGAGACGTCCGGGCGACGTACCATCCTCTTCATCGACGAGATCCACCGGTTCTCGAAGGCGCAGCAGGACGCCCTGCTCCACGCGGTGGAGGAGGGTCTGGTGACGCTGATCGGCGCCACCACCGAGAACCCGTACTTCGAGGTCATCCCCCCGTTGATCTCGCGCTCCGAGCTCTACCGCTTCCTGCCGCTCGAACCGGATGCCGTACGCCGGTTGCTGGACCGGGCGCTGGCGGATCCCGACGTCGGGGTGGGCGATCGCGCCGAGGTCCCGCCGGCGCTCCGTGATCGCATCGCCGGTGCCGGCCTGGGCGATGCCCGGTGGAGCCTCGGACTGCTGGAACGCGCGGTGGGTCTGGCGGAGGCCAAGGGGCTCCGGGCCGTGGACGAGGCCACCCTGGAGGAGGCGGCCCAGCGCAAGCTGGTGCGCTACGACAAGGGCGGGGACCAGCACTACGACGTGATCTCCGCCTTCATCAAGAGCCTGCGCGGTTCCGATCCGGACGCCGCCCTCTACTACCTGGCCGTGATGCTGACCGGGGGCGAGGATCCTCTCTTCATCGCCCGGCGTCTGCTGATCTTCGCGTCGGAGGACGTGGGGAATGCCGACCCCGAGGCCCTCCAGGTGGCCGTCGCGGCCGCCCGCGCCGTCGAGTTCGTGGGTCTGCCCGAAGGCCGAATCAACCTGGCCCAAGCGGTGACGTACCTCAGTCTCGCGCCAAAGTCGAACGCCTCCTATCGCGGCATCGACGCGGCTCTCCGCGAGGTGGAGGCCAACGGAGCCCAGGCTCCGCCCCCCCACCTGCGCGACTCCCACTACCGAGGGGCCCAGGCTTTGGGCCACGGCGTGGGATACATCTATCCCCACGCCCACGGGACCTATACCAGCCAAACGCACCTGCCCGACGGGCTGCGCGGCCGCCGGTTCTACGAGCCGACGGACGAGGGACAGGGAGGCGGAGCTGAGCCGCGTCCTCGAGCGGTTGCGCCGGCTGCGGGAGGCCGCAGACCAAGGCGACTCGCCAGGGCGTTAAAGCAGGCCCGCACGCGGGCCGATGGATTCCAGGCCGGTGTTACCATGTAGAGTCTGACGCGTCATCAACGGGGCCCGATGTCGGGACCGTACGGAGCGGGAGTCTGGGACGTGAGCAACCGCGAGCAGTCAGGCGGGCTGGGCAAGCTTCTGATCGGAGGCCTGCTCGGCGTGATCATCGCCTTCCTTGTCTCTCCCAATCGGTTCAAGCAACTGCGGGAGGCGCTGCTTCCGCCGCTCGACCGTCCGCTGCCGCCGGCACCGCCCGCGCGGCCCGGGCCGCGCTTGGCCGAGACTCCCGCCAGGGCGGTGGATGCCACTGTCGAGGTCGCCCGACCGGAGACGGTGCCCACGAGTCCGTTGACGCTTGTGCCCGAGCAGTCCCCCGCCGTCGAGGAGCATCCGGCGCCTCGGCTCGTGACTGCCCCCGAGGAAGCCCCCGCCGTCACCGAGGAGATGCTGGTGGCAGGAGCCCCCGAGCCGTCCGAAGAGCCGCCGCCGGTCGAGCCCTCCGCCACCGGGGGCGCGACGGACGCGCCGCCGCTGGCCACCGAGGAAGAGCTTCTCGAGGAGGCTATGGAAGAAGCGCCCGAGCGAAGCAGAGCGCTCGGAGCCAGCCGCCGGAGGCTGAGGTCGCCCCTCAGGAACCCGCCGTCGAGGCGGAGGCCGAGGTCGTCCCTGCCGGAACCCGCCGTCGAGGCGGAGGCCGAGGCGAAGTCGTCACGCCGGAACCCGCGCCCCTGGAACTCGTGGTGGCAGAGGGCGCCGCCGAGGTGGTCGGCGAAGCTGAGGCCCCGCCTGAGGAAGCCGAGGCCCCGCCTGAGGAAGCCGAGGCCCTGCCTGAAGAAGCTGAGGCCCCGCCTGAAGAAGCCGAGGCCCCGCCTGAGGTACCCGAGGCCGAGCCTGAACCAATCGTGGCCCAGCCCGAAGGGGAACGGTCTGACCTCGCGTTCATGGTCGCGGACGAGGCGCCCGCGTCCGTCGAGGAAGCGGTAGGGAAGGAGGGTCTGCTCGAGGAGGCGTCCTCCGAGGAGATGCCGTCCGAGGCGGCGCCGGTCGACGAGCCGTGTACGAGGAGACGCCGTCCGAGCCATTCGAGGATGAGATGGCGTGGGTGCCCCCCGCGCCTTCCGAACCGGAACTCGTCGACGAGCCCGAGCCGGCCGCGCCCGAACCGGTCTGGGCGAGGCCGGAGGAACTCTCCACGGCCCCGCCGCGTCCGGCGGCGACCTTCGCCCCGGCCGACCTGAAGGCGCGGATCGAGGAGACGCGCCGCCGCATCCAGCGCGAGTTGGACCAGCCGTTCGCGACCCAGCCGGCCGCGGGCGCAGCGCCGGCCGGTGCAGAGTCGGGGACTGGACCGGATCAGGCTGAAGCGGCCGAATCGGGCACAGAGAGCCCAGCATCGTCCCCGGACGACACGGGCATGTTCGATCAGGACGCGATGCGCCGCCGGATCGAGGAGACCCGGAACCGCCTCAAGGCGAAGGCGTTCGACGCCATGATGGGCGGCGAGACCTCCCTCCTGGGACGCGACCGGGACGAGACGAAGAATCCGCCCACCCTCGTCGAGGTCGACAGCGACGTGGACGAGACCATCGAGAGCACGCTCACCGAGGAAGACTTCTAGCAGACCTCCGTCGCAGACAGGTGTGGTCGAAGGGCTCCCGGCCGGCCGGGAGCCCTTCGTATTTACGGATACGTTCGCCTTAGAGTTCCCCGACGGACCCTTCGGCGGGAGGCAGGAAGTCCTCTTCCTGGTGGCTTGCCCGGGGGACGTGCAGGGGACGCCGGAAGAGGTTGCGCAGATCGGTCCAGTCGGCGTCTCGGGAACCCTCGACGATCTCCAGGAAGCCTTTCACCTTGGCGTCGAGATTGTCGAGATGATGGATGATCAAGGCTTCGAGGGTCTTGGGCCTCTTGGGCGACCCCCACTCGAGCTCGCCGTGGTGACTGACGATCGCGTGGAGGAGGAGCTGCAGCTTCTCGTCGGGGAAGCCGGACAGAGTGCCCGCCCGCTGGGTGACGAACGTCACGCCCAGGATGACGTGTCCCAGGAAGCGTCCGGCGTCGCTGTAGTCGATGGCCCGGTCGTACGTCAGCTCCTCCACCTTGCCTATGTCATGCAGCAGCGCGGAGGTGACCAGCAGGTCTCGGTTCACCCGCGGGTACTGCTGGGCCACGTGGTCGGACAGTTCTGCCACCGACACCGTGTGCTCGAGAAGTCCACCCAGGTACGCGTGGTGGAAGGCCTTGGCCGCCGGTGCGGTGGCGAACCGCTGGAGGAACTCCTCGTCCCCGAAGATCTCGTCCAAGAGACGGCGGTAGTCACGGTCATAGACGGACTCGATCTGGAAGTGGAGGAAGCCCTTGAGCTCGTCCACGTCGCGGTAGGTGGAGGGCAGAAAGTCCCGGGGGTCGACGTCCCGCCGATCCGTGGGAGCGACGGCCTTCGCCTCCAGCTGGACTCGTCCGGCATACTCCGAGGTGCGCCCCCGGACCATGACCACGTCCCCGCATTCGAACCCCGCCGCCGTGCGTTCGGCTTCCTCCCAGACCATGCAGTCCAGGGTGCCGGTCCGATCACCCACCTTCAGCTTGAGGAAGGGCTTTCCGGTCTTGGTGGTGCGCAACTCCTTCGCGGAGACGAGGTAGAGCTCCTCCACCTGCCGGCCGGCTACCAGTTCTCGCGCGAATAGCCGCTCAGCCCCGCCCTCGCCCGGCGATCGGTCAGGCGGGCGGACGAAGTCCGGTGCCGCTCGGGTCCGCCCGCTGCTCCACTGGCCCGGGGGGCGGGGCAGCCGACGGATCGCGGCGGGCGCCCTCGAAGGGTAACTGTTGGCCGTCCATGTGCTCCTCTCCGCTGGTTCGGAGATGATTGTAGCAACGCGGTCGGACAGCCCGGTCGTGGCTCCGGGGCCTCGTCGACGATGACGGTCCGCGGTGCCCGGTGCCTACTGGGGCAGCATGGTGTGGCCCGCCCGCCCGCGCCTGGCGGAGAACAGCAAGGCCGGGACCACGGCCAGGATGGCGATCCCGGCCGCTATGAGGAAGAACTCTTGATAGACGTTGTGCAGTGCGGCCTTCAGCAGGGCGTCGTATCGGGCGAGCTGCTCGTCGTACTGGGCCTGGCTCGTGCCCGGCAGGCGAAGCGGCAGACTGGTCCCTGCCATCAAGGTGTTGAAACGGCGCAGGCCCCACGTGCTCAGGGAGGCGAGGCCGACCGTCATGCCCACCATCCGCATCACGGTCACGAGGGCCGAGCCGGTGGCCAGCCAGCGTTCTCCCACGGCGGTGATCACCGACGCCCCGATCGGCGCGACCACCAGGCCGAATCCGAGCCCGGTCAGCGCAAGATCGAGGGTCAGGCCGGGTTCCCGGGGGAGCAAGGGCCACCGGGCGATGAGGACGTACCCGGCCGCCACGGCCACGAAGCCGGCGACCGCCGTGGCTCGGTAGCTGAACCGATCGGCGAGCCAACCCCCGAGCACCGCTCCCACCGGGATCATGATGGTCAGGCGCATCAGCAAGAGCCCGCCGCCGACCGCGCTGCTGCCCAGCAGCGAGTAGGCAAGGAGCGGGATTTCCACCATCCCCACGATGAGCGCTCCGCCCACCAGCAGGTTCGCCAGGTTGGCTGCCGCGAAGGGTCGACTTCGGAAGAGGCCCAGCCGGACGAGGGGATCGGCGCGTCTCCGCTCCGCGAGGATGAAGGCGACGAAGGCCACCGCGCTTCCCAGCAACCAGGGCAGCTTCAGGGCACTGTGGCCCGCCTCCGCGTTCCCGCTCAATCCGATGGTCAGTGTGGCGAGGGCCGCCCCCATCAGCGCCGCTCCGAGATAGTCGATGCGACCATGAGAGGGCGGATCCGCCCTCTCCCTGGCGGGCGAGGAACACCCCTCCTCCATGACCGCCGCGGGGAGCTTCGGGTCCGGCAGGGCCTCGTCGGGTCCCGGCAGCGGGACCCGGGCGCGGTACGCGTCGCCCAGCGCCCGCCAGGTCATCCAAGCCAGGAGCGCACACAGCGGTAGGTTCACCAGGAACACGCTGCGCCAGCCGAAGAGCTGGGCTATGGACGCCCCGTAGAGCGGGCCCAGCACGCCGCCCGCCTCGGCCGCGGCCCCTACGACGCCGAGCGCGAACGCGACCCGCGCCCGGGGGAACAGGTCGCCGGCGATCGCCATCGCGATCGGGACCAACGCGCCGCCCCCGGCCGCCTGGATCACCCGGGCGGCCACCAGGAACTCGAGGTTGCCGGCCAAGACCGAGAGGAGGCTACCCGCGGCGAAGATCGCCAGCCCGGCCATGAAGGTGGACCGGCGACCGCGCACGTCCGCGATGCGACCGAACAGCGGCATGGCCACCGTGTAGCCCAGCAGGTAGCCCGTCACGATCCAGGCCGCCTGATCGAGCCGCGTGAACGGGATGCGCAGGTCGCGCAGGATGGACGGGAGCACCGTGACGACCATGGTCTGGTCCAGGGCCGCCAAGAACACGGCGGAGGAGACCACACCCAGGGCGATCAGGAACAGGCGATCACCGACAGGAGCCGACAGGCGCTCCCGGCGTGGCGACACGGTCAGCTGGTCGGCGTCGTGGGGGGCTTGATGCTGACGGGCTCGTTGAACTTCGAGAGGTCCACGGTGCGGACCGTCTTGGGGTCCTCTCCGCTGACGACCGCCCCATCGATGCGGATACGCCGCACCAGATGATCGTCCACGCCGATCCAGACGTCACCGGCGAAGGTGCCCTCCGCGCTCAGCGCCGCCACGATCTGGGCCACATCCTGCCCGCTGATCTGGCCTTTGAGGTGATCTGTCTGAGCCCCACCCGTCTCCTCCCGGCCCACGTACGTCGGGTCCTTGACCCGCTGAAGGACGGTGATGGCACCGGCGTTGAGGTTGAGTCGACCGACGGGACTGGTGGAGGCGGGCACCGCCTGCCACTGGTTGGTGGTGGGGTTCAGGAGGTAGTGCAGGGGCCCGGAAGCGACGAACTTCAGCTGCAGCGGGACGCCGCCCTGTCGGAGGTCGACGGTGGCCTGCATGTCGCCCCCCGCGGCCACGTCCCCGGTGATCCCGACGACGTCGAGCCCGGGCAAAGGCTTCGCGTTCTCCGGGCGCTGCACGTCGTAAACGACGTGGAAGCTCTTCAGCCCCTGCATCGCCGTCACCGCCTGAGCCAGGATCTGCTTGGGGTCGCCACTCTGCTTCGTGCCGGAGCAACCCCCGCCGAGGGCCCCGGCAAGGAGCACGACAACGAGGAGCAGGACCCCCAGAGGGAGGGGCGAAAGAGGGCGGATCGCGCGGCGGACCATACGCGTATTATGTCTCCGGCTATTGCGCGACACAAGCTGACCGCTGCGCACCAACCGCGATGGAGGAGGCAGGATGACGGACCTAGCGGGCGAAGGGCCCCAGCTTCCCGACGATCTCAGACGGGCCGTGGCCTTTCACGGCCACCTGTGCCCCGGTCTGCTCATCGGCTGGAGGGCGGCGCGGGCGGCGGCAGATGCCCTCGAGGCCACCGGCTCGCCCGACGAGGAGCTCATCCTTATCGCAGAGAACGACAGCTGTTCGGTCGATGCCTTTCAGGCGCTGCTCTCCACCACGTTCGGAAAGGGGAACCTGATCTTTCGCGACTACGGGAAGCAGGTCTTCACCTTGGGCGATCGGCGGAGCGGGAGGTCGGTCAGGGTGGCCCTGCGATCGGATGCGTTCCCGGTGGGGCTCAGCCGAGAGGCGAAGATCGATCGCCTGCTGACCGAGGAGAGCCCGGCGCTGTTCCACGTCAACCCGGTGCGGCTGCGTCTGCCGGAACGGGCCCAGATCCGCCAGACCGTCCCGTGCAGCCGGTGTCACGAAGGGGTCATGGAGACGCGCACCGTCAGCGGCCAGGACGGAGTGTTCTGCCTGCCCTGCGCCGCGGATCTGGGGCTCGTCGCCGTCGGGGAGGTCGGTCTCGCCTGAGTCTCCGCAGTCTGGCGGGGCCGCGTTCGTGCAGTCCCCCGGGCTCACGGAGATGAGCAGGTTGCGTTTGGCGGCTATCGGACCTCTGCTACAATGGAGGCATCGGGAGAGGACCCTTGGAGGGGGTGCAGCAGACATGGCCCGCGACGGTCGTCACGCCCATCCGAACTACTTCTCCGGCGAAGACTACGTGCTGGAGTTCCGCAGCTTTCGCTATGGTTTCAATGCGCTCGACTTTCGTCAGCGGGTGGAGCTTGCCGCCGTGGAGTTGGATCTGATCGCTCCCGCCTGCCTCGACGAGGAGGAGTGCACGGACCTCGTGCAACTGGTCGCCTCCGGCTCGGTGGAGTTCCCGGTCAGCACCTTGGGTGACTATCTTCTGGAGCGCGGCGACGATGTCCTCTCGCACAACGGCGAGTGCCTGATCTACTGGTTGCGGGAGTTGGTGTTCCGCGGAGCCTGGTTGGATCAGCGGCTGATGGAGGATCAGCTGGAGCTCGTCTTCGACGACGAGCGCGGCGACTTCGTCTATTATCCCAAGGGGCATCGCTCGCGAGAGATAGGTCCGCCGCCGCACCCCTCCTGGGTCGAGGTGGCGTACACCCGGTAGCCGGCGCGTCCGGTCCGGCTGGCGCCCTCAGTCCCTGTGTCCGCGAACCTGGCCAAGCTTCGTATCGGCGTCAAGCGCGCCTTCTCGCGCTACTACCTCGAGCTCTGCTCGCCGGCCATAGCCGACCCCTCCCAGGTGACCGAGGCCCTCATCGCCTACTTCCAGGACCGGCGTCGGGAGCTCGGCTCCACGCTGTTCCAGCTCGAGTTCGAAGACGACATCCGCCGGCTGGCAGGCGAGATCGAGCAAGACCTGCGGCAGCGGCACCGGGATCTGGCTTCCTGCCTCCAGCGGGAATCGCTGGAAGGCCGTCTTCGAGAGTGCGTGGAGCTCGTCGGCGATCGCGGCTGAGGGCTGCCGCTGAAGGCGCCCCGCGTACCATCCTCGCGCCCTCGTTCGTTGACCCGCTTACGCGGACTACCATCAGCGAAACGCCGTACGAGGCGGCGAAGGAGGTACGGATGAAGGATCAGGTGAACAAGATGCGCTGGGTGGTGTTCCTCCTCCTGGTGGTGTCGCTCGTCTTCGCGGGAGCGGCCCTGGCCATGGCGGAGGAAGGTGTGCTCGGCGCCGACGAGGTGACGGATACGACCGTGTCTACCGAGCCGGTGGGCACCGTGGAGGACCAGGCTCCGCCCGAGGTCGTGCCCGGCGAGGATCCAGTTGCGGCGGATACCGCTCCGGATCCGGCTTCGGTAGAAGAGCCCGTCACGGAGGAGGCTTCTCCTCTGGGCGAGGCTCCCGCCGACGACGGCATGCCCAACCTCGTCGCTCCCTCCAGTTTCATCTTCACATACTTCGTTGGCAGTGAAGAAACAAGCACCACAGTCGCCCTGGAGAGAGACAACAACCACGGTGCCTATGTGAGCGCCGTCGCCAAGCTGCCCCTCGAGGATCTGAAGCATGGTCTCCTAGTCCGGCAGATCGCTCAGAGCGACTGGGGCAAGAAGGGCTTCGGATGAGGCGAAACCAGCGACGAGTCTCCTGCCGAAGAGCCGGCGACCGACCAGACCGGGTCTGACGCGGTCGAACCCGCAGGGACCGGCACACGGATCAAGCGGACACTTCGACCGTCGCGCCCCAGACCAGCACGCGCGCGGGAACGTCGCTCCGTGCGACCAAGTCACTTCGCTCCACCAAGTCGGTCCATGCCACCAAGTCGGTGAAAGTCCACAGCGGCAACACCGCCGCCAAGGGCCACGGCAAGGGGCACGGCAAGTAACCCCGAACGACAACCGTTCGAATCCACGGAGCCGGGGCTCGTGCCCCGGCTCCGCCCGTTACCGGGGGGTCGCGGGCAGCTCGAGCTCCCAGACGCGCAGCGGATAGTCCATCTTGGGGCGCCAATCGCCGCGCCGGGTGAGTGAGGAGAGCAGGGTCGCCGCCCCGTCGTGCTGGGGCACATGGATCAGGAGGGAGATCCCCGGCTCGCCCTCGCAGGCTCGTCGCTGCACCACGTCGAGGAGGGCGAGCGCGCAGGCGACGTCCGGGCCGAGGAAGGTGACCTCGAGCAGATCCGGACGATCCGCCCCGATGACGGCCATGCCCCAGCCGCCGAAGCCCGAGCGAGAGATGAAGGCGTGGCCGGCTTGGATCAACTCGTCCAGCGCCTGCCGGTCAAGGTCGAGCCACATCCACTCCCGCGCGTAGAGACGGTAGCCCGTGGTCTGCAAGAGCGAGCGCACCCGCGCTCGGTCCCCCGGCGACACAGGAAAGGTCGAGGCCTGGAGAGGTGGCTTCTTTTGTCCCAGCCGGCAGGCCTCGGCATCGAATACCTTCTCGAAGCTCAGCCAGGTGCCTCGCGGCTTGAATCCCTGAGCCTGACTCAGATGCTGGATGGCCTCGTTGCTCACCTCGCTGGCGTACCGGAGGGTCCGCGCTCCGTCGCGGGCCGAGGCTTCCATACCGTCCCGAAGGAGAAGACGGGCCACGCCCTGCTCGCGGAAGTCCGGGTCGACGCGCAGCCCGCTCAGCCAGGCCTGCGAGTGATCCACCGGCTGGTAGTGCTGCAGCCCGACGGGACGGCCGTCCGGCGTCTCCGCTACCCGGACGGCGCCTCTTCTCGCCTGGACCCACTCATCCAGCACCTCGGGGACGTAGTCGCCCCACGACCAGGTGTCCCGGGTGAACCCAAGGAGGACGTCACGGTCCTCTTCGCGGAAATCTCTGACGGCGATTCCCGAAGTACTCGGCCGCGTCATCTTCGCCTCGATCCGACGGTCCTGCGGGTGTACTTCGAAACTAGCACGAAGCGGCGTCATGCAGACAGAGGGTTGCTCAAGCGGGGCTTCCAGGTGCTGCCGGTCTCCATCGGGGCGTCGGCCACGTCGAGTGCGATCCCGACCGACCCGCACCGGTTATCATGGAGGCGATACCGTCCACCTTAGGGAGAGGGCGCATGACAGACGTGACCCACACCGGTAGCTCTTCAGGCCGGTTGCCTCGCACCATGGCCACGCAACACCCGGACGCGGCGTCCCGCTATGTGGCGATCCAGGAGGAGGTCCGGGAGGCGGTGACGGCGCTTTCCCCGCCGCCGCTCGGCATCGGCATCGACGAGATCATGGTGGATTTCGAGGGGAAGATGACCCCCTACCACCAGACCAACGAGATCGCCCAGGGGCTTCTCGACCGGGGAGTCGTACCGGGGCGCGACGTGTGGATCACTCCCCGCATCTCCTCCGCCACCGAGGAGACCGCCTTTCGCCAGCTGATGGCGCTGATGAGCGTCATCGAAGCCACGTACCAGGCTTCCCAGCGCGAGCCCGCGGCCCTCATCGAAGAGGTGGTCATCCCCATGGTCCGCAGCTCGCGCGACCTGGTGAAGGTGCGAGACCGGATCCGAGACGTCATCTACCTGGGCCACAAGGAGTTCCGTCTGCCGTACGATCCGGACGCGCTACAGCTCATACCTCTGATGGAGGAGGCGCCCGAGCTCTTGGCGTGCGGGGCGCTCTTGCGCGAGTACGTCGCCGCGTGTACGGAGGAGGGGTTCGGGGTGCGGCGGCTGCGCGTGATGATCGGCCGGAGCGACACGGCCCTCTCCTACGGTCATCTGGCCTCGGCCCTCTCGGCCAAGGTGGCCCTCTCTCAGATCGCCCGGGCCGGCGAGGACCTGGGGCTGCCGTCCGCACCCATCCTCGGCGCCGGCTACCTCCCCTTCCGTGGCGGCGTCATGTTGGAGCACCTCGAAGGGATGGTGGACGACTATCCGGCCATCCGGACAGTGACCATCCAGAGCGGCATACGCTACGACACGGACGAGGCGCCGGAGGCGGTCGCCGTGCTCGGACGGCTCCTGGCGGACGAGCGGCCGGCGCCCCCATTGGACGAGGACGAGGAGATCTTCTTCATCGAATGCGTCGCGGCTTCGATCGCCCCCTATCTTGCTACCTTCGACCGCCTGCTCGGTCTCGTGCTCCCGCTCTCCGACCTGGTGCCGGCCCGGCGCGACCGACTGGCCCGCAAAGGGGCGGCCGGCTACGCGCGCGCGGCGGCTGAGCCGGAGCGGCTGGCTCCGCTGGTGCGGCACGAGGGGCTGCGCTCCGAGCTGGAAGCCCTGCGGCCCATGGCCTGTTCCAGTCTGCCTCGGGCGATCAGCTACACGTGCGCCCTCTACTCCATCGGCGCGCCTCCGGAATTCATGGGCACCGGCCGTGCGCTCGCCCGGGTGCGCGATCTGTTCGGACAGGAGGGGCTCTCCCGTTTGCTGGAGGCATATGGGAGCCTCTCCTTCGATCTCTCCTGGGCCGCGCAGTATCTCAACCTCGAGACGGCGGCCCATCTCCTTCCCCCGGACGCGCTGGAAGAGCTTCGCTTGGATGTAGCCTTGTGTCAGGAGTTGGTGGGCTATCCCGAGCGTCCGCGAGACGAGCACTACCATCTGTTGCTGGAGACGATCCAGCCGATGCTGCGCACCGTCGTGGACGGTGGGGGGTTGGCGGACAGCGACCGCGACCTCATCCGCGACTGGCTCTGCCGCCTGGGTGCGTTGCGGGGAAGCCTGGGCTAGCCTGATCGCCAGTCCGTGCCGTGACGCCAAGGCGTGACCTGTGGCGGGAGCCTCAGACTCTGCCACGCTTTTCCGTCCGCTCCGGGCGGTACGCTTCTCCCTGATTGATAAACCCGCATATTGGTCGGGAAAAATCGTTCGCGGAGGGCTCTCCTCTAGATGTAGCGTGCTATGCTCTTCCTTCATACAATATCTTGTACGCGTTTGGGGATAAGAGTGGGGACAATCATGTGGATAAGGTCCGTCTCCCTGGGGAAAACCAAGGTGCTCAAGCTCCTGAGCATGCCGCCCAGAGCGTCTCTTTCGCCGGACAGGAAGGGGTAGACGGCCATGCGGTGCCCCTTCTGCGAAGGTGTGGAAACCCGGGTTGTGGATTCCCGGGACAGCGAAGGTCACGAAGCGGTGCGCCGGCGCCGAGAGTGCATGGTCTGCAATCAGCGCTTCACTACCTACGAGAAGGTCGAGGCGCTGCCTCTGGTGGTGGTCAAGCGGGACCGTAGCATCGAGACCTTCGATGAGGAGAAGCTCTTACAGGGGCTGATACGCGCGTGCACCAAGCGTGACGTCCCGATGGCCCGGTTGGAGCAGCTGGTGGCGGACCTTCAGACCGAACTGCGCAACGACGGCATCTACGAGGTGACGTCGGAACGCGTGGGCGAGATGGTGCTGGAGCGATTGCAGGACCTGGACCTAGTGGCGTACGTGCGCTTCGCGTCGGTCTATCGCCAGTTCGAGAGCGTCGAGGAGTTCAAGGACGAGTTGGAACAGCTCACGAAAGAGGGGATCCGATGACGGTCGGAGAGATGCGGGCACTGAGTGCTGAGCTGGAGCGCAGCCTGTCGCCGAGTGCGATGAAGGTGCTCGAGAAGCGCTATCTCAAGCGTGACGAAGACGGACAGCCTCTCGAGACCCCCGCGGACATGTTCGCCCGGGTGGCGGACAACATCGCTCAGGCCGAACGCCTGTACGACCCGGAGGCCGACGTGGAGGCCTTGTCCGAGGACTTCTTCGCCGCCATGACCAGCCTCAAATTCCTGCCCAACTCGCCGACGTTGATGAACGCCGGCCGCGAACTCCAACAGCTCTCCGCCTGTTTCGTGCTCCCGGTGGACGACAGTATGGAGTCCATCTTCGGGGCCATCCGCGACGCGGCCCTGGTCCATCAGTCCGGCGGCGGTACCGGCTTCGCCTTCAGCCGCCTGCGGCCGAAGAACGATCTGGTTCGCTCCACCATGGGGGTCGCCAGCGGCCCCGTCTCCTTCATGAAGGTCTTCGACGTGGCCACCGAGACCATCAAGCAGGGCGGCACCCGGCGCGGGGCGAACATGGGCATCCTCCGGGTGGACCACCCGGATATCCTCGAGTTCATCACCGCCAAGCAGGACGAGCACACCCTCAACAACTTCAACATCTCGGTGGGGTTGACCGAGGAGTTCATGGGGGCGGTCCTCGCCGACGAGGAGTATGCGGTCCGCAACCCCCGCGACGGCGTCGAGGTGGCACGCTACAAGGCCCGCGAAGTGTTCGATCTGATCGTCGACCTGGCCTGGAAGAACGGCGAGCCCGGCATCGTGTTCCTCGATCGCCTCAATCGCGACAATCCCACCCCCCAGCTCGGCGAGATCGAGTCGACCAACCCCTGTGGCGAGCAACCGCTGCTGCCGTACGAGAGCTGCAATCTGGGCTCGATCAACCTGCTGCGGATGCTGCGCGACGGAGAGGTCGACTGGGAAGAGCTGCGGCGGGTGGTGCACCTGGCCGTCCGCTTCCTGGACAACGTCATCGACATGAACCGCTACCCGCTGCCGGAGATCGAGGCGATGACCAAGGGCAACCGGAAGATCGGCCTGGGGGTGATGGGCTGGGCGGATATGCTGGTCGAGCTGGGCATCCCGCTACGACTCGGACGAAGCCATCGACCTGGGCCGCCGGGTCATGGGGTTCATCGACGAGGAGGCCAAGCGGGCCTCCGAGCACCTGGCCGAGACCCGGGGTGCGTTTCCGAACCTGGCCGGGAGCCTGTGGGAGCAGAAGGGCCGCCGGCTGCGGAACGCCACCCTGACCACGATCGCACCCACGGGCACCATCTCCATCATCGCCGGTTGCTCCAGCGGCATCGAACCGCTGTTCGCCCTGGCGCTGATCCGGAACGTCATGGACAACACCGAACTGGCCGAGGCCCATCCCCACTTCGAGCAGGTGGTGCGCGAGCGCGGCCTCTACTCCGAAGAGCTCATGGCCGAGGTGGCCAAGCACGGAGGAGTGCGGGACCTGGAGGACCTGCCGGCCGACGTCAAGGCCATCTTCCCCACGGCCCACGACGTCACGCCCGAGTGGCACGTCCGCATGCAGGCGGCGTTCCAAGAGCACGTGGATAACGCGGTCTCGAAGACCGTCAACTTCTCCAACTCGGCCACGCCGCAGGACGTGGAGGAGGTCTACTTGCTGGCCCACCGCTTGGGTGCCAAAGGCGTCACCATCTACCGGGACGGCAGCCGGGCCGAGCAGGTGCTCAACATCGGCGAGGTGAAGCGGACCGCTGCGGGCGGCAACGGCAACGGCCACGTCGTACCGGGCTGGGCCGAGGACCGGACCATAGCCGAGGATTTCCAGGGACCCTGCCCGTACTGCGGCACCCAGGTGCTGCCGCCGCGCGGCGGGCGCGGCGGCGTGCTCCGCGGCGAGACGCGGGAGAAGGTCACCGGTTGTGGCAGCCTCTACGTCACCATCAACGAAGACGAGTACGGGCCCCGCGAAGTCTTCGCCAACATGGGCAAGGCGGGGGGATGCGCCTCGGCGTCCACCGAGGCCCTTGGCCGCATGATCTCGTTGGCCTTCCGCTACGGTGCCCCGCCCGACAAGATCGTCAAGCAGTTGAAGGGCATCCGCTGCCACGTGCCGCTGGGCTTCGGAGGGAACCAGGTGCTCTCCTGCCCGGATGCGATCGGCAAGGCGCTCGCCGACAAGTATGCCGATGTGCAGGCCCTGGCGATGGAGGTGGAGCCGGTCCAACAGCTGGAGATGCCCATCGCCTATGCCCAGGGAGCCTGCCCCGACTGTGGCGGAGCGATCGAGCACGAAGGCGGGTGCATGGTGTGCCGCTCGTGCGGTTTCTCGCGCTGCTCTTAGCGGGGCCGGCCGTCTGGAGGCGACCTGGGGCGCGGCGGTCGGCTTCGGGTCGCCGCACTCCGGGTAACTGGACCCGGTCAGGTCCCGGACGGAAGGGGTGAAGGGCATGGCTGGTGAAGTCTCCGTCGCGGTGCTGGGGACCGGGATCATGGGTTCCGGCATGGCCCGAAACCTCTTGCGGGCCGGCTTCTCCGTCAGAGTGTGGAACCGGAGCCCGGAGAAGGCGTTGCCGCTGGCCGCGGCGGGCGCGAGCCCGGCGGCGACGCCCTTGGAGGCCGTCTCCGCCGCCAACGTGGTGATCACGATGCTGACCGACGGGGCCGCGGTGGAGGACGTCATGGGCGGGCGTTCCGGTGCGCTCGCGGCGATGCCTCCCACCTCCCTCTGGTTGCAGATGAGCACCGTCGGGATCGCGGCGACGGAGCGGTTGCAGGCGCTCGCCGACCGGCACGGTGTACGGGCCTTCGTCGACGCACCCGTCCTCGGGACCCGAGAGCCGGCCGAGCGAGGCCAGCTGACCGTGCTCGCTTCCGGTCCCGAGAACCTGCAAGAGCGGTGCGCGCCCGTCTTTGACGCCGTCGCGTCCCGGACGCTGTGGCTCGGCCCGGTCGGTACGGGCACCCGGATGAAGCTGGTGGTGAACAACTGGCTTCTCCAGTTGGTGGAGGCGCTCGCGGAGACGCTGGTCCTCGCCCGAGGTCTGGGACTGGAGCCCGAGGAGTTTCTCTCGGTGATCGAGGGCAGCGCTATTGCCCCCGCCTATGCCGGGCTGAAGGGTCGGCTGATGGCCGAAGGCGAGTACCCGCCCAGCTTCCCGCTCCGCCTGGCGCACAAGGACCTGAGGCTGGTGCTGGAGGCGGCATGGGAGCGCGGTCTCTCGCTCCCGGCGGCCACCGTCGCGGAGCGCCAGTTCGCGAGGGCGGAAGAGGTCGGCTGGGGGGACCAGGATATGGCCGCGGTGCACGAGGTGCTGCGCGGCGACCGGGAGGCATGATCGTCCGTTGACCTGGATCGTCGATATCGAGTTGGTGGCCGTCGAACAGGCCCAGCCGCCCGATCGGTTCCTGGTCACGTTCGACGTGGTCTACCCGGGGGAGACGTGGTGCCGTTCCTTGGTCTACGTCGCCGGCTCGGTGGTGGCGGAGGAGCAGGATCCGGTCTCGGTCGCCCGGGACGCGCTGGTCCCGTTCCTCGAGACGGAAGGGCAGCCGGTGTCCTTGGAGCTTCGCCTCACCACGACCGGCCCCGTGGTCCTCGGTCGCCGTCTCGCCGGGCCTGCTCTCCTAGTTCAGCGATGGGGGCGCGCCGTCGCCCCCGGCACGGGGCGCGCCGTCGCCCCCGGACACCGGCGGGCCATATGCGACATATGGCCCCCCTTTCGGCATGACTGAGGACCTTTGTATAGCGGTCCGCGTTATACCATCGGCTATAATGCCTGCGAAAGTGCAGTAGTGCCGGGTCCCTGGAGTCGCCATGTCGGTCACGGTCGAGCAGATCTTGAAGCTGGGCGCGCTGTCACAGGCGCGGATCCTCGCAGGAGGGAAGGGGCTCGACCGCATGGTCAGCTCGGTCACCGTGGGTGAGGTGCCCGACATCGCCGAGTGGCTGTCCGGCGGAGAGATCGTGCTCTCGACCATGTTCGCGTTGACCAACGACACCGACCGGCAACGCGACTTCTGCCGCCGGATCATGGCGGCCGGCGCCTCGGCGCTGTTCGTGAAACCCAAGCGGTTCGTGGGCGCCTTTCCCCTGGACATCCTGGAGATCGCTGAACGGCGGAACTTCCCCATCGTCGAGGTGCCGCAGGAGATCCGTTGGACACGCATCATGCAGGAAGCCATGGAGGTGTTGATCGACCGCCAGGCCTCCCTGCTGGAGAAGTCTCAGGAGATCCATCGCAACCTGCTCGAAGTCGTGATCCAGGGCGGCGGCTGGGCGGAGGTGGCGACCGCGGCGGCCCGGCTGATCGACAAACCCGTGCTGGTCTTGGACGTCGCTCTGGAGGTACTGGGCGTGTCCTCCGACTTCCCGTGGCCCGAGGGTGAGATCCATCGGCTGCTCGACAAGCCCTCCGTCCGCGGCGAGTTCGAGCGCGTCGCGCGGTTCCCCAAGAAGTTGATGCACCTGGTCGAGGACGGGGTTCCGCCGCTCTTCGCGGTTCCCATCGTGGTCAGCCACAGCTGCCTGGGCTACGTGGGGACCATCACGGAGCAGCACGAACTGGACGAGATGGAGCAGGTGGCCCTGGAGCACGCGGCGACGGTGGCCGCGGTGGAGATGGCCCGCGATCAGGTGCGCTTCGAGACCGAGGTGCGCCTCAAGGGCGACTTCGTCGACGATCTGATCGGGGGTCGTTTTTCCAGCGAGGACTCGCTGCTTCGGCGGGCGAGCTTCCTCGGATGCGATCTCAGCCGAGGTGTCACCGTGGTCGTCGCCGACGTGGATGAGTTCGAGAAGACTATGGCGGCCCGTCGTCTGAGCGAGAACGAGGTCCAGCGGCTGAAGGCCCGCTTCTTCAACCGCTCCACCAAGGCGATCGCCGCGCTGGAGCCCTCGTCGCTGGTCAGCCTGAAGTCCGACCGGGTGATCATCTTCCTGTCCGGCCCCTCGGCCGGCGACGACCGCCTCCTGGAGAAGGTGTCCAGCCGCCTGCAGGCGCTGGGGCGGGAGGTCGGTGACCTGTCGGTCTCCGTCGGGGTCAGCCGGCACACCGAGGAGATCTCGGGTCTGCGCAAGGCGTTCGAGGAGGCTCTGGCCGCCTTGAAGGTCGGCCGCAAGTTGCAGGGAGGGGGGAGCACGATGCACTTCGAGAGCGTCGGTTCCTACAAGCTCCTGCTGAGCATCTGGGAGCACGACCCCGAGGAGTTGCGGTCCTTGTACCTCGAGACGATCGACCCGGTCGATCGGTACGACAAGCAGAACGAGAGTCAGTTGGTGCACACACTGGTCACCTACCTGGGCAACGACGAGAACCTCTCCCAGACGGCCAAGGAACTCTTCGCCCACCGCCACACCATTCGCTACCGTCTCCAGAAGGTCGCCGACATCAGCGGCCTGAGCGTCTTCCGCAGCGAAGACAAGGAGCGGCTCAGCCTGGGTCTGAAGGCCCGGGGCCTACTGCATAGCTAGCCGCTGCGCGGGGGTATAGTGCCGGTCGAGGCGCGCCGAAGTGTGTTTGATCGGCTCATGACTCTGCGCCTCCCGATCTGCGCAAACGGGACAGGCTGGCAGGCCAGGAGGAGGGGTAGATGCTGATCATCTCCGACAATCTCAATGTTGCTCACGGTGATGTGCTCCAAGCGATCGAGAAACGTGACGGCGGCTCGATCAGGGAGCTTGCGCACAAGATCGAGGTGGCGGGCGCCGACGTGATCGACCTGAACATCGGCACCCTCACCACCGGCGCCGACGAGATCATGGGCTGGCTGGTGGACGAGGTCCAGCAGGTGACCGACATCCAGCTGAGCCTGGACGCCCACACCATGGAAGCGCTCGAGGCCGGCGTCGAGCGGGCCAAGAAGAAGCCGATCATCAACAGCTACTACGTGCAGTCGGCCCGGCCGGACGACGTGGTGCCGCGCCTCTTGCCGTTCGTCGCCGACAAGGGGCTCGAGGTCATCCTCTGCACCATCGAGCCGAGCGGACCCCCGCTCGACCCGGACGTCCGGGGAAGCAAGGCTTCCGAGCTCGTCGAGGCCGCCCTCGCAGCCGGTATCCCGGACGAGTCCATCTACATCGATCCCGTCGTGGTACACCTCAGCGGCGGTGCGGTGGCCCAGGAGCACGCCGCGGCGGTGCTGGAGACCATGCGCCTCCTGGGCCAGATCTTCGACCCGCCCATCAAGACCGTCGCCGGCGTGGAGTACCTCTCCGCGGGTGCTCCCCGCCAGCTGCGCTCCGCCATCAGCCGGGTGTATCTGGCCATGCTCGGGTCGCTCGGGTTGGGTGGGGCCTTCGTGGACGTGACCGACCCGGAGATCATGCGGGACATCCGGCTCATCAACGCGCTCCGCAACGAGGCCCTCTACTCGGTGTCCGACGCAGAGGTGAAGTAGGCCGACGGCGCAAGAAACGGGGCCGGCATCCCTGCCGGCCCCGCACGCGTGATGCAGTCTGGACCGCGGCCCTTCTTGAGCGCGCGGTCCTACCCCTCTGGGTGTTTTGCGTGGTAGTCCTCGATGGCGGCGTGCAGACCGTCGGCGGCGAGGTTCGAGCAGTGCATCTTGGCCGGCGGCAGGCCGCCGAGCTCCTCAGCCACGCCCTTGTTGGAGATCTCCATGGCCTGTTCGAGCGTCTTTCCCTTGGCCATCTCGGTGACGATGCTGGACGTCGCGACCGCGGCGCCGCACCCCAGGGTCTGGAACTTGACGTCTTCCAACACGTCGTCCTTGACCTTGATCGTGATCCGCATCATGTCGCCGCAGGTGGGGTTGCCGACCTCGCCCACTCCGTCGGCGTCCTCGATGACGCCCATGTTGCGCGGGTTGCGGAAGTGCTCCATCACCTTTTCCGTGTACATCTGGCCTCCTTCGCCCCCGTCACTTGTTGTAGACCGGCGACATCTCCCGGAGGCGAGCGACGATGCTCGGGAAGACGTCGAGGTAGTAGTCGATGTCGAGCTCGGTGGTGCCCCGGCCGAGGCTGATCCGCTGCGATCCATGAGCCATCTCGGCGGGGATCCCCATGGCCAGCAAGACATGGCTGGGATCCAGCGATCCGGTCGTGCAGGCCGACCCCGAGGAGACGTTGACGCGGTTCATATCCAGGCAGAGGATCATCGCCTCGCCCTCGATCCCTTCCACCCGGAAGTTGAGGGTATTGGGCAGACGTCTGTCCGGGTGCCCGTTCAGCGCGATGTCGGGGATCCGGTCCACGAGCCCCTGCCAGAGCCGGTCGCGCATGGCCTGCTCGCGTGGGGCTTCCTCGGGCAGGCGCTCCACCGCAAGCTCGAGCGCCTTGGCCAACCCGACGATGCCGGGCATGTTATGCGTCCCGGCGCGGCGCTTCCGCTCCTGGTTCCCTCCGTGGATGAGGGGGGTGACGCGCACGCGCTTGCGGATGTACAGAGCGCCGACCCCTTTGGGTCCGTAGAACTTGTGCCCACTGAGAGAGAGCATGTCGACGTTCAGCTCGTCGACGTCGATGGGCAGCTTGCCCACGCTCTGCACGGCGTCGGTGTGGAAGAGGACGCCCGCTTCTCTCGCGATGGCGCCGATCTCGGCGATGGGCTCGATCGTGCCCACCTCGTTGTTGGCGTGCATGATGGAGATCAGGGTGGTGTCCGGCCGGATGGCGGCCTTCACGGCCTGGGGGTCGACCAGGCCGGTGGGATCGACCGGGACCAAGGTGACCTCGAAGCCCTGTTTCTGCAGATACTCCAGCGGTTCGAGCACGGCGTGATGCTCGACGGTCGAGCTGATCAGGTGCTTGCCCTTGCGGTGTTGAGCCTCGGCGGTGCCCTTCAGCGCCCAGTTGTTCGACTCCGTGCCGCCGCTGGTGAAGTAGATCTCGTCAGGCTGCGCGCCGAGATTCTTGGCGACGCTGGCCCGGGCTTCTTCGAGCGCCCTCGCCGCGATGCCTCCGATGGTGTAGAGGGTGGCGGGATTGCCGAATTGGTCGGTGAACCACGGCAGCATCGCCTCCACCACTTCGGGATCGGTGGGGGTGGTGGCGGCGTGATCCATGTAGATGACGTTGTCCATCCAGGCCTTCCTCCGTCCAATAGGCGACATTATGATAGCACTCGGCCTGAAATACCCCCAGGGGGTAAGGGCGCCCACGAGGGTGACCAGCAAGTGGGACTATGTGCCCAGTTGTCAGTTTCCCCGGCCGGGAGAGTGTAATCCTTCCGGCTCGGGGTCGCCAGCGCGTGGCAGCGGGGAGTGTTCGCGCGAGGCGAGATGGGTCAGGCGATCGGGATGGTCGCCTTGAACAGGCACGAGGACTCGCCCGCGAAGATGGCCGGCCGCGAGTCCAGAGCCACGTCTCCGAAGTAGACCTCCAGGATGCCCCGCAGCAAGGCCGTGTGCAGTCCGCAGACCAGCTGCGGGTATCGCGGAGAGAGCTCTCGGAACACGCAGTTGCGGATCTCGACCTGCACGCTGTCCCCGTTCGTCTCGATACGCGGCGAGAGGCCCAGTTCGCCGCAGGTGCGGCGCAGGCTCTCGACACGATGCTCCAGGGTAGCTCTGGCCGGGTCGAGGTGGTCGTGGGCAAGAGCGCGGAGGGCTTCTTCCCGCCCCATAGCCGCGCCGACCCGCTCCAGGAGGCCGGCATCGTCCCGGGCCAGGATGTCGATCACCTGGAGGCTCAAGGACGCCAGCAACTCGTAGTCGCGGGGCGGAAACTGTAAGGTGGTCACCTCGGTGCTCAGCCGGTAGATCCGGGCGGGGCGTCCGCCTCCTGGGGATCTTCGCGTGTCGGACTGCAGCAATCCGACGTCGACCAACTTCTGCAGGTGCATGCGCGCCACGTTGGGGTGCAGCGAGAAGCGCTCTGCCATCTCGAGAACGGTGAGCGGCTCCCCGGCGGCGTCGACCAGGGCTCGATAGATGGCGTAACGGGTGGGGTCGGCCAGGGCGCTGGTCAGGTCCAAGGCGCGCTGGTCGGACGGCGTGGGCGAAGGCTCCGAGCTCATACTCATGATTCTAACCTAGGCACCCTCAAAATGTACACACTGTTGACACGGTAGAAAGCTCATTTTATACTAAGTGACTGTGGGATTGACTTGGGACAGTGCGGCCGAGACGGCGATCAGGGAGGTGCCCTGGTTCGTACGAAAGCGTGCACGCGCCGCGGTCGAGCGCCGAGTGGAGGCCCGGGGCGGCGCGACGGTGAGGGCGGAGGATGTCGCCGCCGTACGGCAGGAGACCATGGCCAGGATCCTCGGCTCGGCCCCGTCGGCGAGTCCGCCCGCCGCGGGGACGCCCAGCGGGGGCTTGGCCGACGAGGCCCTCCAGGCCTTCGTCACCCGGGCGGAGCGGGAGGCGGAGCGTGCGGGGACCTCCGCCGGCGAGTTCGAGGTCAAGGTCTGTGGCGGCGTGGCGGGATGTCCGTTGGCGGTGACGGAGGTTCTCGAGGCGCGTGACCAGGTCGCCCAGGCGCTGATCAGCAGCGGCGCTGCCGGGGTGGTGCGGGCTAAGGCGACGGGACCCGTTCTCGCCCACCACCGGTTCCGTGTCTCCATCAGCGGATGCCCGAACGCCTGCTCGCAGCCGCAGATCGCCGACGTCGGCCTGATCGGCTTCGAGATGCCCCGCCTGGACGCCGGGCGCTGCATCGGCTGCGGCGCCTGCGTGGAGAGCTGCGGCGAGGACGCCCTCATGCCCACCGGCGATGCGCCCGAACTCGTGGCGGAGCGCTGCGTGGGCTGCGGCGCTTGCATCCGGTCGTGCCCGGTGGACGCACTCGTACCGGGAGAGGCCGGCTGGCGGGTCCTGGCCGGTGGCCGGCTGGGACGGCATCCTCGGTTGGGCCGCGAGGTCGCGAGAGTGCCCTCCATCGAGGGGGCGACCGCGTTGGTCCGTGGCGTGGTGGAGCTGTGGGCACGGGAGGGACGCCCCGACGAGCGGGTGGGCCACCTGCTGGACCGGCTCGCTCCGGAGGCGGACCAAGTCCTCTCCCTGTTGCGCGGCGCGGACCGGAGTTGACGTCCACCGAGGGGGCGACCTGATGCGGCTGTTCTTCATCTTCTCGGGCGACGAGACCCAGGAGCCCACCATCCCGCGCGCCTTCACGCGGGCCTACGACGACGCCTTCGCCCAGCGGCTCCTCATGCACTTCACGAACGACGCCAACTTGTGCACGGGTTGCGCCGCCTTCTGCGAGCACTGCCGCGACCAGTATCCCATCCAGTTCGCGCAGGACATCGTGGGTCTCCTGCAGCTGCCCGCCCGCCTGCCGCTGTACATCGACGAGGCCGGTGAGTTCCTGCCCTCCTCGTTGGAGCCCCACGACGTCACGCTGGTGGTGAACGTCCACGAAGACCTCCTGCTCGCCCTGCCCGACCTGGTGAAGCAGGCGGGTAGCCGGGCCATCATCGCTCCTCAGGAGGATTCCGCCTGGCTCTCTCCCGGGGTGCGGCGGCAGGTGGAGCGCCGGTGCCTGGAGCTCGATCTGGAGTGCGCCTTTCCCAAGCCGGCCTGCTCGCTGGAGGCCCGACCCGACCAGCCTCTGATCCGTGAGTTCCAGCGGGAATACCGCATCGGTCGGCCCAAGATCGTGGTGCAGAGTCGGGACGGGGTCATCCGGGAGGCCCGCGTGCTCCAGAGCGCCCCCTGCGGCAACACCTACTACGTCGCCTACAATCTGGCCGGACAGGAGATCGGGGACGACCTGAACGAGCGCGTGGTGGCCAAGTACTGGCACAGCTTCCCCTGCGTGGGCAGCATGACCACCGACCCGGAGTTGGGCGACACCATCCTGCACCGAGGGGGTCTGCTCCACTACAAGGCGGTGGACGAGGCGTTGGCCGAGGAGGCCCGGCTCAAGGAAGAGGCCGTCGCCAAGGGCGAGGACCCGGACGAGTACGTGCTCATGCGGCGGCAGGCCGAGCTGGGAGAGCCCCCCGTCCTGGAGAACGAGCTTGCCCGTCGCCGACTGGAGGCCCGAGAAGAGGAGCGCGCCGAGGAGTCCGCCCAGGAGACCGCCGTCGGGTCGGCGGCGGCGAAGCGCCGATCGCACGCCTGACTTCGGAGCTGCTCAAGTCCGGGGGGCCGTCTGTCCGATACACCTGCTGATGGACGCTGACCGCCGGTCAGCCTGCGCTTCCTCGGAGGTAATCGTACCGATGTCCAGGACCGTCCTCAGCGGTGAGCTCGAGCCGTTCGGGCTGCTGAACGTGCTGCAGTTGCTGTGCGGAGCCGGCTTGACCGGGGCGCTTCGTGTCTACGAGTCCGACCTGGTCTTCACCATCTTCCTCGACGACGGTCATCTGGTCGCCGCGTCGTCCCCGGAGCAGGAGCCCATCGGCGAGAAGCTGGTGCGGAAGGGCCGCGTCACCGAAGGACAGCTGGAGCGGGCGCTGGACCTGCAACGCCTGCACCAGCAGGACGGGAAGGGCCGTCCCATCGGTCAGATCCTGGTGCAGCAGGGCCTGGTCAGCCGCCAGGACCTGGAGGCCTGCGTCTTCGACCAGATCATCGAAAGCCTCTGTCTGACCATGGAGCTGCCGCGGCCGTCGTTCAGCTTCGCGGCGATGAAGGCCACCGACTGGGGTGACTTCCGGGCGAGCATGAACGTGCAGGTGGCGCTGCTCGAAGCGGTCCGCGTGGCGGACGAGGTCCGTCGCGAAGAATCCGTCCAGGTGGCGGCGGGTCTGGCGGTCTAGAGACGGGTCCGCGGGCGGCGAGAGACCCGGTCCGGCGCTACAGGAGTCCCCGCAGCCACTCCGAGGTCTGGGTGGTACGCTCGAAGCAGACCAGGGCAAGGTCTTCCGGAAGGCTTCCGGTGCCGCAGGCGGGAGAGACGAAGCTGGCGGCGAGCACCTCCTCTTCCGTCACCGCCCCCGTCGACGTCAAGGCTCTTGTGCCGGCGAGCACGCGTCGGCCGCAGCTCTCCCCGTCTTCGGCGAACGCCCGGTCGTCGTTGGGGACCACTCCCCAGGCGAGCATGCCTCCCTCGGCGACGTACTGGGCCAAGGCCTCCTGCCGGGAGATGATGGCGTCAAGGTGGTCCATGGCGTCGAAGCTGATCACGTCGACCGGCAGCTGGACGATGCGCTCCCAAGCGGTGCCGCCGCAGATGTGGATGCCGCGCAGGCTGCCGATGATGCTCAGACAGCTCTCCAGCAGGGGGAAGCTCAGGTCGTCCGGGATGGTGATCAAGGCCGATCCCAGTTGGGTCAGGTACGGTTCGTCCACCATCAGCAGGGGGACGGCGCCGGGGGCCAACTCTCGGAGCACGCGTTCCTGCCAGCGGGCCTTCAGACCGAGCAAGGTGGTGGCCGCCTCGCGCAGGGTGTCGTCGTAGAGCAGTGCCCGCCGGTCTTCGCGGGCCACGGTGAGGCCGAAGGAGACCGGGCCTGTGAGCTGACCTTTGATGTACGCGGCGGGGGGCGCTCCGCCCGCCGCCGCGGCCTCCGCCAGCGCCGAGCGCAGGGCGGGGATGCCGGCCGCATGGTCCGGGGGGATGGCGAACGCGTCCAGGTCGTCGGCCTCCACCAACTCGACGAATCGGACCAGCTCGTCGGGCGGCACCTCGTCCCTGACCCATACCCGTTCCGCCTGCGCGTCCACGACCAGCCCGGGGAGCCCCGTGCTGAACTGCACGTACATGTTCTCCAGAAAGCTGCGGCGAGGCAATTGCGGCCACGCGGGGATCTCGGGCGTGGACCGGAGGATCAGGGAGACGGCCTCCGCCGGATCGACCAAGGGCACGGACCCGACGGCCATCGCGGCACAGCGCGGTGCCGGAACGACCCCCACGTCAGCGCGCCTGCGACCTCGAGTCTCCGTCATGCGGGCTCCCTCGCTCTACGCGGCCGGCCCTGCCGGTCCGACTTGCCACGGAGGCCGTGCTTCCAGCGACTCGCGACGCGAGCGTCGCCGCCGCAGCAGGCCCGCATAACCGTACCAGCCCGCCACGGTCCACGACCAACCCATCCGGCGGCGCACCTTTCGACGGGCCTGGGCCCGGACCGACTCCGCCAAGGACAGGTCCTCGTCGCCGGCCGGGTAGCCGCCGAACAGCACCGCCTGCGCGCGTTTCACCAGGTCGTCCATCTCCACTCCGAGCCGGCCCGACACGATGGCAGAGGTCTCTTCGAGCGTGGAAGCCGCCGAGATCGGGAGGCCTCCGTCGGAGAGGTCGAAGCGCAGCAGTCGAAGCGAGGCCGCGAGCCGTTGCTCCAGACTGCCTCGGTGGAGAGCGCGCTGCCGGCGGAGCCGCAGCACCAGCGGCCACAGAAGGAGCAGGGTCAGGCCGGAGCCGGCCACGACCGCCAGGGCGACCGAGCGTCCTCCGCTGCCGGCGGGGGTCGCCGGCTCTGAGGTCACGTCCTCGGGCAGCGGCTGACTTGGACCGGCAGAGGCGCCGGGTGGGAGTGTGGTCGACGTGGTTCCCGCCTGCCCGACGGCGAAGGGATCCACGAACCCGGGGCTGGTAGCCGAGGCGCCGCCGACCGGCAACTCGCGCCCCGGAGTGGGGTCGAAGGGCAGCCAGCCCACCCCGGGGAAGTAGGCCTCCACCCAGGAGTGGGCGTCGTTGGAGCTGACCAGGTAGGTGTCCGGTCCGACCGTCTTCCCGGTGATGAACCCCACGGCGACGCGGGCAGGGATGCCGTTGAAGCGCAGCAGCAGGGCCATCGATCCGGCGAAATGCTGGCAGTAACCGATCTTGGTGTCGAACAGGAAGGCCGCGAACGGCGAGACGAACCGACTGGCCGGCGGCTGCAGCGAGTAGGCGTAGTTCGTCCGCAGGTAGGTCTCGATGCGCAGAGTCTGCTCGTAGGGGTCGGTGGCGTCGCCGACGATGCGCTGGTTCAGCTGGTACAGGCCGGAGAACTCCCGGGAAATGGGGTCCATCCGTCTGAAGGCCCGTTGCCAGTCGCGTCCCTGCGTCTTCAGGCGCTCGATGTCGGCCAGCGTCGGCAGCTGCAACGCCAGGTAGGGCAGGGCCTCGCGCGGGTAGTCTCGCCCCAGCCCGACGAGTCGTTGGGGCTCCACCTTCGGCACGAGGGCTTGGACCGCGTACGACAGGCTGGGTCCCAGGACGGTGGACGAGCGCAGCGCGCCCGAGTCCACTCGCTGGATCTCCGCCGGCACTCGAAGCCTGACCTCCAGGGCTTGGCCGCCGGTGAACAGGTAGTTGGTGGCGAGGTCGCCCAGGTGGAACTGCTGCTCCACCTTCTCGCCCGGCGGGGTGGGTCCGGCGGCCGGCACGGCGATGGTCCCCGGGCCGGTGCCGATCGCCTCCTCGAAGGAGCCGGCGCTCAGCCAGCTGTCGCCGGTGAAGACGTCCAGCGTGTTGGCCCTCCAGTACGACGGGGTGGGGGAGGTCACCCGCATCAACGGCACGTTGTGCTGGGGATCCAGCAGCCGGGGGTAGTTCTGCCGCCAGTTGAAGACCAGCTGACTGTCTCTGGCTCCGCCCAAGGGATCCCACTCCCGCCAGTCCTGCCACCCTTGGGCGGCGATGCCGGGCGCTGAGGACAGGACGAGCACGGCCAGCACGAGGCTGACCGCCCCCACCATGAGGCCGGCCAAAGCGTCGGCCATACCCCAGGCGCGCCGGCCCAGACTCTGGGACGTCAGCAGCACCAGCACCACGAGCAGGAGGAAGGCCAGGATCACGACCGTGCCGCCCGTGCCCTCGTCGACGGTCAGGCACATGCCGATCAGGGCGAAGAGGGCGCCCGTGGCCATGAGGACGCGGCCGTGGACCAGCGCCAGGTAGCTGGCCCCTCCCACCAGGCCGTAGACCCAGACCAGCACCAGCAGCCGGAGGCCGGGGACGCCGCTCAGGCTGAGGGGGAAGATGTCGCCGGCGTAGGCCCGCAGCCCGTAGCGCAACTCCTCACCGTAGTACGTCAGGTGGGCGGACAGGCCGGTCACCCCCTCCGGAGCCGGCGCCAGGAGGAAGACCAGGAGCAGGCCGGTCAGGGGCAGAAGGAGGGCGGAAACGGGGGCCAGCCGGCGGTCGATCAGGCCCGGCAGGCCGGTGGCCACTCCCATGATCGCCACGACCAGCAGATCGGCCGTGAGGGGCGGGTTGACCACGCGGTCGACCGTGAGGGCGGCGGCGATGGCCAGCCCCGTGAACGCCAGGAGCAGCAGGAGCTTGCGGGAGATCACGGGGCCGCTCCTCCGCTGCGCCGCCGGCGCGCGGACGCTCGCGGGGCCGTAGGACAGCACCTCGGCCAGGTCGTCCCCCCAACGGATGGTCGCGCTGGGGACCCGGGCGCTGTTGAGGTTCAGCAGCAGCGCCTTCTCCTGCGCGGCGGCCACGTCCTGCTGGGCCGTCGCCCGGCTGTCGCCGTTCGTGGGGGAGGCGGCCCGCGCGAAGCTCGGGCCGTCGATGTGGACCAGGTAGACCGGCAGCCCCTTCTCCCGAAGGCGACGGAGCATGAGGGCCAGGCCCCGGTCGATCACCGGGGTCATCACCACCAAGGCCAACCCACGGAGCAGGCGCTCCTCGGACCGTTGCAGGAAGTCCCGGACCGTCGCCGGCGCGTCCGGCGTGGCCGTGGCCAGCGCCTCCAGCAGGTTGCGCCGGTCCGGCCGCGTCCCTCCGAAGCGAAAGCTGCGGCTGCGGGCCTCGTGGAGATGGAGGTCCAGGGCGAAGCCCTCCCGGAGGACGTAGTCGCCGATGCTTCCGGCAGCGGCCACGGCCGCTTCGAACGTGTCGTACGGGCCGTGGCCGACGACGCTCCGCTGGTGTCCGTCGATCACCACGGACACCCCGGCCATCGCCGGGTCGTCCGACTCACGCAGCATGAGCGTCCCTTGCTTTGCGGTGCTCTTCCAGTGGATGCGGTTGAGCGGCTCGCCCGGCTGGTGGGGCCGGACCCCGCGGAACTCGTAGGAGCCATGTCCCAGCGGGTTGCGGATCGCGCGGCCTTCTCCCGGGTCGCGCTGCCCGAAGAACACGCAGGAGCGGAGCTCGGCGATGCGAGGCAGGACGGTCAGGCTCAGCTCGCCGCCGACGCGATGGGTCCAGGTCGCCAGCCCCAGCGGGTCGACCAGGGTAGCCCGCGCCGGCGGGAACGTGAAGGCCCCGCGGCGTACCCGGGGAAGCGTCTCCATGCGCGTGTGGGCGGCGCGAGGCGCCAGAGGGCCGAAGTCGACCTCCACGTCCTCGCCGGTCATGGGAGCCAGAGGCTCGCTGACCCGGATGCCGACGGTGGGAAGGCGCGACCCGTTCCTGAGTCGCAGCACCTCGGTCGCTCGGTCGCCGGCCACGGGTCGCTCGGGCTGGAGCGAGCGGTGGAGGCCGAGACGGGTACCGGAGAGCAGCACCAGACCGGCGGACACCAGGAAGAGCAACCCCAGCGCGATGGCGGTCAGGTAGAGCTCGTAGGTGCCCACCACCCGCCCGCCGACGTAGGCCCCCAGAGCGAGCACGAGGAGGCCGAGACCTCTGAGCGTGGGGGCGGGCACGCGGACCCTGCCTAGCCCGTCGGGACCGAGACGACCCCGAGGAGCCGCTCGAGGACGCCGGCGGTCGTCTTGCCGTGGACGCGTCCGTCCGGGGACAGGATGACCCGGTGGGACAAGACAAGCGGAGCCAGGTCCTTGATGTCCTGCGGGACGACGTACTCCCGTCCGGCGAGCAGCGCTTTGGCCTTGGCCGCTTTGAGCAACGAGATCCCGGCGCGGGGGCTTCCGCCCAGGTACAGGTCCCGGTCGGCGCGGGTGGCGGCGAGGAGATCCACCACGTACGCACGCAGCGCCGGCGCCACCGCGATGTTCTCCACCACCTGGACCATGGAGATCACCTGGGCGCCGGTGACCACGGGCCGCAGGTCCCGCAGCGGGTCTCGCTCGGTCTGGTCGAGCAGCAGGGCCACCTCCTCGTCCCGGGAAGGGTAGCCGAGGGAGAGCCGCATCATGAAGCGATCGAGCTGCGCCTCCGGCAGAGGGTAGGTGCCCTCGTACTCGATGGGGTTCTGCGTCGCGATGACCATGAACGGCGGACGGATGCGGTAGGTCACCGTGTCGATGGTCGCCTGGCGCTCCTGCATACACTCCAGCAGGCTGGACTGGGTCTTGGGAGAGGCCCGGTTGATCTCGTCGGCCAAGACGATGTTCGCGAAGATGGGCCCGGGGCGGAACTCGAACTCGCTGGTCTTCTGGTTGAAGATGTTCATCCCGGTCACGTCGCCGGGGAGGAGGTCGGGAGTGAACTGGATGCGGGCGAAGCGGCAGTCCACCGAGCGGGCCAGCGTCTTGGCGAGGAGGGTCTTGCCGACGCCGGGGAAGTCCTCGAGCATCAGGTGACCCTCGGCCAGCAGGGCCATGACCGAGGCTTCGATCACCTCATCCTTGCCCCGCACCACCGAGGCCACGTTGTCCACGATGCGGCGGGCCAGTTCGCCGACGGCGCGCACGTCCTCCAAGCTCGGCGCGCCCGTCACCGCCCGGCCGGGGTTCCTGCACCAGCGTGTCTCCGTCGCTCACTGCCGCTCCTATCCCTTGCTCTGGGCCCGCATGGCCATCTTCGTGGTGATCTCGGCCACGGCTTCCACCGCAGCCGCGATGTCATCCGTCGTGGTCGCGTGGCCCACGCTGAACCGGACCAACCCGGTCTCCAGCGTTCCGGCCACCCGGTGCGCCTCCGGGGCGCAGTGCAGCCCGGCCCGGACGGCGATGCCGAACGCCCGATCCAGGATGAAGGCCACCTCCGAAGAGGAGATACCCGCAAGCGCCACCGCAACCACCGGGGCGGCGGTCGTCCCAGCAGAGGGGCCGTGGATGCGCACCCCCTCCACGTCGGCAAGGCCCCGGCGCAGGCGGTCCGCCAGCTCGCGCTCCCTCGCCCCGATGGTCTCGACCCCCTCCTCCATGAGCAGCTGCACGCCGGCCATGACGCCGGCGATGCCCGGCAGGTTGTTCGTGCCGGCCTCGTACCGGTCCGGGAGCTCGACCGGCGGCGTGGCGGCGGCGGAGTCGCCGCCCTGGCCACCCTCCACCAGGGTGTCCAGCTCGATGCCGGGGCCGACGACCAGGACCCCCACACCCATGGGGCCGAGGAGACCCTTGTGCCCGGGGACCGCCAGCAGATCGATGCCCATGGCCTGGACGTCGATGGGAAACGCGCCGGCGGTCTGCGCCGCGTCGACCAGCAGGGGCACGCCGCGCTCGCGCAGCGCCCGCCCCACCTCGGCGACGGGGAGGAGCGTACCCAGCACGTTCGAGGCGTGCGTGAGGGCGACCAAGCGGGTGTCGGGACGAAGGGCGGCCAGGACGTCCGCCGGGTCGGTGGTGCCGTCGGGGCCGCAGCGCACGCGCGTCACCGTGACGCCCGCCCCTGCGAGCGCGTGCAGCGGCCGCACCACCGCGTTGTGCTCCACGGACGAGATGACCACGTGACCGCCCTCGCGTCCCAAGAGCCCCTTGAGCGCCAGGTTGAGGGCCTGGGTGGCGTTGAGCAGGAAGACGACCCGGGATTCGTCGGGCACGCCGAACAGGCGGGCGACCGTACGCCGACCCCGTAGCAGCACCCGCCCGGCTTCCAGGGCTGCGTCGTAGGCGCCCCGGCCGGGGTTGGCGCAGACGGTCTCCAGCGTCTGGGTGACGGCGGCGATCACCGGCGCCGGTTTGGGGCAGGAGGTGGCGGCGTTGTCGAGGTAGATCAAGGGCGCCGGCTCCGGTCGGGACCGAAGGATGGTCCGCAAGAATAGCTGCTCAGGCAGTGTACCAAGGACGGGTCCGGCCGACCGCCGGAGGGCATCCCTCCCCGTCCGCCGCTTGAAGTTTCCCGAGGGCGGCTCTAGACTCAACGATCCACAGGCTGTGAAGGGAACGAGTAGGCGTCTCTCATCCGCAGAGCGAGCCGGGGACGGTGCGAGCCCGGCCGGAACGGATGCCGAAGATCCTCCCAGAGCCGCCAGCCGAACGGCCGCGGCGCGCGGAGCGCGTCGCCGGTCCAGTAGACCTGGCCGGGTCCTTCCCGTGACAGAAGGGGGGCGTCATCCGAGCGCCCACGAGTGGGTCGCCTTCGGCGGCCAAGTAGGGTGGTACCGCGGGTCCGCACCCCGTCCCTACGCCTCGTCCGCTCCTCTGCGAGTGGACAGCGTCGGCCGTCCAGGCCGGACTGACGAGGCGGGGCGGGGTTTCGTGCGTCTGGGGGCGGGTGGCGTGCCGCCGGACGCAGTGGCGTGTGTGACGACACCCGACGTCGGCCGCGGCGCAGCGGCCGGCGCGAGGAGGATGGATGTACCGTACGGTCGAGACCGGGCAGAGCTTCCCCGCCCTGGAGGAACGTATCCTTCAGTGGTGGAAGGAGCGGGGGATCTTCGAGAAGAGCCTCGAGTGGCGTCAGGGACGGCCGGAGTGGGTCTTCTACGAGGGGCCGCCCACGGCCAACGGTCGCCCCGGAGCCCACCACGTGCTCGCCCGCATCTTCAAGGACATCTATCCCCGCTACCGCACCATGCGCGGCTATCACGTCGCCCGCAAGGCCGGCTGGGACTGTCACGGCCTCCCGGTGGAGCTCGAGATCGAGAAACGCCTGGGGATCAGCGGCAAGGAGCAGATCGAGGAGTACGGCATCGCCGAGTTCAACCGGCTGTGCCGCGAGTCGGTCACCGAGTACGTGGACGACTGGAAGCGCATGACCGAGCGCATCGCCTTCTGGATCGACCTGGACGATGCCTACTGGACCATGACCGACTCCTACATCGAGTCGGTCTGGTGGATCCTCTCCGAGCTGGCGGACAAGGGCCTGCTCTACCAGGACTACAAGGTGGTGCCCTACTGTCCTCGTTGCGGCACGGCGCTGTCGTCGCACGAGGTCGCCATGGGCTACCAACTGGTGACCGACCCCTCCGTCTACGTGCGCTTCCCCCTGCTGGACGAGACCGGGCATCAGCAGGACGGGACCAGCCTGCTGGTGTGGACCACCACTCCCTGGACGCTGATCTCCAATGTCGCCGCCGCCGTGGGCCCGGCCATGACCTACGCCGTGGCCAAGCTGGGGGACGAGCGGCTGATCGTCGCCGCAGAGCTCGTGGAGAAGGTGCTGGGCCCGGAGGCGGTGGTCGAGTCCACCCTGCGTGGGGAGGAATTGGCGGGGCGGTCCTACCGGCCGCCGTTCGAGTTCGTCCAGCCGGACAAGAGGGCCTGGTACGTGGTGACGGGGGACTTCGTCAGCACCGACGAGGGCACCGGCATCGTCCACATCGCCCCCGCTTTCGGCGCCGACGACATGGCGGTCGGGCGGGCGAACGACCTCCCGGTGGTCATGCCCGTGGACGAGAAGGTGCGCTTCACCGAGGAGGTGCCGCCGTACGCGGGCACCTTCGTCAAGGACGCCGACCGGGCGATCATCGAGGACCTGGACGAGGTGGGGCTGCTCTTCACCGAGCGGCCGTACGAGCACAGCTATCCCCACTGCTGGCGCTGCGACACCCCGCTCATCTACTACGCAAAGTCGTCCTGGTACGTGCAGACCACCGCGCGCAAGGACCAACTCCTGGCCGCCAACGAGGAGGTCGGCTGGTACCCGGAGCACATCAAGCACGGCCGCTTCGGCGACTGGCTGGAGAACAACATCGACTGGTCGCTCTCCCGGGAGCGGTACTGGGGCACGCCCCTGCCGGTCTGGCGCTGCCCGGACCACCACGACACCGTGGTCGGCTCGCGCCGGCGCCTGGAGGAGCTCTCCGGGCGTGACCTCTCCGACCTGGAGCTGCACCGTCCCTACGTGGACGAGGTGACCTTCCCCTGCCCCGAGTGCGCCCAGGAGGCGCGCCGGGTGCCCGAGGTGATCGACGCCTGGTTCGACTCCGGCTCCATGCCCATCGCTCAGTGGCACTACCCCTTCGAGAACCAGGAGCGGTTCGAGCGGCGCTTCCCGGCCGACTACATCTGCGAGGCCATCGACCAGACCCGAGGCTGGTTCTACAGCCTCCTGGCCATCAGCGCGCTGCTCTACGGCCACTCCTCCTACAAGAACGTGGTCTGCCTGGGCCACATCCTGGACCCGGAAGGCCGCAAGATGTCCAAGCGGCTGGGCAACGTGGTGGACCCCTGGAGCGTCCTGAACGTGCAGGGCTCGGACGCGCTGCGTTGGTACCTGTTCACCGTGAGCTCCCCCTGGTACGCGCGGCGCTTCAACCCCGAGGCCATCGACGAGGTGATCCGCCGGTTCACCCTGACCCTGTGGAACACCTACTCGTTCTACACGCTCTACGCGAACATCGACGGCTTCGATCCGGCCGCTCACGATATCCCGTCGAGCGAGCGTTCCCTGCTCGATCGCTGGATCCTCTCGGAGCTGGAGCTGCTGGTGCGCCAGGTGACCGACGGGTTGGAGGAGTACGACGCCTTCTCCACCGGCCGGGCCATCCAGGACTTCGTCGACGAGCTCTCCAACTGGTACGTGCGCCGTTCGCGGCGCCGTTTCTGGAAGAGCGAGGAGGACACCGACAAGGTCGCCGCCTACCTCACCCTGTACGAGTGCCTGGTGGCGCTGGCCAAGCTGACCGCGCCCTACATGCCCTTCCTGGCGGAGGAGCTCTACCAGAACCTGGTGGCCGAGCGGTATCCGGACGTCCCGGAGTCGGTCCACCTGTGCGACTGGCCCGAGGTGGATGAGAGCCGCATCGACGAGGACCTCTCCTTCCGGATGAACTGCGGCCCGCCGGGTGGTCAACCTGGGTCGGGCGGCCCGGCAGGCGGACAAGCTGAAGACCCGCCAGCCCCTGGCCGCTGCGGTGGTGGCGGTGACCGGGGCCGAGCGGGAGGCCACCGTCAGCCTGGCGGACCTGGTCCTGGAGGAGCTCAACGTCAAGACGCTCGAGTTCGTCGACCACGCCGGGGACCTGGTCAGCTACGAGGTGAAGCCCAACTACCGCACCCTGGGCCCGCGGTTCGGCAAGGCGATGCCGCAGGTGGCCGCCGCGGTGGCCTCACTGACCGGAGAGGAGGTCGCTCGTCTGCTGGCCGCCGGCGCTGGGGTGGGCGTGACCATCGACGGTCACGATCACGAGCTGGCGCCCGAGGACCTGCTGGTCACCACGCAGGAGAAGGAGGGGTTGGCCGTGCAGCGGGAAGGAGAGCTGGTGGTCGCCCTCGTCACCGAGCTCACCCCGGAGTTGGTGCGTGAGGGGCTGGCACGGGAACTCGTCCACGGCATCCAGAACGCGCGCAAGGCGGCCGGTCTGAACATCGAGGATCGGATCGACCTGCGCGTGGAAGGACCGGCGGAGATCGGCTTGATGCTGGAGCAGCACGGTGATCTGGTGCAGCGGGAGACGCTGGCCGACGAGTTGGTCGTGGTCTCCCTTCCCGGGGGGTCGGATGCGGTCGGGCATTCCCCCGAGGCCCCGGCCGCGGCCGGCTACCGGGAGGAAGTCAACATCAACGGCCTGCCGGTGGCGGTGACGCTGAAGAAGGTCGAGCGGGCCTAACTGCGACCGGCGGCCGGTGGGCCCGGCTCCGGAGGCACGAAGACCTCGAGAGCGGCCGGTACGACGGTCGCCGTGGCCGGGAGCCGGCCGACCACCTCGCCGTCGGTCTGGGTCCAGACGACGTCCCCCGGGTCGAGGAGCTCGAAGCCGACCTCCCGCCCGCGGACGATCGTGGTCGCCGGGTGGCGCACGTGGGCTCCGGGGGGCATCGCCAGCCAGAACCCGGCGGTGCTCACGAAGCCGGATCCCCCGAAGAGGACGACGTCGAACAGTCCATCCTGGCGGATCCGCGTCCACCGCGGCGCCGAAGCGCCCGGCGTAGTACGCGCAGTTGGCCACGACGGCGAAGGTGGCCTCGTAGCCCACGCCGTCCACGACTACGCGGAACTCGGGCTGCGGGTGGTCGAGGAACGCCCGCACGCCGGCGGCGACGAAGGCCAGCTTGCCGAAGCGCCGTTTGGCCGTGGGGTCGATCGTGCGCACCGTGAGCGCGTCGAGGCCCACCCCGGCGTGCAGGGTGAACCAGCGGTCTTCGAGGCGTCCCAGGTCGAGGGTCGCCCGGGTGCCCGAGGTCACCAGGGCGCAGGCACGGGTCAGGTCGAAGGGGAGGCCCAGCTCCAGCGCAAGGACGTTGACCGTCCCTCCGGGGAGGATCGCCAGGGGCACGACGGCGCCGGCCAGCCCGTTCACCACCTCGTTCACCGTCCCGTCGCCCCCCAGGACGGCCACGGCGTCCCTGGTGGCCGCAAACTCTCGCGCCAGCGTCCGAGCGTGTCCGGGGCGAGCCGTCGACCGGGACTCGACCGAGAAGCCCAGGTCCTCGAGCAGTGCGGCCGCCCGCTCCGCGCGGCGTCCCGCCTTGCCGGCGCCGGCGATGGGGTTGCTGATGAGGCCGAGCGACCGGGGCCGTTCGGCGGTGTGCCGGCGCAGGACCGGTCGACTCACCGCCGCGGCGCGGGAGGCAACGCGCGGAACTCGCGCACGGCCCGGCCTCCGTCGCCGTCGGCGCGGAGGGCCGCGTACCGGTCGTAGCCGCACTCGCGGGCGAGGGCGGCCGCGCGGTCCAGGTCGTGGCCCACCTCGGCGGGCGCGTGCGCGTCCGAGCCGAAGGTGATGGGTACTCCGGCAGAGCGCAGCGCACGGACCACGTCCGGGCTGGGGTAGATCTCGCGGACCGGCTTGCGCAGGCCGGCCGTGTTGAGCTCGACCACCACCCCCGCGGCCGCCAGACGGCGGGCCAGGGCGTCCACCGCGTCGTGGAGGGACGCCGAGGGGCGGTGTCCGAACTTCTTCACCAGGTCGACGTGGCCCAGGATGGTGAACAGGCCGGACTCGGCGGCCTGCGCCCATCAGTTCGAAGTAGGCGCCGATACACCTCGTCCACGTCCCGCCGGTCGAAGCCGTCGGCGTTGCGGGGGTCGTCGAAGCCCCAGTCGCCCAGGAAGTGGACCGACCCGATGACGTAGTCGAAGGGGTGGGCACGCAGCAGCTCCGCCACCTGGTCGACGGTGTCCGGGCGGTAGTCGGCCTCGATGCCCAGGAGGACGTAGCCGGGATGCCGGCCGCT
This sequence comes from uncultured Actinomycetota bacterium, assembly GCA_963796315.1. GTDB lineage: Bacteria > Actinomycetota > Thermoleophilia > RBG-16-64-13 > RBG-16-64-13 > CAWCLH01. The sequence goes on from CAWCLH010000021.1 coordinate 115,086, forward strand.
TCTCCTCGAGCACCTCCTGCACGTACTCGGGAAGCTCTTCCACGCCCATGGAGAGTTCGGAGTCCGGCTCAGGCAGGATGGGCAGGTGGTCGGCGATGCCGATCGCCGGCAGACCCTTGCGCCGGGCCTCGGCGACGTAGTCGGCCGGACGGCCGACGGCATGACCGCAGCGGGCGGTATGCGTGTGGTAATCGGGAAGGAGCGTGGTACGGCCTCGCTCAGAAGATCCGGGCACGGGTCAGCGGCCAGTACGTCATGAACACCTCGCCGATGACGTCCTTCTCCGGCAAGAAGTCCCAGTAGTGGCTGTCCACGCTGTTGTTGCGGTTGTCGCCTAGGACGAACAGCATGCCGGCGGGTACCCGCTTGGGTCCGTAGTCGTACCGCGGCACGCTGGCGCCCGCGACGGTGTAGGGCTTCCCGTCGATGAGGACCCGGCCGTCATGCACCTGGACCAACTCTCCAGGAAGGCCGACCACCCGCTTGACGAACGGCACCGTGGAGTGCAGCTCGGCGGGAGGGTCGAACACGATGATGTCTCCGCGGTGGATCTCGCGGAAATGGTAGAGCACGCGATTCGCCAGCACGCGGTCGCCCGGCTTCACCGTCGGGTTCATCGAGCCGGTCGGGATGGCGAAGGGCTTGGCCACGGTCGATTGGATGAAGAGCGCCAGCAGGACGGCCAGCGCCAGGGGTACCAACACGTCCCGCAGGACGAACCGAAGAGAAGAGCGGCCGCTCACGCCCGCCCTCCGGGCGCATCCTGCGTATCCAGCACGATGGTGAAGGGGCCGTCGTTGACCAGGGACACCTGCATCGACGCGCCGAAGCGACCGGCGGCCGTCGGTACCCCGGCGGCCGCCAGGCTGGTGCGGAAACGCTCCACCAACGATGCGGCCACGGCCGGGTCGGCGGCATCGGTGAAGGAGGGGCGTCTGCCCCTGCGCGTGTCGGCGTAGAGGGTGAACTGGCTGATCACGAGCGCTTCTCCGGCGACGTCGAGAAGGGACCGGTTGGTCTTCCCCTCCCCGTCCTCGAAGATGCGCAGGTTGGCGACCTTGACCGCCAGGCCGTCCGCGTCGCCCTCGCCGTCCCCGTGGCCCACACCCAGCAGGATCACCAGACCGGGGCCGATGGACCCCACCGTCTCCCCGTCCACGGTGACGTCGGCCCGGCCGACCCGTTGCAGCACGGCCCGCATCAGACCACCACTCCCTGCCAGCGCCCGTCGGCCAGGCGGCGCTCGGGGCGGACCCGGACCAGCTGGTTGACCAGGTCGTCCTCGCCGTCCAGGAGCACCTCGAGGTAGTTGCCGGTCAGCGCTACCAACCGGCCGTCCGCGGCGTGTTGGCGGAGCACCAACGCCACGAGCTCGCGGCCGGCGAAGGCCGCCTGGAACTCGAGGTCCATCCGCCGGCCCAGCTCGCGGAGGCGCTCGCTGCGTTCGGCGATCACCTCGGGCTTGACCTTTCCCGGCATGACTGACGCCGGCGTGCCCGGCCGATCGCTGTAGGCGAAGACGTGCAGGTACGTCAAAGGCTGGGCGGCCACGAAGGCGAGCGTCTCCTCGAACTCCGCGTCCGACTCCCCGGGGAAGCCCACGATGACGTCGGCGCCGATGGCCGCGTCGGGCAGGGCATGGCGGATGGCCGCGACCCGAGCGGCGTACTCCGCCGCGCGGTAGGGGCGGTTCATCCGGCGCAACACCGTGTCCGAGCCGCTCTGCAGCGGCACGTGGAGGTGCTCGGCGAAGCGCTCCCCCCCGGCGCTCAGGACGGCCAGGACCCGGTCGTCGATCTCCCGCGGCTCGGTGGAGCTCAGGCGAAGACGGTCCATCTCGGTGGAGTCGATCAACGCCTGCAGCAGGTCGGCCAGGCTCCCCTCACCGGTGTCGCGCCCCCAGCGACCCAGGTGGATGCCGGTCAGCACCACCTCCCGGTAACCCTGCTCGCCCAGTAGCCGCGTCTGTTCCACGACCTGCGCCAGGGGCATGCTGCGGGACGGGCCTCGTGCCTCGGGGATGATGCAGTAGCTGCACCGGGAGTCACAGCCGTTCTGGACCTTGAGGAAGGCCCGCGTGTAGCCGGCGAAATGGGTGATGAACTCGCCCTCGAAGGTGCGGTCGCCGTCGTAGCCGGTGACGGTGCATCGGGCGGGGCCTTCGGCGTCATCCAGGAGCCGGCCCAGGTGCTCCCCCAGCCGTTGCTTGTCCAGATTCCCCAGCACCAGGTCCACCTCGGGGATGGCGGCCACCTGCTCCGCCGCCACCTGGGCGAAGCAGCCGGTCACCACCACGCGCGCGTCGGGGTCCCGGCGCTTGGCCCGTCGGGCCTCGTGCCGGCAGCTGCGGTCGGTCTTGGCGGTGACGGTGCAGGTGTTGAGCACCTTGACCGTGGCCGGCTCCTCCCAACCCACGACGCGGTAGCCGCGGCGGAGGAGCGCCTCCTCCATCTGGGCGGTCTCGCACTGGTTGAGCTTGCAGCCCAGGGTACGGAAGGCGACGGTCGGGCCGCCGCCATTGGCGGCGGACTCCGTCATTGCACGATCGAGACGGGCGTCCCGAGCGGGGTGACCTCGCTCAACTCCACGATGTCCTTGTTGTGGAGGCGCACGCAGCCGTGGCTCACGTCGGTGCCGATGCCGGCGTCGTCGTTGGTGCCGTGGATCCCCACCTGGCCCGCCGCCCGGCCAGTCGGTCAGCGTGTCCGAGTAGGCGCTGATCCCGACAGCCAAGACGCCGTACATGCCCTTCGGGTCCGACGGCTTGAGCTTGGTGGTGTAGTAGAACTCACCGGTGGGCGTCCGCGTGCCCGCCTTGCCCACACCCACTGGGTACGACTTGATCAATGCGCCCCGATCGAAAAGGTCCAGCCGATGCTTCGACAGCGTGATCCGGACCGAGTGGGTGAGGATGCTGGCCTGCACCTCGCCCGCTCGGATCCAGCCCATCGTGCCGCTGGGGCGCATCGGGACGAGCACCCGGTACCAGAGGGACCCATCGTCGCCCGTCGCCTCCTGGTTGACCAGGAAGGTGGTCGGCATCCGGTATCTGGTCACGCGCCGGGAAACTCCTTGAGCGTCTTCGCCTTCGCCGACGCGGCACGGAAGACCGTGATACGCGGGAACCAGGACTCGCGCCGACAGGAACCCTTGGCGGCCTTTGCCTGCTCCAACGGCGAGGGGACGCCGGCTGGGCGAGGAGGCTGGGTCGGGGGCGTCGCCGCCCTCGAGAAGCTCGGCGCCGCTTCGTGCTCGCGCAGACCGGTGGCCAGCACGACGATCACGGCGATCAAGCCCAAGCCGAGCAGGAGTTTCCCTACCAGGAGCAGGGAAGTCGAGCCACTGTTCTTCACGTTGCTCACGAGGCGGGATTCTACCATCCGCGTTCCGAGCACACGATCGTAGGCTCTCGAGTATGCTGCAGGATTGGACGGCACCAAGCATGCCGGTGGCGCAGAACGACCGAGGGCGCCGGCTCGAGCCGGCGCCCTCGTCGATCACTTCGCTATCCCGTTCGGCTATCCGGTGAAAGTGGCGGTGCCGGTCGGGATCTCCTCTTCTTCTTGTTCGCCGCCGATGTTCGTCAACGTGGTGCTCGTGGTGGTCTCAATCAGAGTGGTCGTGGGTCTGACCCTCGAGAGTGGTCGTGGTCTCACCCTCGATGGTCGTGGTGGTCTCACCCTCGATGGTCGTGGTGGTGGTGCCGGCCTGCGTCGTGGTGGTCGCGCCACCCGCCGTCGTCGTGGTCGCTGAGACGCCGTGGCAGCCGACGGTGCTGTTGCAGCCGGTCGTGTTGTGCGTCGGCTCAGCGATGATGTGAGCCACGCCACCATGACAAGTGCCACAGGTGGTCGGCGACGGGGGTGTGGATGTGTTGACGGTATGGCAGGTGCTGCAGGTGTTGATGAAGCTGGCGTGGCCGGTCGACGGCGTGCACTCCGGCTGGAAATGCGCCCGAATGGCAACTCTCGCACGCAGGCACTGACCCTGCACCCGCGGTGAACGTCGGCAGCGCCGCGGCACCGCTGACCAGCGCGAACGATACCGCCAGCGCGGTCACGATCACGATAGTCAATACGACAATGACGTATTTCCTCATTGGCACCTCCCTGTTTCCTGGGAACCCTCGCTCCCGTTTCGCGTTCGTCCCTACCCGTCGGCACTCTGCGCAAACCCTCACAAATCCACCGACAAGATGGGACCAAAGACCCTCGGGGCGTATCTTCCCCGCCCCCGCAGCATATCCTTCCCCGCGGCCGCACACAACAGGTCTTTGCCCTGGCTCCTTGGTACGAATGGAGGCGGTCTGAGACACGGCTGTGGGGCGGTGCGTGGTAGCATACCCGCGCCTATGAGCATGCCCCGAAAGAGCGCATCCGCCACTCTGCCGTCGTCCCGGGGCGCCGCGGCCGAGGTGGGCCGCCGAGGCCGGTTGCTTCGGGCCGTACGTCACGGAGGCCTGACGGGTCAGGCGCTTCGCTTTGGCTTCGTGGGGATCCTGAACACGGTCGTCGACTTCGGCCTCCTCAACCTGCTGCACTTCGGCCTGGGCGTCGCCGCTCCTGGTCGCCAACACCATCGCGGTGTTCGCGGGCATCCTCAACAGCTTCCTCTGGAACAAGCACTTCACGTTCCGCTCGGGCGGCTGGCACCGGTGGCGCCAAGAGTTGGGCGCCTTCCTGGCCGTCAGCCTGACCGGGCTGCTGGTCAACGACCTGGGCATCGCGGTGCTGCATCTGGCCTTCGCCGGCAGCACGCCCCTCGTGGTCAACGTGGAGAAGCTGGGCGCCTCGATGCTCTCGCTCATCTGGAACTTCGTGGGGTACCGGCAATTGGCGTTCCGGACTCAGGAGGAGCGCGCCTGAGCGCCCGTCCTTCTCGGCTCTCCTCGTCGTGCCTTCCTTCAACGAGGCTCGCATCCTTCCGGCAGAACCTGGACCGCCTGCACTCCGGCTTCCCGGAAGCGGAGATCATCCTGGTCAGCGACGGCAGCAGCGACGGGACCGAGTCCGCGGTGTCGAGCCTCTCCTTCCCGGTGCGCCTGCTGCGGCATCACCCGAACCGGGGCAAGGGGTTCGCCATCCGCCGCGGCGTGCTCGCCGCCCAGGGCGAGGTGATCGTCTTCACCGACGCGGACCTTCCGTTCGGAACGGAAGGCGTGCGGGCGGTCGTCGAGCGGCTCGAGGCGGCCGACGCGCCGGACGTGGTGATCGCCAGCAAGGCCACGGAGCAGCGCGGCGTCGCGTATCGCGTCGCCAGGGCTCTGGTCCGGCAGGTGGTGCGCGTGGTTCTGGGCCTCTCCTTCCAGGACACCCAGGCGGGGCTCAAGGGGTTCCGGCGGGAGTCCGCGTCCACCATCTTCAGCCAGGCGGTCGTCGACCGTTTTGCGACCGACCTGGAGATTCTCTATATTGCACGCCGGCACGATTACCGCGTCTCGCCCGTCTTACTCGAGTTGGAGACGACCGGTGGCAGGCCCAGTAGCTTCACGGCGGGGCAGGGACTGCTGCTGCTGCGAGATATCTGGCGGATCGCACGACATCAGTACCGGTGAACGACGTCGCGTCGGCACCGTCCGAGGAGGACCCAGTGGAACAGAGAGACGAGGGCGTCGGGGGCGCCGGCACCCCTTCCCGGACCACGCTCCCGCCCGCGTCCGAGCCGTACGCCGCACCCGACGACGGAGGGCGCGCGCCCGTCGTCCTTGATGAGTTCATGGTGGAGACGGTGACCGAGCCGGTGGTGGAGCCCGAACTCCCCACGCCCTCGAGGAAGTGGGACCGGCTGGGCCTTGCCCTGGTCTTCCTGGTCATCTATGCCATCCTCTTCATCCTCTACCGCCCGCAGCTGCTCTTCGCCCTGACCACCACCTCCGGTGGGGACATGGGAGCCCACCACTACCCGGCGAAGTTCATGATCGAGGATCTGGTCCCCCGCCTTCGGCTGACCGGCTGGACCTCGCAGTGGTACGCGGGCATGCCCATGTTCACGTTCTACCTGCCGTTGCCGTTCCTGCTGATCGCGCTGCTGAACTTCGTCCTGCCCTACACCATCGCCTTCAAGCTGGCGACGGTGGCCGGAGTCTTTGCACTGCCGGTGGTGGCCTACGCCTTCGGCCGCCTGTTCCGGCTGCGCAAGCCCTTCCCCGCCCTCGCTGCCGTGTTCGCGCTGCTCTTCCTGCTGATGGAGAGCTACTCCATCTACGGCGGCAACATCCTCAGCACGCTGGCGGGCGAGTTCGGCTACTCCATCAGCTTCGCGCTCGCCTTCCTGTTCCTGGGCACGCTGTACCGAGGGATGGAGCGGCCGCGCCTGGACGCGTACTTCGCGCTCAACGCCCTGATCCTGATGTGCGTGGTGCTCTCGCACATCGTCACGGTCATCGCCTTGGTCCTGATCGCCCCAAGCCTGTTGCTGATCCACCGCCGGGGGAAGGCCCTCCTCTACCTGATGGGCGTGTTCTTCCTGGGTTTCCTGCTCTCGGCGTTCTGGGGTATCCCGTTCGTCGACAAGTTGCAGTGGACCGCGCACATGTCCTGGGACCAACTCCGGGCTTTCAAGGACCTGTTGCCTCCCGAGATCCGGCCGATAGCGGCGTTGGGTGTGCTGGGCATGGCCTACGCCGTGGCCAAACGGGAGATCCGGATGCTGCCCCTGCTCTGGATCGTCGTCATGGTGACCGGCGCGTTCTACCTCCTCCCCGACGGACGCCTGTGGAACGCCCGGCTGCTGCCCTTCATGTTCTTCGCCATCCACCTCTGGGCGGCCTATGGAGCCGCCTGGCTGCTGCGCCCGTTCGTCGTGGTGGCCCAGGACCTGCTGAGCTTGGAGCGTCCGGTGGCCGAACGCGCCTACGCGCCGCTGTTGGCTCTGATCCTCGGGGTGACGGCCATCGTGGGGAGCACGACCGCGATGGGGTGGATCACCTGGAACTACTCGGGCTACGAGCGGAAGGCGCCATGGCCGCAGTACAAGCAGATCAACGACTTCATCGGGAGTCTTCCCAATGGGCGGGTCATGTGGGAGCACTCCCCGTCGCTGGACAAGTTCGGGACGCCTCGGATCATCGAGCTCACCCCGTACTGGACGTCGCAGCCGGCGATGGAAGGGACCTTGATGGAGTCGGCCTTCACCGCTCCCTACCACTTCATCAATCAGGCGGAGCTCTCCAAGGAGCCCAGCAAGGCCATCATCGGGGTCGACTATCCGGCCCAGCGGAACGTGGCCGACGGCATCACCCATTTGCAGTTCATGAACGTCCGCTACCTGGTCACCGTGTCGCCCGAGGTGACCGGGGAGGTGGCCAGCGACCCGCGGGCGCGGCTCCTCAAGAAGATCGACGTCGTGAGCATCTTCCAGATCTCGGGCGACGAGGGCTACGTCGAGGTGATGAAGAACGAGCCGGTCCGGGTCAAGACGGCGGATTGGCGGACCACCATCGTGCCCTGGTATCGGAACCTGTCGGACCTGTCGGTCCCCGTCCTGTGGGACCGGGGCCAGCCCGGGCTCTCCGCCTTCCCGTCGATCGATCCCTCGCAGGTCACTCAGCCGCCGGTCGAGCCCATCAACACGCAGGGCCAGGTGCTCTCTCAGACGGTGGACGGCGACCGGATACAGTTCGAGACCACGGCCATCGGGCAGCCGCATTGGATCAAGGTGTCGTACTTTCCCAACTGGCACGTCAAGGGCGCGGACGGTCCGTACGTCGCCTCCCCGTCGTTCATGATGGTGATCCCGCGGGAGCGGGTCGTCACGCTGACCTACGGGCGCACGGCCTCGAACACGATCGGACAGCTGCTGACGGGCGCCGGTTGGCTGGCGATCGTAGCCCTGCTGGTGCTCGGCGTACGGGAGATGGAGACGCAGGCGAAGCGAGTCGCCGGACGGCGTCATCTGACGGGTTGCACCCTCGCGGCCAGGGCGACGGCCGTCGCGCGGTCCACATCGGTGGAGAAGGTGATGCCGGTGCCCTGGGCGTTCCAGCCGATGAGGACGACGCTGCCCATATCGATGAGGCGGGCGCTCTGGCCCCCCACCGTGACCGCCTCCCCGCTGGGTAGGTCCGCGGGCTGATCGCGCGGTTCCTGGCTGATGCTGACGTACTGAGCCCCCCGCCGGTACACCATCGCCACGTACCCGTGGGACTGGGTCTCTCCGGATGTCAGCTGGTCCAGCCGCCAGGCCGGGTCCTGCAGGGCGAAGACCGTGAATCCGATCTGTCTGCTCAGCGCGACCAGGCGTTCGTCGTTGCCTGAGGTGGCCGGTCCCGAGCCCGGCGGCGTGGAGGTGGCCTCGTTCGTGCCCGGCGTGACCGTCGTCTCGCCCGGCACCGTGGTGGGGGACGCCGGCGGAGGGGTCACGGTCCGGGTCGACTCCTCGCTGCCGATGCCCCCGGGGAAGGTGGCTCCGGGAGCGGTGTCCATCGTGAACGAGGTCGAGGTGGTGGGCGGGTTCTGGGCCGTCTCGCTGCGACCGCCCACGACGGCCGCTCCCACCAACGCTACCGCTCCCAGCACCACCAGCAGACCTCCGCTCAGCAGGAGCAGACGGCGGGTCCGGGTGCGTTTGGGGTCGTCGGTGGAGTTCAACGTGGCTCAGACGGCGCGATCTCGATCCAGACCCGGCGCGTGCGCGGTCCATCGAACTCGGCCAGGTACACGCTCTGCCACGTCCCCAGACGCAGTTCTCCGTCCTGGTAGGGGATGGCCACGTGGGAGCCGACGAGCGTGGTCTTGATGTGGGCGTCCGAGTTGCCCTCCCGGTGGCGGTAGCCGTAGTCGCGCGGCACCAGGCGGGCCAGGGCGGCGGCCATGTCGTGCACCACCGAGGGGTCTGCCCCTTCGTTGATGGTGACGCCGGCGGTGGTATGCGGCACGAAGACGTGGACCATGCCGGACCCTGCCGCCGAGGAGCGCAGGGCCTCACGCACCTGGGTGGTGATGTCGACGAAGACGTCGCGGGCGGTGGTGCGGACGGTCAGCTCGATCATGGCCGGTCCGAGTGGGACGAGGAGGTGGAGGTAAGGGGATTCGAACCCCTGGCCTTCGCGATGCGAACGCGACGCTCTCCCAACTGAGCTATACCCCCACGAGGAGTCCGGGTGCGTATTTATAGCCCAAAGCCCAGGGGGCTGCAAGGCGCGCCCGGCGCTGGACCGGGTCCTACCGGTGAAGGAAGAACGCTAGCGCGAACGAGGTGGCGTTGATGGTCGCGTGGGCGGCGATGGGAGCCCACAGCGAGCCGGTGCGCCAGAAGAGCCAGGCGAACGCCATCCCCAGCACGAAGATGGGCAGGTAGACCTGCCACCAGACGTGGGCGACCGCGAAGAGCGCTGAGGTCAGGATGGCCGCCGGCCAGAAGCGCAACCGCCGGGTCAGCCCCTGCAGGAGGAACCCGCGGAAGAACGTCTCCTCGGCCACCGGCGCGGCCACGATCACCAGGATCCCCATCAGGACCACCGGACCGAGTCCCGTGCCGTAGATGAACACGTCCTGGGGCTGGGCGACCCCGGCGATCATACCGACGACCACGTTGGCCACGACGATGACGAGTGCCAGCAGTCCCAACAGACCGACCAGCCCGCGGAGGTCGACGGGCCGGAAGCCGAGCGCCTCCCCGCGCACGTGATGCCGTCGCACCGCGACCAACCAGATGCCGGCGAGCAGGAGGCTGTACGACAGGAGGACCTGCATGAAGAACTCGGCGGACGCGCCCCCCACGCCGCGGCCCAGGCTGTACACGGCGAAAGGCGCCAGAGCCAGGTTGATCAGCGCGGCGAAAAGGGTGAGGGTCAGCATGTCGCCCACGCCCCAAGGCACGCACGCGAAACCGCGGAGTTCTCCCGGGGTGGGCGCGTCGGCCGGTTGGGCGTCCAGCAACTGACGGACGAGTGACGGTTCCTCCACGTGCATCCGGTTCGGCCGGAGCCGAGCCCCTCGCTAGCTCTGGCTCTCCCTGGGCCGCTCGCGGATGAACGGTTCCAGGAGGTCGATGGGGATGGGGAAGATCGTGGTGGAGTTCTTCTCGGCGGCGATCTCGACGAGCGTCTGCAGGTAGCGGAGTTGGATGGCGGTCGGCGTGCGGTCGAGCACCTGGGCGGCGCTGGCCAGCTTCTCCGAGGCCTGGAACTCGCCCTCGGCCGCGATCACCTTGGCCCGGCGTTCCCGCTCGGCCTCCGCCTGGCGGGCCATGGCCCGTTGCATCCCCTGAGGGATCTCGACGTCCTTGATCTCGACGGTACTGACCTTGACGCCCCAGGGTTCGGTCTGCTCGTCGATGATCTCCTGGAGGCGCACGTTGATCTTCTCGCGTTCGGTGAGCAGGTGGTCCAGGTCGGCCTGGCCCAGCACGCTCCGGAGCGTGGTCTGGGCGATCTGAGAGGTGGCGACCACGTAGTTCTCCACCTCGACGATGGCCCGGTTCGGGTCGACCACTCGGAAGTAGGCGACGGCATTCACCTTGGCGGGCACGTTGTCTTTGGTGATGACCTCTTGGGGCGGCACCTCCATCGTCAAGGTGCGCAGGTCGACTTTGACCATGCGGTCGACGATGGGGATCAGGATGAAGAGCCCGGGGCCCTTCGCCCCGATAAGGCGGCCCAGGCGGAAGATGACACCGCGCTGGTACTCCGGTACCACCTTGATCGCGGACGACAAGATGAAGAGCACCACCACGACGATGACGCCCAGCACCACGAGGGTCGACACGGCACTGACTCCTTGCTTCGGGGGCTCCTCCGCCCGCTAGGGCGTGGGACGCTCCGTCTCTCGGCCTTCGCTGCGGCCGACGGCTGCTTCCGGCATGGGTCTCTCCTGTACCCGCAGGAGTAGTCCTTCCACTCCCACCACCTCGACCGGGGACCCAGGTCTGACCGGTCCCTCGGCCTCGGCTTCCCACAACTCTCCTCGGACGAACACCTTCCCGCGAGGTTCCAGCGCCGAGCGGGCCACCCCGCGGGCCCCGATCAGCCCTTCCGCTCCGGTCGTCGGTCGCGCGCGTCGAGCCCGCCTGACGCTCCGCAGCACTCCCGCCACGAAGGCCAGCGAAGCGACGGCGCCCAGCACCACCACCACCCAGCTCACCCGCAGCGAGGGGATGGGGGCATCCACCAGCAGCAGCCCCCCCAACACCAGGGCCACCGCTCCCCCCACGCCCAGCAGACCGCCGCTGACGTGAGCCTCTGCGATGAAGAGTACCACCGCCACCAGGATCAACCCGACGCCCACCAGGTTGACCGGCAGGATCTGGAACGCGTAGAGGGCCAGCAGCAGAGCGATGGCCCCGGTGACCCCCCCGAGGCCGATACCGGGGCTCTGGAGCTCGAAGATCAGGCCGAAGACCCCCAAGAGCATCAGGATGAAGGCGATGTTCGGGTTGACCACCGCGTGGAGGAATCGCTCTACCCAGGTGAGGCCCACGGTCTGGACAGGCGCGCCCGCCGTGTGGAGTGTCAGCCCCTTGGGTGTGGTCGTCATGCCGTCGAGCTGCCGGAGAAGATCGTCCACGCCCGAGGCCACCACGTCGACCACTCCCTGTGCCTTGGCCTCCGGGGCGGAGAGCGATACCGCTTCGCGGACGGCTTTCTCCGCCCAGTCGGCGTTGCGCCCGTGCTGCTGGGCGAGACCGCGGATGTAGGCGGCGGCATCGTTGACGACCTTACGTCGCATGGTGTCGTCCATCTGGCCGGTGAGGGAGACCGGCGTCGCCGCGCCCAGGTTGGTCTGCGGGGCCATGGCGGCGACGTCGGCGCCCATCAGGATGTAGACGCCGGCCGAGGCCGCGCGCGCCCCCTGGGGAAAGACGAAGAAGATCACCGGCACCGTGCTGGCAAGCTCAGCCTGGATGATCTGCCGCATGCTCTCGTCCAGGCCACCCGGAGTGTCGAGCGTGAAGACCAGGGCGGCGGCCCGCTGCTCTTCGGCGTCGGCGATCAGGCGGGTCACGCCCTTGGCGATCGGCGGGTCGATCACACCGCGGACCTCCGCGACCCACACCGGTGCCTGGCCCGCCTGAGCCGGGGATCGGGCGGCGGCCGTCTCACCCGAGCTGCCGGCCGCCCACCAGCCGAGCAGTGCCAGCGCCGCTGCTAGAGCGAGGGAGAAGCGGACCGCACGGTGTCGTGTAGACCGATGCCGGGACCGCCGCGCACGCGTCCGCTGGTCGTCGACCGAAGCTAGTGGGGTCAGAACCGCCGGGCGCCGACAAAGTCGCTTCGCCCGAACGGCGAGACCCGGACGCTGGCGCCGGTATACGGCGCCTCGATGAAGGTGCCATCGCCTGCATAGATACCGACATGATGCACGGGGTCGCCGAAGAACACCAGGTCGCCTGGCTGGAGCTGGGCCCGCGTCACCGGTTTCCCCAGGAGCGACTGCAGGAACGAGGAGTGCGGCACGTCGACCCCCACTTGGGCGAGCACGTACATGGTCAGGCCAGAGCAGTCGAAGCCCGATGGGGTCTCGCCTCCCCACACGTACGGCACCCCCAGGTACCGGGAGGTGATGGAGACGATCCGCGGGCCGCGGGCCGACGATGGAGGGGGAGGGGCCGGGGACTAGGGTTCGGTGGTGGTCGGTGGACGCCGGGTCGTGGTGGTCCGTGGGGCAGGCGGCGGGGAGGTCGTCGAAGGAAGGGTCACGGTGGTCGCGGTGTCGGTGACCGGCCGGGCGGTCGGGGCGGTGGGGCCGGGCGACGGCAGGCGCATGGGTGGTCGCCGCGTGGTGGCGCTCGTCGGCTCGGTCGGCCGGCCGGTGAGGGCGGTGACCGCCGAGCCGGCCGCTCCGCCTGCCGGCGGGCGGCGGGCCGAGTGCCCACGGGCGCCGAGGTCTGGGTCACGTCGGAGGGTGCGGCACGGAGGAGATCTCCCGCGTCTGGCGCTCCAGCTCCCGGCGACGCTCCTCCTCGACGAGAGTGCGGACCTCTGCGCCGACCGAGGCCAGCTGTCTGCGCCGCTCGGCCAGGCCTGTCTCCACCGATTCGCGGTCGGTGCCGACCTTCTCCGCCAAGACCTCTCGCCGCGCACGTTCGGCGACCAGTTCGCGACGCCGTTGCTCCAGGTCCGCGGCACGACGCCGGACCTCCTCCACGGCCTGGTGGTCGGCCTGGAGGATGGCGCCAAGGTACCGGGTCCGGGTCACCAGCTGAGCCGTGGACCGGCTGGTGAACAGGAGGGTGAGCGCCTCGAAGGGGCCTTGCTGGTACGCGCGGCGGAGCCGTCGATCGAGGGTCAGACGGGCCTTCGCCAGGGCACGGTCGGCGGCGGCGACCCGCTGGGTCGCCGCCGCCTCATCCCGCTCCGCCTTCTGCAGGTAGTAGCGGGCCCGGTCATACTCCTCGACCAGCAGCGAAAGCCGGTCGTCCAGGACGGCGATCTGCCCGGCGAGGGCCGAAGCCTGCGCGCGCTTCGCAGAGAGCTCGCGCCCGGGCGGCGGGGCCGACGGCCCCGGGCTGCGGCTCGGTGGCTCCGTCGCCCGGGGACGCCGCGGTGGGGGCTGCGCTCGCGGCGGGAGGCTGGCAGAGGGCGAGGAGTACGGCGAGGAATACGACGAGGAGTACGGGGAGGATCGCCGCCGGGGCGGTGAACGGACCTCGCCGGGTACGGGCCGGCCGTTCGTGGCGGGGGGGACCCGAGGGCCGGCCCGCGCGGGGAGGGCGTGCGAAGGGTTGAGAACGTGCAGCGGGAGGCTCCTTTCGCCCGTGCGATCGCGACCTCTGCCCCTTCTGCTCCTCCGCGCGTTGTCCTGCTTATTGGCCGAAGGTCGCGGGGCTGGGCGTGGCGGCGCCCTGTCTGAACCAGCGGAACGCCCCGGCCGCCTCGACGACCGACGGAACCAGCCCGCGAAGGTCCAATCGCATCAGGAACGCGTCGCCGCCTCCGCGGACCACCTGGAAGCCATGGGCCTGCAGAAACTCCAGCCCGCAGAGGTTCCGTAGACCGCAGAGATCGCGACTTCCCAGAGGCCGCGCGAAGGCGAACACTTCCGGGATGTCCCGCTTCCGCAGATGGGAGAGGGCGCGGTGCAGCAATCGGCTTGGCTCGAAGGCGGAACGATCGAGCCGGCCACGCAGACAGTAGAGCAGCACGGCTTCCTCGGGTGGGGGGCCCGAGGGCAGCAGGGAGGCCCGAGGCAGCATGTGGACGGGAGCGAACTGGACCGCGGCAAGGGTGGATGCGTTCTCCTGAAGGACCATGCCCACGGTACCCCAGGAGCTTTCGACGGTCTCCATCCACTCCAATCGCCGCTCTTGGGATTCTGGTTCTGTCGCGGACTCTTCCTGCTTGCGCGAGTCCGTCGTCTGCCACCACAGGCAATGGGGGCAGGGATCGGGCAGCAGCGCTTGAGACGCCGTGATGATGTGGACGAACTCAGTCATGCTGCTCTACGGCAGGGGGGTCGATCTCGTCGACGTAGAGCGTGACTCGCTCCACCGCGATGTCGAGCAGGCTCTCGACCTTGCGGGTGACGGCCTCTTGGACCGCGCGCGCCACCGAAGGGATGATCGCTCCCCAGGCGATCTTGGCGTGGACGTCCACCGCGATGACCCCGGGGCCGGTCCAGTGCACCAGTATGCCTTTCGTGGGAACGTCGACCCGCACCCGTTCGCTGAACTCCTGCCACGTGGAGCCGTGCAACTCGACGATTCCCGCCACGGTGCGGGCCGCGTCGGCTATGTAAGTCGCGACGACCTCCTCGGCCACCAGCGGCTTGTCGCTGTCGTCGCTGCTGGTACCGCCGGCAGTCGGCTCGCGCTCGTCGTCCCGTTCCATCGCCTTCCTCCTCGCCTCACTCTACGCCCGGCGTGCCGTTCGCTGGAGCGGCGGCCAGGTGGTATAGGCTGATCTCGGGCCGCGTGAGCAGCCGGAAGGGCAGGAACGTGGTGCCGATCCCCGCGGAGATCGCCAGTAGGCCCTTGCCCCATCGATGCACTCCCTGGATGTAGGGCAAGCCCTCCCGGTGCAGGCTGGCCGGGCCCGTGAACGTCGGCACGCGGATCTGCCCCCCATGGGTGTGCCCCGCGAAGGCCAGGGAGAACCGGTCGGCCAGCGGATCGTCCGGGGCCGGGGGGCGATGCACGAGCAGCAGCGGGAAGTCCCCCGGCCGGATGGTCTCGCTCGCCAGGCTATGCCCTCCGGTGACGTAATCCGCTCCGCAGATAGCCAGCCGGCTGCCGTTGGCGCCCGGCACGGCGACCGCGACACACCGGTCGCGAAGCAGGGTGATACCCGCGGCCTCCCAATCCACGCCCGCCGGACGATGGGCGAACGGGCTCTTGCTCAAGCCGTACTCGTGGTTCCCGGGGACCGCGTAGGTACCGAGCTTCGGCCGGAGGGAGCCGACCAACTCGAGGCAACGGCGGCTGTGGGCGCCGTTGCCGCTCACGAGGTCGCCGGTGACGACCACCAGGTCGGGTCGGCGGGGGGCCGCCCAGCGCAACGCCTTCTTGAGGGTCCAGAGGTTCATCCCGGGCTGCCCCCCGTGGACGTCGGACAGGTGGAGGATGGAGAGTCCGGCAAGGCCCGGGGGCAGCCCGGGTACCGCGAGGGTCCTCTCTCTGCCCACCAGCCACTGCGCCTCGAACAGCATGTATGCCACCAGCGCCGCTCCGATGGCCGCCATCCGCCCGGTGAGAAGCCGTATGCGTGGCCGACGGGTTCCGCTCACGGTCGGGCCGTCACTCGCCGTCCCTGCTCACGGTCGCTCAGGACTCCCTGCTCTGATCGGAGGCCAGCTGCTCCTTCAGCCGCCGGCGGGTCTCCTCGATCCGCGCCTGCAGGTCGCCGTCGTCCGTCTCGCCGCAGCAGGAGGTGAGGAGCCCCGTCGACCCGAGCAGCGAGCGGCCGCCATTCACCAGCAGTTCACGGATCTCACGACCTCGACTGGTCGCGAACAGGCTGACGGCCAGGCCGGCAGCGAGGCTGATCATGATCACCCGCAGCACCTTCTTCACAGCAGCACCTCCGGTCGCTCGTAACTCCTGTCCTTGCTCGCCGGCCGGTCATGGCCCTGTACGCGCAATGGACGGTAGGATGAAGCTTACCCGAATGCGAGGACGAGGGACCCACGAGCGGCGGTTCGGAGGCGCGATGAGTCTGATGGGCGGGGACCGCGGTATGGACCGGCTGCTCGGCCGCACGGTCGGCGAGGAACGGGCGTGGCTGGAGTGTTTCCGTTCACTCGCCCAGGCCGGTCGCAGAGCGGTCGCGCCCCTGGCGGGGACCCCGGAGGGCCGGCGCCCCTTGGGCAGAGGCAGGGGCGGGGACGAGACCATGTTGGTCGATCAGGCCGCGGAGGACGCCATCATCGCCGCCCTGGGCTCACAGGCTCCCACCCCGTACTGTCTCCTCTCCGAGGAGGCTGGGGAGGTCGGCGAGCCGGACGCGCCGTGGTCGATCATCCTGGACCCGGTGGATGGTAGCCTCAACGCCAAGCGGGGGCTTGATCCGTACAGCGTGGCCTTTGCCGCCTCACAGACCGACTCGCTCGCCGCGGTGTCGGTGGGCTATACCCTGGACTACGTCACCGGGCATGAGTACGCGGCCGTCCGGGGAGCGGGCTTTGCTTCGACCCGGCCGCCAGGGCGGCCGGAGGCCGCTGGAGTGGAGCTCGTCCTGCTCGAATCCGGACGGCCCAGAGGTCAGCGGTTCCGCTACGCCGAACTCTCGTCACTCGGCGCGGATGACCACGACATCCGCGTGCGGCAGATCGGGAGTCTGGCGCTGGCTCTCGGGTACGTGGCCTTGGGGATCGCGGACGTCCTCCTGGCTCCGGTGCCTTCGCGCGCGGTCGACGTGGCCGGCGGGCTGCTCATGGTGCGCGAATCAGGCGGAGGTGCGGCGGCGTTGGACGGCCTGGACCTGTGGGCCCAGCCGCTCGATCTCCGGCGGCGATCCGGCTTCGTCGCCTGGCGGGCCGGGTCCGACCCCGATCGCCTTGTTCCGCGCGCCCGGCTGCTCAGCGGCTGAGAAGAAGTTCGGCAGCCTCCAGGGCATGCAGTTGCACCGTGGGGTCCGCGTCGTCGAGGCAGACCTGCAGCGCCGCTAGGGCGAGATCGGTTCCTTCGGCGGCCAGGGCGTCGATCGCCCGGCACTTCGTTTCGGCGTCCTGGGCGACTCGATAGGCCTCCAGGACATCGGCTGCCTGGGCCACGTCTCCGCCGAGGGCGTGATCGGCGTCGGTACTGGCTTGCTGGGCGTCGGGGGCTTGATCGGTGTCGGGGTCCGGGTCGCCCGCGGTCGGCGGATCGACCAGGGCCTGATCGACGGCCGGTCCTGGCTCGACCGTCACGTCTTCCGGGACCGGCACATCTTGGGGGACCGGTACATCCCGGCCGGCCGTCTCTGGCGGCGATCTCCGTGAAGGGATCGACCACCAGGCAATCGGGCCACAGCTCGTCGAGGGCTTCGGAGACCTCCTCGGCGGGCAGAGGTGCCGTCTCGCCCGGGGGGGTCCAGAAGGGATCGACGTTCTCCATCGGATGAGGGGCCGAGGGACTTTGGCGCTGGGTCGCTCTCGGCATAGGTGGGGGCCGAGATCTCCACGCGGTGGTCCATTGCGTTATCCGCAGACACCAAGGGCGACGGGACCGAGGTCTTGGTCGACGTTCGGGGTACCCACCTCTTCGGGCTTCTCTTCGTCCCCAGAAGGGGCAAGGGGGGGCACTAGGGTGAGGGCCGGCGTGAGAGACCGGGGCGCCCGACTCAGACCGTCCGTGGTCGTCGTGGGGATGATGGGAGCGTGGTCGCTGTGGTCTTCAGCCGGCTCCGCGCTGGCCGTCTGCACTTCACGAAGCTTCTCCTCGCATAACGCCGGACGATCGCCAGTCGCTCGGCCTTCCATTCGTCGTGACTTCCTTGCGACGTATGGCTGATCGACTCGACGTGCGCGAGGACCTTCTCCGCCCGAAACAGGTCCAGGCGAGCGAGCTCCGGCGGGCCGAGCGTCGTCTTCTCCTCCAGCAAGGCGTCCACGGCGGCCCCAACCGGGTCTCGGGGCGGCGCCCCCCTCATGATCGGGTCTGCTGCGGAAAACGAGGCTTCGGGAGGCACCCCCGACGTACCGATGGGCCAGGTGGGTGCGGTCGTCGACGCGTGCGCCTCCGCTGCCCTGCCACTCAGGGCGTATCCGTCGTCCCAGGCCCATTCCTCGCTGAGGGACCCATTGTCATCAGGCCACATCGTGCCGGTGCCGGTCGGAGATGGAGACCGTCGGTCGTCACCACGGTGGAGGTTCGCCGGTCGAGTGGCCACCGCTCGCCGGTTCAGCGCGAACAGCACAGCCGCGACAAGGATGAGCAGGACCACGACCCCGAGCATCGGTGAGAGACCGCCGATCACCATCAGACCCCGCCCTTCGTCTGTACTTGTCTCCACATCAGTCGTACCGGAGGCTGGCGAGGCGTCGTGCCGTGCACTAGGATTGGCTCGCCTCGCCGGTCTTCACATCCCTTGCGCGCCGAACCGCCGAACGAAGGTCCTGACGACGATGATCGACACGCACTCACACCTGCTTCCCTGTATCGACGACGGCTCGGCCTCCCTTGAGGAGAGTCTCGACATGGCCCGCGAGGCGGCGCTGCGCGGCATCACCGACGTGGTTTGCACCCCGCATCTGCGGGCCGCCGAAGACGACGTAGCTGCCCGCGCCCCCGGCGCGCTTGCTCACTTTCGAGAAGACCTCGCCGCCGCGGGCATCCCTCTGCGTCTTCATCTGGGATTCGAGCTGACCTTCAGCTTTCTCGCCGAGATGCAGGGCGAAGACCTGTCGCCCTTCGTGATGGGCACCCAGGGCCGGTACGTGCTGGTGGAGGTGCCCCACGCCGGTTGGCCCGCGTTCGCGCGCGATCTGCTCTTCGACCTGCGCGTTCGCGGCTTTGTGCCGGTCCTGGCCCATCCCGAGCGCAATGACCGGATCCAGCGAGACCCCAGCCTGCTTGTCTCCCTGCTCGCACTGGGTGCAGTTGCTCAGGGCACGCTTGCAAGCCTCACGGGCCATTTCGGTCGGACCTCAAGGCGGACCTTGTTGGCGATGCTCTCCGCAGGCCAGATCTCCTTGCTTGCCACGGACGCCCATCACTATAGAGGTGACACGTGGAGCTTCGAGGGGGCCGGTGCCCTCAAGGGCTGGGAGACGGCGGGTCCCGTCCTTACCGACGAGAATCCGGCGCTGTTGCTCCGCGGCGCGCCTCTGTCGGATGGACCTCGCCTGCCGGTGCAAGGGGGAGCGTTCGGCCCGCTCCGTCGGTTCTTCAGGTAGAATCGCAAGCATGAAGCGGGCAGCCAAAGCAGTGTCCTGGCGTCGCCTGATCGCCGATCTCATGATCGTGGGCGGCCTGCTGGTGCTGCTCTATCCCGTCGGCACCTGGGGCTACGCCCGCTGGCAGCAGTCTCGCCTCGGGGCGGATCTTGCGGCGTCCGACCCGGTCTTCCAGACTGCTCCGGCCGATTTCTTCCAGGGACTTACCCCCACCGCAATGGTCGATCGAGTGGGCACTGCCACCGATGAGGCGACCAAGCGCAAGGCCCTGCTGGCGGATCTAAAGGCGGCCGCCCAGGCCTTCGAGGCGTCGCTGGGCGACAAGCAAGGGGTGCCCCTGGGGAAGATCCTGATCCCCAAGATCGGGGTGGACCGCGTTCTCATCCAGGGCACCGGCAAGGGCGATCTTCGCGAAGGGCCGGGACACTGGCCGAGCACGCCGTTCCCCGGGCAGGGGGGCAACTTCGTGGTCTCCGGTCATCGAACCACCTACGGCGCGCCCTTCTTTCGGCTGGATCGTCTCAAGGTCGGCGATACGATCGACGTCTTGATGCCCTACGCGGCGATCCGTTACCGGGTGACTCGCTCGGTGATCGTTCTGCCCACGCAGGTGGAGGAGGTCCGGCAACGCGGGTTCGAGCAGCTATCCCTCGCCACCTGTCATCCCATTTACAGCGCCAAGCGGCGGTTAGTCGTCCAGGCGGAGTTGGATTCGTTCCGTCTGCTCGGCCGGGCGGCGAGCCTGACCGGGACCACCACCGGCCGCTGAAAGGCGAGCAGCGCCGCCCAGCTGGCCTCACACGTGCTCTCCGTCACCACCTTCTCCGTCCGTCTCCAACCTTAGTCGTATTCTCATCGGGCTCACCTCGACGTACCTTGGTGTCCCGGGGCGGAGGAGAAACCAAGGCAGAGGGGAGTCGAGTGAACAGCGTGCAACTCGTTGGTCGGCTGGCGACCGACATCGATCTGAAGGAAGTCACCGGAGGATCCAAGGTGTGCAGCTTCATCCTCGCGGTCGACCGAAATGCGGAGGAGACGGACTTCTTCAGGGTGAAGGCGTGGAACTCTCAAGCAGAAGCTGCCGCGGAGAACATCGTCAAAGGGAGGCGGCTGGGCGTCGAGGGATCTTTGCGCCAGGACGTCTATGAGAAGGACGGTGAGGAGCGCAAGGCAGTCTCCATCGTCGCTCGAAGGTTGGAGTACCTGTAGGTCGAGCAGGCAGCGAGGTGGGGCCGGGCCGCGGTGGCCCGGCCCCACGTGAGGGGGAACGGATGTCAGGAATGCAGCCGAGGGGCGAGCCGCATGACCACGACTCCTGTGCCTGGGTCCCCGATGAGGAGAGTTCGACATCAGGGGACAGGCGAGTTCGCGATCCCTGTAGCGCAACTGAGTCTGCCGCAGCAGGGATTCGTCGTACCCCGTCCCCGGCTGCGCGCACTCCTGAACCCTCTCAAGCACGGCGGCGTGGCTTCGCTCGTCGCCGGGCCTGGCTACGGCAAGACGGCATTCGTAGTCGACGCCGTCTCCTCCGCAGGTTGGGACGTCGTCTACTACGGACTTCGCAGCGAGGATTCGGAACCTTCGCGATTCGCCCGTCTGATTCGTGGAAGGGTTGCGGCGAAGACTGCCTGGCCTTGCGTCTTTCGACCGGATCAGTCCGGACTCCTCCATGTCCTCTCGCGCGGCGCTCGTCCAGAATCTGTCCGCAGTCCTGGATGACGCCGCACGTCTACTCCCCTCGCTCACGCTCGTTCTTGAAGACGTTCACGTCGTGACCAAGTCGCCCGACGTCTGTGCTCTTCTGCAGGCCATCGTGGACGGGCTTCCCTTCTCCTGGCGACTGCTGTTCACCTCTCGTCGATGCCTCCCGGTCTCCCTTGACGAGTACCTTGATCGAGGCCGCGCCGTGCAGATCGACCTGCCCCTGTTGAGGATGACCCCCGGTGAGGTGACGGAATGGTCCAGGGTCGCATGGGAGGTCGAACTCACTCAGGACGACGCGCGCGCCCTGTGGCGCGCCACGCACGGGTGGCCGGTCGCGCTCGTGCTCATGGGCCAAGTCCTCGTGTCTGCGCGTCGTCTTCCGGTTCGGCAGGATGTCGTCCAACTCCTCCGCAAGGGCAAGCACCTGAACCGGTACCTGTCTCGGCACGTATTCGAGACTCTCGACGGGCCCACGACGGACCTGCTGAAGGCCGCGGCCTTCCTTCCGCGGGTCATCTTCCCCAGAGACGCCGCCCTGTTTGGTGAAGGAGACTGGGCCGAGCGCCAGTTGGCCGAAATGACGCTCCGAGGCTTCCTCGTGACGGGTACAGGTCTCCGCACCTTCACCCTCCATCCCCTCGTCCGTGCCTTCGCGGTTCGCGATCTGGACGCTTCGCACCCCGAAAGAGGCCGGGAGGAACGTCTCAGAGTGGCCAAACACCTGGAGGATGCGGGGGAGCTGAGGACTGCCATCTCGCTCTACTTGGAGGCGGGCGATGTCCAAGCCGCTCTGGGTCCGCTGGAGATGCTTGCTTGCGAGTCCTTGAACGTTTCCGTCGTGTACACGAGTCAGGAATGGCTGCGGATGTTCCCGGAAGACCTACTTCAGAATGAACCATGGTTGTTGGTCACCAAGGCCCGCATCCTGCAATCCGCAGGACAGCTGGTTTTGGCGGAAGAGAGCTACCGACAAGCTGCGCGTCTGTTCAAGAAGAGAAACGAGTCGAAGGGGACGATCCGAGCGACACTCGGCCAGGTGTTTTGCCTGTTTCAAAGTGGGCACTTGATCAGGACTCTCTGATCGACAAAGTCACTTGACAAGACCGCGAAATTGGTGCTAACGAGAAAGAGCTGAAGTCGATCTTGTTATGAGCGAATTTCTGGCGGAGAAATGTGAATGGGATGCAGCGGTAGAAATTAGCTGAAGATGCTAGTAGTACTAGTAAGAGATGATTATGAGTTTGTGACGAGGATAGCTGTCTTCCGAGCCAAGTGTATTTATGCGAGGAAGTAAAATGTCGGAGTCGTCGAAATGGGCAGCCAAAGCGGCTGTCGAATTTTCCAAGAATATACATGGTATTTGTCAGACTGATGGCACTAAACTATGCGCGCTAACCCTATATACATGCACTGGAGAGTATGAAGAGTGCATATGTAAAGGGAAAGCGCTGCGCATGGAGGGCAGCGCGTTTAAGGGCTATCGGATGTTAGAAGTCCATACTTTAGCTTTCCGTGGCGGGCGCTTGGTTGGGATTGAACGATAGGAAGAGCCGCCATAGCAATGATTAAGGAGACACGAGCTGAAGGCAGCCTTAGACGGAGATAGACCACGGAAGTCTGGGCCATCGACATGCTTGGTGACTTGTTCCGCCGTAACTTGAATCCCAGAAGGGCCCTCGGCGAACACAGGACGTCACACGACTTAGTGAACACTCAGAATCTGGGAATGTACGAGAGAGTCGATCGCTTGCTTCTATCGGAGCGGATCTGGCTTGTCTTCGGAGAGGATCGGGAGTCTGAGAGTGTCCTCAAGGAGGCTGAATCCTTGGCACGCAGGAACGGGCTCCTCGGCCTTCTCGCTCAAAGCCTGCTGTACCTCGGGTGGGTCCAGAGTCGTGATGGACGTGAGCAGGAATCGACCCGAGCCCTCCGCGAAGCACTCCGCCTCGCAGAACAGCAGGAGAACCTGCACTTCTTTCTGCAAGAGGCCTCGGTCGCAGTACCGATCTATGCCCTCGCGGACCGGATAGGTGCGGGAGCCTTCCTACGTGACCGCATTATTCCCCGTCTTGAGCCGCGTCTCCAGAAGTATTTCCATCGGCTCGCGACTGGTGGCCTCTATCCCACGGACGTGGAACTAGGACCGCCGCGGTTGCCGCGCCTCAACTCGCTGCCGCAGAAACCCGAGATCGACGACGAGAGACTTGCCAAGGTCAAGTTGCTGACCGCGCGGGAGATCGACATCTTGCGGCTCGTCTCGCTGGGGATGCCGAACAAGAGGGTGGGGGAGGAGTTGTTCATAACCGAGAAGACGGTGAAGACGCACACGCATCACATCTTCCGGAAGCTCGGAGTGGCCAGTCGCTGGCAGGCTGCGCTTATCTTCCAGGACTACTTGAAGGGGATGGGGAAGACCTGAGACCGGCTGCCGGAAAGTCGAGTCCCACCCGCGCAAAGGCCTAGTCGACCCGGCGGCGATTCTCGGGGCCGCGATGAAGAATGCAGACGGCGAACCCTCTGGCCGGCATATGAATCGCGCGGGAGCAGGGAATCTGCCGACCGCATGGCGGTGGAGGGCGCGAGCGCTGTCCTCGCGGGCAGGGACGCTGTCCTCGCGGGCAGGGAGTCGTTACAAGGGCCGGCCGCCCTGAGGGTCAAAGGGCGGCCGGCACGTAGGGAGGGAGGGATGGGTTGAGAGGAATCTAAGAAGGGTCTAAGGCCACTAACTCCCCCAACCGAGTTAAGTCACCCCACGCTGACTTAACTGTACCCATCATACCCCCAGTAGACACTTGCGTCAATTGGCTCGTCGTGTCGAAGACGCGGATTTGCAGGAGGTTAGGCCTGCTCCAGGCTGTGACGAGGCGCATGGTCATGTGGTTCTGTTTCGTGGGCTGCGAAGAACGCATGGGGTGATCGACGAGGGTTCCTCCCTCATGGTCTCGACACGGTAGGATCGACGGCGCTGTCGCAGCGCGCCGGATCGAGGTCCACGGCAGCTTCGTGGTGTCGCACTACGCTGGAGTGTGGCGGTCTTGGGCAACAGCACCGGGCAGCAAGGGAACGCACTCGCGTCTTCTCGGTTCCTGGTCGACGAGATGCTCGGACGGCTTTCGCGCTGGCTCCGGATACTCGGATACGATGCGGAATGGGCACGAGACGTCGAGGACGACGCCCTCCTCGACCGGGCGGCAGCGGAAGGCCGGGTCCTGCTCACCCGGGACACTCTGCTGATGCAGCGGCGTGCTGTACGTCGAGGCCAGGTGACGGCCGTGCTGGTCAGGGGGGATCGGATCATCGACCAACTGCGATACTTGAGGGAGGAGCTCGGCTTGTTCCGGCAGGCGGAGTCTCGCTGCGTGGTCTGCAACGTACGCTTGGAGCGGCTCGGCCGGCTGGAAGCCGGCCTCCGGGTTCCCGCCTACGTCTTCGAGACGCAGCACTCTTTTCGCGAGTGCCCCCGATGTGCGCGGGTCTACTGGCAGGGCACGCACCGGGAGCACATGGAGCGTCTCCTCCGAGACGCTGGGTATGACGAGGGGGTCGGAGCATGAGGATCGCCGTCCTCTCCGACATCCATGCCAACCTCGAGGCGCTGGACGCTGTCGTTGCCGAGATCGGTCGGCAGGCACCAGATCTCGTCCTGTGCTTGGGGGATGTCGTCGGCTACGGTCCTGACCCAAAGGCGTGCATCGCCTGGGCGGCGAAGGAAGCCGCGGCCTGGGTCCAAGGCAACCACGATATGGCGGCGCTTCCCGAGCA
This sequence comes from uncultured Actinomycetota bacterium, assembly GCA_963796315.1. Taxonomy (GTDB): domain Bacteria; phylum Actinomycetota; class Thermoleophilia; order RBG-16-64-13; family RBG-16-64-13; genus CAWCLH01. The sequence continues at coordinate 139,805 of CAWCLH010000021.1, forward strand.
ACGTGCGTTCCGGGCCCGACTTCGCACCGACGCCCGCCTCGTGTTGGATTGGACCGAGACCGTTCTGGACGACGTCGGCTTCGCCGCCCTCCGCCGGCTGCCGGGCACCGTGAGCGGGCCGTGGGGCCTGGCCGCCCATGCCGACGTCGGCAGTGTGCTCAACTACGTCCGCTCGGCGGAGGATGCGGAGTTTGCCCTGCTCCGCGCCGCAATGCACGGTTTCCCTACCTTGGCGGAACTCGCGGACGTCGACCTGCTCTGGCTCGGACACACCCACGCGCCCCTGGCGGTGCACGCCGAGCGTGACGGAAAGTGTGTGTCCCTCGAGGAAGTGTCGTTTGCGTATGGGGAGGCCGTCGCGCTCGCCCCGGGGCAGTGGCTTCTGAACCCGGGGAGTGTGGGTCAGCCACGGGATGGCGATCCACGCGCGCGCTGGGCCATGCTCGATGCGGACGCCCGCTCGGTCGTCTTCCATGCGACGCCGTACGATTATCCGCGCACGCAGGCGAAGATGCGGGCGGTTGGTCTTCCCCCCGGCCTGATCGACATGCTTGGCGAAGAGACCCCCGGAGCGGGGTCGTAGACATTCTCTACGCCCCGGACCGCCGACCGATGTCCCATGGCGCTCGTCGAGAGGAGTGGCGCGAGTGGGGGGCGTTCGCCACCTGCGATGATGACGGCGCAGGTGGCGTCCGCGCAGGTATAATCGCCGGCGTACCTCGCCCCGACGGGACCCAGCGGCGGGCCCACGCAACACAAGGAGCTCTTGCATGGAACCAGTGTTCGGCCGCCGGCAGAACCTCGTCGCCATCCTCATCGCCGGCGCCCTGTTCTTCACCTCCCTGGGATTCTTCATCGCGACCAACGTGCAACCCCCCAAGGAGACCCGGGCCCAGAATCTCTGGGTCAACGGGACCGGTCTCACGCCCAGCCAGCGGGAAATGCCGAGCTTCACTCCGATCGTGGAGAAGATGCGGGGCTCCGTGGTCCGCATCATCGTCACGGGCAAAGCCCAGACGGGGACCACCGACACCCTACCGTTCGATCATCCCCCCACGACGTCTCCCGACGGGTCCCCTCCGTCGACGACGGCTCCTGGGAATCAACAGAACACGCCGGGCACCGGTACCGGGACGACGACCACGACCTTGGGCGCCCTGCCGCCCGGACATCCGGACATCCCCCCGGATTTCCAGCAGACATCAGAGGGGAGCGGCGTGGTGATCACGAAGGATGGCTACATCCTGACCAACCAGCACGTCGTCGAGGGCGCGGAGACGATCAAGGTCAGCTTCCAGGCCGAGAGCAAGGCGTTCGACGCGAAGGTCGTGGGGAGTGACTCCCGGGATGACCTGGCGCTGATCAAGATCCAGCCGGATGCCGATCTCGCGCCCGCCGTCCTGGGCGACTCGGACAAGATGAAGGTCGGCGACTGGGTGCTCGCGATGGGCAATCCGCTCGGCTTCGACTACTCCGCGACCGTGGGCGTCGTCAGTGGTGTCGCGCGGAGGCTCACCTCCTCGAACTTCGGTGATTTCCTGCAGACGGACGCCGCCATCTACCCCGGGAACAGCGGCGGTCCGCTCCTCAACCTGGCGGGAGAGGTGATCGCGATCAACACCGCCGTCATCTCCAACACCAATCTGGGCTTCGCCGTCCCCATCAACACCGCGAAGGAGATCCTGCCCCAGCTTCTCAAGCAGGGCAAAGTCATCCGTGGTTACCTGGGCGTCAGCATCCAAGCGGTCACGGACCTGAACACGCCCCCCGCCGGAGTGGAGAAGGGCGCGGTGGTGATGGAGGTGCACCCGGGTGGGCCGGCGGCCGGCGCGGGTCTGAAGCAGGGAGACACCATCGTCGGCTTCGACGGCAAGCCGGTGGACGGGCCGGACGGACTGACCAACCTGGTAACGCACACGAGTCCCGGGACTCGTGTCACCGTCGACGTCGTGCGCGACGGCAAGCGCATGCAACTGCGCGTGGTGGTCGGCTCGCTCCCGGCGGCGCTCGAGTAGCTCCCGCGGTCGAGGGGCGGGTGGCGCCCGCCCCTCGATTCATCCGCTCTTTGCTGGTATTTGTATCGGAATGTTCTGCCATTCGGAGCATTTGAGTCCTCTGCCCCTCGGGTACATCAGTCGTAAGAACGGCGTATGAGTGGGGAGTTGCCATCCACGTTCGAGGCGGCAGCTGGGGGGAATGAGGATGGATCTGCGAGGGATCGATCGACGCGAGAGGTTGGTACGCGGACTCCGGCTCACCGTGGTGAGCCAGGCGGACCTGGAGCTCGAGGTGACCCATGAGGATGTTCTCGAGGCGGCGACCGTGGGCGGGGCGACGGCGGTCGAGCTCTCCGTCCCGGGAGCCCTCACCACCGACTTGGTCCGACGGGGCACGTCGCTCCGCGCCCTCGCCGACGCGGCGGGAGTGCTCTTCTTCGTTCTGAACGATGTCGACGCGGCCGCCGGCCTCGGCGCCGACGGTGTCTTCCTGGACGGGGCCGACGTCGGCTTGAGAGCCGCCCGAAGGATGCTCGGCAGCGACGCCTATCTGGGAGTGCCCGTACAGACGGTGAAAGAGGCTCTGCAGGCAGAAGCCGACGGTGCGGATTTCGTGCGCGTCGCCGCAGGCGTCCGCTTGGGAGCGGTCGAGCGCCGCCGGGAAGTGGCGGACTCCGCGGACCTCGAGGTCATCGTTTCGAACCTGCATATCCCGGTGACGGTGTGGGAGCCGGAGGACGGCCGGACGGATGAGGTGCTCTCGTCGGGGATAGCCGGGATCACCTCCCGGGATCGCGTGGTGCGTGCCGAGGATATCGAGTCGTACTGCCTGCGGCTGCGGGCGGCGGTGGAGCGGGCGCTTCGCTCCTCCGCGGAGGAGCGCACGCGAAGGTCGCGCTCGGTCACCCGAGGGCGATGACCGCGAGGGCCGACGGCCGGGAGAAGCCTCGGGTATCATAGGCGGCCATGTCCGGCCTCGACAGCTCCCTGCAGACGCTGATCAATGACTTCGGTCTGGTCGCCATCTTCATCTTGTCCATGGTGGAGAGCGCCTGCGTCCCCATACCGAGCGAGATCGTGGTGCCCTTCGGAGGCTTCCTGGCGGCCCGCGGTCTTTTTCCCCTCTGGTCGGTGGTCCTCGTCGCCACCTTCGCCAATCTGACCGGGTCGCTGCTCGCCTATGCGGCCGGGCTGTATGGAGGGCGGGCGTTCGTCCTGCGATACGGTCGGTACGTGTTCATCTCGGAGCACCATCTGGAGTCCGCCGAACGGTGGTTCGCCCGGAGAGGTGAGGTGACGGTCTTCGTCACCCGCATGATGCCCGGGGTCCGCACGTTCATCTCGGTCCCCGCGGGTGTTGCCAGAATGGACCTGAAGCGCTTCGTGGTCTACTCGTTCCTCGGCGCTGTTCTCTGGAACCTCGCGTTGGCGACCCTGGGATACGCCTTCGGCGAGAATTGGGACCGGCTGCAGTCCACGTTCTCCAACTACAATCTGCTGATCTGGGCCGTCCTCGCGGTCGCCCTCGTGGCCGCGGGCACGTGGTGGTGGATCCGGCGGAGCCGGAGCGCACGCGAAAGGGCGCGCTGACCGCGTCTGGCCCTGTCCTCGCGCAGCCGCCTGGTTTCGAGGTCATACCGTTTCGTCAGAGCGACCGGCTGGGTTACAGTAGGGCGACCATGCGTGCCGGTCGAGGGTCAGGCCGGGCGCGGCATCGCGATCAAGGAGGGGATATGCGGAAGGCAAGCCGCTGGGTGGCGGTGCTCGCCGCCCTGGTGCTGGTGCTCAGCGTCCTGGCCATCGTCGGCTGCGGCGGCACCGAGGAGACCACCACTACTGCTGCGACCGAGACGACCGCCGGTACCGGTTCGACCGGCGCCACCGACACCACCATCTCTACGGCGGACTTCAAGCTCGTCACCCCGGGGACGCTCACGGTCGGATCCGACACCGCGTTCCCCCCCTTCGAGTCCATGAACGGAACCACCGCCGAGGGCTTCGACGTCGACCTGATCACGGCGATCGCCCAGAAGATCGGTCTCCAGACCGTGATCAAGACCGAGGTGTTCGACACGTTGATCCCGACCCTCAAGGCCGGCGGCAAGTTCGACGTGGTCGCGTCGGCCATGACGATCACCGACGAGCGCAAGCAGGAGATCGACTTCACCGACCCCTACATCGATTCCAATCAATCGATCGCCGTGAAGAAGGGCTCGACCATCAAGAGCGAGGCCGACCTGACCGGCAAGAAGGTGGGCGTGCAGTCGGGCACCACCGGTGAGCAGTGGGCCAAGGAGAACCTCACCGGGGCGACGACCGTCCCGTTCAAGACGGCCACCGAGGCGTTCGCCGCCCTGCAGGCGGGCAACGTCGACGCCGTGGTCAACGACCTGCCGGTGAGCGCCTTCCTGGTGAAGGATCCGGCCCGCGGCCTCGAGATCGTCAAGGAGATCGCGACCGGCGAACAGTATGGGTTCGCGGTGGCCAAGACGAATACTGCGCTTCTGGCGGCGATGAACCAGGCGCTGGCCGACCTGAAGTCCGACGGCACCTACGACCAGATCTACAGCAAGTGGTTCGGCGCGACCCCGTAGCGTCGAGGTCCCTTTCGGCGGCGCGGCGCCCGGCGCCGCGCCGCTCGCTCCGCGCCGTGGCCGCCGAACACGTAGGCGGGTGAGACCGATGCTGCGAGCGCGGTCGTCCAGGATGAGAGCGGTCACGCGCGCGGGCAGCGCGCTCCTGGCCTTCCTCCTTCTGCTGCTGGTCGTGGCGCCCGCGGCGCTCGGCATGGCCAATGCGAGGGTCACCGTGAACCAGCAGGTGGGGGGCATCCCCACGCGGTTCACGTTCGATGCGGTCGCCGACACCGACGGCCCGTTGAGTTCGCTGACCTTCACCTTCCCGGACGGGTTCGATCTCTCCCAGGCGCGGACGGAGATCATCACGCTCGAGGGGCTGAAGCGGATACCGGTCACGCCGCCGCCGGTGACGAGCATCCAGGGTCAGAGCGTTCAGATCACCTTTCCCACGCCGGTGGCGGCCGGCAGCAACGTCCGGGTGTACGTCCACCAGGTCCGCACGCCGAACGAGGGCAAGTCCTACCCGTTCGGAGTGACCTACGAGGTCAACGGCCAGCAGCGCGACGTGAGCCGGGCTGAGCTTCTCCTACCAGACCGCCTCCAAGTCGGAGGATCTGGCCCGGTGGCTTGACCGGCAGGCCTGGGTCGACGCGCTGACCAGCGTCACGTTCATCGACCTCTTCTTCAAGCCGCAGATGATCGTTCGCGCGGTGCCGCTCCTCTTCCACGGCTGGCTGGTCTCGATCGAGCTGGTGCTGGTCGCGTTTCCGCTGGCCATCGCGGTCGGCCTGCTCTTGGCCTTCGCGAAGATGTCGCGCATCCTCCCGTTGCGCTGGTTGGCCAGCGCCTACATCAACGTCATCCGAGGAACCCCCCTCTTCCTGCAGATCTTCATGGCCTTCATCGGTCTGCGGATCCTGGGCTTTCGGACCAACGACTTCGTCACGGCCATCGCCGTGCTCGCCCTGAACAGTTCGGCCTATCTGGCCGAGATATTCCGGGCCGGGATCCAATCCATCCACAAGGGACAGACGGAGGCCTCCGTCTCCCTCGGCATGAGCTACTTCCAGTCCATGCTCTACGTCATCATCCCGCAGACGGTCAAGCGGGTGCTGCCCACCATGACCTCGGAGTTCATCCTTCTCTTCAAGGACACGGCACTCCTCTCGGCCATGGGCATCTTCGAACTGATGCTGCGGGCGAACAACCTCGTGGTGAACCGCTCCAACCTGACCCCGTACGTCGTCGCCGCCGTCTACTACCTCATCATCACCATCCCGCTGATCAACTACGTGGGACGCCTCGAGGCCCGCCTGGCCGTGGCCGAAGGCGGACATGTGCCGCCGCCCGGACGAGTCAAACGAGGCGTACTTCGACGCACCGTCGAGCAGGTGGAGTAGATGGCCGAGCACGCCGTCCGCATAGAGGGACTCCGCAAGGCTTTCGGCGACCTCGAGGTGCTGAAGGGCGTCGACATGGAGGTCACCAAGGGAGAGGTGGTCGTCATCCTCGGGCCGTCGGGGAGCGGCAAGTCCACGTTGTTGCGGTGCGTGAACCGGCTGGAGGAGCCGACCGGCGGGAAGATCTTCTTCGAGGATGTCGAAGTGACCGACCCGAAGACCGACATCCGCCGGGTCCGGGAGCGGGTGGGCATGGTGTTTCAGTCGTTCAACCTCTTCCCCCATCTGACCGCAAAGGGCAACGTGATGCTGGCCCAGCGCCGAGTGCTGAAGCGGCCCAAGCAGGAGGCGGAGCGGATAGCCGTGGAGCAGCTGACCCGGGTGGGGCTCGCCGACCGCATCGACCACTTCCCCGCCCAACTGTCCGGCGGCCAGCAGCAGCGCGTCGCGATCGCCCGGGCTCTGGCCATGGATCCGCACCTCATGCTCTTCGATGAGGTCACGTCGGCCCTGGACCCGGAACTGGTCCGCGATGTCCTGGACGTCATGAAGGAGCTCGCCCGAGGGGGGATGACCATGCTGGTCGTCACCCACGAGATGGGATTCGCCCGGGATGTCGCCGACCGTGCCGTCTTCATGGACGACGGGGTGATCGTGGAGGAGGGGACCCCCGAGGAGGTCTTCGATCGGCCCAAGTCCGAGCGGACCAAGGACTTCCTGGGTCACATCCGGTAGAAGCTAGGATGCCCTCCTCGTCCGCTTTCGGTCCGCGAGGCAGCCCTCCTCGTCCGCTTTCGGCGGACCTCAACGCTCCCTCGGAGGGCATCCTCGCTCCGCTTCGTCGGAGGGACTCGTGGCCGAACGTGGTCTCGTCGGCGGCCGTGCGTTGGCGTCTTCCGAGAGCGCGGCAGGGGAGCTCTGTATACTGGGCGATCGTGTCTACCGTCGGCCGCACCATCGCCTCTTGGGGAGGCGACAGCCTCCCCGTCCCTCTCTGGCCCCGCGGCAGGGATCGGGAGTCGTGAGCGTTTCGCCAGGCCGGCCGGTCGCAGCCTGGGTGGTGGAGGCGGCGGACCTGCTTGCCTCGCGTCTGCGGGAGCTGGTCCTCCCGCACCTGGGGACGCTGGGTTCGCGGGCGCTGACCGGGCGGGCACCGGGCGGCGACACGACCTTCGCCATCGACGAACGGGCCGAGCGCGAGACCGTGAGCTTCCTCGAGCAGCTCGGCCGACCGGTGGGCGTCTACACCGAGGACCGGGGGATGCTGTCCTGGGGAGACGCCGAGTACGTGTTGATCATCGATCCCATCGACGGCACGCGGCCCGCGATGGCCGGGTTGGAGGCCTGCTGCGTCAGCATCGCCGTGGCTCGCTGGACCTCCCGCCCGACCATGGCCGACGTCGTGTACGGCGTGGTGGCCGAGATCAAGGAGGGGGGCGTCATCCGGGCGGTCCGCGGTGGCGGAGTCTCGATCGTCGGTGGAGACGGCCTGGCCCGAGCGGTCACGCCGACGACGACGGCGGACCTCTCCCGACTGTTCTGGACCATCGGCTTCCGAGGACGCCCCGCAGCGGAGTTGGTGGTGGTGCTCGGCGATCTGATCGATCGGTCCTCGGTCGACGGCGCGGTGTTCGACATCGGGAGTGCCGCGTACTCCATGACCCGCCTGCTCACCGGCCAGCTGGATGCCTACATCGACGTCGGGCCCCGCATGATCGAGGTGGCGCCGTGGGTAGAGGCCAGGTTCCGGGACGTGGGGAAAGGTGGTGTCCTGAACAACGCGCCATACGACGTCGCCGCGGCGGCTCTGATCGCCGAGGAGGCGGGCTGCATCGTCACCGACGCCGCCGGCCGCCCGCTGGGGGGCCGGCCGCTGCTCGGCTCCGACATGGCCCACCAGATGTCGGTGGTCGCCTCCACGAACCGGGAGGTCCACGACCTCATCCTGGCCGAGGTGGACCGCGGCTTGCGGCGGCTGGCCGAGAAGGACCTCGGTCTCCGGGGGCTCGCCCGGTGAGCGCGGTGGCGAAGTTCTGGCACCCGTTATCCGGAGGCCGCACGCAGTGCGTCCTCTGCCCGCACGTCTGCGTCATCGGGGAGGGTAAGGAGGGGATCTGCAGAGCACGAGGCACCCGCGGAGGGGAGCTCCACACCCTGATCGCCGACCGCCCCGCCAGCGTCGTCTCGGACGACATCGAGAAGAAGCCCTTCTACCATTTCCATCCGGGCACCCGCTGCCTGTCCTTGGGTACCCTGGGCTGTAACGTGCTCTGCAGTGACTGTCAGAATTGGCAGATATCCCATGCCTCGGGTCGCGAGGCGGATAAGCTCTCGTCCCTGCCTCCCAAGAAGGCCCTTGAGCTGGCCCGCAAGCACAAGCTCCAGGGCGTCGTCTGGGGCTACAACGATCCGGCGATCTGGGTGGAGTACGTCCACGATGTCGCCCGCGTCTTCAAAGAGGCCGGCCTGTACACGGGATTCGTGACGGCAGGGTACATCACGCCGGACGCCCTGGACTACGTGGCCCCGTACCTCGACGCGTTCAAGTACGATCTGAAGGCGCCCGACGCGGCGGGCTGGTCCTGGCTCAACAAGGTCAAGGACCCGGCGCCCACCATGGACATGACCGTGCGGGCGCAGGACGTGCACGGTTGCCATGTGGAGGTAGTCTCCAATATCGTGCCCGGGCTGAACGACGACGAACAGAGCCTGCGCGCGATGGCCGGTTGGGTGCACGAGGCACTGGGTCCGAAGACTCCTTGGCACGTCACCCGCTTCCTGCCCGACTTCGAGCTCTCGTACCTGCCGCCGACCCCGATCCGCACGTTGGAGAGCGCCGTGGAGATCGGCCGCAAGGTCGGACTTCACTTCGTGTACATGGGGAACGTCCCGGGTCATCCTGCCCGACACACCGTCTGCCCGTCCTGCGGTCGCACCGCGATCCACCGGGGCGAGCACGGCGTCGAGCAGTTCTGGGTACGAGAAGGTCGCTGCGCCCAATGCGGCGAGGATTTGCGGGTGGTGATGTGAGTCTGTATAAGAGGGGCTGGCTATGACTGATGTGTCTCTGCAAGAAGAGGCCGGGTCCGTCCGGCAGAGGGTGGTCCTGACCATCCCCTTGAAGCCCGAGTACGTGGCCTTGTGCCGACTCGCGCTGACCGCGTTGGGCGCGCAGGCGGGTCTCGATGACGAGACCTTGGCCGACCTCAAGCTCGCCGTCACGGAGGCATGCTCCAACTTCATGGGACGCTCACCGACCCTGGGGCCGAACGGTCAGGTCGACTCATCGGTCCGCGTGGAATATGGGCTCACACCCGATCGCTGGGTGATAACCGTCCAGGGCCCGGGGACGGACGTGCCCGCTCGGGAGGAGCAGATGGACGAGAACCTTCTCCGAGCGGAGCATCGGCATCACTCTCATCAGAGCGCTGGTCGACGAGTTGGAACTGGTGCCGGGGGGCGAGATCTCGACGCTCCGCCTGGTCAAGCGGCTCTAAGCGACTCGGCGTGAGCGGATGAAGGACGTCTATCGCGCCCTGATCGTCGACGACGAACCGCCTGCCCGCGCCGAACTGCGCTTCTTGCTGGGCCGCTCACCCTCGCATCAAAGTGGTCGGAGAGGCGGCCGATGCCGAAGAAGCCCTGGCTCTCGCCGAGAACGTGCGGTATGACGTCGTGTTCCTGGACGTCAACCTCCCCGAGACCGACGGCATCGAGGTGGCCACTCGATTGGTGGCCATGGCCGAGCACCCCTATATCGTCTTCGTGACCGCCTACTCGGAGTTCGCCGTGAGCGCCTTCGAGCTGAGCGCCTTCGACTACCTCGTCAAACCGGTCGGCGAGCGCCGTATCGATCAGACGGTGAGCAAGCTGCTCGCCGTCCTGGATACGACGGCTCACCCGGCTCCCGCTCAGCCTCGCCGTCTGGAGCGGCTGGCCGTCAATCGCGGGGGCAAGACCGTGCTTCTGGACGTGCCGCGGGTCTACTACTTCCAAGCGGAGGGGGACTACTCTCGGGTCTTCGCCCCCGGTGGCAACTACCTGACGAACTACTCGTTGAAGACGCTCGAAGAGCGGCTGGACCCCCGGGTCTTCTTCCGGTCGCACCGCAGCTACGTGGTCAACCTCTCGCGGGTGGCGGAGATCATCTCCCTGCCCTCGAACATGTTCGAGTTGCGTTTGGACGACGAGCGGCACACCACGCTCCCCTTGAGCCGGCGGCAGACGCGAGAATTGCGCAAACGCTTGGAGTTCTAGCGGGCATCCAGACCGCTCAGGTGCCCGCTTCTTCCGTTCCTCCCGGTGGCGGGCCCCGGATACCTCCGCTCAGCGTCCGCAGATGACCGTTCGACCGGCAGACCCGCCGCTCCTCCGCGGGGTTTGGTACCGAATTCGCCCCTGTCTACACTGGGCGATACAGGAACCCGTCTCGTCGGGGCGAAGCCGAAAAGGGGGTGGCGTCGGGCGAGTCTGCCGCGGCCGAGCGGAACTGGGGGGCTCCATCCAAGTTCGAATCCGAGATCGCAACGTGGGAGGTGTGACTCCGTGACTGTTGAGACGGGAGTCGTTACGACTCAAGAACAGGCCATCATCGACGCGGAACGAGCCCATACGCTCGTCCAATCGGCGCCGTTCAAGAAGCTGGTGAGGGACCGGTGGACCGTCTCCCTCATCCTCCTCGCCATCCTCTTCGTCGTTTACTACGGCTACATCTTGTTGTTGGGGTATGCAAAGGACTTCGTCAACAGCAAGATCGGGGACTTCACGACGCTGGCCATCCCTCTCGGCGTCGCCGTCATCGTGATCGCCTGGATCCTGACCCTGGTGTACGTGTGGTGGGCCAACTCGGCGTACGACAACGAGGTCGAACGCCTCAAGACCGAGCTGTAGAGGGGGAATCTGATGGAGCACAAGATACTGGCGGCGACCAAGCTGGGTGAGCCGACCGCCGCGTCGGTGGGCTTCTTCGTCATCATCGTGCTGGTCACCCTGGGTATCACCTACTGGGCGTCCCGGCGGACGAAGACCACGGCGCAGTACTACGCGGCCGGACGGGGGATCAGCGCATTGCAGAACGGCCTGGCCCTCTCCGGTGACTACATGAGCGCGGCTTCGTTCCTGGGGATCTCCGGCATGGTGGCCCTGAAGGGATACGACGGGATGATCTACGCCACCGGGTGGCTGGTCGGGTGGCCGGCCCTGATGTTCCTGGTGGCCGAGCCGCTGCGCAACCTGGGCAAGTACACCTTCGCCGACGTGGTTGCCTTCCGGCTCAAGCAGAAGCCGGTCCGGGTCGCGTCGGCCATCGGCGGCCTGCTGACCGTGGTCTTCTACGCGACGGCCCAGATGGTCGGCGCCGGGCAGTTGATCAAGCTGATGTTCGGCATCCAGTACGAATGGGCCATCATCTTCGTCGGGGTGGTCATGCTGGCCTACGTCCTGTTCGGAGGGATGCTGGCCACCACCTGGGTGCAGATCATCAAGGCCTGCCTCTTGCTGTTCGGGGTCACGATCCTGACCATCCTGGTGCTGAACAAGTTCGGGTTCAATCCGGGCAGGATCTACGGCGAGGTGACCCGGGCCGCCGCCATCGACCCGAAGACCGGCGTCGAGACGGGCAAGGCGATAGGTCAGAGTGCGCTCCAGCCGGGAGGCCAGGTCAAGAATCCGCTGGACACCATCTCCCTCGGCCTGGCGCTCATGTTCGGTCTGCTGGGTCTGCCGCACATCCTCATGCGCTTCTACACCGTGCCTGACTCGGTGGCGGCGCGGAAGTCGGTGGCCTACGCGACCACCTTCATCGGCTACTTCTACATCATCATCCCCATCGTCGGCTTCGGCGCCGCGGCACTCATCGGCCGGGCCGTCGTCTTCTCGGCCGACAAGGGCGGGAACATGGCCGCGCCGCTGCATTGCCGACGAGCTCGGCGGGCGCTGCGTTCATGGCTTCATCTCGGCCGTCGCCTTCGCGACCATCTTGGCGGTGGTGGCCGGACTGACCTTGGCCGGAGCCTCCGCCCTGTCCCACGATCTCTACGTCAACGTGGTCAAGGGCGGGCACGCCGACCGAGAAGGAGCAGGTGCAGGTGGCCCGGATCGCCACGGTCATCATGGGCATCATCGCGATCCTGCTGGGCATCGCCTTCAAAGGCCAGAACGTGGCCTTCATGGTGGGTCTCGCCTTCGCCATCGCGGCGAGCGCGAATTTCCCCGCTCTGCTCATGTCCATCGTCTGGCGCGGGTTCACGACCACGGGCGCGTGGCTCTCGACCATTGTCGGTTCCGTGCTGGCGGTCGTCCTGATCATCCTCGGCCCCGCGGTCTGGGAGGACACGTTCAAGAACGCGGTGGGCAGTGCTCCCTTCTCCCTGCGGAACCCGGGCATCATCTCGATCCCGGCCGCGTTCATCGTGGGCATCATCGCTTCCTTGCTGGCCAGGGAGAAGTCGGCAGAGGAGAAATTCGACTCCGAGAAGGTGCGCGTGTACCTGGGGGTGGGCGCCGAGTAGTCCTCCGCGCCACGTCCATCGCCAGATGAAGGGGGCCGCGCCCCGGGAGTCGACAGCCTCCCGAGGCGCGGCCCTTCACCCTGGACGGCCCTCGGCGCGGGCGTACGTCGAACGGCCGGATGCGCCGAAGGACGCGATATACTGCAGGCACTCAGGGGGCAGGAGAGTCGTGAAACGAAGCATGAAGGGTCAGTCGCTCGCGGCCGTCTTCCTCCTCTCCTGCCTGGTGTTCAACTACCCCCTGCTCTACCTCTTCAACGTCTCCTCCACCGTGCTCGGCATACCGGTGCTGTTCCTCTATCTCTTCGCGGTCTGGGCGTTCGTGATCGCCCTCATCGCGTCCATCGTCGAGCGATGACGTCCGGGAGCGGCTGATCGAGCGGGGAGCCTGAATGTTCCGGGTCTGGGCGATCGGGCTGGCGGCGGCAGCCTACCTCGCGGTCCTCTTCGCCATCGCCTACTACGGCGACAAGCGGGCCGACCGAGGTCGGAGCATCATCGCCAACCCCTATATCTACTCGCTCTCGCTGGCTGTCTACGCCACGTCGTGGACCTTCTACGGCAGCGTGGGCCGGGCCGCGAGCAGCGGGATCGGATTCCTGCCGATCTACCTGGGACCCACCATGATGGCGGCGCTCTGGTGGCTGGTGCTTCGCAAGATCATCCGCATCAGCCGGACCTACCGCATCACCTCGATCGCCGACTTCATCTCCTCTCGCTACGGCAAGAGCCCTCCGCTGGCGGGCTTGGTGACGGTCATCGCCGTCGTGGGCATCGTCCCCTATATCTCGCTGCAGCTGAAGGCGATCTCGAACAGCTTCACCATCCTCTCTCATTCAACGGGCTTCGCCACGACGGTCGCTGTCGGATCGCCGACGCCATGGCGGGACACGGCCTTCTACGTGGCCCTGCTCCTGGCCGCCTTCACCATCGTCTTCGGCACCCGCCATCTGGACGCCTCCGAGCGGCACGAAGGCATGGTCGCCGCCATCGCCTTCGAGTCGCTGGTCAAGCTCCTGGCGTTCCTCGTCGTCGGCATCTTCGTCACGTTCGTCATGTATCGGGGCTTCGGCGACGTGTTCAGCGCTGCGGCGGGCGTCCCCGCCCTGAAACCGCTGCTGGGCTTCGGAGAGGCCACCGGGACGTTCGGCAGCTGGGCCTGGCTGCTCTTCCTGTCGATGCTCGCCGTGATGTTCTTGCCCCGTCAGTTCCAGGTGGCCGTGGTGGAGAACGTCGACGAGAGCCACGTCAAGAAGGCGATGTGGCTCTTCCCGCTGTACCTGCTGGCCATCAATATCTTCGTCCTCCCCATCGCCTTCGCCGGCCTGCTGCACTTCCCCGGGGGGCAGGTGGAGGCGGACTACTTCGTCCTGGCTCTCCCCATGAGCCAGCATCAGCCGCTCGTGGCCCTGCTGGTCTTCATCGGGGGCCTGTCGGCGGCCACCGGCATGGTCATCGTCGAGACGATCGCCCTGAGCACGATGGTCTGCAACGATCTGGTCATGCCGGTCCTCCTGAGGCTCGGCCCCTGGGGTCTCAACCAGAGGGTCGACCTGGGCCCCCTGCTGCTGGCCATCCGCCGAGGCGCCATCGTCGTCATCCTCCTGCTGGGGTACGCGTACTTCCTCTTCGCCGGGGAGGCGTACGCCTTGGTCTCCATCGGCCTGATCTCGTTCGCGGCCGTGGCCCAGTTCGCGCCGCCCATCCTGGGGGGGATCTTCTGGAAGGGCGGGACCCGCCAGGGCGCTCTGGTGGGCTTGAGTGCGGGGTTCGCCGTGTGGATCTACACGCTGCTGCTCCCCTCGCTGGCTCAGTCGGGGTGGCTGCCCCCGGCTTCCTCGATCATGGCCCCTTCGGCATCGCGTTGCTCAAGCCGCTGGAGCTGTTCGGCCTGCGCGGCCTCGATCAGGTGACGCACGCCCTGTTCTGGAGCCTGCTGGCGAACATCGGCCTCTACGTCGGTCTGTCCTTGAGAGGGCACCAGCGGGCCGTCGACCACAGCCAGGCGGTCCTGTTCGTCGACGTGTTCCACCGGACGCGGGGACGCCAGGACGAGACGTTCTGGCGCGGGACGGCGGACGTCCAGGACCTGCGCGCGCTCGTCGTCCGCTTCATGGGCAGTCGAGCGGGCCGACGAGGAGTTCGCCGGGTACGCGCTCCGGCATGGCGCGGCCTCCGTCGAGGACGTGGCGGCGGATGCCGATCTGGTCCAGTTCGTGGAGCGGCTGCTGGCGGGGGTCATCGGAGCCGCCTCCGCTCGGATCACCGTCACGGCGGCCACCAAGGAGGACGAGCTGGGTGTGGACGAGGTGATGTCCATGCTGGACGAGGCGTCGGAGCTGATCGTCTACAGCCACCAGCTCGAGCAGAAATCGAGGGAGCTGGAGGCCACCTCGGCCGAGCTGCGGGCGGCCAACGAGCGGCTGTTGGAGGTCGATCGCCTGAAGGACGATTTCGTCTCCACGGTCTCGCACGAGCTGCGGACGCCGCTGACCTCCATCCGCTCGTTCTCGGAGATCCTGCAGGACCATCCCGAGCTCGAGGCGTCCCAACGGATCAAGTACCTGGACATCATCGTCAAGGAGAGCGAGAGACTCACTCGTCTCATCAACCAGGTGCTGGACCTGGCGAAGATCGAGTCGGGACAAGCAGAGTGGCGGATCGTCCAGATGGACGTCACCGCCGCGCTCGACGACGCGCTCACCTCCACGGGGCGGCTCTTCGAGGAGAAGGACGTCCGCCTGGACCTGCTCTCTCCCGGACGATGTCCCTCCGGTGCGAGGCGATCGTGACCGAGTCGTCCAGGTCCTGATCAACCTGCTCTCCAACGCCGTGAAGTTCAGCCGGGAGCAGACCGGACGGGTGGAGATCATGGTGACCCTGCCCCCCGGCTTCGTCCAGGTGGGCGTGCGCGACAACGGCCCTGGGATCAGGAGCGAGGAACAGGGGACGATCTTCGAGAAGTTCCGGCAGGCGGGCGACACGCTGACCGGGAAGCCCGTCGGCACCGGACTCGGGCTGCCGATCAGCCGGCACATCATCAGCCACCTGGGCGGTAGACTGTGGGTCGAGAGCCGACCCGGCCAGGGCTCCACCTTCTGGTTCACCCTACCGGTGGCCGGAACGGACGCGACGCAGGATGCGGGGGAGCCGGCGTCGTCGGCTCTGGCTGTCGGGACGGAGACGAGCGCATGACCGCCAGGAATGCGGGACGACGGGGGGAGTGATGGGGGCGGGGTCGCCGACGAAAAGAGTGCTCATCGCCGATGACGAGCCCAATATCGTCACCTCGCTGGAGTTCCTCATGGAGGCCAACGGGTACGCGGTGCGGACCTCCCGCGACGGGCAGGATGCCCTGGAGCAGGTCGAGGAGTTCGCGCCGGACCTCATTCTGCTCGACGTGATGATGCCGGTGCGGAACGGCTTCGAGGTGTGCCAGCGGATCCGTCAGAACCACGACTGGCGTCACATCAAGATCGTCATGATCACGGCGAAGGGGCGCGACACCGAAGCGGCGAAGGGACTGGCGCTGGGCGCCGACGCCTACATCACCAAACCGTTCTCCAACAAGGAGATGGTGGCGAAGGTCCGCTGCCTGCTGGGCGACGAGGCGTGAAGGGAGGCCATAGCCGAGCATGAGCGACGGCTGGCGGTTCGGCCTTCTCTTCGCGGCGCTCGTCCTCCTGGTCGTGGGCCTCTTCTGCGGGGGCGCTCTGGCCGTCTACTCGCTGCTCGATCCCGTCGGGCGGGAGACGGTCTCTCGGGCGCTGGCCGGCCGCCTCGGCCTCGCGGCCCTGGTGGTGCTGCTTGTCCTGCTCGGGTTGGCGCTTCTCCTCCGGTCGGTCTTTCGGGCCTACGTGTGGGCCCCCCGTCGGCTGGCCGCCGAAGCCGACCTCATGGTGACGGCGAACCCGGGGTACCGGCTCTCCTTGCCCCCGGTGGGGCCGGCCCGAGGCCTGGGGGCGGTCGTCAACCGGTTCGCGGACCAGGCGGAGGAGCTGCGGGAGGACGTCACGCTGCGCATCGCCGAAGCACGCAGCGACTTGGAGGAGGAAAGGAACCGGCTGGCGGCCCTCATGTCCCAGCTCACCATGAGCGTGCTGGTGTGCAACCTCGAGGGGATCATCCTGCTCTACAACGCTCGGGCGAAGGAGATGTTGACTCGGCCTTCGGCAGAGCGGCGGGAGCGCCCGTCCGCTCGTGGGGCTGGGTCGTTCGGTCTTCGGGATACTCGATCGCGACATGGTGTTCCATGCCTTGGAGAACCTCCACCACCAGAGCCTGCACGGAGAGGACCGTCTGGTCTCGCAGTTCGTGACCACGAGCGCGTCCGGTTACCTGATCCGGGTGCAGATGGCCGCCGTCCTGGGCAGCGAGCTCGAGATCACCGGATTCGTCCTGACCCTGGCCGACATCACCCGAGACGTCCAGATCGACCAGAGCAGGGAGCTGCTGTTCTACTCGTTGACACAGCACACCCGTTCGGCCCTGGCGAACATGCGGTCGGCCATCGAGAACCTGATCGAGTACGAGGACATGGATCCGCGCAACCGGGTCCGCTTCCTGAGCATCATCCGCGACGAGGCGGTGAGGCTGAGCGAGAAGCTGGACGAGACCACCAGCGAGTTGAGCAGCTGTGGCAAGACGATGTGGCCGCTCGAGGACGTGCGCGGCACCGACCTGTTGGCGTCGATCAAGCGGCGGGTCGAGAGCCAGGTCGGCGTGAAGGCCAGGAACAGGCGCGGGGACCCGGCTCTGTGGTTGAAGGTCGACAGCTTCAACGTCTCTCAGGCGGTCACCTTCCTCTCCGCCCGCCTGAAGGAAGAGCTCGGCGTGGAGGAGGTCGCCCTGAGCCTGGGGCGCAGCGACCGCATGGCCCACATCGACCTGTCCTGGAGCGGCGCCCCGCTCCTTCAGCTGGAGAGCGTCCTGGCGTGGGAGGACGAGCCCATGAGCACCGATCTGGCCGCCTGCGCCATCACCCTGAGGGAGTTGGCCGAACGGCACGGCGGCGAAGTCTGGTACCACGGCGACCCGCTCACCCGGGAGGCCTACATCCGTCTGCTCCTTCCGGTCGCCGAGCAGGCCGAGACCTTGGCCGTCCACGCTCCGGCGGAGAGCCGCCCCGTCTACTACGACTTCGACCTCTTCGGTCGCTACGGCCAGGGACACGAATTGGACGAGCGTCCCCTCAGCGACCTCACCTACACGGTCTTCGACACCGAGACGACCGGGCTCGAGCCGTCCCGGGGCGACGAGATCCTCTCCATCGGCGCCGTCCGGATCGTCAACAACCGCCTCCTGCACACCGAGAGCTTCGACCAGCTCGTCGACCCGAAGCGCCCCATCTCGCCACAGTCGATCGGTATCCACGGCATCACGTCGGCGATGGTGCGGGGCCAGCCGACCATCGATCTCGTCCTTCCGCAGTTCCAGCGATTCGTGGAGGACACCGTCCTGGTGGCCCACAACGCCGCGTTCGATCTGCGGTTCCTCGAGCTGAAGCAGACCGGCGACCGGGGTGTCCCTGACCAACCCGGTGCTCGACACGTTGCTGCTCTCCGCGGTGCTCCACCCCGAGCTGGAGGGCCACGAGCTCGACAACATCGCCGAGCGGCTGGGAGTGAACCTCTTCGGGCGCCACACCTCGCTGGGCGACGCCATGGTCACGGGCGAGATCTTCCTCAAGATGATCCCTCTGCTCGAAGCGAAGGGGATCCGTACGCTGAGGGAGGCGCGAGAGGCCTGCGAGAAGACACTGTACTCCGGCATCAGGTATTGAGGCCGGAGTACCGGCCGGCCTCAGAGCGTGAAATGAAAGCGGAGAAGCTCCAGGAGGTGGGCCACGGCTTTGAACGACCGACGAAGGTCCCGCCGTTCCCACTCGGTCCACTCATCCGGGTAGACGAAGTGGGTGTTCGTCTGTCCGTGGAAGGCCTGTTCGAGGGAGCTCTGCAGCTTCAGCCGTAGGAAGAGATCGTGGGCGAAGAGCAGGTCCGCGGCCGAGTCCCGTTCGAGGACCCCGGCGTCGCGAAGCGCGCGGATACGGGCGGCGGTGCCGCTCTCCCGGATGCCGCGGTCGTACGCGAACGCCTTGACGCCCGCGGTGAGCGGAAGGAGACCGCGGCGCTTGATGTTGATGCCGCGCCGGCCGTCCCCGTCCTTCTCGTAGCGGAGGCGTCCTAGGAGGTTCAAGGCCGGGTCTTTGGTGACGGCATCCTCCGCCAGCGCGCGCAGGGCGGCCCCCGACGACCCGACTGCGCGATGCATCTGGTCGCGGACCTGCTCACCCAGCTCCAGCCTGCCGGCCACGGCTCGGCAATCCAGATAGATGGTGAGTCGACGCAGGAGCATGCCGTCCTGCACGCCGGACAGCAGCAGGGTCACCCGGCTCTTCCACTCGCCGACCGTGCCGAAGTACGGGTCCTCGCGTGCCATGACGCCGCCGTCGCAGAGCCCGTAGCCGTAGGCAGCCAGTCCCTCGTTCACGCGCGCGGCCAGCAGCCGGTAGTAGCCGCGGCCCGCCTCGTCGATGTCGTCGGGTAGGACCATCCCGTTATCCTGGTCGCCTCGGAGCACCTGCTCTTGGCGCCCGTCGGAGCCGAACCCGACCCAGCAGTATCCCTGCCGAGGCTGGTTCCGTCCTTCCAGCTTCAGCTGTCTGATGGAGAGCAGGAGGATGCGTCGGGTCACCGCGTCGCTGAACTCGCTCAGCAGCCGTCCGAGCGTCTCTGCGTCGACATCGGCGAGGAAGAGGCGCTGGATCACGTCGTCGCCGGCGAGCCGCACCTCGCGGAGCTCCTCGATGGACCCGGCCTTGGCCACCTGCTCCAGCACGGTCCGGGTCTCGACGCCCTGGAGGCGCATCAGATTGGGCATGGAGAGCAGTCCCACGGCTCTCCCGGAGGCGTCGACCACGACCAGACGGCGGCAGCGTCGCTGCAACATCAGCTGCAGGCCCTGGTAGACGAAGTCTTCGGGCCCGATGCTGGCGGCCGGGCTGGTCATCACATCGGCCGCGGTCTGCTCGAGCTCGCCGTGGGCGAGCACCTTATACACCAGGTCGCGCTCGGTGACGATGCCCAGGGGGCGACCCTGCTCGTCGACCACGACGACCGCGCCTACGCCGTGCTCCAGCATGGCGGACGACATCTCGCGAACGGTGGAACGGGGGGAGCACGCGACCGGGTCGCCGCTGGCCACGTCGCGCACCCGCGTCTTGTAGAAGATGCCCACGGTCTGGTTGGGGGATATCCCGCTCACGAGCCGCCTCCTCGGCAGCATTCTAACAGCGTCGATTCTTCCACCGCCCCGCAGGGGCGGTGCTACACTGCCGGGCATGGTCCCCTTCGGCTTCTCCCCCGTGCGTCAGGTGCGCCTCGGGGGTCCGGCTCGGCTGCTGGCCGTCTGGCTCGCCGCTGCGGGACTCCTCCTCCTCGCTCGCCCCCGCGACGCCGGCCCGTGCTCAGGCCACGTCCACCACGGTGCCTGCCACCCCTCCGCCGCCCGCCGTCTCGTCGTTCAGCCTGGCCTCCACGTACGCGCTCGCCTCGGTGACGACGCCGGTACCCTTGCAGCTCACGGGCACGTTGGACCGGCCGTGGACCCAGGCGAGCGCCGAGATCGTCGTCACCGGTCCGGGGGCGCCGAGCAGCGGGGGTACGGGATGGCCGGCGGTCTTCCGTCAGAGCCAGGCCCTCGGAGACCTGCCGATCCAGCCCAACGTCCGCCTACTCCTGCCGGCAACGGCGATGTCGCGGCCGGGGGCCTACCTGGTGACGGTAACCGTCCGGGCTTCCGAAGGTCGTTCAGCCGCGACCCAGCTGTGGCTGGGGAGGCTCGCGCCATCGCCGCCGCAGGTCGATCTCGCCCTGCTCCTGCCGATCGCGCTCGGCGTCCATCGGGCGCCCGATGGGACGCTGCTCGACGACACCCTCCAGGCGGCGGTCTCCCCCGACCCGCTCGAAGAGCGCAGTCTCAACGGTCTGCTCACGACCGTCGAGCGCTACCCGGACTGGCATCTGACCCTGGGAGTCGAGCCGTTACTCCTGGACGCGTTCGAATCGATGGCCGACGGCTATACGGAGCGGGTGGACGGACGTACCCAGAAGGTCGCGAGCAGCGCGCCGGGCGCCCAGAACGCGGCCCAGACCTTGGAGAACTATCGCCGGGTAGCCGGGCTGAGTCAGGTGCAGATCGTGCCCGGTCCGTACGCCCTTCCGTCGATGTCCCTGCTGGCGCGCCTCGACTGGCCGGATGGCTTCGAGCAGATGCGGGTGGGCAAGGACAAGGTCAAGAGCATCTTGAGGCAGCCCGCCGTGGTGCGGGGTGCGTACGCCCCGGGGCTCGACCTCACGACCGACAGCATGGCCTTCTTCAGCCAGTCCTCCGTCGACTACGTCGTGGTGTCTACCGACGTGGCGGTCGACCTGGCCGAGCGCCCGAGCGACCTGAGCCGCCCGGTACGGGTGCGAGACGCCGAGAGCGACCGGTTGACCCTCCTGTTCGCCAACAAGGAGTTGCGGGCGGCCACCGGGCCTCCGTGGAGTGCCGAGCGCTTCCTGGCCGCGCTCGCGCAGGAGCTTGCGGCCGGCAGGCACGGACCGTTCGTGGTGGCCGCGGCCGACGACTACCGACTCCCGCCGGGGGCCTTCCTCGACGGGGTGATCAGTTCGCTTGGCACACGTTCATGGCTGCATGCGCGGACTCTGGATGAGTTCTTGACCTTGTACCCCCCACCCACGCGCCCCGTCTTCCTGACGCGGTACGGTGGCTTGGCGGAGAGCTTCGTGGGCCGCTCCTACATCGAGCGTCTGACCCAGGCCCACGCGACCGCCGATCTGTTCCGCACCGCCAGCGCCGGATCGGACCGGGCCCCGTTGGCCCGCCTCCTGGCGTTGCTCTATACGGCGGAGAGCCGATTCTGGTTCAGCCAGGATCAAGATCCCGCCATCGTGAACCGGGGGCTCACCTACGTCGACGCGGTCGATGAGTTCGTCCGCGCGGAGTTCGACAAGGTGGACGTGGCCTCGCGGTCGGTGCTCTTCGTGGGTCATGAGGGCGACGTGCCCGTCGCCGTGGTCAACCGCGCCGGCTATCCCCTCAAGGTCGACCTGACCCTCGCCGGTGACGGCTTGACCGTCAAGGGCGGCGACCATGTCTCCGTCACGCTGGGCCCTCAGGAGAACATCTTCACCTTCCCGGTCCGGTCGACCGTGGCGAACGGGAAGCTTCGGGTCACCGCCCGCGTCGGGGACACCGTCATCGACGAAGGGTACGTGGAGGTGCGGGCGCTCTCTCTGCGCTCGCTGCTGCCCTATGTGGTCGGCCTGTTCCTCGTGCTGGGCGGGGTGATCGCGCTGGTCCTGCGGATACGCTCCTGACGCAGCGCTCAAGGTCGCCTCCGGTCGGGCCGATAGAGCGCTCATGAGGAGCGCACTCTCCATACTCCTGGCCATGGTCGTGCTGTTCGTGCTCGTCCTCGACGGCGCGTCGGTCTATGCCGCCGACAAGACGGCCGACGACGTCGCGCAGAGTGCGGCGCAGAAGGCCGCTCTCGCCTTCGTCGGGTCGAGCGGCGACGAAGGGACCGCCGGGAAGGCCGCGGCGGACTACGTCCACGAGACCGATGCCGAACTCGTGCAGATCCAATTCCACCACGCCGACTACCGCTGGTACGAGGCGAAGGTGAGGGTCGAGCCCGCCACCCGTGTCCTGCACCTCGTGCCGTTCGCGAGCCGGGTCCTGGAGCGCGTCTCTACCGCCGTCGTCCAGTTCTAGCGTCCCCGGTCCCCCGCGGTCGACACGGAGCGGTCGCCCACCCGTCCGGCGTCCACCTGCCCGCGGCTCACCCAGTCTCGCGGTGGACCAGCATGATGCAGCGGTCTTCGACGTACTCCATGCCCGCGTCCTTGGCGATGTGCCGCGCCTCCTCGCTGCGCACTCCCTCCTGTAGCCATAGGGCCTTCGCGCCGAGCAGCCGCGGCCTCGCCGGCGACGGCGGCGGCCGCGTCGCTCCGGCGGAACACGTCCACGACGTCGACGGGTCGGCCGACCGAGGCGAGGTCCGGGTAGCAGCGTAGCCCCAGGAGCTCGTCGCAGCCGGGTCGGATCGGGATGACGTCGAAGCCGTGGTCGACGAGGTAGCGCATGATCCCGTGGCTGGGGCGCGCCGGATCGGGAGAGGCGCCGACCACCGCGATCACGCTCGCGTGCTCCAGGATCTCCTGTGGATCGCATGTTCTTCCTCCTGCGCATCGCTGATGGCGACCGCCGTGGTCTTGGTGCGGTAGAGTAAGTCGGGTGGAGTCGCCGTCGGGACGGATCGCCCCGATCTTCCCGATACTCCCCTGCTCTTCCCGCATTGACACCCGGTCGCGGAGAGGGGTAACATATATTCGATTTTTGACTGACCGGCCGACCAATTAACATGGCATGTGGACGCTGGGACGGGGGGGCCCGTGGCTATCCATCACGGCGCAGGCCGATGAATCTCCAGGCAGAAGCAGCGCCATGGCATGGGTATCCCACGCGGGCATGGGAGCAGAGCAACGGTGGGAGCATGGTCCGATCCGACCGCGACCCTGCCGGACGCCCAGGAGCCGTCCTCCGCAGTGCATCGCGACCCTCCTTGTTCGGCAGTAACCTAAAAGGGGACACAGATGAGGTACGCAGAGACCGGGTTCAATCTGGAGATCGACCTCTCCCGAGGGAGTGTCGAGAGGGTAGAGACAGACCCAAGACTGACTGGACTCCATCTCGGCGGTCAGGGTACTGCGGGGAAGATCCTGTGGGATAGGGTCGGTCCGGAAGTCGAACCGTTCTCGCCGGACAATCTGCTCATCTTCGGGACCGGCCTGTTGCTCTCGACGCCGGTGCCCGGCGCCAACCGCACGGCCGTCGACACGTTCTCCCCTCAGACGGACCGCTATTCGCATTCGCTCTTCGGCGGATTCTTCGGGCCGGAGCTGAAGCATGCCGGCTACGACAAGATCGTCATCCGGGGCAAGGCACCGGACCTGGTCTATCTCTGGATCAACAACGACACCATCGAGATCCGCGATGCCACTCATCTGCAAGGCAAAGGCGCCCTGGAGACCGCCGCGATCCTCAAGGAGGAGCTGAAGGAGCCCAGAGCCCAGGTGGCCGCCATCGGGCTGGCCGCCGAGAACCGCGTCTTCATGTCCACCATCGAGCACTCCAACTCCAGTGCCTCCCGGGGAGTGGGCGTGATCATGGGAGACAAGCGGTTGAAGGCGATCGCCGTCCGGGGGACCAAGGACATCAACATCGCCCGGCCGGCCGAGCTCTTCGAGCTCTGCAACCGCATGTACCGGGAGATCTACGACAACCCCAATCTGGGCGATTTCCTGGCTCACGAGGACGACGAGGAGTTCCACGTCAACAACTTCGCCTGGGGCAACGCGCGCGAGCGGGTGAAGGGCTACTGGAACAAGGAGCGGGAAGAGCGCTGGACGGCGATCACCGAAAGCGTGCGGCTCCGTTGGCAGGGCTGTTACAACTGCCCCAAGGACTGCCATCAGGCCATCTCCTACCCGGGCCGCCAGACGTACTTCCAGAAGTGCTACAGCAAGCTCACCTACATGATGGCCGCCTACGAGGAGATCGATTTCAACTACGACATCCTGGGTCTCACGCAGGAGTACGGGCTCGACGGGTTCTCGACGCCGCAGGTCCTGGCCTTCGCCGTCGAGCTCTACGAAGCGGGCATCCTGACGGACAAGGACCTGCCGGGATTCCCGTCGGGCGGCGGCAACCGATTCTTCTACCTGGTGGAGAAGATCGTCCGGCGCGAAGGCATCGGCGACGTGCTGGCCAACGGTGTCTACGCCGCCGCCCGACAGATCGGGAACGGGGCGGAAGCCTTCGATCACAACACCATGAAGAAGTTCGAGCAGGTCCCCCTCAAGCTCTCCATGATCAACTTCCCCTACTTCCTCATGTACGCCACCGGCGAGAAGATGAACATCACGCAGATCGAAGGGTCCTTCCCCCAGATCCCGATCGCGGACATCAAAGAGAGAGAAGAGTTCGTCAAGAACTGGGAGGCAGCGCCGGAACGCTTCAAGAAGTGGTACATGGAGTGGGAGCCCCGTCAGCACATGTCCATCGAAGCCTCGGTGAACATCTGTGACTGGAACGAAGCCATGCACTACGTCGACGACGCCATCGGGACCTGCGCCTTCCTGTCCTCATTCCGAGGCCAGTTCGGCGGCCGGCCGGCGTACCACATGTACAACCTGCCCAACATCATCAACTTGGCGACCGGCATGGACCTCGACACGGAAGGGCTGTGGGAGATCGCCCGGCGGAACCGCAATCTGATCAGGGCGATCAACATCCGGCGGGGACTGCGGCGGGTCGACGAGGCGCCGCCGGCCGACCACTGGAAGAAGAGGGATCCGGAGACGGAGCAGAAGGCCTTGGACGCCTACTACGAGTTCAAGGGCTGGACGAACGACGGCATCCCCACGAAGGAGACCCTGGACGCTCTCGGTCTGGAGTACGTGAGCGACGACTTCGTGCAGCGGGGGATCCTGCCCGACGACGGCGGTACTCCGCCCAAGGATCCGGCGGCCGAATTAGTGACCAACTAGAGCGAAGGGTTGACGGTCGTGACTGATGTGGCGAAGCCAAAGAACGTGATCAAGCAGATCAACGTCGACATCGACAAGTGCATCGGCTGCCGCGCCTGCGAGCTGGCCTGTTCGGCGTTCCACGCCCAGCCCAAGTACAGCAGCGTCAACCCGGCGCGGGCCCGCATCCGCCTTGTCATCGACGAGTTGAAGGACCAGTACGTGCCGATCCGCGCCGGCGACTACACTCGGGCCGAATGCAACGGCCGGCACGCCTACACCATCAACGGCAAGCAGTACCCCGAGTGCAGCTTCTGTGGCGTCTCCTGCCCGGCCAGGGAATTCTTCAAGGAGCCCGATTCCGGGCTGCCCCTCAAGTGCGACATGTGCGAAGACGACCCCACGCTGGAAGAGCCCATGTGCGTCCAAGTGTGCCGGTGTGACGCGCTGACGTACGTGGAGAAGGAGGATGACCGGGACGAGGAGGCGGAGGAAGCCCCGGACGAGCTGGAGGTGGGGTTGGAGTCATTGACCGACAAGTACGGGCTCCAGAAGATCCTAGAAGCGGTTGCCCGAATGTCGCACAAGGGCCAAGCATAACGTCCGACTGAGAGGTTCG
Organism: uncultured Actinomycetota bacterium; assembly: GCA_963796315.1. Taxonomy (GTDB): domain Bacteria; phylum Actinomycetota; class Thermoleophilia; order RBG-16-64-13; family RBG-16-64-13; genus CAWCLH01. Next base: position 165,505 of record CAWCLH010000021.1, read on the forward strand.
AGCATGGCAGCCGAGAACGTATCCGAGTATCGAGAGATCGTCGACATCATCGACGAGAACGGCGGCGAGGCCGTCAAGCGCTGCTACCAGTGCGGTCTGTGCGACACGGTGTGCCCCTGGAACCGGGTCACCACGTTCAGCATCCGGAAGGTCATCCGTGAGGCCAACTTCGGTATGACCGAGATCGAGAACGAGGACATCTGGCGTTGCACCACGTGCGGCCGGTGTCCGCAGCAGTGTCCCCGGGACGTGCAGCAGATCGAATCGGGCGTCGCCCTTCGCCGGATGGCGACGGAGTTCAAGGTCTTTCCCACCCACGTGCAGCCCATCCGCGGCGTCAGTGCCAGCCTGCAAAGCGAAGGCAACCCGCTGAACGAGAAGCGCGCCGAGCGGGCGAATTGGGCGGACGGTCTCTCGGTAAAGACGTTCACCGAGGACATGGAGATCCTCTACTTCCCCTGCTGCTACGTCAGCTACGACTCGCGACTTGAAGAAGGTGTCTCGAGCCACCGCCGAGCTGCTCCAGCGGGCGGGGGTCGATTTCGGGATCCTGGGCACTAAGGAGAACTGCTGCGGGGAAAGCATCCGCAAGACCGGCAACGAGGAGCTGTTCAAGCGTCTGGCCCGGGAGAACATCAAGACGTTCGTCGATAACGGGGTCAAGAAGATCCTGGTCTCCTCGCCGCACTGCTACCACACCTTCAAGAACGAGTACCCCGAGTTCATGGCGAACTTCGAGGTGGTCAGCATCTCGCAGTACCTTCTGGACCTGGTGAACGAGGGCAAGCTGGAGCCGAACCAGGAGTACGCGAAGAAGGTCACCTATCACGACCCGTGCTACCTGGGCAGGCACAACGACGTCTACGACGAGCCACGGGAGCTTCTCCGGAAGATCCCCGGCTTGGAGCTCAACGAGATGGCGGAGTCGCACCAGGACAGCTTCTGCTGCGGCGGCGGCGGCGGCCGGATCTGGATGGACACGCTCAAGGGAGAGCGGTTCTCGGACCTCCGGTTGGAGCAGGCGCTGGACGTGGGCGCCGAGGTGCTCGTCACCGCCTGTCCGTACTGCATCACGAACTTCGAGGACAGCAAGCTGAGCACGGAAGGCACGGAGGGCCTCGAGATCAAGGACATCACGGAGCTCCTCCGCGACGTGACCTAGGCAGCAGATGACGAATCTGGAGCAGGTGGCCGAACTGCTTCGCGGCGCCCGTTGCGCGGTGGCGCTGACGGGCGCGGGCGTGTCCACCGCCTCGGGCATCCCCGACTTCCGCAGTCCGGGGACGGGGATCTGGTCTCGGGTCGATCCCGCCGAGGTCGCGCACATCGACGCCTTTCGGCGGGATCCGGGCCACTTCTGGTCCTTCTACGCCGACCGGCTGGGCGCCCTGTCCGGTGCCCGGCCGAACCCGGCGCACGAGGCCTTGGCGCGGCTGGAGGCCGGCGGCTTTCTTCAAGGGCTCATCACGCAGAACATCGACCGACTGCACCGTCGCGCGGGCAGCCGGATCGTCTCCGAGGTGCATGGCTCCATCGAGCGGGCGGACTGCCTGGAATGCGGCCTCTCGGTCACCATCGAGACGCTCGAGCTCCGCCTGGCGGAGTCGGGCGGCGTTCCGGCATGTGACTGCGGGGCTCCCCTCAAACCGGGCGTGGTGCTCTTCGGCGAGGACCTACCTGCCCGAGAGCTCATGCGGGCGCGTCTGTGGGCCGAGCAGTCAGACCTCATGCTGGTGGCGGGCTCCTCGCTCCTGGTGTGGCCGGTGGCGGGTCTGCCCGAGATCACCGTGTCGGGCGGGGGCCGTTTGGTGATCTTCAACCGCGATCCCACGCCGTACGATGAGCTCGCGACGGTGGTGGAGCGGGGACCGGTGGAAGAGGTCCTGCCGCAGCTCGCCGACCTTCTTCTCGACCGGAGACACGACGGCGGTTTCTAGGAGTGGCTGGGCGCGTCTCGCGCGCTCGCGGAGGGGCCGTGCTCAAGGTCCTGCCGCCCGCCTGCGCGTTGACACCCGCAGGGGCGTGACGTAGCATGAACGCGATTTTTTGACTGGCCAACCGACCAGGATGCGATGCCCTGAGGGCGCTTCCGCCTGGGGTGAGGGGGAACGAATGGCGATCGATCCGCAGAGCAGGCCGATGAACCTCGAAGACAAGGTGGCGCTGATCACGGGCGCTTCGAGCGGGATCGGGCGGGCCCTTGCCCGCCGGTTCGCCGGGCTCGGCGCGAAGGTAGTGGTCGCCGACATCAACGAAGCCGGCGGCCAGGAGACGGTCGACATGATCGCTCAGGCGGGCGGCGAGGCCGTGTTCGCCCGGTGCGACGTCACCAGCCTGGACGACGCGCGGGCCGCGGTCGCGACCGCGCGCGAGCGCTTCGGCCGGCTCGACGTGCTGGTGAACAACGCCGGTTGGGACAAGGTGGAGTTCTTCATGCAGAACGACCCGTCCCACTGGGACAAGGTGATCAACATCAACTACAAGGGTCAGATCCACATGTCCCGGGCGGCCCTCGAGCTCATGATCGAGCAGGGGGAGGGAGGCCGGATCGTCAACATGGCCTCCGACGCCGGCCGCGTGGGCCAGATGGCGGAAGCCGTGTACTCCGGCTGCAAGGGCGCCATCATCGCGTTCACCAAGTCCTTGGCCCGGGAGAACTCCCGGAACAAGATCCTGGTCAACTGTGTCTGTCCCGGCATCACCGATACGCCGCTGGTCGCCGGGCTGGACCCCAAGACCATCGAGGCGACGGTCCGGGCGATCCCGCTGAAGCGTATGGCCGACCCGGACGAGCCGGCCGAACTGGCCGCGTTCCTGGCCAGCGACTCCAACACGTACATGACCGGCCAAGTCATCTCGTGCAGCGGCGGCCTGACGATGAACCCGTAGGAAGCGGGGAGGCCGAGTGGCCTGCTACGCCTTCGTCGGCGACCGGCCGTCCATCCACCCCACCGCCTTCGTGCACCCGACGGCCTCGATCATCGGGAGGGTGGAGTTGGGGGCCGGGTGTTTCGTCGGCCCGTTCGCGTCGATCCGGGCGGACTGGCTGACCATCCGAGTCGGCGCCGGCTCCAACGTCCAGGACAACTGCCTCATCCACGGGTTTCCCGAGGACGAGGTGGTCCTCGGCGAGGACTCGCACCTGGGTCACGGTTGCCTCATCCACGGCGCCCGCCTGGGCCGGAACGTGCTGGTGGGCATGAACGCGGTGGTCCAGGACCGCGTGGTGGTGGGGGACGACGTGGTGATCGGTTCCGGATGCGTCGTACCCATGGACATGGAGATCCCGCCCGGGAAACTGGTCGTAGGGGTGCCGGGAAGGATCGTCGCCGACGTCCGCCCCGAGCTCGCCCAGATGAAGCGCCAGGGCACGCGATGGTATCAGCAGCTTGCGCAAGCGATGCGGGAGGGGCTCGCGCCGGTGGACCTGGAGGAGTGCCGGGGCGATCGCCTCGGCACTGGCAGCGAATCTGGCAGGATTGGATGGAGCGGCTCATGGCGCGGCGGCCGCAGGGCCGCGCGCCTTGGGAGATGAATGAGGGGAGAGACAGCATGACCGACGAGTCGACGCGGGCGGCGGTGCCGAGGCGACTGGAGGGTCGGGTGGCGATCGTGACGGGCGCCGGCGAGGGCATCGGCCGGGCCGTGGCCGAGCGCTTTGCGCAGGAAGGCGCAAGGGTGGTCCTGAGCAGCCGAAGGCGGGAGCCGCTGGAGGCGGTCAGGGACGAGATCGTCGAGCGGGGGCGGCGAGGCGCTGGTCGTACCCTCGGACGTGGCCAAGTGGGAGGACGTGGAGCGCCTGAGCGCCGCCACCATCGATACCTACGGCCAGGTGGACATACTGGTGACGTGCGCCGGCTTCACTCGCCCCGCCATGGCGCACAAGATGACCATCGAGGAGTGGCAGTCGGTCATCGACGTCCACCTCAACGGGACCTTCTTCGCCGTTCGCTCCGTGGTCAACCACATGAAGGAGCGCAACTACGGGCGCATCATCACCGTGACCTCGGCCGCCGGCATCGTCGGGACCCTGGGCCAGGTGAACTACGCGGCGGCCAAGGGCGGCATCATCGCGCTGACGAAGTCGTTGGCGCGGGAACTGGGTCGCTATCGGATCACGGCCAACTGCGTCGCCCCGGGGGCCGAGACCAAGATGACCGACACCATCGTGAACGATCCCAAGTTCGCGGAGAAATATCTGGCCCGTATCCCCCTGGGCTACTGGGCCAAGACGGAAGAGATCGCACCGACCTTCGCCTGGCTCGCCTCGGACGACGGCGCGTACACCACCGGCTACGTCATCGGCGCCGACGGGGGACTCTCCATCCATTAGGCGCGTTCGGGGGCCCTGCAGAGCCTGCAGCGCGCCGCCGGATCCGGGCGGCGCGCTGCGGCTTCTGCTCTAGACCCTCGCCCCCTCTGCGGCGGCGGATCCGTCGCGGGAAGGCGACGTTGCCGCGAAGCACGTCGAGCGAGGTGTACTCGACCCTCGGCCATCAAGTACTGGTTGACGAACGAGACGCAGACGCCGTAGGCCTCGTCCAGGTCGAACGCCTTGCGGTCGAAGAACCACTGCAACACGAGGCCTTCCATGAGGGCCAGGATCATCGAGGCCGACCGCTCCGGTTCGATCTGGCGGAACTCGCCGGAGGCGACCCCGTCCTGAACGATGCGCTCCATGTAGGTGCGGTAGGACGTGTAGATGAGCTGGACGTACTCTTGGACCTGCCGAGTGCGGATTGCCTGGGCCATGTAGTCGATGACGACCGTGTAGTATCGGCGCGCGCGCTTCTCGTTCCCGAAGAGGTTCGCGAAGATCATCTTGAGCTTCTCCGCGGCGGCGACGTCGGAGGTGTAGAAGGACTCGAAATCGCCGGTCAGGCGGTCGGCGATCTGCTCGAGGACGGCGACAAAGACATCATCCTTCTTAGGGAAGTAGTAGGAGATGAGACCCTTGCTGACGCCGATCTGCTGGGCGATGTCCGCTAAGGTGACCGAGTTGTAGCCGGTCTTCAGGATCAAGCGAAGGGCTGCCTTGACGATCTCCTCTCGTCGGCCGTCCTCTCTGGTCCTGGGCCTCGCCATCTCGTCCCCCCGGGTCGCGGTGAACTTGTCTGACCGGTCAAACAATAGGAGTCTAGCAGACCGGTGGTGACGGGCGGATAGGTAGCGGGCATACGGAGTGGCTTGGTCGTTCTCATCTGCCGGCTGCGTCCAGGCGGTCACACCCCCGTCCGCGGGCACACCCCGTCCGGTTTCTCGAGAGGGAGGCCCGTCTCTGGCTGACCGACCAATCAACAAACTCTTCACGAACCTGTACAATCCGCCTATGGGGTGGCCAGCGCGACAGGCGATACTGTGATCACCGCCGGCATAGACGTCGGTGCGAAGAACGTACGGATCGTCATCCTTGAGGATGGCGCGCGTCCTGGCGCGGGTCTCGGTGGCATCGGGCTTCGACCTGGAGAGCTCTGCCCGAGGCCGGGATGGACCGGGCGCTCGACGAGGCCGGCGTGGGACAGGGGGATCTGGCGGGTTCGGTGGCGACGGGGGTCGGCCGCAAAGCGCTCGCCTTCGCGGAGCATCAGGTCACCGAGGTGGCGGCGGACGCTCGAGGTGCCTTCGCCACGTCACCGTCGGTGCGGACGATCATCGACGTGGGGGCGGACGAGGCGCGCGCCATCCGCCTGGACGAGACCGGCAGGGTGGTCGACTTCGCGGTCAACGAGAAGTGCGCGGCCGGCGCAGGCGCGTTCGTCGAGGCGATGAGCCGGGCCCTCGAGGTCAGCCTGGAAAGATTCGCGCAGATCTCTCTGGAATCCACGGAGACGATCCCGATGAACGCTCAGTGCACCGTCTTCGCCGAGTCGGAGGTGGTCAGCCTGATCCACTCCAACACCAGTCAGAAGGACATCGCTAGAGCGGTGCATGACGCCATGGCCGGCCGGGTGGCGGCCATGGCGCGGAGGGCGGGGCTGCAGGAGGACGTGGCCGTCTGCGGCGGGGTGGCCTTCAACGCGGGCTTCGTTCGGGCGCTCCAGGAGACCTTGGGCATGGGCCGGCTGCACGTCCTGCCCCATCCCGACTTCGTGGGTGCCTACGGGGCCGCGCTGATCGCGGCCGAGCGTGCGGTCGCGGCGACCCGACTCGGCCCCGCGGGCGTAGGGGTGGGTGATGGCGACCATGACCGGAGAGGCGCCGGAGTTCTGGCGGTGGAGCGAGAAGGTCTTCCGCTCCCCGGAGGTCGATTGGCGGGCCGCGCAGACCGTCACCGTCGGCATCGACGTCGGGTCGGTGAGCTCTCAGGCGGTCGTCCTGGCCGACGGCAGGCTCTTCGCCTATCACTCGACGCGGACGGGATTCAACAGCCCGGACAGCGCGAAGAAGGCCTTTGCGGGGGCGGTCGACGGCACCGGTATGACCATGGCCGACGTCCAGTACCTCGTCGGGACCGGCTACGGCCGCGTCAACATCCCGTTCGCCGATCGGGCCATCACCGAGATCGCCTGCCATGCCCGGGGTGCCAACTTCATGGCCGGCCCGAGCGATACGGACCATCCTCGATATGGGCGGCCAGGACTGCAAGGTCATCCGCTGCGACGAGAAGGGAAAGGTCCAGAACTTCATCATGAACGACAAGTGCGCGGCCGGTACCGGTCGGGGCATGGAGGTCATCGCGGACACCCTGGGCGTCCCGATCGAGGACATCGGGCGGCGGTAGCTTCGATATCGACGACGAGCCGGGCCCCGTCTCGAACGTGTGCACCGTCTTCGCGAAGTCGGAGGCCACCGCCCTGCTGAAGGCCGGCTGGAGCGTCAACCGCGTGCTGGCGGCGTACTGCGCCGCCATGGCCGAACGGGTGGCGAGCCTGATCGAGCGGTTGGGCATCGAGCCCGAGTTCTTCATCACCGGCGGTATCGCCAAGAACGAGGGCGTCGTCCGGCGGATCGAGAGGATGATAGGCATCGAAGCGGTCACGTTGGCGCCGGACTCGGCCTTGGACCCGCAGGTGGCGGGTGCGCTGGGCGCGGCCCTGTTCGCCAACGCCCTGCTCAAGAAGCAGCAGAAGGCGGCGGCTGCGTCTGAGGGAACATGATCGCGAACTACGGATACCGGGACGGTTCGGGCGAGTACTACCTCACCATCGACACGGGTCGATGCGTCGCCTGTGCGGGGCGGTGGTGCGTGGAGGCCTGCCCCGAATCCCTGTTCCTGATCGAGCTCGATGACTACGACGACGAGGTCGCCACGGTGGTGAGCTCCGCCCGCAGGCAACTCAAGGAGCGCTGCGCCGGCTGCAAACCCGCCCGCGGCTACCAGACCCTACCCTGTACGACCGCCTGCCGGCCGGGTGCGATCAGCCACAGCTGGTGAACGGAGGAACGATGAGCGGAGGCCTGACTCTGACGATAGACGGCCGCACGATCGAGGTCCCGGCGGGCGGCAGCGTGATGGACGCGTGCGACCTGGCGGGCATCTACGTGCCCCGTCTGTGCGCGTATCCGGGCCTGGAGCCCCTGGGCGATTGCGGCCTCTGCTTCGTCGGCATCGACGGGGAGGCGCGCCGGGCCTGCTCGGTGAAGGCCAAGTCGGGCATGTCGGTCTCGACCACCGACCAGCAGGCGCGAGGCTTCCGCCGCAGCTCGATGGAGGCCATCCTGGGAGACCATCCCCACGTCTGCCTCACCTGCCCTCAGCGAGACGGCTGCTCGCGGGTCGAGTGCGTCTACGGGAACCCCCCGGAGGTGCGTTGCTGCGAGCAGTTCGACCGCTGTGAGATCGCCAAGGTCGCGGCGTACGTGGGCGCGCTCGACCAGGCACCCTCGTACCAGCTGCGGGCCTTGCCGGAGACCACCGAGCAGAACATCACCCGGCGGCTCGACCTGTGCGTGGGTTGCGGCCGCTGCGTGGCCGCGTGCGATACCTTGGAGGAGGCGGGATCCGCGCTGCGGCTGGTCGAGACCGCCTCGCTGATCCAGGCCTCGACCGGCGCGTCGGGCGCGTGGGAACCGAAGTCCTACCTGGGCCGTAACGTGGCCGTGCCCAAGGCCGAGACCCTTCGTGAGTCGGGCTGCACCTTCTGCGGTGACTGCATCCTCGTGTGCCCCACCGGAGCTCTGACGGCGTCCGGTGAACGCGGCGCCATCTGGCTTTCCAAGCGGCGAGAGCGCAGCACACTTGCCCCCGCCGTGTTACCCTCCGACCAGCGGATGCGCTTCGATGCCGACACGCTTGCGCAGGTGCCCTCGGGGGAGGGCGTGTTCCACCTGCTGGACCGCGCTGGGGCGGTGCTCCAGATCAGCGGCGTTCCACACTTGCAGGCGGGACTCCGCGAGGCACTCTCGAGCAGTCTGGCCGCGGACGTGGCGTTCTTCACCTTCGAGGAATCGGCCATGTACACCCAGCGGGAGAGCGAGATGCTGGCCCGGTATCTGCAGGAGCACGGTACGATGCCGCGGGGCAACGACGTCGCCGGCGAACTGTCGGACGACGGCGAGGAGCAGGCGTGATGCGCGTCGGCGGCGGCAGCGTCGGCCTGGACCGGGCGAGCTGATGGAGCAGGGGCGGCGCCAGGAGCTCCTCGACCAAGGGTGGGAGGAGCGGTTCAGCGCAGCGGGCGATCGCCTGGAAGAGATGGCCGCGCACTACCGCTCCTTGGGCTACGAGGTGAGGATCGAAGCGTTGACGGACGTGGCGGCGTCGACGAGCTGCTCAAGCTGCTTCGGCGTCGCCGGCGCAGAGGGGCCGGTCGGCGTGCTGTTCACCCGTGCGGGCGCCGTTCCCGTACCGGACGGAGACGAGCTCTTCTGATGTCGGGGGAAGGGCGGGCCGGGGCCAGGCTCAAGAAGGAGGAGACCATGGCGCAGCAAGAACCGACCATCCGGCCGATGAAACGCGGGGACATCAAGGCGGTCGTCGACATCGACACGTCCATCACCAACACCGACCGGACCGGCTACTACGAGCGCAGGATGCGGGTGCTGGACGATCCGGAAGCGGTCAACCTGTGCTTGGTCGCCGAGGTCGATGGACGGGTGGTCGGCTTCGTCATGGGTGACCTGTACCACGGCGAGTACGGCATCCCCGAGACGACGGCCGTGGTCGACACGATCGGCATCGATCCCCAGTATCAGGACCACGGGGTGGGTTCGGCTCTCTTCGAGCAGTTCCGCAGCAACCTCAAGGCGCTGAAGGTCAAGAAGACCTACGTCTTGATCGAATGGGGCGATTGGGAGATGGCGAGGTTCTTCGAGAAGGAAGGCTTCGTCCCGTCCGACCGCGTCAACCTGGAGCTGAAGCTCTGACCATGACAGAGAGGCGGAGCCGGACATGAACAGCGGCCGGCGGGGCAACGTTCGGTGAACATAGGCTCTACGGCAGTCTTCCGCATCGTGAGCACGACGCTTCCCTACCTGCGCGAGGGTCTGAGCTATCGCACGGCCACGGCGGCGACCCAGGCCATCTACGACGTGGTGGGGGTGTCGGCGGTGGCCATCTCCGACCGGCAGCGCATCCTGGCGTTCATCGGTGAGGGGGCCGACCATCACCGGGTGGGCATGCCCATCCTCACCCATCTGACCCGCGAGACGTTGAACACCGGTCTGGTGCAGGCGGTGCAGGGCATCGAGGCCATCGGATGCGCGGTGGAGACCTGTCCCCTGCACAGCGCTCTCGTGGCCCCACTTCGCGCCCACGACCAGATCATCGGCTGCCTGAAGTTCTACCACGTCATGGACGTGGCCTTCAGCGAACGGGAGCTGGAGTTCGCCCAGGGCCTCGCCCAGATGCTCTCCCTGGAGCTGGAGTTGGCCGAGATCAACATCCAGAAGCAGCTCGCCACCGAGGCCGAACTACAAGCGCTCCAGGCCCAGATCAGCCCCCACTTCCTGTTCAACACGCTCAACACGATCGCCGCCTCCTGCCGGTTGGACGGCGCCCATGCCGAGGACCTGATCGTGGAGTTCGCCGAGCTGTTCCGACGCAACCTGCGTCACCACCGGGGCTTGGTCAGTCTCCAGGAGGAGCTGGACTTCGTCGACAGCTACCTTCGCTTCGAGCAGTACCGGTTCGGCGAACGGTTGCGGGTCGAGCGGGATCATCCCCCGCAGGCCATGAGCGTGAGGGTGCCCCCGCTGGTCCTGCAGCCCATCGTGGAGAACGCCGTGGAACATGTCGTGTCGCAGCGGATGGGAACGTCCACCATCCTCATCCAGAGCCATTTCCGGGGAGACGATCTGATCCTGGCCGTGCAGGACGACGGGCCCGGCCTGGACCCCGCGGCTCTCGACCATGATGGTGAGGGCATCGGCATGCGGAACGTCCAGCGCCGCTTGCTGGGCTTGTACGGCATCGGCTACGGCTTGACCATCTCCAACCCGATCGAAGGGGGGACCCGTATCGAGATGCGCGTACCGCGCCGCGCCCCCGAGCGGGCGAACTCGCTGACCGGCGGTCGGGGAGAAGCGGCATGAAGGTGCTGATCGTGGACGACGAAGCGCCGGCGCGTGCCCACATGCGGAACCTGCTCCAGGACATCCCCGGCGTGGAGCTGGTGGGCGAGGCGTCGACGGCGGCCGAAGCCGAGACCCTGCTCCGGGCCGTCGAGCACGACCTGGTGTTCTTGGACATCCGCATGCCGGGGATGGACGGGATCGAGGCGGCGGCGCTGTTCGCCACCCTGCCCAAGGCGCCTTTCGTCGTCTTCACCACCGCCTACGAGGAGTACGCGGCCAAAGCCTTCGATCTGGGAGCGGCCGACTACCTCCTCAAGCCGATCAGCCGGGCGCGCCTGCAGAAGGCGCTGAATCGAGCGCTCGAACGCAAGATGGGAGCGGGCGTGGTCAAGCGGGCGGAGGTGTCGGACGGCAGGGCGGCCAAGACGCTGAAGTACGTCACGGCGCGCCGGGGACACAAGATGGTGCTGGTGGCCGTGGACGACATCGCCTACCTCACCGTGGACGGCGAGACGGTGTACGTCTTCACCGGCGACGACTCGTTCGTGGCGCTGGCGCCCTCCCTGGACCAGCTGGAGCAGGGGCTGGCCGGTGCTCACTTCTTCCGCACGCATCGGGGCTACCTGGTCAACCTGCACTACGTGGACGAGGTGGTGCCCATGTTCAACCGCACGTTCGAGTTGGTGATGAAGGATGCCCGGCGCAGCCGGGTACCGGTCAGTCGCCGTAAAGCGGTCGAGCTCCGTGATCTATTGGGATTCTGAGGGAGGTCTGATGACAGAGCAGAAGAGCAGCACTCGGTCGAGCGCCGGCACGAGGGTGGAGGCCGGTGTCGGCTACCTCACGCTGGACAACCCGCCGGTCAACGTCCTGACCATCCCCGTGATGGAAGAGGCGGTCGCCGCCCTTCGCTCCTTGGAGAGTGACCCGGGTGTCAAGGTGATCGCCTTCGAAGCGGCGGGGACCAAGATGTTCTCGGCGGGCGTGGACGTGGCGGACCACACCCCCGAGAAGATGGACCACATGCTGCGCATCTTCAACGAGCTCTGCATGGGGCTCTACCGGTCTCCCAAGCCGACGGTGGCGCTGGTGCGCCGGACGGCTCTGGGCGGCGGGTGCGAGCTGGCCGCGTTCTGCGACCTCATCGTGGCATCGGAGAAGGCGAAGTTCGGGCAACCGGAGATCAAGGTGGGCGTGTATCCGGTCCTGGGCGCGGCTCTGTTCGCCCAGATGGTGGGGCCCAAGGCGGCTGCCGAGATCCTGCTGACGGGAGGGAACTACACCGCCGCCGAGGCGCGCGCGATCGGCTTGGTCAACCAGGTCTTCGAGGACGAGCGCTTCGACGAGCAGTGCGGCGCCTATCTGGCTGCTCTCACCGCCAATAGCGGTCTGGTCCTGAGCCTGACGAAGAAGGCCATGCTCGCGTCGGCGGGGAAGGATCCGGAGGCCGCGCTCGCCGCAGCCGAGGAGATCTACGTCAAGGAGCTGATGACCAGCCGGGACGCCAATGAGGGCCTGGCCGCCTTCATCGAGAAACGCCCGCCCACCTGGACGGAGAGCTAGCACAGGAGGCACGTTCCGAAGGAGAAGGGTCCGGGAGGGCCCTCCGGGTCCGCCGTCGGCCGGATGTCGACGGGGACCGCGGACATCACGATGGTCCGGGGCCAGACGACTGGACCCGGCCAAAGGGGGAAAGCAGTCATGAAGATCGCGATCATGGGGGCAGGGGCGTTGGGAGGGACCTTCGGGTTCCTGCTGGCTGACGCGGGGTTCGACGTCACGCTCGTGGACGTCGACAGCGCCAAGATCCAGGCCATCCGGGACGAGGGTCTGACCCTGATCATGCCGGACGGCAACCGGAAGACCCTGCCCGTCGCCGCGACGACCGACCCCAACGAGGTCGGACCCGTGGATCTGGTCCAGATCTCGGTCAAGGGCTACCACACCACCTCTGCCGCGGAGCTCGCCCTGCCTATGATCGGACCCAAGACGTACGTGCTCTCGCTCCAGAACGGGCTGAAGAATCTGGCGCGGATCTCCGACGTCGTGGGGATCGAGCGCGTGATCGGCGGGGTGACCGCCCACAGCGCGATGCCGCTGAGCCACAACCTCATCAAGTACAACGGGGGCGTGGGCGGCATCTACATCGGCCGGTACGACGGGCAGGAGGACGAGGGGCTGCTGGAACTGGCCGATGCCTTCAACCACTGCGGGTTCGAGACCCATCTGATCAAGGGCGACGTGCACATCCCGATCTGGCGCAAGCTACTGGCCAATGTCTCGTGCAACGCCGTCGCGGCGCTCACCGGCTTCACCGGGCGTCAGCTGGTCGAATTCGAGCCGACGAACGAGCTCATCCGCTCGCTGGCGCTGGAGACGGCGGAGGTCGCCAAGGCCCAAGGCTTCGAGTTCGCGGAGCTCGAGTATGCCGACGACTTCGCCATCACGGCCCTCACCGGGGTGGGCGACAACAAGATCTCGATGCTCCAGGATGTCGAAGCGGGCCGCCGCACCGAGATCGACACCCTCAACCTGGGGGTGGTGGAGCGCGGTGAGGAGTACGGGGTGGATACCCCGCTGAACTGGATGATCGGGATCCTCATCAAGGCGCTCGAGCAGCGCTTCACCTGGGAGCGCGAAGCCGCTCGTCAGGAAGCGACGGCTGCCGCGGGCGCCACGAACGGCGCCCCAGGTCATCCGATGTACGACCCGGCCGCCGTCGCGGTGGCCCAGACCGCGATGCCCAAGAACGCGGGGCCCGGCCCCGCGGCGGGCGCGTCCAAGGAGGATGCATGAATGTCGCCGATGCCCTCGACCGCAACACCATCTTCTTCCCTGACAACGAAGCGCTGATCGACGGCGATCGACGCTGGACCTATCGCGATCTTCGCCGGGACGCCGACCGGGTGGCTCATGCGTTAGCTGAGCTGGGTATCGGCAAAGGGGACCGGGTCTGTCTCTACATGAGCAACTGCGCCGAGTTCGCCATCGCCTTCTACGGCATCCTCAAGCTGGGTGCCGTCGCCGTCTCCCTGTCCGCCCAGGCGAAGCGCGGCGAGGTCGAGTACATGGTCAACAACTGCGAGGCCCGGGTGCTGATCGCCGGCGCGGGGTATCTGGATCAGGTACCGGAGCGCTCGGCTATCCGGACGATCGAGCGCGTCGTCTCCGTGGGCGGCGACCCTCGGGCGGACCACGAGCTCTGGTCGATGATGGAGGGCCGGCCCGAGAGCTTCGCCACCGTCTACACCGACAGGGAAGACGGGGCGGAGATCATCTACACGGGCGGGACGACCGGGAGCCCGAAGGGCGTGCTCCTGACCCACGGGAACGTGGTGTCGAACGCCAACGCCCAGAACCACGTCACCGGCCAGAAGCCGGAGGACCGGCTGGTCTGCTTCCTGCCCATGTACCACTCGTTCGCGCAGAACTTCATCTTCAACTCGTCCGTCAACTGCGGCTCCACCCTGATCATCTTCCCCAGATTCGAGCTGGAGCCGGTGATGGAGACCATGCGGCGGGAGCGCGCGACGCGCTGGCTCGCCGTGCCCACCATCTACATCCTGGTGCTGAACGCAGCGGACACGGGACTGGTGGACCGGGCGTTCGAGTCGGTGACGTGGTGCTTCTCGGCCGCCGCGCCCATGCCGGCAGAGGTGGCGCGCCAGTGGAAGGAGCGGTTCGGTCTGAGCATGGTGGAGAGCTACGGTCTCACCGAGTCCACGCCCATGGCCGTGTACAACCACGAGCATCGGCACAAGGACGGCTCGGTGGGTACGCCGATCGAGAACGTCGAGGTGCAGATCTGGAGCGCCGACGGAACGCCCGCGCCGCCGGGCGAATCCGGCGAGATCGTCATCAAGGGCCCGAACGTGATGAAGTGCTACTTCAACAATCCGGAGGCTACCGCCGAGACGCTGGTCGACGGGTGGCTGAAGACCGGGGACATCGGCGTCATGGATGAGGAGGGCTACTTCTTCATCGTCGACCGGCTGAAGGACATGGTCAACTCGGCGGGTCTGAAGATCTGGCCGCGTGAGGTGGAGGAAGTGCTCTACCAACACGCCGGCGTGGCCGAGTGCGCCGTCATCGGCGTTCCCGACGAGCTCTACGGCGAGAGCGTCAAGGCCTGCGTGGTGCTGCAACCGGGGGTGGAGGTCTGCGAGGACGACCTCATCGCCTACTGCAAGGAACGCCTCTCCAGCTACAAGGCCCCTAAGATGGTGGAGTTCGTCGAGGGCCTCCCCAAGAGCGCTGCGGGCAAGATCCTGAAGACCGAGCTGCGCCGGATGGCGCAGCCCTCCAGCGGGGCCACGAAGGATGAGTGAGGCCGTACCCGCCGTCGCTTCATCCAACGGCTCCGTCGGGACTCCGGGCCTTGGAGCGTTTTCGCTCGGTCGCGGCCGATCCTCGGGCGGAGGTCCGCCGACAGAAGGAAGGTACGGGGCGGGCGGCCGTCGGCTACCTCGACTCCTACCTGCCTGAGGAGCTGATCCTGGCGCACGGAGTCCTCCCCTACCGCATCACGGTCGACGGCGAAGACGAGGTCCGCGCGACGGAGCGGATCCAGGGCTACACGTGTCCGGCGGCGCGCAACCAGCTGGACCAAGTGCTGCGGGGAGACCTGGACTTCCTCGACGGCGTGCTGTTCACGCGGTACTGCGACTCGCTGCGGGGCGTCTACGCCGTCTGGGACAGCGAGCGCCTCTCCCGCTACGTCGACTTCGTGCGCTACCCGACGGTGACCACCACCGAGGCCGGTGTGGACTACCTGGCCAGCGAGCTCCAATTGGTGTCCTCTCGGCTGGGTACGGCGCTCGGCACCCGGGCCGACGAGCGGCGGCTGCGCGACGCCATCGCCGTCGGTAACCGCAAACGCGCACTGGTGGCGGAGCTCGCCCGACGGCGTGCAGAGCGGACGCTGCCGCTCATGGGAGCGGACTACCTGGCGGTACTGGTGGCCGCGACCACCATGGCGCCCGAGGAGTTCATCGACGAGATGGGCCGCTTGCTCGAGCACCCTCCCGCCGGCGAGCCGGGCGAGGCCGTGCCGGTGATCCTCTCCGGGGTGACGTTCGACAACGTGGCGCTGGCTCGGGCCATCGAGGAGACCGGTTTCTACCTGGTCGGGGACGACCTCGCCACCGGTTCTCGTTGGTGGTCCGTGACCGTGGGCGACGAGGACGACGCGTGGAAGGCGCTGGCGCGGGCCTACCTCACCAAACCGCCGTGCTCGGTGAAGGAGCCATCGGCGCCGCGGGCAGACCACCTGCTGACCCAGGTGCGGAACGCCCAGGCGGCCGGGGTGATCTTCTACCTGACGCGCTACTGCGACTCGGAAGAGGCGGAGTGGCCCTATCTGCGCGACCGCTTGGCCGAGATGGGCGTGCCGGCGGCCCTCGTGGAGGGGGAGCACCGACGGGCCGGGTTCGAGCAGTTGCGGACCCGGTTGGAGGCCTTTCGCGAAGGCCTGGACGATGGGAGCGGCGCATGGGCGTGAGGCTGGAGGCGACGAACAACCTGAAGGGGTTGATCAAGGGCTACTACGACGACCTCTTCCGTGCGGCCGCCGAAGGCCGGCCGACGGCCTGGCTCAACGTGGGCATCCCGTGCGAGCTCTTCTACGCCATGGACATCTTCCCCTTCTACCCCGAGAACTACGGTGCCGCCTGCGGCGCCATGAAGCTCACCCCGCAGCTGTCGGCCGTCGCCGAAGCCCGCGGCTACAGCGGCGACCTCTGTGGGTACGTGCGGGCGGCGCTGGGCAGCATCCTGTCCGGCGAGGGCCCCTACGGCCCCTGCCCCGGCCCACCGTGCAGGTCGACGCCATGAACTCCTGCATCATGCTCATGGTCTGGTGGCGCGCGGTGGAGCGTGAGTGGTCGGTGCCCACCTTCGTCCTGGACACGCCACTGGTCCGGGACGTGTCGGAGGGCATCAATCTGACCTACGTGCAGAGCGAGTTGGACCGCATGATCGCCTGGGTCGAGGAGCAGACCGGTCGCTCCATGGACCGCGACCGCCTGCGGGACATCGTCCGTCTCTCCAACGAGGGCAAGGCGCTGTGGTCGGAGATCCTGGACCTACGCCGGGCCCGCCCGTGCCCCATCACCGCCGCCGACATCTTCACCCACATGTTCCCGATGGTCTCGCTGCGGGGGACCCAGCCGTACGTGGATCATCTGCGTGGCCTGCGCGACGAGGTCAAGGACCGGGTCGACCGCGGCTTCGCGGCGGTCGCCAACGAACGCTACCGGCTGCTGTGGGACAACCTGCCCCTCTGGTACGACCTCAAGCTGTTCGACGAGCTGGCCGAGCAGGGCGCCAACTTCGTCATCGACACCTACACCCAGGCCTGGGGCCCGCGCTACATGGGGCCCATCGACCCGGATGACCCCCTGCGCGACTTCGCCGCCTCCATCGGTGCGGGTTTCCTCAACGTCCAGATCGGTGAGCGCTACGATCTGCTGGCCGAGTTGGTCGACCGGTACGCGGTGGACGGCATCGTCTTCCACTCCGACCGCAGCTGCAAGCCGTTCAGCCTGGTGCAGCCCGAGCTCAAGCGGCTGCTGCAGGACCGCAAGGGAGTGCCCTCGCTGCTGTTGGAGGCCGACCACAACGACCAGCGCCTGTACGACCGGGCACGGGCCATGGGCCAGCTCCAGAGCTTCCTGGAGATGCTCGAGGGTCGGCAGGTGCCCGCGGGCTAGTCCGCGTCGCCCTCCGCGCTTGCCGGTCGGCGCGGAGGGCTCGTCGTCGGCCTCGCCGTCTTGGGCGCTCCAGAGCAGGCCGGATCTCCGGTCGAGGATCAGCTCGAGTCTTCCCAGCCAGCCGGTCCGACCGTTCTTGACGATCTCCAGTCCGAGCCGCGTGCGGCTCTCCTCACCCCACAGCCCGGGGGAGCGCAGGACCAGCAGGCCCTCGGCCAGGTGGTCGGGCTGCGTCTCCGCGGGCTCGTCGGTGGTCGATCCGCTCCAACCGCTCGGCCAAGCCGACGTCAGGACCGCCGGGGAGCGAGAGGCCGACAGCAGATCGTTCATGCCCAGGACCACGTGCGCCGCGCGCGAGCGCTCGTCGGCGTTCAGGGTGAGGAGGAGGTACTGCAGGTCGTCGACGAGCACCAGGGGCGTGCGCCTGAACGCTCGGGAGCGATCGGCGATGCGCCGCCGCAGGTCGCTCAGGAAGCTGATGACGGGGTCCGGCCCGCCGGGGACGGTATCCAACAACGTGAGCCGCGGTAGGACGGCGACGCGGAACACCCGGTCCAGCTCGGCCAGGGTCGCCAGATCTTCATGGTCGAGCCGGCCGCCGCGCAGATCGGGCAGGGAGAGCGGATGCTCTCCCATGATGCGGCTCAAACGAGAGATCATGCGTTCCCAGGTGGAGCGCGACCCCTCCTTCAGCGCGTAGTAGATGACCGGCCGTCCTCGGGTCGTCGCGTCGATGGCCATGTCCTCGAGGAACGCCGTCTTGCCGGTCCCCGGCTCCCCTGCCAGGACGTAGAGCCCTCGATCGAACCCTCCGGCCAGACGCTCGTTGAGCTCCTCGAGCCCGGTGGGCGCGAGCTGGTCGGGGATCGTCTCGTGTTCCTCTAAGAATGAGAGGTAGAAGGTGCTGTGCTCGGCATCTTCGGCCTCGGTGTCGGCCACCGGAAGGGTCGGGTCGATCGGGACCGCCGGTGGCGGCGCTCCCCGGTCCGAGGGGGCCTGGCCCTCGGCGGCCACCGCTGCGGGCGGCTTCCACTCGCTCGGCTCGGGCCGGAGGGCTTCTGTACCGGCCGCCCTCTCTGCCGCCGGCGTCTCGGCGACGGCCGGCTCGGCAGCGGCCGCCCTCTCTGCCGCCGGCGCCTCGGCGACGGCCGGCTCGGCGATGGCCTCTCCTCCGGCTCTCGCCGCCGCCTCAGCCTCAGCCACGAGGGTCCGTACGGCGTCCGCGAAGGCGAAACCCAGAGGAAGGGCACGCAGCAGGTCGTGCGCGCCCTGGATGGCGACGTCGTCGACCTCGAACGGCAGCACGACGTCGACCCACTCGACCTCCTGCCCATCCAGGCGTTCGTGCCACGCGGAGCGCCACGCTTCGCCGGTGGCGTCGTCTGCGGACACGATGTAGACGGCGCGGCCGCGGAGCTCTGCCGCCGTCGTCGCGGTCGGGGGCAGACCCTGGAAGGCGGCCACCGCCGGAAAGCCCTGCTCGTTGAGGCTGAGGGCATCGAGAGGAGTCTCGGTCAGGTAGACGGCCTCCCCGGGCGGGGGCAGGACGCCGAAGAGCCCGTCCGGTGGCCCGAACTCGTCGGCCGTCAGAGTCAGGTTGTCGATGGGACCGCCTCGCCCTTCCAGCGGCCAGAACTGCAGCTGCCGCACTACGCCGCCGAGCTTCAGGGGGAAGGCGAGGTGGCGGGCGTACACTCCTGACTCCCCGGTCCATCGGATCCCCGTACGAGCCACCGTCGCCCGAGAGATACCGACTGCCTGGAGTTGGTCCATGGCCTCCGGCATCGGCCGCTGGAGGCGGTCGTACAGGGCCTGTGCCCCCGCGGGCGTCGGGGAGGGCTCGGCCCCCCCCGCGGGTGCCGGGGAGGGCTCGGCCTGTGGTTGGGCCGGTTCGTGCACGGCGTCCGGGCCGACGGGCGGGGGCTCCGGCTCGGGCGGCCGGGCGGGAGCCGCACCCCACAGCAGTCGCAGGCCGGCACCCCTCTCGCCGAGGTCCGGCCCGGCCGCCGGCTGCCGGAACACGTTCATGGGTCGATCGCCGCTCGTGGTGTCGTCGTCGGCCACGGGTGGTTCCTCGACCGCCGGGGCCTCCTCGACCGCGGGTGGTCCGTCGACAGTCCGTGGTTCGTCGAAGGGCTGGGCTCCTTGGATGGTCGGTGATGCGCCTATGTCCGCCGCGAAATCGAGTCCGTGCCTGTCGGCCGCTCGCGGGAGAGGGGCGGCTCCCTCGGCCGCAGCTTCTTCGGCCTCCGGTTCCTCCCTGTAGCTGGGTTGCTTCAACGGGTGCGACGCGATGACGCTCTCGAGATACTCGATCAGTTCGCGCTCTTCCTCGGGACCCATGTGCTGGCCTCACTTACCGGCTGGCTCTACATCTCTTCTGTCATTCCCATTCCCACCGCAGCCGCAGCATGAAGGGAGGTGTCAAGACTGTACTATCGGCAACGGGGAGGGGCCAGGCAAGCGGGGCGGGTGAGAAGGCGCATCGATGGACCGAGTGCCGGGTAGGAGCGGAATGGTGGTCGACGCAGACGCGGTACCGGGATCGGATAGGAGCAGGCATGGATATCGGGATGGCTGGGCTGGGACGGATGGGGGCCAACATGGCCCGGCGACTGATCGCCGGTGGTCACCGGGTGGTCGTGGCCAATCGTTCGCCTGGACCCGTGGAGGCGTTGGCCAAGGAGGGGGCCGTCCCCGCCGGCTCGTGGAAGGAGCTCGCGGACCTGCTGCCCGTGCCTCGCGTCGTCTGGTTGATGGTTCCGGCCGGCGACGTCACCCAGCAGCTGATCGAGGAGTATCTCGACATCCTCAGCCCGGGCGACATCCTCGTGGACGGCGGGAACTCGTACTACAAGGACAGCGAACGCCGGGCGCAGATGGTCGAGGCGCGCGGCCTCCACTTCATCGACGTGGGCACGAGCGGGGGGGTCTGGGGTCGTGCCGAGGGCTACAGCCTCATGGTCGGCGGCCGGCCCGAAGCCGTGGACGTGTTGACACCCGCCTGCCGGACGCTGGCACCGTCTCCCGAGACGGGCTGGGGACACGTCGGGCCTCCCGGGGCGGGGCACTTCGTCAAGATGGTGCATAACGGCATCGAGTACGGCATGATGCAGGCGTACGCTGAGGGCTTCGACATCATGCGGGCCAAGGAAGGGTTCGACCTGGACCTGCACCAGATCTCGGAGATCTGGCGCTACGGCAGCGTGGTGCGCTCCTGGTTGCTGGACCTGCTCGCCACCGCCCTCGAGCCCGACCCGGCGTTGTCCTCGATCAAGGGGTACGTGGAGGACTCCGGCGAGGGGCGCTGGACGGTGGCCGAGGCGATCGACCTCGACGTGCCCGCTCCGATCATCACGTTGGCCCTGCAGATGCGCTTGGTCAGCCGGCAGGACGAGAGCTACGCGGCCAAGATGCTGGCGGCCCTGCGTCACGCCTTCGGCGGGCATGCCGTCCTCCCCGAGGAGCAGCCGGTCGTGACCGAACCGCCCCCGCACGGGGACGAGCGGACCGAACCTGGTGGAGACGTGTAGGCGGCCGGGGTGCGCTACGACGCCATCGTCATCGGAGCGGGTCAGTCGGGCATGCCGTTCGCCCGCGCGTCGGCCGGGCACGGCTGGAAGACGGCTTTGGTGGAGCGACTGCACGTCGCCGGTACGTGCATCAATGAAGGGTGCACACCCACCAAGACCATGGTCGCCAGCGCTCGGGTGGCTCACCTCGTCCGTCGGGCGCCCGACTACGGCGTGAGGACCGGTCCTGTGGCCGTCGATCTGGAGCGTGTCCGCCGACGCAAGCGCGACATCGTGGAGAGTTGGCGTTCCAGCAGCGAGCGGCGCCTCCGTGAGACCGAGGGGCTCGATCTCCTCATGGGCAGCGCCCGTTTCACGGGCGCGCACACGCTGGAGGTGCGCCTGAACGAGGGCGGACACCTCAAGCTGGAGGCGGAGCGCATCGTGATCGACGTCGGCTCTCGACCGTCCGTTCCGGACCTTCCCGGGTTGGCCGACGTCGACGCTCTCGACTCCACGTCGATCATGGAGCTGGGCGCTGTACCGGCACACCTGGTCATCCTGGGCGGCGGGTACGTCGGGGTGGAGTTCGGTCAGATGATGCGTCGCTTCGGGAGCGAGGTGACCGTCATCCAGCGGTCCCGACAGCTGCTCCCGCGTGAGGACGCGGACGTGGCCGACGCCGTGGCCGAGCTCTTTCGGGAGGACGGGATCGAGGTGCTTCTCAACGCGAGGGCCCGCCGGGCGGAGCGCGCTCCCGGCGGCGACGGGGTCCGGCTGACGGTCGACAGCCCGGCGGGCGAACGCCGGGTGGACGGGTCCCACCTGCTGGTCGCCACGGGCCGCACGCCGAACACCGACGATCTGGGCCTGGACGCGGCCGGTATCGTCACGCACGGCGATGGCACCATCCGCGTGGACGCTCGGCTCCAGACCAGCGTCCCGGGGGTGTACGCGACGGGCGACGTCAAGGGTGGCCCGGCCTTCACCCATATCTCCTTCGACGACTTCCGTATCCTGAGGACCAACCTGCTGGAGGGCGGAGACGCGTCGATCGAAGGCCGGCTCGTGCCGTACGTCGTGTTCATCGACCCCCAATTGGGTCGGGTGGGGATGACCGAGGAAGAGGCCCGGCGGCGGGGTCGCGACGTCAAGATCGCCCGGCTCGCGATGGACCAGGTATCGCGTGCCCTCGAGGTCGACGAGCCGCGAGGCATGATGAAGGCGGTCGTGGACGCACGGACCGATCTCGTCCTGGGGGCGGCCGTGCTGGGACTGGAGGGGGGCGAGATCATGGCCGTCATCGAGACGGCGATGATGGGCGGCCTGACCGCGGCCCGGCTTCGCGAGGCCGTGTACACGCACCCCACGCTGGCGGAATCGCTCAACTCCCTCTTTGCCACCATGGAGTGAGACCCAGGGGCGCCGCCGCGTGCCCGATACGGGCCGCTATGCGCCGCCTTCCTTGGGCCTGCCGACGACCGTGAGGTAGAGGGCGCTCTCCTCCTCGCCGTCAACATCGAGGAGCGCGTTCAACTCGTCGTCGAAGAAGGCGGCGACCTGGCAGCTGCCCAGCCCCAGAGCGACGGCCGCCAGCGAGACGTGGGCGGCTATGTGTCCGGCATCCAGGTACACATAGCGGAAGGCCCGTTCCCGGTACTTCCACCGGCTGCGCGGGAAGACGGCCGTCCAGACGAAGACCACCGCGGACCGGGCCACCATCGCCTGGTCGAGGGCCGCCCGGGCGGCCTGGGGACCGAGATCGCCTCTCGGCGAGCCGTTCCAGCGCGTGACCCCTGGCCGGATCCAGGCCCCCATCTTCCGTCATGCCGACCAGGCGGTAGTGATACAGCCCGGGTTCCAGACCGGTCACGGCGTTGGCGACGACGTACGTCTCGATGGGATAGAGCCCGCCGGCCGAAGGAGCCGTGCGGAACAGGTGGTAAGGAGTCGAGCGGGTGCTCCCGCTCGCCGCCCAGAGCAGCTGGGAGAGGTCGGTCAGCTCGAGCGGCTCGGAGGCGAACTGGCGGACGCTGCGTCTGCGGTCGAGCGCGTACCACAGGCTTTCTTCCGGACGGATGTCCGCTCCTGGCCACGAGGCGCGCTCCGGAGGGTGGCAGGGGGACGACCGGAGCCTGCGGGTAGAGCTTGAAGGTGGCCGGCTTCGTCTCCCAGTCGAGGGCGTGGCCTCTCATCTCCGACCGTTGGTATCGGGTCGCTCGTTGAAACTCCTCCCCGGCACGGTCGGTCATGGGGGCAGGCCTCCTTGGTACACTCTGCCGCGTCCCTCAGTCTACCAGCGGGTGCCACACCCGCCGGTCGAGGAGAGTGAGCCGCTGAGAGCCGAGACAGACCGAGAGGAGGGTAGGTCGCCCGAGGTGGTCCGAATCGGTGTGATCTCGGACACCCACGGCCGCCTCGACCCCGTCGTGCTCGACCTGTTCGCCGGGGTGCAGGTGATCGTCCACGCCGGTGACGTGGGCTCCCCCGACGTGCTGGCCGGGCTTCGCCGGGTGGCGCCGGTCATCGCGGTGCGGGGCAACGTGGACCAAGGCGCCTGGGCCTGGGACCTGCCCCTCGAGGGGCGCCTGACGGTGGCGGGCCGCACGCTTCTCGTCGGCCACGTCCGCGAGACGCTGCTAGGCGGCCAACGACCCGGTGGCCGAGGGCGTGGCGGCGGTGATCGTCGGGCACTCCCACAAGCCGCTGGTCGAGTGGCACGAGGGCATCCTCCATCTCAACCCGGGCTCCGCCGGCAACCGGCGCTTCCACTTGCCCCGAGCGGTTGCTCTGCTCGACGTGGGGCCCGCCTTCCTTCGTCCCCAGATCGTCATCCTGGAGGAAGGCACGCCGACGCGGTGACTCAGGGCCCGTCGGGCGTGAGGTGTTCGTCCGTTCAGGCCGGTAGGGCCAGGGACTAGACCTGGCCGGCGACGAAGGCAGTCAGCTCGCCCAGGCGCGAGGTGTAGCTGCCCAACTCGTTGTCGTACCAGCCGAACACCTTGACGTGGGTCACCGGGATGCGCACCACCCGGCTTTCCGGTCGCCCGTTCCCTGCATGGGCGGCCTCGGCCAGGATGCTGGACGACCCGGATCCACCGTCGGGTCGGGAGGGGTCGCCGTGAGGGGGGCCGCCCGCCGGGGCGGCCGCGCCCACCGGCACCGCGGCGGCGCCGGTCTCGGCGGGTACCCGCACCTCGATGAAGCCCGTGCGCGTATGCGTCTCGACCGCCTCGATGACGACCGCCGCGTCCTCGCCCACCATGTCGGCGGAGACGTTCTGCTCCTCGCTGAAGCGCAGCAGCCCCCGCGAGGTGCCGTCGGCCGCCTCCCGGTAGATGCGGTTGATCACGTCCCGGTCGATCAGGGGCCGGCCGTCGACGGTCAGCTCCGTCTGGAAGGTCACGTTGAGGATGATCAGGCTGACGGTGGTGGTGGGGATGCGCACGGAGTCGGCCATGAAGCCGATCTCGCGGATCTCCGGCATGACCTGCTCGAGCGCCTTTGCGGCGTTCGTCGAGGTCAGGATGATGTTGTTGAAGACCGAGCGCGTCTTTCGCAGGTCCTTCGCCCCCGAGCCGGGGACCGCGTCCAGCACGTGCTGGGTGTTGGTGGCCGCGTGGACCGTGCTCATGCCCGCGGTGATCATCGTGCGGGTCAGGTCCTGGTCGAGGAGCGGGCGCAACATGTGGGCCAGAGCCGTGGTCGTGCAGGAGGCTGCCGGACACCAGGTTGTGCCGGGTGGGGTCGAAGGCGTACTGGTTGATCCCGTTGATCAGGGTGATGGCGTCGTCCGGCATCGGCACGTTCTTGGCCTTGATCTTGAAGGGCGAGCTCTGGACGACCGCCTTGGCGCCGCCGTCCAGGTGGCCGCGCAGCGAGCCGTTGGGCGCGTCCGACGGCGCGCTGGGGTCGACGAACCGTCCCGTCGCGTCGACCACCACCGAGACGCCGTGCTCCCACCAGGCGATGTCTTTGGGGTTGCGTGCCTCCCGCAAGACGCGGACCTCCTTGCCGTGCAGGCGGAGCAGCCCGGCCTGCTCGTCCACGATCTCGAGGTCTCGGCGCCCGGCACGTCCCAGCAGGTAGCGGTGCAGCGGGCCGTAGGTGCTGTCCTTGACCAAGTACTCGGCGAGCGAGCTCAGGGAGGTGCCCACCGGGCGTCCGACGTTCACGACGAAGCTGTCGAAGGCGTCGCCTCCCAGGTGGCTCCACAGCGTGAGCTTGCCTATGCGTCCGAGGCCGTTGATCCCGAGGGTCCGCGTGCTCATGTCGCCTCCTTGTCGCCTAGAAGGTCCCGCTGGGAGGCACCATGGTCGGCAATGCTCCCAGGTAGATGTGTCCCGTCCGGCCGTCGATGCTGACCCAGTCTCCCGGCCGCAGCTCGTGCCCGCCCAGCCGGGCCGTCCCCTCGCGCTCGTTGACCTCCAGCGCGCGACAGTCCACCACGGCCGTCTTCCCCAGCCGCCGGGCGGTGACGGCGGCGTGCGAGGTCGAGCCGCCCCTGGCGGTCAGGATGCCCTGCACGCGCACGATCATGCCCAGGTCCTCGGGCACGGTGTCCGGCCGCAGGAGGAGGATGGGCCCGCCGGGGTCTTGGCGCACCAACTCGTCGATCTGCGCGCCGTCCACGGCCACCCGCCCCGCGTAGGCCCCTCCCGAGATGCCGACCCCCACGGCCAGGGGCAGCTCGCAGGCGTCGCAGCCGCGCATGTCGAACACCGGCTGCTCGCCGGCTCCGGGTGCGTGGACCATCGGCCGCTTCTGGAGGAGGAAGAGGTCCTCGGCCGCGGGTGACTCGAACGTGAACTCGAGCTCTTGCGGGTCGTACTCGCGCTCCTCCACCAGGTCTCGCGCCACGCACAAGAGCTTCTCGTAGACCTGCGGGAAGTCGCGCTCGAGCGAGCGCTCCGCCTGCATGTGCGTGCGCGAGCCCACGCGCTGCGCCTCCGAGATGGGCAGGGGATAGACCAACCCTCCCACCAGGTCCTCACCCTGGCTGCCGATGGCGAAGTCGCCGAACAGGCGGACCTGGCGGCTCTCGGTCTCCTGCGGGCTCCTGGTGAAGGTGACTCCGGCGCCGGACCCTCGTCCGAGGTTCCCCAGCACCATGCGCTGGATGATGACGGCCGTCCCCCACTCCTCGGCGACGCCGACGTACGTTCGATAGAACTGCGCCGTCGGCGCGTCCCACGATTCCAGGACCTTGCGGATGCAGGCCAGTACCTGGCCGACCGGATCCTCTATGAAGACCACGCCCAGCTCCCGGGCGCGTTCCTTGTAGGCCAAGGCCACCTCGCGCATCTGCGCGGCGGTGAGGTCGAGCTTCTGGCCGACGGCGTAGCGGTCTTTGAAGGTCAGCATCAGCTCGTCGAAGACGTCTCGGTCGACGCCCGCAGACATCGCCCACCCCTGCAGGAAGCGCCGGTACGAATCCCAGGCCGACCACTCGAGCCCCGGCCGGCGCGCGTGGGCGGCGGTCAGCTCGTCGTTGAGCCCCACGTTGATGAACGTGTCCATCAGCCCGGGCATGGAGACGGCCGCTCCCGACCGGATCGAGAGGGTCAGCAGCCGGTCCGGGTCCCCCAGACGGAGGCCGGTCCGCTCCTCCAGCTGATGCAGGGCATCCCGGATCAGGCTTGCCGTGGCGTCGTACAGCGGCCGATGTGACATGGCGGGCGACGCGCCGAACAGCTCGGTGGTCAGGATGAACCCCTCGGGCACCCGATACCCGTACGCCACCAGGTGCTTCAGCCCGAGCGCCTTGGCGCCGAGCGTCAGCCGGTCGTCGGTCGAGGGGTCGGGCTCGTGGATCCACGAGACCAGCCGGTCCGGGTCGTAGTGGGCCATGCGGTCCAGGTCGTCGGGCGGCAGCTGGGTGCCGAGCTCGTTGAGACGGCGCAGGGAGTCCGCCACGAACCGGTCCAGGGTCTGCAGGCCCAGCGCCGACACCAGGATGTCTCGGAGGACCACCTCCGCGAGGGCGTCTCCGCTCAACCCGCGGGCCTCGCAGACCCGGCAGTCGTGCTCGAGGATGGTGCGGATGGCATGATCGTGGCTGACGATGGCGAGCCTGGTCAGCTCCGAGATGCCCTGGGCCAGGAACTGCAGGATGTTCTGACTCTGCCGGAACGAGAAGGCCGGGTGCTCGGCGCTGGCGGCCAGGAGCTCGATCGTCGCCGAGAGGTTCTGCGAGTGGATGCCGTCCACCCCGAGCGCCCGCTCGAAGCGCCGCAGGGTGGCGGCCATGCGCCGCCGATCCGCCCGCGTGAAGTGCGGCAGCTCCTGCGGGAGGACGACATCCTCCAGCAGTCGGCTGACCAGGGCCTCCACGCGGAACGAGAGCCCCAGGGCGTCGAACTTGGGCTCGCTGTAGCTGCCGTACATCGAGGGGATGCCGGCCGCGATGTGACGCTTGTGGTAGATGTTCTCGCTGGCGTCGGACGCCACCGGGGAGAAGACGATGGCGCGCAACTCCTGCAGCACGTCCAGCGACGCGTCCAGCAGGGCGAGGCGGGCGGCCTCGCTCGCGCCGTCGCCCGCCGTCTTCCACGCCTCCAGGGCCTGCGCGAAACGGGCTCGGGCCTCGCCGGTCAGCTGCAGGTGCCGCGCCACCATCGGCCCCAGACCCTGGTCGGTCAGCGCGTACTTCTCGGTCAGGAGCTGGTGCTGGCGAACGATCAGCTCCAGCCGCCGCCGGTCCTCCTCTGCTCCGCCGTCGGCGTCCCGCAGACGGTCTCTGAGGGTCTCGGGGCTGAGCTCCAGCAGCTCGCAGATCACCGCCTCCGGATCCCCGCCGTCCTGCCGGGCCAGGTGCAGCAGCAACCGGTGCGGACCCTCGGCCAGGCGGGATTCCCCTCGGACTGCGGCCAGGGTGTTGGGCGACAGGAAGGGCTCCAGGTACGAGGGGTCCACGGTCGCCCAGTAGCGCAGGATGGCGGCGCTGAAGGCGACCAGCCGGTTGGACGACTCGGCGTGGACCTGCTTGCGCACGAAGTGCATCAGGGTGTCCCGCCGGTTGCAGATCTCGTCCACCTCGGTGGAGACGGAGCGCAGCTCACCCTCGGCTCCCACCTCGTTGAAGTACACCGGCAGGGCCCGCAGCAGCTGCTTGGCGGCGAAGGCGATGGGCCGGATCTCCGCGTTGAGGAATCGGGTGACGTCCCGCTGGAAGAGGTCGGTGTCGCTGATGAAGACGCCGCCCAGCCGGAGCTGCACGTTGAGGGCGGCGGCGAGCCGCTCGTAGAGCAGCGGGGCCGATTCGATGATGTGCAACCAGCACCGGATGTTGGCCACGTGGTACGGGTTGACGACGGTACGCCATTCGTCGGTGGCTCCCGTGATCTCCGGGTACTGGAAGCGCCAGGAGAGCAGGTCGTCGATGATGTGGTCGGCCGCCCGGGTGGCCCCGGCGTGCCCGATGGCGACCCCGACGGCCTCGTAGATCTGAAAGCGCATCTCGGGGAAGAGGTTCTCGCGGCTGTGGAAGAAGCGGGTGAGCCGGGCCAGCAGACGGTCGAGGTCGATGCCGACGCCGGGAGCCAGCAGCAGCTTGACCACCCCCAGCAGATCCACCATCACCTCGTGCTGGCGGTAGCCCAGGGTGTCGTCCTTGAGGAAGAACAGGCAGACGGCGAAGCGGTCTTCCAGGTCGCTGATGCGGAAGATGGCCCGTATCGCGTCGTCGAGCAACTCCGAGAAGGTGGGACAGCATCCGCCGCCCACCTCGTCGTCGGAGGCCTGTGCCGTCGCCCGGCGGTACCCCTCCACCCGCTCGGCGGCCATCGGCAGGAAGAGCTGCTCCACGGTCGCTCGGTCGTTGAGGGGGGCGTCCGGCGATCGCGACCAAGCCGGCAGGTCGAGGCGGTCGGCGATCCTGACGTAGCCGGCCTCCAGCACCGATCGGTACAGCCTCACGAAGAGCGACGAGACGTCGCGTTGCTCCGAGGATCCGCCGGCGCCGCCCGCCGCCTTGCGCGC
Organism: uncultured Actinomycetota bacterium; assembly: GCA_963796315.1. Taxonomy (GTDB): domain Bacteria; phylum Actinomycetota; class Thermoleophilia; order RBG-16-64-13; family RBG-16-64-13; genus CAWCLH01. The sequence goes on from CAWCLH010000021.1 coordinate 194,162, forward strand.
CAGGTCCCGCAGCAGGGAGTCGCGCTCGAGGAAGGGGAGCGGCCTCCGGGGCAACAAGGCCAGCAGGTGCTGGGCCAGCCCCTCGAGGGGGGCGGCGTAGTCCGCAGCGAACGGCCCGGCGGCGGCCGGGCCCCCCCACAACGCGATCTGACGGACCAGCAGCGACAGTTGCGCGTCGGTGAGCGGCTCGTCCAGCAGCCGGTCGAGAAGCTCGGCGAAGAGTGCGAAGAGACGGGCTCGGTCCTCGCTGCGCTCGAAGTAGACCCAGTTTCGCAAGAGGATGGTCTGCAGGCCTTCGATCACCGCCGCGGGGTTGCGGTAGCGGTGGAAGTACTCGGCCAGCATCTCCCTGACCGGTTCCCGGACACCGAGCGAGGCCACCGCCTGGAGCAGGGGCAGGTAGCGTTCCGGTATGACGACGTCCTGCGCCGTGCCGGCAAGGTTGACGCGGAGGGCGTCAGACTCGAGCGGTATGTCTTTGCGGGTCATCGGCCTGCGGCTGCCTTGGGACGTCGATGCGGGCTAAGGTCGATGGGCGCGCTCTCCTTAGCATACTCCGCCCGGTGCAACCGTCCTTGACCTCCGGCGGTGGAGAACACTAGAGTGTATGCCCCCACCCCGGGAGCGTTATGCACCTCCGGCTTTCCATCGGCAAGAAGCTCATCTTGATCGTGGCGGTGGTGGCCCTTCCGCTGGCCATCGTCCTCGGGTGGAGCTACGCCCGCTGGTACCAAGTCCGCATCGATGCCGTCATGACCGAGCGGCGCAACATCGCGGAGCTGACCCGATCCAGCTTCCTCTCCTTCGTGCGCGAGTTGCAGCGCACCTGCTCCTCGGACGCCCGGGCCATCGTCTCCAACGACTACTCCCCGGTCCAGATCGAGGCGCTCCTGGGGCAGCTGCACGACGACTATCCGCTCGCCTTGGCCGCCTGGGTGGACAACAAAGGGACGGTGCTGCTGGCCACGGAGCCGACCATGCTGGGCTTGAAGCTGAACGGGGACCCGGCCTTCACCCGCTTGATCGAGAGGACCGCGGTCCGCGGCACCGGCGGGCTCAAGGAGATCGGGGGGCAGCAGGGCTTCTGGATCACCCAGTCGGTGCAGCGGCTGGACACGGGCACCATCGGCATCGTCGGCGCGTTCGTCTCGGTCGTGCGCCTGCGCGAGTTCCTGTTGACCCCGGGTATCACCGGTGGGCAGAATCTCTTGGACCCGGCCGGGAGGGTGGTGCTGCAGACCTCGTACCCGGGTGAGGAGATCGCCGGCTCCGACTGGAGCGGGCAGCCCATCGTCCGGCAGGCCTTGCGGGGCGAGGTGGCGTCGAGCACCTCGTTCGTGTACCCGGGTACGGACCAGACCCGGCTGATCGTCGAGGTGCCCATCAAGGACCTGGGCTGGGTGGCCGGGTCCTCCGTCGATGCCGGCACGGCGCTGGCCGACCTTCGCCGGAACCTCGCCGTGTCCATCGGGGCGGCTATCGCCATCGTGCTGGCCGGGCTCCTGGTCAGCGTGACGGTCGGGCGGCGGATCGCCTCGTCGCTCCGGTACGTGCAGGGCCGGGCCCGCGACGTGGGCGCCGGGGACTTCGACGTGCCCATCGTCATGGGGACCGGCGACGAGGTGGAGGACCTGGCCCATTCCCTGAACGAGACCCGCCAGAAGCTCAAACGGACGGTGGCCGGGTTGGCGGACCTGGCCGACACCGGGCGCCAACTGACCAGCTCGCTCGAGTTCGAGACGGTGCGGCGGGTGACGGCACGGTCCGCGCGACGGCTCTTCGGGGCGATCAGCACCTGGGTGCTGGTACCCGACCGGCATACCGAGGAGCTGCGTGTCCTCTTCGCCTCCGGAGCGGGGTCCGAGGCTTTCAGCCCGCTTCGCTTCGCCCGCGGGGAGGGGGTGGGCTCCCGCGTCTTCCAGAGCGGGTTGAGGGAGGTGATCCCGGACGTCGACCGAAGAGCCGGCGTTCGTCGCCCGTGAGGCGGCTGCGCGCGCCCGGCTGGGGCAGTCCGTCCAACTGCCGTTGACGCTGGGCGATCGAACGGCCGGCGTTCTGGCGCTCGCGTGGGCGCGCGACGCCCCGGCCGCCTGGACGAGCGGGAGCTGGAGTTGCTCGAGGCCTTTGCCGCTCAGGTCTCCATCGCTCTGGAGAATGCCCGCCTCTACCAGGAGCGCCGCCGGGGCGGGGAGTTGGGCGCGGTGTTGAACGAGATCAACGCGATCCTCAACGCGACTCCCGAATTCTCCGGCAGCATCGCCCAGGTGGTCGAGGCCGCCTTCCTGGCGGTCGGTTGTGAGGCGGCGGCCTTCCTCCGGCTCGAGCATGGCGACGTCTGGCGGGTCCAGTGCGCACGCGGGAGTCTGGCGGAGCTTGAAGAGCAGGCGATCGTCGGCGGCGCGGGGATCCGGGCGGCGATAGCGGAGGGGGGGCGGCGGCCCCTCGTCGTCGACGACGTCACCACCGACGACCGATTCGACGCCGACACGATGCGCCGCTACGGGCTGCGTTCCTTCGTGGTGGCTCCTCTGAGGTTGAGAGACGAGGTCGGCATCCTCCTCTTCGCCTACCGGTCGGCGCCCGTGCCGTTCACCGAGAGCGAGGTGGACTTCGTGGCCAAGTTGGCTGCCTCCGTGTCCTTGGCCATGGAGAACGCGCGCCTCTATGAGGCCGAGCGTCACATCGCCGACACGCTCCAGGAGGCCCTGCTCACGATTCCCGAGAGTCTACCCGGCTGCGTCTACAGCACGCTCTATCGCTCCGCCACCGAGCTCAGCCGCGTTGGAGGCGACTTCTACGATGTCTTCGAGATGGGCGGCGGGCGCGTGGCGGTGCTGATCGGCGACGTGTCGGGCAAGGGCCTGGAGGCGGCGAGCCTGACCTCGCTGGTCAAGAACGCCGTCCGCATCTTCGCCCATGAGGAAGCCGGCCCCGGCGAGATCCTGGCCAAGACCAACGACGTCCTGACCCGTCACTCTCAGCCGCGGGCCTTCGTCACCGCTTTTCTGGGGATCGCCGACCCGTCCGCCGAAGAACTGCTCTACTCGAGCGCGGGCCATCCTCCCGCCCTCATGCGGGAACCCTCCGGGGAGGTGGCCCGACTCAGCACCGGGTCGACGGTGCTGGGGGTGTTCGCCGACGAGCGCTACCGGGAGGTGCGCCGATCGATGGCGGCTGATCACCTTCTGCTGCTCTACACCGACGGGGTCATCGAGGCCCGCAACCAGGAGCACGAGCTGTTCGGCGAGCAGCGGTTGGCCGCGCTCTTGCAGCAATTGGCCCCCGGGGCTCATCGGACCGCGCCGGACGAGCTCTTCAGGCACATCACTGAGTTCGCCGGCGGCCATCTCCAGGACGACTTGGCCTTACTGGTGTTCGCCTTGCGGCCGTCGGAAGTCCCCGGTGTGGTCGACGCGGTCCCTGTCGTCCACCGACCGGTCTCTGATTGAGAGCCGTGTCCTCGGGAGAGATAGGCAAGAGCGGCGGACACGGTCAGGCCGAAAGGAAGGTGAGGTGATCCATGAACGGGAACGGGCCTCCGGCACCCTTCGAAGTCCGTGACTGCGCCCTGGTCATCCTGGCCACGGGGGTCCGGGCGCAGACGCTGAAGGAGCTGCGCGATGCCATCCTCTGGGTGCCCGCCCGCAGCATCTACCATCACTTCTGGGAACGCCTGCTGCGACCGTCGTTCGACGAGCCCGAGTACTACAACGACTTCGCCTCCTGGGCACGGCACAGCCTGCACGAGAAGGCATTGGCCGAGCGGCTGAGCATGGTCGACCCCACCGAGCTGTCCGACCCCCAGGCATTGCGACAAGAGGTGGTGGAGATCATCGACCAGCGACTGGACTCGGCCGATTTCGTGCCCTGGGCGGCCCCGGACGAGCAGTTCCATTTCCTTCACGCCCAGACCGTCATCCTGGATACCGAGAGGACGATCGAGCGTCCGGAGCAGCTATCGGAGACGCTGCCGCATCTCTCCACGGGTAGCATCTTCTTCCACTTCATCGACGCCCGTCGCCGCACCCCGCAGGGCATCGACGACCTGCTGGCCTGGTTGAAGGCATGGGGTCCCGTCTACTCTCCCCTCGTGCGGGCCTTCTCGCGAGTGGACCCGTACTTCACCTCGCTCGAGCGCACTCGGGAGACCCTGTCCGACCTCGCCTTCGACTTCTTCGAGGTCAGGCGATGAGCGTGGATACGTCGGGTCTCCCCACGGGCACCTCCGAGGACCTCTTGGCTCAGTACGCGGAAGTCACCGGAGAAGCCGTGGTCGACCACCTTCGTCAGCTGGCGCGCGCGCTGCGCGGCGCGCGCATCGTCCACGTGAACTCCACGCGGACCGGGGGCGGCGTGGCCGAGATCCTCAACAAGCTGGTCCCGCTGAGTCAGGCCCTTGGACTAGACGCCGAGTGGCTCGTGATCGAAGGCGAGGGCCGCTTCTACGATTGCACGAAGACGTTGCACAACGGGTTGCAGGGCGAGCCCATCGGCCCGGAAACCATCTGCGACACGTACGAGGAGACCAACCGGGCGAACGCGGAGATCCTGGGCGAGGAGTTGTCCAAGGCGGACTTCGTGTTCATCCACGACCCGCAGCCCGCGCCGTTACTGCGCTACGTGAGCGACCGTCGGGGGAAATGGATCTGGCGCTGCCACATCGATCTTCGTCGGCCCTACCGGCCCACCTGGAAGTATCTGCGCCCGTTCCTCACCGACTACGACGCCAGCATCTTCTCCCTGCCCGAGTTCGCCCAGTCGCTGCCCCACCCCCAATACATCATCCCGCCCAGCATCGACCCCTTGAGCGACAAGAATCGCGGACTGCCTCCGGAGGAGGTGGACGCGGTCTTTGCGGAGTTCGACCTTGACCCCGAGCTTCCCCTGGTGGTCCAGATATCGCGCTTCGACCGCTTCAAGGACCCGATCGGGGTGATCGAGGCGTACCGTCTGGTGCGAAAGATGACTCCCCTGCAGCTGGTGCTGGCCGGTGGGGCCGCCGGCGACGATCCGGAAGGGGCGGCCATGCTTCATCAGACGCGCCTGGCCGCCGAGGGCGATACGGACATCCACGTGCTGCTGCTTCCTCCCGACGCGCACCGCACCGTCAACGCCTTGCAGAGGGCCTCCACCATCGTGATCCAGAAATCACTCCGGGAGGGCTTCGGGCTGACGGTGACGGAGGGTCTGTGGAAGGGCAAGCCGGTCATCGGGGGCGATACCGGCGGCATCCGCATGCAGGTGGTCAACCATCACACCGGGTTCCTGGTCCGCACCCCCGAAGGCGCCGCCCTGCGCATGCGCTACCTGCTGCATCGGACCGACCAGCTGCACCTCATGGGGCGGATGGCCCACCGTTTCGTCCTGGAGAACTTCCTCATCACCCGGCAGCTGCGTGACTATCTGGCCGCCATGGTCGGCATGAGTCGTCCGGCCCGCTCCTTCGTCGAGGTGAAGGATTAGTGGCGGAGGGCGGACGGCCGGAGTCCAGCCCGCGGCGGGGAGGATCGCGGGGACCAGCGCGTCTTCCGCCGACCGGCGTACGGGTCCGCGGTTCGTCGCGGTGTCCAATCGGCTGCCCATCGTGCTCGAGCACGGCGAGAGCGGGTGGACGACCAAGCCCGGTTCGGGGGGGCTGGTGACGGCCCTGGCGCCCGTCCTGTCGAACCGAGGAGGCCTGTGGATCGGCTGGCCGGGGACCACGGAGGTCATCCCGGAGCTGCGACAGGTGCTGGAAAAGGCCTCGGCGAACGCAGGCTACCGTCTGCTGCCGGTGGTGCTCGATGCTCGGGAAGTGGAGCTCTTCTATCACCATTTCGCCAACAGCGCCCTTTGGCCCCTCTTCCACGATCTGCCTACCCGGGCGACCTATTCGGCGAAGGCGTGGGACTGCTATCAGTCGGTGAACCGGCGCTATGCCGAGGTGATCGTGGAGGAGACGCGAGCCGATGACTACATCTGGGTGCACGACTACCACCTGATGATGGTCGCCAAGGAGCTGCGGGCCATGGAGGCCCCTCACCGGACCGGCTACTTCCACCACATCCCCTTCCCCTCGCTGGACATCTTCCTGCAGCTGCCCTGGCGCTCGCAGATCCTCAACGCTCTGCTGGAGTTCGATCTGGTCGGCTTCCAGAGCCTGAGGGACCGGCGCAACTTCCTCCAGTGCGTGCGCCGTCTCTTGCCGAACATCCGCACGCACGGGACCGGAGCCGTGCTCACCCTCACTCACGCCGGTCGGGAAGTCCGCGTGGGTGCCTTCCCCATCAGCATCGACTACGACGAGTTCGCCCGCCGGGCCGCCGACTGGCCGGTGACCGAGGGAGCCACCTGGCTTCGCACCGCCTTGGGCGGCCGGACCATCATCCTGGGGGTCGATCGGCTGGACTACACCAAGGGCATCCCCGAGCGGCTGGAGGCCTTCCGGGTCGCCTTGCATCGGTACCCGGAGCTCCGGGGGTCGGTCATCTTCATCCAGGTGGCCGTGCCCAGCCGGGAGCTGGTGCCGGAGTACCAGCTGCTGAAGAGCCAGATCGAGCGGCTCGTGGGAGAGATCAACGGGGAGTTCTCGGAGATGGACTACGTGCCCATCCACTACCTCTACCGCAGCCTGAGCCGCGACCAGCTCCTGACCTACTACCGAGCGGCCCACATCGCCTTGATCACGCCGCTCAAGGACGGCATGAACCTGGTGGCCAAGGAGTACTGCGCCGCCGACGTGGACCAGCAGGGGATCCTTATCTTGAGCGACTTCGCGGGGGCGACGCCTCAGCTACACCGATGGGCGCTGACCGTGAACCCCCACGATGTGGATGGCGTGGCCGACACGATCTACCGAGCGTTCACCATGCCGCCCGCCGAACGGCGATACCGCATGCGTCGCCTTCGTCTCTCCATCCGGCGCAACGACATCTTCCGCTGGGTGGACCACTACCTGGAGGCGGCCATGGCGAAGCATCTTCAGGATTTCCCGACGCTGCACGACTACGTCCCGCCGTTCGATACCGAGGGAGAGTCACCCGGCGGGGATATCGTCGAGGACGGCCACGAATCGGGGTAGGCGGAGGAGCCGGGGCAGGCGGAGGAGCGCTTACCTGAGCGGGCGGCAGGAGCGCTGGTCCCGCTACTCCTCCCCGGCGTGCCCGAGTCGTCTGCTCCGGCCCCGGGCTCTTGGCGCTGCTCCCAGGCGAAGGTGGCCGACTCGTGCATCACGCGCAGGAAGGCCCGGATGGCCGGGGGCACGGGACCCTCGTCCAGGGTGATGATGTCGGTCACCAGGGTGACCGGCGGGCCGGGCAGGGGGACCGTGACCAGGCGGCCGGCGGCGATCTCCTCCCGCGCGTCGGGCTCGTAGACGAAGGAGATGCCGCGGCCCTCGGCGACGAAGCCCAGGATGAAGTCCAACGACCCGGAGGCCATGGCCACCTTCGCGTGGACGCCCTCCTTGGCCAGCCGGTCCCGCACGGCCCGGGCGGTACCCGATCCCTGCTCGCGGAGGATCAGGGGTTGGCCCTCCAGTTCGAGCCAGGTGACGTCCTGTCTTCCGGCGAAGGGATGGCCGGGGCCGCAGACCAGCACGAAGTTGACGTCTCGGAAGTGCTCGGCGCGCACGCCCGCCGGGTAGCCCATGCGCCCCCCGATCCCGATCTGATGCCGGCGGTGGAGCACCTCCTCGATCACCTGCTCCGAGCTTCCCTCGTTCAGTACCACGGTGACCTCCGGGTGGCGTTCCCGAAACGAGGAGAGCACGGAAGGCATCAGGTAGCGGGCATAGATCTTGGTGGTGGCCACCCGCAGCTCCCCGCGGGCGACGGTGGCCGCCTCGCGCATGGCCTGCTCGGCCTCGTCGGCCGCTTCGAAGATGCGCCGCGCGTAGCGGAAGAGGATGCGGCCGGCGTGGGTCAGCTCCATCTGGCGGCCTGATCTTCTGGAACAAGGGCACGCCGAAGTAGCGTTCCAGCGCCCGGATGTTCTGCGTCACCGCGGGCTGGGTGATGAAGAGGACCTGGGCGGCCCGACTGTAGCTGCTCTCCCGAGCCGCCAGGTAGAAGACGCGTAGCTGGTTCAGATTGATCATGCGGACCCCCCGGCCATCGCCAGGACCGTCCAGCGCGCTGCACGTCCGCCGGCCGGGTCTCCTGTCCCGCTGGACCAGGCAGATAAGCTCATCTTATCGAATGCACAGGAGAACTCAATTGTTCCAAACGTTACGTGGGCCTACACTGCCCGCAGACACCGAAGGGTCTGTCCAGGAATTTCGGGGGGAAAGCATGGCGACGTACGATGGCATCATCCTCGGTGGCGGGCCGAACGGGCTCACCGTCGCCGCCTACATGGCCCGCGCCGGGTTGAAGGTCTTGGTGCTGGAGCGGCGGATGGAGATCGGCGGCGGGCTCGCGACCGAGAAGGTCACCATCCCCGGCTGGATCCACAACACGCACGCCGTCTACCACATGATGGTGGACTACGCTCCGGTGTTCCAGGACCTGGAGTTGCTGAGCACGTACAAGCTGGACTTCGTCCAGCCGAAGCTGGTCATGAGCATGCCCCTGTCCGACGGCCGCGCGGTCTGCGTCTACAACGACCCCAAGAAGACGGCGGAGAACTTCGCTGAGTTCAACAAGTCTGACGCCGATGCCTACCTCTCCATGCACGCCGAGTACACCAATCTGATGCAGGAGTTCCTCGGGCCGGCCACCTACGCGGAGGCCCACCCGCCCATGGAGCAGATGGCGAACCTGCAGAAGACCGAGATCGGCCTGAGGATCAAAGCCATTCAGGAGCGGACGCCGCTCGATATCGTCGAGAGCTGGTTCGAGAACGAGCACATCAAGGGACTCATGCTCTACGCGGCCTGCTTCTGGGGACTGGACTACGATCTGGAGGGCCTGGGCTTCCTGGTCCCGCTCATGATCGAGCGCGCCGCCAACTACAAGCTGCTGCGCGGGGGGAGCCATCAACTCTCCAACCGGCTCTCCAAGGACATCTACGCCCACGGCGGCATGATCTACGGCAGCCAGCTCATCAAGCGCATCATCATCGAAGACGGGCGGGCGACCGGCGTCGAGCTGGAGGACGGCACCGTCCACCACGCCACGAAGTTCGTCGCCTCGAGCCTGGATCCGCACCAGACCTTCCTGCAGTACGTGGGCGAGCAGCACCTGGACGCCGACTTCGCCACCCGGCTGAAGGACTGGGAGTGGGACACCTGGAGCCTGAACGGCGTGCACCTGGCCTTGGCCGAACCGCCGGACTTCATCGCCGCCAAGTGGAACCCGGACGTCAACGAGGCCTTCGTCCACGTGCTGGGCTACGACACCCACGAGGACATGATCGACCATTGGGACGCCATCCACGACGGCGAGCTCCTGCCGGAGGCCGGCTTCAACGCCTCCTTCCCGTCCATCCACGACCCGTATCAGGCACCGGCCGGCGCCGCCAGCGGCCTGCTGTCCGAGCATGCGCCCTACGAGCTCTACGACGGCGGGTCGGACGCCTGGTACCGCATCCGCGAGCAGCACGCCGACGAGCTCCAGGAGACTCTGCGCACCTACGCTCCCAACATGAAGGGCGACGCCATCGTCTGGCGCTATCTCTCCACGCCCAAGGACGTCTCCAACAAGTTCCTCAACATGGTGAACGGCTCCATCAAGCACGGGGCCTACAAGCCGCTGCAGATGGGTTACCTGCGGCCGAACGAGGAGTGCTCCAACAACAAGACGCCCATCGACGGCCTCTACGTCTGCGGAGCCAGCGTGGCTCCGGGCGGCATGGTCACCTTCGGCCCGGGCTACAACGCGGCCAACGTCCTGGCCGCCGACCTGGGGCTGGACAAGTGGTGGAGCGAGCCCGAGAAACTGACGGAGATCCGAAAGACCGGCATCCTCGGTCAGCACTAGGGCTGACCGGCAAGACCCGCGAAGGCCGCGCTTGAGCGCGGGAAGAGACACGACCGAGAGGAGGCGAGATGAAAGTCAAATCGACGGGATTGGGCAAGACGCAGCTCCAGTGCCACTTCGACGGCTTCCATCCCAAGGAGGATGGCGAGGAGAGCGTGGTGATGATCATCACCAGCACGGCGCCGGTCCACTGGCACATCGAGGCCGACCTGGGTGGCAAGGACCTGCGCCAGATGGCCGGGCAGATGCTCAAGCCGGCCACGGTCTGGCACCTGCTGAAGCTGCTGGTCAAGGGCAGCGAGGCCAAAGGCTTCGTCATGGAAAAGGATGGCGGCCGCCGCAGCACCCGGGAGCGGGTCGTGCGCAGCGCGCCCACGCTCGTGACCGCGACCCCGGCCGTCTCCGAGGGGACGGCTGCGGTGGCGGCCACCCCGGCTCCGAGCCCGCCGGCCGCGGCGGCCCCTCGGCCGGCGCGGCGGGAGGTCAGCCGTCCGGCGGCCGACGGCGACGAGGCCCGTCGCGAGCGCGAGGCGCGCCGGGCGGAACGGCGCAAGGCGCGGGAGGAACGGGCCGAGGAGTACGCGACGGCATAGGCACGAGGGTGGCCGGGCCGGCGTACCGCCGGCCCGGCCACCCCTCACGACCAGCAGGCATCGACGGGGCAGCACAGGGGGGATTGAGCAATGGCTGACGCGACGTATGACGCCATCGTCATCGGCGGGGGGCATCACGGGACCATCATGGCCGCCTACCTGGCCAAGGCCGGGCTCGAGACGGCCGTGTTCGAACGCCAGCACGAGCTGGGCGGGGGTGCCTGCGGGGAGGACCTGCCCTGCCCCGGGTTCATTCAGAACCCCTGCGCCCACTTCACCCGCTTCTGGGCACACCCCGCGTACCGCGACTTCGACCTGCCCTCCATGGGCCTGAAGTACGTCTTCCCGGACCACAACGAGGGCATCGTCTTCGACGACGGGTCGGCCTACATCGGCTACTCGGCGCTGGTGGTGGACCCGGCCACCGGCGTGGAGACCTACTCCGAGGCCAACGTCCAGCGCACCTATGAGGAGATCGCCAAGCTCTCCCAGCGGGACGCCGACACCTACCTGGAGCTCTTGGGCCGCTACGTGCGCAAGTGGCGCGACGCCTTCCGCGAGTACCGCTACTCCCCGCCCACCCCCTACGGGGTCCCGAACGCCCTCGAGAAGCTCATGATGGACCCGGTCGACGGCATCGATCCGGTGTGGGCGTTCCAGACCGGCCGTCAGGTGGCGAAGGACCTCTTCGACTCGCCCGAGCTCCAGATCCTCTTCATGCGCGCCATCGAGACCTCGACGGGCTCCTTCCCGTCGGACGTCCTGGGCCCGTACGTGTTCGTGCACACGCTGGCCTTGGTGCTCTCCTGGGAGTCGGCCTCCATCGTCTACGGCGGCACCCACTCCATCACCCACGCGCTGCAGCGGGCCTTCAGCAACCTGGGGGGCAAGTTCTTCGTCAGCCACGAGGTGGAGCGGGCCATCATCGAGAACGGACGGGCGGTGGGCGTCCAGCTCTCGGACGGCAGCGAGATCCGGGCACGCAAGTTCGTGGTCAGCGACCTGGGCGTGCCGCAGACCTGCCAGCGGATCATCGGCGAGGAGCACTTCCCCGAGCCCGCCTTCCGGCGGGTGAAGAACATCGATTACGACCGGGCCCAGATCTGGTGGGGCAACATCGCCATGCACGAGCTGCCGGACTACACCGCCCGCCAGCAGTACCCCGACCTGGGCATGCAGCCCCGGCTCTACATGGGCCCCAAGGACGTGGACTACATGTCCTACAAGTATCAGGCCGAGATCTGGACCAAGGGCTGGCCCAGCAACTTCGTCCTCCTGGCGGCCCCCGACTCCATCTACGACCCCAGCCGGGCGCCCGACGGCAAGCACACCATCCTGGTCGAGGAGTTCGCGCCGCCCTACCGTTTTCACAGCCAGGCCGACTGGCGGCGGATGAAGAAAGAGGTCGTGGGCGAGTTCCTCAAGCACTGGCAGAAGTACGCGCCCAATATGACCTGGGACAACGTCATCGACGCCCACATCACGACTCCGTGGGATGTGGTAAACCGGAATATCGACATGCACGAGGGCGGCTGGGTCGAGGGGGCCATGACCGTCAACCAACTGGATCGCTTCCGGCCCACTCCGGAGATGTCCGACTTCCGGACTCCGGTGAAGGATCTGTACATCTGCTCGAGCAACCTGCACTCCGGGGGCGGCATCGGGCGGGGTTCCAGCTACTGTGCGTATAAGGTGATCGCCGAGGACCACGGGCTGCCGCGCTTCTGGGAGCAGGCGGGCCGCATCTACTAGGGGACGACCGAGGTGGCGGCCGGGCGCGGGGCGCCGGCCGCCGGACCGAGGGGGGATCGATGAACGCTGAGGAACAGGCCGCCACTGCCGATCGGGCGTCGACGGCGGGCCGCGCCGGCCGGGAGGGCAGGCTGGAGGGGAAGGTCTGTCTGGTCACCGGGTCCTCCGGGGGTCTGGGGCGCTCGTTCTGCCGGGCGTTCGCCGCAGAAGGTGCCGTGGTGGCCGCCGCCGGCCGCAGCCGCGAGCGGCTGGCGCCGGTGATCGCCGAGCTCGAGACCGCCGCGCGTGAGGCCGGCCGGTCCCCGTCGGCGGGAGGCGAACCCGGCGCGGATCCCCGTCATCTGGCCGTGGAGCTGGACGTCGTCTCTCCCGAGAGCGTCGTCGCCGGGGTGGAGCAGGTGGTGGAGCGCTACGGGCGCATCGACGTCCTCGTCAACAACGCGGCCGCCTACGGCGATCTCACTCGTGCCCCGTTCGACCAGCTGCCCTTGGAGGAGTGGGACCGGGTCATGGCCACCAACATCCGGGGGCCGTTCCTGGTCAGCCGGGCGGTGGCGCCGGTCATGCGCCGCCGGCAGTGCGGCTCCATCATCACCATCACCTCCGCCACCGTCTGGAGCGGATCGGCCAACTGGGCGCACTACGTGACCAGCAAGGCCGGCCTGATCGGCCTGACGCGGGTTATGGCCAAGGAACTGGGGCCGGACGGCATCCGCGTGAACGCGGTGGCTCCAGGGTTCACCCTCACCGATGCCAGCTTGGGGCTCATCCCCGGGGCGGAGAGCTACGGGGTGGACCGCGGTTGCCTCAAACGGGCGCAGGCGCCCGAGGACGTCGTCGGTATCGTGGCCTTCCTCGCCTCGGACGAGGCGGGGTTCATCACCGGGCAGACGGTCATCGTCGACGGGGGACGGCAGTTCAACTAGGTGGAGTCGGTCTGCGGGACACGAAGAGGGGGGTGACGCGGGAGCGGGGACGGGGCTAAGGGCCGTCAAGTGAGCGACGCCGGGGGGCGACGCAGCGATGGGCGGAGCCGGGAGGCGCTGCCCAGGGGCGACGATATCGATCGCGCCGGGAAGCCGGCGAAGGGGGGACCATGAGGACCTACGAGATCACGCCGTTCGAGTTCGACGAGGTCGCGGATCTGCAGAAGTACGACGCCTGGTTCCTCGACGGGACGCATTCGGTTCCGCCGTGGACCCCGATGTTCGGCTGGAGTTGGATCAACTACTGCCGTCACGGCATGATGTGGGCCGCGCAGAAGCTGAGTCTCCCCACCTGCAAGGGGTGGGACTGGCGGTTGAGGAACGGCGGCGGTTACCTGGCCGTCCTGGTCGTGGACGACCCGGAGGAGATCGCCGCCCGCGAGAAGGTCTTCCGCAAGGAGATCGAGCCGTTCATCGATCACTACGACGAGATCTGGGCCGAGAGCCTGGCCGAGCTGCAGGGCTACTACCGCGAGCTGCGCGCCTTCGACATCGAGGGCTCGACCAACATCGAGTTGCTGGACCATCTGGAGGACGCGTTCCGCCTGAACCGCCGCATGTGGGAGATCCACTTCTACTTCATGTACGTGGTCTTCGGCGTCTACATGCTGTTCGAGGCCATGATGAAGCAGATGTTCGACATGGACGATTCCACGCCGGAGTTCCACACGCTGCTGACCGGCTTCGACAACAAGGTATTCCAGGTCGACAAGACGCTCTGGTCCTTCGGCAAGAAGGCCGAAGAGATGGGCCTGCGCGACGTCTTCATGAGCAACACGCCGGACCAGGTCGAGGAGGTCCTCAAGACCTCTGAGGCCGGGCGCGAGTGGCTGGCCGAGTTCCGCGAGTTCCTGGGCGAGGACGGCTGGCGCGCCCAACGCATGAGCGAGTTCATCAACCCCACCTGGATCGAGGATCCGACGCCGGCCTTCATGAGCGTGCGCCAGTTCATGAACAAGGGCGGCGACTTCGACCTGGAACGGGAGCGTGCCCGCCTGTCCAGCGCGCGGGAGACGGCGGAGGCCGAACTCCTGGCGAAGATCCCCGAGGAGCAGCGCGCTTGGTTCACCAAGCTGCTGCGCCTGGCCCAGCGCTCCGGCGGCTTCTCCGAGGAGCACAACCACTGGCTCGACCTCTACACCCATGCGTTGGTGCGCCGCGCCCTGGTGGGCTGGGGCAACCGGTTGGTGGAAGCCGACGTCATGGACCAGGTGGACGACGTCTTCTTCTTGATCCCGGACGAGATCCGGCGGGTGGCGCTCACCCCGGAGTGGCACGACCTGCGCGGGATCGTGGCGGACCGCCGGGCGGAGTGGGCCCGTTGGGCCGAGCTGGAGAACCCGCCGATGATTCTGCGCGACGGCGTGACCGTGGACGACGCCATGGGCATCATGATCCGCTCGAACGACCCGGTGGTGCTCAAGGTGGTCGTCGGCACGTTCCCGGTGGCGAAGCCCGAGCTGAAGGCCGACCTCTACGGGGTGTGCGGCTCGCCCGGCATCGCCGAGGGCCGGGCCCGGCTGGTGATGGGCGACGCCGACCTGATCAACGTGGAGGAGGGCGACATCCTGGTCGCGCCCACCACCTACCCGTCGTGGACGGCGGTCTTCGCCCTGCTGGGCGGGGTCGTGGTCGACCGGGGAGCGAGCCTCTCGCACGCGGCCATCGTCGGGCGCGAGTACGGTATCCCCGTCGTGATGAACGTGTTCGAGGGCACGAAGGTGGTCAAAGACGGGATGCGCATCCGCATCGACGGCAACATGGGCACGGTGACCATCCTGGACTGAGGCGGTCCGATACGGTGGCTCCGCGGCGCGCGCCGCGGAGCCACCGGCCCCACCGGGGGGCCGACGCCCGGTCCCGTAGCGGTAACTCCACCCAGAGGGGTGACTTCATATGAGCAAGAAATGGATCTTCTGGTTCGACGAGTTGACCAAGGACTCGTTCGAGGTCGTGGGCAAGAAGTGCGCGAACCTGGGTGAGATGACCCGCGCGGGACTCCCCGTGCCCCCCGGCTTCGCACTCAGCATCGACGCGTACAACCTCTTCATGCGCGAGACCGGCGCCGCCGCGGAGATCCGCGAGTACGTCAGCACCATGAGCACCGACCACCTGAGCACGGACGAGACCCACAGCCGGCGCATCCGCGAGATGGTGGAAGCCCATCCGCTCCCGGAGCGCATGCGTGCGGACGTGGCCGTGGAGTACGCGAAGCTGTGCGACAGCTGCGCCGTTCCCAATGTGCCCGTGGCCGTGCGATCCTCGGGCGTGGTCAGCATGCCCGGTCAGATGGAGACGCACCTCAACGTGCAGGGCATCGACCAGGTGGCCAAGAAGATCGTGGAGGTCTGGGGCAGCTCCTTCAGCTTCCAGGCCATCGCCTACCGGGCCAACAACAACCTCGCCATCGAGAGCTTCCCCATCGGCGTCGCCATCATGAAGGTGGTCAACGCGAAGTGCGCGGGCGTGGCCTTCTCGGTGCACCCCAACACGGGGGACCGCACCAAGATGCTGATCGAGGGGAACTGGGGCCTGGGTGAAGGCGTGGTGGGCGGCGGCGTCTCGCCGGACCAGTTCGTCGTCGACCGGGCGACGGGCGCCGTGCACGCCACGGTCAACTGCAAGCACCAGCACGTCATCGCCAAGGGCAGCGGCACCGAGTGGGAACCCGTGCCGGACGAGCTGCAGAACTGCAGCTGTCTGGAGGACGCGGAACTGGCGGAGCTCATCAAGCTGGCCGAGCGGCTGGAGGCGCAGTACGGGGAGCCTCAGGACATCGAGTGGGTCTTCGACCGGGACTACCCTCTGCCGGACAGTCTGCGGGTGGTGCAGACCCGCCCGGCCAAGATCGCCAAGGGGCAGGACAACGGCGCGCAGAACCAGTACCTCATCGACCTGATGCTCAACACCGTGTTCCGGCGCAAGTGAGCCCGACCGACCAGCAGCCGGCTTCCGCTCCGCCTCAGGCCGAAGCCACCCGCGAGGGCGCTGCCGCCCGGCACCTACGCCGAGCTGCCTCCCGGCCTGCGGCCCGAGGAGCTGGAGCTCTACCGCGAGGCCGAGCCCTTCCTGACCGTGCGGCACAACGACATCCACATCCCGGTGTCGACCCAGTTCGCCCTGCTGATGATCGAGGAGGAGGGGGCCGACCGGGACATCGTCCTGCCCGCCCTCATGCTCCACGACCTCGGGTGGTCCGAGGTGCCGGAGGAGCTGTTCGCCACGGCTTACGGGCCGTACAGCAGCGACGCGGAGCTCAACCGCCGTCACGAGTTGGCGAGCGCCCGGCTGGCTACCGAGATCCTCGAGCGCCGGGGTTACCCTCCCACTCGAGTACGCGAGATCGTCCGGATCATCGAGTCGCACGACTCCAGCCGCGATGCATCCACCCTGGAGGAAGCGGTCGTCAAGGACGCCGACAAGTTCTGGCGGCTCTGTCAGCTGGGATTCCGCATCAACAGCGACGACTTCGGGGGCATCCCGGATCAGGAGGTCTACGACTTCATCGCCGTCCGCGCGCGGCGCTGGTTCCTGACACCCAGCGGACTGCGGATGGCGCTGGCCGAACTGGAGGATCGGAGACGGGAGTACGGCTTCGCCCCGCCCCCCGAGGGTCCGCCGCCCGTGGGCGACGGCATCGGGGACATGGCCGGCGCTCAGGGAGGATCCTCATGACCCGGCAGCCCCCGCGACCTCGCCCCGTTCTTCCCGGCAGCTACGCCGGCGGGCTGCTGCCGATCGATCTGGGTGATGCGTCCCTCATCGCCGGGTCGGCCCGCGACCTCGAACCGCCGCCCTTCTCGTGGGTCACCCACGACGTGGGGGGACGGGGTTGGGGTATCCGCTGGCTGACCGAACTGGGTTCCCCGGGGACCGCCCCCCTCGACCCGGGGAACCCCTTGCTCTTCGTCACCGGGCCCCTGGGGGCGACGACGGCCCGGGGGTTCAGTCGCTGGATCGTGATGACCAAGAGCCCGTTGACCGGGGCGCTGGCCCGCTCCGTGGCGGGTGGCGACTTCGGCGCCGCGCTCAAGTTCGCGGGTATCGACGGCCTGGGTCTGCTGGGCGCGGCGGCTCGGCCCAGCGTGCTGGTCCTGGACGCCCGGGAGCGGGCCTCCGGCGGCGGGCCGGTGCATGTCAGGCTCCTCCCTGCGGACGACCTGTGGGGTCTGGATACCCAGGAGACCCAGGAACGTCTGCGCCGGCGACTCGGGCCGGACGCCCAGGTCGCCTGCATCGGCCCCGCCGGGGAGCGGCTGGTCCTCTACGCGACCATCACCCACGGGACCCGCACCGCGTCTCGGTGCGGGGTGGGCACGGTGATGGGCAGCAAGAACCTGAAGGCCGTCGTGGTCCTGGCCCCGCGCCGCCGGCTCACGCCGGCCGACCCGGATGCCTTCGATCCACTGGTCAAGGACCACCTGGCGCGCCTGAACGCTCACCCGCGTTTCCGGAACATGCGGGCCGCCGGGACGCTGCCGATGGTGGAGAAGGTGCACCAGCTGGGGATGCTGCCCGTGAAGAACTTCCAGCTGGCCTCCATGGAGGGGCTCGAGCAGGTCTACACCGACGCCTTCACCGCCATGAAGACGGGCAACCACGCCTGCTGGGGCTGCGCCACCCGCTGCGGTCAGATCCATCACGTCCGCTTCGGCCCGTTCGCTGGGGAGTGGAGCGAGGGACCCGAGTAC
Organism: uncultured Actinomycetota bacterium; assembly: GCA_963796315.1. Lineage (GTDB taxonomy): Bacteria > Actinomycetota > Thermoleophilia > RBG-16-64-13 > RBG-16-64-13 > CAWCLH01. Next base: position 212,083 of record CAWCLH010000021.1, read on the forward strand.
GAGTCGCTCTGGGCCTTGGGTCCTGAACTGGGGCACGTCGATCCCGCGGCCATCGTCGCCGCGGACCACCTGTGCGACCTCCTGGGCATCGACACCATCAGCGCCGGCGTGTCCATCGGCTTCCTGTTCGAGCTGGTCCAGCGCGGCCTGATCTCGCGCGACGACGTCCCCGAGGTGGACCTCGACTGGGGCAACAGCCAGAGCATCCTCACGCTGCTGCGGATGATCGCCTACCGGGAAGGCATCGGCGACCTGCTGGCGCAGGGCACCAGACGGGCGGCCGAGCACCTGGGCGGGGACGCCGCCCGCTACGCCATCCACGTCAAGGGACTGGAGCTCCCCGCCTACGACCCCCGCGGGGCCAAGGCGCACGGCATGGGGTACGCGGTCTCCAACATCGGCGGGAGCCACATGTACGGCTATGCCCGGCAGGAGATATCGAAGGCGACGGAGCCGCGGCCCCTCGACGCGGTGGCAGACACCGGGAAGGGTGACGTCATCGCCTGGAACCAGATCCGCAAGGGGGTGGAGGAGACGCTGATCCTCTGCAACTTCGCCGACACCGCCATGGACTTCCCCTTCCTGGCGGCCACTCTACGCGCGGCCACCGGCGTGGAGGAGCTGGGCGACCTGAGTCATCTGGAGTGGGTGGGCGAGCGTATCGTGACCGCGGAGCGCCTGTTCAACGTGCGGGAGGGTTTCCGCCGGTCCGACGACGTCCTCCCCGCCCGCATGGTGGAAGAGGGTCTGGTGGATGCCGGGGCCAAGACGGGCGAGTACGTGCGCCACCCGGATGTCATCCTCGACGAGTACTACGCGGCCTTGGGCTACGACGCGGATGGCATCCCGACGCCGGAGACCCTCCGCCGCCTGGCGCTCGACTGAGGCGCCACTCGACCGGCCGGCACCCTCAGGGTGCCTGAGCTCCCGCGCGAGCTACCGCTGACCGTTCGGGGAGGAGGTCCCTCCGTTCCCTTCGACCGTGGGCGGTTCGAAGGGCACCAGCAGCACCCGGGAGATGCGCATGCCGTCCACCTCCAGCACCCGCGCCCGGAAGTTCCCCACCTCCACCTCGTCGCCCACGCGCGGACGGCGTTGCAGTTGCTCGAATACCCGGCCGCCCAGCGTGGGGAAGCCCTCATCCTGTAACTGCAGGCCCAGCGTCTCCTCCAGGTAGTCGAGGCGGGCTCCACCGTCGACGGAGTAGCCTCCCCCATCCACCGGTTCCACCACGGGGGCTTCGTGGTCGAACTCGTCCTGGACCTCGCCGATCAGCTCCTCGATCACGTCCTGGATGGTGACGATGCCCGCGGTCCCCCCGTGCTCGTCAACCACGATGGCCAGCGGGGTGCGCGTGCTCTGGAACCGTTGGAGCGCGATCTCGATGCTGGCCGTCTCGGAGATGAAACCGATGGGCCGCAGCAGCGTCCGGACCGGCTGGTCGCCCGGCGCCCGGTAGAGGTCCTTGACATGGACGTAGCCGATGGTGTCGTCCATGTCGTCCTCGTAGACCGGGTAGCGGGTGTGGTTGCTCTGCGCCACCTCCTCCATGGCCTCCCGGATGGGGACGGGCGCCGGGAGCGCGGCCATCTCGGTCCGCGGCACCATGATGTCGCTCACGCTGTGCTCGCCGAAGGTCAGGGCCCGGCGCATGATGGTCTGCTCCACTTCGTCGATGTGGCCGCCCGCCTGGCTGGCCGTGATGATCATGCGCAACTCCTCCTCGGAGTGCGCCAACTGGGCTTCCGTCGCCGGCTGGATATCGAAGAGGCGCAGCACGGCCAGCGCGGCGGTATTGAACAGCCAGATGATGGGACGGAAGACGGCCGAGAACCAGCGCAGGGGGTAGGCGATGTTCAGGACCGTACCCTCGGTCCGTTGGATGGCCAGGGACTTGGGTGCCAGTTCACCCAACACGATGTGCAGGAAGGTGATGACGACGAAGGCGACCAGCGCCGAGGCCGTATGGAGTGCGGCGTCCGACTGTAGGCCGATGAGGTGGAGCGGCGGCCTGAGCAGGTGGGAGAGAGCGGGCTCGCCCACCCAGCCCAGGCCCAGGCTGGCCATGGTGATGCCCAACTGCGTGGCGGAGAGGTAGGCGTCCAGGTTCTTGGCCATGGACTCCGCCACTCGGGCACGCCGTCCCCCCTCGCCCGAAAGCTCGGAGAGGCGGGTCTGGCGGATCTTGACCAGGGCGAACTCGGCCGCCACGAAGAAGGCGTTGAGAAAGACGAGGACCAGGACCAGCAGCACGCCGACGACGTCGTTCACCGAGGGGGTCCCTCCGCGCCTGCAGAGGCCGGGTGTGGGCGGCTACTTCGGGGGTTCGAGTCTGAGCTGGTAGCCATGGTTCGCCGGGTAGGATAGCAGAAATCAACAATCCGCCCCTGGGCCCAGCAGGGGCGGATTGTATACGGAGGGAGAGACACGGTGTGTCTCTCGCCCGTCTCAGTATAGCGGCGGTCTACTGGTCAGACCAGCTGCTAGTCAACAAAATATGCAGGAAGAACCTACCGCGGCCGGCGATCTACCACCCGCTTGGCCTTCCCTTCGCTCCGCTCGATGGCGCCCGGCTCCTTGAAGGTCACCTCGACGGTCACGCCCACGATGTCCTTGACATTGGCCTTGATGACCTTCTTCAGGTCGATGAGCGCCTCGTACTCGTTGAAGGCCGCCTTGTCGTCCGCCGAGAGGATCGCCGCCTTGGCTTCCTTGTACAGGGAGGGTGCGATCTCCACCTGCACCTCCAGTGTGTCCATGGAGCCCTGCCGGTCCACGATCAGCCGGTAGTGCGGCTCGACCTCGGGAGACATCAGCAGCACGGATTCGATCTGGGTGGGGAAGACGTTGACCCCGCGGATGATGAGCATGTCGTCCGAGCGGCCCGAGATCCGGTCCATGCGCGCGAACGTCCGCCCGCACTCGCACGCCTCCACGTTGAGGCGGGTGATGTCGCCCGTGCGGTAGCGAAGGAGCGGGATCCCCTGCTTGCTCAGCGTGGTGATGACCAACTCGCCCAACTCGCCGTCCGGCATGGTCTCGCCCGTGTCCGGGTCGATGATCTCCGCCAGGAAGAAGTCCTCGTTGACGTGCAGACCCTTCTGGACCTCATGGCACTCGAAGGAGACACCCGGCCCCATGATCTCGGAGAGACCGTAGATGTCGATGGCCTTGATGTTGAGCTTCTCCTCGATCTCCCGGCGCATGTTCTCCGACCACGGCTCCGCGCCGAAGATGCCCACGCGCAGGGGCAGAGCCCGGAGGTCGACTCCCAGCTCTTCGGCGACGTCGGAGATGTAGAGGGCGAAGCTGGGCGTGGAGCAGAGCACCGTGGTCTGGTAGTCCTGCATCAGCATCAGCTGCTTCTGCGTGTTGCCGCCGGAGATGGGGATGACGGCGGCGCCCAAGCGCTCGGCCCCGTAGTGTGCTCCCAGCCCGCCGGTGAAGAGGCCGTAGCCGTACGCGTTCTGGATGATGTCCTCGTCGCTGCAGCCGGCCGCCGCGTACATGCGGGCCATGCACTCCGCCCACATGTCGATGTCGTCGGCGGTGTAGCCCACGGTGGTGGGCTTACCCGTGGTTCCCGAGGAGGCGTGGATGCGCACGATGTCCTTCAGTGGCACGGCGAAGAGGCCGAACGGGTAGTGGTCGCGCAGGTCGCGCTTGTAGGTGAAGGGCAGTTTGACCACGTCGTCGACGTTCGTGATGTCCGTCGGAGCCACGCCCGTCTCCTGCAGCAGGTCCCGGTAGAAGGGCACGTTCTCGTAGACCCGGGTCACCAGCGAGACCAGCCGCTCCCCCTGAAGCTTCTTCAGGTCCTCCCGGGCCATGGTCTCGTGCTGTGGGTCTCTGATCATCCTCACACCCCCTGTCGTGTCGCTCTCATGCCTTTTCGGTGTAGTCGTAGAAACCTTTACCGGTCTTGCGGCCCAGGTAGCCGGCCTTGATCATCTTGCGCATGATATCCGGCGGGCTGAAGCGGGCCTCCTTGGTGTACTCGTAGAGGTTGCTGCCGATGTGGTAGGCGATGTCCACCCCGGTGAAGTCGGTGAGCTCCAGCGGACCCATGGGGAGGTTCGCGCCCAGCTTCATGGCCGTGTCGATGTCCTCGGCGCTGGCGACCCCCGCCTCCCACACGCGGGCGGCGTCGATCATGTAGGGGATCAGCAGGCGGTTGACCACGAACCCGGGGGTGTCCTTACAGGCGACCGGCGTCTTGCCCAGACCGCGCGCCATCTCGGTGGCGAGCGCGACCGCCTCGGGGCCGGTCTGCAGCGCGGGGATGACCTCCACCAACGCGAGCACGGGTACCGGGTTGAAGAAGTGCATGCCCACCACCCGGTCGGGCCGACGGCTGGCCGCGGCGATCTCGGTGATGGAGATGGAGGAGGTGTTGGTGGCGAAGACGACCTCCGGACGGCAGACGGTCTCCAGGCGATCGAAGAGCTCCTTCTTGACGTCGTAGTCCTCGAAGACCGCCTCGATGACGTAGTCGGCGTCGGCGAGGGAGGCCGCGTCCGTGGAGTAGCTCAGCCGGCCTACGATGTCGTCGTGCTCCTGGGCCGTGATCTTCTCCTTCTCGAGCATCCGCCCCAGGCCCTTGGCGATGATGGCGGAACCCCGGTCCCACGCCGCGTCGTTCACGTCCATGACGCGCACCGTGTAGCCGGAGACCGCCGCCTGCTGCGCGATGCCCGCGCCCATGGTGCCGGCTCCGCACACCCCGATGACCCTGACGTCCTCCGCCTTCACCTGCGCTCCTTCTGTCGGCCCCCGGGGGCAGCGTCCTCGGAGGGCCACGCGCCGGGGAGATCCAGGGGGAAGCCGGGAAGAACACGTGAGACCCAGGACTCCCCCAGAGTCCTGGTCGGTCTGTCTGGCCGGCCAGCCAAGAGGGTATCGACGGGGTCAGGGCCTGTCAAGCAGACGCCTGTTGTTCTGGCCGATTCTCACGAGGGCCAGAAGCCCGCCGGAGGCGGGTCACACCTTGAAGGCGGAGGGACAGACGTCCTGCAGGGTGCACTGGGCGCACTTCGGCCGCCGGGCCACGCAGACGGCCCGGCCGTGCTCGATCAGCAGATAGGTGACCCGGGTCCACTGGTCCCGTGGGACCACCTCCATCAGCTCCCGCTCCACCTTGTTCGGATCCTTGTCGCCCGCGAGCCCGAGGCGGTGGCTCAGACGGAAGACGTGGGTGTCGACGGCGATGCCGGCATCCGGATCTTCGGCGAACTCTTCCGGGTAGGCGTTGGCCAGGACGATGTTGGCGGTCTTGCGGGCGACCCCGGGGAGCGTGAGGAGCTCCGCCATGGAACGCGGCACCTCGCCCCCGTAGTCCGACAGCACCTTGCGGGCGGCTCCGAGGATGCTCTTGGTCTTGTTGCGAAAGAAACCGGTGGAATGGATATCCTGCTCGAACTCGGCCGGGTCGGCGCCCGCGTAGTCCTCGATGGTGCGGTACTTCTGGAAGAGCCGCTCGGTGACGACGTTCACCATCTTGTCGGTGGACTGGGCGGAGAGGATCACGGCGACGGTGAGCTCCCACTCATTGGAGAAGCGCAGGGCTATGCGCGCGTCCGGATAGGCATCCTCGAGCCGGCGCATCACTTCGGCGGCCTGCTCGCGGCGCCACTTCTTGCTCCGTTTGCGTTGTGTCACGTCCGTCCTCCTCATGCCCGGGCTCCAGCGCAGCCGAAGATAGTGGCATGTCAGACTCCAACACTCACGCACAGGATAGAGCGTCCGGGCACTTGCCCCACTACGCGTGGGAGCGTCCATCCTATGTCTGATGCGTGCTCGATCAGCAGATAGGTGACCCTGGGTTCACCGTTCCCCCGGATCGCCTCAATCAGCTCACGCTCCGACCCTGTGCGAGGTCCTTGTCGCCCGCGGGCCCCAAGCGCTGACTCACCCGGAAGGCTCCGTCTCGCTGGCGATGCCGGCATCCGGTCCTTCGTACCCACGGCCACTCCTCGATTTGGCGAAGGCCTGCGGAATCGGGCATGATGGAGCCCGTGAGCAAGCCGAAGAAGACGTCGCAGAAAAGAGCGCCGGGCGGGACGGCGACCCGCGCGACGCCCCGAGAGGGGGCGATGTCGCGCAGGAAGACATCGACGGCGTCGTCTGCTCCCGCTCCGGGGCGCGAATCCTGGATCCGCCTGGTGCCCTGGATCTGCCTCCACCTGGCGGTCGGGCTCGTACCCCTGGCCATCTCGGACTTCACCTGGCTGGGATTCTCCAAACCCTTCACGTTCGACTCCTACGATGCCCCCAAGGTCTTCCTGCTGGAGATGCTCACGCTGGTCTCGGCGGCCGCATGGGGGTGGGGTGCCCTGACCCTCGGGGCGCGTCTTCGTCGTAGCTGGATCTTCTGGGTGCTGCTCGCTTTTCTAGGTTGGGCCGTCCTGGCGACGGCGTTCTCCATCAACGTGCCCACCGCCCTCCTGGGCAAGGCCCGACGCCTGGAGGGCCTCGTCACGTTCGTGTGCTACGCATGGCTGTTCTTCCTCGCCGTCCAGGAGCTGCGGACGCCGGAACGGTTGCGTTCCTTGGCGCGCACGCTTGTGCTGGCGGCGTCCGTCGTGGCGGCCTACGGGCTTGTCCAGTATTTCGGGCACGACCTGATCTCGAGGGAGTCGCTCCCCTTCGATGCGAACCGCGCCTTCTCTACGCTTCGGCAATCCCGATCTCCTGGGCGGCTACCTGATGTTCCCGCTGCCGCTGGCCCTTGTCTTGGCGTGGACGGAGCGACGGACACTCTGGAAGCTCGTCGTACTGGGTGAGCTTCTTGCTCGTGGTGGGAGCGTGGGTCACGGCCTTCGTGCGGGGTGCGTGGATCGGTGGTGTGGTCGCACTCGCCTTCCTGGCGGTGCTGGCGGTCCGTCTCCGGTCGAGACCCGCCCCGGTCGACACCGGCTTCGTGCTGGTGAGCGCTGGGACGGCTGTGGCGTTCGGCCTGCGTTCCCTGAGTTCCGGCAGCGACGTCACCAACGTCGGCGCCCGGTTCCGCTCCATCCTCGCCTTCGGCGAGGGCAGCGCGGTCACCCGGTTCGAGATCTGGCAGGCGGCCTTGGCGGCGATCAAGCGACGGCCCGTCTTTGGCTACGGCCCGGACACCTTCCGGCTGGTCTTCCCCCGCTTCAAGCCGGCGGCTTACGTGCGCGACGCCGGGTACCAGTCCGTGGCCGACAACAGCCACAACTACGTGCTCCAGTCGGCGGTGGGGCTGGGCGTGCCCGGGATGCTGCTGCTCTATGGGCTGTTCGCCAGCGTGCTGGTGACCGCGCTGCCCTCGGTCCTTGACCGCGACCAGGCGGAGGTCGCCCTGCTGCGTGGCGGGTTCTGGGCGGCCTGTGTCGGCTACCTGGTGCACCTGCTGTTCGGCATCTCGGTGAGCGGTTCGTCCACCCTGCTCTGGATCTCGCTGGGGGTCCTGGCCGCTCCAGGGGCGGTGGAGGCGGTCAGGGCGGCCCCCGCCTGGGGAAGATGGGCGCGCTACCCTGCGGTGGCACTGGCCGGCCTGGGTCTGGCAGCTGCCCTATCGCTCTTCGCCGCCGACCACTACTACCTGGTATCGCAGGCCTCAGTGGGAACCGATGCACAGGTGCCGGCGGCCGAGCGGGCGATCGCACTCGACCCCCTCCTCGTGGCCTACCGGACCAACCTGGGCCAGGCGCACCTGGATCAGGAGCAGCGCTGGGCGCAGCAAGCCGCGGCGCTTCAGCCGGGCGGCGCCGCTTCCGAGGCCGCGGCGAACGCCCGGCGGGAGTACCGGGCGGCGGTGGACGGTTTCGAGCAGGCGATCGACTTCGCTCCCTGGGAGTACGACCACTATCCGAACCTGGCTGCGATCTACCTGCAGGCCGGCGACTTCGATCCCCAGGGCGCCGAGAAGGCCCTGGCGGTGGCGCGGCGGGGCCTCGAGGTGTCGCCCAACGACCCCAATTGCCGGGTGCTGGCCGCCTCCGCGCTGCAGAGCCTGGGCAGGATAGACGAGGCGCTCATCCTCGCCAAAGAGGCGGCGGCGTTGGACCCACGCTTCGCCGAGCCGCACGCACTGCTGGGAGACCTCTACCGCGCCAAGGGGGATTCGGCCGCAGCGCGAAGCGAGTACCAGGCGGCTTTGCAGATCGATGCTGGCGGCCGCCTTGCGGGCTGGCTCCAGCAGGCCATTGCGTCGCTGGGGACCACCCAAACGAAGTAGCCCTCTCCCAGCGCCCGTGGGAGGGACGTCGTGCGCGCGCGCGGCGCGCGGGTGCGCTCAGGCAATCTCCGCCGGCCGACACCGGCGCGTCCATCGTCTTGTTCCCACTCCAGGCGCATGCTTCTATGCTCGTTGTGCGCATACTGCTGATCAACTCGTCATCTGGAATCGGCGGTGCCGAGACGCACGTCGCCCAATTGGTTCGCGGCCTGGTGGCTCGGGGTCACGAGGTGCACCTTGCCTCTCCAGCCAGGGGGCCTCTCGTCGCCGAAGCCCTCCGTGCGGGGGCAGAACACCACCCGGTTTCCCTGTTTCCCGAGCGCCCGTCTCCTGGGCAGCTGAAGAGGCTTCGGCGAGTAGCTGCGAAAGTGCGGCCGGACCTCGTTCATCTGCACGGGGTGCGGGCGGGACTGCTGGGCAGAGTGGCGCTGTTTCGTCTCGCTATTCCCGTAGTCTACACGGTCCATGGGGCTCACTTTCTGCACTACCGGCCTCCGCTCAACCGCCTCTACGTGATGCTCGAGCGGGCGTTGGATCGGCTCACGCAACGGACCATCTACGTCTGCCGTGGTGATCTGGAGCGGGCGCTCGAGGTGGGGGCGATCGCTCCCGCAAAGGGGACGGTCATCTTGAACGGCTACTCTTGGGGAGGAGGTGAGATTGGGGGCATGGGCCGGGAGTCTGCCCGGCGCCGGCTCGGCCTTCCGTCAGACCGGGCCATCGCCGTCGCCGTGGGGCGTCTGCACCGGCAAAAGGACCACCCTACCCTGTTGGCGGCTCTCGCGCTGCTGAAGGGGTGGAAGACGCTCAGTCCCTTGACCCTCATCGTCGGCGACGGACCCGACCGCCAGAGGCTCGAGGCACAGGCGAAGGATTTGGGTCTGGATGAGGAGCACCTCCGCTTCCTCGGAACCCGAGATGATGTTCCGGTCCTCCTCGGGGCGGCCGACTTTCTCGTCATGTCATCTCTCTGGGAGGGCCTTCCCTACGTTCTTCTCGAGGCGATGGCGGCCGGCGTGCCCATCGTGGCCACGGACGTCGGGGGCAATCGGGAGGTGGTGGAGGATCGGGTCACCGGTCGGCTCGTTCCCCCGCGGGATCCGGCTCGGCTCGCCGAGGCTCTCGCGGAGGTCCTCGAGGAGCCGAAAGAGGCGGCGGCCATGGGCAGGCGGGGTGTCCTCCGTCTCCAGCGGGGGTTCGGCGAGACGCGCATGATCGAGGAGACGCTGCGTGCCTATCGGGCGGCGGGTTCCCCGGCTCTCTTCCTGCGCCGGGGGGACAGTTGATATCCATCGTCATCCCCAGCTGGAACACTCGTGCCCTGCTCGAGCGATGCCTGCGTGCGCTTGCGCCGACGGCGACGGCCGATCCGAGCAGATTCAAGATCATCGTGGTGGACGACGCCTCCAGTGACGGGTCAGCGGACATGGTGCTCAGCCGGTTTCCCGGTGTGCGCGTGCTGCCGCATTCCGACACCCGAGGGTTCGCCGCTTCCTGCAACGACGGCGCCCGGCTGGCCACCGGGGATTGGATCCTCTTCCTGAACTCTGACGCCTTCGTCTCGCTCGAGCAGGTCAGTCGACTGGAGGAGGCGGCACTGGCGGCGGGAGCGGTCGTCGTGGGCCCGCAGCTTGTCTACGGGGAAGGCGGGCTGCAGGATTCGGGCGGCGCTTTCATGCGGCCTCGGAGCGTGCTCAAGACCAAGGTCGGCAGATTATTGCGCCGCGACCTGGCGGGGGCGAGCCACCGGCGGCGCGTCGAGGGGATACAGCGGGTCGACTGGGTGGCCGGAGCCTGCCTTCTGATACGAGCAGATGTCTTCCGAGAAGTGGGGGGTTTCGACGAGCGCCTCACGTACGTCGAGGATGTCGAGCTCGGCGAGCGGGTGCGGCGGGCCGGCCACAAGCTGGTGCTCGCCGGAAACGTCCGGGTATTGCATCTCGGCGGTCAATCCTTCGTCAGCATCAGGCGAGAGGTGCCGCGGCGCTACCGTGAGAGCCAGCGCCTCTTGGCCGACGCCTACTACACGCTCCCCGAGCGTTTGCTGACACGGGTCGCCTTCCTCATCGAACGGACGGTCAGCAACGTGGTTCGGCCTTAGCATTCCGAGCGGAAGCGGGGCCAAAGACGGACCGCATTCAAGCAGGGCGCCACGAGTCGCCTCACAACAATCCCGCCGGCTTGTCTACTTCCCTCCTGTCCGAACGTGCCTGAGCCGTGTACCACTCTCACGGCCGAGCTCTTCATGTCAAACATCCACGCAGTACGCGAAGGTCGAGGAGAGGTTCGGGTTGTAATACGGGTCGCGGGCTATCACGTCAGGCCAACGACGCTTCATGTAGGCCTGTTCTGAGAGGATGCGTTGTCGGGCGGCACGAATCTGTCCGTGCAAGTTCGTGGTCGATGCCACGGCTTGCGGACTCCTTATGCAGAAGCCTCGCATAAGGCGTGAAAATCACGGCCAAGTCGCGTTCGCGCAGTCGTAGGCAGAAGTCTACGTCATTGAAGGCCACCGGCAGATTCCGTTCATCGAGGCCGCCGACCGAATGGTAGAGGTCCCGACGGACAAGCAGGCATGCGGCAGTGACGGCGGACACTTCCCGCGTCAGACACGGCAGGCCGAAGTAGCCCGCGTCGTTCTCGCCCAGGCCGAGGAACGGATGCCCGGCGACACCGTTAAGACCGACAATCACTCCCGCATGTTGCACCCGATGGTCGGGATACAAGAGCTTCGCGCCTACGGCACCCACCTCGGGTCTGAGTCCGTGCTCTAGCATGGCGGTCAGCCATCCCGCCTCGATGACCTCGGTATCGCTGTTGAGGAGCAAGAGAAAATCGCCCATTGCGTGATCGGCGGCGAAGTTGTTGATTGCCGAGTAGTTGAACTCGTGGGGATACCTAAGAACCCTGACACGATCGTCACCATCGAGTTTGCGAACCAGTGCGAGAGTGCCTTCCTCCTGGCTGGCGTTGTCCACGAGAAGCAGCTCGATCTCGGGATAATCCGTGAGATCCAGGACACTGCGGACGGCGGCTTCAAGAAGCGCTGGAGCGTCCCTGAACGGGATAACCACGGACACCAAAGGGTGACCGGGGAGGCTTCTCTTGACCCGATATGAGTTCGGAATTGGCCCACGTTCAACGCATCCGGCGATTCCACTGCTTTCCAAATAGTCGTCCAATGCACGCACGCTAGCCGCTTCGGTGAAAGGCTTGTGCGCGGCATTCAGCGCTGTCGACTGCGGGGTCATCCTCCAGTGATAAAGCACCTTTGGAATGTGGACGACTGTTTTCTGGTCAAGTCTAGCCAAACACCGAATGAGCAAGTCGTGGTCTTGAGATCCCTCGAACCCCTCGCGAAACCCCCCTACGTCCTCCAACAACGAGCGCCTGTAGACACTGAGATGCCCGCAGTACATTTGGGACAGCACGTATTCCGGCGACCAATCCGGCTTGAAGAACGGCTGGACCCGCCCGCCTGATGTATCTAGCTTGTCCTCGTCGCTGTAGATGTATTTCACATCAGGATGAGCCTCGATGGCTGCCGCGATTTCGGCCAGCGCATGTGGCGCCAGTGTGTCGTCATGGTCAAGGAGGGCTACATAACCACCGGTCGCTTGCGCCAACGCACGATTCGAAGCAGCTGAGATGCCGACATTGGTATCCCCCCGAATGACGCTTATTCGGACATCGCCGGCGGCGTCTATTTCGGCGAGTGTTTGTCGGGTCTTGGGCGATGTCGAAGCATCATCGTAGAGGCACAGTTGCCAGCCTGGGTACAGCTGATTACGAACCGAATCGACACATGCACGAAGGTGGTGAGAATCAGTATCGTAAACCGGCACTATCAGCGAAATAAGCGGCGAAGTGGTGAGTCTATAGTCGCTGATTGAGTCCGGAATCGACTCTTTCTTTGCAATCCACATACGATACACGGATTCCGTACGTTGTCTATGAGCTATAAACCCCTTGATCCCTTCACTATACGGTAAGCGTTCAAATAGCTGACGTACCCAGGGAAACCTCTTAGCGAGGTTTGCAGACTCAAGCAGCGGATTGCGAAAGAACGGCGAGTATTGCCGAATGAAGCGACCGCCCGCGCGCCAGGGAGAAGTCATTTTCCACGAGTTAGACGACCGCACTTCTTGAAGTAGGTTCTCCAGATCTTTGCTGTACACCTCGCTCGCCCGAACCCGAGCCTCGGCATCGGCGGCGCGCTTCTCGAGTTCACGCAGCCTGCTCCAGATTCTCGCTTCATTGGAACGGCCGAAGCGGGACAACAACTCGTCTTTTCGCAACTCCCAAGTATCGAACTCCAGCGGTTGATAGAAGTCCACGATCTCCTTGTAGTGACTCTTTAGAGAAACGTCATCACGACATAACCCGCGCACGAGGGCTATGCCGGATGGGGGGACGTCGACCAAGGTAATGTCGAGATCGGGTCTGTGCTCGGCAAGGCATAGCAGCAGCTTCCAGACGTCGCCAGTCCAATGGACCGTCGTTCGCTCGCGCGCGGCAGTGACAGCATCGGTGGGAATGACGTCATGGATAGCGATGACCGATGCTTCGCCCGAAACGGCCTCTAGGTTGATGAAGTCCCGTAACGCGTACTCAAAGAGGTGAAGGCCGTCGATCAATGCGAGATCGACCGACCGCCCCGCCAGGAAATCGGAGGCCATGCCGGTATCGAAGAACTCATCGCTCGTGCTTCGAACGAGGGTGCAATGGTCGGGGAGATCTCCTGAGACTCGAGGATTCGGATCTACCCCGATGCAGTAAGTCTGGGGAGACGCAAGGCGTAAGGACTCTCCGTGAAATACCCCGATCTCAACATAGGTCGAGGGTTGCATATCCTCGTGAAGCGCAGCGAGTACGTCTAAGTAGTCGATTACTCGAGCTCCCACGCAAGATCGGTCTGAGGATGAACGATATAGGGGGTGTTATCATCCTTCTTGACGAAGAAGGTCCGCGCTTCCTGCCAGTAGTCGTACATGACTAACCCTGGTCGGTCGTGGATGGAGAAGTCGAGGTAATGCTGTCCGTCACTGAAGATGTTGGGTATGGTCCAGGTAAGCCGAATTCTTTGCCCTGGATTCATTCTTCCGATGTGTTGCCGCTTGAGTGCCGAATTCGTCCCGAACAAGGCGGTGCCCGATCCGTTCTTGACGGCAAAACCAAAGGCGGGATCTTCAACCGGCTGTTCGGCGACTGCCTCCAGGGTTATGGTCACCATCGGCTGCTTTGCGACCGTCAAGGGTGTCTTCGCTGATACGTACCGTAGGCCGCCTTCCCCGTGCCTCGATCCTTCCCCGGCCCAAGGCTCCGTTTCGGCCGTGAAGAGGTCGGAATAGGCGGCGGTTATTTGGTCCGCGCTCCCTTCGGCGAGAATTCTAGTTTCCTCGATGAGGATCGCCCGATCGCAGAACTGCCTGACGGCCCCCATATCGTGGCTGACGAAGACGATGGTCGTCCCTTCCTTCTTTAGATGGCGGAAGTAGTCGTAGCACTTCCGCTGAAAGGCGGCGTCGCCGACAGCAAGCACCTCGTCGATCAGGAGAATGTCCGCCTTGGCCCGGGTCGCGACGGAGAAGGCCAACCGCACCTGCATACCGGACGAGTAGTTCTTGAGTTTCTGGGCCATGAAAGGCTCCAGCTCGGCAAAGTCCACGATGTCAGGGTACATCGTGTCCATCTCTCGCTTTGAGAAGCCCATGAGAGCCCCGTTGAGATAGACGTTATCGCGTCCGCTCAGCTCAGAGTTGAAACCGACACCGAGCTCGATGAAGGGCACGAGCTTCCCCCGGGTCTCCACACTCCCCGAGGTCGCCGGGTAGATGCCGGCGAGGATCTTGAGCAACGTGCTCTTTCCGGAGCCGTTGCGCCCGACCACGCCGAAGAACTCCCCCGGCTGTACGTCGAAGGTGACGTCGCGAAGCGCATGCTGAAGGTCGTAGGCCCGTGAGAGGCTCAAGGCATTGAAAAGCGCACCGCGCAGAGTGGTGTGCCGAACGTGCGGCAGCCGGAAATCCTTTGAGACATCCCGCGCCCGGATAGCTCGAACGCCTGCTCCCGCCATCAGATTTCCTCCGCGAAAGTGGAGGCCTTGCGCTTGAAATAGACGATCGAGGCCACACCGAGAAGGGCCGTGAACCCAAGCGGCACAAGCCTCATCCAGGCCGAGCCGTACAGGTTGCCGATGGTATCGGTAGTGGGGGAGATGAGTGCGTGGCGCGCATCCTGCAGCAGTTGCGCGACGGGGCTTAGGATCATCAGCTTCGCCCAGCGGTGGGGCACCATGGCGAGCGGGTAGATGATAGGCGTTGCGTAGAATGCCGCCTGCAGTCCCACCTCCCAGAAGTAGTTGAGGTCGCGAAACCGTACGAACAGCGCGCTGAGGATGAACGCAAGAGCGACCGACAGGGCCAGAAGCTCGACTAGGAGCAGGGGCAGCCAGAGCACCTCTACCCGCAAGGGCACCCGCAGGATCAGGATGAAGACAAGGACGACCAGCCCGTTGAAGAGCAGATTGACCATCGCGGAGAGGACCGCTGAGAGCACGACCGTGTAGCGGGGGAAGTTCAGCTTCCGTAGAAGGTCGCCTCGACCGACGATGGCGCTCATGCCATTGCTCGTCGCCTCCACGAAGAATCCCCAAATGACCAGACCCAGCAGTAGGTAGACCGGGTAGTAGGGGATCTCCGCCCCGAACCGAAGCACTCGGACGAATACCAGGTAGAGGATCGTGAAGAGCATCAGCGGTTTGAGCAGAGACCAAAAGTAGCCCAGGAAGGACCCCTGGTAGCGAAGCTTGAAGTCGGTGATGACCATCTCCCGGAGGAGGATGGCGGGATAACGCAGGCGCGATGGGGCCTCAGCCACTGATTGCAGGGTTTGGTTCAATGTGAGCGGGCATGGGGAAGGAGCCGACGCGACATTTGGACGAGTATAGCCGAAGCCGCCCGGATGCCGGACCGCTACTAACGTTCACAGTTTGCGTTGGCCGGGCGGTTCGCTGTCGTTCCCACCCGGTCGAGTCTCCCCCTTCACCGCCTCCTCGTACACCGCGACCGTCCGTTCCACCATCCGTCCGATCGTGAACTCGCGCCGGACCCGGTCGCGGCCCTGAGTGCCCAACCGGAGGCGCAGGGCTTCGTCCTCGAGCAGCCGGTTGAGCGCCGCCGCCAGAGCGTCGGCGTCGCCAGGGGGAACGGTCAGGCCGGTGACGCCGTCCTGGTTCACGAAGGGAACCCCGGTGGTCAGCCGGGTGGAGACGACCGGCGTACCCGCCGCCTGGGCCTCGAGCTGCACGAGACCGAAGGCCTCGGAGCGCGCCACCGAGGGGAGGCAGAAGACGTCGGCGGCGTGGTACCAGGCGGCGAGCCTTGGCGCGTCGAGGAACGGGACGAAGCTCACCCGGCCGGCGATGCCCAGCCGGGCCGCAAGGGCGCGAAGGTCGGATTCCAGGGGCCCGCGCCCGACCAGCACGAGGTCGGCCTCCACATGCGCCATCGCGCGTAGCAGGACGTCGACCCCCTTGTAGTAGATGAGGCGCCCCACGAAGAGCACCACCGGGCGGCTGTGCGCCGCCCGGAGCCCGGCCGCGCCGGTGGTGAGCGCCGGCGAGCCGGAGAAGCGCTCGACGTCGATGCCGAACGGTACCACTCGGCACTTCTCGGCCATCGGCCGCAGGAAGTCGCTGTGCTCGACCATGTCGGGGGAACTCGCGACGATCAGATCCACCCGCTCCAGCACGTGTCGGAGAAGCGGCCGGTAGAGGGCGAGCAGCCGCTCTTGCCGCACGATGTCGGAGTGGTACGTCAGCACGGTGGGAACGCGGGCGCCGGTGGTGGCCAGGAGCCAGGGAGAGCTCGCCCCAGGGGTAGGGGAAGTGCAGGTGGAAGAGGTCGGTCGCGGCCAGCCGCTTCGCACCCGGGTAGCTGCCGCCCCCCCGGGCGGCCCGCCCCAGGGCCCATGGTAGCCCGGGCGCGATGGGGGTGGAGGCATAGGCGAGCAGCCGCGGCAGGCGAATCACCTCTGCCCCGTCGAGCTCCTCCCGCACCGCCTGTCGGCCCTCGTTGGCGACCACCACCTCCACCTCGATATCCGGCCGGGCGGCGAGGGCGGCGGCCAGGGCACGCAGGTGGTACTCGATACCTCCCAGGTGGGGCGGGTAGTACTTGTTGACGAGGGTGACCCGCATGGTTCGCGATTCTAGCAGCGGGTGAGGCCGGGCGCGGTGGAGGCGATTTCGGCGAGAAACTCGGCCGCCACGCCTCCGGCCGGCCCCGGCGCCGGATGGACCGGCGCCGGATGGACCGGCGCCGGGGGGACGTCAATTGCGGCGGCGGTGTTCGCCGCGTCCTGAGGTCAGCTCGCGCCGGACGGCGCCGGGCACGCGTTCGACGCGGCCAGCCCCAGCTGGAACGCCTTGAGGTTCGCCTCGACCGTCTTTGCCGGGACGACCTGCGGGATCATGTCCCGCCAGGTCTGATCGGCGAAAGGCAGGCAGCCCGAGATGGCGCCCAGCATCGCCATGTTGGCGGCCTTCGCGTTACCCGCCTGGGCGGCGAGGGCGTTGGCGTCGATGGCGCGGGTGTTCTCCCACGCGCCGGCGATCCGATCGTGGACCTCGTCCGGGTAGGTGGCGAAGCCCGCCGCCACCGTGCTGGGGTTGACCCGCAGCGTGTTGTAGATCAGCAGCCCGCCGGGCCGGAGCCAGTGCAGGTAGCGCAGGGCTTCCAGCGCCTCGAAGGAGAGCAGGACGTCGGCGGTGCCCTGGGTGACCAGGGGGGACCAGACCTTGTCGCCGAAACGGAGGTGGCTGACCACGCTGCCGCCCCGCTGGCTCATGCCGTGGACTTCGCTCTGCTTCACGTCGTACCCTTCGGCCATGGCGGCCTGGCTCAACACGTAGCTCGCCAGGATGACGCCCTGGCCTCCGACACCGGAGATGAGGATGTTGGTCGGACGGGTCGGCGTCGTGGCTTCGCCGGCGGCGGTGCCGGTGCCCGCGGTCTGGGTGCTGTCGCTCGTCATGCCGTCCCCCCTACTTCAGCGCCGGTTGCGGCGCGAGGATCGCGTCGAAGTTGCAGAGTTGGGCGCACACGCCGCACCCGATGCACTGGGCCGCATCGATCTCGACGACCGGCTTGCCGGGCTTGGCGCCCTCCCGGTCGGTCAGGTTGAGGGCGATGCAGCCCACCTGGAGGCAGCGCTTGCAGCCGGTGCAGAGCGCCTCGTCGACGCTCCAGGCTTCGTCGCGGACCTTGTAGCGGAGGACGCAGGGGGCGCGGGCGATGATCACCGAGGTGTCCGGGGCCGCGAGCTCTTCTCTCAGCGTGGTCTCGATCTCTTTGAGGTTGTACGGGTCGACCTCACGCACCCGCTGCACCCCCAGAGACTCGACCAGCTTGAGAAGGTCTACGTGCGACGAAGGGTCGCCGCAGAGGGTGCTGCCGGAGCCGGGGTTCTCCTGGCCGCCGGTCATGCCGGTCGTCCGGTTGTCGAGGATCATGGTGACGGCGTTGCCCTGGTTCCAGATGACGTCCATGAGTCCGGTGACGCCGGAGTGGAAGAAGGTGGAGTCACCGATGACGGCCACGGGCTTGTTCTTGATGTCGCCCGTGTCCTCCATGACCTTGGCGATGCCGTGGGCCATGCCGATGCTGGCGCCCATGCACACGCAGGAGTGGACCGCCTCCAGGGGCGGAAGGGCGCCCAGGGTGTAGCAGCCGATGTCGCCGCTGACGAAGACCCGGAGCTTCTTGAGGACGGTGAAGATCCCGCGATGCGAGCAGCCGGGGCAGAGGGTCGGCGGGCGGATGGGCAGCCCTTCGGCGCCGGGGAGCGGCGGGGTGATCAGGTCGGCGTTCACGCCCGGAGCGCCCGCCTCCTGCATGAAGCGGGCGACGGTACCCGGGTCCAGCTCGCCGCACAGGCCGGTGAGGTTCTTGCCTCCGTCCACGGTGACGCCCATCAGGTAGATCTGCTCCTCGAGGAACGGATCGAGTTCCTCCAGCACGTACAGGGTCTCCACCTGTCGCGGAACTGCTTGATCAGGTTCTCGGGGAGCGGGTAGGTCATGCCCAGTTTCAGGAAGCTCGCGTCCGGCAGGGCCTCCCGGGCGTAGCTGTAGACGACGCCGGAGGTGACGATGCCCACGCGGGGGTCGCCCATCTCGATGCGGTTGAGGGGCAGTCCTCGGCGCGCTCCCGCAGCGCGTCCAGCCGCGCCTCGACCTTCGGGTGCTTCGGCTTGGCGAACCCGGGCAGCATGGTGTACTTGGGTACGTCCTTCTCGAGCGTGGTGAGCGGCTCGAGGCCGGGGCGCTCGCCCAGCTCCACCAGGCTCTTCGAGTGAGAGATCCGGGTGGTGGTGCGGAAGATCACGGGGGTGTCGAACTCCTCGGAGAGGTCGTAGGCCACCTTGAGGAAGTCCTTGGCCTCCTGGCTGTCGGACGGCTCGATCAGCGGGAGTTTCGCGAAGCGGGCGTAGTTGCGGTTGTCCTGCTCGTTCTGCGAGCTGTGGAGCGCGGGGTCGTCGGCGGAGACCAGGACCAGGCCGCCCTTGATGCCCGTGTAGACCGCCGTGAAGAGCGGGTCGGCGGCCACGTTGACCCCCACGTGCTTCATCGTCACCAGGGCGCGGGCCCCGGCGATGGCGGCCCCCAGCCCTACCTCCATGGCCACCTTCTCGTTGGGCGACCACTCGCTGTAGATGTCGTCGTACTTCGCGACGTTCTCGAGGATCTCGGTGCTGGGCGTGCCCGGATAGGCGGCCGCCAGGCGCACTCCGGCCTCCCACGCCCCTCGGGCGATGGCTTCGTTGCCCGACAGGATCTCCCGCATACTCGCCTCCGCTTCCAGCCGTACGGCTTGTCCGAGGGAAGGGAGAACGACCTCGCGAAGTCTCCCTGGAGGCCCGCCGTCGTCGACGTGCCATCCGCCCCCCGTTGTGTTCCACCCGAAACGCGATCCGTTCCGCCCGCAGCGATTGTGTTGGCCAGGCCCCCCGGGGGCCGTAGCATGTCTCCTGCGAGCAACAGACCCAGCCGCGTCTCCAGGCGGAGCCGCGGATACGGGCCATTCTACTGTCTGGTCGGCCAGCTAACAAGAAGCGGCCCCGTCGCTCCCGCATGCCGGTCGGCTGACCGTGGGAAACGGCCCTTGGGGGGCGCCCGAACAGGGGGGAACCATGACCGAGACCATACCCATCGCACCGACCGACGTGGACCCTATGACCCAGGGACGGGTGGAGTGGCTGCCCGAGCGCCACTTCCGCGCCGAGGACGCCGGGGCGCTCTGGTTCCACGACCTGCTGCACAACGGACCGCCCTCGACGCCCATGGCGGCCTCGCTGCATCACTGGCCGCGAGGCACCAAGTACGCCTCGGAGTTTCTGCAGTTCCCGTTCTCTCGGGGCTTCGACTACATCCTCTTCTACGGCCGCATCTACCCGGGGCCTCTCCCCATCACCGACCCCGCGGAGGTCCAGGCGCGGCGGCCGCGCTTCCAGGAGAAGATGGCCGATCTGCTGGAGAACTGGCCGGAGCGCTACCAGGAGATGATCGACGAGTGGACGTCCATGCTGAGCTACCTGCGGGGGATCCGCAAGGACGTGCTGCCTCTGGACAAGTTGCTGATGGTGCTGCGTGACGCGGTCAGCATCTCCAAGCGGAGCTGGGAGCTGCACTTCGTCGGCATGTACACGGAGATCGTCGCCTATCAGACGTTCGAGGACGTGTGCGCCAAGAACGGGATCGAAGAGCGGCAGATGCGCACCTTCCTTCAGGGCTTCGAGACCAAGATGTACGAGATCGACCGCGGCATGTGGTGGCTGGCCGACCTGGCCGGACAGCTGGGACTGACGGAGACCTTCATCGGCTCGGACACCATGGTCGACCTGTACGCGCGGCTCAAGGAGTCGGACAAGGGCGCCGTCTGGACGGACGAGTTCGACCTGTTCCTGAAGAAGTTCGGCCGCCGGACCACCGCCGCCCTGTTCGACCCGTACTACCCCACCTGGCTGGAGGACCCGTTCCCGGCGCTCTCCACCATCCGCACCTACGTGCAGAAGGGTGGCTTCGACTACGAGGAGCACACCCGCGGGATCATCGAGGAACGCGACCAGTACATCGAGGAGACCCTCGCTCGGATCACCGATCCGGAGCGCCCGCGAAGAGTTCGAGACGGCCCTGCGCCACGCGCAGAACACGTATCCGTTCAACGAGGACCACAACTTCTACGTGGAGCAGTGGACCTACGCGGAGTTGCGCTACGTCATCGTGGAGTGTGGCCGGCGGCTGCTGCAGTACGGGATCACCGAGGACGCCGACGACGTGTTCTTCCTCACGGTCGACGAATTGGACGCCATCCTGGTCGAGCTGATGGACGACGAGTTCATGGGCATCGCTGAGGCCGCGCGCCGCATCCCAGGGCTGGTGAAGACTCGCAAGCAGGAGTGGCAGGCCCTCCACGACGTCTCTCCTCCCACCTTCATCGGCACCATTCCCGAGGGGCGGGTGGACGACCCGGTGTTCATCAAGATCTGGGGCTTCACCAACGAGGTGATCAAGGGCGAGGCGGCGCCGGCGGAGGACGTGGCCGGTCAAATCGAGGGGATGCCGGGTGCGCCTGGAGAGGTGGAAGGGATAGCCCGCGTGATCGTCGGCTACGAGGGCTTCTCCGACGTCCAACCGGACGACATCCTGGTCGCGCCGTTCACGACGCCGGCCTGGACGCCGCTGTTCAGCAAGATCAAGGCGGTCGTGACGGACTCCGGCGGCATGCTGGCCCATGCGGCCATCTGCGCCCGGGAGTACGGGATCCCCTCGGTGGTCGGCACCATCACCCGAGGACAGCACGCCACCCAGGTGATCAAGACGGGGGACCGCATCCGGGTCAACGGCACTGAGGGGACCGTCCAGATCTTGACGCACTGAGATCAAGACGGCACGCAGGCGGCCGGGGCCGGTGGCCCCGGCCGCCACGACCGCCGCACGACGCCACGATGAGGAGGCGATGAGATGCCACATGCAGGGTACGTCAAGGGGCTCGACGCCTGCTCGCTGAGTGATGTCCAGTCCGTCGGCGGGAAGTGCGCCAGTCTGGGCGAGCTGACCAGGGCGGGGTTGCGGGTGCCGCCCGGCTTCGCCGTGACGGTGGCGTCGTTCCGCGAGTTCATGGACCAGGCCGGCCTGCACGACCGGGTGGCCACCGCGGTGGAGGACGAGTATCGCCGCGCGGCCGGCAACGGCGGGGTCAAGTACCAGGACCTCTCGGAGCGTCTCGGCCAGCTGTTCCGCGGGGTGCAGGTGCCCCAGAGTGTCAAGGAGAGCATCGTCGCCTCGTATCGGCAGTTGTGCCGGTCCTGCGGCACGGAGGAGGCCCTGGTGGCGGTCCGGTCCAGCGCGACAAGCGAGGATTCCGAGCAGGCCAGCTTCGCCGGCCAGTATGAGACCTTCCTCAACGTGTGCGGCGAAGACGAGGTGGTCGCGAAGACGGTGGAGTGCTGGCGCAGTCTCTACTCGGCGGCCGCCCTCCACTACGTACGGGAGCCGAGCGGGACCATGTGGAGTCCTCCATGGGCGTGGCCGTCCAGAAGATGGTGGACGCCACCGTGTCCGGCGTCGTCTTCACCGTCAACCCCATCACCGGCGACGCGGGTCAGATGGTCGTGGAGATGGCCTGGGGACTGGGGGAAGGCGTCGTCGGTGGCTACGTGGCCCCCGACAACTACCTCATCGACAAGGCCACCCTCGAGATCCAGGAGCGCACGATCTCGCCCAAGATGGTGGAGTTCGTCCGCGACCGGGAGAACGGCGGCACGGTCATGCGGGAGGTCGAGGAGACGCGCCAGACCATCCCCTGCATGACCGACGAGGAGATCGGAGAGCTGGCCCGGACGGCACGCGACATCGAGGCCTACTACGGCAAGCCGATGGACATCGAGTGGGCGCTCGACCGGCAGCTGCCCGTGCCGGACCGCATCGTGGCTCTGCAAAGTCGACCCATCACCACGCTGTGAGCAGGCACATAGCCATCCTGGCCAGCCTGGACACCAAGAGAGGTGAGGTGGAGCTGCTGCGCGAGCGGATCCGTCGCTGCGGGCACGTGCCCGTGGTGGTGGATACGTCGATGGCCCGGGTCTCCGTGGACGACGTGGACGTGCCGGCAGAGGCGGTGGCCCGCGCCGGGGGCGGCGACCACGAGGCTATCCGCGCCTCGCGCGACACGGATGCGGCCTCGGCGGTGATGATCCGGGGCGCGGTCGCCGTCCTCACCGAGTTGCTGGCCGCCGGACGCTTGGACGGGATCGTGTCGGTGGGCGGGGCCAGCGGGACGGCCGTGGGCACCACGGTCATGAAGGCGCTCCCGTTCGGAGTGCCCAAGCTGATGGTGTCCAGCACAGCCTCCATGCCGGCGTACGCCGCCGGCTACATCGGGACCTGCGACATCGCCATGATGCACTCGGTCGTGGACCTCGCCGGGGTGAACTCGCTCACCCGCCCGATCTTGGAGCGGGCGGCCGGAGCCATCGTCGGCATGGCAGAGGCGAGCTCCGGGCCCATTCGACTCGAGCGCGGGGAACGACCCCTGGTCGCGCTGACCGAGTTCAAGTTCGCCGAGGGCTGCGCCCGCTCGGTCCGCGAACGCCTGGCCGAAGAGGGGTACGAGGTGATCGCCTGGCACGCGAACGGCATCGGCGACCGGGCGATGGACGAGCTGATCGCGCAGGGCCTCTTCGATGCGGTGGTCGATCTGGTGCCGGCCGGCGTCCTGGAGGAGCTGCTGGGCGGGAACCGAGCTTCGGGGCCCGATCGGATGGAGGCGGCCGGCCGTCGAGGGATCCCGCAGGTGGTGACCCCCTCCGGCTTCGACATGCTCAGCTGCGGACCGCTGGCCCGCCGCGACGGGGACGACCCGCTGTGGGCCGGTCGTCGCTTGCACGACCGGGCCTTGTTCCTGCCGGACGCGTTCCGGGTGCAGGCGCGGACGTCGCCCGAGGAGCTGCGGGAGTTGGCGGAAGTGGTCGCCCGCAAGCTGAATCAAGCCGGGGGACCGGTCGACGTCCTCGTACCGCTGGGCGGGTGGTCCGAGCTGAGCGAACCGGGCGGCCCGTTGCACGACCCCGGAGCGGACGCTGCCTTCCTTGACGCGCTGCAGCCGTTGCTCGGACCCGCCGTCGTCCTGCGGTGGGTGGACGGCGCGCTCAACAGCGCAGCGTTCGCGGCCGAGGTCGTGGCAGCGGTGACCTCCCGGCTGCCCCTTGCGGCTGCTGCGATCTAGGTTGCGGGAGGCTTGTGGGCAGGCTGCGGTGGCCTTCGGAAGGGGGCGGCGCCCGATTTGGCGGCTCTCATATTTCTACTTATAGATATCCAAAGAAATAACTATCGATTAGCGTCGGCGGGGTGCCCACCTCCCGCGGAGGCGGTGCCCGCACAACCCCCCATCCGCACCACTTACTGGTGATTCGGTCCCTCCGGCAAGCATTTCTTTGCCGCAACGCCCGCTAACCCGTACCATGTGAGCGGCAGTCCGTGTGACTGCGCTGCGCGGCCGGGGGGCCGCTATCCGAGGGGGCGCGCGAGAGGGGGAATCGACTCTCCACGGCTTCTCACCGACCCGGCTGCCGATGGCCTCGTGTGAGAGAAAGGGGAGATCGCAGATGCAGATCCTTTTCAACCCGGAGTGGGACATCCTCCCAGACAGAGAGGATGAGTATTCGGCCTTCATCGCACGGACGTTCATACCGAAGTGCAACGAGATGGGGCTTCTTTCGGTGGGGGGCTACTACGTCGAGGCCGGTCCGGGTCCCCGTATCATCTCCGTGAAGCGCGCGGAGAGCCTGGAGGACCTCACGCGCATCATCTCGTCATCCGAGTTCCGGAACCTGGTCTACGAGCTCAAGGAGTACGTCACCAATTACCGGAGCAAGATCCTCAAGCCGACCGGCCGCACCCGGGACGTGCCGTACACGATCCAGAAGGGCGTGTGGAAGTACAACCAGTACTGGGACATCCGGCCGGGCAAGCGGGCGGAGTACTCCAAGTTCATCCTGGAAGAGTACGTCCCCATGCTGGAGAGCCTGGAGTACATGGAGTTGACCGGCGGCTGGAACGTGCTGATCGGCGGGATGAGCGAGATCGTCTCCGAGTTCACCTTTCAGGACCCCGTGGACATCGGGGCCCTCTTCGACAACCCCGATTACCGCGGATTCACCAACCGCTTGAAACACGACCTGATCGACAACTTCACCAGCCGGATCATGAGGACCACTGAGCGGTTCGACGAGCCCCGCTGGTTCGCACTCTAGCCGACCGAGAGTCGAGTGACGTCAAATCTTGGAGGAGCAGAGATGAGCGACGAGAAGACGACCGCAGCCGGCAAGCTTCACTGAGCCCGCACGACGTTCCGGCCATCCCCGGGACCGAAGGCTGGGAGCGGATGTACCCGTACCAGTACCAGTTCAGCAAGGAGGATCCGGAGCGGTCCGCCTTCGAGGAGAGCCAGCTGTGGTTCTACGACGGCCTCCACTACCCGGAGCCGCACTACCCCTTCGACCTGATCTGGGACGAGGCGTGGTTCCTGGCGCTCTCCCAGAACAACACGCGGACCTTCCTCATGCCCCCGGCCCTGGGGATCGACCACCGCATCGTCAATGGCTACGTCTACATCAGCCCGGTCGGCGTCCCCGATCCGGAAGAGGTGGGCCGCCGGGTCCCCACGTTCATGAAGCGGGCCGGCTACTACTATCAGAACTGGGACCGCCTGTACGAGGTCTGGCAGGCCAAGATGAAAGACCTCCTGGACGAGCTCGAAGCCGTCAAGTTCGAGGCGTTGCCCGAGGTCGAAGACGAGTCGGTGGTCTTTGAGAGCACCGGCCTGGGCAGCGGATACCACCTGCTGACCAAGTACGACGACCTCATCAACATGGGCCTGAAGGTATGGCAGTACCACTTCGAGTTCCTCAACCTGGGCTACGCCGCCTACGTGACCTTCGTCAACACCTGCAACCAGATCTTCCCGGACATCCCCATGTCGACCCTGACCAAGATGGTCTCCGGCATCGATGTCGTGATGTACAAGCCGGACGCGGAGCTCATCCGCCTGGCACAGTTGGCCATCGACACCGGCCTCGACTCGATCTTCGACGCGAGCAAGGGCTCCGCGGCGATCATGGCCGAGATGGAGAAGTCGACCGGAGGCAAGCTCTGGCTCGACGAGCTGGAGAAGGCCCGCTATCCCTGGTTCTACGTCAGCACCGGGACCGGTTGGTACCACCATCACTACTCCTGGAACGACAACCTGGACGTGCCGTTCTCGTCCATCGCGATGCATATCGAGGCGTTGAAGGCGGGCAAGCAGGTCGGCCGTCCCACCGAGAGGCTGGTCGAGGAGAGCCGGGCCCTCGTCGAGGAGTACCGTTCGCTCATCGCGAGCGACGAGGACAGGGAGTCGTTCGATCAGTCGCTGGCGATCGCCAAGGCGGTCTTCCCCTACGTGGAAGACCACATGTTCTACGTGGAGAACTGGTTCCATAGTGTCTTCTGGACCAAGGTCCGCCAGGTCTCGGACATCCTGGTCGGGGCAGGCTTCTTCGCAGAGCAGGACGACATCTGGTACCTCAAGCGCGGCGAGATCCGGGATGCGCTGTGGGATCACGTGACCAGCTGGGCCACCGGCACCAAGGCAGCCGGTCCCCACTACTGGAAGAAGGAGATCGACTGGCGCAAGGGCGTCCTGAAGAAGTTCCAGGAGTGGACGCCCGCCGGCGGCGCTCGGCACTCCTCCGGAGGTGGTCACCGAGCCGTTCACCATCATGCTCTGGGGTGTCACCAGCGGCGTGTTGAAGAACTGGCTTAAAGGCGTCGAGGCCGCATCCGGCGTCGAGAGCGACGAGCTGGTGGGCTCGCCCGGATCGTCCGGCGTGGTGGAGGGCCCCGCGCGGGTGATCAAGTCGGCCGACCAACTCGACCAGCTCAAGGAAGGCGAGATCCTGGTCGCGACCACGACGTCTCCCAGCTGGGCTCCGGCATTCACCAAGATCGCCGGGGCGATCACCGACGTGGGCGGTGCGATGTGCCACGCGGCCATCGTCTGCCGGGAGTACGGGCTGCCCACGGTGGTCGGCACCGGACGGGGCACGCAGGCGATCAAGACCGGCGACACCATCCGGATCGACGGGGACGCGGGCACCGTGACCATCGTCAAGAGGGTCTGATTCAGGAAGGAGAGTCCAGCCTGTGGCTACGGTCGCCGCGAGCTTTGACATGGATTATGAGGTGTACCCCATGACTGACAAGGAAAGCAGGATACTGTTCTGGTACGAGGAGCTGGAAGGCGCCGACTACCCGCTCGTCGGCAAGAAGAATGCGAACTTGGGCGAGATGCTCAAGGGCGGCATCCGGACGAGCCCCGGCTTCGCCTTGACCCTGCATGCCAACGACGTCTTCATCACGGAGACGGGGATCAAGGACAAGCTCGCGGCCTACCTGGAGTCCCTCGGCGAAGCCACCATGGAGACGGCCAAGGCGGCCAGCGACTTCGCCGTGAACCTCATCCTCGAGGCGACGGTTCCGCAGGCCATCGTCGACGAGGCGGTGGCGGCCTATCGGCGGCTCTGCGAGATGTCGAACACCCAGGACGTCCCGGTAGCGGTGCGCTCCAGTGGCGCGGTCTCCATGCCGGGCCAGATGGAGACCTACCTCAACATCCGCGGCGAGAAGGACCTGATCCACTACATCAAGAGGACCTGGGCCAGTGCCTACCACGTGGAGGCCATCACCTACCGGCTGAACAAGGGGATGGGATTCCTCCTCAACATCGGGGTCGGCATCCCCAAGATGGTCAACTCCCGTGTCTCGGGCGTGTCCTTCACCCTCAACCCGCTGAACGGCGACCGCTCCAAGATCACCGTGGACGTCAGCTACGGGCTGGGAGAGGCGGTCGTGAGCGGCCTGGTGACGCCGGACAACTACCTGGTGGACAAGGTGACCTTGAACACCATCAAGACGACCAAGGGCAGCAAGGAATGCAAGTGCGTCTACAACGAAAGCGGTAGCGACATCTCCACCGTGGAGTGTTCCCTGGAGGAGCAAGCGAGCTACTGCGTGACCGGCGAGGAGCTGCAGGAGATCTGCCGGGTGAGCAAGGCCATCGACAAGTACTACGGCATGCCCTACGACATCGAGTTCGCCATCGACGCCGACCTGCCGTTCCCGGACAACGTCATCATCCTGCAGGTCCGCCCCGAGTCCGTCTGGAGCAAGAAGAGCGCCGAGGCCAAGACCGAGCAGAAGAAGGACCCTCTCGATCGCATCGTCAGCCAGCTGGTGACGGGCGTCAAACTCAAGTGATCCGACGCTCGGGCGCGGTCGCCGACCGCGCCCGAGCACCCTTCATCGCCGAGCCCCGTTCGGCCCCCGCACGGTAGACTGCGGCTATGGCACCACTGGAATGGCAACGCATCGCGTCGGAGTTGGATAAGGACTACGGCATCATCCGGCTGCGCCGCGACCTCTCGCTCTCGCCGCGGACCGGCATCCAGCACGAGTTCTTGGTCTTGGAGTCCCGCGAGTGGGTGATCGTCGTCGCCGTCACTCCCCGCCGGCGTCTGATCCTCATCCAGCAGTACCGCCACGGCGTCGGCCAAGTCACGTTAGAGATGCCGGGCGGGCTGGTGGAAGAGGGCATGACTCCCCTGGAGGCGGCCAAAGCGGAACTGCGCCAGGAGACGGGGTTCGCCGGCGGAGAATGGGTCGAGCTGGGAAGGCTCCTGCCCATGCCGGCGCTCTTCTCGAACCAGCTGCATGTGTTCCTGGCGCGCGACGTGGAGTACGTGGGCGAGTTGGACCTGGACGAGGCGGAGGACATCGAGGTGGAGATCGTGCCCTTGGTCGACGCCCGGGCGCTGGTGGCTGAGGGCAGGATCGCCCACGCGCAGATGGTCGCCGCCCTGATGCTGTACGAGATCTGGGCCAAGCTGGATGGATCGGCCGGGCCGTGAGCCGTCGGCAGGAGCCGGTCGAGCACGGACGCCCCTCTCCGCGACCGCATCGCCGGACTGCTGCGGATGCACCACACGGCGTCCATCGCCACGGTCGGACCGGCCGGGACGCCGGAGGCCGGACAACCCCATGCTGCCTCGGTGTTCTACGCCGCCGACGACGCGTCTGCGGCTGGTCTTTCTCAGCAAGGGCAGCAGCCGGCACGGCCGGGATATCAAGGCGGGGAGCGCGGTGGCCGCCACCGTGGCCGGGGAGTATGACGACTGGCGGGAGATCCAGGGGGTCCAGCTGTGGGGGACCGCCACGGTGGTGAGCGGGGCGGCGCGGGCGGCCGCCCTGGCGAGCTACGTCGGGCGCTTCCCGTTCGTCCGGAGTCTGCTGACCGACCCGCGCCTGGCCCGCCAGCTGACCGAGATCGAGGTCTTCCGCCTCACGCCCAACCGGGCGGCGCTGACGGATAATCGTCGGGGTCTCTTCGGCCGCGAAGTGCTGGAGGACCTGGGGGGAAAGGGCTAGATGGCCGGTGGCGGCCCGCATCGCCCCGGCGACGACGCCCTGCGGGCGGTCGTGGTGTCCGGACGTCGGGAGGCGGCCGGCTTCGTCGCCGTGCCGTGGGTGCGCCGACAGCTGGCCTCGCTCTTGGGCAGCGAGCCCTACGCCGGCACGCTGAACCTGGAGCTGCGCGAGCCGCAGAGCCGAGCGGCCTGGCGCTGGCGCTCGTCGTCGGGGGCATGCCTGACCATCGCCCCGGGCGAGGCCGGCTTCTGCGCGGCGAGCTACTTCCCGGTGGTGCTGAACGAGACCGTCCGGGGCGGCATCGTCCTGCCTCACGTGGAGGAGTATCCACCGCACGTGGTCGAGGTGGTGGCGGGAGAGAGCCTGCGGGAACGCCTGGGGCTGCGCGACGGCGACGAGGTGACCCTGTCGTGGGAGGCGGTGCCTGCGCCCTCGACCCTCCCGCCGGACGGCGGGGGTTCGCGCGGCGCCCGGCGAACACCAGAGCGGAGAGGCGGCTTCCCGGCGGCGCCGCGGCCGCTAAGGACCGACACATCGAGGCCTGTCTCTCGTACGACGTCGAATCGGCGCGGGGCAACGGCTTCGACGCCTACGAGTTGGCCGGCGCGCTGCCGGACTTCGCTTTCGCCGACATCGATCCGAGCGTCGAGCTCTTCGGCCGTCGCCTCGCCCTCCCGCTGCTCATCTCCAGCATGACCGGTGGGGGCGGGCGCTCGGAGGAGATCAATGCCCGGCTGGCGGCGTCGGCTCAACGGCTGGGGCTGGGGATGGCCGTGGGATCGCAGAAGCTG
The DNA here is from genome assembly GCA_963796315.1 of uncultured Actinomycetota bacterium. Classification (GTDB taxonomy): domain Bacteria; phylum Actinomycetota; class Thermoleophilia; order RBG-16-64-13; family RBG-16-64-13; genus CAWCLH01. The sequence goes on from CAWCLH010000021.1 coordinate 241,601, forward strand.
ATGCTGCGCGACCCGGCGACAGCGTCCAGCTTCCTCGTACGCCGGTGGGCGCCGGACATCCTGCTCTTCGCCGACCTCGGCCTGGTCCACCTGAACTACGGGCTCTCGCGGGCGGAATGTCTGCGGGCGGTCGAGGCCATCGCCGCGGACGCGCTGTTGCTCTACGTCAATCCCCTGCACGAAGCGCTTCAGCCCTCGGGGGACCTGGAGTTCGCCGGACTGCTGGACAGGCTGGCCGACCTGCTCGCCGACTTCCCCTACCCGGTGGTGGTCAAGGAGGTGGGCTTCGGCCTGCCGGAGTCCCTGCTGCGCCGGCTGGGGCAGCCCCCGTTCGCCGCCTCCCTCGGCGGGGTCGAGACCGCCGGCATGGGGGGGACGCATTGGGGCCGGGTGGAGGCGCTGATCGCCGGCCGGCCGCTGGGATCGCCGGACGAGGAGCTGGGAGCGCCCACCGCCGACAGCCTGGCCGACGCGGTCCGCCTGCTGCCGCCGGGCATGCCGATCATCGCCTCCGGCGGCATCCGGAACGGGGTGGAGGCGGCGAAGGCCCTGGCCATGGGCGCGTCGGCGGTGGGCATGGCCCTGCCCTTCCTGCGGTGGGCGGCCGTGTCGGCCGATACCGATCGCCGCTGGGGTGACCGAGTTCGAACGGCAGCTGCGCCTGGCGCTCTGGTACACCGGATCCCGGGACCTGTCGGAGCTTCGGGGACGGGTCAGACCGGCGAAGCCGTCGCGGTAGGCAGGCTCGCCTCCTCCAGCAGGATCTGCAGGAAGGCGTCGGCGGCGGGCGAGAGCTCCGTCTCCTCCAGGTGGGCGATGATCACCTCCAGCGACAGCTCCTGATCGTGGATGGGCACCACCGCGACCGTCCCGCGCTCCAGCTCCTCGGTGATGGTCGACTCCACCAGGAAGCTCAGGGCGTCGCCCCGCTCGACCATGCCCTTGATGAACTCCAGGTTGCTGGTCTCGACCAAGATGTTGGGTACCAGCCCGCGCCTCTCGTAGCAGGGCTTCACCAGGGCCGCGATGCCGGAGCCCTCTTCCCGCATGATCACCGGCTGGCTGGCCAGTTCGCGGAACCGGATGCCCTTTCGCCGGGTGAGCGGGTGGTCGGCGGCGGCGAACAGCACCACCTTCTCGCGCCGGAAGGGCACGAACCGCACTCCCTTGAAACCCTCGACCCGGGCGACCACCGCCAGCTCGTTGGTCAGGTCGAGCAGGCTTCGGCACATGTCGGCGGAGCTGCCCTCGTCCAGCACCATCCCCACCTTGGGGAAGCGCTCGTGGAAGCGGGTCATGAGCGGTGGCATGAGCCGGCGGGCGTAGGTCTTGGTCGTGCCGATCTTGAGCAGGCCCCGCTCGAGCCGGCGGACCTCCTGGATGGTCTTCTCCATGCGTTGCTCGAGCTCGAAGACCTCGTGCGCGTGGCGGAAGAGCAGGGCCCCCGTCTCGGTCAGGACCACCCGGCGGCCGCGCTTGCGGAAGAGCTTGACGCCGAAGGTCTCCTCCAGCCCGCGGATGTGAGCCGTGATCGCCGGCTGGCTGACGTGCAGGTTGCGGGCCGCGGCCGAGTAGTTCTGCGTCTTGGCGGCCTCGTGGAAGGCCCGCAGTTGGTTGAAGTTGATCACCTGGAGGCGGCCCGTCCTTTCGCCGTGGTGGGTCTTTGAGCGATCAGGCGAGCGGCGAGGGCGAAGAGCCGTCCCGCCGGTCGCGGCAGTGTACCGCCCAGCCTCGCTGGGGGCCGCTCGCGGCCAATCCAAACCTCAGTTTATCAATGGCGCAAGAAATAAACATTGGACAGGGCTCTCTCCGGTGCGTAAGCTCTCTGCATGCCGAGGGGAGACCTGCGCCGCCCGGGGGGATCCGGACGCGATGTCGGCCTGTCTCGGCCACCTACCAGGAGACGAATCAGGGGGGAACGACGTGGACCTTCGCGAGTTCATCGCGCAGTGCGAACGGCAGGGCGATCTGAAACGGGTCACCGCCGAGGTCGACTGGAATCTCGAGATGAGTCACATCGCCAAGCTCGTCGAGGAGAAGGACGGCCCGGCCATCCTCTTCGAGAACGTCAAGGACCACGCCGATTCGGGCTCGGTCCTGTTCGGCGTCTACAGCAACACCCGGCGGCTGGCCACCGTGCTGGGCCGCTCGGTCGACATGAGCATGGTGGACCTCTCCTACGAGTGGATGAGGCTTTCCGTCGGCGAGGTCATCCGGGCCAAGGAGGTCGAGACCGGGCCGGTGTTCGAGAACATCATCGAAGAGGCCGACATCGACATCCCCAAGCAGATCCCGTCGCCCAAGTTCTACCAGCAGGACGGCGGCCGCTACATCGGCACCGCCTGCTTCATGGTGGTCAAGGACCCGGAGACCGGCGAGATCAACCTGGGCACCTACCGCAGCCAGGTCCTGGACGAGAAGACGGTGGGAGCGCAGATCCTCAAGGGCAAGCGCGGTGACCGGATCCTGCAGAAGTACCGGAAGATGGGCCAGAAGATGCCCATCTGCCTCATCGTCGGCTGCGATCCGCTGCTGATGCTCGCGGGCAGCGCCATGGTGGAGAACGCGAACGAGTACGACGTGGTGGGCACCTTGCGCGGCGAACCGGTGGAGATCGTCACCGCCCCGCTGACCGGCCTGCCCATCCCCGCGGACGCGGAGTGGGTGCTGGAGGGGTACATCGACGGCGACAACCTCCGTCCGGAGGGTCCGTTCGGCGAGTACACCGGCTACTACACCGAGGAGCTGTACCACCCGGTGAACAAGCCGGCCATCGACGTCAAGCGCATCTACCACCGCGATGACCCGGTCTTCCTGGCGGCATCGGTCGGCCGCCCCGTCAACGACAACCACATGATGCTGGCCTTCGTCCGGAACGCGACCCTCTGGACCGAGCTGACCAAGATGGGCATCCCGGGGATCAAGTCGGTCTATATGCCCCCGGAGGCCTGCGGTCGGTTCTGGGCCATCGTCTCGGTCAAGCAGCTGTACCCGGGTCACTCCGACCAGGTGGCCGCCGCGGTCATCGCGAGCAACACCTGCACCTACGGGCTGAAGGGCCTGATCATCGTGGACGAGGACATCAAGGCCGACGACCTGCCCCGGGTGTGGTGGGCGCTGGCCACCCGCTACGACGCGGCGCGGGGCACGCAGATCATCAAACGGGGGCGTTCGACCCCGCTGGACCCGGCCCTCGATCCGGACAACAAGTTCATCACCTCGCGCATCATCATGGACGCGACCATCCCCTTCGAATGGAAGGAGAAGCCGGTCCAGGTGCGGATGTCCGAGGACGTGCTGGAGAGCATCAAGGCGCGCTGGTCGGAGCTGGGGCTGGACACGCCCCCCGCGGCCGGCGGCACGCAGGCCTGAGACCACGACCAGACGAGGGGGACACGCCATGGGAGAGAGCGCGGCGCTGCAACTGCCGTACGGAAAAGACCGGACCGAGGCGACCGAGCGGGCGGCCCGGACCAAGCTGGTGGTGCTGGACGTCCATGGCGTCCTGACCAGCGGCGCCATCCTCTACAACGACGAGGGGGTCAAGTTCCAGACCTTCAGTCACGACGACGGCTTCGGCGCCAACTGCCTGATGATGCTGGGCGTGGAAGTGGCCCTCATGACCCGCAAGTCCAAGATCGTCGAGATCCGGGCGGCGGAGGTGGGCATCAAGCACGTCTTCCAGGCCAAGGACAAGACGGCCAAGCTGCAAGAGGTGGCCGCCGAGATGGGCATGAGCCTGGAGAACATCGCCTTCGTCGGTGACGAGATCATCGACCTGGGCGTGATGAAGACGGTCGGCTTCGCGGTCGCGCCGGCCAACGCCTGCACCGAGGCCAAGGAGATGGCCCACTACGTCACCGAACGGGCCGGTGGTCAGGGCGTGCTCCGCGAGTTGGGCGAGTTCATCCTGCGCGCGCAGGGCAAGTGGGACGGTTTGGTGGAGAAGGTCTCGTCGAAGGGTTGGGGGTAAGCGATGACGGACACGATGAGCGGCACAGGCCAGACACCGGGGCGCGTGGGCGCCGGCGGATGGCGGTACTACCGCGATAACCGGGAGTTCATCGAGGCGCTGCGGGCGAGCGGCGACCTGGTGCAGGTGGACCAGGAGGTGGACTGGGACCTGGAGATGGGCGCCATCGTGCGGCGGGTGTGCGAGAAGCAGGGTCCCTCTCCCTACTTCAAGAAGATCAAGGACTACGAGGGGTTCGAGGCGCTGGGCGCTCCGCTGGCCACCTACCGGAAGCTCGCGGTCGCCCTCGGACTGCCCGCCGATACTCCCATCCCGGAGATCGCGAAGGTGTACCTCGCGCGAACGGCGGGCGACCCCATCGCACCGCGCGTGATCGATCGCGCCGACGCGCCCTGCAAGGACGTCATCCTGCTGGGCGACGACGCCAACCTGTTCGACCTGCCCGCGCCGATGGTCCACGACGGCGACGGCGGCCGCTATCTCTGCACCTGGCACATGATCGTGGCGGCGGACCCCGACAACGGCGACGTCAACTGGGGCATGTACCGGCAGATGGTGTTCGACGCCAAGACGATGGTGGGGCCGGTCCTGCCGTTCAGCGACATGGGCAAGATGTTCCACGGCAAGAGCGTCCCCCGCAACCAGCCCCTTCCCGTTCGCCACCGTGCTGGGGATGGACCCGCTGGCCGGCATCGCGGCCTGCGCGCCCTCCCAGATCCCGGAAGACTCGCTCTGCGGCATGCTGATGGGCGAGCCGGTGGAGATGGTCAAGTGCGAGACCAACGACCTCATGGTGCCGGCGCACGCCGAGATCATCATCGAGGGCGAGGTCCTGCCCGGCGTGGAGATGGCCGAGGCGCCCTTCGGCGAGTACACCGGCTACCGCACCTCGCCCCGTGAGGAGCGCACCGTGTACCGGGTGAAGGCCATCACCTACCGCAACCGGCCGATCCTGCCCATCTCCAACATGGGCGTGCCCACGGACGAGGGCCAGCTGCTCCGCTCCTTCTCCCTGGCGCTGGAGATGGAGAAGCTCCTGCGCGGGCAGGGCATCCCCATCACCGGGGTCTACATGCTGCCCGAATCCACCCACCACCTGGTGGTGATCGGGGTGAAGCCGGCGTACAGCGGCATCGCCCAGCAGTGCGCGCAGCTGGTGTTCGGCAGCAAGCTCGGCCCCTGGTTCCACCAGGTCATCGTGGTGGACGACAAGACGGACATCTACAACGTCAAAGAGGTGATCCACGCGTTCTCCACCCGCTGCGACCCGGCACGGGACATCCACATCTACGAGAACTCGGTGGGCACCCCGCTCAACCCCTACTCCTCCCCGGCGGACCGGCGGCTGGGCAAGGGTTCGAAGGTCTGCTTCGACTGCCTGTGGCCCCTCGACTGGAGCCGGGGCGACACGCCCATCCTGGTCTCGTTCAACACGGTGTATCCGCAGGACGTCCAGGACAAGGTGGTCGCGAACTGGCAGAGCTACGGGTTCACGGACTGACCAAGACGACGAGGTGACTCGCGGAGGGAGGCCGTCCTCCCTCCGCGGGAGCCCCGAGGGGAGACGAGCATGACCGAGTACGACACCTTCTTCCAGACCGAGCTGGACCAGGTCGCCCAGGACACGGAGCAGGAATTGGTGATCCGCGACCTGACGCCGGGCCGCGCGAAGTACCGCTGCCTCTACGTCAACGCCACCATCTCGAGCGACCCGGACCGCTACCCCGACCGGCTCTGGCCGCGATTGGGCCGCGGGCAGTGGGTGGGCCAGCCCTGGTCCGTCAAGGTGGTCGCCCCGGTGGAGAAGATCCCCGCCGAATGGCGATAGCCCATGCCGTTCCGTGATCTGAGAGAGACGCTGGACTGGCTCGAGGAGGCCGGCCGCCTGGTGGACGTTCGGGAGCCGCTGTCGCCGCGACACGAGATCGGGGCCTTCCTGGCTCTGGCCGGGAAGCGCGAGCGGAAGGCGTACCGGTTCGACCACGTGGTGGGGTACGAGACGCCGGTCGTGGCGAACATCGTGCACGACCGGGGGGTCCTGGCGGCGGCCATGGACGTCGATCCGGCCGATCTCATCGCCGCGTTCGTCGGGCGGCTCGCGACACCGATCGCCCCCCGTCTGGTGGAAGAGGCCCCGGTCTTGGAGCAGGAGGCGGAGATCGACCTGCCCGCCTTGCTGCCCGCGCTGACGCACTACGAGCGGGACTCGGGGCCGTTCCTCACCAGCGGGATGGTCTCCATGCGCAACCCGGAGACGGGCCTCGTCGAGCGCAGCCTGTGCCGGATGCAGGTACGCGGCCGCGACGGGCTGGGCTCTGGCCTTCCTGACCGCGCCTTTCTACCCGCTGCTCCCCGCCTTCGCCGCGCAGGCGGCGGCCGGCTCCCCGCCCGCGGTGGCGGTGACGTTGGGCTTCGAGCCCATCGTCCAGTTGAGCGCCGCCTTCAGCCCGCGGGCCGGGGTGGACAAGCTGGCTCTGGCGGGCGCGGTGCGGGGCGGGGCGGTCGAGGTGGTACGGGCGCCGTTCAGCGGGCTGGACGTGCCGGCGCGAGCCGAGTACCTGATCGAGGGGGTCTTCGAGGTCCCGGGCGAGTACGACGGCCCCATGGGCGAGTCCAGTGGGTACTACCAGAGCACGCAGGAGACTCCGACGCTCCGGGTCCGGCGCATCAGCCACCGCAGGGAGCCGATCTATCCGGCGCTCCTCCCCACCGGTCCGGAGACGGACACGCTGCTGGGCCTGGTGATCGAGGCGACGCTGGCGCCCCGCATCCGGACCCGGTTCCCTTTCGTCCGGCGCGTGGCCTTCTCGCCAGGAAGCTTTGCCGCCTCGCTCGTGGTCAGCGTGGCGCGGACCGAGCCCGACGAGGTGCGGCGTCTGCTGGAGCACCTGCTGGAGGTCGACCGCACCAAGAAGGTGGTGGTGGTGGCCGACGACGTGGACCCTGCGGACCTGGCGGCCGTCGAGTGGTCCATCGTCACCAGGAGTCAGCCGGACCGGGACGCCATCGTGCGCGAGCGGCCTGCCCGGGCATCCTATCGACCCGACCTGTCTGCCGGAGCGCATCACCTCCCGCATCGGGATCGACGCCACCGGGTTCGACCACTACCAGTGCGAGGGCCCCGTCACCTTCTCGGCCGCGGCCGTGGCCCGGGCGGAGGAGGTGTTGGCCGCTCAGCGGCGGGCGGCGACCGTCCGCGGGGAATCCTCGGCGGCCGGTACGGAGAAGGCGTAGCATCTCCGGCACACGGCGGGGGCCTTGAGCCCGGCCAGAAAGGAAGGACCGGATGCAAAGGCTGATCGTCGGTATCTCGGGGGCATCGGGCACCGTCTACGGGGTGCGGCTGCTCGAGGTGCTCAAGGACTCGCCCATCGAGACCCATCTGGTGATGACGGACTCTACCCGCCGGGTCATCGAGCTGGAGACGGGCTTCAGCGTCGAGGGTATCCAGTCGCTCGCCGACGAGGTCCACGAGAACAACGATATCGGTGCGGCCATCGCCTCCGGCTCGTTCAAGACCAGCGGCATGGTGGTGGCGCCCTGCTCCATGAAGAGCCTCTCCGCCATCGCCCACAGCTACAACGACACGCTGATGATCCGGGCGGCCGACGTGGTGCTCAAGGAAGGGCGCAAGCTGGTGCTGGTGGCGCGGGAGACCCCGCTGCATCTGGGCCACCTCCGCCTGATGACCCAGGCGGTGGAGATGGGCGCGGTCATGCTGCCGCCCATGCCCAGCTTCTACCATCGCCCCGAGACCATCGACGACATCGTCAACCAGACCGTGGGCAAGGTGCTGGACCAGTTCGACATCGACCACGACCTGTTCCTGCGCTGGGAAGGGACCACCATACGCCGGCGCACCCTGGACGAGGAGCGGACCATCCGCATCCGGAGGGGGGACTAACGGGCCGAGGGTACCTGCAAGAAGGGCAGCCGGAGGCTCATCTCCCGGGCGGTGTCCACCAGTCGCTGGCCGTGGGCGGCCACCTTGCTGGCCGGGAAGGTGCCCACGACCAGCAGGCAGGCGGCTGGGCGCTGGTGGTGATCGAGGAGCGGGGCGCACAGGGCACTGATGCCGTCGTTCATGACGCCCAGGTCCTCGGCGTAGCCGAGGCGGGCGGCCTGCAGGATCTCGGCGCGGAGCGAGTCGCGGTCCAGGTGCGCGGGTTCCTCGCCGAAACGCAGGTCGCCCTCCGCCAGCAGACGTTCCCGTTCGTCCGGGGGCAGCACGCCGAGGATGGCCTTGCCGATGGACCCGTAGTACAGGGGGAAGCGGTGGCCCACCTGGACCACCACGATGCCCATGTTCAACTCGGAGGTGGGAGCGCCCCGAGCGACGATGTACACCTCCTCGCCCGAGATGCTCCCCAGCAGGGTGGTGCTGCCGGTCGCGGTGGCGAGCCGCTGGAGGAAGGGGGCCGCCTGGGTGGCCAGGTCGTTGTGGTCCAGGACCGACCGCGAGAGCACCAGCAGGCCCGGGCCCAGACGGTAGATCTTGGACTGGGGGTCCCGGGTGACGAAACCGCCGGTCTGGAGCGTGTTGAGGATCGAGAGTCCCTTGCTCTTGTTGATACCCACCATCCGGCAGAGCTCGGTCAGCGAGGCGGAGCCGTCCGGACAGCGGGCCAGAGCGTAGAGGAGCCGAATGGCCTGGTCCACCGCAGGCACATGCTGAGGATAGGTGCTCTTCGGTTTTGTGGGTGGGACCGGGTTTTGCAGAGCATCCATGGTCGTGAGCCTACGCGGCCACGCGGCGGCTGTCAATACGCGTAGTTTATGGCCCTTTCCAGAGGGAATCCGTCGCTTCTTACTTGACAGCGGCAGTGCGGATGACGTACAACGGGTGGGCAGACGGACTGAACGTAGTTTTGTCTACAAAAGAAGTTAGGGGTCCGGGCGGCTTGTGCCGTTCGGAGAGGGGGACCACATGAATCGCGATGCCGATACCGCGACGCCTTCCACGGAGTCGCTCTTCTCGTCCGTCGACGGCATGAATGTCTGGGAAGCCCTGCTCGCCAGCGTCGACCGGAGCCCCGACAAGATCGCCGTGGTCGAGGGCGACCAGCGGTGGACGTTCGCCCAGGTGCGCGACCGGGTACGCCTGCTCTCCGATCAGCTGGCCCAGCTGGGACTGAGCAAGGGTGACGTGGCCGCCCTGTACCTGCGTAACTCGATCGACCTGGTCACGTCCTTCTATGCGCTGCAGCGACTGGGCGTGATCGTCGCGTGGATCAACCCCGACTATCGCGAGCACGAACTGCGCCACATCGTGAACGATTCGGGCGCCAAGGCTCTGTTCCTGATGGACGAGTGGGAAGGGTTCCGGCACCTGGACCTGGCGCTCTCCCTGCGCAACGACCTGCCGGGACTGGAGCGCCTGATCGTCGTGCCCAGTTCCGAGGCGGCGGTCGTCCCCCCGGGGGACGGGATCCTCTCGCTGCCGGATCTGCTGGCCGGTCAGGCCGCGGCGGTCGAGCCGCCGGAGGTCTCCCCGCAGGACCTGTCGATGTTGCTGTACACGTCGGGCACCACGGGGGTACCCAAGGGCGCCATGATCAAGCAGTCCCAGACCCTGCGGGCGGGGCTGGCCTACTCCTACGGCATCCAGTCGACCAAAGACGACGTCTTCATCGCGTTCCTCTCGCTGAGCCACTCCTACGGCTGCGGGGCGCTCTTGGTCGGGGCCGTCATCATGGGAGCGACCGTCGTGCTCATGGACCGCTACTCGACCGTGAAGGCGTTCGAGCTGATCGAGCGGGAACGGGTGACGGTGCAGCTCGGCTCCCCTGCGCACTACATCATGCAGCTCCGTCACGCCAAGCGGGGCGAGTACGACCTGTCCAGTCTGCGCGCCGGCCTCATCGCCGGCCAGATCGCGCCTCCCGGACTGATCACGCAGGTCCAGGAGCAGATGGGCATCTACATCTCCTCCTTCCTGGGCGCGTCGGAAGTGGGGCCGGGTCTGTCGATCATGCTGCCGCCCGGCTCTTCGCTGGACGTCCGCGAGCAGTACATCGGCTACCCGATCGAGGGCACGACGCTGAAGGTGGTCGATCCGGTGACGAACGAGGAGGTACCCCCGGGCGAGCCGGGCGAGCTGGTGCTCTCGGGATGGCACGTGATGGAAGGCTACTGGAAGAACCCGGAGGGTACCGCCCGCCAGCTGCGCGACGGCTGGCTCTACACCGGCGACCTGGTGCAGCGCGAGGCGAACGGCCTGGTGCAGATCCTGGGCCGGCTCAAGGACGCCATCAACCGGGGCGGTTTCAAGATCATCCCGTCGGAGCTCGAGGCCCTGCTGCTGGAGCATCCCGGCATCGAAGAGGTGTGCGTGGTGGGGACGGCCAACCCGGTCCTGGGGGAGTCGATCTGCGTGTGCGTCACCCCGGGCGCCGAGGGCTGCGTGGCCCTGGAGGACGTGCGGCAGTTCCTCGCGGGCAAGGTGGCCGACAACAAGCTGCCCGATGAGCTCGTGGTGTTCGAGCAGTTCCCCCGTCTGTCGGGGGGGCTCAAGGTCAATCGCTACGGCAAAGGCGGTGTGACCGAGCTGGCGGCGACGGCTCCCAACAAGCAATCCGTTCGCTGATGCCGATGGCCGTACGGTCAGTCTGAGGGCGTACGACGAACGGCACGGTCCAGGGGGAAAGGGGCACGGATGATCTAGAGACACGAGTGCTGGCAACGGTCCCAGAGACCTCGGGGGCGACGACGCCTGCCGAGCGGAAACGTGGCCACAGGGCCCAGTGCCCGATCCAGGGGGGAACATGATCCGGTTTCTAGAGAGACATCGCTTCGCGCTTCTCGCACTCCTGCTGCTCGGCAGCTTCCTGCTCCTCGCCGGCTGCGGCTCGAACACCACCACCACGACGGCGGCGGGGACCGGCGACACGACGGCCGCCACCACGGCCGACAGCGGCAAGACCTACGAGCTCAAGCTGGCGCACATCTGGTCGGCCAACCACGCGGTCGAGACGGATCTCGTGCAGCCGATGGCCAAGGAGATCAGCGACGCCACCAACGGCAAGGTGAAGATCACGAGCTATCCGGGCCAGACCCTGCTCAAGGGCCCCGAAGTGTACGAGGGCGTGGTGAACGGCGTCGCCGACATGGGTATATCGGTCTACGCCTACAATGCCGGGCGCTTTCCGGTGATCGAGGCCTTCCTGCTGCCCGGCTTCAGCTGGACGACGGCGAAATCCGCGGGTGCGGCGTTGAACGACGCCATTAAGCAGCTCAACCCGGTGGAGATCCAGGACACGCACGTCCTGATGAGCTTCTCGAGCGGCCCGGGCAACCTTCTCATGAAGGACAAGGCCGTCAAGACCCTCGCCGATATGCAGGGGCTTGGAGTTGGGGGCGACGGCTGGTCCGCGGGGCGACGGCCTGAAGGCGCTGGGCGCGACCCCGGTGGTCCTGCCGATGCCCGAGGTGTACGAGGCGCAGTCCCGCGGCGTGATCCAAGGCGTCGTCGGCCCATACGAGGCCATGACCGGCTTCAAGCTTGCCGACGTCACGAACAAGATCACCGACACCCCCTTCCTGTATGTCCAACATTTCTTCATGACCATGAATAAGAAGACGTGGGACGAGATGCCGAAGGAGTACCAGGACGCGATCACTACGGTCGCCGACAAGTACTACAACGACGTGGCCCTGGGCCTCTTCGACCGGCTGAACACGGAAGCCCTGACTGCTGCCCAGGCTCAGAAGAAGATCGAGATGGTCACGCTGAGCGACAGCGAACAGGCGCTCTGGAAAGAGAAGTTGCAGCCGGTGATCGACAAGTACAAGACCACGCTTGACTCCAAGGGTCTGGATGGCGCCGCCATCCTGGCCAAGGTCAAGGAGCTGTCAGACAAGTACAACGCCATGTATCCGGCACAGTAGGACCCACTTGCGAGGGCGGCCCCTCCAGGCGGAGGGGCCGCCCTTCATCCTTGGCGTGATCCGACGGCATCCTAGGCGCACTGGGGGATGGACAGCATGCGAGTACTGGAGAAGCTGACAAGAGCCTTCGATTGGGTGGCGGGATGGATCGTCCTGGCATCGATGACGCTGGTCGCGGGGAACGTCATCATGCGTCTGTTCGGCCGGCCCATCACCGGCTCCTACGAGTGGACCGGGTTCCTGACGGCCTTGGCGATCTCTCTTGGCTTGGCCTACTGCGCGCTCCACGGCGGTCACACCGTCATCACGCTGCTGGTCGACCTCTTCCCCAAGCGTCTGCGCAAGATCGACCGCATCTTCGCCCGCACGCTGACCGCAGCGTTCCTGGCCATGGCCGCCTGGCGCATGGTCGTCTTCGGAGAGAGCCTGCGTACCAGCGGCGAGGTGTCACCGACCACCAAGATCCCCATCCACCCGTTCACCTTTCTGGTTGCGGCGGGCCTCCTGCTCTACGCCGCCGTGGAACTGTCGAAGGTGGTCCGTCTCGTGACCGGCCGCGACGGTGTGGAGGCCGAAGAGGAGCCCTACCTCGCGTTCGCCCCTCACGATGCCTGCCCGGTCGTGGTATTGGCCGAAGAGCGCGCACAGGCGGCCGCCCGTGAGCCCCAACATGCGCCGGTAGAGGACGGAAGGGGGCCGGTGCTGTGAGTCCCGCTCTGGTCGGCTTCATCGCCGTCGGTGTGCTGCTCCTGCTCATGGCGCTGGAGGTGCCGATCGCGATCGCCATGGGAGGCGTGGGTTTCCTGGGCTTTGCCTACTTGGTCTCGACCGGAGCGGCGTTCCAAGTAGTGGCCAAGGATATCTTCGGCACCTTCGACTCCTACACCATGAGCATGCTGATCATGTTCGTGCTCATGGGCTTCTTTGCCTTCCACGCCGGCATCGGCTCCCAGCTCTATCAGTTCGCGCACACGACCATGCGCTTCCTGCCCGGGGGCGTGGCGATGGCCAACCAGGTCGCCTGCGCGCTCTTCGGGGCAGTCTGCGGCTCCAGCACGGCCACGGCCGCGACCATGGGCTGCATCGCGCTCCCCGAGATGAAGAAGATGGGGTACAGCGACTCCCTCTCGACGGCCAGCGTCGCCGCCGGGGGCACCCTGGCCATTCTCATACCGCCGAGCGTCATCTTCGTCCTCTACGGCCTCTCGACCGAGCAGTCCATCGGCACGCTCTTCATGGCCGGCATCCTGCCGGGGATCATGCTGACGGTCCTCTATATGCTGGCCGTATTGTGGACGGTGCTCCGCCATCCCGAGAGCGCCCCCGCCACCGAGGCTCGGCCCGAGCCCATGGAGATCGTCAGGAGCCTCAAGGGTGGGCTGTTCGAGACGCTGCTCATCTTCGCGCTGTCTCTGGGAGGCCTCTTCGCCGGCTGGTTCACTCCCACTGAAGCCGGGGCCGTCGGAGCGGCGGGCGTGTTCGTGGTAGGGGTGGTCGAGAGGCGACTGGGCTATCACCAGATCCGGCAGGCGCTGGCGGACACCACGCGCACCTCTGCCATGATCCTGCTGCTCCTGGCGGGGGCCACCATCTTCGGCCGCTTGATCGCCGTCAGCCGCATTCCCTACGAGCTGGCCGACATGCTGAGCTCCCTGCCGGTGCCGGCGTTCGTCATCATGCTCCTCATCCTGCTGATCCATCTGGTCCTGGGCGCCTTCATCGACGCCATGGCCATGATCTTGCTGACCATCCCCATCTTCTATCCGCTCGCGGTGACCACGCTGGGCTACGATCCCATCTGGTTTGGCGTGATCATCGTGTTCGTGGTGGCCATGGGGGTGATCACCCCTCCGGTCGGTATCAACGTCTACGTGGTGGAAGGGGTGGCCGACAACGTGTCCCTCCCCACCATCTTCAGGGGAGTCTGGCCGTTCTTGGCCGCCATCATCGTAGGGAGCATACTGCTCATGATCTTCCCGCAGATCGCTACCTTCCTGCCGCATCTGACCGGTGGTTGATGAGGGGGCGGGGCCGGCGTGTCTGACACGATGAGCGAGGTCCGGTCGCTCGTCCCGGACGGGACGGTGACGACCGTGTGCATGATGTGCCCCTGGGGGTGCGGGGCCCAGGTGCACGTCGGCGACGGCCGCATCGAGCGGATCAGCGGGCACAAGGAGCATCCGTTCAGCACGGGCCTCCTGTGTCCCAAGGCGCCGGCTGCCCCCGACGTCATGCAGCATCCCGACCGCATCACCCACCCCATGCGCCGCACCGAGAGCGGCTGGGAGACCATCTCCTGGGACGAGGCCTACGCCATCCTGGTGGAGCAACTGACCCGGATCAAGGAGACCTACGGACCCAAGGCCCTGGCCGTGGCCATCGGCATGCCGGTGTTGTTGGGGGGCAGCTCCACGGTCAGCTTCCTGCGCCGCTTCTGCGACATCTACGGGACGCCCAACTGCTTCTCGGTGGAGAGCATCTGCTTCCGCTGCCAGATCATCGCCCGGATCCTCACGTTGGGGGCCTACGACGTGCCCGACGTCACCAACACAGCCTGCGTCATGGTGTGGGGCAACAACCCCGAGGCCTCCCAGCCGCCGACGGCCAAGCGCATCCGCCAGGCGTTGGACAAGGGAGCCGGGTTGATCGTCATCGACCCCCGGGTGACCCCGCTGGCGCAGCGGGCGGACGTCCACCTGCAGGTCCGCCCGGGCACCGACACGGCGCTGGCCATGGGCATGCTGAACGTGATGATCACCGAACGGCTCCACGACCGCGAGTTCGTGGAGCGGTGGACCGTGGGCTTCGACGAGCTGGCCAAAGCCGCGGCCGGGTATCCCTTGGAGGTGGTCGAGGAGATCACCGGCGTGCCCCGCGAGAAAGTGGTCCAGGCGGCGCGCCTGTTCGCCGGGGCAGAGTCGGCCTGCATCATGCAGGGCACCAACGCCCTGGACCAGCACGCGGTGGGGCTCCAGAACTCCCGTTGCGTGGCCATCCTGCAGGCGGTGACCGGCAACATCGACCGGCTGGGCGGGTTCGTGAGCACCACGAAGGTGCGCCTCAATCCCATCCGCAAGCCGGAACTCATGGACGGGGAACCGCTGGGAGCCGATCGTTACCCGCTCTTCAACGAGGTCTGGGGCCGGAACTTCGGCGAAGGACAGGCCATGCTGCTGGCGGATGCCATCCTCGAGGGCGATCCCTACCCTATCCGGGCCATGATCGTCTCCGCCTCCAACCCGGTGATCACCTGGCCGGGCGGCGCCAAGCTGGGCAAGGCTCTCGAGAGCCTGGACTTCCTGGCCGTGATGGACCTCTTCATGACACCGACCGCCGAGCGGGCGGACCTCTTCCTGCCCGCGTCCACCTTCCTGGAGCGCCTAGAGCTTTGCGACTACTACGGAACCCTACAGGCGGTGCCCTACGTGGCGATACGCCGGAAGCTCTTCCAGGTGGGCGAGGCGGTCTCCGACCTGGACTTCTGGATCGAGTTGGGCAAGCGCATGGGCTACGCCGAGGACTTTCCCTGGGCAGACTCGGCCGAGGCCCTCGACTATGCTCTGGAACCGTCCGGGCTGAGCATCGAGGAACTCGCCGCCCTGCCCGACTCCGGCCGGGCGTTCGGAAGCGTCCGCTACGGCCACTACGAGGAAAAGGGGGGCTTCGCTACGCCGTCGGGCAAGGTGGAGCTCTTCTCCCGGACGCTCCTCGATCTGGGCCACGACCCCATACCCCGCCACCGGGAGCCGCCCATCACTCTGAGCGACGGCACCCCGGCCGACCCGGCCACGCTGGAGCGGTACCCGCTGATCCTGACCACCGGGGCGCGGACCCTGGAGTACCTGCATTCCCAGTATCGGCGGGTGGAGCGGCTGGCCCGCCGCCGACGGCAGCCGGAGGCCGACCTGCATCCCTCGACCGCGGCCGAGTACGGTATCGAGGACGGATCGCCGGTGACCATCGAGACCCTCAACGGGGCCGTCACCATGCAGGCGCGCGTCACCGACACCATCCTGGCGGGGGTCGTGGCGGTCCCGCACGGCTGGCGAGGCGCCAGCGCCAACGACCTGACCGACGACACCGTCGTCGACCAGGTGATCGGCTACCCGCTGTTGAAGTCCGCCCGCTGTCGCATCCGCCCCGCGGGCTGAGCCCGCTCACCCCGCCCGCCGGACCGCCCGCCCGCCGGAGCGTCCCTCGGAGGGGGAAACGCTTCGGGGCATCGCCGCGCGATGGTAAACTGCGGGCGGAGTTAACTGGCCGACCAGCCAATGTGGCCGCGACCGGCAGCCGGTGGAGGCGAGGGGGCTCGACACCGCCGAGGGGCCGTGAGAGAAGGGGGGATCGTGCAGATCACCGGTACGGATCGCTACTGGAACCCGTTGCTGGAGACCATGCCGCGGGAAGCGTTGCGCGAGTTACAGCTGCGCAAGTTCCGTGGGATCGTCGGCTGGGCCTACGAACACTCGCCGTTCTACCGAGGGCTCTACCAGGCCGAGGGCTTCGAGCCTGGAGACCTGCGCACGTATGAGGACACGGCGCTGGTGCCGAAGGTGGAGAAGAGCATGCTCCGCGGCATCCAGTGCAAGGATCCCTTCCCCTACGGCGACACCCTGTGCGTCCCCCTGGACCGGGTGACGGAGTTCCGGCAGACGTCGGGCACCACCGGCCAGCCGGTCTACCAGGCGGACACCTGGCAGGACTGGGAGTGGTGGGCCGAGTGTTGGGCGACCCTGCTCTACGCCCAGGGATACCGGGCACACGATCGCCTGTTCCTTCCCTTTGGCTACAACATCTTCGTGGCTTTCTGGGCCTGCCACTACGCCGCCGAGAAGATGAGCATCGAGGTGGTGCCGGGCGGGGTGCTGGACACCGAGGCGCGCCTGCTCAAGATCCGCGAGCTCCAGGCGACGGCGCTCGGAGCGACTCCCACCTACGTGCTGGGTATGGCCGAGACGGCCCACAAGCTGGGCATCGACCCGGTCAAGGACCTTTCGGTCGGCCGGATCACCTGCGCCGGGGAGCCGGGAGCGTCCATCCCCTCCACCAAGAAGCGGATGGAGGAGGCCTGGGGCGCCAAGGTCTACGACCACTGCGGCGCCACCGAGATCGGCGCCTGGGGCTTCGAGTGCGAGGATCAACCCGGCGGTCTGCACGTCAACGAAGCCATGTTCCTGGCGCAGGTCGAGGACCTGGAGACCGGCGCCCTGGTCGAGGAACCGGGACACCGCGGGCGCCTGGTGATCACCGCGCTGGACCGGATCGGGATGCCCTGCGTCCGCTTCGACTCCAAGGACGTGGTGGAGTGGTCGGAGGAGCCATGCAGCTGCGGACGGACCTACCGGCTGTTCGCGGGGGGCGTGGTGGGACGCGCCGACGACATCACCAAGGTCAAAGGGGTCCTGCTCGCCCCCAGCGCCATCGAGGAGGTCGTGCGCAGCTTTGCCGAGCTGGGGGACGAGTACGAGGTCACGGTCACCAAGCGGGGCGACCTGGACGAGATCGCGCTCAAGGTGGAGCTGGCGCCCGGTCTGCAGGGTTCGCAGGACGATCTGCTGCGCGGGCTGAAGGACCAACTCCGCCTGAAGACCAACCTAGGCTACAAGGTGGAGCTCTGCGACGCGGGCAGCCTGCCGCGCTACGCGCTCAAGGCCAAGCGTTTCAAGGACATGAGGAAGGTCGATGCCTGATGGAACAGGAAGCCGTGACCCAGTCTCCCTACGCCGAGCTGCTCGTCGAGCTCGACGGCTACGTACGCGCCATCCGGGAGGCCGCCTTCGGCCTGAAGGGGGCGGCGAAGGGCGTCGAGGCCATCCAGCGGAACGCGGACCGTCTACTGGCGTCGACCAAGATGCTCGAGATGAACGTCGGCGACCTCCTCGGCACGGGGCGCACCATGGCCTGCTGGACCGAGGACGATGCTCGCCTGTAGCAGGATGAGTCTGCGGCGCGCGCGGAGCCGATCCGCGCGCGCCGGGGCGGACTACGGACCCTGGAAGAGCAACTCGTCGAAACGGCGGAGCAGGTCCGCAGAGACCTGCGGCCCGATACGCACCATGAAGATGTTCGCCGGGTCCCAGCGGACGTTCGGCTCATCGGTGACGAACTCCTCGAAACCCCCCTGGTGGAGCACTCGGCGGAGGATGACCCGGTACTTCCATTTGGTCAGGCCGCTGTTCTCGAGGTCCCAGTGCCAGACGAACTCGTTGGAGACGACCACCTTGTCGTCGTACCACGGATCCTCGAAGGTGGCCTGCACCAGAGGGGCGGCGAGGCCCATCGTGCGCCAGCCCCGGCTGACCTCGATGGCCACCATCTCCAGGAGGCCGGGGACCTGGGCCATCCCCCAGCGGGTCTCTGGATCGGGCGTGCTGACGGCGACGTAGGCGATCAGGAGGCGGCGTCCGCGGGGGTAGGCGGCGGTGACGGAGCCCTGGGGCTGCACGGCCACCCGGCTGAGGTAGCTGCGGGAGACATCCGGTTGGGAGAAGTTGTCGATGCCGCTGTCCGGCTCGAGCTCGGCCAGCAACCCGGGTGACACGTGCATCTGGATCGTCACCGTGACGTCGCGAGCGGTCACCAGGAGTGCCCGCCGACGCGGGCCCTGGGCGGGCGGCGCCTGGTCTGCGAGTGGGTCTGCCATCGGCGCGACGCTAGCACGGCGGTACCGGGGCGGCAAGCCGGGAAGCCGATGCGCGGAGCCGAGCGATGGTAGAGTCCAAGGAGGATGTTGATTGGCCGGTCAATCAGAAGGAGGGGGCGACCGCATGACGGTGCACGTCACCCTGGGTGAACCGCTCTGGCGGGAGCGCGGCACGAACGAGCTGGTGCTCGAGCTGACACCGGGGGAGCCCTTGGGGCTGCGCGACCTCCCCGGGCGGCTCGGACTGGAGGCCTGGGCGTCCGAGGGGCTGCTGGCGGTGGTCAACGGGCGGTTGGTACCCTCCCGAGAGGCCGACTCGGTCGAGTTGCGCGACGGCGACCGGGTCGTCCTGCAGCTTCTCCTGGCGGGCGGATAGCGCCGTGGGGACCACCGCCTACGTCGACCTGAGCGCCCGAACCGTGCGGCTCGTGCCTACGCCGGACCAGGGGGTGCGGGCGTTCCTTGGCGGCCGGGGGATGAACATGGCTACCTTGCTGGCCATGCTGCCCGCCTCCGCCGACCCCCTGGGGCCGGAGAACGTCCTGGTGTTCGGCACCGGGCTGCTGACCGGCTACCCCGTGCCCAACTCCGGGCGCATGAACATCTCCGCCCGCTCTCCGGAATCCGGCAGCCTGGGCGACGCCAACATGGGCGGCTTCTTCCCCACCCATCTCAAGCGCTCGGGGGTGGACCGCATCGTGGTCACCGGGGCGGCGGAGCGTCCGGTCTACCTCTTCGCCGAGGGGGGGACGGTCGAGATCCGACCCGCCGACGCGTACTGGGGGCTCGACGTCCCGCAGTCCCAGGCGGCGATCGAGCGGGACCTCGGTTCGCACGTGCGCTCCGCGGTGATCGGCCCGGCCGGCGAGCACCTGGTGCGTTTCGCCTGCGTCATGAACGCGCGCAAGAATGCGGCCGGCCGGTCGGGCATGGGTGCGGTGATGGGCTCCAAGCGGCTCAAGGCGGTCGTCGCCGCCGGCGACGGTAGGCCGCCGGTGCACGATCGTGACGCCCTGCTGGCTCTGCGCAAGGAGCTCAACGGCCGCCTGCACGAGTCCAAGATCGTCGAGATCCTGGGGCGGCTGGGCACCCCGATCCTCTACGAGAACTCCAACCGGCTGGGCGCCATCCGGACCAAGAACGGGCAGCTCAACCAGTGGTCGTCGAACCTGGACGCGCGCCACATCGAGGAGCACGTGGAGAAGATGGTCAGCTGCGCCGGCTGTACGGTGCACTGCCGCCACGTCAACCGCTTCGGAGGCGAGGGCCCCGAGTACTCCACGCAGGGTCTGCTGGGCGCGAACGTGGGCATCGACGACCCGGTGGCGGTCATCACGCTGGGGAACCTCTGCAACGACCTGGGCCTGGACACCTCGTCCGCGGGGGGCATCCTGGGCTGGGCGATGGAGCTCTACCAGCGCGGCATCATCGGCGATCGGCAGACCGGGGGGCCGCTGGAATGGGGCGACGTCGAGCGGGTGCGCGGACTGCTCCAGGACACCGCGTTTCGACGGGGGTTCGGGGACGTGCTGGCCGAGTCCAGCCAGGCGGTCAGACTGGGCAAGCTTCCGCCCGAGGCCGACGCGTACTTCATGGGGGTCAAGGGACTGCCTCAGTCGGACCCGCACGACGTCCGCTACCTCAAAGCCTTCGCCCTGGGGAGTGGCCACCTCTTCGCGCGGGGCCGACCACCTCCGCAGCCGCCCCACGCTGGAGATCATGGGCCTGCCCGACCACGTCCGCGACCAGGTGTACGGCGAACCAACCGACTCGGAGATGACCTCCTACGACACCAAGGAGATCCTGGTCGCCTGGAGCGAGACGATGTTCGCCGTGATCGACTCCGTCGGCATCTGCAAGTTCGTCTGCCGCGGGTTCAACAGCCCCCACCTGCTCGGCTACGAGGACGTCTCCCGCATGCTGGGACCCGCCCTGGGACTGCGTCTGTCCCCCGAGGACCTCGAGGCGGCGGGGCGTCGCATCGTCGACGTGGAGCGTCTGCTGAACGCCCGCTTCGGGCTGACCCGGGCGGACGATACCCTGCCTCGGCGCACCTTCGACGAGCCCATGCCGCTCGGACTGACTCGGGGGCACCACATCGACCGCGACGCCTTCGCCCAGTTGCTGACGCGGTACTACCGGCGGCGCGGCTGGGATGACGAGGGACGGGTGCCCCAGGCCCGGCGCGAGGAGCTGGAGGCCCTCGCCGCACCCCTGGCCCTGCCCGGCGGCGGATCCGGATGAGCTGGCTCACGGGGCCGGGCGATGGCGGCCGCCGGGCGGCCGCCGTCGCCCTGGGTCGAGAGCCGGCCGACCTGGTCGTCACCGGCGGCCGGCTGGTCAACGTCTACTCGGGCGAGGTGCTGGACGGCTGGGAGGTCGCCGTGGCCGGGGACGAGATCGCCTGGGTGGGGCCGGGTCCATGGCCGGGCGACGCCGGCGAGGTCATCCACGCGGACGGCGCGTACCTCCTGCCCGGCTTCATCGACGTGCACGGCCACGCCGACTGGCTGACCAACCCGCTCGCGATGGCCGGGGCGCTGCTGCCGCTCGGCACCACCTGCATGCTGACCGACACCCACGACGTGGTCACCTCCCTGGGGGCCCCCGGTCTGGACCTCCTGCTCGAGCTGACCGAAGACCTCCCGTTCCGCTACCTCTACACCGTCCCCTCGGCGGTGCCGCCGTACCCGGCCTACGAGGGAGTGGACGTGCTGCCGATCGAGGACCTGCAGCGATACGCCGCCCACCCCCGTTTCCTCTCGGTGAGCGAGGTCACGGCCTGGATCCGGCTCCTCGAGGGCGAGCCCGAGTTGGCGGCGAAGATCAAGGCCGCCCGGGACGCCGGCCTGCGGGTGGAGGGACACATGGCGGGCTGCTCGCTGGAGAAGCTGAACGCCCTGGCCGATTTCGGGCTCACCTCCTGCCACGAGAGCATCACCCCCGACGAGGTGCTGAGCCGTCTCCGGCTGGGACTGGCCACCATCCTCAGGCACGGGTCCATCCGCTCCGATCTGGACGTCCTGACCCAGCCCATGCTCCGGGACCCGGGCCTGGACACGTCCCGCCTGATCCTCAGCCCCGACTGGATGAGCCCGCAGCACATCCTCGACCGCGGCTACCTGGAGCACCTGGTCACCGAGGCCGTCGCCCTCGGGGTGCCGCCGGTCACCGCGATCCAGATGGCCACCATCAATCCGGCCACCTACCTGCGGATGGATCACCGGCTGGGCGGGATCGCCCCGGGGCGGTTGGCGGACATCCTCCTGGTCGAGCGATCTCGCCTCCCCCGTCCCCCCGGCTGGTGCTGGCCGGCGGCCGGGTGGTCGCCCGCGACGGCTCGCTGCTCGAGCCGCTGCCCCCGTTCCCCAGCGTGCCCCTCACCGCTTGGCTGCCCACGCGGGTGCCCTCGATGCCGGTGCCGGCCGAGGCGTTCCGCCTGAGCCCTCCTTGCGAGCCCCGGCCGGATGGCGCCTTTCCCGCCGTCCACTTCGCCAGCAAGACCATCACCTGGTTGCTCGCGGTGGAGGTGCCGGTGGTCGACGGGTTCCTTCGCGGCGGACGAGGGCGGTGCGTCGAGGGGCGCCTGGCCGGCGCGGAGGTCGACGTGCTCAGCCTGGCCCTGTGGTCCGGGCTGCTGGGTCGCTGGCACGTGGTCCCGCTCACCGGGTTCGGCGCCGGGGTGGGCGGGCTCGCCTCCAGCCTGTCGCACGACGTCCACATGCCGATGGTCCTCGGCTCGGACCCGGCCGACATGGCGCTGGCGGCCAACCGCATGCTGGAGAACGGCGGGGGCTACGTGCTGGTCGACGGGGGCCAGGTGGTACGGGAGGTGGTCCTGGCCGGCGCGGGCACGCTCCACACCGGACGCCTGGTCGACCTGGCCGCCGAGCTCCGCGCCTTCAACGCGGAGCTCACCGAACGGGGCTGTCCCTGGGACGATCCTCTCTTCGCCATCGGTTTCCTGGCCTTCACGGGGCTCCCCTACGCGCGCATCACGCCGCGGGGGCTGCTCGACTCGAGGCGAGGAGCCATCGTCACCGGGTAGGGCCGGGTCCCCCCGCCGTAGTCCCGCAGCAGCGCGCGGGCGATGACGAGCCGCTGGATCTCGGAGGTGCCTTCGTAGATCTCGGTGACCTTGGCGTCCCGGTAGAGACGCTCGGCCACGTGTCCCTGCAGGTAGCCGACGCCGCCCAGGATCTGCACCGCTTCGTTGGCCGCCATCCGGGCCACCTCCGAGGCGTGCAGCTTGGCCTTGGCCGCCTCGGCGCCGTGCGGCCGGCCCTCGCCCGCCAGCCATGCGGCCCGGTAGGTCAAGAGCCGGGCCGCGTCCAGAGCCAGGTCCATGTCCGCGAGTTTCCACTGGATCGCCTGGAGCTCGCCCAGGCGCCGGCCGAACTGCCGGCGGCGGGTGGCATAGGCCAGAGCCACGTCGAGGGCGGCCTGGGCGATGCCCACGGCCTGCGCCGCGATGCCGATCCGGCCGCCATCCAACGCCGCCAGGGCGATGCCGAATCCCTGACCCTCGGTTCCCAGCAGCGCGCCCTCCGGCACGCGCACCTGCCGCAGCTTCAAGCCGGTGGTGGACGCGCTGCGGATGCCCAGCTTGTGGTACTCGGGGCTCACGCTGAGGCCGGTCAGCGGCGGTTCGAGGACGAAGGCGGAGAGGGCCCGGCGGGGCGAGGCCTCCCGGGAGCTGCGGGCGATCAGGATGACCGACCCCGCGATCCCGCCGTTGCTGACGAACCGTTTGACGCCGTCCAGCCGGAAGCCCTCGCCCTCCCTCACCGCCGAGGTGGAGACGGCGGCCACGTCGGAGCCGGCCTCGGGCTCGGTCACCGAGAAGGCCCCGATGAGCTCGCCCCGCGCGAGTCGGGGCAGCAGCCGCTCCTTCTGCTCGTCGCTCCCATGGGCCAGGATCGGCAGGGTCCCCACCGACGTGTGCACGGCGACGGTCACCCCCAGGCCGGCGTCGGCCCGGGAGAGCTCCTCCAGCACCAGGACATAGGCCAGGTAGTCCTCCCCGGCGCCGCCCCACCGCTCGGGAACGGGGACCCCCAGGAAGCCTTCGCGCCCCAGCGCTTGCAGGACCTCCCGAGGGAACCTTTCGGCCCGGTCCCAGGCGTCGGCGAAGGGCGTCACGTGCTCGGCGGTGAAGGCGCGGATGCGGTCCCGGATCTGTCTGCTGCCGCTCGGTCAGGGAGAGGTCCACCTCACTCTCCCGGCACGCGGACGACGAGGGCGTCCCCCTGGGCGGTGCCGCTGCAGATGGCCGCCACGCCCAAGCCGCCACCCCGGCGGCGAAGCTCCAGCATCAGGGAGAGCACGATGCGGGCGCCGCTGGCGCCGATGGGATGTCCCAGAGCCACCGCCCCTCCGTTGACGTTGAGCCGCTCCGGGTCCAGGTCCAGCTGCCGGATGGAGTTGACAGCGACCGCGGCGAAGGCCTCGTTGATCTCCCAGAGGTCGACGTCCTCGACCTTCAGGCCCAGGCGGGAGAGGGTGTGCCGGGCGGCTTGGGCAGCCACCAGGGGGAAGAGTCGGGGCTCGATGGCCACGGTGCCCCAGCCCACGAGCTCCGCCCACGGCGAAAGACCCCGCTCAGCGGCGTAGGCGGACGAGGTGACCACCAGGGCGGCCGCCCCGTCGTTGACCCCCGGGGAGTTGCCCGCCGTCGTGGTCCCGCCCTCCTTGAACACCGGCGGGAGAGCGGCGAGCGCTTCCAGGCTGGTGTCCCGCCGCGGGCCCTCGTCCTGGTCGACCAGCCGGACGGTCCCCTTGGGGCCGGGCACCGGGACCGGGACGATCTGCTGAGCCATGCGTCCGGAGTCGATGGCCTCCAGGGCGAGGCGATGGCTGCGCAGGGCCCAGGCGTCCTGCTCCTCCCGGCTCACCCGGTGCTCGGCGGCGACGTCGGCGTTGTGCACTCCCATGGGGACGCAGGGAGAAGGGGTCGAGCAGACCGTCGGCCACCATCGAGTCGACCAGCTCTCCGTCGCCCATCCGGTAGCCGAACCGGGCCCGCCGCAGGAGGTAGGGGGCGTTCGACATGCTCTCCATGCCCCCGGCCACCACCACCTGCTCGTCGCCCGCCCGGATCATCTGGTCGGCCAGCGTGACCGCTCGCATGCCCGAGGAGCAGACCTTGTTGACCGTCTCGGAGGTCAGGCTGACCGGGAGGCCGGCGGCCACGGTGGCCTGCCGCGAGGGCACCTGCCCCACGCCGGCCCCCAGCACCAGCCCCATGACCGCGTGGTCCACGTCGCCGTCGGGGACCTGGGCGCGATCCAGGGCGGCGCGGATGGCGGCGCCGCCGAGCTGCGGCGCGGTGAGGGCCGCCAGCCCGCCGCCCAGTCTGCCGAAGGGGGTGCGGGCCCCGCCCAGGATGACCGTCCGCTCCGGCATGTCCTCTCCCTTCGCCGTGCTACCGTCTGCTGATGGCATGGTTCCCCGGTGCGCGCTTCCTCCAACGGCCCCAGGCCCACCGATGGCTGGTCGTCGCCCTGCTGGTGGCGTCGCTGGGGGTACGGCTGGCGTTCGCCCTGCAGCGCAACCACCTCCTGGTCTCCGACATGGTCGACTACGACGCCCGCGGCATGCTTCTGCTGCAGCGGCACACCTTCCAGACGGGCGACTTCCACGGCTCCACCTACCATCCCCCGCTCTACACCGTCTTCCTGGCCGGTGTCTATGCCCTGTTCGGCCATGACCTCACTGCGGTCTACCTGGTGCAGGCCCTCCTGGGCACGGCGATGCTGGTAGGCCTGTACCTGCTGGGCCGCCGGCTGGGGGGGCGCGGGCTGGGCCTCCTCACCCTCGCCCTGGCCGCCGCCTACCTGCCCTTCGCCGGCTACACGGGCGTTCTGCTGCCGGAGACCCTCTTCGTCACCCTGCTGGTCTGGGGTGTGGTCTTGGCTGCGGAGGGTACCCTGCGCGGGCCTGCGCGTGCGGGCCCTCTGTGGTTCCTCGGCGCGGGAGCGGTCTTGGGTCTCGCCATCCTGACCCGCTCGGTCGCGCTCCCCGTGCCGTTCCTGGTGCTGTTGTGGATGCGCTGGGTCCCCGACCGCGTGGGCCGGCGGCGCTGGGCTGCGCGCTGCTCTGTCCTCCTCCTGGGAGTCGTCCTGGTGGTGGCCCCCTGGACGGTCCGGAACGTCCGCGAGCAGCACGCCCCGGTCCTGGTCGACACCGTGGGCGGGCTCAACCTCCTGATCGGGAACAACCCGCACTCCTGGGGGCTCTACGATGAGCGTTTCGTCGACACCCCGGGGTACCGGCGGGCGTTCGCCGAAGGACGGACGCCGGCGGAACGGGACGCCATCATGCGGCAGGAGGCGCTCGGTTGGGTCGTCCGTCACCCCGCTCGTTTCGCTGCGGTGACGGGTGCGCGGGCGGCGATGGCCCTGACCATCCACATCGATTGGGTGGGCCGGTACACGGAGTGGGAGCGGCTCATGGGCGGCCGGCTGCTCGCTCCCTTCGTACGGCCGGTGGTGGCCGTGTACCAGTGGGCGTTGATGCTCTTGGGGTCGGCGGGAGCCGTGCTCGCGGTGCGGCGCCGCAGAGCGCTCATCCTTCCCGTCGTCCTCGCCGGGTACCAGTTCGCCGTCATGGCCGTCTTCTACGTGCAGGTGCGCTACCGCCTGCCCGCCATGCCCTTCGTCATCCTCCTGGCGGCTTCGGCCCTCGGGATCCTCCTTTCGGCGGTCGACCCTGCGGCGGTCCGGAATGCTGAGTTAGAGTGAAGGAACGGCACCTGGTCGGAGGAGGGGAGATGGAAGACGTCCACCGCATCTTTACCGTCTTCAAGGAGGAGTGTCCCGAGATCTACGCGCGGCACGAGGCACTGGGGAAGCAGATCCACGAGCACGGCGGGCCCGTGGACGAGAAGACCCGCTGGTTGCTGAAGGCCGCGATCTCGGCAGCCAGCCGTCATCATCGAGCCCTGGAGACCCATCTGATCGGGGCTCGTGAGGCCGGCGTGACGGAGGAGGAATTGCTGCAGGCCCTGTTGCTCTGCGTACCCACGTGCGGCTTTCCCACCTTCATGGAGGCGTACAGCATCCTGCGCGCCGAACAGGGACAGGCGGCGTCGACGACCTAGGCGTCGTCCGGGTCCGGACAACGAGACCGCGGAGGCGCCCGCGGCTCCTCCTCAGGAGCCCTCCGGCACCATCTCGAGATCGGCCGTGGCGTCGGTCGAAGCCGGCCGCAGCGTCACCGCCCCCAAGGCTCCCAGCAAGGCGACCCCCGCCGCGAGGAGGAAGCTGGCCGAGAAACCCGCGCTGGTGTCCGCGATCATGCCTGCCAGCGGCGGCCCCAGCACTTGGCCTACGGCGAAGAAGAGCGTGAGAAAGCCCAGGGCAGCGGGGGCGAGGCGTGCCCCCAACACGTCGCCACACGTGGCCGAGATGATCGCCGGGATACTCCATGCGGTCAGCCCGAAGAGGACGGCCGACACCGGGAAGCCGAGCGACCCCTCGCTGCTGACTGCGAAAAGGCTGTAGGCCGTCGCCTGCACCAAGTACACCAGCATCAGCGCCCACTTCCGCCCGATGGCGTCCGACACCGTGCCCCAGAGCACCCCGCAGAGCAGGCTGGCCCAGCCCAGCACGGTCAACAGCTGTCCCGCGTCGGAGCGGCTGTAGCCCGCGGTCTGGAGATACGCGACGAAGAAGGTCATGTAGATGATGTAGGAGAAGCCGAAGCAGGAGTAGACCAGGCCGAGGTGCCAGACCGCCGGGGAGCGATAGACGAGGCTCCACGAGGGGAGCGACCGCGGCGCGTTCTTGACCTGCGGGCGGGGAACATCCGGGAGGCCATCCCGATCGGCCAGGCCGAGAGGCCGCAGGCCTTTGTCGGAGGGCCGGTCGCGCAGGACCAGGTAGGCGGCCCCGGCAAGCACGACGGTCACCGCGGCGTAGAGGAACCAGACCTGCCGCCACGCCGACTCCCCGCCGGCGTTCAAGAGAGCGGGAACGAGCGACCCCAGGATGATCAGCCCGAACGACGAGCCGGTGACGACCACGCCGGCCGCCAGGCCCCTGCGGCGGGAGGCGAACCAGGCGGAGAGCATGCCCATGACCGGTACGTTGCTCAGCCCGCTGCCCACGCCGGTGACCAAGCGGGACCCGGCTGCCGTGAGCAGTCCGGTGGCCAGGGCGGTCCCCGCCATCCCGACCGCGGCGAGGGCAAGGCCTACGGTGATGACCCGGCGCGGGCCATAGCGTGACGCCAGGGCCCCCCCGAGCAGCGACATGACGGCGTACCCGACCATGTCCGCGGTGGCCAGCCCGCCGGCGCTGCTGTTGCTGAGACCCAGGTCGCGCTGCATGGCGGGGAGCACGATGCCGTAGCCGAAGCGCGACAGTCCCAGCGCGCCGAAGACCACCAGCACCCCCATGCCCATGATGACCCAGGCATAGTGGAGACGACGTCTGGAGCCGGGGGCGGCGGTCACCGAGCCATCAGGGCACGAGGAGTCCGCCGCAGGGGGTGCAGTAGGCGGGCCGGCGTCGATCCGCGTCGTAGAGGTTGAACGAGAAGGCCATCGCGCAGGCGGGGTCGTCGCAGTGCTCCAACCCGCGCAGATGCCCTAGCTCGTGCAGAGCCTCCGTCAGCAGGCGCGTCCGGAGCTGCTCGGGAGACGCCGGCCCCTTCACCGGGTCGGCGGCCAGCCGGGCCGTGGACACCACCGCCCGGCGGTTGGCCGGGTCGGCGGAGCCGTAGACGAAGCCCAGGTTGCCCGCGTAGATGTTGACGGTGGTGATGAGCAGCAGGAGCTCGTCCGGCGGCACCGCCGGCATGCGGTGCAGTATGAGCGAGCTCCGGTACTTATCCCAGCGGGCGTCGCGGTCGTCCGGCGAGATCGCCAGGGTGGGTCCGGCCACGACGGGAAAGCCGGTGGCCTCGGCCAGGTCGGCGCGGAGCTGATCCAGGATCCCCGCATCCACCTCTTCCGTCATCGAGAGGACGATCGTCTGCGCCATGGCGCCCCCCTTCGTGCGCTGCTCCCACCCCTCTCCTGGGGCGAGAGCTACTCCTGCTCGCCGGCTTCCGCCGCCCGCTTCGCGTCGCGCTCCTTGAGCGCGCGCCATACCTTCTCGTACCCCAGGGGCAGGCTGCCTACGCGGACGCCCACCGCGTTGGTGATGGCGTTCGAGAAGCATCCCATGGTGGGCAGGGTGGCTCCTTCGCCCACCTCCTTGACCCCCCACGGACCGGCGGGCTCGTAACTCTCCACCAGGGAGGAGTGGATCTGGGGCATGTCCAGCGCGGTCGGGAGCCGGTACTCACCCAGGTTGGGGTTCATGATCTTGCCGTTCTGGTCGAAGACCACCTCTTCCCAGATGGCCTCGCCCATGCCCATGTAGAGGGCTCCGTGGACCTGGGCGTGCAGGAGGGCAGGGTTGATCACCATGCCGCAGTCGTGGACGTCCCAGACGTCCAGCACCGTCACCTGACCGGTCTCCTCGTCCACCTCGACCTCGCTGACCTGCGCCGCGAAGCTGTAGGCGGGGGACGTACCCACCGGGGCGCCCTTGAAGGTGCCGCCGAGCTTGGGCGGAGTGTAGCTGCCCTTGCCCACCAGCGGCCCGCGCGTGACGAAGAACCTCCGGGCGGCGTCGCCGAAGGCCAGGGAGACCTCGGGGTTCGTCGGGGAGAAGATGCGGCCGGCTTTGACGTCCAGCTGCTCAGGCGGGAAGTCCAGCATCTCGGCGGCCATCTCCAGGAGCTGCGTCTTGACCTCCTCGCCCGCCTGCTTGACGGCCGCACCGGACATCAAGGTCTGCCGGCTGGCATACGCGCCGAAGTCGTGCGGGGTGGTCTCGGTGTCAGCGGCCACGATCTTCATCTGCTCGTAGGTGAAGCCCATGCCCTCGGCGGCCATCTGGGCGAGCACCGTGTCGGACCCCTGGCCGATGTCCGTAGCCCCGGTGTAGAGCGTAGCGGCCGAGCCGTCCTCGGCCACCTTGATCATGGCGGAGGCGTGAGGCAGGTCGGTCCGGTAGATGGGATAGCCGGCCCCAGAGACAAAGCTCCCCGTGGCGACGCCGATGCCTCTTCCGGAGGGCAGCTGTCCCCGCTTCCCCGTCCAGCCGGAGACCTCCCGGGCCTGGACCAGGCAGGCCTCCATCTCGCACGAGTTCACCTGGAAGTCGTTGGGCGTCACAGTGTTGGGTCGCCGGGCGTTCCTGATCCGGATCTCGATCGGATCGATCCCCAGGTCCTCGGCTACGTTGTCCAGGTGCGACTCGAAGGCGTACCGCGGCTGCGGGGCCCCGTGGCCTCGCTGCGCCCCGCAGGCGGGCAGGTTGGTGTAGACCCGGAACTGGTCGAAGCGGAAGTGGTCGAACTCGTAGGTCAGGGGCAGCATGGCGCCCGCGTAGTAGGCGGTGGCGATGCCCAGGCTGGTGTAGGCGCCGCCGTCCATCATGAACTGCGCGTGGACGCCCAGGATCTTGCCGTCCTTGTCCACGCCGGTGGTGATGGTCATGTGCTGGGCGTGTCGGCCCCGGTTGTGCGCGAACATCTCGGCGCGGTCGTAGAACATCTTGACCGGACGCCCGGTCATCTTGGCGAGGACCGCGCCGGCGAACTCCAGCCCGGTCGGTTCCAGCTTGCCGCCGAAGCCCCCGCCCACGTAGGTCTTGATCACCCGCACGTCGCCCATGGGCAGCCCGAACTCGCGGGCGATGTAGTACTGGAAGTAGTGGGGCGACTGGGTGCTGGAGTAGACGGTGAGCTTGTTGTTCTCCCAGATCGAGGTCGCCGTGTGGGGCTCGATGGGCGACTGGTAGGTGCGGTTCCCCACGAAGGTGTCGGTGCGCACGTGGTAGGCCTCCGCGAAGGCCTTGTCCACGTCGCCGAAGTCCTGGTGGATCTCGGTGTTGATGTTGCGCGGGTACTCGTCGTGGATCTGGGGCTGGCCCTCATCCATGGCGTGCCGGAAGTCGAGGACGGCGGGGAGTACCTCGTACTCCACCTTGATGGCTGCCAGCGCTCTGTAGCAGGTCTCCTCGTCGACGCAGGCCACGGCCGCGACCTTGTCCCCCACGAAGCGGACCTTGTCGATGCAGAAGATGTTCTCGTCCCAGCGCGCCGGGCTGATGCCGTACTTCAGGTCGGGGACGTCCTTGTGCGTGATGACTTCCTTGACGCCCGGGATGGTCTCCGCTTCCGAGGTGTCGATGGAGAGGATGCGGGCGTGGGCGTGCGGGCTGGTGAGGATCTTCCCGTACAACATGTTGGGGAACTTCAGGTCGGCCGTGTACTTCGCCTGGCCGGTGACCTTCTCCCGTCCGTCGATCTTGGGGACGCTCTTGCCGATGACGGCGTAGTCGCCGTTGCTGTTGCCGGGGGCGGTCATCGGGTCACCCCCGCGCTGAGCGTCGCGGTCTCGCTCGTGGCTTCGTCGGTCTCGGAGGCCGACAGGATGGCCTTGACGATGTTGACGTAGCCGGTGCACCGGCAGAGGTTCCCGGCGATGGCTTGGCGCACCTCGAGCTCGGTCGGATGCGGGTTCCGCGTCAGCAATGCCTTGCCCGAGAGGATCATGCCTGGGGTGCAGTAGCCGCACTGGCTGGCCGCGTTGTCCAGGAACGACTGCTGCAGCCGGTCGAGCTCGCCGTGCTGGGCCACGCCCTCGATGGTGACGATCTCTCGGCCGTCCGCCTCCAGGGCCAAGACCAGGCAGGCGTCGACGGGCTTCCCGTCCAGCAGGATGGTGCACGAACCGCAGTTCCCCAGCTCGCAGCCCTTCTTGGTGCCCGTCAGATCGAACTCGTCCCGCAGCAGGTTGACCAGCACCGTGTTGCCCTTCACGACCGCCGTGTGGGGGTCGCCGTTCACGGTCAGGCTGACCAGGTAGCGCTTGACTCCGTACTTGTCCGTGATGGCCTGCATCGTCCGCCTCCCTTACACGTGTCCCTCGGTGATCGCCCGTTTGAGCGCTCGCCGAGTGAAGACTTTGACCATGTCCAGGCGGTACTCCGCGCTGGCTCGGATGTCGCTGATGGGAAGGGAGCAGCAGGCCGCCTCTTCGCCGACCTCGTGCAGGAGTTCGTCGCTCCAGACCTTGCCGACGAGCAACTCCTCCGCGGAGAAGGCGCGGACCGGGGTCTTGAACACGGCCCCGAGCGCGATGCGGGCCCGTTCCACCACGTCGCCCGCCATGGTGACCGCAGCGGCCACGCCCACGACGGCCAGAGCGCCGGAACGGCGCAGCCCGAACTTGAGGTAGGTGCTGCCGGTCGTGTCCTGCTCGGGCACGACCACCTCAGTCACGATCTCGTCGGCGGGGGTGAGCACGCAGCAGGAGGGGCCGGTGAAGAAGTCGCTCAGGTTGACGGTGCGGGAGCTCTTGGTCCCCACCAGCGTGACCGTGGCGTCCAGTGCCATCAACAGGGGCGGCAGGTCCGCCGAGGGGATGGCGTTGACCAGGTTGCCGCCGACGGTCCCCCGATGGCGCACCTGGTTGTTGGCCAGCTGGTGAGCGGCCTCGGAGAGGGAGAAGAAGTGCTCTTGGACGATCGGCGAGTCGACCAGGTCGTTGTGCGTCGCGAGCGCGCCTATCACCAGTCCCCGGCCCGGTTCCCAGCGGATCGCTCGCAACTCGTCCAAGTTCTTGAGCGAGACGACCGCAGGCGGGGTCACCAGGCCCTGCTTCATCTTGACCAAGAGGTCGGTGCCGCCGGCCAGGACTCGTGCTTCCGGGCCCAGCTCGGCTAACAGCGAGCAGGCCTCGGACAGCGTGTCCGGTGCGTAGTAGTCGAAGTCGGGCAGGTACACGGGCGTCCCCCTTCGTCGCCTACGGCGCCCCGCCACCCCTGACGAGGGCCGTCGTCGTCTCATCCCCTGGGTCGGCCGGCCGTTCTTGATTGGCTGACCAACCAACTTGGCAGGATATCACGGGGGTCTCCGGCGCTGCTAGTATCGGGGCGTCGAGTGCGAGGGAGAGTGGGACGTGACGCGGAGCATCCTTGACAGCTGGTCGCTGGGCCCCTCCGAGGTGGTCGCGGCGGTGGGCGCCGGCGGGAAGAGCACGTTCCTCGAGGCGCTGGCGCAGGCGTACGAGGCGGAGGGCGGCCGCGTCCTGCTGACCACCACCACCAAGATCCGGTCTCCGGCCCCCGGCACGCGCCCGCTCGTCCTGGCGGAAGACCTGGACGAGCTTCTCGGTCTCCTGAGCGGCCGGCCGACCGTCAGCCCGACCGTGGGCGCACGATCGCTCGCGGACGGCAAGGTGAAGGGTATCCCGGCCGAGTGGATCCCGGCCCTGCGCGATCTCCCCTGGGTCGATGCCGTGCTGGTGGAAGCGGACGGCGCGGCCGGACGTCCGGTCAAGGCGCCCGCGCCGTACGAACCGGTCATCCCTCTTTGCGCTTCCCTGGTGGTCGCGCTGGCCGGGTTGGATGCGCAAGGCGCCCCGCTCGACCCGGAGCACGTGCACCGGCCGGAGGCGGTCTCCCGCCTGCTCGGCCCGGACCTGGCCACGCTCGCCCCTGGCGGCCGTCTCTCCCCGGCCGCCCTGTTGCCACTGGTCTTGGGGGGCTGCCGCACAGCTCCGGCGACCGCGCGCTGTATCGGGCTCCTGAGCAAGGCCGACCTGCGGATGCCGCACGCCTCGCTGGTCGAGGCGGCCGCGGCGGGGCCGGATGAGCTCTGGACTTGGAGCGCATCGTCGGGCTCCCTGGGGTGCCTGCACCCGGGGGAGCCCGACGCCGCCGCCCTGGTGCTGGCGGCGGGGCGGGGTATGCGCATGGACGGGCCCAAGCTCTTGGCGGACGTGGGGGGACGGAGCGTGGTGGGGCGGACGGTGCAGGCGGTCATGGAGTCAGGGGCCTTCGCTCAGCGTCGTCATGGTCGTGGGCGGGGAGTTGGCCGACCGACCTGGGGCGGCTCTGGCGATCGAGCGTACCGACTTCGCGGTGGTGGTCAATCCGCACCCGGAGGAGGGTATGGCTTCCTCGTTGAGGCTCGGCGTCGAGGCGTTGCGGCGTGCCCAGCCGCTCGCGGTGATCCTGGCGGACCAGCCGTTCGTGGCCGCCGCCACGTTCAGGCGTCTGGTGAACGCGGCCTCCAGCCATCCTCGGGCGGCCGCGGTGGCTCTGGACGGGCCCGGGGGCCCGGTGCCCCCGGTGGTGCTGCATCGCTCCCTGCTGCCTCAACTGCTGGAACTGCGGGGCGACCACGGGGCCCGGGATTTGCTCCGTCGCTACCGAGCGTCCGTGCTCACCCTGCCGGCCAGGGCGGAGGAGTTGTTGGACGTGGATACGGCCACCGACCTCCACACAGCGCGATCGACGGCCGCCGAGGACGGCGGCGGGGGCGAGGGCCGCTGAGTCGCGGCGGCCGGTCCGGAGAGTGGCGGCGGCCGGCCGAGCCTGTGCCCGGCCGGCCGGCCGCCGTCCGAAAGCTCAGGCCGCGGACCCGCCTTCGGCCGGCGCATACCGCGACAGGTCGAGGTCTTCGATCAACTCTTCGGTGAGGCGGCCCTGCTCGTCCCAGCCGCGCACCCGGTAGTAGTCGGCCTTCATGGCCTCGAAGGTCTCGGGGGCCAGGCTTCTCCCCGAATCCTCCAGCGGATTCTGCAGGGCCTTGGGCACGTAGTCGTCGGCGGCCGTCCATCCTTGCCGCAGGTTGAAGAGGCGCACGAGGTTCCAGACCCGCGGGCCGAGCCGCTCGTACTCCTCGGCCGTGTAATCCATGCCGATCGCGTTCAACATGCGGACCGCGTCGTCCCCGCCGTAGACGATGAAGTCACACCCGACCAGGCTCCACTCCCGGCAGTTCTCGTCCTGCTCGCCCACGACGAACTCGGCCTTGCCGTCTGGACCGAAGGGGTCCGCGTCGGGGTCATCGGATAGAGCCTCGTTGGCGATGGGCCAGCTCCGCATGTGGCAGGCGCCGCGGTCCGAGGTGGCGTAGGCCAGCGCCATGCCCACCGAGCCCCGAGGATCGTAGGCCGGGAACTCCAGGCCTTTGATCTCGAAGACGGGGATGACCGCGTCGTCCACCCCCCACTCCTTGGCGGCGGCGCGGATCCCGCGGCCCAGGGCTTTCCCGATCCCGCGTCCGTAGGCGATGTCCTCGGCGAGCCGCGCCTGACCGAGGGAGTCGCCGAAACGGATCGGGTCGTCGATCACGCCCTGCTCGGCACAGTCCATGGCAAAGGCCACGGCCGCCCCGGCGGAGATGGTGTCCAGACCCAGTTCGTCGCATAGCTGCGCGAAGCGGACGATGCTGGAGAAGTCGGGGTTGGCCGTGTTCGAGGCGCCCAGCCCGATGGTCTCGTACTCGAGCTTGCCGGTCTCGGCTCCCGGGAAGGCGCCGTCGGTCGCCCGGACGTGAGGACCGCAGTTCACCGGGCAGTTGTAGCAGCCCAGCCGGTCGACCAGGTTGGCCACCACCGGCTCGTGCCCGATGAGGCCGGCTGCGTCGGCGAAGGAGCCCGTATGCCAGTTGCGGGTGGGTAGGACGTTGACCTCGTTCGTCCACCCGACGATCGCGGGGGTGCCCGCGTCCTTCAGCCAGGAGGAGGAGGAGCCGCTCGCTTGGATCTTCTGCGAGAGCTCCCGACGCAGGTCCTTGGCCGCGTCGCTGAGAACGGGGCCCTTGCCCCCTTTGACGGCGATGCATTTGAGGTTCTTCGACCCCATCACCGCTCCGGAGCCGCCCCGGCCGTTGTAGCCTGAGCGCCCGTTCTTGGTCTTGCCCACGTTGTTACCGATGTTGGCCAGGGACACCTGGTTCTCGCCGGCTGGGCCGATCGCAGCCACCCGGAAGCCCGCGAAGAGCGGGTGGTCGTCCGTGGCCTCGATAGAGAGGCCGGCCAATGCGGCGGCGTCCCGGATGGCCGCGCCGTCTTCGGTCACCTCGAGGTAGCACAACGCGTCGGACCGGCCGGTGAGGATGATGCCCAGCAGACCAGCCTTGCGCAGCTCCCAGGCGAAGTAGCCGCCGGCGTACGTGTCCAGGAATCCGCCGGTGGCAGGGCTCTTGGTGACCACGGCGTGCCGGCACGTCCCGGGAAAGATGCCGGACACCGGCCCGGTCATGAAGATCAGCGCGTTCTCCGGGCTCAGCGGATCGGTGTCGGCGGGGAGCTCGGTGGCAAGGTAGTGCGCCGCCAGCCCCTTTCCGCCCAGGAACGAGCGCATCAGTTCGTCGGGGACGGTCTCACGCCGGGTGGTACCGGCGGTCAGGTCCACTCTCAGGATCTGGAAGGGCTCCACCCTCGGCCTCCTGCGGTCGTCGTCTCGGTCGCAGTCTCTAGCTTACTGCGGCCGCCGAGGCCGCGTCACGCCTCGGCGTGGCCCGCCCTGCCCGCCGGCCGTGCGGGCGGCAGACGGGAGGGGCCGCCTGGCGACGTCCGATCCGGAGGCCTTCGCCGCTCAGAGGAATCCCGGCGGCCGGGGGGGTCGGGTGAAGAAGGGGGTGATCGCTTCGCGCCGGCGTTCGGACGGGCAACGACGAGAGCATGCGACCCGGCCTTCGTGCGCGCCCCCCAATCCGTGAGGGAGGTGGTGCTGCAGATAGTGCTCTGCCCGGTACGCCAGCCCGATCACCAAGACGGGTGAGAGCTGTTGGAGCGACGCCTTCACGGCTCGTCCCTCCTTCCCCTCTAGCCCCACTAACGTATAGAGAACGCCACCTTAAGCGTGCGCTCTTCTTCACAAGAGTCAAGGGTATGGGAGAGGGGAGAACGAGCCCGAATCACGCATCGTGCGCGGAACTCTATCGCCGGCCGTCATCCTGGCCGCCGGGCTCGGGTTCCGGCTTCATCACGAACCCGCGGCGTTCCTTGCCGTTCATCTTGACCACCAGCGGGTGATCGAAGCGCAGGTGACGGACGTACCGCTCTTCGCGGACGGCCGGCTGCGCCGCCAGCCACTCCCAGTCGACGAAGTCGTCGCCGCGCCTGCCCGTCCCTGACCGTGAAGTACCCCACCTGGAAGGAGGTCAGGTTCTGGAAGAAGTGGCTTCCCTGCGACGGTTCCAGGGTGAGGTCGGCCAGCTCCGCCTCGACGATGACGCGGGCGCCCAGGATCTGTTCCCAGGTGACCGGGATGCCCAGCCAGGGGTCGGCCGATCCCCAGCGCCCGACCCCGATCAGCAGGTAGGGGACGCGTTGCTTGACCAGGTCGGCGTTGATGCGGGCCACCTCGCGGGCCGTCTCGCGGGCGGCGGCGCGGTCGTAGCGGCTCACGTCCACCACCACCACGTCCCGGATCCCGTCGCGACGCCCGTTGCCCAGCACGTTGCCGCTGGCGCAGAGCACCCGGTCCCGCTCGACGTCGGTCAGATCGAGCGCGTCCTGCTCGCGGTTCAGTACCATGGGCCGGACCTGGAGGAAGGCGAACTCCTTCCGCGCGTCCTTGCGGCAGGGAGAGGTTGACGGCGAACTCGATCTCCACCGGTCCCGCCATCCCGTGACTGCAGACGCGAAGCAGCAGTTCGAGCACCTCGGGGAGCGGCAGCAGGCGGTGTTTGAGCAGAGGAGCGAAGGTGACCATCCGGAGGCCCGGTCGTGCCAGCCCGTCGTAGACGGCCTCGTTGTCGGGGTCGTAGGTGGAGGCGACCGGCCCCAGGGTGCCGTCCGCTTCGGCGACGCTGAGGGGGAAGCGCAGCTCCCACACGTCCGGCCGGTCGCGGTCGCCGTCGGTGTCCAGCACCAACGACCAGAACTCGCGCTGGGATCCCTCCAGTTGCTGCTCGATGGTCAGCGGAGCCACGTGGCGCGGGTACTTGGGCGAGAAGGAGTAGGCCGCCTCCCCTCGTACCACGGTCCGTCCCAGGCCCAGCGCGACCGAGGCCACCCCGTCCTCCGCCCGGGCCGGCGCCGTCGGATAGAAGTCGTACGAGCGGGCCACGCCGGAGATGTCCGGATAGAAGCGGTCGGCGTGGCGGCTGCCCACGACCCGCTGGACGATCACCGCCATCTTCTCTTCCTCGAGGCGGTACGGGCTCGCCTCGAGGTACGTCTTCGCCCGCGGCGAGAAGGCCGACGCGTACACCGCCTTGATCGCGGCCTGCAGCTGGTCCAGCCGGCGTCGGGGGTCCGGATCGGTGTTGGGGAGCATGAACGTGTCGTAGACCCCGGCGAGCGGTTGGTACTGCGAATCCTCCAGCAGGCTGGAGGAGCGGACGGCCAGGGGGTAGGTCGCGAGCTCCAGGTAGTCGGCCAGGTCGCGGCAGACCTTCGGCGGAAGGCGGCTCGCCTGGAAGCGGTCGCGCAACTCCTCGATCTCCCGGTCCTCGACGGCAAAGGACAGCAGGTCGTTCTGCTCGAGGAACTCGTCGAAGATGTCGGTGGCCAGGATGACGGCCGGCGGGACGGTCACCTCGCATGCCGAGAAAGCGGTCGTGGATGTCGTGGAGGTTCAGCAGGTGGCGCGCGAAGGCCAGAGCGCGGGCCTTGCCGCCCAGGGAGCCTCCGCCGATCCGGGAGAAGCTGTTGTAGGGGTCGAAGGTGTCCCGCTCGAAATCGCCGATCAGCGCCCGGCTCTGCTCTCGCCGGTAGTCGTCGATCGCCTCCAGAAGGTCGGCCCGGACGTGCGAGGCCTCGCGGAGGCCGGAACTCTTCGGGGCCGGATGAGGTCCGCCAGCGCGAACTCCGTCCGTGCCTTGAGCCAGCGCGAGAAGGCGTTGCGGTCCGCGGCGATGACGAGGCTCTCGTCGGGCACCGAGTGAAGCATCTCCATCAGCTCACGCATGTCCCTGGCCCGGGCGACCTCGGTGCCGTCGCGCAGGCGGAACACGAAGTCGCCGAAGAAGAACTGCTGGGTCATCACCTCGCGGAGGTCCTGCAGCAGGGTCGGCGAGCCTTTGAGCAGGAAGGAGGCTCCCACCTCGCGGGCCAGCGCCTCGTTCTCGGGCCGGCTCGACTGCAGCACGACCGGGATGTCCTTCCATACCTCTTTGACCTGGCGCGCGAAGGTCACGCCCGCCTCGGGATCCCGCTCTCCCTCGTGCGGGAACTCGATGTCCGAGATGACGCCCAGCACGTCCTGGTGGTAGGCGCAGAAGTAGGCCCAGGCCTCCTCGAAGTTGGTGCACAGCAGGATCTTGGGCCGGGCGCGCATCCGCAGGATCTTGTGGGCCACGTTCATGCCCTCGGGGATGAGCCGCTGGGAGTGCTCGATCACCTCCGTGTAGATGAGTGGGAGGAACGACGAGTAGTAGCGGACGTTGTCCTCGATCACCAGGATGACCTGGACGCCGCCCACGCCCACGTCGTACTCCAGGTTCAGTCGGTCCTCCACGAACTTGACCAGCGCCAGCAGGATGCGCGTGTCGCCCTGCCAGAGGAAGACCCGGTCCAGGACCGACGTGTCGTGGTGGGTCTGGAACTCCGCCAGTTCGCCGCCGTCGTACGCCAGCAGCACCACCGGGATGTCCAACCCCTCGGCCCGCATCATGCCGGCGAGTTCGATGGCGTTCATGTCGCCCAGTTGGATGGCGGTGATGATCAGTTGGTAGCGGCCCGGTTCCGCCTTGGCCCGAGCGAGCGACCTCCGCGCCGGACGAGACGTGGGTGAGTCCCGTGGTGTGGTGGAGGTGCAGGTCGAGGAACTCGCCGAGGATGACCTCGCTCAGGCGCCCGTCCTTCTGCAGGATGAACTTGTCGTAGAGGCTGGACGCCAGGATGATGTTCTCGACCCGGCGGGACATCAGGTCGTCGAACTCGCCGAACCGGCGCCGGCGCACGGCGTCCAGGTTGGACAGGCCGGGGACGATGGTGCTGATCTCCACTCACCTCCTGGCCGAGCGGGCGCTGGTCCCGGAGGGAGGCCGTCTAGACCACGCCCTGGTCGAGCATGGCGTTGGCCACCTTGAGGAAGCCGGCGATGTTGGCCCCGTCCACGTAGTTGCCGGGCGTGCCGTACTCGGCTCGACGCCCGGAGGCAGGCCTGGTGGATGGCCTGCATGATGTGGCGCAGACGGCTGTCCACCTCGTCCGCGGCCAGCGGATGCGCATGGAGTTCTGGGTCATCTCCAGGCCGGAGACGGCCACCCCGCCGGCGTTGGCCGCCTTGCCCGGGGCGATAGAGGATGCCCGCCTGTCGAGGACGGCTGACCGCGTCCGGGGTGGTGGGCATGTTGGCCCCTTCGCAGACCAGCTGGACGCCGTTGGCCACCAGGCTGCTGGGCGTCGATGCCGTTGATCTCGTTCTGCGTGGCGCAGGGGAAGGCGCAGTCGGCCGGATGGTCCCAGAGCGGGTTGACGTCGGTGGCAGGGGTCGGACTCGATGTAGACGGCGTCCGGGTAGCTCTCGACGTACTCGTCGATCCGGCCCCGCCGTACGTTCTTCAGCTCCATGACGAAGGCGAGCTTCTCCCGGTGATGCCCTCCTCGTCGTAGATGTAGCCGTTGGAGTCGGAGAGCGTCACCGGCTTGGCGCCCAGCTGGATGAGTCTTCTCGGCGGCGTACTGGGCCACGTTGCCGGAGCCGGAGACCAGACAGGTCTTGCCCGTCCAGGGTCTCGCTCGCGGGTGCGCGAGCATCTCGGCCGCGAAGTAGACGCAGCCGTAGCCGGTGGCTTCGGGGCGGATCAGCGATCCGCCCCAGCCCAGGCCCTTGCCGGTCAGGACGCCGGTGAACTCGTTGGCGCAGCCTCTTGTACTTGCCGAAGAGGTAGCCGATCTCCCGGCCGCCCACGCCGATGTCGCCGGCCGGGATGTCGGTGTCGGGCCCGATGTGGCGGAAGAGCTCGGTCCATGAAGCTCTGGCAGAAGCGCATCACCTCGCTGTCGCTCTTGCCCTTGGGGTCGAAGTCGGAGCCGCCCTTGCCGCCGCCCATGGGCAGGGTGGTCAGGGCGTTCTTGAAGACCTGCTCGAAGGCCAGGAACTTCAGGATCCCCAGGTTGACCGAGGGGTGGAAGCGCAGGCCGCCCTTGTAGGGGCCGATGGCGCTGTTCATCTCCACCCGGAAGCCCGCGGTTGACCTGGACCTCCCCCTCGTCGTCCACCCAGGGCACCCGGAAGATGATCACCCGCTCCGGCTCGACGATCCGCTCGAGGATCTTGGCCGCCCGGTACTCGGGGTGGCGCTCCAGGACGAGCTCCAGCGACTCCAGCACCTCCGGGACGGCCTGGTGGAACTCGGGCTCCGCGGGGTTCTTGGCCTTGACCCGGCCCATCAGCTCGTCCGTGTAGCCCCCCGTCGAGACGCCCGTCGTGCCGTCGTCACCCATCTTCCCCCTCCTGCCGTCGGCTTGCCCATCGAATCCTAGCCTCACGCCGTGGCCGGCGCCAGGGGAGCGTGGATGGAGAAGACCCGGTGGCCTTGTTCCTTTCTCCAGCGTCGGAGCTAGCCGGGGATGAGATCTCGCCCGGTCCGGTAGAGCACGCCGTCCGCTTGGCTTCCGAAAAGCTCGGCCAAGGCATCCACGTTGGCGCCCAGGTCGGGCACCACGGGCCAGTCCGAGCCGAAGATCATCTTGGGCGCAAGTCGGACCAGGTCGGGGAAGTAGTTCGGCAGGTTTCGCGGAGGCAGCCCGGCGAGCTCCAGGTAGACGTGCTCGTGCAGCCGGGAGAGCATGGCCGCATGCTCGTACCACACGCCCCGCCCGGAGTGGGCCAGCACGATGCGTAGGCGGGGGAAGTCGACGGCCACGTCGTCCAGCAGCAACGGGTCGGCGTACTTCAGGCGGGTCCCCCGGAACGTGGAGAGCCCGGTGTGGAACAGGACCGGCAACGCCAGGTCCTGCAGACGCGCGTAGAGCGGGTACATGCGGGCATCGGCCGGATAGTAGTGCTGGTACGGGGGGGTCAGCTTCACTCCGGCGACGCGCCAGCGGGCCAGGAGCCCGTCCAACTCCTCCACCATGTCCGTCTGGGTGAACGGGTTGAAGGAGACGAACGGGTGCAGCCACGGGGTCTCTCCCTCCAGGGCGTTGCCCGCCGCGGCGTAGGCACAGATCGTCTCGTTGGTGACCCAGCCGGAGGCCAGGGGAGCCGCCTCCGCCAATACGACGGCCTCGTCCACCCCGTTGTCCGCGAACTCCCGCCGCAGGACCGCGGGATCGTCGAACTCCTTGATCCGAGCGGTGATCTCGGGCGCCAGTGTCTCGTAGAGCCGGCGGCTCCAGGGCCGCTGTTCCTCTACCTCGACGGGGTGCACGTGGAAGTCGAGGACGCGCGAGGGCCTCATGATCACTCCTGTCCGGGGGTCGTCCTCCAGAGCAGCCCGCCACCTGGCGGCGCCTGGATTCTACCATCGGCTCTGCAGGTTCTCGCGCCCATCGGGGGTCTGTTAGGGTTGGTGCATTCGTGACAGGGATGACAAGAAAGGGTCCACCGCCATGCTGCTCACTCCCGCCGCTGAGCTCGAAAGCCGCCTCATCCGCTTCCAGGACGCTCTCAGAGGACGCGGTTTGGACGCCGCGATCGTCGTCGGCAACGTCGATCTCTTCTACCTGACGGGCACCATGCAGCAGGGCCACCTGCTGGTCCCGGCCCAGGGGGAACCGCAGCTGCTGGTCCGCAAGGACCCGGAGCGCGCCCGGCGCGAATCGCAGCTGACCGATGTCGCCTCACTGTCCAGCTTCCGTGAGCTGCCCGCCGCCTTGGCGCGGCTCGGCGTCCCGGACTCGCCGCGGATCGCCCTGGAGCTGGACATCCTCCCGGTGGTGCTGTTCCGGCGGTACGAAGCGCTGTTCTCCGATGCCCGCATCGAGGACTGCGGCCTGTTGTTGCGTGAACTGAGGGCGGTGAAGAGCGACTACGAGCTCGATCGCCTGCGCGTCTCGGCGACGCTGGCGGACGAGGTGGTCCGCTCGGCCGCCGAGTTCCTGCGGGAGGGCATCACCGAGCTCCAGTTGAGCGCCCACATCGAGGGCGCGGCCCGGGCGGCGGGCCACTCCGGTTTCAACCGCATGCGGGCGTTCAACCAGGAGATGCTGCTGGTGCACGTCTACGCGGGTCCGGATGCCGGCATGGCGTCGTACCTGGACGGACCGTTCGCGGGAGAGGGCCTATCGCCCGCGGTGCCGCAGGGGGCCGGCCGCCGCATGATCCGCCGGGGTGAGCCCGTGGTCGTGGACTTCGGTGGAGTGACGGACGGGTACATCGTGGACCAGACCCGGGTCCTCTCCGTGGGACCGCTTCCCGACGACCTGGCCGCGGCCTACCAGGCCTGCCTCGACATCCAAGAGGTCGTCGCGCAGGCGGCCCGGGCGGGCGTCGTCGCTGGGGACGTCTACTCCGCCGCCTTGGCCGCGGCCGAGCGCCGCGGACTGACCGAGCGTTTCATGGGGGCGAGTCCCAACCAGGTCAGCTTCGTGGGCCACGGTGTCGGTCTCGAGATCGACGAGTTGCCGATCATGGCGCGCGGCGTCGATACCTACCTCGAAGAGCGCAACGTGGTGGCCTCCGAGCCCAAGCTCATCTTCCCCGGCCGAGGCGCCGTGGGCGTGGAGAACACCTGGGTCGTGCGTCCGCACGGCTTGGAGCGGCTCACGCTGTGCTCCGACCGGGTGTGGGAGGTCTGACCCGAGCGGGCTCCGGGACGTGGAGGGCAGAAGAAATCCGGCCTCTCTCGGGGGGGGTGAGAAAGGCCGGCATAGGGGGGTCTCATATTGTGTCCGTATTCACAGACTAAGGGGATTGTACCGGCACGTCAGCGCCATGTAAACCCCCTCCGGAGAGAAATTCGGAAAGAATCGAAAAAAATCCGGCCCGCTCATCGTCTCGGTGGTGTACCGCTGGCGCATCTCTGTGTACCGTTCGCGCCGAGTGGAGACAGTGAGCTTTGCGAAGAGCGCCCGCCGCGACTGGATGGGCGGGAATCGCCGAGCTTCGGCGCCCGCGGTCTGGGTGGTCGGTGGGCGGGGTCGGGCCTATACTGAAGACCAGCCGAGGTGTGCTCGGATGGGAGAGCGACACTGTGAGGAAGGGAGCCGTCGTGCCCAACTGGATAGGACCGTGGGAGATCATC
This sequence comes from uncultured Actinomycetota bacterium, assembly GCA_963796315.1. Lineage (GTDB taxonomy): Bacteria > Actinomycetota > Thermoleophilia > RBG-16-64-13 > RBG-16-64-13 > CAWCLH01. The sequence goes on from CAWCLH010000021.1 coordinate 285,046, forward strand.
CTCGTCGTGGTCATCGCTTTGGTGGTCTTCGGACCTCGGCGTCTGCCTGAGCTCGGGTCCTCGCTCGGCCGTGCGATCACCGGGTTCCGCAAGGGGCTGAAGGAGAGCGAGGAAGAGATCCGTAAGGCCATCTCGACCGAGGCGACCGAGGTCAAGGAAGAGGAGAAGAAGCTCTAGGCGTTCTTCTCCGCCGGAGGCCTGACCTGGACGACGCCGGGAGAGAACAGGTCAGGCTGTTGGCCGAGCGCGTGCGGGCGTCCGACCGCAGGGCCGTGGCCCGGGCCATCTCGCTGATCGAGGACGAGCATGCGCTGGCGGTGCCTCTGCTTCGCCTGCTGTACGCCGACACCGGACGGGCAGTACGGGTCGGCGTCACGGGCCCGCCCGGGGTGGGCAAGTCCACGCTGATCTCCTCCTTGGTCGCGGTGTGCCGTGGGCGCGGCCTCTCTGTGGGGGTGGTGACCGTGGACCCCTCCAGCCCCTTCACCCAGGGAGCATTGCTGGGAGACCGCATCCGTTTGGCCGAGCACTTCCTCGACCCGGCCGTCTTCATCCGTTCCATGGGGACCCGCGGGCATCTGGGCGGTCTGGCGGAGGCGACGCTGCGCCGCCACCCTGGTGCTCGAGGCCTCGGGCAAGGACGTGGTCTTTCTCGAGACCGTGGGGGTGGGGCAGACCGAGGTGGAGGTGGCGACCTTGGTGGACACCGTCGTCCTCGCACTGATGCCCGGTTCGGGCGACTCCATCCAGGCGCTCAAGGCGGGCATCATGGAGATCCCGGACGTCATCGTCGTCAACAAGAAGGACCATCGCGGCCGCCTCGGCCACCGTGCAGGACGTGGTCGCGACCTTGGCCCTGGCTGAGTTCCCCGGAGAGTGGGACCCTCCGGTGCTGGCCACCGATGCGGTTCGTGGTGACGGGGTGGAGGAGATGTGGGAGGCCGTGCTCCGTCACCGCGCCGCCCTCGAAGAGACCGGTGCGCTCCAGCGTCGGCGCGGGGAGCAACTGGAGCGCCAGATCGTGGCGCTCGTCACGCAGCGCCTCGAGCGCCGGCTCTCCGCCGCGATGACAGAGGACCTAGCTCTGGGGAGCATCGTCGCCGGGGTCCGTGCCCACGAGACCGATCCGCTGACCGCCGTCGACGAGATCTTGGCCGAGATCGTCGGGTTCTCCGGTCGGTAGGCCTCTGCAGCTCACTTTTTCCTGCAGGGGCGCCGATAGTCACCACGTATCCGCGCCGGCCGGCATCGATAGGAGGTCATGGACGTTCCTCAGCAGTGGCCCTGCCCGGGTTGTGGCTCCATCGTCGTGCTTCCCGTGGCCGAACTGACGACGGCCGGCAGGAAGGGCGCTCTGGACCTCGACCGGCTGGCGCAGGCGCTGTGCGGGTGCTACCTCCTCTCCATGCACTCGGCGTCGTTGGGACGCCTGCTGGCGGCCGTGCTGAGGGCCGACGGGGAGGACATGCCGATGTAGGAGGCCCCGTGGCTCCCGATGATGGCCCCTGCCCGCTCCCGCTCCGCCCGCAGGACCGGCCGCCGGGACCCTCGTGGTAGCATCAGCAGGCGCACAGAGGAGGGGGAGATGGCGGGCAGGATCCGGGTGCTGGTGGCGAAACCGGGGCTGGATGGGCACGATCGTGGGGCCAAGATCGTGGCGCGAGCGCTGCGCGACGCCGGCATGGAGGTCGTGTACACCGGCCTGCACCAGACCCCGGAGCAGATCGTCGAGACCGCCATCCAGGAGGACGCACAGGTGGTCGGGCTGTCCATCCTCTCGGGCGCGCATCCCACCCTGGTCCCCAAGGTCGTCCGTCTGCTGCGGGAGCAGGGGGCGGGGGACGTCCTGGTGCTGGTCGGGGGCACCATCCCCGACGAGGACCGGCCGGCGTTGCTGGACTCCGGAGTGGCGGCCATCTTCACGCCGGGCACGGTCACCGGGGACATCGTCACGTTCATCGAGGGGCGCGCCGCCGAACGGGTGCTCTAGCCTGGAGGGTCGCATGGCAATCGTGGAGACCACGGTCGAGGGAAGGGTCGCGACCGTCACCGTCAACCGCCCCGACGCGATGAACGCGTTCGACACGGCGACGCTCGTGGCTCTGAGGCAGGCGATGGTCGAGCTGGCCCCTCGCGAGGACGTAGGCTGCATCGTCCTGACCGGGGCCGGCAAGGCCTTCGTCGCCGGTGCCGACATCAGCGAGATGCGCGACAAGGACCCCAGTCAGGGGCGCGAGTTCGCCGAGCTGGGCCAATCCGTGATGACGGCTATCGAGACGGCGCCGCAGCCGGTGATCGCGGCGGTCAACGGCTACGCCCTGGGAGGCGGCTGCGAGCTGGCTCTGGCCTGCGACATCCGGCTGGCCTCGGAGAAGGCCCGGTTCGGGCAGCTCGAGGTCAACCTGGGCATCGCGCCGGGCTGGGGAGGCACCCAGCGCCTCTCCCGTCTCTGCGGGCCGGGGTTCGCTCGAGAGCTGGTCTTCACCGGCCGCATGTGCTCGGCCGAGGAAGCCCTCAAGTGGGGCCTGGTCAACGCGGTCTACCCACCGGACGAGCTGCCGGTCCGGGCACGGGAGATGGCCGACGACGATAGCCTCCAAGAGCCGGATCATCCTCCACTACGCCAAGCTCGCCGCTCTCCGGGCCTTCGACCAGGACCTGGCCGGGGGCCTGCGGATGGAGGCCGACCTCTTCGGGCTGTGCTTCGCGACGCTGGACCAGAAAGAGGGCATGACCGCCTTCCTCGAGAAGCGCGCGCCCGAGTTCAAACACCGCTGAGCCGTGTCGGCGACCGCTGAGCCGACTGCCGGATCGGGAAGGGCCCTGGTTCGACGTCCCTCTGCGCGTGCGCTACGCGGAGACGGACGCTCAGGGCGTCGTCTACCACGCGAACTACCTGATCTACATGGAGGTGGCGCGGACCGCGTTCACCCGAGACCGGGGCTACCCCTACCACGCCATGGAGGCGGCCGGGTGCAACCTGGTGGTGGCCGATGCCAAACTCCGTTTCCGGGCATCCGCCGCGTACGACGATCCCATCCGCGTCCGTCTGCGCGTGCGGCGGCTTCGGGGCAAGGTGGTCGTCTTCGACTACCGGATCGAGCAGGCGGAGACCGGCCGGCTGTTGGTCAGCGGAGAGACGACCCACGTATGCGTGGACGCCGAGTTTCGCCCCCGGGCCATTCCGGACGACGTGATCCAGGCCCTCGGCTGCTAGAATCCGGCGCACCGAGCGGAGCGGGGAGGACCATGGCCGGAGACCGATGCGTCGTCTGCGGGTACGCGAAGCTGCCGCACTCGACGGCGGCGGCTCAGCTCTACGAGACGGTCACCATCGCCGCGCTGGTGGACAAGGCGACCGACGTGGTGGAGCGGGCCTCGATCACCCTGGTCACCCCGGTCGCGCGGGGGTTCGTGGAGGATCTGCTGACCGGCTCCAACCTGCTGACCGGCCGAGAACATTTCCTGGAAGAGATCGCCGTCAACTATGGCGGCAGCGCACAGAAGGCCATCAAACAGGCCTACCGCGACCTCTGCGAGCGGTACGTCGAGATGAGGCGGGAGGCCGACGTCGCGGGCGGCTAGCGCAGGTCCACGCGCACGGAGCTGACACTCGCCTCCACGCGAACCTGAAGCGCGGTCCCCGAGCCGTCGTGAACGTAGGTCTGATCCCCGGTCTTGCGGAAGCCGTCCGCCACGGTCCGGGATGATACCGAGGAGACCAGTTCGAGCTCGATCCGGCGGTCCTTCGGCAGGGTCAGATGGTACGATCCGGCGCCGCCCTTGACCTTCACCTGCGCGTCCGGGGTCGTTCGGCCGATGACCAGGGTGACCGAGCTGGCCCCGGCATCCACGGTCACATCGCTCACGGTCACGTCGCTCAACTCGAGGTTGGTCCGGCTCGCGCCCGCCGTGAGATCGAGGCTCCAGGGGATGTCGGGGGCGAGGCCCAGATCCAGTCGCCGTCTGCCCGAGGCCGACCCGCCGACGAACGGAAGCCCCACCACCGTCCCGGTCTCGCGGACGGTGAGCGAGTACGCGCCGTCGGTCACACTCTGCGTGATGTCCGGCTCTCCCCAGGTCGAGAGGGTCCCGGCGACCAGATCCGCGCGCCGGTCCGCCGCAAGGCCATGGAGGTCGATCCCGGCCGCGCCCAGATCGATGCGGACGGTCCCCGAGGTGACGTTGCCCGCGGTGGGCTGGACAATGGCGCGCGTCACCGCCTGGCCGCCGGCGAACCCCCAGTGGCCGCCCTGCCAGCCGATCCAGGCGAAGAGGAGGCCCGCCAGGACCACGACCAGGGTCAGGATGACCGCCAGCCGTCGGTTTCGTTCTCCCAGGATCATGTTGATCCCGATGACCACGAGGATAAGCGGCCACAGCCGCCACAGCGAGACGATGAACCCCGGGTCGAGCCACCCCAGGTTGCCGGCGAGCAGGAGCACGCCCAAGACGGCCAGGACCAGCCCCCAGAAGAGGCGTCCCATCATGGTCTCCGGTCGCGGAAGATGAGAAGCAGCCCGACGCCGATCAGTACCAGGGGCCAGGCCCAGCGCCAGATGTCGATGTACTGGCCGGCCAGGAGCAGGACCCCCAGGATCACCAGGGCGATGCCTAGGACGTACCGCCGGCGGTCTCGTAGCTCGAGATCGTGGTCCGTTCTGGGCTCGGGCGCGGTTGGCGGCATGGGGGGCCGTTCCGGCAAAGGCGGTTCCACGACGGGCGGCTCGACGACGGGCGGCGGCGCGACGGGCGGCTCGCGACGGGCGGCGGCGTGACGGGCTCGGCGCGCGCTCGGCGGGCTCAGGCGGTGCCTCGGGCGGGGGCGCGGGAGGCGGCGGCTCAGGGGGCGGCCCGGCGGACTCGCTGGTCGTCGGGGCTTCGCCCTCGTCGGGCTGGAGCGGATCTTCACTGGCGGGGGGAACGCGTTCCATGTGGGCCTCCTTTTCAGGGATTGGTTCGAGAGCGTCCTCTCCTGTCCTGCCTCTTCGGCCTGCTGGAGAGGAGGACGTCCACCGGTCGCGTGTTGACGACGTCGGCCGGCTCGATCCAGCCGCGGCGGGCCTCCCCGATGCCGAAGCGGAGCAGGTCGAAGCCGCCCGGACCGTGCGCGTCGGAGGAGATGACCAGTGCGGCCCCTCGTTCCTTGGCCAGGCGGGCGTGGAGGGCGCAGAGGTCCAGGCGATCGTACGAGGCGTTGATCTCCAGGGCGGTCTCGGTCTCGGCCGCGCGGATGACCAGCCGCTCGATGTCGATGGCGTAGGGCTCGCGTCGGCCCAAGAGGCGGCCGGTCGGGTGCCCGATGGCGTCGATGAAGGGATGTTCCATCGCGGACTCGAGTCGCCCCATGATCTGGTCGACCGATTGCGCGAACGCCGAGTGGATGCTGGCGGTCACCCAGTCGAGCTCGGCCAAGACCTCGTCGGGCAGGTCGATGCGGCCGTCGGCGAGGATGTCGACCTCGGAGCCGCACAGCACGGTGAAGTCGCCCAGGCGGGCATCGAGATCCTGGATCTCTTCGATCTGCCGCCGGACACGGTCCGGCGTCAAACCCCCCGTCATGGCCAGCGATTGGGAGTGGTCGGAGAAGCAGAGATACTCCAGGCCCCGTCTCCGCGCCGCCAGAGCCATGCTCTCCATCGTGCTCTTGCCGTCGGACCAGTCGCTGTGGACGTGCAGGTCGCCCCGCAGATCGGCGAGCTCGATCAGCCGGGGAAGCCGGCCCTCGCGGGCCGACTCCACCTCCCCGCGGCCCTCTCGTAGCTCCGGAGGGATGAAGGGCAGGCCCAGGGAGGCGTAGACCTCCCCCTCGCTCCGGCACTGGATCAGCCGTCCCGTCGACAGCTCCTCCAGATGGTACTCGGAGACCTTGAAGCCCAGGCGTTGCGCGTAGCCGCGAAGAGCCACGTTGTGGTCCGCGCTGCCGGTGAAGTGTTGCAGCAGGTTGCCGTACGAGGCGGGGGAGACGATGCGCAGGTCGACGTTCAGATCGCCATGGGTCCGCCCGACGAGCTTGGTCCTGCCGCGCTCCGCCACGCCTGCCACCTCCGGGAAGGCCGCGAACCCTTCCATGACCTCCTCGGGCGTCTCGCTCGCCACCACCAAGTCGATGTCTCGGACCGTCTCGCGCCGTCGCCTCAGGCTGCCCGCGTAATCGGCGGCCTGCACGGCGGGGAGCGTGCGCAGGTGCTCGGTGAGGACCGCAGCGATGGGTTCCACCCTGCCGAGCAGCTGCCGTTCCGGTCGGGAAGGTCGGGCCGCAGAGAGGCCTTTCAGCAGCTTGGCCTCGGTCTTGGCCCCCATACCGGGCAGGCTCCGAAGACGCCCCGCTTCGGCCGCCTCTCGGAGGGAATCGATATCCGTGATCCCCGCCTCCTCGTACAGCCGGCGCGCGGTCTTGGCGCCCAGTCCGGGTACATGCATCAACTCGACCAGTCCGTGGGGGAACTCCCTCCGCAACTCCTCCAGAAGGTGGATGTGGCCGGTGGTCAGGTACTCCTCGGCCTTGGCGGCGATCGCCTCGCCCACCCCCGGCAACTGCCGGAGCTCGCCTCTGTGGACCAGTTCGGCGACGGAGACCGGCTGGATCCTAAAGGAATCGGCCGCCCGTTCGTAGGCCAGCTTCCGGTAGACCGACTCTCCGCGGAGTTGCATCAAGTCGGCGATCTCCTGGAAGACGGCGGCAAACTCGCCGTTCGACGGGAGGCTGGATCGAGGTTCCGGGCGGTCCATGCTTGGATCATACCCACCCCTCGCGCGGCCGTTCTCCTGCCTCGACGGACAGACTCGGTTATGCTGGAGGGACAGGCGGGTAACTTTTATGACATACTCTCGATGGGCCCACGGCCTCTCGACAGCAAACCCGGACAAGGAGGGGACGATGTCGGACAAGAAGGTCGGGCGCAGCCCTCAGCCGCAAGACCCCGAACGCGCCGCCGGCAGCGAGATCCATCACGTGGCGCATGACCAGGCCGACTTCCCGGATGTCCCTGAAGCGGTTCACGGTGACAAGTCCGATCTGATCAGCCGCTTCAAGGAGCGCGAAGCGCGGCAGCGGGAGCAGGAGCAGGCGGCCGGCTCCGAGAAGGACCCTCCGGAGCGCGACTGAGCGCGAAAGGAGGCACCATGATCGACAAGGAAACCCTGCAGAGGCTGGCTTCCAGCCGGAGCTCGAACCATCTGTTCCTGTCCGTCTTCCTCTCGACCAGTGTGCTGGACGATTGGCGGCAGGCTCTTCCCACGTTCCTGAACAGCGAGCGGCTTCGCCTCGAGCGCCAGCGCGACCTGACCAAGGACGAGCTGCGCACGCTGGACGAGCACTTCGCCCGCCTGCAGCAGCTGGTCCAATACGACATCCCGGTAAAGACCGAGGGAGTCTCGGTCTTCGCCAACGGCAGCGGGGCGTTCGTCGAGCAGATCGAGTGGCCGGTACGGTTGGTGAACCGGGTGGTGCTGGGCCCCTCCGCCTATCTGCGCCCGGTGGTCCGCGCCCTGGACCAGATCAAGCCGTTCCTGCTCGTGCGGGTGAGCCGGGATGAGAGCAGCGTCCACGTGGTGGACGACGAGGGGCTGGCTCGGACGGAGGATCTTGAAGGCCCGTACCTCAAGTCCAGCGACCGCGAGACCGGTGACGTACCCGTCAAGGAGTACTATGCTGCGGCCCGTCAGGACAGCCTGGTCGAACTGCACTACAAGGAGGTCGCGGGTGCGGTCGACCGCCTGATGGCTCAGACCGGCATCGGTGCCGTCGTGGTCTGCGGGCTGCACGACATCGTCAGCAACTTCCGAAAGCAACTCAGTCAACCGGCCTCGGCCAAGGTGCGCGCCGAGATCCCCTGGGACGCGGTGGCCAGCGTGAACCAGACGGTGGCTGCGGCCCGGGACGCCCTCTTGGAGGCCCAGCAGGACGAGCGGGAGGCTCTGGCGCAACGCATCGCGGAGAGCCTGGGCCAGGGCCGGGGCGTGGCCGGTTACGACCAGACCATGGCGGCGGTCCAACGCGGACAGGTGCAGACCCTCTTGGTGGACGCGGCGTACGAGCCGCCCGGCTGGCTCTGCCGCAACTGCGACTTCGCGGTCCTCACCCCGGCGGACGCGTGCCCGCTCTGCGGCGGCGGTCTGATCCCCGTGGGAGATGCCGCAGCCGAGGCGGTCCGGGTGGCGCTGCTCCGCGGGACCTACGTCGTGGACGTGGGCGGGGTGCCTAGTCTGGCCGACCTGGGCGGGATCGCCGGTTTGATGCGCTACCGGTAGCCGACTGGAGAGAGGAACCGGGCCACGCCGTCCTCGTTGACGCTGCCGCAGACCACATCGGCGGCCTGGCGGACCGCCTCCGGCGCGTCCGCCATGGCCACCCCCAGCCCGGCCCATTCCAACATGTCGACGTCGTTGTAGGAATCGCCGAAGGCGATCACGTCGTGGCGGGTGAAGCCGTAGCGCCGCCCCGGCAGAGCCAAAAGCGGCCAGGCGAGCCCGGGAGGGTGCGGGGCGGAACTTCCGGGTACGGGCGAGCGTACAATCAAGACGAGCATCTGCCGAGAGGAGGGGGCATGGCCGACGTGGGCGGCAGGATGGAGGAGAGCAAGAGCTGGTTGGAGCGCGCGGCCGAGCGCGTACCCGGCTACGTGGGCTACAAGGAGAAGGAGCTCCGCCGGGAGGCGGACCGGACCCAGCGCGAGTACGTCGCCGAGCGCCTGGAGGCGGCGCGCAGGAAGCTCGAAGCGGTGGAACTGGCCCTGAGCCACCGGGGAGACCTGCGGCTCTTGGGAGCCATCGACACCACCCAGCGCAAGCTCCGCACCGTCAAAGACCGCTTCCTCTACGCCGACTACGGCTACGCCGGCCTGTTCGACGCGGCCAAGGTGGACGAGGCGGTGCTCGACCAGCTCTACCAGTTCGACGTCCGCAGCCAGGACGACGCTCGGGCGATCGAGGAGCTGGCCGGGGCGCTCGCGGCCGACAGTCCGTCGCTCGAGGCCGACGTGGGGCTCCTCGACCGGCGGGTCGAGGACCTGGACGAATCGTTCGCGCAGCGCGAGCACCTCGTGACCGGGGTGGGGAGGTAGACCGTGGCACTGATGCAGGTCATCGAGTACGTCGACGAGCTGGGGAACGAGCTGGTCCATCGCGTCCCGCAGTCGGGCTCGGGAGAGTTCCGGCTGGGGAGCGAGCTGATCGTCCGCGAGAGCCAGTGGGCGGTCTTCTTCCGCGACGGCAAGGCGCTCGACGTCTTCGGCCCCGGTCGGCACATGCTGTCCACGCAGAATATCCCGCTGCTGACCGCGCTCCTGACCACCCCGCTCTACGGGGAGTCTCCCTTCAAAGCCGAGGTGTTCTTCGTCTCCCGGCGGGTGTTCACCGAGCAGAAGTGGGGGACCGCGGAGCCCATCCTGTTCCGCGACGCGGAGTTCAAGATGATCCGCCTGCGGGCCAACGGCGTCTACTCCATCCAGGTGGTCGACCCCAAGCTGCTGGTGATGAAGCTGGTGGGTACCCGGGGCATCTTCACGACCGCGCAGGTGGAGGACTTCCTGCGGGCCATCATCGTGGGCCGCCTGGCCGACCTGCTGGGAGATCACCTGGACTCGGTGCTGGACCTGCCCCGCTACTTCGACGAGTTGGCCGCCGGCCTCAAGGGGCGGGCCAAGGACGATCTCTACCAGTACGGTCTGGCCCTGGTCGATTTCATCGTCAACGCCATCACCCCGCCCGAGGAGGTGCAGCGCCGCATCGACGAGCGCTCGGGCATGGAGGCGGTCGGCGGGATGGACCGCTACTTCCAGTTCAAGGCGGCGCAGGCACTCGGGGACCTGGCCAAGGGCGGCGGAGCCGGCGAGGGAGCCGGCGGGACGGCGGCGGCCGGTGTCGGTCTGGGCGCCGGCGCGGGCCTGGGCTTCATGATCCCGGGCATGATCCAGCAGGCCATGGCCGGCGGGGCGCAGCCGAAGGTCCGTTGCCCCAACTGCGGGAAGGACATCCCCTTCGGCAGCAAGTTCTGTCCGGAGTGCGGCACGAACCTCTCCGCGACGATCACCTGTCCGCAGTGCGGCGTCAGCCTGCCCGCCGGCTCCAAGTTCTGCCCCAACTGCGGGCAGCAGCTGGCCGGTACGCCTCCGCCCGCTGCCGGCGCTGCCGACACCGCGGCGGCCCCGGAGCCCTCCGACACGGCGACCGGCCGGGCCGCCGAAGGAGTCCGAGGGGTGATCGCCTGCACGCCGGGACCGGCCGCCGAGGCGACGCTTCGCGCCGTCGACGTTCCGTCCTGCCGTTCGGCGCCTCCTGCGCTCTTCCGTAGCACGGCTGCTGGCCTTCCTGCTCGCTCTGGCGGCCGCGCTGGTCATGACCGGCTGGGTCTCTCCGCCGCCCGCGTTTGCCCAGGCCAAGTCATGGCGCATCGAGCGCATGGACACCACCCTCGACGTCCAGAAGAACAGCGACGTGGTGGTGGACGAGACGGTGACCTTCGTCTTCCAGGGCACCTACCACTACGTCACCCGGTCCATCCCCACGGGCAACCTGGAGTCCCTCGACCAGTTGGACGTCCGCCAGGACGGGCGGTCCCTTCCCCAAGGGGACGGGCCGGGCACCTGGGCGGTGTCGCGCTCGGGCGACCGGCGGATCATCCGGGTCAACTTCGACCTGACCGACACCGCGGCCACGTACACCTTCCACTACGTGGCCCGGGGGGCCATCCAGTTCTTCGACCAGGGCGACGAGTTGCGCTGGTACGTCTTCGACGCGGAGACTCCGGTCGAGATCGGCGAGGTGACGACCATCGTCCGCCTCCCGGGGAACGTGCCGCGCAACCAGCTGACGGCCGCGATCAGCACGGGTCCGCAGGTGGCCAACCAGGTCACCTCCCCGGGCGCCTCGACCCTGACCTACACGGCCCACGCGGTGCCGCCGTACACCCAGTTCTGGATCGTGGCCGGCTTCCCCAAAGGGGTGGTCGAGTTCCACTGGACCGCCCGGCGGATCGCGGCGTTCGCGGTGCCGAAGGTGGGTTTCCTCCTGCCCATCCTCACGCTGCTGGGCATGTTGCTGATGTGGCGCCGCCGCGGGAGGGACGACCCGCAGGCCGTGTTCGCGAGCTTCGTGACCGAGCCTCCTTCTGATCTGCCGCCGGCCATCGCCGGGGCCCTGATCGACGAGCGGGTGGACGTGAAGGAGGTGGTGGCCACCATCGTCGACCTCGCAAGCCGCGGCTATCTGGAGATCAGCGAGAGCAAGGAGGGCTGGCCCTCCTTCCTGGCCAAGACGGTCACGACGTTCAAGAGGCTCAAGCCCTCGAATGACCTGACCGGCGTGGACCATCAGGTCATGGAGGGCTTGTTCGACCAGCATCCCGATGAGGTGACCAGTGAGGACCTGAAGAACCACTTCTACAAGCATGTGGACCGCATCGTGCGCTCGGTGTACGACGAGGTGACCGGCCGCCAGCTCTTCGTGCACAACCCGAAGTCCACGCGCGCGGCCTGGGTCGGCATCGGCATCGGCGTGGGCGTGGTGCTGGGCGGGATCTCGTTCCTCATGGCGTACGGAGGGATCCCCGGCTGGGGCTTCTTCCTGGCCGGCTCCATCGTCTCGGCCCTGATCGTGATCGCCTTCTCCCGGGCCATGCCGGCGCGCACACGGAAGGGCGCCCAGGAGTACCGCAAGTGGGAGGCCTTCCGTACCTACCTGAAGGACCTGACCCGCTTTCAGGACATGCAGAACGCGCGGGACGTCTTCGAGCGGTACCTGCCCTACGCCGTCGCCCTCGGCGTGGAGCGCGAGTGGACCCGGCGCTTCTCCGATCTGGCCGTGCCCGCGCCGGTCTGGTACCGGCCCGTCTACCTGCCCGTCGGCCCCTGGGCGCAAGGGGGAGGGCTGCCGGGCACGCAGACGACCGGGCTGCCGACGGGCATGCCCGGGGCGGGAGGCGGCATAGGATCGCTCCCCAGCTTCAGCCTGGACAGCATCTCAGACAGTCTGTTCAGCAGCCTGAACAGCGTCTCCACCGTCCTGACCTCCCGGCCGTCCAGTAGCGGGTCGGGCAGAGGGGCGTGGGGCGGCGGTGGCGGGGGCTTTGGCGGTGGCTTCTCCGGCGGCGGGGGAGGCGGCGGCTTCGGCGCCGGTTGACGAGGGAGGCGGAGCGTGCAGAGCAGGAGCATCGGCGTCGTGTTGGTGGTGGTGGGGGTCGGAGTGGCCGTGTGGCTCGCGGCCGGGCTCGCCACGGGACGCTCGGCTGCGGGCGTGGCCCTGGGGTTTGTGCTGTTCTCGTTGCCCTTCCTGGCGGTGGGTCTCTACTTCCTCCTGCAATCGCGGGGCGAGATCGTGCAGCAGAGCGAGGCCGAGAAGGAGCGGGCGGTGCTGGATGCGGTCACCACTCGAGGCCGGGTGGGCATCCCCGATCTGGCCATCGACACCGACTCCTCGCGGGACGACGTGCGCCGCTACATCTACGATCTGATCGGCAAGGGGCTCTTCACCGGCTACGTCAACTGGGAGAAGGGCGAGCTGGTCTCGGCCGAAGCCGCGCAGATCAAGGAGGACACCTGTCCCAACTGCGGGGGGAGGGTGGAACTGGCGGGGAAGGGACTGGTCCGTTGCCCCTTCTGCGGGACGGAGACCTATCTCTCCGGACCCACCGAGTCGCCCGCGGCGACCTAGACCAGCAGGTCCTCGGTCAGGAAGCGCTGCAGATTATCCAGTGCCCGGAACTGCAGGGCTTTCACCGCCCCCTCGGTCTTCTCCATCAGCAGTGCGGTCTCCTGGATGGAGAGCTCGAAGAAGAAGCGGCACTCCACGACTTCCCGCTGGTCGCAGGTCAGGCCTTCGAGGGCCTCGCGCAGCGTTCGCTTGCGCTCTTCCAAGAGGAGGGAGGCTTCGGGGTCGTACGAGACGTCGTGGGTGGGCACGACGGCGGCGTCGGCTTCGACATCGACCGGGAGACGGCGCTTGCGGTAGTGGTCGATGATGCAGTTCTTGGCGATGGTGTACAGCCAGGTGCTGAACTGCGCCGGCTTCGGCCGGTAGCGGTCGATCGCTCCGAGCGCCTTCTCGAAGACGGTGTTGGCCAGGTCCTCGGCGTCTTCTCGGCAGGAGACCCGGAAGTTGATGAAGGTGAAGACCTGCGAGAAGTAGAGGCGGTAGAGAGTGGTGAAGGCCGCGGGGTCGTTGCGCGAAGCCTGCAGCGCGAGGCTCTTGATCTCCCCCTCGCTGACCGGCCGCGGCTTCGCGTGCTGGAAGACAACGGGTTGCCGCGCCTCTCGGACCTGATATGCCTCCGTCGTGCCCATCGGCAGACTTATCGGCGAGGCCGCTACGCAACTTGAGCAAGACCTGCTGTTTGCGTAGAAGGAACGGGCGGGGCAGGAGGCGAGGGAAAGCGGCGCGGGAGGGCTGGGGCGGTCAGGCCCCTCGACTGGAGGATCGGGGTCTGCTAGCGGGCAGTGGTCGTGGTGGTGGTCCTCCGCGCGGTGGTCGTGGTCGATCGGCGCTCGGTGGTCGTGGTCGTCGCCGGTTTGGTGGTGGTGGTCGCCGCCGGCGCGCCCACCTCGATGATGGTGGGCTGCATCGGGTAGTTGCTCAGGAAGACGTCCTTGTGGATCACCTTCCCTCCCTTGGTCACGGTCCGAACGACCTTGATCTTCCGTCCGGTCTGCCCGTCGCTGATCGTACGCCTGTCACCGGGTGCCAGGTCCCGAGTCAAGCGCTTCTCGACCGTGGCCGGGCGGATGTCGTACCAGTCGCCGGTGGTGGAGGTCACCTTGCGGCCCTGCGGGGTCCCGTACAGGGTGAAGGTCAGCGTGCCGCGGGTGGACGCCGCGCGGATCAGCACCCACTTGTTGGTGTCGTTACGGAAGCGGAAGGCCGGACCGCCCCAGCTGACGGTCGCGTCCCGGCCCTTCGGGTAGTGGCTGATGTAGAGCGAGTGATTGGTGCGCGAGGTCACCTCCAGGCCGGAGACGAAGACGGCGTTGAAGAGCGTGGTGGCCACTTGGCAGATGCCGCCTCCCAGCGTGTCCTCGAGCTTGCCCCGGATGATCGCCGGCGCGGTCTTGAAGCCGTTGGACTCGGTCCGCTGTCCGACGACCGTATCGAAGTCGAACTCCTCACCGGGAGCCAGCAGGGTCAGGTCGATCTTCTTGCCCGCCAACTGCACGTTGTCGCGTCGGTTCTCAGATCCGCCGAACTCCGTCGTATACGTGCCCAGCCGGGTGGTGATGCCCATCTGCTTGGCCTCGTCGGTGGTGCGGCGGGGTTGGGTCTTGGTCACCACCAGCTGGGCCACCCTCTTCTCGGTCCGGGAGGCCGCCTGGGTCAGCAGGGTAGCAGTCCTGGTACGGTCGACGTCGTGGCCCGTCTTGCCCGGGACCACGCTGGCGGTCGTGCCGTCGGTGGTCCAGGTGGCGTTGGCAGCCTTGACCGCGACCGCCTCGCTGATCTGGTCGAACACGACCGCGGCCTTCTTGGCCGAAACGAACGGGACCAGGCGGGTGGCGGCTCCCTCGGCCTCCGTGCGGAAGTCGATCCCGTTCTCGATACGGGCGGGCGAGACGTCCCAGTGCTTATCGTCATACGTCAGCCGGACCGGAGCGCTCAGCATCAACTTGACCTGAGCGACCGCCTGCTTGGTATCCGCCGCGTGGATGGCGGGCTGGACGTCCTTCATCGGGATAGGCACGGTCGCGGCCCGGGCACTCAGCAACAATGCCCGCAGGCGTTGTTCGAGAGCGTCGCGGTCGACCAGGCGTCCGCCCCGGCCCTCGACGATGCCGATATCGCCATCCTCGACCTTCAGAGTCGCGTTGACCGGCGGTCGGTCCAGTTGCGTGGAGACCTTCGTCAGCACCCGGTCCATCTTGGCTTGGTCCAGCCGGGCGACGAACGGCACGTCCGTACGGGAGACGTAGAGAGAAAGCCGATGCCAGAGGTCGGTCAGCGGACCGTCGCCCCGACCCAAGGCGAAGGCGGCCGACACCGACTTGTCCAGGTCGATGACCGTTCCGACGTCGTCGGGAAGCACGGGCAGACGTTCCTTGCCACCGACCAACGAGATGGCCCGTGACTCCGCCTGCTTGAGCTCCACGGCAAGGGAGGCCTGGGCCTCCTCTTTGGTCTTGCCTCCGATATAACGCCCGGAGACGGTCACTCCGGTGTGGATGCGATTGTGGGCGAGAGCGGCGTCGACTATGATGAGGAGCAGCAAAAGGACCACCAGGGCGACGCCCGTGAGGGCGACCCACCGCAGCCATCCCGCTTCTCTCCACCGCATCGCCGACCGCGTGAGTGCGGTAGCTATTCCTCTATCCTCCCTGCGTACAAAGATGCCACAAGATACCAGACCTACCGAGCCCCGGACAGGCTGCGGCCCGACGATCGACCCGGTTCGCGTGGACGAGTGGGTCGATTGGGCACTGGACCACGGCTCGATCGACTCAGGGGTCGGGCAGCGGGTCCGGATCCTGGGCCGCCTGATGGCTCAGAGCCCACTGTCGGGCCAGACGATGGCCGGCCTGCTGGGCGTGTCGCGGTCCGCCGTCCACAAGCACGTGGCGACGCTGCGCTCCTTGGGGATCGAGCTCGCGTCCGCGCCCGGCAGCGGCTACCGTCTCTCCCCCACCTACGACGAACTGGTCCCGGAAGTGGTGCTGCCCCTGCTGCTGGGTTCGCCGGAGGGGCCGGCCCCCGGCGCTCCGACCATGCTCGGCCTGCCGTACCTGTTCATCTCCGCGGTGGACTCCACCAACCGAGTCCTCAAGGAGTTGCTCCAGTCCGGCGCGCCGGCCGGCGCCGTCGTGGCCACCGACGCGCAGCTGGGTGGCCGTGGGCGGCTGGGCCGCAGGTGGATCAGCCAACCAGGGCTCGACGTCACGTTCTCGGTCGGGCTGCGACCGGTGATAGCGCCGGACCGGGTCCACCTGCTGGTGCTGAGCGCCAGCGTGGCGGTGGCCGACTCGCTGAGCCTGATCCCGGGCCTTGCCGGGCGGGTAGGGATCAAGTGGCCGAACGACGTCTTGGTGGACGGCCGCAAGGTGTGCGGCATCCTCTCCGAGGCCTCCATGGACATGGACCGCATCCACTGGGCCGTCCTCGGCATAGGCCTGAACGTCAATGGGCGGGTCGAGGCGGCTCGCTTCGGGGACCGCGGAGAAGGACGACCGGTACCGGGGTCGCTCGCGCAGCTGAGCGGAGACCGAGTCCCGCGCGCTCTGTTGCTGGCCTGCGTGCTCGACCGCCTGCGGCAACGCCTGGGGCAGGTGACCGGAGGGGATTGGGGGGCCGTCCGCGACTCCTACCGGTCGTTCGACGTGCTCGCCGGAACGTCGGTGGAGGTGCATCTGGGGGGTGACCCGGAGCAGTCGGTGGCCGAGGGCGTCGCGCGAGGGATCGGTGAGCTGGGGGAGCTCCTGGTCGAGGACCGGGTGGGGACGCTCCTGTCCGTCACCGCGGGCGAGGTGACGTTGGGAGGTTCTGCCGACTCCCGCTGACGTGCGGGTCGGGGTCGAGACGGGCAGGGGTCGGGCTGTCAACCTGGACGCGCTCGCGAGTTGACGGACGAGTCTGCCTCGCGTACCATCCGGCTACCTTCCGTTTCGGACGGTGGATTCGTGTGGCAGGGGCGGCCAGGGGGACGTGATGGAGGACGGTGCCGGCGTGACTCGGGGGGGTACGCAGATCGCGGCGTCCTCCTCCTCCCTGCCCGCCCCCTGCCCGCGGTCCCGCCTACGCGGTACCGGACCCCCGCCTCGCGCACGGCGGCGCTGGCCGCCGTCGGCGTCTCGGCTGCGGCCATCGCCGTGTCGTCCTGGCTGACGGTCCCCTTCTTCCCCGTTCCCCTGACCCTGCAGACCTTGACGGTGCTGGTGGTCGGCGGCCGTGCTGGGTCCGGCGTGGGGGCCGGCGGCGGTGCTGCTCTATCTGGGTCTGGGCGCGCTGGGTCTTCCCGTGTTCCACGGAGGAGCCGGCGGGTTGGGGGTGCTGGCGGGTCCGACCGGCGGGTATCTCGTGGGGTTCGTCCCGGCCGCGGCCCTCATGGGTCTGGCCGGACGAGCTGCCGGACGATCACCGTGGCGGGGCAGGGCGTCGGTGGCGGCGCTCGGTGCGGGCGCGTTGGGCGCCACGGTCGCCGTCTACGCCGTCGGGGTGCCGTGGCTGGCCGCCGTGGCCGGGTTGTCCGCGGGGAAAGCCGTCACCGTGGGACTCCTTCCCTTCCTTCTGGGCGACTCGGTGAAGGCCGTCGTCGCGGTGGTCCTCGTGCGGGCGGTGGCGTCGGCTCTGGCCGAGACCCGCGCTAGCGGGTAGAACGCGTCAGGCCGGCCTGTGCGCGGCTACGCGGGCGCGGCAGCGGTCACCTCGTAGTCGTCGCCCGGCTCGAGGATCAGCACCTGGGCGGGGGTTCGCCGCTCCACCATCGCCTTCCATGCCTGCGGATCCTGCTGGATGGTGTCCCAGGTGTTGTAGTGCATGGGGATGGCCACGCGCGGTGCGATGAGCTCCACCGCGGTCGCTGCATCCTCCGGTCCCATGGTGAACTTGTCGCCGATGGGGAGGAGCGCGACGTCGACGCCCGCCCGGCCGATCAAGGCCATGTCGGAGAACAGGCCGGTGTCGCCGGCGTGGTAGAGCACGACGCCGTCGTTGTCGCGCAGGAGGATCCCCGCCTCGCGGCCCATGGCCACCCCGTCCAGTGACGACGTATGGAACGCGGGGACCAGCTTGACCCGCCCGAACGGGAACTGCTGTCCTCCGCCGATCTGCAACTGCTCCGTCGTGAAGCCTTCTCTCGCCAGGTGCTTGGCCAGTTCGTTGACCGCGATGATGACCGCTCCGGTCCGTTCGGCGATCGCGCGGGTATCCCCTATGTGGTCGAAATGAGCGTGTGAGAGCACGATGTAGTCGGCGCGGACCTCCTCGGGACGCACGTCGGCGCGAGGGTTGTCCGAGAGGTAGGGGTCTATCCAGAGGGTGATCCCGGCCGTCTGGATCTCCCACGCGGCGTGGCCATGGAACGTCAGCTTCACGGCTTCCCCTTTCTGCTGTATGCTGCCGCAGGTTGCGTCGCGGGAGGCCCAGGGCCGCCCTGGCTGGGATCCGGTCCAGACCGAGGGTACCCGTCGCCGCCCTGACGATACACCCGAAGGGAGGCGAAGCGTGACGGTGCTGCAGGCCATCATCCTGGGTCTCGTCCAGGGGTTGACCGAGTTCCTTCCCATCTCCAGCTCGGGCCACCTGGTCATCGTGCCCCAGCTCTTCAACTGGCCGGAACCGTCGGTGGCCTTCGACGTGCTGCTGCACCTGGCCACCCTTCTGGCCGTCGTCGTCTACTTCTCCAGCGACCTCCTGGTGTTGGTGCGGGCGTTCGTGGCTCCCGGCAGCCTGCCCCCGGCGGACGTCAGACCGGCCCGTCGGCTGGCCCTGTGGATCGTGATCGGCACCATCCCCGCAGCGGTGATCGGCGGCCTCTTCCAGGGGTTCTTCGAGTCGTTGTTCTCCAGCACCCTGGCCGTGGGCGTGTTCCTCCTCGTGACCGCGGCCCTGCTGACGATGGCCGATGTCGTGGCCGCCCGCACTCATGCCACCCGCGGTGTGGATCGCCTCACGGCCGTGGACGCCGTGGTGGTGGGTCTCTTTCAGTCGCTCGCCATAGCTCCGGGGATCAGCCGCTCCGGGTCCACCATGTCGGCCGGCGTCTACCTGGGATTCGACCGGCCGGCCGCCGCCCGGTACTCGTTCTTGCTCAGCATCCCCATCATCCTGGCGGCCGGGCTCCTCAAGGTGCCCGACCTCGGGGGCACG
Organism: uncultured Actinomycetota bacterium; assembly: GCA_963796315.1. GTDB lineage: Bacteria > Actinomycetota > Thermoleophilia > RBG-16-64-13 > RBG-16-64-13 > CAWCLH01. The sequence continues at coordinate 303,829 of CAWCLH010000021.1, forward strand.
GGAGACGGGGTGAGCGCGGCCCTCGTCGCGGGTGCGGTCGCCGCTTTCGTGTCCGGCCTCGCCGCCGTCTTCTTCCTGCTGCGCTACCTCCGCACGCACACCTTCCGGGTGTTCGCCGTGTACACGGCGGTGGTGGGCCTGGTCGTGGTGGTCCTCTCGCTGGTCTGAACAGGTAGGCTCCGCGGGTCGCCTGGCCTCGGTGACGGCCGAAGCAAGGTTAGGGTTCCTCATTCGCGGATAACACTTCCCTCACAGTAGGGGCGCAGGATGGACCGAAAGGCAGCGCGCCTTGCCGGGAGACCTGCGCGGCGGCGAGGCCGATCGGGTGCGGTTGAGATGGCGGAAGGAGCGAGATGATGAGCGGATGGTCGAGGAGGCTCAGGCCGCGTCGCGCGCCCCTGGGCGTGCTGGCGGTGATGGCACTCGTCCTGGTGCTGCTGGCGCTGGTGCTGGCCGGTTGTAGTCAGTCGGGGACCAGCACCACGACGAAGCCCGGTCAGACCGGTACGACCACGGCGGCGGGCGGAGGCCGGCTCGACGACCGGGGGCACGGTCCAGCAGCCGGGAGATATCGGTACCAGTCCGGCTGAGGCGATCGCCAAGAACGTGGGGCCGAGCGTCGTCAACGTCAATGCGAGCGGCACGGTGGTCAATCCCTACTTCGGGCAGCAGCAGCAGTACCAGGGGGTCGGCTCGGGGATCATCTTCTCGGCGGACGGGATGATCGTGACCAACAACCATGTGGTGGCGGAGTCGGGTACTCCCGCGCAGAAGCTGACGGTGACGCTGCAGACGGGCGATACGTTGCCGGCCACTATCGTGGGCCGTGACCCGTTCACGGACATCGCCGTGATCAAAGTGCAGCGCACGGACCTGCCGCCGGCGACCTTCCTGGCCGACCGCACCCAGGTAAAGGTGGGCGAGTACGCGATCGCGATCGGCAGCCCGCTGGATTACGCCAACAGCGTCTCGCTGGGCATCGTCAGCGGCCTGCAGCGTAACATCCAAGACGGGGGGACCGGTTCACAGTCCTTGATCGACCTGGTCCAAACGGATGCGGCCATCAGCCCCGGTAACTCGGGCGGCGCGCTCGTGGACGCGCAGGGACGCGTCATCGGTATGAACGTCGCGTATCTGCCGCCCAACACGACCGGCGCGGAGAACATCGGCTTCGCCATCCCGGCCGACACGGTGTCCATGGTCGCCAAGGAGATCATCGCGACCGGCAAGGCGACACACGCGTACCTGGGCATCAACTATCAGACGGTCACGCCCGAACTGCAGCAGCAGTTCAACCTGCCCACGTCCACCGGCATCCTGGTGACGAGCGTGGGGGCGGGGACTCCGGCACAGAAGGCGGGCGTCCAGCAGGGTGACATCATCATCGCCGTGGACGGCAAGAAGGTCGAGGACGAGAGCATCCTCCTCACCGATCTCCGTCAGAAGAAGGCAGGTGACACCATCACCTTGACCGTCAACCGGAACGGTAAGACCGAGGACATCAAGGTCACCTTGGCCGAGCGGCCGACAGGGCAGTAGAGGCTGAACGCCGGCGGGGGCGCGGACGCGCCCCCGCCGGCGTCAGGAATCCAGGCCCGTCAGCAGATCCGGGCCGGTGCCGTCCTCGGCGCCGGCCCGGTCACCGTATGCGGAAGCCCCGCTCCCCTTGGGGCTCCTCGTCCTGGACCTCCAGTCCGGTGACCACGGCACGGTCGGGTCCCTCCTTGGTCCAGGCCAGCAGTCGCTCGACGGCGGCGGCGTCGCCTTCGTAGACGGCTTCGACACGGCCGTCCCCTCGATTCCGCACCCATCCCCGCACGCCCAGCTTCTGTGCCTCGATCCGCGCGGAGTCTCGGAAGTAGACTCCTTGCACGCGGCCTTCGACCAGGACGCGTACGCGACGGGAGGAGGAGCCGTCAGTCATCTGGGTAGCCGCCTTCGCCGATCAGGGGGACGAAACGGCAGCCCAGGACGGTGGATTCCCGATAGTGTTGGCCGCTGCGCTGCACGAGCATCAGCGACTGCATCCACCCGTCGCCCACCGGGATGACCAGCCGCCCGCCGTCGGCCAGCTGCCGCCGCAGTGCTTCCGGGACCTCGGGGGCCGCGGCGGTGACGACGATCCCGTCGAACGGGGCCTGCTCCACGAGACCCACGCTGCCGTCGCCCACGACGACGTGGACGTTCGCGTACCCGAGCTCCTCCAGGAGTGTCCGGGCATGAGCGGCCAGGGTCTCGTGGCGCTCGATGGTCCAGACCTCCGCGGCCAGCTCGCCCAGGACCGCCGCCTGGTAGCCCGAGCCGGTGCCCACCTCGAGCACGGTCGAGCGAGGCGTGAGGGCCAGCAGCTCGGTCATCCGGCCCACCATGTACGGCTGCGAGATGGTCTGACCCTGGCCGATGGGGAGGGGCGCGTCCTCGTAGGCGCCCCAGCGCTCGCTCCTCGGGACGAAGCGATGGCGGGGGACGCGGTCCATGGCGGCGAGGACGCGTTCGTCGGCGATCCCGCGCTGGCGGAGTTGCTGCTCCACCATGCGGTGTCGCGCGATTTCGAAGGTGCCCTCGTCGTCCACGGACGGAGTCATGCGGCACTCTCTCCCGGTCGGATCAGTCTCGAAGGATGCGCAGCCCGCGGTACTTCCGCCGCCGCCGCCGGCTCACCCGGTAGAGCAGGAACAACAGGAAGAGCAGGACGAGGTAGCCCAGCAGGGGGACGAGCAGGACGAGGATGGTGCCGACCAGAGCGGTAAGATCCTCAAGAAGGCTGAGGTACGGGTTGATGGTGCCGGCCGCGCTGACCGTCGCCGCAGGCCGGACGGCGGACTTGCCCACGTGCGCCGCTCCGGAGATGACGGCCCCGGCCACCATGCTCAGCGCGATCACCCAAGCGGGCTCGTGCCCCAGGGCGGCGCCGAACAGCACCGCACCGGCCAGCACGCGAAGCGGCGTGGAGACGAAGTCCTGGACGCTCTCCAACAGGGGCATCTTGTCCACCGCGATCTCGACCAGGGCGAGGACGATGAGCAGCGCGATCACCCACGGGTTCTCGAGGAACGCGAAAGGAGTGCCCGCAAGCTCCAGGGGGCCGAACGCGTCCAGGCGGGAGACGAGGGCCACGATGGCCAAAGGCAAGAAGGCCCGAAGCCCGGAGAAGCAGGCGAGTCCGGCGCCCAGTCCGACCAAGGCAGGGAGGCTGTTGAAGAGGGCGTCCATTCCGGGCTGAGAGTCTACCATGGGGGGCGCGGGTACCCCCCACGACTCGCTTTCGGCGGACCTCAACGCTCGCTGCGGGGGGTACCCGCGCCCTGCGTTCTTTGTTGGCTCGCCGCCCGCGGCGTCGCCCCCGTCGTTGCTGGCTCGCCGCCCGCGGCGTCGCCCCCTCGTCCATGTTGGCTTGCCGCTCCGCGGCGTCGCCCCCGTCGTTGCTGGCTCGCCGCCCCGGCGTCGTTCCTCGTCGTTGCTGGCTCGCCGCGCGCGGCGCCACCCGCGTCGAGCCCCGCTCGCCGCTTTGCGGCAATCGCTCGTCCCACTACCGCGCCGATTGCTCGGTCTGGGCGCCGGGGCATATACTGGCTCGCTATGAGCAACCGCCGGATGGACAAGTACGAAGGACGGTACGCCGCCCGCACCGGGGTGATGCGTTCCTCCGCCATGCGCGACCTGATGAGCTTGACCGCTCGACCGGAGGTCATCTCGCTGGCCGGAGGGCTCGCCGCCACCGACCAGTTCCCGGCCGAGCTGTTCGACCAGATCAATCGGCAGATCAGCGAGTCCTACCGTGCTCTTGCCCTGCAGTACGGGCCGACCGAGGGCTTCGAGTTCCTCAAGGAGGACATCGCGGCGGTCATGGCCGAGGAGGGCACCACCATCGACCCCGAGGACGTCCTGGTGACGACCGGGGGGCAGCAGGCCATCGATCTGGTGACCAAGACCTTCGTCGACCCGGGAGACGTCGTGTTGGCGGAAGGCCCGGCCTACGCCGGTGCGCTGACGACGTTCTCCACGTATCAGACCGAGGTGCACCACGTCCCGGTGGACCAGCACGGCCTGGTCATCGAGGAGTTGGAGGCGGAGTTGGTGCGGCTGAAGGCCGCCGGCCGGCGGGCCAAGTTCCTCTACGTGGTGGCCAACTTCGGAAACCCCGGTGGGACCACGCTGTCGTTGGAGCGCCGCCATCGCCTGCTGGAGGTCGCCAAGCGGTGGGACCTGCTGGTGTTGGAAGACAACCCCTACGGGCTGCTCCGCTTCGAGGGCGAACGCCTGCCGACGCTCCTCTCCCTGGACGACGACGACAACGTGCTCTACCTGGGCACGTTCTCCAAGATCGTGTCGCCGGGCATCCGGACCGGCTGGGTGGTCGCGCCCCCTGCCATCTACCAGAAGCTGGTGTTCGGGAAGCAGGCGACCGACCTGTGCTCCAGCCCTCTCAACCAGCTCTTCGTGCACTACTTCATCTCGAGCGGCGCGTGGCGGGAGTACGTGTACGGGCTGCGCTCCTTGTACCGGTCCCGGCGCGACGCGCTCCTCCGAGCGCTGGCCGAGGAGTTCCCGGAGGGATCGACCTGGACGGTGCCGGAGGGCGGCTTCTTCGTCTGGGCCACCCTGCCCGCTCAGCTGGACACGGGCGACCTTCTGGTCAAGGCACTGGAGGAGAACGTGGCCTTCGTGCGCGGTGACGCCTTCTTCATGGACGGGCAGGGGCACAACAGCATGCGCCTCTCCTTCAGCTCCACCCGGGAGGAGCTGATACAGGAGGGTGTGCGGCGCCTGGGCGGGGTCATCAAGGACCAGCTCGAGCTCTACCGAGCCTTGGGGCTCGAGGAGGTGGGGAATGGCTGAGCGGCACATCTGCGTCCTCTACGGAGGGCGGTCGCTTGAGCGGGACATCTCGATCAAGACCGGGCGCCGGGTGGTCCGAGCATTGGAGGCGCAGGGCTATCGGGTCACCGCCCTCGACGTGGACGAGTCGCTGGTGAGGCGACTGGAGGAGCTGCGGCCCGACGGGGTGTTCATCGCGCTGCACGGCAAGGGGGGCGAGGACGGCACCGTGCAGGAACTGCTGGAGATCCTGGGCATCCCCTACACCGGCTCCGGGGTGCTCCCCAGCATCGAGTGCATGGACAAGGTGCTGACCAAGCACATCTTGCTGTCGGCCAACCTGCCGACGCCCGCGTTCCACGCCTTCAGCGATGCCGCCTTCCGGGAGATGGGGGCCAAGGACTCGCTGGACATCATCGCCGGCCAGCTGGGTCTGCCCATCGTGGTCAAGCCGGCGGCCCAGGGTTCGGCTCTGGGCATCAACTTCGCCGCGACCGCAGAAGACCTGCCCCGGGCCATGCTCTCCGCTCTCTCCTTCGACCGCAAGGTGTTGCTGGAGCGTTACGTGCGGGGCCGAGAGCTCGCCGTCAGCATCCTCGGTGGTGAGCACCTGCGGGTGCTGCCCACGGTGGAGGCCATCCCCAAGGAGAACGCCTTCTACGACTTCGACTCCCGCTATACGGCGGGCCTGACCGACTTCGTGGTCCCGGCCCAGCTGCCGTCCGCAGTCGACGAAGAGGTCAAGGCGGTGGCTGTCGCCGCGTACGTCGCTCTCGGCTGCCGGGGCTTCGGGCGGGTGGACCTCATCCTGGATGGGGACGGCAACCCCTGGATCCTCGAGATCAACACGATCCCGGGCCTGACGGAGACCTCCCTCATGCCCATGGCGGCCGAAGCCGCCGGCATCTCGTTCGAGGAGCTGGTCCGGGACGTCACGGAGATGGCCTTCGCCGAGGTCTGAGGCCGCCGCCGGGCGCCCGAGTGCGGCGGGACTCTGGGGGTCCCGGCCGGGCGGCCCCGGGGGTTCAGCAGATCCCTCCGTCGTCGCAGACGGCGAACAGTCTGCGCGCCTCGAAGGTGGCCTCGGGGGTGCCGAGCAAGACGACGACATCACCGGCGCGGACGCTCGTGTCCGCGCTCGGATCGGCCAGCAGTCCCTCCCCGCGCTTGATGGCGAGCAGCGTCACCCCATGCGTCCGGCGGAGATCGAGTTCGGCCATCGTCCGCCCCTCTGCGGGCACGCCTTCCCCCACCCGCAGGGTGGCGATCTCGAGGCCGGGCAGCGCGCTCTCCACCTTGCGCCAAGCTCGCGCATCCTCTGGGACCCGGCGCAGCAGGCTGTAGCCGTCGGCGCGGATGGCGAGCGCGGTCCGGCGGATCTCGTCCTCCGGCACCAAGTACTGCTGCAGCGTCCGGGTGAAGATCTCGATGGCCGTCTCGAACTCCTCCGGGACCACCTCGTCGGCGCCCAGGTCGAGGAGCGGCTGGACCTCGTTCACGTAGCGGGTCCGGGCCACGAGGTGGATATCAGGGCACAGCCGGCGGAGAAGGGCCACGATGCGTCTGGTGGCGACGGGGTCGTTGATCACGACCACGGCCACTCGGGCCCGCGGAACGCCCACGTCGTTCAGCACGGCCTCGTTGGTCGCGTCGCCGAAGACGATGTGCTCCCCCGCGGCTCTGGCCGCGCGGACCGTCTGCGGGTTCAACTCCAGGATCGTGTAGGGGATCTCAGAACGGCGGGTCGCCCGGGCGACGTTCTGGCCGTTCACCCCGTAGCCCACGATCACCACGTGGTCGCTCAGCCGTTCCTCCGGTCCGCCCATCTCCGGCCGGTTTCCGCGCACGAGCCGGTCCGGGAGGGGGAGGCGAAGCACGAGGTCGGTCAGCCGATCCTTCTGCGCGATGAGCACCGGCGTGGCCGCCATCGTGAGTACCGCCATGGCGAGAAAGCCCTGGTTGACGTTGTCGGGCATCAGCCCCTTCTTGGCACCCACCTCCGACAGGACGAAGGAGAACTCCCCCACCTGAGCCAGGCTGAGCCCGGTGAGCAGTGCCGTCCGCATCGGGAAGCGCAGGACCAGGACGGCGAGGGTGGTGAGGACCGTCTTCCCGATCATCACGCCCAGGGCGGCGAGGGGAAGGAGCCACCAGTACCGTGCGAGGAACCGGACGTCGAGCAGAAGGCCGACGGACACGAAGAAGAAGCTGACCAGAAGGTCGCGGAACGGGAGGACGTTACCCAGCGCCTGATGACTGTATTCGGATTCGGAGATCACCAACCCCGCGACGAACGCCCCCAGCGCGACGGAGAGGCCCATGCGCCCCGAGGCAGCGGCCACCCCGAAGCAGATGACCATCACCGCGATGAGGAACACCTCCGGGCTCTTCAACCCGGCCAGCTCGCGCAGGACCCAAGGAACGACTACCCGGCTGGCCAGGACGACCGCGATGATCACGCCCGCCACCTCGAGGAGCACCCGCAAGGGCGAGACTGCCGTGCCCACGTCCCCAGCGAGCAGGGGGACGAGCAGGGTGAGCGGTACGACCATGAAGTCCTGGAAGATCAGGATGCCCACGGCGTTCCGGCCGTGCGGCGAGTCCACCTCGGCGCGCTGCTGCAGCAGCTTGAGGACGATGGCCGTGCTGCTCAGGGCCATGACGGATCCCAGGAAGAAGGCCTGCGCCGGCGGCCGGCCGACCGCGACGGACACCAGCATGCCCGCCCCCGCTGTGAGCACCATCTGCAGGCCGCCCCCGACGAACACGACGTCCTTGATCCTGAGGAGCTCCGCGAAGCTGAACTCCAGGCCGATGGTGAACAGCAGCAGGACGATCCCGATCTCGGCGACCGCCTCGATCTGCTCCGACTCGCTGATGAGACCCAGGCCGTCTGGACCGATGAGCACGCCGGCGACGAAAAGTCCGACTACCGCAGGGAGACGCAGCCGCGTGAAGAGGTAGGCGACGACGACGGCCGCACCGAGGACGATGGTCAGGTCGATCAGTATTTCGAGGACCATGGCTTCCTGCTGCCCCTCGCTCGCCGTCCGGCAAACCCGGTCGCTGTCGAATCGGCCGACCGCGGGCGCGCCTTCGGACCCTTTCGCGCGTTCTTCTCCACGACCACCTTGATGATCGGGACGGCCGGCGTCAGCGACGGACGAGGAGGGGCGCGAGGCTCATGGGGACGAGAAGGCTCTTGGCCGGTTCGGCGGCGGTGTGCCTGCTCGCGGTGCTGGCGGCCTGCTTCGCGTTCGCGCCCGCTGCCGGTCTTCGCCGCCTCGCTGGGCGACCCTCGGCGACGACGGTCACGGCGCAGGACAAGGCGGCCCGCTTCGGAACCCCCTTGACGTCGCCTGGCCTCGCGGGCGTCAGCGTCGGCCTGGCTCCCGGGCGGCACGGCCTCCCCGCGGGCCTCGATCTTCCCGGTCTGGGGCTCCGGCAGACGGGGACCATCCCCGGACTCGGAGTGGTCCGACTAGAGGTCGAGCTCGATCCTCAGGAGCTCATTTCGGGCGGCGTTCAGGAGTGGCCTGCGGGTAAGGTCGGCGACAGAGTGGGGAAGGCGTTGGGGGTCCTGCGCAGGGCCGGGGGCATCGCCTGGGCGGAGGCGGAGGTGCCCCAGAGGATCGCGGTCGTGCCGAACGACCCCTGGTATGCCGCGCAGTGGAGTCTGCCCGTCGTGCGCCTGCCCGAGGCATGGGACCAGACGAAAGGCTCGGCCGCTGTGGTCATCGCCGTGTTGGACAGCGGTCTGGAGCCGGCGATCGCCGACTTCGCCGGGAAGGTCGTCTCGCCCTACAGCGTGCCCCATCGGAGCACCGATCCCGGTGCCTGGCTCGACGTGTTGGGGCACGGGACGGCCGTGGCGGCCGTCGCGGCGGCGGTCGGGGACGACGCCGCCGGAGCGGCCGGCGCGGCCTGGAACGCCCGGATCATGCCCGTGCATCTCTCCGACTCCGGGGAGTGGACGGACGGCGAGTTCGCGGAAGGAGTGGTCTGGGCCGTCGACCACGGCGCAGACCTCATCAACTACAGTGCGGGTGGGCCTCAGACCTCCACCCTGGAGCGGTCGGCGATCGACTACGCTCTGTCCCGAGGTGTCCCGGTGATCGCGGCGGCCGGCAACGAGGGACCGGGAAGCGGTCTCTACTATCCGGCCGCCTACGCTGACGTGATCTCCGTGGGGTCGACGAACCAGTCGGACGCGGTGTCGTCGTTCTCGCAGACCGGGAGCACCTTGGATCTGGTCGCTCCCGGAGAGGGGATCGTCTCGTGGTTTCGGGGCAGCAGCGGGAAGTGGGGCCCCTACTACCTCGACGGGACGTCGTTCTCGGCCCCGCTCGTCTCGGGGGTCGCCGCCCTCCTCCTGTCTCGTGAGCCGAGCCTCACGCCGACCCGCCTGGAGACCGTCCTCGAAAGCTCCGCGAAGGATATCGGGGTGCCGGGATGGGACGTCGCCTCCGGCGCCGGTCGGCTGGACTCGTTCAAGGCCCTGAGCAGCCTGGCCACGACCACCCCGACCACCGTTCCTACCGCCCAGCACCACCACGACGACGATCGCGCCGCCTACCACGACCACGACCGCGCCGCCCACCACGACGACCACCACCCCGCCTCCCACCACCACGTCCGCCCCCCCGACGACGGCCTAACCACCACGCCGAACGTCGCCTTCGCCGATGTCCCGCCGTCCGATCCCTATCGCCTCGCCATCGTGGGGATCGCCGATCTGGGTGTGATCTCCGGGTACAGCGACGGGACCTTCCACCCGCAGGCGTCGGTCCTGCGGGCGCAGTTCGCGAAGATGATCTGCGGTGTCATGGCTATCCCGGTCGTGGAGAGTAGCCCGTACCCGTTCCGCGACCTGGGGAGCGACTCCCCTGTCAGCCTCTACCCGCACGAGTACGTGGGAGCGGCGGCGGCGAGGGGGATCATCCTGGGCTACGCCGACGGCACTTTCCATCCGTACGTCGGTGTCTCCCGGGGGCAGGTCCTCACCATGGTCGTGCGGGCGGCGCGGAACCTCAGCCCCGGGCTACTGCGTCAACCGGCGAGCGGCTTCACCAGCGCGTTGGGTAGCTTCGATACCGTCCACGCTCCCAATGTCGCCTGGGCGGAGTACAACGGCCTGCTCTCAGGGCTGCAGGGCTACGGTCGGGCCTGGAACCCCTGGGCCACTATGAGCCGGGGCGAGGTCGCCCAGGTGCTGTGGAACCTCGCGCAGAAGAGGTAGCACGGGCCGACACGGATCCTAGCCCCGCAGCAGTCCCAACTCTCGGAGAAGGTTGCTCAGGCTGAGGTGCGTTCCCACGGCGAGGGCGGTCAGCACCGCGTAGCCGGCTCCCACCAGGAGCAACGCCACGACCGGCAGGAGCAGGGTGCGTAGGCCCCGGGACTCGTGCGCAACGGCAGCCGCCAGCCAGACCGCCACGAAGCCGATCAGGATGACCACCAGGTTGACGGCGCTGTTCAGATGGGGCAAGAAGGCGAGCACCTCGAGGACGGCCACGCTCTGGGCAAACCCCAGGGCGCGGAACGTGCGGGTGTACGTGCCCCGGCCGGTCAGCAGCCGCCCGGCGCCGAAGACGGCCAGCGTGGAGACGAGCCAGGCCGCCACGAGCATCGGCGCGGACACTGAGTCGAGCCGCGACCGGGCCGCGGCCGTCAGGGCCAGCGCGGTGAGCGCGAGCAGGATCGCCGGGCCGGTGACTGCCGGGTCGCGAGCCACCCGCTGGTATGCCCCGCGGTCCAGGATAAGGCAGCGGGCGGCCAGCGGAACCCAATGCCGCACCTGGGCTAGGCCGCGCAGGAGATTACCCGGGGACCAGTCGTCGCTCCGCTCTTCGGGCTCAGCAGACGTGAGCGGTGCGACCGGCTCCGCTCCGCGCCGTGCGTTGAGGATGGCGAAGACGTCGCAGGAGTTGCGCGTGGGACCGACCTCGATCTGCGGCGGATGGAACAGAAAGGCATCGGTCTGCTCGCCTCCGAGACCTCCGTGGTTGCCGATCAGTTCCTCCAAGGCTGCGACCGTGCCGTCCTCGAAGACGGCGCTGTTGACCATCAGGTCGCCGGCGTGCCTGAAGTCCATCACCCGCCGCACCTGCCAGATGCGCTTCTCCAACTCGCCCGGCTGCCCATCGCGCAGGTAGGGGAGCAAGGGGTCGTCCCCCGTGAGCTCGCCGGTCGCCAGGTTGCGCCGGCCGCCTTTGCAGAGCAAGACGGGGTCGCCGTCCGGCTCGTAGCCGCCGACGAAGCCGATGCCCTCGTGCTGCACCAAGGCGTCGACCATGCCTGGATACGCGGTCTCGAGCTCGTCCAGGGTGAGGCGGCGTGGCTGCAGGTCGAAGTAGACCTGAGCGAGATTGCCGCTGCCGTAGGCCATCACTCCCGCCTGCGTGGGGGCCTCGGGCTCGCTCTCCTGCACCCCGCGCGCGGCCAGCCGCTGGCCTCCGCCCGCGACCGCCCGGCTGAAGCCCCCGCCCTGGTCCTGAACGTTCTGGAGCTCGCCGTTCAGCGCCTGAAGCGAGGTCACCGCGTTGTCGCCTCCCATCGATTCCGCCACCGTCGTCCCCTGGGGCAGGTGCTGCTCGATCAACTCCTTCAGGGCGAGGCCGTAGCGCTGCTTGAATGTCGGCCCGAAAGACTGGCCGTGGTCGGAAAGGATGACGAGCTCGTACGGCCGAGGGGCGTGGTCGGCGATGGCCCGGCGGATGCGGCGGACGGTGGCGTCCCAGCGGCCGAGCTCACCGAAGGCGTCACCGCTCCAGGGCCCCGAATGGTGCGCCACCTCGTCGTACCCCGGCCACAGGAGGTAGATCGAGGGCGAGCCTCGGGCGATGTCCAGCACGGCCAGGTTGGTGGCCATGTCGCGCAGAAAGACGCAGGTGGCGCCCCGCACGAGTGGGTAGAAGTGCGCGAGCCGGTTGAGCCGCGGCCATTCACCGCGTCGCCGTTGCCGCCAGCCCTCCCAGACCTCGCGGACGGCGGAGGCCAGGGTCAGGATGACGGTGCGCACGACGAAGTAGGGGTCGAGGGCCAGCAGGGAGATGTCCTCCGCCCGGCGCCGGCGCTCCTCCCGGTCGCCGCTCTTCATGCTGGCCAACGTGAGCAACGAGGTATGCGCGTCGCCGTTCAACATGTTGCCGATGCTCGAGCCGTGCCGCATCAGGCCGTGGCCGTCGGCGTAGCGGGCGTTGATGACGGGCGCATCCTTGCTCGAGACGTAGAGCTTCTGCTCGTCCTTGTCGTACCAGCGGAAGGCCGGGATGTCGTCGTTGTCGCCGAACATGATGCCCGCTTGGCAGGCCGAGGTTTGCGACGGGATACCGCAGTCCACCAGGCTGAGAACGTACCCCTCCTCCTCGATCATGCGCTGCAGGGTGGGCAGGCGGCCGTCGTCGAGCGCCCGGCGCAGGTGGTGGTAGCTCAGCCCGTCGACCTCCACCATCACCAGGCCCGCGCCCGACCGGTCCTCCGTGGCCGGCCGTTTCTTCGCCTGCCGGATGATGCGTCCCTGATAGAAGGAGCCCTCTTCGTCGAGTTCCAGCAGTCCGGTGACGACGATGTTGACCGCCGCGAACGCGAAGCCGGTGAGCAGGGCGGGCAACAGGCCGTCGATGGCGAACCCGGGAAGCATGGCTGCGGTAAGCCACAGGCTGAAGCTGTTGAGCAGGAGGGCGAGTAGGAATACCGCCACAGGCCCGATCGGTCGTGCGATGAGCAGCATGATGGGGCGGAGGAGGAGGTTCAGGAGTCCCAGCAGGAAGGCTGCTCCGATCACCACTGCCCACTCCGGTGTCGACCCCACGCTGGTGAAGCTCGTGCCGGGGACCACCAGCCCGGCAACGCGTAGAGCGACCGCGTCGACGAGCCAGAGGACCGCGACGCGCAAGGCGAAGAAGAGCAGTCTTTTCAACCCGTTAGTCATCGGCGGGCAAGCGGCCGGCAGGCGAGCGGGCGTGCCGGGCGAGGAACCACGCGACACCCAGTGCGACGATCAGAGCGGCGATGGCCAGATACTCCTGGTACGAGGAATGCAGCACCTCCGCGACGATGATCTGTCGCACGAGCACCACCACGCCCACCTCGAACACCTTGTCCACGACCTCGCGGCCCGTCTGGAACTCCCGGGCTATCTGGTACAACTCGAGGACGATGAAGACGAGCAGGACGGCACTGAAGAGACTCTCGAGCGCACCGAGGGTAGGGTCGACCGCGAGGCGGACCAGCTCAGCCACGGCGTAGCCGAGGGAAACCACCGCGATGACGGCGAGCGCGGCGACCACGCCGGTCTGCGTCCAGAGGATGACCCGGTCCGTGCCCGCGGTCACCCGATTGGTCCTTGCCGTTTCTCGCATCGCGTCCCCCTTGGGCCGCAGGGAAGCCCGTTCCGGCGCTAGCGCCACCGTATCATCGGCGGCCGGAGGTGGCTCTTCGCCTCGACGTGCTCACACGCCACAGCAGTGTTTGTACTTCTTTCCACTGCCACAGGGGCAGGGCTGGTTCCGGCCGGTCGATCGCGTCTCTTCGGCGAGCAGCGTCATGATCTCGCAGTGCTTCTCGTCCCTCCGCCAGGATCCCGGCCAGTTGGCTCATGCGGCGATCGGTGTGGCTGAAGAAGCTTGTGAGGCCGGCGCACAGCCAGTTCAGTCCCGGCTCCCCATCGGCCGTCAGGAGGATCCGGTTCTTCGGACACTCCCCGTTGCACGCGAACAGGTAGGGGCATGCCCGGCACTGGGCGGGAAGGGTGTCTCGCTTCGCCTGTCCGAACGCCCGCTGCTGCTCGGAAGCGACCAGGGCGCCGATCGGGGTCCGGGTGATGTTGCCCAGGAGGTGCGACGGTGTGACGAAGTGGTCGCACGAGTAGAGGTCGCCCGTGTGCTCCAGGGCGACCCCTTCGCCACACGTGGGTTGGAGCACGCACAGGGTCGAGTAGCCGCGTAGGTACGCCGCCAGGACGCCGTCGAAGAACTGAACGAACATGCGGCCCACGTCACGGCGCACCCACTCGTCAAAGATCTCGTTCAGGAACCGCCCGTAGGACTCCGGTCGGACGCTGCGGGCAGTGACCGTGCCCGCCCGGGTCGGCGTGGCCGGCCTGTCCACCTCGACAACGGGGATGAGCTGGAGATACTGAGCCCCCAGATCGTCGCGGAAGAAGCGGTAGACCTCGAGCGGGTGCCCGGCGTTGGCGGCGTTGACGGTGCACATGACATTGAACTCCACGCCATGGCGTTGGAGGAGGCGGGCGGCCGCGATGACCCGGTCGAACACGGATGCGCCGGCCCTATCGTGACGGTACGCGTCATGCAGTTCGCGAGGACCGTCGATGCTCAAGCCGACGAGGTATTTGTTTCGAGCGAGGAACTCGGCCCACTCGTCGTCCAGCAGTACGCCGTTGGTCTGGATCGTCCGCTCGACGCTCATCCCGGGCGGGAGTTGTGCCTGCTCGACGGCACGAGCTCGCCGGTAGAAGTCCACGCCCATCAGGGTGGGCTCCCCGCCTTGCCAGGCGATGGTCACCTGTGGCACCGTCTGGGCGGCGATCGTCTGGGTCAGGTAGGCCTGCATCACCTCGTCGGACATGCGGAAATCGCTGCCCGGATAGAGGGCCTCTTTCTCAAGGAAGAAGCAGTAGTCGCAGCGCAGGTTACAGCGCGCGCCCGTGGGCTTTGCCATGACGTGGAATGCCGATGGTGGATGGTCGAGCATGAAACCCATCTTATGTCACGAGGCGGAGGCCCGGCCGGCGCCCGACATACAAAGGATCCCTGAGTAGCCGGCCGGCACCACTCACCGTCGTGGTCGACGACGCGGTCAGCTGGACGCCGCCCCTCCCTCTTGCAGCTTCTCGAGCACCCGGTCCAAGTTGAACGATGCCGGCTTCTGGCGCGGCGGAAACTCGGCGAACTCCTGGACGGCCTGGGCGACCAACGCTGCCGCCGGAACCACCATGAAGGCGTGGTCGAGCAACCAGTCCCAGTAGGTGTTGGAGTTCTCGAGCGCGCGCTCGAATGGGTCGCGCCTCAAGTTGAAGATCCGCGGGATCCTCAGATCGACGAATGGTTCGGCCCACAAGGCCAGCGTCTTGGCGCGCTGTTCCTTGAAGACGAACTTCCAGTCTTCGAATCGAAGCGCCACCAGTTCGGCGTCATCGTTTACGTAGAAGAACGCGTTCCGGGGGCTGGTGTCGGTCTGGCCGGAGAAGTAGGCGTTCATGTCCTTGCCGTCGAGCACGACCTTGAAGGTGGTGTCCCCGGCCGCGTGGCCTGCTTTGCACTTCTCCACGATATCGGGCTCGCCGGCGGCGGCCAGGAACGTGGTGAGCATGTCCTGGTGAGCGGCGATGCCGTTGAGGGTGACTCCTGCCTGCCATCGAGCCGGCCCGCGCATGAAGCAGGGCACCCGGTACGCGCCCTCCCAGTTGCTGTTCTTCTCGGAACGGAAGGGGGTGATGGCCGCGTCCGGCCAGGAGTTGTAGTGTGGGCCGTTGTCGGTGGAGTACATCACGATCGTGTCGTCGGCGATCCCTAGCTCGTCGAGCTTGTCGAGGATCATGCCCACGTGCAGGTCGTGCTCGACCATGCCGTCGTTGTACTCACCTTGGCCGCTCAGGCCGCGATGCTCCGCCTTGACGTGGGTGCGGAAGTGCATGCGCGTCGAGTTCCACCACACGAAGAACGGGTTGTCGCCGCCCGCCACTTCCTCGAGGTACTGGAGCGTGCGAGCGGTGACCTCATCGTCGATGGTCTCCATGCGCTTCTTGGTGAGGGGGCCGGTGTCCTCGATTTTCTGGGTGCCGTCCGGCATGGCCCAGCTGTGGATGACCCCGCGTGGTCCGAAGCGCTCGCGGAACCCCGCGTCCTTGGGGTAGTCCTCCAACTCCGGCTCTTCCTCGGCGTTGAGGTGATAGAGGTTGCCGAAGAACTCGTCGAAACCGTGGTTGGTGGGGAGGTGTTCGTCGCGGTCCCCGAGGTGGTTCTTGCCGAACTGCGCGGTGGCGTAGCCCAAGGGCTTGAGCAGCTCGGCGATAGTCGGGTCCTCGGGGCGTAGGCCGAAGTTGGCCCCCGGCATGCCGACCTTCGTGAGGCCGGTCCGGAAGGGGTTCTGCCCGGTGATGAACGCGGCCCGGCCGGCGGTACAGCTCTGCTGTCCGTAGTAGTCCGTGAAGCTGACGCTTTCGTGCCGAGACGGTCGATGTTAGGCGTCGAGTAGCCCATCATGCCGCGGTTGTTGTGACTGATGTTCCAGTACCCTATGTCGTCGCCCCACAGCACGAGTATGTTTGGTCGTCCCTTGGGCACCTGCCTCACCTCGTCTTTCCGGTCACCGCCGCTTGGCGTGGCTCCGTCAGCTCGCGAAGCAGCAGGTCCGGCGCCGTCCAAGGCGCCGGACCTGGACCTGCTCGCTGGATCCGGTCTCTGCCGGGGTCAGACCCGGACCGGCTTCCAGGCGATCAACCCGATCACCACCATGACATAGAGTGCGATCATCATGATCGACCAGATGGGGTAGATCGGCAGCCAGAGGAACTCGGAGATCGCGGCCAGAGTAACGGCCACGACGCCGACGACGCGGGCCCAGGTTGCCCAGCGAGGACACCTAGTCCGGCGAGCACGACGAAGATGCCGAGGATGAGCATCCACCAGGCGGCCGCGGTGATGTCGATAAAGTAGTAGCCGGTGAATCCCCGTACCACCCACTGGTCGTTGAAGAGACCGATGAAGCCGGTGAACGCTCTAAACGAGCCCACCATGATCATGAGTATGCCGGCGGCTGCTGCCCAACCGGCCCACCTGTCGTCCATCTCTGCCTCCATCGTGGTCTGACCTCTTCAATTTCAACCTAGAAGCGGTACGCGGTGGCGGATAGCGCCAAAGGGGCGAATGGTGCGGCGGGCCGGCCGAGGTCCAGCCGCATCCGGTGCACCCCAGGCGTGATCCCGGCGCGCGAGGCCGATTTTTCATGAAGGTAGGCGGTCATCGAGGGGGAGCGGAATTGTTGGTGCCGAGCTCGGCGGTGCAGTGTCGGCCGAGTGAATCCGGTGGCGGGAGACGATCCGTTGGGTCTGGCCGATCATGTGCTGCGTCCCGAGCTGCATCTCCCGCGGGGGGCCTGTTGAACCAGGGACAGCGGCTTCGGGGCGCCTGATTGGGCGCGCCGTCGGGTCGAGGCGAATCCGGGTCGGTCGGCGTGCTCTCCAACCCGACATCCGTGCTCTTCGATGCAGGAGGCGGGTCCGGTGTCGGTCGGGTCGCGGGAATCCTGGGTGAGATGAAGTGAGGACCCAGGTCCCGCGGAAAACTCCGGGCGCCCCGGCTGTGGCAGCTGGCTGGAGCGGCCGGCCCGCCCTCGCTCCTCGACCAGGGGCTTGTCGGCGAAGTTCACCTTGGTCTCCGCTCCGGCCGGGTACGGCAAGACGAACCTGCTCTCGCAGTGGATCGAGCATCAAGAGCTTCCCGCTGCTGGCTCTCGCTGGACCAGGGCGACAACGAGTTACTGTGTCCTGGGGGACCTATGTCGCCTCGATCCGGTCGGTGGTTGCCACTGCTGTCCCGCGACGGCTGCCCTGCTGGGCGGGGTGGGACCCAGGCCGGTCGAACTGCTGAACCGGGAGCTTGCGAACGATCTCGATGAGCTGGATGACTTCATCCTGGCGCCGGACGACTGCCATGACGTGAACAACAGCGACGTCCGACGATCCATGCGACCTGGCCCTCATCCCCCGCCCGCTGCACTCGTCTTGTCCACTCGGGCTGGCCCCGCCGATGTCGCTTGGGGCGCTGCGGGGCGGGGACTTATGAACGAGGTCAGGGCAGCAGACCTCCGGCTCAGCGAGGACGAGGCGGTCCAGTACTTGCAGCAGGCGTTCGGACAGCCCTTGACGGAAAACCAGGCGGTGGCTCTGGTGAGCCGGACCGAAGGATGGATCGCGGTCCTTCCATCTTGTCGCTCTGTCGCTTCGAGGTAGGGATGACCTGGACGAGCGTATTCGAGAGTTCGCGGGGAGCGACCGGTAGATCGCCGACTAGCTGATGGAGGAGCTGCTGACGACGCTCGGATCCTTCTCGTCGACAGTATCTCATCGGCGACGTCGATCCTGGAGCGGCTCGGGAGTAAATCGGTCTGCCAATCGGTCACGGTGAGCAAGGCCTCGACTCGGTCGAGGGACGCCGGTGCTCGAGTGGCTTGAGGAAGCGAACCTCCTCGTGTTCTCCTCGACGACCAGCGGGAGTGGTTCGCTACCACGACCTCTTCCGGGAGCTCCTGCGTCATCGGCTGACCGCGACGTGGCCGAGCGAGGAGATAGACGCCTTCATATCCGGGCGGGCCAGTGGCTGGCTGAGCATCACCTGGTGGACGAGCGGTTCGCCACTCCTCAAGGTGAGAGGATGGACCTGGCCCAGGCGGTGGTGGAGGAGCATCGCCGGGGATGCGGGGGTCGAGCATGAGCGGTGGCGGACGCTGGAGCGGTGGGTGCGGAAGTTGGGAGACTGGTGGGGACGCCCGCCGGCTGGTAATGATCTATGTCTGGCTGGCCCACAGAAGCAGCAAGACTCGGGTGCGGTTTCGCCCAGCACCGTCAACCAGCGGAACAGCTGCTCGACCTGCAGGACCCGCCCCTAGAGGGACGACGGGCTTCTCCGGGGGGAGATCGCGGTCATGAGGGCGGAGATCGAGCTACTGGCGGGGGGACGGCGAGACCGCCCTGTCGCAGGCTCGACGGGCCCTGACCTTGCTCCCCGGGGACTATCGCGTCGCCCGGGCCACCGCGACTGTGTTCGAGGGCGGGGGTCTTCACCTCCTCGCTCGGCGGGCAGAGGCGTTCCAGGTCTTGGATCGCGCCTCCTTAGGGGACTACGGGATGGGCATTCACCCGCGGAGTGATGGGTCGGCTTGGCAGTTGGTGGCATTCATGACGGGCGACGTGGACAAAGCCCGTCATACGGCAGAGATGATGAGCTCTCAGGCCACCGATCTTGGGCTCGAGGAGAGTACGGGCTGGGGCTCATGACTTCCTTGGCCTCGCCGCGTACCTTCGCAACGACCTGTCTCTCGCCGAGCATCACTTCGCACTCGTCGAACCGTATGGATCCCACGTCGTACCTGCGAAGCAGTCCTTCTACGGTCTGGCCTGGATCCGTCACGCACAAGGCCGCCCGGACGAGGCCCTCAGCGTCATGGACCAGTGCCTCTCCTTCGTTTTGGACCTCGGGCTCCCACTCGTGCCCCGAGATCAAGCTTCTGCGAGCTCGTCTCCGCCGCGTTGTCCGATCGACCGGCAGACGAGGTCCCTCTGGCCCGAGGCCTTCTTCCGGAAGCGGCGACTCCACCCTTCTCACTGGGGGGTCTGCTACGAGTTCGGTCTCTACAGGAGCGCTATCGCACTGCTGCTGGAGGAGGGGAGCGCGGATGACTTGGGCGCGTGCGGGAGGTGGCCCTGGGTCGCATACTTGCCAGCGCTGAAGCGAGCGAAATGCTTTCCGATCCGTGGAGGGTCTCATACTGCAGGCCCTGCTGGTTTCGACCGGCAGGCCACCCCTTCCGGTGGAGAGAAACGTAGCGGAGGCTTCATCGAGGACCTGGGAGCTGGCCGATCACCTCTACGAGATCTTCGAGGACCACCGCTTCGAGCCGGGGCCGCACCGCGCGTTCCTGTCGGAGTGACGAGCCCTGCGGCTCGCGTCCCATTGCCGGCGTCGGGGGCGTCCGGGTAGCCTCTCGGGGGATGGGCGACCCGCGCCGTCGAGCGGTGCCGACGCCTCCCGGAGGTCGCGCGGTGGGAGCCGCGGTCATTGCAGCGCTGATCCAGCTCGCCGCCGGGTGCGGCTCGGACGCCCGGCGGCCCCGGACGGGGGCGCGCCGCCGGACGCGGGGTCGGTCGATGCGAGTGGCTCGGTCGACGCGGGTGGCTCGGACGATGCGGTATTCGTCATGTCGGACGAGACGGGCGTCTACACGCTCGACGCCGATGGCGGCGGTCGACGCGACCTGCGTGCGGGCGGCCTCGCGCCCTCGTGGACGCCGGACGGCCGCATCGTCTTCTCGGCCGACGACCAGCTGCACATCATGAACGCCGACGGAAGCGACGACCACGCCATCCCGAACCCACCCGGTTACCGCGTCGCCCTTCGCCCCGTCATGGCCGTCGACGGCACCATCGTGTTCATGGCCTTCGAGAGCCCCGGCGGCACCGGCGACGTCTGGGTCACCCGCGAGGACGGAACCGGGCAGCGCGAGGTGGTCGCCGGAGACGGCGGACCGCCGCAGCCGTTTGTCGCGCGCTCGGGGGAGTGGTTCGTCTACATGGTCCAGACCTCGCGGCCGGCGGGAAGCAGCCCCCCGTACCACCGCGAGGTCTGGCGCAGGAACATCGACGGCTCCGGCGCGATGGCGCTGACCAACAGCGACGACACCCCCGACTACCCGGACGCCAACGCACCGTCGATATCCCCCAGGTCGATGGGTCGCCGCCGGTGGGGTCGGTGTCGTCCGACTCGGTGCCGGAGAAGAACGCGACCATCCTCTCGTCCGGGGATATCGACGGTGCGTTGGCGTCCGGGTAGTCGGGGGTGTCGTCGCTGTTGGTCAGCGCCATCGCGCCGGAGCCGTCGATGTTCCTGCGCCAGACCTCGCGGTGGTACGGGGGGCTGCTTCCCGCCGGCCGCGAGGTCTGGACCATGTAGACGAACCACTCCCCCGAGCGCGCGACAAACGGCTGCGGCGGTCCGCCGTCTCCGGCGACCACCTCGCGCTGCCCGGTTCCGTCCTCGCGGGTGACCCAGACGTCGCCGGTGCCGCCGGGGCTCTCGAAGGCCATGAACACGATGGTGCCGTCGACGGCCATGACGGGGCGAAGGGCGACGCGGTAACCGGGTGGGTTCGGGATGGCGTGGTCGTCGCTTCCGTCGGCGTTCATGATGTGCAGCTGGTCGTCGGCCGAGAAGACGATGCGGCCGTCCGGCGTCCACGAGGGCGCGAGGCCGCCCGCACGCAGGTCGCGTCGACCGCCGCCATCGGCGTCGAGCGTGTAGACGCCCGTCTCGTCCGACATGACGAATACCGCATCGTCCGAGCCACCCGCGTCGACCGAGCCACTCGCATCGACCGACCCCGCGTCCGGCGGCGCGCCCCCGTCCGGGGCCGGCCGGGCGTCCGAGCCGCACCCGGCGGCGAGCTGGATCAGCGCTGCAATGACCGAGGCTCGCATCGTGCCACCCTCCGGGAGGCGTCGGCACCGCTCGACGGCGGCTGGACGCCCATCCCCCGAGAGGCTACCCGGACGCCCCCGACGCCGGCAATGGGACGCGAGCCGCAGGGCTCGTCACTCCGACAGGAACGCGCGGTGCGGCCCCGGCTCGAAGCGGTGGTCCTCGAAGATCTCGTAGAGGTGATCGGCCAGCTCGAGGTCCTCGATGAAGCCTCCGCTACGTCTCCACCGGAAGGGGTGGTTCCGGGCGAAGTCGCAGGGCCTGCAGTATGAGACCCTCCACGGATCGGAAGACATTGTCGCTCGCTTCAGCGCTGGCAAGTATGCGACCCAGGGCCACCTCCGGCACACACCAAGTCATCCGCGCTCCCCTCCTCCAGCAGCAGTGCGATAGCGGAGCTCAAGGACCGAACTCGTAGCAGACCCCCAGTGAGAAGGGTGGAGTCGCCGCTCCAGAAGAGGGCCTCGGGCCAGAGAAGATATCGTCTCCCGGTCGATCGGACGACGCGGGCAGGCGAGCTCGCAGAAGCTTGATCTCCAGCGCCGTCGGGGAGCCCGGGGGGGGGAGAAAGGAGAGGCACTGGTCCATGACACTAGAGGGCCTCGTCCGGGCAGACCTCTCCGTGACGGATCCAGGCCAGACCGTAGAAGGACTGCTTCGCAGGTACGACGTGGGATCCATACGGTTCAACAGGTGATGCTCGGCGAGAGACAGGTCGTTGCGAAGGTACGCGGCGAGGGCCAAGGAAGTCATGAGCCCCAGCCCGTACTCTCCTCGAGCCCAAGATGGTGGCCTGAGAGAGCATCATCTCTGCCGTATGACGGGCTTTGTCCGCGTCACCCGTCATGAATGCCACCAAATGCCGACCGACCCATCACTCCACAGTAATGCCCATCCCGTGGGAAAGGAGGCGCGATCCAAGACCTGGAACGCCTCTGCCCGCCGAGGCGGAGGTGAAGAAGCCGCCCTCGAACACCGTCGGGGGGCGGGCTTCGCGATAGTCCCCGGGGAGCAAGGTCAGGGCCCGTTGAGCCGCGACGGGCGGTCTCGCCGTGCCCCGCCAGTAGCTCATCTCCGCCCTCGTCGTCGCGAGGTCTCCCCGGAGGAAGCCCGTCGTCCCTCTAGGGGCAGGTCCTGCAGGTCGAGCAGCTGTTCCCGCTGGGTCACAACGGGCCAGTTCCACCCCAGTCTGTAGATTCCGTGGCCGGCCCAGACATCGATCATTACCAGCCGGGGGTGGTACCCCACCCGTCTCCCAACTTCCGCACCCGCCGCTCTGGCGTCCGCCACCGCCGTGTCGAGCCCCGCCCGCCGGCAATGCTCCTCCACCACCGCCTCGGCCAGGTCCAATCCTGTACAGCCTAGGGAAGTGGCGAAGCTCCTTCGAAACCCAGGTGATGCTCAGCCAGAGGCTGGCCCGCCCGGAATGTGAAGGAAATCTTGCTCCTCGCTCGGCCACGTCGCGGTCAGCCAAAGACGCAGGAGGGAGCGGGAGAGGTGGTGGTAGCGAGACCGCTCCCACTGGTCCATGGAGGAAGACACGAAGAGGTTCGGCTTCCTCAAGCCACTCGAGCACCCCGGGCGTCCCTCGACCGAGTCGAGGCCTTGCTCACCCGTGACCGATCGGCCACCACTCGACTCACTGAGCCGCTCCAGGATCGACGTGGCAGTGAGATCCCGTTGAAGAGAGGGATGGAGCATTCACGGCTGCAGCTCCTCCATCAGGTAGTCAGCGATGTACCGGTCGCTCCCCGCGAACTCTGCGATACTACGTTGGTCCAGGTCATCCCTACCTCGAAGCGACAGAGCGGGCGGAGATTGAAGGCCCGCGATCCATCCTTCGGTCCGGCTCACGAGAGCCAACGCCTGGCTGTTCCGTGAGAGGGCTGCCCGAACGCCTGCTGCAAGTACCGGACCGCCTCGTCCTCGCAGCAGCCGCAGTGCCGCTGCCTGAGCCTCCGTTCATAAGTCCCCGAGCCCGCAGCGCCCGAGCGAACAGGGTGGGACCGATCAACGAGGCGAGGTGCAGCGGGCGGGGGGGGGGGGAGGACAGGAGGCGAAGGATCGTCGGTAGCTCGCTTGTACTTCACGTGATGGCAGTCGTCCAGCACCAGGATGAAGTCATCGAGCTCATCGAGATCGTTCGCAAGCTCCCGGTTCAGCAGTTCAATCGGCCTAGGTCCGCCCACCAGCAGGGCAGCCGTCGCGGGACCACATCGCAGCCCGCCAACCTGATCGAGGCGACCAGCTCGTCCAGGACACGGCTGGACTCGTTGTCGCCCTCGTCCAGCGAGAGCCACGCAGCGGGAAGCTCTTGATGCTCGATCCACTGCGAGAGCGGGGGCGCTTGCCGTACCCGGCCGGAGCGGAAACTCAAGGTGAACTTCCGACGACAAGCCCACTGGTCGAGCAAGGCGAGAGGGGTGCGGCCGCTCCAGCTCGTGCTCCAAGCCGGGGCGCCCGTAGCTGCTTGCCCGCCGGGACCTGGGCCCTTTGCCTTCATTCACCCAGGACTTTCCCGCGACCTGAGCTGGACACCAGCGCGCCTCGTGCATCGAAGAGGACGGATGTCGGGTTGGAAAGTGCGCCGACCGAGCCGAAGTCGCAGTTTTTCCGAAAGGCGCGACCAATCAGGCGCACCGAACAGGCGCTCCCTGGATCAACAGGCCCCCCGTGGGAGAATGCTGCTTGGAACACAGGACACCATCGTCCGGTCCAACTGGATCGTGCTCCCGCCACAAGCGGGACTGAGCCACGCCGGCGCAGAAGCTCCACAAAGAACCTAACTTCTATACTCCCATTAACCCCCACCTTAGAAGACCGACGGTTGCCTTTCATGAAGCGGGTCGGGCTCGGTGCGCTTGGTGGTACGCGGACGCGGCTGAAAAACGTGTCGCAGCCGCTGCACCAACATTGGCCCCTTTTGGCGCTCACCGCGACCGCGGACCTCTTCTGGGTTGATACTGACAGGAGTATCCATCGAGAGGGAGGCAGAGAGATGGACGACAGGTGGGCCGGTTGGGCAGCGGCCGCAGGCGTGCTCATGATCATGGTGGGCTCGTTTAGAGCGTTTGGCCGGCTTCATCAGATTTTTCAACGACCAGTGGGTGGTACGGGGATTCACCGGCTACTACTTTATCGACATCACCGCGGCCGCCTGGTGGATGCTCATCCTCGGCATCTTCGTCGTGCTCGCCGGACTAGGGGTGCTCGCTGGGCTCACCTTTAACCGCGTGGGCGCGCCGTGCTCTGGCCGCGATCTCCGAGTTCCTCTGGCTGCCGATCTACCCCATCTGGTCGATCATGATGGTCATGCTCACCCCATGGTGGTGATCGGGTTGATCGCCTGGAAGCTGGTCCGGGTCTAGACCCCGGCAGAGACCGGATCCAGCGAGCAGGTCCAGGTCCGGCGCCTTCCGGACGGCGCCGGGAGCGTGTTGCTTCGCGAGCTGACGGAGCCACGCCAAGCGGCGGTGGGACCGGAAAGACGAGGTGAGGCAGGTGCCGAAAGAAAACCAAAAAGTAGATGACATAGGGTATATGGAACATCAGTCACAACAACCGCGGCATGATGGGCTACTCGACGCCTAACATCAACCCATTGTAGCAAGCAAAGCATCAGCTTCACGGAGAACCTACGGACAGCAGAGCTGTACCGCCGGCCGGGCCGCGTTCATCAGCCGGGCAGAACCCCTTCCGGACCGGCCTCACGAAGGTCGGCATGCCGGGGGCCAACTTAGCCTACGCCCCGAGGACCCGAGTATCGCCGAGCTGCTCAAGCCCCTTGGGCTACGCCACCGCGCGGTCCGCGGGACCACCTCGGGGGACCGCGACGAACACCTCCCCACCAACCACGGTTTCGACGAGTTCTTCGGCGAACGCTATCACCTCAATGCCGAGGAAGAGCCGGAGTTTGGAGGACTACCCCAAGGACGGTGGCGGGGTTCCACCAAGCACTTCGGACCACGCGGGGTGCATCCACAGCTGGGCCATGCCGGACGGCACCCGGAGGGTCGGGGGCCCCTCACACAAGAAGCGCATGGAGACCATCGACAATGAGGTCACCGCTCGCACGCTCCAGTACCTCGAGGGAAATGAGCGGCAGCGACGACCCGTTCTTCGTGTGGTGGAACTCGACGCGCGGTGGGCTTCCGCCACCCACGTCAAGGCGGAGGCGCTCGCGGCCTGAGCGGCCAAAGTCGGTCAAGCGGACGGCATGGTCGAGCACGACCGGCACGTGGGCATGATCCTCGACAAGCTCGACGAGCTCGGCTGGCCGAGGACACGATCGTGATGTACTCCACCGACAACGGACCACACTACAACGCGTGGCCCGACGCGGCGCTCACGCCTTCCGTTCCAAGAAGAACAGCAACTGGGAGGGCGCGTACCGGGTGCCTTGCCTCCTGCGCTGGCCGGGTCGATGGCGGGCAGGCGTCGCCCTGAACGGCATCGCGGCCACCAGGACATGCTCACGACGTTCCTCGCCGCCGCCGGCGAACCCCGATCGTGAGAAATGCCATGCGGGGCACGCGAACGGGGACCCGACTTCCAAGGTGATACTCGACGGCGAGGACCTCGGGGCGTACTCTTCCGGCGACGACCCGGAGGGTCCTCGGCATCGGTTCTCTACGTAAACGACGACGCAGAACTCGTGGCGCTTCGGTTCGACGACTGGAAGTGCGTCTTCCTGAGCAACGCGCGAAGAGCTGGGGATCTGGGCTTGAGCCGTTCGTCGAGTCTGCGGATTCCGCGGATCTTCAACTTGACGCCGAGACCCATTCGAGCGTGCGCTCGAGAGTCCAACACCTACTGCGACTGGTTCATGGACCACGATATACGTGGTCGCGCCGGCTCAGGCGGAGGTGTTCGACGAGGCCGGCCCGGAGTTCACCGAGTTCCCACCGAGACGAAGCCGGCAGCTTCAACTTGGACCGGGTGCTCGAGAAGCTGCAAGACGGAGGGGCGGCGTCCCAGCT